>NZ_JAHRID010000009.1 GCF_019100565.1 Arsukibacterium indicum | reverse complement strand
AACCAGATAATCCGATGAGATGCCGGTCTGTCTCACTCTCATGCAAAGGTAAGATCAACCATTTAATCCGCTTACCCAATATTTATAATCAATTTCCCACTAATGCAAAAAGCTGGGGAGCTGCAAGGAAAGCACTAAATTTGTTCTTAAGAGATGTTACATATAACAAGGACCTTTGCGAATACTACGATCTTTCGCGAATTAGAAAATGGCTTGAAATACCGCTTGATAGCCATGTAGCTTATGCATTGAAAAAGGAGCCAGAGGGTGTGAATTTGCCTAAATGGTGCACTATTAAAAGACTTACCCCCGAGATAAGCAGAGAGTTTCAAACTGTTGCAACACGAGTAGCTCAACGAAAACGAATAGCGCGTGTTGATTTAGATATTTATTATTGGCTCCCTTGATAAAGGTTTTATCCCCCTGAAAATTCACTAAACAAACTTACGTTTCTCATAATTTTCAGCAAACCAAGCATAACTCCTAATATTTGACTCCTTGGCTTTCTTACTGATTTCACGGCGCTTCAACGAGTCAGGCTCTTTTTGCTCATACATCACCCCACTAAACTCCTGCCTGAACATCGTCGGCAGTAAATGACTATATGTTCTGTCAATCATTTCAATGCTTGTCCCGCACTGTTTTGCTAGTGCTGCGTAATCAGCCTTACTCTTTAAATTCCAAGTGATGTAAGAGTGGCGAAGTGAGTAAAGGGTGCGTTCACCGTATGGGCTCTGCCGCAGATTAAGTTTCTCAAGGATATCGGTAAATTTTCTGCTCAGGCTTTTAGGTTCTGTACCGTCAGATAGTCGGAACACTTTGTCATCGGCTTTTCGATCTGGGAAGCGTTCAACGAGTTGTTCAAGATTGGCAACGAAGTCGCTACGTACAACAACTTGCCGAGTACCGGTATATAAAGTAGTTTTGCCTTTACGAACGGCTACGGTGATTTCTGGTACACCATCTGCCAATCTAAAACTGATATCGCGCCACTGTACGTGTTCAATCTCTGTGCCTGGCCTCATACCCGTTGCCAGCGCAAAGTCGATGTAGTCTTCCATCAGCTCAAGAAGCATTTTGCTTTTCTTGTTTTTAGTCCGTTGCATCTCGTCAGTAATAAAGTCAGAGATTTTGCGATACTCTTCCCATGTGAAAGCGGCACGACGTTCTTGCCGTTTGCCGTCAGTTTCAAAAGCTGGAATATGGTATTTGGTGATTTGGCCTTTTCTTAATGCCTTGTCGTAAATTTTACTGAGTGCAGCATTGTGGCTTTGTAAAGTAGATTTTGATGGTTGCCGGCCAAACTTCACTTCGCGCCAACGATGGAAGTTGTCCATATCAGACTGCGTGATTTGGTCTATGCGCTGGTCTTTGAAAAATGGGATATGGTAGTTCAGCAGAATGCCTTTGTAGATTGAGTTATTCTTCTTTGAAACGCCTTTATCAATCAACGCCTCAAGATCAGCAATGACCTCATTCGCAAGTGCGGTAAACGGTTGAGCACCAGCCGCAATACCAAGTTTTATCTCTGCTCGACGCTTGTACATTGCATCAATTGCTACAACTTTCGCTTTTTCTAACTCGGTCTCGCCGGTCGAAAAGGTAACGTGCTTTTTATCGACTTTAAAGCGGGCGTACCAGCGCTTTGAATTGGTCTGAGTATAAAGGTATAACCCCTCCATTACTGCAACTCGTTCCTGATACGCCAACGCTGCCTCCTGCTAGATATAGCCTCGATGCTTATAGTTGTATGCCCATTCGTCCATGCGTTGCCGTAACTGCTCATCGTAAGTTACGTCTTCAAACTGCCGAACGACTCTCTCTTTGGTTTCCAGCTCAATCCCGGACAATTGCCGACCGAACATTCTCGGGATGACGTGGCTATAATGTTGCTCAATCATTTGAATGCCAGTGCCACACTGCCGCGCTAACACATCAATACTGACGTTTTGTGCTGCCAGTTCCCACGTAATGTAGCTGTGCCTTAGCGAATATAAACTTCTTTGCCCATATTGTGAATTCTTCAACTCAATCAATTCTAAAGCATTATCGAAATGTCTGTTCATTTCCTTAGAGGTTGAGCCATCAGAGAGACGGAACAGCTGCTCAGTACCAACTCGATCAGGGAAACGGTCTGATAGTCGGTTCAGCACTTTGACTATTGCTGCTTTACACACGATCTCGCGGGTGCCGGTATATTTTGTCGTCTTGCCCTTCCTCACAGTGACATAAAACCGTATCTGCGAGTCATCCCGTTCAGGGTGTAAATCAGCCCATGTTAGATTATCCATTTCTGAGCCAGGCCGCATGCCAGTCAGAATAGCAAAATCCATGTAGTCTATAAGTAACTCGCGGAGTTGGCGGGTTTTCTCCCGTCTGCCTTCCTTGGCCATCTGTACTACTTGTTCTCTTACTCGCGCATATTCATCTACCGTGAATGCGGCACGCCTTGAACCACTAGCGCCTTTGTTTTCCAGAGTCGGTACTTGAGATATCAGCATGTACTTACGTTTGACCGCAAAATCGAATACCATTTGCATTGCTGAGTTGTGGTTTTGGATCGTGGATTTAGCCGGTATCCTGCCTAACTCTTTGACACGCCACACGTCAAAATCGTCAAGTTGATCTGCATCGATACGCGTAATGTGGGTGTCACCAAAGAAAGGGATATGGTATTTATTGAGTGCACCAATATAGTCATCATAGATGACTTTTCCGGTGCCTGTTGCCATTGCTACTCTCATTTGGTGGATGACTTTTTCGGCAATATACGAGAAGCGCTTAGATTCGATTACAAAATTATTCGTCTCAAAGCGGATCTCATATTCGATTAGGAGGCGGTGAGCTTTTGCGATTGCCTCTGGTAAGTCACGGGTTTTGGTAGAACGGGACAGGTAGACGTTTTTGATTTTTAACCGAGCAATCCAGTTGTAACAGTTAGATTGCTTGTGGATTTGAAGGTTAGGTGTAAGCTGGTGTTTTTCAAGGATTTTTGCCATAACTAGACTCCTGAAATCGAAACACCTTTTGTGAAGTTTTCATAAAGGTGGAGGATTTTCTCTGTTAAGCTATTGAATTAATAGCATCAAGAGTCTACAAGCGTTTCATTCAAAATCCGCCGGGGGAAACTCCGTGTCGGTTCGAGTCCGACCCTAGGCACCAAATACTTTCAGAACATTAAATTCAATTTACCTGTAGCTAAGCGATAGTTTTTTTTCGTGTTATTTCCGCTCCTTGTCGATCTACATATTGTTTATCCGACTACGTAAAGTAAGTTAATCACTGCTATCTTTGCTGCAGCATTTGTCGCTGATGCCGGGCCTCATGCCACGGCTATGTAACTTATAATCACTTTAATTCTGACAGACCAGGAGCGAGCCAATGAAACATAACCCGGTAGTGCACTTTGAAATTTACGTAAACGATATGGCGCGTGCCAAAGCTTTTTATCAGGCGCTATTTGAAATCGAGCTGGTGCAGATGCCATCACCCACGCCGGAGATGGAAATGGACATGTGGTTTTTTCCAATGGACAAAGAAAACGGCATGAATTATTACGGAGCTGGCGGCAGCCTGGTTAAGATGGCAGGTTATACGCCTGGCAGTGGTGGTACCCTGGTGTATTTTGGTTGTGATGATTGCGGTGTAACAGCAGATCGCGCTGCAGCGCATGGTGGCAGTGTTCATCAGCATAAAATGTCTATCGGGGATCACGGATTCTGTGCTGTTGTCCGCGATACAGAGGGAAATTTAATTGGCTTACATTCTATGCAATAAACGACACGGTGCAAACGATTAGGTTTTGCCATGAAAAGTGAGTTAGCGCGGCGTAAGTTTGATTGGGATAAGCACAGTCTGGTTGATGACCGGCGCCGCCATATTATTAAGGTGCTGGCTGGTGCCGGGCTGGTGTTGGGCTCAGGGTTTGCCGGTAAACTGGCCTTTGCCGGTTTGTTTGGCAAGCCGGCAGGGCAAATTGTAACATGGCTTGGCGAACCTGGCTTGTCAGCGCCTGCCGGGCACGTGATGTTACAGCCGTTGTTACACCAAACCAACCGGGTGTTAGATGATGCATTGGCGCTGGGACATCGCTATCTTTTGATCCCGTTAAAGTGTGGAGTAGCCCTTATTATCACTAGCAATTTGTAAGTTTCACCGACAAACTGCTGTGACCTTGACTACTATTGAGTCGTTATCCCAAAATCTGACGGCGTTATCCAGTAATCTGGATTAGAAATATCATCAAACTGCATGGTTGGGTTAGGGATGCTTAAAAAGAACTCAGGCTTGCCATTAATCAGCGGAAATACTGCTTTGGTCAGCGGATGCTGCTGCATTAATTCGTTTATTTGACCAGTTTTTGCGGCTATTTCCATGCCGGCTTGCAGTTTTTCCGCTAACTCAGGAGCCGATTTTGACACATAAAAGAACACGGCAAAGGGGTAGTGCAGCATAATATCGTCATAGCGCATGAGCTCCGGATAGGTGGTAGCCCGCTGCTCAAGTTCCAACAACACATCGTGATAGCCCCGCGGGAAATAGTCACAACGGCCCAGCGCTACCATCTGAAACAGTGTTTCATAATTTACTGACGTGGTAACCCTGAGGCCTGCCTGAGTTAGAATGGTGGTATCGGCCCAGTGCTGCCCCTGACATGCAATTTTAAGACTGAGCGCAGACAGCGAATTAATCCCGGCAAACTCCTGTCGCTGCGTTCTAGCGATAATAAACTTCCGAAAACCAATCAGACCGCGCGTTGTTGGAATTTCAATAGCGATTAAATCGTCCGCCAGTGCCGTTTCTGCGCCAAGCCAGTATAAATTTATTAAGGTACCTTTTTTTAACTCAACTTTTGCTCTGCCCTCAGAAATAGCAGGCACTTGCCTGACAATAACGTTGCTGCGGTCCATCCCCGAATTGGCCAAAGCGATATCTAACAGGCGTATATGGTAGTCATGGGAAATATCATGCAATGAGCGGGGGGCCGGTACGGTAATGGTTATTTGGTTTTCTGCAGCATAAGCGAAGCAACAACACAGGCCTGCCAGGCAAAGAATCCGGACGATTAAAGTCAACATTACGGCTGTCCTTTTACTACTTGCGATTAACCCATATCTAATGAAAGCCCAGATCAAGGCCACTTGTTTAATATTTCATCATAATGGCCAGATGCTTTTAGTTTACTTAGCTGTTCATCAAACTGTTGCTGCAACGCAGAGTCTTTAATAATGGCACCGTACGAAGTGGTGTTAAATATTGGATGTATGGCTAATTGCTGGCCTGGAAAGTGTTGCTGCATAATATAAACCAATAACCTGCGCTCGCCGATTACGACATCAGTCCGGTGATTTACCAGCAACTTTAATTGTAACTCCCGCTCAGCAATTTCTAAATAATTGGCGTCCTGCACCACGTTGGCAAATTCCTCGCCCAGTACTGATTGGGCGAATTGATAGGCAATAATGTTTTTTTCAGCTAAATCTGCAATAGAATCAATAGTGTGATTTTCGCTTTTTAAAGATACGGCTACGTCTTCAAACGGAAGATAAGTTTGGGTTAAATGGCCATGTTCTGGCGGAAACGCCGCGGGGCTGGCGACATCATATTTGCCCTCGTTAAATTCTTTAATAAGGCGGTTATAACCTAACAGCTGAAACTCGGTGTTATAGCCCATCGTGCTGAAAATATGCCGGATAATTTCGACGTCTATACCTGTGACACCTTCATCTTCCTGATAGTACGCCCAGGGCGGGCCGATATTTACCGCTACCTGCAGCGTTTTCGGCGCGGCGAAAACCTGCCAGGCAAAAAGAAAAGACAACAACACAATGCGCATCATAAACACCCGGTACATGCTAATAGCATCAGTCTACCATCTTAGTCCGGATCTTTCAGTGTCTGCTGAACAGCCTTAGGCTACGATGACGCTGTCAGTCTGCCTGCAACGCTTGGTTTCGCTACTAAAGTTTAGCCTGACACACCCGGTTGCGCCCTGCTGCTTTTGCCTGATAAAGCGCTTCATCTGCCTGTTGGATAAGGCTGGCAGAATTATCAGTCTTGTGGCATTGGGCTACCCCTATGCTGGCAGTACAAAGAGGGATGCTGTTGTTTGCTGACGTGTATTGCTGCAGCGAAATCCGGATACGATCTGCCAGCTCAACCGCCCGGTCAATTGTTGTGTCAGGCAGAATAATCAGGAACTCCTCACCGCCTATTCTGCCAACATAATCGGTTTTTCTCAGCTGCTGGCAGCAGCACTCTGCCGCAGTTTTCAGTGTCTGGTCCCCAATCTGGTGGCCAAAATTATCATTAATTGCTTTAAAATCATCTAAATCCAGCATCATTATGCTAAGCGGCGTATGCTGACGGGTAGCCCGTGAGATTTCAATATCCAGGATCCGCATCGTTTCGCGACGATTAATCAAATTCGTTAGCTCATCCGTTGTTGCCATTTTCTCTAATTGCGCCGTGCGCTTTTTTACCTCCGCTTCCAGTCGCAAATTTGACTCTGCCAGACGCTGTTCTGCCCGGGTAAGCTCAGCAATTTTAGCTTGCATATTGCGCTTGCTCGGCAGATTAATCGCGTGCGGTAGCAGATACCAGAGTAAAATGGCGGTAGCGATCGATATAAGGCCAGTGGCTGATTTTATAATGCCATGGATATAGTAATAACCATGCCAGACATTAATGATGCCAAGTAGGTGAGTGGCACCGCAGAAAAAAATAAAGCCGGCGAACATCAGAAACATCCAGTCAAAACGCAAGTCATCCCGCGCCCGAACCAGCCGAACCAGGCCAACCGGGATTAGCATATAAGCTATAAAGGTTAACAGGTCGCCACCGACATGCAGGACCAGTAAGTCTGTGCGCCATAGCAAACAATGACCATGCGGCATAAAATCGCCGTTAAGTAGTTCTTGAATAAATTCCATTTTGTAGCCAGTCCCTATTATTTACCATTCAGCTTAGCTGACATTCGCAGATAATGTCGCGGCAAAAGAAACAAAACAGGCGAAAACTGGCAGCCAGGGCTTGCTGTGCTAATGAATTTCTTTCGCTAACTTTAGCATCTGGGCGCTGAGGTGAAAGCCCTGTTGCCTTGCTATTGTCAGGTTAACCCGGAACGATATCCGGTTTGGTTCGGCAATCAGACCAAACATTGCACCCTGCCGAAATAGCTCAGCACCTTCTACCACTGTGAGGCGGTCGGATGCTTGCAGCAACTGCGACCATTCGGGTTTGGAGGCAAGTTCTGCAGTTAAATATAATACGGTGCATTCTGATGCCTGATCGGCGGCCGTTAACAGCGAGACCTGGGCCTGTTTCGCCAGTATCTCTGTTAGCGAATTAAATACTCCGGTATCCTGGGCGATGCAGTAATGCTGCTGCGCCGGTGGATTATCTGACCATTCACTATACTGGACAAACCGGTACAACAAAGCTGCTTTTAACGTTGCCTGGGCCGGTTGGGCGCGGACAGGCGAGATCAGGCAAGCACCAGCTGCAATGATAAACACCACCAGCAACCTGCTCATCAGAAGAAATTCCAGTTAACTGATAACTCTGCCGTGCGTCTGGGTTGCCGCAGCGCAGCTGCTGACGGCAGCGGGGCGTCAACGTAGGTTTTATCAAAGACATTTTTCAGGCCCAGCACGATATGCAACTTTGGGTTGTACTGCCAGGATAAAAGCAGATCATGCCTGGCATAACCGGGCATTTGGCCGAGACGGCTGGTTCGGGCTGATGTCGCAAACATATGCCAGTTAATATGCAGATCATCCCGCCATAGCGGTTGGCTGTACTGCGTTTTAAACAGATGTTCCGGCGAGTTGGTTAATTCCATCTGATCATTTTTATAACGGGCCCGTTGGCTACTTGCAGAAAGTTGCAGTTTTGCTCCGCTTTGCCATGTTTTCGCAGCAGTAGTTTCAATACCGTAGGCTTCGACGGCACGGTCATTGAAAAACTGCACTATGGCACTTTCACCATAATTCCCGGTAATGAGATTGCGCACCTGTGAGTGATAAAAGGTGGCGCTGACAGACCAGTCATCAGCAAGTTGGGCCTGCCAGTTTACCTCAAGCGTATCGATTAACTCAGATGCTGGTACAGGTAGCTCATTATATAAATTACTTTTCTGCTCATATTCATTGGGCGCACGAAAAGCCGTGCCGTAACTGAGCCTGACACTTTGCAGATCAGTCAGCTGCCAAATCCAGCCGAGCTTAGGACTGAACTCCCGAACATTCTGTTCAGTGTAATCGTAGCGAAAACCACTGATAAATTTATGGTTATCAGTAAATTGCCAGCCATGCTGCAGGTACAATCCAATTCTGTTGTTATTGCTGCTGACCCCTAGCACCGGAATAACATCATCAATACTGAACTGATAACTCTGATGCTGGTCGTGTTGGCCATCAACACCAAACAGCAAATGATGAGATGGTCCGGGTTGATAACTTAAGCGGAGATCGAGATTGGTCCATCTGCCGGTTACATCAAAGTGGTAACGGCGTAGCTCGCCGGTTGGAAAGATAAACGGGGTAAACGTGGTAAGGTCAAACCCGTTGGTTGATAGATGCGTGTAGAGCTCAGACTTGTCGCTCAGGCTTAGACCGTGTTGCAGCGAAATAAAGTAGTTGCGGTTCGTTATTTTGAAAATATCGCTGCGACCTGGATCTTCTGCCAGCACGACTGGCTCCTGTCGGGTCCGTGCCACGCCTGCCATTTGTAATTGCAGCCGTCGATAACGATAGCTGGCTGCCAATTTATGGTTAAGGTCATTATTTAACGTCTGTTGTGATAATACAGGTTCTGGCGGGTTAATATCGGCAAACGCAATGTCATCTTGCTGGCTTCGGCTAAGCGATACCCAGCCTTCATGCCCACTGGCATGGCGCAGGCCATAAGACATTGATAAGTCTATCTGATCGCGTTGGTTTGCGGCGAGGGCGAGCTGCCCCCCCTGCAGTTTATTACCCCGCTTTGTTATAACGTTAACCACACCCAAAAACGCATTATTGCCATATAAAGCTGAGCCACTACCCGGACTGTATTCCACCCTATCTATCAGTTGCGGATCAATATAAAAGTTATTGCCAATCATGCCTGCATCATAAATATTGTCATTAACCCTGGTACCATCAACCAGCAGCAATACTCGTGCATTGTAATCACCTGGCCGGCCTATACCGCGGGCGCTCAGATAGCCGTAGCTGGTGTCTGAGCTGACATATAAGCCAGGAAATAAACTGAGAATTTCAATCAGGTTTCTCAGGCTGAACCGGCGGATCTCTTCATCAGTTATGATATACGTAACTTGGGCTGACTTACCGGCACTCTGGGCATGGCGTGCTGAGGTTGATACCTCAATCAGAGTAGGATCAGTTGCAGTAGGCTGCTGCAGCAGTTCTTCCAGGGTTGGAACCTGTTGTGCCTGTAGCTCTGCGCTGCTCAGACAAAGAAGCAGCGCTTTAATCAGCACTGTATATCTGATAACCATTTTTCCCCGCCCTTTTTGCCTGATACATGGCCTCGTCTGCCAGCTGCAGTAATGTCGCTGCGCTGTTACTGTGCTCTGGACACAATGCCACGCCGATACTTAATGTTACCGGCATTTGTTTGTTTTTCACCCAAATAGGTTGGTTGATCTTGTGTATTAACCTCTGACACACTTGCTCAGTAAGTTGCGGCGTTACCTGTTTGGGCAGCAACAGGGCGAACTCGTCACCCCCCAGCCGACACAAGGTATCGTCAGCCCGGATAGCAGCCTGGATCCGGCCGCTGATCTCTATCAGCACTTCATCACCGGCATCATGACCAAAGTTATCATTCACAAATTTAAAATTATCGACATCGATAAACATCAGTGCCGACATCATATTACTGTTGATACTATCAAGCACCATCTGGTTTAACAGCTCAGTGAAACTATGTCGGTTCGGCAGTTGGGTCAGGCTGTCTTTCATTGCAAGATGTTCCAGTTCATCTCCCCGGGCTGCCTGTTGTTGTAATTTGCTGCTTAGCTCTTCCTGCCAGATTTCTGCCCTTTTCAACAACTCATTAAAGCGCTGGGTTAGGCTGCCAATTTCGTCATTGTCGACCACTGATGCTCTTAACGAAAAATTCCGCTCGCTGGCGACTTTTTCTGCCAGAGCCGACAAGTCAACTAAAGGTGAGAGCGCTTTGCGTTGCAGCGATATTAACAGTCTGGCGGCAAACCAATAAATAACAATCATCAATGCTGAAATGATAAATAAGCCCCGCAGGAACCAGTTCATTAACTGATGCAAACTCTCGCTGACATACAGTACACCTTCAATGTTATCCCGAACGATTACTGGCACGGTAAGGGCAATTTCCAGCCCCTGATAACGTCTTACCGGTTGGGTTAAAGCTGGCAATGGTTGCCAGGGTAGGGTTGGTACATCTGCTAAAGAAGCGAATAACTCTCCGTCAGCACTATACAGTGCCACGGCTTTGATATCGCGGCTTTTGACAAGTAATTCCAGTTCATGTTCAGCGGCATCGGGGTCATTGAACACCAACATGGCAGATACATTATTTGCCAGTTGAATAGCGGCCAGCTCTGCCGCACTGCCCTGGCGCTCACGGGCAGTCAGCCACAGCATTATTGCAATCAGGGTGAAGGTAATCAGCATACTACCCAGCAAAACAGTGAGGTTTTGCCGGGTCAGTTTACGTACCAGTGAGCGGCGGGGTTTAATTGGGCTCAACAAAGCCTCTCTACTTTTCATACTGGAATTTATAGTACATTAAGTCATACAAAGCAGCAGTACTTCAACTGATTATAAATGAAAAGCTGATTTGTGAAGCCGAAATAACTGGTTGTCAACCTGAAGTAAACCTTAAATTGAAGTGGTAACCGAGGCTGATAAGTCACTCGCAAACGCGTGCCGTCGTAATGTTGAAGCTTTCACGCCTGGCAGCGAGCCCGGCACGCTTTTCTGCGATTTACTTTGCAGCTGCGCGCTGCTTTACTTATTCCATGTGGCAGAGTCGCTGTTTACAGAGAGAGAACAGGATGAGTATTACCAGTAAAAATCCAGAAGCTGAGTGTGAAGTCGAACAGGGCTGTGCAGCTATTGCGCAGATTATTGAGCCCCGACCACATGATTTAGGAGGGTTTACCGTGCGGCGCTGCTTACCGGTGCGGCAACAGCGCAGTATCGGGCCCTGGATTTTCTTCGATGAAATGGGCGCCGCCGAATTTGCGCCCGGAAGCGGTGTTAATGTGCGACCACACCCGCACATTAACCTCGCTACTGTTACCTATTTGTTTGACGGCGAAATTCTGCATCGTGACTCGTTAGGCAGCTATCAGCCGATAACGCCTGGTGACATTAATCTGATGGTAGCCGGCAAGGGCATTGTTCACTCAGAGCGAGAGCGTGCTGAAGTCACCAACCAGGTACACCGGCTACACGGTTTGCAGCTTTGGATGGCATTGCCTGAAGCGGATGAAGAAACTGAACCGGCCTTTTATCACTATCCCGCTGCCACCATACCTGGCGGCCTGATTGACGGCGTACCGGTGCGGGTGCTGATTGGTGAAGCCTACGGCCTGAGTTCACCAGTGAAAACCTTTTATCAGACACTGTACCTTGAAGCTACCCTGCAAGCGGGCCAGAGTCTGCAGTTGCCGGTTGCACCCGAACGTGGCCTGTATCTGGTCTCGGGCCAGCTTAATTTGCAGGACAGCCAGTTAAAAGCGCGGCAGCTCGCGGTGCTGGGGCCGACCGAAGGCGTGGTTATTACAGCGACAAAACCAAGCCGGATAGCGCTAATTGGAGGGGAAGCCATTAGCAAGCGCTATATGGAGTGGAATTTTGCATCCAGTCAAAAGCAACGAATAGAGCAAGCCAAGCTGGACTGGCAGCAGGGCCGTTTTCCGAAGGTGCCAGGCGATGAAGAAGAATTTATTCCACTGCCAGTTTGATCTTTTCACCGGTTAAGCACCAAAGCCCGGTTACAGAACTTTGGTGCTTAGTTTATAGTCAGTAAATGATAGCAAAGCAGCTAAGCGTGGTGCCGGCCTTCGCGTATTTCCTCCAATACTTTTTTATTGAACGCCGGCAGGTCGTCCGGGTTGCGGCTGGTTACCAGGCCGTTGTCGACCACTACCGGCTCATCTACCCAGTTAGCACCGGCATTTTTTAAGTCGGTACTGATACTGCCATAAGATGTCACCTTGCGGCCTTTTAACACGCCGGCTTCTGCCAGTAACCATGGGCCATGGCAGATAGCGGCCACCGGTTTATTGGCGGTATCACTGAAAAAGCCCTGGATAAAGGCAATAGCGTTTTTGTCCTGCCGCAAAGTATCAGGGTTAATCAGGCCACCCGGTAATACTAAACCGTCGTAATATTCTGCTTTTACGTCATCGAGTGTTTTATCAACTTTAACGTCATCTGCCCAGTTCTTACCTGACCAGCCGGTAATTTCACCACCGCGTTGCGAGACAATATCGACTTCAGCTCCGGCATTAAGTAATGCATTGCGTGGCGAAGTTAGTTCACTTTGTTCAAAACCATTGGTGGCTAAAATTGCTACTTTCTTGCCTAAAAGGGGTTTTGGTTCATTCATAAATGCTCTCCTTTTATCGTAAAACGTTAAGTACAGGGTGATGTTGTGGTTCTCTTCGTGTGTGCCCCGGTAATTAACCGGTGCAGGCACGCTGTAAAACTTCTACAGACCAAGCGGTAAAACTTACCTGTGGTGCCAGCGCAACTGCGGGTTTAAATGTCTTCCAGGCGGTTGGCGCCTTGCATCATTTGCTGAGCTTGTTGCTTTTCCAAATCACGTACCTTCGCCAGTAGGTCCTTAATTTCTTCCTTCGGGCTGCGGTCGTACAGGTTCTCATAAAGCAGAATGATGATTTGATGTTGTTGCTCAACCTCAGCAATAATGGCGTTGGAATCCATTGTGGTATAGGCATCATCACAGGCAGCCTCTGCCATTAAGGGATGCTTATCAATATGCTCGGTACACCAGGTGTTGAGCGCTTTGTCTTCGCCAACATCTTTAAAACCCCGGACCCGGGTAGCCAGGTCCATTTCCTTGTCGGCCAGATAATTAAGCAACATCTGTGAGCGCTTATCTGACTGTACACTGGCACTGTCGGTAAAGCAGTTCGATAAATGCTGATGATAGCCTGAGGTCCAGTCGAGTAAGTCACGGAATGATTCAACCTTCATAGTATCTCCTGTCTGCAAATGTCGCTGCGAACTTATGTTTGTAAGAGACTATGCAAGGATAGGACCAGCTGGCCAGACAGGCGGCTAACGGCGTTTAAACTGGGCCAGGCGTGAGAGAATGTAATTACGGCATAACGCGGCGTCAGCATAATTTTCCGGGGTATCGGCTGCGTCCTCGCTGGTATGATAAATGGCGAAACCCGCTTGCTGATAAGTCGCCAGTGCCGCCGGATGATCGTCTGAGCAGGTATGGACCCAGACATTTGTTACAGTTTCGTTGGTCTCAGCAGGCGCCGCAGATGCCTCAGTTGCAGCCAACTCAGCTAACCATTGCTGGGCTAAGGCCACCGCTGCTGTTAGCAATATTGGCCCCAGACCTTTGCCGGTAAAAGCGGGCAGTAATCCAAAAAACGTCAGCTCGATGCTGGCCGCCAACCTTGTTGCCGGCGGCAGCGGCTGTGCTTCCGTTGCCGCCGGGTGCAGATTAAGTTCAATAAAGCCCGCTATTGTGCCCTCCTGATAAAGCACCCAGGTGCGAACCCTATCTGTACTTAAGTGGTTTAACCATTGATGGTAATCCCAGCTTAGTCTGCTAAACCAGCGCCAGTGGTTGCCGACCGCTGTGAATAAAAACTGGCTGAGTTCCGGGCTGGGAATGGTTGCTTCCATTAACAGGCAATCTGCCGGCCAGCGGGGAAGGCGCAGCGCCGGGCCCTGAAACTGCAGGTACCAGGTGGTAATAAGGTTGTCTGACATCGTTGTAGCGTCATGGTGAAAAAAGGCATGCTAGCAAAGCCGGTGGCGCAGGTAAATGGTCACGATAACTCATATAATTACCTCAAGATGCCTGACATTGGGCTGAGCAGGACTATAGTGATAGTGCAATTTTGTCATTTCAGACAAGTTAGCTGGCGCAGTTGCAACACATACAGGAAGAATTGAAATGAGGTTTAAGGTAATAGCGGGTACTGCATTATGGCTATTCAGTGCATTCGCATTTGGCAAGTTGCCCGCACAACCGGTGCAGGTGCAGCACCCTGACATGCTGCAGTTGTTTGCAGCTGATGCAACACTGGAAGTTCTGGCCGAGGGTTTTAGCTGGGCAGAGGGGCCGGTAGCTGATCCTGCTACGGGTGATATCCTGTTTTCCGACGTGCCTGAAAACATGGTTTATCGCTGGAATGAACAGCAAGGCTTAATGGTATATCTTCAGCCGTCTGGTTATACCGGCCTGTATCCTGAAAACAACCGGCAGCAGGGCGCTAACGGGCTTATTTTTAACTACGATAAGCAACTGGTGCTGGCGCAACATGGCGACCGCCGCTTAGCGTTGTTGAATGGTTTTGATAATGGCGCGCCGCAGTATCAAACTTTAGTTAGTCAGTTTAACGGTAAGCGGCTAAACAGCCCTAATGATCTGGTTCAGCATAGCAATGGCGCTTACTATTTTACCGATCCGCCTTATGGCCTTGCCGGCGGTGACAGCTCGGCCGAAAAGCAGCTTAGTGTAAATGGTGTCTACCGGTTGGATAGCAGCGGCAATCTCACACTGCTGATCGATAACCTGACCCGACCCAATGGTCTGGCATTCTCACCGGATGAGCAATGGCTGTATGTCGCCAACTCGGATAAAAGTGCTGCGCAGTGGTGGCGTTATTTGGTTAAACCAGACGGCAGTTTAGGCATGGGCGAACTATTTGTGGATGGGACAGCAACCGCGCAAACTACTAACGGCTTGCCAGATGGTTTAAAAGTGTTGCCCTGCGGGACCATAGTGGCAACCGGCCCCGGTGGCGTGTGGGTAATCTCGCCTGCAGGCGAGCATTTAGGCACTATTCAAACCGGTATATCAGCGGCTAATGTAACACTGTCAGCAGATAACCGCTATTTGTATATTACCGCCACTAATTACTTACTACGGATAGCTCTTAAACCATTAACCGACTGGAAATAGCAGCCAGCCAAGGGCTTTTTGGGCCGCAGCATTAAACACCCGCAGCATGGCGTTGATGATATCCTCCGCCAGCTGCAAGGTCACAATGGCCAGCGAACGTAAACGTGCTCTGGCAACCATACGTTGATCTTCCAGAAATATTTTGGCGCCGTATTCATCAATCTGGCCCAGCACTTTCTGACGGGCGACGTATTCAAGGTCAATTAAAATACTGCGGGCAATGTTATCCGCCAGCTCACTGACAGCGGGCCAACTGTCTTTGGCTGCGTTTTTGGCACTGGCCAGAGCTTCCTGCAGTACATTACCAATGTCAATTTGGTTTAGCGTAGTCATGATGGCTCCTTTAACGGTCGCTCTGGCGCAGTTTTGCAACTTCAGCCTGCTGTATTGCCACGATAAAGCGGACAAGCGAAACATGCCGGCGAGACCAGTCCGCCTGTGTCAGTACTTTCCCCGGCGCTGCCTGATGCTGCGCCTGCCAGTTCACAACCAGGCATTTTAAATCAACAAAATTTTTAACCGTCAGCGAACTGAACTCGGCCCGGATATCATCGGCGCTGTTATCGCAATTCGATGGTAAGGCGTTATCAATATACCGGGTAATCTTGCTTTGCAGGAGCTGACCGCTGGTATCAACCTGCTCACTGTTTGCCAGAGCGCGCAGCAGCAGAATATTGGTATCAATCAGCAGCTCAGCGTACAGGTTTTCCATATTGGCACTATGGCCAGGATGACTAGGGTCTTCTGTAGTGGGTCGCTCTGTCGGGCTTTGCATTTTGCTATGTTCAATAATGGTGGCTGCTTTACGATAAAACTGTTCGCTACCGGTTAATAGCTTTTCATCATAGGGCTGCACTAGTGTGGCGGCAGCACAGCCTAGCAGGCTTACCAGGCAGGCAAGCAGCAGAAACGAGCGATTCCGGTTCATTATTATCAATCCTTGCTATTACTGCTTCAGCGTTTAAAACCAATCCTGAAGCCACCCCAATGTTTACCGTTGACAAATATAGGTACAGACAGGTCATGCAGAATTTCGCCGGTATCCCGCTTATAGGTTTGCAGTAGCATCGCTTCGGTATTACTGCCACAGCGGCTGCCGGTTCGATCATCAAAAATGCGTTTACTGCGATTGGCTATCAGATCTTTATTATAGTCACCGCTGAGCGGTTGGCTGAACTTTTTATTATGGGTTGGAAAATAGCCTTTGCGGTCCACGGCACCGGCGTAAAGCACCTGGCTATGCCGAGCTAAAATGGGTTCCTGAACCTGAGGAAGCACCTGATCAGTATAGCTGTCGTAAGCGGTATGAAATTTGGGCGGATTGGTATTGGCGATGGGTTGATATTCTTTTGCAAACAGTTGCTGCTCAGTATATTCACCATTACTAATTCCTTGCTGCAGCAAGGCGGCAACGGCTTCGGCAGCTTGTTGTGCCTCCTGCAGTATGGGGGTATAAAAACTTTTGTGCCCGAGCTGACTAAGCTCAAGGTAAATACTCTCGGTTTCCGTTGATAAATCAATAGCCTGATTGGCTATGCTGCTGCCTTTTCGTTCTATTTCATTTAATGTGCCGCTAATACTGCTTATTGCCTGCGTTAGCTCTGCGCTGGTTTGCTCCAACTTGTTACCCGCATTTTCCAATTGGCCGCTGGCTTCAGCGGCCAGGCTAACTTCACTATTGATAAGGCTGAAACCCGAAGTAACCTGATGCAGCTGCTGTTGAACTTCAGCACTTTTTGTTACCAGTAAGCTCATTTGATCTGCCGTCTGGCCACTTTGCTGACGGATTTCTGCCAACATTTTTGCAATATCAGCAGTGGCGCCAGACGTTTTGCTGGCCAATGCCCTTACTTCCTCAGCCACCACAGCAAATCCCCGGCCTTGCTCCCCGGCACGTGCCGCCTCAATAGCCGCATTCAATGCCAGTAAGTTAGTTTGATCAGCCACATTGTTGATAACCTCAGTTATCCGCTGAATATTGTCAGCAGAACTGCGCAGTTGCTCCAATTCGTGGGCAGAGTCGCTTACTGAGTTGGCCAGCTGTTGCAGGTTGTTTACACTCTTTGCTAACTGGGTGTCAGCTTGCTGACATGCGCTGGCCGTCTGCCGGATGCTGTTGTTCAGGGTTTGCAAGCTATCATTCAGCTGGCTGCTGGTTTGACTCACTTCACTGCTACTATGCGCAATCTGGCCACTGGTTGTGGCGCTGAGCTTAATTTCACTGATTAAGCTATCGATAAAAAATGACACTTCAGCCGAACCGATCGCCAGTTTTGAAGTAGATAATTCAATTCTGCTGATATCGGGCTCGTGCTGCCGGGGGGCAGCTGATGCAGGCTTCGCCGCAAGCCGGTTCTTATTGTAGTGCAGCCAGCTGAAATAGCTTAGCAGCAACATAACCAGCACAACACTACTTAAGATGTTGGCATTGCTTAACCAGTAACCGGCAAGCAGCACAATGAGAAGTCCAAGATTAATTAACCAGTGCAGCATGTTAACTCCGGAATATGCACTATTATTGGGCTTAATATGGCAGAAATTGGCAAGCGGTAAAGTATTAGCGGACCGTCTGAGACTAAAGTCTAGGCTGCTTTTTGTACCAATTAGTTGATGTCCGTCAAAACCGTTAGGCGTTTTAACCAGTATTATAATAACTACTAAATGCAGGAGAGTAAGTGTATGAGCAACTTTAACCGTCGCACGTTCTTTAAAGTATCTGCCGGCACCATTATCGGTCTGACTGCCGGTGGTGTCAGTTTAAGCGCCCTTGCAGCTGAGCAACTGAAACTTGATGATCCCTTAGCGGCAGCGATGCGCTACACCCATAAATCGGAAGTAGAGGGCCAGAATTGTGCAAACTGCAATCTGGTACAGGGCGAAGCAGGGCAGGAGTGGCGGCCTTGTGCTATTTTCCCGGGTAAACTGGTCGCCAGCGAAGGCTGGTGTGCCGCCTGGGTGAAAAAAATCGCGGCGTAATTTTTAAGAAACCCGATAAGACGGCCTGCAAGCCGTTTTATCGGGTTGATGACTCAGGGCAGTTTTAAATGTCGGCCACCGTCAAGCGCCAGCACCCGGCCGGTTACGTACTTGCTGTTTAGTAAATACAGAATGCTTTGCAAAACCTCATCCGGTCCCGGGGCTACCGCCATTAATGATTTAGCCAGCGCCTTTTGACGATACTGTGCATCATCTCCTTCGTTAAACATTAGCAGGGCTGGAGCAATGGCATTAACCTTCACAGCCGGAGCCAACTGGCGGGCCAGCGACAGCGTCAGGTTCTCCAACGCTGCTTTTGATGCAGCATAAGCCTGGTGCTTAGTGCTGCCTACGCTGGCAACGAAGTCAGTTAGCTGAATAATGTCCGCCCCTTCTGAACTGGCCAGCAGTTTCGGCAGCAAAGCGCGGTTTAGCAAGTATGGCGCCCGGGCGTGAATATGCTGCATCGCATCAAATATGTCGGCGTCCCGCTGTAATTGCGCTGCTAACGACTGACCGCTACCTGCTGATCGAGGCGGTAAATCTGCCTGCCAGCTGGAGGCATTATGAATAACAGCCCGGATCGCCGGGAAAGGTTCTAACGCCGTTATAAAAGCGGCCATGCTGTCCAGTTGGGTTAAATCTGCTGCGATACAGTGGGCTCCGGCTTGTTTCAGTGCGCTAATGCCGGCCGTCATTTTGCGGTAACTTACCAGCAACTGATATCCGTGCTGTTGTAACGCCAAGGCGCAGTGCAGGCCAACCCGCTGGCCTGCTCCGGTAACAACAATAAGACCTTTTGATGACATGGTATTTATTACATTTTCTGAGAGATTGATGCCTGCTATACGCGACAAGGAGAGATCAGGTTCTATTTACCGGCTTCATTCATCAACTCGGCGCTGACATAGCCGAGAAAGTCGGTTTCTGGCAGAGGTCTGGCCCAGTAAAAGCCCTGACCTTCATCACAGCCCAACAATGCCAGTTGAGCGGCAGTGGCGCTGTCTTCAACGCCTTCGGCTACGGTTTTCAGGCCCAGGCTTTTACTCATTTGAATAATGGCTCTGACCAGCGGTTCATCCCGCTCTGATAAGCAAAGGGACAAAATAAAGGATTTATCTATTTTTAAGCGGCTGGCATTAAAGCGGCGCAAATAGCCCAGGTTAGAGTAACCGGTACCAAAATCATCGATAGAAAAGCGGATCCCAAGTTGATGCAATGCAGCCAGTTGCCGGGCAATGTTATCACCTTCGCCAATCAGCAGGGATTCGGTTAATTCCATCTCCAGTGAGTGTGCTGGTAATGCTGCCGCACTGAGCGCTTGCTGAACCTGCTGTTCAAGTTTGCCATCCCGGAACTGGACATAAGATAAGTTAACGGCGATGGTTAAGTCGTACCCCTGTTGCTGCCAGCGACTGCACGCCAGACAGGCTTGCTGCAATACCCATTCACCAATTTCAACAATCAAACCGCTGCTTTCTGCCAATGGAATAAAGTCATCCGGGGCAATCATGCTGCCATCTGGCTGAGGCCAGCGTAGCAGTGCTTCAGCACCGATAATCCGTTGATCGCTCAGCTGCAGCTTGGGTTGAAAATACAACTGGAATTCGTTATTTTTTAATGCCTTTCGCATAAGCTGCAGCAAGTTGAATTTATCGATACTGGCCTTGTTTAATTCGTCATGGTAAAAGCGGTAAACATTGCGGCCATCTGCTTTTGCCTGAAACATGGCCATATCGGCATGTTTGCATATTTCACTGAACTCGTTGCCATCGTCTGGCATGATAGCAATACCGACTGAGCCTGAAATTTCAATCTGGTTTTGCATAATAAAAAAGGGCGCGGTGGTTTGTTGGAGTAAGGCTTGAGCCTTCGCTGCCAGCGCTTCGCTATTGTCGAAACCGGGTACCAGCAATAAAAACTCATCGCCGCCGAACCGACATAAAATATCATTTTCAGCTAACAGATTTTCCAGTCGGCGGGCTAACTGCTGCAGTAGTAAATCGCCGGCAGCATGACCCAGCGAATCATTTACCGGTTTAAAATTGTCCAGATCCAGCAGTACAACAGCCAGGCGCTGAGCATTGGCAAGGCATTCGTTATACAAACGCTGAAAATGCTGCTGGCAATAAACCCGGTTAGGCAGGCCGGTAAGTGGATCATGCAATGCCAGATGCTCGATGTGTGCCTGGCTTTGTTTTACCCGGTGATTTTCGCTTTGCAGTGAGTGCATAAGCCGTTGCTGGTCGCGATACAGTAAATACACGCATCCGCCGGTAACCAGCAATATGGCACCAATAAATACAAAGTGGGCGGCGCTGATCTGTGGAATAACCGGCTGGACGATGCCACTGACTGCCAGGTAGGTCAGAACACCGCAGAACACCAGCATAAAACTGATTAATGAGAAAAACAGCCGGCTGTTGCCTAGCATAGCGGCAAAAACCAGCACACCTGGATAGCCCAGCAGCGCTAAATCGCGGATGCCGCCCGATAAAAACGCCAGTGCAGACAACATTAAGCACATCGCCCACAGCAAAATATAAGTAGCAAAAACCACCCGGCGCTGATACGCCAGCAAGCCAGCAAAACCGAGGGAACAGCAGCCAGCCAGCAATACCCACTTGGTTGTACCTGCGGCAACTGCCACGGCCAATACCAGACCAAACAGGGTCAGGCCTGTTATTTGCAGTAAACGTTTGGTGCGCAGCTTATCAAGCCGGGCCGGGGGAAGAACAGCTAAGGGATGACTGAATTCTGAATTAGGCGTCATGCACGTCGATACTACACATTTAACGGATTATTTTACTGTAGACGCATTTTTAATGTTGTGCGAATGACCAATGCTTATTTAAGGTAGCCGTTACTAATTAAATAGCGTTTTTGTCAGCAGGTAGTTTGGCGGAAATAAATACCGTAAACAGCAGCAGCACCGACGCTACCCATAAGCAGCTAACCAGACCTGCGCTCTGATACAGCCAGCCTGACAGCACAGTACCCAGTAACCGGCCCATTGCGTTGGCCATATAGTAAAAGCCAACATCCAGAGATACGCCGTCACTTTTGGCATAGCTGACAATTAAATAACTGTGCACCGCCGAGTTAATGGCAAATACCACGCCAAATAGCATTAACCCGGCCAGCAGTGTCAGCTCAATATGCCAGTTTGCACTAAGGGCAATGGCTATCAGGCCTGGGATAACACAGAGCAATGCGGCCCAAAACGTAACGGTTCTGCCGTCGGGCAGGGTGTTTTTACCCAGTAGTAACGGAGCGATACTTTGCACCCCGCCATAGCCGATAACCCACAACGCCAGAAAGCCACCAACTGTCCAGTGATCCCAGCCCAGCGAACTTGCTAAAAAAAGTGGTAGGGCAATAACAAACCAGACGTCGCGGGCTCCGAACAACAGCATACGGGCAGCGGATAAGATATTGATAGCCCGGCTTTTCGACAGCATTTCCCGGAATTTAGGTTTTACCCTGCTTTTTCCCAGATCCTGCTTTAATTTAATTAAACTGCAGGTCCAGACCAGCAGCAACATCAGGGCTAAGCACAAAATCGCCAGCTGAAAGCCCACCAAACTAAGGAGTAAGCCACCGGCGAAAAAGCCCAGGCCTTTTAACGCATTTTTAGAGCCTGTTAACAGCGCCACCCACTTAAATAAGGTACCTTGTGCCTCGCTGGATACGAGCATTTTAATGCTGCTTTTGGCGCTCATTTTATTTAAATCTTTGGCGATGCCTGACAGCGCCTGGGCGGCCATCACCCAGGGTACCACTAAGTATGTCGCAGGAAGTAACAACATCGACAGCGCAACAATTTGCAAAAACAGCCCAATATTCATGGTACGGTTTAAACCGATGCGCGCCCCCAGCCAGCCGCCAGCAAGATTGGTAACAACACCGAAAACTTCATAAAACAAAAACAGCATGGCAATGCTCAGGCCACTGTAACCCAGACTGTAAAAGTGCAGCACTACCAACATCCGCAGCGCGCCGTCGGTCAGGGTGAAGGCCCAGTAATTCGCCGTTACCAGTAAATACTGGCGAACAGAAGAAGAGAGTGTCGCCAGCATCATGCTTAGATCTTATCCTGTAAACCAACCATTTTCGCCAGTTCGACAGTGCGGTTGGCGTACCCCCACTCATTGTCATACCAGGCATAAACTTTTACCTGAGTGCCATTAATTACCATGGTGCTCAGCGCATCAATAATGCTGGAGCGTGGGTCGGTTTTATAGTCAATCGATACCAGGGGCCGGGTCTCAAAACCCAGAATGTCTTTCAGCTCGCCATCGGCAGCCGCTTTAAGCATAGCGTTTACTTCCGCTACTGTTGTCTCGCGCTCAACCTCAAACACGCAGTCTGTCAGCGAGGCGTTGGTCAGCGGTACCCGCACTGCATGGCCATTTAACCGACCTTTAAGTTCCGGAAAAATTTCAACAATGGCAGTGGCTGAACCTGTAGTAGTAGGAATTAAGCTGCTGCCGCAAGCCCGGGCCCGGCGTAAATCCTTATGTGGGGTATCCATTATACTTTGGGTGTTAGTCAAATCATGAATAGTGGTAATGGAACCATGCTTAATACCCAGTTGCTGGTGAATAACTTTTACTACCGGCGCCAGACAGTTTGTGGTGCAGCTGGCTGCGGTGACTATCGGGTGTTTATTTTTGTCATACAGCTGATGATTAACGCCCATTACCACATTTAACACCCCGGCCTCTTTTACCGGGGCACTCACTACCACCCGTTTTACTCCCTGACGCAGATAATCCTGCAGCACAGCAGCGCTTTTCATCTTGCCGGAGGCTTCAATAACGACGTCGCAGTCAGACCAGTCGGTATCACTGATTGCCTTGTTATGGCTGACGGCAATAGCTTTATCGTTGATGAAAATAGTACTGCCCCCGGCGCTGGCATTATGGCGCCAAATTCCATGCACCGAATCGAAGTTCAGCAAATGGGCATAAGTTGCCGCATCAGCAGCCGGGTCGTTAATCCGGATAAACTCCAGTTCTGGCCAGTCAAATGCTGCGCGCAGCGCCAGGCGGCCAATCCGGCCAAAGCCGTTAATTCCTACTTTTATACTCATGTTAGTGTCCTTTTGTCTTTAGCAGCAGCTTTGTGTAACAGCACGTTCTGATATCAGGCTAAGTTGCTGTCGGCATGGCGCCAGATATAACTCATTCGCCAGCAATGTTTGCTTTAATACTTGTTGCGCCCAGGTCGGCAGAGCGGGGTGCAGTGAATAAAACACCCACTGGCCACTTCGCCTGTCCGCCAGGACATTGGCTTTTCGCAGCTGGGCTAAATGGCGGGAGATTTTTGGCTGGCTCAGCTCCAGTGCTGTCATCAGCTCACAGACACACAGCTCTTGCTGTTCGGTGATTAACAGCAGGCTTTTTAAGCGGGTATCATCGGCCAGCGCTTTATAAAACGTAACAGGGCATAACATCAGCAGGCAGTACCTTTGATTTAAATATGCGGATAATCATATATGCGAAAATTCATATGTCAAGCACCGTTTTGCTTCCAAAGCACCCTTTGTTAATGAATCTGAGTTATTGGACTGAGCCCGGCTTTACCCTAAACCCGGGCAGCGCTACTATGCCGGTATACTTAGGTTGTAATGGAAAAGGTTGCCATGAAAAAAACGATGACAGACAGCAACCAGCGCGATCCGGGTAAAAGCCAGGCAAGCTCGGGCAGTACTGAGCAAGGATTTAGCGCCGACATGGCGCGAGCCCGCCAGCGCTTGCACGCAATTAGCAGCCTGGCCCTGCAACAATTTGAACAGGTACTCAGTGCATATCAGAGCAATAATATCCGGCAGGCGCAGCAGGTACTAAGTCAGTTGCAACGCGCTCAGGATTTTGAGTTAGCCATGGATGATCATTGCCTTGACATGTTAAGCCATACTGCCAGTGATCGTGATTTAAGATTAGTGCTGGCGCTGTTAAAAGCGATAAGCGACATTGAGCAAATCTGCAATCAAAACGTTCAGATCGCGCAACAGATATTGCTAAACAAAACTAATACACCGACTGCAAAACAGCTAACAGCTATTACTACTCTGGCCGAGCCGGTTGGCCGGATGCTGGGATTAGCCCTTGCTGCACTGCAGCAGCAAAGCAGTGCCCAGGCTGAGCAGGCAATCAGTCTGGCTGCAACAGTTAATAAATGCTATGGCGCGATTTTACGAAGTAATCTGGCTGAAAATGCCCCGAGCCAGACTGGGCAACTTGGCGCCACCCTGGGCGTGAATTGGGTAGCCAGAGCACTGGAGCGGATTGCTGAGCACAGTGTTCATCTGGCAAAACAAGCTGTTTTTATGGCACGGGTAAGCAGCGGCCAATCATCCAGGGTGGAACTGCAACCCAGGCGGCCAGATAGAGGTTGAGATAGCCCAAATACCACTTTTAACATTTAATTAAACAAGATGGCATAATTATGACAGCATACTTATTGTTGAAGTCTTAATATTTATATTTAAAACAATGACTTATAATAAATAAAAAATATTCTCAACCTTCACTAAACTGTAATAAAAATATGCTAGACAGCCGTCGTTGTGCTGACTATAGTCTGGGTAAGACGTAGCAGGAGTACAACGATGAAAATGAATAAAAAACACCTGGTAACAGCCATGGCAGCATTGGCACTGATAGGCCTTAGCGGTTGCTCCAGCCTGAGCAAACAACAATACACTTATGTGGTTGACAATGATCGGCTTGCTGAAGCCAACAGTTTAACCCGCACCTCAAAACACACCGGCCATGTGGTCTGGTTAAATCCGCCAACCAAAAGAGTGGCAGTGACCAAAGACGAAAAATAAGCCTGCAGGCTAAACGTTAAAACCCACCTTTCAGGTGGGTTTTTTAATCTGCAAATGGTCCGAAAACTTTTACTGCCAGCAATACTCCGATTGTCATAAAAACGTCATTTGCCGGACGTATTCTCATGCTTTTAACGCTGCCTGAGATGTCTGCATGTTATCCAAACTGAAAATATCCCAACGAATTTTATTATTGGGCCTGTTGCCGCTAGTGGTATTGGCACTGGTGTTGGTAGCGAGTTTCTGGGCAGCTCAAACCAAAGATAAATTGTTCCATCAGCTGTATGATCAGCATCTTGTCATTTTGGCTGATGTGATGAGTGCTCAAAAGCTGCTTCAGCAACAGGGGCTTATTGAAATACGAAAGTACCGAACGGGTTGGGCATCGGCAGAGAATACCCGTACCACGGTCTTGGCGCAGCTGGCGCAGGCTCAACAGCATTGGCAAAGCTTCAGTGAAAAAAGACCACAGCTTGCTGAAGAAAATAGTTATCAGGCGTTAGATGACGCTTTCGCCGGGGCAATTAAACAGTATGAAGAATGGCTGGCGTTTGCGGGCACAGATGCATTGCTGGTGCGCATTTTAAATGAATCAACAATTAACGCTGAAATCGAGCGGAGAATCACCGGTTTTACCGATTTGGCTGATGCCTTTATTCAGCAGCAAATTGCGGCAGGCGCGATTGTGCGGGATCAATCGGTAACATTCACTGACCGATTGGTAACGGTATATCTGTTTGGTGGCGTGCTGTTGTTGCTGGCGATAGCTGCCCTGGTGTTTGCCATTCAGCGTTCTGTGTCCGGGCCGTTAAACGGCTTGCAGCTTCTTTTGCTGCAGGTTGCCCGGCAGTCAAACCTGCAATTGCGAGCCAATGAGCAAGGCAATGATGAAATTGCGCTTGCGGCACGTGCCCTGAATACCATGCTGCAGTCTTTCTCTGATTTGATACGTAATCTCAGCAGCAGTGCTGGCGCGTTAAGTGAGCAATCTGAACAGGTATTTTCTGTCAGCGAAGAAGTGAGCACCGGGTCTGTGCGGCAGAGTGGACAGGTTAGTCAGGTGGCGGCGGCCGTTGAGCAAATGACCATGGCGATTCGTCAGGTTGCCCACAACGGCAAAGATGCGTCAAGTCGTGCTCAGCAGGCAGAGCAGTTTAGTCATGACGGTAGCCTTGTTGCCGCCTGCAGTATGACAACGACTGAGCAGTTAGAGCAGAAAATGCTGCAGGCAAGCAATGTTATCAGTCAGTTGCAAAAAGACAGCGCACAAATATCGGGCGTATTAGAAGTTATCCGGAAAATTTCAGAGCAAACCAATTTACTGGCACTCAATGCTGCAATTGAAGCGGCCCGCGCTGGTGAAGCAGGTCGCGGCTTTTCAGTGGTTGCAGATGAAGTGAGGATGCTTTCTGCCAGTACCCAACAGGCAACCGAGTCTATTCGCGATATGATAAGCCAGCTGCAGCAACAAGCTGACTCTGCGGTAGCGGCAATGGCACAAGCGGCCGCCCAGGCCAGTGAGAGTGTTGGCCAGTCGCGGCAAACTGATCAAATGTTCCGGCAAATAGCCGCCGCGGTAAAGGAAATTGTGCAGTTAAATGCAGAAATTTCAGTAGCAACGGATGAGCAACAACAAGTTGCGACGGCTATTGCTGACAGTATCACGCTGTTGAATGACGATATCCGTCAGCTTAGTAACAGTGCTGAGCGCTCTTCTGATGCCAGCGAGCAACTCAATTTGCTGGCCCGGGAAATGTCAGAGGGTTGTCAGGCGTTTAAAGTTTGACGGGATAAAACATGCAGTGCAAAGCGACTTTTCACTGCTAATATCAGACGTTAGTTGGTTGTCATATTATTGCAATAAAAGTATCGCATACTGTGCAGCATCAAATGCATTTCTTACCGAGGATTTACAGAATGAAAATGAATAAGCTGACTAAACTGATTGTTGCCTCCGCCGTCAGTCTGGCATTTGCAGGCCAGGCTCATGCCAACCGCGATACAGTGCAAGTAGCGGGTTCGTCTACTGTCCTGCCTTTTGCGTCGATTGCAGCTGAAGAGTTCGGCAATAACTTTGCCCAATTCCGCACCCCTGTTGTCGGCTCGGGTGGTTCTTCAGGTGGCTTACGTCAGTTCTGCCAGGGCGTTGGTACCAACACGATTGATATTGCTAATTCATCCCGGCAAATTCGCCCGGCTGAAGTGGCTGCCTGTAAAGAAAACGGCGTAAATGAAATTATCGAAGTGAAAATTGGTTATGACGGCATTGTGTTTGCTTCGCGGATTGATGCCGGCATTTTTAAATTAAAACCAGAGCATGTGTTCCTGGCTCAGGCCGCTCAGGTACCACAAAACGGCAAAATGGTGGCTAATCCTTATACTAACTGGCAGCAAATTGATAAAAGTTTGCCAGATCAGGCTATCTTACTGGCCATCCCGGGTTCAAACCATGGTACCCGCGAAGTATACGAAGAAAAGGTTATTATTGACGGCTGTAAAACCTTTGCTGAAGTGCAGGCCATGCCAAAAGCCGAGCAAAACAACTTTTGTTTAGCAATGCGCACTGATGGCAGTGTCATTGAGATTGCCGGCGACTACACTGAAACCCTGGCCCGGCTGCAGGCACAGAAAAATGCGTTGGGCGTATTTGGTTTAAGTTTCTATGAAGCCAACCGTGACCGGATTAAAGTAGCAACTGTCAGTGGTGTTGAGCCGACGGTTGATAACATTATTGCAGGCACTTATCCGGTATCGCGGCCGCTGTTTTTCTATGTGAAAGGTGAGCACATCGGGGTTATTCCAGGTTTAAAAGAATTTGCTGAGTACTTTGTCTCAGATGCGGCATCTGGTTTTGGCAGCCCATTGGAAGCAGCAGGCCTAATTCCACTGGATGACGATGAGCGTGCAAAAATACTGGCCGACATTCGCGCGAAAAAATCGCTGTAACAGCGCTTATCAGGCAAAGAAACAAGAGGGCCAGCCGGTCCTCTTTTTCTATTTCAGTAATATGACAGTGATTGTAATAAAACTGCAATATGCGCGGGTTAAGCTTGCGCGGCTTATTAAAGAAGTATTTTCCCGTTGGGTATTCCGGATTGGCGAATGGAGCAAGCATGAGTAATTTTTCGTTAATTGTACTGCTACTGGCTTTGATGGCTATAGGCTATCAGCTGGGCATGGTGCGCAGTCGCAAGGTAGCGGCAGTCAACCTGCAGCAAAAAATGCACTCAAGGCCACACCATTACGGCATGATGGTCGGTTTGTGGGCGGTTATCCCGGCTTTTTTTATTTTGGTGCTGTGGACTTTATTATCGCCTGGCGTGATAAACAGTATGGTCGCCGCGCAATTGCCTGCAGAGGCGCTGGCTGCTGAGGGCATGAATGCCGATGTTATTATGCGTCGGATCAGTAACCTTGCCGCCAATTTTGGCGTGGTGGCTGAAGCGGAGCAGTGGGAGCTGGCTGCGGCTGCTTATATGCAGCAATTGAAAAGCAGCAGTGCTTTACTATTAACCGGCCTGATAGCAGCAATAGCTGGCGCCGGTTTGTTTTTCAGCTATAAACGGATTAAGCCGCAGCTGCGGGCACGCCATCAGATAGAGCGCACTATTAAAGCGGTATTAGTTATCTGCTCTACCATTGCCATTTTAACCACCATTGGCATCGTGTTGTCGATGGTGGGTGAAACCATTAAGTTCTTTACTTTTGTACCACCGGCAGATTTCTTTTTTGGTACCACCTGGAACCCGCGCTTTTCAACTACCGGTGTCAGTGAAGGCTCGCTAACTGGCAGTCAGGGCAGTTTTGGCTTATTGCCCCTGCTATCAGGCACCATGCTGGTGGCCGCAATCGCGTTGCTGGTAGCTATACCGCTGGGTTTGATGGTTGCTATTTACCTGGCAGAGTATGCCCCTGCCAAATTCCGGGCAACGGCTAAACCCATTATTGAAGTGCTGGCCGGTATTCCTACCATTGTTTATGGTTTTTTTGCGCTGGTAACCGTTGGGCCATTTTTAGCTGACTTAGGTGCCAGCATTGGCCTGACGATCCGGGCCACTTCTGCCTTAACCGCCGGGGTGGTAATGGGCATCATGATTATTCCGTTTATCTCATCGTTATCCGACGACATTATTACTCAGGTTCCCAAGGCGCTGCGCGATGCCTCGCTGGGGCTTGGTGCGACTAAGTCTGAAACTGTGCGTAAAGTCGTGTTGCCTGCGGCATTGCCCGGCATTGTTGGAGCAGTATTGCTGGCGGCCAGCCGTGCTATCGGTGAAACCATGATCGTGGTGCTGGCAGCTGGTAACAGCCCGGCCCTGACCGCTAACCCGTTTGAAGCAGTGTCGACCGTAACGGTTACCATCGTTAACCAGTTAACAGGTGACAATGACTTTGCCAGCCCGCAATCGTTAGTGGCTTTTGCGCTGGGTCTGACCTTGTTTGTGATTACCTTGCTGTTAAATGTGGTAGCGCTGGTGATAGTGCGTAAATACCGGGAACAATACGAGTAACTTATGACTAAGACGAACATGAATTCCGAGCAGGCATCATCGGCAGAAAACCCGGCGCCACTGAGTAAAACTCAACGTCAGGTAGCGGCTTCTTTAGGCCGGCGTCATCGCCAGGAAAAACTGTTTAAAAGCATTGGCCTGACGGCAGTGATCATCAGTCTGATCCTGGTAGCCATATTATTTATTAATATCTTTGCCAAAGGTGTTCCGGCGTTCTGGCAATCGGCTATTACCCTGGATATTTATTTTGATCCTGAAATTATCCAAATCAGTGAAAAACCGGTGCAACAGCCAGATGAAACTGAAAATGCCTTCCGACAACGCTACCTGGAATGGCAGACTGAAGTCGGTATGGTCAATTTTAACCGGTTAATTCTGGACGGGCTGTATAAAGTGATACCAGAAGCGTCAGAGCGCCAGTTCCGGCGCGATGCAGCCAGAATTGTAACCTCCGGTGAGCGCTACGCGCTGCGGGATATGGTTATTGAAAATCCGGCTATTATTGGCCAGACCAAAACCGTCCATCTGCTTACCGATGCCAATATTGATGTCTGGTTAAAGGGCAATATTGATCGCGACCTGCCGGATTCACAGCAGCAGTTAAGCCCGAAAGTGCGGGAGTGGGTTGCCACGTTGTCGGAGCAGGGTATTATCGAAAATCGCTTCAGTTTTGCCCTGTTTATGAACCCGGATTCACGCAGCTCGCTGGCCTCCGCCGGTTTAGCCGGTGCCTTTATGGGCTCGTTATATATGATGCTGGTGGTTATTTTTCTGGCGGTACCGATGGGCGTCGCTGCGGCCATTTACCTAGAAGAGTTTGCGCCGAAAAACAAACTGACAGACCTGGTGGAAGTAAATATAAATAACCTGGCGGCGGTACCATCTATTGTGTTTGGCTTGCTGGGAGCATCAGTTTTTATTGGCTGGTTTAATCTGCCGATGTCGGCGCCGGTGGTGGGGGGGCTCGTTCTGAGCTTAATGACTCTACCTACGGTGATTATCGCCACCCGCTCAACCCTTAAAGCAATACCGCCGTCGATCCGGCAGGCTGCACTGGGCCTTGGTGCATCGAAAATGCAGGCTATCTTTCATCATGTGTTACCGCTGGCGGTACCGGGAATCTTAACCGGCGCCATTATCGGGGTGGCGCAGGCGCTGGGTGAGACCGCACCCTTGTTGTTAATTGGGATGAAGTCTTTTGTGGCCCAGATACCCAGTGGACCCTTTGAGCAATCAACGGCCTTACCTGTACAAATTTATTTGTGGCAGGGCAATGAGCTACGTAACTTTTTTGAAGCCCGGACCTCGGCTGCTATTATCGTGTTGCTGGCATTAATGCTCTCGTTAAATGCGCTGGCAATATGGCTGCGGAAAAAATATGAAAAACGCTGGTAGCCAACACTCATATACCCGGCAAACTCCAGAATTTTAAACGAATTAGATGTAATAACGGCGGATTAAGCGATGACAGCAATTGAGACAAACAGCAGCGGCAAGGTAAAAATGACAGCGCGCGATGTCAGGGTTTTTTACGGCGACAATGAAGCAATTCATGGCGTTGATCTTGATGTCATTGAAAATGAAGTGATTGCTTTTATCGGCCCGTCTGGTTGCGGCAAGTCGACTTTTTTACGCTGCCTGAACCGGATGAACGACACTATCGATATCTGTCGGGTAACGGGCAGTATTAAAATGGATGGGCGCGACATTTATGATCCATCGCTGGATGTGGTGCAATTGCGGGCGCAGGTTGGCATGGTGTTCCAGAAACCAAACCCGTTTCCAAAATCTATTTACGAAAATATTGCTTATGGTCCGCGTCTGCACGGCCTGGCCAGTCGCAAATCCGAGCTGGACGACGTGGTCGAATCCAGTTTACGTCGTGCCGGCCTCTGGAACGAAGTCAAAGACCGGCTGGACCAGCCGGGTACCGGATTGTCTGGTGGCCAGCAGCAACGGTTATGTATTGCCCGCAGCATTGCCGTCAGCCCCGACGTCATTTTGATGGACGAACCCTGTTCAGCGCTGGACCCGATCGCTACCTCGATTATTGAAGAGCTGATAGACGAGCTGAAGCAAAACTTTACTATCGTTATCGTTACCCACAATATGCAGCAGGCAGCGAGGGTGTCAGATCGCACTGCGTTTTTCCATCTGGGCGATTTAATCGAAATTGGTGCCACTAACGAGGTGTTTACCAACCCGAAGAATAAGCGGACTGAAGATTACATTACCGGCCGCTACGGTTAAGCGGCAACCGGTTCAAACTTAAAAAAGGAGCTTTGGCTCCTTTTTTAATGCTTTTTTGCAATTAGTACTGGCTATCTGCTTAATTTGATAAATACTTTTGCTAGAAGAATATGGCTGGCGCAGGCTATTGCAGTCATAAAATCATCATTTTAAAGTCATAAAAGTGCCACGTTGTCATTTAACTGTCATTTAGCTGAAATATAATCAGCAAGAAATTTAGGTTTATCTTTAACTTATAACAGGAATTACCATGAATTCACTGAGCAAAATCACTGTTGCATTACTTTCGGCTTCGATTACCGGGAATGTTTTAGCGGCAGATATTGAAGTAAAACCGCGCGGTCGGCTGCACCTTGATGCCGGATTTTATAACGATGACCAAACAACCTTTGGTAATGGGGTGAATGTTCGTCGAGGCAGAATGGGATTGCAAGGCACAATTTCACCGGACTGGCGTTTTGTTATCGAATATGATTTTGCTGAAGGAGGCGATGCCAGTGCAGCAGACGTAAACCTTCGGACTAAACTGGCCGGCGGGACTGTTACCATCGGCCATCAGCGGGTACCATTCAGTCTTAATACCCTGACCAGTTCCAATTCTATTACCTTTATGGAACGCTCAAGTGCTTCAACAGTCATTACACCTGATCGTAAATTAGGTGTTCGCTTTGACAAAACTTTTGGCAACATTACCTCTGAGTCTATGGCGTTTGGCCGCACCATGAATACAGAGAGTGATGCCGGTAAAGATGACAGCATGGGGCTGGCTCAGCGCCTGGTTTATCACCCGAAGGTAGATGATGTGCAGTACCATTTGGGTGCGGCGGTGGTGTATCAGGATCTGGGCGACTACAACACGCTGCGGTTACGCGACCGGCCTGAACTGCGCATTGATCCAGCTATCCGGTTAATTGACACTGGAACACTGAACGAAGTTGATAGCCTTACCCGTGCAGGATTGGAGTTTGCCGCAATAAAAGGCGTATGGTCTGTTGAAGCAGAACTTTTATCGTTACAAACTTCATCTGCGATACAGGATGTTAGCTTCAGTGGCTATCACATGCAGGTAAGTTATGTAGTTACCGGTGAATCTCGTTCTTATAAAAACGGGTTATTCAGTGGTATTAAACCCAGCTCTGCTTCGGGCGCAATTGAAGTTGCCGCACGCTATTCAGTAACCGATCTGAACGACGGTGCTGTATTCGGTGGTGAGCAGAAAAACCTGACTCTGGGGCTGAATTACTATATGAACAGCAATATCCGGTTTATGGGCAATATTGTATTCAGCGACATTGATACCTCTTCTGCTGTCAGCGAAGAGCCTATCGGCTTTGGTATCAGAGCACAGTATAATTTTTAAATTCTGAGTGTTGCAGTAAAAACCCGGTAAGCCGGGTTTTTTTTCATCTGTAACCTGAAGACTGACGTATATATCAGGCATAAATGGCTAGCATTTAATCCTTGGTGAAAAAACGATGTACCGAAACCGTTTATTAATATCTTTTGGTTTGTTGGTTATGTTTTGTATTGTCCAGGCAGTAGCCGCATTCTGGAGCTCTGGTATTGCAGCCTACCATGTGGAACGCGGCAGAGTATCTAACCAGATGCTGGCTGAATTTATTGCTTTGGGAGCAGATAAGCAGCGATTGAAAGTGTGGCTGGCGCAATATTTACTGACCAACGATGCGCCACTGGCAGAACGTGACAAACTGCTGGCACAGATGGAGCTCAGTCTTAGCAATTTGCAAGCTTTGTTGGTAAATGATCAACAGTTATCTGACGATGAACAGGATCATCATGAAGTCAATCGCCAGGTCAGAGCGTTGTCGATTCTTGAAACGAATATTTTTGCATTGAAGCGAAGCTTGCTTGAGAAAGAAACCATTACCCTTAGCGAGGCAGAAATTTGGCGATTGCTGATCCAGACCTTTGACAAACTGGAGGGCCTGGATTTAAAAAGCCTGATAGCAGAGGCTATCGAACTGCAACGGCAACGGGCCGCAAAGGCAGAGGCTGCTGCTGTAAATGCACTGTCGAAAGTCAGAACCATAGTCATGTCATTGGCCGTCTTTGGCAGCTTAACAGCGGTACTATTGGCGTTGCTTTTACTAAAGGCGCTTTATTTACCAATAACTCGATTATTGGAGGGTACATCAGCCGTCGCGACTGGTAATTTTACCCACAGAATAGCCGAACTGGATGATAGAGAATTCAGAAACGTCGCGACCAGTTTTAACACCATGTCCGCGGCTCTTGAAGAGGCCAGACAAGCAGAGCTTCGTCACACGCTGGAAATTGAACAGGAAGTCTCGTCGCGTACAGCGCAGCTTAAGCATGCGCTGGAACAGTTAAAACAGGCAGAAGCCCAGCAGAAGCAGTTTTTTGCAGATGTCAGTCATGAATTACGGACACCGGCCACGGCGATTCGTGGCGAGGCAGAAATAGGATTGAGAGGTAAAGAAAAATCAGCTGACGAATACAAAGAAACATTAAAACGTATTCTGGATGCCAGTGCCGCGTTGTCAGGCCGGATTGATGATCTGCTGATGCTGATCCGCGGCGAAAACAGCATGACATTGCTCGATGTAAAAATGGTTCCATTGATTGAGCTGGCAACTGAGCTGGTTGGGCGGGCCCGCCGAGAAGCAAAAGTACAGGGACGGGAATTACGCCTGCATTTTGACGATACAATAGAAATGTCTGAGCACAGAATCCAGGCCGATACTGGTAAGTTACTACAGGTGTGGCAGATTCTGTTCGACAACGCGGTGCGTTACTCGCCGGCTAACTCAGCGTTAGATATGGTGGTATGCATTACAGATAATCAGTTTGAATTCAGCATCACCGATTATGGCATTGGAATAGCAGACTATGAATTAAATAATGTTTTTGATCGTTATTACCGTGCGGATAATGCCCGTAAGCTTCGTCCCGATGGTCTTGGTATTGGATTATCGCTGGCTAAATATCTGATAGAACAGCATCAGGGAAGAATTCAAGTTAAAAGTAATTTAAATCAAGGAACTACAATGACTGTCAAAATCCGTGTGGAGGCTGCACCATCATGAGCATTGTGATAATTGAAGATGACGTTCGTGTCTCCAGCTTTCTTGAGCGCGGATTAAGAAGCGAAGGGTTTCTGGTACAAACCTGTGCTGATGGCAAGGATGCCGTAGACCTGGTTTTGCAAGTGCAGCCTGCGGTCATTATTCTTGACAGAATGTTACCCAATGTTGATGGTATCGCGCTCTGTACTCTTATGCGTGCCAAAGGAGTGCTGGCAAAAATTCTTATTTTATCAGCCCTTAATGAGGTGCAGGACAGAGTGCTGGGGTTAAATAGCGGCGCTGATGATTACTTGGGTAAACCATTCGCATTTGAAGAGTTATTAGCAAGAATTCAAGTATTGTCGAAAAGGGATTTATCGTCGCATGTTGACAATATTATTAATTTCGGTGAGCTTGAGTACGACAAATCTTCATTGCAAGTCAGACGGGCAGGAAAAGTTATTAAACTTACTGCCAAAGAGCTGCAAGTACTGGAGTTTTTATTATCTCAGCCTGGAAAGGTATTCAGCCGCGAGCGCATTCTTGCCAACGTGTGGGGAATGAATACTGACCCTTTGACCAACGTAGTGGATGTTTACGTCAGAAGGCTGCGCAGGAAAATTGATGATGATTTCAATGCTAAATATATTCAAACGTTTCGCGGTATAGGCTATAGCTTATCAGCGGACGCTTTGCCGGCTTCTTAAGGGTTTAATTGTCATGTTCTGTTCATCTTAATTAGCCGCTACAGTTAATCTTTCCGTCAGGATTAATTTTACCTGAATAAGTCATCATTACCTTGCTGATTAATGAAGTGAGGTGTTTATGAAACTAGCTCTAAATAAAGTAACGTTATGTGCCGCCGCAGTATTGTTTTCATCTGCTGCATTTGCTGAAAAAGTTGTAAATAACAGTATTACGCTTGCAGAAGTAAAAGCAGCTCAGCAAGCTTGGGGCGAGGCGCTGATAAATATCAGTAACACGCACGAGCAAAAAGGCGCTGCGGCTGCCAAAGCTTTAGCAAAACAAGTGCTGGATGCTGCTTATGGTTACAATATGGGCGCCGTATTATTTAAACCAACGCTGGCAAACGGCGAGCAAACCTTTCGAACTACCTATGATGGCGCCTTGTCTTATTTTGTTGCCGGTGACAAAAACTTCGCTCAGGATGGCGGCTTTGCCTTGAAAGGCTGGAAAAAATATGAATATGAAAACGCAGGCGTTTATTTAAACGGCGACCTGGCGTTAACTATGGGCCATGTTCATGTTACCGACAAAGCTGGCAATACCACTACTGTCGATAAAACCTGGGGCTTTAAGAAAGACGCCGAAGGTAAGCTTCGTATAGTTCTCCATCACTCGTCATTGCCTTACGCGGCAAACTGACCTGTCTACCCCTTTTCGTTTGAAAAGGGGTTTTTTTTAATTTTTCCTGAGAATTAATGATGATTGAAAACAAGAAAACCTTGATTGCTTTCGCTGTTATTAGCTTTTCTGCGTTTAACGCTCAGGCGCAGTGGTCTGTAAATGTTGGGCCTATTACTGTGGCTCCCGATGCCAGTAGCAGTAACCTTAACGTGGTTGAGCAGGTGGCGGCATTGCCCTCGGGGTCTACCTCAGTTACGGTAAATGACAACACTCAGCTTGGTATTACTGTTGATTACTCCTTTAATCGGTACTGGTCGGCCAGCGTGGTGGCTGCGACACCTTTTTCGCATAATATTCGTGTTGCCGGTTCAGCAATAGATGGCCTGGCAATTGGCGATACAAAACACTTACCGCCTACCATATTTGCCCGTTTCTATCCGCTAACTTCAACGACTGATTTTATGCCCTTTATTGGTGTTGGCATCAATTACACGCATTTTTTCCAGGAGTCAGTTTCCGATGAACTGCGACAGGCGCTGACTGACCTTGGTGTTGCAAATACACAAGACACTTTATCACTGAATTTAGACGCCAGCTTTGGGTTAGCTTATCAGGCTGGCTTCGACTGGCGGATAAACCAGCAGTGGGGCGTGCATCTTATGTTTAGCATGATTGATATCGAAACGGATGCTGAAGTGAGATTAAATAATACAGCAATACAGAAAGTTAACGTTCAGATAGACCCTTTGGTCAGTATGTTAGGCGTTAAATATTATTTTTAAACTAAAAAAGGCCACCGTAATCATACGGTGGCCTTTGCCGTTTGCATTGCTAATATCTGTAAGAAAAGCTTAAACTATAGCTCTGTCCTTCAGTCCGTTGCTGCAGAATTTCACCCTGTTGCAGAATTTCTACGTCTTCATCCAATAAGTTTTTCAGACCAAGTTTTACCGTCATATTTTCCAGCGGCGTATAACCGTAAGTGAAATCCAGTGAATTAAACGGCTGCTCAAAGGCATCATCTTTGTCGTTAACACCAGCAAAGGCAATCCGCTTACCAAATACGTTATAGGTAAGGGTGGCATTATGCTTGTTGTCGTCAGAGTCAAAACCCAGTTGCAGGTTAGCAACATACTTAGAGTGGCCGCTTAAACCCCGGGTCAGGTTGGTTAAATCGGCGCCCGGGAAGGGTTGAATGCTGATTTCAGACTCACTGACTGTCAGGTTGCCGGCTAAAAAGAAGTTATTGGCAAATTTACCGAACTCGCCGCTGAACATATCCAGTTGCTGTAAAAATTCAGCTTCCGCACCATACACCTTGCCGCTTTGGGCATTACGGAATGACATCAGCAAGTTACCATCGGAACCAGACAGTTCGATAGCCTCTATCGGGTTTTCCAGATCTTTGTAAAACAAGCCAAAGCTGTAATTACTGGTATCGTAGTACCATTCTAAGCGGGCATCAAAACTGCCAATGTCGGTGCTTTTCAGGCCGGCAAAACCGGTTACTTTAAAGTCGGTTAACGGGTCAACGTATAATACCGGGGTCACTTCCCGTAAGTCTGGCCGTACTACCGTTTTACTGTAGCCAAAGCGGGCTTGTAAATCGTCATTAACAAACCAGGTTAATGACAGCGCCGGGTAAAAACCGTCTTCCAGTAATACTGAATCAGTGACATTGCCGCTGACGTTGCCATCAGCACCCAAGGGTAACGAGATTTGTTTAAAATCTTCGTATCGCACACCAATGTTTAACCGTAGCAAGTAGTCGTAGTTAATTTCCAGTGCGCCGTAGCCGGCATCAATCATCTGCGCTGCCAGATAGTCATCGGCCTGAGTGGTAACGTTGGAAATTTTAAAGCGATTAGCCGGGTTTAAAATATTACTATCAGAGAAAATTTCCGAGAAGCTACCCGACAGTTGCTCCAGGCTGAAACCCACGGTATCAAAGTTAAAACGATCGGTCTGGGCATTCCGGCTGCGCTCAAAGTAACTGTAGCCACCGCTGAAGGTTATTTCGGCTTTGCCCAGGGTCAGTGGTAATGTCGCATTCCAGCTGAGGTTTTCAGTGTTATCTTTCATATCACTGAAACTGTAGTTTACGGCATTCTGGTTGCGGCGTAAAAACGAGAACACCGAACCATCATCCTGAGTCTCATTCAGGTAACGATACTCCACTTCACCCGGTGCATTGCGCCGTGCTTTAGCGTCGGTATATTGCCAGTCTACTGCCAGGTCCATTAAGAACGGAAAGTTATGCTTACCACGCAACTGATTGCTCAGCTTGGTGCGCTCTTCATATAAAATGCTGGTATCGGTATTAGAACGGTTAGTCTCGTTAATGGTTTCGATACTGTCGCCGTTTTTAATTTTTATTTCATCTTTGGTGTCGCTCAGGTAAATGGTCGAGGTTTCCAGCCGGTGATCCACCCCCAGCTCTAAACCAAAGTTCAGCATGCCTGACAGTTTTACCTGATGTTCAGTGCCTTTGATATCATCGTAACGATTCAGCGGTACCAGGTTATCGCCCGATACTGAATAGTAGCGTTCACGCTCTTCAATATTCTGAGTGGATCTGTCGTAGCTAAGGCCGGTCATTACCCCGAAAACCACATTTTTGGTCAGGTCGAAGCGGGTGCCAAACGAGGCACTGGCGTCGAAATCTGGTTTAACTGTAGTGCGGCTGATATCAATATCGCGGTTAAACGCAGTACCCAGCTCGCGCACTATTGTTTCAGCCTGTGCCAGATTGCCGGCGTTGATACCGCCTAAGGCTTCGGCAATATTAATTGGGGTAAGAATGCCATATTGTTGCTGGGCGCTGGCAAGCTCGGCAGAAATGCTGCGCTGGCCATCGTCTTTACCGCGCCAGTCATCACCCCCACCGGCATACTCAAAACCATCATCGCTGTTCAGGCTGTTATAGCCGGTACCCACTGAGACATTAAAACTGGTTTGCAGTGGAATTGCAGTGGTGCGAATATTAACATTACCACCACCAAAGGCCGCCGGCAGCTCTGGTGAGTAGGCTTTTTGTACTACTAAACTTTCGATAATACCGGCCGGAAACATGTCCAGCGGAATAACATTACGGGTAGGGTCCGGGCTTGGCACCATGGCACCATTTAGTAAGGTACTGGAATAACGTTCACCTAAACCGCGAACATAAATAAACTTATCTTTTACCAGGGTTAAGCCGGTAACCCGGCGCAGGGCGGCTGCAGCATTGCTGTCACCGGCCCGGGAGATTTGTTCCATACCGAGTACTTCTGCTACATAGGCTTGCTCTCGACGTTCTGCAGCAGCAGAGGCAGCAGAGCTCATCAGGCGGCCGGATACAGCAATGCGTTCTACTTCTTCCTGCCCGGCTTGAGTGGGTTCTGGCGTTTCTTGTGCAATGGTATTTAACGACATCATCGCAGTGGTCGTGCCTAAGGCCAGTAGTACACTGCGGCCAACACGGCTGAAACTAAATTTTTGAATGCTGCTCATCTGAACGTTGTCCTATCAGCTTAAAACGGTTACTAGTCTTGGTGTATCGATAGTCTGAATAAGAAAAGGCACTGCCGGGTTGCCCCGGCAGTGCCGATTTGCTTAGTCGTCTAAGCCAACTGTCCAGCCAGCAGTCCAGTCATTACCCGCTTCAACAGCACCGACAAAGTCCACTGCTTCAAAGAAACTATCAAGCGCAGACATATCTTTTGGTGCGGTGGCGTCAATGGTAAAGATACCGTCTAAAACCGCAGCCTGGTTCGCTGCCACACTATTGCCTTCCTGGCCCAGGAACCACTGTTCAGTGGTAGTACCGTTACCCAGGTCGCCTTTGAATGGTTCGGCACAGGCAATGACAGAGTGGGTCATGGTTAATGAACCGGCCGCTGCCAGCGCTTTGGTTTCGTCTGAATCAAATTCCAGACATTCGCCCATGGTCTCAGGGCCGGTGATAACGAAGTTAGCCAGCTGAGCATTGGTGCCGGCGCGCAGTAATACGCCTTCTGAGTCATCGTCACCGTCAAAGCTGTTACCAATAATGGTCATGTTGGCGATGGTTGGGTTTGATACCGGCGTGGCGGTGAAATTACCAGACTGGTTATCTGCTTCAATACCACGGTTAGCTTTGGCACCATCGGCAGCATGTTTAACCAGCACGAATTGCAGTTTACCGTTCCAGCCATCTGCCCAGTCTACTGAGTCATCACCGTTAGCGGTTAACACCACGTTTTTACAGCTGACGCTGCCGCCGAACATTTCGATACCGTCATCCACATTCTGGTGTACCTGAATGTTTGAGCACTGAGTACCTGAGCCCACGCCGGCAAAGGTGATACCGTTTAATTCGTTATCCGGGATAACTTCAAAACCGGCATGTTTAACCACTACATAATTTAAAGTACCGCTGTTATCGTCTGCGTCTGCACCACCGTATGGGCCGGCTTCACCCTCTGCCTGAATTTCACAGCTGGCTAAATCCGCCTGGTTACATTTGTTGCTTGGCGCGTTGCCCAGTAGTACTAAACCACCCCACTGACCAGCTGCGGTTGGCGAACCGATAATGTCCTGCACTGAGGTCATGACGATAGGGTTGGCAGCGGTACCATTGGCCTCAATTTTTGAGCCGCGGGTAACCACCAGGAAGTCAGCACCTGATTTTCCGTAAATGCGCACACCTGGCTCAACGGTCAGGGTGGCGGAGGTGGTTTTATCAACCCCAATCCGCACCCGGCCACTTAACACATAATCAGCACCCGCAGCCAGGGTCACGTTAGCTGTTATGTCACCAGTTAACTGGCAGTTTAAGCGGCCTGATAAGCTGTTAACTTCACTGGTGCCAGCAGGGCAGGCAGCTAAATCATCTTCCGGGTGAAGGCCAACCGTCCAGCCTACCGTCCAGTCGTTTTCACCATCAAAGGCACCAATGTAATCGACATTGTCAAACCAGCTGTCAACGTTGTTAGCTACGTTATAACCATTGCCAAGCGCAGGAGAATTCGGCGCAGGGATATAGCCGCCCAGTAAGGCATCACCAATAATGTTGCCCGGCTGAGCGCGGAACCAGGCATTGGCATCCAGCGTGACGTTACCCGCGTCATCTGTAGAGTTTTTGGTTGGCTCTGCACAGTCTAGAATAGAATTGCGGAAGATAATTTCGCCATTACCGGCGTTAGTTACCGATTCAGCAGAGTTTATTTCAAAGCACTCACCCATACCTGCCGGGCCGGTGACAATAAAGTTGTACAACTCGCCGGCAGTACCGGCGCGCAGTAATACGCCTTCTGAATCATCCTCACCATCGAAGTTATTGCCAATGATGGTCATGTTAGCAATCCGCGGCTTGGATACCGGTTCAGCGGTAAAGTTACCTGACTGGTTGTCGGCTTCAATACCACGGTTTGCTTTAGTATTATTAGGGTTATGACGCACTAACACGTGCTGCATCCGGCCAGTCCAGCCATCTGCCCAGTCCAGCGAATCGTCACGGTTGCCTGTCAGTACCACGTATTTGGCGTCTACCGTACCGCCAAAGAATTCCACGCCGTCATCTAAATTGTTATGTACCTGAATATACTCAACTTCAGTTCCGCGACCAACGCCGGCAAAAGTGATACCGTTTAATTCGTTGTCCGGGATAACTTCAAAACCGGCATAGCGCACCTGCACGTACTTAAGAGCGCCGCTGTCATCTTCCGGATCAGCACCGCCGTAGGGGCCGGCTTCACCTTCTGCCTGAATTTCGCAGCTGGCAAGTGCAGCCTGGTCACATTTGTTGCTTGGTGCGTTGCCCAGTAATACTAAGCCACCCCATTCTGCTGAAGATTCATTATCTGACAAGCCAAGCATGTCATTTACTGACGTCATAATGATAGGTGCGTCGACGGTACCGACAGCCTGGATTTTTGAACCCCGGGCAATGACCAGATAGTCGGCGCCACTTTTACCAAACACAAATGTACCTGGCTCAATGGTCAGGGTAGCGCTGTCAGCGTTGTCGTTACCTACCGTTACTTTACCGCTTAATGACCAGGCAATATCATTGCTCAGGCGGGTGTCGCTGGTAATGGTGCCGCTGATTTCACATACTGGCAGGTCAACGCCGGCCAGGCTGTCGCCTTCAGTTGCAAATGCCGGGCAATCAGAAGTCACCGGTGGAGGAGTACCACCGCCGCCGCCATTGCCGCCACCGTTGTTATTGCCACCAGCATTAACTACCAAGTCGCCACCGCAGCCGGCCAATATTAATGCAGACGCGATTGCGCTTAGTTTTAACAGTTTGCGTAAAGCCATTACCATCTCTCCGTTGAGTTGTTGTAGGTGTTGCCAATCAAGTTGCAGGCACCCTACAGCAGACGAATGACGCTTTTATTACAGTAATGCGACGCCTAAGTTACAGTGTGGGCAAGTGCCACCGGGCTTTGGTCTGGTGCCAGAACTGTCAAAAAAAATTCATTTTACTGTCATGCAACTACCGCAAGCGTGAGGTTTAAATATTGTGATGATTGTTACTAAGTTGTTCTGGTTGGTGCGGGTTTTGTGGCGAACCAAGATTAACCTCGTGTTTTCATAAAAATGTCATAAACTGCAGTAATACTAGGTAACAGAGACAGTTAGAACCGTCCGGTAGTAACGCCGGCTAACAGAATGTGGTGAACCCTATGGCAAGAAAGATCCTGGTGGTGGAAGATGAAGCCCCGATCCGCGATATGTTGTGCTTTGTACTGGAACAAAATGGTTATCAGGCTATAACGGCCGAGGACTTCCCAAGCGCGGTGAACCAACTGATTGAACCTTATCCGGATTTGGTGCTGCTGGACTGGATGATCCCGGGAGGCAGCGGTATTCAGTTTGCTAAGAAAATGAAGCAACACGATCTGACCCGAAATATTCCGATAATCATGATCACTGCCCGCGGTGAGGAAGAAGACAAAGTACGCGGCCTGGAAGTGGGGGCTGATGATTATGTCACCAAGCCGTTTTCACCGAAGGAGCTGATGGCCCGGATTAAAGCAGTTATTCGCCGGGTTTCGCCAACCAGCCTGGATGAGATTATTGAAGTGCAGGGGCTCAAACTCGACCCGGTAGCACACCGGGTCATGGCAGAACAGCAGCCATTGGATATGGGGCCAACTGAGTTTCGGTTACTGCATTTTTTTATGACCCACCAGGAACGGGTTTACAGCCGCGAGCAGTTGCTGGACCATGTCTGGGGCACTAATGTTTACGTGGAAGATCGAACAGTCGATGTGCATATTCGTCGCTTACGCAAAGCGATTTCTGTGGCAGGGCATGATAAGCTGGTGCAAACTGTGCGGGGCTCAGGCTATCGCTTTTCTGCTAAGTAGGTTTTATGCGGCCACAGCTTTCTAAAGGGAAGATTTTCAGCAAAGTCTTCCTTTTTTTCGCCCTGGCGGGGCTACTGGGCTGGCCATTTGGCCAGAGCATGCTGTTTATGTTATTGCTCAGTTTTTACTTGCTGGCGTCAAACTATAAACACCTGTTTTTAATTACCAAGTGGTTGTGGCATGACAGAAAGCTTACCCCGCCGGAAGGCAAAGGCTTCTGGCAACAAATTTTCGACGGCATTTATTACCAGCAGAGGCGGGAGCGCAGAAAGCGCAAAGAACTGCGTAATCTTGTAAGGCGTTTCCGTGATGGTGCCGAGGCGTTACCCGAAGCAGTAGTGGTACTGACCAGCGACTGGACTATTGTCTGGTGTAACAAGCTGGCTCAGATGCTGGTGGGGCTGCGCTGGCCCAGTGACGAAGGCCAGCGGATTGATAATTTAGTTCGAAACCCGGAATTTCAAAGTTTTTTAAAGCAGAAGCAGTTTCAGCAGCCGCTGGAGATCAGTGCCAGCGGCAACAATAGCCTGGTATTGGAATGCAAGATGATGCCTTATGGCAGTGAACAGTACCTGCTGATTATCCGTGACATTACCCAGTTAAAACAGCTGGAGCAAATTCGCAAAGATTTCGTCGCAAATGTCTCACATGAGTTGCGTACACCGCTAACCGTGCTGCAGGGATACCTGGAGGTGATCGATGCGGAGCGTTTGCCTGATCCGGCCATGTGGCAAAAAGCCCATACGGTGATGCTGGAGCAAACCCGGCGGATGGATGGTTTAGTGCAGCAATTATTGACCTTGTCGCGGATTGAAGCCTCGGCCCGGGTCCAGTTTGATGATGAAGTGGATGTACCGGCTATGCTGGCTTCGCTGGAGCAGGAAGCGCAGGCGCTTAACCGGGAAAAACAGCATACTATCATTTTTCATATTGAAGAAGACTTAAAAGTTACCGGCGTGACTGAAGAGCTGCGTAGCGCGTTCTCTAACCTGGTAACCAATGCGATTAAATACACTCCGGCGGGAGGCGAGATCGCCGTCAGCTGGCAGCGCCAGCATCAACGGGCGGTATTTGCAGTAAATGATACCGGCGAGGGCATAGCGCCACATCATGTTAAACGTTTAACCGAGCGGTTTTACCGGGTGGATCAGGCGCGGGCGCGTAATACTGGTGGTACCGGCCTGGGTTTAGCCATTGTTAAGCACGTTTTATCCCGCCATAACAGCCAGTTAATGATTTTTAGCGAGCCTGGTCGTGGCAGCAGTTTCTCATTTACCATACCCGCCGAACTGGTGCTGGGCAATAATAAAACCGCGCCACTTAAAAAAGCTAAATTTAAAGTAAAATAGTATTATTGATGTTTGGCGGCCAGTCGCTGCACTACTGCTGTGATGTGTGCTGTGATGTGGTTTGCGGGTAAGGATAATTCGCCTCCAGATTTTTCCTGGCGGCGATAAGGTTAAACCAAAACTGCTCGATTAGCTGGGTATTCTGTGCATAGGAGTCAGGGTTGAATACGATATGCCAGTTTTTAACCAGTAAATTGTCGTCGCTGACGTCAATCTTGTCGGTAAGGCCGAGCCGTTGCAAATGATAGCTACCAATCATTCGTTCAACACTATACCCGTCCAGTTTGCCGCCTGCGACCATTTTAAAGCCTTCGTCCTGCTTAAATTTGTAGGGACTAAGCCAACCTTGATGCTGCAGCCAGTCTTCGACGATATAACCTAATGGTGCGCTGATACCAAACTTTGGTTGATACTGAGCCAGGGTAAAACCTTTATCTTTTGAGTGAAATACCGGGTATTCTGCCCGCCATAAATAACGCTGTGACTGCTCTGTTCCGCTTTGCTGATCGGGAAAACGGTACTGCAATGCCCGTTCAGGTGACCAAATCATTGCTAAGGTGGCATTAACCTGGTTATTTTGTACCATTTTCTGGCACCTTAGCCATGGCGCCTGTTGGTATTGCAGGCGAATGGCAAGTGGTGCTGCCGCCGCATTTAACATTTCAACCAGAAACCCTTCCGGTTGGCTGTCATCGCTACCGGCACTGATAAATGGCGCCATGCCAGAACCTTCGTAGCACACCGAAAACACAGTGTTGGCCTGGCTGAACCAGGACCATAACAATAGTAGCAGCACAGTACAGATTTTCATAACACCAAACTCGTTATATCGGCGGGCTATTTACCGCCGGTGGTGGTAACAAAAAGTTACATTTAGCCTAAGTATTACATTCAAATAAAATAGTGCAAAGCGTGCCAGATCGCGTGAGTGGGCTTGCGGACCACCTAAGATAATAAAAAAACTATCTGAGTAAGGAATATCATAGCTGCTGGTAAGTGAACTTAACTGGCCAGCTCTGAATAACTTCATCTTTTGCTGTGTCAGGCCCGTGTTAAGAGATTGATTAGCTCTGCATTACGAAAGCAATCTTGATGATGGTCGTTTACCATACCGCAGGCCTGCATATGAGCATAAATAATGGTTGAACCGACAAACTTAAAACCGCGTTTTTTTAAATCTTTGCTAAAGGCGTCCGATTCCGGGCTGGTGGCCCGAAAATCTGCCGGGCTGGCGATACTGTTTTGCTGTGGCTTGCCGCCGACAAATTGCCATTGGTAGTTACTGAAGCTACCAAACTCGGCCTGCACCTCTAAAAAGCGTGCGGCATTATTAATAGCAGCCGCAATCTTTAACCGGTTGCGGATAATGCCTGGGTTTTGCAGTAGTTCAGCGGCTCTAGCATCATCGAAGGCTGCCACCTGCACCGGGTCAAAGTTGGCAAAAGCAGCCCGGTAATTGTCGCGCTTTTTTAGCACCGTATACCAGCTAAGACCAGCCTGTGCTGCTTCCAGAGTCAGGAATTCAAATAGTTTATTATCGTCATGTACCGGTACGCCCCATTCGGTATCATGATAGGTGACATAATCGGGTTTGCTTAAGTCAACCCAGCTGCAACGGCATGGCTCATTGCTTTTTAGTTCTGTGCTCATTTTTACTCCGCAGCTACATGTTGCGGCGGTGAAGCCAGGTAATCCAGCGCGAGGCCGGTTAGTGCCCTTACGCCTGTTATCAGTGCGTCTTCGTTGACATCAAACATCGGCGAATGGTTTGGCGGCACTTCACTTAGCGGGGTGTTAGCAGGCGATATACCTAAAAAGAAAAACACCCCGGGAATTTGTTGCTGATAAAACGAGAAATCTTCGGCGCCGGTAATCGGTTTTATTGATGCCACGCCGTTATCGCCAGCTGCCCACTGCAGGCTTGGCATCGCCCAGTCTGTCAGAGCCGGGTCATTCCAGGTAACGGCGGCGAAATTGTGCACGTGAAAATCAGCTTCGGCGCCACTGGCTTTGGCAATATGCTTGCTGGTGTGCGCCATCCGGGCGATGAGGTCTTCGCGCATCTCGCTATCAAAGGTTCGGATAGTACCTTCTAATTTCACATCATCCGGAATAATATTCCAGCGAATACCGCCGTGTACCTGGCCGAACGACACCACCGCCGGCGCTTTGGTGACATCTATTTGCCGCGCCGGGATCAGGTTAATAGCGTTGATAAGCTGACCTGTGACATTTATCGGATCGATACCTCGCCACGGGCTGGAGCCGTGCACCTGTTTGCCTTTGACGGTTATCTGAAAGCTGTCGGCGGCGGCCATTATGCCTTCGGTTTTAACCTGCAGCTGGCCCGGTTCGCCCGGCCAGACATGCAAGCCAAAAATTGCCGTGGGGGTAGGGTTAGCAAACAACCCCTCGGCCAGCATCATCTTAGCGCCGCCTTCTTCACCCGCTGGCGGGCCTTCCTCGGCCGGCTGAAAGATAAACATAATAGTGCCGGCAATATCGGCTTGTTGTTTGCTCAGCACTTCGGCGGCACCCATTAGCATGGCAACATGGGCATCATGACCACAGGCATGCATTACCCCGGTCTGCTGACCGTTAAATTCGCTGATTACCTCAGACGCAAACGGCAAGCCGGTTTGCTCGGTTACCGGCAATGCATCCATATCGGCCCGCAGCGCCACCACCGGACCTGGCTTTGCCCCTTTTAAAATACCGACCACTCCGGTGTGGGCAATGCCAGTGCGTACTTCAAGGCCCAGTTTCTCTAAATGCGCCGCTACCTTTGCCGCCGTGCGTACTTCGCGGTTTGACAGCTCAGGATGCTGGTGAATATCACGCCGCCAGGCAATTACTTTTGGCATTACTTGCTCAATGTGCCTGCTCAGCTGATGTTTAGCGGAGGCAGGCTGGTCTGCGGCCAGACTGATGGGGGTGTATAAAAATGGCAGTAACGATAAACTGAGTAAAGACCAGCGCATAGTCGCTCCGTGGCGGATAGTTATAGTACTACCATAAGCCTGGCGGATAAAAATGGCAATTGCCGCTGGAAAATTGCCGCCGGCTTAGGTAATGTCGGACCAGTTGATTATAAGGCGGTAGACGTATACGGATGCAGTTGCATATTATCAGGGGTTATATTCAGCACATTTACCTGATAGCTGATCAGGGTGGTCTGCTGCTGCTTGATGGTTGTAGCCGGGCTGACGTGACTGCAGTGTGTCGCTTTATTCAGCAACAGCTGAACCGGCCGCTAAGCGACCTGAAACTGGTGCTGGTGACGCATATGCATCCGGATCATGCCGGTGGTGCGCATAAGCTCCGGCGCCTGACCGGCGCCAATATTGCCTGTCATCCCAAGGCACAATACTGGTATGGTGGTTTTATGGGGCGCTGCGCCCATCTTATTGATGTTAGCCTGACCTGGTGGGTGGCCAAGCGATTAGGTAAGCCGAAACGGCATATCTGGTACAACCCGATATTAAAACCTGATTTGTTGCTCGAAGACGGCCAGCGATTACCGGGCTTTCCGGATTGGCAGATTATTTACACCCCTGGCCATACCGATCATGATGTATCTGTGCTGCATCAACCGAGCAGGCAGTTGTATATTGCCGACTTAATTGTTTCGGTGAAAAAGCGGCTGGTACCGCCATACCCGGTGTGTCACCCCAACCAGTATAAACAGTCACTGCAGCGGGTTGCGTCGCTGAAGCCCGCTAAATTGTATTTTGCTCACCTGCCAGCCCGTGTTGCAGACACTATCGATTTTGACGACATACTGTCTCAGGCTCCCACTTTGCCAAAAAACCACTGGCATTCAACCCGTAACCGCATTTTGCATACTCTGGGCAGGCAAACGCGCCAACATTGACTGGCGTCTTACATCGCTGTAACCGGCAACAGAGCTATGTTAGGCTGGTTATTGTCAACAGGAGGTGCGATGAATAAGCTGAGCCACGCGAACAAAGCTGCTTTGGTGGTTGAAGGTGGCGCCATGCGTGGCATTTTTGCAGCTGGTGTGCTGGATGCTTTTATTGAGCAGCAGTATCAGCCGTTTCAGTTTGCGATTGGCGTTTCTGCCGGTTCCACTAATTTGATTGGCTATTTAGCCGGAGATCATGGCCGTAGCCGGCAAATTCTGCTGGATCATGCCCGCCGTACTGATTTTTTAAACTGGCGCCGTTACCTCAAAGGTGGCCATTTTTGTGATGTCAGCTGGTTATGGCACGCCTCCTTTGATGAGGTGCCGCTCAACGTGGAGCACTATCTGCAACAGCAGGTACCGCTTTATGCGGTAACTACCAGCGTTATCACCGGTCAGGCCCGCTATTTTGAGGTGACGGCAGACAACATGCATCAGCTGTTTCCGGCATCATGCGCCATTCCGCTGATGTATCGCGATTTTCCACGGATTGACGGTGAACAGATGACGGATGGCGGCCTGGCCGATGCCATTCCGGTGTTAAAAGCTTATGCCATGGGGGCGAGGGATATTACTGTGGTGTTGTCGCAGCCCAGTGGCTATCGCAAACGGGCCAGCCCCATGCCAGTTTTAATGAAACCGTTTTTTAAACAGTATCCACAAATGTTCAGTGCGGTGTTAACCAGAACAGCCCGCTACAATCAGGCGCTGGAATTTATTGCCAGCCCACCAGCAGATTGCCGGGTAAGGGTGGTAGCACCGCCGGCAAATTTTTCGGTTGGTCGCTTTTGTCAAAACCCGCAGCAGTTGGAGGCAGGGTATCAGGCCGGCCGGTTAAGTGGTTTGCAGCATGTGGCCGGCAGCTGGGATCCCGGTGCGGATGCCTGCTTGGAGAGCCCTGCCAAAACGCTATAGTACCGCCCCAGTGGCTCATCGATGCTTGCAAATTCCAGCTTTATTAAAATGCCGCTGTCTCAGTCAACCCGGGACAATCCAGCCTGAAAGCAATTTTCTTCAGGGCTTTTTGCTCCAGCTGTAAATCAGCAGCCAGTACACTTTGCTGCATCAGCCACTCTGGCGGCAATCCCAATTGCAGTTGCTGAGCACTGGCGCTGGCGGTAATTTCTGGCACAAAGTCATCACGCCTTTTTTGATTAAGTAATACTGACAGCCGTAACAATACCAGCAAATTTATAACCTGTGGTAGCTGATATAAACTAAAAATAGGAATCTCGTCAGCCCGGATTTTACGACGGTGAAAGCGGACCAGGCACGACAGTAATTGTTGCTGTTCCTGGTTAAAGCCTGGCAGGTTAGCGTTTTGCAAAATATAGGCAGAATGCTTCTGAATACCAGAAGAATTGATATGCAGGCCAATTTCATAAACCCGGCAGGCAAAACTCAGCAACAGACCATCATCGTCTGTTAGCAGCCAGGCATCCTGCACCTGATTAAATAGTGACTGGGCTGTGTGTTGTACCCGTAGAGTCTGGGCTTCGTCAACTGAATAGCGGCGCATCATGCTGCTGATGGTATGCTCACGGATATCGTGATGCTGCAGCCGGTCGCTCATTTCATACAGCACACCTTCGCGTAGCGCGGCATCGACATAAACCAGCTCATCTATTTGCAGCATATTAAAAGCACCGATTAAAATGGCCAGACCGGGACAGAGTAACAGCTTGCGATCATCTGTTAAACCGCTCAATGTCAGCTCAGTTGCATGCTGATACTGCAGTAAATGATTTTTTAAGGCCGTCAGGTCGTTTAAGCGCATACTGCTGCTGTTCCAGCCAAGGCCACTTATTACATCTTTAATGGTTTTAACGGTACCTGAGGTGCCGACAGCCTGTTGCCAGCCGGCAGTGCGAAAGCTGCTGACTATGGGTTCCAGCTCCTGTTCAGCCTGCAAAATGGCACGTTCAAAACGCCGCGGACTAATTTTGCCCTGGGCAAAATGGCTCTGGCCGTAACTGACACAGCCCATATTGCGGCTGCTTAGTCTTAATGGTTGTAAGCCTTCACCAATAGCGAACTCGGTGCTGCCCCCGCCAATATCTATCACCAGCCGCTTTGCACTGAAGTGTTCAAAGTGGGCAACACCCTGATAAATAAAGCGGGCTTCTTCCTGGCCGGAGATAACTTCTATCGGGAAAGGAAACACCACTTTGGCCCGGCGTAAAAACGTGGCAGCGTTGCGGGCCCTGCGCAGGGTGTATGTGGCTATCACCCGCACCGCATTCGGGGCAAAAGGCTGCAGGGTATCTGCAAACTGTGCCAGTACCTGCAGGCCGCGCTCAATTGCTTCCTCGCTGAGCACTAACTCATCATTCAGGCCTTCAGCCAACTGGACTTTTTGCTTTTCCCGGTGCAACAGCTGCAGAGAGCCATCATTCACCCGGGCTATAACCATATGAAAACTATTTGAGCCGAGATCTACGGCTGCCATATAGTCGGCGTTTGATGCTGCTGTCTGTTCTGATTCAGTCAATTGTCTGGGTCAACCTGTACCGCCTGCTGGCGCGCCAGGAAATGATATATTTCCTGCTGGGAACGCAGATTGCGTTTGTTGCCGCGCTTAACATAAGCATTAGAATGTTTACCGTCAATAATACGCGCCTTAACGTTATCCCGCCACTGGATATCGAGGGTGCTGATAATCTGCTGCTTAATCCGGTTGTCGTAAACCGGTACCCCTACTTCTACCCGCTGATCAATATTGCGGGTCATCCAGTCGGCCGAAGAAATATACAGCGCGGTATCACCACCATTGTGAAACAAATAAACCCGGGCGTGCTCCAGATAGCGGTCAAGTACGCTGATGACCTTAATATTCTGGCTTTTACCCGGTAATCCGGGCAGCAATGAGCACATGCCGCGGATGATCATCCGGATTTTTACGCCGGCCTGGCTGGCTTTATAAAGCAGTTGTACTATTTCTTCATCAACCAGATTATTTACTTTCAGAAAAATTTCGGCTTTGCGGCCACTGGTCGCAAAATCGATTTCGCGTTGAATTAAACTGAGTAACCGTGGCCGGCTCCAGGTAGGCGAAACGATCAAATGCTGGAAGTTAAATGGCCGGTACGAGTATTGAATAAACTCGAATACCTGATCAATTTCAGCGGTAATTTCACTGTGGCAGGTAAATAAACTCATATCGGTATAAATACGAGCGGTTTTCTCATTAAAGTTGCCGGTGCCAATATGGCCGTAACGAACGGCTTTGCCTTTTTCCTGACGGGTAATCAGGCACAGTTTAGAATGGATCTTTAATGTGGTCTGGCCGAATATCACTTCAATACCTGCATCGGTCATCCGTCTGGCCCAGTTAATGTTATTTTCCTCATCAAACCGGGCCTTTAATTCGACTACTACTGTAACTTTTTTACCGTTGCGAACCGCATCCAGTAAGGAATGAATAACCCGCGAGTGCTTGGCCACCCGGTACATGGTCATTTTAATATGGCTGACTTTGGGATCGAACGATGCCTGCCGCACCCACTCAGTGAAGTAGCTGAAATTATGATAAGGATAATACAGCATAATATCAGTCGCGCGGATCGCATCGAAACTGGTGGGGTAATGCTCAAAATCCGGGCTGGGCAACGGCTCCATTGGTGGGAATTCCATACTTTGATGGCCCAGATTCGGAAAACCAATAAAGTCCTTAAAGTTACGATACCGACTGCCGGCAATCAGGGCGTCGGTAGAGCTGGTGCCCAGCTGCTTAGTCAGTACTTTCAGCATTTGCTCTGGCATGGCTGCATCATAAACCAGCCGGGTGGGTTCTGATTTTAACCTTTGCCGGATACCTTTAGACATTTTATCAATCAGGCTCTGGTCCAGGGTATCACTGATATTATATTCAGCGTCCCGGGTAAGCTTTAGTGAAAAAGTGCAAATAGTTTCAAACTGAAAAAAGCCATTAAATAAATCGCCGGCACAATGATTAATAATGTCATCGAGCAATAATATCTGACGCCGGTAATGGCCATTTTTCTTACGGGTATTTAAATGTAATGGCAACTCGATAAAACGCGATACTTCAGCGGTCGGAACTTCAATAATGGCATAGTCGGGTTTACCGCTGCCGGTCATCTCCACCATCAGGTAGGTCGTATTATCTTCCAGGATTTTGCTCAGCGAGCTGTCGGTACTTGACAAAATAATTGGCGAAATATGCCGTTTCACTTCGCTGCGGAAAAAGTTCTTAACCCAGGCAGACTGAGCTTCGGTCAGCTTACTGTCATCAATTAACTCGATATTGTGCTTGCGCAGCTCCAGCTGAATATCCAGGTAGATTTTATTAAACTGTTTGCCCAGCTCCTTAACCTGTTGCTGAATTTGCTGCAACAGGGTTTCGGCATCTTCATGCTCCCAGGTCTGGTATTTTTTCAGCAAGATCCGCCGTTTAACGTCGGCAACCCGTACCCGGAAAAACTCATCCAGGTTATTTGAATAAATGCCTAAAAAACGCAGCCGCTCAATAGGCGGATTACGGGTGTCAGCTGCTTCCTGTAGTACCCGGCCATTAAAAGCCAGCCAACTGAGCTCGCGTGGAAATAACGGGTATTCAGGGTGTGCCCCGACGTTGGTTTGTGGTGATGCCGGCTGATCCATTCTGATTGCTCCTGCTAACTGCCTGCAAAGCACACTATGGCATTTTTGTGACAAAATGATGAAGCCTTTCACCCCGCAAACAGCCGGGTGAAAGGCTCAGTTATTAAAAGCGTGGTTGTTTCGTCAGATAAGTGAGCGTTCAGTCCACTCAGGTTTCTACATCAACCACAATATCGGCAGCAATAGCTTCCAGCGCCTTAATGACTTCATCGCGGCTTAAACCTGCTGGCAGTTGCACAGTTGCTTCAGCATGAAATAGCGGCACCCCCCAATTCGGGGCGCTTTGTTTATTACTGGAAAACTGAATAATATTAGTGCCTTTGTGCTTAATAACTGATGACAGCTCACGGACAATGCCTGGCCGGTCGTTACCAGTGATAACAAAGCGCAACTGCTGTTGTTTATTCAGTTCGCTGTGTTCACCTTGCTGAACTTTAATATCTAAATCGCTAACGTTGCTAAGTGCCGTGACTAAATTACCCAGATCAGGCTCTGCCACTTCTATTTGCACTATACCGGCAAAATACCCGGCCAGGTGACTTAAGTTGCTGGCCATCCAGTTACCATTATGGTCATTTATTACCCTGGCTAACTGCTCTACTAACCCTGCTTTATCTTTACCAATAACGGTAAGGACTAACTGCTTCATATGGATATTCCCTTACTATCACTATAGGTTGAACCGCGCTGCACACGGCTGGTTATGCGCAATATGCGTCAAAAATTTTTTTAAAGTTCAGACCCAAGAGTGTAGACACAACTTTCTGATTTTAAAACGCTACTTAACAAATTATTTTTGGTTTGCTGTTTTGTCACGTCATGCTGTTATAAGATAGTGTCAGCAAGATTATCGGGTACAGGTAAAAAAAGATGTGGCTAATCAGATGGCGAAGAGTTTTGCCAGGGCTGATCCTGCTAGCAGGTATCAGCGGTGGTGCCGTGACGCCGGTTGCCGCTAAATCTGACAGTACCTTAACCAGTGTCGGCTCAGATACCCTGCAGCAGCTAATGCAACTTTGGGGCGAAGAGTATCGCCGCCGCAACCCGACGGTCAATTTTCAGATCCAGAGCATAGGTTCGTCTACAGCCCCGGTGGCACTGATAGAAGGCACTGCTCAACTTGGGCCGATGAGCAGAGCGATGCGCCAGGCAGAGTTGCAGCAATTTGCTGAGCGCTTTGGTTATCTGCCAACGGCTGTGCCCGTCGCCATTGATTTACTTGCAGTTTATGTTCACCCCGACAATCCACTAACCCAGATCAGTTTGCAGCAACTGGACGCGATATTCTCAGTAAACCGGCGCTGTGGTGGGGCAGCGGATATACAGCGTTGGGGACAGCTTGGGCTGGCAGGCCACTGGCAACAGCGTTTTATCAGTATGTACAGCCGTAACTCTGTCTCGGGAACCTATGGCTATTTTAAACAGCATGTGTTGTGTAATGGCGATTTAAAAGCGCGTACCAATCAGCTGGCTGGCTCGTCTGCGATGCTAAGGGCTATCAGTCAGTCGGTGGCGGGTATTGGTTACTCAGGTATTGGTTACGCAACACACAATGTTAAAGTGCTGCCAATCATAACCGCTGACGGTCAGGCGGTTGCACCGACGGCAGCAAATGCCCTCAGCGGCGACTACCCGTTGGCCAGGCAACTTTATATCTATGTTAATAAGCCACCCGGCCAACCGTTAACTGCTGATGAGCTGGCATTTTTTGATCTGGTATTGTCAGTAACCGGGCAGCAGCTGGTTCTGCAGGATGGTTTTCTGCCTTTGCCGGCAGAGATTGTCAGCAACTGGCGGCAGGTCCTTGGTTTAGCCGCTTTACCTGAGCAACTGGAATAATGTCATTGCCTGCTGCTAAGCACAGCCCATATAAACTGCAGCGGCGCCGGCGCTGGTATAACCGGCTGCTGCATGGTGTGATTGGTTTATCCGGCATCAGTGTGGTTGTTATGCTGGCAGCGCTGTTTATCTACCTGTTCAGCGAAGTGATTCCATTATTCCGGAATATTACCGGCACTGCATTGCCACCGGTTTCGGCGGTTTATCAGTCAGAGCCGGCAGAAATATCCAACGGCAAGACGCCGTGGCCCAGTGTGCCGGCATTCAGCGCCGTTACCGGTAACGGAAAGTATAGCTTGCTGGCAACCGCAGACGGTGCTGCGTGTCTGTTTGCCAAAAACGACGATGACAGCTGTTTACAGCAGTGGCAGCTAACTGAAACGCGTGACACTCTGACCAGTTTACGCTGGCTGACTGCTGATCAGTCCGTGCTGGCAGGGTATCAAAGTGGTCGCTTGCAGCAGTGGTTTTTATTAGCTGACAACAGTGCATTGGCCCATCTGCGACTGGTGCGGGAGTTACCGGCACAATCTTCGGCAATTCTGCACATTGCACCGGAACATAACCGCCGCGGCTTTGCTACGCTGGCTGCTGATGGCCAGCTGACGTTGTATTATTCCGCTATGGCTAAACCGTTGTGGCAAACAGCCAGCGGTATTACCGACGTTAAGGCGCTAGCTTTCTCTGCTGACAACCAGCAGCTTAATGTCTACAGTGATACGAGCCGCCATACCTTTGTTATGGATAATCCCCACCCGGAGGTGCATTGGCAAACCTTATGGCACAGCGTTTGGTATGAGGGCTTCGCCGGCCCCGACTACGTCTGGCAAACATCGTCGGCGGCAGATGCTTATCAGCCTAAATTTTCGTTAGTGCCGCTGACAACCGGTACCTTGAAAGCGGCCTTGTATGCCATGCTGTTCGCGGCACCGCTGGCCATTATGGCGGCCATTTATACCGCTTGTTTTCTGCCTGCCGGGCCGCGCCGGCGTATTAAAGGCCTTATTGAGCTGATGGCGGCATTTCCAACGGTAATTCTTGGTTTTATAGCCGCAGTCTGGTTGGCGCCGGTAATAGAGAGCCAACTGCTGGCGTTAGTACTTTGGATAGTCATGATGCCACTCAGTGTGTTGCTGCTTGCAGCGATATGGCCCAGCTTGCCCCCTGGTTTCAGGCAACGTTGTAGTGACGGCTGGGAAGTTTTGTTACTCATGGTGTGGCTGAGCCTGATAAGTCTGATGGTTTTTTGGGTGGCAAACCTGCTAGACAATAGTCTGTTCGAGGGCGGAGTGCGACAGTATCTCGATGAGCTGGGCATTTATTATGAGCAACGCAATGCCTTAATTATCGGTATTGCCATGGGGTTTGCTGTTGTGCCGGGCATTTTCAGCATTGCAGATGATGTGCTGTACCAGGTTCCCCCACAGTTGACCCGCGGCGCGTTAGCGCTTGGCGCTACTCAGTGGCAGACGGTACTCAGGATCAGCTTGCCGGTAGCATTACCCGGGCTGATTGCCGCCACCCTGATAGGGTTTGGCCGGGCAATAGGTGAAACCATGATCGTGTTAATGGCAACCGGTAATAGCCCGATAACCAATTTTAATCTGTTCGAAGGGCTTCGCAGTTTAACGGCGACCCTGGTTATTGAATTGCCGGAAGCAACTGTGGGCAGCAGCCATTTCAGAGTGCTATTTGTTGCAGCGCTAATTCTGCTGCTATTAACCTTCGTTGCCAACACCGCCGCCGAAGTTATCCGGCAGCGGCTGCGTAAAAAGTACCAGAGGTTGTAGTCATGCTCAGAAACTGGTTTCGCCAGGGGGCGCCCTGGATTTGGTTGAATGCCGGCGCTGTTGCCATGAGCTTGCTGCTTGTTTTTGGTCTGTTGGCTTTTATTGTGGTGCAGAGTATCGGTGTTTTCTGGCCCTCGGAACTGACCGGCCATACCGGGGAAAAACTGCTGCAGTATCTGGTTAACTGGTGGCAGTTTCTCAGCGGTTCTTCGGGCCAGGCGGGGATTTTTCCGGCGATACTGGGCACGGTGTTAATGGTGCTGCTGATGTCAGTGCTGGTTACACCATTGGGTGTACTGGCAGCAGTATACCTGCATGAATATGCGAAAGAGGGCTTGTTGCTGCGGTTGATCAGAGTGGCCGTGCATAACCTGGCGGGGGTACCATCCATTGTGTTTGGGGTGTTTGGGTTGGGTTTTTTCGTATACTACCTTGGTGGCAACATTGATAATCTTTTTTTCAACGACAGTTTGCCGACACCGACCTTTGGTACGCCAGGTTTACTATGGGTATCGCTGACCCTTGCCTTGCTGACCTTGCCGGTGGTGATCGTAGCGACCGAGCAGGGGTTAGCCGGCATTCCCAAAAATTTGCGGCTGGGTTGCTTTGCGCTGGGAGCAACCAAGGCTGAGGTGATCTGGAAAATAGTGTTGCCTCAGGCATCGCCAGCGATGGTTACTGCCCTGATGCTGGCCATCGCCCGGGCTGCAGGTGAAGTGGCGCCTCTGGTCTTTGTCGGGGTAGTCAAATCCGTGTCGGAACTGCCATTATCCAGCGACTTTCCTTATTTGCAATTGCAGCAGAAAATTACCAGTCTGAGCATGCATATTTACGACGCCGGTCTGCAGAGCCCGGATGCACAGCGGGCTGAGCCACTGGTATTTGCTTCAGCACTGGTGTTGATTACACTGATATTTATACTCAATCTGCTGGCATACCGTTTACGTAAGCGACTGGCATTGCGTTATCGCAACCGGCCGCTGCCAGAGTAATAAAACTGTAACATTAGCAGGGTAATATATGACGGCAGAGTTTATTGCAAAACTGGACGTTCAGGATTTATCACTAAAATTTGCTGATAAAACCGTCTTGCAGCACATTAATCTACGGATACCTGAACACAAAATTACTGCCTTTATTGGTCCGTCAGGCTGCGGTAAATCCAGCTTATTGCGCAGTTTTAACCGGATGAATGAACTACTTGAAGATACCCAGACGACGGGTGAAGTTTTGCTTGATGGTAAAAATATTTACCATTCTGAAATTGAAGTGGCGGAGCTGAGGCGTCGGGTGGGCATCGTGTTCCAGAAGCCAAATCCGTTTCCACATTCGGTGTATGAAAATGTTGCCTTCGGTCTGCGTTTACAGGGTATAAAGCAAGCAAGACAGCTTGACGAGTTAGTAGAATCTGCTTTACGTAAAGCAGCGCTGTGGGACGAAGTACGTGACCGGTTGCACGACAGCGCAGTGAATTTGTCAGGCGGACAGCAGCAGCGGCTGGTGATCGCCAGAGCGATAGCCATAGAACCGGAAGTTTTATTGCTGGACGAGCCGGCGTCGGCATTAGATCCGATTTCAACTCTGAAAATTGAAGAGCTGATGTACGACTTAAAACAGCACTATACTCTGGTTATTGTTACTCACAATATGCAACAGGCAGCCCGGGTGTCAGATTACACCGCCTTTTTAAATATGGGGCAGCTGATAGAGTTTGATGAAACAAATAAAATGTTTACTGATCCCAGTCAACGCGCTACCGAAGATTATATTACCGGTCGTTTTGGCTAGCACATTCAGCAAACGGCACATTTAACAGCAGCAAGGGTCATTTAATGGACAAGCTAAATTTATCAAAGCATATCTCCAGCCAGTTTAACGAAGAGATAGAGCAGGTTCGCAACCATGTTATGGCAATGGGCGGCTTAATTGAACGACAGCTGTTTGATGCACTGGAAGCAATAGCCAATAGCGACAGCGAGCTGGCACAACAAGTGATTCAGAACGACTTAAAGGTAAATGACTGGGAGTTACAGATCGATCAGGAATGTACCCGGATTATTGCTAAGCGTCAGCCGGCTGCCAGCGATTTACGACTGATTATGGCAATTTTAAAAACCATTGCTGATCTGGAGCGGATTGGTGATGAAACCCGGCGGATTGCCAAAGTGGCACTGGAGTCGTTTAATAGTGCACAGCAGGATTTACTGGTTAACCTGGATAATCTGGGGCGGCATGTTGGTCAGATGCTGCATGATGTGCTGGACGCCTTCGCCCGGATGGACGTGGAAGCAGCGTTAACCGTGCATAAAGAAGATAAGAAAGTTGACCGCGAATACGAGTCGATAACCCGGCAGTTAATGACCTATATGATTGAAGATCCACGCTCCATTCCAAAAATCATGAATGTGCTGTGGTCGGCCCGTTCGCTGGAGCGGATTGGTGACAGGTGCAAAAACCTGTCTGAATACATTATATTTTTTGTGAAGGGTAAAGTGGTCAGACACAGCTCTGAAGAAACCCTTGAGAAAGAAGCCCGCAGCTGATTTTTTTAAACCAGTTCGCTTTTTTAAAACGCCTCAACCAGACTTCTGGCTGAGGCGTTTGTGTTTTATCTGCTAATATTTCATTTTTATTGCGGTTTGATTGCAGTTACAATGCGCGCCGACCTTATTCACCCTGAATATTATGAGGCCACACTATGCCAGGTAATACATTTTTATCCGTGTTTGCCAAGTCACCGATAAAGCCCATTGAAGAACATATACGCAAAGTGCATGAAGCCAGTGAGTTGTTGCTACCTTTTTTTGCTGCTGTGTATCAGAAAGACTGGCCAACTGCGGCTGAAGTTCGAAAAGGCATCGTTGCTCTGGAAAAAGAAGCAGACAAAATGAAGCGGGAAATCCGGATAAACTTACCGCGTGGATTATTTTTACCGGTCGACCGGACCGACATTCTGGAATTAGTGGCACAGCAAGACAAAATTGCCAATAAAACCAAAGATATTTCTGGCCGGGTATTGGGCCGTGAGCTGGAAATTCCTGACGCCATTCAAACGGATTTCCATGCCTACATTCAACGCTGTATTGATGCCACAGCAATGGCCTCTGAAGTGATCAACGAATTGGATGAATTGCTGGAAACCGGATTTCGCGGCCGTGAAGTGGATCTGGTTATTAAGATGGTTGAAAAGCTGGATGCAATTGAACATGACACAGACGAAATGCAGATTAAGTTGCGAAAAGCTGTGCGGGGGGCCGAAGCTCAGCTGAACCCGGTAGATGTGATGTTTTTATACCGGACTATCGAGTGGATTGGCGATTTAGCCGATATTGCCCAGAAAGTGGGTTCTCGCTTAGAAATCATGCTAGCCCGTTAATTAAAAAGGTATTACTGATGGATATTATTCAATCATACGGCCTCATTCTGGTTATATTGGCTGCTGTTTTTGGCTTTCTGATGGCTTACGGCGTTGGCGCTAATGATGTAGCTAACGCCATGGGCACCTCGGTTGGCTCCAAAGCGTTGACCATTAAACAGGCCATTTTTATTGCTGCCATCTTTGAGTTTGCCGGCGCCTATCTGGCCGGTGGTTCGGTAACGTCAACCATCCGGGGTGGCATTACTGATGCGGCGTTCTTTGTTGATACGCCCGAGCTGATGGTCTACGGCATGATAGCGGCACTGCTGGCTGCAGCAACCTGGCTTATCGTTGCCTCTTATTTTGGCTGGCCGGTATCGACCACCCACTCAATTGTTGGGTCTATTATCGGTTTTGCGGCAGTGTGTGTCGGTATTGACGCCGTGCACTGGGATAAAGTAGGCGGCATTGTCGGTAGCTGGGTGGTAACCCCTATTCTGGCCGGTATTCTGGCGTACCTGTTTTTTATGAGTGCGCAACGGCTTATTTTCGATACTGATCAACCCATTGTTAATGCCAAAAAGTATGTGCCTTTTTATATGGCATTTGCTGCCTTTGTTATGGCGCTGGTTACTGTGCAAAAGGGCCTGAAACATATAGGCCTGGATATCAGTACGGCCAATGGCTATCTGCTGGCGTTGGTGTTGGGGGTGATAGTCGGTATCATTGGTAAAATTGCCATCAGCCGGATAAAAATTGATCCGGCGGCGGATAAGAAAATGCAGTTTAACAACGTTGAACGCATTTTCAGTGTGTTAATGATCACCACCGCTTGTTGTATGGCATTTGCCCATGGTTCCAATGACGTCGCCAATGCGATAGGGCCACTGGCTGCAGTTGTTAGCGTGGTCAGTTCGGGTGGCGAAATTGCCAGTAAAGCGGCGCTGGCCTGGTGGATCCTGCCATTGGGTGGTATTGGTATCGTTATCGGTCTGGCAACGTTGGGTGCCCGGGTAATTAAAACTGTCGGTACCGCTATTACTCATCTGACACCAAGCCGCGGCTTTGCTGCAGAATTGTCTGCGGCGTCAACCGTTGTTATTGCGTCAGGCGCAGGGTTGCCGATCTCTACAACTCAAACATTAGTCGGCGCAGTATTAGGCGTCGGTTTGGCCCGGGGTATCGCTGCACTTAATCTTGGCGTAGTGCGCAATATCTTTATATCCTGGGTTATTACCCTGCCGGTGGGTGCAGGTTTAGCAATTATTTTCTTCTACATTCTGCAGTTCTTATTCACGCTGTAGTTACTCTGAGATACCGGAATAAAAAAAAGGGGCTGAATTTCAGCCCCATTTCAGTTTGTTTGACCCGTTCCGGATCGCTAACCGTTTATGGCTGGTATTCACTGATCAACGTTAAATCCCTGACTGCCCGGAAACCATAAACCGACATATGCCATACGCCTGCTTCAGGGTTTGAGATAACGCAGCTTTCCTCATTACCGTTGCGGTTTGGCCGGCAATCGTAACTACCCGCTGTTGGCATACTGCCATACTTGAGATAAAGATCGGCATCGCCGCGGCCACCGGTAATGGTTACACTCAGCTGTGCCATACCCGCAGGAACATCCAGCGTGTAGTGCTGCCAGCTGCGACGGCCAATGTTGATATTGGTAATGGTTTCCCCGCCAGCATCAGGTAAATCCGGATCGTCTGCCTCAGTATAGCTACCGGTCAGGCTAACATCAGTAAAGGCGGTATAACCAATTACCTTAACGAAGTAGGTACCTTGCTGTGCCGGGTCAATGTCACAGCTTTCATTGTTGCCAGCCAGGTAAGGCCGGCAATCGTAGTCGCCGACAGTAGGTGCTGCGCCGAATTTGACATACATGTCAGCATCGCCGGTACCACCACTCATAACAAAAGATAAGCCGGTTGCCATGGCCGGTACGTCCAGGCTGAACAATAACTCTTCACCACCGGCACCGGCCAGATTGGTTACTGCCTCACCGTTTTCCAGTACCGTGGCCTCCGGTGGCGTTGGCTCGTCTGGCTCGTCATCGGAGCCGCTACAGCCATATTCTGCCAGATAGTCCACCGCATTTTTAGCTTGCACCAGACCGAAACCGTAAGACGTATCACGGCCTGCCGCACCTAAATCATCCGCTGTGGCGGCAAGGGCAGAGCGGATTTGGGCATTGCTACAATCCGGGAAGTGACTCCATACCAGTGCAGCAACACCAGCCACATGAGGCGATGCCATTGACGTGCCACTCATCAGACCGTAATTACTGGCTCCTGATATCAGATTAGCAGTGCTACCCAGCTGAGTCATCAGCATCTGACCATCTTCCTGGGAAATGCTAACAGCCGGAATGGTTGCGGTGGTGCCTTCCACGGTGCCGCTGAAATTACCTGACTCGTTGTTATAGATGATAGCTGCAAGGCCACCACCTGCCTGACAAGACTCAACTTTCTGTGAGAAGGCAACCTCGCCGCGGGAAATTAAACACACTTTATCTGTGACATCAGTACAGGCCTCAACTGCCAGACCGCAATCGGCAAATTCTGCATTTACAGCGCCACTGCCTGAACCAGACATCGGGATCGCATCGTAAAAAACGCTGTCGACACTGAGCTGACCTTCCAGACCCTGACCTTCAGGATAGGTAGAACGAACATCGACACCCGGGCCGGCTAATTCGACCTGAGCATTGCGCTGTGAGAAATCTGCCAGAGTTCTGGTATTGTCTACTGCAGCAACCGATACCACTGAATCATAAGAAGCAGGGTACGACATAGCGGTGTTACCATCATTACCGGCTGCAGCAATAAGTAGCAAACCCGCATCATAGGCAGCCTGCATTGCATTACTTTCTGTTGCACTTGGCGCGGCACCCCCCAGGCTCATATTAACCACTGTTGCGCCTGCATCGGCACAGGCATTGACTGCACTGGCAAGCGTAGATGAATATCCCCAACCGGCGGCATTAAACACTTTGATAATGTGCATATTCAACTGGCCGTTTGGCATAATGCCGACAATACCAGTGTCATTGTTCAGGGCGCCGATAGTGCCGGCGACATGTGTACCGTGGGGGCCACCGGCGTCAAACCAGTTGCCGGTACCCACATCATTGGTGCCGCTGATATTGCCCGAAGCAAAGTCTTCATGGGGTAAGTCAAGACCAGAGTCGATAACACAAACCGTTTGGTTTGCGGCAAACTCATCACTGACCAAATCGGCCTGCACCATTGGAAAACCATAAGGAATTTGCTGCATTAGTGGATAACGACGCTGGTCAACCTCTATCATTTCAATCGCTGGGTCGGTTTTTAGCAAGTTAACCATGCCAGGCCGCAGCTCAACAGCAATGGCGCGTTGCCCGGCCAACAGATGATGCACTCTGGCACCCTGTCGTTTTAACTTACTGCCATTGTCAGCTAATCGCGCCAGAATCGCGTCTTTGGTCTGTTTGTGCTGGCTTAATACGAAATCGTCTTGCTTACTCAGCCCCAGACTGCTGTTTTTATATTTAATGATGTAGCGGTTGTCATCGGTGCTGATTTTGTCTGTGGCGGCCAGGGCGCTGCTAACGGCGAGTGCCAGCAAGCTACAGCTGGCCAAAGCGAGTGGTTTGGTTAATTTGGACATGATTCACCCTCCTGAGGTGATTTTTATAATAAATTGTTCCTTCAAACTGATTTGCGGACTGCCCAACTCGCAACCAGGCTTCAACCTGTATGAAACTTGTTTTCTCTGTATAAGAGAATCATTCAGATGCTTGCTACTTTATAGCTACAATCTCACACGGCTATAAGTCCAAGCTATAACAAATTAATAACTGTTTCAATTTGTAATTTACAAATAAAGATCATGCCAGCAGTAAGTAGTTGAAAATAAAGTTGAAAATAAAATGCTAGAAAGTTTCCTTTACGTTAAAAAGCTGAGTGGGCATCCTCTGTTAATGGTACTCGACCAGGCAACAGCAATAGTTTATATTGATTTGTAATATTGAATAGGTTTCAGATTTTAATCGGAATTTGCTATGAAAAGATTGCCAAGTGTTAAACAGCTGCAGTATTTGCTGGCGTTGCATGAACATCAGCATTTTGGCCGGGCGGCCGAAGCATGCTTTGTCGGGCAATCGACGCTCAGTGCGGCCATTGCCAACCTGGAAGAGACCATGCAAACCCAGCTACTCGAACGGGACCATAAGACGTTTATCTTTACTTCGCTGGGCGAAGATGTAGTGCGTCAGGCGCGGCATATCATTGAGCAATGTGAAGAGCTGACTGAATTCGCCAAGTCGCAGGGTAAACCTATGGCGGGACCGTTCAGACTAGGTTGCATCCCAACTATTGCGCCTTTTGTACTTAGTGAGGTAATGAGTTTATGTCGGGAGCGGTATCCGGACTTGCAGTTACTGCTGCGTGAAGACACTACCGACAACTCGCTGCATGCGCTGGCCGAGGGCCGGCTGGATATGGTTTTGCTGGCATTGCCTTATGAAACCGGCGCTTTTCATACTGAAGTACTGGCGCAGGATGGCTTTAAGCTGGTGCTGCACAAAGACTGGCTGGGCCGTGGGTTTAATCAGGATATCAGCCAGTGGCCAGACGAAAGTATTTTTTTGCTGGAGCGTGAGCATTGCCTGACCGGTCATGCCGTAAAAGCCTGTGAGTTAGAAGACAGCCGCAAGGTAAACCCGTTCTTTGCCACTAGCTTGCATACTTTAACCCAGATGGTAAATAACAAACTGGGGGTCACCTTTATCCCGCAAATGGCTATTAACAGTGGCTTGCTCGACAGTACTGAATTGATTACTCAGCTGCCTGCCAGTGGTAACGCATACCGTGACATTGGTGTTGCCTGGCGGCCAACATCAAGTAAAGCCCGCAGTTATCGTTTAATGACCAGCTTAATAACTGAAGTGCTGCAGCAAAAATGCCAGTAACTTTTGTTTGGGTTCTGCTAGAATACCGGCTGTTTTTTTACAGCCGTGCCTCTGGTCGGTAAAGCCAAGGAACCCCCGCTATGCAAACTAAAAGTATGCAAGTTAAAGACTTTTCATTCGAGTTGCCAGAGCAACTTATTGCCCGATTTCCCAAAGCCGAACGTTCGAGCAGCCGTCTGTTGGCGATGGATAAACAAAGCGGTGAATTAAGCCATCATATTTTCAAAGACTTAGCCGATTTTCTAAAGCCAGGCGACTTATTGGTGTTTAACAATACCAAAGTGATCCCGGCACGGCTATTTGGCCAGAAAGCCTCAGGTGGTAAAGTTGAAGTACTGGTTGAGCGAATGTTAGACGATAAGCGCTTTTTAGCGCATGTCCGGGCCAGTAAAGCGCCTAAACCCGGCACTGTGCTAGTGCTGGAAAATTCGGCCGAAGTACGGATGAATCAGCGCCATGACGAGCTGTTTGAGCTGGAAGTGTTGGCTGACGAGCCGGTTTTGGTGATGCTGGAGCGGTTAGGCCACATGCCACTGCCGCCCTATATCGACCGACCTGACACCGAAGAAGATAAAGCGCGTTATCAAACGGTTTATAATGAAAAGCCTGGTGCCGTTGCCGCACCGACTGCCGGCCTGCATTTTGACCAGCCGTTACTGGATAAGCTGCAAGCTAAAGGCGTAGAGTTTGCTTATATTACCTTGCACGTTGGCGCAGGTACGTTTCAACCGGTACGTGTTGATAATGTACTGGAACATAAGATGCATGCTGAGTATATCGAGGTGCCACAGCAGGTGGTAGATGCTATTGCCAGCTGTAAAGCCCGTGGCAACAAAGTAGTAGCGGTAGGCACCACCTCGGTGCGTTCACTGGAGTCGGCGGCTCAGCAGGGCGGTGGCAAGCTGATTAGCTATAACGGCGATACCCAGATTTTTATCTACCCCGGCTACCAGTTTAAAGTGATTGATGCGCTGATCACTAACTTTCATTTGCCGGAATCAACGCTGATTATGCTGGTATCTGCGTTTAGCAGCCGCGAACATGTGATGAATGCCTACGATACAGCAATAAACGAGCAATACCGGTTTTACTCTTATGGCGATGCGATGTTTATTAGTTAAATACGTCAGCTAAAGAGGGGATAAGGTGTTTGCGCGCAGCAGCGGCAGGGATGCCGCGGAGGCTGAGACAGCACAGGGATGTGCTGTCGAAGGCGGCGGAGCGTGAATTTCCTTATCCCCGAAACCCTATCCATGTGATTTAGTTAATCTGGATTTAGCTGCTATAATGCGCCGCGAAATAAGCCAGACTGTCTTTCTGGCGATTGAGGATAGTAATGAAATTTGAATTAGATACCACCGATGGCCGGGCCCGCCGTGGCCGGCTGATTTTTGAGCGTGGCACAGTTGAAACACCAGCCTTTATGCCGGTAGGCACTTATGGCACCGTTAAAGGCATGACGCCGGAAGAGCTGGATGCCACCGGTGCCCAGATATGCTTGGGCAATACTTTTCACTTGATGCTTCGCCCGGGCACTGAGATCATTAAGAAACACGGTGACTTACACGACTTTATGCACTGGCATAAGCCTATTCTGACCGACTCTGGTGGCTTTCAGGTGTTCAGCCTGGGGGAGCTTAGAAAAATCACGGAAGAGGGCGTAAAATTCCGCTCACCGCTTAATGGCGAGCGAATTATGCTGACCCCTGAGCGCTCAATGGAAGTGCAGCGTGATTTAGGCTCAGATATCGTGATGATTTTCGACGAGTGCACCCCGTATCCTGCAACCGAGCAACAGGCAAAAAAATCGATGGAAATGTCGCTGCGCTGGGCGAAGCGCAGTAAAGATGCTCATGCAGACAACCCTGCCGCGTTATTTGGCATTATTCAGGGCGGCATGTACCCGAATTTACGTGATGTCTCCTTACAGGGCCTGGAGGAAATTGGATTTGATGGCTACGCCATAGGTGGTTTATCGGTGGGTGAACCGAAAGAGGATATGATTAATATTTTGAACCATACCACTGGCCAGATGCCGAGCCACAAGCCCCGCTATTTAATGGGGGTTGGCAAGCCGGAAGATATTGTTGAAGCCGTGCGCCGTGGTATTGATATGTTCGATTGTGTAATGCCTACCCGTAATGCCCGCAATGGCCACCTGTTTATTAGTACCGGTGTGGTGAAAATCCGCAATGCCAAACATAAAGAGGATATCTCGCCTCTGGATCCGGAATGCGATTGCTACACTTGTAAAAATTATTCCCGGTCATATCTACATCATCTGGACCGGTGTAATGAAATACTGGGTGCGCGGCTTAACACTATTCATAATTTGCATCATTACCAAAAACTGATGCAGGGATTGCGTGACGCCATAGCCGCTGGTACCTTGGAACAGTTTGTCAGTACATTTTATGCGAAGCGTGATATGGCTGTGCCGCCACTGGAGCAATTGGATAATGGGTCGGATTAAACTGAAACACTGGTTAGCACTAATTAACTAAGACTAGCACTAACTAAAGTAATAAATTAAAAACTTAACTATTTGATTAATTTTAAGGGGATAACCATGAGTCTATTTATCAGCAATGCCTATGCCGACAGCGCTGCAGCAGCACCACAGGGTGGTGGCTGGGATTTAATTATTATGTTGCTGGCCTTTGGCCTGATTTTCTATTTCTTAATTTACCGGCCACAAGCCAAGCGCGTTAAAGAACATCGTAATTTGATGGCTGCACTGGGTAAAGGTGATGAAGTATTAACTCAGGGCGGTATCGTTGGCCGGATCAGTAAAATTGCTGATGACAAAGACTTCGTTACGGTAGCATTAAACGACAGCACTGAAGTAACAGTGCAGAAATCAGCGATCAGTGCCGTGTTACCAAAAGGCACGTTAAAGTCGCTGTAAGCGGCGAAGCGAATAAAAAAGGATCATCTTGTGCTAAACAAAAATCCTCTCTGGCGGTATTTGGTGGTGCTGGGGGTGCTGCTGGCAGCATTCCTGTATGCCTTGCCTAATGTGTACCCAGAAGACCCGGCATTAAATATTAATGCCAGCCGTGGCGGTGTGGTGAGCGAAACCACCCGTGCTGAACTTGAACAGGCGTTTATTGCCGCAAATATAACAGCTAAATCTGTTACCCTGACCGAGGGCCAGCTGCTGGCCCGGTTCAGCAGTGCTGAAGATCAGCTGCGGGCACGGGAAGTGGCAGAGCGCCAATTAGGCAGTACTTACATTACTGCCCTGAACATGGTTCCAACTACACCGGCATGGCTACGCGCCATTGGTGCCAGCCCGATGAAACTGGGCCTGGACTTACGCGGTGGTGTTCACTTTCTGATGGCTGTTGATATGAAAGCAGCAATCGACAAAAACCTTAACGATTTGGTGCAGGCATTCCGGGCCGACTTACGCGAAGAGCGGATACGCTACCGGGCAGTGCAGGCCGATTTAGAGCGCGCTCAGGTGCAGATTTTACTGCGTAGTGCTGAAGATGTGGCCGCAGCGCGGTCTGCACTAGCTAAAAACGACCAGGAGCTGCTATTCAGTGACGGTGATAGCGAGCATAGCCTGGTTGTCAGTTTAAGCGAAAACCGGGTTAAAGAAATCCGCGAATATGCGCTGGAGCAGAATATTACCATTATCCGTAACCGGGTAAATGAAATTGGTGTAGCTGAGCCACTGGTGCAACGCCAGGGTGCCGATCGGATTATTGTACAGTTACCAGGGGTGCAAGACCCGGCTCAGGCTAAAGAAATTCTGGGCGCCACGGCAACCCTGGAATTTCGTCTGGTCGATAATGACTCTGATTTAGGTGCGGCCTTAGACGGTCGTCTGCCGGCGGGGGCGAGTTTATATCGCGATCGTAACGGCGTGCCTTATTTGCTGGAAAACCGCACCATGCTTACCGGTGATCATATTACCGGGGCAACTTCTGGCTACGATGAGTATTCGCGGCCACAAGTCAGTATTTCGCTTGATGCTCAGGGTGGTAACTTATTATCTAATGCAACCCGCACCACCATTGGCCGGCAAATGGCCACGGTATTTATTGAATACAAGCCTGGTGAAGAGCGTAACGAAGACGGTACGCCAGTACTGGTGAAGTATGAAGAAGTGATTAATGCCGCCACTATTCAGGCGCGGCTGGGTCGCAGCTTCCGGATCACGGGTATTGATAACCCGGCTGAAGCACAGAATCTGGCGTTGTTGTTGCGTGCCGGTGCCCTGATTGCACCAACCCAAATCATTGAAGAACGGACCATAGGCCCAAGCCTGGGTAAAGAAAACATTGATTTGGGTATGACCGCCATTATGTGGGGTATGGTGGTAGTACTGATCTTTATGGTGCTGTATTACAAAGCTTTTGGTTTAATCGCCAACGTGGCGCTGATTGCCAACCTTATTCTGATCACCGGCTTTATGTCGATGATTCCGGGGGCAACCTTAACCTTGCCGGGTATGGCAGGTATTGTGTTGACTGTGGGTATGGCGGTTGATGCTAACGTGCTGATATTTGAGCGGATCCGCGAAGAGCTCGCTGAAGGACGCAGTGTGCAGCAAGCCATTCATCACGGTTATGATCGCGCTTTTGCCACTATTGCCGACTCTAATATCACCACGTTACTGGTGGCGCTGATCCTGTTTGGTATTGGTACCGGACCTGTCAAAGGTTTCGCTATTACCCTTGCGATTGGTATTCTGACCTCAATCTTCACATCAGTAGTGGGTACCCGTTTACTGGTTAATTTAATCTGGGGTGGCCGCCGCGTGCAGTCACTTCCTATGTAAGGGGGCGGTGTGAGAATATTTCGCTTTACCGAACCGCTTAATTTTATGCGGTTTAAAATGCCGGCGCTGGTGTTATCCGGTTTGCTGGTGATTGCTTCCATTGCCACTATCACTGTCAAAGGCATGAACTGGGGCCTGGATTTTACCGGTGGTACCGTTATTGAAGTAGGTTACAGTGGCGGCGCTGATTTATCGCAGGTACGCAAAGTGCTGGCAGATAATGGCTATGCTGATGCTGTGGTGCAGTACTTTGGTTCCAGCGAAGATGTGGCGATTAGGATCTCACCGCGCGAAGGCATTGACCAATCTACCATTTCAAATGAGGTTTTGCGGGCGTTGAGCGCTACATCCAGCGAGCCGATTGAAATGCGCCGGGTTGAGTTTGTTGGCCCAAGCGTTGGTGATGAACTGAAAGAGCAGGGCGGTTTAGCCATGCTGGCGGCCCTGATAGGGATTCTGCTATATGTCACCATGCGATTTGAATGGCGTTTATCAGTGGGTGCTGTGTTGTCTCTGGGCCATGATGTGATTATTACTCTTGGTTTATTCTCGTTGCTGCAACTTGAATTTGACTTAACCGTGCTGGCAGCGATTCTGGCGTTAATTGGTTATTCGATAAATGACACCATAGTGGTATTTGACCGGATTCGGGAAAGCTTTCGAAAGCTGCGTGATGCAACTGTGCATGAAACCATTAATGAGGCGGTTACGTCTACCTTAAACCGTACTGTAGTAACGTCATTAACCACTATAATTGTACTGGTGGTGTTGTTTACGATGGGTGGTGCATTAATTCACAACTTTGCGTTTGCTTTGTTGTTTGGTATTGCAATTGGTACTTATTCGTCAGTTTTTGTGGCCAGTGCCCTGGCTGTGCAGTTGGGTATCAGCCGTGAAGATATGCTACCACCGCCACCGCCGGAAAAAGAAGGGGAAGGCACCGAGCCTTTGCTGTAGAAGCTATTGCTGTAAAAAAGCGGTTTATATGCTACAAATGCCAGTCTGTGACTGGCATTTTTTTTGATTTTTTAGTGATCATAAAGTGAGGAAAGCTATGGCTGCTCAACATGCACCCGGCTTTATTGCCCTGGTTAATCAGGCAAAGGCTGATATTAATGAAATTACTATCCGTGAATTACTGCAGCATAATCAACCTTACGTGTTGCTGGATGTGCGGGAAGATCACGAGTGGCAAAAAGGCCATTTACCCGAGGCGATGCACCTGGGCAAGGGCATAATTGAACGGGATATTGAACAGACTGTGCCGGATAAAAAGCAAAAAATTGTGTTGTACTGTGGTGGGGGGTATCGTTCAGCGCTTGCGGCAGCAAGCTTGCAGCAGATGGGTTATCAGCAGGTATTAAGTCTGGCAGGCGGCTACCGGGAGTGGACAGAGCAGGGATTAACAGTAGAAGTGCCGGCTTAGGACCTGGCGCTAAGCCGGAACAGGACGCTAAGCCGGAACAGATAGCTGCTTTACTTAGCCAGAGTTTCTGACAAGTGCGGTCGCATACCTTTAACCATTGCCTGTAATACTTTCGGGCTGGCAGCAACAATGTTACCGCTTTTCATCTGGTTAGAACCGCCGGTAAAATCACATACCATACCACCAGCTTCGCGGACAATCAGTTCACCCGCTGCAATATCCCAGGGCTTTAAGCCAATTTCAAAAAAGCCATCAAAGCGACCGGCAGCCACATAAGCTAAATCCAGCGCAGCAGAGCCGGTACGACGCATATCAGCGCAATCCGCAAAAAAACTGTTAAAGATTTTGCTGTAGCTGTCTAAATGATGCTTTGCTTTAAACGGGAAACCTGTAGCTAAAATAGCACCGGTCATATCTGGCAGGGCAGTAACCCGGATACGGGTGCCGTTTAACTGGGCACCGCGGCCACGTGAGGCGGTAAACAGCTCACCGCGCAGTGGATCAAAAATCACTGCCTGGTCAAGTTTACCCTGATGTTTTAAGGCGATTGAAACCGCGAAATGCGGAATGCCTTTAATGAAATTGCTGGTGCCGTCCAGCGGGTCAATAATCCACTGAAACTCGCTGTCACTGTTACCGTAATCGCCATGCTCCTCACCAACAATACCATGGGTTGGAAAAGACTTTTTCAAAATTGCTACAATAGCCTGTTCAGCTTCTTTGTCGACGTTAGTGACAAAGTCGTTGCTGCCTTTTTGCAGTTTCTGAACCATATCTAACTGGCCACAGGCACGGGCAATAATGTTACCAGCACTGCGGGCAGCGCGGATAGCGATGTTCAACATCGGATGCATAGCGATTACCTTATTTTATAAAGAGCGTTAAAAAGAGCTGTATAAAGAACAAACAAAAGAGCGGCGCGTATTGTAGCGATTGCAGCGCAAAAGTAAAGGTAATTGGCTCTAAATGACGGTGGCCATTGGCAGCAATAGATCGTTACATTGTTTTACTATTGGATATTAACGCTTTGCTAACTATTCAGATAATATTCAGCTTTGCTGCGGACAATAGCAGAATTGATAAAATCTAATATAGCGAGGGGTATATGAGACTTCTGAAACGGGTGTTGGCGGCAGCGCTGCTGCTCAGTCTGGCAGGTTGTGGCGCTTTGCACACCTCGGTTGCGAAACGCAATCTGGATGTGCAGACCAAGATGTCTTCCAGTATTTTTCTGGACCCGGTTGAACCAGCACAGCGCACTATTTTTGTTGATGTGCGCAACACCTCTGATAAACCCGAATTTGATATTAAACCCCAGGTAGTAGCTAATCTGCGCGCCAAAGGCTATCAGGTGATTGATAGTCCGGGACAGGCGCATTATTGGTTACAAGCCAATGTGCTGCAGGTCGGACGTACGAACGGCCGCGATGCTAATCGCGCGTTTGCTGCAGGTCCGGGCATGGCCGGCGGTGCAGTTACCGGTTACGCGATTCACCGGGCAACAGGGGGTTCAGGTGCAGCAGGGCTTGGTGCCGCGGTAGCGGGTGCTGCTGCCGGTACTATTGTTGATGCCCTGGTTGAAGATGTGTACTACACCGTCATTACTGATATTCAGATTATGGAGCGATTTGGTGGCTCGGTAAGTGAACGCTCAGAACATCAGTTATTGCAGGGTGACAGTGGCAGCACAACCTCAAGCTATCAGCGTCAGACTGATATGAGAAAATACCAGAGCCGGGTTATGAGCTATGCCAATCAGGCCAATTTAAAATGGCCTGAGGCTGCACCACAGCTCACCGATGGCGTCGCCCGTTCACTGGCAGGTTTATTCTAAATGCGTTTGTTCCTGTGCTTGCTGGTGCTGATGCCGTTAACCGGCTGTATGGCGTTGCATACCTCGGTTGCAAAAGGCAAGCTAGATGTGCAAACCCGGATGAGCGAAACCATCTATCTGGACCCGGTAGAGCCTGAGCTTCGCACCATTTATCTGGATATTCGCCAGACTGCTGCAGAGTATCAGTTGCCGCTGGCCGATGACGTGCGGGATTTATTGCTTAGTCGCGGCTATCAGTTAGTTGCCTCACCGCAGCAGGCGCAGTATTGGTTGCAGGTGAATGTACGCACGGTATTAAAGGAGCGGCCTGAAGTGGTGCTGGCCAGTGGTGAATACAATATGAGCCCGGAGCAAATCCATCAACTGCTATACCCTGGAGTTGCCCTGCCAGAACCTGAGACTGAGCGGATTAGTGCACAGCGTCGGGCGAGCAACGTGGCGGTGTACGCCGATGCCAGCTACGGTACCAATATTGACGGCAAGGACATTGCCAGAGCGTTGGTGGTGCTGGCTGCCTGGGCTGGCGCTGAGTATGTGGGTAACCAGCTGGTGCAGGATAAATATTACACTATGCTGACTGATATTCAGCTGGCTGAGCGGATAGCGCCAGACAGTATTGGTATGGTGCAGGAAAGCAGCATGCAGCGCCTGACGCAGGGTGACAGTGGCAACACTGAATTATTATGGGAGCTGGCCACTGATCGGCGCAAGTATCAGGTAAAAGTGGTTAGCTTTGCCAATAAAGCTAACCTTAGCTGGGAGGATGCCGAGCAGCCATTGCATCAGGGCTTGCTGCGCTCTTTAGCCGGTATCTTCTGATGCTGCGTTTAGTTCAGACCGTGGCGTATCGCTACCAGTACTGCTCCACCGTGATATTGCCTGGGGTGCGACGTAGGTTCTTTTTTAGCCCTAAGCTGATTAGCAAATCCTTGGTATCAGTGATCATTTGTGGGTTGCCACATAACATCACCTGAGAATTCGAGTTTAGTAACTGGCCGCATTGTTGCTGCAACTGATGCGAGCTGATTAAATTTGGAATGCGGTCATGTAATGCATCCGGATGAAGTTCGCGGGTGACAACAGGTTGATAATGCAATTGCCCTGGGTGTGCCGCCTTAAAACCTTCAATCAGGTCCTTATAGGCCAGATCTGCCGCATTTCGAACGCTGTGAACCAGAATAATATGTGCAAAACGCCGGTAAGGTTCGCTGGTCGCCAGCATAGATAAATAGGGACCAATGCCGGTGCCTGTCGCTATCAGCCATAAATTGTCGCCGTCAGGCACCTCATCCAGAATAAAGAAACCACTGGCAGGCTGGCTGATACCAATGCTGTCACCAGGGGTGAGCTGCTGCAGTAATGGTGATAATAAGCCATCTGCCACCGTACTGATTAAAAATTCCTGATACTCGCTATCGGGTGGGTTTACTAATGAGTAAGCACGCTGCACACGCCCTTCAGGGCCTTCAACTGCCAGCCTGACAAACTGGCCGGCAATAAAAGGCAGCGGTCCGGTTTTTGCTTTTATACTGAATAAGTTGCTGGTCCAGTAAATTGTTTCAGAAACCGTTGCATTTAACCATTGCGCCATAGGGTTCTCCGGATTAAGTTATGCTTTATGTTCAGGATATTAGCATAGCAGCATAACAGTTTAGCGCGGGAGGCAAAATGGAAACCATCAGCTGGCAGGACTTTGCCAAAGTAGAACTTCGGATAGGCACCATTATTGCCGTCGACGATTTTCCACAGGCTCGCAAACCCGCTTATAAACTCCAGGTAGACTTTGGCAGCGACATAGGCGTTAAAAAGTCCAGTGCTCAAATCACTACCTTGTACAGCAAGGAGCAATTGCTCGGCAGACAGGTATTGGCGGTGGTAAATTTTCCGCCCAAACAAATCGGCCCCATCCAATCTGAGTGTCTGGTAACCGGCTTTGCCCGCGAAGACGGTGCCATTGTGCTGGTCGGAGTCGATAGCCCGGTGCCCAATGGCGCTAAGCTGGGTTAAATATCCTGCAGGCATTGTTACTGTCATAAATTTGCCTTAACACCGTGCTATAACTGCCGCCGTTATGAATAAATACTTATATTTTCTTCGTCACGCTACCGCAGAGGTTATCCGGCCTAATCAGCTGGATATTGACCGCTGCCTGGTGGAAAAAGGTCGCTTGCAGGCCCGACGGGTTGCCCGATTTATGCAGCGGCATAATATTGAGCCAGATATTGTGTTGAGCAGTCCTTATCCCAGAGCAATCCAGACTGCAGCAATAGTGTGTAAAGAAGCAGCGCTGGCGCCAGCCAAAGAGCAGGATTGGCTGGCCCTGGCCACTGACAGTCAAAGCGCCTCAAGCCAGCTGTATCAGCAGCTGCCCGAATTGCCGCAGCATTCTTTGCTGGTCGGACATGAGCCGGATATTTCAGCTCTGATTAGTTTACTGCTGGGCTGTCATCAGCCGGCGCTGAAAATCAGAAAAGCGTCGTTAACTTGTCTGACATACGGCGAAGTTAGCAAGAGCTTTCAGCTGGAGTGGTTAGTTCCGGCTAAACTTATGTAGAATTGACGGTCTTTACTTCCCGGTTTTTACCAATGCCAGACTACTTATTCGTGTACGGTACCCTTCGCCAACGCGCCCAACGCCGCGCCGCCGGCAATCGTTGCTATCAGTTACTGCTGAAGCATGCCAGCCTGCTAGGGCAGGGCCGGTTGCAGGCAAAATTGTTTCTGGTTGATTATTATCCCGGGGCTGTGCCAGACCATGGTCCAGCATGGCAGGTAACAGGCGAAGTGTATCAGCTACAGCAGCCTGAGTTATTGCTGGCTGAACTGGATAAGTACGAAGCGTGCGGCCCGGGCTTTGCCAGCCCCACCGAATACCTGCGGCTTAAACAACACATTACTCTGCAAAACGGCGAAATCGTTACCGCCTGGGTTTATGTCTATAACCATCCGATTGATGAACTAGAGCAAATTTTGACTGGTGATTTTCTACAGCCAACTTCTTAGAAAAAATGACGCAATAAAAAAGGCCGCAAGCGGCCTTTCGTGTTTCTTAAGCAAACTTGCTGTTAGTGTCTGAAATGGCGAACACCGGTAAACACCATGGCCATGCCGTGCTCGTCGGCGGCGGCAATGACTTCAGCATCGCGCATTGAGCCGCCCGGCTGAATTACCGCAGTAATACCGGCAGCGGCGGCGGCGTCGATACCATCACGGAACGGGAAGAAGGCGTCTGAGGCCATTACCGAGCCTTTTACTTCCAGCTTCTCGTCGGCAGCCTTGATGCCGGCAATTTTCGCGCTGTACACCCGGCTCATCTGGCCGGCACCAACGCCAATGGTCATGCTGTCTTTAACATAGACAATGGCATTCGATTTGACGAATTTAGCTACTTTCCAGCAGAACAGTAAGTCTTTCAGTTCCTGCTCAGTGGGCTGGCGCTTGGTCACGATCTTTAAATCGTTAGCAGTGATTTTGGCCTGATCGCGGTCCTGCAGCAGCATGCCGCCGTTAACTTGCTTGATATCCAGCGCATTAGCGGCCTGGCTAAAATTGCCACATACCAATAACCGCACGTTTGGCTTGGTGCCTACTACCGCTACTGCCGCATCGGTAGCAGAAGGAGCAATAATCACTTCGACAAACTGGCGGCTGATGATTTCTTTGGCCGTGGTTTCGTCCAATTGGCGGTTAAAGGCAATAATTCCGCCAAAGGCTGAGGTTGGGTCGGTCTGGTAAGCACGGTTATAGGCACTTAAAATGGAATCGCCAATGGCTACGCCACACGGGTTAGCGTGCTTGACGATAACACAGGCAGGCTCGTCGAACTCTTTCACACATTCCAGTGCGGCGTCAGTGTCAGCGATGTTGTTATAGGACAACGCCTTGCCCTGCAACTGCTTAGCAGTTGAAACGGAAGCTTCAGTTGCACTATCCTGTACATAAAAGGCCGCGCTCTGATGACTGTTTTCACCATAGCGTAAGTCTTGTTTCTTAACAAACTGGCTGTTAAAGGTGCGCGGAAACTTGCTGACTGGCTCGGCAGGGTTAGCATAAGCTGGCAGCATGGCGCCAAAATAGTTAGCTATCATGCCATCATATTGTGCGGTATGTTCAAACGCGCTAATGGCCAGGCTAAAACGGGTAGCATGGGTAGTGGCGCCATTGTTGTCGTTCATTTCAGCGAGCACTAAGCTGTAGTCGCGGGCATTCACCACGATGGTGACGTCTTTGTGGTTTTTAGCCGCAGCGCGCACCATAGTCGGGCCGCCGATATCAATATTTTCAATGGCATCTTCCAAGGTGCAGCCAGGCTTGGCAACGGTGCTCGCAAATGGATACAGGTTAACCACCACCAGATCTATCGGGCCGATACTGTTATCGGCCATCACATTTTCATCAACACCACGCCTTGCCAGAATACCGCCGTGAATTTTCGGATGAAGAGTTTTCACCCGGCCGTCCATAATTTCCGGATGTCCTGTATAGTCGGAAACTTCCGTCACCTTAATACCGTTCTCAGCCAGCAATTTAGCGGTACCGCCGGTTGACAGAATATCAACCTGTTGCTCTGCCAGGGCGCGGGCGAATTCAACGATACCGGTTTTGTCAGACACACTTAACAGTGCGCGGCGAATAGGACGTAGTGTTGTCATGCTTTAATTCTCTTATCGCTTGCAGAAATCAGATTTTAACTTATCCAATAAAAAAGCACCCGAAGGTGCTTAGCAGCGAGGCCGGAGCCCCGCGGTGGCATTAACTCATGCCGTATTGTTTCAGCTTCTTACGCAGGGTACCGCGGTTGATGCCCATCAGGTTAGCTGCGCGGGTCTGGTTGCCGCGGGTGTATTTCATCACCTCTTCCAGTAACGGCCGCTCTAACTCTGACAACACCAGCTCGTACAGGTCATTAACGTCCTGACCGTTTAACTGTTGCAGGTAGTTAGCGACGGCTTTCTGCACGGCGTTGCTTAACGCTTGTGGCTTTTCCTGAGTTTGAACATGGGCATTAGTAATAAATGGCGAAGTAACGTTCGAATTAAACATTGCTTATCTCTTTTGCGTTAGGTTGCTGCTAGTTTATGAAAATAGTCATTTAATGCCTCGAGCTGGCGTTCAGCCTGCTCAATAGCATTGAATTCGCTGCGAAACACACCCTGGGCATCGTGCTCAGCTAAATACCAGCCGACGTGCTTACGGGCAATTCTAGGCCCCAAATGCACACCATATAACTGATGTAAGCCCTGCACATGCTCCAGCATGATTTGCTGCACTTCAGCAATTGCTGGTGCAGCCAGTTTTTCACCTGTTGCCAGGTAATGGGTCACTTCCCGGAATATCCAGGGGCGCCCCTGTGCCGCCCTGCCAATCATAATGGCGTCGGCACCGGTGTAATTAAGCACATATTGTGCTTTTTCCGGCGTGGTAATGTCACCATTGGCAATAACCGGCAGTGACACTGCCTGCTTTATCGCTTTAATGGTGTCGTATTCGGCTTCACCTTTATACATGCAGGCTTTTGTTCTGCCATGTACAGCCAGTGCCTGAATACCACTATTCTCGGCTATGCGGGCTATCTGCACACCATTACGGTGTTCAGGGTCCCAGCCGGTACGGATTTTCAGGGTTACCGGTACTGTTACTGCTTTTACCACTGCCTGAATAATATCTTCTACCAGCTCCGGGTATTGTAATAACGCCGAGCCTGCCAGTTTTTTATTCACTTTTTTTGCCGGGCAACCCATGTTGATGTCGATTATGTCGGCACCGATTTCAACATTATATTGGGCTGCTGCAGCCATTTGCGCCGGATCACTGCCGGCAATTTGTACCGAGCGGATCCCTGATTCCTGGCGATGTCCCATCCGGTTTTGTGACTTTTCGCTTTGCCAGACCTGTGGATTGCTTGACAGCATCTCAGATACAGCTAAAGCCGCGCCAAACCGCCGGCAAAGCTCACGAAAAGTATGATCAGTGACTCCGGCCATCGGAGCACAAATTACCTTGTTCGCTAACTGATAAGGACCTATGCGCACCATGTAATCCAAGGCTCTAACCCCAAGGGGCGCTAAGTTTACGGATTTTTGCCAACAAAGCAAAGGTTATTATTTAAACAAAAGTGTAATTAATTTGGCCGTTCAGGGATTGACATTCGCTAAAAGGCTGAAAAGGCGTGTTTTCCTGCAGCTGTAATCCCGGAAACAATGGCCTGAGCAAAAAGATAATTGTACGGTTGTTTGTTTTGCCACCAGTTAGTCATTGGCTTAACCAGCATGTTTTCGGGCACTTAACCGCACCCATTCGTCCTGCTCGGCCACAGGGTCGAAGCTGAAGTTATTGCTGTAAGCATCAATTACGCTCTGGGCCTGACTTTGCAAAATACCTGACAACGCCAGCAAGCCACCAGGCTTTACATAGCCACTGATTATCTGGCTGAGCTCTGCCAGCGGGCCGGCCAGGATATTGGCTACAACGACATCGGCCTGCAATTGGGGCTGATCTTTTGGCAGGTAAAGCTCTATCTGGCCGCTAACGTTGTTGCGGGCGGCATTGGCGGTACTTGCTTCTATTGCTTGTGGGTCAATGTCGATACCAACCACCCGTTTTGCGCCCAGTTTCAATGCTGCTATGCCCAAAATGCCTGAGCCACAGCCAAAATCGACAACCGTTTGATCCGGCTTAATATGCTGATCCAGCCATTGCATGCACAGTGCCGTAGTGGGGTGGGTGCCGGTACCAAAAGCAAGGCCTGGGTCAAGCATGACATTAACAGCGGACGGGTCTGGAATGTCACGCCAGCTTGGGCACACCCATAAACGTTCGCCAAACTTAATCGGATGAAAGTTATCCATCCACTCGCGTTCCCAGTCTTTGTCTTCCAGTTGTTCCAGCTTGTACTGCAGCTTGTCTTTAAAAAAAGCCACCTGCTGCAAGTTAGTTATCACCTGCTCCATCGGGTGCTCGGCGTCAAATAAACCCACCACTACGGTATGGGTCCAGTAAATGACCTCACCAGGCATAGGCTCATAAATTGGCGTATCATGCGCATCAACAAAACTGACCGCCTGTGCCCCCCAGCCTTGCAGCATATCACTGACTTGCTCGGCTTTATCTTCAGTAGTAGTAACGCGTAGTTGGATCCAGGGCATGGTGGGTTCTCTTGCTGCAATTTCGGCGCATTATAGCAAAAAGGCCGCAATTGCGGCCTTAAATCTTAGCTAATTACTGCAGTAGCAGTGAATTGCAGGGCTATTTCATTCCCAGCTTTTTCTCCAGGTAATGAATATTGGTGCCGCCTTTACAGAACGCTGTATCACGCATAATGTCTTTATGCAGCGGAATATTGGTTTTAATACCTTCCACCAGCAGTTCGTCCAGTGCATTGCGCATCCGGGCAATAGCGATTTCACGGCTTTCACCATAGGTAATCAGCTTACCAACCATGGAGTCATAGTTTGGTGGCACACTGTAATCAGCATAAATATGTGAATCCCAGCGCACACCATTACCACCGGCAGGGTGGAAACGGGTAATTTTGCCTGGTGATGGCATAAAGGTTACCGGATCTTCTGCGTTAATCCGACACTCAACAGCATGGCCGCGAATCACAATGTCTTCCTGCTTCAGTGTCAACGGCATGCCAGAGGCTACCCGCAGCTGTTCTTTAATCAGATCGACACCACTGATCATTTCAGTCACCGGATGTTCTACCTGAATACGGGTATTCATCTCAATAAAGAAGAACTCACCGTTTTCAAACAAAAACTCAAAGGTACCGGCACCGCGATAGTTCATTACTTTACAGGCATCAACACAACGACCACCAATGAAAGCGCGAAGTTCCGGGGTAATGCCCGGTGCTGGTGCTTCTTCCACCACTTTCTGGTGCCGGCGCTGCATTGAGCAGTCACGCTCTGCTAAATGGATAGCGTTGCCCTGGCCATCAGCCAATACCTGGATCTCGATATGACGTGGGTTTTCCAGGAATTTCTCCATGTACACCATGTCGTTACCAAAAGCGGCTTTGGCTTCAGCTTTGGTCATCTCAATTGAACTGACCAGCTCTTCTTCACTGCGTACTACCCGCATACCACGACCACCACCACCGCCGGCAGCCTTAACGATAATCGGATAACCTATACGTTTCGCAATCTTTTTGTTGGTGTCAGCATCGTCACCAACTGCGCCGTCTGAACCTGGCACACAAGGTACGCCAGCCTTTTTCATCGCTTCTATGGCAGATACCTTGTCGCCCATTAAGCGAATAGATTCCGGATGCGGACCAATAAATACCAGGCCGCTTTCTTCTACCTGCTGAGCAAAATCAGCGCGTTCGGCTAAAAAGCCGTAGCCCGGGTGAATAGCCTGGGCATTAGTCACTTCCGCTGCGGCAATAAGTGCCGGAATATTTAAATAGCTTTGCGGTGACGGAGCCGGGCCTATACAAATGGTCTCGTCTGCCAGCAGCACATGTTTCAGGTTACGGTCAACGGTGGAGTGCACCGCTACCGTTTTAATACCGAGTTCTTTGCATGCGCGTAAGATACGCAGTGCAATTTCGCCCCGGTTGGCAATGAGTACTTTTTCTAGCATCGGTCAGCCTTTTCGGTTATTCGAGAATAAATAACGGCTGATCAAATTCGACCGGGTCGCCGTTTTCAACCAGAATTTCTTTTACCACGCCTGCTTTATCAGACTGGATTTGGTTCATCATTTTCATGGCTTCAACAATACAAAGGGTATCACCCACTTTCACGCTCTGGCCTACTTCAACAAAGGCTTTAGACGTTGGCGATGCAGCCCGGTAAAAGGAGCCTACCATCGGTGATTTAATAACCTGGCCGCTGGTGGGTTTGGCCGCCTCTGCCGGAACTGCTGCTGGAGCAGCTGCAGGGGCCGGTGCCGGTGCTTGCATTTGTGGCTGGGCATACTGCATAGGTTGCATTGGAGCGTACTGCTGTACCGGGCTGTTGCGGCTAATCCGCACTGACTCTTCACCCTCGGTAATTTCCAGCTCAGAAATGCCAGATTCTTCCAGCAATTCGATTAATTTTTTAATTTTTCTAATATCCATGTCTGTCGCCTGATGTTAGTTAATTTGTTAGTTCATTTACTTGGTTGTTTGCAATGCTGATACTGCTGCGTCAAGCGCATAGTGATAACCTTTGGCGCCAAGGCCGCAGATAACCCCACGGGCAATATCCGCCAGAAAAGAGTGCCTGCGAAACGCCTCCCGGGCGTGCACGTTAGATAAGTGAATTTCAATAAAGGGAATAGCGACTGCAAGTAGTGCATCACGCAATGCGATACTGGTATGGGTAAAGGCACCCGGATTAATGATAATAAAATCCTGTTGCCCCAGGCTCTGTTGCACGGCAGCAATGAGTTCATGTTCGGCGTTTGACTGAAAATGCTGCAAGCTGACATTTATGGTGGCCGCCTGATTTTCCAACTCATTGACAATATCGTTCAGGCTGGCGGCACCGTACACTTGCGGCTCACGAACGCCCAGCATGTTCAGGTTTGGACCATTTAAAAGTAAAATTCGGTATTTTGCCGCCATTTGTCCTGTATTTCCGCTAAATGTTACGAATAAGCTTTATCTTACGAGAGCCGGTGTCAAAATGCACCTGTTTGCTTAATTCAAAACATTGAATGCGCCCTTTATTACCTGATAAGCGCCTTATTATAGTGAAATCGTGACAAATGGCAGCAAAATACTGGTCTTATCAGCCAGAGTGATCAAAATGGCGGGCTAAAAGATGGTCAAAGTTGGCAGTGAGAAAGTTGGCCAGCTGCGTAACTTTTAACAGCAAACTGGCCTTTGTTAAACGGTTAATTGCCAGTAATCGCTGCCAGATGCTCAGCAAAAGGCGCGGCTTTCATAAAGCCGGTTACCCGCGCTTTAGTTAGCTCTTCGCCATCGGGGCTGAAAAACAGTAACGTCGGTAATCCCAGCACCTGATAATGGTTCAACAGTTTTTCATCAGAGCGGGTCATCCTGGTCACATCAATTTTTATCAACCGCATTTTACTGGTATGCGCCTGAACCTGCGGTGCCGGAAAAGTAAACTGTTCAAATTCCTTGCATGCCACACACCATTCGGCATAAAGATCGACCAGTGTGTACTGTCCTGCTGCTTTTGCCTCAGCCAGCTGTTGCTCCAGAGCGGCTAGATCGGCGACGTCAATGAACTGACCTGTCTGGCTGGTGTCTGTTGTTGCAACAACCGCAGTTTGTGCCGGACTAAAATAGTGCCAGTTAACAAATACTGTGGTCAGCAGTAGTACCTGAGCAGCTACCAGTAAACTGGCTCTGGCTGAGCTGCTTTTGGCGTCAAACAGCAGTTTAAATAAATAACCGCAAATCAGCAGGCTGAGTAACGATGCCAGCAACAATATCTGCCAGAACGGCAGAATGCGTTCCAGTAAAATTATCGGCACCAGTAACAGCAGAAAACCAAAAGCGGTTTTTACATTGTTCATCCATGGCCCGGCTTTAGGTAACAGCTTACCACCAGACGTACCCAGTAAAATCAGAGGAATACCCATGCCGAGGCTAAGAATGTACAAGGTAACAGCCCCGAGCATTAAATCACCGCTCTGTGCTACATACATTAAGGCCGCTGATAACGGTGCAGTGGTGCAGGGTGACGCAATAAGGCCAGATAATGCCCCCATAACAAACGCGCCTTTTAAACTACCGCCCTGCTGTTTGTTACTGACTGACGTGACTTTTGCCTGCCAGCTGGCGGGTAACTGAAAATTAAAGCCGCCAAACATGGCCAGTGCCAGTAAAACAAAAATGACTGCAGCAACAATCAGCACTGCAGGATGCTGCATCCAGGCCTGAAATTTAACGCCTAAGCTGGCCACAACCAGGCCCAATGCAGAGTAAGTCAGGGCCATACCCTGCACATAACTGAATGAAAGACCAAAGGCCCGGCCAGTACTAAGTTGTTTGCCCTGACCAACAATAATACTGCTTAGAATAGGATACATTGGGAAAACACAGGGGGTGAAGGCCAGGCCCAGACCTAGCAGAAAAAACACGCCCATATTCAGCCAGACAGAGCCGTCGCTAAGCCGCTCTGCCAAATTAAACTGACTGGAGACGGGGGAGCCTGATGTTCGGTTATCGCCCCCGCCTGTTTCATCTGATACTGCTGAATCACCCGGAACAGACAGCGGGATCTCCGCTTTTATTGGTGGGTAACAAAAACCAGCTTCAGCACAGCCCATGTACTGAATACGCAAAAATGCATCTTCGCTGATATCAGACAACGGAATACGCAAGGTCAGCTGATGGAAATAAACCTCCGTTATCCCGAAAAATTCATCTTCTATCTGCATGCTGGGCGGGTAAGTCGGATGTGAAAAGCTAACAGCCACTCCGCCATACTTAAACTTATCGCGATACATGTAGTAGCCATCTGCGATAGTCCAGTTAACAATTAGCTCGTCGTCCTGCTGCCGGAAATCCATAACGAAAGCCTGATCCGCCGGCAGGAAATTGTCATCCCGTTGCAGCAGACTATCAAGCACTGAACTTTGCTGCGCATTAGCTGGCAGAGTGCTGACGGTTAGTCCCAGTAGTGAAAACCAAAGTAAAAAAGGCAGCAAAAACAGTTTGTACATCAATTAAAACCTTCTGAATGATGGGTGGGCGCTGGCGTTCACGGTTGCCTGCGTCTGCCCGCTACTATACGGCAATAATGCTCAGTTGGTCTTTTTAGTTGCGACCAACTTTTGTCATTATCAGACCTGTCGCGCCAGCCAATTATTTCAAACCTTTCTTAATTAATGATTAAGAACACCTTGCTGACGTTGCTGATTCAAGGGCGCAGTAAGAATTTTTTAGTTTGCCCCTTGGATTTTTTTCGCGACTGCCCCATATACCGAACACACATTTTAACACCCATGTTAAAACACAAAAACGCTTTAGGAGATTAGAGCATGAATATTCGTCCATTACATGATCGTGTCATCATTAAACGCTTAGAAGCAGAGAGCAAGTCAGCGGGTGGCATCGTCTTAACTGGTGCTTCAGCTGAGAAATCCAGCCGTGGCGAAGTCGTTGCAGTTGGCAATGGTCGCATTCTGGATAACGGCGATGTGAAGCCATTAGATGTAAAAGTTGGCGACAAAGTATTGTTCGGTGCCTATGTGGAGCGCACTGAAAAAGTAGACGGGCAAGAGTTTGTGATCACGAAAGAAGACAACATTTTAGGTGTGATCCTCGATTAAGTTGCACTGTTAAAGCTGCACGTTAACTCATCGTTTAACTTAGAACTGAATTAAGGAATTTTAAAATGGCTGCAAAAGACGTACGTTTTGGCGACGAAGCTCGCAATAAAATGCTTAAGGGCGTGAACATTCTGGCAAACGCAGTGCGCGTTACCCTGGGCCCGAAAGGACGTAATGTTATTCTGGATAAATCATTTGGTTCACCACTTATCACTAAAGATGGTGTGTCGGTAGCCAAAGAAATCGAACTGGAAGACAAGTTCGAGAATATGGGCGCGCAAATGGTGAAAGAAGTTGCTTCTAAAGCCAATGACGAAGCCGGTGACGGTACTACAACCGCGACAGTATTAGCCCAGAACATTATCAACGAAGGCGTGAAAGCCGTTGCTGCCGGCATGAATCCGATGGATTTAAAGCGTGGTATCGACAAAGCCGTTATTGCAGCAGTAGAAGAGCTGAAAAACTTGTCTCAACCTTGTGCCGACACTAAAGCCATTGCTCAGGTAGGTACGATTTCAGCTAACTCTGACGAAGAAATCGGTAAAATCATCGCTGATGCCATGGATAAAGTGGGCAAAGAAGGCGTAATTACTGTTGAAGAAGGCCAGGGTTTAGCCAACGAGCTGGACGTGGTTGAAGGTATGCAGTTTGACCGTGGCTACTTGTCTCCATACTTTATTAACAATCAGGAAGCCGGCCAGGTAGAACTGGATAACCCATTCATTCTGACTGTTGACAAGAAGATCTCTAATATCCGTGAATTATTGCCGGTATTAGAAGGTGTGGCGAAAGCCGGTAAGCCGTTGTTAATTATTGCTGAAGACCTGGAAGGTGAAGCGTTAGCTACTCTGGTAGTTAATAACATGCGTGGCATTGTTAAAGTGTCTGCGGTTAAAGCGCCAGGTTTTGGTGACCGTCGTAAAGCCATGCTGCAGGATATTGCAACCCTAACCGGTGGTACTGTAATTTCTGAAGAAATTGGTATGGAACTGGAAAAAGCCACGTTGGAAGATTTAGGTACGGCTAAGCGGGTTGTTATTACTAAAGATAACACCACCATTATAGATGGTGCTGGTGAGCAGGATGGTATCGATGGCCGGGTGAAACAAATTCGCCAGCAGATCGAAGAAGCCACTTCAGACTATGACAAAGAAAAACTGCAGGAACGTCTGGCCAAACTGGCTGGCGGTGTTGCGGTAATCAAAGTGGGCGCGACCACTGAGATGGAAATGAAAGAGAAGAAAGCACGGGTTGAAGATGCATTGCACGCTACCCGGGCGGCAGTTGAAGAAGGTGTGGTACCTGGCGGTGGTGTGGCCCTGGTGCGTGTTGCAGCTAAGCTAACAGGCTTAACTGGTGCCAATGAAGACCAGACCCATGGTATTAAAATTGCGCTACGTGCTATGGAAGCACCACTGCGTCAAATCGTGGCGAATGCCGGTGAAGAGCCGTCAGTGGTTGTCAACAAGGTGAAAGAAGGTTCAGGTAACTACGGTTACAATGCGGCAACTGATGTGTACGGCGATATGCTGGAGATGGGTATTCTGGACCCAACCAAAGTAACCCGTTCAGCACTGCAGTTTGCAGCATCTGTGGGTTCACTGATGATCACCACCGAGGCGATGATCACTGAATTACCAAAAGAAGATGCCCCAGCAATGCCTGATATGGGCGGCATGGGTGGTATGGGCGGCATGATGTAAATCGCGCCTACCAATAAAAGGCTCCCGGCTGATACCGGGAGCTTTTTTTTTGCTACAACTTTACACAATCTGTGGTCTATTAATACAAATTTACACAGCATACCGGATACGTTGTGAACTATAGTTTAAGGGTAATCTAAACTTAACGGTTTGATCATGGTCTTACTGTTCACATGAATTTAGCGTTCATACGATAGCTAGTATTAGTTGGAGGTTGTAATGAAAACATATTTAATAGCAATGGTTGCGCTGATAATGTCAGCGCCAGTGCTCGGTAATACAGAATCTGGTGCAGAACTGGATTTGAATTGGCAAGACCCTGATAAATTTACCGATATTCGTGCAGCAAATGATTCCCGCAGCCGTTTTCAGGAACGTGTTAAGCGTAATTTTGAAAAGTTTTTTCAGGAAATTGCCACCGACTTACCTGACGGTTACAGCTGGCAGGTAACCATCACTGATATTGATCTGGCAGGGGAAGTGGATTATTTTGTCACTAATACCGGCCAGGCGATTCGGGTAATTAAAGAAATTCATTCGCCCGCGGTAAGGTTTAATCATCTGCTACGTGACCAGTATGGCGAAGAAGTGGTTGGTGGTGAGGAACGTTTACGTGATATGGGATTTATGAGCCGGATGACGCCACGAGGAAATTCACCAGAATTTGAGTTTGAACGAGTGATGTTGCAGGACTGGTTTAAACAAGAATTACAGCCGGAAATTACTGAACATGCGGCGCTACCTGCCAAGGTGAGTAAAACGCAACAATAGTGCTGTCGTTATAAAAAACGGGCTATATTGCGGTAAATTTCTAATGCCTGCTCACGTGTTAATTGGCCGGCGCTCGCCGCCCGGCCAATACTGCTGCTAACCCTGACACTTTCAGAGTTTGCTTCAGCAGTTTGCACGGCATTAGTTGCCGGGGCATCCGCTATTGTCTGAATCGCCGTAGTCTTCAGATTGTTTTGCGCTGCTCCTGTGTCTGCAACTAAAGGGGCAGCGGCCGCGGTCCGGTTGGTATTCGACGCTTCTGTTGCGGCAACATTCAAAGTGTTACTGGTAACGGTATTAACTAGCATCGGCTACTCACAGCTTTCATCGGTTCAATTAACCACCATTAAGCATAGTAGATTTCGCTGTTTTTACCAGTAGCCTGAAGCCAACAAACTTACCAATTGCTACTTTACTGCAAGACGAAACTCAGCCAGTGTTTTGTGCAGCAATTGTAATTGCTTTACAACCCGGGCAAGTGTGGCGGTATTAAACTGTTGACTTTGCCTGATAGCGGCAACCTGCTCAGCGGCTTCACTTAAATAAGGCATAAAGCGATTACTGTTAACGCTGAAATCACTGCTGGCAGGAAAAATACTCTGATGCTTCGCCTGACCCTGCTGTTGCAACTGGTCTAACACTGCATCGGCATCTAATGCTTTGCGATACAGTTCTTTCAGGTTCTCATCAAGTTGGCTTAGCAAGGTGTCCATATGGAGTCCGTAAAATATGACAGGGGGCTATTATGCCATAACCGGCAGCTGTGATCAGCTGCCGGACCGGTTTGAGGCAACACAACTAAAACTTATTTTTTAGCAGGTCGTTTATTTGTGTTTTGATTTGTTATATTATATCTTTTTAGTGAGTTTAGCGAAGCGGAATCATTAGCGTGTTAGCCAGAGCCAGAGTGTTATTTGACAAAGTAGGTATTGCTGTGACGTCGCTATGTGCGATTCACTGTATTTTGCTACCGGTATTGCTGCCATTGTTGCCTCTGCTTGGCTTAACAGTTAACCATAACCATGCGTTTGAACGGATTATGCTGTTGTTTACCATTGTGCTCGGCTTTGTAGCGCTGTTTATTGGTTTTCATCGTTATCATCGCAAGCTTTATCCGTTTTACTCGTTGTTTTTAGGTGTATTTATTTACTGGCAACGTGATGTTTGGGGCCATGAGTATGAGCATGCAGTATTAATTGTCGGCGCGTCACTGGTGGTGCTGGCACACGTTATGAACATGCGCTTATGCAACCAGTGTCAAAGCTGCGACAGTGAACATCACGCCGACGAACCCGCTTAACCAGCGGGTTTTTTGATTGTCAGTGCCCGGCTTCTGGCCGGGTAATTACAGAAAATTCCATCCACGCCATACTCTTGTAAACGCCTGATATCGTCGGGCTGATCTACGGTGTATACATACACTTTCAGGCCGCGAGCTTTGGCATCATCGACCATAGCCTGATTAATAAAGCTGACATCGCAATTAACTGAATATGCCTGCAATTGGCTGGCAAAGGCCGCATAATCGACTGGCAGGCTGGCGGTTAACGCGCCTAGCTTTAAATCGGGCCGCTTAAGCTTTATTACGGCAAGTAAATGATGGTTAAACGAGGAAATCAGCAGCTGCTGACAGTCAAACCCCAGTTGCTGTTCGGCTTTATCAAGCAGTGCCAGCAGCGGTGCGACAGTATTGTTGCCTTTTAATTCTATATTCAGCCAGCATTTGCCATGGGTTAGCTCAAGTACCTGCCACAAGGTTGGAATACGCTGGCCCTGGCCGGCATCCAGTTGCATTAGCCCGGCTAAACTATATTGATAAATACTGCCAGTGCCATTGGTGGTGCGCTCCAGATGGTGATCATGAATCACAAGCAGCTCGCCTTGCACGGCAAATACATCTATCTCAATAGCATCCGCACCCTGAACGATGGCTTGCTCAATAGCCAGCAGGGTGTTCTCGGGGTATTCGCCACTGGCGCCACGATGAGCAATGATTTGCATGCATCCTCCTCTGAACCGTTCTGGATTAGTTTACTGCAGATTAAGCGGGAGCAGAGTATTTTTTTCTGAGACCGTTGAAGCCCTGGACGGGCGGAAACGAGCCCCCATGGATGGGTTTACGGCGTGTCGCAGAAAAAATATACGGCGCTATCGCGAGTGCAGAGAAAGGAGCAGGACATTACAATGTCCTGCTCAGGAGAGGATTAATTAGTTAATTTCAGCAAAAGGGGCACCCATTCGGGTGACAGTGCCGGGCTGTTGGTCAGCCAGAAACTCTACTTTGCCAGCCGGGAATGCCAGTACCACGGTAGAACCTAGTTTAAAGCGGCCCATTTCAGCCCCTTTTTCCAGTTTAACGGCAGTATTACCGGTTGCCGGGTAAGTCCAGCGGAAAATGGTTTTGCCGGTTGGCGGGGTAATAGTGCCGGCCCAGACGGTTTCAATACTGGCGACGATGGTTGCTCCAACCAGCACCAGCGCCATTGGGCCAAACTCAGTATCGAAAATGGTGACTACCCGCTCATTCAGGGCAAATAAGTCTTTCACACATTCAGCGGTTAACGGATTTACTGAAAACAGCTCACCGGGGATATAAATCATCTCACGCAGGGTGCCGGTTACCGGCATATGAATCCGGTGATAATCTTTTGGCGCAAGATAAATAGTGGCAAAAGAGCCGCCGGCAAAAGGTGCTGATGTTTGCTCCAGGCCTCCCAGCAGGTTTTGCAATGAGTAGTTGTGATGCTTAGCTTGCACCAGTTTGCCGTCAACAATCGGGCCCAGCTGACTGATAGCGCCATCTACCGGATGAGCAACAATGTCAGGTTCGCTTGCCAGCGGGCGGATGCCGTCTTTTAAAGGCCGGGTAAAGAATTCGTTAAAACTGGCATAGTCTTCCGGGCGTTCCCATTGGGCTTCACTCATGTCTATTTTATAGGCTTTGATAAAGCGCTTAATTAAGAAATGACTGAACCAGCCCAGTTCAGCTGCGGCAATTTTACCGGCAAGGCGTGAGATAAGATGTTTCGGCATCAGGTATTGCAGGGTAATTTTAACTTTATCCATTGAGTTACTAACCTTTTACTTAAAAATAATTCGGTTTGTCCTGCACCATACTGGCCAGGATTTTTAAATAGCTGTCGTAGCGTTCGCTGCTGATTTCACCTTGCTCTACCGCGTGCTGAATGGCACAGCCAGGATCACTGATATGCTTGCAATCCCGGAACTTGCAGCGGCCAAGCCAGGGCTGAAACTCAATAAAACCTTCAGTCACTTCCTGTTCGCTTAAGTGCCATAAAGCAAATTCACGAATGCCCGGTGAATCAATTAAATCGCCGCCTTCTGGCAAGTGATACAGCCTGGAAACGGTAGTGGTGTGCTGACCTAAGCCGGAATTTTCCGATACTTCCCGTGTTGCCGCGGTAAGGCCTGGCATCAGATTATTCATCAATGATGATTTACCCACTCCAGACTGGCCGACAAAAATACTGGTACCACTGTGTATTTGCTCAAGCAGCTCAGGCATTCCCTGGCCTGATTTGGCACTTACTAACAGGTAATCATAGCCAATTTTACGATACAGGCTCAGTTGCTCGTTCAGTTGTTGATGCTGCTGTTCGCTCAGTAAATCGACTTTATTGATAACCAGCAATGGTTTGATATGGGTCATTTCGGCCGCGACCAGGTAGCGGTCAATTATATTTAATGACAACGCCGGTAAAATAGCCGAAACAATTATCATCAAATCAATATTTGCCGCCACGGGTTTTAAACCATCATAGAAATCAGGCCGCAACAAAACTGAGCTTCGCTCTTCCACTGCCTCGATAACGCCGTCAATGCTGCCGGTACTTTGCCGGGCCCGGCGCCAGACAACTTTGTCGCCGGTAACGACCGAGCTGATGGTGCGGCGCATATTGCAGCGAACTATTTTGCCGCTCAAATCCTCAATATCGGCATGCTGGCCAAAACGGCTAAGTACCAGGCCCGGCTCGGCGGCCAAAAGCACATCATCATCCCATTGCTCGGCTTTAGCTTTTTTATTCCCCCGCAGCCGCTTTTGCTCGTTCTGGGCAATCCGGTCGGTCTGGCGTTTGGTCAGGTGTTTTTTTTTGGTCACTTGCTGGTTTTACCGTTGTGCGCAAACAGGCGCTATCAGTGTTAAGCTTAAGGCGTGTATCATACCTGTAATCTGAATTTGAACAAAGCAGCGCGCATGTAAGGAAGGGATATGGCAACAAATGACACTAATTTAATCTGGCTGGACCTGGAAATGACCGGACTTGAACCTAAGACAGATGTAATTCTGGAAATGGCGACCATTGTCACCGACAGCGAACTGAATATCCTGGCTGAAGGCCCGGTATTTGCTATCAGCACCTCGGCCCAGATCCTGGATAATATGGATCCATGGTGCGTAGAGCAGCATGGTAAAAGTGGTTTGACGGCCCGCTGCCTGGCCAGCAAAGTGAGTCTGGCTGAGGCAGAAAAACAAACTATTAAATTTTTAAGTCAGTATGTCGCTAAAGGTAAATCGCCGATGTGCGGCAATAGTATTGGTCAGGACCGGCGGTTTTTAGCTGAATATGCGCCAGAGCTTGAGGGCTATTTTCATTACCGTAATCTGGACGTCAGCACGGTAAAAGAACTGGCCAGACGCTGGCATCCGGCAGTACTGGATAACGTAAAAAAAACCGGCGCGCATCTGGCATTGGACGATATTCGGGAGTCGATTGCTGAATTAGTAACCTATCGCCAATATTTTTTCAAATTACCATCATAAAGTGCTTGCATAAGCGCGCTGATTTTGTAAAATGCGCGCCATCACAACGCAACAGCGTTGGCCGATGCGAGTATAGCTCAGCTGGTAGAGCGCGACCTTGCCAAGGTCGAGGTCACGAGTTCGAACCTCGTTACTCGCTCCAAATTCGAACAAAAAGCCGCTTTTAAAGCGGCTTTTTGTTTTATTTTTTTGCTACACTCAAATCAGTTTCTCCCTGGGTAGCTATCTATATCCGACGTTACTGTGGTAAGCAAAGATGATTGAATCGCCCTGCGTCCGAAATTGTTGTCTCGATCAGCAAGACATATGTTTAGGCTGCGGCCGTTTGCTTGCCGAAATACTGGAATGGCAGCAAGCTAAAGAGCCAAGACAGCAGCAGATTGTTGTGTTGGCGCAGCAACGTTTAGCTAAACGCCAGACAGGTCTTATGCATCCCGCGGTAACCCCTTGTGAATAATTCTTACCAGTCGCTCAGTTGACCTTGGCAGTATGTTTTCGGCTTGCCAGCTTTTCCGTTTTTGTTGCGCCAATGCCCAGTCGATATGCTCGCATACCAGTGGTGAGCTGGTTGTTCTGGCTTGCTGTAACGCTTCAATAATCTCAGGTTTATAGGGGGCGTTGCCAAGGGCGACGGCAATATTGCGCTGCCAGCGCTCAAAGCCAATCCGACGAATAGCGCTACCTTCAGTCAGCCGTAAAAAAGTGGCTTCGTCCCAGGCAAAAAGTTGCAGCAAATCCTGGTCCTGCCACTGGGCCCGGCGTTGAAAGTCAGCTTCAATACTCAGCGGCGCCTGCCGATTCTCCGGGCAGACCAGCTGACAGTCATCACAGCCATAGATGCGGTTGCCTATTAATGGCCGCAAGGCTTCAGGGATGGCTGTTTTCAGTTCAATGGTTAAATAGGAAATGCAACGGCTGCCGTCAACCACATAAGGTTCAACAATAGCTCCTGTCGGGCAACTTGTGATGCAGGCGACACAGCTGCCACAATCACCCTGATGTGGCTCATCAACGGGCAGAGGAATATTGACAAGTAATTCACCGAGAAAAAACCAGGAGCCGGCACCGTGTTCCAGTAATAAACTGTGCTTGCCTACCCAGCCCAGGCCAGCCTGTTGTGCCAGAGGGCGCTCAAGTATCGGCGCTGAGTCAACAAAAGGCCGGAAACCGAGTTCAGGAATTTCGTCGCTGATTTTTTGAGCCAGTTGTTTGAGGCGGTTACGGATTAACTTATGATAATCGCGGCCCAGGGCGTAACGGCTGATGTAAGCTTTGCTTGGATCAGCCAGGTTGGTGGCAAAGCCAGCTTGTGCCGGCAGATAGTCCATTCTGGCACTCAGCACCCGTAATGTTCCGGGTAGCAGCTCAGCAGGGCGGGCACGCAGCATGCCATGCTCTGCCATATATTGCATTTCGCCATGATAGCCTCGCTCAAGCCAGGCGGCCAGCCGCGGCTCTTCGCTACTGATGTCAGTATCAGTAATACCCAGTTGCTGAAACCCCAGCTCCTTAGCCCACTGCTTTATTTGCCAGGCAAGCTGTTGGTAATCGATAGCCATAGCGGTTATTTCCCCGGGCGGTAGAGTCTGACATCAGCAATACTTTAACATAGCGCGAAGATGGCCGGGAACCGGATATTCATTTTCTGGTCAGAGTGCTCGGGGAATACTGTGATTTTCATCGCAGTTTTGCTGGCCGGGCTTTGCCATAGTTTGTTAACATGGCTACAGAGTGTCGGGATTGCAAATGCGTTTTTAAAATCTGAGGTCGTGTGATAGCAAAATATACAACAATTCTGGCAGATGAAAACGCAACGCTGGCCTTTGCTGCACGCTTAGCCACTAAGTTGCAGGGCGGCCAGGTTATTTTCTTGCATGGCAGTCTGGGGGCAGGTAAAACCACCTTCAGCCGCGGTATTTTGCAAGCGCTTGGGCATAAGGGTACCGTTAAAAGCCCGACTTACACACTGGTGGAGCCATATCAGTTAGCAGCGCTTACTGTGTATCATTTTGATTTGTACCGGCTGGCCGACCCGGAAGAGCTGGAGTTTATGGGGATCCGTGATTACTTCAGCAGCCAGAGCCTGTGTTTACTGGAGTGGCCTGAAAAGGGGCAGGGTTATTTACCTGAGCCGGATCTCGACATACACTTAAGTTATCTGGATACTAAACGGCAGCTGGTTATCAGTGCCAGCACTGCAGCGGGCCGTACCATAGTAGATGCAATAAGAGATGATGAAAAATAATAATAAATTTCTTAGCTGCGCCGGGCTAACCATCTTATGGTTTTTTTCAGCGTTAAGTTATGCCAGTAATCAGGTGCAAAGCATTCGGATCTGGCCCTCACCCGATAATACCCGGGTAGTGCTGGACTTGGCTGCTGCACCGCAGTACAAAAGTTTTAGTCTTAATGATCCGGACCGGCTGGTTATTGATCTCAGTAATATTACCGGCAGTGCAACCTTACCAGCGATCAGTGGTGACTCATCTTTAATTAAAGCGATACGAAGTAGTGGCGATGACAGCAGCATGCGCATTGTGCTGGACTTAACCCGCAATGTAAAACCGACCGTGTTTGCCCTGACGCCAACTGCCCCATATGGTCACCGCCTGGTTATTGACTTCCCCGAGCAGCAGCGCATTGAGAGCCGACCGCCGCCGAGTATCCGTGCTGCGCGTGATATTGTGATCGCCATTGATGCCGGCCACGGTGGTGAAGACCCAGGCTCTATTGGCCCAAGTGGCATTTATGAGAAAAACCTGACCTTACCAATTGCCAACCGGCTAGCCGAGCTTATCAACAAAGAGCCCGGCATGCGCGCTGTAATGGTGCGAACCGGCGACTATTTTATCCACGTTAACCGCCGCACAGAAGTCGCCCGGGGCCATCAGGCAGACTTACTGGTATCAATTCATGCCGATGCCTTTACCTCACCTCAACCAAAAGGTGCCTCGGTATGGGTATTGTCATTGCGGCGGGCAACCACCGAAGTGGGCCGGATGTTGGAACAAACAGAACGCCACTCTGAGCTTTTGGGCGGTGTGGCAGAAATTATCCGGGATTCGGCTAACGAGCGCTATTTAGCGCAAACCGTGCTGGATTTATCAATGAACCACTCTATGGTTACGGCATATCAGGCGGCAAATCAGGTGCTGGGCGAGCTGGGCACGATAACCTCATTACATCAGGCAAAACCGCAGGCAGCCAGTTTTGGCGTACTGAAATCACCCGATATTCCGTCCATTCTGGTAGAGGTGGGTTTTATTTCCAATCCAAATGATGAAAGACAACTTAAATCGGCCAGTCATCAGGCCCGGTTAGCACAGTCGCTGCACCGGGCGTTAAAGCGTCATTTTCAGCTGGCGCCGCCGGCAGATTCGCTGTTCGCCCAGCAACGGGCGCGGGAGCATAAAGTGCAGGCTGGTGAGTCTTTGTCGTTATTAGCACAGCGCTATGATGTATCGGTAGACGCGTTGCGCAGTCATAACCAATTAAGCAACGACAGTATCCGGATTGGTCAGGTTTTACGGATCCCGTGACAATGACCATTAAAATTCTGCCACCGCAACTGGCGAACCAGATTGCTGCTGGCGAGGTGGTGGAGCGGCCTGCCTCAGTAGTAAAAGAACTGATTGAGAACAGCCTGGATGCCGGCGCCAGTCAGATTGATATTGATATCGAGAAAGGTGGCAGCAAGCTTATCCGTATTCGCGATAATGGCTCCGGTATTGCTGAGCAAGAACTTGTATTGGCATTAAGCCGGCATGCAACCAGTAAAATCAGTGATTTAAATGACCTGGAGCAAATTACCAGTTTGGGCTTTCGCGGTGAAGCCTTAGCCAGTATCAGCTCGGTATCCAGGCTAACGCTAACGTCGAAACCGCCAGGCCAGGTTGCGGCCTGGCAGGCGCAGGCTGAAGGGCGGGATATGGCTGTAACAGTTAAGCCGGCTGCCCATCCTGAAGGTACCAGCATTGAAGTGGTCGACTTATTTTTTAACACGCCGGCCCGGCGCAAGTTTTTGCGAACAGATAAAACAGAATTTACCCATATTGATGAACTGATAAAAAGGCTGGCGCTGAGCCGGTTCGATGTCAGCTGGCAGCTAAATCATAACGGTCAGAGTGTGCGTCGTCTGCCGCGAGCCACCACAGAGCAAGCCCGCATGAAGAGAGTGGCTATGCTATGTGGCCGGGCTTTTGCGGAACAAGCTGCTTATATCGAAAACAGCTATGGAGCGCTGAAACTCAGTGGCTGGCTGCTGTCACCGCAGGCATGCCAGAGCCAGGCTGGTTGTCAGTACAGCTACGTTAACGGCCGGATGATGCGAGATAAATTGTTAAACCATGCTATCCGGCAGGCTTATGGTGAACGAATTAATGCAGAGCAACAGCCGGGTTTTGTGCTGTATCTGCAGATACCGGCAACAGAAGTAGACGTTAATGTGCACCCGGCCAAGCATGAAGTGCGCTTTCATCAGGCACGGCTGGTGCACGATTTTGTAGTCAGTGCCCTGTCAGATGCGCTTAATCAGTTAACTGGCGAGCCAGCTTCTGCGCCATCCCAGGTAGCAGATCCGCCGGCCTCTTATATTTCAACTGATACATCTGCTGGTAATGCCAGACCGACACGCCGTCATACTTGGTCAGATCCGCAGCCGGGCTGGCCTGCTCCTTCTGCTGAGAACTCAGGCAGGCCGGAGGCCCGGCAGAGCCGGCAGCAGATCCAGTATTTGCACGGGCAATATGAAGCGGCGGGTAATCAGGTTGGGTCCGCTACCACTACTGCGGCTGTTTTTTTGCCGGCAGGGCAAGGCTTTGCAGTTGCGCAGGGCTCAGACGGTTTAGTCTTAGTGGATTTAGCGGCCAGTCTGGCCAGGCAATGGCTGGATGATGGTCAGCAGGTACCGTTGTTGCTACCACTTCGCTTAATGGTAACTCCAACAGAAAAGCAGCAGTTGCTGGCTGGTGCTGAGCTGCTGCAACAGCTGGGGTTCGATATTTTGCTACATGACAGTACCGCCATTTTCAGAGCCGTGGCGCCGTGGCTGCGTTCCACCCCGCTGAGTCAGTGGTTACTTCAGGCACTGCCATTGCTGCAACCCGCTAAACCTGCACTTAGCAGTCAGGCCATATTGTCTATGCTACTTTCATCGAATTGGCTTAGCAGTGCGGCATTGTTAGACTACTTTGCCAATGCGTTATCCGAAAGCAAACACTGGCTGGCAGTGCCCCTGGATTTAAGCAACAGTATTCAGGCAATACGCCAGCAAGGACAACTATGAGCGGCCTTCTTCCGGTTATTTTCATTATGGGGCCAACAGCGTCTGGCAAAACAGCGCTAGCAATGGAGTTGCTTAAGCTTCTGCCAGCAGAGCTTATTAGTGTTGACAGTGCGTTAATTTACCGTGGGATGGACATCGGAACTGCTAAGCCAAGCAGTGAAGAATTAATACAGGCACCCCATCATCTGCTTGATATTCTTGACCCCTGGCAAAGTTATTCTGCAGCAGATTTCCGGGATGACGCGCTGCGCCTTATCAGTGATATCCGCAAGCGCGGTAAGATACCAATACTGGTTGGCGGCACGATGTTGTATTTTAAGGCTTTGCTTGACGGTATTTCACCGTTACCGGCCGCTGACAATGCTGTCAGAGCAACGCTTGAAGCTGAAGCTGACGCCATAGGCTGGCCGGCAATGCACCGCCAGTTGCAGCAAATTGATCCGGTTTCTGCAGAACGGATTCATCCAAATGATCCGCAGCGAATAAACCGTGCGTTGGAAGTATATCGGCTGACAGGTAGCACCCTGACAGAATTAACTGCGCAAAAAGGGGAACCTTTTCCGTATAAAGTACACCAATTTGCCATTGCGCCAATTGATCGCGCCCTGTTGCATCAACGTATTGCTGACAGGTTCCGCCAGATGCTGGCTGACGGGTTTGAGCAGGAGGTTGTCCGGCTTAAAAGCTTGCCGCAGCTGCATGCCGATTTACCGGCTATGCGCTGTGTTGGTTACCGTCAGGTCTGGCAATATCTGGACGGCGAGTTTGGTTATGACGAGATGATTGCCAAGGGCATTGCCGCAACCCGGCAACTGGCAAAGCGGCAGTTGACCTGGCTAAGAGGCTGGCCGGACGTTATCTGGTTAAAAAGTGAGGCGGAACCGGCAGAAAACTTGCAAGCGGTGCTTTCTTCGCTAAGCTAGTTAAGATGGAAAAAAAAGTTAGCTTTAACAACTTGAATTAAAAAAAATAATACCTATATACAGCTCACTAATAAAAAAAGGAAAGCGGCACATGGCAAAGGGCCAATCTTTACAGGATCCATTTTTAAACACCCTCAGACGAGAGCGTATTCCGGTCTCTATTTATCTGGTGAATGGAATTAAACTTCAGGGGCAGATTGAATCTTTTGATCAATTCGTCATTTTACTTAAAAACACCGTAAGCCAGATGGTATATAAACATGCCATTTCTACCGTTGTGCCGGCTCGGGCGGTCAATACTATGGTCAGCCATGGTGCGGGTCAAAGCGACAGCGACGGCGAGGACGTGGAATAAGGCCAGGAGCAATAGCGCTTGTTTGATTTAGCCGAGCTTGCAGAACAAGCCATTCTGGTTCATGTAACCTTTCCGCAAGAGCACAGTAACGAAGATTTGCAGGAGCTTTCCATGCTGGTTGCTTCTGCAAATGTGCAAGCCATGCATACTGTTACTGCTAATCGCCGGGCACCAGACACCCGTTTATTTGTGGGTTCAGGTAAAGCCCAGGAAATTAAAACTGCCGTTGAGCAATTTGCGGCAAACGTAGTTGTTTTTAACCACATTCTTAGCCCAAGCCAAACCCGGAATCTGGAGAACTTAGTGCAAGCCAGGGTGATTGATCGAACCACCCTGATTCTGGATATTTTTGCCCAGCGCGCCAGAACGTATGAGGGCAAGTTGCAGGTTGAACTTGCTCAACTGCAACATCTTGCATCGCGGTTGGTTCGTGGTTGGGACAATGCCGAACGGCAAAAAGGTGGCATTGGTTTGCGTGGGCCAGGCGAAACCCGGCTTGAAACAGACAGGCGTCTGTTGCGTGAGAGGGTAAAGGCATTGTTGCAGCGTCTGGAGAAAATTGGTCTGCAGCGTGAACAGGGGCGTAAATCCCGCCAACGCAGTGCTACTCCTGTTGTGTCAATTGTCGGCTATACCAATGCTGGCAAATCTACCTTGTTTAACCGGCTGACCTCGGCCAGTGTTTATGCTGCTGATCAGCTTTTTGCCACGCTTGATCCGACCTTACGCCAGGTTAAACTGGATAATTTCGGGCCAATTGTGCTGGCTGATACCGTTGGTTTTATTCGTCATTTGCCTCATAACCTGGTGGCCGCTTTTAAGTCGACACTGCAGGAAACCAGAGATGCGGACCTGCAACTGCATGTTATCGATGGTGCCGACCCAAGAAAAGACGAAAACATAGCCTCAGTCCGGCAAGTGTTAACAGATATTGACGCTGACAGTGTGCCGCAGCTGCAGGTTTTTAATAAAGTAGATCAAATGGGGCAAAACGCCCGTATAGAGCATGGTGATGACGGCCTGCCCCGGGCAGTGTATCTTTCAGCACTGACCGGCGACGGTATTACATTGCTGCAGCAAGCCATCGCCAATCTGTTATCGACAGAACATATAAAACTGAAACTGGCGCTGCCGCCTCATTGTTCAGCGTTGCGGGCAAAGTTTCACGAGCTGCAGGTGATTACAACAGAGCGTTTCAATGATGACGGTGTTTGTATGCTTGAACTTCGTCTTTCGTTAGCGCAGTGGGCACGGATGTTAAAGCACAGCAATGGCGAACTGGAAAACTATATCGTCAAGGCTGCTGATATTTGATACATTAACCGTTAATTTATAACTTGAGATGGAGTTAAACATGGCTTGGAATGAGCCGGGTAACAATGGCAAAAACAACGACCCCTGGAAACAGGGCGGTCGTGACCAGGGTCCACCCGATTTAGATGAAGTATTCCGCAATTTTGGTAAGAAGTTTGGCGGTGTTTTCGGTGGTGGTAATAAATCATCTGGCAATGGCGCCTCTGCAGCATTTATTCTTATCCTTGTTATAGCGGCTATAGTGTGGGGTATCAGTGGCTTCTACACTATTAAGGATGCAGAACGCGGGGTAATACTGCGATTTGGTCAGTACCACACCGAAGTGGGTGCTGGCATCCATTGGAAACCAACCTTTATTGATACTGTTACGCCCGTTAACGTGCAGGAAGTAAAGTCACTGCGATCTGACGGCTTTATGCTGACGCAGGATCAAAACCTGGTTCGGGTAACGTTTGAGGTGCAGTATCGTATTTATAACGCCCGTGACTATCTGTTCTCAGTAGTAGATGCGGATAAAAGCTTAGGTGAAGCAACCGATGCCGCACTGCGGTTTGTTATAGGTCATTCAATCATGGATGACGTATTAACCCGTGGCCGTGAAGTCGTGCGTCAGAATACCCGTCAGGAACTGGAGTCTATCATTGCGCCTTATAATATGGGGTTGAATCTGGTTGACGTTAACTTCCGTGATGCTCGGCCACCTGAAGAAGTGCGCGATGCATTTGATGATGCAATTAAAGCTCAGGAAGATCAGGAACGTTTCGTTCAGGAAGCTCAGGCGTATGCCCGCGAAATTGAGCCACGGGCACGGGGCCAGGTTAACCGGGTAATGCAGGAAGCAGAAGCCTATAAGCAACAAATTGTACTAAAAGCACAGGGTGAGGTCGCGCGCTTTGAACAGCTGTTACCGGAATATCTGGCGGCACCAAAAGTGACCCGTGATCGTTTGTATATAGAAACCATGGAATCGGTATATAGCAATACGTCAAAAGTGATTGTAGATGTTGAAAATGGCAATAATATTATGTACTTACCATTAGATAAGTTTATGAATCAGTCTGGTGGCAGCAGTAGTAGTGGTAGTGCCAACCCAATGCCACTTCCAGCTCGGAGCACAGATAACAATGCGCCACGACAGCAGGAATCGTTGCGCAGCGGTTCGACGCGTAGCGGAAGGGGTTAAGTTATGAAAAATTTTATTATCGCTATTATTGTCGTGGTGGCAATTATCGTTGTTTCGGCATTATTTGTGGTACCGGAAGGGCAGCGGGCTATTGTTACCCAGTTTGGTAAAATTCAGCGGGACGATGCCGGTCAGGTTGTTGTATATGAGCCGGGACTGCACCTGAAAATTCCAATGATTGAAATGGTACGTAAGCTGGATTCCCGGATCCAGACCCTTGACGATCAAGCTGACCGTTTTGTTACTGCAGAGAAAAAAGATTTGCTGGTCGACAGTTATGTAAAATGGCGTATTAAAGATTTCGGCGCTTACTTTTTATCGACAGGTGGCATTACTTCTCAGGCCGAAGTACTGTTAAAGCAGTACATTAACAATGGTTTGAGAACTGAGTTTGGTGCCAGAACTATTCAGGAAATTGTCTCTGGTGAGCGGACGCAGTTGATGGAAAGTGCCTTAGCGCAAGCAGGTCAGGCGGCCAATGAGCTGGGTATTGAAGTGATTGACGTCCGGGTTAAACAAATTAACCTGCCAACTGAGGTAAGCAGTTCTATTTTCGCCCGGATGGAGGCAGAGCGGCATGCAGTGGCCCGGGAGCATCGCTCAAAGGGTATGGAAGAGTCAGATATTATCAGGGCTGATGTTGATGCCCGGGTAACCGTTATGCTGGCTGACGCTGAGCGTAATTCTCGTGCGGTTCGTGGTCAGGGTGATGCCCAGGCTGCAAAAATTTACGCCGATGTATACAACCGCAATCCCGAGTTTTATTCGTTTGTCCGGAGTCTGGAAGCGTATAAAAACAGCTTTAAGGATAAAGACGATATTATGGTGGTTCAGCCAGATAATGACTTCTTCAAATATATGAAGTCAGATAAAGTGCAAAACTAACCAGAAAGCTAAGAATAAAAAAGGCCCTGACGGGCCTTTTTCGTTAGCGCAAATTTGGGTTCATTAACCTGTGGCGGAGGCCCTATGTACCAGCATTTTTATCAGCGCTTTTTACAGGCGAATCAGGGCAGGCAACATTTTGCCAGCCACTCTCATCATTACTGGCCAGACGTTACCCGTGAGGCAACATTGGCTTACTGGGACGACAGTGCCCGGCTTGTTGATGACAAATGGCAGCATATTTTCGGGCAGATGATCCCGAATACCCAGCAGCTGATTGCTGATGTTCTTAATTTACCATCGCCTGAGCAAATTGTATTTGCAGGTAACACCCATGAATTGGTTATGCGCCTGTTCAGCTGTTTTGATTTAACTAAGCCGCTTAAGGTACTGAGCACAGATAGTGAATTTTATAGTTTTCAACGACAGGCGAAACGGTTGGCAGAATTTGAGAATGTTGAATTGATTATCGTGCCAACAGAACCTTTTACCACCTTCACAGAGCGCTTTACAGCTGAAGTGCAAGCACAGCAGCCGGATATGGTGTTTTGCAGCCAGGTTTTTTTTAATTCCGGTTATGCGATAGCTGATTTGCCCGGATTCGTCAGCGAATTGGCAGCGGCTACCGATGCCATGCTGGTGATCGACGGTTATCATGGTTTTATGGCGTTACCCACAGATCTTTCGGCGGTTGCTGAACATGCGTTTTATCTGGCAGGCAGCTATAAATATGCGCAGGGCGGCGAGGGCTGCTGTTTTATGGCGGTGCCACCAGGCAGCAATCAACGGCCCTGGTATACGGGGTGGTTTGCTGAATTTGGTACGCTGGCTGCTGAAAAATCGGCTCTGGTGTTGTATAGCAATGATGGTAATCATTTCGCGGGTGCTACCATGGACTACACCGCCCTGTACCGTTTACATGCAGTAATGCTGTTGTTCAAGCAACAAGGCATAACTGTAGGCAGAATACACCACTACGTTCAGCAGCTGCAAAAGGCCTTTTTAGCAGAACTGACACGCCAGCAGCATCCGCAATTAAACCAGAGCAATTTGTTGCTCGCTGATTTAGAACAGCACGGTCACTTTTTTACTTTTAAACTTGCAAGTAATAGTGAAGTGGCTGATTTAGCGGCGTTTTTGAAAAACAAAAGCATTGTTACCGACTATCGAGGCGACCGGTTGCGCTTTGGGTTTGGTTTATATCAAATCAGTGAGAGTTTTGATTTGTCCTGTTTGCAGCAATGATAAGCTGCACTATTCGTTAATGGCAGGATAAAAAACCAGCTTTTTTTTAGTTTCACAGCTGTAAGTTGGCCAGCGATTTGATAGAATCCTCGCCTAATTTTTTCCATGATGTAGGAACCATGGCCAAAAACGTCGTTGTGCTCGGCACTCAATGGGGTGACGAAGGAAAAGGTAAAATCGTTGACTTATTAACCGACAAAGCCAGTTATGTGGTGCGCTATCAGGGCGGTCACAATGCCGGTCATACGCTGGTTATTGATGGCGAGAAAACGGTATTGCATTTAATTCCATCAGGTATTTTGCGCGCAAATGTAAAATGTGTGATAGGTAATGGTGTTGTGCTGTCTCCGGAAGCTTTTTTAAAGGAAATGACCATGCTGGAACAGCGTGGCGTTCCGGTTAAAGAGCGGCTGTTGCTAAGCGAAGCCTGCCCGTTGATCCTGCCATTCCACGTGGCACTGGACGTAGCGCGGGAAAAAGCCCGGGGTGACAAAGCGATAGGTACTACCGGTCGCGGTATTGGCCCGGCTTACGAAGATAAAGTAGCACGCCGTGGTTTGCGCGTGGGTGACTTGTTTAACCCGGAACTCTTCGCAGAGAAGCTGAAAGTCGTTATGGAGTTGCATAACTTCACGCTGACGCAATATTACAAAGTTGAAGCGGTTGATTATCAAACCACCCTTGATAACGCGCTGGCAATGGCAGATTTGCTGAAGTCTATGGTGGTAGATGTCACCGATTTGCTGGATAAAGCCCGCAAAAATGGTGACAACATCATGTTTGAAGGTGCTCAGGGTACCCTGCTTGATATTGACCACGGTACTTATCCTTATGTCACCTCTTCCAATACAACAGCAGGCGGTGTAGCAACCGGCTGTGGCTTTGGCCCACGTTATCTTGATTACGTGCTTGGTATTGTAAAAGCATATACTACCCGTGTCGGTTCCGGCCCGTTTCCAACTGAGCTTAATTGCGCAGTGGGTGAGCATCTGGGCGTCAAAGGTCACGAGTTTGGTGCTACTACCGGACGGAAACGTCGTACCGGTTGGTTTGATGCGGTAGCCGTTCGTCGTGCTGTTCAGCTGAACAGTATTTCCGGCTTTTGTCTTACCAAGCTGGATGTGCTCGATGGCCTTGAAAACATCAGTATCTGTGTTGGGTACAAGCAACCTGACGGTACCGTGCTGGATACACCACCACTGGCAGCAGAAGGTTATGAGGCAGTAACACCGGTTTATGAAACGATGCCGGGCTGGTCTGCAAACACCTTTGGTATTCAGCAACTGGAACAATTGCCGCAGGCTGCGCGTGATTATATCAGCCGGCTGGAGCAGTTAACCGGGGTGCCAATTGACATTGTCTCCACCGGGCCGGACAGGGTGCAAACCATAGTGTTAACGCATCCGTTTGCCTAACCCAATCGTATAAAATAACGCTGCCATTTGGTGGCGTTTTTTTATAGGCTGTAGCCATGAAGGTTGGAGGTGTGTGATGAATAAGCTTCTGGTGATGTTTTTAAGCCTGCTACTGGTGGGTTGTGGCGGTTCTGATAGTTCAGATGTGGCTGATAACAACGTTGCTGAATGCAGCGGTACCGACATTAACAGTCAGCTTTACTGTAAGTTGAATGCTGATTACCTGTGGTATGACGAATTAAAAACGGGTGTTAACCCGCTGGCATTTAGCACACCCTCCGCATATTTAGCTCAGGTAATTGCTGATAGGGATCGCTACAGCTTTGTTATGACTGAGCAGCAATATCAGGATCGGTACATTAACGCCGTGTTTTTTGGGTATGGTTTCGCCACTCAACGTACAGACAATAATACGGCACTGCAGGTTTTGTATGTGTATGACGCCGGCTCAGCTGCCCAGCGTGGCTTAAGTCGGGCGGATAAAATCATAGAAATTGATGGTATCAGCGTTGCTGAGTGGTTAGCCCGACTTGATGCCGGTACTGCCACCAGTGATGATATATATGGCCCGAATGAAGAAGGGGTGGTGCGCCAGTTTGTCTGGCGTAAGCCTGATAACAGCCAGCAACAAGCTGACTTTGTTAAAAGTACCGTTAGTACTAACACAGTGATGCATCGTTCGGTTACACAATTAGGCGATAAGACAATCGGCTATCTGGTATTCAACACCTTTATCGAATTATCTGAAACCGAGTTGGAACAGGCTTTCAGTTTTTTTGCTCAGCAAAATATCGATGAACTGGTATTAGATTTACGTTATAACGGCGGCGGTTTAATCCGGGTGGCCAATCAACTGAGCTCGCAAATCGCATTTCCTAAGTTACAGGGCAATATATTCGTTAAGTATCGCTATAACGATAAAAACATCCAGAAAAACAGTACTGTGGGCTTTGCACTGGGTGCTGGCCGTACCAATTTGAACTTACCCCGGGTATTTGTATTAACCACAGCAGGTAGCTGCTCTTCCAGTGAGCTTGTGATCAATGCCCTGAGCCCTTTTATCGACGTGGTGCAAATTGGTGAAACCACTTGTGGTAAACCTGTCGGACAGGTGCCTGATCGGGTGGGAGATTACCGTTTGTTCGCAATTAACTTTCAAACAGTAAATGCACTTGATTTTGGTGATTACTTTGACGGCCTTAGCCCAAACTGCCCGGTAAATGCTGCGGTGACTGGTGACTGGGGAGTAATGGATGACCCACTGTACGCCGAAGCGCTGGCTTACATAAACAACGGAAGGTGCTCAGCAGTTGCGGTAACTAGTCAGGGGCTTGAACAGCGTCGCGCTCAGCAGCGGGTGCAACCACAATGGCTGCGTTATAATGAGCAGTAAGCAGCAATGGCGTGTTTTTTGCAGACGAATATTATTGGTCAGCATAAATGAACGGTTAATTGACACCCTATGAAATCAGCTATGTTATTACCAGTTTTCTTGCTTGTATCAGCTTTGATAACTGTGCCAGCAGCCAATGCTCAGCAAGTAGATGCTGTGCAACTGTACAGTCAGGATGAGTTGTTAGATCTGATTAAAACTAACAGTCATTTACGTCGGGTCCGGGCTGATGATTGTCAGTTGGTGCAGGATATTGAAGCCAGGGCAGATATTATGCGGCTGCCCGCTTACCAGTTTTTATATGGCGACATGCTGGCGTACGCAGTATGTGTGCCACGTAACGTGGAGCGGGGCTGGGATTTAATGTTGCAGGCTGCCGCGCAAGGCTTACCTGAAGCATTGGAGCAGGTTGGCCGCTACTATCATATTGGCCGCTTTGTCCAGGTTGATATTGATAAAGCGCTGGTATACCTGCATGAAGCAGCTGCGATGGGCAACCTGAATGCTAAGTTGCGTTATGCGCAGTTGCTGGTTGATGGCCATGGCTCACCGGTTGATTTTGAACAAAGTTATCGCTGGCTGCATCATGCCATTAGTGCAGATCAGGGTACTCATGCTAGAATACAGCAACTTCTGCAACAGCTTGCCAAAAAGATGCCAGAACGGGTTGTGGCCAGTGCCAGACGACCTGTCAGATGAAATTCATCCAATGTGACGGCTTAGCTGTTACACTCAATATATGAAAACAGGAAAAAAAGTTTAATTAATGACGGTCAATGATCCGCATCTTGCGCGTGAGCAAGAAAAATATGAAAACCCCATCCCCAGCCGGGAATTTATTCTGGCGCACATCGAAAAACGGCAACAACCTGCTTATTTTGACGAACTGGTTACCGAGCTTGGCCTGACCGATGATGATGCCATTTTTGCCCTGAAAAAGCGTTTGCGGGCAATGGAACGGGATGGTCAGCTTATTTTCACCAAGACTAAACGCTATGGTCTGGTTGACCATATGGACCTGGTAAAAGGTATTGTTATCGGCCACCGGGAAGGTTTCGGTTTTCTGAAGCTGGAGCAGGGTGGGCCGGACTGGTATTTGCCTTATCATGAAATGCAACGGGTGCTGCCGGGTGATAAAGTGCTGGCGACCGCAGCGGCAATGAAAAGTAAAGATAAAGTGGAAGCCAGGGTTGTACGGGTGCTGGAGCCACGCAACGAGCCAATAGTAGGCCGCTATTACAAAGATAATGCGGTATGCGTGGTGGTACCAGATGACCCCAGGATTACTCAGGACATTATGATCCCTGAAGGCGAGCAGGGTGCTGCACGCCATGGCCAAATTGTATTAGTTGAAATAACGCAGCGCCCGTCGAAACGGGTAAGTGCAGTCGGCAAAGTAATTGAAGTATTGGGCGAGCATATGGCGCCCGGAATGGAAATTGAAGTTGCTATCCGTAATCATCAGATCCCGCATGAATTTCCCGAAGCCGTATTACAGCAAGTAGCTAAATACGGCGAGCAGGTGCCCGAGGACGCTAAGCTGGGGCGGGTCGATCTGACCAGGTTGCCCCTAGTGACCATCGATGGTGAAGATGCCCGAGATTTTGATGATGCCGTGTATGCTGAAGCCAAAGAAAACGGCGGCTGGAAACTGTGGGTTGCCATTGCCGATGTCAGTGCATACGTTAAACCAGAAACGCCACTGGATCGCAGTGCACTGGAACGTGGAAACTCGGTTTACTTCCCCGACCACGTGGTGCCGATGTTGCCTGAAGCGTTGTCAAATGGCCTGTGTTCGCTTAACCCGCATACCGATCGCTTATGTTTTGTGGCTGAAATGCATATTAGTGCCAGCGGCAAACTGGAGAGCTATCAGTTTTATGAAGCGGTAATGCACTCGGCCGCCCGTTTTACTTATAACAAAGTGCACGCCATTTTGCAGGGCGACCCAGAGCTGCGTAAGCAATATGAAGCGAACCTGACCAACCTGGAAACCTTGTACAGCCTTTATAAAAAACTGGCTAAAGTACGTGGCCAGCGCGGTGCTATCGAGTTTGAAACGGTCGAAACCCGCTTTATTTTTAACAGTCACCGTAAAATTGAACAAATCGTACCGGTGCATCGCAATGAAGCCCATAAAATCATTGAAGAATGTATGATTATGGCTAATGTTGCCTCGGCGCGCTTTATTGAGAAGCATGAGGCTCATGCCTTGTTCCGGGTGCATGAACGGCCTGATGGTGACCGTTTTGCCAATTTCAGGCGTTTTTTAGCCGAACTGGGAATTGAGGCCAACCTGTCGAGCGAACCCACACCGCTGGAGTTAACTCAGGTATTGGCAGATCTCTCCGACCGGCCCGATCGCGAACTGATTGAAACGACTATGCTGCGCTCGATGAAACAAGCGGTATATCAGGGCGACAATCAGGGCCATTTTGGCCTGGCGCTGGAGGCCTATGCGCATTTTACTTCGCCTATTCGTCGCTATCCGGATTTAGTATTACACAGGGCGATTAAGGCGATTTTGCTTAAGCAAAACCAAAAGGTCAGCGGTGAGCGAGCCTACAGTGAGAAAGAGATAAGCCATTTTGGTGAGCAATGTTCAATGACTGAACGCCGGGCTGATGATGCCACCCGCGAAGTATCTGACTGGTTAAAATGCGAATATATGCAGGATCACCTTGGTACAGAGTTCGAGGGTGTGGTGTCAACCGTCACCAACTTTGGCTTGTTTGTCAGGCTTAGTGATTTGTACATCGAAGGCCTGGTCCATGTCACTTCATTACAAAACGATTATTATCGGTTTGATGCCGAACGTCAGGTGTTGCTGGGTGAGCACAGTGGTATCAGTTACCGGATGGGTGATCAGGTAAAGGTAAAAGTTTTAGCGGTGAGCCTGGAATCACGCAAAATTGATTTAGCCGTGGTCGGTGAGCCAAAACACAATGTGTCGGGTCGGGCAGTAAAAGCCAGCCGTAATGCTGCTTTTGCTGAAAAAGAGGCAAAAGCCGCTGGTGCTGGGCGCCGCAATGCAAAAGGCCAGGAACGTGGCACCAAAAAGCCAGCCGCTAAAGTGTCAGCTAAAGCTAAACCTGCAAAAAGTGGTGCTAAAAAGCCGCGACGCCGGGCAAAGAAATCATAAGCGGTCAGGTTAATCAATTTAAGAGCGTAGAATAAGTATGAGCGCAGATTTTGTATTTGGTATTCATGCGGTTAATGCCCTGCTAGAACGGGCACCGCAGGATATTTTAGAACTGTTTATCATGAAAGACCGTGAAGATAAGCGGATGCAGCCGCTGATTCAACAAGCACGACAAAATGGTATTTCAGTTCAGTTCTGCAACCGCAGAACCCTTGATGACATGGTAAATGGCCAGCATCAGGGCATCGTGGCCAAAGCGCGTTTAGCCAGCAGTGGCAATGAGAGTGACCTGGCAACCTTGCTGGAGCAAAAAGATAAGCCATTTTTATTGGTGTTGGATGGTGTTACCGATCCGCACAACCTCGGTGCGATTTTACGAAGTGCCGACGCCGCCGGAGTTCATGCGGTTATTTCCCCGAAAGACCGCTCGGCAAAGTTAACATCGGTTGTACGAAAAGTTGCCTGTGGTGCCGCCGAAGCGGTACCTTTTATTACGGTAACCAACTTAGCCCGCACTTTGCGTGAATTACAGGACGCCGGTGTCTGGGTTGTTGGCACTGCCGGTGAAACCGACACCACAATCTATCAGGCCGATTTTAAAGGCCCGTTAGCGCTGGTGTTAGGCGCCGAAGGTGAAGGTTTGCGTCGGTTAACCCGCGAAACCTGCGACAGCCTGGTAAAAATACCGATGTTTGGTTCAGTATCGAGCCTCAATGTGTCAGTCGCAGCAGGAATTTGCCTGTTTGAAGCCGTAAGACAGAGAACTTAACTGAACCCCGATATTCTGCTTGTTATTTACCCGCTAACTCCGTAAAATACGCGACCTTCGGCCATACACTCACGTTCCTTGCCTCTATGCGAGCCCGGCCGAGCTCACCCGAGGCTTACTAACCGTAAGGAGCTACAATGCGTCATTACGAAATCGTTTTTATGGTTCACCCTGATCAGAGTGAACAAGTGCCTGGTATGATTGAGCGTTACACTGGCGCAATCAAAGAAGCGGGCGGTACTATCCACCGTTTAGAAGACTGGGGCCGCCGTCAACTGGCTTACCCAATCCAAAAACTGCATAAAGCACACTATGTGCTGATGAATGTGGAAGCACCACAAACAGTGATTGATGAGCTGGAAACTAACTTCCGTTACAACGATGCGGTATTACGTAACCTTATTATGCGCACTAACGGTGCCGTAGTTGAGCCATCTCCAATGGCTAAGGTACGTGAAGAGCGTTCACGTGACGACCGTCCTCGTGACCGTGCTCCTCGTGAATCAGAAGAGCAGGTAGAAAACGAAGAGTAAGTTTGATGGACAATATCATCGTGCTTAGTGGCGCCGTATGCCGGCACCCTGAACGCAGTGAGAGTCCGGCGGGTATCCCGCACACTGTTATAACCGTAGAGCACAGAAGCAATCAGCAGGAAGCCGGCCTTAACCGTCAGGCTTATGTCAGAATGCAGATAGTATTAAGCGGCACAGTGTTACATCAGCAAGCTCAAACTTTGACGTTGGGTAGCGTGGTGAAGGTTAGCGGGTTTTTAAACCGGCACCAGAACCGCAGTGGTCAGGCAAAACTGGTACTGCACGCCCAGCAGATTGAACAAATAAGTTAGGAGACAGACAAATGTCACGTTTTTTCCGTCGCCGTAAATTCTGCCGTTTTTCTGCAGAAGGCACTGTAGAGATTGATTACAAAGATACCGCTGTTCTGAAGAACTATGTTACAGAAAGCGGCAAAATCGTACCTAGCCGTATTACTGGTACCAGCGCTAAGTATCAGCGTCAGCTGGCTCGTGCTATTAAGCGCGCTCGCTACCTGGCCTTGTTGCCGTACAGCGACTCACACAGCTAATACAGAAGGGGTATAAGTATGCAAGTTATTCTGTTAGACAAAGTCGCTAACCTTGGTGGTTTAGGTGACAATGTTTCTGTTAAGTCTGGTTATGCTCGTAACTTCTTATTCCCACAGGGTAAAGCAGTTCCGGCTAACAAAGCTAACACCGAAAAGTTCGAACAGCGTCGCGCTGAATTAGAAGCCAAACTGGCTGCTGACTTAGCTGCCGCTAACGACCGCGCTGCTAAGCTGGCAGAACTGGCTGAAGTGACTATCGCTTCTAAAGCCGGTGACGAAGGCAAGCTGTTCGGTTCAGTAGGTACCCGCGATATCGCAGATGCCATTACTGAAGCTGGCGTAAAAGTAACTAAAGCTGAAGTGAAATTACCTAACGGTACTTTACGTGAAACTGGCGAGTTCGACATCGATCTGCAGTTACACGCTGAAGTAGTAGCAACCATTAAAGTTGTTATTATCGCAGAAGCCTAAGGCTATTGGCGCACTGCTGTGCAGTGCGCCACTCTGTTCCTTCCCCCGTTTTATCCAGATTGTATCGCCTCTTTTAAAAAAACTCACAACGTTGCTTTTTATTCTGCCGCGGGCAAGGTAGCATTGCACAGTTATTTCCAATTCTGTCAGGTGTTATGAGCAGTAATAAAGACAAGCAAGTTGCCGGCCTGAAAATGCCTCCGCACTCCATTGAAGCTGAGCAATCTGTGCTGGGCGGTTTAATGCTGGATAATCAGGCCTGGGACCGGGTATCGGAAAAGGTTGTTGAGCAGGATTTTTACCTGCGCTCGCATCGCTTTATATTTAGCGCCATGGCCCGGATTGCTGAGGCTAATCAACCGATCGATTTAATTACGGTTTCTGAAGCACTGGAAGCGAACCAGCAACTGGATGATATTGGTGGTTTTGCTTATTTGGGTGAGATTGCCAAAAATACGCCCAGTGCCGCCAATATTATGGCCTATGCCGATATCGTGCGTGAACGGGCTGTAGTGCGCGATATGATTGCGGTTGCCCATGATATTGCCGACGCGGGTTACGATACCCAGGGCCGCACCAGTGCCGAGCTGCTGGACTTTGCTGAAAGTAAGGTATTTAAGATTGCAGAGCAACGGGCCAACGCAAATGAAGGGCCAGAGCCCATCAATAACATTCTGGCTAAAACCATTGATAAAATAGATGCGCTGTTTCGCTCGCCCCAAACCGGCATTACCGGTTTGTCTTCCGGTTATATGGATCTGGATAAAATGACCAACGGCTTTCAGCCATCCGATTTAATTATTGTGGCGGCACGGCCATCGATGGGTAAAACCACTTTTGCGATGAATCTGTGTGAGCATGCTGCTATTACCAGTGATAAACCGGTACTGATATTCAGCCTGGAGATGCCTTCAGATCAGATTATGATGCGGATGCTGGCCTCACTCGGCCGGATCAATCAGACCAAGGTTCGTACCGGTCAGTTGGAGGATGAAGACTGGGCGCGCTTATCATCGGCCATTGAACTGTTAAACAGCAAAGGCAAAATGTATATCGATGACGCCTCTGGCCTGACGCCGACTGAAGTGCGCTCGCGGGCCCGTCGGGTAGCGCGGGAGCATGGTGGCCTCAGTATGATTATGGTCGACTACTTACAATTAATGACCGTGCCGGGCTTAAGTGAAAATCGCACCCTGGAAATTGCAGAAATATCCCGCTCGCTAAAGTCCTTAGCCAAAGAGCTGAAAGTGCCGGTAATAGCTTTGTCACAGCTAAACCGGGGGCTGGAGCAACGCGCTGATAAGCGGCCGGTGAACTCTGATTTACGGGAGTCGGGTTCTATTGAGCAGGATGCTGACTTAATCATGTTTATCTACCGGGATGAGGTTTATCACGAGGACAGTGCCGAAAAAGGCCTGGCTGAAATTATAATTGGTAAGCAGCGAAATGGCCCTATCGGTAAAGTGCGGTTAACCTTCCATGGTCATTTCTCACGCTTTGACAATTATGCTGGCAGCGCCCGTTTTGAGGACGAATATTAATGTCACGCCGGCCGGTAGCCCAAATTAACCTGGCTGCCATTGGCCATAATTTGCAGCGGGTACAGCAATTAGCGCCTGCAAGCAAGGTATTGGCAGTGTTAAAAGCCAATGCCTACGGCCATGGTCTGGTTAGAGTGGCCCAGGCTTTAAGTGAGGCCGATGCATTTGCTGTGGCACGGATAGACGAAGCCCTGGCATTGCGCACTGCTGGAGTTGTTAAACCCATTGTGTTGCTTGAAGGTTTTTACGAAGCCGCTGAACTCCCCATATTACTGGCAAATAATCTGCAAACCGTGGTGCACAACGAACTGCAACTGGTAGCACTGGAGCAGGCAGAATTAGATGGTCAGCTGAAGGTCTGGTTAAAAATTGATACCGGTATGCACCGGCTTGGTATTTCTCCTGAACAATTTAACGAATTTTATCGTCGGCTATGGCAGTGTCCGGCTGTACAGCCTGGTATCCGGTTAATGAGCCATTTCAGTTGCGCTGATCTGCCAGGAGCAGTAAAAACCAGCGAACAACTGACATTGTTTCAGCAGCTTTGCAGTGATAAAGCCGAGCAGCAAAGTCTGGCCAACAGTGCGGCGATTATTCATGTGCCAGAAAGCCACGGTGACTGGGTAAGACCTGGCTTAATACTGCATGGTATTTCACCATTTACCCATCAGCAGGGGTGGCAGCATCAATTACGGCCGGTTATGCGTTTGAGTAGCCGGTTAATTGCAATGCGCAAGATCAAGCAGGGTGAGACGGTCGGTTATGGTGCAAACTGGCAGGCAGAACAAGATACCTGGATAGGGGTTATTGCGATTGGTTACGGTGATGGCTATCCGCGCCATGCGGTAAGCGGCACACCGGTCTGGCTGGCTGGCAGGGAGGTGCAGCTTGTTGGCAGGGTATCAATGGATATGATTACAGTAGACCTGGGCCAGCAACCGGTAGAAACCATTGGCGCAGAAGCGGTGTTGTGGGGCCCGGAACTGGCCATTGAACGTATTGCAAAGTACGCCGATACTATTCCTTATGAGCTGCTTTGCAATATTACGCCACGGGTAGACTATCAGTACATTACTGTCTGAAAGCCAACCCGCTTACTTATCGAAACTGACTTCAATGTGAACTTTGCCAAACTCTGAATCGAATGGCATTAAAATAGTCGGGCCTTCACATTTATGAGTAATGGTATGGGCTTTACCAGAGACAACTATCGGCGTGGCCATCGAAAACTCGTAGCCCTTGTCGCCTAAAATGCGTTTGGCGCCACCGGTTACCATATTGGTAATTTCGCCAACCATATCGGTTACATCAGCATTGATCGTTTTAGGTTTTTCACCCAGCATCCGGTACATCACTTCCAGTGCTAAACCTTCTTCAAAACTAACAGAAAAAGAGCCTTTAATATCGCTGCCAACCATGCCGATCAGGCCTGACACGTCACCACGGGCTATTTCATCTTTTTTTATCCGAGGCTGCCCGGGCACAATAGTGGTATTGGCCATGGTGCCCAAAACATTGACCAGAGACGATAGGAAAGGGTTGATATACTCTACATTCATGGAACGCGCCTGTAAGTTATACGTTGGAAAAAACCAGCTTGACGTTTTAAGACTAGGAGCATTTTGCTTATCATACAAGCCAGCGTATAAGTTTGCTTTTATTTATGCAACTTGCTGGCATTTATGGCAAAAACCATGAGCTTCAATAGTCTGATGCGTTATCTTAAAACCCCGTTCTGTTGCCAGCTTGCTAAACTCTTGCTGCAGCAATGCCGAGTGTAGCTCGCTTACGCTGCCGCAATTGTCACAGATCAGAAGTTGAGCCGGATGATGATGGCCAAAATGGTGACACAACATAAAGGCATTAGTTGATTCAATTTTATGAATAAAACCCTGCTCGGTTAAAAACTCCAGTGCGCGGTATATCGTGGCAGGTTTGGCTGCTGGCTCAGTTAGCTTTAATCGTTCGAGTAAATCGTAAGCACCCATACCACCGTCAGTTTCTGCCATTAACCGAAAAACTTTTTCCCGGATTGATGTAAAGCGTGCGCCGTTTTTATCGCAAATTGCTTTAGCTCGGATAACTAATGATTCTGTCGACATACTCAATATCATCTCCTGGCAGCAGTCGCTGGCAGTGTAGCATAATGCTTGTTAAGTTCCACGCGTCGGACCGGCTGATAATTGGCTACCTTCGGACATTTTGCCATTATTTGTTGTACAATACGCTGCTTTATCGCTGTTAACACGCTACAGGTACCTGACTTTTGGCAATTCTAGCTATGGACCACAAATTCTCAGTCGCTCCGATGCTCGATTGGACTGATAAGCATTGTCGTTATTTTCACCGGCTAATGAGCAAACACGCTGTGTTGTATACTGAAATGGTTACCACAGGCGCACTTATCCATGGCAAAGGCGATTATCTGGCTTATAACGAGCAGGAGCATCCGCTGGTGCTGCAGTTAGGTGGTTCTAACCCGGTCGAGATGGCAAGGTGCGCCATAATGGCTGAGCAGCGCGGTTATGATGCGGTTAATATTAATGTTGGCTGCCCGTCTGACCGGGTACAAAATGGCATGTTTGGCGCCTGTTTAATGGCTAAACCAGAGCTTGTCGCCAGCTGCGTCAGCGCGATGCTGGATAAAGTCTCGATACCGGTGACAGTAAAAAGCCGGATAGGTATTGATGAGCTCGATTGTTATCAGTTTTTAACCGACTTTGTCGGCATCATTGCTGATGCCGGCTGCCAGCAGTTTATTGTGCACGCCCGTAAAGCCTGGTTAAAGGGGTTAAGCCCGAAAGAAAACCGGGAAATACCTGAGCTGGATTATCCAAGAGTGCATCAGCTGAAAAAAGATTTCCCTCAGCTGGATATCAGTATAAACGGCGGCATAAAGACGCTGGACGACGTGCGCTACCAGTTACAACTGGTAGATGGTGTGATGGTTGGGCGCGAAGCTTACACCAACCCCTATTTGCTCAGTCAGGTTGATCATTTTATTTATGGAGATGAGCAACCGGTACTGAGCCAGCATCAATTAGTCAGAGCTATGCTGCCCTATATCGAGCAACAAATGCAGCAAGGTGCTCGTTTCTGGCATATCGTCCGCCATATGCTGGGCTTATTTCAGGGCTTACCCGGCGCCAGGCAGTGGCGTCGTCATTTAAGTGAAAACGGTCATAAAATTGAGGCCGGGCCAGAGGTGCTGATGCAGGCGCTGGCGTTTGTGCCGGAACACCTTGCATCAACCCGGGCGGTTGAAACTCAGAGTTGAATATGTCTTTAATATTTTGACCAACTCAGTGGTTAATTTAGCTATTTTTTGGTTTTTTATTTTCGGTGCTTTTTTTCAGAATGGAGCGCAAATTTAAAGTCTATATAAATCAGTTGGATACACTTCAGTAAAAGTTGGCATACGCTTTGTAATAGCTAAGTTGTAGTAACAAACAACTTAACTATTATGAAGGAATATTAAATGAAAACGTTAGCCGCTCTTACCTTAACCACTGCCGTACTGTTTACTGCTGCTCCTGCACAAGCCAATCCTGCTACAGATGCATTACAGCAATTAGCAGCGAATCAGATAGCTGAGCTCAAAATTGCAGTTGCCCAGCAGGCGCGTCAGGCAATGGAGAAAACAGCCGCCGAGGTTCGTCAATTGTTGCAGGTGGAAGCTGAAGTGAAGCCACAAAAAGACGTAATAGCCAAAGCGGATAACAAGCCGTCGGCAGAGTAACCGATGCTGACCGCAAGCAGTTTATTGCTGCTGTATTTACTGCCAGTTGTCACTATGTTTTCGGCGTTTGTGTTGTGGACCGTTGTTACGCCAGTATTAATGTTGTGGCTTAAAGCCCGGAGTTAGCTGTTCCGGGCCCATACCATTTTAAGGTTATAACTTTGTGCTAAGTCGCTGTTACCCACCCCTATTTGGTGTAAGATACGCTAAACTTGTTAAGGGAGCGTAACATGATTCGACTAACTGCTTTTATATTCATTGCTGCTTTTGCTCTGTCGGGAACCCCTGTAAATGCGTCGGAAATAACAGTTACCGAAGGCCAGGTTAGGGTGCCTATGCCCGGTCGAACCGTAACCGCGGGCTATTTTACTATTAATAATAATACCTCTGAAGCAATTAAGCTGCTCTCAGCTGACAGCGCGGCATTTGAACGTGCTGAGTTGCATCAGCATACCCATCAGGATGGGGTGATGCGTATGGAGCATGTGTCCCATATCGATATTGCTGCAAATGGCAGTGTTAGTCTGCAGCCTGGGGGGCTTCATCTGATGCTGTTTAATCCGGTACAACCGTTACTCGCAGGTGAAAGTGTGATGGTAGTTCTGCGTTTTAGCAATGGTCAGCAGCTGGAGTTGAGTATGCCGCTAACTGAAATGCCTCGTCGCTAAGGATTAATCATGAGTAAACGTAATTTTGCATACTTTATTGCAGGGCTGCTGTTATTTTGTTTCGTTGTGATCAGCTGGTGGGTCAGCAGAGAACCAGCGCTGATGACAGAAGACGGAACGCAGCTAGAGCAAACTTCAGATGTCAGTTCTCTTAACCGGAATACGGTGGGTTATACCACCACCACCGCGCTGATAAAAGTGACCGAAACCTTGCTGGATAAGCCGGGTGGCTATCTGGCAAATGATATTCTGCCGCCGTACAGCCTGCTTGATAATATGCCAGCTTGGGAATTTGGTGTGCTGGAAATGTCACGTGATCTGGCACTGGCATTTCGTAAAGATTTCAGTCGTTCGCAATCTCAGTCAGCTGAAAATGAATTTTTGAAGGTCGCTCAGCCTCAATTTAATATCGACCATCGAAGCTGGGCAATTCCCAGTGCCGAGTCTGAATATCGTAAAGCGATTGCTCAGCTTTATTTGTATCGCGATGCATTGTCTGACAGTAGCAGTGCAGGCAGTCAGTTTTATGCCCGCGCAGACAACCTGCGGGACTGGCTTAAAAATGTTGAAAAGCGATTAGGCAGTTATTCTCAAAGGCTGAGTGCCAGCGTTGGTCAGGACCGGCTGAACACTGATCTTGCCGGCGACGCAGCTGCCCGTCAGTCTACTGATGGTCCTCGCCATCAGGTTGTTAAAACAAGCTGGTGGAAGATTGATGATGAGTTTTACGAAGCCCGCGGTGCAGCCTGGGCGTTGCTGCATTATCTTAAGGCAGTTGAAGTAGACTTCGCCGAAGTACTGCACCGGCGCAATGCCATGGTCAGTCTGCAGCAGATCATCCGGGAACTGGAGGCGACCCAACAGCCGATCTGGAGTCCGATGGTATTAAATGGCAGTGGCTTTGGTTTACTGGCCAACCATAGTTTGGTGATGGCAAACTACATTTCCCGTGCCAATGCAGCACTGATTGATTTATCAGAATTATTAACTCAAGGATAAGCAGTATGAAAAAATACACCGTCATCAAAACTCTGTTGCCTGTTATGCTGGGGTCAGTACTATTTTCCGGACAGACCTGCGCTGATACGCTGTTGGGGGTATATGTTGGTGGTGATGGTTGGCGCACAGATGTAACAGGCAGTTTTGGCAACAGCGAACCGGCTCCAGCGTTTGCTTTTAACAGCAAGACCCAAGGCTCTTTTTATATTGCACTCGAACATCCGGTTCCTGTGTTGCCAAATATCAGAGTGGCGCACAATCAACTTGAAGCACAGGGCGTAACATTAATTGATAGTCAGTTTAGTTTCGGCGGTGAGAACTTTACGGTGAACACGACGGTTGCCAATCAGGTAGATCTGACGAACACTGATATCGTGCTTTACTATGAAATCCTGGATAACAGTCTGGTTGCTCTCGATTTTGGCCTTAATGCCAAACATGTAGACGGGTCAGCTTCAGTTTCTGAACAAAGCCCAAATGGCTTACAGGGCGAGGAGACAGTGTCACAATGGTTACCTTTAGTGTATATCAGTAGTAAAGTTGGCTTACCGTTAACTGGTTTGGACGTATTTGCCCAGGGCAGTTACATCGGCTGGAGTGATAGCCGGATGTATGATGTGCAAGCCGGGGTTGGTTACGAAATTGTCGATTCGCTAGCGGTTGATATCAGAATTAAAGTGGGTTACCGGGCAGTTAATTTGCGACTGGATGATTTGGATAACTTATATAGTAATCTTGATTTTAAAGGCGTTTTTGCTGGAATCGAGTTGCACTTTTAAACTACCGAACTGATGGCGCTCAGGCAATCCAGCAGAAATTTGCTGCCGCTCAGGCTGATAAGGCTCTACCCTTGTTGCTTGTGTGAAATCACTTTATAGTAACTTTACTCTGACCGGTGGCAATATCATTTTGACAAACATTTTCAGACAGTTAATTGTTCCCTGGCTGCTTGCTCTGCTCCTGTCATGGATACTTGTAATCGTATGGCTGCACAATGAAGTTCGTAACCAGCAATTACAGCAAATTCAGCAGCTGGCACTAACTGTTAATTATGCAGTCCAGGCCAATCTGCCCGCCAATGACAGTGAGCAGCTGGCAAATCAGCTGCGACAAATACACAATAGTTCTGGTTTATCAGTGCAGTATATTGCTGCTTACAATGCACAATCACAGTTAATTGCCAGTAGTGGCACCGCCAGACCGGCCCCTGTTATTGATGTTGTAGCTGATATATATCAGGTTAGCAGCCAGTCTGACGGAACCCTGCGTGCTGTATTACCAGTAAGTGCCGGCCTGGGCAGTGAGCGGCCAACTGCTGCCCCACCGCTGGCCGATAACGGTTTTGTTGTGATCGTTTTTAATACCAAACAACCTGACGGGCTATTATGGTTAGTCCCGCTAGCCCTGTTAACAGTGGCTTTAGCGGTTGGCCTGGTGGTAAGCATTGGTTCAGTAAAACGAGGCCAGTTGCGGCTTGCTACCGATGTGGAACTTATCGCTCATCACTGCAGGCGGTTGCAAAACACCGGGCAGCAGCGAGAGATAGCCGGCTCACTTATTCCTGCGTTGGAACCTCTGAGACACGCATTTAATGACCTGGCAAATATACTTGAACAAAATCAGCAGGCCACAGAGCAATTGGTGCAGCAACTAACGCAGCGGGCTCACCATGTCACCGCACAGTTAGCAGAACAAGAACAGCAAAGGCAAATGCTTACGACGAAGCAGCAGGAGCAGCAGCGTCACTTGCAGCACTGGTTTGAACAGACCATGCTGCTGTGGCATCGCAAAGAGCAGTTGCAACCGGCTCAGTTACGTCGTCTATTGCAAATGCACTTGTTAGCGGGACAGTATCAGTTCAGCGCTCACAGTCTGAAAGGGCAACCTGTAGTGCTCAGCAATTGGTTAGCAGAGCAGCGTGATGAGCTTAATGAAATGTTGCCTTCAGCGGCAATCAGCCTCGACTGGCAGGAGCACTCAGCTAACCTGACTTATACCGTAAATATTTGTCAGAAAACCTTAAAGTCATTACTACAGGCGCTGCTTACGCTGTGTTTTCGGATCGAAGATATAAGCAAAGTAGCCATTTCCCTCCAGTTACAGCCAGACGAACCTCAGCCTGTGCTTCGACTAACCGCCAGTTGCAATGGCAACGGTTTACCAGGGCATTGTCGGGAGTTAATTGCAGCGGGTGATCCGCTCGGTTTGCAGTGGAGTGATGCCGACCTTGCCTTGCTTAATTCGATAAAATCGGCTGGCGCAGTTTTTAGTTCTCAGTCGCTTGATGGTCTGGGCTGTATTTTAGAGCTAACGGTTCCGGTGCAGGCTGAACCGGTTAGTGGCGTAAAAATGTTGCAGCATATCTTAGTATTTGATGCTGACGAAGAACGGGGGCAGCTACGCTGCTCGGCGTTAAAAGGATTGGCGTCTCAAGTCAGTAAATGTCAAAAGCTCACAGAGTTGTCGCAATTTATTGAACATAAAGCATTTGATTTGATTTTGTTATTTTTGCCGCAGTACTCTGACACGGTCAACAGCCAGCAAATAGTCAGGTTCAGGCAGTTAAACCCGACAATACTATGCTTCGCAGCACCTGATGCACTGCCGCAATGGCAGAAATTAATCCCCGATGTGTTGGCTACCCAACAGTTTTGTCTTGGTATGGTGCAGGAAATAGCTGAGCAATCGTCAATTCCATCAAAGTTACAACAAATTCTGGTGGTAGATGATAACGAAACAAATCTGGCATTCGTGCAGGTGCTTTTGAAGAACAAACCGCTGGTTTTACATACTGCAACAACAGCTGCAGAAGTTTTTTCACTTTGTCAGCAGCAGCGCTTTGATATGATTCTGCTTGATATTCAGCTGCCCGATATGTCCGGAGTCGATATTGCTAAACAATTACGCCAGATGCCGGACTATCGGCAAATACCTATTGTCGCGTTTACTGCACACGCTATGCCTGCCGAAATAGAACGCTATCGCGAAGCGGGTATGGACGATATTGTTTTTAAACCGCTTGAACCTGCAAGGTTAGATACCTTACTGACCAAATTTTCACTTGCGCACCGCCAGAACTAACCGGGTTATTGTTCGACGTCAGTTTATTTAAACGCGAGTACCGCACCAAGTTGCTGCTGCAAGGTGGTTAAGTAACCACTGTGAGTCGGGCTGTTCAGTAGCGGCAGTAGCTCATTGCCAACCACAGTATACTTGTAATATTGCAATACTACGCCGCGCTGCAGCGCAGTACATTCCAGGGTCTGGCTTTGAAACTGCCAACTGAAGTGTTGTCCGGGTTGTAATTCACCACTTTCAATTTCAACGTTGTGTAAGATGCCGATATCAACCAGATTAAGGATCTGCGGATAAGTTAAACCAAACTGACTTAAATTGAGCAATGCCATTCTTTTGCCGGTAAGCAATTGCCAGAGGGTGGGTTTGCGGATATAGCCAAAATAAATGCGTCCACTTTGTTCTTGTCTGCTGCGGCAGCTCAGACTGGCGGCCAATTGCAGGCTTTGTGCTTCCTTATAACTCATCAGTTTCAGCGTTTGCAGGGTTTTCAGGGAGAACCGGCCTGGTGTAGCGATTTCACCGGCCAGTATTTTTGCCCACAGTTGTTGCATGCTGTGGTTTGAGATGTCGAGGACTAATTCACAGTATTGGGAAAACCAGTCAGGATCTACTTCCTGGGTGGAAACCCGCTCCGGACAATATTCTAACGCCAGCGCCATAATTTTTTCCAGATTTTGTTGCTGGCGTTCACGCTGCATTTGCAGGCGACGACTGACGCGCTGCGCCAGATTAAGCCCCCCTTCCGGGTCAGGTGCGCCAGAACGGGCGGCCAGCTGCTGATGTTTAGCGTTGGCTGGTGACTGGTCGTTAATGTCGGCGGCTGCGTCATCACTAATTGCAGCCGCTTTGCCAGCAACCGGCGCACCAAGATGGTAACGTGCCAGCTTCAGCAACCGCTGCTGACCGGACGCCGCGTTTACTTTACTCAAAATTAATCCGATATGACATAAGCGAAAAAAGTTATCTTTGCATTTAGCTGCGATAGCGGCAAGTAGCAGCGATAATTTATATCAGGTTGTGAAAAATTTCTAATAAGATAGAAAATAAACAACAATTCATTTTTTGTTTTTTATGTTAAGCATGTATATTTAAGTCATGAGACAAATAAAGGCGTAATCATGAAATCGAATGAAACAGATGAAGATTTTCTGTTTTTCGCAGAAGACGAGCAAACCTCGTCTGAACCGGAGCTTGCAGTTGGCGTCTGGAATATTCTCATTGTAGATGACGACGAAGAAATTCATACGGTTACTAAGCTGGCACTGAACGACCTGATTGTTTTGGGCCGTAAACTTTGTTTTCATCACGCATACTCCGGTGATGAAGCCATCCGGTTTTTGCATAACAACAGCAATATAGCAATGGTACTGCTTGATGTTGTTATGGAGTCTGATGACGCTGGTTTAAAAGTGGTGCAACGGATCCGTGATGAGCTGCATCTGGAAGAATTACGCATTGTACTCAGAACGGGACAACCCGGTTACGCGCCGGAAGAAAGCGTAATTAAAGAATATGATATTAACGATTACAAAACAAAAACAGAGTTAACCCGCGGTAAATTAGTCACCGCTATTATTGCTTCAATCCGCTCATATCAGCAAATTCGTACCATTAATCAGAACCGGATTGGTTTGCAGAAAATTATCAATGCCGGTGCTAACCTGCTTGAGCAGCATTCGCTGCACGAATTTTCGGAAGGGGTTGTCACTCAGATCGCATCATTAATTGGCTTACATGCTGAAGGGGTGCTTTGCGCGCAGATTGAGGACGACGGCAGTACCAGCGACAAAATATATGTACTTGGCGCCGCCGGCCACTATGCTCCTTTTATTAAATGTCAGTTGGACAAAATAGATAACCCGCGGATAGTTCAGCAAATCAACTTATGTTTAAGTCAGCGGCAGAACATTTTTGGTCAGCAGGACACGGTGTTATATCTTGGCAGCGACAGCCACTGTGCGGCCGTATATATTGAAACAAACCGGCCAATTGAAGCGTTTGACCGGCAACTGATTGAAGTGTTTTTAAGTAACATTTCAATTGGCTATGAAAATGTTACATTGTTTCAGCAGCTTAAACATGCAGCCTATATTGATCCTTTAACCAAAACCCCAAACCGCAACGAGTTCATCCAGATCCTGCAGGACACCCGTCGTTTTGATGCGCAGGGGATGGTTGCAGTGCTGGTTGATATTGATCATTTTTCTGATGTTAACGATGGTCTGGGGCAGGATGTTGGCAATGAATTGCTAATTGCCCTGACATTACGACTGATCTCGTTCTTTGGTACCAGTTGTCAGCTTGGCCGGATTGGCGCAGATGTGTTTGGTTTGGTCGGGCCGGCGCATGAGTTGACGCCTGAGCGGTTAGAAGAAGTATTTAACGAGCCATTTCAGGCCTCTGAACATGCTCTGCAGGTTAATGCCACGTTTGGACTATGCCGGCTGACAGACTCTGCCGAGCAAGGTTTGACCATTTTAAAACATGTTTATATAGCATTAAATAAAGCTAAAAAAAGTATCAGCCAGAGCTATCAGTTTTATCAGCCAGAAATGGAAGATGAAATGGCTGAGCGCTTGTCACTGCTGCGAAAGCTGCGCAGTGATTTTAGTCGCGACAAACTTGAATTGTGGTACCAACCGCAGGTTTCTTTAACCAGTAAACAAGTGGTTGGGATGGAGGCGTTATTGCGCTGGCCGGTGGCGGACGGGCAGTATATTTCACCAGCGGTTTTTATTCCGCTGGCAGAGTATTCTGGCTTGATTGTTGAAATTGGCAGTTGGGTACTTGAACAGGCTTGTCAGCAAATCAGGCATCTGGCGACACAGGGATATAGTAATTTACGCATTGCAGTGAACGTATCAATGCCACAATTTCGAAACCATCATTTTGTGCAGACGGTAATTGATTGTGTTAACCGCTACAATATTGACCCGGCGTTATTAGAGTTGGAAATTACAGAGTCGGTAGTGATGGATGAGCCGAAAATTGTGATTGATGCCCTGCAGAAACTGAAAAATGCCGGTATTAAAGTGGCAATAGATGACTTTGGTATTGGCTTTTCGTCATTAAGTTATCTGCAGCAATTACCGTTGGACCGGATTAAAGTTGACCGTGCTTTTGTGCGTGAAGTGACTGAGCCTGCCGGTGAAGTTATCGCTCAAACTATTATTAATTTGGGTAAAAGGCTGGGCCTGTCAACGATTGCTGAAGGTGTCGAAACCGAAGCGCAGCAACAAGCTGTTGCCGCTATGGGTTGTGATGAAGTTCAGGGCTTTTTGTTTGCTAAACCTATGTCCGCTGCCCAGTTACTGATATTTTTAGCAGATAACAATACTGAAAAAAGCGGATAAGCCGGTCTACTGTCAAAAAATAAAGCCGCAGATTGCGGCTTTATTTTCAATATAAACTCAGAAAGTCTGTGCTTATTTCTTTGCCCGCTCAAATGACGTCATAATTTCTGCTTTGGCCGCAGCTGCATCGCCCCAGCCAAGCACTTTAACCCATTTACCTGGTTCCAGCTCTTTATAGCGCTCGAAAAAGTGCTGAATTTGTTGCTTTAACAGCTCAGGCACATCATTAATGTCCTGAATATGATCATACAATTTAGTCAGTTTACTTACCGGTACAGCAATAACTTTAGCGTCTTCACCCGCTTCGTCTGACATATTTAATACACCAACCGGCCGGCATTTAATCACTGCACCTGGTACCAATGGATAAGGGGTAGGAACTAATACATCTACCGGGTCACCATCCAGCGATAAGGTGTGGTTTACAAAGCCATAGTTGCAGGGATAAAACATCGGCGTTGACATAAAACGATCAACCCAAACGGTGCCGGTATCTTTATCTACTTCATATTTAATCGGATCGGCATTGGCCGGAATTTCAATGATAACATTAATTTCATCTGGCAGATTCTTACCTGCTGCAACATCGCTTAAGCTCATGGTCTGGTCCTTTGGTTCACAATAAAATTCGTTTAAAAATGGCGCCTATTATAGCGCCGGCATTAGAAATGGCTACGCTTTGTGATAACCAATACAGGTTTCCACTTCATGTTTTGAGCCCAGAATAACTGCAACCCGCTGATGGATATCTGTCGGCACAATTTCCATTATCCGCTGGTAGCCGGTTGAACTCATACCGCCTGCCTGTTCTACCAGAAAGCTCATTGGATTGGCTTCATACATTAGTCGCAATTTATCGGGTTTCTGCGGATCTTTGCTATCCCGGGGATAGGCGAATATACCGCCGCGACACAGTACCCGATGCACATCACCTACCATGGCTGCTATCCAGCGCATATTAAAGTTTTTGCCACGCGGACCGGTTTTGCCCAGAAGTAAGTCGGCAACATAGCGCTGCATTGGCTCCTGCCAGAATCGCTGATTCGACATATTAATGGCAAACTCTGTTGTATATTTGGGAATTGCCGCCTGATCTTCAGTTAGCAAAAAACCACCATAGGTGTTATCCAGTGTATACAAGCGGGTGCCATGACCAGTTGTCAGGGCCAGCATGGTAGACGGACCATATAACACATAGCCGGCAGCAACCTGGGCGGTGCCAGGCTGCAAAAATAAGCTGCTGTCATCAGGGGCTTTGTCAGGGTCGGCTGGCAAAATGGAAAAAATAGTACCGATCAGGCTGTTAATGTCGGTGTTTGACGAGCCATCAAGTGGGTCAAAGGTAACCAGATACTTACCGTGTGGGTTGCCTGCAACAATGGTGTCTTCTTCTTCAGAGCTGATGGCCTTTACTACGCCGGTTTCCAAAATCACTTCTTTGAGTAATTCATTGGCAATAACATCAAGTTTTTTTTGGGTTTCCCCTTGAATATTTTCGCCCAGGGTAGAACCTAATACTCCAGCCAGTTCACCCTGACTGACCCGAAAAGCGATTTCACGGCAGGCGGCAAGAATAGTTTTCAGCAGGGCTATTAAATCAGGTTCCACTCCGTCCTGTTGCAGTACCGGGGAAATGCGGCGCATTTTATTATTCCTTTTGTTGCTGTAGTAAAGTTGTAGGGCCGGGCTATTTTAAAGAATTTATTGTTAAATTGCAGTTTTGATCGTAGTTTTATCTGTTTTTCTGTGACTAACGGGCCTGCACAGGCAGGAAATAACTGATGCATATTCATATTTTAGGTATTTGTGGCACCTTTATGGGCGGCATAGCCGCAATTGCCAAAGCGCTGGGCCATCAGGTTACCGGTGCTGATCAGAATGTATATCCACCGATGAGTGAACAATTGGCTGAACTGGGTATTGGTCTGGTGCAAGGGTATGACAGCAGCCAGTTCAGCCCGGAGCCTGATTTAGTGATCATCGGCAATGCATTATCCCGCGGCAATGAGGCGGTGGAATATGTGCTAAGCCGTGGCTTGCGTTATACCTCTGGCCCACAGTGGCTGGCTGAGCAGGTATTACAGGACCGCTGGGTACTGGCTGTGGCGGGTACTCATGGTAAAACCACCACCAGCAGCATGCTGGCCTGGATTTTAGAGGCCGCAGGCCTGACGCCGGGTTTTCTGATTGGCGGCGTGCCACAGAATTTTGATACTTCGGCCCGGCTGGGCGAGTCGCCATTTTTTGTGATTGAAGCGGATGAATACGATACGGCCTTTTTTGACAAACGTTCAAAGTTCGTCCACTACCGGCCCCGCACTCTGGTGATTAATAATCTTGAGTTTGACCATGCCGATATTTTCCCCGATTTAGCCGCCATTCAGCGCCAGTTTCATCACCTATTGCGAATGGTGCCAGCCAATGGTCTGGTGTTATCGCCGGAAGATACCAAAGCAGTCAGTCAGACGCTGGCTATGGGGTGCTGGAGTGAGCGCCAGAGTTATGGCCAGGACTGGCGGGCAGAACTGATTAATAATGATGGCAGCGCATTTAAACTCTATTACCGGCAACAGCTACAAGGCGAGCTGCAGTGGCAGCTGGGGGGGCAGCATAATGTCGATAATGCGGTAATGGCGATAGCCGCGGCCCGCCATGCCGGGGTACCGGTAACCGTTGCGCTGGAAGCGATGGCTAAGTTCGTGGCGCCAAAAAGGCGAATGGAGCTTAAAGCCGACATTGCCGGTATTAAGGTCTACGATGACTTTGCCCATCACCCCACGGCTATTGCCACTACTTTGCAAGGGGTGCGCAATAAAGTGGGCCAGGGCCGCTTAATTGCGGTGTTGGAACCACGCTCTAATACCATGCGAATGGGTGTGCATGAAGCCGCGTTGCCGGTTTCATTAGCCATTGCTGATAAAGTTTATTTATATGAGCCCGCCAATGCTAACTGGTCGCTGGAAGCATTAACCCGCAGTTTAAGCCCGAAAGCCGTTTTATCGCATGATATTGAGGCGCTGGTTGGTTTACTGGTTGGGCAGGCGGCGAAAGGTGATAACATTGTCATTATGAGTAATGGCGGTTTTGGCGGCATACACGACAAGCTGATCGGCGCGCTGGCGCGCAAATGGGAGTAAGCATGCGGGAAATAACCTTAGCCTTTACCGGTGCGTCAGGTGCGCCTTATGGCTGGCGTTTGCTGGAGCTGCTATTACAGCAGGGGATCAGGGTGCATCTGCTGGTTTCAAGCGCCGCGCGGGTAGTATTTGCTACTGAACACAATATTAAACTGGCCGGCGCGCCGGATAAGTGTACCCGCCAGCTGCAAGAATTATTTAACTGTGCAGATAATCAGCTGACAGTTTATGGCAAAGATGATTGGTTTTCGCCGGTTGCCTCAGGTTCTGCTGCACCAAAACAGATGGTAATTTGTCCGTGTTCTACCGGCACGGTGGCAGCAATTGCCTGCGGTGCCAGCGACAATTTAATAGAGCGTGCGGCAGATGTGGTCATTAAAGAAGGCGGTAAACTGATTTTAGTGCCGCGTGAATCACCGCTAAGTGCTATTCATCTGGAAAACCTGCTAAAGCTGGCAAGGCTTGGCGTCACTATTATGCCGGCAGCACCGGGGTTTTATCATCAGCCAAAACAAATCAGTGATTTAGTCGATTTTATGGTCGCGCGCATCCTGGACCAGCTTGGGGTGTCGCAGCAGCTGACCGCCCGTTGGGGCTACGGCGGTGAACGGCCAGCGCCTGATTCAGGCAGCAGAGCAGAGACAGGAGAAAGTGAGTGAGTCTGGCGTTAGATATTTCCGCGTTACATAAAGTGTATAAAAGTGGCACCGTTGCCTTAAGTGGTATTGATTTACAGGTGAAACAAGGCGATTTTTTTGCACTGCTTGGCCCAAATGGCGCCGGTAAAAGTACCACTATTGGTGTGATAACCTCCCTGGTGAATAAAAGCGGTGGCAAGGTAAGTGTATTTGGCTTTGACATTGACGATCAGCTGGAGCAGGCAAAAAGCCAGTTAGGGCTGGTGCCGCAGGAGTTTAATTTCAATCAGTTTGAAACGGTGCTGCAAATTGTGGTGCATCAGGCCGGCTACTATGGCGTGCCGAAGAAACTCGCCCTGGAGCGGGCAGAGAAATATTTAAGCCAGCTGGGGTTATGGGATAAACGGCACGCCCGGGCCCGGGAGCTGTCTGGTGGTATGAAACGACGGCTGATGATCGCGCGCGCTCTGATGCACGAGCCTAAGCTGCTGATCCTGGATGAGCCAACAGCTGGCGTTGATATTGAACTGCGCCGTTCAATGTGGGAGTTTCTGCGCAACATTAATAAAGCAGGGGTTACCATTATTCTGACCACCCATTATCTGGAAGAAGCAGAAATGCTTTGTCGCAATATCGCCATTATTGATAAAGGTCAGATTATTGAAAATACCAGTATGAAGGCACTGTTAAACAAATTGACTATTGAAACCTTTATTCTGGATCTGGATCAGGACCCAGCCAATTTGCAGCTGGACCAGATAAAATGGCGGGTGCTGGATGAACACAGCATCGAAGTTGATATAGCTAAAAGTGACGGCTTAAACCCGATTTTTGAGCAGCTGAGCCAGCAAAAAGTGAATGTGTTGTCGATGCGAAATAAAGCGAATCGGTTAGAGGAGTTGTTTGTGGCATTGGTCGAAAATGGTCGGGGGGAGGCAAAATAATGCAAGCCAGCTACCTGATTGCTCTGCAAAGTATTTTAAGTAAAGAAATTACCCGTTTCATGCGGATCTGGGTGCAAACCCTGGTGCCACCTGCCATTACCATGAGTCTGTATTTTGTCATTTTTGGCAGTTTAATCGGTTCGCGGATTGGTGATATGGGCGGCTTCAGTTATATGGAGTTTATAGTACCCGGGTTAATTATGATGGCGGTCATTACTAATTCGTATGCCAACGTGGCGTCATCTTTTTTCAGTGCTAAGTTTCAGCGAAACGTCGAAGAGTTGCTGGTAGCGCCGGTGCCTAATTACCTTATTGTGCTGGGGTATGTTGGTGGCGGTATGGCACGTGGCATGCTTGTCGGCATTATCGTGACAATTCTGTCGCTGTTTTTTGTTGATATTCAAATTCACAATCTGGCAATTATTATTGTTACTGTTGTTCTGACATCCATGTTGTTTGCACTGGGTGGCTTAATCAATGCTGTTTATGCCAAAACCTTTGACGATATCAGTATTATTCCTACTTTTGTGCTGACGCCACTGACTTATCTCGGCGGTATATTTTACTCGTTGTCGATGTTGCCCGGTTTCTGGCAAAACGTAGCAGCGTTAAATCCAATAGTGTATATGGTTAATGCCTTTCGCTACGGCTTTCTGGGGGTCAGTGATGTCAGCCTGGTGCTGGCACTCGCGGTAGTAACCAGCTTTATTGTAGTGATGTTCAGCTTTGCCCTGTATTTAATTAACCGTGGTGTCGGCCTGCGCAGCTAGTGTGTGATCATGGTCACTGGGGTGCCAGTGAAATTTTTGCAGACATTTTTGGGCAGTTGCAGTAGAGTTAGGCCCTTTCTTTGCCCCGGTCTGCCGTCTGATATCAGAGGACTGAAGTGGGGCCTGATTCGGCTCAGTGAGTAGCATAACGCATGACAGAACCGACAAAACGGCTGGCCGCCGCCTCTGAAGATGCGCTTTGGCGCATATTTACCGTGCCTGAGGCGCCGGACTCCACCCTGAGCATTATTGAACAGAATCTGTCACAGAACCTGGCAGGCTTTCTGCGGGAAAGTATTGTCGCGCTGGAAAAGCCACTCTGGCAAATTGAGCGGGATTTTCAGGCACATCAAATTCCTTTGTCGCCGCAGTTCGTCTCCGATTATGCCGAAAGCATGATGCAAAAGCTGGTTGCCCATTCTGTGCATACTGCTTCACCCAGTTTTATCGGCCATATGACCTCAGCGTTACCGTACTTTGTGCTGCCGCTGTCAAAAATGATGGTTGGGTTAAACCAGAACCTGGTGAAAATTGAAACCTCTAAAGCTTTTACGCCGTTGGAGCGTCAGGTATTGGGGATGATGCATCATCTGGTTTATGGTGAAAAAGATAGCTTCTATAAAAAGTGGATGCACAGCGCCAATCACTCGTTGGGCGCCTTCTGCTCGGGCGGTACTGTCGCCAATATTACTGCGCTGTGGATCGCCCGCAACCGTTTGTTAAAAGCTGATGGCGACTTTAAAGGTATTGCCCGGGAAGGCTTATTCCGGGCGCTGAAGCATTATGGTTACGATGGTTTGGCCATTGTGGTATCAGAACGCGGCCATTACTCGTTAGGTAAAGCAGCTGATGTGCTGGGCATTGGCCGTGACTATGTCGTTAGTGTAAAAACTGATGCCGACAACAAAGTTGATGTTGCGCAGATGCAGCAGGTGCTCAGTGAGTTAACTGCAAAAAATATTAAGGTGCTGGCCATTGTTGGTGTGGCAGGTACTACCGAAACCGGCAATATTGACCCACTTGGCCAACTGGCCGATTTGGCAGAGCAGTTTCAGTGTCACTTTCATGTTGATGCCGCCTGGGGCGGTGCCACGTTATTGTCTGATCAGTACCGGCATTTAATGGCCGGTATAGAGCGGGCTGATTCGGTGACAATTGATGCCCATAAGCAAATGTATGTGCCGATGGGTGCCGGTATGGTGGTGTTTAAGCACCCGTCATCAGCCCATGCCATTGAGCATCATGCCGAGTATATCTTGCGTAAAGGCTCTAAAGATTTGGGTAGTCAGACCCTGGAAGGTTCGCGCCCAGGTATGGCGATGCTGGTCCATGCCTGTCTGCAGGTGATTGGCCGCGATGGCTATGAAATTCTGATCAACCGCTCGCTGGAAAAAGCCCGCTATTTTGCCACCCTAATTGAGCATAATATTGATTTTGAGCTGATTACCGCGCCTGAGTTGTGTTTACTGACCTACCGCTATGTGCCGGCGCAGGTGCAAAAAGCCATGGCTGTGGCAACGAGCGAGCAGCGTCAGCAGTTTAACGAGCTGTTAAACGGCCTGACTAAATTTATTCAGAAACGCCAGCGGGAAGAGGGTAAGTCGTTTGTCTCGCGCACCCGCTTAACCCCGGCCGCCTACAACCGCCAGGAAACTATCGTGTTCCGGGTGGTATTAGCGAACCCGCTGACCACTGAGCAAATTCTGCATGATGTATTGGTGGAGCAGGATCAGATAGCCCAGCAAAATAAAGAGTTTTATCCAAAGCTATTGCAGCTGGCGAAAACGCTGACAGGCTGATAGTCATGCGTGCGAAAGTCCGACGCAACATTGTTATGGTACTGGTTGCTATCGCTATTGTTGCGCTGTGGTTGGGTTATCCACGTGATAAAGCAGCAACCGCCAATGAATCGTTGCGGGTATCAACTGAAGAGCGAGTAACAGCCCAAGATACTAATCCCTCAATTGCTGGTAACCCCGGCAAACCGTTATCAGAAAATCTGCCTGAGCAAGGTGATATAACAGTTTTACCTGCTGATATTTCGGCCGAATCAGAAGAGCCAGTAGCAAATCAAAACTGCCAGGCACTGGAGCAAGCACTGCAAAGCCATCCGGCCAGAGATCAGTTTCAGGACTGGTATCAAAAAGAACTGTCTGCTGATCTGCATGAGAGCTACTATCAGCGCCTCAGTATGGAAGAACTGTTGCAACAAGCTCAAGCAGCTGATATCCATGCTATGCGTATGCTGGCTGAGAAATATCTTCGTTATGCCCTGTTTCAGCGCTATGACCAGCCAGATAAGCAACAGCAGTCAACAGTTTTGGATCGTTCAGCGCTGGCTCAAGCGCGCTACTGGGCTGAACAAGCAGCGCTGCATGGATATGGTGGTGCATTTTTACAATTGGCAGAAATGTACTTTGTTGACTGGAAGGATGCAGAGCGTCAGCTCGCTCCGGAACAGCGAGAAGCGGATTTAGATGAGCAGGTTAACGATACTCAATTGATGGTTAGAGCATATTTGCAGCTGTCCATTGATGTTATGCCGGACCTGTTTGATTTGCTTTATCCGCTGCGTGAGCAGTTAGGAAATGATAAGTTGTCAACTGAGCAACTGACACGCTTCAATGAAATGTATCCCACGTTACGGTCTGAATGGCGCGAAAAGCGCGCAATGTTAGGGTTGCCAGCGGAGCTGGAATTTAACATTCCGGTTGAAGTCGAGCAGTACATTCAGTTGCTAAATCGTGAGGTTAGCTGCGCCAACAACAGTCAGTAGTTCGCCTGACCAGCCCAGATCAGCCCTAAGGCCAGCAGCAATGGGTAGAGATGACAAAGCAACACATTTAAACCCAGATAAGGCTGCAGTTGCTGCGGTTTGTCAGCAAAGCGGGATAACCCCGGTAGCACCTTTGCTACCAGTGCCAGACTTAACAGCGCCAGTAAACATTGCCAGGGTAAAATCCTGCTGATTACGCCTGCAATCAGCAGCAGATAACTTAGTAATAACAGTAAGGTATACACACTGGCGCTATGGCGCCGGCCAATCACAATAGGGAGGTGCCGCCTGCCTACCTGACGATCTGCCTCAACGTCCGGAAACTGGTTTAGCAGTAATAAATTGCTAACCAGTAAAGTGACGATCAATGCCAGCAGCCACGCCGCAGCACTTATATTGCCGGCAAGTACCCAGTAACTGCCCAGCGTCATAAAAATGCCAAAGCCAATACCCGGTGCCAGTAAGCAGAGCAGTGGCCAGCGGTTAATGTGCCGGGTGTAGCCATAAATCAGCAGGACCCCGGGTATACCGATGAGTAACGGTTGCCAGTTTAGCTGGTAGCTCAGATATAAGCCGCCGGCGATAACCAGCGTCATACTGACGATTGCCAGCACTAAGGCCAGATTAGCGGCAGCAGGATGATTAATCAGGGTGCCGCTGCCACCACTGAACGGCGTTCGGTTGGTGAGAAAATCCAGACCGGATTTAAAATCAAGGTATTCATTCAGCGCATTGACACTTATATGGGCACATAATCCTGTTACCGTAACCAGAGCCAGCAATATTGGCGATAACAAATGACCTGCCTGCCAGCTTGCGCTGGCTGCCAGAGCGATACACACCAGGGTAAGGCTTAAAAAGTTGACCCGGGCCAAACCGAAAATGGGATGCAGCAAATCAGGCTCCTGTTACCCTTAGTTGTAAAAGAGTATAGCTATCCGTTAGCTTAAGGTTTGATCTGAGACATTTTTTCGGTATTTATGTTGTAAACTAATAATGAATTGCTATTGTCGGTGCTGTTAAGCAGCAAAAGGCTTACTTAAATTTAAGGAATACCTATGCGGATTATATTAATACTCATGTCGGTGCTGTTACTAACCAGTTGTCAGAGCGCCTATTACTCGACGATGGAGAAGGTTGGTGTTCACAAACGGGATATTCTGGCAGACCGGGTTAATAAAGCACAAGACGCCCAGCAGGAAGCCCAGCAGGAGTTTAAATCGGCCCTGGAGCAATTTAGCACGTTGATAAAGTTTGACGGTGGCGATTTGCAAAAACAGTACGAGCAAACCGATGAGCAATACCAGAACTGCAGCGAAGCCGCTGCATTAGTCTCGGAGCGGATAAACAGCATTGAAGATGTGGCAGAAGCGTTGTTTGATGAGTGGCAGGAAGAATTGGACATGTATACCAACGCCAAGCTGAAGCAGGAAAGTGCTGCCAAACTTAAATCGACCCAACGCCAGTACCAGCAATTGCTGAATACCATGCGTCAGGCCGAAAGCTCGATGGCACCGGTACTGGATAGCCTGCGCGATAACAGCTTGTATCTGAAACATAATCTCAATGCTCAGGCTATTGGTGCGCTACGCAATGAGTTTGCCAGCATAGAGCGGGACATTACCAAGCTTATCAGTAATATGAATAAAGCGATTAGCGAGTCGCAACAATTTATTGCTACCCTTAAACAATAGCCAACGCCCACAGAAGTGCGTTATAGAATAATGAAACCAAACAGGAGAGTATGATGTCAGGACAGGGCTCGGGTGGGAATGTCATCGCCGCGTTGTGTAATATTTTTGTGCCGGGTTTAGGGCAGCTGGTACAGGGGCGAATATTGGCAGCGTTGTTGTTTTTTGTGATTTGTGCGGTGGGTTATGCATTATGGTGGCTGATTATACCAGCCATTATTGCTGCCATTGCCCATTTATGGGCCATTATAGACGCGGCGAAATTCCGGGCCCGGCTGTAGCGGCTGGTTAATTTGTTATTCGTAAGCTGAAACCGCCGGTTCAGCCTGTCATTTCGTCAACCAGAAGAGCCCGCTATGACCACGCCGCAAAGCATTATTATATTAATACTACTGGTAACTATTGGCATGTTCCTCTGGGGCCGCTGGCGCCACGACATGATTGCGTTGGCAGCATTACTGGCTTGTGTGGTATGCGGAGTTATTGAGCCAGCCATTGCGTTTAATGGCTTTGGCCATCCGGCTGTAATCACTGTTGCCTGCGTACTGGTGTTAAGCGCCGGGCTGCAGCGCTCGGGTGCAGTCGATGTGCTGGCCCGGCATGCGATGCCGAAAAATGCCGGGCTTATGCTTAGTCTGGCAGCGTTGGTAGGGATCGGTGCACTACTGTCAGGTTTTATGAATAACGTAGGCGCGCTGGCATTACTGATGCCGGTTGCACTGCAGGTTGCGAACCGCTTAGATGTGCCGCCCGGCCGGGTACTGATGCCATTGGCATTTGGCACCATTCTTGGTGGCATGACCACGTTAATTGGTACTCCGCCTAATTTAATTGTCTCTGGATTTCGGGCGCAGCAGGGGAATACCGGTTTTGCGATGTTCGACTTCTCGCCGGTTGGTGTGGCAGTAGCACTTACCGGATCTATCTTTGTCGTCCTGGCCTGGCGCCTGGTGCCCGCCCGTAAGCAAGCCGGTACTGAAGGCTTTGAAACGGGAGCTTATCTTACCGAAGCGCGGGTAACCGAAAAAAGTAAAATTGCCGATATGCGACTGTATGATATTGAAAAAGAGTTTGATGACAGTGGCACGCAGATCGTAGGTCTTATCCGCAACAATGTGAAAATTAATGCCCCCAGCGGTGGCCGGGTAATCCGTGGCGGCGATATTCTGGTGCTTGAAGCTGAAGTTGACTCTCTGGGTGCAGTATTATCTACCCTTGGTCTGGAACTGGAAGAATCAAAAGCCGTAGAAAAACCAGCTAAAGCAGACACAACTGATAGCGAGCAGGCGAAGTCTGACGATGACGCTAATCGTAATGGCGCGGCTCAGAAAAATACAGCAGACAGTAAACAAACTGACAGTAAACCTCAGGACAGCAAAGCAGCCGAAAGCAAGCCGCAACATTCGGAAGACATAGTGCTGATGGAGCTGGTAGTCCGGCCAGAGTCGACGCTGCAGGGGCGTTCAGCTACCAATATTATGCTGCGCTCGCGCTATAATCTTAATTTGCTGGCGGTATCCCGTGATGGTGCCCGGGCTAAGTCCAGATTGCGCAACCTGCGAATGCGGGCTGGTGACTTGCTGCTGTTGCAGGGCACCAGTGAAAGTGTGCTGGAGTTTGCCAGTGATTACGGCTGCGTGCCACTGGCTAAAAGAGAATTAAAAATTCCGGATAAAAAGCAGGCTGCGCTGGCGGGTGTAATTATGTTTTGCGCTGTGGCCGGCGCCGCCTTTGGATTATTGCCGGCGGCAATATCTTTTGCCCTCGGAGTGCTGGCGTCAATGGTATTTAAAACTGTGCCACCACGCTCCGTCTACAATACTATTGACTGGCCGGTGATTGTATTGCTGGCGGCACTTATTCCGGTGGCGGGTGCCATGGAAGCAACCGGCACAGCAGAGCTGATAGCCAGCTTATTAATGAAATACGTTGCTCAGGGCAATGCCATTATTGCTCTGGGAATGGTGTTGGTGATTACCATGTTCTTGTCTGATTTAATGAATAACGCGGCAACGGCGGCAGTAATGTGCCCAATTGCTATTGGCGCCGCTATGGCTCTGGGAGTGAATGCAGACTCATTTTTAATGGCTGTTGCTATTGGTGCTTCCTGTGCTTTTTTAACGCCGATAGGGCACCAGAACAATACGCTTATTCTTGGCCCGGGTGGCTTTAAGTTCAAAGATTACTGGCGGCTGGGTCTGCCGCTGGAAATCCTGGTAGTAGTAGTTGCTCTGCCGCTGCTTACGGTGTTTTGGCCACTATGACGCTTGAAATCGCCCTGGTGTTGCTGCTGCTGTTGGCAGCGCTGGTGCTATTTGTTACCGAATGGCTGCGAATGGACATCGTAGCATTGCTAATGTTGTGCATTCTGGCGTTAATGGGATTGGTCTCGCCATCTGAGGCGGTCAGCGGTTTCAGTAACCCGGCAGTTGTTACTGTCTGGGCGATGTTTATTATGAGCGAGGGGCTTACCCGGGCGGGTATTGCTGACAGTATTGGCCGGCGGGTCATTCGATTATCTGGAAATAGCGAAACCCGGATGATCATCGTAATTATGCTGGTCGCTGGTATGCTATCGGCCTTTATGAGCAATATTGGTGTTGTCGCTTTGCTGCTGCCTGTGACAGTTGAAGCAGCCAGACGCTGTGGTATTTCGCCGGCAAAAGTGCTGATGCCAATGGCATTCGGTGCAATGTTGGGTGGCTTATTAACTTTAATTGGCACACCACCGAATTTGCTGGTCAGTATTGCGTTGGAGAAAACTAACCAGCCCGGTTTTCAGCTATTTGATTTTGCATTGATTGGGTTGCCGATATTACTGGCGGGCACTCTGTTTGTGGCCTTTATTGGCCGGTATTTTCTACCTGATACCGATCCTGGTCGCACCGGATTGGCAGGTAGCCGTAACCTGAGCGACCAATACGGGCTGCAAGAGAGAATATTTGCTTTACGCCTGCCTGAACCTTCCTTGTTAGCGGGCCGGACGCTGGAAGAGTCGGGGCTGATCAATACAGTTGGTCTGATGATAATAGCGCTAACCCGTGGTAAGGAAACCTTTACCCTACCTTCACGCCATACGGTATTAAAAGCCGGTGACATAGTGCTGGCGCAGGGTAAATTTAACCGCTTTGAGCGGCTGCGTAGCTGGAACTCATTAACCATTGAACGTGAAGCACCTATGCTGCACGAAAAGCTGCTGGCAGCCAGTGGTCTGGCAGAATTAGAAGTAGCGGCAGACGGACCGCTTGCTGGTGAGGAGCTTGAACATCACCGCTTTCGTGAAAATTATCAGCTGAACGTATTGGCTGTGAAGCGGCCAGGTAAAACGCTTTATACCCGGCTGGCCGATTTGTCGCTGGCCGCCGGTGACAGGATTCTGGTGCAGGGGAGTCGCAGTGCGCTAGAAACAATGCCTAAGCAGGAAGCGTTCAGCAGCGTAACGCCGTTAAGTGCAGATGATGTCAAACGGCAGTATAAGCTGGAAGAGCGGCTGTTTGTGCTGGGGTTACCTGCTGACAGCCCACTGGTTGGCAGTACTTTTGCGGATAACCGGCTGGGTGATGCCTTTGACTTTCGGTTACTTGGCCTGTTTCGCCACGGCGAAATTATTCAGCAATTCAGCTCTGACGATAAACTGGAAGCCGGTGATTTATTGTTAATCCAGGGCCGGGAAGAAGATCTGGATATTCTACGCGGTTTTAAAGAGCTGGAGCGGCTCGATGATATGTCACCTTATCTCGATTTACTGGCCAAAGGTAAACTAGAACTGGTTGAAGCTACGTTGCACCCGCGCAGCAAATACATTGGGCAGAGTGTTAACGCACTGCAACTTGATAAACGTTACAAGGTAGAGGTCGCAGCGATTTGGCGCGAAGGTCGCCCGTACCGCTCGGCTCTGGGCAGTATGTTGCTGCAGGCCGGTGATGCCCTGTTAATTGTGGGGCCACGCTCTCGTCTGGCAAAATTAACCGATAGCGAGCATTTAATCGTGATGAATCCGGTGCAGGTGAAACCGGTTAATGCCAGCAAGGCTCCGCTGGCTGCTGGCCTGATTGGTTTAATGGTATTGTTAACAGTAACCGGCATGCTACCGGTTTATTTAGCCGCCATTCTGGCGGCAACACTAATGGTTGCCAGTCGGTGCCTGAGTATGGAGCAAGCCTACGCTGCCATCGACTGGCGCTCGATATTTCTGATTGCCGGCATGCTGCCGCTGGGGCTGGCGATGCAACACTCAGGCGCCGCTGCCTGGTTGGCGGGTGGTGTGCAGTCAGGGTTAGGTCAGTATGGCCCGCTGGCCGTCATGGCGGGCTTATATCTGGTTACGGCGCTTGGCACCCTGGTGATACCAACAGTAGCACTGGTGTTGATTATGGCCCCTATTGGCTTGCTGCTTAGCACCGCGCTTGGAGTAAATGGCCAAAGCGCGATGATGGTGGTCGCGGTAGCCGCTACCAGCCTGGCCAGCCCGGTATCACATGCCGCCAACACTCTGGTAATGGGCCCCGGCGGCTACCGTTTTATTGATTACCTGAAAGTCGGCGGCCCGTTAAGTTTGCTGCTGTTTATCATAACCATGACGCTGTTGCCGCTGTTCTGGCCGCTTAGCGGCTAAGATAAAAGTGCTACAACATACTTTTTAAAACCGTATCCTTCCGAATAAAATGATGATGTAGTGCTGCGCCAGCATGCAATGCAATCAGAGTAATAAGCGAGATTGCTAACACTGCGTGTAACTCACGAAACAACGAGTAATACTGAATATTGACCTGTAACGCTGCCGGCAGTCGAAATATACCAATAATATCTATTGGCCGGGCGGCAAAATACTGCATTAAGTAGCCGGAAACGGGCATGGCAAACATTAAAATATAGAGTAGCCAATGTGATACTTTTGCGACAGTTTTCTGCCATGCAGACAACTCTTTGGGCAGCGCTGGCAACTTATGTCGCAGGCGGTTTATCAACCTGGCCGTTACCAGTAAAATAGCGATTACCCCACATGCTTTATGGATGTTTAACAGCGTTAACTGCCAGGGCTGCAATGATGTCACCATCAGCAAACCCGCCGCCAGCATCGACAACACCAGCGCGGCCATTCCCCAGTGAAACAGTCGCATAGACAGGGAAAAACGATCTGAGTCAGTTGTTTGCGCATTAGTCATTATTGCTGCCCTCCAGTGCACCATCTAATTGCTCTTTTGCCCGGCGCCGGTATGATTCTACATAAGCAGCTGAGCGTGCCCGTAAAATCGGATCCCGGGTTGCAGCAATACCACTGGGTAGCACCAGTGGGTCGAAATTGATAGCATGGCAGTCACCTTCGAGCTGGGCGGTTGTACCGGTAAGTATCAGCTGGCCAGCGGTTACTTGCCGGCGGTTTTCAGGCCAGGCTTTAGTCGGATTATCTTCGTCATCTGCCGGCTCTGCCAGCGTGAAAACCCAGTTAAATACCACAGGAGCGCCGGCAATCCGGCTGGCAATTTCTGTCTGCAGAGCATCGTTACCATCTAAAGCACTGGCCGGGACAGCCACTGTTGGTTGCATTGCCCAGCGCACTGCTTGCTGTTCGCCGTTACTGTTAACCAAATAGAACGCATTGATACTGTGATAGGTCTCAGCCGCGAAGCTGCCTGTCGCCTGATATTGTGCGGCCCAGGCCCTGAACTCGCTCGCTTCAGGGTGTTCAGATAAAAATTGCTGAATTGCAGCCGGACCAGCCTGTACAGCTTGTATTTGCTGATAAAAAGTATGCGGATCGGCTACTGCCATAACCGGGGGGGTATTCATCGCCAGGCGCCATTGCTCTGTATGGCTGATAGCAAAACTTAACGCCATACTTCGAACCGGCGATTTTAAATCAGGTGCTGTCGGGTTATTACCAGCAATAGACAAGCGGCCGATGAAAGGTGTAACGCCCTCGTTAAACAGACTGGCCTTCGAATAGCCAGCTAACTGGCCATTAGAATGGAACTCGCCGCTTATACAAATACCTTTGGCATGAGCACGGCGAAATCCGGGGAAAACAGCGTCACCCTGTTGCAGATTAACAAACTGCTGGGCGGTGACCTGTGCAGGCTTACCAGCACTTAAGCAAAGAGCCGGAGTGAATAGCAGTGCTAAATACAAGGTTTTCATATAAAAATTACTCATTGTCGGGCTTATTTTTGATAAAAAGAAATGTAATTCAGTAACGTATAGCTCATAGACCGGTTAAAGGCCTGACATATTTCGACAATAAAATTATTTAGTAACACCAGTTGATAGCGTAAGCTGGTGTTTCAATTTGCATAGTTGTACCTTTAAGTAAACTTTTCCGGTACGTTGTGATGCTGGGCCACGCGGTTTTGTTTGGCCTGCTTTATACACTGCAAACTCAGATAACGTCACGGCAGCCACATAGTTGAGGAATAGATGCATTTACCGACGGTAATAATAATAGCACTGGCAATTAATCTTACGGTTGGTGTTTATCTGTTCCTGCTTTATCAGCGTAAACCGAAAGATCAGTGTTTTAAGCTATGGAGTTACTCCTGTTTTTTCTTTGTGCTTGGCGCAGCGTTAGTTGCACTGCGACCTTCTTCGTTACCGCCATTTTTTACGTTTTTTATCGCTGATGTTTTGTTATTACTGGCACCGGTATATGTTTTCGCGGGCCTAATCAGGTTTTCACGCTTTCGTTACACCAGACGGCGGCGTCAGTTTGCCCTGAGTTGCCTGCTACTGGTGGTGGCTGGCTTTCTGATTAGCTATCAGCATCCGGGGTTGTTAAGCGTCCTGGCTGCAATGGCGATCGGTACCCTGTTTTGTTTATGCGCCTGGCTGCTGCACAAGTCCATTATCACCGAGCCGGTTTTCACCCGAAGCCTGCAAACGGTTTTTCTGCTGCACGCCGCGGTGATGTTCACTCAGACAATCCTGGTTATTATAAATTGGCAGCAGTTGAATATGCATGGCTTGCCGGAAGCGTCATTGTATACTCTGGCCAGCCATATTTTGTTAACCACATTAACGGCTCTGCTATTGCCATGGCTGAGCTTTTTGAAGCTGGAACGTAAGCTGACCCTTAAATCACAACGAGATGGTTTAACCCGCCTGGCCAACCGGGAGCATTTTTTTAATCAGGTGGAGCGCTACTGGCAGCAGCATCCTCTATTACCATCTGCTTTAATAATGATTGATATAGACTTTTTTAAAGAGGTTAATGACACTTTTGGTCATGGGGTGGGGGACAGGGTAATAGCGTCAGTGGCTAAACTGTTGTCAAAACAACTGCGTTGCAATGACATCATTGGCCGGATTGGTGGCGAAGAGTATGCAGCCTTATTAATTGATATTGATCAGCCGACAGCGCTTAGTATCAGCCACAGGTTATGTGAGCAAGTAGCCAAACAGCTGCAGCTGATTGATAACTTAAATGTTGGCCTTACCATAAGTATTGGTTTGGTTCATGTTATCCCCGAGCAATACGACTATGTTCGGGCATTTAAAAAAGCAGACGAAGCCTTGTACACCAGCAAGCAAGCCGGCAGAAATACCGTAACACTGGGTTCGTTAAATGAATAAGTATTGCTATCGAAAACGCTGATGTAGCAGTGTCAAACAATGATCAAGTTTGCATCAAAAGCCGCTGAATCAATTACCATAAACCCAGCTGTGCCTGCTGCTCGCCTGGCCACGGCGCCAATACAGAGTGGTGTTGCTGTAAATCGGCTGCAAACTGCCGGCATAGCTGGGGTGCCAGGGTGTTATCCGGGGTGTGAAAAAAGCAGTAGGGTGTTTTACCCTCACCCAGCCAGGTATTAATTTTAGCCAGCCAGGGCGTGTAAAACTGGCGGTTTACCTCCATATCATCGGTGCCGATAAAGCGCAGCATTGGCCGTGCGCTCAGGCTGATGGCATGGACCGGCAGGCGCGGCTTCTTGGCCTGGGCGTCCAGTAATGCCGGGCTGCTGGCTGCAACAGAAAACAATGCCCGGCTATCGAGCACCACCCGTTCTGCATTAAAACCTTGCAACAGCCTATTTAATGCCAGTTCATGTTCCGCTTTATCAAAAAACGCCGGATGGCGTACTTCTACCGCTAAGGGAACCGTAATGCTTAAAAGTTCAAGCACAGCACTTAAAGGCCCCAGCATTGCCGGGCCCGCTGTTGCCGGCAGTTGCAAGTGAATTAAGCCAATATAAGGGTGTACTGGCGCAAAGTGTTGCCACCAGGCCAACAGCGCGTTGCTATCAATCTCGTTCAGCGCATGGCTGAAGCGACGTGGTATTTTAAACACAAACCGAAAATCTGCCGGCAATTGCTCTGACCAGCGCGCAAGCTGATCGGCAGCTGGGTCAGCATAAAAGCTGGTATTGCCTTCGACACTGTTAAAAAACTGGCTGTAACCAGCTAAAAACCGGTTGTTAGGCAGATCAGCGGCGAACAGGCTGCCTTTCCAGCGTGGATTAGCCCACATTGGGCAGCCAATATAAAGCAAAGGATTACAATTCCAGATTATCAATCAGCCGGGTAGTGCCAAGTCTGGCTGCTGCCAGAATCACTTTTGGCTCAGTTGCGGTTGTAGCCAGCACTAAGCTTTGCTGGTTGCTGATATTAATGTAGTCCGGTGCAAAGCCTGCTGCAGCCAGCTGGGCTTTAGCCTGTTGCTCCAGCATGCGGTAATCATGGTTGCCGCCAGCTATTTGGGCTTTTAACTGCTGCAATACCTGATATAAGGCCGGGGCTTTAGCTCGTTCATCGTCGCTTAAATAGCCATTACGTGAACTTAACGCCAGGCCATCGCTGGCGCGCTCTGTTGCCACACCAATAATCTCAATGGGCAATGATAAGTCAATCACCATCTGGCGGATTATTGCCAGTTGCTGGAAGTCTTTTTTACCGAAGCAGGCAATATCAGGTTGCACCAGATTAAACAGCTTACATACAATGGTCGACACACCACGAAAATGGCCCGGCCGGTTGGCACCGCAGTGTAAGTCACCCAGTTGCGGCACTTCAACAAAGGTTTGGGCCTCAAGCCCTCGCGGGTACATTAATTGTGGGGTAGGGGTAAAAACGGCATCAGCAGCGTGTTGGCTTAAGCCCGCGACATCGGCATCCAGCGTACGCGGGTAATTAGCCAAATCTTCATTCTGGCCAAATTGCATGGGGTTAACAAAAATGCTGACAATCACTTTATCGGCGCGGCTTTTTGCGACATCAACCAGTTGCAGGTGGCCCTGATGGAGGTTTCCCATCGTTGGCACAAAAGCAATTTTCTGACCTGCACGGCGCCAGCTGTTAATTTGTGCCCTCAGCTCATCGATATTGGCAATGATATTCATTTAATTAAAACTGTGCTCTGCGCCAGGAAACACCTGGCTTTTAACTTCACTGACATAAGCGGCAATCGCACTTCTGATCTCACCGGTTTGCGCCAGATAATTTTTGGAAAACTTAGGAATATAGCCGCTGCTAATGCCCAGTAAGTCGTGCATTACCAGTACCTGACCATCTGTGACATTACCGGCACCAATGCCGATAACCGGAATGCGCAGGGCGTCTGTGATCCTTTTGGCTAATGGGGTAGGAATACATTCCAGCACCAGCAGCTGAGCACCGGCATCCTGTAGTGCTTTAGCCTGAGCGACCATCGCATCTGCGGCAGCATCGGTTTTACCCTGCACTTTATAGCCACCAAAAATATGAACCGATTGCGGCGTTAAACCCAGGTGGCCACACACCGGCACGCCACGCTCAGTCAGGGCTTTAATGGTAGGTAGTAAAAAGTCACCGCCTTCCAGTTTTACCATGTTGGCGCCTGCCTGCATTAACGGGGTAACACTTTGCATTGCCTGCTCGGGGGTGGCGTAACTCATAAAGGGCAAATCAGCAATAACAAATGCATCAGGCGCGCCGGCCCGCACGCTTTTGGTATGGTAGGCAATATCAGCAACTGTCACCGGCAGCGTGTCGCTGTGTCCCTGCAGCACCATGCCCAGTGAGTCACCAATTAACAGCACATCAACACCCTGCTCAGCGAACAATTTAGCGAAACTGGCGTCGTAAGCCGTCAACATACTGATTTTGTCAGCCTGTTGCTTCATCTTCTGCAATACTGCTGTGGTGATCTTAGCCATAAAGTTCTCATCCGACCATTAATACGGGTGCGCAAGATCGCACAAAGTTCCGGCAGCTGCAAGTTAGCTGCTGCAAGTTTAGTTTAGTTTCTGCAGCCCATTTAATGGTACCTGTTGCAGCAATACCTGTAGCGGTGTGCCACAGGGTAGTATCAGCTGAGGGGCAATTTCGGCCAGCGGATACAGCACAAACTCACGCTGAGCTAAACCATAATGCGGCACCGTTAATCGCTCTGTGTTAATAGTGTGGTTGCCATATAACAGAATATCCAGATCCAGCGAGCGTGGCCCCCAGCGTTCAGCTTTACGTTGCCGTCCTTGTTGTTGCTCAATCTGCTGTAGTGCATCCAGCAACGAGAGCGGCGTAAGCCTTGTGCTGATTTTAGCAACGGCATTAATATAGTCTGGCTGGTCTTGCGGGCCCATCGGCTTTGAACCATATAAGCTTGAAACCGCCAACAACTGACTGTGGGCAAGTTGCTGTATTGCAGTTACCGCGTTTTTCAGCTGGGTAACCGGATTGGCTAAGTTTGCCCCCAGACCAAGGTAAACCAGATGTTTGTCGGACTGCTCAGGCATCGGGCGTGCTGCTACGCTTACGTTTATAGTTGTTGCGCCGGCGTTTTGGCCGCTCCTGTCCGGCCCGGCCCAGGCTGTTGATCAGTTCCAGCTTTTCGGCGTCGTCAGCAAATTGGAATTGCTGCCACCAGCTGGCCAGTTCAGTCAGGCTGCCACCCTCAGCTTCAGCGCGCAGTTGCAGAAAATCAAAGGCGCCCCGAAATTTAGTTTGCTCCAGCATCTTAAAAGCCCTGCGGCCACTGCGCTTAGTCAGCCGCGATTGCAATGCCCAGATATCTCGCATGGTTAAACTGAACCGTTTGGGAATAGCAATAGTGCGCTGAATATCGTCCAGCACCTCTGTCATCGCGATATTCAGGGCGTCTATTTCGTTCAGGCCGCTTTCAACAAGCAGTGTCTGGCTGCGAAGCTCAACCGGGTACCATAGCATTGCGGCGAAAATAAAAGCTGGGGTAACCGGCTTATCGACCGCAACCCGCTGATCGGTATCCTGCAGCGCCCGGGTAACCAGGCTGAAAGCTTTGCCCTCGGGTTCCTGCTTCAGTATTTTGTCCAGCTGTGGCATCAGTTGTTTTAAAATTCGGGTATCACGTAGCAGCATAAAATTGTCAAATGCTTTGCCCGCCATCAGCATTTTAACCAGTTCATCAAATAAACGCGGGGCGGGAATATTTTTCAATAATACGGCTAACTGGCTGATTGGGGTTAGCGCGTCGGCTGCGATTTCCATATTCAGTTTGGTGGCAAACCGAATCGCTCTTAGCATCCGCACCGGATCTTCCCGGTAACGTACTTCCGGATCGCCAATCAGTTCAATGCGCCTGGCCGCAATGTCGCGCATGCCGTTGGCAAAATCATAAATTGCGAAGTCTTTCACTGAATAGTACAGGGCGTTGATCGTAAAATCGCGACGCTCGGCGTCTTCTTCAATAGTACCGTATACGTTGTCACGTAAAATCTGACCGTGGTCACTCAAACTTGCGGTTTTAAGTTTGGGGGCAGTATTTTCTTCGTCATCTGCGCCACTGTGATGACCGCGAAAGGTAGCAACTTCAATAATTTCCCGGCCAAACACCACATGAGCCAGCCGGAAGCGGCGGCCGATTAAGCGACAGTTGCGAAAAACCTGTTTGACCTGCTCCGGATGAGCATTAGTCACCACATCAAAATCTTTTGGTTTTAGTCCGAGTAATAAGTCGCGAATACAGCCACCCACCAGATAGGCTTCATAGCCCGCATCTTTCAGACGATACAATACTTTAAGGGCACTTGGACTAATATCGCGCCGTGAAATACTATGCTGATCGCGGGTAATGATCTGCATTGGTGGTAATATTGAGCTTGCTGTCGCCCTGGTAGCAGGCGCAGCGGCCGCAGCCGATCTGGCCGCAACCGGCTTAGTTTTATTGTCGCCCTGAGGCTTGCCGCTTAAGGTTCTGCGACAGAAATCTAACACACGCGAAATTATGATATCTCTCCTGAGCACTCGCCAGTCTGACAGATGGCATTGGCTGCTGAATAAAAAAAACGGCTAATAATACCGCAGCAAGCAACAAAAAAGAATTAATCTGGCTAAAATCAGCCAAATTCGCTGGTTAATACTTCCTGTGCAGCCGGAATGGCAGCGGGCTGCCAGTTGGCCAGAGCATAAGTGAGCTGTTCAGAGGCCGGAGCCTGTTGTAACTCAATGGGTAGTTGCAGTCCAAGGATTGTCAGTGCTTTGGCCATGGTGTAGCTGGCTGGCCAGTTAGCAAGTGCGGTGGCATGGTTTTGCTTGCTCAGTTTATGGCCTGGCGCAGTTACCGCTAATGGTAAATGGCCATAAACAGGAGGTTTTGCACCCAGCAACTGAAATAAATGTTGCTGGCGGGATGTCATGCTAAGCAAATCGGCACCCCTGATCACTTCGGTAATGCCCTGGTCCATATCGTCGACCACTACCGCCAGCTGATATGAAAATAACCCATCCCTGCGCAACAGAATATAGTCCTCAGCGGCCAGCTCCGGCGCTATCTGCTGGGGGCCAAGTAAGCAGTCCACAAACCTGCTGGACACTCCCGACGCACGCAAACGCCAGCTTAACGTTGTAACACTGCGGTTTTTACTGCCCAGATTCAATGTTGAACAGGTACCCGGATAAAGGCCTCCAGCGGCAGTAATTTGCTTGCGGCTGCACTGACAGCCGTACAATAAATCTTGTTGACGCAGCTGGTTAAAGACTTGCTGGTAGCGCTCAGTACGCTGGCTTTGATACAGGATTTCACCATCCCATAGCAGGCCATGCTGCTCCAGGGTTTGCTTAATACTGCTGTCTGCACCCGGACGGACTCTGGGGGTATCGATATCTTCTATGCGCAGCAGCCATTTACCGGCGCGCTGTTTGCTATACAGATAACTGCCAACCGCAGCCAGCAGAGAGCCAAAATGCAGAGGTCCGGAAGGGGAGGGAGCAAACCGGCCAACAGCAGCAGCTGTTGGCATGTCGAGACTATTAGCGAGATTATTTGCGGTTGTCACGGTGGCAGCAACTAGCCGCCTAACTGCTTTTCTTTGATCTCAGCCAGTGTTTTGCAATCAATACACTGATCAGCGGTAGGCCTTGCTTCCAGACGCTTTATGCCAATCTCAATGCCACAGGTATCACAAAATCCGAAATCGTCATTTTCAATCTTTTGTAACGTTTTCTCAATTTTTTTCAATAGCTTACGCTCACGATCACGGGCGCGCAATTCCAGACTGAACTCTTCTTCCTGCGCCGCACGGTCTACCGGGTCAGGGAAATTTGCAGCTTCGTCGGCCATATGAGTCTTGGTACGATCTACTTCTTCGCGCAGTTGTTGGCGCCAGGCGTCAAGAATTTTGCGAAAATGCTCGAGCTGCTTCGGGTTCATATACTCTTCCCCGACCGCTTCCTGATAAGGTGTTACGCCGGCCAGCGCCAGTAACCCTAATGTCTTAACATTCTTGCCTTCTGGCATGATCATCTCCTGTACAATTCTGCCAAGCAAAAAAAAGTGGCGGCTATAGATAGCAGAATATTGCCACCACCGCAATCACTAATAAAAAAGCCGGCGAAGTATACAGATTGTGGCTGTAGCCGTCACCTGTTTTAGCAACTACCCCGGGTTTGCAGCATAAGTGGTTAATTTTAATTGGTAATACTCATCCAAACAGCCCGCAACAACCGCCTTTTAACCTGTTGCGCTCGTTGTATGCATTCCCGCTATGGTACACTTCAGACCACCAAAGCTAGCCATCACCACGAATAAGCTCTATTAAATGGGGATTACTATGTCTAACTCAACGTCTAATTCAACATCAGAACTATTACAAATCAGTATTGCTGCCGATAAAGCCGCAGCAAAATGGGGCCCCAATGCATTGTTAAGCCCGACTCAAACTGGCTATCAAATTCATTTATCCGGCAATGAACCGCTTCGGGCTATCCAGAAAGCCGGGCGTAGCCTGGATAACCTGGGGGTTACTCAGTTGCAGTTAACGGGGGACGGCTGGAGTAAAGATCTGCAGTGGGCGTTCTATCAGGGCTTTTGTAATGCCAAACGCCATGGCGGCGTGACATTCAGTAACGAACAGGGCGATGCTGCGCAATTGGAGCAGTTGGCTCAGTGTTTTGCTTTTGCCAAAAAAATGATTAATGACACGCCTGAAATGCTGTCGCCAGTGGTATTGGCAGAACAGGCTGAAGCTTTTATCCGAAGCGTAGCACCGGAGGGTTCGGTAAACAGTCAGCTGATTAGCGGAGCCGACCTGGCAGAAGCAGGCTGGCATGGTATTTATCAGGTTGGCCGCGGCAGCACCCGGCCGCCGGCGTTGCTGGTTCTGGATTTTAATCCGGCTCAGTCGGCTGATACACCGGTGGCAGCTGCACTGGTGGGTAAAGGTATTACCTTTGATAGTGGTGGTTACTCGATTAAACCGACCGAAGGCATGGCGACGATGAAATGCGATATGGGCGGCGCGGCAACGGTAACAGCAGCCCTTGCGCTGGCAATAATGCAGGGCCTGCAGCAACGGGTAAAGCTGATCCTGTGTTGTGCTGAAAACCTGATTAGTGGTCATGCCTACAAGCTGGGCGACATCATTACCTACAAAAATGGCACCACAGTTGAAATAGTGAATACTGACGCTGAAGGGCGCCTGGTGCTGGCGGATGGCCTGATGTGTGCCGCCGAAAGCGGGGCGCCATTGATAATTGATGCCGCGACATTAACCGGTGCGGCCATGATTGCCGTTGGTGGTGAATACAATGCGCTGTTTGCACTGGACCAACCGCTGGCTACCCGTGCTCTGCAATATGCTGCCAGTGAGCAGGAAGCAACCTGGCAGTTACCGTTGGAAAAATGGCATCAGCAGCAGTGCCCGTCTCCTTATGCCGATACCGCTAACAGCCGGCCGGTTAAAGGTGGCGGCGCCGGTGGTGCCAGCAATGCTGCGGGCTTTTTAAGCCGCTTTGTGCCCGCTGATGGTAAAGGTTGGTTGCATTTTGACTTAGCTGCAGCATTTAATAATTCTGCCAATGGCTATTGGGCAGCAGGTGCGACCGGCCATGGTATTCGCACTATTGCCACCACCTTGCTTACTGAAACATCGGCAAAGTAAGTCGGCAGTGAGCAAAACTTTAAATAATTCTGGCTTACCGGTCGCTGAGGTACTGCCACAGCTTTGTCAGCTACTGAGTACTCACAACCGGCTGATCCTATCGGCACCGCCCGGTGCCGGTAAGTCAACCTGGCTGCCATTACAATTACTGCAACAGCATGCTTTTGCCAGCGGCCAGATCATTATGCTGGAACCGCGCCGGCTGGCGGCTAAAACCATTGCCAGCTATCTGGCCCGGCAATTAAATGAGCCACTGGGCCAGCGTGTTGGTTATCAGATCCGGCATGACAGTTGTCAGTCGGCTGCAACCCGCCTGTTAATTGTTACTGAAGGCATACTTACCCGTAAACTGCAGCATGATCCAGAGCTTAGTGGCGTTAGCCTGTTGATTTTCGATGAGTTTCATGAGCGCTCCCTGCATGCTGATCTGGCGCTGGCACTTAGTATGGAAGTGCAGCAAATACGGGACGATCTTAAAGTATTAGTGATGTCAGCCACCCTGGATGTTACGGCACTTGAGCGCTACCTGCAGGCTCCGGTGCTTAGCAGCAGTGGTCGCAGCTATCCGGTAGACATTCATTATATTAAACCTGGCTCAGAGCACATTGCGTTACAGGCTGCCCGCCAGGCGCTGGTCGCTTTTCACAATGCACCTGGCAATATTCTGGTTTTTTTACCGGGCCAGGCAGAGATAAATAAAGCTCGCGAGTTTTTGGCTGGTCAGCCACTGCCAGCCAATCTGTCAGTTTATTCACTGCTCGGCGCAATGAGTCTGGCGGAACAACAGGCTGCTATTGCAGCGCCTGCAGCCGGGCACTATAAAATTGTACTGGCAACGAATCTGGCTGAAACCAGCTTAACGATAGACGGCGTAAACCAGGTGGTTGACACCGGTTTGTGCCGGCGGGCCAGCTTCATGCCGCGCCACGGTATCAGCAAGCTGGAGACTGTAGCAATTAGCCAGGCAGCTGCTATTCAACGGGCAGGTAGGGCCGGACGGCAGGCTGCAGGAAGGTGTTTTCGGATCGACACCGCCGAGTTATGGCAACGACGGGCAGCTTATGAACCGGCTGAAATAGAACTGGCAGAACTAACCCAATTGCGGCTGGATATTGCAATGTGGGGCTGCCAGCCGGCTGACATTAACTGGTTAACGCCCCCACCGCCAGCGCACCTGGCTGTAGCAACCCGTTTGTTGCAGCAATTTGCAGCCCTGGATCAGGCTGGCAGCATTACGCAGCTGGGCCGGCGTTTGTATCAAACTGGCAGCTCAGTAAGGCTGGCCAGTATGTTACTGTATGCTGCTGAGCACGAACCGGAAGCGCCAGGTTTGGTGTGGTTGGCGGCACTTGTGGCAGTGCTTTTGGAGGACGCCCGCAATTTGCAGCCGGATCTGACACAGCAGCTGCAGTCTCTGGCCGGCAATAAACAGCAACCTCAGTATCAGCAAGCACTGCAGTTCGCCCGCAGGCTTGGTTTTGGAGGTAGCACGCAGCTGCCATTACCCTGGTTACCATTGTTAGTACTGCGGGCTTTTCCGGATCAGCTGGCCCAGCGCCGAGGTCAGGGCTACTTGCTTGCTAACGGCGCAGGCGCCAGTCTGGCACCTGATCATCCGCTACAGGATACCGATTACCTGGTAGTGCTGGATATTCAGCACTGGCAGCAGCAGAACCGGATCCGGCATGCGCTGCCGATTGAACTGGATGCCATTCTTGATGACTGGCAATCTCAGCTGCCCTGGCAGCAGAAAACCGGTTGGAATGATAAAACCGCCAGTTTCAGCAGTGAGCGCCAGCGCTGTTTTGGCCAACTGGTGTTACAGCGCCAGCCGGTGCAAAATAGTATAACGGCTGCCCAACGCCAGCAAGCCTGGCTGGGCTACCTCAGCCAGCGAGGGCTGGCTGAACTGAACTGGTCAGAAACGGCGCGAAGTTTATGTGCCAGAGCAGAGCTGGTCAGACAGTATCAGGGCGCGGACGTTTTACCTGACTTCAGCCAGCCGGCATTAGAGGCGGATATAGCCAGTTGGCTGGGGCCTTACCTGGGTAGTATCAACAAAAAAACTCAGCTAATGCAGCTGGAACTGGAACCACTGTTGTTAAACAGACTCAGTTACCCACAACAACAGTTGTTACAGCAACTGTTGCCCGGGTACTGGCAAACACCAACCGGCAGCCGGCTGAAAATTGATTATTTGCATCCGGGCGGGCCACAGCTTTCAGTCAGAGTTCAGGAAATGTATGGTCAACTCACCACGCCCGTGGTGCTTAATGGCGCCATTGCGCTGACCATTGCGTTGCTTGCCCCGGGACGTCAACCATTGCAGCTGACCCGTGATTTAGCCAGCTTCTGGCAAAATAGCTGGCAGGATGTTAAAAAAGAAATGAAGGGCCGATACCCTAAACATTACTGGCCGGACAACCCGGCCGATGCGCAGCCAACAACGAAAACCAAAAAGGCGATGTTACGCGATGTCAACCCGAAGTAAAGGCGCTCGTGCGCCGAAAGTGAAAGTCAGGCCGTGGTGGTATAAAGCATTGATTACTGTGGGTAAACTTGCCCTGGTGCTATTCTTTCTGCTGGCAACGTATCTGATTTACCTCGATAGTAAAGTAACCCGCACTTTTGCAGGCCAGAAATGGCAGGTGCCGGCACAAATTTATGGTCGCAGCCTCGAGCTGTATCCGGGCAAAGCGCTGACATCAACCCAGTTGCAGGCCGAACTGGAACAGTTACAGTATCATCGGAATCCGGCAATGACATCGGCCGGCCAATACAGTGTATCCCGCAATCATATAACCATTTACCGGCGCGCCTTCACCTATATTGACGGGGTTGAGCCTGAAGCGCTGTTTAGTGTCGAATTTAACAGCAGTGGTATTAACCGGATCCGCTACCGGCAGCAGGACGAAGTCAATTTTGCCCGGCTTGAACCACAATTAATCGAACATATGCTGTCGCCACATCAGGAAGACCGCGAGCTGGTTCGGTTAGAACAGGTACCCGGTTTGCTGAAGGAAAGCCTGTTGCTGGTGGAAGACCGTGACTTTTATCATCATCGCGGGGTATCGCCGCTGTCTGTCTTGCGGGCGTTATGGGCTAATATCATTGCCGGGCGGACAGTGCAGGGTGGGTCGACCTTAACCCAGCAGCTGGCCAAGAATATGTATTTGTCCAGTGATCGGACATTACTACGTAAAGTCAATGAAGCCATGATAGCGCTAATTCTCGATTATCGTTTCAGTAAAGATCAAATACTTGAAGCTTATCTGAACGAAATTTTCCTGGGGCAGAATCATGCAACAGCGGTGCATGGTTTTGGTTTGGGTAGCCGCTTTTACTTTGCCAAGCCAGTTACCGAGTTGCGGCCAGATGAAGTCGCATTGCTGATTGGCTTGCTAAAAGGGCCGTCTTATTACGACCCGAGGCGTTACCCTGAGCGGGCGCTTACCCGTCGTGATCTGGTACTGCGACTGATGTTTGAACACCATCTACTGGATAACCAGCAATACCAGCAGGCGCTGGCCCGGCCGCTGCAACTGGTAGAGCGTGGTCAGTATTTGAATGCCCGTTTTCCGGCTTATCTGGACGCTGTTAAAAAAGAGCTGCGGCAGATTAATTTTGATCAGAAATTATTAAGCAGCGGCATTAAGGTTTTTACATTTTTAGACACCAGTGCCCAGCAACAGGCTGAACTGACAGTACGTCAGCAATTGCAGGGTAAGGACGAGCAGCTGCAGGCAGCAATGATGGTTGTTAATTATCAGCAGGCCGAAATCCAGGCACTGGTCGGCGGCAGAGAAAGTGGCTTTGCCGGCTTTAACCGCGCGCTGGATGCTAAACGACAAATTGGCAGTATTATTAAGCCGGTTATTTATCTGGAAGCGCTGAATCAGCCAGGCCGTTTCTCTCTGGCTTCGATACTTGATGATCAGCCACTTAGCTTGCGGACTAACAACCAGGATTGGCAACCACAGAACTTTGATCAAACATATCGTGGCCGGGTTAATTTAATGACGGCATTAACAGACTCGCTAAACGTGCCCACGGTAAGGTTGGGTTTACAGTTGGGGATGCCAGCGGTCAGCGATGGTTTACGCAAGCTGGGATTAAACCGCAAGGTTAACCTACATCCGGCTGCGCTGCTCGGTGCCATTGAACTTAGCCCACTGGAAGTCAGCCAGCTATACCAGACAATGGCAAACGATGGTGTCTATCAGACACTGGCAACGGTGCAGGCAGTAACTGATCAGGACGGCCATCGTCTTTATCATCGGCCTGGTCAGCGTTACAGCCGGTATTCCCCACAAAGTATTTACCTGCTGCAGCATGCGTTAATCGCCGCCACCCAAGCCGGCACGGCAAAGGCGTTACAACAAGCGATGCCAATGACAGTATTTGCCGGGAAAACCGGTACCTCCAGCGACTACCGGGATAGTTGGTTCAGTGGTTTTGACCAGCAAACACTGGTGACTATCTGGCTGGGGCGTGATGACAATAAACCGATAGGCTTAACGGGAAGCAGTGGCGCATTGCCATTATTTATAGATTATTTTAAACAGCAGGGTGCGCAATCTATAATTCGTTACCTGCCGGATCAGGTGCAAATTCAGGCGTTTTCAGTTACCAGTGGTGATCCGGTCGCGGAAAGTTGCGATAACATATTGTTATTGCCTGCAATATCAGTTGAAATGCAGCAACAGCTGACGTGTGAAAACTCACGTTAACAATTTAAAAAGGGTGCGGCAAACTCACAGTTATGGAAATAAAACCTGAACGGTCGCTACTGGTTGGTGAATGGCATTATCTGGCAAGAGAAGACAAGCTGGTTAAGCTTGATCAGCATGGCCAGATTATCACTACTGCGGATTTAGATAACCTTGGCCAGAAAGTGGTTAACTACTTTATCGTTCATGCCGGTAACCTGGTCACTAAAGACCAGCTGCTGGCGGATGTCTGGGGGATCCGGGATGTCTCTGACGGCCGGGTAATGCGGGTAATCAGGGCTATCCGGATCGCCCTGGATGACGATACCCGCCAGCCAACATATATTGAAACCATTCCAAAACGTGGTTATCGGTTTATCGCCAGTGTCACCGATATTCCCGACAAGTCGCAGGCTGGCGATAAAACTGCTGAGGTAACGTCAGCAGCTGCAGCAATCAAACCGCGAAAAAAAGCCTTCCTATGGGCCGGCATGCTGGTTGTATCGTCTTTGTTATTGTTAAGCTGGCTGTTCTGGCTGAAACCGGTGGCTGATAATCAGTCAGCAGAAGTTAATACCATTCCACTGTGGCGCTATAAACCCATTACCTCGCTCGACGGCCTTGAGTTTTATCATAGTGTCTCGCCTGATGAGCGCTATCTGGTGTTTAGTCACGCCAAAGTTGGCTCAGATTTAACTGCAGTACTGACATTACAAGATTTAGTGAACCACCAGCGAGTACAATTGACTGATGATAATTCTAATAGTGTTGGTGCAGCTTTTAGCCCAAGTGGTGACAGGATTGCTTACCATGAAATGTTACCAGACCGCGGTTGTGAAATTCGCATGATTGAATTAGAGCCGGGGAAAATGGCGTTAAAAACGGACACATTGTTAACCTTATGCACTCCGGAGTCCGTATCCGCACGAATTAGTTGGTCGCCCGATGGCCGTTATATCATTTATCCCAGCTTGGATGCAGAGCAAAAACAAATGGTAATGATGATGTACCCGGTAGCCGGTGGCACGGCGGAGCAATTAACAGTGCCACCTACCAGCAGTTTTGGTGATTATGCCGGGCGCTATTCGCGCTCGGGTGATAAAATTGCCTTTATTCGTGATGCAGCCGGGGCTGCCCAAATCTGGCTGCTTGATTTAACTAACCGCGCAACCCGGCTGCTGGTCCAGATTGATGATGCTTACCCGGGCAATATAGACTGGACGCAGGATGACCGCAGTATTATTTATCCATCCGGCCCCACTGCTCTTGGGATTGTCGATGTTGCCACTGGCGTGAGCCGTGAGCTGGCTTATACCGATAACCATGCTAATGAAATCCAGGTGGGGGCAGTAAGCGGTAAAATTTATGCGTCAGTTGGCTTTTTCTCTCATACCAACATAAAGCAGGTAAATAACAAACGGGTGACGGAGACACCCTCTGAAAACTTGGTATTCAGTTCGAATCGTAATGAATCTCTCGTTGAGATTAACCCACTACCGGAAGGGCCGGTGGCGGTGGTATCGCGGCGATCTGGGTTACCCCAGGTCTGGCTGTTCTATCCTGATGGCCGACAGCAACAACTAACCGAATTCAGCTCCCGGGAGCGGATCCGCAGCCTGGTATTTTCTCCCGATGGTAGCAAGTTACTGCTGCATCTTAATAGCGGTATCTGGCAATTGACAATGGACGGCCAGTTAGCCCAGATTGTTGGCAAAGAAAATGAAATTGTTGCTAACCCGGCCTGGAGCAGAGATGGCAGCGAAGTATTTTATGCCCAGTCGCGCCAGGGGCGCTGGGATATTATGGCCGCCGCAGTTAATACCGGCTTTGAAAAGCGTTTGCTGGCAACTGACCGTGAATTATATCAGCAAAGTTATATTGCGGATTATAATATCTGGCGTGATGCCAACTCTAAACATCTTGTTATTGAATACCCTAACGGTGACACAAAAAAACTGGATTTAGGGACGACAGCAGATCAAGCTTTTTTTAAACTTGATCTTCGTGCACAGGGGTTCTATTTTACTTATCTGCTTGATGGTACTCAGTATCAATTACGCTACTATGATTTAACGAACAATTTCATTAATGAAAAGGTTATTGATGACTATCTGTATCATAGCCGCTTTAGTATCTCGCTGGATGAAACGAAGGTTTATTTTCTGGAAGCCGCCAGAGCGGATTTTGATATTGCTGAAATAAGTTATTAGATCGACAATTTATAAGGTTTTTATTGAAAAACCATCGAGTTTCATCGCGAGTTCAGGAGTAGGGTCGATAGTGTTAAGCACAATTATGTGACTGAAACCCGGAGACTTTACCATGACAAAAGTATTTAATGTAATCTTTATTAGCGCCGCTGTATGTCTGGCATCAACTGGTAGTACAGTAAAGAGTGTTACTGTGGATACGCAGCAGCTGCAACTTGATAATTTATACGTATGTTCTTTTTGGCCGACTTGTCGCGACCCCGACGAGCAATCACCAAAACCAGTACCAACTGATAGTTCAGCTCCTAAACCAACAGGTGATAAAGACACCACTAAAGATAAAAAAGATGAATCCCGGCTGGCCTGAGGCGGTTTAACATCGTTTCAAAAGCAGATACACTCTACTTTTCAGTCAATTAAGGTATAATCCGCTCTGACACTTTAGTCAGGCGGACCTTAATGTCAAACTTAGAACCACTGGTAAAAATTGGCGACTGGTACTATCAGGCGGCTTACGGGCAACTTTTGCCTGCCGGGCCTGATGTCAGTGCGGCTGCGCCTGTGGTATTAGAACCGCGGTTGCACAGTCTGCTGAATTATTTTTTACTGCACCCGAACAAGATCATCGATAAAGACACGCTGATTAACGATGTCTGGCCACCAGCTGAAGGCACAGATGCCGCGGTAATGCGGGCGGTTGGTGCTTTGCGAAAAGTGCTGGGTGATAATGTTAAATCCCCTGCTTATATTGCCACCATTGCTAAAAAAGGCTACCAGTGGCTTTGCCACATTGAGCCGTTAACCAGTAACCAACGCAAGCCACTGGTGAGCAGCAGAACACTGGTCGCGACTGAACTTACAGAGAACAGCACGGCATCGGCCAAAGGCTTGCCATGGCGGTTTATCAGCACAGTTTGCTCTGCACTACTATTGGGCGGGGCTGCCATTGCCTACATGCTGGCCAGCATCACAGTTGCGCCGCTGACCCAGCTGCCCGATACGGTAAAACCGTTAAGTGCATTAACCGGGCAGGAATTCTGGGCAACGATGGAACCGGGCCAGCAGTTTGCATTTTACCTGCATCGTAAATCTGAAGCAGCACCATTGCAGCTGGCGCGCCAGGATTTAAGCAGTTTAAAGGTAAGCTACAGCGACGCAATATATACTGCCGCCAGCCAACCACTGTGGCTGGATGATACCAGGCTGCTGTTCCGGGCCTTGAACACTGAGCAGCAATGCGCTTTTTATCAACAACAGGTTATGCCTGATTTTCAGCCAGCTGAGCATGTTATGCCGTGCCAGCGTGTTCTTCCTCAGGGATTAGCTATTTTAAACCGGCAGTGGTACTGGCTTGATTATGCGCCAGATTTACACCGCTATGAATTGTGGCGCCGGACAGAGGATGGCAGCACTTTAAGGCTGATGTCATTTCCTGAAAAGTGGCAGAAGGTGGATCAACTACTGGTTGTCGGCTCAGCATTGTATCTGGTAGCACAACAGGATTTTTATCGTAGCAGGTTGTACCGGGTGGATTTGGAGAAAAAGCAGTTACAAGCTGTTGCTAACTTCGACAATCAAATTCTCACCAGTAGCAGCTGGGACCAGCATCATGCCCTGTTAACTCTGCAAAACAGTGAGTTGCAGTTATATAACTTAGATAGCCTTAAACAACTTAGTCTGGGACCGATGACCTGGGGCCTGACTCAGCCACAGCGTTATCAGCAGCGGATCCTGGCGACCCAGTTTCTTGATTATACAACTGATATTGTATCGTTAACGTTGCAGGACGGCTCGCTTAACAGTGAGCAGAGCTGGCAAACCAGTAACCGGAATGAACGTTTGTTTGCTGCTAATGGTGAGCAGCTTGCGTTTGTTTCTGAGCGGGTTGGTGATAATCAGGTGTGGTTATCGCGAGCAGGCGAAAGCCGGCAGTTATCACGGTTGGCCAGTGGTCAGTATATTCAGCAGTTATTCTGGCATCAAAACAGCTTGCTGTCGGTTATTGATAACCAGCTGTATCAGATAGCACTTGATGATGGCAGCCTGTTGGCGTTGAGTAACAGGCCGGTATCGGGCCGCTATCAGAGTTGCTATCAGAATCTGTACTGGACCGAGCAAAACAGCGATGGCTGGCAGTTGATGTCGGATTTGCAACAACCGCGGGTACTGCTATCGGGCGTGGTTAATCTGAAATGTTCACCAGACGGCTTAGTAGTGCAGTTTTACAACAATAACGAGCTGGCGCTATGGTCAGCTGGCCAACCGCAACAGGTAACACCGCTACCGGTCAACCTGAACTGGCATCATATTTCGCCGGAGCAGTGGACCAGCAATAATCAGCAACTACTTTGGATAGACAGCCAGCAGTGGCAGCTGAATGTGTATAACTGGCTTGATGGAGAGATACAGCGCTACCCATGGCCGGCAAATGCCTTGCCACGGGAGCTGCACAGCGACAATACCGGCAATTTGTTTAGTGTGCAGCCCCGCCACTACGATACCGATATTGTCTGGCTGCAAAACCGCAATTAAAGCGCAGCAAAACTCTTTGCAGCGGCGTCTATCGTTGCGGCGAGATCATCATCACTGTGAGCCAGCGATAAAAAGCCCGCTTCAAATGCTGAGGGTGCCAGATAAATACCCTGCTGCAGCATTAAATGGAAAAAGTGTTTAAAAGCCGCCGCGTCACATTGTGTTGCCTGCTGGAAATTGCTGACCCGGGCTTCACTACTGAAGAAAAAGCCAAACATGCCGCCAACCTGATTAAAGGTCATCGGCACACCGTGCTGCTGGGCTGCTGCACTTAAACCGGTGATTAGCTGACTGGTTTTGGTACTGAGCTTTTCAAATACATCTGGCTTGCTGATTTCACTAAGAGCAGCCAGGCCCGCAGCCATCGCAATAGGGTTACCGGATAACGTACCGGCCTGATACACCGGACCCAGTGGAGCAATATGCTCCATAATAGCGCGCTTACCACCGAATGCACCGACCGGCATACCGCCGCCAATGATTTTACCAAGTGTTGTCAGATCCGGCGTTACATCGTATACCGCCTGAGCACCACCAAGTGCAACCCGGAAGCCCGTCATGACTTCATCAAAAATAAGCACGCTCTGATAGCGATCGCAAATCTGGCGCAGGCCCTCCAGAAAACCAGGCTCAGGTGGAATGCAATTCATATTGCCTGCCACGGGTTCAACGATAATACAGGCGATATCCGCGCCTTTTTCTGCAAAAATCTGCTCTACCTGCTCCAGGTTATTAAATTCACAGGTAAGGGTGTATTTGGCAAAGTCTGCCGGAACGCCTGGTGAGTTAGGTACGCCTAAGGTTAGTGCACCAGAGCCTGCTTTAACCAGCAGCGAATCGGCATGGCCATGATAGCAGCCTTCAAATTTTAAAATGGTATCACGGCCGGTATAACCACGGGCCAAACGAATGGCACTCATGGTTGCTTCAGTACCTGAGCTGACCATCCGCACCATTGCCATTGACGGCACCAGACTGGCAATTTTTTCTGCCATATCGATTTCTGCCGGACAAGGCGCGCCAAAACTCAGACCCTTTGCCGCCGCCTGAATAACAGCGTTACGAATAGCGGGGTGGTTATGCCCCAGCAGCATTGGCCCCCAGGAGCCAATGTAGTCAATGTAGCGCTTGCCATCGACATCAAATAAGTAAGCACCATCAGCGCGTTCAATAAAAACCGGGGTTCCACCGACACTTTTAAAGGCACGCACGGGAGAGTTCACACCACCAGGGATAGTAAGTTGGGCCCGTTGAAAAAGGGTTTCAGATAAAGACATAGTAAATTCCGTTCAAAGTTATAAAGTGTTGTGCCTGATTGCTGCTTCGACTTACTTGTTGCTGCATTATTTATTGCTGTACCAGGGCACGGCGCATTCGTAATCTTTGACGATGTTTTCCACGCCAAGAGTCAGGGCAAACAGCGCCATTCTCACCAGCACGCCATTGTCAGCCTGACGAAAGATAGCAAGGTTGGGGTTAAGATTTAAGTCGTTGTCCAGTTCATTGGCTTCCATTCGTGAGTCGCGTGGCAGCGGATGCATAATAACAGTGTTAGACTTACAGTAGCGGGTGTAAATCTCCTGATTTAACCGGAACTTACCACGATACTGGTCTGCGTCTGCCTTGGATGGAAATCGTTCTTCCTGGATCCGGGTCTGGTAGACAATATCAGCATTTAAATGGCCTTCCAGTTTGTCACTTATCACCAGTTGATGACCGGCATCTGCCAGGTTGCTGACAATGTCATCCGGCATAGCTAATTCGGCTGGCGATACCAACGTAACCTTAATATTGCGGTACAAACATAACAGCTTCGACAACGAATGGACGGTACGGCCAAATTTCAGATCGCCGACCATCGCGATATGCATGCCATCTATCTGCAAACCGGAGGCTGCCAGCTCCCGTTCGATAGTAAACAGGTCCAGCAGGGCCTGGGTAGGGTGCTCATTGGCACCATCGCCACCGTTCAGCACCGGCACCCGACTACCTTCAGCAAATTCAGCAACTGAACCCGCTTGCGGGTGACGCATAGCAATAACATCACTGTAACTGCTAATCACCCTGGCTGTGTCAAATAACGACTCGCCTTTAGACAATGCTGACGATTCCATCCCCGTGGTTTCACGAACCTCTCCGCCCAACAGGTTAAAAGCACAGCCAAAACTGACCCGGGTGCGGGTGCTTGGCTCGAAAAACAGATTACCGAGAATCGCCCCGTCAAGCACCCGGGTTCTCTTTTTACGGCTGGCATAAGGTGCCATCTGGCGTGCTATTTCAAAAATCCGGGAAATATTGTCGCGATCAAATTGCTTAACAGAAAGGATATGCTGGCCTTTGAAGCTCATTGTAAGTACTCACTTAACAGTTGCCATGAGGCGCCGCAGCGGGCGCAAAGTAACTGCTATTATACGCAAAAGCACCGCTTAAAAGCGAGTTAAGTGCAGTAGTGGCTTCAGCGTCGCCAGCAAAATAATGGCCAGCAGTATCAGCACTGGCAATTCGTTAAATATCCGGTAGAAACGGGCACTGTGCCGGTTGCGGTCATGCCTGAAATCTGCCAGTAATTTAAAGCACCAGCCATGGTAAGCATAAAGTAGCAGCACCAGTAATAATTTGATATGCAGCCAGCCGCTGGCAATAAACCAGGCTTTGCCATAAGCCACAATCAGCAGCACGCCGAATACCAGGGTAAGCAAGGCAAAAGGTGTCACAAAATACAGTAAGCGCCGTTCCATTATTTTAAAGGTTTCAGCACAATCGCTACTTTTGGTTTCGGCGTGATAAACAAATAACCTGGGTAGATAAAAGATACCGGCAAACCAGGCAACCATAAAGAAAAGGTGTAGTGCTTTGTATATCAGGATTAAAGTCATAGTAAATTATTCTGTTTAATCAGCAAGCTGCGAACCTGATCCCAGCGAATAACGCCAATTGGCTCGGTGGGAGAGTCCTGATAGATGTACACCAGACCATCGCGCTCATCTTCCAGTAGTGCGAATACTTCAGCCATTGTTGCCTGATGAGACAGGCCGGTTACGTTCTGATAATGGATAGCACTGTCACCCCCCAATGACAAACTGACGTCATAGCTGGCAGCGACAAACTCGGTGATATCGCCTTCAGTGCGTTTTAACAACAACTGTACTGGCGGTTGCAGTTGCGCCAGTTGCTGGCGAACTGCGTTGTCATCGGGATTATGCAGCACCACATATTCCTTACTAAGCAATGCCAGCACCCCCACTTTTTGTAAAATGTCGTCGGCTGGCGCAAGCTTGTAGGGCATTTGCATAAAGTCGAGCTGCATCATAAAGATCGACTTGTTGTTAAAAAATTGTACTGTGGTGACATAGGCAGTAATTATCACCACCATTGCCGGTAAAATAATCTGCTGATTTGACGCCAGCTCAATAACAGCCAGCAGCGCGGCCAACGGCGCATGCAGCGTGGCGGCCATTAACCCGGCCATGCCAAGCACCGCGTAGGTACCGGCGGTACTGCTGTCGCCGATAAAAATAGCAGGTACAATTGCCAGCAGGGTACCAAGTACAATGCCCATACCAAATACCGGGCCTATTACCCCTCCGGGAACGCCCAGGCCCAACGCAAAAATAGTCAGAATGAGTTTGCCGATAAATATGACCAATAATAACTGAACATCGGTCGGATTATTCACGGCGTTGAATATGGCGCCGGTTTCCGCGCCCATGGCATGCGGGATCAGATAACCTACTGCGGCTGTTACGCTGCCTGCCAGCGCCAGCCGGATCAGCAAGGGCCAGTTTTTCACCAGACGGATTAACCGCATTAAGTTCTGATTAAACAAAAATGCCACTGCGCCAAAGACAATACCGCAGACAACAAGGTAAGGAAAATGCCAGATATTTATCGCCACAATATTAAGTGACGCTAACTCTCTGTCATGGCCAAATACCAGTTGAGTAGCCAGGGCCCCCACCACAGAAGCCAGCATTATTGGTATAAACACATGAATACGATACTCACGCAGCACAACTTCCATCACAAAGATTACTGCTGCCAGCGGTGTATTAAAGGAAGCAGAAATACCGGCCGCTATACCACAGCCAGCCAGAATACGAACACTGTTGTACGGCAGCTGCAGGTATCGTCCCACCGTGCTGGCGCCATAAGCACCCAGATGCACTGATGGGCCCTCCCGTCCCACAGAGAAACCACTGACTAAAGCAATAATACCGCCGAAGAACTGATTCATGGTATTTCTGAATGGCATAATGCCGTAGCGGGTTTTTATCCGGTGAATAACAAATGGAATACCCATCCGGTAATGACGATAGCCGGTAATCAGGGCAATAAGCCCAATCAGCAGGGCGCCGCCAAGCGGCAGCAACCAGACAATTTCCGGATCGACAGTGGAGAAATCGTCAGCATCAGTTAAAAACAGGCTTTGCAGCGCGACAATAGCCAGTCGGAAAATAATGATCAGCACGGCAGCAATTAAACCGCCAAGCATGCCAAGCAGACACAACTGCAAGGAGGTCTGAGGTAATGCTAATCGGCGCTGCAACCCGGGCAGCCAGTCTCGCCATCGACGCATAAAAAAACAGGAGTATTAAACGATGGCTTAAGTCTAACATAAGCATTTGAGAACGCAGATATTAATTACCGCTGTTAATGGTTACTGCAGTTAAGTTTAGTGGAGAGGGGCATAATACTTGAATAAATTAGTCAGGTATTAGATAATCTGCGCTGTTGTAACCTTGTTGGAGCACCCATGTCTGATATGCAAATACCATTAGAATTTACTGATGCAGCAGCCCGCAAAGTGGCGTTGCTGGTAAGTGAAGAGGATAATCCGAACCTGAAACTACGGGTGTATATTACTGGTGGCGGTTGTTCAGGCTTTCAGTATGGTTTTACCTTCGATGAGAAAGTAAATGACGGCGATTTAACTGTAGAGAAGCAGGGCGTGTCTATGGTAGTAGACCCGATGAGCCTGCAATATCTGATGGGCGGGGTTGTTGATTATACAGAAGGTCTGCAAGGTAGTCGTTTTATCGTGCAGAATCCTAATGCAACCACCACATGTGGTTGTGGCTCGTCATTTTCTGTTTAGTAAAAGTAGCCATTTTGTAAATTTATAAAGACGATTTTGCCGGATTATCCGGCAAAGCCGCTTATAAATCACTGTTTTAGTTCAAGGTCGGGTTGCAAACACCAAAATCGTCAGAACCAGCGCGATAACTAGGTTGAAGCTGATAATATATAAAAAACCTTTTTTTCCCTGCGCCAGCGTCCAGTTATTTTGCTGAAGATACAGGTACCAGATAACACACATTAATAACGGTATTACAAACAATAACTTAATCATATTTTTAACCTCGGAATCCCCATTCGAAGCGTCAAACCCCGGTTATTTATGGGGTTATCATCGCCGCTGAATTCTGCTGTTGTAAAGTTGTTGTACATTTTTTAACGCATGTAGCTATACGCTCGTCGCATCCTATGGTTTAATTAATTGCTTTAAATTGCTTATTGCACTGGCAATAAGGTTTGGATTTTATTTCGCAGGAAGGCTGGTTGATCATAATAAAAGCGTAACACGCTGGGAGAAGAAAAAATATGAAAGGTACTAAAAGTGTAATTTCAGACGAAAATAAGCGTCTTTGTGTCTGGTTGAAACGACAGCGTCAGGACAAAGGCCATACCATGCGCAGTTTGTCAGAAATTTTAGGGACACCTCATTCTTTTATCGGTAAAGTTGAGAATCAGGAGCGCCGTTTGGACGTTATTGAATACGTCCGTTATTGTCAGGCGCTTGAAGTTGATCCGACTGAAGGGTTAAAACAGGTGCTTAGCGCCTGAAATCTGTAGTGGCATAAAATGAAGATAAACCCGAAGTAGAGATAATAGAAGTAAAGACAATAAAAAAGCCGCTATTAAGCGGCTTTTTTATTGCTGATGTCTTATTAACTTATTTCTTCTGTTTTGACTTTTGCTGCACTGACTTTTGTTGTGCGGCCTGAGCTATCTGCTTTTGCCAGTAACAGGATCAGTATCAACACCGGCAAGCCCATAGCGGCTGTCATCATAAAAAAAGTGCTGTAACCAAACTGGTCAACCCACTGTCCGGAAAAGCCGCCGGTAAATTTGGGTAGCAACAGCATCAGCGAGCTGAACATAGCATATTGGGTAGCGGTGAAAGCCAGATTTACTAAAGACGATAAATAAGCAATAAAGGCGCTGGTGGCGATGCCAGCACTTAAATTATCGGCAGAAATAACCAGTGTCAGCCACATTAAATCATAGCCAATCTGGCTCAGGGCAGAAAACAATAAATTAGTCGCTGCGCTTAAAATAGCGCCGGCAAATAATACTTTCATTATCCCAAACTGATTAATCAGTACACCGCCAAGGGCGGCCCCGATTAACGTCATGATCACCCCAAAAATCTTCGAGACACTGGCAACCTCTTCTTTGCTGTACCCCATGTCGACATAGAAAGCGTTGGCCATAACGCCCATTACCACGTCTGTCATCCGGTAACAGGCGATCAGAGCAAGTATAAGCAGGGCGTGCCATTTATATCTGGAAAAGAAGTCAGTAAAAGGTGCAATGACGGCTTGCTTCAGCCATGCCGCGAAGCGGGTTATCATCGAACCATGGGCAGTGTTTTGCTGCTTGAGAACACTAACCGGTTCTTTACTGAGTAGGGTAGTAATTATACCCGGTAGCATGCACAAACCCATAACCAGGTATGCGTGTTGCCAGCCGGATAAGTCATAATCGCTGCTTTGTGAAAACAATGCGGCTAACCACAGCGTCCCCGCTGATGCCAGAATCATTGCCAGCCTGTAGCCGGTTAGGTAGGCTGCAGCCAGCGCTGCCTGCATTTCAACTTCGGCAATTTCGATCCGATAGGCATCGACATTAATATCCTGAGTAGCGGACGAAAATGCCAGTAACACAGCCAGGGCGGCCATCAGGGCTAAATCTTGTTGTGGATCGGTAAATGCCATGCAGCAAATCGCTATTGCGACAGCAACCTGAGACACCAACAACCAGCTTCGTCGTCGGCCAAGTAAATGATGAAATAACGGGATTTTCAGGTTGTCAGCCAGTGGCGACCAGAGCCATTTAACTGCGTAAGCCATGGCAACCCAGCTGAAATAGCCAATATCGGCGCGTGAAACTTCTGCTTCGCGAAGCCAGAAAGACAGCACCCCAAACACCAGCATTAGTGGCAGACCACTGGAAAAGCCCAGTACAAAAATGATTAATACCTGACGCTGAAAGTAAATACGCAGGCCTGAGAGCCAGGAAAAATAAGAGGTCAAGGCTGAAATCCGACACAAAAACGGTTCGGGTAGCTTACCCTGCTGATAATTCAGGTCAAGTGATTATGGTCTGACGCCAATGCAATCTAACGGGCAATGGCCTTTACCGCGCAGGAAACTGAGACAATCCTGGATATTTCTGCGTAACTGACGATTATGCTGCAAACTATGGGCGGGCCAATATTCCAGTTGATGCAGCAGGTGCCAGAAAACACGTTCCCGCAAACTGCCGGGTGTGCCTGCCAGCAGATGAAACTGTGACCACTCTTCAAGCGTATCCCAGACAAAAATATGCAGCTCACTATGGGCCAGCCGACCACGTAAAAAGCGGGATACATAGTAAACCAGCTGCTGGGATTTTAGTTCAATAAACCGCTCTGACATTGCTTGCCTCAACTGTTGCCAGAAGTACAACAATTAAGGCAAGTATAGCCGGTTTTATTCGGTTGGCAGTAAGCGTACCGTTTTAAGCAGCAAAGGCTGGCGGGGAACATCAGGCCAACCGAGTTTTTCACTGGTTTCTGTTTCCAGTTCGTTGATTTTGTCCAGGACATCAAAGCCGGTAATGACCCGGCCAAACACGGCGTAACCCCAACGGGAACCAGGATCAAGGCTGGGATTGTCTGCCAGGTTAATATAAAACTGACTGCTGGCACTGTGAGGATCAGACAGCCGCGCCATGGCAATGCTGCCATACTGGTTTGTTAAGCCGTTACCGGATTCATTAAAAATGGTTTTGCCTTGTTCAATTTCATTAAATTGCATATCGTAACCGCCACCCTGCACCACAAAACCGGCAATTAGCCGATGAAAAACGGTGTTGTTGTATGCATTCTTTTTTACATAACTTAGGAAGTTATTTACTGTAAGCGGGGCACGGCTGCGATCCAGCTCAAGCACAATATTGCCTGCTGACGTTTCCAGTTGTACCCTGGGATACAGGTTGTCAGGTTGCATAAATTTGCCCGCCTGCAGTGGCATGGCCCAAAGCATCATTATAAAGATCAAGCCTGCTCGCATTGTTTTACCCCCTCAGATGTTTTTGCCAGCTTTCATCACGCAATAAGTCAGTCAGTACCTGCTCGGTTAGAACCCGCAATTCCCGCTCAATTACCGCGATATCGGCCCGGAATGGTGCAATTTGCCGGCTGTCACCGCTGTACGCTTTCGAAAAACTGTTGCCGTCATGCTGTACCAGCACTGTCATGGTAACCCTGTTTACCACTTCATGGTCAAGTGGTCGCTGGTTTACTCTGGCCTGTAGCTGGTTAATCTGAATAGTCAGCGAACGGCTGCCCTGACCTGTCAGATTGGCGCCGCGGGCTCTTAACGCATCGGCAACGGTTTGCTCCAGTTCAGCCCTTAGATCATTAGCAGTGGCATAGCCCTGACTGGTATCACCGCGCTCAATTACCAGGGTATTCAAACTTGAGCGTTGATCCAGCAGGTAAAAACTAAAGGTGCTTTGTTGCAGCGAAGGCGCCTGTGGCCAGAACACCTGTGGGCTGACAATTAAGCGCGGTGGCTTGCTGGCACAGCCAGCAAGCAAAAGTAAACACAGCAACAAGGTACGCATCTGGTTAGCTCCTTTTAATGGCTTCGAGTATCACAAATTTTGGACTTGCAGCCAGTTGCTGGCAGTGGCCAAACAGTCGCTGCAACTGCTGTTGATAATTAAGATGGCGATTTGCCACAATACGCAACCGGCCACCCTGTTTCAATACCCGTTTTGCCTCAATAAACATCTGGCTGGCAATATGGGTTGTGACTGTATGCTGCTGATGAAAAGGCGGATTACATATAATCTGGTCTGCGCTTTGATCCTGCTGGCTGGCCAGACAGTCGTCGACAACAAATTCACTCTGGTTCAGACACTGTGGCAGATTTAACTCGATAGTTGCCCTGGCAGACGCAACCGCCATATAAGATTCGTCGGTAAACACCACTTTACTGTCGGGGCTTTTTGATAGCAGCATTAAACCGAGGACACCATTGCCACTGCCTAAATCAATAATTCGCTGGCCGCCGGTAGCATGAGGTAAGTGCTGCAGAAAAAATCTGGCACCCAGATCCAGTTTCTCCCGGGCAAAAACGTTGGCGTGATTGACTACAGTAAAATCGGTTTCATCCAGCAGCCATTGCAACGGGAAATGTGGTTGCGGTTTGCCAGGCTGCGGTTGGCAGCTTATTAACCGGCATTTTTTCACTGTCAGTGATGCCTCTGCCGGTCCAAGCTGTCTGGCAAACATGTCCAGCACGTTGCGGTTAATGTCTTTGGCTTTGGCCGCAGCCATAATAACGGTATCGGGTCGGACAACTGACGCCAGCTGGCTTAAAATAAAACTTAAATAGCTATGGTTATTTGGCAGTTTTATTAACACAATATCAGGGTTGCCGGGCAGTGGTTCCAGGCTGTTAATGCTGTTGAAATGCCGGTTGGCAATATTGTTTGCTGCCCTGTTGTAAACAACCGCTTGCTGCGCCAGGTAAGAATCAGTGCTACTGGTTTGGGTTACATCGGCCAGGGCGCAGGACAGCGCACCAAAACCGTCATTGATCAGTAATACGTGTGGTTGGTCTGACTGTGTTGCACAATACTGGGCAATCGCAGTGTGCGCTGCATTAATCAGCAGTTCGTCAGCAGCATCCCAGGCCTGTAAGCTGTGATTCGGCTGATCTAACGGCCAGCGATGGAGCGTCAGGCTGATCTGACCTAACTGAAATTGGGTATTCATAACGACAACGTGTTAGCAGAGAGAATCACATTTTGACACGCCAGAGGCAGAGCGACAACAGCAAAGCAGACGTGCAACACTTTTTATTACCTGATGCCGCTATTACAATGTGGCCGGCCTGGATGCCAGCAAGCGACGCGGCATTGTTGCAGGCAACGCTGAGCGCCAGTTTAAACTGGCGGCAAGAGCAAATTCGGATCTATGGTAAAACCGTGAAGATACCGCGCCGTCAGGTATGGATGGGAGAGCCGCATTGCAGTTATCGGTATTCAGGCGTGTGCTTTAACCCTGAACCATGGCATCCGGCGCTGCAACGTCTGGCAGCTGAGATCAGTGCGGCTGTTGCTTTCCCGTTTAACTGTGTGCTGCTTAATCTGTATGCCAATGGTCAGGACCACATGGGCTGGCATGCTGATGATGAGCCTGAGCTTGGTGATGCACCTGTTATTGCTTCCCTTAGCTTAGGCGCAAGCCGCCGCTTCGATCTGCAACACCGGACCAATGGCCATCAGCTGCAATTACAGTTGGAAAATGGCAGCCTGATGCTGATGGCAGGGAAGTGTCAGCAACATTGGCAACACCGCCTGCCGAAACAAAGCAGGGTGAGTGCAGCACGACTAAACCTTACTTTTCGATATATTGCAGCGCCTGCTTAGATAAAATTATTTTTAGTAGCCTGACCAGTTTGTTAGCCTGTTATTTTCCTGCCAGTCAAAAATAGCGGGCGACAATGGCATGTGGCTTTACTAAGATCACTATACTAATTTGTTCAGGGAACGAGACCCATGCTAATTCATACCGCGATAGAACAAAAACTTCTTACTGCCTTTGACCCTGTGTTTCTGGAAGTGATTAACGAGAGTAGTAACCATAATGTGCCAGCAGGTTCGGAGTCCCATTTTAAAGTGGTTATTGTAACAGCGGCATTTGACGGTATGAGATTGCTGGCGCGCCACCGGGCCGTAAATGCCGTTGTGGCGGAAGAGCTGGCCGAAAAAATTCACGCCCTGGCGTTACATACTTATACCCCATCTGAGTGGTATGAATATTACGCCGAAACCCCTCCGGCATCGCCTAAATGCTTTGGCGGCAGCAAGGCCGATAAAGCATCACTGTAAGCTATATCAGGACATTACAGGTGCTGAAATCAGCCTAAAATAAAATAAACAGGCTGATCAGACCTGTTTTCTGCGTTAAAGTTTTACACTAGCGTAATTTTTTAGCGAGCTAACAGCAGGACTTCTTATGGTTATTCAACCGAAAATTCGTGGTTTCATTTGTACTAACGCTCATCCGGTAGGTTGTGCTGAAAACGTAAGACAACAAATTAGTTATGTTAAACAGCAGGGCCCAGTGGCTGATGGCCCAAAAAACGTTTTGGTTATCGGTGCCTCTACCGGTTATGGCCTGGCGTCAAGAATTACTGCAGCTTTTGGTTCAGGTGCTAAAACGTTGGGCATCTTTTTTGAAAAAGCGCCGACGGAAAGTAAAACCGGTTCTGCCGGCTGGTATAACACCGCCGCTTTTGAACAGGCTGCTGAGGCAGAAGGTTTATGGAATAAGCACCTCAATGGTGATGCGTTTACTGATGAATTAAAAGCAGAGGCAATCAATCTGATCCGCAGTGAAATGGGGAAGATTGATCTGGTGGTATACAGCCTGGCAGCACCGCGCCGGAAAGACCCGGTGAGCGGTGACGTGTATAGCTCGGTATTAAAGCCGATTGGTCAGGCTTATACCGCGAAAAATCTTAATACCACCAAGCGGGAAATTGAAGAAGTTTCTGTTGAACCAGCGAATGACGACGAAATTTTCAATACTGTTAAAGTAATGGGTGGCGAAGACTGGGAGCGCTGGTTAGATCAACTCCATGCCGCTGGTGTGCTGGCAGAGAATTGCCAGACGGTGGCGTACACTTATATTGGCAAAAAACTGACCTGGCCCATATATGGCAAAGCAACCATTGGCCGGGCGAAGGAAGATCTGGATCGGGCAGCTGGTGCCATTCGCAATAAGCTGAGTGATGTAAAAGCGAACGCCTATGTTGCTTCGTTAAAAGCCCTGGTGACCCAGGCCAGCTCAGCTATTCCAATTATGCCGCTGTATATCTCATTGTTATACCGGGTAATGAAGCAGCAGGGCAGTCATGAAGGTTGTATTGAACAAATTAATGGTTTGTTCCGCCAGGGGTTGTACAGCAATACTCCGATTCTGGACGATGCAGGCAGGCTGCGGATGGACGGCAAAGAGCTGGCCGATGACGTTCAGGACAAGGTTGCGGCATTATGGGATCAGGTGACCACCGATACGATTGACAGCCTGACCGACTATCATGGTTATCACACTGAGTTTCTGCACTTGTTTGGGTTTGGCTTTGATGGTGTCGATTATGATGCCGATGTCACACCTCTGGTGCCGTTGGCTAATCTTGCCAATTAGTCGCATTCAAAAAGCCGCCGGTGTGCGGCTTTTATTTTGCTATCACTTAGTGCAGCGGCGGAGCCAGGTCTGAAACGTGCTGACAGCAGTCAGATCACCGCCATGCTGCTAGTGCTATTTAGCGGGTCTGGCTGGTAATGATTTTGCTGATAATTTTGCGCTGTACCATGGATAGCCGCAGGCTTTAATGTTAGAATTCGCGACTTTAATACGTGTATCTGGTTAAAAAGTGAGCGCCATGCTGGCCGCATTAGTATAATCAGGTGTGCTGCGCTCGCTGCAGCTGAAAAACTAGACCCGGTTTCTTCCCAAAATAGTAGTGCAAGTACGTATGATAAAACTCAAAAAAGGCTTGGACATTCCCCTTGCAGGCAGTCCTAAACAAGAGATAAGTACGGGTAACGCCATTACTACCGTCGCCGTTTTGGGCGAAGAGTATGTGGGCATGCGTCCGACAATGGCAGTCGAAGTAGGTGATACTGTAAAAAAAGGTCAGGTGCTTTTCGAAGATAAGAAAAACCCTGGCGTTAAATTTACCGCACCACTTGCCGGCACTGTTAAAGAGATTAACCGTGGTGCCAAGCGGGTATTGCAGTCAGTTGTCATTGCCATAAGTGGTAATGATGCAGAGCAATTCAAGCGTTACAGCAGCGATGAGCTTAGCGGCTTAAGCCGTGAGCAAGTCACTGAAAATCTGGTTGATTCAGGCTTGTGGACAGCGTTACGTACCCGGCCATTCAGTCAGATCCCGGCGATTGACAGTACACCACGCGCCATTTTTGTTAATGCGATGGATACCAATCCATTGGCTGCAGATCCTGCTGTTATTATTAATGCCGATGCCGAAGCCTTTACTCAGGGGCTTGCCCTGCTAAGTAAGCTGACCGATGGCAAAGTATACCTGACTAAGAAAGCCGGCAGTCAACTGCCTGCGAGTTCTGCGGTTGAGGTGGCTGAGTTTGATGGTCCACACCCTGCCGGCTTAGTCGGTACTCATATTCACTTTTTAGAGCCGGTAAGCATGAAAAAAGTGGTATGGCATATCGGCTATCAGGATGTTATTGCCATGGCTAAGCTGTTTTTAACCGGCGAACTGGATGCAAACCGGGTAGTAGCTTTGTGCGGTCCTGTAGTGAAATCACCACGTTTGGTTAAAACAGTGCTTGGTGCGTCATTAGCAGAGCTTACTGATAATGAACTTAACGACGGTAAAAACCGTATTATTTCAGGCTCGGTGCTGGCGGGTAACACTGCGCATGGTGTCCATGGTTATTTAGGCCGCTACCACAATCAAGTGTCGGTGCTGGCTGAAGGCTATGACAAAGAGTTTTTAGGCTGGATTGCCCCGGGCGCCACCAAGTTTTCAGTGACCAGAGCTTATCTGGCGCATTTAAACCCGAAACGCCTGTTTAATATGACAACGACCACCAATGGTTCATCACGGGCCATGGTGCCAATTGGTAATTATGAGCGGGTAATGCCGCTGGATGTATTACCAACCCTGTTGTTAAGAGATTTAATCTCCGGTGATACCGACAGCGCCCAAACCCTGGGTTGCCTGGAGTTAGACGAAGAAGATTTGTCATTGTGTACCTTTGTGTGCCCTGGCAAATACGACTACGGCACAATTCTGCGCAACTGCTTGACGACCATCCAGAAGGAAGGCTAATCATGAGTTTAAAGCATTTTTTAGAGCGCATTGAACCGCAATTTGAGAAGGGCGGTAAGTACGAGAAGTGGTACGCGCTGTATGAAGCCGTTGCTACTGTTTTGTATACGCCGGGTCTGGTCACCAGAAACGGTACTCATGTCCGCGACAGTATCGACTTAAAGCGGATTATGATTTTTGTCTGGCTGGCACTGTTTCCGGCGTTGTTCTTTGGTATGTACAATATTGGACACCAGGCTGTTCAGGCGCTGGCGGCTGGCTATGGTACACCTGATACCTGGCAGGTTGCTATATTCCAGATGCTTGGTGGTAATCTGACTGAAGCATCAGGCTGGGCCGGCAAGATGTTCTATGGCGCAGTTTGGTTTCTGCCAATCTATGCCGTAACCTTCGTGGTTGGTGGTTTCTGGGAAGTCTTGTTCGCGTCAGTGCGCAAGCACGAAGTTAACGAAGGTTTCTTTGTCAGTTCTATTTTGTTCGCATTAATTCTGCCTGCCACTATTCCATTATGGCAAGTTGCGTTAGGTATTACCTTTGGTGTAGTAGTCGCGAAAGAAGTGTTCGGTGGCACCGGTCGCAACTTCCTTAACCCAGCCCTTGCGGGACGCGCTTTCCTGTTCTTTGCGTATCCGGCTCAGATTTCCGGTGACAGGGTATGGACTGTAGCTGATGGCTATTCAGGCGCTACCTGGTTAAGCAAGGCACAAATGGGTGAACTTGATTACGCCGCGAATACCGAATTGTGGTGGGACGCTTTCCTGGGCTTTATTCCCGGTTCAGTTGGTGAAACCTCTGTACTGGCGCTACTGGTTGGTGGTTTAGCGCTGATTTACTTCCGCATTGCTTCCTGGCGTATCGTGCTGGGTGTCATGATCGGGATGATTTTAACCAGTTACCTGTTTAATGCCATTGGCTCTAACACTAACCCGTTATTCGCTATGCCATGGCATTGGCATCTGGTGTTGGGTGGTTTTGCTATTGGTATGTTCTTTATGGCAACTGACCCGGTGTCTGCGTCGTTTACCAATCAGGGCAAGTGGGCTTATGGCATCTTGATCGGCTTTATGGTCATTATGATCCGGGTTGCTAATCCGGCTTATCCGGAAGGCATGATGCTGGCTATTCTGTTTGCCAATCTGTTTGCACCTTTATTCGATTTCTTCGTGGCACAAGCCAATATTAAGCGGAGGCTGGCACGCAATGTCTAGTAATAATGACTCCATCAGCAAAACGCTGATTGTAGTAGTTTCTTTATGTTTAGTGTGTGCAGTTGTGGTTTCTACCGCAGCTGTACAATTACGTCCACAGCAGACTCAGAATAAGTTACTCGACTCTCAGGTTAATATTCTGCGCAGCGTTGGCTTAATTGAAGGCAAAGCATCACCTCAGGTCATAGCTGATACTTTTAATAAGCATGTTGAATCACGATTGGTTGATCTGGAAACAGGGGAAATTGTTGCCGACTGTGATACAAGCTGCGCTGAAAGCTATGATTATCGTCGGGCGATGAAAGATCCTGAGTTAAGTGAAGCCCTGGATGGTGGTGCCGACGTGGCATCGATTCGCCGGGTTGCAGATAAAGCACCGGTTTACCTGACTTATGACGAAGATCGTAATCTGAAAGCAGTGGTACTGCCGGTACATGGCTACGGTTTGTGGTCGACTATGCATGCTTTCCTTGCTTTGGAAACCGATGGCAATACCATTATCGGTTTAAACTACTATGAGCAGGGTGAAACTCCGGGCTTAGGTGCAGAGATTGAAAACCCTCGCTGGAAAGCGCAGTTTGAAGGCAAAAAACTGGTTAATGATGCCGGCGAAATTGCGCTGGAAGTTAAAAAGCCAGGTAATGCCGATCCTGATTCAGCCTATGAGGTTGATGGTTTATCAGGTGCAACCTTAACAGCAAATGGGGTACAAAATACCTTTACCTTCTGGATTGGTGAGAACGGCTTTGGTCCGTTCTTGCAGAAAGTGCGTCAAGGAGCCTTAACTAATGGCTAATGCAAAAGAAATTAAAACGGTCTTATTTGGGCCGGTTTTCGCTAACAACCCGATTGCTTTGCAAGTATTAGGTATTTGTTCAGCACTTGCCGTGACTACTAAGATGGACACAGCGTTGGTGATGTGTTTTGCCCTGACGTTTGTCGTGGCATTTTCCAACCTGTTTATCTCGATGATTCGCAATCACATCCCATCGAGTGTGCGGATTATCGTGCAAATGACCATTATTGCCTCGTTGGTTATCGTGGTGGATCAGTTCCTGAAAGCCTTCGCTTTTGATCTGTCTAAGCAGTTATCAGTGTTTGTAGGCTTAATAATCACTAACTGTATCGTTATGGGCCGGGCAGAGGCCTATGCCATGAAGAACTCGCCAGGTATGAGCTTTTTAGATGGTATTGGTAATGGCCTTGGTTACAGCGTGGTGTTGCTGATAGTGGCTTTTATTCGCGAATTGGGCGGCTCTGGTTCACTGTTTGGCGTACAAATTATGCCGTTGATCAGTGAGGGGGGCTGGTATCAGCCAATGGGCTTCCTACTGATAGCACCCAGTGCCTTTATTATCATTGGTTTATTTATCTGGGTACTTCGCGCATATCGCCCGGAACAGGTTGAGAAGGCATAAGGAGTAGCTCATGGAACATTATTTAAGCTTATTTGTACGTGCCGTCTTTATCGAGAATCTGGCGTTAGCCTTTTTCCTGGGTATGTGTACTTTTTTAGCAGTATCCCAGAAAATTAAAACAGCCTTTGGCTTAGGTGTTGCTGTTATTGTAGTTTTAGGAATTTCAGTACCGGTTAATAATCTGGTATTTCACCTTTTGCTGGCGCCTGGTGCGTTGGATTGGGCTGGTTTCCCAGATGCCGATTTGAGTTTCCTTGGTTTTCTTACCTACATTGGGGTTATTGCTGCGCTGGTGCAAATCCTGGAAATGACCCTGGATAAGTTTTTCCCGGCGTTATACAACGCACTAGGCATTTTCTTACCTCTGATCACCGTAAACTGCGCCATTTTTGGTGCGGTAGCCTTTATGGTTGAACGTGATTATAACTTTGGTGAGAGCGTGGTATTTGGTATCGGCAGTGGTGTGGGCTGGGCATTGGCCATTACGCTGTTAGCAGGTATTCGCGAGAAACTGAAGTATGCTGACATACCCGCTGGTTTACGCGGCTTAGGGTCTACCTTTTTGGTAGTGGGTTTGATGGGATTAGGCTTTATGTCTTTCTCTGGCGTTTCACTGTAAAGCAGTAGAAGGAAAATACAATGCAAGAGATATATCTTGGCGTTGGCATGTTCACCATAGTAGTAGTGATGCTGGTATTTATTATCCTGGCAGCAAAATCTAAACTGGTAGCCAGCGGCGACATTACAATCAGTATTAACCATGACCCTGATAAAGCCATTAAAACCAAAGCGGGCGGCAAATTGTTAGGCGCGTTGGCTGACAATGGTATTTTCTTGTCGTCAGCCTGTGGCGGCGGTGGTACCTGTGGTCAGTGCCGGGTGCACATTAAATCAGGTGGTGGTGAAATTCTGCCAACTGAAATGGGTCATATCAGCAAAGGTGAGGCACGTGAGGGCTGTCGCTTGTCCTGTCAGGTTTCGGTTAAATCTGATATGGAAATTGAAGTAGAGGAAGAGATTTTCGGTATCAAGAAATGGGAATGCGAAGTTATCTCTAATGATAGCAAGGCTACTTTTATTAAAGAGCTGAAAATGGCTATTCCGGACGGTGAATCGGTGCCGTTTCGTGCCGGTGGTTATATCCAGATCGAGGCTCCACCGCATCATGTTAAATATAAAGATTTTGATGTCCCGGAGAAATTCCGCGGTGACTGGGAACGCTTTAACTTCTTTAGTTTAGAATCGAAAGTGGATGAAGAGACTATCCGGGCTTATTCGATGGCAAACTATCCGGACGAAGAAGGCATTATAATGCTGAACGTACGGATCGCCACACCGCCACCGAATAATCTGAGCTTGCCGTGTGGCAAGATGTCCTCGTACATCTGGAGCCTTAAAAAAGGCGATAAGGTAACGATTTCTGGTCCATTTGGTGAGTTTTTTGCCAAAGAAACCGAAGCTGAGATGGTATTTATTGGTGGTGGTGCCGGCATGGCGCCAATGCGCTCGCATCTTTTCGACCAGCTGCGCCGCTTAAAATCGAAGCGTAAAATCAGCTTCTGGTATGGCGCCCGTTCCAAGCGTGAAATGTTCTATGTGGAAGATTTCGATATGCTGGCGGCCGAGAACGATAACTTCGAGTGGCATGTTGCCTTATCAGATCCGCAGCCTGAAGACAACTGGGATGGCTATACCGGGTTTATTCATAATGTAATTTATGAAAATTACCTGAAAAACCACAAAGCCCCTGAAGACTGTGAGTTTTATATGTGTGGCCCGCCAATGATGAACAAAGCTGTTATTAACATGCTGAAAGATCTTGGCGTGGAAGACGATAACATACTGTTGGATGACTTTGGTGGTTAACGGGCGCAAGCCTTAGAAATACCAAAAGGGGTAGCGTTCTGCGTTGCCCCTTTTATGTTATTAATCCTTGATATCAGTAACAAATATCAGCAGGAGTTTTATTCACAGTGTTAGCAGGATATTTGATGAAAGGCTATTCCTTTGCTGCAGCAATCTGGTTGCTTGTCGCCAGCGTGTTGCTCAGTGGTTGTACCCCGGCAGCTAAACCTCTGCAGGAGCAGGAGCTGCATGGCAATACCATGGGTACCAGTTACAGTGTTAAGTTTTTCAGTCAGCAGCCCGTCGATAATCAGGCGTTGCAACTGCAGCTTGAGCAGGAATTAGAGCTGATTAACGATTTAATGTCTACTTACCGGCCGCAGTCAGAGCTGATGCAGTTTAACCAGCAGCAGACAACAGAGCCTTTCACTTTAAATGAACAAACAGCCAAAGTGATTGCCGAAGCTATTAGAATTGGTCAGCAGACCAATGGCGTGCTTGATATTACTGTCGGCCCGTTGGTCGAGCTGTGGGGCTTTGGTGCCGCAGGCAGGATCACCGAGCGCCCGGCTGCTGAGAAGCTGGCCGAAATCAGCGATTATGTCGGTATTAACAAAATCAGCTTAACGGGTAATCAGCTGATAAAAGCTGACCCCCGGTTGGCACTGGATTTATCAACCATTGCCAAGGGCTATGGTGTTGACAGATTAGCCGGGATTCTGGAACAGGCCGGTATCACAGATTACATGGTTGATATAGGCGGAGAAATGCGGCTAAAAGGCAGCAAGCCTGATCGTGCCTGGCGGGTGGCAATTGAAAAGCCTGAAGCCGGCAACCGTGCCGTGCAGCGGATTATCACTCCGGGAGATATGGCGATTGCTACCTCAGGTGACTATCGTAACTACTTTGAACAGGATGGCGTACGCTATTCCCATTTGATCGATCCGCGGACGGCTGAGCCAGTCCGGCACCGGACCGTATCAAGCACGATTATTCATCCAAGCAGCATGACTGCCGACGGCTATGCCACAGCCCTGCATATTATGAATGCAGAAGAGGCTCTGCGGTTTGCGAATCAGCATCAGCTGGCGGCCCTGATAATTGTGAAAACCGATGATGGTTTCCGTGAGCTGGTAAGTGATGCGTTTAAACCTTTTTTAGCTGACGAAGTGAGGTAAGCAATGGCGGTATTTATATTTACCTTTGGATTATTTCTGGTGGTGGTGTTAGCCATGGCCGTAGGTTTTATTGTCCAGCGTAAAACCATTGCCGGTAGTTGCGGTGGATTAGGTGAGCTGAATATAGACAAAGCCTGCGATTGTGATAAACCCTGTGAAAAGCGGCAGAAGCGGCTGGATAAAGAAAAGTTCTGGCAGGAGAATAAAATCATCTGAATGGTTTATTGCCGCGTATAGGTTAAGCTAGTTAAAGCGCGGGCACTCAGGTGCCTGCATTTAGTTGATATAACCTGTAATAAGGATAATAACGATGCCACGGTTACAACCCTATACCCTGCTCCTTTTATTGATTATTAGTCTGCCTGCTCTGGCCAACCGTTTTGCAAATGTTGAAATTAACGCCACACCTTTGGCTGACAACCTATACATGCTAACGGGGTCCGGCGGCAATATGGCCGCTTTGGTTGCTGATAACGAAGTGATATTAATTGATGCCCAGTATGCAGAGCTGGCAGACAAAATTAACGCTAAGCTTGCTGAACTAAGTGAAAGTAAAGCGCTTGGCACCCTGATAAACACCCATATGCATGGTGATCATGTAAACGGCAACAGTGCCTTAATGCCAAAGCGGATTATCGCTCACGCAAACGTACTGAAACGCTTAACTGCTGATCAAGCCTTTCCGCGAAAAGGCTTACCCACCGAAACGTTCACCAGCCAACTTAGTTTAAATCTGAACGGCCAGAAACTTCGGCTGGAATATCTGCCGCCAAGCCATACCGACGGCGATATTATTGTCTGGTTTGAAGATAAAAATGTGGTGCATATGGGTGATATGATGTTTGAAGGCCGCTTTCCTTTTATCGATTTAAATAATGGCGGATCGGTTCGTGGCTATATTGCCAACGTGGCTTATGTAATTGCCAATATTGATGATCAAACCAAGGTTATCCCGGGGCATGGTCAATTAACTGACAAGGCGGGTTTGCAGCGCTTTCATCAGATGATGGTGAGAACTCTGGCTCAAGTTGAGCTAATGCAGGCGAAAGGTATGAGCAACGAGCAGATTGTTGAGGCTGGCCTTGGAGAAGAGTGGCAACAATGGCACTGGAACTTTATTACTGAAGAGCGTTGGATTAATACCTTGTTGCAAGCTGAACCGCTAACTAAGTAGCACTATAAGCCGCTTCTCCAACCTGGTTATTGCCAGCACTGTGGTCATCACTCAGTGCTGGCAGCAGGGCCGGTGACATGGCGCTTGCTACAGACGCCATACCCGGTATTTTTTCCCTTTCATTTTACCGTCATTAAGCAGCGCCAGTGCCTGCTTGGCGACCTTGCGGCTAACTGCTACAAACGCCACTGTGTCCAGCATCTGAATTTTGCCAATGTCAGTAAAAGCTATCTGTTTACTGGCGGTTAATGCGCCAACAATATCACCCGGACGGAGTTTGTGTTTTTTACCACCATCAATTTGCAGGGTTTGCATTGCCGGTTCTGGCAACTTGCGGCCAAGCAGTGACGTATCAGGTAATGGCCTGGCTGTGATCTCCAGCTCCAGTTCTGTGGCCAGGGCAGTCAGTTTCTGACCGTCATCCGGGCTTAACAGCGAACACGCCAGACCGCTGTTACCCGCACGGCCGGTACGGCCAATACGGTGGGTATGGGTAGCAACATCATGCGCCAGCTGATAGTTAACGACTAAATCCAGCTTGTCGATATCCAGACCGCGGGCCGCCACGTCGGTTGCAACCAATACGCTGACACTGTTATTGCTGAATTTAAGCAGTGCATGCTCGCGCTCGCGCTGCTCCAGATCGCCATGCAGGGCAATAACACTGATACCGGATTGCGCCAGCGTATCGGCAAGCTGTTGGGTTTCCCGTTTAGTATTGCAGAATACCACGGTGCTGACTGGCTGAAACTGATGCAGCAGCAGTCTTACCGCGTCAACTCTGTCTGTGCCGTCTAATTGATAAAAATACTGCTCTATACTGGTTTGACTATGAGCGCTGGCAACAGTAACGGTTTCAGGCGTCTGCATTATACTGTCGGCAATCTGGCGCACTGTCTTATCGAAAGTGGCACTGAACAGCAGCGTTTGCCGGGACGGTGGCACTTCTGTCAAAATGGCGTTCAGGGCATCTGCAAAACCCATTTCCAGCATTCGGTCTGCTTCATCCAGAACCAGGGTGGTTAAATTGGTTAGATCTAATCGTTGCTGCTGCAAGTGATCAAGGACCCGGCCAGGCGTGCCAACAATAATATGCGCGCCATGCTCCAGCGAGACGATCTGACTGCGGGTCGGCACACCACCACACAAGGTCAGTACTTTGATATTATGAATGTTACGGGCCAGTTTGCGAATTTCTGCGGCAACTTGCTCTGCCAGTTCGCGGGTAGGGCACAATACCAGGCTTTGGATCCGGTAACGTTTAACATCCAGCTTTGCCAGCAGGCCCAGCGCAAAAGCTGCCGTTTTGCCCGAGCCGGTTTTTGCCTGAGCAATAACATCTTTGCCGTCCAAAATGGCAGGCAGACTTTGGGCCTGCACGGCTGTCATCTGATAATATTCAAGGCTGCTTAAACAGTCCAGCAATGACGCTGGCAGTGCCAATTGGTTAAAAGAGTGGTCAGACACAATAAAATCCTGTAACTAAAAACAGGACGCCGCCTGCAAAGGGGCGGCATTATAGCAGAAGTTAACTTAAGGTGTTGTCGTTTTTTTGTTCAGGCTTTGTTCTCAATCCGGTTATCAGCAGCGGCATCTTCGTGCTCAGGTTTGGCCAGACTTACTACCTGATCCTGAGAGGTGCGTTGAGTTTCACCAATAAAACTGCCACCACGCTCGATGCATAAGTCGTCACTGTGAATAATACCCATTGCCTTACCCTGAGGTAATATTTCTACAGTATTAGCAAATAATTCACCATCAAATAAGCCGTTAATGATCACTTTATCTGCGGTGACCTGAGCTTTAACCCGGCCTGCAGCACTGATGATCAGGGTTTTTTCACTGGTAATAACCCCTTCAACATAACCATCTACCTGCATATCGCAGCTTAGTCGGAGACTTCCGATAATTGAGCATCCCGCAGCGATGACAGTTGTAGTTGTGTGCTTGCTTTGGTTTGCAGCATCGTTACTAAAGAATCCCATTTAATACTCCGTTCTTTCTCAAATACCAGGTCAAAATTGTTTGCATCCCAATCCATAAAATTCTGCGGATTGAGTGACCGGTCTAAGAAGTGTATTTCATAATGCAAATGCGGTGCCGTTGAATTCCCGGTGTTACCCGAAGTGGCAATGAGCTGCCCCTTATGAACAAACAGGCCGTTGCCAACTTTGAACTCATCGAGGTGAGCGTACAGGGTTGAAAAACCGAAAGCATGACGAATTTTAAGTAAATTGCCGTAACCATTTTTGCTTGGGCGAACAACCTCAACTACCCCATCTGCCGGCGCATAAATAGGCGTACCGCGGTTTGCCGACAAATCGATACCATTATGGTGTTGTTGTTTGCCCATTATAGGATGTGTTCGCACACCAAAACGTGATGAACGGCGCCGGAATTCCAGTGGTGAGCCATTAGGTACCAGCTGCAGCATAGCCATTTTTGCGCTGGAATTAACGGTGGCGGTATCCAGTCTGGCTTCTAAATCCTGTGGAAATTGTTGTTCCAGACCCAGGGTGAGTTCAATCTCGCCCAGCCGGTTGCTGACCTGCAGCATTTCATCCTGCTTAATGGCCAGCTCCTGTTGTAACTGCTCGCGGGTCTGGCTGAGCTCATTAATTTCTGAAACCAGTTGTTCAGCTTGTGCTGCCAGCATCTGTTGCTGGTTTTTAGTGTGGTCAACGGTTTTCAGCAAGTAATCGATGACAGCTGCGGTAATAATGACAGTAAACAGGATCAGCCATAAGCTGATTACGGCATTGCGTTTAAACAATTTGCTGACACTAAAGTGGCGGGTACCATTGATGCTCGATACCGAGATAATAATTCTATCTTTCATCTGATATAACAGCTTTTACAATGGTTAAAAACAAGACAAGCGGTCAAAATAGGGCTCTTTGTCGCTGCTGTCAAGGTTTTCGTCGCAGCCATAAATGACAAAACCGCAACGTAAAGCTGCGGTTTTAAAAGTTAATGTATTAATGTCAATACATTAATGGCTTTCGTTGCCGTCAATTCCATGCACGTGGCCGTGGGCTAATTCTTCCTCAGTTGCATCACGTACTTTCAGTACTTCGACGTCGAAACTCAGTTCGATACCTGACAATGGATGGTTACCGTCGACGACAACTTCCTCTTCAGAAACTTCCAGAATAATGACTGACTGCTCGCGACCATCTGGTCCGGCTGCGCGAAAACGCATGCCTGGCGCAACATCCATTCCGTCAAACATGGATTTAGGTACAGATTGTACTAACTGATCATGGCGTTCGCCGTAGGCGTCTGCTGGCGCTATGGTAGCGGTAAAGGTGTCACCACTTGTTTTACCGGCTAAAGCCTGTTCCAGGCCGGGAATTAATGCGCCATGGCCATACAAAAATACCAAAGGCTCGCCATCAACAGATGAATCCAGTTTATTACCTTGCGGATCGGTAACGGTGTAATGCATGGCGACGACTTTGTCTTGTGAAATGGTCATGAAAACCTCTTTAACTTAAATGATAAGGTAACGGCAGTAACTGCAGTGCCGGTGCACTGTCGGACTTTAACCGTAACGAGTCTACCGGTGTTATATCATTAGGCAGCACCGCAATTAACCAAAGTTGGTTATTGATATTCACTGCGTTAATAACCTGGCCCACCCGGCGCCAGTTGTCGTTAAACTGCTGTTCTATGTCGCATCCTGCGGCAGGCGCTTCGTCTGTTTCTGCTTGCAAAATCCAGGACGCACGCTTGTTCCGGCCCAGGTATTTCATCCGGGCAACGGTCTCCTGACCGAGGTAACACCCTTTGGTAAAGCTAATGGCATCCACTGCTTGTAAGTTAAGCATTTGCGGCACAAATTCGCCAATCAGCGGTTGCTCCAGATAACAAAGCCCCTGCAGGATATGCTGCTTTAACCACAACGTGGGGGCAGCCAGCGGGTAGTCGCTGTCCAAGAGGGCTATAGCATCAGACTTTGGCAGGATTAGCATAAAGTGCTCATCGGCCAGTTGTAGTATGGCTCCGTCGTTATGGCGGCTAAGCCTACCATTGCCGCCAGGCAAATTAAAGCCAAGCCGGCCCACCAGTTCAGCCGCGCCACTACCGCCGATACCAAGGGTAGCAAAATTATTATCAGCAGCATTGAAGCTGACTTTTGAAAACACACCAAATTTTCGCCACTGGGCGACCGAGGCATTCAGCTCATCCCGAAAGGCGACAATCAACAACTCATCGTGCTGTTGCAGCAGATGAAACACCGACCAGGTTTTGCCTTTGGCGTCACAATGGGCGCCGCGTAAAAAAGTATCATCTGTCAGCTTATCAATGTCGCAAGTGGTCTGGCTCTGTAAATACTTGCGGCTATCAGGACCGCTGACACTGATAATGTCAAACGCAGGCAGGGGTGCAATAAAAGCGCCCTGAACCTGATTGGATAATTTGCCGTAACTGTTAGCTGTTAACCAGGATGTATGCATTGTTTATATCACCAGAAGTATCACCAAAGCGTGGATAGTTGTAACATTGGGGCTGTAGTAAAAAGCTCAACCCCAAAGCGGCAGAATAGTTAAAATGCCGTTATCTTTATTAGTGTCGCTGCCTGTAAGGAATTTGAATGACCGAGTTAATGATTAAACCGCGCCTGCGCTGGGCATGCCGCCGAGGCATGCTTGAGCTGGATGTATTGCTGGCCCCGTTTGTGGAAGAGGGCTACGACGCGCTATCGCTGCAGCAAAAGCAGGATTTTGAGCGTTTGCTGGCATGTGATGATCCGGATTTATTTGCCTGGTTTATGGGCCATGCCAAATCATCAGACCCGGCGCTACAGGCGTTGGTCCGGTTAATTCTTGATCGTGTCCGGGTGTAATATTGCCATTAATCCGTCAGTCTGGCGCCGTTATGGCCTGCTGGTGCTGGCGGTAATGTTGTTCGCCCTGGTGGTAAGCCAACCCCTGACACAACTAGCACTTTGGCTGGCTGCACCTTTTGTTTGGGCACTTTACTGGTATGGCCTGACGCTTTACCGGCAAAGCCCGGTAGCCAGTGGCTTAAATTTGCACGCTAGTGGCCAGTTAAACTGGTGGCAGAGCAAACACCCCTCAGGGCAGCTTATCGCCGGCTGTCTGGTTAGTGAGTTTGCGCTGCTGCTGCGCTGGCAATGCGCCGGTAACAAGCAGCATTCGCAGTGGCTGGTCGCTGATCAGCTGTCAGCTGCCGATTACCGGGCACTGGCCCGTCAGCTTAATCAGTTTAACTGGCAATGTAGTTCTGCGAAGCCGGATAGCTGACTCAACGTAAATTACCATACAGCTGGCTAGCCTGGCGGGGTCAGTATAGTGGGCTCGCTACTGCTTAAAAGCTCGGGGTAGTCCAGGTTATAATGTAAACCGCGGCTTTCTTTTCGGGCCATGGCACAGCGGATAATCAGTTCAGCTACCTGGGCCAGATTGCGAAGTTCCAGTAAATTGTGGCTTAGCCGGAAGTGGCTGTAATAATCATGAATTTCTGACTGCAGCAACTCAACCCGGTGCAGCGCCCGTTCCAGCCGCTTATTGGTGCGGACAATGCCGACATAATCCCACATAAACAGACGTAACTCGTGCCAGTTGTGGGTGATAACAATTTCTTCATCAGAGTCACTGACTCTGCTTTCATCCCATGCGGCAATGTCCGGGTAACCGGCGTTAGCGGAAAACTGACTGAGGATATGTTTTGCCGCGGCCTGCGCAAACACCACGCATTCCAGCAACGAATTGCTGGCCATCCGGTTGGCGCCGTGTAAGCCGGTATACGCCACTTCGCCAATGGCATACAGATTATGCAGGTCAGTCTGGCCATTCAGATTGGTCAGAACGCCGCCGCAGGTGTAATGTGCTGCGGGTACCACCGGAATAGGCTGACGGCTGATATCAATGCCGACACTCAAGCACTTGGCGTAAATTGTCGGAAAATGCTCAATTATAAAGTCTTTGGGCTGATGGCTGATATCCAGATACAGGCAGTTGGCACCTAAACGCTTCATTTCATAGTCAATGGCCCGGGCGACGATATCGCGCGGAGCCAGTTCGGCACGCTCATCAAATTCCGGCATAAAGCGGCTGCCATCCGGGCGGCATAAATAGGCCCCTTCGCCACGCATAGCTTCAGAAATCAGAAAATTCGGGGCATCAGGGTGATACAGGCTGGTTGGATGAAACTGATTAAATTCCATATTGGCTACCCGGCAGCCGGCACGCCAGGCCATAGCAATGCCATCGCCACTGGCCACATCCGGGTTGCTGGTATACAAATACACTTTGCTGGCGCCGCCAGTGGCAAGTGCGACAAAATGCGCTTTAATTGTTTCAACTTTGCCGCGGGTTTTATTCAGTACATAAGCGCCATAACAGCGTTTGCTGTCTAGTCCAAGTTTGCTGCCGTTTATTAAGTCGATGGCGTTGTAATTTTCCAGCAACTGAATATTCGGGTGTTGTTTGACTTTATCCACCAGGGTTATCTGCACTGCCTGGCCGGTAGCATCAGCCGCATGCAGGATCCGCCGATGGCTGTGACCACCTTCCCGGGTGAGGTGGTATTTAAGACTGCCGTCAGTATCGTGGTACTGGTCAAATGGTACGCCTTGCGCAATCAGCCATTGCATGGCCTCTTTGGCATGCTCAGCCGTATATTGCACTGCTGCCTCATCACACAGGCCGGCTCCGGCAATTAAGGTATCGTTAACATGGGATGCAATACTATCATTTTCATCAAAGACGGCGGCGATGCCTCCCTGAGCGTACAGGGTTGACCCCTCGCGCAGTGGCCCTTTACTTAACACTAACACTTTCGCATGATCAGCTAACTGTAACGCCAGAGATAAACCGGCAGCACCACTGCCAATAATTAATACGTCACAATGATATTCATTTTGTCGTGTCATGCGATACACTTACCCCGTTGTGCCTTAATGTTAGGGTAACCTTGGGGTTACCGCTGCCAATACCCGACAGCCTGGCTGTTGGATCAACTTATTGTAGCGGTTTTGTCATAATAAACAGAACTATTTATTGTGGCCATGGTCAGAGCAGCAACGCCAGACATGGGCCATTTAAACTCGACAACCTAATCAGTATTACAGGGGACAGGCTCACAGAATGAGCGAGCAAGAATTAGATTGGCAAATTGTCCAGCGGGTCCAGCAAGGTGATAAAGCTGCCTTTAATCTGTTGGTTAAAAAATATCAGCACAGGATCGCGAACTTAATTTCCCGTTATGTCTCTAACCACGGAGATGTGGCGGATGTTGCTCAGGAAGCTTTTATTAAAGCCTATCGGGCGATGCCTGGTTTCAGGGGTGAAAGTGCGTTTTACACCTGGCTGTACCGGATTGCCGTTAACAGTGCAAAAAATTATCTGGTAGCGAATGGCCGTAAGCCTCCTGCTACCGATGTAGATGCCGAGGATGCCGAGTATTTTGAAGGCAGTGATGCCTTAAAAGAGCAGGATTCACCAGAGCGATTATTGTTGTCAGAAGAAATTCGTGCGGTAGTATTTAATACTATAGAAAAATTACCGGATGAACTTCGTACCGCAATAACGCTCAGAGAGTTGGAAGGGTTAAGTTATGAAGAAATTGCAGAAGTGATGATGTGTCCTATCGGTACTGTACGAAGCCGGATTTTCCGGGCTCGTGAGGCGATAGACAGTCAGCTTAAACCCCTGATAGGTTGAATCGGATAATGAACAGCAAGCAGACAGGAAAAATTATGTCGTCAGAAAAACAGGAGTGGCTGTCAGCGGCCAGTGACAACAGGCAAATCAGTGATTCTGAGCTTGATCTATTGTTGCAGCAACCTGAGTTGCAGCAAAAACTCGAACGGTATCAGTTAGCTGCTGCTGTTTTCCGCCAGGAAAAGACGGTATCGTTACCTGCTGATTTCGGTGCAGACATTGCGGCATTACTGCACGACGAGCCCACCTACCAGTTAACTCAAAGCCGTAATCTGCTGCAGAAGGTTGGTGCAGGTATCCGCTACGCAGCTAATGGCAGCTGGCTTAAGCCGGCTGCCCAGGGTGCGGTAGCAGCCGGGGTGGCGCTGTTTGCAGTGTTAGGTGTGCAACAATATCAACAGCCAAACGGCCAGGATTTAATGCTGCCAAGCCCGGTGCTGCAGACTAACCCGGTAGGTGGCTTTGCTACGCCGGTCAGTTTAAGCTCCAGCACCGTAGACAGCCGCTTTGCTGAACAGGAGCAACAGGCAATGCAGGAACAGCAACGCAGGTTGCAGGCGTTGTTACAGGCCCACCGGCAGCAGGTTCGGGTGACAGAGCAGGAACAAGTTAAAACTGAGCAAGACAACGAGCAGTAATATGAACAAAGTAGTAAGTCTGTGTTGCACCCTGTTGTTTTTGTGCAGCAACTTGCTGCAAGCTGATGAAACTGGCTGGGCCTTGTTTGACAAGGTTCAGTTAAGTGTAAAGCAATATAATTTTGACAGTTCTTTTGTTGTGTTTAAAGGCAGCCAGGTTGAAACATTCCGCTGGCAGCATGGGCGTCAGGGCGACAAAGAAATTGAACACCTGGTGCCTCTGGATGAAGAAGGCGTTAATATTCTGCGCCGCGATAATGTGGTGTATTACTTTCTGACCGACCGTCCTGCGCTGGTTACCACCAACGACAGTATCAAAGAACTTCCCGCAATCCTGTTTGCCGACAATCAGCAAATTCGCAGCTTATATAGCGCCGTGCTGGGCAGCAGTTCAGTCATGTCCGGGCATCAGGCGCAGTTACTGAGACTCAGTGCTAATGATCCCGGCCGGCACAGTTACTGGATATGGGTTGAGGCTGAATCAGGGTTCCCACTTCGAATTGATGTCATGTCTGAGCAGCAGGCACCACTTGAGCGCTGGTTAGTTACTCATATGCAAATCAGCCCTGAGCTACCAGATAATCTGCAGCGTTTACTTGAAACGGAACTGCCCGAGCCGGCTACCCGGCAAAGCGGTGCGGTATTGCCGGTAAACGGATTGCAGCTTACCTGGCTGCCAGATGGTTATCAGCTGGTTAGTGAGCCGCATATTGTACCGCAGTTACAGCAAAGTCTGATAAACTATTGGTTGCTGAGCGATGGCCTGCACCAGGTATCGGTTTTCGTGCAACCGAGTCAGCGCATGCCAACTCAGGCCTACCGTGATGGTGCGACTACGATATATATGCTAAGCGCGCCACAGCACGATATAACAGTGATTGGCCCGGTTAGTATTAATGTGGCAGAACAACTTGCAGCCGCGGTACGCTAGCCGATATAAATAACGTGCGGGTAACAGCTAAATGATTGAGCAGATTGCAACGGTACTGGCAGTAGAACCAGACGGTGTCTGGCTGGAAACGACGCCGGTTACGACCTGCAATGCCTGCCAGGTTAGTGATGACTGTGGTACCGGTATCGTTGCCAAAACCATGACCCGCCGTCAGAATCGGTTTTTTGTCAGAACAACACTGCCGTTACTGGCCGGTGAGCAGGTTAAAGTTGCCACTGCCGGTGAGCAGCTGGTGACGGCAGCCTTGCTGGTTTACCTGCTACCGCTGGTGTTAATGATGCTCAGCGCTTTAACGGTTCACCTCAGTTGGCAGGCCGCAGAAGGTTGGGTAATGCTGGCCGCCGCAATAGGTGCAGGTGCAGGACTGCTGATTGCCCGCTACTATGGTGCAAAAATGGCTTCCGGGCAGCCTGTTAGTATTATGGCTGTGCTGCCAGATATTAAAGTACAACATGTCAGCTGAGACATTGGCGAAGAGCGCCATCGGCACAACGACACCATCGACAAAGAACATAGCAAGCTGCCCGCGGATAGAGTACAATTCACGCTAATTTTTTTAAAGCATCGGTCTTACAATAGCCGCATCGTTTATCGGTGCGTCTGAGCTTATTGTCAGTACCCTCAGTATATTTCGGACATTTGCGGATAACATGGCAAAACTTAATAACATCAGAAACTTCTCCGTCATAGCCCATATTGACCATGGTAAATCGACCCTGTCTGACCGGCTTATTCAGTATTGCGGCGGTCTGGCTGATCGCGAGATGCAACAGCAGGTGCTGGATTCAATGGATCTGGAACGTGAGCGCGGTATCACCATTAAAGCGCAAAGTGTGACGCTAAATTACACTGCAGACGATGGCAATACCTATCAGCTGAACTTTATCGATACGCCGGGCCACGTTGACTTCACCTATGAGGTCAGCCGTTCGCTGGCCGCCTGTGAAGGCGCATTACTGGTGGTGGATGCGGGGCAGGGGGTTGAAGCCCAGACTGTTGCTAACTGTTATACCGCCCTCGATATGAACCTGGAGGTTATTCCGGTTCTGAACAAAATCGATTTACCGCAGGCTGAACCAGAGCGGGTAGCCGAAGAGATTGAAGATATTATTGGTATTGAAGCGCTGGGCGCCGTGCAATGCTCGGCGAAAACCGGCTTCGGTATTAAAGATGTACTGGAAACTATTGTTAAAAAAATTCCGGCGCCGGAAGGCGAACCAGACTTGCCAACTCAGGCGCTGATAATTGACTCATGGTTTGATGCCTATCAGGGCGTTGTGTCGCTGGTGCGGGTAAAGCATGGCTCCATTAAAACCAAAGACAAAATAAAAGTGATGTCTACCGGTCAGGTATATGAAGTGGATAAAGTGGGAATTTTCAGCCCCAAAGCCACTCATACCGGTGAGCTGAAAACCGGTGAAGTGGGTTTTGTCATAGCCGGCATCAAAGAGATTAAAGGGGCACCGGTAGGTGACACCCTGACCCTGGCAAAAAACAGCGCTGAAAAGCCTTTACCAGGCTTTAAGCGGATTAAACCTCAGGTTTACGCTGGCGTATTTCCGGTATCCAGTGATGACTATGAAGATTTTCGTGATGCGCTGGCCAAACTCAGTTTGAATGACTCGTCATTGTTTTATGAGCCGGAAAACTCCGGTGCGCTGGGCTTTGGTTTCCGGATCGGATTTCTCGGCATGTTGCATATGGAAATTATTCAGGAGCGATTGGAACGCGAATACGACTTAGACCTGATCACCACAGCACCGACGGTAGTTTACGAGGTATTGAAGAAAGACGGTGACAAGGTGATGGTTGATAATCCCAGCGACTTACCTGCCGTTAATGACATTGCTGAAATTCGTGAACCCATAGTGGAAGCGCATATTCTGGTACCGCAGGAATATCTTGGTAACGTGATTACCCTGTGTATTGAAAAGCGCGGTGTGCAAACGAATATGTTGTATCACGGTCGTCAGGTGGCAGTAACCTACGAGCTGCCAATGGCTGAAGTGGTAATGGACTTTTTTGACCGGTTAAAATCAACCAGCCGCGGTTATGCATCGCTGGATTATGCGTTTAAACGCTTTCAAACCTCAAATATGCAACGGGTGGATATACTGATTAACGGCGAGCGGGTAGATGCCCTGGCCATTATCAGCCATATCGATTTTGCCCAGGGCCGGGGCCGGCAGCTGGCAGAAAAGCTGAAAGAGCTGATCCCGCGGCAAATGTTTGATATTGCTATTCAGGCGGCCATTGGCAACCATGTTATTGCCCGCACCACCATTAAGCAAATGCGCAAAAACGTATTAGCGAAGTGTTACGGTGGTGACGTCAGCCGTAAGAAAAAGCTGCTGCAAAAGCAGAAAGAAGGTAAAAAGCGGATGAAGCAGGTAGGTAATGTTGAAGTGCCGCAGGAGGCCTTCCTGGCCATTCTGAAAGTGGGTAAGTAAACAAAGCTAAGTTTAAGGGAAACGAATGGCCGGTTATTTTGCAATTTTTTTAGTGATACTGACATTAGTCAGTGGCCTTATCTGGCTGCTTGACGCGCTGGTGCTGGCACCTAAACGCCGTGAGCGCCTGGTGCTGGCGCAAACGGGGGCAGGTAACCAGTTGGCGCCGGAAGTCAGCGATACGTTGCTGAAGGAACCGGCAGTGGTTGAAACCGCAAAATCGATTTTTCCGGTGATTGCTGCTATCACGTTGTTTCGCTCTTTTTTATACGAGCCATTCCAGATCCCATCGGGTTCAATGATGCCAACTTTACTGGTCGGTGACTTTATTCTGGTTGAAAAGTTTTCCTATGATGTTAAAGACCCGGTCTGGCGCACCACCCTTTATCACAACAAGTTACCAGAGCGTGGTGATGTGGCGGTATTTAAGTACCCCGAGCAGCCCACCGTTGACTTTATCAAGCGGATTATCGGCCTGCCGGGCGACAGAATCATTTACCGTGATAAACAGCTGTATATTGAAAAGGCCTGTACTACCGGCCAAACCACAGGTTGTGGCAATCTGGAGCGGATTGCCCTGACCCACGTGCCGGATAATCAGTTTTTTCAGGGCCGCTACCAGCAACGTCGTTTTCATGAAGCGCTGGGCGAGAAGGGCCACAATATTCTGGTTACCCCGGGTATGCAGGAGCAGGTCAGAGATTACTACCCGCAGCCAGGTACGGCAATAGACGAGTTCGTGGTGCCTGAAGGGCATTATTTCGCGGTTGGCGACAACCGGGACAATAGCCGGGACAGCAGGTTCTGGGGTTTTGTTCCGGCTGATAATCTGGTTGGCAAAGCGGTATTTATCTGGATGAGCTTTGAATTCAGTGAAGACCCGGATAGTTGGTTGCCAGGTTGGGTGCCGGTTGGCGTGCGGTTTGAACGTCTTGGCAAGATTGAATAAGGGGCGTGAATGCTACAACCGGTTAAACCGTTAATGAACAAACTGGGATATGAGTTTGCCGATCCCGCTTTGCTGGAACAGGCGTTAACCCATCGCAGCTGCAAAGGACGGCACAATGAGCGACTGGAGTTTTTAGGTGATGCGGTATTGGGGCTGGTTATTGCTCAAACCCTGTTTGAACAATTTCCGCAAACCCGCGAGGGTGATTTAACCAGAATGCGTTCGGCGCTGGTAAAAGGGGTAACTCTGGCAGAAATAGCTCAAGAACTTGCCATTGCCCAGTATTTACGGTTAGGGCCGGGTGAGCTGAAAAGTGGTGGTCACCGGCGCGAATCCATCCTGGCCGACGCGCTGGAAGCAATATTGGGTGCTATCTTTTTAGATAGCGGCATGGAAGCCTGTCGAGAGCGGATCCTGAGTTGGTTTGGTGAGCGCTTAAAACAGATCGCCCCGGGCGAGCAAAAAGATTCTAAAACCCGCCTGCAGGAATACTTACAGGGGCTGCGGCTGGCATTGCCGGTTTATGATGTGATTGCCACTGAAGGCGAAGCGCATCAGCAAACCTTTACTGTGCGCTGTACCGTACCGGGTATTAAACCTATTACTGCCAGTGGCAGTTCACGGCGTAAAGCCGAACAAGATGCCGCCAATGCGGCTTTGGAACAGATTAAAAATGAACGATAACCCCGTGCCAAGCTCTCATGCGACGCTAACCACCCATGCTGGTTTGGTCGCAATCGTTGGCCGACCTAATGTGGGCAAATCTACGCTGCTGAATAAACTGGTAGGCCAGAAAGTCAGTATTACCTCAAAGAAGCCACAAACTACCCGGCACCGGATCCTCGGCATTGATACAGTTGATAATTATCAAACGGTTTACGTCGATACCCCTGGGCTGCACATTGAAGAAAAACGTGCCATTAACCGGCTGATGAATAAAGCAGCAAGCAGTTCAATCAGCGACGTTGAACTGGTGTTGTTTGTGGTGGAAGGAACCCGTTGGAACGATGACGATCAGATGGTATTAAATAAACTGATTGCCTCAGGTAAACCGGTAGTGCTGGTAGTAAATAAAGTCGACTTATACAAAGATAAATCAGAACTGTTGCCGCATTTGCAATGGCTGGGTAGCCAACTGAATTTTGCAGACGTGGTGCCGCTTTCGGCAGAAAGCGGTGACAACGTGGCAGCGCTTAAAAAAGTAGTGCAACGATATTTGCCGCCTTGCGAGTTCTTTTTTCCGGACGATTATATTACTGACCGTTCGCAGCGCTTTATGGCAGCAGAAATTGTCCGGGAAAAACTGATGCGTTTTCTTGGCGATGAGTTGCCTTATTCGGTAACGGTAGAAATTGAACGCTTTAAATGGGAAGAAAAGCATTTTCATATTGCTGCCCTGGTGCTGGTAGAGCGGGAAAGCCAGAAGCGGATGGTGATTGGCAATAAAGGTGAGCGGATTAAAACCATCGCCACCGAAGCCAGGCTGGATATGGCGGCGATGCTGGAGCAACCGGTGTTTTTACAGGTATGGGTAAAAGTTAAGTCGGGCTGGGCTGATGACGAGCGGGCGCTGCGCAGTCTGGGTTATGGCGAAGATTAATCATTATGAATGTCAGGGTGTAAGCCGATGCAGCCGCTATGTCCAGCTTATATTCTACATAGCCGGCCGTTTCAGGACGACAAGCTCCTATTGCAACTGTTAATGCCAGAGCAAGGCCGGGTATCGGCAGTGGTTCGCAAGCGCCAGGGCAAACAGCGTTTTGCCATGCAGCCGTTTCAGTTATTTGCCGTGGCACTTTTTGGTCGCAGCAGCTTAAAAACCATCAGAACCGTGGATGAGCTGGCACCAGCCCGGCGCTTTAACGGTAAATTTTTATTCAGTGCCCTGTATCTGAATGAGCTGATTTGCCGGCTCTGGCCGGACGATATGGCAGCAGAGCAGTTATTTAACACCTACCAGCAAAGTCTGGAAGCACTGTATCTGGCGCAGCAGGCACCAGAGCAGCTTGAGCCCTGTCTGCGTCAATTTGAATTTGCCTTGCTAAGTGAGCTGGGCTTACAGGTAGACTGGCAGCACGATGCCAATGGTACGGAATTAGCTGCTGATCTGCAGTATCACTGGCAGCCAGAGCAGGGTTTTGTAGTAAGAGCCGGTGGCTGGCCAGGCACTGCACTACTGGCTATTGGCCAGCAAAACTGGCGGCAACCCGGCGCCTTACCGGTTGCCAAACAACTTAGCAGGCTGCTGTTGCAACCGTTACTGGGCGACAAACCACTACAAAGCCGGGCCTTGTTTAATACACTGGCATAGCTGCCACATTAGCTACTTTAATTTTAAATCTGATAGCGGAGCCGTTATGAACCCTATTTATCTTGGTGTTAATATTGACCATGTGGCCACCCTGCGCCAGGCTCGTGGCACCAGCTACCCCGAGCCGCTGCATGCTGCCATGGTAGCGGAGCAGGCCGGTGCCGACGGCATAACAGTGCATTTACGGGAAGACCGGCGCCATATCATTGACCGCGATGTTTTTTTATTACGCCAGAGTTTAAGCACCCGTCTAAATTTTGAAATGGCAATGACCGACGAAATGCTCAGCATCGCAGCTAAGCTCAAGCCTCATTTTTGCTGTCTGGTGCCGGAAAAACGCCAGGAGCTAACCACCGAAGGCGGGTTGGATGTGGCCGGCCAGTTAGCAAGACTAACCGATGCAGTTAGCCAGTTGGCAGCGGACAAGATCCTGGTATCGTTGTTTATTGATGCGGATAAAAAACAGATTGATGCCGCCGCAGCTGCCGGTGCGCCTTTTATCGAGATCCATACCGGACGTTACGCTGAAGCAACTGATCCACAGCTGCAGCAGGCAGAGCTTGTCAGAATAACCGAAGCTGCAGCCTACGCTGCCTCACTGGGGCTTACTGTTAATGCTGGCCATGGCCTGCATTACCATAATGTGCAGCCGATAGCGGCGATACCACAAATGTACGAGTTGAATATTGGTCATGCCATTGTTGCCCGGGCTATTTTTAGTGGTCTGGCAGGTGCAGTGACGGAAATGAAGCGGCTGATGACAGAGGCCCGGCGTTAATGGCCATTATTGGTTTAGGCACCGATATTGTTGAAATAAGCCGGATTGAGCAAAGCCTGGCCCGCAGCCCCGGCCTGGTAAAGCGGGTGCTTACTGCAAGGGAACAACAGCATTTTGCCAGCCACGCGCTGGCCAGCCGCTATTTTGCTAAGCGTTTCGCGGCAAAAGAGGCCGCGGCTAAAGCCCTGGGTACCGGTATTGGCCGCGGCGTGTCGTTTCAGCATATTGAAATCAGTAACGATGAAAACGGCCGGCCCGAGCTTAAGTTTACAGGTTATGCCAGCGAGTTGGCAGCGAGTCTGGGGGTAACGCATTGCTGGTTGTCATTAAGTGATGAGCAGGCTTATGCCATGGCGACGGTTATTCTGGAAGCGTAATCTCAGCCAGCCAGGCATCATCGAGTTGACATAGCGCTGTCAGAATATCGTCCAGTTCGAATAATTCAGGTTCCAGTTGCTGCAGGCTGGTACCGGTTTTTAGCTGGGTTTCCAGTGTTTCCGCCAAACTTTTTAACGTGGGCACACCGGTGTAGCAGCAGGCACCATGCAGCTTGTGCACCAGTTGCAGTAGTTGATCACTGTCGTTGGCGCTGATAGCTGCACTAAGCCGTTGCTGGGTCTCGGGCAGGCTGGTTAACAGCATTTTCAGCATATCTTTTGCCAGCTCCGGCTTGCCGCCGGCCCGCTGTAAAGCAATTTGCCAGTCGATCAGGCTGTGGTTATCGCTACTCAGATAGGCCGTTACGTTATCAGGGGCAGCCGCAAGGGATGTTTGAGCAATCAGTGGACAACATTCCTGCAAGGTATAGTGCAGCATTTTATCGTCCAGTGGTTTACTTAAAAACTCGTTAAAGCCCAGCGACAGCAAACGGGCCCGTTCACCGGCAACTGCATGGGCGGTAACCGCAATAATCGGTGTATGTTCGTTTAAAGAGCTTTGGCGGATGCGCTGGCAGGCACTGATTCCATCCATCACCGGCATATTAATATCCATAAAAATAATGTCATACACATGCTGAGTGGCTTTTTGCCAGGCGTCTGCACCGTTAGTGGCAGACTCCAGGTGGTCGACTAACTCGGTTAGTAAGGCATTAATCAGTTTCAGGTTTGCCTCGTTATCATCTACCGTCAGTACTTTTAATGCGGCCTTAGGCGCAGGAGCTGGCAACGGCAGGTTTTTCGCCTGATCCAGATAAGGCTTTGCCAGTGCTATCGCCAGCTTGCGCTGATGAGTCGGTTTGGGTAAGCAGGCGTTAACCCCTGAAGTCAGCATGGCTTCGCGCAGGTTAGGTGACAGAGTATTAACCAGCAAATAGGTGTAATGGCAGCTTTGCTTAATTTGCTGCACCAGACTGATAACCAGATTAACCTGATTAATGGCTATTGCCCGGCCAATCAGGCCAATGTCGTAGTGCTGGCCATGATTAAGCGCCTGCTGCAGCTGGCCTTTAGTGGCACAGGCGGTCACCTGCAGGCCCCAGCTGTGCAGTAAATCCAGGGTTGCTTCGCGCGAATATTGCTGTGGTTCAAAATACAACAGGGTTTTACCATCCAGCACGTCTATTGGCAGCGGTTCCGCAACTGATAAATGATGGCGCTGGCATTTAATGGTAAACCAGAAGGTAGAGCCTTCAGCCGTTTTACTTTCAAAGCCAATGTTGCCACCCATGGCCTGAACCAGGCGCTGCGAAATCATCAGGCCCAGGCCAGAGCCGCTGTTATGATCGGTTGGCTGGCTGCTGGTAAAGCCCTGGAATAGCTGGTTTTGTTTATCTTCACTGATGCCCCGGCCGGTATCCTGTACTGAGCAGTGCAGAATAAGCTGATCTTCATTTAATAAGGTGGCACTGACCCGGATAACAATACTGCCATGTTCGGTAAACTTAATGGCATTGCCGGCTATGTTCATCAGCACCTGGATTAAGCGGCCGGGGTCGGCAATTAAATCGTCCGGGCAGCCGTTATCAATCATCATCACCAATTCAAGATGTTTATCAAAGGCATTGGCAGCCAGTAGTTCGGTGGCGTCGTTCAGTAAGTCACGCAACGAGAATGGCTCGGGGTTAATTGACATCCGGCCTTCTTCGAGTTTGGAGAAATCCAGTACATCATTCACCAGATGCAATAAACTGTTGGCGGATTTCTGAATGGTGCTTAAGTAGTCGTGCTGGTTAGCGCTAAGCTGGGTTTTCAGTAACTGGCGGGTGAAACCAATGACCCCGTTTAATGGCGTTCGCAATTCGTGGCTCATTTTTGCCAGAAACTCAGATTTCTGGCGGTTTTCTTCTACTGCCTTACGCCTTGAAAAATCCAGCTGGATGTTCTGCACTTCCAGCTGCTCCATACTGAGCTGTAAATCACTGGTTACCTGTTCAATATTCTGCTGCATTTCCTGCTCAAGTGAGGTCAGTTGGGCACTGAGCTCGTTAATGCTGGTTTGAAACTGATCTAACTCGGTAATACCGGACTCATTGCGCTGCTGCTGGTAGTTTCCGGCATGCAACTGTTGCAATTGCCGCTGCAAACGGCTAAGCACTGGTTGAATTTTTCGCCGTACCAGCTGGCTTAAAATAAGACAAAGCATCACAACAGCTGCCACTAACATGGCGACATGTAACTTATAACGCTGCTGTTGCAACTGCAGGTGCTCGTTTTGTAAGTGCAGCAGAATATAAGGCCCTGCCGCTGGCTGGTTACTGTTAAATAACAACGACTGATAACTAAGCAGGCTTTGCTCAAACGGCACTAACTGGCCGGCTGCGCTGCCGTTATCAGGATTAAAACCCGGGTAAGCGGCCGGTTTATATTGCGGATTACTGCTGGCAATAATGGCGCCGCCTTCATCAAACAGTAAAATATTGCTGACAACCGGTGAGTTCAGGCGATGGCTGGTATTTAATAACTGCTCAATTGCTGCAATATTATTGTCGGCCAGAAACTTTTCACTGCTAATTGCCAGCGGCACTGCTATATTTCTGGCCTGCGCTGCCAGATTGCGGTGTAATTCTTCTGCTTTGCTAAAAGCGAAGTAACTACCCAGACTGACACTGGCCAGTAAAGCGGGCAGCAGGGCGCAAAGTAATATCCAGTAACGTAACGCAATTTTCGTCATTAGGGTCAGAGCTTGTTACAATAGTTGCGGGCCTGCCCATAATGACATAACAATTTCTACTTGCCTATAAAACAGAGCACAGATGGTAACACTATACAAAGCAAAGGCTAAAACCGGCCTGGCCAAATCAACTATTACCCTGGATATCGACAACACAGACTATGAAGTGAATGGCCTGGGGCGCTATAAGCAAAAAATTGCCTTTGTCAGCGGCGCACTTAAAGGCGAGAAAGTGCAGGCTGTGGTGCTGGAAGATAAACCGGGTTTCCTGAAAGCAAAGACCAGCAAAGTGCTGGTGGCGGCAGCTGAAAGACAAACGCCGTTTTGCCCGCACTTTCACCAGTGTGGGGGTTGTCAGTTGCAGTATCTGGATAACGACCAGCAACGTGCTTTAAAGCAGCAAGGGGTAGATCAGCTTATTCGCCACCAGACCGGCCTGACAAGTTTGCCGTGGCAGCCAATGCTCACCGGCGCTGACACCCATTACCGGCGCAAAGCGCGGCTGGGGGTCTGGTATGACAAAAAAACACGCCAGCTCAGCGTTGGTTTTCGGGCAGAGGGCAGCAAAGCCATTACGGCTATTACTGAATGCAGCATGCTAAGTCCGCTGCTGTCGCCTGCTGTTACGCTCTTGCCGCCAGTGATCAAAGCTCTGCCCGATCCGGCAATCATTACCCATTTAGAGCTATTTACTGCCGGCGAGCAGCCTTACGTGGTGGTACGCCATGTTAAACCGTTAAGCGCCGCCCAGCAGCAAGCCTTTGTTGAAAGCTGGCCGCAGGCGTATTTTCTGGGTGACGACGGCAGTGAACAGCTGCAAGCCTGGCAAACCGGCACTCCAACTCCGGCGTATACCCTGGCAGCCCAGGATATTACGCTGCAGTTTGCACCTGGTGATTTTATTCAGGTTAATGAGGCAATCAATCAGCAGATGGTCAGTCAGGCCCTGGCCTGGTTACAGGTAAACGCTGACGATACCATTCTGGATTTATACGCCGGTATTGGTAACTTTAGTCTGGCATTGGCCCGATCTGCCAAAACGGTGCAGGGTATAGAGGGCGTGGCCAAAATGGTGCAACAGGCCGCAACCAATGCTGAACTTAATGGTCTTAGCAATGCCAGCTTTGCCAGAGCCGACCTGCATTTACCCTGGCCGGATGCCCCCTGGCGCCGGCAACGTTACACTAAAGTGGTGCTGGACCCGGCCCGGGCCGGTGCCCTGGGTGCAATAGAGCAGATAAGCGCACTTAAAGCGGCACAGATATTGTACATATCGTGCAACGCCGCTACCTTTGCCCGCGATGCGAATGTATTGCTTGGCCAGGGCTATCAGTTACAAAAGCTGGCTGGGGTAGATATGTTTCCGCATACCAGCCATCTGGAGCTGATGGCATTATTCAGTTTGCCAGCCAAAAAGTAAGGAGTTGTCATGGTAAGGGTTCGTCAATCACACAGTAGTGGCTATCACGGCGGCGATACGCTGGAATGGTTGTGTTCGCTTGGATTGACTGAAAAGAAAATCAACGCCTTACTTAATTGTGGTTTATGGCTGAAACAACAGAACCTGGACGACGATATTGCTCAGGTTCGCACTGGCTGGGAAATGGTGGAAATTCTGGCCGATCTGAAAATGGACCATGACTCGCTGCTGGCAGCGTTGTTATTTCCTGCATTTGACAGCCATTTGCTGAGTGAAGCGCAGCTGGCCGCAGAATTTACCCCAACCGTAGTGGGTTTGCTGCATTCAGTGCAGCAAATGGATGCCATCCGCACTATTCCAACCGGTGCTAATCAGAGTGTTAACCCGCAGCAAGCCGACAATTTACGTAAAATGCTGCTGGCAATGGTAGAAGATGTGCGGGCCGTAGTATTAAAACTGGCGGCACAAATTTGTTACCTGCGTGAAGTTAAAGACAGCGATGAAGAAACCCGGGTACTGGCCGCCAAAGAAACCAACGCTATCTTCGCGCCGCTGGCCAACCGCTTGGGTATTGGCCAGCTAAAATGGGAGCTGGAAGACTTAGCCTTTCGCTATTTACACCCCGGCGTATATAAACAGGTTGCCAGCCTGCTGGAAGAAAAGCGGCTGGACCGCGAGCAGTACATGCAGGATTTTGTCGCTGCGGTGCGCCAGAAAATGCAGGATGCCAGGCTGGATGTTGAGGTATATGGTCGGCCAAAACATATTTTCAGCATTTGGAAAAAAATGCAGAAAAAGCAGCTGAGTTTCGACCAGCTGTTTGATATCCGGGCGGTGCGGATTGTTACTGAGCGGGTGCAGGATTGCTACGGCGCGCTGGGTATTGTCCATACCGGCTGGCGTCATTTACCGAAAGAGTTCGACGATTATATCGCCACCCCGAAACAAAACGGTTATCAGTCTATCCATACCGTGGTACTGGGGCCGCAGGGCCGGGCCGTGGAAATTCAGATCCGTACCCGGCAAATGCATGAAGACGCTGAATTAGGCGTGGCAGCACACTGGCGTTATAAAGAAGGCAGCGCCGGCGGCAATAAAGTGGTAGCGAACGACGAAAAAATCGGCTGGCTGCGCAAATTACTGCAATGGCAGGAAGATGTGGTTGATGGCACCGATCTGGCCGGTACCGATTTAGCCGAAGAGCTACGTACCCAGGTAATTGAAGACCGGGTGTATGTGTTTACCCCCAAAGGCGATATTGTCGATTTACCGATTGGTTCCACCCCGCTCGATTTCGCTTATTATGTGCATTCCAATGTCGGCCATCGCTGCATTGGCGCCAAAATTTCCGGCCGCATTGTGCCTTTTACTTATCAGCTGAAAACCGGTGATCAGGTAGAAATTTTAACCGGGCGCGAACCTAACCCCAGCCGTGACTGGCTAAACCCGAATTTAGGCTATTTAAAATCAAGCCGGGCCCGCTCTAAAGTGCAGTATTGGTTCCGGCTGCAGGACCGTGATAAAAACCTGGCTGCCGGCAAAGAGTTACTGGACACCGAACTGACCCGCTTAAATCTGGTAATGGAATATCCGGCCAAGGTGCTTAGCCGCTTTAACGTTAATTCGATGGACGAGCTGTTAGTCGGCATAGGTGGTGGTGAAATTAAAGTGACCCAGGTGGTGCACTTTATTCAGAGCCAGAGCGGCAAGCTGGAGCAGCCGGAAATTGACCCACGGCTTAAAACCAAACCCTTACCGGCGACCAAAAGCAAAAGCGATGTGGTGGTACAGGGCGTGGGTAATTTATTAACCCATATGGCTGGCTGTTGTCAGCCGCTGCCGGGTGATGCCATTATTGGCTATATTACTCAGGGCCGCGGTATAGCTATTCACCGTGACGATTGTGACCAGTTTAAAACCCTGCAGGACACCCATCCTGAGCGGGTAGTCGACGCTACCTGGGGTGATAAATATGCCTCGGGCTATGAAGTGGATATCCGGATTGTGGCGCATGACCGCAACGGCCTGCTGCGTGATATCACCAGTATTCTGGCCAATGAAAAAGCCAACGTCACCAAAATGAGCAGCAGCTCTGATATTAAGGAGCAAACTGCCGTTATTAACATGACGATGGAACTGTATAACCTGGACTCGCTTAATAAGTTGTTAAGTAAAGTCAGCCAGATCGATGATGTTATCGAAGCTAAGCGTTTTCATCATTAAGCTTTAACATAAAAAAAGAGAGCAGTGTGGCAGATAATATTCAGCGCCTTTTGACGATTATGAGCCGGTTACGTGACCCGCAAACCGGCTGCCCGTGGGACCTTAAGCAAAGTTACGCCACAATAGTGCCGTATACCCTGGAAGAAGCCTACGAAGTGGCCGACGCTATCGCCCGCGAAGACTTTGCTGAACTAAAAGACGAGCTTGGCGATTTACTGTTTCAGGTGGTGTTTTATGCCCAGTTAGCCAAAGAAGATGGCCGTTTTGCCTTTGATGATTGCGTTGCAGCAATTTGCGATAAGCTGGAGCGGCGCCACCCGCATGTGTTTGGCGACATGCAGACAGCAGAGGGCGAAGACGCAGAAGCGGTGCTTAAAAACTGGGAAGCGCTGAAAAGTAACGAGCGAAAAAATGCCGGCCAGCACAGCGTGCTGGACAATATTCCTCAGGCCATGCCGGCGCTTAGCCGGGCCAACAAACTGCAGAAACGCTGCGCCACAGTCGGCTTTGACTGGCCGACAGTAGACGGCTGCTGGGATAAAGTAAAAGAAGAAATCCTGGAAGTAGAGCAGACCGCTGCCGGCAGCCCGGAGCTGGCAGAAGAGCTGGGTGATTTAATGTTTGCCTTAGTTAATGTGGTGCGTAAACACAAGCTGGACCCGGAAGCCGTGCTGCGCGCCGCCAATAACAAGTTTGAAACACGCTTTCGCGGTGTTGAGCAGGCGCTGGCCGAGCAGGGCAAGACCCCGCAGCAAAGTAACCTGGATGAAATGGAAGCGCTGTGGCAGCAGGTGAAGCGCAAACAATAACATCGCTATTGCGCCCCAAATCCTGCTACAGGGTGATGTGAAAAATGGCTGAAAATAAATGGGCTACCACCTTCTGCTGATATAAAAGCAAGCTAAGCCACCCATGATCAACATGGCGCCCAGCGCTACAAAAGCGTAGTGAAAAGTGCGGTTTGGCGTTATTTTTTGCCCGACAAAGTTGAATCGTCTTTTGCCGCCGACAACGTTAATATCATAAAAGGATCCCCGATCGTGATCCCAGCTGACTTGCTGATAATCTAAACGGGAAAATAATGGGTGATCAGCCAGACTGTCTCGGTCAGGCTCGTTATTCATTCTGATTTTAAACCGTTCATAGTGCGGCATTTCGGTAAATAGAGTAATAACTTCGTCGTCTTTTACTACACCTTTAGATTCATAAATATAAGTTTCGTTGTAATACTCTTTTACGGCTATGCCGGCGGAAAAAATAAGGCTACCCAGCATTACCATAACCAGGCCTGCCAGCAGCCATTTTCTGCGATTGGCATTGTCGGCCTTTTTGCTGCTAACAATAAACTCCCGCACCAGTACAATATCTTTAAGCTTTTCAAGCTCAGTGCTCGTTACCTGTTCGCTGATTTGCTTTACCGTGAACTGATAGGCTTGCATTAACCGGTCAAAAATCTCCGCCGATGGTACGGCTTTGTCATTTTCCAGCTTGGACAAGTACGACTGTTCAATCGCTATCCTGCTGGCGGCCTCGGGCTGGGTCCAGCCGGCGTTTTCGCGCTGGGCTTTTAAATATTCACCAAATTTCATCCGTGTCTCCTAATCGTTTTTAACAGCATAATATGTTGAATTAACGATTAAATTCTTGGGTATTCCTGCAAGGAAAGCGAGATGAATAGTAAGTGATATTAAGGAATATGCAAAATGTCTGTAAAAAGCCGTTTTTAAAACAAAGATGTCATTATACTAACATCGACAGCGGGCTTTTTACGCCACTGGCGCCTTGATTTAAAACATGGGTGTAAATCTGGGTTGTTTTAACATCGGTATGGCCAGGTGCTCTTTTCAGCTAATTATGAACGATTCAGTCGGAATTAAAGGGTGCTCAGGCAAGGCATTCATTTGAAGGTTTAGTGGTGCTAAATCAAAAATGAATAACGAAGTCAGAGTACCCTTTAAACCGACCCATAGGGCGATTGCCAAAACTTTGATGGCATCGTTACCTCGTTTCGACAGAGCACCACTATGCCTTCAACGAGAGGCCTTACCCTAAAAGCTTTGGCAATCGCTGAACTTGTCATAATCAGCTGGAAAGAGCACTTAGTTCCTGCACAGTGCGAATATCGGCGCCAGCGTCCAGCAGATGGGTTGCGAATGAATGGCGTAAGGTGTGGCAGGTTACATTTTTTTTAATTTTGGCATGGCGGGCTGCCAGTTTGACTGCTCGTCGGACAGTCGTTTCATCGATATGATGACGCCGAAGCATTTTAGATTCCGGGTCAACACTTAACTGGCTGGATGGAAACAAGTACTGCCAGCCAAGGTCTTTAGCGGCTGCCGGATATTTTCGGGCAAGAGCAAAAGGCAGCCATACACCAGCATATTGTGGGTTCTGGAAGTCAGCCTGAAAATATTGCTCAACCTGATGAGTTTGGACATGTAGAGCAGGAGCTAACTCTGCTGCCAGCGTAACCCGACGATTTTTATTACCTTTACCTTGCCACACCATTACTGACATATAATCATAATCGATATCTTGCACCCGGAGCCTGACAGCTTCCATCAGCCGTAAACCACTGCCATACAATAACTGGGCTATTAATTTGTACTTGGGATCAATCACCAATAGTAACTGTTGTACCTCCGCTCTGGTTAAAACCACTGGCAATTTTTGAGCTAGCCGGGCTTTATTGAAATTCAGCTGTAAAGATAAGGGGCGCTGAATAATATGCTTATACAAAAAACTTAATGCATTTAGCGCAGTTGCTTGTGTTTTAACCGCTACATTGCGTTGGTTTGATAAAAAAGACAAAAACTGTTCAACTTCCAGATCGCCAAGTGAATTAGGATGTTGTTTGTTGTTGTGCAATATATAAAACCTGATCCAATACAGGTAGGTGTCGATAGTCCGCCTGGCATAGCGGCGGGTTCTCATAAAGTCGGCGATATATTCCAGAAATGGGGATGCCATAGCGTCACCTTGGTAGTGTTTATTTATACAGTAGTCTGGCGTGAGTAAAATATCCACCAACTTGCGGGCACAACGCCTGCATTTAGTTAAAATATTTAACAGTGGTAAACAGAAAGTTGTTGATAGTCGGAACTTTTCGGGTTAGTTTTCGGGAATTAAATTTTTTCGTGAAGGCGACTTGCTGGCGCGACTTGCGGGCATAGTGCCTTCTATTAAATTGTTATGTGCTACGAAGTAGGTTGTAACCAGAATGGATTTCTTTAAAACAAAGTTTTTTCAATGGCAAATTGCTATATTCAAGTTCGCTTTTGTTTTAGCTATTCTATTATCGGCTTGCTTCTTTGTCATAGGTAACACTCTCGCAGTTAATTTTATAAATGAAGCCCCGAATCTTATAAATTCTTTGCTTTATGGATTGCGGACTTTTTTAGCGTTGTTCCTAGCTTTTTCAATAGTAAACATCTTTGGAACAACGTTTAGGTTTTTAGGCAAAGTTATCAAAAAGAACAGTGGATGATTTATTTACGCACATAACAAACCGCTGTAGTCGGTCGCAAGCTCCCTGGGACAATAACACGTGGGCTCAGTCGCTTCGCTCCAATTTTAGCCCACGTGTCATTGCCCCTAAGCGGGGCGTTAGGCATTCACGGAGGAAAGATGCATTCTGCTAGTAATAAGTATCTTCTGGCTGCGGCGATATGTTGTTTC
>NZ_JAHRID010000008.1 GCF_019100565.1 Arsukibacterium indicum | reverse complement strand
GGTTTAACACCAAATGAGTCAGAGAAAAGATACTGGCTTTACTATAAAACCGTGGCCAATTTTACTTGACCACTACAAATACCACGGTCATCCGGCCGTTGCTATTCATGGACTTCACCATATGCTGTATCCAGGCCATATCACCGTTGCCTTGCGGCGGCACGCCAGCAATATTGCGCCCATAAGGATCACTGGCCCAATTTTCAGAGCCCCAATCACTTAATGAAAATGGCGGGTTGGCAATCACGCAATCAAAGGTTTTTAAGCCATCGGCGGCAAAAAATGCAGGGTTACGTAAGGTATCGCCGCGGGCAATCTCAAAATCTTCAATGCCATGTAAAAACATGTTCATGCGGGCAATTGAGCTAGAAGTTAGGTTTTTCTCCTGACCAAATAGCTTTAAGGTGCGATAGTCTTCGTTGTTGTGTTTGAGATGGTCAACACATTCGAGCAACATACCGCCAGTACCGCAAGCTGGGTCATAAATGGTTTCGCCTTCATGGGGATCTAAGATTAAGCCAAGTAGATGCACCACTGAGCGCGGGGTATAAAATTCCCCCGCTTTTTTATTCGATAAGTCGGCGAAGTGCTTAATTAGATATTCGTAGGCTTGACCCAGCATATCGGGGTCTACGTTGACATTGCCCAGCGTGTATTGCGAAAAATGCTCGATTAAATCTATCAGCAGTTTATCCGACAGCTTATTTTTATTACTCCACTGCGCATCACCAAATATCCCGTACAGGTACGATTGGTTCGCTTGCTCAATGCCACGAAGCGCGTTTTCAATCGCTTCACCAACGTTGACGGTTTTTTCGCGTACATCAGACCAATGACAATTTTTAGGCACTTCAAACCTGTGCATTTCTGGCAATGCGGCATAAACCTCATCACCGTCAGATTCGGCTAATGCGTTGCGGTATTCTTCGTCGTATACATCAGAAATGCGCTTAAAAAACAGCAACGGGAAAATGTAAACTTTGAAATCTGAAGCATCGACTGGGCCCTTTAGGATCCAGGCTGCTTTGGACAGATATTGTTCAAGTTGGGAAAGAGTAATTTTTTCAATTGCCATTTTGTCTTCTTTTTTTACATCTAAAAAATATGCGCTATACGCAAAAGTTGCTCAGCATTCGCTACCTGAGCAAGCTACTAAAATAGTTATCTAGCACCTCAATGCTGAGCATAAGGCTTGATGCATTGAGATGTATCAGTAGTAAAGCTGCTGCAACTGCTGGTAACCAACTAAAAAGCCTTAGACAGAGAAGCAGTCTTGTTACCTTTTTTTCGTTCTTATCCAGACACTCGGTGGTGCTTTCGATCTTTTTGCGTAAAGGTTCCGGGTAATCTACTGCTCTGATATTTATCTCATCGAATAAAATCGAACGAGCATCTTTGATGCGTGCAAGCTGCAACTGTTGGTTGTGCATGAGCTCTGCAAGTAACCAAGATGCTAGTAAAGTGGCTAAAACCAAAACTAATTGCTCAAATACATTCTCAGCCTTAACTATCAGGAGAAGTGAACCGAGTGATATCGGTATACCAAGGATTTTACCAGAAATATCATTAAGTACTTTAGCAAGTTGGTCTGCAGCGGCTACCTCAGCATCGGCCACTTCTTTTCGTGCTTTGTGGAAAGCAAAACCGCTGATGTATGTATCAAAATTCTTCTTGAATAGCTTAATAAATTCAGCCCAATGCAACACCAAATAAGCGAACTTATCCTGAACATTACCGGCTGAGTTAGTTAAGAATTCAATTACCGTCGAGCGAAAAACAGACTTTTCTCTGCCAATATGTGGGTTTATGGCAGACTGTTGACCTATTTCGACTATGACAGAAATATCGATTGGTGGTACTTCGACCAGATTTGAACTTAATCTTGGCGTCAGCTGCAAGGATTTTGAGCTTGTTCCTTCTGCTTCCCTAACAAAAACTAAATTTAAAGCATCTTGTCCAACTTTTGAGTCGTGATAATGGGCTAGATCTTTGAGTTCATGAATTAAAAGAACAATAGCGTTTAGCTGCTGGTATTTTGATAAATGTTGTTTTTGCTCTGCTGAGTAATAATCATCCTCTGCTACGTAAAACGCCACATTCACATCACCTTTACTAAGACTGCTATTACGTTTAAGTAGATCTTTTATATCGCTGTAAAATTTGCAGTCACCAGTGCTAATTCGGCAAGTAACATGAAGTTCTTTGCCATAATCAGTAGCACTTATCTCATCTAACGTTTTCTCTTCCCCATCTAGTACGAGTTCATCAAAGCTAACTAGGCGATGCTGTTCGACCTGTTTTAGTTGCTGATAAAGTTCATCATTAAGTACAACTGAGGTATCAAGCCAAAGATCATCCTTGATTGATGGATTTCCAAGAGATCGATAAAACATGACAAGATTTGCAAGCATAAACCTAGCTCTCTACCTTTAGATCACGTAATGCTTCTTCTATCTTCTCTCTCATCTCGGCAGGCAGGTGTCGTATAGTTAGCTTTGCCCCTTGCTTATCATACTGAATTTCCGCATCTGGCGTTATACCAAGCGCATTTACTTCAAAATTAATATCCCATTTGTCTGCTTTATACTTAATAAACGTATGCTTCTTAAGCACTGTCGAGCTAACTGGAAACTCATTTGGAACGGCATTTTTTTCACCATTTAATCGTGCGTATAACTCTTCAGCCCACTCATCAGCTTTTTGGTGATCATCTTCTGGAAAATATTTACGGGCGAGCGTTTCAACCTTACTTAAAGTTGCTGACTGGCCAGTTTGTGCACACTCAGCGAGGTAAGAGGTTAGATCTTGTTTAAATTTAATGCGCTGTTTAGCTAATTCCGGTTTGGCTTTAAAAAAAGCAGAGGATTCAGTAATGACCAAATCTGTTGCTTTTGCGGACGCTGTTCCTTTCGAACAGCCAAGCGCTTTAATGAAGTAACCTGCCGTTGATTTATTTGTCGAAGGGCTTACAAAGCTAAGGTAATTAATCTCTGACTTTTCTTCCTGTTTTGCTGTTACGTATTGGCTAAACCGTTCAAAGTTAATCCGGGCAGCTTGATGCAAACTGTTCAGATCCAACTCTTGCACCGTTTCTGGCACTAGTTGCTCTGAAAGTTTGATGCCTGCCTTTTTTTTCAGCATCGCAATCAGAAAGAAGCGTCCTTGATCGCTTTCATAATCAGCTGCAAGAATATAACCACCGGATGCAGCCGGTGCACCAAGTGCGGCTCGCTCAAGCTCATCCATTGCAGTATGTGACAGTGTTATAAAAGACTCATCCGAAGGTTTAGGCTGTTCAAAATAGCTTTTAAATGCAGGAGGAAAGTAGCCCGCTTTAGCGCCATCTAAAAAAGTACCGTAATGCGCGCTGTTGTTACGCCGCCCATATAACCCTGTTACACCTTCAAGTAACTGGAGTACCACAGCATTATCTGCGGGTAATACATTTGATTTGATGACAGCCTTCTCGAACGGCTTATGCTGTTCTTTAACTAGCTCATGAATAATGACTTTTTGAATTGTTATGCCCATAACTCGTCCCTGATATAGTTAACAAGCCTTACTTTACATGGATAAGAATAAATAACAATTAATTTCAAATTATTACCTGCATATTGAAGCAACATTCTGAATGGCTAACCGCAATGCATTTGCAAAATTATTATGTCAGCATAAAAAAATTACCTATTCTTACCAAATTTCGCAGTTAAATAAACTAACCGCTCCTGCTCGGTATTAAACTCAAGCACCTTGATAAGATCCATGTCATCCAGTTCTTCCGGTGGAAGCAGACTAGCAATGCTGCTTTCATCAATAACCACGCAGTATTTTCCATTGCTCTCTTGGGTGTACACTGCTCCGCCTTCAAAGCGTTTAAACAGCGTTAATCCAGCCAGGTCGTCAATAGACTGATTTGCAGTTTTATTATTCATCAGAGGTTTGATACAACCGATTAAACGCCGGCTCTTCAAAATAAGCATAATCGCCCAGCTGCAAAGCCTGCTGGCGGCGCGCCTGCGCTGAGGGCTTGCGCTCGGCAATGCTGATACCAAATACCTCTAAGTGCACCTTTTCCATTAGTTGCTGCACTTGTTGGCGGCTGCATAGTTGCAATAGCTCACCAGCATGAATAAAGCCTTGTGCCCGCAAGCGTTGCTCGCTGTTATCTTTGCCCGCTTTACTGGCCTGGAATAGATCGCGAAATTGCGCTTCTAAGGTTATTAAGAATAGATCTTGTTGCAGTACCGTCATTCCAACTTCCTCCAAGTATGGGCATCCCTGCCAGTAAATTCCTACCCTGTTGATAGCATCCTGCTATCTTGTCCTTTGCTGTCATGGTTAGTGACATGTCATCCATAAGCCACCATCTTAGGCTGTTTCTTTTTTCACGCCATACTGTGCAGGCGTTCAGTGTATGTTTTTCAGGCAGATGTTTTTGAGTGTTTGCGCCAAGCCCTTTAAGACGTTCGCGTACTGGCTTAGAGTTGGGGCAACACCCAACATAACGCGAGCTAACTATGAACAACCAGCCCATTCGCGCTGAGGACTTGCCCCGGCTAACCCGCTTGCAAGAGCTGTGTAAAACTATCAATGCTATTGAACACTTAGTCAACGCTAAGCACGATAAAGTGGTGTATGCTGGGCGTATTTGGCGCTATGCCGATTTGGTTTATCTGGCTTATGAATATTATGTGCTGGCTATTCCGTATGACTTAAAGATTGATAACTTCAGCCAATGGTTAGCGGCAGAGCAAGCCATTTTAAAGCAGTTTAATTTACCCTGGCCGGTTGCTACCTTTAATGCAGAAACGGATAACGCCTGAAACATATTGATTGCAGATATGTATGCTAATCAGACACATTTTACAGGAGTTTAGATGCAAAACCCTCAACCTAATCAACCGCTTTCGACAGATAACAATAGTAACCCTGAGGTCAACGGCTGTTTAGTTGCCAGCGGCTGGCCGCTGCGCTGGGAGCTGTTAATGCGTTACCGGCTAATTGAAATAGTCGCGCTATGGGAAGGCCGTTTAACTACCAAGCATTTATGCAATAGCTTTGGTATCGCGCGCCAGCAGGCATCAAAAGATATTAACGCCTATTTGCGCGATATTGCGCCGGGTAATTTGGTGTATGACGGCAAACTAAAAGGCTATAAACCTGCTGCCTGTTTTACCCCCAAAGTGACCAGTGGCCTGGCCGATGAATACCTGCATGCGCTGGCCAGCACCAAAGATTTTGCCCACACCTTTAGCCAGCTCGATTTAGGCTTTGCCCATACCGAAATGCTCACGCCACCACTACGCCAGGTAAACCCGGATATTCTGCGGGCACTGGTACAAGCCGCACGCGACGGTAAAAAGATTGATATGGGTTATGTATCACTCACCAGCCCGGATGAAGAAAGCCGCATTATTGCCCCGCATACGCTGGTATGCACGCCACTGCGTTGGCATGTGCGCGCCTACTGCGAGAAGAACCGCGAGTTTCGGGATTTTGTGTTAAGCCGCTTTCGCGGCATCAATGGTATTGAAGGCGATGCCGAAATGACCAAAGAGCAGGATGAGCGCTGGAATACTACCATTGATATCATACTGGTACCCGATTCCCGCTTAACCGATTATCAAAAAGCCATTATTGCCGAAGATTACAATATGCAACATGGCAAGCGGGTGTTCTCAGTGCGCTCTGCGCTGGTGCCTTATGCCGTGCAGGCGTTAAACCTGGATTTGGCAAAAATTGAAGCGCGCCCGGAGGCGCAGCAAATTATGGTGGCGAATTTAGATGAAGTTAAGCGGCATGCGTTTTAGCGCATTATCGCTTTTCTGCTCTTGCTGCCTTTTTTGTTCCTGCGATTTTGCTACTTTTTTGTTTTCTTTTACGCATGAATTCTGAATGGTAGCTAAGTAACTGACCTAAAGCATTTTTTGACTCTTCAGATGTGACTTCGTCAACTTTTTTTCCATAGATGTTAAAACGACCATGGCCTGGCCTCATTTTCAATAGATACTTAATAGATCTTACGTGATAACCAATTGCGTTATAAAGATCTCGACTGCTTATTTCGTCTTTAGACACATTTTCTCGAATTTCACGGTAAATGCTTTTACTTAAAGGCTTATTCCATTTAACTTTAAAGCCTAAACCATAAAGCCGTTTCATTACCTGGCCTAATTTTAAGTATTCATACTCGCTTCGTGTTACTTTCCTACTTTCGTATGAGTTGGTTGAAGATTTTAATGAAGATAGATTTTTTGCCTTGTAGCTTTGTTGAACTTTATGCATCTCATTCCATGTCCGGTTAGTAGATTTGATTTGGCGCAAATCAGAACTATGAGTATAAACATCTTTGCAATCATTAAATCAGAACTAGTTTCTCTGGCATAGTGATATACCAACTAAAATCGCAAAAATTTAAAATTTACTAACTCGTATTGACAATAACTTACTCTTCAGATAATCTTTACCTTAACAATATGTCGTGCGAAAGTATGTCATTTTGTTAATCCTAATGGTTAACCGAGTCCTTGTGGCTCGGTTTTGTTTTTATTACCCATCAGTTTCTTTCTTCTCCTTATTCTCTTTAAAGCTAACTAGCTTGCACGTGCTGCCGCTGTTCAATCTTCTCTTTGATCCACTCCTGAATCTCACTCTCTACCCAAGCCACCATTCTGGCACCTAATTTCACTGGCTTTGGAAAGCGCCCCTCAGCGATAAATTTATACACGGTTGAGCGTGCCAGGCCGGTGCAATCCATTACGGTTTTTAATTTGATAAGTTTCATGGTCAGGTCCTCGTATTAGTCCAGACCATGTGCCTGATGCGTATTTTTTAACTTAAAGGCGCCAGCAGCCAAATCGAAAAAATCTCAGACCTATATCACCTATGTGCATAAGCAAATAAATGCCTTTAAGGAGATATACCATGACACCAAAACCAACCCCTGCCGATGTTGTTAAATGGTCCGTTGCTGCACTGGAAATTCTGGATAAAGCCGCAACGCTAATTGCTAAGAAGTACGCGCGCAAAGACGCCTTTACTAGCCCCGATGTCACCAAGGAATATTTGAAATACCGTATGGCGCATCATGAGCGTGAAGTCTTCGCGGTGATCCTGCTGGATAACCAGCACCGGCTTATTGAGTTCTGTGAGCTGTTTCACGGCACCATTGATGCGGCACCGGTTTACCCGCGTGAAGTAGTGAAACTGGTACTGGAGCATAACGCTGGCGCTGTGATCTTTGCACATAACCATCCATCTGGTGTGGCCGAGCCATCTGAGGCAGATAAGCGCATTACCAAACGGTTAACCGATGCGCTGGCGCTAATTGATGTAAAAGTGCTGGACCATATCGTTGTGGGTGAAACGCCAGTGTCATTTGCTGAACGCGGGCTTATTTAGCGCCAACGGCAAGCTTTTACACCAACCGCAAAACGGCATAAATGCCAAGTTCCCAAATTAGTCTTTTGGGAACTTGGAAAGCCTTATAAACCGGCACTGTCACTTTTTGCACTGTGCTGAAGTTCTCAAAACTGCGTTTTAATCGAAAAGAGGAAGTTGACTATGGCTGAGGTACAAGCGGTCAAAAGCCTGGACACGGTGAAACTGATTAGTCACTTACTGGACAGGCACTACGGCCAACAAATGGCGGATATCTGGAATGTGGGGTTAAACCTGGCACTGCGGATCTCAGATTTGCTGTCGATCCGTTTTTCAGATATCCAGGCTGAGCGGCTGCTATTAAAGGAAGGAAAAACCGGCAAGGTAGCCAATATTAAACTGAACCAGAAGACGATTGAAATTACCAACCGGATAAGACGGCAGTATCCCGATCACACTTATCTGTTTCAGTCGTATCGAAACCAGCGCGCCGGCAACGTGCCACCCGCGCCTTTGTCACGCCGCTATGTTAGTCGTGCATTTGCGCTAATCGGTGAAGATGTTGGTATCAGCCTGGGCACGCACTCAATGCGTAAAACCCGAGGCTACCACTTATACAAAAGCACCAAGGACATCGGCCGGGTAATGAAAATGCTGCGCCACAGTTCTGAAGGTGTAACGCTGCGCTACATCGGTATTACCCAGGAGGATATTGATAAAGACTTCGTTGAACTGGAAATTTAACACAGCTATCGGCTACCGCTTCGGCGGTAGCCTTTGTGCTGGGGGTTATTTTTTTGTTGGTTGGCGATACCGGTAAAAACTCAGACCTATATTATCTTTAAAAAACACCTTAATTGACTATCGTTGGCTACAACCAAAGCTACGGCTTCCCGTGCCATACTCTTTGGTTTCTAACTTGGCAAAGTAGCTAACCCGTCTAAACAGATCGACTTTCACTTGATCGAAGTTATCAGCGTAATAGTTAAGTCGATAAACCGGGTTCTTGGGAAACTCGACCAATCCAGCAACTTGCTCCACCTTTATTCCCAATGCACTAGCCCATGCTTTTTTGATGCGCGTAGCCATGTTTCTGCCATGTTCAACTGTGAAATCGCCTAATGTGAAATAGGCATCCATGTTTAGCAACAACAAAACGTGGAAGTGGGGATTTGCGGAACTGCTACGCTCTCTCACCCAAATGTACCTTAACGAACAACGGTAAACACGTTTGCCCTGAGCTTCTTTACGCAATAAGTCTGCCCGAATTTGCGCCTTAAGGGATTCGGTAAACTTAGACATCAAATCAGAATTTACTACCTGGTAGTACATGGGTAAACGTAAATCAACACGGATAGCCAATGTACGCGGATGTTCAGCAACCGCATTATGGATTACGGTTAATGCCTGCTCTAAGTATCCTTCAACTAAAGGTCCTCTGTTCGTCAAAATTGGATAGCCTTTGTACTCATCGCTGTTGGTTAATCTTAACTTTGAACCTGCTGATTGTTGTCGCGGCATGGTGATTGGTCTCCTGTGATTATGCTCACAGGGATAGGTGAGGAGAGTTAAATTTAAATACCCAAGACTCTATTATCAGCATTTCATTAACAATTAATACTACTATAACCGTCACCGGCTATGCGGAAAAAGCTCCTATCAACGTACTTAGTTTCCGCCCTCCCTGCTGTGATTTATATTCATGTGTTATTTTTAGAGCTCTGGAGTTATACCACTTTTCAATTACTACTTGCCTATATGGATTGACAAGCATATAAGTAAGCAAATTATGATTGAAAAAAAATCGATTAAATACCAATTTAAAATTAATTCTAAATGAGTAAAAAACAGATTAAATAATTTCCAAAAATTGGACATGTAGATTTATAGAGGTCTAGACACCCATGAGTGATGATACTAGTGAAGTTCCTGAAATTGAGAAAGTGAATTGTAAATATAAAGCTATATTTATCTTGTCGTCCTTGCTAAAGAAATTAAATGGTCAAACACCGTCGCCGCCAAGAAATATCAATCTATCGGTTGAACAGATCCGAACACAGATTGAACGTTTACTAGCTCGGATCGATTTAGAGCGGCATAGACGTGACGAGCTAGATTCTCAGTTGAAACTCTTTGAGGACCAATGCGTCCCTTTAAACGAATTTGAATGGGTCACTACAAAGAACCCCCTACTCTGCTACACAGTCTGGCTGGAATTAAAACAGATATGCTTTGATCCAGAGGCCAGTAATCTTGAACCTCTGTTCACTTTGAAAATGCCGTACGATTTCCACACTAGCTATGAAAAAACTTGCTATGACGCTTTATGGCGAGACAACCACCCCTCATCACCCATTGAATGCAGAGAACTCATACTCTATTTTTTTGCACTGTGGGATGTTCCGCAATCGATAAAATACCTGTGCCTAAAGTTTCTCAGGGATAGGTGGAATCTCCACGCTGCTTTTAAACATAAAATGCTCAAGCATCTTGAAACAAGTAATAAAGAGGTATCAGCTTGGTTCTGCGATTATGTTGCAGATGTAATCGGTATACCTATTAGCACCGCCACCTCACAAGCGGAGACGACGAAATCAGCCTGTGTTTTGGCATATCTTTATGCCCAAATACCACTTAAAGACTCACGAATAATTACACTGGATAAAGTCTATCAAGCATATCAGTCGAAAAAATTCCGCAGTAAACCGCAATCAGAAAAAGGAGCAAACGTATGGTTAAGTTCATCAGACATGCAGCAATTAAGAGAAATTGCTAAGAAAAAGAATGTATCTGAGAAGCGAATGCTTTCTATACTTATCAGTAAGAAATTTAATGAGTTATTTGTCTAGCAAGATATTTAGACTAGGTGGTAGCGGCAATTGAACCGCTGCCTGCAAACCGAAACCTTCAATTTTCGAATAATACGAAAACTTGACATTTTTCGAATATTGCGAATAATTGCACAGTATTCAATTTTTAAGGTAATTTACCATGCAAGCCTATGAACAACTTCCGACGGCACAAGAGGCGGCACTCGCCAAGCTTTGTAGCCAGGAACTGGCGGCCGTCATAGAAACTAAACTGGATGTACAATCGCTTGCTCTGAGCTCACCAGATGGTCAACTAAAGCAAGTTGAGATCCCTGTCAGTGCGCTTCGATTGATGGTAAACATTCTCACCGAATTGGGTGAAGGTAATACTGTCAAGCTGGTACCAATCCATGCGGAACTTACTACTCAGGAAGCGGCGGATCTATTAAACGTATCTCGGCCCACGTTAATTAAGCTACTTGATGAAGGTGCGCTGCCATTCCATCGCACGGGCAATCGCAGAAAAGTACGCTTTAATGATTTACGGCGCTACCAAAGCCAGTTAGAAGCGCAGCGATTACTGGCGCTAGATGAGCTTACTCAACTCGACCAGGAATTAGGACTGGGCTATTAATGAGTTCGAACTACACCGTAGTATTTGATGCCTGCGTGTTGTACCCAGCGCCATTAAGAAGCCTCTTAATGTATCTTGCATTAAGCGGCCAGTTTAGAGCCCGTTGGTCTGCTGATATTCAAGACGAGTGGATCAGAAACTTGCTGGTAACCAGAGCAGACTTAACCCGGACCCAACTTGAAAAAGTACGCGATTTAATGGACCTACATGTACCTGGTTCATTAGTGACAAACTACCAACCGTTGATTCCATCAATAACACTGCCAGATGAAAACGATCGACATGTTGTAGCTGCTGCTATTCAAACCCGCGCAGAAGCAATTGTCACTTTTAACTTAAAAGATTTTCCAGACCAATCCCTGAGGCAATACGGCCTTAAAGCACTGCACCCTGATGACTTTATAACCGATCTGATGGAATTAAATATTGGGGCTGTTTTGGAGGCGGTAAGACGGCATAGAGCCAGCCTAAAAAATCCGCCTTTTACTGCGGAAGAATATCTGGACTGCCTGCTAAAGCAAAAACTGCCGGAAACAGTAACAAGGTTAAGCCCATTTAAGCTGCTATTTTAACGCTTTGAGCCGCGCTCAACCCGCAACTGCATCTCACGCAAAGAAATTTTGCGGTTAAAACGTCTTGTTATAATAACTGTGGTATTTACAGGAACCTGAGTGGTTTCACCTTTGTTGTAGCGCACAAGTTCATCTGATGGCTGCCAGGCAACACCTAACCGCTCTAGGGCTTGCTCTGATACGGCCTTAAAACCGCCGTTAGATGCCAGCATAGGTTTACCTGTGATGCTGCTGATCCGGGCTTTAGCATATAAGCCATAACCAATTTTCAGTAGCTTACCCTCAGCCACTAACTCTCGAAGTGCCCGCCCTACCTGATCATAGCCACCCAATTGCTCAAAATCAGCACGCAGAAAAACATCTTGGTTAGTGCGACTAATTTGCTGCTCAACCTGTTGCTTTAAACTTAACTTTGGCACAAGGCACCTCTGGCATTTCTTGGCAGTAGCTTAGCAAAAATACGGCACTTTGTTGTACAAGCTCGCAGTTGCCGGGCTTACATGATTTAGGTGAATACGCTAGCTAATCTGCTCACACAGTGAGGCGAATAGTAAGGTTAATCACCTCATCAGACGCACTAAGAAAATTCTAAGTATCGTTAGACAGGCTTCACATCCCCATATCAAACCTGGTTTTTGGCGAACCATTACTGAGTAACTGCGATGCCATCGCACTGACTTCGGCCTGCACATAAGCCCAATATTCCGGGTTATCCACCGTACGTTCCTTGATCTGACTTGGGATAAAACGGCTCATCTCCATATTAAAATCAGCACGTACTTCATCATCTTGCTGTAACTTTTTGATCTGCAGCTCAAGCGCGGTTCTAAAGTCGTCTTTATGTTTATGTCTTGCCGCTAATTTTTTTTCTACCAGTTCTTTTGATAGCGCTACGCCTCGTTGTTTGATCCAGACGATATCCCAGATATCTCGCGGTTTAATTCTTCTGGCCCGATAAGCGACGGCAATAAATTTATCTGCCAACGTTTCTTGCAATGATTGCACCGGCACCAAAATACCCTCGGTGGGTACCACGATATTGTAATGGTTTAACAAGGGCCTTTTTTCAATGTCGAATGACGGAATGGCGCAGACATCAATATGCATTTTTTGCCGAGGCAAGTCCGGACGGTTCGCTTCTTTTACGATACTGATTTTCCAGGAAACCGTATCTCCCTGATTGTCTGCTGCAGGTTTGTTTACCCATACCTCAGTTTCATATTTATTCTGAATATAGTTTTGAATGTCGGCTTCCAGACCATCGAAATCTGCTGGCTTGAAATTATGGCCACCGTTAAAATCGAGATCCTCTGATAGGCGTGCACTGTTGTAACACATACGCAAAGAAGTCCCGCCAATAAAGGTCAGACTTTGCATCGCACCTTGCTTGATCAAGACCGCCATAATGTCGTGGTGCAGGATCTCTTTCTCAATAACAGGGGTAATAGCGGCATAGTCTGGATTCGCTTGTACAATTTGACGAAGCTGTTGTTTTAACATCCTGATCCTCTCTCTATTCATGCTCCAGCATATGCAGATTTCGCTGACAGTATTTCAGGTCGGTCAGTGCTTGTTCGGTATTGGCGCGATACATTTTAATGTCAGGGTCAAAATACAGATTAGCAACAAGTTGCTCGACAGGCCTTTTGGTGTGGGTGAACTCAATCACGCCATAAGGCGTGGCAAAGGTGCCGCTTCTACCTTTTGTCACTACGGTAACCCTGTCCATCATCACTTGCGAAATCTCACCAGTATGGCTTAGCTGACTTTCCAAGCTGATATAACTCAGTTCATCGCTACGCAATTTTTTGATGATTTTATAAATTGCTGTTTCAGGCTCTGGCGGCGTTAGCACACTTTCGTATAACCCTTTAGCTACTCTCCTAAGCTGACCTTTTTTTACCCGGTCGGCCAGAAATTTCGTAAAAGCAGGTGTGTATGGCTCACCTAACATAAAAGCTAGCTCTGCAGCGCTATGAATACCGCCGCCAGCCTTTACCGCGTTGGCAAAAACGAGCAATAATTTGTCAGATTTTGACATAGGTACACACCAAATAACCAAATACGTAATAAAGTGTAGATAAAAACGGATAATAGTCAATCGAATAGTGCACAAGAACACACTTTTCAGGTAATAAACTGTAAACCTAATAGTCGATCTAACTCGCATAAGCTTGAGCAACAGTTCGGCGATAATTAGGATTACCGCCAAAGATAGACGACGAACAACAGTTGCTGCCAATCCACACGGAGCTAACTACTTAAGAAGCGGCGGATCTACTGAATGTATCACGGCATTTTACCTACTAGATTGTCTAATTGCTGGCGCGTTAAGTGCAGATTTTGTTGCAGCAATAACATAATCGCCTCAAGCGTTTTTAAACCAGCAATATTTACAGAGGCGTTTACAGAGGCATTTCTTACTAAAGCTTGAACCAAATTTTTAGCAATAACGCTCAGCATAAGCAAAAGAAAAACGGTGGGTAAAGCGGCGGGTAGAACTACAAAAATACCAACAGCATAAAACTCAAACTGCTGATTTAAAACAAAAATAAATTTACACTCTACAAATAGATCCAAAACGTGGAATAATCAGATCAAGGCGTTAAGGTATTCGCTACTTTAACGTCAGTTTAAACCATTCAAGCTGGCTTTCTGATACGTTACTGGCCTCTCCTATCATATTCAGCACCGCCAACAGGTCCTGGTTTTCTTCAATATCCAGTAGCTTTTTTACCCCAAGGCTCCAGCGCGAAAAATCCCGTTGTGTTATCGGTTTGCGTAACAGAAGGCGCGCATTGGTATGGCGTGAATCACGGCAAATACTGGCGTAAAGTGCATCAACTACCGCCGCTTCACCTTCCAGATACTGCAAAAAGTAACGCTCGGAATACAACAACACGCCGGTGATATTACGCCGATGGTTATTGTGCTCTGCCCGCAGCTTGATCTTAGCTATCGCCGCATCGTTGGTGCCGGCACAGCGCTCACTGATGTAAACCAGCTGGATTTCAGCTTTCTCAATGGTACTTATTGTCACAGTACTTTTCCTCAAAACCTGGCTGCCTCTGTTATAACTGCCGCGCGGCTGCAACGCAATGCGACAATTGGATATTGCCAGATAACCCTTTCGGCGATTTTTAGCCAGGCTGTAATCTGGCCCTGCTTTTTCTGGCAAACTGGCCCTTCTGACCTTTCAGCTGTTGTGCGAAAGTCAAGTTGATGTTTATCCAGCCAGAGCTAGCTCAATGCATAGATGCCTATTTGCTGTGATAGTGGCGTTATTATGCCACGTCGCAGTTGCCGACCAGTTTTCTGACAGAGCGGTGGAGTCTGAGCCAGCCAGCAGTCTGGACCTGCCTGGCGATGGCAGGGTGTCACGCACTGGTCTTAGTTACAGTCAGCTTACCGGTACCGGCAATATCAGCCTGCAAAACTACAGCCAGTTCGCCTTGCCCGCCAATGCAGCTAACCCATTAAACCAGTTTAGCGGCACCTTAACCCTGAATATTGTCAACGGTACTTTAACCGAGCAAGGTACAGATCTCGCCGGCAGCTACACTAACCCTGATCGCTTACCGGATTTTAGTTTCCAGTTTGTGCAGTACGGCAGCCACCTGATCCCAGTACAACGTCAGTTAATCACTACCAGTCATCCAACCTGGGAATATTTGTTGCTGCCTGGCAGGGTATGGCAGGAGATCACAGACAACGGCTACAGCAGGGTAGCCTTGCCGTTTGCGCTGCAGGAAGTTAATGCCAACTGCACTCACAACGGTGTGATGACCTTCCTGTTCAAAGATGATGGCAATGTGTCGAGAGTGGCTTATCAGATAGCCCAGGAAACCTGTCAGTACTTTAAATTTAACCTGCATGGCATCCTGAATGCCAGCTACCAGCCTGCCACCGTAAGCGGTGCAGCCGCCATAAAAACCGCTTATGTCCGAGAGGTAACCGAACGGTTACCGGTTAAACCGCTCACGGCTTTAATCAATGACTATCCGCAGGCCGGTATAGTGCTGAGCAATCTTGGGTCCGACCAAAGCAGCAGCCATTTATCAGCGTATGGCGTCTACTATAATGGCGTGCATTATGCCGGCAGGTGCGCAACCCGCACTGGCGATTATCCGTTCTGTGAGCAGATGGTGCTGCCATCATACTCTGTAGCAAAATCAGTAGTTGCAGGGTTCGCCCTGATGCGGCTGGAACAAAAATATGCTGGCAATCAACGTGGTCTGGCGATCAGCGATTATGTCAGGGAATGTGCCGCCAGCCGCTGGGCTGATGTCAGTTTTGGCCAGACTCTTGATATGGCTACCGGCAACTACACCTCGGTTAAACTCTCAGCAGATGAAAGCGCGCAAGCAACCATCGATAACTTTTTTCTGGCGGCCAGCCATCAGCAGAAAATTCAGCATGCCTGTGCCTATCCGCGCAAAGCCAAGCCTGGCAGCCAGTTTGTTTACCATAGCTCTGACAGCTACATTCTCAGTCGCGCTATGCAACAGTACTATCGCAGCCTGGCTGGTGCCAGTACTGACTACTACACAGAATTACTGGTTTCTGAGCTTTGGCGACCGCTGCAACTAAGCCCCCTTACCTATAACAGCAAACGAACCTACGATGCGATCGCCCTTACCTGGGCCGGTTATGGCCTGAGCTTTATCAGTGATGATTTAATTAAACTTGGCCGCTTCGCCTATCAGCAACAGGGACAGCTTAATGGCCAGCAGCTGCTTGCCCCTGACATGCTGCAGGACGCAATGCAGCGGGGCACTAATGGCGGCCTGAGTGCCGGTAAAGCCAGCAGCCGTTACCGCTATGGCTTCTGGGCGTATAATTTAAGTGACTCGGCCCTGCTAAGCTGCGAAAACCCGAGCTGGGTACCTTATATGTCCGGATTTGGCGGCATTGGCGTTGTTATGCTACCCAACAAGATGGTGTACTACTACGTTAGCGATAACAGCGAATACGGCTTTACCAAAACGGTGAAAGAGCTGGCAAAAATCAGCCCGGTCTGCAGCTAGCAAACTGGCAGACAGAGCTGCAACTGGTTCCGTCCTAAAGCGTAAACTGGCTCTTTTGTCTAACAGAAAAGCTGTTAGGCTACTGTAACAATAATAATAAGAAGCGCCAATAAGCTATAAGGTAACGCCGCTATGACCCAGCAACAACAGACACTTAGCAGCCCAGCAGCCCCTAACCGCTTCCGGCAATTACCCGCGGCGACTGCCGACAGCACCCTGGCAAGGTTGATGCTGGCTTTTCTGGCAACCGCAGGGCTGTTTTACGTTAATATTATGCCGGCACTGGTATCGGGCTTGATTGAAGGCCGGGCTTTCAGCGCCCGGGACGCCGGCATTATTGGTTCCTGCAATGTATATGGCGCTGCCGTTGGTGCCTTTATTGCCATTTTTCTGGTAAAAAAAATACCGTGGAAAGCTGCCAGTGCCAGTTTGCTGTTGCTGCTAATCAGTATAGATTTGCTATCAATGCTGCTGGACAACCCGCTGCCAATGATGCTGTTACGTGCACTACACGGCTTAACCGGCGGCCTGCTGGTTGGCATAGCCTTTGCGGTAATGGCACGCTGCGGTCAGGTACACAAGGCCTTTGGCATGTTGTTGCTGGTGCAGTTTGGCCTGGGCGGTTTAGGCGTAATGCTGCTGCCACCGCTGGTGCCTCTGTATGGCTCATGGGTGTTGTTTATGGCATTGATTTCTTTCAGCCTGACCGCCCTGCTGATGCTGGCTTTCTTACCCGCCTATCCCCTTGTAACCGCTGACCCAACTCAACTGCCACCACCGATCCGTTACCGGCCATTGTTGGCGGCAATTTTAGCTATTTTTATGTTTCAGGCTGCCAATATGGCACTGTATGCCTACATTATTGAACTGGGTGAACAAGCAGGGCTGAGCATAGCCATTATCTCACCTGCGCTGGGGGTGTCAGCCTGGCTGGGGCTGCTCGGCTCAGTGCTGGTTATCTGGCTGTCAACCCGGTTAGGCAGGGCAGCGCCCGTGTTTATCAGCATTGTTATTACTGCTGCCGCCACTTACGCACTGCACTACAGCGCTAGCGCCAGTATTTTCTGGCTGGCTAACCTGGCAGTTGGTGTCACCTGGGCCTTTAGCATTGCCTATTTGCTGGGCGTGTGCGCCGAATTTGATAAAGCCGGGCAAATGGCGGCGCTTGGTGGCTTTGCCTCAAAAATGGGTCTGGCCAGCGGCCCGCTGTTTGCAGCACTGATTATTGACGGAGGCAGTTACAGCGGCCTGATCAATATTGCCGTGGGCCTTTTGTTGCTGGCTGCTGCCGTGGCGCTGTATCCATGCCGCATTTTAGATAAAGCACCTGGTGCTGATGTGGCTCCATCGGTTAAGTAGCATATGCCTGCCGGTTGCACATCTTATGCCAGGCCATTATGCTGGGTAAACCAGCAGTAAAATAATAATAAGAAAACTCTATGCAGCATCTGTTTGTGCTTGATGCCAGCGGCAGTACCAATTTACAGCAACAGCTGATGCAAAAGCTGATCAGCGCTATTGTCAGTGGCTATTTCGCCGCTGGCAGCAAAATGCCCTCTTCGCGCAAGCTTGCCGAACAACTGGGGATCGCCCGTAACACTGTGGTGCATGCCTATCAGCAGCTGATTGACGAAGGCTATCTGCTCAGCCGTGAACGCAGTGGAATTTACGTAAACGACCTGCAATTTGAACAGCCCGCTGTCCCGGCACAGAATACAGATACCAGCACCAGTCAGTACCCGTGGGACAAGATGTTGTCTGAGCTAAGGTTGGAAAGCAGTCTGCCGCCCTACCCGCATAACTGGCAACAATATCCGTTTCCTTTTATCGATGGTCAGTTCGACCCGTCACTGTTCCCGGTGAATCAATGGCGCGAATGCTCAAAACTAAGCTTGAATGTCGGCGAAATTAAAAGCTGGGCCAGTGACAGTGGCCAGCATGATGATCAGCTTCTTACCGAAGAAATACGCACCAAGGTGCTGCCCAGGCGCGGCATTTTTGCCGCGGCAGATGAAATTCTAATCACGCTGGGTTCACAGCAGGCGTTGTACCTGATAAGCAAGTTACTGCTTAACAACCAAACCTTGCTGGCGATAGAGGAGCCTGGCTATCAGGGCATGCGGCAACTGGCACAGCTTGCATACGCGCCGTTGCATTATGTTGATGTGGAAGAAGACGGTATTGCGGTTGCTAACATCCCTGCCCATGCCGATTTAGTTTACGTTACACCAAGCCACCAGATGCCCACAGCAGTAACGATGTCGCTGGAGAAGCGTGAAGCGCTGATTGCGCGCGCCGAACAGGATAACTTTCTGATCATTGAAGATGATTACGAATGTGAAAGCAATTTTATCAGTCAGCCCCATCCGGCCGTTAAAAGCCTGGATCGTTGCGGCCGGGTGCTTTATGTATCCAGCTTTTCAAAGGTACTGGCACCAGGCCTGCGGCTTGGCTTTATGGTGGCACCGGCCCCCCTTATCCGCAAAGCCCGGCAACTGAGAACGCTGATTTCACGCCACCCACCGGCCAATAATCAACGGATTATGGGGCTGTTTCTGTCGTTGGGGTATTATGATCAAACCATGCGCCGGTTAAATCAGGAAATTGCCCAGCGCTGGCAGCAAATGCGCGAAGCACTGAACCATTATTTATCCACCGCTATTGTTACCAGCCGCACCGTTGGTGGCAGCACTTGCTGGATCCAGGGCCCCGACACTCTGAACAGCCAGCGATTTGCTGCTGAAGCGGCAAAAACAGGGATCCTGATTGAACCGGTAAATCGCTTTTATGGTGGAAAAGCCAAACCCAGCCATTATTTCCGGCTGGGTGTCAGCAGTATTCCAACCCCAAAAATCCGCGAAGGCATCAGCCAGCTGGCTAAGCTGATGCACCAGTGGCAACAACACAGTGAGGAACCGCAAAGCCCTGTCGACTATGGTAAACGCTTACGCGGCGAAGCATTGCGCCAGTTCGCCGGTAAATGCGAATTCATTGGCCGCACCGTATTTGGTGATCCATACCGGATAAAGCTTGCTGCCGATGGCAGTATGCAGGGCTTTGAAGGTTATCACGATGAAAAACAGGATACCGGCAAATGGTGGCTGGATGGCGATATCTGGTATCGGCAATGGCAACAATGGTCTTATGCCGAAGTGCTTGGCTTTGAGTTGTATATTTCCAAAAACCAGATTAACTGGCTGCGTAACGGTCAGCTGGTCGATTCGGCGTTTTTTGCGCTGCACCCTTAACTGGTTCCTGACTTCACTGCAAACTGGTTCTACCCTGCTCCGACCGGCTTGCTTAAGCTGTCTGTAAAAAGCCATACGCCGTAATTCAGTTTCAGAAGTGCGGTCTGCATCGGAGTTTTGTTATGACCACCTTTAATATTGCAGGTTTGCAACTGGCCCTGACGGCTAACCAGGATAATTTTGCTGCTATCCGGCAGCAGGTACTGGCAGCTAAACGACGTTTTCCAGCGCTGGACATGGTATTGCTGCCGGAACTGTGTACGTTCGGCCCGGCCCCCCGTTTTGCCGAAACCCTGCCAGGAAATACTGAAAGCAAATACTGCGAGCTGGCCATCGAAGCCGGGATCTGGCTTTGCAACGGCTCGCTGTTTGAACGCGATGGTGACCATATTTACAACACCAGCTCAGTCATTACTCCAACCGGCAAAGTTCATTGTCGTTATCGCAAAGTCTACCCGTTTCTGCCCTATGAAGAAGGGATCAGTGCCGGCAATAAGTTTAAGGTTTTTGATATTCCGGGTGTCGGCCGGTTTGGTTTATCTATTTGTTATGACATGTGGTTTCCTGAAAGTATCAGGGCGCTGGTGTGGCAGGGTGCCGAAGTAATTCTGCACCCCACCCTTACCAACACAGTAGACCGGAATATTGAACTGGCCATGGCGCGGGCAAACGCCTGCATGAATCAGTGTTACATGGTTGACATCAACTCTGCTGCCGGCATGGGTAATGGTCAGTCTGTAGTGGCCGGCCCCGGTGGTGAAGTCGTGCATCAGGCTGGTGATCAGCAGGAAATTATTGTGCTGCAACTCGATTTAGCCTACCTGCGCCGGGTGCGGCAGCAGGGGTGGCATACCCTGGGGCAGCCATTGAAAAGCTTCCGAGATACCAAAGTGGTATTTCCGCAATATCAGCAACAGCAATCTGCTTATCTGGATCAACTGGGCAAACTGGAAAAGCCCGCTGGCCGCAACTGGACCAATGAAACGTTTTGAACTGGTGCTTACCTGGCCTGACACACTTACCTATTCTGAACAAAAGTATAAAAAATCAGCAAGGGAACAGAATAATGACGAACACAGCACGCACTATCGCTTTTAGCAAAGCCCCGCTGGCACTGGCAGTAAGCTCAGCACTATTTCTAAGTTGTAACGTTCATGCTCAGCAAAATGCTGACGACACTGAAAAAGAGGCGGCTAGTGTTGAGCGGATCACCGTTACCGCCAGCCGCCGGCCACAGACTGTGGAAGAAACGCCGTACAATATCTCGGTAATATCTGGTAGTCAGCTGGAAGAAAAACACATTATTGATGCCGTTGACATGATGCGTGAAATGTCAGGTATTACCGTAGTGGATCGTGGTTACCGCAACTCAGGCGTTATTAATAATATTGTTATTCGTGGTATGAACATAGATTCAGCCGGCAATGGCGATTTCGCCTTAAATGCGGCGCCAACAGTGTCCACTTACCTGAATGACACACCATTGTTTGCCAACTTTATCTTGAAAGACATTGATGCTGTTGAAGTATTGCGGGGACCGCAAGGTACACTGTACGGTTCAGGCTCTCTGGCCGGCACAGTACGCTATAAAATGAACCGCCCCGATTTACGGGGTTTTAGTGGTAAGGTTTCGGCGGTGCTGAGCCAAAGCCAGGGGTCAGATGGTGTTAATCGCAATCTTGATCTGCTGCTGAACTCGCCGCTCAGTGAAACAGTGGCAGTGCGAGGCTATCTGGGCCGGATTGATAATGACGGCATTGTTGACTACGTAAACGTATATCAGCTGAATGCCGCAGGTGCTCCGGTGGCACAGGACAACGATGTGGCCAATGGCCGGCCGGTGTTTACGTCAGTGGAGGATGCCGATACGGTCGAAATTGACTATGGCCGGCTAGCCTTACTATGGCAGCCGTCCGATACATTCAATGCCCTGGTTTGGTACCAATTTCAGCAGGACAATATAGGTGCCAGACGTCAGGTTACCCGCGGTACAAACTGGGTAGACGGTACCGAACAGCCTTACGGCGACTATCAGAATGGGGCGGTTCAGCTTGAACCTAGTGAGCGGGATGTGGATGCCTGGGCACTCGAGATGGAATGGGATTTGGGTTTTGCCACGGCTACTTCAAGCACCTCCGGCTATGATCATGTCGGTAGCTCAACCAGTGACAATAGCGGTTTCTACGCCCAGAATGGCTGGTTTTCGTCCTACTATGGCGGCTCACCCCGGCCAATGGCCAGCGCCAACCGGTTTTATCAGGATAAAGGCCTGAGCCAGGAACTACGGCTGGTTTCCAATGGTAAACAAAGTCTGGACTGGATAGTTGGCCTGTTTTATCTGGATCAGGATACCGCCTCCGGCCAGGACAGCCTGATGCCGGGCTTTTCAGAGTGGGCTCTGGCCAGTGGTTTTGCAGACACACTCGCCAGTTGGGGCGGTGTGCTGGGCGATCAGGATTTCTACTACCGCGATCAACGTAACATTAAAGATACCTCGGTATTTGGTGAGTTAACCTATCATTTCAGCGATACGCTGCGAACCACTTTGGGTGCGCGACATTTTCGCAACGATATCAGCAACGACACTGTTATTGATTTACCCCTGTACCCGGGAGCATCCAATGTCAGTTCATCGGTAAAAGACAATGGTACCCTGTTCAAAGTTAATCTGGCTTACGACTGGTCTGAACATACCATGTTGTACGCTACTATTTCTGAAGGTTACCGTCGCGGCGGCACCAGTGCAGTGCCGGTAACGGGAGGTTTTGCCGAAAACCCGGCTTACCTGAACTACGATTCTGACAGTGTGCTGAATATGGAACTGGGAATTAAGGGCAATACCGGACGGCACTTTTATTCTCTGTCAGTGTTTAACGCTGAATGGGATGATCCGCAATTAAATATTCCTACGCCAAACTGGGGCTTTTATGCGGCAGTAAACGGTGAATCTGCGAACTCGCGGGGCATTGAACTTGAGCTGCGCGGGTACTTTACCGAAGCCCTGCAATACAACTTTGGCTACACCTTTGTCGATGCCAAGCTGACCGATGATTTAATTGCCCCAGCAGGTTCAGCTGCCACCCCCCGAACCTACGTTTATGCCAGAAAAGGCGAGCAACTTCCCAGTATGGCAGAGCATACGGTCAGTGCAGGTCTAAGTCACAGCTTTGACCTGGGAAGTGGTTACTACCTGGTCAGTTCAGCCAGCACTTACTATCAGTCAGAGTCACGTAATGCTTTGGGGCGCAACCCGGTGTTTGCCATTGATTTAAACAGCTTCTGGCTGACAAATCTTGGCACCAGCCTGTATACCGAGAACTGGACGTTCTCACTGTTTGTGCGCAATCTGTTTAATGAAGAGGGCGTCACCGGCACCCTGTCAGAAGGCTATATGGGCACCGCTCCGGAGCAAAACTTTTACGGCAATGCATCAAAAGACTACATCAGCCAGCCGCGCACTGTTGGCCTGAGTGTCAGCTATCAGTTCTGATCAGCCAGCATTGCTAATCAGCCGGGGTTGTGTCGGCAACACGCCCCGGCTATTGTACGATTACATCTGATGACAGTTAAGCAGTGATGACTGACCCAACCCACTTACTCAGTACCTTCTATCAGGCTGTTGGCCAGAACAACCCGGCTACAGCCAATACCATCGTCCAGCAACTAATCAGACATTTTCCGCACGTTGCTGACAGCTGGCTGGCGGCCAGTATATTTGCTGAGCAGACAAGTCAGTTTGGCAAAGCATTGCAGGCAACAGATAGAGCGCTGACACTCACGCCGAACGCGCCCGCACTGCAATTGCGGCGTTTGCATTGTCTGCAACGCTGTCATCAAACCGCTGCAGCGCTGCAATTGGCCGATCATTTATGCCAGACACCGCCGGCAGATGCCGCTTTTCTCAGCGAACTGGCACTGCAATGCAGTCAGCTGCAACGTTTTAACCAGGCAGCACAGTTATATCAGCAGGCGGTTACCCTGCAGCCCGATAACGCCACCCTGTATTACAACTATGCCACCATGTTGCGCTTTTGTGGTCAGCTTACTGACGCCGAGCACATGCTGGACAAAGCCATCGCCTTAGAGCCGGGTGATACCGATGCCTGGCATCTGCGCAGCAATTTACGCAAACAGCAGCCAACCAGGCATCACTGCGCTGACTTGACCGCCATGTTGCAACAACAGGACCTGAGCCCGAAGCAACGGGTGCAACTGCATTATGCTCTGGCAAAAGAGCTGGAAGACTTGCAACAGTACCCGCAGTCATTTGTGCAGTTACATGCAGGTGCAAGCTTGCGCCGTCAGCATATCAACTATCAGCTGGATGATGATCTGGCAGTAATGCAACACATTCAGCAGCAGTTTGGTGCAGACTTTTTCCGGCAAAGGTCCGCTGGCGGCTGCAACAGTGATGAACCGGTATTTATTGTCAGTATGCCCCGGGCCGGTTCTACTCTGGCTGAACGCATACTCGGTTGCGATCAGCAAGTGCAGTTAGCCGGAGAGCTGAACAATTTTGCCAGCCAGTTCGCCCGGCAGGCGCAGTTACAAGCAGGCCGTAAGCTGGATAAACCTGCTTTGGTGCAACAGGCAACACAACTGGACTTTGCCGCGCTGGGCCAGGCCTACATTGACAGTACCCGGCCACTGACCGGCCAGCACAAACACTTTGTCGATAAACTGCCACTTAATTTTTTGTATGTCGGGCTAATTCACCTGGCCCTGCCCCGGGCGCGAATTATTCATGTCCAGCGCAACCCGATAGATCATTGCTATGCCATATACAAACACCTGTTTGCAGATGCTTACCCGTTTTCATATCAGCTGGACGAGCTGGCGAAGTATTATCAGGCCTATCAGGCACTGATGGCACACTGGCAACAGGTGCTGCCGGGGGTTATTTATACCGTGCAGTACGAAGATTTAATCAGCCAGCCCGAGACGCAAAGTAAAGCGCTGTTTGAGTATTGTGGCCTGACCTGGACCGAGCGATGCCTGCAGTTTCATCAGCATAACCAGCAAGCCAGCACTACCGGTAGTGCCAGCCAAATCCGCCAGCCACTGTATTCCAGCTCGGTGGCCCGCTGGCGCTGTTATCAGACTGAACTGGCAGAGCTGGTTAACGCTTTTCCTGATGCAGTCTGAACCATAGCTGTTATTGTACTGACTTTGCTTGCTCAGTCAGTACCGAACGCAGTAACACGTCCAGTTTATCCAGCCCCTGCTGCAGTATGTTCGCTTCAATAGTCAGCGGCGGTAAAAAACGCAGTACGTTGCCGTAAAAACCGCACGATAGCAGGATCAGGCCATGACCAGCGGCATTATCAATAATTTGCCGGGTTAGGGCAGGATCAGGCTGGTCGGCGTCGCCATTCTGAATAAACTCTACTGCGATCATTGCGCCTTGTTGCCGTACCTCAGCAATCCGCTGTGGAAAAGCTTGCTGCACAGCAGTTAAGCGGGCGGCAAAGGCTTCACCTATCACGTTGGCCTGCTGACAGAGATTTTCCTGCTCTATAACATCCAGCACCGCCAACGCCGCCGCACACGCCACTGGCGAACCGCCATAAGTACCACCCAGCCCGCCAGGCAATGGCGCGTCCATAATCTCACTTTTGCCAATTACAGCAGCCAGCGGCAGGCCACCGGCAATACCTTTGGCCATCGTAATCAAATCCGGCTCAACACCGCTGTGGCTCATCGCAAACATTTTACCGGTGCGGCCAAAGCCAGTCTGAATTTCATCAGCGATAAGCACAATACCATGCTGATCGCATAGTGCGCGCAGTGCCTGCAGCAATTGCGGCGGAGCCGGATAAAAACCACCCTCACCCTGCACTGGTTCAATAATAATCGCCGCAACATCATCGGGCCCGATAGCAACCTTAAACAGGTTGTGCAGCGCAGCAAGTGATTGCTCAGTGCTTATCCCATGCGCCGCCATTGGAAAGGGTACATGGTAAATATCAGCCGGAAACGGACCAAACAAGTGTTTGTAAGGCGCAACCTTGCCGGTTAGTGCCATAGTCAGATTAGTCCGGCCATGAAAGCCACCGGCAAAAGCGACAACCCCACGGCGCCCGGTATGGGCCCGGGCAATTTTAATGCAGTTTTCCACGGCTTCAGCGCCGGTGCTGACAAAAATGGCTTTTTTAGCACTGCTACCCGGTGCCAGCCGGGTCAGTTTTTCTGCCAGCTCAACCGCTTCGGCATATGGGTTAATCATCAGGCAACTGTGGCTGAATCTTGCCAGCTGTGCCTGAGCGGCCGCGACCACTTTCGGATGAGCATGGCCAGTATTACAGACAGCAATCCCGGTACCAAAATCAATATAGTGGTTTCCTTCCACATCCCATACCTCCGCATTTTTTGCCCGCTGTACATATACCGGATATAAATTGCCTTGCCCCCGCGCCATTACTGCCTGCTTACGTTGTTGTAATTGCTGATTCGTCATTTTGCTGCCTTGCTCTTGGTTTAGTTTGTAAGTTTGTTAAATCAGGCCGGTTAAAGTCCGCCTAAACAGAGGTATTTCAAATCGGTATAATCGTCCAGGCCATAGTGTGAGCCTTCACGGCCGTAGCCGGATTGTTTAACACCGCCAAACGGGGCCGCTGCATTAGAAATAATGCCGTCGTTAATACCAACCATGCCAAACTGCAACGCCTGTGCCACCCGAAACCCCCGGCCAATATCCCGGCTGTAAAAATAGGCAGCCAGGCCATACTCGGTATCATTGGCAAGCGCTATGGCCTGTTGCTCACTGTCAAAAGTTTGCAGCGCCACCACGGGGCCAAAAATTTCCTGCCGGGCAATCTCCATATCTGGCCTGATGTCTGTCAGTAAAGTTGGCTGGTAAAACTGGCTGCCGGCTTCATCTGTTTTGCCGCCCAGTAACAAGGTCGCGCCTGAACTCAGGGCTTGCTGCTGCAGTTGCGCTACTTTTTCGACCGCATTGCTATCGATTAACGGGCCTATCTGGCTGTTGCCGGTTAAACCATCACCCACTTTCAATTGGGTGATGGCAATGGCCAATTTGTCAGTAAACGCCTGTGCTACCCTCCGCTGCACCAAAATGCGATTGGCACAGACACAGGTCTGGCCGGCATTGCGAAATTTCGATGCCAGTAAACCCTGGACAGCGGCATCCAGATCAGCATCGTCAAACACTATAAAAGGCGCATTACCACCCAGCTCCATCGTTACCCGCTTTACGCCTTCTGCGCATTGCTTTATTAGTTGCTTACCCACTGCGGTAGAACCGGTAAAGCTGAATTTGGCTACCTTAGGATGCCGGGTCAGCACGTCGCCAATCGCTTTGGCATCAGTGCCCACCACCACATTAAATACCCCAGACGGGATCCCGGCCTGGTGTGCTAGCTCTGCCAGCGCCAATGCAGATAAAGGTGTCTGATGAGCAGGCTTCACCACAAAAGTACAGCCAGCTGCCAGTGCAGCAGCGGCTTTGCGGGCAATCATGGCATTGGGAAAGTTCCATGGGGTAATGGCGGTTACCACGCCTACCGGCTGACGCTGGACAATAACACGCTTATCAGCAGACGGCGCTGGTATGGTATCGCCGTAAAGTCGCTTTGCCTCCTCGGCAAACCATTGAATATAAGAGGCACCGTAGGCTATCTCGCCCTTCGCTTCGGTCAGGGGCTTACCCTGTTCCAGCGTCAGTAAGCGGGCCAGATCCCCCTGATGTTGTATTACCAGCTGATACCAGCGCTGCAGTAAGTCAGCGCGCTCAGCGGCCGGCCGGGCCGCCCAGCCGCTAAACGCGCTGGCTGCTGCCAGTACTGCTTCCTCTGCTTCAGCGGCACCGGCAGCAGCTACCCTGATCAGTAGCTTCTGGTTTGCAGGGTTAACCACATTAAAGGTGGTTTCGGTATGCTGCCAGGCACCATTAATAAATGAGCCTTGTCTGATTAACGCCGGATAAGCAATCTGTTGCATAGTCATCTCCATCAAATTATGACTATTGCAACACGCAACCAAACAAGGTTAAATACCAAACATTCAAAGCTTAGTTTGATAATTATCAATCTATATGAGTAAGCTGCCTAAAAACCTGACCCAACACGATATTAAACTGTTGCGGGTATTTCAGACCGTCGTTGACTGTGGCGGCTTTACGGCTGCGGAAACTGAGTTGAATATCGGCCGTTCCACCATCAGCATTTATATAGCTAATCTGGAACAACGACTCAAACTTAACTTATGTCAACGCGGCCGACAGGGATTTTCGTTAACCCGGGAAGGTCAGGCGGTATACAACGCCATTCAGACACTGGAGCAGGCCCATCAGCAATTCAGCCAACTGGTTGCCAGCCTAACCGACGAATGCAGTGGCGAACTGGTTATCCTGACTGCAGATCAGCTGGACCAATCAAGATTAACACTGCTCAGTAAGGTATGTGCTGCCTTGCAACAACAGGCTCCCCGGCTAACACTGGCATTAGATGTGATGCCGCTGCAACAAATTGAACTGGCACTGCTTAAAGATCAGGCTCATCTGGCACTGATGCCAGGCTACCGGCAAATTGATGGCTTGCAGTATCAACATGCTTTCAGTACCCCGATATTTCTGTGCTGTGGCTCCGCTCATCCGTTATATTCAGTAACAGATGAAGATATTAATGATGAAACGCTGGCCGGTTACCCGGCTATTCACCCAGGTATTGATATTAATCCGGAGGGGCGAAAACAACTGCAGAAACTTAAAGCAAGTGCCCGTGCTTATCAGTTTGATACCCGGCTGGCGCTACTTTTATCCGGCGGTTATATCGGCTTTTTGCCGGCAGAAATTGCCCGGCCGTATATCGAAAATAATCAACTCCGTTTCATCCGTCCCAGCCAGTATCAGTATCCGTTTAACCAGTCAATCGTTACCAAAACATCGCCCAGAGACAGTGCTAAAGTACAACTGGCTCTCAATATCATTCAGCCATTGCTGGCATGTCTTGACGGTATAAAATCTGATTAAATTATTTGCTTACACTGCAGCCAGCTGTTTGCCTGTGCTGGCAATCAACCACTTCCTGGCAAGCAGTTCATCAAGCTCTGCCCGCTTATCGCCGGCGGCTATATTGGCAGGCGCATCTGGCCCAGGTTGCAGCAGCATATAATCTGCCCGGCCGCTGTTTTTAATTTTATACAGCGCTGCATCGGCCAGATACAAAGCATATTGCCAGTCCCAACCCGGTGGCTGAATGGTTGCGCCAATTGAACAGGTAACACTGACGGGCACGCCCATTTGCTGGGGCCAGGGATAGTTATGCACCAATTGCTGCAAACGCTCGATATAATGTTGCACTTCACTGCTTTGCTCCAGTACCAGCAGAAACTCTTCACCACCCCAGCGGATCAGATGATCGTTACTGCGGCTGTGCTGTTGCAAAATGCCGGCGAAATGCTGCAACACATTATCGCCAAGCTGATGGCCATACTCATCGTTAATCCGCTTAAAATAATCTAAGTCCAGCAGAATCCAGGCCAGCGGTTGTTCACTACGTTGCGCCCGGGCCAGCATAGCGTCGATATTTACATCCAGATAATGCCGGTTATGTAGCTCGGTCAGGGCATCCTGCATACTCATCTGCTGCAGCTTCTGATTAGCCTGATATAACTCATGCGTGCGTTCAGTTACCTGGCGACTTAACTCTTCACGGGCGTGTGCCAGAGATGCTAAGCGCAGCCGGTAAACCAACCAGAATAATGCCAGCAGTAGCCCCGTCAGCAGCAAGCGCGCGGTGATAGTTTCATGCCAGTAGGGTTGTAGTTGAATATCCATGGTAGCCGCATCACTCCAGCGATAATCGCCGGCCACCTTAACCTGCACATTGAAACGATAACTGCCGGGTGGCAAATTGGTGTAAAACGCCTCGCGCCGGCTACCGGCATTTATCCAGCTTTGCTCATACCCCTCCAGTTGATAACGGGTATCAATCGATGAAGCCTGATGATAGTAAGGTGCACTAAAGCGAAAGTGCCAGTCACGCTGCTCAGGTGCCAGCAGGGCAGCATCGCCAATAACCTGTTTATTGGCAACGGTTAAGCTTTCAATAACCGGGACCGGCACCGGCGCAGTGCTGTTAAGCCGGTCCAGTCGAAGGGCAACAACGCCATCAAGTGTTGGAAACCAGATCCGGCCCTGATGCACCACACCTTTATTACTACCGGCGCCATTACAGCAGCGGTGCGAGTCAGTTGCGGCCTCCGGATGACGGTCATCAACCAACATATAAAGCTTTGAGATCTCACCTTGTTTCAGAGCCGGATAATCCAGCCGGTAAAAACCTTCAAAATTACTGATAATCAGTTTATCGTTTGCCAGAGCAGCATGCATCACACCATTGCCCGGTAAACCATTTTGCTGGGTAAAATGCTGCCAGTTGCCAGGCTTACCCAGCACAAACCCCTGATCAAAACTGCCAATCAGTAGATTGCCGTCAGGAAATTCGACAATCACACTGATAAACTTATTTGCCAGTGGCATATCCAGCACCGGTTCAAACTTGTCAGCAGACCTTAAATACAAACCAGATTCCGTACCCACCCAGAGCCGGCCGTGGCTGTCTGCCAGCAACGCCCTGATACTCAGTTCATTTAATGGTGGTGTAATACCGAACTGCGACAGATCACCATCCTGCACAACATAAAGTCCGCCATTGCTGCCAACCCAAATCTGCTGCTGCTCAGCTATCATGGTAGTAATCAGCAAGTGCGCGGTTTGCACAAAGTTCTTCTGCCAGGCCAGAGTGTCGGCATTAAGTAAGCTTAAACCTGCCCGGGTTCCTACCCAGAGATCATTTTCATGATGCAACATACTGTAAACATAAGGACTGGCTAATTGTTGATTGGCTAGTAAAGGCTGAAACTCTCCGTCTCGCAACAGCGCCATCCCCTGACTGGTACCCACCATTAAATGCCGTTGCCAGGGCAGCACCGCCCAGCTATAGGGATCTGGCAGACCGACCGCTGTGCTGTACCGCTCGGTAAGGGCGTTGCGTAAACGAAGAACGCCATGAGTACGGCTACCAAGCCAGATATTGTTATGCCGATCTTCCAGCATGCTTTCAATCCAGCGAAAAGGTTGGCCAGTGCTGCCAGGTTGCTGCACCTGAATGATCCGGCCAGCCGAAACCTGATACAGGCCATTAAGGGTCGCCAGCCACACTTGCTGCTGGCTGTCTTTATACATCAGTTCAATTCGACTGCCGGGCACGCCATCCGGTAGCTCAAGTGCCTGCCAGCGCCCTTGTTGCCAGCGATACAGCCCTTTGTTGGTGCCAAGGAAAACCGTGTTGCCCTTTACCGCCAACTCCGTTACCTGCATTGCTTCATCAACCTCAGGGGCCGGGTACCAACGGTATTGTTGTTGCTGCAACGACGCAAAGCCATGCTGGCTGCCTATCCATAAAGTATCCTGCTGCTGACTAAGCTGATAAACCGGCCTCGCATGTTCAGCTACCGGCACTAATTGCTCAGTCTGCCACTGATATAACTGATTCGCCCCAACAAAAAAGCGGCCATCTGGCAGCTCAGCAAAGCTGGTTATCGCGCCGGGTTTAAATTGTTGGGTATCAACAGCGGTAAACTTATTGTTGGCGTAATAGCTTAAACCGTTTACCGTACCAATCCACAGCCGGTTGCTGCTGTCGTAATACAGTGCAGTAATTAAATTTGATTGAATTTGTGGTGTATTAGCGGTGTTGAAAACCGTAAATTGATGACCATCAAAACGGGCAAGGCCACCCTGAGTACCTAACCAGATATAACCCTGCTGATCCTGAGCCAATGCCGATACAGACACTTGCGGCAACCCTGCTTCAACTGACCAGCCACGGAACAGCAATGACGTTTTATCCAGCACGCCTGGCATCGCCACGACACCGGCACTGACTGACAATAGCATCAACAACGATATTGCCGCGACAACATATCTGAACACCAGACCAGCTCCTTGCTCTGTTTACACTCTGATAATAGCTGTTACTTTACTAAAAAGCCGGTGCCAGTTTTTACCAAAAGCTGACGAATGGTGGTTTTTAGCCTCTCAGCGGTAATGTTGCGCTATTGGTCTTACCAGTGCTAAGCTCTGCGAATTGTTATAACTACAGCAGGCTTATCATGTCTTTGTTTAAAGCTAACTGGGGCCTCAAGCTCTTTGCCTGGCGATATATCCCACTTATTGGTTTTTGTTCTCCTAAAATTATCCGGATGAATAACACCACGCTGGAAGTGACCATGCCACATAGCTGGCGCACCAAAAACCATCTGGGCAGTGTTTATTTTGGTGCGCTTGCAATCGGCGCCGATCTGGCCGGCGCATTTCTGGTGTTTTCTAAAGCCAAAGCCCGCGGCATTAATGCTAATTTTGCCTTTAAAGATGTTCAGGGCCAGTTTTTAAAGAGACCGGAAGCCAGGGTCCATTTCACCAGTAACGATGGAGCGGTTATCGACCAAATGATTGACCAGTCGCTGGCCAGCGGCGAACGGGTAAATAAACCGGTGTCGGTGGTGGTGACCTGCCCCAGTTTACATGGCGACGAGCCAATGGCTACCTTCACCCTGACGTTGTCTGTCAAAGCCAAAGCTAAACGCTAGCGTTTGGTTTGCACCATGGCAGCGGAAAGTCTAAAATTGCGGTTTATTCTAACCGGCCCCCGGCCTGACAGAGCAATGCAATGCAAGAACTCAGTGGTAACCTCTTTATTGTCTCGGCGCCGAGCGGAGCCGGTAAATCATCCCTTATCAGTGCACTACTAAACAAACATGGCGATATGCTGGTTAGTGTATCGCACACTACCCGCCAGCCACGGCCGGGAGAAATTGATGGCGTTCACTATCATTTTATTAGTGTCGAGCAGTTTAAGAAGCTGATAGCTGAAAACGAATTTCTGGAATGGGCCGAAGTTTTTGGTAATTATTATGGCACTTCCCGCAGCGCCATTACTGCTAATCTGAGCCAGGGTATAGACGTTTTTCTTGATATTGACTGGCAAGGGGCCAGACAAATCCGGGAACAAGCGCCGGGTACCCTGAGTATTTTTATTTTGCCGCCAAGCCTGGATGAGCTGCAACAACGACTTGAAAAGCGTGGTCAGGACAGTGAAATCGTTATCGCTAAACGGATGGCTGAGGCACAAAATGAAATGAGCCATGCCGACGAGTATGACTATCTGATTATCAACGACAACTTTGACAGCGCGCTTGGCGAGTTTGAACGAATCGTGCTGGCGCAGCGCAACAACTATCAAAGTCAGCTGTATAAACAGAAAGCGCTGCTTAACCAACTGTTGGCGAAACCGGCAAAATAGCGTAAACTAGGCGGTCTTGTAATATACCTGAACACTCCGGAGTGGCGAATGGCTCGCGTAACAGTTGAAGATGCAGTAGATAAAATTGGTAACCGTTTCGATTTAATTCTGGTTGCGGCCCGTCGTGCCCGCCAACTGTCTGTTGAAGGCAAAGAGCCAATGGTTGATCGTGAAAACGACAAGCCAACTGTGGTGGCACTGCGTGAAATTGAACAGGGTTTTATTACCAACAGCATTCTTGATGAACAGGAAAAACGCGACCAGATGCAACAAGAAGCCACTGAAATGGCTGCGGTTGCCGCAATTATCGGTTCTGATCAGTAAAAACTCCCTGCCAAACATTGCCAGCGGCGCTTTAGCCGTTGGCATCTGCGTGTTTTAGACGTATATTCTTAACTAACCAGCATTATAAATTTTAAGCTGTCGAAGTTTGGGAGCGTTTGTGTATTTATTTGAAGGCCTGAAAAATCAAATTTCCGCCTATCTGCCTGCCGAACAGGTTAGTCTGGTGCAGCAGGCCTATGTCGTCGCGCGCGATGCGCATGCCCCGCAAACCCGTTCCAGTGGCGAGCCCTACATCACCCATCCTGTTGCCGTAACCAGTATTCTGGCAGAAATGCGGATGGATCACGAAACCCTGATGGCTGCCCTGCTGCACGATGTGATTGAAGACACCGAATACAGCAAAGAAGATTTAGCCCGGCTGTTTGGCGATACTGTTGCCGAACTGGTGCAGGGCGTCAGCAAGCTCGATAAAGTTAAATTTAAAGATTATCAGGAATTTGAAGCCACAAACCTGCAAAAAATGTTTATGGCCATGACCCAGGACATCAGGGTCATTCTGATCAAACTGGCCGACCGCACTCACAATATGCGTACCTTAGGTGCCCTGCGCCCGGAAAAGCGCCGGCGAATTGCCAAAGAAACGCTCGAGCTGTATGCCCCCATCGCCAACCGGCTCGGTATTCATAATATTAAAAACGAACTGGAAGACTTAGGCTTTCAGGCATTGTACCCGATGCGCTACCGGGCGCTGGGCAGTGCGGTAAAACTGGCCCGTGGCAACCGGCGCGAGCTGCTGGAAAAAGTGCAGAATGAAATCCGGAGCCGGATCAGCGACGCCGCTATTGAAGCCGACGTCAGTGGCCGGGAAAAACACCTTTACAGCATTTACCGGAAAATGAAAAACAAAGAGCTGATGTTCAATGATGTCATGGACATCTACGCTTTTCGGGTGGTCGTTAATTCTATTGATAACTGCTATCGCATTCTTGGCCTGGTCCACAACCTGTACAAACCTATTGAAATACGTTTTAAAGATTATATCGCCATCCCTAAACAAAACGGCTATCAGTCGCTGCATACCTCGTTAATTGGGCCGCATGGTATTCCGGTAGAAATTCAGATGCGTACCCGTGAAATGGATGAAATGGCCGACAAGGGAATTGCCGCGCACTGGATGTACAAATCTAACGGTGAACATAAAGACACCACCGCCCAAATCCGCGCCCATCGCTGGATGCAAAGCTTGCTCGAGTTACAGCAAAGTGCCGGTACCAGCTATGAATTTGTCGAAAACGTCAAATCTGAGCTTTACCCCGAAGAGCTGTACGTATTTACTCCTAAAGGTAAGATTGTCGAGCTACCCATTGGCGCTACAGCGGTCGATTTTGCCTATGCCGTGCATACCGATGTCGGTAACCGTTGTGTTGGTGCCAAAGTAGACCGGCGGCCTTATTCGCTCAGTAAACCGCTGGAAACCGGCCAAACCGTTGAAATTGTTACCAGTCCCGGCGGAAAGCCAAACGCAAACTGGCTTAATTATGTGGTAACCAGCCGCGCTATTCTCGGTATTCGGAATTATTTAAAACGCCAGCAACAAAATGAAGCCATTAGCCTCGGTAAACGCTTGCTAACCTCGGCCCTTGGCGAGGTTAAACTTGAAGATATCGCGCCAGAGCGGATTGAACAAGTGCTGAAAAACGTGCATCAGCAATCCTTTGATGCGCTGTGCAGCGAAATTGGCCTGGGAAACCAGCTGCCGGTTGCTATCGCCAGGCGCTTACTGGGTGAGTTTGAAGCTGATGATACCAGTGGCAAAAACAGCTCACCGCTGCCTAAAAGTAATGCCTTTATTGTGGGTTCTGAAGGTATGCTGGTTACCTTTGCCAAGTGCTGCCGGCCAATTCCCGGTGACGAAATTGTTGCCAATGCCACTCCCGGCAAGGGCCTGAATGTGCATCGCAGCGACTGTCGGAATATTAAAGGCTGGGAGCGTGATCCGGCTAAGTTCTTCCCCATCCGCTGGGATAACACCAGCGACAAACAGTTTTTGTGTGATATCCGGGTGTTTATTATCAATCGCCAGGGGGTTCTGGCAAAACTGACCACCCTTATTGCCAGTCAGAATTCAAATATTCAGGATCTGGTGACCGACGATCGTGATACCGGGGAATATGTGATTAAAATAACCCTCTCCGTGCAGGACAGGGTCCATCTGGCCAATGTAATGCGTAAAATCCGCGTTATGCCAGACGTGCAAAAAGTTTACAGAAGGAAATAATTTCATGTCAAAAGTCATTATCCGCACTGAAGCAGCGCCTGCTGCCATTGGCACTTACAGCCAGGCGGTAAAAATTGGTACTACTGTCTATTTATCGGGTCAAATCCCGCTTGTGCCCACCACCATGCAGATGGTGTCAGAAGATTTTGCCAGCCAGACACACCAGGTATTTAAAAACCTCAGCGCGGTATGCGAAGCCGCCGGCGGTAACCTGAACAATATGGTCAAAGTAAATATCTTTCTGACGGATCTTGGCCAGTTCGCCACGGTAAACCAGATCATGAGCGAATACTTTGCTGAACCATACCCGGCCAGAGCGGCCGTTCAGGTTAGTGCACTGCCCCGCGGCGCTCAAATTGAGATTGACGGCGTAATGGAAGTGCCGTCTACCCACTAATGAAAAGAACAGGCACAATACGTCATTCCTGGCTGTTCGCTGTTGGGCTTTATTTGCTGCCGCAGGCCGCTGTGGCAGAAATTCAGCCTTTGGTAACAGAGGCGCCCAAACTGGTCTGGTGCCTGGACCACTTTCCACATTTTCATGAATATGACAACACTGACGTGCCAACCGGCCCATCAGTAGAATTAATGCAGGAACTGGCCAGAAGGGCGGGTTTTCAGCTGAGTTTTACCCCACGCACCAACCTGGCCCGTTGCCTGAAACTGATGGAACAGGGGGATGTCGATTTAATGACAAACCTCAGGTACAGCGACGAACGCAATAGCTACATGTTTTTGCTGCGTTACAGTACTAATGTCGCTGAGAGTTTATTTTTGCGGGCAACCGATGTGCGCCTTATTGAAAGTAAGGCCCAGTTACGCAGTATGACCCTGGCCACATTGCGTGACTACCTGTACAACCCGGCTACTATGGCCCTGATTGCCGAAGAGTCGCGCCATATCGCTGAAGTAGACAGCATTGAGGTTGCCCTTGAAATGCTGCTTCGTAACCGGATTGATGGCCTGGTCGCTCCCACCATCAGCACCACGGAAGCGATTAACGCGGTCAGTAGCTATCAGCAGCGCTTCAAAATAGCTCCTCTTGATTTCAGTGGTGACGCACCAAACAACATTCATCTGGCCATTGCCAGAAACAGCCCCCATGCCGCATTACAACCCTTATTACAACACCATTTGCAAACGATGATTGACGATGGCACGGTAAAACGGCTGATCCGCCCCCCGGAAAGCCGGACCGAGGTAACAGAGCTTAAACAGTAAGCAGATTAATACTTTGCGTGCGCCCATTCCCGGTTTACACTTAAAACATACTTTCGTTACTGTAAGAGCCTCTTTTGCCGCATACCCGACTGGATAGCCTGAGTATCAGCCTGATCAAAGGCGTTGGTGCCAAGGTGGCGCAGCGTCTGGAAAAACTGGGCATTGCCAGTATTCAGGATCTGCTGTTCCATCTGCCGCTACGCTACGAAGATCGCACCCGGATATATGCTATTGCTGATCTTATGCCTGCTATTCACGCCACGGTGCTGGCAGAGGTAGTCAGCAGCGAAATTCAGTTTGGCAAACGCCGCAGCTGGCTAATCAAAGTGACCGATGGCAGTGGTTTTTTAACCTGCCGTTTTTTTCATTTCAGCGCAGCCCAGAAAAACGCAGTTACCCCCGGGATTAAGTTACGGCTGTTTGGCGAGGTAAAACGTGGTCCGCGTGGCGTTGAAATGCTGCACCCGGAATACCGGGTGCAGCAAGACGAACAACTGCATCAGGTAGCGGAAACGCTAACCCCGGTTTACCCGACAACTGAGGGCATAAAACAGGCCAGCTGGCGCAAACTTACCGATACTGCGCTGGAGTATCTCAGCCGCTATGCGCCGGCAGAGTATTTACCAGCCACCTTGCTTAGCTCGCCCTGGTCTCTTGCTGAAGCCCTGATTTATATTCACCGGCCGCCACCAGATGCAGAGCTTAGCCTGCTGGAACAGGGGCGACACCCGGCTCAGCAGCGGCTGATCCTGGAAGAGCTGGTGGCCCAGCAACTGAGCATGCATCAGCTTCGCTGCCAGAGCCAACGTCAGCGGGCGATTGCCCTGAGCCAGCAACCGGGGCAGCAACCGGATCTGGAGCAGGCCTTTTTGGCCAGTTTACCGTTTCAGCTAACGGCAGCTCAGCAGCGGGTTGTAACCGAGCTTCGGCATGATTTAGCCCAGCCCCTGCCAATGCTGCGTCTGGTACAGGGCGATGTCGGCTCCGGTAAAACCCTGGTTGCGGCTCTGGCAGCACTGACAGCCATTAGCCAGGGGTACCAGGTGGCCCTGATGGCTCCGACAGAACTGCTGGCCGAACAACATGCGGCAAATTTTAATAACTGGTTTAGCCCGCTTGGTATCAAGGTGGCATGGCTTGGCGGAAAAACCAAAGGTAAAGCCCGTGATGAGGTACTTAGCCAGCTGGCCGATGGCAGCGCCCGGATGGTGCTGGGCACCCATGCATTATTTCAGCAAAGCGTCAGCTTCAGCAAACTGGCACTGATTATTATCGACGAACAGCACCGTTTTGGCGTGCATCAACGCTTAGCCCTGCGGGAAAAGGGCGGTATTGCCGGAGTATATCCGCATCAGCTGGTTATGACCGCTACTCCTATCCCCCGCACCCTGGCCATGACAGCCTATGCTGATCTGGATACCTCGGTAATTGATGAGTTGCCTCCCGGCCGCACACCGGTAACCACGGTTGCTATTCCTGACAGCCGGCGCCAGGAAATTATCGAGCGGGTGCGTAATGGCGTGTTACAGGATAAACGCCAGGTTTACTGGGTATGTACCCTGATAGAAGAGTCCGAAGTATTACAATGTCAGGCGGCAGAAGACACCGCAGCCAGTCTGGCCGATGCCTTACCAGAACTTAATATTGCCTTAGTACATGGCCGGCTTAAAAGCGCTGAAAAACAAGACATTATGGCACGGTTCAGCAGTGGCGAGCTCGATTTACTGGTTGCCACCACGGTAATCGAGGTGGGCGTCGACGTCCCTAATGCCAGTTTAATGATTATTGAAAACCCGGAACGGCTGGGTCTGGCGCAACTGCATCAGCTGCGCGGCAGGGTCGGTCGCGGCAGTGCGGTGTCACATTGTGTACTGCTGTACCATGCCCCATTATCAAAAACCGCTCAGGCCAGATTAAGCGTGTTACGAGACTCTAACGACGGCTTTGTCATTGCCCAGCGCGATTTGGAAATTCGCGGCCCCGGTGAGCTGCTCGGCACCCGCCAGACCGGCCTGCTGCAGTTTAAAATTGCCGACATCAGCCGCGACGCTGAGCTTATTCCGCATGCCCGCCAGCTGGCTGCAAAACTCTGGCAACAGGATCAACCCGCCTGCCTGCAACTGATCCGCCGCTGGCTGGCTAACAGAGATATTTATGGCAACGCCTGATTTGCTGAGAGCATTGGCCGTTGCAATACCATGCAGTAGTTAACCCAGCAGTTCCTGGCGCACTATTTCAGCACCTGCGGCTAAAGCATGCAGCTTGCCGTTGGCAATATGCCGCGCCAGAGGTGCCATACCGCAGTTGGTGCAGGGGTAAAGCTTGTCAGCGTCGACATACTGTAATGCTTTGCGCAAGGTATCGGCGACTTCTTCGGGTGTTTCCATACTGTCACTGGCAACATCAATAACACCTACCATCACTTTTTTGCCACGGATAAGCGCCAGCAGCTCCAGCGGCACCCGCGAGTTATGACACTCCAGCGAGACAATATCGATTTTCGATTGCTGCAGTTTAGGGAACACCGCTTCGTACTGGCGCCACTCACTACCCAGCGTTTTTTTCCAGTCGGTATTGGCTTTAATGCCATAGCCATAGCATATATGCACCGCAGTTTCACATTTAAGCCCCTCAATGGCACGCTCTAAGCAGGCAATGCCCCACTCATTAACGTCATCAAAAAACACATTAAAAGCCGGCTCATCAAACTGAATAATATCAACGCCTGCCGCGGCCAGCTCTTTAGCCTCTTCATTCAAAATTTTGGCAAATTCCCACGCCAACGCTTTTCGGCTTTTATAGTGCGCGTCATACAAGGTGTCGATCATCGTCATTGGCCCGGGTAAGGCCCATTTAATTGGCTGTTTAGTTTGTAGCCTTAAAAACTTCGCATCATCAACAAACACTGACCCCTTACGAGACACCGGCCCTACCACGGTTGGCACGCTCGCATCATAGCGTTTACGGATCCGCACCGTTTCACGCCTGCTGAAATCAACGCCATCCAGATGCTCAATTAAGGTGGTGACAAAATGTTGCCGGCTTTGCTCGCCATCACTGACAATATCGATACCCGCCCGTTGCTGCTGTAGCAAAGCCAGACGCAGCGCGTCCTGTTTACCAGCATGCAGTTCTTTACCCTGTAGCTTCCAGGGTGACCACAATGTTTGCGGCTCAGCCAGCCAGAGTGGTTTAGGCAGGCTGCCGGCAGTCGATGTTGGCAATATTTTATTCATCTTAAACTCCACTGCTGCAAAATCGCCTGATGCGGCTTAATAAAATGCTCCTCTGCAAATCTGCCCTGTTCAATGGCTAACCGGCTGCGTTCAGCGCGATCGTAGACAATTTGCGTGATCGAATGATCCTGATTTTTCAGGTTAGGCTTATAGAGTTTTCCCGCTACCGCGTTAGCATTATAAATTTCCGGCCGGTAGATACGCTGAAAGGTTTCCATCGTGGCGATGGTGCTAATCAATTCAAGGTTGTTGAAATCATTCAGTAAGTCGCCAAAGAAATAGAATGCCAGCGGCGCAACACTGTCCGGCGGCATAAAATAGCGGTTCTGTAAGCCCATCTTTTTAAAATACTGTTCGGTTAGCGAAGACTCACTCTGCAGATACTCTACTCCCAACACAGGGTGCTGGTTTTCGGTGCGCCGGTAAATTTTGTTATCTGACACGCTCAGGCAGATAACCGGTAACTTGTGAAAATGCTGCTGATACGCCTCGGAGTTAACAAAACGCTGAAACAATTTGCCATGTAGCTCACCAAAATTGTCGGGAATGCTGAATGCTGCCCGCTGCTTATTATGCCGTTGCAGCAGCACGCTAAAGTCATAATCGCGCACATAAGACGAGAAGTTATTGCCAACAATACCGGCAATACGTTGCCTGGTAAGGCTGTCAACAATAGTGGTTTTTAAAACTTCAATGGTCGGGAAGCTATGGCCGGTGCCGGCAATATTGATATCGACCGAAATAATATCCAGCTCAACCGAGTAGCGATCACCATTGGGGTTATCCCACTGCGCCAACGCATTAAAACGGTTATTGATCATCGTTAAAGCATTGCGCAAATTTTGCCGGCGATGCGCCCCTCTGGCCAGATTAGCAAAATTGGTGGTAATTCGGGTATTGTCGGCCGGTTGATAGTGCTCATCAAAACCGGTGCTTGTAATAGTAAAGGTAAAATCGTTACTCATCGTTGCCATCCTCCTTGCTGGTTTGCCCCAGCTGAAATATTTTTTGCTCACGCATACCAATGTAGACATCTGGACGTCCAATAATACAAGAAAGGATAGGCGATTTTATTGATGATAAAAAATGATACTTTTTCATATTTACATGATTTTTGTTCATCTATATAGCCGTTGTTCGACACTTAACAGCATCCCAGCCATTGATTACTGTTTTCTCCCTATCCCTATCCAACAAAACGCTGTACCTTTGTCATTTAATGATTTCTATTCATAGGTTTGCCATGATTGAAAAAATTCATCTTAATATTTTGCGCGAAATAGACCGTCAGGGCTCGGTTACTGCTGCTGCCAGCAGCCTGAATCTGACCCAGTCCGCCTTGAGCCACAGTATCAAAAAGCTCGAGCATCAGTCCGGCACATGTTTATGGCTAAAAGACGGCCGGCAAATCCGTCTGACCGAAGCAGGCGAATATTTGCTGGAGCAAGCAAACCGGTTATTGCCGCAGTTTGAGCGGATCGATGAGACCTTGCGTCAGTTTGCCGGCAACGAAAAGGGCAGTTTACGGATCGGAATGGAATGTCATCCATGTTACCAATGGCTGCTAAAAGTGGTGCCGCCTTTTCTGACCCAGTCGCCCGGTATCGACATTGATGTTAAACAACGTTTTCAGTTTGGTGGGATGGCTGCACTGTTTAATTACGATATCGATCTGCTGATTACACCGGACCCTATCCAAAAAGACAGGATGGTCTTTGAAGCCGTATTTCCGTATGAGTTAGTACTGGTAGTCAGCACTACCAGCCCGCTCGGTGCATTACATCAGATCATGCCTGCAGATCTCAGCGATCAGACTCTGTTAACTTACCCGGTTGAAACAGCGAGGCTGGATATTTTTCAGCAGTTTCTGTTACCCGCTAAATGCATGCCCAGACACCATAAAACCCTGGAGGCCACCGATATTATCCTGCATATGGTGGCTGCTGGCAGAGGCGTCGCAGCCATGCCCAGATGGCTGGTGTCAGAATATACTGATAAGCTGCCGCTAAAGGCGGTGAGATTAGGTAAAAACGGTGTTCATAAACATATTTATGTGGGCTACCGAAAACAGGAGCAACAAAACCGCCATCTGCAAACCTTTATTTCCCTGGCAAAAAACCAGGCGAGCCAACTTACATGCTAATGGCGGCCATCGGTTTTCACTATAGGTTGGCACTGTTCCCCGCTGCCACACTGCAGTACACTGGCATAACTTTGCTGCTTCCCGGAGTGCTTTATGTCAGTACTTACCCCTTATCAGTTGCGTCAGCAGTGCCGTAGTGGCGCTTTCAATGGTAATACCTCGGGCTTTGCGCCGGGTTTTGTCCAGGCCAATATGGCGATATTGCCCAAACAATATGCCGCCGATTTTCTGCAGTTTTGCCACTTTAACCCCAAGCCCTGCCCGTTACTTGGCATGGCCGCAACGCCTGGCGCCATTGATATGCCCACATTGGCAAAGGATCTGGATATTCGTAGCGATTTACCAAAGTATCGGGTATTTAAAAATGGCGAGCTCACTGACGAACTGACTGATGTGCGGGTTGTCTGGCGCGATGATTTAGTCACTTTTTTGATTGGCTGCTCGTTTTCATTTGAAGAATCCTTGCTGGCCGACGGCCTGGAAATCCGCAATATTACCGAAAAGGTCAATGTACCAATGTATCGTACCAATATTGCCTGCACTCCGGCCGGCGTGTTTCACGGTGGTATGGTGGTCAGCATGCGGCCTATGAAACCCGCCGATGCCATCCGCGCTATTCAGATTTGCTCGCGATTCCCGCAGGTACATGGCGCGCCGGTGCATTTTGGCGACCCGGCGGCGATTGGCATTGCTGATATCAGCAAACCGGATTTTGGTGATGCTGTCAGCATAAAGCCCGGCGAGGTACCGGTATTCTGGGCCTGCGGTGTAACGCCGCAGGTAGCCATCGCCAATGCCAAAGTAGACTTTTGCATTACCCACAGCCCCGGCCATATGCTGATAACCGATGTACCAAACAGTAAATTATCGGTTCTCTAACTAGGGCGTGTTGACGTTTGCTGGTTGTTTTTGCAGCTGGGTGGCTGGTATTTATACAAGGCAGAGCTTGTGATGTGTAGTTACTCTACATGAACAAGCGATAATGCAGTAGAAATGCCAGCCACACGCTGCCCGAAGGGTTCATCTGGCGGCGCATTGTTCTTTGTCACTCGTCGTTTATTTAGAATAACTAAATCGCACTCCTCGTTTCGCGATCAAAACGCCGCCAGAAGAACAAAATCTAACCAGCAAACGTCAACACGCCCTAAGCACAGTGACAGATAGCTCAGCTTTTAAAATAGCTTCGCAGGGTACTGCCGCTGCTGAACACGCTGATCATACTGCCCAATATGCCGGCAATAGATGCTGCAACAATGTGAAGTGATTGCCCTGACGTCAGGGCAATACCACCGACTATAACCACCACCACAACTGCAAAGCTAAGCCGGTAATTTTTCCATACGCCGGCCTCGCCTACTTTAACCAGCTGGCGCAGGGTTTCAGAAGGCTCAGCATTCTGGACAAACTGGCGGAAACTACGGTTAACCAGCTCTAAACGGCCCCGGCTTACCCGCAACAGGCCATTCATCGCCAGATGTTCAATCATCAGATGATTCAGCGGGTTAAGCTGATGGCCATTGGCCAGATTAAACAGCGCCAGCTTTTCTTCGTTGCTACAGCTTTCCCACTTGTAGCGGTACAGCGCATCAGCATGATGCAAAATATAATGCAGGGTTGCCCACTGCCGGGTGCTAAGGCCGTCACTGCCCCGCCAAATACTTTGTGGAGCCTCTGCTGGTTGCGGGCTAAGTTGTTCAGCGGTTACTGCCAGCGGGCCAAGCAAAGGATAGGCCGCCAGTTCCTGTTGCAGCATGTCAGGATCCAGCGGCTGTGCCAGTGTCGCTGGTAGCTGAACATTAAAATTAAGCAAACACTCTGACCAGGCAAGATATTCAGCCTGCTCCAGCATGCTGCCATCGGCGGCGGCTAAATCATCTTTTATTGTTAACCGTTGCAGACTGTTAAAGCCCATTATCAGGTTAAATTCCGTTAACTGTCCCAATATTGTCAGCGTTTTAAACTCAGTAATCAGGGCCAGTAAATGCTGACGGCGCCTTGGCCCATCCAGACAGGTATCAATCTGGCTGAGAGTAACCCGCAGTGGGCCCTTTGTACCCGTTTGCTGCAATATTATCGAGACGTTTTGCAGGGGTGAGTCATTATTCAGCTGCTGCAATATGGCACTTTGCCGGTAAAGCTGGGCAAAACCAGGTACCAGCTGTGAGCAATTGTTGCTGTCACTGTCTGCCAGCTGCATTTGTTTTAGCAGCAGCATTAAATTAACCCCGGCCGGCGGGCAGGCAGTTAGCTGCAGATGCAATCCGGCAACTAACCGCTTACCGGGAGTAAGTTGGGTCTGATGACAAAGTTGCTGAATATGTCGCAGAAAATCGCTGTTATAACCAAGGCGTTGCCACAATACCCGCCGTACATAAAGCTGCCACAACAACAGTAGTAATAACATCGGTATCAAAAACCGCAGCCCAACTCCTAGCAGCTGGCCCGCTGTCAGCGGAGTGTTAGCATGATCACTTAACTGCTGCACCGTGTCACCAGCTGCATCAAGTGGCTCAACCCTTACCAGAAAAGTTTTTACCCACTGCCATAAGTACGTATTGCCAATAATGGTACTTAACTTTGGGTAGTCGTCCGGTAAACCGCTGTTATTAACACCGGCACAACGCTGCTGAAAATCAGCATAAGACCAGTTAACCGGCAACAATTGCCAGGACTGCAGTCGTTGTTCTGTCATCGAGTTGGGAAATCGGTTCAGGGCAAACTCATGCAACTCAGCGCGCTCCCGATTAAATTCAATGCATTGCATTTTGGCATAGTGTGCCTGTAACGCCTGCTGCGGCACCTTACTGATGTACGACAGATAACTGAACGGCAACAGGCTGATTAACACCACACTACCGGCAATAATCAGTTTGGCAGCAGGTTTTATTACTGGTGTCTGTGGCTTACGCTGGCGTAAAAACAGGGCACAGCAACCGATAATCAGCAACAGCAACACAACCGTTAACCAGGGTAGCAGCAGGTTAAGCTGGCTCGACGGGATGGTAAGCTGTAATGCTGTTCGCAGGGCAAAAAAGCCGTAAACCAGGCCCCAGATCAGCGATACCAGTAACATTAAACGCCGGCTGTCAAAACCAAGTGGAATAGCCAGCCGGTTTTTTACCAGTTTGCTGTTAATAAAGCGCCGGACAAGCTGCAGGCCCGTTATCAGCAACATAAAAAACACGATCATGCTCACGCTGAAGATCAGAAACTGATTACTCATAATGGCGTCAACATGATCCTGTGGATAAAACAGCACCAGCGCCCAGTCATCAACTGGTGTTCCGGTCAGAATAAAATTACCCGGCTGGCCATGATAATACCCCGAGAGCCCGGCTCTTAAATCTTCTCCGGTTGGCTCTCCTGATTTAATTATCTGGCTTAGCAAACTGTTTTCGCTACCTATGTAGTAAATATTCTCAACAAAAGTGCGGCTGTTATCATTGTGATAAAGCACTTTGCCAGTTCGGCGCTCCACCACCATAAACTGCAGGCCGTTTACCGGCGGCGGTGCCAGGCTGACCGATGGCAGCACCACATCAGCAACCAGCACAAAACCGGCATCGGCAAAGCCAGCGATGTCCGGTTTTGGTAGCAATGGCATCGCTATCGTAGTACCGCGCGTGCCATTATTGATGTTAAGCAAACGCTGAATATAAACATTGTTAAATTGCTCGCCGGCAATATCCAGTTGCCAGCCACTGCCCTGGCGTACCCGTTTAAAATAGTCACGATGGGATAAATCATAGATCTTTGGTGCCGCATTATTTTCCAGAAAGTATACCGATGGCAGGCTGGAGCGCCCGGCCGCATCCAGCAGCGTAACGGATAGCATCCGCCCGGGAGTTACAGTTTCATCCCGCCGGTAGTAAGTTCGCAACGAGCAAGGCGGATCAGCGGCGACCTGCATAGTACGGGGGTAAAAGTCATACGCTAATTCCGTCGACTTGCAGCCGCTAAGTAACTGTGGATAATTTACTTTTTGCAGCTCGCGCACTGGCTGCAGCAACTCGGCATAGGGTGCATCGCCTTGCCAGTGCCGCTGATAAAAACTACTGTAGCGCTGCAATTCAGTAAATACCGCGCCAATATCGGCAGTTAATCCTGCACGCAACTGCCCGATATAATCTTCAGCTTGTTGCTGCCGGCTTTGCTGCCACACCGATACCGCCAGATAGCTGCATATAAGTGCCAGCAATACTGCGTAAAAACCATAGGCAATCAGATAACAGAAACTGGCATATAAGCGGTTAACCGACTGGTTTTTTGGTTGCAGATACATCCGCAATACCGACCAGACAAAAATCAGGCTAATCAGGGTGGCAAACAGTAATGGAATATTCCAGTATCCGCTACCCTGCTCCGCCAATTGCTGGCGGGGCAACAAACCAACCAGATATAACTGCTGCACTGCCTGCTCATCAGCGCCACTGTTTACTCCTACCAGCCCGGCAGCGAGGCGCATTGGATAAATAAACAACCGATAGTCACCGTAAGACAATTTCATGTCCAGATGAACACTGTAGCTGGGCAGTCGTGGCGTTGGCTGCTCACTGTTGTCAGTAACTTCACTGAAAAAATCACTGATCTGCTGCTTGCTCAGCGCTTCCGTTACGCTGGTTAAGTTAACAAACGAAATGGTGGTTTCGCCACCGGTGCTGGCCAGTACCTGGCTGTCTTCAGTGACAAACAGCAGCTGGCTGAAACCCCGCTCCGGTTCGGGCAAAAAATCCGCATGCTGTATTTCGGCTTCAATATAATAGGCATCTTCACCCTCTGGTTGCAGATACCAGCGCAACTGCACCTTATCCTGGGTTAGCCAGTAACGATTGTTATAGCGGGGACATTTGCCATTTTCGGTGAGCGCAGAGGGGCAATCGTTAACTGCCGGCTGACGGTTGCTGACTTTATAACTGGGAAATAGTGCCCTGATGGCGGTTTCACTTTCCTGATAATCATACAGGCTCTGTAATTTAATCAGGTTTTCAGTAAAGGTGTTACTTGCCTCTGCCAGCACCCGGAAATAATCCTGATTAATCACACTGGCCCGGGCCTGGCTATATCGATAGTAACCAAACACCACCAGCGCCAGTAAGGCAGCCATCAGCAGAATCAGGCCAGCAATCCGTTTCGGTCCGGTTTTCGGCTTGCGCTGCTCTGACTGGGTGTCGCTGTGCATGTTGCTGGCCCTAAGTTAACAGTTAAGTAATAACTTAAACTCAGCAAATTGCAAACTACAGCGGGCAGCCTCCCCCTCTTGTAGTTAGTAGCCAATTTCAAATGTTCAGCATTTTTGCTGGTTACGATTATCGCTATTGAGCAGTTTGCCGGCTTTGCCTACAATAGGCCACTTTTGCTTATTAAGGCCCACGCCATGAATGACACAACGACCCCGGCTTCTGTAACCAACGAGCATGCCCGCCCGGAATTACCAGACAGATTGTCCGTTAACCCACGCAGCCCACATTACGTAAAGGACATTTTTCAATATGATGTGGGCATAAAACTAAACGGCAAAGAGCGTTTTGACGTAGAAGAATATTGCATCAGTGAAGGCTGGGTTAAAGCTGCAGCTGCCAAAGCTTTGGATCGCCGTGGCCAGCCACTGCTAATGACATTTAAAGGTAAAGTCGAAGCCTTTTATCGTGAGTAAAGCAGTATAATCAACCAATAATCTGCACTGCGGGTTATTGGTTGCTGCTTAAACATAATCCACTTTGTGTAATACCTCCTCCCTCGCTATTGCTTATTAACCGGACAACATGAATAATTTATTCCTGAGCAGGTTTTTTTCGGGTTAACCAACACAACTGTGCGGTATCAATGCAGTCTGATAGCGCGACAGGAGGCAGCATGCAACTTAATTGCGACTTAGGCGAAAGCTACGGCAGCTGGAACATGGGTCTCGACAGCCAGGTTATGCCATATATCGACCAGGCCAATATTGCCTGTGGTTTTCATGCCGGCGACCCTGATGTTATGCAGCGCACTCTGCAACTGGCAAAACAACATGGCGTGCAAATCGGTGCCCACCCTGCCTACCCCGATCTTAATGGCTTTGGCCGGCGTAGCATGCAGTGCTCGCATAATGAAATAATTAACCTGCTGCATTACCAGATTGCCGCGCTGGACGGCATGGCGCAGTGTAACGGCTTAACACTGAGTTACGTAAAACCGCACGGCGCCCTGTATAACGATATGATGAGCAAACCGGCAGTGTGGCAGGCGGTATTACAGGCCATTGCCAGCTACCACAAACCCCTTAAGCTGATGCTGCTGGCCGATAATAACAACCAGGCTTACCGCACTGACGCCGCCTCAGTAAAGGTTGAGTTGCTGTTTGAAGCCTTTGCCGACCGGCGCTACACCGACGAAGGCAAACTAACGCCGCGTAGCGAACAAGGCGCGGTATTGCATGGCGATGAGGTGTTAGCTCAGGTTAGCCAGTTAATTAATGATGGCAGTGTTACTACCGCCAGTGGCCAGCGGCTGGCGCTAAGTGCCGACACTCTGTGCGTGCACGGCGATAACCCGGGCGCAGTTGATCAGGTGGCGCAAATCCGGGCACTGCTTAGCCGCGCTGAGCCACAGGCAAGAGCATCCAGATGAGCCAGGCGCAGTATCATCTGACCACCGCCGGAGAAAATGCCCTGATGCTGTATTTTGATCAGCGCATCGACCCGGCTATCTCCGCGTTAGTGCAGCAGGCCTGCCAGCTTATCCGCGCCGAACTAACCGACGATATCATCGATTTGCTGCCTTCATATGCATCGGTACTGGTGATCTATAATCCGTTTACAACCGACCATTACCAGGTACAGGCACAACTGCGCCACTGCCTTAAGCAGCTGCAAACCGGCAGTCATACTCAGGGTAAACGGGTTGAACTGCCGGTGTATTACAGCGAACAAAGCGGCCCTGATTTAACTCTTATTGCCAACAGCAAAGGTATCAGCATCGACGAGGTTATTCAGCGACATCAGGCAATAAGCTATCGTGTTTATGCCATAGGCTTTGCGCCCGGTTTTGCCTATTTAGGTGAAGTAGACCCATTATTACAAATGCCACGCTTAGCCACCCCGCGCGCTAAAGTGCCCCGGGGTGCGGTGGCCATTGCCGACAGGCAAACTGCAGTGTACCCGGCAGCCTCTCCCGGTGGCTGGAACCTGATAGGCTTATGCCCGGTTGCCATGTTTAACCCCAATGCCAGCCCGGTTATGCCGGTAGCCGTGGGAGACGAGGTACGCTTTGTGGCCATTGATAAAAACGAGTTTTTACGCTTAGGCGGTGAACTGCCAGAGCCAGAATTGCCAGGGAATAAACCTTGACTGGCTTTACTGTTATCAGCCCCGGCGTGCTGAGCTTACTGCAGGACAATGGCCGGCTTGGCCAGGCTGCACTGGGTTTAACAACGGGCGGGCCAATGGATGCCCCGTCAGCTGCCTGGGCTAACCGGCTGCTGGGTAATCCGCCAAATACTACCCTTGTCGAATGCAGCGTCGGCGGTTTGCAGCTGCAGGCGAATATCAATAGCTATATTGCTGTTACCGGTGCTGTGCTGAACGTTAGTATTAACGGTAAAGCGGCAGAACAATGGACAGTTCATAAAGTACAGCAGGGCGATGTAATAGAGCTGGGTATGGTTAGCCAGGGGCTAAGGGCCTATCTGGCCGTAGCAGGTGGCTTTAATATTACAGCTCAGTTTGGCAGCAGTGCTACGGTGCTGCGTGAAAAAATCGGCGGTTTAAATGGCAATAAACTGCAACCAAATGACCTACTGCCCTGCCAGGCAGTAAACAGCTTGCCAACATACCAGCTGCCAGGGGCGCACAGGCCCCGCTTTAATAACATTATTACGTTACGGCTGGTGGAAGGGTATCAGGTAGATAGCTTTAGCAACACAGAGCGCCAGCGGTTTTATCTTAACAGCTATACCGTCACATCGCAGGCTGATCGCATGGGTTATAAACTCAGTGGCAGCGCCATTCAATGCCAGCAAAGCCAGCTGTTATCTGAAGGCATTTGCTATGGCGCAGTGCAAATTCCTCCCGATGGCCAACCCATCGTCTTATTGAATGATCGTCAGACCCTCGGTGGCTACCCCAAAATAGGTGCCGTATTGTCACTCGACTGCGCATTACTGGCGCAGGCACCCGCGGGCACCAGGGTGTATTTCACGCCGATAAGCCCGCAACACGCCCACAATGCGCTGTGTCTGGCTAAAGTGTACACTGACGCCATAGCCGGCCAACTGGTGAGCGTTTAAATGGGCAACAAAACAGCCGAATATCTGGCAATCAGTCAGCAAATAGAACAATTACTGGTTAGCCGCAATTTACGCGGCATGCAACTGCTGCAACAACAGCTGCGCCCGGGCTATATTCTGCGCACGGCCAGGCTTATTAATCAGTGCCGGGGCACGGTATTAATTGGTACTGGTTTTCCGGTACTTGATACCTTTGAAACCGACGGCCCGGTTGGCGCCATTGCCTTGTATCAGCTGCTTGAGCAGCTGGGAGCCAAACCAGTGCTGGTAAGCGGCAATCCGCTGTGTAGCGTGTTGGCCAGCCGCTACCGCACTTATCAAATAAGCGTTAATCAGCAGCAAAACCTGCCGGCTATTGCCAGCGCGGCATTGGCAGAACTTAAACCGCAGCTGGTTATTTCAATTGAACGGCCTGGCTTTACCGCCAACAACCGCTACGCCAATATGCGCGGCGAAGATATTACCGAGCGCTGTGCCAGTTTCGACCATTTTTTAAGCCTGGCCAGTTGCCCCACCATTGGTATTGGCGATGGCGGCAATGAAATTGGCATGGGCAATATGGCAGCGTTTTTAGGCCAGCTGAATATTACCCCGGCCGTAACTGAATGCGACGAACTGGTGGTTGCCGACGTGTCTAACTGGGCAGCCTGGGGTATTATTGCCATGGTATCGGTATTACAGGGCCGTGATTTATTAGCAGGTGCTGATCCGCTGGCCATTTTACAGTTTTTATCAGCCCACGGCAGTGTTGATGGCGTAACCCGGCTTAATACCTTAACCGAAGATGGCCTGGCTCATACCGAAGGTGAACAACTAATTAGTGAACTTGAATTACTAACGAAATGAGAGTCGGTGTAACAGCCGAACAGATATACCCACACCAACACGCCGTGAATACGTCCTTGTAGGCTCGGTTATGAACTTCATCCATGAAGTTCACCCCGGCGGGCCAGCAGAGCTGTTCAAATGCGTTCCTGACGCATTTGTCCGGCAAATCCAGGGCTTCAACGGTTGGCTTAGGGCAAATCGATTCGTTTTAAATCGTTCGTATTAGGTTCCGTCTAACCGTTTATAAAGTGAGAACAGCATGAGCATAGTATATTTAAATGGCGACTTTATCCCGGCAAGCGAAGCCAGAATCTCGCCAATGGATCGCGGCTTTTTATTTGGCGACGGCATTTACGAAGTTATCCCCAGCTACCATGGCCGCTTTGTCGGCTTTAAGCCGCATATCGCCCGCATGCAGGATGGCCTGGCGCAGCTGTCAATTGATCCGGCGCTTAACCTTAACGACTGGCAAGCCATTTGCCAGCGCCTGCTAACCGATAATCAGCACTTTAATGGCGACAATCAGGCAGTGTATATTCAGGTTAGCCGCGGCACCGATACCAAGCGCAACCATGCCTTTCCGGCCAATATCAAAGCCACGGTATTTGCCTATGCCTTCCCAATTGCTGCTGAGCCGGTAGCTGATAAAAGTAAAGCCACTACCTATAACGTGGTAACGGGGCAAGACTTACGCTGGCAGCGCTGCCATATTAAATCTACCTCCTTGCTTGGCAATGTGCTGCATTATCAGCAGGGTTACGCCAGTGGTGCCCAGGAAATTCTGCTGTTTGATAAAGATGATAACTTAACCGAAGGCGCGGCAGTAAATGTGTTTGTAATAAAAAACGGCGTTATTGCCACGCCGCCGCTTACCACTAAACTACTGCCGGGTATTACCCGCTTATTACTACTAAATATTCTGCGTAAGCACAGCAACATTAAAGTAGAAGAGCGCGATATTTCCGAACAGGAAGTATTCGCCGCCGACGAAATCTGGCTTACCAGTTCCAGCAAAGAAATAGCGCCGGTACTTAAAGTAAATGAACATACCGTAGGCACAGGCGAAGTTGGCGATGTCTGGCTGGCGGCGCAACAACTGTTTAGCGCCCATAAGTATGATGAGTAAGCACTGCCCAAGCGCTACCTTAGGGGTCAGATCCAATCGCTGCCTTAGGGGTCAGATCCAATTGTTAACGCAGTCTTCTTGGTGAAACCGGCCGGGAAGTCTGCTTTGCTATCTGTTGTTTAAACCTTTCGCTTCCAAGCACCCAGCCTTTTTGCGTTGCATAACGAATTTCGGCCAATGCTTTCGCGCTAAAATCCTGACTGAACAACTCACAATATGCTTTCTGGCGTTGCTCTGCCGTCTCACCAAGTGCCATATAGGTTTGATGTGGTTGCCACAGCTGAATAGGTTTCCCCAGCCCATTAGCATGGAAGCTGGACCACGGATACGCTGCCGGATGATCTACCATCAAGGCTCTAACAGGATTTAGTTCTATATAGCGGCTTACCGCGAGATAATAATTGTCGGTGTCTACTAGCGTTGCCCGGTAACGTCCCTCCCACAAGGTACCGCTTCTATCATAGCGCTTGTTAACATATTGCACATAAAACCGGCCAAGCGCTTGTATAAATAAACTGACACTGTTTTCAGCTTCAGGTGTCAGCAACAGATGGACATGGTTTGTCATTAAAATAAAAGCGTGAATTTTCACGCCATACTGCTCAGCATATAACTTCAGCCTGTCCAGATAGACTCTGTAGTCATCATCATGATAAAAACATGCCTGTTTGTTATTACCACGCTGAACAACATGCTGGGCCAATCCCGGAATTCTATATCGCGGTTGTCTTGCCATAGCGCCGCCACCCGATTTTGTGTATTTAACAAAATATATACAAAGTGGTGGAGATATCAACCTTAGGGGTCAGATCCAAATGTTAGGTAAGTATGATTAGCAACATAACTGTGCTTAAAACTCTGGCTTTGCTACACTCTGTTGTAATTAACCCATTCATTAAGCATAAGTTACAACAGGCAGATCTTTATGCGTCTTAGTCAACAACAGGCAGATACCATAGCAGCGATAACCAAAGAGATTTTTGGTCCGGAATCGAGTGTTAAGTTATTTGGCTCCCGCACTGACGACAACCGTCGTGGCGGTGATATTGATCTGCTGGTAGAGCTACCGCATCCGGTAACAGATGCCGTGATCGCCAGCGCCACCCTGGAGGCAAGGTTAATGCGGGCACTTGGTATGCAAAAAATAGATGTCATTGTTAGTGCACCAAATCTGGCTGTTACCCCAGTGCATGATATTGCCGCCCGGGGCATCACGCTATGACAAACGACAACACCCTACGTTTGCAGTTTCTGGTAAGAGTGATTGGCAAAGAAAGTAAATACTTACAGCAAACTGCCAGCAGGCTTTTCAGCCAACCCGTTGATGCCAGGCTGTTGGCTACGTTAGAAAGCAATATTGATTTGTCAGAACAGTTGGATGCTTTTGCCAGCCGCTTCGGCAGACTTCAGGATAATATTGGCGATAAATTATTGCCAGCAACCCTGGCCGCACTGGGTGAAAAAACCGGGCCGGTTCTGGATAATCTCAATAAAGCAGAAAAATATGGCTGGTTAAGCTCTGCAGACAATTGGCTGGTAGCCAGGCAACTTCGCAATAAAATGGTCCACGAATATATTGAAGACCCGGCAATATTGGCTGAGGCCATTAACGCTGCCCGTCAATTTATTTCCTTATTACAAGATTTTGCTACCGCACTGACCGCAGCGCTTACCGACCGCAAGCTTATTTAAACTACCGAATTGCCTCGATCACCAAATCTCTCTTAACCAAAGAGGGGTTAACTAACTCGTCCCACTTTAGCAAAGGGAACCACAGGGGGATTTATCTGAATTTTGCTTAGCCCTCAATTCACCATAAGCAAGCAAAATTGCTGTGCCCCTTTTAGATCCGGCGCGATCAATCCACAGGATCCTGCGATCAAAATCGACAGCAATTTCGCCGGAGACCGAAAAATAAACTTTAAAACTAATACCTTTGTACTATATAAAACCGTAGTTATAAACTATCAAAAAAAACTATTTTTTTAAGCAGGATAATAAGTTAGATATTTTTCGGACATTTATTAACAATTAGCTTGCGCTACCCTGAAAAATAGCCAAAATAACGGTTAGCCCCAGCGGCTATTAAAACATCAGGAGAAGTAAATTATGAAACGCGTACAACAAGGTTTTACCTTAATTGAATTAATGATCGTGGTAGCGATTATCGGTATCTTAGCAGCAGTAGCTCTGCCTGCTTACTCTGATTATCAGGCTTCATCTAAGTTAACTGCTGGTTTAGCTGAAATCACTGGCGCTAAAACAGAGTTTGAAATGTTAGCAAACAATGGCGAAGCAGTTGCATCAGTTGCTGATTTAACCAGCATCCCTAATGCAGCGACTCAAAACTGTACCATTACAGCAACAGCAACTACTATTGTTTGTACAATTGTAAATGCACCTACACAAGTTGCTGGTGCTACCTTGACCTGGACTCGCAACGCAGCAACTGGTCAGTGGACTTGTGCTACAGCTGGTGCCTCAAAAGCGTCATTAGCACCAAAATCTTGCCCACAATAACGTTATAATTTGTTTGTGGTAAAGTGGCTTTAAGTGTCACATATTTTAAAAGCCAGCTAATATAGCTGGCTTTTTTATTTCTAACATGCAAGAAACCTACTGTGCGAGCAAAGTGCATAGTAAACGATAAACTTGAATAACAGCTAAATGTTGGCATAATCAAGGCATTCACAGAAAGTTAATAGGATAAAATTGGGGTCAGTAAAATTGGGGTCAGAACAAAATTAACTGCCCTAACCGCCCTTAGCTATTCCCGCCATACACTTTCACAACGCTAGTCTGGTATTTCTACCTCTACCAGCCGGGGTTCAGGCTGCACCATGGTATTTAAAACACGAATAACAATAAGCAGCTGATGCCGTACTATGTAATAAATTACATGCCTGCCATGCACAAACAACCTGACGCCCTCTTTAATGTCGTCTCTTGGCACGCCCATTAGGGGGTTGTCAGCAAGGTTGTTAATGGTTGCACTAATAGCGGCAATATATTTTGAGGATTGTGCTGCACCCCACTGATGCAAGGTGTAGTGCCGAATTTCAACCAGATCTGCTTTTGCTTCGTCTGATAACTTTTTTTTCAATCGTACCGGCCTGCTGCCAGATCATTTAAAAAAGCATCCGAGTCTGCCAGCTGATTTAACTGCTGCTCTGACATGGTTTGCACACGATTTGCTGATTCACGCAGCGAGCGGCTAAGAGCTTTACTCAACGCTTCATACTGCTCTGCGGACATTACAACCGCAACCTGACGACCATTTTTGCTAATCTGAACAGGCTCAACCTGAGCTTTTAATAACATACTGCCAAAGTTTGTTTTAGCCTGGTTTGCTGTTAAAGACTCCACAATTGCCACCTTATTTCGTTCGATTCGACCAATAAATAATACGCCAGATTATAGCTGATTACCAAAAAATTAGGGGCAGGAAAGTTAGTAAAAAATAGGGTCAGAACAAAATTAACTACCTTTGCTGCTGCCCTTTGGTCTGCCACGTTTTGCCAATTGCTGGCGCCGGCCAGTTAGCTCAGCCACCTGTTTTTTAAAATGGTCATTACCCAGCGCCATACCGCTATTTGTTGCACTGCGAATTTGCTGCAGCATGGTGTCATCTGATTCGTTGGTAAATAACCCCCGGTATTGTTGCTGGCGCGCTGCAGCGGTGTCAGCCATTGTCAGATAGCAGCCATGCGGCTGACAAAGCGCCGATGGCCTGCCTAACGCATTAGTAGCATAACTAGACCAATGATAAGCTGCCGGCGAGCTAACCATCCCCGCCCGCACCGGGTTCAGTTCAATATAGCGATACACCGCCATAACATAACGCTCGCTTTGTACCAGGCACGATTTAAAGCGCCCTTCCCACAAGGTACCGCTGCGGTTATATCTACGGTTAAAATAGCGCACATACTGCCGCCCCAGACTTTGCATCATCAGGCTTATGCCACTGCTGTCTGAAGCGGTGCACAGCAAGTGTACGTGGTTAGTCATAAATACCCAGGCATGTAACTGCACCTGAAATTTTTCAGCAAACTCCTGCAGCCAGCTGGCATAGGCTGCAAAATCATCATCGCTGGCAAAACACACCTGCCGGTTATTGCCACGCTGAATAATATGTTCTGGCACACCTGCCAGATGCACCCGGGGAAGTCTTGCCATAACACTTATTTTTCCATATCAGCAAGTAAAAATACCTTAAGCGTAGCCGATAATTTAATTTTGTTCTGACCCTAATTTAAGCTGTGGCACTATAAACTTGAATAAGTACTAAATGCTGGCATAATCAAGGCATTCACATAAAGTTAATAGCAATTCAGGACAAGTACGCTGTATGGCGGTTAATGCAAATTCCACCCTGTTAAAACGGTTAATGCAGCAAGGTATTATCGACAGCGATAAAGCCAGTAAAGTTATTAGCGAAAAAAGCAGTAATTACCGTACCCTGCCGGAACTGCTGATAAATGAAAAATTAATTGGCTCAGCCCGGCTGGCCGAGATGGCTACCCAGGTAAGCCATGCCCTGAGTATTGACCTGGATTATTACGATTTAGTGTCGGTACCGGAAGATTTACGTAACGAAAAGCTGATACGTAAAAACGATATGCTGCCGTTGGCTAAACGTGGCCGTACCATGTACCTGGCTGTTATCGACCCCACCAATATTGCCGCCATTGAAGACTTTGAATTTAACACCGGCTTAAACGCCGAAGTGGTGGTGGTTGAGTTTGATAAACTGCAAAAGCTGATAGAAAAGCTGTTTGACAGCAGTTTTAATATGGCAGGTGATGCCGGCGATTGGGATTTAGGCTCCTTAGGCATTGTTGAAGAAGAGGAAGACGAAGGCGGGGTTAGCACCGACAAAGAAGACCAGCCGATTATTGCCTTTATTAATAAAATGCTGCTGGATGCCATTCGCAAAGGCGCGTCGGATCTGCACTTTGAGCCTTATGAGAAAATGTACCGCATTCGCTTTCGGATCGACGGTATTCTGCATGAAGTGGCCAACCCGCCGGTGGCGCTGGCCAGCCGGCTTTCAGCGCGGTTAAAGGTAATGTCGCGGCTGGATATTGCCGAGAAACGGGTACCACAGGATGGCCGGATTAAGCTGAAATTATCGGCTAAAAAGTCTATCGACTTTCGGGTTAGCAGCCTGCCCACCTTATGGGGCGAGAAAATTGTAATGCGTATTCTCGATTCCGACAGCGCCATGCTCGGTATCGATGTACTGGGCTATGAAGATATTCAGAAGCAGCGCTATTTAGCTGCACTGGCCCAGCCGCAGGGCATGATTTTAGTAACCGGCCCCACCGGTAGCGGTAAAACGGTATCCCTGTATACCGGCCTGGCGATACTTAATACCAGCGAAACCAATATTTCCACCGCCGAAGACCCGGTTGAAATTAACTTACCGGGTATTAACCAGGTGCAGGTAAACCCGCGGGCCGGTTTAACCTTTGCCAGCGCCTTAAAATCGTTTTTACGGCAAGACCCAGATGTAGTAATGGTGGGTGAGATCCGGGATTTAGAAACCGCCGAAATCGCCATTAAAGCGGCCCAGACCGGCCACTTAGTACTGTCGACCCTGCACACTAACTCGGCGCCGGAAACCTTAACCCGCCTTTTGAATATGGGGGTGCCGGCTTACAACGTTGCCAGCTCAGTCAGCTTAATTATTGCCCAGCGGCTGGCCCGGCGCTTATGCACCCAGTGCAAGGCGCCGGAGAAGCTGCCTGACCAGGAGTTACTGCGCCAGGGCTTTACTGAAGAACAGCTTGGTAGCATTACTATTTTTAAACCGGTGGGTTGTGATCATTGCACCAATGGCTATAAAGGCCGGGTTGGTATTTACGAAGTAATGCCAATTAGCGGTAAAATGGCCGATATTATTATGGCCGACGGTAACTCACTGGATATTGCCAACCAGGCGGCCAGAGAAGGCATTAACAGCTTACGCCAGTCGGGGCTGCTGAAAGCTGCCGCCGGCGTAACCAGCCTGGCCGAAGTAAACCGGGTGACTAAAGGCTAATTGCCGGTTTTGAGTGGTGAGTGCTTGGTTATAAGTGTTGAGTGGTGAGTGTTTAGGTTTTTTAATGCTACCTGGTTAATGAATATCGTTTTTACATAGTGCGCCTTGGCGCGGCAACAGGACAATTAGTATGGCTCAGGCACAAAAATTTAAAATTAAAGAGCTGGAAATATACCAATATAAAGGGGTAAACCGCCGCGGTAAAAAAGCCGATGGCGAGTTAAAAGGCAATAGTATTGCCGAAGTAAAAGCACTGTTACGCCAGCAGGGCATTACCCCATCCAAGGTTAAACGCAAGCCTAAATCATTATTTAGTGGCGAGAAAAAAATCACCCCGGCCGATATTGCCGTGGTAACCCGCCAGATCGCTACTATGCTCGGCGCAGGTGTGCCGCTGGTACAAAGTATCGACTTAATTGCCAATGGTGCTGATAATAAAAGCCTGCGCACCTTAATGCAGAAAATATCAGTAAAAATTCAGGCCGGTTTGCCATTATCAGAAGTGCTGCGTGAACACCCCAAATATTTTGATGAGCTGTATTGCGATTTAGTTAAATCGGGCGAGCAATCTGGTGCGCTGGACCGGATATTTGACCGGATAGCCATTTATAAAGAAAAGGCCGAAGCGCTAAAATCTAAAATTAAAAAAGCCATGTTCTATCCGGTAGCGGTATTAGTGGTGGCCGCTATTGTAACGTCGATCTTGCTGATTTTTGTGGTACCACAATTTGCCAGTATTTTTGCTGGTTTTGGTGCTGAATTACCGGCTTTTACCCAGTTTGTGCTGGGTATTTCAGAAATGATGCAGCAATACTGGTGGGTAGTATTATTTGGACTAATTGCTTTTGGTTATGTGGTGAAAAAAGCTTATGCTAATAGCTTAAAGTTTCGAACCCGGGCCGATGCGATGATTTTAAAAGCACCGGTTATTGGTAATATTTTAAATAAGGCGGCAGTCGCCCGTTTTGCCCGTACTTTATCGACCACCTTTGCCGCCGGTGTACCGTTAATCGAAGCACTGGAATCGGCCGCCGGCGCCTCGGGCAATGAAATATACCGCAATGCTATTATGCATATTCGGGAAGAGGTATCGTCCGGTACCCAGATGTACTTAGCGATGAAACAAACTGATCAGTTTCCGGAAATGGTGATTCAGATGGTGTCGATTGGTGAAGAGTCCGGTGCACTGGATGGTATGCTGGAAAAAGTGGCCAATATTTATGAGCAGGAAGTGGATGACGCCGTTGAAGGCTTAACCGCGTTATTAGAACCGCTGATAATGGCAGTGTTAGGGGTCATAATCGGTGGTTTAATTATTGCAATGTATCTGCCTATATTCCAGTTAGGTTCAATTATCTAATGACTGAATTTATCAATTATTTAAGCCAGCATAGCTGGCTTTTTATTAGCCTTGTGGCGCTAATCAGTTTACTGATTGGCAGCTTTTTAAATGTGCTGGTGTACCGCTTGCCAAAGATGATGGAGCGCGAGTGGCAGCAGGAATATCAGGCGTATTTTAACGCTGACACAGCCATTAGCCCGGCTAATGCTGATAACAAAGAGCGTTTTAACCTGGCGGTACCACGTTCGGCCTGCCCTAAGTGCCATACCCCTATTGCCGCCCGCGATAATATACCGGTAATTAGCTGGTTGCTGTTAAAGGGCCGCTGCCGCCATTGTAATGCGCCAATAAGCAGCCGCTACCCGGCGGTGGAAGCATTAACCGCGTTGTTGTCGGCGCTGGTGGCCTGGCAGTATGGCTTTGGTACCTTGGCATTAGTGCTTATATTTGTAACCTGGGGCTTAATTGCGCTGAGTTTTATTGATATCGACACCATGCTGTTGCCCGACAGCCTGACCTTACCGCTGCTGTGGCTGGCATTATTATTCAGCCTGACCGATTCAGCCTTAGTTAATCCGTCACAGGCTATTGTTGGCGCCGCTGCGGGCTACCTGAGTTTATGGCTGGTGTACTGGGGCTTTAAACTGCTAACCGGCAAGGAAGGTATGGGCTATGGCGATTTTAAATTGCTGGCGATTTTTGGCGCCCTGCTTGGCTGGCAACAGCTACCGCTGATTATTTTATTATCGTCGGTAGTGGGTGCGGTAATAGGCGCCAGCATGCTGGCGATTCAGGGCCGGGATAAGGCAACCCCTATACCATTTGGCCCATACATTGCTGCCGCTGGCTTTATCGCCCTGCTGTGGGGCGAGCAACTGACTAATGCCTACTTAAGTTACCTCGGGGCCTACTGAAGTTACCTGGGGGCCTACTGAAGGCCCGGACAAGTGCTAATGGTTAATAGTAATGGTTAACTCTGCTAAACGTTTTATTGTTGGCTTAACCGGTGGGATTGGCAGTGGTAAGTCGACCGTGACAAGGCTGTTTAACGAACTTGGTATACCAGCAGTAGACGCTGATATTGTGGCCCGCGAGATTGTAGCCAAAGGCAGCCCGCTGTTAGCCGAAATAGTCGACCATTTCGGGCCAGAGTTGCTGACAGCTGAGCACACCTTGAACCGGCCTTTGCTACGCCAGTTAATTTTTAATGACCCGGCAGCCAAAGCCTGGCTGAATAGCGTTATGCACCCGGCGATTCGCCGCGAAATGCTTAGCCAGTTAGCCGCACTGCCGGCAGCGCCTTATGTACTGTTAGTGGCGCCTTTACTACTGGAAAATAAGCTGCATACTCTGGTAGATCGGGTACTGGTGGTAGATATAACTGAACAAAACCAGCTCAGCCGTACTCTAAACCGCGATGCTGTTAACGCCGGTGCGACACCGGAGCAGGTGCGGGCTATTATTGCCAGCCAGATCAGCCGGGCTGAACGCTTAGCCTTAGCTGATGATATTATTGATAATAATGCTGATATCGGTGGCTTGGATCTGGCGAATACGCCTGTTGAACACCAGGGCAACGCCAGCTCGCTGCAGCAGCAGGTACAGCAACTACACCAACGCTATAAAGCACTGGCACAAAACGTTTAACCAAACAGGCCAACCATTTTTATGACAGATAGCATGACGGATACAGCTGACATTATTTACGAACATCCGCTGAACGAAAAAATCCGCACCTACCTGCGCCTGGAGTTTTTATTCCAGCAGGTTCACGCCCAGCTGGCGCTGGCTGATGAAAACCAACAGCAAAGCTTTTTTACCAACCTGTTTGCGTTAATAGAAGTGATGGATCGCAATGATGTGCGGCCCGACTTAATTAAAGATATTGAGCGCTGTGAAAGCCAGCTGGTAATGTGGTCGCAACACCCGTCGGTTTCAGATACTAAGTTACAAACCATGCTGCAGGCGGCGGTGAGAATGCAGTCAGAATTACTGCGCAGCGGCAAGTTACTGGCTGGGTTAAAAGACGATAACTTTTTAGCACCGCTGCGCCAGCGTTTTAGTATTCCCGGTGGTTGCTGTTACTTTGATATGCCACAACTGCAATACTGGTTTAGTTTACCGCTTAGTGAGCGCCAGGCGCAGGCAGCAGACTGGCTTAACCAGATAATGCTGGCAGAACAGGCTATTCGCTATGTGCTGAGCTTTATTCGTGAGCGCGGCCATTATCAGGATGTACTGGCCGATAACGGCTTTTATCAGCAAAACGCTGAGCAGTTTGAGTTATTGCGAATAAAATACCCGGCCGGTGAAGGTACTTATCCTACGGTAAGTGGCAATAAGTACCGTTATGCCATTCGCTTTATGCAGCTGGATGCCGACAGCGCCCGCAGCGCTGCCGCTAAATCACAGCAATTTCAACTGGCTTGTTGTTAGCCCAACTTTGAAAGCAGAATCCGGGTTGCTCTAAGCTGACCGTTGAAGCCCCGGACGGGCGGAAACGAGCCCCCATGGATGGGTTTACGGCGTGTCGGCGTGAGCAATCCGGGTTCAGCAATAACAACTTATCGGCTATACTAATTGCCGTTTTAAAGTTTCAATCAGAGTTTATTTTTATGCCAACTACCGTTAAATGCCCCACTTGCAGTACTGCCGTTGTCTGGAATGCCGATTCGGCTTTCCGGCCTTTTTGCTCTGAGCGTTGTAAGTTAATTGATTTAGGTGACTGGGCGGCGGAAAACCACCGCATTCCTGATAAAGCGCCAATAGACGCTGAATTGTCAGAGCAATATCTGGCTGAATTGGAACAGGAATTTATTGCTCAGGATAATCAGTTTTTCAAAAAATAGGTTTACTACCCTTCACTTCCCGTCATCTCTTCGTCACAATTCTTTACATTTATATAATGGGTACAACATATTTTACTTTTAAAACAACAACTTAATTAATGGCATATTTTGTGCTTTGAAAGGGCGTTGTACTGTTCAACTATGATTAACTTTCAGGATGAAAATTATGAAACTTTTAAAACTGGCTGCTGCTGCAGCCTTATTTAGTATCGCTGGTGCCTGCCAGGCATCAATGATTATTACTGATGGCAATGTAAAACTGGGTGTCGATGAACTTGGCCAGCTTAATGTAAGTGGTGGAGTAGCTGACGTTACCGGTTTAACTGGTGTCGGTTTACGTTACCTGGACGATGGCCTTGAATATGAAGCAACCTACCACGGCTGTTTATGTGAAGGCTGGGGTGTTGCTGTTAATGGCACTGCTGGCTATGCCAACAACGCTTCAGGTACAGCTGGCCTGAGCCTGGTTAGTTTTGACAGCACTGCATCAACTGCTACGTCAGTAACCACTATGGGTGGCCTGCTGCAAATTACCCACGATTTTGCCCTTTCTGCCGAAAGCGACAACTTATACCGGGTAGCAGTAACCATTGAAAATATCAGCGGTGCCGATATTGCTAATCTGTTATACCGTCGTACTTTCGACTGGGATACGTCACCTTCACCCTTTAATGAATTTGTAACTATTGGCGGAACTGCTGGCGCTACTGCTGTGCTAGCTGCTAACGATAATGGTTTCTGCAATTCTAGCCCACTAGCTTCTTGTTCGCCAACTGGCGGCAATAGCGGCGATTTTACTGCGGGTGGTCCGGGCGATATTGGCTCTAACTTCGACTTTGACTTTGGTGCCTTACTGGCCGGTGAAAGCTACACCTTTGAAATTTTCTATGGTGGCGCAGCGAACCGCAATGCCGCGTTAAGTGCTTTAGCCAGTGTTGGCGCTGAGGTTTACTCTCTGGGCTGGTCTGGTTTAGATGTTGATCAGGATGGTTTTGGTGATGCCAACGGTGAAATTACTCCAACCTATATTTTCGGTTTTGCCGGAGTAGGTGGTACCGTAATTATTGACCCGGACGATCCGGTTGCGGTACCGGCACCTGCCAGTGCGCTGCTGTTTGCAAGTGGGTTACTGGCATTGTTTGCCCGTCGTCAACGCTATGCTAAGCTGTAATTCAGATTTACTGAGCACAGCAATCTGAGTACGACTTTTAATGTAAGTACTGGTAAAGCCTTGCTGTAATGCAGGGCTTTATTTTTTAGCGAATAATAGCGCTAAGCCCTACCAGCCTGTTTAATGGAATAAAATTATGGCAACCTTTAAATTATACTCCACTAAGATTTACGCAACTGTTACTAAAACTGTCTTGCTGCTGTCAGCTCTGGCCTGTACAGCTGCTACTGCTGAAACTAAACCTGACGTAACAGAATTTGGCGACTGGCGGTTAGTATGTAACACCCAATGTGTTATTGCCCAGGGCCTGCAAAACCCGGAGCAGCCAGCCATTATTTACTCCAGCCAGATTTCCTATGTCAGTAATAGCACCGATCCGGTATTGCAGCTTAATTTACCGTTGGGTATTTATCTGCCACCGGGTGTGGCAATTGATATTGGCGAAAACGAACACCGGGCGCCGGTGGCGGTATGCTTGCCAGAAGGCTGCAAGGTGCTGCTGCAGTTAACCCCGGCAATAGTGCAGCAATTAAAAGACCACCCTGCGTACACGGTAAAACTGTTTGTCAGTGAACAAACACCGCGCCAGCTGAAGTTTTCGCTACGGGGCTTTAGTGAGGCGCTGGCCAGCTTAAAACCCTGAAAAAACTAGCAATCACATGATAGCTGCGTATTTCGGGATGAAACCGGAAAAGGTGGCCGGCTAAACCGAAATACGCAATAGCGGCCAATCTTCTGTTGCCACTCTTTAATTTATAAAAAACATATTTTGTTTACTTTTAGTTTTCATATTGCTATTCTTTTAACAATAAATTCAGAAGAAGGCTCACGGATATGAAATGCCCAACGATTGTAAATCTTGAACTTAGCGAAAGCAGCCTTGAAGCTATCAAAGAAATTGCTGAGTTAAGTGACCTGGAAAAACTAGCAAGATCAGCATTACTTTTCGGCCAACTCTGGTCAATTTTCGGGGGGGCATCGAAAGGGCGCCAGCGGTTCAGGGCTTGAACAGTATGAAAAATCGCTAGCTTTTAAGGTTGCATCTTCCGATTCTGCTCAGTCTGGTTATGCAATTTATGCCAGTAACTGGGAATTATTTTTTAAAGCAAATAGCTCGTTAAGCGCTATAAAGTTAGCTCAAATTGAAAAAATCGCTTTTCGCCAGGCTAACCTTCATTTTCAGAAACCAAAAGAATATCAGTTTTGGCGTGCTATTTACCTGGGGTGCAGCATCGATGAATAAGGCTTTACTCTCTTTAGTTATTTTCCTTTTTATTTGCTCACCTGTGCTGGCAGCGGAAATAGATTATGCTTTTGACTACAGCCAATCGGCATTGCAAACATATGAGCAGAAAATAACTGGCTGCAGAGCAAAACAGAAAAAAAATACAAGTTTAACAGACGAAGAAAAATTACGTTTACAAAATATTGCCTATCACCCCGGTATTTTACCCTATCTCGCCGAGCGAGCATTTAACAATTGTGTCCTACCCGAGAAAGCGGATTATATGGAATCGCTTTTGATATTAGGCCAATTAAACCAATCTGCTAACAATCAGGATGTGACAAACTATTTAAAGCAGCAGCACTCCGTCAGCTTTACTTTCGATAACCTTACCATTATCAGAAACTACCAAGCGTTACCAGCTGACTTGAGACAAACCTTTGAATCGATAGAAAGTCTGAAGCAACCTTTCAACGGCATCATTATTCTGGAAACTATCTGGCCACCTGAACTATAAAATGAGCAGATTGCGGAGCAAAGTGAAAAAGGCCAGAAAATAACCCAACGCCGCGGTATAGGGTCCTGCAGTAGGCAGATTAAACAGATACAGCTGTAATTCACGTGGAAATATTAGTAAAGGCCAGATAATACCGGGAATAATGAAAGTCCACAGGCCTGTAATGGAGAGCGCTCGACCCATTTTATAGTGGTGATCGCTGAAAAGCTCCAGCATTCCCTGTTGGCCAGCAACCAGACAACAAGCAAGATAGCTGATAAAAAAAAACAGCCCTGCCAGTTGATAAAAGGAGAGTGGCTTAGCAGAGTAGCGATATTCTTCGTAATACCAAAACCATGAAGTTAACAATAGTGGGCCGACCAAAAATAAATATAAAAACATTTTCAGTGTTCCACTAACGTAATAACCTTTGCCATAGCATTTATACCAACAAGCCAATATCCTGTTGTAATTTAGCTACTATTGGCTGGTTGGCATCGGGGAAAGTAATACTGGCTAAGTCGCTAATGTTAACCCATTGCAATGGCTGGCCTTCCAGCCCTTCGGGGGTGCCGCTAAATTCAGTAACCAACCAGATATCCAGCGTTACCCGGCGCTCAGGGTAGGTATAATTTAACAACATAAACGGCTTAGCTTTACTGACGGTAATCGCCAGCTCTTCCTGCAGCTCGCGGGATAATGCGGCTTCGACGGTTTCGCCGGGCTCAACTTTACCGCCCGGAAACTCCCATTTGCCACCCTGATGCTGCTTGCTGCTGCGTAGCGCCAGCAATACCTGCGTTTGCCGGCCTTGCTGGCGGATGATTACGCCCACCGCCACATGTAGCTGCTGCAGTGGATCGGTTTGCGAACTGCTGTTTGTTATTACGCTGGACACAGGCTTAGCTAAGCTTGCCGTGGCACTGCTTATACTTTTTACCTGAACCACATGGGCAGGGGTCGTTACGCCCTACTTTTTCACCATCGCGCACTACTGGCTCAGGCATCCCGCCAGTTGCAGTCTGGCCTGCTGCACCAGCACTGCCTGCCATCTGGCTGGCGTCATCGTGCTGATAATTATGCGGCACAGCATCAGCTTTGCGGCGCTGCTGTTCCACCGCATCAACATCTTCTGCGGCTTTTACCTGCACCCGGCTTAATATGCCGATTACGTCGGTTTTAAGCTCGTCCAGCATAGTTGAGAACAGTTCAAAAGCTTCGCGCTTATATTCCTGTTTCGGGTTTTTCTGGGCATAACCACGCAGGTTAATACCCTGACGCAGGTGATCCATTGCTGCCAGATGCTCTTTCCAGTGAGTATCCAGACTTTGTAACATAATGGCTTTTTCAAACTGGCGCAGTACTTCCACACCAACCATCTGCTCTTTTTGTTTGTAGCCATCTGCAAATTGCTGCTGAATTTTATCGCGCAGTTTCTCTTCGAACAGTTTTTTGTCATCTGCCAGCCACTTGCCAATCGGTAAATCTAACGCAAAGTCGGCTTTTAAACGTTGCTCCAGGCCCGGAATATCCCACATTTCATCTAACGATTGCGGCGGAATATACTGGCTTATTACCGAGTCGACCACATCTTCCCGAATGGCATTAACCGTTTCGCTGATATCAGTTGCATCCAGCAGTTCATTGCGCTGCTCGTACACTACTTTACGCTGGTCATTCGCCACATCATCGAATTCCAGCAATTGTTTACGGATATCGAAGTTGCGGGCTTCAACCTTACGCTGGGCGTTTTCGATAGCACGGCTTACCCAGGGGTGTTCAATAGCTTCGCCTTTTTCCATCCCTAAGCGGCGCATCATGCCAGCCATGCGGTCGGAGGCGAAGATCCGCATTAACGCATCGTCCAGCGACAGATAAAAACGTGATGAACCCGGGTCACCCTGGCGGCCAGAACGGCCACGCAGCTGGTTATCTATCCGCCGCGACTCATGGCGCTCGGTACCAATTATGTGCAAGCCACCGGCTGCAATAACTTCGTCATGCCGTTGCTGCCAATCAGCTGTTACTTTTGCTACCGCTTCGTCTGTACTATTACTCAGGGCTGCTAATTCGGCCTGCAAGCTGCCGCCCAACACAATATCGGTACCCCGACCTGCCATGTTGGTAGCAATGGTAACGGTGCCAGGACGGCCGGCATCAGCAATAATCTGGGCTTCATTAGCATGAAACTTGGCATTCAGCACCTGATGCTTGATCTTGGCTTTCTTAAGCAGATTAGACAGGTATTCAGAGCTTTCAATTGAGGCAGTACCCACCAACACCGGCCGTTTGGCATCGCGGGCTTTAATAATATCTTCAATAATCGCGTTGTACTTATCTTCGGCGGTTAAGTACACCAGGTCGGCCATATCGTTACGGACCATAGGCCGGTTGGTTGGCACAACAATGGTTTCCAGGCCATAAATTTGCTGGAATTCGAACGCTTCGGTATCAGCGGTACCGGTCATGCCGGCCAGCTTATTATATAAGCGGAAATAGTTCTGGAAGGTGATAGATGCCAGGGTCTGGTTTTCGTTCTGAATGCGCACGCCTTCTTTGGCTTCAACCGCCTGGTGCAAGCCTTCTGACCAGCGCCGGCCTTCCATGGTACGACCGGTATGCTCGTCAACGATAACAATTTCGCCTTCCTTCACTACGTAGTCTACATCGCGCTTAAACAGCTGATGCGCCCGTAATGCGGCATAAACATGGTGCAGCAGTGTAATATTTGCTGCAGAGAACAAGGTGTCATCTTCGCCTATCATGCCGGCTTCGCGCAGCATTTCTTCAACTTTAATCTGGCCAAGCTCGGTCAGATAAACCTGACGGGCCTTTTCGTCAACGGTAAAGTGGCCATCGCCATGGTTGCCTTCTTCGTCTTCCTTTTCCTGCTTTTCCAACTGCGGTACCAGAGTATTAATTTTTTTATACAACTCTGAACTGTCTTCGGCCGGGCCGGAAATAATTAACGGCGTTCGGGCTTCATCAATAAGTATTGAGTCAACTTCATCGATAATGGCAAAAGCCAGATCGCGTTGCACCCGGTCTTGCGGAGAAAACGCCATGTTGTCGCGCAGATAGTCAAAACCAAATTCGTTATTGGTACCGTAAGTAATGTCGGCCTGATAGGCCTGTTGCTTAGCCTGATGGGGTAAACCCGGCACATTAACGCCAACAGTTAAACCAAGGAAGCTGAACAGCGGCTCGTTAGTTTCGGCATCGCGGCGCGCCAGATAGTCGTTTACCGTTATAACATGCACGCTTTTGCCGCTTAATGCGTTTAAATAAGCTGGCAGCGTAGCGGTAAGCGTTTTACCTTCACCGGTGCGCATTTCAGAAATACGGCCCTGGTGCAGCACGATACCGCCCAGCAGCTGCACGTCGAAATGGCGCATTTTAAATACCCGGGTGCTGGCTTCACGCACCGTAGCAAATGCTTCAGGTAAGATGTCTTCCAGACTGGCGCCCTGCTGCACCCGCTGTTTAAATTCAGCGGTTTTCTGCTTTAAGGCTTCATCGGATAATGCCTGATACTCGGCTTCCAGGGCATTAATTTGCTTCACATATTTCTGCTGCTTTTTCAGGAAGCGGTCGTTACGGCTGCCAACTAATTTGGCGAAAAATTTTCCAAACATTATCCAGATACCATTTAAGTTAAAACTGCTTTGCAGCCCTGGCCAGGCCAGTTATTTATTGTCGTTGTACTGTACTGCCTGCCGGTAAAACGGCTCCTGACAGGATATGGTGCCAGGCAGAGCCGGTTTCAAGCCCGGCTAACTGTGGCAGCACAGATAAAACCTGTTACACTTAACCCGCCTGCTGATAAGCCCGTTAAGTAAGCTGTTGATGAAACGCTATAGCCATAAACCTGAAGATTTAACCAAGCTGTTTGGCCAGAGTTCGCTGGCAACGATGCAGCAACAGTATGAACTTGTTCGCAAATTAAATTCCGAGTTATGCCATATTTTGCAGCTGGAACAACTGAGTTTTTGTCAGGTGTCCAGCATCAATGCCGGGCGTGCAGTTATTTTATGTCAATCGCCTGGCTGGGCAAACCGGTTAAAGATGCAGCGCGATGCCATTCTAGACAATTTCAGACAAAAAATCTTGCCTGATTTAGCCGGAATTGATATTGAAGTATCGCCCCATGGCCAGATAGCGCGACCAGCTGCTAAAACAACGGTCAAAACTGCAGCTGAAACCCCAAACAAAGCCCTTTCTGCTAAGGCTCGCGCCGCACTAACAGAAGCGTTGGAACACAGTGATGACAAAGTAAAACAAGCGCTGGCCCGGCTACTGGCAAAATAAACTAACCCAATTTCAGATATAAAAAAACCGACTACACGTCGGTTTTTTATCGAAAGTTATCTCAGGCCAGTTGCGGTGCCAGATAGGATATAGGCATATCAGCTTTATCTTCAAAGGTGACAAATTCCCAGTTTTCCTGCTCGGCTAATACCGCACATAATAACTGGTTATTTAGGGCGTGGCCGGTTTTGTATGACACAAACTCGCCCAGCACACTGTAACCTGCCATATACAAATCGCCAATGGCATCAAGTATTTTGTGCTTGATAAACTCGTCTTCGTAACGCAGGCCGTCCTGGTTTAATACCCGGAATTCGTCCAGCACCACAGCGTTATCGAAGCTGCCACCTAACGCCAGGTTATTGGCCCGCAAGTATTCGATATCGTGCAGGAAGCCAAAAGTACGGGCCCGGCTGATATCTTTAATAAAACCGGCTGCGGAGAAATCCAGCTGCATGCGCTGGGTGGTTTCAGCGATTACCGGGTGGTCGAAGTTAATGGCGAAGTCGATTTTAAAACCGTTGTGAGGTTTAATTTCGGCCCATTTATCGCCGTCTTCAACCCGCACCGCACGCTTGATCCTGATAAATTTCTTGGCCAGTTTCTGCTCGCTGATACCCGCTTCCAGTAACAGGTAAACAAAGGGGTTAGCGCTGCCATCCATAATCGGAATTTCAGCTGAGTCGACTTCGATAATCAGGTTATCAATACCCAGGCCGGCAATGGCTGCCATTAAATGCTCGGTGGTAGACAGGCGCACGCCCTGATCATTGATTAAACAGGTACACATCACTGTGTCACCCACCATTTCGGGGGTAACTTTAAAGTCGACTATCGGGTCAAGGTCAACACGACGGAACATAATGCCCGTGTTGTCAGGTGCAGGCCGGAGAGTGAGCGTAACCTTTTCACCCTTGTGTAACCCAACACCAATAGTACTGACTGTTTTAGCAACGGTACGTTGTTTAATCATAATTTCTTCCTGCTCAAAATTTAAGCAATCACAAAATGGCGGCGAAGCTTAGCACAACTTCAGTCATTTTACCAATGTAATGGCAACACCTGTAAGTCGCTATGTTGGCTAACCGTAGCTGAACTACAGCTTAACTTCAACGATTGCTAATATTACTTTCTTCACCGGGCATGCGCCAGATTTCAGCAGCCTGCCGCAGCAGGCGGTTTAGTCTGCCTGCTTGCGTAAAAACGCAGGGATATCAAAAATATCGATACCACCTTTGCTCTCCGGCTGAGTTTTAGCCTGCACTGCTTCTTCTTTTTGCACGCTTGGTGCCGGTGCGGCATGGCGCATGGTGTTACCCTGCTGCACATAAGCCTGTACCGGCTCTGCCCGATGGCTTGGTACCAGGCTGATATCCGGCCGGCGGTCAGCACCAATGCCGGTTGCAACCACGGTAACCCGCAGCTCGTCGTGCATTTCCGGGTCAATGACTGCACCTACCACTACTGTGGCATTTTCAGAAGCAAAAGCTTTAACTGCATTACCAACAGTCTCAAACTCTTCAATGCTGATATCCAGGCCGGCAGTGATATTAACCAGAATGCCTTTCGCACCTGACAAGTCGATATCTTCCAGCAGCGGGCTGGAAATCGCCTGCTCTGCTGCTTCTTCTGCCCGGTCCGGGCCTGAGGCACGGCCGGTGCCCATCATGGCAGTGCCCATTTCAGACATAACAGTACGTACGTCAGCAAAGTCGACGTTGATCAAACCTGGCCGGGTAATTAATTCAGCAATACCCTGTACTGCACCCAGCAACACGTTATTTGCTGCTTTAAACGCATCCAGCAGGCTGGTGCCTTTGCCTAATACTTTTAACAGCTTGTCGTTCGGGATGGTGATCAGCGAATCGACATACTTGCTTAATTCCAGAATACCTTCGTCGGCATAAGCGGTACGCTTTTTACCTTCGAACGGGAATGGCTTGGTCACCACGGCCACTGTTAAAATACCCAGCTCGCGTGCTACTTCAGCCACGATAGGTGCAGCACCGGTACCGGTACCACCACCCATGCCAGCAGCGATGAAGATCATATCAGCACCTTGCAGGGTTTTTTTGATGGTTTCGCGATCTTCCTCAGCCGAGCGGCGGCCAATTTCCGGGTTAGCACCTGCGCCTAAACCTTTGGTGACGCCGGCACCTAACTGCAGGGTAATGTTGGCAGACGAATTACGCAGGGCCTGGGCGTCAGTATTCGCCGCCACAAACTCTACCCCTTCAATATTGCTGGCTACCATATACTCGACAGCGTTGCCGCCACCGCCACCAACACCTATTACTTTAATTACAGCTTCTTGGCTGTGGTTTTCCATTAACTCAAACATAGCTCTCTCTCCGTTTTTACGCTCTGTTAAAACTCACCTTTGAACCAGCTGCTGATTTTTTTCAGCAAGCTGCTAACTGGATCGCGACTTAACGCCGCATTTTTTTGCTGGGCACGTACATCTTTGCCATACAGCAACAAACCCACTACGCTGGCGTAGGCCGGGTCTTGTACATATTCTTTTAAACCACTGACGTGCATTGGCTGGCCTACCCGCACCGGCATCTGAAACACATCTTCGGCAAACTCCACCGCACCTTCCATTTTCGAGGTACCACCGGTTAACACTAAACCGGCGGCAATTTGCTCTTCCAGGCCAGAACTGCGAATTTCTTCCAGCACCAGCTCGAACAATTCGTGATAGCGTGGCTCAATAACTTCAGCCAGAGTATGGCGCGACATAGACCGCGCCGGCCGGCCGCCAACACTGGGCACTTCAATGCTTTCTTCTTTACCTACCATGCTGCGCAGGGCGCAGGCATATTGCACCTTGATATCTTCCGCGTGGCTGATTGGCGTGCGGAAAATTTTGGCAATATCACTGGTTACCTGATTACCGGCTACCGGTATAACCGCGGTATGGCGCAGTGCGCCGTTGGTGTAGATAGATAAGTCGATGGTGCCACCACCCATATCAACCACACAAACGCCCAGCTCTTTCTCATCGTCGGTTAATACTGCGTAGCTTGAGGCCAGCGATGAGAAAATCAGCTGATCGACTGCCAGGCCACAACGCTCGACACACTTTTCTATATTTTTTGCCATGTCGTTGGCACAGGTAATAATGTGGGCTTTTGCCTCCATTCTTACCCCTGACATACCTACCGGGCTTTTAATGCCCTCCTGCATGTCAACCGAGAATTCCTGTGGCAAAACATGCAACATGCGTCGTTCGGCTGATATAGGCACTGACTTGGCAGCATGAATAACGCTGGCGACATCATCAGCGGTAACTTCGGTGTCGTTAATCGGCACCATGCCACTCTCGTTCTGGCAGCGGATATGTTTGCCGGTAATGCCTAAATACACCGACGAAATCTGGCAATCGGCCATCAGCTCGGCTTCATTTATTGCCCGCTGCACCGCCTGTACCACCAGATTAAGATCGTTAACGCCGCCTTTATCCATGCCACGCGAGGCATGGGTGCCTACCCCAACAATACTCAGCCGGTTATCGGGGGTTATTTCACCTACTACGGCTTTAATCTGTGCAGTACCAATATCCAGCCCTACAATCAGATCTCGTTCTATCGACTTTGTCATGCTTTTCTCTTTGGCTCCGTATTGGCATAACGCACGGCAACGCCGGTGTCATAGCGCAAATCGACTTCAGCTAATTCCTGTTCCCGATGCTGTTGCATGGTTGGGTATAGCTCAATAAAACGTTGTAACCTTTTCATGGTGTCCTGCCGTCCAAGCTGCAGTGCCAGCCCACCCTGCAGCTGCAGCCGCCAGGAAAAACGTTCGGTTAACCACAGTTGCTCTGCACTGAACTGGTGTAACTGTAATAACGTTTGCATATGGTGAAACATTGTCAGGGCATCCTGCTCGGTGCCCTCGGGGCCATGCAGCTTTGGCAGTGCCGGGATCAGTTCGCTTAGCGGGGCGATAAACAACTCCCCTTTATTATTTAGCAATTGCTGCTGATTCCAGACTGCGACCGGCTGCTGCTCTGTCACAACCACCACCAGAGTATCGGGCCATTGTTTGCGCACGGCTGCCTGATATACCCAGGGTTGTTGTTGCAGGAACTGCTGCACCTGATCAACGTCCACCCGAAAAAAATTGCCAACATATTGCTGCTGCAACTGCTGTTGTAACCGCTGTTGCTGAATATGCTGAAAATCACCATATAACCGCACCTGTTTTATCGGTGCGCCCTGCTGGCTTTGCAGCCAGCCATAAACCTGAAAGCCGCCCCAGCTCAGTAGTGCCAGTGCCAGCACAAAAAACAGCAAGCCACCGATAAAACCGGGCCTGTGGTTTAACTGGCTGAAGTACTGACGCAAGCTCATTTGCTTAATCCTGCTCCGTGTTAGCGGTTGCCAATGTTTGCTGCAAAATAGCCAGCACCAGTTCACTGAAGCTTAAACCGGCAGCCTTGGCTGCCATTGGCACCAGTGACTTTTCTGTCATTCCCGGCACCGTGTTCACTTCCAGTAAAAAATGCTCGCCTTGTGCATTCAGCATTAAATCAACCCGGCCCCAGCCTGAAGCACCTACGGCTTTAAATGCAGCCAGCGCATCGGCTTGCATAGCAGCGGTTTGTTCCGCCGTTAATGGCGCCGGACACAAGTATTCAGTGCTGTTAGCCTGATACTTTGCTTCATAATCATAAAAAGCCCTTGGGGTACGCATTTCCACTACCGGCAGCACTGTGTCGCCCAGAATAGCGATGGTAAACTCGCGGCCATTAATCCAGCGTTCCACCAATATTTCGCTGTCGTATTTCAGCGCGGCGGCTATTGCCTGCTCCAGCTCTGCGGCACTGCTGGCGGCGCTCATGCCAATACTGGAGCCTTCATTGGCAGGCTTTACCATGACCTTGCCACCCAGCTCTTGCAGTAAAGCGGCATAATCGACGGTGTCGTTATGTACCACGGCAAACGGCGCGGTAGGCAATTGCTGGGCGATAAACAAGCGCTTACAGCGAATTTTATCCATGGCCAGCGCCGATCCCAGCACACCACTGCCGGTATAAGGCAGCCCCAGCAGTTGCAGTGCGCCCTGCATAGTGCCGTCTTCACCGCCGCGGCCATGCAGTACAATAAATACCCGATCCGCTTTTACTTCATTGATTAACGCCGCCAGTGATTGCTCTGCCGGGTCAAATGCAACGGCATTAATGCCGGCCTGCTGTAACGCCGCCAGCACCGCTTTGCCCGAGCGCAGTGACACCTCGCGCTCAGCAGAATGGCCGCCGAACATCACGGCGACTTTGCCAAAGTTGCTGATGCTGGTGCTCATAGCGCATCCTCCGACAATTGTTTCAGCTGCCTGATATCCAACCGGGTTGCTGCCAGCTCTTTAACCAGGGCACCAATGTTGCCGGCCCCCTGCGTCAGCACGACATCGCCGTCCTGCAGCACCTCGGCCAGCGCACCGGCCAGGGCTTTGGGTTCTGCCACGTACACCGGTTCTAACTGGCCACGGGCCCGGATAGATCGGCACAAATTGCGGCTGTCAGCACCGGCAATCGGCGCTTCACCGGCTGCATAAACTTCCAGCAGCAATAACTTATCGACACTGGATAACACCTGAGTGAAATCTTCGTATAAATCGCGGGTACGGCTAAACCGGTGTGGCTGATAGGCCATAACCAGCCGCCGCTCCGGCCAGGCACTGCGTACCGCGGCAATGGTCGCAGCCACTTCAGTCGGGTGATGGCCGTAATCATCAAGTAACAGCACTTTGCCGCGGCCGGTATCAAACTCGCCGTATTGCTGAAAACGCCGGCCTATGCCTTCAAATTTACCCAGTGCCGCCAGAATAGCCTGCTCGCTAATGCCTTCGTCTGCCGCCAGGGCAAAAGCAGCGGTGGCATTAAGCGCATTGTGTTTACCGGGTAAATTAAGCTGCACTTCGCGCTGGTTACCGGCCGGGTCAGTAATAACAAAAAAGCTGCGGGTACCCTGCTGGCTGAATTCGCTGATCCTATAATCTGCATCGTCGCTGAAGCCATAGGTCAGCACAGTGCGGCCGATAGACGGGATCAGGCCACGCAGCACTTTGTCATCAATACAAACTACAGCCATGCCGTAAAATGGCAGGTTATGACAAAATTCCAGATAGGTGTCTTTCAGCTTTTCAAAGTCACCTTCATAGGTGTCCATATGATCAGCTTCAATATTGGTAATGACGGTTGCCATCGGTTGTAAATGCAGAAAAGACGCATCGCTTTCATCCGCTTCAGCAATCAGGTAGCGGCCTGAGCCTAACCGGGCATTCGAGCCGGCTGAATTCAGTAAGCCACCAATCACAAAGGTGGGGTCGGTACCTGCTTCGGCAAAAACAGATGCCAGTAAACTGGTGGTAGTGGTTTTACCATGAGTACCGGCAATGGCAATACCGTGACGAAAACGCATTAGCTCACCGAGCATTTCGGCACGGCGCACCACCGGTATACGCTGGGCTAAGGCAGCAGCCACTTCGGGGTTTGCCGCTTTAATAGCGCTGGACACCACCACCACACTGGCACCGTCAACCTGACTGGCATGATGGCCAAATTTGACCTCTGCACCCAGTGACATCAGACGTTCCACCACCGGGTTGCTGGCCAGATCTGAGCCGGTAACCTTGTACCCTTCGTTCAACAATACTTCAGCAATACCACCCATACCGGCACCGCCGATACCAACAAAGTGGATCCGCTCTACCCGGCGCATTGCCTGTTTTTTATGTTGCAGGGTACTAATCATACTACTTGTCCTGTTACTTGCCGGCACAGCGCGGCAATATGCGTTGCCGCGTCGGTTGTTGCCATACTGCGGGCCCGCTGCGCCATTTGCTGCAGCGGCGCCTTATCGGTTAACCAGGGTTGCATTATCGGTTGCACGCCCTGTTGTTGTAATTGCTGCTGCGGTAATAACACTGCAGCGTCCTTGTCGGCCAGCACCCTGGCATTGGCGCTCTGATGGTCATCAATTGCGCCTGGCAGCGGTACAAAAATGGCTGCCACCCCCACTGCCGCCACTTCGCTGACAGTCAATGCGCCGGCCCGGCAAATCAGTACGTCAGCCCAGCGATACGCCGCAGCCATATCGTCAATAAAAGCACTAACCTCTACCTGACAACCCGTTGCTTTAAGTGTCTGATACGCCTGCTCTACTTCAGCCTGCATAGCAGCACCGGTTTGATGCCGTACAGCTATAGTGCCGTTCTGGGCCAGAGCAGTTAATTGCGCCGGCAGTGCCCTGTTCAGTGCCTGCGCACCAAGGCTACCGCCAACAATCAAAATATTCAGGCTGTCATATTGCGGCCGGTTGTCCCGGCATTGCAGCAATTCAGCCCGGATTGGGTTGCCAACCAGTTGTCGCTTACGGTTACCTTTAAAGGCGCTGTCAAAGGCAACCAGTACCTTATTTGCCAGCCGCGCCAGCAACTTATTGGTGCTGCCGGCTACGGCATTTTGCTCATGAATAAGCAATGGTGTACCGCTTATCCAGCTTGCCAGACCACCGGGGCCGCTGGCATAACCACCAAAGCCCAGGGCGATAGCAGGCTTTAACTGACGACATACCCGGCGGGCCTGCCACAGTGCTTTTAGCAGCATCCACGGCGCACCTAATTTACTCAGCAGCCCTTTACCCCTTAAACCTGCCACGCTGATACCATAAAATGGCCAGCCAAAGCCCGGCACCAGCTGCGCTTCCATCCGGTCACTGCTGCCCAGCCAGGCAATGTCCCAGCCTTCTGCTGCCAGGGCCTTAGCCACAGCCTGCGCCGGGAAAATATGGCCTCCGGTACCACCTGCCATGATCAGTGCCAGCGGTTTAGCCATGTTTGCCTCCGCTTAGCGCGTGTTTGCCTTTGAGCCGTACTTCAAAGTCAATTCGTAACAGCAGACCGGCGGCAATCAACATGATTACCAGACTACTGCCACCCGAGCTGACAAATGGCAGGGTTAAGCCTTTGGTTGGCAGAGCACCGGTCGCCACACCTACGTTTACTGCAGCCTGAAAACCAATCCAGATAGCTAACGCATACGCCATAAAGCCATGAAAACTTAATTGTTTTGCCAGGGCACGCTGACCAATCCATAGCGCACGGTATACGAGTACAAAAACCAGCGTCATCAGTACTGCCACGCCAATAAAACCGGTTTCTTCGGCAATAACCGCCAGAATAAAGTCGGTATGGGCTTCCGGCAGGTATTCCAGTTTCTGAATGCTGTTGCCAAGACCCTGCCCAAACCAGCCGCCCCGGCCAAACGCCATTAACGACTGGGTTAACTGGTAGCCGCTGCCAAAAGGGTCAGCCCAGGGGTCGAGAAAGGCGGTAACCCGCTTCCAGCGGTATTCGCTGTAAACGATTAACACGCCAATGGCCATAATGCCGGTCGCCATTAAGCAGAGAAACTGCCAGATTTTGGCACCAGCTAAAAACAGCAAGGCCACAGCGGTGGCAAACATTACAATAACGGTGCCTAAATCCGGTTGCATCAGCAGCAATACAGCAAATAAGAACAACACCGCTAACGGTTTTAAAAAGCCTTTCAGGTTGTCACGCACTTCTTCATGCCGGCGCACCAGATAACTGGCCAGATATACAAAAAAGAATAACTTGGCCGGCTCAGCAGCCTGTAAACCGATGGGGCCTAAAGATAACCAGCGGGTACTGCCATTCACATTGCGGCCAAACAGCAACACCGCAACCAATAACAGGATACCCAGCAGCAGCAACCACATATTGCCCCGGTGCCACCAGCTTACCGGTATCCGTAACACCAGCACTGCCAGTGTCAGGCCAATGCCCAGATACACCAGATGGCGAATAGTAAAATGCAACGGGTTATTAAATAGCCGTTCGGCCACCGGCATTGAGGCGCTGGTTACCATTACCACGCCAATGGCCAGGATCAGCATCAGCAGGGTTAAAAACAATTTATCGTATGGCGCAGTATCGTCGCGCTGCCAGGCTGCGCTTATGCTCTGCCACGGATTTTGCCAGCCATTTTGCCAGATGGTTAAACTAAGCTGTTTCATAGTTTCAGCTCCTTAACCGCTTTGGCAAACAGCTCGCCACGCTGGGCGTAGCTTTTAAACATATCCAGGCTGGCACAGGCCGGCGACAGCAACACCATATCGCCGCTTTGCGCCAGTTTGGCGGCCTGCTGCACTGCGCCGGTTAAATCTTTTACCTGAATGGCATGCGGGTGCAAAGCGGCAATAGCCGGCCCGTCCTGGCCAAGTGTGATAACGTGACTGACATCCCGCAGCAGCACCGGTTTTAGTTCTGTCAGATCAGCGCCTTTGGCGTCGCCGCCGGCAATCAGAATAAGTTTGCCACTGACAGCTGGTCGCAGGCCGGCAATGGCAGCCAGTGTGGCGCCAATATTGGTCGCTTTAGAGTCATTAATCCAGCGAACGCCTTTTTCGGCCCGTACCAGCTGGCAACGATGCGCCAGGCCATTGAACTGCTGCAAGGTGGTAACTATTGCAGTGCGGCTGGCACCTGCACTAAGCGCTAATGCCGCGGCGGCCAGCGCATTAAACTGGTTATGGCTGCCGGTAATCGCCAACTGGCTGACCGGCAGCAACGGCTCACCGGCAACATTCAGCCATGGCTGACCTTTTACAATTTTTGTACCGTAGTCAGCGTCATCCAGACTGATTGCCAGCGGCGTTGCTTTGCTGGCCAGCGCGCCAGGGTAAGTTAACGGGTCAGCCTGATTATAAACGGCCAGTTCGGTTTGCTGATAAACCTGTTGTTTTGATGCGGTATAGGCTGCCATGTCGGCATAGCGATCCAGATGATCGGCGCTGACATTTAGCAGGCAACTGGCCCGGCTTTGCAGGCTGGTGGTGGTGTCCAACTGAAAACTGGACAATTCCAGCACATACACTGCGGCGTCCTGCTGGCGAATGGCATCCAGTACAGGTAAACCTATATTACCTGCAGCCACAGCGTTAATGCCGCTTTGCTGCAGCATTTCTGCTACCAGAGTGGTTACCGTCGACTTGCCATTTGAGCCGGTTATGGCAATAACCGGTTTTTTATTAAAACGGGCAAACAGTTCAACATCGCCCAGCACTTCCACGCCCTGGGCTTTGGCAAAACGGATTGCCGGATGGCTTGGTGCCAGCCCGGGGCTGACGATAATCATGTCCATCTGCGCCAGCCGGTTGGCATCAAACTCGCCCAGATAGATACCGTCAACCTTGTCGGCGGCAATCTGCTCCAGGCCGGCCGGTTTGCTGCGGCTGTCCATCAGCACCGGCTTAACCCCTTGCGCCAGCAAAAAGCGCACTGTGGCCAGGCCCGACAGGCCCAACCCCACTACTGCTATGCGTTTGGCGTTAAGGTTAGTTTGCATCAGTTATCTCAGTTTCAGGGTCGCCAGACCCACCAGTACAAAAATGATTGATAAAATCCAGAAGCGGACGATAACCCGCGGCTCCGGCCAGCCTTTTAATTCGTAATGATGATGAATAGGTGCCATCCGGAAAATACGTTGGCCCCGTAATTTATAAGAGCCCACCTGCAGAATGACCGATACCGTTTCCATCACAAAAATGCCGCCCATAATAAACAGCACAATTTCCTGGCGGACTAAAATAGCGATTACACCCAGCACCGCACCCAGCGCCAGGGAGCCGACATCGCCCATAAAAACCTGAGCCGGATAAGTGTTAAACCACAGAAAGCCAAGGCCTGCGCCTATCATTGCGGCGCACAACACCACCAGTTCACTGGCATAAGGCAGATAAGGAATATTCAGATAGCCGGCAAAATTCACGTTGCCGCTGGCGTAGGCAATAATGGCAAAAGCACCGGCTACCATAATGGTTGGCACAATCGCCAGGCCATCCAGACCATCTGTCAGGTTTACGGCATTACTGGTGCCGACTATGACAAAGTAACTCAGTGCCAGAAATAACAAGCCAAGCTGTGGCATCACATCTTTTAAGAAAGGCACCAGCAACGCGGTTTCGGCCGGGCGCTCAGCGGTCATATATAAAAATAGCGCGGTAACAATGGCAAAAACCGACTGCCAGAAATACTTCCAGCGGGCAATCAGGCCTTTTGAATCTTTGCGGATGACTTTGCGGTAATCATCTATAAAGCCGATAGCACCGAAACTGACCAGTACAAACAGCACCACCCAGACATATTTGTTGCTTAAATTGGCCCACAACAGGGTACTGACCAGAATAGAGCCTAATATCAGCAGGCCACCCATGGTAGGTGTGCCTTTTTTAGAAAAATGACTTTCCGGGCCATCACCTCGCACTACCTGGCCAATCTGCATTTTCTGCAAACGGGCGATCAGAATAGGCCCGAAGTATAAGCTTAGAAATAACGACGTTAACACGCCGAGTATCGACCTGAAGGTCAGATAGCTGAACACATTAAAAAAGCTGATGTACTGGGTTAAATATTCGGCTAACCACACTAGCATGGGCTACTCTCCTGCTGACATCGTTCTAGCAAGTCCTGCACAACTAACTCCATTTTCGCACTACGAGAGCCCTTAACGAGTAGGGTGACATTCTGCTGGGTTGTAATAAGCGGTAACAGCCGGTCTAACATCGACTGCCGCGAGCTGAAATGTGAACCTTGTCCGTTGAACAAGTCACTGGCGCTCTGTGATAACACACCCAGGGTGAATAACAGATTAATACCGGCTTCTTTGGCGTATAAACCTATTTCTTCGTGGTACAAACGGGCGTTCGCGCCCAGCTCAGCCATGTCACCGAGCAGCAGCACCCGATAGCCCTGATAACTGGCCAGTAAATCAATTGCTGCTTTTACCGACTCAACATTGGCGTTGTAACTGTCGTCAATCAGCTTAATATTTTTGTTGAGCTCAATAATATTGGTGCGACCTTTTACCCCGGCCATTTGCGCCAGCCCCAGCTGCACATCGCTAAGGTTGGCCCCTACGGCTATTGCTGCAGCAGCTGCCGCCAGGGCATTGGCCACGTTATGCTTACCGGGCAAGCTAAGCTGCACCAGCACCTGCTCGTTCTGATAAACCAGAGTAAAGCGGGCACAACCCTGACTATTGAGGGTAATGCGCTCTGCCCGGATGTCAGCGCTGCTGGCCTCGCGGCTATCATTTTTAAAATCACTTTCAAAACTGATTATTTTTAAACGCTTACAACGGTTGCGCCAGTAGTCGGTAAACTCACTGTCGTGCTGCATAATGGCAATGCCGCTGTCGGCCACGCCAGAAAAAATTTCGCCTTTCGCCCGGGCCACGCCGTAGGTATCACCAAAGCCTTCCAGATGCGAAGCTGCAGCATTGGTAATAATGGCAACGTCAGGTTTTACCAGCGACGTAGTATAGGCAATTTCGCCGGCATGATTGGCCCCAAGCTCCATCACTGCAAACTGGTGTTCTGCCGTTAAACGTAACAAGGTAAGTGGCACACCAATATCGTTATTAAAATTGCCCTGAGTGGCCAGCACCTGACCGCAGCGGCACAAAATGGCGGCCAGCATTTCTTTAACGGTGGTTTTACCGGCACTACCGGTTACTGCAATCGTTTTTGGCTGCAAGCGGGCTTTAACAGCCGCTCCCAACTGGCCAAGGGCTACCCGGGTATCGGCCACGACTATCTGGCTGATATCGCAATCCAGTGGCCGGTCGACCACTATTGCCGCTGCCCCCTTTGCCATTACGTCGGCAACAAAGCGGCTGCCATCAAAATTCGGGCCCTTTAAGGCAATGAAAAGCGCTCCTGCGCTTATCGTTCGGCTATCGGTGCTAACATCGCTGACTGAGTGATTGTCGCCAATTAACTGCCCGTTCAACAGGGAGGCTATTTCTGCACAGCTTAGCGTTATCATAATGCCATCTCCGACATAAGTTGCCGTACGTAAGCACGCTCATCATAGTGGTGGTGTTCGTGCCCGATAATCTGAGTTGTTTCATGGCCTTTGCCAGCCAGCAGGATCACATCACCCTGCTGGGCACTGACCAGAGCCAGCTTGATAGCCAGCTGCCGGTTTGGCTCAATCCGGTAATTGTCGGTGTCCTGCATGCCTGCGGCGATGTCCTGACAAATCTGCATGGGGTCTTCGCTGCGCGGATTATCTGAGGTAACAATGCAGTGATCAGCCAGCTGCTGGGCCTGCTGGCCCATTAATGGCCGTTTGCCTTTGTCGCGATCACCACCGCAGCCAAACACACACCATAACCGGCCGCCACAGTGCCGCCGCAGCGCCTGTAGCGCCTGCTGCAGAGCGTCAGGGGTATGAGCATAATCAACAACCACGGTAACCCCATGGCTGAACACGAACTGCTCCATCCGGCCGGCAAGTGGTTGCAGGCTGCTGGCAGCATGCAGTAATTCAGTTAAGTCATAGCCAAGCGCCAGTAAACTGCTGATGGCTGCCAGACTGTTCTGAATATTAAATTCGCCCAGTAGCGGTAAATTCAGTTTATGCTCTCCCGCCTGACTGCTTAACAAGCATTGAAAGCCTTGCTCGGTCGCGGTGAGCTGGTGATAGCCCAGAAAACGGCTAAAGCCCTGGCAATCTTCTGCTTTGCCATAGGCCCACACCGGAATGTCATTGCGACTGGCCAATGCCTTGCCAAGCGGATCAGACACATTGAGCACCGCACAACGGCTCATTTCAGGTTGGAACAGCAAGCTTTTCGCCTGGCCATACTCTGCCATACTGCCATGGTAATCGAGGTGATCCCGGCTTAAGTTGGTAAATACTGCCACCTGAAACTGAATACCGGCGACCCGCTGCTGTGCCAGCGCATGCGACGACACTTCCATTGCTACCAGCTGACGCTTATTGGCAGCAAATTCTGCCAGAATGCTTTGTATTTCAATGTAATGCGGAGTGGTATTCTGCAATGGCGTCAGTTGTCGCCAGTGGCCATAACCCAAAGTACCGATTACCGCCGCCGGCGTATCACATTGCTCAGCCAGCTGATTAATAAAACAACAGGAACTGGATTTACCGTTGGTACCAGTAATGCCAATGAGCTGCAAATGCTGTTGCGGCTGCTGATAAAAACGCGCCGCCAGCAGAGGCATTTGCTCAACCAAATCGGCCAGTACCAGTATTTTTTCGTGGTCCAGCGGTTGTTGCTGAGCATAGTCACTATCGGTCAGTACCAGCGCCGCACTCTGAGCCAACGCCTGTGTTATATACTTATTACCATGTTCACGGGTACCTGGCAGGGCAACAAACACATCACCTGCTGCTACCCGGCGACTGTCCAGTTGTAAATGCTGCAGTGGCCGGTCTGCAAGTTTTGCTGCCTCTTCAGGCAACCATAAATGGAGCTGGTTAGTTGCCATTGTTGCCTCCTGCCCGGCTGATCAGCGCCGGGCCGGTATCGGCGTCTGGCGTGACATTTAACAGTTGCAGGCTGGCGCCCATAATGCTGGCAAACACTGGCGCTGCAATTTCGCCACCATGATAAAAATCACCTGCCGGTTCATTAATTACCACTACCGTAACAATGCGTGGGTTTGACACAGGGCCAACTCCGGCAAACGATGCAATATAGTCGTCACCATAACCGCCAGCCACCGCTTTACGGGCAGTACCTGTTTTTCCACCAACCCGGTATCCCTGTACCTGCGCCCGGGTAGCCGTACCACCGGGGCCAATGTTTGCTTCCATCATTTCCAGCATGGCCAGGGCATGCGTTTGCGCCAGGACCCGCTGGCCGGGCTCTGGTTCGTTATTTTTAATAATACTAAGTGGCCGGTTGATACCGCCATTTGCCATGGTGGCGTAGGCCCGGGCCAGTTGCACTGCAGTAACAGATAAGCCGTAACCATAGGAGAAGGTTGCTCGCTCAAAATCTGACCAGCGCTGGCGGTAACTGAAAATGCCGCTGCTTTCGCCTGCCAGACCCAGCCCGGTTTCTTCACCAAGCCCCATATTGTTATATAACGCCACCACGTGCTGATGCGGCATATCCAATACCAGCTTGGCCACGCCCATGTTGCTGGATTTCTGAATAATGCCGGTTAAATCCAGCTTTTTGTAATTATTCGGATCGCGTACCCAGCTGCCGCCAATGCGCATGGTACCCGGGCTGGTATCTACCACGGTATCAAGGGTGGCGCTGCCAAATTCCAGGGCACTGAGCACGGCCAGTGGTTTCATGGTCGAACCTGGCTCAAAGGTATCGGTAATAGCGCGATTGCGAAAGCGGTGTACCGGAGTGTTACGCCGGTTATTCGGGTTAAAAGACGGGCTGTTAACCATCGCCAGAATTTCGCCGCTGGCAACATCGACCACCACCGCTGAGCCGGAGGTTGCACCATGCGACAGCACCGCTTTTTTCAGTTCCCGGTAGGCTACCGTCTGAATGCGCTGATCAATACTCAGTTGCAGATTAGCCGGCGCCGTGGCGTCCTGGCGCTCCAGCACTTCTATTTCACGGCCTTTGGCATCTTTACGAAACACTTTGCGCCCGGCAGTGCCGGTCAGTAAGTCGTTAAAGCGTTTTTCAATACCCTCTACCCCAACATCATCAACATTGGTAAAGCCGATTAACTGCGCGGTGACTTCGCCGGCCGGATAATAGCGTTTCGATTCCTGCCGGAAATAGATGCCCGGTACTTTCAGTTTTTTAACATAATCGACCACGGCCGGATTAACCTGACGTTGCAGATAAACAAAGCGTCGTTTCGGATCGTCACCCACCCGGCTAAGTAATTGCTGTGGGGTCATTTGCATAATATCGGCAAGGGCATGCCAGCGCCGTTCATCCGCAGGGGCATTGCGTTCAATGACAATTTTCGGATCGGCCCAGATCGCTTCAACCGGAACGCTGACCGCCAACGCTTCACCATGGCGGTCAAACACCATGCCACGCATTACGGTGTCTGCTTCAACCCGTAAACTGCGGCGATCGCCCTGAGTTACCAGCATATCCGGCTCCACCACCTGCAACCAGGCAGCCCGGGCCAGCAAGGCCACAAATACTGATGTCAGCATTACCATTACAAAGGCGAAACGCCAGCTGATCACTGACGGATACTGGCGGGCTTTGGCCTGGCTTTTACGTGGTTTAGCCGTCATTGTGACCTCACCATAATGTCGCGCTCGCCGCTGGGCCGCTGCATATTTAAGCGCCTTCTGGCGATATCCTCCACCCGGCTGTGCTCCGCCAGAGAACGTTGCTCCAGCAGTAAATTACGCCACTGAGTATCCAGCTGGTCGCGCTGCTGATAATAGGTATCCTGGGCAATGGTTAACTGCCGGTTTAAGTGGGCCAGATACACGACCGCCAGGGCTGAAGCAATACAAGCCAGCAGCAGCACACTGGCCAGCTTATGCTGGCGCCAGTCCTGACTGATTAGCCGTTCGAGCTGGATCTGGCTCATAGCCGCTGCCCCCCGCTTAAATGCTGCTTCTCGGCAATTCTCAGCACGGCGCTTCGTGCCCGCGGATTGGCAGCAAGTTCAGCGTCTGAAGGCATAATAGCCTTGCCAACCAGTTTCAGCGGAATGGCTTTGTTTAACTGGGCATCAGTTAATGGCATACCACGCGGTACCGGTTCGCCTTTGGAGTAACGGCGCATAAACTGTTTAACCAGCCGGTCTTCCAGCGAATGAAAGCTGATAACCACCAGCCGGCCACCAGGCTTAAGCACAGCCATGGCAGCATGCAGCGCCTGATTCACCTGTTCCAGTTCACTGTTAACGTAAATCCGGATCGCCTGAAAGCTTCGGGTTGCAGGGTGCTTCTTTTCTTTCTGGCTGTTGGGTACCGCATCGCTGATCAGCTTCGCCAGCTGGGCGGTGCGGGTAAAAGGCGTTTCTGTCCTGGCTGCCACGATGGCCTGGGCAATACGCCAGGCAAAGCGCTCTTCACCGTACTCCCGCAGCACAAAGCTGATGTCTTCAACATCGGCGCTGGCCAGCCACTGCGCAGCCGACATACCACTGCCGGGGTCCATTCGCATATCCAGCGGGCCGTCACGCATAAAGCTGAAACCACGTTCAGCGTCGTCCAGTTGTGGGGACGACACACCTAAATCCAGCAAAATGCCATCTAATTTGCCACTGAGCTGATGTTGCTCAGCCACGGATGCCAGGGCGGCAAAGGGGGTATGGGTGATATGAAAACGCGCATCAGCTTGCAGTGGGGCTGCAGCAGCAATGGCGGCGGGATCGCGATCTATGGCGAATAAGCGGCCGTCAGGGCCAAGGTGTTTAAGTATTTCCCTGCTATGGCCGCCACGCCCAAAGGTACCGTCCAGGTATACCCCGTCGGCTTTAATTGCTAGTCCGTCAAGTGCTTCGTGCAGCAGGACAGAGATATGAGCGTGGCTAGTCATTTACAGTACAAAGTCCTGTAATCTTTCAGATAATTCAACGCTGCCTGCCTGGGCCTGTTCTAGTTCAATATCAGCGGTTAAACGCTCATGCCAGGCGGCTTCGTCCCATATTTCAAATTTATTCAGCTGGCCTACCAGCCGGATATTTTTTGTAAGGCCTGCATGCTGACGCAACGGCGCCGGCACTAAAATACGGCCATTTTTATCCATGTCGCAATCCGTTGCATTACCCAGCAGCAAGCGTTGCAGGCGACGTTCCTGCGGGTTCAGGCTCGACAACGACTTCAGTTTTTCTTCTATTTCTTCCCACTCAGCCAGCGGGTACAATAATAAGCACGGGTCATGCAAGTCGATGGTGCAGATCAAGTGGCCCTGGTTTTCAGACAGCAGGAACTCGCGGTAACGCGCAGGTAGCGCCAACCGTCCCTTGTCATCCATTGTCAGTGTAAACGAGCCACGAAACATAACTTATCTGCCTGGTTAACCGGGCTGCGATTTTTAGCGCAGCGCCCGCCTGAATCGATCGGAAAATTCCAATATGATCCACAATTACCCACAAATCCCCACAACGATACAGTTTAGGGCTCTGCTTTAACCAATGTCAAGGTAAAAACCGCGTCTGCTGATCGATTAAGATCCAGTAAATTCGGGCGCTCGGCTAAAGTTGATGATTTTGGTGGGGAAAAGTGGCGCGGGCCAAAATGTTTATATCCTGATCAGCAGCAAATTAATTTGCCTTTGCCGGCTTTTTCAGCAGAAAACTTGCTATTGCCGAATAAATTATTCAATATAAATTTACATACCGCATAACTAATTTTTTATCACCGGTTGTCACGCCGGTTAAACCTAAGACCACCGCCTATGCTGAGTTTACTGAAGATACGTGGCATGCTGGACCAGATGTCGGTTATTGAGCGCAAGCTGGCCGAGTTTATTCTGGACAATGCCCATATGCTGCGTGATTACTCCTCACAGCAATTGGCGGATGCCGTTGGCATCAGTCAGTCGAGTGTGGTGAAGTTTTGTCAGAAGCTTGGCTATAAGGGTTACCCTGATCTGAAGCTGGCGATCAACGAAGCCGTGGTAACCGCCAGCACCCTGAACCGGGATCAGGCCGACAAGAATAGCGATGACGGCAGCTTAATTGGTATTGGCGAACAGTTGCAGTTTAGTTTGCAGCAGCATTTGCGAACCTTACTAACCATTAACGATGAAAAAACTCTGCTAAAAGCAGCCCGCTTATTACAAAGTGCCGACAAAATATTACTGGCTGGCTTTGCTAAATCAGCAATAGTGGTGGCCGATATGCAATTCAGGCTGCTGCAGCTGGGTAAGCTGGCTTTGCATCACGCCGATCCGGCGTTAGCGTTGCAACTGGCCCGTAGCTTAACCGACACCAGTGTCTTGCTGCTGGTATCCGATTCCGGCCAGAACAGTGATTTGCTAAAGCTGGAGCACTATGCCAAAAGCCGCCAGCTGAAAATTATCTCGCTGACCAGCTACAAAACCAACGCCCAGAGCCTGGCCGCTGACATTACCCTGTTTACCTTAAGTGCAGAAGAAGATATCCGGTTAAATCCGCTGTTAACCCAGCTGGCCCAGCAGCATCTGTGTCATATGCTGTATTTGCAGTTGTGCCAGTGGCAGAATAACGATTTGGCGCTGACTGAAAGCACCGAACTCATGGGCTTACTGGAAAAACCCTAATTTGCATCAGCAAACTTAACACTCAACATTTAACACTTAAAACTAATAAGTCAGGGCAGCATTTTTAAACCGTCTATAGCGGTGATCCCAAGCCCCGGCGCATTGCCGATGGTAATATCGGCATCATTAAAGCTAACACTGCTGCTAACCGGGTCAAAGGCGCAAAGAGACGGGCCGTCTAAATCAATTTTGGTAATAACGTCAGACTTGGCTACCGCAACATGCACTGCTGCCGCCACGCTGATACTGCCTTCCAGCATGCAACCGATCATGCACTGCATATCGTAAAACGAGCAAATATCGGCAATTTTTATAGCATTGGCAATGCCGCCGGTTTTCATTAGCTTAATATTAATAATGTCGGCGGCCCGCATTTTAATCAGTTCTATGACCTCACGCGGGCCAAAGCTGCTTTCGTCAGCCATAACCGGGGTATGCACCCGCTCGGTAATGTATTTTAAACCGTCTAAATCGTATGCCTTCACCGGTTGCTCTACCAACTCCAGCCGCACTCCGGCATCTTCCAGCTTACGTAGCGCATATACCGCTTCTTTAGCTGTCCAGCCCTGATTAGCATCCAGCCGGATCAAAGCTTTGCCGGCTACCGCTGCATAAATGGCTTTCACCCGTTCAATATCAACGCCGATATCTTTGCCCACTTTCACTTTCAGGGTTTCAAAACCACGGTCTATCGCGCTTAGTGAGTCAGCGACCATCTTGTCGATATAATCGACACTGATGGTAATATCGGTGGTAATTTTTGGTACGCCACCGCCCAGCATTTTATAAAGCGGAGCCTGATAAAGCTGAGCAAATAAGTCATACACTGCCATTTCCACCGCGGCTTTGGCACTGTAGTTTTTCATAATCGCGCCCTGAATAAGGCGAATAATATGGTTTAAATCGGCAATCTGCTGGCCTACCAGTTTTGGCTTAAGCACGCTCTTAATCGCATCAATTATCGAACCATGAATATCGCCGGTAATTACCGCGGTGGCCGGCGCTTCGCCATAGCCGATATGGCCGGTGTCAGTTTCAATCATTACCACGACATCTTCGATTTGCTGCACGGTGCGCAGCGCCGTTTTAAACGGTGTTTTCAGTGGTATGGTCAGCATGCCCAGCCGGATATCGGTAATTTTCATAGGTGCCTCGGTTAACGCAACGATTTAATCGCGTATATTTTATCCAGATAACTGTGGTCGGCCGAAAGCCGCAGCGGGGTTAGCGGCGTTACCGCCACCCCATTTAAGATGCCCTGATACAGTGCCGGTGTGCTTTGTGTCTGGCTGTCCTCAGTGGCACCCATATCAGAAAAATACGCCAGCTCATGTACTGAGTGAATAACAAAGGGCTCACCGTTATCACTCCCCAGATACAGCATGACATGGCCAGGCCGGTAAATTAAATCGCCAACCCTGGCCTGACTGATGGCGTCCAGTTTATCGCTGTCACTACTTTGATCGCTAAAACGGATATTGCTGCCATAACGGCCCTCGCCCTGCTGGCCGGAATTGCGTGGCATTAACAAGCCAAAACTGCGGTAGATTTCAATGATAAAGCCGGTACAGTCCCGGCTATCATAGTCATGGCCCCAGCCGTAGCGATCGCCAAGAAACTTAAAAGCCTGCTTCAGCACGTTAGCCGGCGTATAAGGCAGATAACCGATGCTGACGTCCTGCTGGCGGGCAATAAGTGCCGGCGTAAATGCCAGACTGCCGTCGCTGTTGCGCACCGGCAGTTTTACAATATAACTGGCATGCGGGTTCTGGCCATGTACATTATGGCCGGTATCATCAGTACTTAGCAGCGGCAGCCGGGTTCCCATATCCAGCAGCAACTTTGAAATGGCCGGCACGGCTGGCGTATAGCTGGTGGTAGCGCGGGCACCGGTTACCAGCAGAAATGGCGTCTGTTCACTGTAATCCAACACCTGTTGCCGGCTGCCAATCGCCACATCCGCGGCCTGCACCCAACCGGTGTAATGATAGTTCTGCACCAGTAACCAATTACTATCGCTACTTAAATGCAGCACCGCTATTGGCTCTCCGGGAAACAATGCGGTTTCCTGAAAGCGATCTAAATCCAGCGCCATCTGTTCATTGTGCACTCTGTCTTCGGTCGGCATGCTGCGCAAGTCTGTCCGCTTTACCACCAGCGCAAAGCGCACTGGGTTATCAGCTTTTACAGCCTCGCTATTCAGGTTCTGGCGGTAAGTTTGCCATTGCGAAGCGGTTACCGCCTCACCATTAGCATAAAACCGGGGATGCTTAGCTGAAGCGCTGGCGCTGTCGATTATTGCCGCTAACCTTGCTGCCGGTAAGCTTGCCGGCAAGTCGGCCAACCGGTTCATTTCTGGCTGCAAGGCAAAGGTTTTGCTATTTCTGGCGCTGATTTGCGCGCTGGTTAACAATAGCTGATCGGCATCTGCAACCTTCGCCAGCCAGAAATCGGCACTAAGATGATCGGTAGTTAACATAGGAATATCTGACTTCGCATAAACGTTTTCCTGCAAACAGCTGCTGCCAAAGCATAAAAGTAATATTAACCAATAACCTAGTCTCATTTTGTCCTCTTATCAGCATAGGAAAAATGCCGACTGACTTTTATAATAGCTGCAAATAGAATCAAATATTCCAATTAATAATAATTTTTAGCATAAATTATTTTCAAAACCAAAAAATTATTGCTATGTTAATTTTGTGCAGAAAATAAACACCTCGCACTATAACTATAAACAGGTATTAAAAAGGGCAAGCAGAACCCTGTTACGGACAGCTACAACACGCAACTCCAGGAGAGATACTGATGAAGTATAACGAGCTTAAATTTATAAAAAGTCGTTTGGCGCAAGCAACCCAATTCGCTTTTCGCTCCCCGGCTACAGTTACCGCTATGGTACTGGCTGGAATTCTGACCTGTGCCCCGGCAGCAGCACAACAGGTAGGTGGTATCCGCGGTAAGGTGACCACTGAGCAAACCGGTGACTCACTGGCAGGGGTTACCGTCACTGCAACCAGTAATGTATTACCTGGTGCACGTACGGCAATAACCAAGGAAGATGGTAGCTATTCATTACCTTTACTTATTCCTGGTCGCTACCAGCTAACCTTTACTGCTGCTGATGGCTCTGTCCGCCGCACCGAAGTTGAAGTACGGCTCGAGCAAACGTCAAATGTCGATGTGCAACTTGATGGCAGCACCAGTGATATTGAAGTGATTGAAATTGTTGGTAGCACTATCGTGCGGGAAGGTAATTCCAGCCTGACCAATTCACTTGGTGCTACCGCGATTGAAAGTTTGCCAATTGGTCAAAATTACCGTGACTTGCTGAAGCTGATCCCCGGCGTGCAATACTCTGAAAATGCCACACTCGGCCCGGCAGCCGGTGGTTCAGGTGTCGACAACAAATATGGCTTCGATGGCGTTGATGTCTCGCTGCCCTTGTTTGGTAACTTAGCGTCAGAGCCGTCAACCCACGACGTATTGCATGTATCAATGGATCGCGGCGGCGCCAAAGCAGTAGGCTTTAACCGTTCAGGCGGTTTCGCCATCGATACAGTATCTAAATCAGGCACTGATGAATACAAAGGTAGCGTTGAATACAAGCTGCAGGATAAAAGCATGGTATCTGACATTACCGGTGATATCCCTTATGAACTCGATCAAAGCTGGATTACTGCCGGCTTTGGCGGTCCGATAATTAAAGATGCATTGTACTTTTATGGTTCTTACTACCGGCCGGAAGTAGACCGGGTAAATAAAGAAACCGCTTATGGTCCGGTAAAAAGCTATAACAGCACCCGGGATGAGTTTTTTGGCAAGTTAACCTGGGCGGCAACCGACGATTTGCTGTTTAATATCAGCCAGCGCAGTTCCGATCGTGAAGTGGTAGGCGCCTCTATTGGGACACTGGACAGCAATGAAGGCTCACTGGGTGAAAAAGCCGAACAGGATATTTTTACGCTGGATGGCTCATGGCTGATTGATGGTGACACTTCATTGACCTTTAACATCAATAGTTTCTCGCTGAAATCTTCTGGTACGCCCGATACCATTCTCAGCGTTAACCCAACAATTGGCTCAAGCCTCGATTTAAATAACCTGAACCAGATGGGTCGGTTCAGTGTGCCAACATTAAGACCAGATACCCCGGAAAATGCAGCGTTTAATGCGGCAGCACAAATGCTTATTAATCAATATGGCTATATCGATGACAGCGGTAACCGCACTGGCGGTGGCAGGGTTGGTGCATATAATCAATTTGATATCACCGAATTCTCCCGCGAGAGCTTTGAAATTGCGCTGGATCGGGAAATGGAACTGGGCAATGCCTGGCATAATTTCCACATTGGCTTTAAATATTCAGAGTTGAAAGAAGAGTTAAGCCGGGTGTCAAATGGCTGGGGCACTATTGGCTTTCTGGGTGGTTTAAGCACTACAGTACCGGGTGCATTTTATCAGGCCACCATAGTAGGTGCCGATCCCAGTGTCGGTAGCGATCTGAACGTGCTGGAATCTTCAGTTAAAACCTATAACCTGGAAATTAATGACACCATTACTGCCGGCGACTTTGAATACAACATTGGCGTGCTGATCAGTAAAGACGTGCTCTACGGCCAGGGTTTACGGGAAAATCCCAATAACCTGTCTGGCTTTGAGCTGGCTCCCGGGAATAAGTACAAAATGTACACCATGGACTGGGATGATATGATCCAACCCCGGCTGGGTGTTACCTGGCGTTACGATGGCGAAAACACCGTGTTTGGTAATTTCGCTGTATATCACCCTGAAGCCAACTCACTGGCCCGCGCCGCATCGTGGGACAGGTCAACCCTTAACCGGATCACCGATGTCTATTTTGACGAAAACGGTGACTTTGTTGAAGAGCGCTATCGTGGCTCTTCCTCAGGTAAGTTTTTTGCAGACGGCTTAAAGCCACGCCGGATCGATGAGTTTACCATTGGTACTACCAAAGCAATGAGCAGTCAGCTGTATTTGCGTGGCCATATCCGCCATCGCAAAGGCTCAAATTTCTGGGAAGACGTGCCAAATGCAGCGCGGCTGTCTGGTACCTATGGCAACGGTCAGGTACCTGCCGACATTGCAGCAAGAGGGCTCTATATACCTGAACTGGCAGACTACCGCTCAGAAATTGGTGGTTCAAGCTATGTTATTGCCGAAGTGGATGGCGGTTATACCAAATACTGGGAAGCCAGCATTGAAGCAGAATGGATAGGTGAACGTACCTATGTTAATGCCTCTTATGTCTGGAGCCGCTACACCGGTAACTTTGACCAGGACAATACCACCACTAACAATGATGCCAATACCTTTATCGGTTCATCCTTCTATAACGATGAACCAGGTAAGTTCTCTTGGGATAACAAAGACGGCACCTTAAGTGCAGATAAACCGCATTTACTGAAAGTGTTCGGTTATTACACCCTGGACTGGGATGCCAATGTTGGTGCGTACTTCCTGTATCAATCCGGTCAGGCCTGGGAAACCTGGTCAGCTGAGTATTATGGCCATGCCCCTACCAGTGCTTACTATGCTGCTAACGCTTATGCCGAAAAGGCCGGTAGTCGCAGAACCTCAAGTCACTGGCAGGTAGATTTAAACTATACCCAGAACTTTGCAGTAACTGACAAACTGAATATGAAGTTTCAGATTGATATCTTTAACCTGTTCGACCGTCAGACCGGCTACAACGTGAACCCCTACGATTATCAGGCAAATTATGGCCAGGCCCGTAGTTTCTACCTGCCACGCAGGATCCAGTTATCAGTCGGTATTGATTTCTAATCCCATGTTGTTCCTGGTACCTTTTGCCCGCCTTGTGCGGGCTTTTTTCTGAGCAAAAGCTCAGGGCAGTAAACAGACATAAAAAAACCGCGCCAGGCAGCAGCCTTTGCGCGGTTATCTGTTAAATAGGTGAGTTGGCCATTAAGCCGGGTTCTGTGCTCTGTTGCCAGAGTGACAATCATTCCTCTAGGACTTAGGTCACCCTAAGCCTCAAGCAATCTACCCGCCCTCAACGCGGGCCGCGCCATAGAGGGCCTATTTGATCTTGCTCCGGGTGGAGTTTACCGTGCCACGAACTGTTACCAGTCGCGCGGTGCGCTCTTACCGCACCCTTTCACCCTTACCTGATCCTGCCAAAGCAGGCCATCGGCGGTTTGCTCTCTGTTGCACTGGTCGTAGGCTCACGCCCCCCAGGCATTACCTGGCACCCTGCCCTGTGGAGCCCGGACTTTCCTCCCCTTGCTTACGCAAGCAGCGATTGTCTTGGCCAACTCAGCGCGGATTATACCCGAATCGTCAACTTTCACCAGCCCATTCCAATGCCAGCTTATACAGGGCGTTTTTCTTTTCGTTATGAATTTGTGCTGTTAAGGCGGCGGCTTGTTTTACCGGCAGTTCAGCCAGCAGAATTTTTAAGGTAGTTTGCGCCTGCTCACTAATATCGCTGGCAGCCCGGGCCGGCTCAGACGCTATCATCAATACCATTTCGCCCTGACAGCGCTGCGGGTCTTCATTCAGCCAGGCCTGGATTTGCGCTGGTGTACCATGACAAAAGGCCTCAAAGGTTTTGGTCAGCTCTTTGGCCAGCACCAGCTCGCGATCCGCGCCCAGCACCAGGGCCACATCATCTAAACAAGCCTGAATACGCCGGGCGGTTTCATAACAAACAATAGTGCCAACATCGGCCGGCAATGCCGCTAGCTGGCTCTGCCGCTGGTTACTTTTGGCCGCCAGAAAACCAATAAACAAAAATTTGTCTGTGGGCAACCCCGCTGCACACAGCGCAGTAATAACTGCACTGGGCCCCGGTATTGGCACAACCCTGACTCCGGCTTCCCGGCACTGCCGAACCAGATTGTAACCCGGGTCGCTAATAAGCGGCGTGCCGGCATCCGATACCAGTGCCAGGTCTTCACCCGCCAGACAGCGCTCTATAATACTGGCCGCCCGTTGTTTTTCATTGTGATCATGCAACGCCAGAGTGCGGGTGGTTACCCCAAGGTGCGCCAGTAACTTGCCGGTGTGGCGGGTGTCTTCAGCGGCGATACAGCTAACCTGCTTTAACGTAGCCACTGCGCGCTCGCTAATGTCAGCTAAATTGCCGATTGGTGTGGCAACAACATACAAAGATCCGGTTTGTGTGGTCATATTTCGCTATTTAATTGAGCTTGGCGGGCAGTCTAAGTAAGATAGCCCTATTAAAAGCCTAATGGTACTGTGCAACGTGAATTCCAGCAAATTAAAGCCACTGCTATTTTTAAGCCTGTGCGGCCTGTTAGCCAGCTGCGCCCAGCAACCGACGCCAACTGCAGACCGGCCGGTGGTTACAACGCCCGCTGAGGTACCGGCAACGGTTGAGACAGATGCCCGTGAACTGTATCAGAATGCCCGCGACTATCAGGGCGAAGCCCGGCAAATTCATTTGCTGCGTGCTGCCCGGGCTGCGCTTGAGCAGCAGCAATATCCACTGGCGCTGGCCATAACCCATAGCCTGGCAAACAGTGAATATGCAGTAGTGCGCCAACGCAATACCCTGCTTTTGCTGCAGGCCTATCTGGCCAGCAATGAGTTCGAGCGCGCCAGTATCTTACTGGAGCAAACTAATCTGGATACGCTGCCACAAGCCGATCTTAGCGAATACTTATGGCAGGGCGCCCGCTTTTATGCCAGCCAGCAACGTAGCCTGGCGGCCAGTCGTTGGCTGTTGCAACTGGATCAGCTGCAACAAACCGATGCTAACTATCCGGAACTATGGGATTTATTGTGGCAGCAACTTACGGCTCTAAGCCCGGGTAATCTCAGTACCCTGCGCACCAATGCCACCGAACGCAATCTGGCCTGGTTAAATCTGGCCGAGTTAAGCCGGGCCAACATCGGCCAGCAGCAAGCGTTGCAACAGGCCCTTGTTGCCTGGCATCAGCGCTACCCCTTTATGCCCGAACCTGATGCCCTGCCCCAGGCACTGCAGCAACTGATAACGTTAACGCCTTATCAACCCAGCCGAATTGGCGTAATACTGCCTTTTAGCGGTAATTTCCGGGCGCATGCCAAAGCCCTGCAATATGGTTTAGTTACTGCTGCCAGTGCCCGGCAGGGTGCGGCGAACCTGATTTTTATCGATAGCCAGCAAAGTCCTGAGCAGATTACCGCTGAATTAAAACAGCAACTGGTAGATTTCGTTATCGGCCCGCTACTGCGTGATCAGGTTGATGTTATCAGTCAGCAGCAGGACTGGCCCTGGCCTACGCTGTTTTTAAACAGCCGTAATCCTGACCAGCCAAAACGGCCAAACCACTTTTTTTACGCCCTGAGCCTGGAAGATGAAGCCAGCCAGATGGCAGAGTTGTTTCAGCAGAAAAATTATCAGCGCCCGGTGGTGATCAGTGCCCGCAATAATATCAGTCAGCGGATGCAGCAGCATTTTGCCAGCCAGTGGCAGGCACTTGGCCATCCGAAACCAGAGCTTTATCAGTTCAGTGCCAAAGCCGAGCTTGAAGCCATTGTCAGCAACCTGCTGGAAACTGATATCAGCCAGAACCGGATCCGCAGCATCAGCGGCTTAGTCAGCGGCAATACCAAACTAGAGGCTGAACCGCACAGCAGGCTGGACATTGATGCCATTTATCTGCTGGCAGATCCAATCCAAACCCGGTTATTTAAACCCTATGTCGATGTATCGGTAAACCAAACCGCGCCAAAGTTACCGGTTTATGCCAGCTCGCGCAGTTTCAGTGCCAGCCTGGATCGCAACGAACAGCGCGACTTAAACGGCCTGACCTTTACTGAAATGCCCTGGATGCTGGGCGAGCAAAGCAGCGTGCTATTGCGTGAAGAGTATCAGCAGCTGTTTACCGACCAGGACGAAATACTGCAACGGTTATATGCGATGGGCCATGATGCCTATCAGCTGATAGCCCGCCTAAAGCAACAACAGCATCTGCCAGCGCTGGTTTTCCCCGGCCTGACCGGTCAGCTTAGTCTGGATAAAAATGGCAGCGTGGTACGCCGGCTAAGCTGGGCCAGCTATCGGAATAACCGCCTGGTTGCCGTGCAGGAACCCTGAACCTAAACAACGGATTGTAAAAAGCTGATTATGAATAGCAAAGGGGAATACTACGAGCAACTGGCGCTGGATTACCTGTTGCAACACGGGCTTAGTCTGGTATGTCGTAATTTCCAGTGCAAAGCCGGCGAAATCGACTTAGTGATGCGCCAGGCGCAGCAACTGGTGTTTGTTGAGGTAAAATACCGGGCCAGTGCCGCCTTTGGCGGCGCCCTGGCGGCAGTAACCGCTGCCAAACAGCAGAAACTGCTCAGGGCAGTGCGCTGGTACTTGCAGCAGCATGGCGGCCAGAACCAGCCATGCCGGATAGACGTATTAGCAATTGAAGGGCGCGAGCCCTTTCACTACAACTGGTTGCAAAATGCCTTCAGTTAAAAGGACAAAGTGATGCAGGAACATATCCGCCAGCTTTTCAGTGAAAATATTCAAACCATGATTGCCACCAGCGAAGCGCTGGCGGAGCCAATTGAGAACAGTGCGCTGGTTATCGTTAACAGCCTGATCAGTGGCGGCAAGGTCCTGTGCTGCGGCGCCGGAGCCAGCCACGGCCTGGCCGGCCATTTTGCCCAACTGTTGCTAGACCAGTTTGAAACCGAGCGGCCCTGTCTGCCGGCGCTGGCCCTGCAAAATGATATATCCAGCCTGCACCCGAATAATCATATTAATCAGGATTATCTGGCCCGTCAGGTTCGGGCACTGGGCAGTGCAGCCGACGTACTACTGGTTATTTCACTTACCGGCTCCGAACAAAGTTTAATTAAGGCAGTCGAAGCAGCGGTAACCAGTGATATGAAAGTGGTGGCGCTGACTATTGATAATGATAGCGAACTCGCCGGCCTGCTCAACCAGCAGGATGTGGAGCTAAAAGTTCCGGCACACCGGCCGGCCCGGGTATTTGAATGCTACACCTTTTTACTGCATTGCCTTTGCGAACTAATTGACACTACGCTGTTTCCACAGCAGGGAGAACTATGAATATCAGCAAACTTATGGCACTTACTGCCGCTATTTTACTGTTACAGGGTTGTGCCGCAGCCGTGGTTGCAGGTGGCGCCACCGCAGCCAGCGCCGCTAACGATCGGCGCACCCTTGGCTCACAGCTGGACGACAACAGCATTGTTATCCGCGCCCGGCGGACAATTGGCACGGCCGAAAGCATTCCGGACAGCAGCAACATTAATGTTACCAGCTACAATGGGGTTGTTTTGCTTACGGGTCAGGTTAACAACAACACGATAAAACAGCAGGCAGAGCAGCAGATTAAAGACACCCCGGGCGTGCGGGATATTCATAATCAAATCCGGCTGGGTAACAGCACCTCTTTAACCACCCGCACCCGCGACAGTTGGATCACCACCAAGGTGAAAACTCAGTTACTGGCCGATGACGACGTCGCAGGCCTGAACATTAAAGTGGTTACCGAAAATGCTGAAGTATTTTTAATGGGTTTGGTACAAGGGCCGGAAGCAGACAAAGCGGTAGATATTGCCCGTAATGTCGATGGCGTAGCGCGGGTTATTAAAGCCTTTGAGAGGCGTTAAAGTTCTAATCCATCAAGAATTCCCAAAAGGGGCCACAGCTAATCCGGCCCCTTTTGCTTGTTAGCACTCCTGCAGTGCTTTCAGCACTTTGGAGTGAAACTCACGTTGTTTCATTACTATCATTACTATTACCGTACTTGCCATAAATAATAACGGGTCAATAAACCATGACAGGGTCGACAGGGAAAAGTAAATAGCACGTAAGCCATAGTTAAATGAATGACCAGCCTGATCAATGACCTTGGCCGCCCGATTGGCATACAATGCCTGGTCGTCCTCATTAAGATTGCGGCCATCCGGCGCCGCACCGATTAAAACTCCGCAAAAGCCATACTGGCGTAATGACCAGGTAAACTGGAAAAACGCAAACACAAAAATAAAGGTTAGTAACAACAACTTCAGCTGCACTGACCCTTCGCTATAGTCGGCCCAGGGCACCAGATTAGACAACATCAGGCTGAGTTTTTCTGCCGAGGCCATCGCCGTCAGTAAACCGGCTAAAATAAGCAGCGAGCTGGAGGCAAAAAAAGTAACATTACGTTCCAGGGTAGAGATTAAGCCAACGTCAGCCATTTTGTTATCACGCAACAGCATTTTTTGCATCCAGTCGGTACGCTTTCGTCGCAGTTCGAATGACAGACAGCTGACAACCTTTGCCCGGCGCTTGGCGTACAGGGTGTAGCCAATCCATAAAATAAAAAACCAGATAACGGCAATTAAATCCAGTGGTCCGGGCATAGGCTACTCCTGCAATAATAGGCTGAGTACGAACAATAACGAATGCGGGCTAGCATACCGCATTACGCAGTATTTTTTGCTGGTAACGAATATGTCGCCAGGCATCCAGACTGTAAATAAGCAATGCCAGCCAGATAAAGCCGAAGGTGATTAAACTGGCAGGCTTTAATGGCTCGTGATATAGCCAGACCCCGAAAATAAACATCAGACTGGGCCCGATATACTGAAAAAACCCCATCGTCGACAACTGCAAACGCCGGGCGCCGGCAATAAAACACAGCAATGGAATTGTCGTCACAAAGGCCGCAGCAATCAGCAGCATATTCAGGCTAGCACTATTGTGCAACATATTAACAGCGCTGCTGTCAGCAAAGTAATACCAGTAGCCAATGGCCAACGGCAACAATAATAATGATTCAACAAATAAACCGGTGATGGCCTCTACCGCCAGCTTTTTGCGCAATAGTCCGTAAACAGCAAAAGAGCCGGCCAGGGCCAGCGCTAACAAAGGTATCGAGCCAAATATTACCACCTGGATAGCCACGCCACTGGCCGCCAGTCCCAGTGCCAGCCATTGCAGGCGGCGCAGCCGTTCTCCCAGAAACAACATGCCAAGCATTACATTCAGCAGTGGATTAATGTAATAGCCCAGACTAGCCTGCAGCATATGGTTGCTGTTGACCGCCCAGATAAATAAGCCCCAATTGAAGCCAAGAATAACCGCGGTAAATAACAACCATAACATCAGCTTTGGCTGGCGCAGCAGTGTAATAAGCCTGGGCCCCTGTTTCAGCGCCAGTAATACCAGCAACAGCAGCAGACACGACCAGACAATCCGGTGCACCAGGATCTCTGTCGCGGCAATAAAATCAATTTGTTTGAAATACAACGGGGCAACACCCCAGAGGGTATAAGCACTGGCAGCGAATACACCGCCGAGCTTCTGCTCCCTGCTTAACGACATCTTGTTACCTCAGACAGCTGACCGCCAGCCAACCAGAAAAATACCGGCCCCCGCTGCAATACGCACGCCGTGTTCGTTATGCCGTTCCATTAAAACTTAGTGCAACCAGCCACTTAGGGTTAATACAGCTACCAAAGCCAGAAAAAACAGCATATTGCGTTTACCCAACTGCACCATTGCACTGCTTTCATCAACAGTATTAATTTGCTCCGGCTCCAGGGGTTCTGCGGCAACTGCCACTTCAGTCAATACCTGTTCGTTGTCGGTACTAAAATCCATAAAGTAGGCCAGTAATGTGTTTGACGCCCGCGAAAAATACCCGACCAACGCAAACCCAATACCAAACAACCGGGTTGGCAGCCATTGCGCCCAGAACGTCAGGTAATGCACGGCATCAGGGCCTGCCGAATCAGGTTGCAATTCAGCATAGGCCGGAGCGTCTTCTGCACTGCCTTGTGCAGTTTCTGTTTCGGCAACCGTTGCCGGCTCCTGCAGTTCACGTAACAACACATAGGTTATTACGCCAAAGGCACCCAGCACTAAAAACCAGAATGCCGTCGCAGCGTAATAACGAAAATTCAGCCAAACCAAAGTCTGACCATAGCTGTGCTGCTCCATGCTGCTGCCTGAATCATACCGGATTTGCTCCATGGTAAGATGCGCTGCTTCAGCATCGCCGCGCTCCTGGGCATTCAGATATTGTTTGTATAACTGCCGATAGTGCCAGCAGCCAATACCAACCAGCAGCACCAGCGTATTGACAATCAGGGTAAGCAACCGGCTGTCAATCAGACACAGCACCAGCGTCACCACCGCGCCTGGTAACAGCAACCACAGATACTGGCCCAGCTGATGACGAGCCAGCTTGGCCAGTGGTGTATTAAGGCTGAATTTTAAATACGATCTGACATAGCGCTTTGCCTGCCAGGCATCGCTGCGAACCGCCAAGCGCTCAATAATTAATGCCAGCAACATACTGATTAATGTCATTCCCTGCTCCCCTTTATTGTGGCTTGAATCGTCGCTTGAATTGCTGCCTGAATTGCCCCCCGGTAGTACGGCCAGTCAAACGCCGGTCCCGGATCGGTTTTGCGCCCGGGTGCGATATCACAATGGCCAACAATCCGCTCCGGGTTCATTGCCTGATACTGCGTCAGTAAGTAATGGCTTAACGCGATCAGGCTCTGATACTGCTGCTCAGTATACGGTATATTATCGCAGCCTTCTAACTCTATCCCAATCGAATAATCATTACAGTTGGCCCGACCAGCAAACTCGCTTTTCCCGGCGTGCCAGGCTCTTTTAGCGAAGGGCACATACTGAAAAATACTGCCGTCACGCCAGATCACGCAATGGGCAGCCACCCTCAGCCCTTGTAACGATGCAAAGTCAGGGTGGGCAGCGCAATCCAGAACCCCGCAAAATAAATTATCGACATGGCTGCCCTGCTGCGGGGCACTGGCAAAGCGGCCAGCGGGCAAACTGATATTATGAATAACCAGCAAACTTATTTGCTCGCCGGCCGGGCGCTCATCAAAATGGGTGGAAGGGCGTTGCAAAATAGGCGGGCAAGTTGGTTGCGTATTAGTTTTCATCAGAATTTTGCCTTTAGCCCGCACTGTGATTAAGCTAGGGCCCTATTGTCAAGGTTGAGGCCCATGAATGCAAGCACCTGAGCAACGAACACCTTTTGCTAAAGCCTTCAGCTGGTTAGCCTGGCTGTTGCTGCTAAGTATGTTGTTTCTGTTCTTTCAGGATTATCTGACAGACAAACGCAACCCGAATCAGCAACTGCACAGTATTCAGGGCGCAGCCGGCGAAGTCAGCACCGTGTTAATTCGCAACCGCGCCGGCCATTATATTGGCACTGCGCTACTTAATGGTCAGCCGGTTGATTTTATGCTGGATACCGGAGCCACTACCGTGGCGATAGCGCAAGATACTGCCCAAAAACTGGGGTTACCCCGTGGCCGGCAAATTCAGGTTGCCACTGCCAATGGTATTACCACAGCCTATCTGAGCGAGATAGCATCGCTGCAACTGGGTGATATTGTGCTACAACAAGTTACGGCCAGCGTGGTACCCAACTTAGCCGGTACCGAGATTTTGTTAGGCATGAGCGCGTTAAACCAGTTAGAATTCCGCCAGCAAGGTAACCAACTGACCCTAATTCAGCGAAATTAATATGACTGCTCAAGCCACTGCAATATCTCATCATGCTCATCTGGCACCGGAAATAAAACGTAACGTCCAGGCGTCTTTAGCAGAAGACTTAGGTTTTCTGGCCCTGACCGACGGTGATATTACCGCCAGCCTGATCCCACAAAGCCAGCAGGCCACTGCCACCATTATCAGCCGCGAGGCTTGTGTAGTATGCGGAACCGCCTGGGTGGATGAAGTGTTTGCCCAGCTGAATCAGCTGAGCGGCAGCGGCCAGGTTAGTGTCAGCTGGCAGGTAAAAGATGGCGACAACGTCGCTGCCGACAGTCTGTTATGCAGGCTGACCGGCCCGGCCCGCCTGCTGCTGACCGGTGAGCGCAGCGCACTGAATTTTCTGCAATTGCTAAGTGGCACCGCAACGGTTACCGCTCAGTACACCCGTCTGCTGGCCAACACAGGCACCCGTTTGCTGGACACCCGCAAAACCCTGCCTGGCCTGCGCTTTGCTCAGAAATATGCGGTTCATTGCGGTGGCGGCTTAAACCACCGCTTTGGCTTATTTGATGCCTTTCTGATTAAAGAAAACCATATTGCGGCCGCAGGTTCTATTCAAGCAGCGGTTGGCCAGGCCCGCCAGAACTTCCCAGGCAAACCGGTAGAAGTTGAAACCGAAAATCTTGACGAAGTTAAGCAGGCGCTGGCTGCCGGAGCCGATATCATTATGCTGGATAACTTCAGTCTGGCGGATATCAGGGCCGCGGTAAAACTGAATAACGGTCAGGCAAAACTGGAAGTGTCGGGCAATATTACTGCCGAACGCTTAACAGAGCTGGCAGCAACCGGCGTTAATTTTATCTCCAGTGGTGCCCTGACTAAACATGTACAGGCTATTGATTTGTCAATGCGCCTGCAAAGTTCCGACTAAGCTGCAGCGTTTTTGCAACCAAAGTAGCACAAATTAGTTAAACCACTGTTCAGCAAACTTCTGATACACTCAGGCCATTGCAACACCTGTAGTTTGGTAATAGTCAATGCAACCGACAGAGCCTGAACAGAAAACCGGACCAGAACAGTTTACCGGCAGAGTTGTGCACTGGCGCGACGATAAAGGCTTTGGTTTTGTGGTACCCGATGGCCCGACACAAGGCAGCGACAACCGGCAACTGTTCTTTCATATCCGTGATTTTGCTGACAGCAGCATCCGTCCGTCCGAAGGTTGCCGTTTGCAATTCACTCTGGGCAAAGATAAGCGACAGCGGCCCATTGCCAGCCAGCTAAAGGTTATTGCTACCCCGGCAAATGCGGCCCCACTGCCTGAAACGCAGCTGGTAGACCTCGACTACACGCAGGATGTTGCTTTATATTTTCGCTGCGCCTTTCTGGTACTGGTTGTTATCGCGCTGCTGTTCGGTACCCTGCCTTATGTGTTGCCTATTTTATATATCGAAGCCAGCTTGTTTACGTACTGGCTGTATCGGGTTGATAAAGCGGCAGCCATCGCCCGCCAGCGGCAACGGCTGCCAGAACAAAGTTTACAGCTGTTCAGCTTAATAGGCGGTTGGCCCGGCGCTTTACTGGCTCAGAAAAAGCTGGCCCACAAGAAGCGCAAGTTTTTGTTTCAAAGAGAATTTTTACTGGTCATTATTGGCAATGGTATTTTATTGATCTGGTTGTTGTCGCAACATGGCCAGTTGTTTCTGGGCCGGCTTGCTCTCTGGTCTTAACCGGTTTATAAAACTATCCGGTTACAGGCCAGGGCGCTGCGGTGTTACCGTTAACTGCTCAACCGGCGCCGGCCGTCCCAGCAAATAACCCTGAAACTGCTGACATCCCAGCTTGCACAGAGCCTGATATTGCGCCTCAGTTTCCACGCCTTCGGCAATAACGGCTAGCTCCAGACTGTTGCCCAGAGCCAGAATAGTTCTGATAATGGCTTCATCACTGGGGTCGTCCAGCAAATCACGGACAAAACTGCCATCTATTTTCAACTGGTTCAGCGGCAAACGTTTTAAGTAGCTGAGCGATGAATAGCCGGTGCCAAAATCGTCCAGTGAAAACCGCACGCCTAACTCTCCCAGTTGCTGCATTTTCGCAATCACTGCTTCGATATCTTCCAGTAACTGCGTTTCGGTCAGTTCCAATACCAAATTCTCAGGCCTGGCGCCGGTTTGTTGCAGCGTATCACGCACCAGTTTTACAAAGTCAGGATCATGCAACTGGCGGACACTGAGGTTAACCGCCAGATGCCAGTGGGTTTTAACCGGGTCTCGCTGCCAGTCGGCCAGTTGCTGACAGCTTTGTTGCAGTACCCATGCACCAATCGGCAAAATCAGACCGCTGTCTTCCGCCAGCGGAATAAACTCGACGGGTGATACAGGGCCCAGTTCCGGGTCAAACCAACGCAGCAACACCTCTGCTCCCAGCATCTGGCCGTCGCTATGATATTGAGGCTGAAAATACAAACTGAATTGTTGCAGGCTTAAAGCCTGGCGCAAACCGGATTGCAATGCTGAACGTGCCAGTACTTTTGCCTGTAGCTTACTGTCGTAAAAACAGTAGCGGTTGCGGCCACGGTTTTTGGCGTCGTACATGGCTAAATCGGCCCGCTGCAGCAATTCATCAACGTTGCCAGCGTCACTGAACATGGCAATGCCAATACTGGCACTTATGGTGTAGTTGCGCTCTGCCAGTTGAAACGGCTGGCTTAGTATCTCCATCAGTTTCATGGCCAGTAGCTCTACCCGCTGACCGGCTAAATCGGCCCGTGGTTGTAACTGGGACAACAGCACCACAAATTCATCACCACCAAAGCGGGCCAACGTATCACTTTTACGCAGCTGTTCGTTCAGGCGGCTGGCAACCTGGCATAACAATTCATCCCCAACTGCATGGCCGAGGGTGTCGTTTAAATCTTTAAAATGGTCCAGGTCAATAAACAGGATTGCGCCCTGACAGGGGAGGCGGGCGGCCATATTAAATGCCTGCTCTAACCGCTCCAGCAGCAGCCGGCGGTTTGGCAGCGATGTTAACGCATCATAAAAGGCCAGCTGATGAATGGCCCGTTGGGTTTCTTTGTGCTCAGTGACATCGGTTGAAATTCCGCATAAGGCGTAAATTTCACCATTGCTATGGCGCAATGGCAGCTTGACGGATAGAAATACCCGCTCCTCATTGTCACTAACTGTGGTATTGGTTTCCTCGATTACCACCCGTTCACCATCAACCAGTACCCGCTGATCGTTTACCTGCAGCTGCTCCGCGGAATTAGCATCAAAAAACAAACTGTCGGTATGGCCAATGATCTGCTCAGCCGGCTTACCGAACAGCTCAGCAATCTTGTGATTAACATACTGATAGCGAAAACGTTTATCTTTTATATAGATATGAGCGTCAACACTGTTCAGGATCGTGGTCAGCCGGTCTTCACTTAACTGCAGGTTTCTGAGCCGCTGGTTTACATGCCGGCGATACCAGAGCACACCGCCACCGCTTAACAGCAATAACACAGTGCTGAGCACTGCCCAAATCAACAGCATCGGGGCAGCAGGGTGCAGGTTGAAACCCGGCTGACTCCAGCGACTGACCGTTTCAAAATAATACGACTGCGGATCGGCCTGCCATTGTTGCAGATACTGATCAATATCCGCTAACACCTGTTGATTGCGATCCTTGGTGGTAGCATAAAACAGCTCGACCGGGTCAAAACGCACAGGGTTTGCCTGCAACTGAAATTCAGCTGCCCGGTTGTCGCCGAATAAATGGTTGGCCACGGCGACATCAGCGTCACCGGCAGCAACCAGATTAAACGCCGCCCGCAGTGAACTGACACCTTTCAGTTGAAAACTAATCTGTTCATGCTGACCGTAATGCTGCAAAAAATTGTGTTGAGAACTGTTTAACAAGACTGCCACCCGCAGCCCTGCTAACTTTGATAAGTCGGTAATATTATGTTCTGGCAAACTGTATAAGCGCGACCAGCTGTAAAGTGCCGGCGTCTGGTGAAAACTCATACCCTGTGCCCGTTCCGGGCTATAAGCTACATCAGGCAGAATATCGATATCGCCGCTTGCCAGCAATTCCAGGCAATACGCCCAGTCACACGCTACCGGTTTTAACTGCCAGTTTTGCTGGTCGGCAATGTGCTGCAGTAAGTCACCGAAAATCCCAGTTGGCATGCCATCCGCATTTACCATAATTTTAGGTGGATTCTGATAAACGCCGACAACCAGTGTCCTGCCGCCTGGTTGGACAAGCTTGTCGGCAGCAAAAGCATAAAAAAAACCGTTGCCAGCCGACATTAGCAATGCCATTAACAGGGCAGTACAGCGCATAAACTCGTCACTTAGTTGTTACTCTGTTACTGAGCTTACTGCAGCCGGCTCAAATTGCAACTGGACTTTGTCAGGCCTGGCCTGCTGTACCTTTTTCTATTGTTATACTTTAAAAATATAGCCCCGCCGGTAACACCAGTGCATCAACAGGTAAGATAACGTCAGAAATGTCAGGGCAAAGGCCAGTGAGCCATTAAAGTTGCCAAACAGCGGTTGAAATACCCGGCTGAATAACCAGCCCTGCAGCAAACCATCGCCAACCGGGATCATAACCAGTACCCGCGCCAACACACCGGCCAGCATATAAAACAATATGGCGTTAGCACCAAATACCACAAATGGCGCACTCCAGCGCCGCCAGCGCTTAACATCACACAGCCAGATGCACGCCGCTAACACAATAGCGCAGTAACCGCTGCTAAGCAGCACAAAGCTTGGGGTCCACAGGCTTTTATTAATTGGTAAGCTGAAGTGCCATAATTCGGCTACCCAAACCGCTATCACACCCACCAGCAGTAAGCCCCGGATTTTATGGGTCAGGCTGTGCCCGCTCTGTAGCCACTGCGCCAGCAACACTCCGCTTAAACAACTGGCAATAGCAGGTAGAGTTGACCAGATACCTTCAGGGTCAAAGGCAAACGGTGTGGCTGAGCGGTAATAAAGATGGTTAACACCCAGCACGGTGTGGTCCAGCCAGGCTGCAAAACTATTGCCAAACAACAGCAGGCCACTGAAAGTGTTGCCCTGGCTGTCCTGATAGGGCATAAACCACATGGCCAGCAGATAGACCAAAGCCAGCGCCAGCAACCAGGCTATCCGGCCCCGGGTGCCGCAATACAGCACAATCAGCACCGTCGCAAAGTAAACCAAACCAATACGTTGCAGCACACCAAGCCAGCGCAGGTTCAGCAGCTTCTGCTCAAGATAGCTGTAGGCCGGATCAGCAAAGTTATAATAGAACAAGGCCAGAAACAGCCCCAGACCAAACAATTTGAGGCTGCGCGTTGCCGCATGGCGGATTAGTTGTGAGTTGGAATGGCTGCTTATACCCGGAGTGCTTTGCCGCTGCATGCTGAACTGCAGTGACATGCCGACGATCACAATAAAAAAGGGGAAAATCAAATCAGTAACGGTCCAGCCATGCCACTCGGCATGACGCAGCGGCCCATAAACATAACTCCAGCTACCCGGGTTGTTAACCAGAATCATCGCAGTAATGGTTAAGCCCCGTAACGCATCTAACGCCAGCAATCGCTGTGGTGGCAGGCTTGCCAGAATGGTATCGCAATGGGCCTTCAGCCAGTTCAGCATCTTAACGGCCCTGCCTGTCACTATCGTCTGCCGCCGGCGCTAACGACGTGGCTAGCTGGCTGTCGACGGTAACCGGCAAACGCCCCTTTGCAGCAACCTGGCCGAGCAATACCCGGGCCAGTGCCGTATAAGTCGCGCCCGGATCACCAGCAGCAATGGCCTTATCTTCGCTGTTGTAGGCATAGCTGGCCAGGCTGACATCAGCATACTGGCCATAGACAGCAGCATCATATGGCGCACGCAGACTGATAAACACATGTGGCGTTTGTTGTTGTGCTACCTGGCGTAACAAGTTCAGAAAGTCCTGCTGCTGCCGCTGATAGCGGGCCGCCAGTGGCCCCAGCGCACTGATATCATCCATGCCGCCAATTTCTGCCAGAGACGGCATTGGCGTAATGAAGGCGCTGATCACGACATCGGCATTGGTTAGCAGGGCAGCGGCCTCAGTCAGGTTGTCCTGTAATAAACTAAGGCTGCTAATCGTCAGTGGTTGCGGGCTTTGTTGCTGTAAGGCCAGGCTAAGTGCTGCTGCTTTATTACTGTCTGGCATTAGCAGCACAATCTGCTTGCCGCTAAGCGCTGGCAGCGCCGTATTTTTATCGTTTTGTGGCAGCGGGATCCGGGTAATGGCAGCCTGAGCCAGCGCCAGCTCGGCCTTACGATGCGCTGCACTGCCTAGCAGGTCGTTCGCTTTTGCCAGCTGCCCGGCAGCAGTATCCTCTGGCAGTAACGGATACTGCTGCTTAAGTTGTGTTATCCGCTGGTATGAACCAAACAACTCGCTTTTATTCAGCTGACCATCGGCCACCGCTTGTTCCAACGCGGTTAACAATGCCGCCAGATCAGCCAGTTCGGCCGGGCTTTGTAATTTAACCGGCATCAGCGCAATATCAGCACCCGCCTGGAAAGTCGCAATCACCGCATCATGCGGGCTGAAAAAGTGGCTGATACCCGCCATATCCAGCGCATCGGTAACAATAAGCCCGTTATAACTCATCTGCTGGCGCAGCAGATCATGCAGGATAGCCCTTGATAAGGTTGCCGGCTTAATCATCTGCTGGCCGTCTTTGGCGGTAAAGGTGCTACTGTCCAGCGCCGGATATTGAATATGAGCGGTCATAATCATCCCTGGCTGGTGCTTGTTAATTATTTCAGTAAACGGCAGTAGATCAACCTGATCAATCTGCTCCCGACTATGCTCAACGCGCGGCAAACCCAGATGGCTGTCAACATGGGTATCGCCATGGCCCGGAAAATGTTTCAACGCGGCAATAACCCCCTGTTGCTGCATGGCAGCCGTCATCGCACCGCCAAGCTCAGCGACCACAGCTGGATCCTCGGCAAAAGCCCGCACGTTAATTACCGGGTTGTCCGGATTAACATTAACATCAACCGTCGGTGCAAAATTTACGTTAATACCCAGTGCCAACAACTCGGCAGCCGTAATGGCACCAGCCAGTTCTGCAAAGTGGCTGCCATGCTCAGGGTACGTGGCACCGATAGCCATATTGCCACTGAACGACGTTGCCAGCTCGCGGGGTAAACGGGCCACCCGCCCGCCTTCCTGATCAATACCAATAAATAATGGCTGCTTCAGGGCAGAACGCGCCGCGGCCTGCTGTAACTGCCGGTTCAGGCCAATAATTTGCTCACTGTGCTGCAGGTTCTCTGCAAATAATATAACGCCGCCAATATCATACTGACTGATAAGTTTGGCCAGCTCCGGTGGCAGGCTGGTTAACGGTGTGCGGCATTTTCCAGCAGCGGTAGGTTCAGAGCAGTAATAGCGTAAATCCAGCATCAGCTTCTGGCCCAGCATTTGCCGGACTGTGGGCTGGGCGGCAGCTGAAGTGACCTCAGCCTGACTGCTCATAACCAGCGCACCCGATAAAACCCAGCTGCAGATACCCCAACCCAGCCATTTTCGTTGCCGCCCTTTCTGCTGTTCTGCCACACTGTTTTCTCCGCTTGTGTTAAGGTAACCTTCGTTAACAACAACTGTGCTACGGTAATCGTTGTTAAAGTAACAGCTTGCAGTAAAACAAAAAAAACGTGCGCCCGCCAGTAGTGGTGCGCTGCTAAATAAAAATTAACCCTAATACGATGTGTCGGGAACTTCGCCATGCAATTGACGTTATTAGACTGGACGGTTTTTTTTGGTTATTTTTTGTTGCTGGCCACCCTGGCAATCTGGGTAAACCGACGCCGGGCCAACAGCAGCAGTGATTATTTTCTCGGTGGCAATGCCATGCCGCCTTTTCTGGTGGCGATATCGGTGCTGGCAACTTCGCAATCTGCAGCAACCTTTCTGGGCGGCCCCGACATGGGATTTCGGGGTAATTTAAGCTATCTGGCAACCAACATTGGTGCCATTATTGCCACCTTACTGGTTATTAAATGGCTGATCCCCCGCTATTATCAGCTAAAAGTCACCACTGTTTACGAGTTGCTGGAAAGCCGCTTTAATGCCACCGCTAAAAACCATGCCGGCAAAATGTATTTGTTTGGCCGGGTATTTGCCAGTGGGGCCCGCCTTTATATGGCGGCGTTGGCCGTCGCCATGCTGTTGTTTAACAACATTGAGGCAACCAGTGTTGTTACCGCAATCGCCTTGCTGGCTGTTATCGGCCTGGCCTGTACGATGGCCGGCGGTATTCGCTCGGTTATTTATACCGACGCTATGCAATGCGCGGTGTATGTCACAGCGGCACTGGTGGTACTTGGCTATCTTTACAGCAGCCTGCAACTGGATCTCGTCAGTTTATACAAGGTTTTGAGCGAACCGTTGGCCGATGGCACCTCTAAATTACTGTTATTTGATTTTCGGCCCGACTTAAGCAGCAGCGGCGTGTTTACCATCTGGTCTGCCCTGACCGGTTTTGTGCTGCTGAATATCGCGGCCTTTGGCCTGGATCAGGATATGACCCAACGGGTACTAACCTGTAAAACCGCCGCAGGTGGCGCCAAAGCGCTGTTATCATCAGCGCTTATGGTGATCCCGGTAATGCTGGTGTTTATCGTTATTGGCTTATTATTATATATTTATTATCAACGCCCGGACGTATTCAGTAATAGTGCCAGCTACAGCAGCAGTTTTGGCGGTGAACAAATTACGGTCTTTATGTATTATGTATTAAACGAAATGCCGTCAGGTTTGCGTGGTCTGGTGGTAGTGGGCGTTATTGCAGCTGCACTGTCCACCATTACCTCCGGCTTAAACTCAATGGCTTCAGTGCTGGTGGCCGATATTTATCAACCCTGGCGCCAGCGGCAGCAGCTTGCAACCAGTGAGCGCCACTATGTCAGAGCTGGCCAGTGGGCCATGTTGTTAACTGCAGTAACCTTATCGGTAATGGCCATCGTCTGTTTTTACTGGCAGCAATATTCTGATATGCCGTTACTGGCGTTTGCACTGAGTGTGATGGTGTTTTCGTACAGCGGTTTACTTGGGGTGTTTTTTACCGCACTGTTCAGCAAAAGAGGCAACAGCACCAGCGTTACTGCGGCACTGCTGACCGGCTTTACAGTGACCCTGTTAATGCAGCCATACCTGTTGCAGTTTATCAGCCCTGAGCTGGCTGCATTTGACCTGGGCTTTACCTGGCAATTATGCCTGGGCACCCTGGTTGCCTGGCTGGTATGCATGGCAGGCAACCCGCCGCCGGCAAAGACGTCGGCAATGGCCAATAACCTGGAGAATTAAATGTATTTACTGGCAGTTGATGGCGGCGGCAGCAAAACTGTGGCCAGGTTGCAACATGCCGTTAGCGGCCAGCAATGGCAAGCAGCCGGCGGCCCTGCCCAATTGTCGAATGACCTTGAACTGGCCATCAGTACTGTGCGTCAGCTGAGTTTGCAACTCTGTCAGCAGGCCGGTATTGGCCTGAATGAAGTGATGGCCTGTGTGGGCCTGGCCGGCGCCGGCAATCCGCAATTACACCATGCTTTTTGTCAGCAACTGCAGCTTAATTTTGCAGCCTGGCAGCTGACTACCGACGCCCGTACCTCACTGTACGGTGCCAATAATGGCCAGCCGGTGGTAATGGTTGCGCTGGGTACCGGCTCGGTTGCCATGCGCTTAGCTGCTGATGGCACTGAGCAACAGGTTGGCGGCTGGGGCTTTAATATTGGTGACGAAGGCGGCGGCGCCTGGCTTGGCAAGCTGGCTGTACGCCAGCTACTGTGGCAACTTGATAGCGGTGAAGGGCTTACCAGTCCGTTAACCCGGGCGCTTGGCAGTCACTGTGGCGACAATGTCAGCACCGTATTACCCTGGTTAAAGCAAGCCAGCGCAACCGATTTTGCAGCGCTGGCGCCACTGGTATTCAGCCACAGCAGTTGCCCGCTGGCCCGGCAAATTCTGCGTCAGCAGGCCGCTGCGATAACCGAGCTTATTCATTGCTGCCGCGGTGACCGGGCGTTACCGGTAGTATTACTGGGTGGCCTGGCAGCCAGCAGCCAGTCGCTGTTAAGTGCTGATGTTTCCAGCTTGCTGCAGCCCCCACACGGTGATGCGCTGGACGGCGGCCTAATTCTGGCCGCCAGACAACTGGCAGGCACCCATAGCGTCTGAACAATAACTCAACAAGTAAAAAGTGAGCGTCTGATGAGTCAATCTGAATTACTGCAACAGCTGGCCGGCATGAGTACCGAGGCACGTAACCCCGCGTCTGCCAAACTTGACCAGCTGAATAGTCTGGCCATTGTCAGTCTGATTAATCAGGCCGATCACACAGTTGCCGCAGCCATTACTCCTTGCTTGCCGGCAGTGGCGCGGGCCGTCGACACGATAGTGCAGGCTTTTGCCTGTGGCGGCCGCTTAATTTACCTTGGTGCCGGTACCAGTGGCCGGCTGGGCATTCTGGATGCCGCCGAATGTCCGCCAACCTTCAGTGTGCCGGCTAACCAGGTGATTGGCCTGATTGCCGGTGGTACTACCGCCATTCAACAGGCAGTTGAGGGCGCTGAAGACAGCCCGGAACTGGCAGTTGAAGAGCTGACCGGGATTAATTTTGGCCCGGATGATGTGTTGGTCGGCATAGCAGCCAGTGGCCGCACGCCATATGTGCTGGGCGGCCTGGCCTATGGCCGGAAACTGGGCGCCACTACGGTGGCGATAAGCTGCAATAGCAGCGGCCCCATTCTGGCAGCAGCAGATATTGCTATTTGTGCCGAAGTGGGCCCTGAGGTACTGACCGGCTCTACCCGGATGAAAGCCGGTACCGCCCAGAAAATGCTGCTGAATATGCTGAGCACCGCAGCCATGGTTCGCAGCGGCAAGGTGTATCAGAACCTGATGGTCGATTTACATGCCAGCAATCAGAAGCTGGAAGCCCGGGCAGTGCGGATCGTAATGCAAGCCACTGATTGCGACAGTGTTACGGCTAATGCTGCCCTGCTGCAGGCCAGCATGAATGCAAAACTGGCCATTCTACTGATCCTGACCGGCCAGGATTTAGCCAGCTGTCAGCAAGCCCTGGCCGCCAGCAATGGCTTCGTCAGTAAGGCATTGGAGGCTGCAAAATGAAGCGTCTGTTAAGCGCACTGCTGTTGCTATGGCTGGCCGGTTGCCACCCTGCCCCTGACGCGCCTTCTGTTGCAAAAACACCGGCAGATTCCGGCGCTATCATTCCCGGGGCAGAGCAACTGCCAGAGTATCTGCCACTGTTACAAGGCAAAAGAGTTGGCTTGCTGGTCAATCAAACATCCCTAACCGGCAACCAGCATCTGGTAGACGTGCTGCTGGCCAACAAAGTTAATATTGTCAGTATTTTTGCGCCCGAGCATGGCTTCAGGGGCGATCATGATGCCGGTGCCACTGTCAGCTCTGGCATCGACAGCAAAACCGGTATTCCGCTGCTATCGCTGTATGGTGCCAATAAGGCACCCAGTGCCGAACAAATGCAGGCGCTGGATATTGTTATTTTTGATATTCAGGATGTTGGCGTGCGGTATTACACCTATATAAGCTCAATGCATTACCTGATGCAGGCAGCTGCTGATTACAATGTTGCGATGCTGGTGCTCGACCGCCCCAACCCGAATGGCCGTTATCTTGACGGCCCGGTACTCGATTTAGCCTTTCAGTCTTTTGTTGGCATGCACCCGATACCATTGCTACATGGCATGACCGTTGGCGAGCTGGCGCAGATGATCAAAGGCGAACGCTGGATTAATCAGGCCGAACAGCTGCAGCTGACCGTCGTCCCGGTGGCAAATTACCAGCGTAATATGCGCTACAGCCTGCCGGTGCCGCCCAGCCCGAATTTACCTAATGATCAGGCTATTGCCCTGTACCCGTCACTTGGCTTTTTCGAGGCTACCCCGCTAAGCGTGGGCCGGGGAACGCCTTTCCCGTTTCAGGTGCTGGGTTATGATAAGTTCAGCCTGGGTGAGTTTGCGTTTACTCCGGTAGCCACACCCGGCGCAGCGATGAATCCGCCATTAAAAGATACAACAGCTAAAGGCCAGGACCTGCGCCAGGTAAACGCCGGTGGCCTGGATTTAAGCTACTTAATTAACTGGCAACGTTTATTTGCTGCTAACAATGCCACTTTTTTTAACTCGCCGGGCTTTATGGATAAACTGGCCGGTGGTGATACCTTACGCCAGCAAATTGAGCAGGGGCTGAGCGAGCAGCAAATCCGGGCCAGCTGGCAAAACGGACTTGAGGCTTTTGCCAAACAGCGTCAGCCATATTTGCTCTACCCCTGATACACTGTCTGCAGCAGGCTGAGCCGTTATTGCTCTGCTGCTGCCGGCACCCGGCTAAAGCGGGCAAGCGGCGCCATTCTGGCCCGATTCAGGCTCAACTGATCAGCGGCAATGCTGATATTGTCAACATTGTTCAGTACATCGAGTAGTTGTGGCTCGACAGTCTCATCCAGACAAGCTTTGCGCGTTGTCGCCAGCGGGCCGAAACTCAGGCGGCTGCCCTGCAACTGATAGGTGCCGGTCAGGCTGTTGCAACCGGTATAGCCGGTTACCCGGCCAGCGGGGTCAAACTGTAAAAACACCTTGTTATCGGGGTCTACCGGCTGTTGCTGCAGCTCAGTCAGCTGCCATTTGCCGGCAATATTTACGCTGTCAGCATGTGCAGGTGTTGGCGACTGTTGCTGAGCCGGCTCACTGGCCGGGCGGCTCGATTCGGGCTGACAAGCGGTCAGCATAAATATGCCTGTCACGGCAAAAAGCAGGTAAAACACATTTTTAAAATGGCATTTACTGCCAGGCTGACTAACTTTGTAACGCATAACAAGCTCCGTGGAAAAAAATAGTAGCAATGCTAGTAGTATCAGAAAGCTACTGTATAGCGGTCATTGTCGGCCCGCCAACTTTACCCAGCCTGAACTTAAAACAGACTTCCGGCCCGGATGAGCTACACTGAAAGCCGGCCTCAATATAAAGGAGTTAAGATGAGTATTAATGTTTTAGCAATTTGCGGCAGCCTGCGGGCAAAATCAACTAACCGTGGGCTGGTGCGTTATGCCATGGCCAATAGCCCCGACGGCATGAAAATTCACCTGGCAGATTTAATGGAAGTGCCTTTTTATAATGCAGACCTGGGCGAAAAACCAGCGGCCGTGCAAACCCTGTTGCAACAAATGGCCGAAGCCGATGCCTTATTGCTGGCCTGCCCGGAATATAACTACTCGCTGGCACCGGCACTGAAAAATGCACTCGACTGGGCTTCGCGCGAACCTGACAATCATTTATTAAGCGGCAAACCTGTTGCTATTATGGGTTCTGCTGCCGGTATGGGGTCGTCACGCTCTCAATACCATTTACGCCAGGTGTGTGTGTACTTAAATCTGCACCCGCTGAATCAGCCTGAGGTGTTTGCCAATGCCTTCAGCGGCGCCTTTGATAACGACGGTGATTTAACCGATGATAAAATTCAGGCGAATGTCCGCAAGTTGCTGGCCGCGCTGCTGGCCTGGCAGCAGCGTTTAAATGGCCAGAAAAGCTGAAACACTCGTGCTGCTTTAATTGCCGGCAAACGGATCGATCAGGCTGCCATCCACCAGCCTGATTAGCCGGCCATTAATTACCGCAACCTGCACCTTGTTATCTTTGCTTAGCAAAAAAGTCGTGCTGGCATGGCGCTGCGGCCATGGTCCGTTTACACCGCGCGGGTTCAGTGCCACCGGCAGATCAGTATTGTTGGTAAGGTGGCCGGCGTTACCGCTAAAGTGGCTATAGCCATCAGCCAGTAGCTGAAGATAACGCTCGCGGCTTAACGTCAGTGGCTCGTTTAAGGCGTATGCCTTACCTGCACTGTAATCCATCCCACTGGCATCGAGGTGGTGATAAGCACCATAAATGCGGGCATCGCCAATTTCATGCAGCGTAACACTGCCCCGGCCATTGCCACCGGCATTAAAGGCTAAATCGACCCGCGCCAGCACGCCAGTGCCGTTAGCCTGCGGCAAATTAACCTGGCGGATAATTAAATCCTTCATGCCGCCACTGTTGTTCATCGGTATGCTGTTGTAACCGCTTAAATCGTAATCGCGGTAGCTGCTGGTACTAATCAATTCCAGCCAGCGTAAATACAACTGCACATTCAGCTGGCGGGCCAGTTGGCGAAACGGGTCATTATAGTTGCCACCGGCTTCTACCAATACAGTGCTAATGCCCATACTTGAGAACGTATCACCAAACGAGCGCATAGAATATTCGTCATCATAACGGCCCAGCTGCTCAGGTATCGTTTTATCCAGTAATGGCTTTACCGCGCTTATCAGCTGCATCGCCGCATGGCGGCTTGGGTTAATCTCCCGCGCCTGATTAAAAGCCGGTGCCAGCAACGAAATAGTTGCTGGTTTTTTATTGTCACCAGCAGCGTGATAGCGGTTCTGATCATGCAGGTTAAAGCCATAATGCGGCTTAATTTGCTTAGCGGCCTGCATCAGCAGCTGGCCTTCCGGGGTTTGCAGCGCTAGGGCATCACGGTTAACGTCAATGCCCAGCGCGTTATAACGGCTGTTGCGCTCAGCCCCATCCGGGTTTAGCATCGGGACGAGATACAGCGTGATCTTATCCAGCCAGGCGGGGCCACCCTCACCGGTTGCTGCCTGCTGTTGCAGCTGTGCTTCAATGATTGCCAGCAAATCGAAAATGGCCGCGGTGGCTGTAGGCTCATCGCCATGCATCTGCGACCAGGCCAGCACTTTGCGCTCGCCATTACCTATTTTAAGCAGATATACCGGCCGCTGCTCCACCGAGCGGCCAAGCTCGGTTGTCTCCAGCCAGTCTTGTTGCTGATAGTAACTAATCAGCGGCGCAATATCGCTATGGGTGATCTGGCCTTTGGCCAGGCCAGGGGTAGTAAATTTGCTGTAATCCGCTGCGCTGGCCAGCCCCGACAACACAGCACTTAATGCTAACCATAATGATACGTGCTTTAACATGGCATCCTCTTTTTTCGCAAAGTAACCGGGTACAAATGTTAACCATAACATAGCCGGCCGTACAGGGCATTTTTAGCGACAGTAAGCTAAGCTTAGCTAATGCTAAATCAACCCGGATAATTTCATTGTTCAGTCCCCGGCAGTTTTACCAGCAACTGCGCCAGCGTAAAGTGTTAACCACAGTACTGGCCTACCTGGTTATGGTCTGGCTGGTGTTGCAGGTGGTGGCGGTGGTCAGTCAGCTGTTGCAGCTGCCGCCGCTGCCCGGTCGTATTATCGCCATCAGCCTGGTCGCGGCGGTGCCGGTCATCTGTTATCTGGCCTGGTATTATCAGGTTCAGCAGGGCCGGCTTAAGCTAATTGCCGGTGCTGATGGCAAGCGACCAGCAACGTTTGGCGCTAAGCAGCAAAGCAGCTTACTGCTGCTTGCGGTGTGCTGTGCCCTGCTGGGCTATCAGTATTATTTGCTTAGCCGGCCTGTCGCGACAGCAGAGCCATTAAGTTTGACAGCCAACTCTATTGCCGTACTGCCTTTTACCGCTATAAATCCAATTGAAGACAGCCCTGAGCGCGCTTTACCTGAAAAAGAACCTGAGCTAGCGCTGCTGACAAACAGCCTGGCTGAGGAAATCAGTAGCCAACTCGGTCGCAGCCCTGGCCTGACCGTGGCTGCGGCCAGTTCCGGTCAGGTGTTAAGCCGCCAGCAGTTAAGCCCGGTTGACATCGCCAGCCGGCTTAATGTTGCTGCATTGCTGACCGGCACTATCAGTACTACCGGCCAGCAACTGCACATCCGTTTGCAGCTGCTCGATGGCCAGAGTGGCCAGACTTTGTGGAGCCAGCAGCTTACGCGCGAGCTGAAAAACATTTTTGAACTGGAGAGTGAAGTCGCCCGTTCAGTGGCCAATGCACTACAGGCGCGCTTAACAGACAGCCAGTCACTTAAAGATTTATCCGCCAATGCCAGCACCGACAGTGCCGATGCTTATATCAGTTATTTAAAAGCCCGCGAACACTACCGGCTGCAAACCAGTGAAGCGATGCAGCAGGCCCGCAGTTTGTTTGAACAGGCGATAGGCCAGGACCCGGAGTATGCCCTGGCTTATGTCGGCTTGGCGGATACCCTACTGCTATTGGCTGATAGCAGCAAAGAGTTTGGCATCATAAAAACTGAGATAGCGACGACCCTGGGCAGGGAATATCTGGATAAAGCAATTGCCCGGGCTCCACAACTCGCGGAAGCTTATGCGGTTAAGGGCAGGTTATTCGATATGTTGCAACAGGAGGAGCAGGCGCTTAGCAACTTTGCTATAGCAATCCAGCTTAACCCCAACTTGGCCATCGCCCATATGTGGCAATACCTGACACTTAAACGTTTGGGTCACTATGACCAGGCTTTAAGTTCTCTGCAACTTGCTTATCAACTGGACCCGGTGTCAGTCGCCGTGTTATATAACCAAGGTTATGAGCAGGCCATTCGCGGCCAGTTTGCAGAGGCCATCAAAAACTTTAACCAGTTACTGAACGACTTTCCAACGTCACCACTGGGTCATGCTGGTCTGGCGCTAACGGCCTTTCATCAGGGACACTTGGCAGATAGTCTGTACCACTGGCAGCAGGCCTGGCATTTATCACCAGATAACAGTTACTATCCGCAAAATTACCGCGGCTTATTACTAACCCTAAATCTGATTGAGCTGGAGCCAGAGCTGGCAACCAACCCCATATATCGCGCCAACTATTTACTCCGTGTTGGTGATTCACAGACGCTATTTACTGAAATGGAATTTGAGTTAGCTGCCCGCCCCGGGGACATATGGTTGCAATTCGAGGCAGCGTTATACCAAATGTTGCGAGGTGACGGCTCAGAAGCCGTCAATTTGCTTCTTAAAAGCTACCCTGTCTTTAGCGATACAGAACTTTATAGTATGCCAATGTGCAGCCCTGCCATTGAAATAGCCTGGGCTTTGCGGCAACAAGAACAAATTCAGCAAGCTGATAAACTGCTGGCCCAATGCCAGCAACAATTACACGATGCACTGCAAAGTGAGCTCCGCGATAGTTACCTGAATCATCTGGCTGCCCGGCTGGCGGCGCTAAATGGTAATACTGAACTAGCAGTACACCAATTACAGCAAGCGATGGCCTATGGCTGGCGCGAATGGTGGACTTTTCACGATCCGATATTTGCCACACTACCGACAGAGCAGCTGGCGCCACTGCGCCAGCAACTCGATACGGCTATAAGTGAGCAGCGCCAGTTAGCGCTGGCGCGAGCCGAAGCTGAATTGGCGCCGGCAAAACCACAGCAAACCGGCAAATAAGCTTAACGTCGCCGGCACAGGCACCTGTACCGCACTGGGCTCCAGAATAAATACCCACTCCGCTGGCGAGCTAAAACTCAGCACATCGGACGGGCGACCAAGATGGTAGTAGCAATTCTCATCGCCATCATCGATAAACACGGGATAACAGTCATCCCGCAAATTGCGGTAATAAAAGTCCTGATCCGGGCCGGAGTAAAAGGTACTGGTAAAGGTCAGCCAGTATTGACCGGGCAGTAGATCGGCTGGCATGGCAGCAGCAGGATTAAAGCCATTCTCCCGTAAAGCGGAAAACGCCCAGCTTTGCTCGCCCTGCGTCAGGGTCCAGCTAAACTCTGCGGCAAATGCGGAGGGGAAATCCCATAACAATGCGCTTTCAAAGTCCAGCTGTTCGCCTTGTTCAAACTCGTAGTAGCAGGGATCTTCCTGCCAGAACTCCGGTGGCGGCAAAGTACCAAAGGGCACTATTAACCAACAATCACGCGGCACCGCTAATAGCGGAATATCACCTGAAGTAAAACTAACGTAGTTAACTGCAGGCGCACCTTGCACTAAATACCCGGTACTTAGGTAACTATTATCATATAAACCATAACTTTGCGGGCTGGTCGCCGTTTCTGAGCCCCGACCAGCGCCCCGGATTAACGCAGCTTCAGCCACAAAACTACAAAACAGCAACACCAATAAAGCATATTTAAAGCAACGCATAACCAGCACTCCCTGTTATTGATGCTGCATTTCACCGGTTAAACTGCTTACCAGACCACGAAGGCAAACCTCAGGTTGATCATATTTAATTTAGAGCCTGCTAAGTAAAGCAGAAAACCTTTAAAACGCCAGTCGCTGGCTTGCCCGGCGCGGCGGTTCTCTGTATAAAAGTAGTAGCTTGTCTTAAGTCTTTGAAAATGACTAAGCCAGACAATAACAATAATAAAAGGAGCCTATGGTGGCAGACTGGTTAACCCTACTTCCGGCGGTTGTCGCCATTGCTGTGGTACTGTGGCGCAAAGAAGTGATTCTGGCATTGTTGTTATCACTATGCACCGCTGAGCTTTTAATATTTATTCAGAATGGCCAGAGCTTTGGTGCCGGTTTACTGCTTGATGGCAGTATACAGACCCTGGAGCGGATTATTGCCGTTACTGGTGATGCCGATAATGCCCGTATTTTAATGTTCTCATTGCTGGTCGGTGGCTTACTGGCTTATATGCGCTATTCCGGCGGGGTGTCGGCCACGGTAGCGATGCTGGTCAACAAAGGTATTGCCCGCAATGGCCGCCAGGCCGGATTGCTAACCTTTTTTATCAGCAGTGTAACTTTTATAGAGTCTAATTTAAGCTCGCTGACTGCCGGTATCAGCTCGCGCGGTTTATTTGATAAATTTAAAATGAGCCGGGCCCGCCTGGCCTATATTATCGACAGTACCAGTGCACCTATTTGCATTATTATTTTACTCAATGGCTGGGGCGCTTATATTCTGGGGCTGCTAAGCACCTACGATTTACCACAAAGTCCGGTGGCTATTTTAATTGGCACTATTCCGCTTAATTTTTATGCGCTTACCACCTTGTTAGTGGTGCTTTACACCATAATCAGCGGCAAGGTATACGGGCCAATGCGTAAATCTGAGCAGCAGCTGCATACCCTGTCGCATCATTCTGAAATTGAAACTGAAGCCAGCCATCCATCTTACATGTTAGTGCCACTGGTCACCCTGGTGGGTGCCATGCTGGGCTTTATGCTGTTAACCGGTAACGGCCAACTGGTGCAGGGCTCGGGTTCTAAATCGGTGTTGTATGCCACGGCGCTGTCCTGCGTGGTAGTGTACTGCATGATGCTGCTAAGCCGGCGCTTTAAACACCAGCAACTGGTCGATATTGGCTTTAAAGGCATCAGTGAGTTACTGCCACTGGTTACTATAGTGCTGTTGTCACTGTCGCTCGGTTCCAGCTTAAAGCTGCTGGGCACCGGTACCTTTATTGCCAGCATTGTTGATCAGAACCTGCCGCAGGTGCTGATCCCGGCCCTGCTGTTTTTAGCCGGTGCATTAATTTCGTTCACCACCGGCACCAGCTGGGGCACCTTTGCTATTCTTATTCCGATTGGTATGCCGATGGTCAGCCTGCTGGGGCTGCCACCACAGCTTATCCTGGCAGCGATTTTAAGCGGCGGGGTGTTTGGCGATCACTGCTCGCCTATTTCCGACAGCACCGCAGTAAGCTCGGTAGCCGCCGGCTGTGACTTACTGGAACACGTAAAAACCCAGCTGCCCTATGCGCTGGTGTGTGGCGGCATTGCCCTGACTGGCTTTGTCATCGCCGGGGTACTAATGATATGAGCAATGAGATGAAAAAGACCCTGATCACCTTACTTACTTTATACACACTTGCCAGCCCGGCGCTGGCAGCACAGCAACAAGAGCCTGAAGTCCCTGCTGACTTTATCAACGTTGCAAAGCTGGTACCTGACGCGCAAATTCATATGGCCTACCTTGGCAGCAATAATTTTGTTGGCAGTCAGGTAGATGGCTACCAGGCCAATAAATGTTATTTACAACAGAACGCTGCTAATGCCCTGGTGCATGCCCAGCAAGCGGCCGCCGCCAGAGGTTTAACCCTGTGGATTTTTGATTGCTACCGGCCGCAGCGGGCAGTAAACCATTTTATGCGCTGGGCCAGTGATTTATCCGATACCAGCACAAAAGCTGAGTACTACCCTAATTTGGAGAAAGATAAACTGGTAGGGGAATACATTGCTGAAAAATCCGGCCATAGCCGTGGCAGTACCATTGATTTAACCCTGGCGGCCAAAGATGAAGCGGGCAACTGGCAACCGCTGGATATGGGCTCGCCTTTTGATATGTTTGACCCGGTATCCAATGTCGGCAACCCTACTATCAGTGAAGCGCAGCAAGCGAACCGTCAGTTACTGGAAACCATTATGTTGCAGGCCGGTTTTAAGGTGTACAGCATGGAATGGTGGCATTTTACCCACCAGCCACCGGTGTATACCGATCAGTATTTTGATTTTATTGTCCGCTAAGCCTTGCGGATGGCGACGATATCTTTCCAGTCAGTTAATCCGCTATTGTCGGCAATAGCAGTGCCGCCACTGATTTATTATCCGGCAACTGGCAAGTTTCGCACTTGAAAACTTGCTTTCAGTTGTGCCATCTAACACACTGAAGCTATTCTGGTGTCAGCGGTAGTAACATTTGGCAGCTGTAATTCTGAAGCGACTCATCACACTTCTGGTAATCGTTTACCTTGGTTGCTGCGCTGCTGGCATAGCGGCCGCAACTACTACACATTTTGAAAAAATACTGATAGACAACAATTTACCCAATGTCGGCATTTACAGTATTAACCAGGACCACAACGGTTACCTGTGGTTGGCATCTACCAATACCGGCTTAATGCAATTTGACGGCTATCAGTTCCAGCAGCAACCACTGTTAAACAAAACCCTTACCAAACTGAAATCAGTACCCGATATTGATGCTATCGCCTTCGATCGTCAAAACAACCTGTGGGCAGGCAGCTGGGGTTACGGCCTGGCAAAAATTCATGCCGACAGCGGTAAAATTGAACTGTTTGACGGCACATCTGACGCCCTGGCAAGTCCGTTTGTGCAGAAGTTATTTACCGACCAGCAGCAGCGTGTATGGGTTGGGACTACCGAAGGAATAAACCGCTATGACGAAATAAGCGGTTTTAGCCGTATCGATCAGCAAAGTGATAACTTACCCAGCAGACGCATATGGGATTTTGCCCAAACCACAGATAACACACTGTGGATTGCCACCTCTGCAGGGTTGATAAGCTGGCAGGAAGACAAAGGGTTTGCTGAACCACTCTTCCCACATGGCAGTGGCAGTGCCGATAATGTTATCCGGGCGTTGCAGGTGATCGATAACGAGCTGTGGCTTGGTACCAGCCGGGGCTTATTCGTCTATCAACCTGAAAAACAGCGTTTTAGCCGGATCAGGTTGCCTGATCAGCAAGCACTACCTGTCATTAATGTACTGAGTACCAGCGTGGACGGTAATTTACTGATTGGTACCTTTAATGGCATCTATTCAGTTGACCCGGCAAACCGGGTTTTTATCAAACGTTTTCAACAACATTATGTCGAGCTTGAGCATATTAATGTCCGGACATTTTTTATTGATAAAAGCCAGGTTACCTGGGTTGGCACCCGGGAAAGCGGTTTGTTCTTCAAAACCCGCCAGCGCGGTGCCTTCCAAAATACTACAGATCCGGCACTGGCAACATTGCAAAGCAATATTACAGCCCCGGTCTTAAGTTTACTGGCTGAACCTGACCAGCTATGGCTTGGTCAGCACGGTAGCGTAAGTCGTTATTCTCATACCTCACAGCAAGTGCAGCAACATAGCATGCCAGGCAGAGTAAATGTTATTCGCCGTGCACCCGACAACGTAATCTGGGTCGGCACCGACAACGGTATTTTCCATTATGATAATACAACCAGCCAGTTTAGCCGGTTTGCCTCGCCTTATACCGCAATAGGCTTGGCGCAACAAAACGCCCGCGATATTCAATTTATTGCTGATCATACAACCATTATTAATCTCTGGAATAATGGGGTGCTGTTGGTTGACAACCAAACCGGTGCGGTCAGGCATTTGCTGGCCGATATCAGCCAGAACATGGTAGGCGACGCCATTCAGGCCATGCTTGTTACAGCAGACTATATCTGGCTGGCAAGCCGGCTGACTGGTTTATATTTAATCGACCGGCAAACGATGGCAATTGTGCCAATCACAACCGTAATTAACTCGTTGTTATTGTCGCCTGATTTCACCGGCCAGCTTACCTGTCTTGCTCATGCACCGGACAATACTGTTGTTGCCTGTTCTGAACAGGGGGTGTTGCGGATAAGCCCGGATAATGGTGCCGTCCGGTTAATCGATAACGATGCCGGCCTTTTTGGCAAATCACTGGTCGGGGCTTATACCGACAAGCTCAATAATATCTGGGTAATGAGTACAACTGGTCTTGATGTAATAAAGCCTGACGGGACTGTTGCTCACTTCGACCAGGTAGATGGGCTACGCAGCAATGAAATAATGTTTACTGCGGTGGCTGAAGATCAGCACCAGCTTTATTTTGGATCGGACGCCGGGTTAGAGTTAGTTGCCCCCGGCCAGCTATTGCAACCTTTACCAGCGGTTGCACAAGCCATAACCAAAGTAACATTTGATCAAAAGCCTGCCACTGCCAGCGGATTGTTAACCCCACTGGAATCAGTAACGGTGCCGGCCGATGTGTCAAGAATAGCGTTTCATTTCGCCAGCTTTGACTTTAACAATCCCGCCCGCAATCGTTATTTATATAAACTCAGTGGTTATGACGACAACTGGCAACAACTGAACAACAGCAATATTGCGTCTTATACCAATCTGGCGCCGGGTACCTATACCTTATATATGCAAGCCAGCAACAACCAGCAACTTTTCAGTGGCGAAATAAGCCAGTTAACCATCGAAGTTCAGCCCCACTGGTGGCAACGCAAAACTATTCAGGCGCTATTTTTACTAACCATTACCGGCCTGTTAAGTTACCTCGTTAAATCTCACGTTAGCAAGGTACATCAGGTAAATACCTTGCTGGAACAAGCGGTCGCCGAACGGACAACTGAGCTGGAACACAGTTTAAAAAAACAGCAGCAGGCTTACCAGGAACTGCAGCAGCTTGATTTAATGAAAGACCAGTTTATTTCTACTGTCAGCCATGAATTGCGTACCCCCCTTACCTCAATCAGCGGTGCCCTTAATCTGGTGTTGTCTGGCTCCCTTGACGACAAGCAGGATAAAAAGCAGCATTTACTGCAGATTGCTGCCAGCAATAGCCAGCGCCTGACCCTGCTGATTAACGATTTACTGGATTTAGAGAAACTCAGTGCCAGCCAGATGGTGTTCTCGATGCAACCCCACGATATTTCTGCAATTGTGCAACGATCCATTGCCGAAAACTCTCCTTATGGCCATAAACGCCAGGTAAGCTTATGTTATATACCGGCGCCGGATAACATGGCTACCATTGCACTGGTTGATGAAAACCGTTTATTGCAGGTGTTGGCTAACGTGCTGTCGAATGCCATTAAATTTTCACCAGAGCAGGGTGAGGTAAAAATCAGCCTGCAACAGCAAAGCACCAATCTTATTATTGCCATTGCAGATGAAGGCCCCGGCATTGCTATTGAATTTCAGCAGCGGATATTTCAACGGTTTGCCCAGGAAAATGCCAGCAACACCAGAGAGCAGGGCGGCACCGGTTTAGGTCTGGCGCTGTCGCAGGAATTAATGCATGCCATGCAAGGCGATATCACCTTCGTCTCTGAGGCCGGAAAAGGCACAACTTTCTACCTGACCTTGCCGCTACAGGCATAAAACTGCACCCAATTACGTCAGATCTGTTAGAATTCGCAGATGCTATTTTTTAACCAGCTGACAGTAAATTAACTATGCCCAGACGCACTAAAGCCGAAGCAGAAAGTACCCGTGCTGCCATATTGGATGCAGCCGAGTTGTTGTTTTTTGAGCAGGGTGTTTCCCGCACTACTCTGGAGAAAATTGCGGTAGCAGCCAATGTTACCCGTGGCGCAATTTACTGGCATTTTCAGAATAAAGCCGATTTATTTAATGCCATGATGGAGCGGGTGCGGCTGCCGTTTCAAACCATGTTAACCGAAATAGATAATAACCTTAACGCTGATCCGTTCAGCCAGTTACAGCAGTTATTTGCCAATGGCTTGCAACTGATCGCCAGCAGCGAGCAGAAGCGCCGGGTCCTGACTATTGTTTTTCATCGTTGCGAATACATTGATGAGTTAAACCCCGCTGTAACCAAGCAGGATGAATTAGATACCCAGACAGTCGCTGTTATGCAGCGCGCCTTTGAACGCGCCGAAGCCGCCGGCTTGTTACGTGCCGGCATCACGCCCAGGCTGGCAGCGAATGCCATGCATATGTACGTTGGCGGTATCATCAGTCATTTTTTATTAAAGCCGCAGCAGTGTGATCTGATGCAGCATGCCCCGGCCCTGATTGATACCATGTTACAGGGTTTAAAAAAGCCATAAAAAAAGCCAGCTGGCCGCAATTGCTAGGCGGTTCAGCTGGCAAAGGTACTAACTGTTATAAGCACGCTGTTATAAGTGCGCTGTTATAATCGCACTGTTAACGGCGCGAACTGCTAAGGCATAACTCAGCTAACCGCCGCCGCTTTTTTAGCAAAAACTTTCATCACCACCAGATAAAACACCGGTACCAGAAACACTGCCAGCACAGTGGCCGAGATCATGCCACCGAGCACACCGGTACCAATCGCATTGCGGCTGGCTGAACCCGCACCAGAACTGATGACCAGCGGCAGCACGCCAAGTGAAAAGGCCATCGACGTCATGATAATTGGCCGCAATCGCAGCCGCACGGCCTCCAGAATGGCTGCGGTAAGTTCTTTGCCCTGGTTTTGCAACTCGCGGGCAAACTCGACAATCAATATCGCGTTTTTCGATGCCAGCCCCATAGTGGTTAACAGGCCCACCTGAAAATAGACATCGTTACCCATGCCACGCAGGTAGGCTGCGCTCAGTGCGCCAATAATCCCCAGTGGCACCACTAAAATAACGGCAAAAGGCACGCTCCAGCTTTCGTACAACGCCGCCAGACATAAAAACACCACCAGAACAGACAGCGCATACAGCGCCGGGGCCTGCGAGCCAGACAGCTTTTCCTGATAAGAGGTTGCCGTCCATTCAAAGCCAATGCCGTCAGGTAACTGACTGATAAGCTGCTCCATGGTTGCCATGGCGTCACCCGAACTGGTGCCTGGCGCAGGCTCGCCCTGAATTTCCATGGCCGATACCCCGTTATAACGTTCCAGCCGCTGCGGCCCGTAAACCCACTCACTGCTGGCAAAAGACGCGAAGCTAACCATCTCACCGTCGCGATTACGCACATGCCAGCGCTGAATATCTTCCGGTGTCATCCGAAACTCAGGCTCGGCCTGCACAAACACTTTTTTCACCCGGCCGCGATCAGCAAAGTCGTTAACATAGGTAGAGCCCCAGCCAATCGACAAGGTTTGGTTAATATCGCTTAGTGATACGCCCAACGCCTGCGCCTTTAACTGATCAACATTAATTTGCAGTTGCGGCGCATCTTCCATGCCATTGGGCCTTACGCCTATCAGGTTCGGCTGCTGCGCAGCCATGCCCAGCAACTGATTACGGGCGTTAAGCAGCGCATCATGGCCCAGGCCGCCGCGGTCCTGTAAAAATAACGAGAAACCGGTTGCCCGGCCAAGCTCTGCGATGGGTGGCAGGTTAAAGGCAAAAATCTGTGCTTCTTTTACCGTACCAAAAAAGCCCCAGGCCCGGCCTATTACTGCCTGAACACTATCGGCAGGGCCACGCTGGTCCCAATCGGCTAAGCGCACAAACGCCAGGCCCATATTCTGGCCACGCCCGGCAAAGCTGAAACCCGATACAGTAAATACCGACTCAACCGCATCCTCACTGGCATAGTGGGCGGCAACCTTGTCCATTACCGCCTCGGTACGCTCCTGACTGGCCCCGGTTGGCAACTGGATCATGCTTAAAAACACGCCCTGATCTTCCTCTGGCAAAAACGAGGTCGGCAGGCGCATAAACATCAGTGCCATTACCGCTACAATAACGCCATACACCAGCATTGAACGTTTTGGCCGGGCCAGCATGCCGGCCACACCGCGCTGGTAACTTTGGTTACTGCGCTCAAAACCGCGGTTAAACCAGCCAAAAAAGCCGCGTTTCGCCTGGTGATCGCCGTGAACAGGCTTGAGCATGGTGGCACACAGCGCCGGGGTAAAAATAACCGCAACCAGCACCGACAGCGCCATTGCGGTAACAATAGTAATCGAGAATTGCTGATAAATGGCGCCGGTGGCACCACCAAAAAACGCCATGGGTACAAACACCGCCGATAGTACCAGACCAATACCCACCAGCGCGCCGGTGATCTGGCCCATTGATTTGCGGGTGGCTTCAACCGGGCCCAGGCCCTCTTCGCTCATCACCCGCTCAACGTTTTCCACCACCACAATGGCGTCATCCACCAGCAAACCGATAGCCAGCACCATGCCAAACATGGTCAGGGTATTAATGGTAAAACCAAAGGCCGCCATAACGCCAAAGGTGCCCAACAGCACCACCGGTACGGCAAGAGTGGGAATAAGCGTTGCCCGGAAGTTCTGTAAAAACAGATACATCACCAGAAACACCAGAATAATCGCTTCAATCAGGGTTTGCACCACTGAGCTTATTGATACTTCAACAAAAGGCGTGGTGTCGTAAGGAATAACCGCCGTTAAACCGCGGGGGAAATACGGCTCTAATTCTGCCAGCTTAGCCTTGACCGCCGCAGCGGTATCCAGCGCATTGGCACCGGTGGCCAGCTCTATTGCTAAACCGGTTGCCATCTTACCGTTGTAGCGGGCAATAATAGAGTAATCTTCACCGCCCAGCTCAACCCGCGCCACATCGCTAAGTTTAACCATGGCACCGTCACTGTTTACTTTCAGCAAAATCTGGCCAAATTCTTCGGCCGACGTCAGCCGGGTCTGGGCCAGAATAGCCGCATTATACTGCTGGCCGGGTAACGCTGGTGCGCCGCCTAACTGTCCTGCCGTAACCTGATTATTCTGTACTCGTAACGCCGCGGTCACGTCTGCCGGGGTTAACTGAAACTGGTTCAGTTTATCGGCATCCAGCCATACCCGCATCGCATACTGGCTGCCAAATACCTGGACATTACCAACCCCGGAGGTGCGGCTTAACGGGTCTTTAATATTGGCTACCACAAAATCGGCAATATCATCCCGCTCAAGACTGCCATCTTCTGAGATAAAACCGACAACCATCAGAAAGCCACCGCTGGATTTCGCTACCCGCACGCCATTTTGCTGCACTTCCTGTGGTAACAGCGGCAGGGCCTGCTGCAGTTTGTTTTGCACCTGCACCTGAGCAATATCGGCATCGGTGCCGGTTTCAAAGGTCAGGGTCAGGCTGATGTTACCTGATGAGTCTGAGTTGCCCGACATATACATCAGGTTATCCAGGCCATTCATAGCCTGCTCAATGACCTGAGTAACCGCATATTCTGCGGTCTGGGCTGACGCACCACGGTATGATGCACTAATACTGATTGCCGGTGGCGCTATTCGCGGATATTGCTCAATGGGTAGCTGTTTAATAGCCAGCAAACCGGCCAGCATAATCACAATGGCAATAACCCAGGCAAAAATAGGCCTGCTGATAAAGAAATTTGCCATGGCTTACTCCCCGTCTGGCGCGCTGACTACGGTTACCGTGGCACCCGGCCGCACTTTTTGTAAGCCGGCAACAATCACTCTGTCACCCGCTTGCAGGCCATCGGTTACCAGCCAGTTTGGGCCATAGCTTTTGCCAAGGCTGACTGCTCTGAGCTCAACCTGATTGGCACTGTTTACCAGTAGCACCGTTGCCTCGCCTTTTGGCGTGCGGCTTACCGCTTTTTGCGGCACTAATATCGCCTGGTTGTTGCTGCCATGGTGCAGCCTGGCACGGACAAACATACCGGGTAGCAAATCGCCTTGTTCGTTCCCAAACACCGCACGCAAGGTCACCATCCCGGTACCAGGGTCAACATTTACTTCAGAAAACTGTAACCTGCCGGTTGCGCTATAGCGGCTGCCATCATCCAGCAGTAACTCTACCGGCATGTTGGCGGTTTCACTGCTTGTCGGATCGGCCCGCAGTTGCTGCTTAAGCTTTAACAGCTCATTGCCTGACTGGGTTAAGTCAACATAAATGGGATCAAGCTGGCGGATAGTCGCCAGCCCCTCGGCCTGATTCGCAGTAAGTAAAGCGCCGACTGTTACCATCGAGCGGCCAATCCGGCCGGCGATCGGCGCAGTTATACCGGTATAATCTAAATTTATCCGGGCGGTTAACAACGCGGCTTCAGCGCTGGCCACAGCTGCATCGGCCTGCATCAGGGCAGCTTCTGCGTCATCGGCATCCTGCTGGCTGATGACCTTATTACCCAGTAAACCCTTTATCCGCTGTGCTTTTAACCGGGCATTGTGCTGCATTGCTTTGGCACTGCTAAGCGCGGCCTGGGCACTGCTCAGTGCTGCCTGATATGGCGCAGGGTCAATTTTATACAGCAGCTGGCCTTCGGCCACCTGTTCGCCTTCAGTAAACAGCCGTTGCTGTAAAATGCCGCTAACCTGCGGCCGGATTTCAGCCTGGAGAAAATCGGTCGTGCGCCCGGGCAATTCTGTTGTCAGCTGTACCGTTGTCTCAGCCAGGGTGACGACCGCCACTTCAGGCGCCGGGCTATTAACGCTGGCTGTCGCCGGGGGCTCGCTGCAGCCTGCCAGCAGCAAAATACCGGCCAGCATCATCAGTGGTTTACTCCACGGCTTAATGTCTTGCATAGTGTGTCCTGTATTGGCGATATCTGTTGATAGTTAAAAGTAACGTTGCGCCGGATACGGGTATAAAAATACCCGGCTACTGCGGCCAGATTAGCCCGGCAATATACATACACGTCTGTATGTTAGCAAGCAAAAAAAACCGGCTTGCGCTCAATAGCCGGCTTTTAACGGTGAATAAAACGAAAAAACAGCGGCATAAAGCCGCTATCAGATAACCAGCTGGCGCTGCTCTGGCAACCCCATACTCAGGACAAATGGCAATGGCGCCTGCTGGGCAGCGCTGAAATCCTGCTTTGACTCCAGGCCCTGCCAGTTAATCGCAATCAGGCTTTGTGCCACAGCACCACCCAAACCACTGCCCGGCCCAAGCAAAATAATGTGCTCCGGAGCAAACTCTTTAACCGCAACCTGAATGGCGCGGCTGAAATAAAAGGTATCGCAAACCTGCTGGCCCAGAGTGTAGGCTTTTAGTGCAGCAGGCTGCGCCAGTTGCGCCGGCCACTGCTTGCCCCGGCCGTCAATCATTGGAAATTGTGGCGTGGTAAATAAGCTGTCAGCGAAGCGGGCCTGGGCCTGATCTGCCGCTGGTTGCATTAACGGGCTGTGAAAAGCCGCGTGGCCCGGCAACAGCAACGGAAACCGTTCGTCACAAGGCGGCAATGCCTGCATTGCCTGCTGCACCGCTCTTTGGGTGCCGGCCAGCACCGCATAACCGCCATAGGCTATCGACATAAACAACGCGCCCTGATGCAGATACAATTGCTCTGCCAGCCGGGCCTGATGATCAATATCAATTTGCCAGTCGCTGTTTACCAGCGGGTAAATAAACTGGGCGCCGGCAGCACCAGCCGTTAGCTGGGCCATACTGGTTACCAGCTGCATACTTTGCCGGCCCTGCCAGACGCCGGCGCAACCAAGCGCGGTATACCAGCCCATAGAATTACCGGTAATGGCAACAACATCGTATTTATCGCGGTTAATCTGGCTGAAATCGGCCAGACCGGCACTGAAAATCAGCGCAGCGGCGTTTTCAGCTTTCAGATGCAGGCTTCTACTGAAACTGGCCGCGCTATCCAGCTCGGTAACCGTTGCCAGGCCCAACTCGCGGCGCAGCTGATCAAATTCGGCCAGCTGCTGGCGAAACGGCGCGTCAGCGGCCAGCTGCTGCGAGATGTAACCCAGTTCCGGCCGGTTATAGCTGCCACGGCCCGGGCATACCACTAATGCGGTTTTTTTCTGGCTCATGCTGCATTTTCTCCGCTTAGCAGTTGCTGCACCTTCTCGATAATCTGCTGCTTCGACGGCAATACCGCATAGGCAGCCGCGCCCAGCGGAATAAAGCTGTCGTGGGCAGTTATCCGGCTAAGCTGATAAAAGCCCGGCCGTGCTTCATGTAAGCCAGTAAATAACTCTTCACTAAGCGAGCCACGTTTGCGGCATTCATCAACAATCAGCACCTGGCTGCAATCGGCCAGTGCCGCTGCAATGGCCTCGATATGCAGTGGCACCAGCGTGCGTAAATCCAGCAGCTGCAGGGTATAACCGGCCTGCGCCAGCTCGGCTGCTGCCTGCCGGCTTAAATAATAACCATTGCCATAGCTGATAATTGTCAGTTGCGGCCGTGTTGCCGGGGCATGCTCAGGGCCCTGAATAAACACCGCCGGCTCACCCAGTGCCGGCAGTGGCGTATCGGGTAGCGGGTATTCACAAAGCCAGCCGCCATCGCCGGGGGCCAGTAAATCGCGGGTCATATACAGGGCAATCGGCTCTAAAAATATCACCAGCCGCTTTTGTTCATGCGCCAGCTGCACGGCCTGGCGCAGTAATAAGGCCGCATCAGCACCATTAGACGGGCACAGCACCACAATACCCGGTATATCACGGAAGATGGCAAACGAATTATCGTTATGAAAATGGCCACCGAAGCCGCGCTGATAAGCCAGGCCGGCAATCCGTACCACCATGCCATTATGAAACTGGCCATTAGAGAAAAACGACAAGGTAGCTGCTTCACCACGGATCTGATCTTCGGCATTGTGTACGTAAGCCAGAAACTGAATTTCAGCAACCGGCAAAAAGCCCTGTTGCGCCAGCCCGATTGCCATACCCAGAATGCTTTGCTCATCCAGCAGGGTGTTAATGACCCGGTTGCCACCAAACGCCTGAATTAAATGCTGCGATACACCGTAAACACCGCCTTTTTTAGCAACATCTTCGCCAAAAAGCACGGTATTACTGTACTGAACAAATAAGTCATGCAAGGTCCAGTTCAGCAGTTTGGCTAAATGCTGTGGTTTACCCAGGTTATGCTTATCAAAATCAAATAATGCGCTGCGAATCGCACTGCCCGGTAGTGGTGGCGCCGGCAATGCCGGTCGCTGTGGCGCTATGGCTGCCATTACCTGAGCGGCAGTTTCTAATTTAGGCCGGCTGCTGGCCACCGCCGCCACCCGGCTGATCTGGCGGGCTAAATCGACCACGGCTGTTGATAACTGTGCCCGGCTTAAAATGCCGCGGGCCAGCATGGTGGCGGTACTGGCCAGGATCGGATCCAGCTCCAGCTCGGCGTTTATCAGGTTTTTACTGCGATAAGCGGTTTCAGTATCGGCACCGGCATGGCCAAATAACCTGACGGTAGATAAATGCAACAGTGCCGGCCGGCGTTTACTGCGCACATAATGGGCGGCTTTACGCGCAACGGCCAGGGTTTGTGCCAAATCGCGACCATCGGCGGCAAAATAGCGCAGCTCAGGCCGATCGGCCAGGCTTTGCTCTATCCAGCCCTGCGGTGTTGGTGTGGAAATACCCAGGCCGTTGTCTTCACAGACAAATAGCATTGGTAGCGGCACCTGCTGATACGCCGCCCAGCAGGCTGCATTAATCGCCCCCTGAGCAGTGGAATGGTTGGCCGAGGCATCACCAAAACTGCACATTACAATAGCATCTGCCGGCCAGGTACCCTGTTGCCCCAGGCGCTTGCTTAAATCTATTGCAAAGGCGGTACCCACAGCTTTGGGCAGCTGTGAAGCAATGGTACTGGTTTGCGGCGGCACATTCAGGGCCAGGCTGCCCAGCACCTTGTGCCGGCCACCGGAAATAGGGTCATCACTGGAGGCGCAAAACGACAACAACATATCGTACAGCGGCGTGCTGCCCGGCAATTGCTTGCTGCGTTCAATAAAAAAGGCGCCACTACGGTAATGTAAAAACGCCGGATCGGTTAAGCGCAGTGCAGCGGCTACTGCGGCATTGCCTTCGTGGCCGGCGCTGCCAATGGTATAAAAACTCTGGCCTTTGGCCTGCAACAGCCGAGACTGCAAATCCAGCAGCCGGCTGCTAAGCTGGCTGTGCCACAGCTGGTAAAGCTCGCTGTCGCTCAGGCCTTGTTGCAAACTGCTGGCAGGTGCCAGGCTGCTATTGTCTATCTGCTGCAGAAACTGCTGCAGCCAGGGATGAAAAGGTTCTGTCATGGCTAACTGAATGCCTGCAAACCGGTCTGGGCCCGGCCCAGGATCAACGCATGTACATCATGGGTGCCTTCATAGGTGTTAACCGCCTCTAAGTTCATAACATGGCGGATAACATGGTACTCATCGGCAATGCCATTACCGCCGTGCATATCGCGGGCCTGGCGGGCAATATCCAGCGCTTTACCGCAGGAATTGCGCTTAATCAGCGAGATAGTCTCCGGTGCCAGCTGGCCGGCATCCATTAACCGCCCCGCCTGCAAACAGCCCAGTAAGCCAATACTGATTTCGGTTTGCATATCCGCCAGTTTTTTCTGAATAAGCTGGGTCTGAGCCAACGGCCGGCCAAACTGGGTGCGATCCAGAGTATATTGCCGTGCTGCATGCCAGCAGAATTCGGCCGCACCCAGGGCGCCCCAGGCAATACCGTAGCGGGCTTTATTCAGACAGCCAAAGGGGCCTTTTAAACCGCGGATTTCGGGGAAGATGGCATCTTCCGGCACTTCCACATTGTCCATCACAATTTCGCCGGTAATGGATGCCCTGAGCGAGAACTTACCGTCAATTTTCGGCGCACTTAAGCCTTTCATGCCTTTTTCCAGCACAAAGCCGCGGATTTCACCATCCAGTTTGGCCCACACCACAAACACATCGGCAATCGGCGAATTGGTGATCCACATTTTACTGCCATTTAACAAATAGCCGTTGGCGGTTTTCTTCGCTACGGTGCGCATACCGGCCGGGTCTGAGCCGGCATCAGGTTCGGTCAGCCCAAAACAACCTACCCACTCGCCGCTGGCCAGTTTCGGCAGGTATTTCTGGCGCTGCGCTTCAGTGCCATATTCATGAATAGGGTGCATCACCAGCGATGACTGCACACTCATCGCACTGCGATAGCCGCTGTCTACCCGCTCTACTTCCCGTGCTACCAGGCCATAACAAACATAATTTACTGCCGAACAGCCGTATTTTTCCGGCAGGGTAGCACCCAGCAGGCCCAGTTCACCCAGTTCGGTCATTATTTCGCGGTGAAAATGTTCATTGCGGTTAGCCAGCAATACCCGTGGCTGCAATTTTTGCTGACAATACTGATGAGCGGTATCGCGGATCATCCGCTCTTCTTCGTTTAACATTGCGGATAATTGAAACGGGTCTTGCCAATCGAATACCGGGCGGGCCATATCGCTACCTCATGCTGGGTCAAAAATTAACATTATCGTATGTCTGTTGCTCACTCTACTGCGGCCTGATATAAAGTTAAAATATATTAATTCTGTATCTGGTATAGTTTTTGACTATGGATATTCGTCAGCTTAACTACTTTGTCGCCGTGTATGAGCAAGGCAGCATCAGTGCTGCGGCGCGGCAGTGCTGTGTGGCGCAGCCCTCGCTGTCGGCGGCGTTACGCCAGCTAGAGCTGGAGCTTGGCGTTAAGCTGTTTATTCGCCTGGCCAAAGGGGTAACGGCCACCGAAGATGGTGATAAACTGTACGAGCATGCCGGTAAATTGCTAAGTCAGCTGCAATCGTTAAAAGCGTCGTTTCATACCCCGGTAAACCGGGTGCAGTTCCGGCTTGGTTTAATTAAGGCACTGGGGGTAGAACGGATGAGTGCGCTGCTGCGCGAGTTCAGCCAGCAGGTAGCAGGCCTTGAACTGCATTTAGTGGAACCGGACGAACCCTGCGATGCGCGGATTATTACCCCGCAACAACAGAAAACCGGCGAAGTGCTGCAACCGCTGTGGCATGACCGCTACTTACTGGCCCTGCCGCCCGCCTGGCCGCTTAGTTTGCAGCCGCATATCAGCCTGGACGACTTTACCGACTTACCGTTAATTAAACGGCTGCCATGCGATGCCTGGGCTGCGTTTTATCCGCAGTTACTGCGTCGCGACATCCGGCCCGATATCCGCGCCGATATTCAAACCATCGAATACGCGCTTGGCCTGGTATCGGCCGGTGTCGGCTGCGCCCTGGTACCCGATCTGGACAGCCTGCGCCAGCGCAGCGATGTTACCCTGCGGCCAATTCAGGGCTTGCAGCTGGAACGAACCCTGGTACTGGCCCATGGCCGTAATCAGGACAGCCATGCCCTACAAATACTCCGTCAGCTGTGCCAGCAAACTGCGGCCAGAGGTTGAGATGATCTAAACTGAATATGCTCCGTACATCTGGCAATAATCGTTTGGGAGGTTATTCACTATGCATCTGACAATTGTGTTACGCCAGGCGCTGATGCTGCTGACCTTACTGGCACTCACTTATCTGGCCGCTGCTATCGGCGCGCTGGGCTCCATTAACGCAGCCAGCTTTTATACTGAACTGCAATTACCGGCTTTCGCGCCACCAGCCTGGCTATTTGGCCCGGTCTGGACCGCACTTTATACCCTGATGGCCGTAGCCGCCTGGCTGGTCTGGCGCACTGGCCAGCAAACCAGACTGGCGCTGGGGCTGTATTTCGTCCAGTTGGCGGTGAATGCATTATGGAGCTGGTTGTTTTTTGCCTGGTATCAGGGTGCGCTGGCCTTTGTTAATATTATGCTGTTGCTGCCGCTGATTATTATCACGTCGCTGCTATTCTGGCGTCATAAAAAGCGGGCGGGCTTACTGATGATCCCCTATATTTTGTGGGTCAGCTTTGCCGCTGTACTTAACTTTAGTATCTGGCAGCTTAATCCCGGCGTGTTGTAGTGCCGGCCGGAGCTTGTTGCGGCCGGACATTGATTTGCGGCAAAAAAATTGCAAAAAATCGGGTTAATTAGCCGCTAAACAGCGGCTAAAAAGCGTGCATCAGGGTATAATGCGCCCGTCGCAGACAATACAGGAGTTTCCATGCCTATCAGCACCCAACATAAAGTGTATCTTCCGGCCAGCGCGAAATCTAACCAGTACATCCTGGCAGAAATTAAAGCCACCGAGGCACTTTACCAGCATTTTAGCAGCGAGCAGGCGTGCTATCAGCAACTTAGTCAGCAGCTGTTTGGTCTGGCCGACAGTCTGAACCTGCATAACGTGCATTTAATTGCCACTGATAAACTGCCGGTGGTGCGGTTTCACACCGAAGCCCATGTATTTCAGACTACTGAACAAATTCTGTTTTTCTATAATCCGGCTTACCACGAGGCGCAAAACCTGTTCAGCCAGCCAGGCTATCAGGCCCGGAAAATCCGGTTGTTATTCCTGGCAACCGGTACTGACATCCGGGCCAATGCGGCAGACTTCCATCAGCGGGTTTTACAGTTGCTGCAGCAATTGCAAGCCACCCTGCCAGAGCAGAACCTGAAAGTTAAAATCCGCGACCACCAGCATTTGTCTTACGACTTACTGGCGAAAAATAAAGGCGACAGGGAAAGTTACGGCTATAAGCTGCGGGCGATTGCCGGCCGTTATGCTACCCGCAAGCTCAAATTACCAGAGCATAGCGCCTTAACCTATGTGCACCTTACTCTGCCACTTAGCCGGGCACTGAAGCAGCAGTATGTCGCCAATGACAGTCTGGATTACAGCCCGCTGTATCAACAGCTTGAGCAGCAGCTGAAAAGCGCCATTCAGGCTAAAGACTTAAACCGGGTAGCCATTATTGGCAACGGCTTAACGCCGCTGGTACGCAACAGTAAGTTTGATAAACCGGAAACCACCGGCGAGCTGCAGCTACTGGGCTTTGACCCGGCCAATAACAGCGCGCAGTTTATCAGTGACTGGCAGGGCGATAACCTGGTGGAAGCCATCCATATTATTATCGTTGCCGGTAATGATGATATGACCGAAACCGGCTATGGTCGCTTTATGAATCAGGTTGAGACTGCCCTGCGCAGCTTTGCCGACAAACTGGCCGTTAACCCGGAGAAACAGGATTTAACCGTCCGCTTTCATCAACACATTAGTTACAACGGCTGATATCTGCTACCCGTCTGTACCCGTTTATACTCGTCTAGGTGCCGGCAATTGCCGGCCTTTTTTATCCTTGCTAAAAGCCCATCTGGCATTGACAAGCTGTCAATAAGAAAACAAAATGCTACCAATAATTAATTAAACGTTAATATCTACAGTAACGGATGCGGCAATGATCACGGAAACGGAAATCCCGGCGGAGTTAACACCCCTGTTATTCGACGGCCAGCTGTTTTATGGCAAATGGGGCGAGATCTTTTTTGTCAGTAAAAACCGGCTCTGTTATACCGATATGGCCAGCACTTTTGCTATCAGCGCCATTAACGATAACGTTTACGGCCGCTATTTTCTGCAGGATATCGAGCCTGTCTGGCAGCGCGACAGCATTCTGCGCGAATTGTACCGCTACGCCAAACCCTGGGTCAGTGACTTATCCGGCATCGACAACCAACAATTAATTACCGAGCTGTTGCAGCTATTTCAGCAGGACGAGCTGCGGGTATGGCAGCTGACCGACGGCTGGGCCTCCCCACCCGAGCCCATCGGCGGCAATACCTACACCCCGGCGGGTAGCACCGCCATGCCCGGCAATAGTGCAGCTGCCGCAAACTCCGCTAGCCCTTCTGGCTCTGGCAGCAAAGCCAGCAAACCCAAAGGCGGCGCTACCACTACAACTCAGCCGGTAGCCGCCAAAACCGCGGGGCATGAGGCAAACAGCACACCAACCGCCAAAGCGGCACCGTCTAAAAAGGTAATACCAGAAAGCCTTGAACATGCTCAGCAAATTCTGGCAGAGCGGCGTAAACAAATTGAACAAAGTGGTTATCAGCCCAAGTATTCAGATGCCGAGTTGTTGGCTATGGCAGAAGCCGGTGAAGTTGCCAACGAGAGTTTCCATGTCAGATTTATGGCGGCCAGCAATTTAAAATACAATTCTTTAGGCGCTGCAATGGAGGGCAATACAGGCAAAGGAGCAAAATATTGGTCTACAACCTTTGACCAAATGGAAGCGGCAGATTCAGACCCTGAACTCATCTGCAAAATGATTGGTATTGAGTATGATCCAAACACAGAGTACGCATTAGCAATTATCGATACTGAAAAAGCTTACCAAATAGCTGATACCAAATGTGTCGTGGCATCGTTTGAAGGATTAAATCAGTTTTGTAAAGAAGAGCTTAGTAGCAAGTTCACTGATGAAGAAATTGATTTATTGTTGTCTGATGAAAACCAGCAATACTACGCAAAGAAGTATGAAGAAGCTTGTAACTCTCCGTTTATGGAATCTCCAGCTGATATTGATGGTGCTTATGATTACTTTACTGAGCAGAATATGCCTGAGGATGAGTTGGCACTACTTAAAAAAAGAACGGACATGCACAAAACGTTGGGTAACAACCAGCACTATCTTGGAAATGGCCTCACCAAAAATTTACTGGGCGGTAAACAACAGTATGGCGTTGTTGAGACAGTTAACTTTGAACGGAGGATGATCTCCATAGACAAATATGGCGATGCTATTGTTGTTAATCCTAAACTGACGCCGATTAAAGGATAATCATGAACCAGCTGTTTTTACAAAGTACTAAGACTATAACTGATCCTACAGACCCTCCTGCCGGAATCAAACTAATTGCTAAGGTTGAAGATCATCTGAACTATCCAGGACGTTATTATTCTTTCTTCAAACAAGATACGTATTTATCTATTTGCCGTCACAGAATTATAAAACCCAAAGACGGCCCAGAATTTCAAATTACGTCTCAATTTGACGCTCCGTTAGAAGTACTACCATGGTTTATCGAGAAGCTGAATTTTTTTAGGAAAATGCCACATGAAGGCGGCTTACCCCATGGCAAAATTATGACAAACGAGGAGCCAGTAGCAAAAGAACAGTTGGCGATTTGTAGATTAGTCGATGCTGGTAATCAACGTGGTGACGGCGGCTACCAGATCAATAACCTCTCCCGGGAAGATCGCAAAGTGCCAAGTACTTTTCAGCAAATTTCGTTCTCAGATAGCTTGCTATTTGAAGGTGGTTTGTTAGACACCTGGCATACCCTTGCAGACAAATATCAGCAGAATGCGCTTTAAAACTCATTACATATCAGGCAGGCAGAAATACCGACTTCACCGGCTTCAAGGATCACATCCTTGTGCCCCTTCAGCCTGCACAGCATCCATGCTGCTGTTTCGTCAGTACATCAGCCTACCTTATTGGTAAACCACCTACAGCGCACTCTGAACAAGTTATGGACTATAACTCCTTGAAGCAGGCGGCAGATAAAGTAATCGCCGCTATTGATTGCAACGCGCCTCAGCACGTTTCGCCCGATGTATTGATATCGACTAGGAACCAGATGGTATTTATTCGTGATAATGCCGCAGCTGGCAAGAATCCATCTACCGAGCTATCGTCGGGAACGAAATTTACCTATGCCGTTCTGGCGTCACGAGAACTTGCCAGCCCGGAGCAAATGGTACTGCAAAACCTGATAGATGAAGTCACCCGGAACCTGCTTAAGCCGTAGACGCTGAGAATGCTGGAGTCCCGTAACACAATTAAAGCCATCCGGCTTACCGGGAAATAATGCAAACTATGAATGAGATTACTCTTCTAAACACGGTTGCCGCAAGAACTTCATATCGCCATCTAGCGGACGAGCAGCTGGATGACGCTGCTAATAAACTTGTTCAGTATTTTACTGGCGATAAACTGCTGATTATTTACCGTATTAGCAAGGGTAAACTGTACGATACGGAAAATCAGCTTGAACTGCCCCTTACTGCATTGCCCTGGCTGAAGGACACAATTATTAACGGATTCTGGCGTCAACCATCGGCAGGCGGCTTACCCAAAGATCAGCATAGTGTTGCGGCCACTTTTAGCGGTGAAGAGATTTTACTGGGCCGCAGTATGAACGCGGGTGACTACGCCAAACCTGGCTTTAAAATTGTAAATAAAAGCCGCAAATCGCATATTATGGCGTCCCGTCCACAAGAATTTCAGATAACTGATGAGCGGGTGGAAAGCGTGCTATTACCCTTGCTGAGTCAGTTGGGTATCACTTAATAACCGGTCCTGTATTCAGCTCCTAAAGCATACTCTTAACAAGTTATGAAATATGATGCCCTGAAGCTAGCGACTAATAAAAAAAATCGCCACGATTGATAACAACACGCCGCAGCACGTTTCGCCCGAGGTACAGCTTAGTATGATCCTGGTTACATCAATGAAAATATCAAAGACCAATTTATTAGACCTGCTACTTGACTATATTGACGGTAAAAGTGAAGCCGTGAAAAGAATTTCAGAGGCCTATAAAACTAAAAACACCATTTGGTCAAATGACGAATGGATTTACGTTAAAGACGTTGAAGCCTGTTTGAAATCAATGAAAAAGATTCATCAGCAAGGTGAGTTTGATCAATTTGTGAATGTTAAACAGCTTTTACTTGATAAAAAATGTCAGACAGACGTAATTGAAGATGTATGGATAAAAAATCGATTACTGGAATGTCGGGCAAGCTTGCAGTCCCTTTATCCGGAATAGGTTTTAGTTTACCTCCTAATCTCATAACCAATATGTATCAATGACTAAAATTAAAGAACCACTTAAAACCGTATTAAGAAAATACTGCCATGTTGAGTGCTATAACCCGCAATTGATTCGGGAAGCTGTCGTCTCTGGTCATGGGTTCCCGTACGATATTATGCTGGTAAAAGCGCAGTTGCGTGAGGCTATTGATAATCAGCTGATTACACCTGAAGAATATGAAGAACTCACCGATGAGGACTTCGACTCACAGCAAGACTTGCAGCTATGGCCATCAGCGCCATTAACGATAACGTTTACGGCCGCTATTTTCTGCAGGATATCGAGCCTGCCTGGCAGCGCGACAGCATTCTGCGCGACTTATACCGCTACGCCAAACCCTGGGCTACTGATTTGTCCGGTATCGACAGCCAGCAGTTAATTACCGAACTGTTACAGCAGGTTATCGATATGCAGGTTCAGCGGTACATTGCCCGGCAGCAGGGTTAGCGGATTGGTGTAGCGGGCAAAAAACACTTTATTTTCACTTATTTGCTTCAGCACTTTGCGCACCGAACCCAGGCCATAATAACGGCCGTTGTCGGTTACCAGAAAATACAGGCTGGCGTCGTCGGCATCATCACTGATCAGACTGCTGACATCGTCTATCGACATACTTTTTTCGACCACCAGCGGGGCTTTTTCCATGCAGTAGCTTACCGGTTTACGCTGATACAGCGCCCGGCCAAAGGTATGGGAGAATTTTTCATTCAGCACACTGCGGCTGACCACACCAACCGGCCGCTGCTGGTCGTCCACCACGGCAATGCAAGCCAGGCTTTTATCGGCGGTAAATAACTCGGCTACGTCGGCTGCCGGGGTTGTCAGCAGCACCGGCGCAATAGCAATAATTACCGGGTCCAGCGCCTGGTTCAGTTTTACCGGGCTTTGGGCCAGCAGCGGTGCCAGCGCAGTGGGGCTGTCCTGAAAATCGGCTTGCGGCCGTCCCAGCAAATAACCCTGGCCATATTCGGCGCCCAGCTCCCGGCACATTTGCAGCTCTTCGCTGGTTTCAATACCCTCAGCAATAATGCTGGAGCCGGTATCTTTGGCTATTTCAATAATGTTTTTTACAAAGGCTTTTTTAATCGGGTCCTGGTGCAGCTGGTCGATAAAATAGCGGTCTATTTTCACAATATCCGGCCGTAATTCTGACCAGAGCCTGAGGCCGGAAAAGCCACTGCCTAAATCATCAATGGCAATTTTAAAGCCAAACTCGCGATAATGCTTTACCGCATTAATAAACAGGTCGGTGTCTTCTACCTGAAACTGTTCTGACAGCTCAATAACAATTTGCTCCGGCGCCAGGCCGGCCGCTTCAATCATTTTTTTAGTCAGGCCGGACGGGTGATCAGAGGTTAACAGCAGTAGCGGGTTTACATTTAAAAACAGCAGACCAGCAGCGCCGGCTTTGGCAAAAGCATTAATGCTAAGCTCGCGACACAGCAGCTCCAGCGGCTCCAGCAGGTTATAACTAATGGCGGTTTTAAATAAGTTGCCCGGCGAGTGCAGGGCACTGTTCGACGGCCCGCGGATCAAGGCTTCAAAGCCCAGATTCTGACCATCACTCAGCCGCACTATGGGCTGAAACAATGGGGTCAGGCGTTTGTTGGCCAGAATATGGCGCAGCTCGTCACGATGATAGTCACTTAAACCCAAGCTGATTACTCTTTCAGTTAGCTTACCGCTTTAGCCAACCCTGTCCGTGGCAGTTGCTACATCCCTGCAGCTGGGTAGAATAAGACGCGAATATTGCAACCGTATGACAACCTGACCTTCTGCCCGCCACAATGCAAAACGCCAACCCGGAGGTTGGCGTTATTTAGCTAAGCAGGTTGCTTATAAGCTGTTTTTCGCTTTGTTGCGACGCAGCCGGCGGCCACCTACTAACGCCAGCAAGCCAGCACCAAAGGCAGCCAGCGTAGCAGGCTCTGGCACAGCAGTAGGTGCAGGCACTGGTAACGCCGAAACGTTTATCGCATCAATTAAGTTACCTTGGGTGCCGCTGTTTAATGAAGTAAAACGCAGCGTTGAGGTTTCAGCGGTTGCAGTAAAAATGCTGCTGAAAAAGCTCCAGCCCGCTTTGGTGTGGTCGGTCATGGCCTGAGTTAAACCGGCGAAGCTAACTTCAAAAGCTTCACTGTTATTATTGCGGGCACGGTAATAAAAGCTTAACTGGTAATCACGACCCACTTCGGTAGCAAAAGTCTGGAAAATAGACCAGGCACCAACGTTGCTACCATGGGCATTTAATTCAATGAAGTTTTTGCCACTGGCGGCAATAACACCATTTAACGCATTCCAAATTTCAATATTACTACCCTGCCAGCCTGCTACAGCACTGCTGGCAAAAGATTTCCAGTTATTGCTAGCAACAAAGTTTTCTTCAAAATCGCCGTTAACGATTAAGGTAGCCTGGCTACTGAAGCTGGCAGCCAGCAAAGTGGCGGCACCTAATAAAGTACGAACAGAAACTAATGACATCTTGATCCCTCAAACATTCTGCTAATTAGCGGTTACTAAACGAGCACATCATACCAGTAGCCAGAACATTTAGGAACATATGTTAAGTGTTTTTTTTAACCAGAATTGTAAATAATAACAAGGGAATGCTAAGCAGCTGTTTTTGAACAATAATCGCCGGCTTTGCATAACAACAAAGCCGGCTTAATGGCCTAAACGCCAGGTAGCAAACTTAGTTATTTTCTTCAGCTTCTTCCTGAATGGCCTCACCGGCGCTCTCAATATCTTTACCGGCACCTTCAATGGTGGCACAAGACGCCACAGCAGTACTGAATAAGGCAACCATAACTAAACTTAACCAACGGGGTGTTTTATTTTCCATGGTGTTCTCCTTGCTTTGCAAAAGCTAAAAAATTTGGCTGCAGTAATAAACACGCTGCAGTTACTTTAAAACACCCAGAAAAAGCAAAAACCGAACCAACTGTAAGCATTTGTTTTATATTAATTTTTAAAAGATCGCTGGCAGGTTTTTTAAAATAATTACAATAACACAGGTATTTCTTGCAGGTTTGCAGCCCACTGCAAGCAGCCACGCGCTGTGGTTAAAGCCATTGTATGTTGGCCGCCGCTTGCCTACTATAAAGCGCAAACTTGCCCTGCCTGCCCTGAGGTTTTTACCATGCGTTATTATGCTGTTGTTACTGCTGCGGTTCTTAGTGCTGCCATCGCCAGCCTAGCGTTAACGACGGCCCCCGCAAAAGCCAACCCGCACAGCATGGTACAGCCAGCAACCATTGGCAGCATCAGCGGTGAAGCGCTGCTGGCCCAGTACCCGGGTTTCGCCGCAGAATACGCCAGTTATCAGCCGTCAGCCGGGGCACTGGCCCAAATGCAACAGCTTACCGGCCTGCAGCTACTGGTGCTATTCGGCAGCTGGTGTCACGACAGCGAACGCGAAGTACCCCGCCTGCTAAAATTAGTGCAGCAGTCTGGCGTTGCCCTTAACACTCTGCAGTTAGAAACGGTAAACCAGCAAAAACAACACCCGCAGCAACTGCACAGCCAGTACAACCTGCGTTATACCCCAACAATTATCGTGCTGGATAACGGCCGCGAGTTAGGGAGAATAATAGAAAAACCAGCAAAATCGCTGGCGGATGATTTGGCGGAGATAGCGGCGAAGCGGTAGTAGCTTTTTCCCAACCACATTGATTCAGGAGGCTACTGTGCCAGTAAAGCCAATTAAACCAGAACCAGATAATCAGAGTTGGTTGACGAGTAAAAAAGCGAAGGCTGCGCTGAAGGTGTCTAGCTGCGAGCTTATGCATCTTCGGGAAGCTGGCAAACTACCCTATAAAAAACAAGGTAATACTTATTTTTACCTGATACCCAAACAACCTGAAAGCTAACCGCCCTGCAGTCTTTTGATGGCACTGTCGTCGGATTGAAGAAAAAGAGGAAGCCGAAAATTGGTTTAGTAGTATAGAAGCTAAAAAGGTGTTGACTGCCTACCGCCTACAGTTTGGTGATATCTTGCGGTAAAATCACTGCTTTTAACCTGGCGAAAGTGCGCATAGTCTCATTTGCTGCTAAGTCGCTGTAATCCGGGTTTTGCGCTTTAAGCAGGTAAACGCCTGGTCCCTGCTTTTTCACTATCCTTAACAAATACTCGGCATCACCGGCTTCATCTAGGCGCTCAATGGCCATAACATTATTCGAAATTGAACCTGCATTTACAGGTGTAACCCATTCCAGTAGCAACAAATCACCATCTACTATAGGCTGCTTACCACCGTTCATCGAATTGCCTTTTGCCGGTGCAATAAAATGTTGTTCAGAATTTAAATGGCCATAATGCTCTGGCAGTTGCAGCATTTTTGCACCATCCGGCATACCTCTACCAAAATGGCCACAAGCAATTTTTAGTGCGGGATAAAACGGCAGCACATTGGTCACGTTCTGTTGCTGGCGATCCAACTCGCTAGAGGTTTCTGCTGGAGCTGGCGTGCGCAAAGTATATTGCAGCAGGCGAAGATCTATCAGCTCGTGACTTAACTCTGTTAGCAAAGCCACGTCATCCGGCTGAACGCTGAAGTTGGCGCTAAATCGCTCTTCGCTCAGCACAAACCAGGCTTTTGCCGCATGCTTATCTTGTTTGGCGTAAAAATGGATCGGGTTTTTACACCAATATTGATGCCATTTTACACTAGCTTCCTTTTGGTGTTGCAGCTCCGCTGGTACGTCTTTTTCAATCAGATCTGGCCTGCGCTTAATAATTTGCCAACTCAGTGCTGACAACTCTTCAGTATTAACCGCAGTATTAAAACCATCTAACTGCAGAAAAGCTCGCAGCAACACCATTTTGAAACACTTAGCCATAGCCGTAGTTTCAATGCCGTCGAGCAACCAATCACCATAACGTTGCACTAACCTAGCCAAGTCTTGATCCTGCGTTTGCTCTGCTACCAGCTGAAACCAGCTGCCGTGTTGCTTACGCACTTTAAGCAGATCATAACCGGCTAAAGCAAACTCAGCAGCGGTTGGTCGGCGACCAATTTCAGCTGTCAGCTGGACAAAATCTTCTGCTGCTGTGTTTTTAACTCTGCGTACCAGTTGCTGCCAAAACTCAACAACTTGCGGCGCAAAATTTATGTAGCAGCCTGGTGCTATTACCGGTTCATCTATGATGGTGCGGCTAATATTTTTCACGCCGCTGACATTAAATAAAGCGGCAGGTTTATTAAGAAAAGACTGGTGATTACCAATAAAATCAACCACCACCAGACGGCTTTTATTCAATAAGTCAGCTCGGCGCAAGCCCCTCCCTAGTTGCTGCAAAAATAAGATTTTTGACTCGGTTGGTCTAAGCATTAACACCGTGTCTATTGAGGGTAAATCTGTTCCTTCATTGAATAAGTCGACAGAGAACAATACCTGAATGACTGCGTTATCCAATTGCTCAAGGGCTTCATTGCGACGCAAAGTACTCCCCTGATAAACCGCAGCCGCTTTCACCCCTTGCTGGGTAAAATAGTCTGCCATGTAATCGGCATGCTTGCGTGACACGCAAAACGCCAATGTCCGGTGTTGTTTGTGCTTATTCCAGTGTTCAAAAATATGCTTTGCCCGCTGGCGGGTGGCAAAAGCGGCATCCAGTGCTGTGGCATCAAATTTACCGCTACGCCAGGGAATTTCCTGATAATCGACAAACTGATCGTAAACACCAAAGTAATGAAACGGCACCAAAATACCACTTTCAATACCATGCACCAGGTTACGCTCGAACACTAAGTTGTTATCACACAGCGCCAGAATATCCGCCTGATCACTGCGCTCAGGCGTCGCGGTTAAGCCCAGTAAAAAGTTCGGTTTAAAGTGGTTTAACACCTGATGATAGCTGGGGCTGCCAGCATGATGAAACTCATCAATTACTATGTAATCAAAGTGATCTGTGGCGAATAACTGTAAATGCTCTTTTTTACTTAATGTTTGAATAGATGCAAAAACCATATCTGCAGTTGCAGCTTTTTCGCCACTGAAATATAAACCGCTGCTCTTTAACGGGTTTAAGCGGGCAAAACTTTGCTGTGCCTGCAGCAATATCTCTTCGCGGTGTGCAACAAAAAGTATTTTTTTCGCGTCAACTTGCCTTGCATCAAAGGCTGCCAGCCAGGTTTTACCCATGCCGGTAGCCAATACAACTAAGCCACGTTTATAACCTTGCTGACGACTAAGTTGTAGCGCTGCCAATGCATCCTGTTGGGCCGGGTTAGGTGTGATGACGGCCTCTTGTTCAAGCTCTGCGCCAACTAGCTGCAAACGTTGCTGGCGATTTTGCTGATAGCGCTTAAGGTAGCCTGCCAGAACCTGCTCGGTCAGTGGTACGCTCTGTTTATGAGTAAAAATACTGACAAACTGGCGGCGAATATCACTGAACTGACAATTAGCCTCGGCAGCGACAAAATCATGCCGCAAGGTCCATTCATGCGAAGTTAACAGGGCGGTGCGGCTGATGTTATTTGAACCGACATAAGCGCAACCTTGCTCTGTTGTCCCGTTTTGGCATTTGACAAAAATATAAGCCTTCATATGAAAGGCAGTGCTGGCACCACAGCAAAACAACCTGATGGCTGCGCCGCGCTCAGAGAGTAATAACAGTTGGCGTAACGCTTCCGGCGCAGTAATTTGCAAATAATCTGACGTCAGAATTTTGATGCTAGCACCAGCTTCAAGCGCATCGGTAAGTGCCGGTAACAATAAATGTATGCCAGAGGTTTGAATAAAAGACACGCTAATTTCAATCTCAGAGGCATGATTGATGGCATAGATTAATTTTGGCAGTAAAGGATCAACGGCACCGCCAGTGGTGAGAATATTACCTTGATACAAAGTTGAGGATGTCAAACCCTAGGTTCCAATAACGCATTAAGCCATTGCTCATGGCTACGGCCCGGTCTGGCATCATCCGAGATCCAGTGCTCTGATATTTGTAGTCGAGTATCGGATAAAGCAACACCCAAGCGGTCAGCCGTCATTTGGGTAAAACAGCGGCCATCACGCTGCATTTCAGCTAAACCTAACTTAAAAGAGCAATAAAGAACACCATTTGGTTTTAAAAACGTGCCAAGGTGATTAAATGTTGCAGCAAGCTCAGCCTCCGCGACGTGCAACAAAGATGCACAAGCCCAGATCCCATCGAAATGGATATCGGACTGATAAGACAAAAAAGTATCAAGACGAACATCAAGCCCGGTTAACTCACGGGCTAAACGCACCATTTCCGTACTAGCATCAAATGCACAAACAGTAAAACCCTTAGCTAGAAAAAAACGACTATCACGCCCTGTGCCACAACCCGCATCTAATATAACGCCATTCGACGGCAGTTTTGGTAAAAAACGGGCATAAAGCTCTGACATATCGACATTAGTCGTGTCTGCGGCAAATTGGCTGGCATTAAGGTTATAAAACTCGACTGACATCATTAGCGCCTTACTTAACTGGCGATTGTTGTACCAATAACCAGCTATCGCATCAATATAAATTTGAATTTCGGTGAATTATTAGAGGAGAAGCTCACTCATGTTTTAAGCAGCACAAAGACAAGCGGTTATTTTTGTGAATAAGCAGGTAGAGCGTTACCTTGGCGAAAACGACGATATGACCATTAGCGAAGCACTGGAGCACCTTTACCAAACCAGAGTTAAGCCACAGAGCCGACTCAGTTAGCCTGATAGGTGAAGTTAAACAGCGTGCTTTTTGGAAAAAGATTGTTGATAGTCCGAACCGGTTTGCTCACGTCAACACGCCGTGAACCCATCCATGGGGGCTCGTTTATAAACTTCCATCCATGAAGTTTACCCTTCGGGCCAGCAGAGCTGTTCAAATGCGCTCCATGCGCATTTGTCCGCCCGTCCAGGGCCTCAACGGTTGACTTAGAGCAAACCGATTCTCCCTGAAGCTATGTATTGTTCACTGAGCGAATGCTGATATGTACGATATCAGTACACATCAAACTGACGATAACTGACTAAACCTATTATTACCCCGGCCGATACCCTAAATTAAGCACAGTACAACCTAACAGGGCCGGCTTATGCAGCATACTCCACCGCCTGCACCAATTAGCCCGGCGCTAACTGCAGAGCTACGCTACTTACACCAGGTAATGAAAGTGCTTGAAATACTGGCCGAACAGCCAACGCTTTGCGTGGTGGCCTTTGGCAAAATATGGCGCTACCCTGATTTACTGAGCACCTCGCTGCGCTATGCCTACCTGGCCCAGTTGCACGGCTTTGATGTGTCACCCTTTAAACAGTGGTTTGATAAAGACTGTGCCCTGTTCGCCCAGCATGGTCTAAGCTGGAATTACGGTTAGGCTCAGCTGTTCTGTTAATACCGGTTAAAATTGCGCCCGGTTTAGCAATGCCTGCTACGCTTAAACTGTTTTTGACAGCAAGGCCGCTGATATGAAATACAACCCTAAATTTAATATCTGGCTGGATAACAACGTATTAATCGCCATGGTAAAAGGCAGCTGGACCGAGCTGGATGCTAAAGATTATGCCCGTGATTTTAAAGCTGCAGCAATACCATTAACTGGTGGTGACTGGGCTAATATTACCTTTCTGGAAAACTGGCATTTAGGCGTGCCCGGTATTGAGCCAATTATTAAAGAACTGGTTGGCTGGACTATTGAGCATAATTTGCGTTACTCGGCCCATGTTTACTGGCCCAATACGGTGAAAGAGTTCCAGCTGGACAAGATGGTGAAGAAGGTTCCACAGCGCTTTGAATTGCAAAGATTTATGCACCCGCAGCAGGCGTTCGACTGGCTGGAGACGCATGGATTTAATACCGATAACCAGCAGAGGCTGGCGGTTGATTGATTAACGCTTACTGAAATACCAGGACAGTTTGGTTGGTACAAAAAGTTGCAACTTAAGGGTGTAACGGAGCACCGATGCGGTTTATTAAGACGCAAAACTAACTGACGCCCTGATAGCGTTGACATATAGCCCAAACTACGGAGTACCTATGTTCTGGAATACACCTGATTTGCAACCCGCTTTGACGGCCTGCCAGCAGCAGCTGGACGAGAGCAACGCTGCTCTGCAAGCCATTCGCACCCATGTTGCCTATATTGAATTTACCCCCCGATGGCGTGGTCAGCCGGGTAAACCCGTTGTTTTTGCAGGCAACCGGTTATCAGGAACATGAGGTACTGGGCCAGCACCACCGGCTGTTTTGTGACAAAGACTATGCGGCGTCGGCCGATTATAAACAATTCTGGCGCGAGCTGGCGGTGGGGCAAAGCCATAGTGGTGTATTTGAACGGCGTACTAAACAGGCAGAGGTAATGTACCTGGATGCCAGTTATTTTCCGGTGAAAGATCCGGCAGGCAAGGTAACCAGAATTATAAAAATTGCCCGTGATATTACCAAAAACCAGCAGCGGCTGGATTTTCAGAATGCGGTGTTTGACGCGTTTGACCGCACCACCGCCATTATTCACTTTACACCACAAGGCATTATTGAAGATGCTAACTCGTTGTTTCTGGCAGCAACCGGCTACCAGAAGCAGGAAATAGTTGGTAAGCATCACGAAATGTTCTGTTACCCCGATTTCTATAAAAAAAATCCCCGGTTCTGGCAGGAAATGGCGGCGGGCAAAGCTTTTTCAGGCTTGTTTGAGCGAAAAAACAAAGCTGGCCAGTCGATATGGCTGGAAGCCAGCTACAATCCGATATTTAACGAAAAAAACCAGGTTACCAAAATTGTTAAACTGGCCAGCGACATTACCGCGCGCATTATCCGGGCTTATGATGCTGCTGATCAGGCCTCGGCCACCTCAGACAAAACAGCCCGGATAACCGCATCGGCCAGCCAGGCGCTTAGCGAAGCCGTCACCACCTCTGGCATGATAGCCAGCGAGGTCGACGGTGCCAGTGCTATCAGCAAACAGTTGAACGAGCAGTCTAACAGTATTCAGGAAATTGTTACCACCATCAGAGCGATAGCGGATCAAACGAATTTACTGGCATTAAACGCAGCAATAGAAGCGGCCCGGGCCGGAGAGTCGGGCCGGGGCTTTGCCGTGGTAGCCGATGAAGTGCGTACTTTAGCCGCGCGCACCAGCGAGGCCACCAATAAAGTGGCAACGGTTATTGAAAGCAACGCCGGCTTAATCAGCCAGATTTATCAGCAAATGAGTAAAATTCAGCAGGCGTCGGCTCAGGGTCAGCAAAAAATATCGGGGGTGAGCAGCGGGCTTGACGACGTGCAGCGCGGGGTGGCCGAAGTGGCCGAGCTGATTCTAAGGTTAAAACAATAGGGCATTTTGTGACTGTCTGATATCGACTACAGCCTGACAACCAGACGTTACTGATGGTTAATGTTTCAGCGGCTTTATCAGCCATTGCCAGAACCTGCTTGCTACACCCTTATCAGGGTCAGGCTGGCTAAAACTGAAATACCTGACAGCTAAAGATTCATAAAATGAATTAACTGGCTTAGACTAGCTGTCAGTCAGGTTACGTGCTGCTGGCCGTAACTTATGAATTCATTCGTTATCTTATGTTTTGAGCGACTATGTATCGATATAAGTTATTTATACTGGGGGCAGCGCTGACATTAGTGCTGACGGTTGTTATGGTGTCTGCGGCGCTTTCTGCGCATGTTACCAGCAAAAATCTGGCACAAAGCACAACAGCTCAAAGCTTGCTGGTAGAGCATCAGCAGTTATCCAGTATTTCTTACCGGCTGTTTAAGCAACTAACCGACGAACTTTTATTTGGTAAAAATGCCAACCAGGCAAACATACGCAATAAACAAAAGCTCATTGATCAGTCGTTAAATAAAATCAGGATGCTTGAACGCCAGCAGCGTGATGATCTGGGCCCGGAAATGACCCAGGGCAGTGTTGAAGACACTGAAGATTTGGCCCGGCTGATTAACACTATTGTCAGTGAATTTGCCATCATTACCGCCGAGCCGGCAACCATTGCACCCGGCCAGCGAGAACAGGTAAGACGTTTGCTTGAAGTGACCATAGACAATCAGTTTCGGGACGCCATTAACGCCGCAGTTTCACGTCAAACCCTTGTAGTGGGTGCCATAAACTCACGAATAGACACTTTGAATAGCACCATTATATGGTTCAGCATTGGCCTGGGCGTGGTGGGTATCCCGCTGATTGTGCTGAGCTGTTTATGGCTGTTAAACCAGCTGTATCAACCACTGCAAACCATTAAAGCAGGTACCGAAGCCCTCGCACAAGGCCGATATACTCACCGTTTACCAGAGAACCTGGATGATGAGTTCCGCCAATTGGCGCTGGCGTTTAATTCAATGGCAGAAAAATTATGGCAACACCAGCAGGATGATCAGCGTTCAAGGGTAGCACTGGAGAGTGAAGTACAGCAGCGAACTCAGCAACTGGTGCAGGCCAACCAACTTTTAACGGCTACCGATAATAAGCGACGACAGTTTTTGACTGATATTAGTCACGAATTGCGTACCCCTGTGACCATTATCCGGGGGGAGGCCCAGGTGACGCTACGGCAAACGGATGCCAACCAGCAAAATTACCGGCAAGCGCTGCAATCTGTGCTGGAGCAGGCGGTAGCAATGAGCAGGTTAATTGATGATTTGCTGCTGTTGGCACGCGCAGATATTGGCCAGCTTAAACTGGAGCTGGCAGAAATTGACGTGGCAGACTGGCTTATCACACTGGCTGAACAATGGCGTAGTTATGCCCGCAGCCATCATTTTGAGTACAGGATTGAAGAAAGCTGCCAGTTGCTGGTTTTACTGGCTGATGAATCAAGGCTAAGTCAGGCCATTGCTGCGATTCTGGATAACGCGATTAAATATACTAATGCCGGCTGCACCATTACCTTAACTGCCTCAATGAAAAACAGCCTGCTGACAATTACCGTTGCTGACAATGGCCCGGGCATTGCGCCCACTGACCTGCCCTACATTTTTGACCGTTTTGTCAGGTTACAACGTAACAAAGACGGTACCGGTCTTGGTCTGGCAATTGCCAAAGAGATTATTGTTGCCCATGCAGGCCAGATTGACGTGCAATCCGAGCCTGCTAAAGGCACCGTGTTCAATGTGGTATTGCCCACGGAGATACTGCAGTGAAATTACTGATAGCAGATGATGAACTGCCACTGGTTAACTTTTTAGCACGCGGCTTAACGGCTGAAGGCTATCAATGCCAGAGTATTACCCAATTACATCAGTTATGCAGCACCGCCAGGCTTTGTCAGCCTGATGTGATTGTGCTCGATCGGCTGTTTGTTGATGAAGACAGCCTGACGGTACTGCCGCAATTAAGACGGGACGCACCACAAGCGAAAATTATCTTGCTTTCGGCATTACATGAGGTAAGTGACCGGATTGCCGGATTAAAGAGTGGTGCTGACGACTACCTGGCTAAACCTTTTGATTTTGATGAGTTACTAGTAAGAATTGAGGTACTGCTTCGCCGGAATACAGCTGCACCGCCAACCCAGCAAACCGCATTACATCTTGGCCACATTAATCTGGATTTAAACAGCCATCAGGCATGGAGTGGCGAACAACTGTTGTCACTTACCAAAATTGAATTTGATTTGTTAAAGCTATTTCTGGAAAACGAAGGCGTGGTATTCAGTCGTGAACGCATTTTGAACCGGGTTTGGGGCACTCAGGCCGATCCACAAACTAATATTGTGGATGTTTATATTAGCAGACTCCGTCAGAAAATAATGTGCCCCGGCAGTGCTGGTTGTATTCAGACACTGCGGGGCACCGGTTATCGTTTCAGCCTTTGTCTTACTGATCAATATCTGAAATAAGTTTTGGGTTAATCACCAGATTACGTACACCATGTGCACTTTTCTCTTCAAATGGATTGTTGTCACACCATTTACCTACGCTTTGAATATCGACCATGGCAACTTTTGGTCGAACACTCCAGGAAACCTGTAATGGTGAGCCCTTAGTATTATATGCAGGCCCGGTGGTTGACCCTTCATAGCGCACAGGCTCACCGGTATTAGCAGGGATATTAAACGGCTGATAATACCCATCCCGCATCCCAAATTCGGTGAGCTCCGCGAAATCAAGAGCATCATCATCGTTGACCAGCACATAAACCTGACCTTCAACCCTCAGCTGCGGATTCATTGTCGATTCTGCCAGACAGGAACCAAGGGTGGGGCCTGGCGTAATCTGGGCACTGGTGAACACGTAATGCAACTCAATGGTGTCTCCGGGTTTTAAACCGTTGTTATCGCCTTTACATACTTCGCTGCTATCGATGGGTTCTAACCATTCAGGTTTCAGCTTACCGCTATAGCCAAAACCGGTGCCTACGCCAGCGCCATCCCCATTACCAAGATAGCGGGTAAATTCGCCCCCTTTGTGTTCGGCCCCCGCATGAAAATGAATATTACACAGGTTCATTTGCTGATGATCAGGCGCGGTTGCAAATATTCTGTTGTTTTCACCGTTAAGTGTTGCCAGATCACGCGGCGACTGCGGCCCAAAACCCTTACCTTCTGTGTTTTCAGCCAGCTCAAGGCGCTGCTGTTTAAGTACACTGTCTGCCACGGCCTGGCCATGGTTGTGAGCTTGCGCACCAGTGGCAACTAATGCCGCAATCAAACTAAATTTTGTCAGGTTTTTCATGGTGGTTTACTCCTGTGTTTTAACAGCAGCAGTTTACAAAACGAAGCTGAATCTGATTTAAAACCAAGATTAAAATCAGATTAAAAAACAGCTAAACGTTACCGCAATAGCGGCGTGACTTGCCCGCGCCTGCTACGCTTTACCTGTTTTTAACAAAAAGACGGATGATATGACAGAAATCATGCCCCTGATTATCACAACCACCATAGTGGTGCTAATCCTGGTTGTTGCCGGCTTGCTTGGCTTGCGGCTGCTGGATTACCAGGCCGACAAGCAACTGTTTGCCGAACTTAGGGCCCGCCAGCCAGCTGAGCCAGGTTATTTTGACCCGGCCATGCTAAATGGCCTGCCGCTGGCAGCCCAACGCTTTTTTACTTTTTGTATTGCCCCGGGCACGCCGTTATATACCGTGGCTGATATTGCCATGACCGGCCGCTTTGGCATGGGCAGCCGGCTGAAGCCGGATTATTTAGACATGCAAGCCCGCCAGATACTGGCACCGCCGGCCGGTTTTATCTGGCAAATGCAGGCCCGGCGTAACCTGTGGCGCATCGCCGGTTCAGACAGCGCCAGCTGGACCCGCTTCTGGCTGTTCGAATTGTTACCGGTAGCACGCAAAGGGGCCAGCCTGGATCAGCGTCGCGCCGCCTTTGGCCGCTATGTGGCAGAAGCCGTGTTCTGGACGCCGGCAGCCGTTTTGCCGCGCACCGGCGTAAGCTGGAGCCACCTGAGCGACAACAGTGCCCGGCTGACAGTTAACCAGCAGGGCCTGAGCCAGACAGTAGAGTTGACGGTAGCAGATAATGGCCAGCCCGTGCTGGTCAGTATGATGCGCTGGAGTGATGCCAACCGGCAACGGCGTTACACCCTGCAGCCGTTTGGTGGTTATTTATCTGATTTTCGAGATTTTGGCGGCTTCACCCTACCCAGCCATGTCGAAGCCGGTAATCATTTTGGCACCCCTGATTATTTCCCCTTTTTTGTCGCTGATGTTCAGCAAATCCGCTGGCCGCACTCTTCAACCCGGGTTAGCGGGTAACCGCCAACGCCCGGCATTTTCAGAAAAAAAAGCGCGATGTCTGCACGCCGCGCCCTGGTTATTGTTTGTTCTTAACGCTTATTTCGCGCCGGGTTCGGCAAAGCGGGTTACCCAGTCTTTTACTTCGTTATACCAGTAAATTGAATTATTCGGCTTTAAGATCCAGTGGTTTTCATCGGGAAAGTAAATCATCCGCGATTCAACACCACGGCTTTGCAGGGTGCGGAACAATTCGAAGCCCTGGCCCACCGGTACCCGCAAATCCTGCTGACCATGAATAACCAGAGTGGGGGTATTAAATTTACCGGCATGGTAATGCGGCGAAATGTCGGTATACAGTTCAGGCTTGTCCCAGAAGCCGCCAAAGCGGGTGGAATGCACGGCAAAGTCAGCGGCCATTTGCGAGTACATGTTATATACCGCGGCATGAATAAGCAGCGCTTTAAACGGGTGCTCGGTACCCAGCAATACAGACGTTAAATAGCCGCCATAACTGGCGCCGCCGGCCACCATCCGATCGGTGTCAATCCAGCTTTGGTTTTCAAACCATTTGGTGGCAGCCTGAATATCGGCCAACGGCTTGCTGCGCCAGTCGGGATTAATGGCGTCGGCAAAGTCCTGGCCAAAACCGCTGGAGCCATGAAAATTAGGCCAGGCCGCCACATAGCCCCAGGAGGCAAAGGTTTGCGAGTTCCAGCGATAACTGAAACTATTGCTGAACGCATTGTGCGGGCCACCGTGAATTAACAGAAACAACGGATACTTTTTGCTTTTATCAAAGCCGGGCGGGTAATGCACCCACATCTGAATGTCTTTACCTTCAGCGCCCTTATAGGTTACCGACTCATAGGTTCCCAGCTCAACTTTACTTAAAATGTCATCATTAAAGCTATCCAACCGGCTGGTGTTGCCATTGCGGGCATCTACTTTTACCAAGCGGGCCGGGTATAAAAAGCTGTCGTTGGTGGCATACAGGCTGTTACCAGCCTGTACCGGCTGGCCAAAGCTGGTGTCTTTGGTAATAGCGCGCGGCTTGCCGGTTTTGGCATCGATGTAATACAGCCGGCGAGTGGCAGCGTCGTCGATGCTGGCATAAAAGCCGCGGCCGTCATTAGCCCAGATAAAATCACTAACCGAACGGTCCCAGTCACCGGTAACAGTGCGGCTGGTTTTTTTTGCCAGGTCGTACACCATTAAACGGCCGGTATCGGCATAAAAGCCATGTATTTGCTGGCGGCTGAAAGCCAGGCTTTTGCCGTCGGGGCTGAAAGTCGGGTTGCTGTCGGGTGCCTGATTATCTTTGGTAATATTTTCAGCGCTCTGGTTTGCAGTACCGGCAGTGCCAAGCTTGCTTAAAAAGATATCAATTTTGGCGTCAACCTGGTTGTCCCAGCCATTGGCGTTAAAGGCCAGATATTGCTCTTTGCTGTCGACATCGTAGCTGGAGGCACTCTGGCTGGAGCGAGGAAGTTCCAGGCCCAGCGGCTGGGTTAACGGCTGAACCTCTCCGCCGCTGGCGGCAATGCGAAATACATGGGCCTGGCGGTTTTCATTCAGGTAACGGTCAAAATGCGAATAGGGCAATGCATTCCACTGCATGGCTGACACTTTTTTATCTTTATCGGCTTTTAACTGGGCTGCCATTTCGTCCCAGTTTTTATCCGGCCACACCCGGCTGATAAAATACAAATGCTTTCCCAGCCACTTAATACCCGATACCCCGGTGGGCACGTTGGTCAGGCGCTGCGCCTCACCCGGGCCTGTCATTGGCAGCAGGTAAATCTGGCCGGCGTCGTCTTTATCCCGCTGGCTGATAAAAGCCAGAGTTTTGCCGTCGGGTGAAAAGGTTGGCTCGCTGGCCCGCAGGCCCTCTGCCGTTAACGCAGTTTGCTGCGTGCCATCGGCACTGAACAACCACAAGCGGGTTTGCGCTTTATCGGCTTTTACGTCATAGCCGGTTACCGGTGCGACAATATGTTTGCCATCAGGCGAGACAACCGGGCTGCCAATGCGTTGCAGCTGCCATAAGCGTTCAACGCTGAGACGGTTGTCCTCGTGGTTTTCTTCACTGGCCAATGCCTGAGGTGGCAGCAGGCAAACAAGCAGCATCGATAGCATTACCGGTGCCAGTAAAAAGTGCAGTTTTTTCATTGCGAAAACTCCGGGCATTAATTATTAACCGCAATAAACATAGCACAGCCAGTAAGTTACTGGTTGCAGTTAGCGACAGAACGGCGGTATTTCAGCGATAAAGCAGTTATTACAACAGGTTAATCGGTACTTTTAAATAGGTGGTGCCATTGCTTTCTGGCGGCGGCAACTGGCCACCACGAATATTAACCTGCACCGATGGCAAAATAAGCCGCGGCATGGCCAGGGTGGCATCGCGCGCTTCACGGCGTTTAACAAAATCCGCTTTACTAACCCCGCCACCAACATGAATATTGTGTTGTTTTTGCTGGCCGACACTGGTCAGATATTGATGCTCCCGGCCGGCTGGCGGATAGTCATGACATATGTAAATTTCAGTGTTATCAGGCAGCGCCAGCAGTTGCTGGATAGAATCATATAAGGTGGCAGCACTGCCGCCGGGGAAATCGCAACGGGCGGTGCCTACGTCGGGCATAAACAGGGTATCGCCAACAAAGGCGGCCTGCTCGTTAATAATGTAGGCTAAATCGGCCGGGGTATGGCCAGGCAGATGCATAGCACGGATGGTTAATTCGCCCACCTGCAGCGTATCACCATCGGCAAACAGCCGGTCGAACTGCGAGCCGTTTGGTAAAAATTCCTTTTCCAGGTTAAATACGTCTTTAAAAATGGTTTGTACCTGAGTAATTTCAGCACCAATGGCCACCTTTGCCCCCAGCTTGCTGCGTAAAAACGGCGCCGCGGATAAATGATCAGCATGGGCATGGGTTTCCAGCAGCCACTCTACCTGTAAATTATGCTGTTTAACGTAAGCCAGTATTTGCTCAGCACTTGCTGTGCTGGTACGGCCGGCTTTGTAGTCAAAATCCAGCACCGGGTCAATAATTACCGCTTTATTACTGGCAGTATCGGTAACCACATAACTGAAGGTTTCACTGTCATTATCTAAAAATGCTTTTACCTGATAGCTCATAATGGTTGCTCCCTGTATTTGGTTACCGGATGTTAGTAACCGGGCCAGCTGAATTAAGTGTATGCTAATATAATATAAGCTTATGCCATTTGGAAATAACTTTAATAGATAAGCCTGCCCGGGAAAAGTGATTAATACGCTATCAGCTGTAAAGCCAGCTGAACAGCGCTGGCTTTACTCCTGTTTCAGTTAACCGTCTGCAGATAACTGACTATTTGCTGCAGCGCCACCTCGTCGTTGGCCGCCAGCGGCAACTGCACATCGGGTATCACACCGGCTGGCCGGGTATCGCCATTTGGCCTGATAATTAACGCCTTAGGATAGCCCACCACAATACCGGTGTGATTAAGGGAAAAGGTTTCCATGGCACCATAGGTGGTGGCTAAATCGGCTGTTGGCTCACCGATAACAGTGGCAAAGTTGTAGTCCTGGGCAATAGCGGCCACCGATACTGCATTGCTGTATGAGTGAGGGCCTGTCAGCACAAACACTTTAATATCTGACGCGGCAATATTGCGCTCAGCGCTATGCGGCTGGGAATTTTGCAGCGGAAAGGAGATTACAGTGCCTTCTTCGTTATCGCGGTAAAACTGCTCCAATTGCATGGTAATGGCATCAGGCTCGCCCTGTTCCGGCATCCGGGCCTGGTTGGCTACCCGTGACAGGTTTGATACTTTTACCCGGAAATCTGAGGCAAACCGAAACGGCTTATCGGCAAACCAGGCCAGCATATGGTCGCTGAAGCTGTTGGTGCCGCCAGGATTATCTCTCAGATCAATCACAATACTGTTAACCTTTGCTGCAACAAAGGCGGCAAACGCCTGGTCGATAAACGCATGAAATTCAGTGGTGTCCCATACTTCGGCATCAGTGGTTGCATAGATATTATAAAAAGGCCCGGGCTGCAAATAGCCGATGTTGCCTGCCAGGATTTGATAATGACGCGGCTCGCTGCTGGCCGCATTGTCTGGCGGGCTGTTGGCGGCAATATGCTGTGCCTGTTCAGCCTGGCTCAGCGTTGCCTGCTGCAGCTGATAGGGCGCGGCACTGCCCGGCTGCTGCAGAGTAAGGCTGTAAGCGCTCTGTTCACCATGATGCAACCAGAGCAGTGGCGCCAGCTGGCCGCCAGTCAGGCCGTCGAGCAACGTAGCATTATCGGCCGCCAGATAAGCCTGCAGCGGTTGCAGAAACTGCCTGATAGCAATGCCGTTAATGCTGAGCACCCGTTGCCCGGGTTGCACCCGCGGGTCTGCGCCATAATATTCTGCCACTGTTACCTCATCGCCGTTAATATTTAAACTTAAAGGCAGGGTTTTGCCATCAGCTTCGATAAAGGCACGATAACTGGCAACGGGGAAGTCAATTCGGGTATGAGCAATATTGGCCAGCGCCACAAACTGCATAAAATGCTTTTGCGCCTGCAGTTGTGACATGGGTTTGTTTAGCTGCGCCAAATAGTCTTTATACTGCTGGTCGTATGCCGGCTTTGGATAATGAGCAAATAAATTATAACTGCCCCGCTGTAAATCACGGTACAGTTGCTGAAAATCCTGCTGTAGCTGCTCGCTGCTGTATAGTTTAGCCGCGGTATTATCCGCTGCAGCCTGAGCATAATCAGCGCTTGTTAGCAGTAATCCGGTCACAGCCAGCAGCACCGGCAGGGTATTTATAAAACGACGTAGCATAAGGTTAGCTCCATAACATTAACAAAGGCCCAATGGTATTGACCCTTACCGAAATAGTCCTGACAATGGCAGACGATTAACCTGACAAAAACCTGACAGCAATTAAACTTTTGAAATAAAACTGAATTTTATGGCAAAACTTGTATGACCCAACTGGTAATAGGCGACTGGTACGTTGATTTTAACAGTGGCAGCTGTGTTCGTAAAAATCACAGCGGGCCAGATCAGCAGCACACCATGCACCGGCTGGAGCCTAAAAGCTGTCAGCTGCTGCAGGTTCTGGCAGAGCAACCGGGCCAATTGGTTAGCAAGGAGCAGCTGGTTAGCCGGGTATGGCCAGAAAGCTATGCCACAGATGATACGCTGGCAAGAACCTTGTCCAGGCTCAGAACCACTCTGGATGATGATGCCAGAGCGCCACGTTATATTGAAACCGTGCCTAAACGCGGCTACCGCTTAATTGCGGATGTCAGCAGTGCGACAGATCTGGCTGCTTCTGCTATTGGCCCTGCCACTTTGGCGAAATTAACAGCACGCCGGCGCCCCCGGTTGCTGCTGCTAGCCATACTGCTGACCTTAACCATAATCGCCGGCCTGATGGCCTATTTGATGCTGCGCCCTGCTACCCCGGTTATTAGCAAACCAGCAGACTCCGTTGCTGGCAAAGATTTGCTGACCCGGGCCGACGATTATTATCATCAGATGCGCCTGGTAGATAATGAAATGGCCATTGCCCTGTATCAGCAGCATCTGGAACTGCACCCGGGCGCCGGCCTGGCTTATGCCGGCCTGGCTAACGCGCTGGTACAGAAAGCCCTGCGCTGGTCGGGAGAAAAAACAGGTGAGCACAGCACCCTGACGGCCAAGGTTGCTGCCGGCACCCTGGCAGATGATGCCAGCCAGCAACAGCTGCAGCGCGCCCTTAGCCTGGCACAGCAAGCGGTGGCCTTACAACCTGACAACGCCACCACCTTAAAAGCACTGGGTTTTGTGTTGTCGGCTCAGGGCCGCTATGCCGAAGCGATAAATATTTATCAGCAGGCATTGCAGGCTGATCCGCAAGCCTGGCAGGTACACCTGAATATTGGTGAGCTGTATCAGGCCACTGGCGATATGCTCAAAGCCATTAACGCCTATGAAGCGGCATTTAATGCCATGGCCGAGCGCTACCCTGAGCAGGAAGTACAGATACGGCCCTGGATAGCCAGAGTCGGCAGTATGATTGGCGATCATTACCTGGCGGTTGCTGATCACCAGAGTGCAGAGCGCTGGTACCGGCGGGTGTTAAGCCTGGCCCCGCTGGATGAACAAGCCACGCTGGGGCTGGTGCAGGTGTTGCATGCAACAGGTGACAGCGACGGTGCGCTACAACTGTGCCAGCAGCTGAACCAACGGCTGCAAACCAGCCATGCTTGTCAACCGGCCAGCGGCAACCAGCCATTGCAATAAAATATTACGTAAAACATAATATTTTTATTGCAAAACATATAATACCGACCTATGGTTTAGCCCTATACGTAAGCGGTTAAACCAGGTAGGATTATGCGCGCCAAACCATTACACCTTTTACTGACACTGGCTTTGTGGCTAGTGCTTACCCTGGTATTGCTCAGTGCGGTATTTGCGCTGGCACTACCGCTGCTGGACGAGCAGCTGCTTACCAGCTGGCAGGTGCAGCAGGCCGAGACTAGCAGGGCCAGCATTAACCTGACCGGCAGCGAGACAAACCTGCGGTTACAGATCGCAAAGGGTGAGTTGCTGCTTGAAACCAGCGCATTTAGCCTGGCACTTAGCCGGGCCCTGACTATTTTGCTGCTGGGCGGCATGGTTGGTGCCATTATTTATTTTTTACGGCAACTGGTGGCCGATGTTACCTGCGGCCGGCCGTTTTCACGCCGTAGTGCGTCGGCCTTACAGAAAGCCGGCTATTTACTGGTAACCCTGCCGGTGGTGCTGTACCTGGAAGTTTTCGCCCGCTTTTATCTGTTTATCCCCGGGGCCAGCCAAAACTCAGAATTCAATTTTAGCCATATCCGCCTGCTAACCGGCAACGGCAATGATCTGCTGATTTATCCGGGTTTTAACGCCGGACTGCTGTTAGCCGGCTGCTTTGTGCTGGTAATGGCCAATGCCTTTAACATTGGCGCTGAACTGCAAACCGACAGTGATGAGATTATCTGATGGCAATAATTGTGAACTTAGATGTGATGCTGGCGCGGCGCAAAATGAAAATGAAAGAGCTGGCCGACGAGGTGGGCATCTCCCAAACCAATTTATCGCTGTTAAAAAATAGCCATGTCCGTGGTATCCGGTTTAATACCTTAGAGAAGCTGTGTCAGGTGCTGCAATGCCAACCGGGCGATTTGCTTGAATATCAGGAGGAAAAATCATGAAACGGCTTTACTTAACAGGGTTATGCTTGGTTCTTTCCGCATGTCAGAACTATGATGTTGCAACGCTTACCGCAATCCCGCCCGAGGTTAAACAAAGCATTCACTCGGCAGTAGACAATAAACACCGGCCCGGTGTTGTCATTGGCCTGGTTAACCCGACAGGCAGCTATTTCTATAGTTATGGAGTAACGCATGCTAATAGCGAGACGCCATTATCTGAGCACACACAATTTGCCATTGGTTCGCTGACCAAGCTTTTTACCGCAGCGCTTTTTGACGATCTGGTGTCAGAAAACCGGGTGTCAGAGCAGACAACGCTTGCTGCTATCTGGCAGGGTATTGACGATGGTGCTCAGACACGTCTGTTAAACCTGGTTAATCACACTGCTGCACTGCCCCGTGATTTGTCAGCTGAAACCTTGGCGCAAAACAGCACCGACCGCTTACTGGCAACGCTAACCCGCAACGCTGAATTACCTGCTGCTAAAGCTTACTCAAGTGTCGGCATGGCCATTCTTGGGCTGTCATTGGCAGCTGCAGAGCAGTCGAGCTTTAAAGGCCTGCTGCAAAGCGACATTCTGACCCCACTTAAGCTAACCAGCACGGGCTTTGAACCTGACAACTCGTTGCTGGCGGGTCGCCATCACACTACAGTTCCGGTGGAATCTGCGATCGAAGTGCCTGAAGTGGCCTATGGTGCCGGCGGCCTCTACTCCAGCGCAATAGATTTAAGCCGTTTTTTAAAACACCAAATGCAGCAAACCAGGCACTGGGGCTGGCAGCATTATCAGGATGAAAATTTCGATGCTTTTTATCACGGCGGTGATGGCAATGGTCATCAGGCTTTTATTGCGTTTCGCCCGGATAATAATGTTGGTGTGGTCTTACTTAGCAATTCCTCCTCAGATGACGCACTACAGGATATCGCCCTGCATTTAATCGACCCCGGCAGGAGCCTGCCAGATTTTGCGCACCGTCCCCGCCAACAGTTGCCGGAACAGGCATTGTCGCTGTATGTGGGGCAGTACCGGCTGACAGAAGATAACAGCGGTAACCAGATTAGCCTGGCTATTATCGATAATCGCCTGGTTTATCGTGAGCTTACCGCTGCAGGCGAAGTGGTTCGCCAGACGCCACTGCATGCGATTGACGATAAAACCTTTGAATTGGCTGATGTACCGGTTGTTATCACGTTTGAAACGGCGACGGGCTCGTCACAAGCCACATTGCGCTTCGAAAATCAGACGTTTACGATGAAACGCATCAACCAGGACCTGTGAATATGAAAAAGCAGAAAGCTGCTTATCTGAGCCATAGCGGTGCAACATTATGAATTTCCCACGCCTGTGCATGACCGTGATTTATGTGCTCGTCTTAGTAGGCTGTTATAGCCAGTCTGAACACAGCTATGATTCAGACACCAACCAGAACGAGTGGAACATTTCAACACTCGAAAAGCAGAACATTAATACCAGTTTAATTGACGATATGCACCGCAAGCTGCTTACCGATAGCTATGCCGGCATTAGCAGCGTACTACTTGTTCGCAACAATAAATTGGTATTTGAAGCCTATTTTAATGGCTTTGATCAAGACAAACTTCATTCAACACGATCTGCCAGCAAAGTCATCACCTCTCTACTGACAGGAATTGCGATAGACAACGGCTATATCAAGTCAGTAGATGAGTCAGTTTTTGCTTATTTCCCTGAATACTCGGGAGAGATTAAGAACTGGGACGCCAGAAAAAGCACCATTTCAATCGCGCACATTTTAAGTATGACGTCCGGTATCAAAGGCAATGAAGATGCGATGTACCCAACCGATGACTGGATTAAATTTTATCTTGACCAGCCTCTGGTGTCAGATCCCGGGAGCGCTTTCTCCTATGCTACAAGCGGCGTTGTTACTCTGGGCAATATTATCACCCGAGCTTCAGGTATGCGCATTCCAGCCTTTGCCGACAAATTTCTGTTTCATCCAATGGGTATTAAGGAAGTGCGCTGGCCAATTACTAATTCACGCAACAACCAGGGGCTTGCGATGACCGGTGGTGGCCTTAATATGCGCCCGCGGGACATGGCTAAAATTGGCCAGCTCATTCTGAATAATGGTCGGTGGAACGGGGTCCGGTTAATTTCTGAAAACTGGATTATTGAATCAATCCAAAAACATGCAACCAGCAACTTTAAGGGCGAAGATTTCGGTTACCTCTGGAGAATGCGAGAACGCGAAATTAATGGCAACAAAATACGTTCTATCGAAGCCTGGGGCAATGGTGGCCAGTTTATTATGATTTTCCCGAAGTTAGAATTGGTTGCAGTATTTACCGGCGAGTACTACGGACAATTTCCAGAGATGGAGCAAGCTTTTGAGCTTGTGGACCATTACATTTTACCGGCAATGCGTTAATCCAGAAAATTGAAACAACGGGTTTTAGTATTGACTGTACATGGATAAGCGCGCCTGCGTCCTTGTTTGTTGTCGCCAGAAAACAGGTAGAAATAAAAGGTGAAAAGACGTCAGATATTTCCGGTTTCCGTTTAACGTTCTTGGCGAAGATGAGGCGCAGCAAAACGGTTAATCATGGTTAAAAACTCTTGTTGCGACTTAGAACTCATTACATTCGAGAATTACAATTGACATAGATTTTATTCAAGAACTTTAAAAATCGAATTTGCAATGCTTTCCGCACTTCCTTTGCCGGTAAATGCAATAGCAACTATAGCTTGAGAATTTTTTGAATAAACCAATAATGCATTTGCACCTGGAGTGCCTCCGCTGTGACCAATCCAATGGTCGTCTCCTACTTCATAGGTCATAATTCCATCGCCGTAATACATGGGCGAGTCATACATTTGATAAACATTGTCAACCATACTCTTCAATCTTGCCTCATCAACCATTTGACTTTGCAGATAGCTTTCCAAAGCCTCAGCCATGGCCAAGCTCGACGCGACAATATTACCTGCAGCATAGGGGCCTGATGGCTTTAGTAATCTTTGAGGCTCACCGATTGGTGCTATAACTGCGACATCGGAAGGATACGAGTCATAATCTAAAGATAGAAAGCTTGTTTGCTCACTGGCAAATCGGGTGTTAATTGAATTTTGATAACTTGTGCCTTCAACCCGGCTTATAATTTCACCTAACATTACGTAATTGGTATTTGAATAATTCCAGCCACTGCCCGGACAATAATAGAATTTCTGTTCTCGCATAAAATTTAGAATTTCATCCGGTTTTGGCTCTGGTACAAAAGAGGAAAAATAAGGGAATTCGTTATAGCTAGGAATGCCAGTGCGATGTTGTAACAACATTTCTATAGTTATGCGCTCTGCATGTGGAAAGTCGGGAAACCAAATGCTGACTCTATCATCAAGTTTTAAACGCTCTTCATCAACTAACTGGTAAACCGCTATAGCCGTAAACATTTTACCAACACTTGCCCAATAAAACTTTTCAACTCCATCTTCCGTATTCTGGCTTGTCCACATGCCAAACGGAGTTTTGACCACTATATCGTATTGTAATATTTCCGATTTTTGTAACGCGTTTTCAAGTGCGACCTCCAGAGAGGTTGCAACATTTCCTTCAATTGGTAGTGTCGAAAAGTTGTGTAGTATTGGTAACTTTATTGGTGTGCTTTTCTCATTAATTTGGATAGTCGGTAAGCCACCACAATCCTCTCTGAAGTCTCCGCTCTTACATCCAAGTAGTAACAAACTACTTAACAAAACTGTAGTTAATCTCATTTAGTTCACCAAAATTACTGTTTAACAATAGTTTTTCGTTTGCGAGCACTTTGCTGGCTCGGCAACCCCAATGAAAAATAAACTGCAAGTACGTCTATCACCCCCCCATTTGGTTAGGCACCTAATTAATAGCAAATTATGGTTGATTGCAAGATAAAAATTGTAAATTTCAATTTGGCGCTCTATTGGTTACCGTTAATTTAAACCTTAATCCCCCCTTGCACGACTAACTTTTAGAAACTTAGTTTTAAGTATTTACTTGCAAATAATTTCAATTTAATGTTTATTAGGCGCCTAACTATATTGGCGATATGCTTGAGCGTACAACTACTGCAGGAACTGCGATGAAAAACCCGAATTACATCTCACTATGCTTCACCATTTTCTGTTGGGCCTGGTCGTTGCAGACAGAGGCTAAAACCATGACCCAAACGGCGGATAAAATTGCTGCCATTGCACCTGACTTATTGCAAAAGCATGATGTCCCAAGCGTTGCGGTCGCGTTGATAGGAAATGGAGAAATTCAGTCTATTCAGCATTTTGGTTACCAAACCTGGGGATACAAAGCGAATACACAAACCCTGTACAACGTGGCCTCTTTAACCAAGCCGGTTACTGCTGAAATTGTGTTGAGGTTAATCAGCCAGCAAAAACTGCAACTTGATACCAAACTTGCCAGTTATTTTGTAGATAGTGATGTCAAAGGCGACGACCGAGTTTCTCTCCTGACTCCGGAAGTGGTAATGCGACACCGCACCGGCTTTCCTAACTGGCGTTATGAAACGGCAGGTAAGCTGCAGTTTATAGCTCAGCCTGATACTCAAACCCAATACTCAGGGGAAGGTTATGAGTGGATGATGAAAGCAGTAAGCGCAGTGATGAATACTGATTTCGAGACACTTGCCAGGACCCACTTGTTTGAACCAGCTGGCATGCAATTTACCTCTTACACACTGACAAACGATTTTATTGGTCGCGTCGCTGTGCCATATAAAGAGGGAGAGGCCCCTTATAACGTAATAAGAAATAAACCGTCTGCCTCTGATGACTTACGGACCACTGTTGGCGAGTACGCTACGTTTATGCTGTCTGTCTTTGAAGGTAATGCAGTGGCTACTGAGCTCAGGGAACGTCAGTTTAAGATAGAACATACTGTGCGCTATAGATCAGCGTGTATGGCTACACCTTTACCAGATTTTTGCCCTCAGCGTCAGGGCTGGGGCTTAGGTTGGATGATTTATGACTGGGGCGATATGAGATTAATTGAACACAGTGGCGGTGATCACGGTGAAAGGACTCTGGCGCTGTATAATCCCGATGCAAAGCGCGGCCTGGTGGTATTGACTAATGGTGCCAATGGCTTTGAAGTGATAAAGGCAATAGCAGCAGAATTTGAGCCTGACTCCCGGTTTAAATTGTTTTTAGCATCACCTTTTGCTGAATAACGTCACTATTGTTGAACTCGCAGCGTTTAGCCTACTGTCTTTAACCTGAACCCAACGCAAATGGAGGCTGTAACATGCAGCTAGCCAAACAACAGCTCAGATTACTGCTGATACTAGTAGCGCTAGGCGCTTCGGCTGGCCCCGACGCATAGCAAACCATCATTGCCCCTGCGATTGATAACATTATTAAACAACAAACAAAGAACGATCATTTTGCCGGAGTGGTAATGATAGCGAACGGCGATGAAACGTTACATGCTGCTGCCTATGGCGAAGTATTGCCCGGCAGTGGAGTCCTGCACCAGTTGGGGTCGGTGTGGCGCTGGGCTTCGGTAACCAAAATGTTGGCAGGCTTTATCACGTTACAGGAAGTTGAGCGCGGCCGTCTCAACCTCGACCAACCAGTGGCACAACTCTTACCCGCGGCACCATCTCATGTTGGGGGCGTTACATTACGTCAACTCATGAACCATACATCCGGGTTGGCCAATCCCGATCAAACTGCGCTGAACACTGAAACTGGCGTTCATCATTGGGCTTCTGCAGCAGAACCAGATTTTAAGTATTGCTATGGTCCGGCACTGGCAGCTCCAGGAGAGCGTTTTGATTATAATGCTTGCGACTTTGTTGTTCTCGCAGACGTGCTAAAGGCCGTTACGGGAAGCAATTTTGCTGAGTTGATTGATCACCGCATCAGCAAAACCTATCAGTTACCTTCAATCCGCGTTGTAACGAATGCCAGTGACGATGCCGAGGTCGCCGGCACCAGGGATGGAAAACCGATACAGGATGGTTTGCGCTTGGCAAACCTATCTGCTGATGCCGCTATTATAGGTAAGCCAGCCGACTTACTGAAGCTAACCCAGCTTTATATGGCTGGTAGTATCATTACCGATACCAATCTGCGCCAGGAGTTTGGCCGCGGAACACCAGAGCTTGGCTATATCGCGTTAACAGTATGGGGCTATCATGCACAGCTGAATGGGTGTAGTACACCGGTGCACATCATAGAACGGCGAGGTCATTTACCTGGCACCAAAGTACTTACACTACAAGCGCCTGAGCTCGGCCGCTCAATGGTGCTATTTTCAAACCGTGATGAAACTGACTGGGGCTGGATTTGGCAGCAAACCGGATTTAGTTTCAATATCGCAAGCGAAGTCTTTTGCCGTTAACCATATCGGCTGTACATAGAAAATTATTTAGGCCCAGTTCTATGCCCACTCTTGCCAACAGTCTTACTATTCGCGAACTACATGCTTCATTTCAGTCTTCACCAAGCAGCTTGAAAATGTATGAAGTTTTCTAAAGACTCATTTTTATCTAGCTAAATTCCCCTGTAGCCACTCACTGAAGCGTCGATGAGTTTCAGTATCCTGGTAAACGTGACCACGCTCAGGAACAAAAGATGTTGTGACGTTTGCACCGATACTTTCAAGCTTCGCCGAAAACTGCTGCATGAGCTTGATGTCAAGTGCAGGGTCGGCCTCGCCGTGGTAAATAAAAACCGGCTTATCTCGAAATTTTTCAAGACTGTCTGTTTTTAAAAAGTTGGGGAAATCTGCCTTACCTAACCACTCGTTAGCCAAATTAGGGTGACCAGCAAATACGGCTACGCCACTAAACTTTTCAGGGTTGCGGTAGTACGTGAGTAATGCACCATACCCCCCCATAGAAAACCCACTGATAAATATGTTGTGCTGGTCGATTAGAAAGTGACTTGAAACATCATCGATTGCTTCATTTATATCAATTTCTGACTGGTAGTAAGCGTAGGCATAAAACTTGTCTCTTCCAGAGGGCGCGATTTCGATAAAACTTCCGTCACTTCTGGATGCATTCAACTGCGAAAGGTCATCAATCCCGCTGCCATGCAAGAACACCATCAGTGGGTATTTTTTTTCAGGGTCAAAATTTTCAGGAAGTTTTATGGAATACGGCTGTAAAGAACCATCCAATCGTGAGCGAAAAGCTCTCCGATGAGGTTTGGTTAAGTGAGGAGATATAGATTTACCTGATCGCAGCGAGGACAACTCAGTTTTCAGACTCAGGATATCGTCAATAAGTTGTCCAGATATTTCATAAGGTTTAAGGCCCAATATCTGGCTTGTAATGCCCTCTAGTTGGAACAGCAATCGATTTCTAAGTCCGTTGTCTAAAGCTTCTTTCGCCAGTAATTGCGAAGTTTCTGCCTCAATGTCAAACTCTGGCAATAGAGCAAATTCATTAATCACGCATTTGTTACGCAAACAGAGCTCAAGTTGATAAACACCTGGTTCCAAGCCGACTGTTTGCAAAGTCGCGCTATCATGTTTTTGCCAAGTCACCGAAGTATTTTGAATAAACTCTCCAGACTTGTGTTTGATACCCCAACTGTACTCATCACGTTTAGCAGTAGACGCGAGCTTGATAGAAATTGGATTTCCCGTGACCTGTGTACGATTATTGAATTTAAAATTTGGGTGATATTTAACACTGTCAGTGTCTGCTTCTAATTCAAAAGGACGCAGAAGTCGATAGGCTATAGCCTCATCCCAAATCCCTTCATCATGTACTATCGAAAAACCTTTGGTAACACGCTCGCCATTAAGGCTTGTAAGGCCTTTGGCAAAATAGATATTTAAATTTAATTTGCCGTCAAATACAGGCTGGTATGGATATACATCCTGCCAACTAATCAGCGATTCGAAGAACGTACCGTGCTCTGTTGTACCTGCAGCAACCTGCGTTAACGAGCTCAATTTCCTCGCACGACCATCGCCGTTGTATGAGGAAATATATTTCTCCTGAGGTTTGTCTGAATTTATATTCGTTGGCGAAAAGGCGAGTTCAATGAACTCTGCCGCTCTAGATGTTGCTGTACTAGGGCCAACCATGACTTTAAATCCATCACCATACAAAAAGCCTCTTTTATGATACCGAACGCTATCGTCACTCGTTTCTATTGCGATATAAAGACCGCTATGATGATAGCCGACATAGTAACTGACATCTGGCACCTCACAGAACGTATTATCAAAATCATACTTCTGTGCGAACTTATGCTTCGCCAGGGTTGCAATGAATGGATCTTTCTTACCATCAATTTTTGGCAACTCAGATACGACCTGCAAAGAATTTGCTAAGGCTGAAAATGACAACCAGAAACCAATAACTAGCGCTAACCGGTACATAATTATCTCCTATGATGTTTATCAGCTTTAGTCGTTTGTAAATGCTAAGAGGTTTAAATACAGATAAAATTACTGAAATCAATCTGAGGCAGACAGATCAAGCTTTGCGAGTTCTTTTTCAACATTAACTAGTACTTGAATTTGGATCTCAATCGCGTGTCAAAGGTAATCCAATTTTGACCCACTTACCGCTTAAAACGGTAATCTAAATTTGACCCACCCCAGCCTTTCTTTCAACTTAACGTAATCTCTGCTGCCGGTATTCCACCGGCTGTTCTTTTATCTTTTAACCTATAGCTGTTGCCGCTGATCTGTACGATATGAGCATGGTTATCATCTAAATATTCTCTGATAGTCGGGTCACTGCAGCCAAACAAAGGTAAACACGTTATCAATAGCAATATTTTTAATAGTATTTTTCATGCCATCCTCAAAAACCCAACAGTTTAAACAGCTCATGGTTCCGTTTTCTCCCGAAGAAATGTTACTGATTCAAGCTCTCAAATGCCCACACCACTTGGATACCCCAGCTCCAGACAGCGAACCGTTTGGCGACAAGCTTGGTCCAATACTTAATGCGGCGAAACTATTATCATGTGTGACACGTCTCGTAGATAATTTAATCCAATATAATCACTGAACGTTTAGCTACCTGTTTAGTGGTTGGTACAAAACCGACGATCTGTGTTTTCAGTCACACCTTTCGCTTTCTCAATAGCAAAAAATTGCTCACAGGGCATAAATTATATAAAGTGATGCGGTTTAGTCACCGATATTCACTGCTCCACTGACTGACCTATATGCCTATTGTTAACGCTGCGGCTCTCCAGTAATCAGGAAACATAATGCAAACGCGACAAACTGTAACTCAAAAAAGAAAGTCAATTGTGAGTCGAATGCGAAGCATATTGGAGAAACTGCATGCAAGCTCCCGGAAAACATACAAAACACTGGGCTTCGATGATTTAAACCCGCACTGGTTTCAACCGTTAACACTTTTAGATACTTACGGCCCTCTTGGTGTTAAACAAATAGCAGAGGGGGTTAATTTGTCACTTCCCACTGTAAGCCAGGCTTTAAAGTCTCTGGAGAGCAGCGGGCTAATCGAATTCAGAAAGGATACCGATGATGGACGGCGTCGGGTGGTTTTTTTAACCCCACATGGAAGGAAAATGGTTGATGACCTGAAGTCTGTATGGGATGCCTTTGAAAAGGTAGCTTACGATCTTGATAAGGAGTCAGAAGGTATACTCAAACATCTGGATATGTTAGATGAAGCGATTTCCCGGCGCTCTGTATTTGATCGGGTATTGCACTATTACGAAAAAGAAGGCTCCTTCAAAAAGGAGCCTAAGCAAAGTGATATGTAGCAGGCAATGTTCATGGGAGGCCTGATACATAAGATCACTTCATCAACAAACATACCTTACATTAATCAGACATTGGCAACTTAGGGATGAAATTAGCGAGGGATGTTGTCAATAGCCTCATTGAATACCCAAACGTGTAAAAAGCTCATCTTTATACGCGGAGCCTATTTTAAGCTCCTCACCATTAGTGAGTTGAGCGACAGAGTACCTGCCCAACTCACTGTTAATTTCTTTCAGATGATTTATATTAATAAGGGCAGAGCGATGAACACGGACAAATTTACTTTGGTCAAGTTTTTCGCAAAGCGCTTGTAGCGCCTCCCTATGCAAAAAGATTCCTTTGTCAGTGTGAACTTCGAGGTAATTGTTTGCCCCCTTTATAAAAATGATTGATCCCACAGGAACAATTTGAATCCGTCCGATAGACTTAATAGCGAGATGTTGTATCGTCATATTTAGCACCCCAACATTTTTCTCATGATTTTAGTTAGGCAGCTAATTATATCAAGCTCAAAAATTGTAAGACTTGTTACAAATTGTATATGAGTAACTTTATATGACATAACGCCTCTTCTGAAGAGCCTTTCCTCCGATTTTAAAAACCATTACATTGATGAGTGAATTTCAATCGTGGTAAAACCATAGTTAGTGTTCCTCTCTAATGCTCTTTCTTGTTCCTCCCAATTTGGGGGTTGTTTAATCTTTTGCTGGATCCACTCCTGCACTTCACTTTCTACCCAAGCGACTACTCTACCACCTAGCTTAATTGGCCTAGGGAAGGTCCCCTCAGTTATGTATTTGTATATAGTGGTTCGGCCTAAAGTGGTTTGCAGCATTACGTCTTTAAATTTGATCAGTTTCATAAGCACTCGCCAATAGAGCAAAGGTCAGATTCAGGAGTTTATTCTGGAATGATTTTCTTAGGTTGGCACAACCTTGGCACAATCGTGGCACATTAAACAAAAAAACCACCTAGCTTTCGCTTAAGTGGTTGATTGTTTTGGCGCACCCGTCAGGATTGACTCGGTACCTCCTGTACCTCGCCCTACGGGCGTTGCTAAAACAACGTCCAAAACGGCCTTCCTGCCGTTTTGTCGAACAACAGGTTCTCATCAGACAGGGTGCAAAAACAAAAAACCGCCGAAATGGCGGTTTGTTGTTTTGGCGCACCCGTCAGGATTCGAACCTGAGACCTCTGCCTCCGGAGGGCAGCGCTCTATCCAGCTGAGCTACGGGTGCAACCTTCGCACTTTGGTGCGAGCGCGCATTATAGACAGGCTTTACCGGTAAGTCTATTCCCTGACAGTGCGTTTTTTAGGCAAACAGTTTAATAAGCTGTGATTGCGCAGTCAGCAGTGACAGGCTAGAGTAGCTTTATGGTGATTAAGGAACCTTTTTAATGGTTGGTTTTTTTAGCGCACTGCGCTATTGGCACTGGTTAACGTTACTTATTCTGGCCGGTGTGGCAATTCTGGCCACCGAGACATTTATAAAGCACGAGCAACAACTTACCCGTAGTCAGCAACTTCGGCATGAAGTAGCCAGTGCCGGACAGCTTAAGGCCATGCTGGAGTCGGAGCTGAATATTCCATTGTATTTAACTGTTGGCCTGGCCTCTTATGTTAAAGCCAGTGGTGGCAAGGTAGACAAGGCTGAACTGGATATTTTACTGCCCGGCCTGGTGCAACAGGCCAAACATATCCGCAACATTGGGGTAGCACCGGGTAGCCGGCTGCAATACATATATCCGCTGGCGGGCAATGAGCGGGCGTTAAATTTATACTACCCTGACCTACCCGACCAATGGCCGGTTGTGGAAGATATTATCCGCAGCGGCCAGGCACGGCTGGTAGGGCCGGTGCGCTTAGTGCAGGGTGGCCGGGCGTTTATTTATCGGTTACCGCTGTTTATCCCGGACGATAGCTACTGGGGGATTATCAGCACCGTTGTCAATATTGAAACCATCTGGTCACTGCTGGCTGCCAGTGCTGCAGAGCAGAATGTAATGATAGCGCTGCGTGCCAAAGAGCCTGGCAATCCAGAATATGGCAACACCTTTTTTGGTGAGCCAGGTTTATTTTATGATGACAGCCTGCTGCTGAACCTGGCCATACGGGGGGCCAACTGGCAAATGGCGATAAGGTCTACCGATCCGGCAGCGGATCGCAGCCTTTTATTGCGAAGCGGCCTGTATTTCGCCACCTTCTGCCTGCTGGTTTTATTAAGCTGGTTGTTTTACTCACGCCAGCAGCTGCGCTTTACCGCCAGCGAACTGAGTCATAGTGAAAGCTATTTACGGGCGGTAACCGACAACGTGCTTGATGCCATTATTGTAACCAATGAAGAAGGCATTATTGAAGACGCCAACCTGTCGTGTTACCGGTTATTTGGCTACCCACGTGATAGTTTAAAGGGTCTGCACTGGTCAATGTTGCTGGCTACACCTGAGAGTATTGAAACAATTTACAGTGCCACCTCACAGCCGGAGCAGGAGTTTGAAGGCATGGGCATGCGCCAGGACAGCAGTCAGTTTGATCTGGCCTTGTCACGCAGCCAGCTGCAATCGGCTAACCAGCATCATCAGCTGCTGCTTATCCGTGACATTACCGGACGTAAGCGTACCGAAAAACTAAAGAATGAGTTTGTAGCTACAGTAAGCCATGAATTGCGTACCCCGCTTACCGCGATCAATGGCGCTTTGGGTTTAGCGATTGGCGGGGCGCTGGGCGACTTAAACCGCCCGGCCCAGAAAATGCTGACCATGGCCCACAATAGTTGTGGCCAGCTGAATCAGCTTATTAACGATTTACTGGACACCGAGCGGTTGGCCAGCGGCAAAATGCAGTTTGATATCAAACCAGTGGCCGCTATTCCGCTGCTGCAGCAAAGCATTACCCAGATTTCTGCCATGCAGCATAAACAGCAGCTGGTTATTGACTACGACCAAAACAAACCTTATCTGCTGCTGGCTGATAAAATCCGTTTAAGCCAGGTATGCCTGAATTTACTGGCCAATGCGGTTAAATTCTCACCTGCCGACAGCATGGTTGAAATTAAACTGACAGAGCATAACGACATGATCCGGGTAAGTTTTATTGATCAGGGGAAAGGCGTCAGCAGCGAGTTTTTACCGCAGCTGTTTCAGCGCTTTGCTCAGGCCGATAGTCAGGATACCCGGCAGCACAGCGGCACCGGTTTAGGGCTGGCAATAAGTAAAGCATTAATTGAACAGATGGATGGCCAGATAGGCTATCAGCGCTACCCTCAGGGCAGCTGTTTTTACTTTGAACTGCCTGCGGCGCCCACTCAACCGGGCTAAAAGTTGCACTTAGCCGGCTTTTGTCTTAATTTGCTTACCATTGGCTGCAAAGATCAGCATTTAACTGCCAGTTTTGGCATACTACCTCAGCTACAGCTGACCTTAAACGGTGCAGCTGATAATAATGACTAGCGGCCAGAGCCGCAACCACGCCACGGAGACATAACAATGCGCAAAACATTACTCGCTACAGCGATGGGTGCCATTTTTGCCTTGAGCGCCTGCTCAGACAATACCGCCCCTGCCCAGACTACCCCAGCACAGGCAGAAACCAGCTCTTCAGCCGTTGAGAATACCGAAGTGACCAGCACTAACCCATTTTTCCAGCCAAGCAGCCTGCAGTACCAGGCGCCGGATTTTACTGTTATTAAAGACGAACACTTTTTGCCGGCCTTTGAGGAAGGCATGAAGCTGAACATGGCTGAAATTGAAGCCATTGCCAACAATCCCGAGCCGGCAACCTTTGAAAACACTTTAGTGGCAATGGAAAAAAGCGGTGAAATGTTAAACCGGGTAGCCCGGGTCTTTTACAACCTGACCGGTACCGACAGTAACGAGCAACGTCGTAAAATTCAGTCTGAACTGGCACCAAAAATGGCTGCCCATTCTGATAACATCAGCCTGAATCCGGCCTTATTTGCCCGGGTAAAAACCATTTATGATAACCGTAACAATCTGGAGCTGGACGCTGAAAGCATCCGGCTGGCTGAAGTGTATTACGACCGTTTCGTTCGCGCTGGTGCTGAGCTGACTGAAGAGCAGAAAACCGCTATCCGCGCCCTGAACGAAGAGCACTCAAAGCTGACCACCAAGTTCTCACAGAACCTGCTGGCTGAAACTAAAAACATCGCGGTAGTGGTTGAAACCAAAGAAGAACTGGCCGGTTTAACTGACGCTCAGATCACCGCGGCTGCCAATGCAGCAAAAGCGGCCGGCCATGACGGTAAATACCTGCTGAGCATTACCAATACCACGCGTCAGCCAGTATTAAGCCAGCTGGATAACCGTGAACTGCGCAAACGGGTTTGGGAAGCGTCTGCCTACCGCGGCCAGAGCGGTGATTACGACAATACCCCATTGGTTGCGCGTTTAGCGCAGCTGCGGGCTGAGCGGGCAAAACTGCTGGGCTACCCGAACTGGGCTACTTACGGCCTGGAAGCGCAAATGGCGAAAACGCCGGAAGCGGTATTTGATATGCTGGGCAGTATGGTACCAGCCGTGGTGGAAAACACTAAAAAAGAGCTGGCTGACATCAATGCCATGATCAAGCAAAAGGGCGGCGACTTTGAAGCTCAGCCATGGGACTGGGAATACTATGCCGAGCTGGTACGTCAGGCCAAGTACGATTTAGACGAAAACGAAGTAAAACAATACTTCGAGTTTAACCGGGTACTGGAAGATGGTGTGTTTTACACCCTGAACCGGTTTTACGGCATTCGGTTTGAGCCACGGCCGGATTTACCGGTATACCACCCGGACGTGAAAGCTTATGAAGTATTTGACGCAGACGGCAGCAGCCTGGCGATTTTTTATGCCGATTACTTTGCCCGTGAAGGCAAACGTGGTGGCGCCTGGATGAGCTCCTTTGTTGGCCAGTCACATCTGCTGGGCACCAAGCCGGTTGTGGTGAATGTAATGAATATTCCAAGAGCGCCCGAAGGTAACCCGACACTGATTAGCTATGACCATACCACCACCATTTTCCATGAATTGGGCCATGGTATTCACGGTATGTTCTCTAACGTGAAATACCCAACTTTAGCCGGTACTGCAGTATCGCGTGACTTTGTTGAATTTCCGTCAACCTTTGAAGAAGACTGGGCCCAACATCCGGAAGTGTTAGCTAACTATGCCAAACATTATGAAACCGGTGAGCCGATTCCAAAAGAATTGCTGGACAAAGTTCTGCGCTCACGCAGCTTTAACCAGGGTTACGACACCTTAGAGTATATGTCAGCAGCATTGTTAGATATGGAGTGGCATTCACTGTCAGCTGATAAGCCGCTGCAGGATGTGAATACCTTTGAAGCAGCAGCATTGAAAAAGCATGGTGTTGACTTACCTGCGGTACCACCACGTTATAAATCACCATTTTTCTCCCACTCAATGGGTGGCGGCTATTCAGCCGGTTACTATGCCTATATGTGGAGCGAAATTCTGGCCGCTGATGCATTTGCCTATGTGCAATCGCGTGGTGGTTTAACCCGCGAAAACGGTGATCACTACCGGAAAAATATTCTGGAAGTAGGTAACTCACGCCCTACTATGGAATCGTACAAAGCGTTCCGTGGCCAGGAGCCCACTACCGAGGCCTTGTTAATCCGCCGTGGCTTAAAAACCAAAGTAGATTAAAGATGCAATTTGACGAACCGATTTGCTTACGTCAACACGCCGTGAACTCATCCCTGGGGGCTCGATTCGGCCATCCAGGCCTGCAACGGTTGACTTAAAGCAAGTCGATTCTCACTTAAGCTCAGACAAAAAAAGCCCGGTTTATATAACCGGGCTTTGTTTTTGCTGTTCTGGCGGATGTTAACTGCCGGCCACCTGCATCTGGCTGATTAACACCGAGCCGGTCAGCACCCCGCCCCGCCGGTCAACATCATTGCCTACTGCTGCAATATTCAGAAACATGTCGGCCAGATTGCCGGCAATCGTGACTTCTGCCACCGGAAACTGAATTTCGCCATGCTCGACCCAGAAGCCGCTGGCCCCGCGCGAGTAATCGCCGGTTACGGTATTAACACCCTGGCCCATCAGCTCGGTTACCAACAGGCCTTTACCCATTTGCCGGCATAAGGCGGCCAAATCATCATTGCCATGGCTAATCAGCCAGTTATGAATACCACCAGCGTGGCCGGTACTGGCCATGCCCAGTTTGCGGGCAGAATAGCTGGTAGTTAAGTAGGTATTTAGTACGCCGCCTTCAATTACCGCTAAATCGCGGGTTTTAACGCCCTCGGCATCGAACGGGCTGGATGCCAGCGCCTGGGGTAAATGCGGTTGCTCGGCAATGGTAATGCCAGATGCCATAACCTGCTTGCCAACTTTATTCAGTAAAAAACTGGATTTACGGTAAATGCTGCCGCCACTGATGGCCGACACCAGATGACCAAACAGGCTGCTGGCAATGTCGGCCCGGAAAATAACCGGCACTTTCTGAGTAGGAACCTGGCGGGCACCTAAGCGAGCCACGGTTTCCAGCGCAGCTTCACGGCCGATTTGTTTCGGGTCCAGCAATTTGCTGTACTGGCGGGCGACGGTAAAGCTGTAGTCGCGTTGCATATCGTCATCCTGCTCGCCAATCATTACACAGCTGAAACTGTGGCGCGAACTGGGATATCCCACCAGCTGGCCATGGCTGTTACCATATACCTTTAACCCCTGGTGTGATGAAAATGACGCCCCCTCAGAGTTGGTAATGCGTTTATCAGTGGCAAAGGCGGCCTCTTCAGCGCCGGCACATAAACTGATTGCCAGTTCTGTGCTGATACTGTCGGGATAAAATAAATCCAAATCCGGTGGGCTGAATTCCAGCCAGTCTTTGTCAGCCACGCCGGCATGCGGATCTTCAGAGGTATAACGGGCGATGTCGGCCGCAGCTGCAACCGCCCTCTCCAGCGCCTGCGGGCTTAAATCAGCGGTAGACGCTGAGCCTTTGCGCTGGCCAAAATAGACACTGATGCCCAGGCCGCCGTCCTGATTAAACTCTACCGTTTCCACCTCACCATGGCGGGTTTCGACACTTAACCCCCGGGTGCGGCTCATGGAAGCTTCGGCGCTGCTGGCGCCCAGTGCTTTGGCGCGGGCCAGCACAGCGCTGACTGCATCTTTAACTTCGGCAATTTCCTGCCAGACGGTTTGTTCTGTTGCTTGCATATTCACTCTTGCTGATCGGGCTATTTGTGCCAAGCTTACCATAGACTGCGCCAGGCTGCTGCCAGCAGTGCCTGGTTTTAGCAGTTAGTTTAACGACAACTCGCAGTGTTCTACTTACCCGGCTATGTTAAGTGATATACTAAGCCCAACTTATGCTATTAACGATGCAAATGAAGAAGCACCATGACCGAAACCGAATTTAAATATGGCGATAGCAAATGGCTGGAACAACCCGACCATATCAGCAAAAGCCAGATAAAACGTGAAATGCATGCCCTGCAAGCCCTGGGCGAAGAGCTGGTGGCATTAAGCCCGGCTGCCCGGGCCAAAGTGCCGCTGGATGAAGAGCTGTTAGATGCGCTGGAGCTGGCCGATAAGCTGGCAAAAAAACGCGAAGCACTGCGCCGCCATATTCAGTTTATTGGCCGCTTAATGCGGACCCGTGATGTCGAGCAGATTGAACAGGCATTGGCAGTAATGCGCAATACCAAGCAAGCCGCTGACAAGCAGTTTCATAAAGTGGAAAAATGGCGCGATAAGCTGCTGACTAACGATGAGGCCTTAACGGAGTTTGTGGCCGCTTACCCGGACATTGAAGTACAGCAACTGCGCTTATTGATCCGCCAGGCGAAAAAAGAGCGGGAAAAAGAACAGCCGCCGAAAGCCTTCCGTGAGCTGTTTCAGTTGATCCGGCCGGTAATCATGGATGGCGAGCACGGTTAAAGTTTCTGCTTTCATCGGTTTGCCCACATTCTCACCAAAAAACAAAGCCAGCAATATGCTGGCTTTTTAAATGCTGTCGTTTAATAAAACTTAGATACGGGTTAACCAGCCATGCTTATCTTCGGCGCGGCCCCACTGTATATCATTTAAGGCCTGGCGCAGCTTCAACGTAACCGGGCCACCTTCTCCGCTACCCACTTTATGCTCAGTGCCATCGGCAATTAAGGTACCAACCGGGGTTAGTACCGCCGCCGTACCTGATAACGCCGCTTCGGTACCCGGTTTGGCTGCGCGCTCCAGTAACTCTGTTACGCTCAGCTCGCGCTCAGATACCGTCATGCCCATATCACGGGCCAGGGTCAGTACTGAATCACGGGTTACGCCATGCAGAAAGCTGCTATCCAGCGCCTTGGTAATAATTTCATTGCCGTCTATCAGTAAGAAGTTGGCCGCACCGGTTTCCTGCACATCGCCACCCGGGCAAAACAGTACCTGATCGGCCTGAACACTGGCCCGGGCTTTTAAAATGGGCTGCAACGCGCTGGCATAGTTGCCACCACTTTTTACCATACCCATATGGGCCGCACAGCGGGCGCCGTTTTGCTCCAGCAACAGCCGCAGTGGTTTGCTGCCACCGGCAAAATAGTCACCTACCGGCGATAACAGCACATACAGCATCGAGCTGGCTGTTGGCGCTGCCGCTTTGCCAATAGCAGCTTCAGTACCGATATGCGTTGGCCGGATATACATTGAACCCGGCGGCTCCGGTACATCACTGGCATACTGACTAACAATGTCAATGATCATCTGGCTTAAGGTGGCACTGTCTGGCTGTGGTAATGACAGTAAAGCGCTGCTTTGAATTAAGCGGGCGACGTTTTTTTCCATCCGAAATAAATTAATTGAGCCATCACTGTGCTTAAAGGCTTTCAGCCCTTCAAAGCAGGTACTGGCATAATGCAATACGTGCGCACCGGGGTGCAGACTGATACTATCTGCCGGCACAATTTGCGGGGTGCTCCAGGCGCCCTGTTCAAAACGGGTTAATGCCATCTGTGGCATAAAAACACTACCAAATGCAGCCATTGTTGCTTCCTGTTGTTAATTTTTATTCAGTTATTGGGTGCCGCCAACGGTCATCGCGTCCAGTTTTAAGGTTGGCTGACCTACACCAACCGGCACGCTCTGGCCCTGTTTACCACAAACGCCTACCCCGGTATCCAGTGCTAAATCGTTGCCCACCATCGATACCTGCTGCATGGCAGCCGGACCATTACCAATTAAGGTCGCGCCTTTAATCGGGCTGGTGATTTTACCGTCTTCAATTAAATAGGCCTCTGAGGCCGAAAATACAAACTTACCGGAGGTGATGTCTACCTGGCCACCACCAAAATTCGGCGCATAAATGCCCTTTTTAACGCTGGCAATAATTTCCGCAGGGTCATGCTCACCAGCCAGCATATAGGTGTTGGTCATCCGCGGCATCGGTAAATGAGCAAAAGACTCGCGCCGGCCGTTGCCGGTAGGATTAACCCCCATCAGCATGGCATTATGTTTATCCTGAATATAACCCTTCAGCACACCTTTTTCGATCAGCACATTGTGCTGACTTGGCACGCCTTCGTCATCGACATTAAGCGAGCCGCGCCGCTGGGCCAGGGTGCCATCATCAACAATAGTACACAGCTTTGACGCAACCTGCTGGCCAATCCGGCCACTGAAGGTTGACGAGCCCTTGCGGTTAAAGTCGCCTTCCAGGCCATGGCCTACCGCTTCATGCAGCAATACTCCGGGCCAGCCTGAGCCCAGCACCACCGGCATAGTACCTGCCGGCGCATCTATTGCGGTTAAATTAATCTGGGCCATTCTTACTGCATCGCGCGCGTACTGTTGCCAGCGCGGCTGGTCATTCACCAGCTCGCTGAAATATAAATAATCGGTGCGGCCACCGCCGCCGGCACTGCCACGCTCACGCCGGCCATCCTGCTCCAGTAAAACTGAACAATTCAGCCGAACCAGTGGCCGGATATCAGTCGCAAAGGTACCATCGCTGGCGGCTACCAATACTTCTTCATATACGCCGGATAAGCTGACCATTACCTGCTCGGCCCGGTTGTCCAGCGTGCGGATAAAGGCTTCAATCTGGTTTAACAATGCCACTTTTTCGGTATTGCTCAGGCTTTGCAGTGGCTCACAGGGCAGATAAATATTGCTGTTGCCGCTTCTGCTAAAGGCCTTTACCCGGCCCTGCTGGCCATGGCTGGCAATACCGCGTGCTGCGCCTGCAGCCTGCTGCAACGCCGCAGCGCTAATAGTGTCTGCATAGGCAAAACCGGTTTTCTCACCGCTGATGGCCCGCACCCCGACACCGCGCTCGATATTAAAGGAACCGTCTTTTACCAGGCCATCTTCCAGCACCCAGGATTCATGCACACTGGATTGAAAATATAAATCGGCATAGTCGAGCTGATGGCCAAATAAGTAGCCAAGACTGTGCTCCAGATCTGCCATGCTGAGATCGGAGGCGGTAATTAAATTCTGTTCAACTGCATTCATTATTTCAGCTCACTGTTAAAACGATTATGCTGGTGGACCGGCATTTTCTGGCCCAGTTGCCGGCATTGGTTCAGATCGACCAGCGCTGAGACCCAACCCGGGTCTGTACCTGCGTCAGCGAGCACTTCACCCCAGGGATCAATAATCAGGCTATGGCCAAAGGTTTCACGGCCATTAGCATGCACGCCGGTTTGATTAGCCGCCAGCACAAAGCACTGGTTTTCTATCGCCCGGGCTTTTAGCAGCGTATGCCAGTGGGCGCCCCCGGTGGGCCGGGTAAACGCCGATGGCACCGTCAGTAGCTGCATGCCCTGCACTGCCAACGCCTGCATTAAGCCGGGAAAGCGCACATCATAGCATATACTCAGCCCCAGTTTCAGGCCGGGTAACTGACATAAACTGATCTTTTGTCCCGCCAGGGTTGTGGCCGATTCACGATAACTTCCGGTACTGTCGGCCACGTTAACATCAAACAAATGCAGTTTCTGATAATCGGCAAGTAACTCACCTTGCGGGCTGTACACCAGACAACTTGCCGCAAAACGGTTTGGATCTGCGGTGGTGGTCGGTTGGCTGCCGGCAACCAGATACACCGAAAACTGGCGTGCCAGTTGGGCGCATGCCCGCTGAATAGCGCCCTCACCAATGGCTGCCTGATGGGCCAGCTGCAGCTTGTCACCACCACCAAAAACAGCAAAGCATTCAGGCAGCAACACCAGGTGCTGCTCTGCCTGCGGTAATTGCTGCAAGTGTTGCCTGACCGCAGCCAGGTTCGCCGCCGGCTCGGGGCCACTGGTAAGCTGAATTGCCGATAACCGCCAGTTAGTTGCCACGGGGTTGCTGCTCCTCGTCATTGATAACGGCTTCAGGCCGGGCGATGCGCACTGGCACCGGCACTTCGGTACTGTGCCGGTTAACTTCAGTTACCACAGGCTGGCCGAAAGTACCGGTAACGGTAAAGTTAATCCGTGAGATCACTTCAGCTGACTGGAATACCTCGTCCAGCGCCAGTGCAGCCAGGCCAGTGGCCGGGTTAACCATCCAGGCAATAATTACCGGCAAGCTGGAGGTCACTTTAGGTGAAAACGACATTTGGTAGTCCAGCTGTTCAGAGACTAAATCAGCATAGCCCTGAATGGCCAGATTGCCCGGCACCCCATCTATGCTGGTATCACTGGTTTGCACCACCCCCTGATGAATTGCCAATGTGCCGGCCATTTTGTTATAGAAGAAACCTTTGGAAAATACATCCCGAAAATCCAGCCGTAACTTACGTACCAGCGAGTCGAGGCTGAAAATAGAAAACAGCCGCGCGCCCTGATCACTGACTTCAGTTAACGCCCCTTCACCCAGATTAAACTGGAGCTGACCGTTAAGCTTTGCCAGCTCAAACTGAGTTGGCGCGGCCGGCCAGTTCAGCGCAAAATTAATATCGGCCCGGCTGCCGCTGATGCCGCTGGTCAGCTGGAATTCGTTTACCAGAGAGCCCAGATCCGGACTTTGAAAGCGACCACTAAGCTCTGTTACCCCAAGTTGCTGATCGGGAACCCAGTTACCCTGCATTGTCAGCTGATTATTCTTATACCGGCTGTCAAATCTGCTTAGCTGCCAGTGATCACCCTGGCCCCGTGCCGCGAGTTCCAGCTTACCAAACCGATAGCTGCCGACAGAGCAGTCGCGGCAGTTAACACTAAGCGGTGCCATGGTCAGCAACTCTGCCTGCAGCTGCGGCAACATATGTTGCTGTGCAGTATTGCCAGTCTGCTGCTGCAGCGGCAAGTGCAAATAATCTATTTCAACCTGCAGCCCCTGCTGTTGCCAGTTGCGACTAAAATTCCAGCGACTGGCGATTTCAGTGCCGTGTAAACGCAGATGCCAGCTTTCGGCTGCCGGCTCAAGCTCAAATACCGTATTGGTTAAGGCGGCGGTGCCAGCCAGATCCAACTTGCCAACCCGGCCGCGTACCCGGCTTAGCGGCGGCATAAGCGCGCTCTCGTTTAGGTTGTCACTGAACAACTGCTCGTTCAGCAGTTGCTGCCAGGGCAAAAACGCGGCACGGTCGATATCGATGTCCACAGTAAAATTCGGGCCATTGATCCCCGCATTTTCCGGGCCCAGGCTCAGGTTTGCCCGCTGCAGCCGGCCGCTGCTGTGGTCCAGTTCTGCAGTAAAATACAGCTGGTCAGCATAGTTCAACGTTAGCAGCCCCTGCTCACTGCCCCCTTCAGCCTGCAGTTGCAGTTTTGCTGCACTTGCGGCCGTTTTCTGGTATGGCTCCGGCAGCTGCAGGGCTGTGTTGGTTAAATCAGCACTGAGCGCTGAGCTGTAACTGAAATCATCGTCCTGCAGTTGCAATGCCAGGCCAAGTTGCCAGGAGAGATCGCCACTGGCCAGGGCAGCGGCTGACGGCCACAATGCATTAACCACGTTGCTACTGCCATTGGTAGCGTTGGCGTTAAGATTAAACAGGTACTGCTCATTCTGTTGCTGCCCACTTAAACTGGCGCTAACCGGCAAGCCGCGCCAGTTGAACGTAAGATCGTCGGCAGTTATCTCACTGTCACGAAAAGCAACCCGGCCACTTAACTGACGGATGGCCAGCTGTGGCGCCATTAAATTAAGGCTTACTTTATTGAGGCTAACGTTACCACTGGCCTGCACCGAAGGCTCACGTAACCCAACTTGCAGTACAATGTCAGCCAAAGCCGGGCCAGAGGGTGCCAGCTGTTGCAGTACCTTACCTAAGTTGTCGCGTAGCGGTGAGGCACCAATCAGCCCACTGGCCTGGGTTAGCTCTAATGCACTGTTAATGTCGATTGTCAGGTACTCTGCATCAAGTAAATCAGCAATTTCAGCGGTAACACCGCCACTTAACGCAATACCGCCTATAGTCGCACTATCAGTGCTGATTTTCATGGCAGCGTTTTCAAACCATAAGCGGCTTTGCAGTTGCTCCAGGGCTGGCCAGTCGGGATTAAATACAAACCGGGCATCGCTCACCTTTGCCTCAACCTGAAATATTCCCTGGCCACCGGCAAACGGATAGTCAGCCGGGGCCCCCTGCCACAGCACACTGGCCTGTTGCAGCTTGCCATCAATAATAGCGCCACTGAGGTATTCACGGGTTTTTTCAGGCAGATAACGCAGTGGCAAATAGCGGCTGGTGTTACTGGCATCGGCGTCACTAAGGGTGGCGAATAAACTCAGCTCGGGTTGCGGTTGCAGGCTCCATTGCATGCTGGCCGTCAGCTTGAAATCATCTGCTGTAAGCTGCACGGCGGGTAGTTGAATTTGCCATACCCCGGCGCCATTTTTCCGCGCCAGCAAAGAAAGCTGTAACTGCTGATAGGCAATAGGGTCGGTAAACATGCTGGCCCACTGCAGTTCACTGTGCTGACCATTAAGAGTTAGCCCTGCGGCATTGGCCGCCGCCCAGAACTGGCCATTAAGATTGGCTAAGCCTGGCATATCGCTGCTGCTGGTTTTGCTTAAACCAGCCAGCTCCCCCTGAAGTTGCCAGTTATCGGCGCTTTGAAACTGCCACTGCGCCTGTGTCAGGTCGCCCTGTAACTGAGTAGTGGTCAGCCTGGCTAATTGCGGAACTTCATCACTGAGTAACTGACTGAGCGGCGCCAGCGCATCCAGCTTTAACTGTTGCAACTGACCATGCCAGCCGGCAGCGTTGCGGTGCAGTTGCACGGTAAGATCCGGCCAGCTGGCCTGACCGTCAGACATCACTAAAGGCCCTGAATACAATGACCAGCCATCAGCGATTGGATACCACAATAGCTGCCCCGGCCCCAGCTTCAGCTGATGAGCCTGCTCTTCGCGTTGCCAGCTTAAGCTGTTGTCAGCCAGTTCAATCTGAAAGCGCTGTAATTCACCCTGATCAACCCGACCCCAGGCCTGAAAATTGATATCGGCCTGATCCAGGCGGCCGGTTGCCGGCAACGACTGTTCAAACCAGGGTAAAATATCCAGTTTGCGGCTTTCCAGAAATATCTGACCAAAAGCCTTATCTAACGTCGGCCCGTAGAGATCGATAATGAATGTAAGGGTATTGCCGGTAATATCAGCAACCGCCAGTTCACCAATGCCCTGATGCCGTTCGCCTTGATTACGCCAGTCCAGCTTTTGGACGGCAATCACAATATCGTCGCTGCCCGCTGCCGTTAACACCAGTTCGCTGTCGAGTAAGGTAAAATGATTTAGCTGGCGAAAGAATAGTTGCTCCAGCGCGCTGATAACAGGGGCAGTATCAAGTGGCAAGTCGGTTTGCGGCCGGTTAAGTAAGCTGTTGCTGTCAATGGTATAGCGCAGGCCTCTGAGCTCGAAATGTTCAGCCCGCAACTGCAGATTGCGCAAACTTTGCCAGAAATCAAAGTGGACCCGGGTTTGACTGATCGAAAGCTGGCCCCCCTGCCCCGCGCCGCCCAGTTGCATCTGGTGCAATACCATGGCCGGGCCAAACTTTTGCCAACCGGCACTGACTTCTGCTATCTGTACCTGGGTACCGAGCTGGCCGGCCAGCAGCTGCTCCAGGTGATGTTTATAACTGTCGGCATAAGGCAGTGCCAGCCGTAAAATGGATACCAGGGTTGCAAGCAGCACCAGGCCTATGGCCAGTAACAGCCAGAGTTTGTGTAAACAATAAAAGCAGACCCGGGTTGCTTTTTGCACTACATCATCACCACATCAAATTGCTCCTGCGTATACATCGGCTCACCGTAGATGGTTATTTGCTTGCCAATAAATACCTGCAACTCTGCCAGGCTATGAAATTCATCAGTGGTTAGCGCATCTTTAACCACCGGCGACACATACACCGCAAATTTATCGGCAGCATAAGCCCGGTTTACCCGGACAATTTCCCGCAGAATTTCAAAACAGACGGTTTCAACCGTTTTTAAGCTACCCCGGCCCTTGCATACCGGACACTCCGAACACAGAATATGCTCCAGACTTTCCCGCGTGCGTTTGCGGGTCATTTCTACCAGCCCAAGTGCTGAGAAACCATGAATGTTTGTTTTAGCCCGGTCGCGCGACAGCGCTAGTTCCAGGCTGTGATAAACCCGCCGCTGATGCTCGGTACTTTGCATATCGATAAAGTCGATAATAATGATGCCACCCAGATTACGTAACCGTAGTTGGCGGGCAATGGCCTGAGTGGCTTCAGTATTGGTGTTAAATATGGTTTCTTCCAGATTGCGGTGACCGACAAAGGCGCCGGTATTAACGTCAATTGTGGTCATCGCTTCAGTCTGATCAATGATCAGGTAACCGCCACTTTTCAGCGGCACTTTACGCTCCAGTGCCCGCTGTATTTCGTTTTCAACATCAAACATATCGAAAATAGGCCGCTCACCGGGATAATACTCCAGCAATGGCGAGATATGGGGCATAAATTCTTCACAAAATGCAGTGAGCTGCTGGTAAGTAATTTTAGAGTCAATCCGCACCCGCTCCAGCTCGCTGCCAACAAAGTCACGCAGGATCCGGTAGCACAGGGTTAAATCTTCATACACTACGCCTTCTTTGCGGGTTTTCTGTTTGCGTTTAACAATTTTGCTCCACAGCTTTTTTAAAAACTTCGCGTCCTGCACCAACTCATCGCTGCCGGCGCCTTCAGCCGCAGTGCGGACAATAAAGCCGCCGCTGTCATCCAGGCAGTCCGTGACAATATCTTTCAGCCGTTTGCGCTCGGCTTCTGTTTCCAGCCGTTGCGACACGCCAACATGATTGGAGTCGGGCATAAATACCAGATAACGGGACGGCAGGGTAATATCGGTGGTTAAACGGGCGCCTTTGGTACCCAGTGGATCTTTCACTACCTGTACCAGCAGATGCTGACCTTCACGCACCAGCACCCGGATGTCTTTGCTGACGGCAGGTTTGGTGTCCTGCTCGTTACTCTCGTTATGCTGGACAATATCAGAAGCATGCAAAAAAGCGGCTTTATCCAGGCCGATATCAACAAAGGCTGCCTGCATGCCAGGCAATACCCGGCTGACTTTGCCCACATAAATGTTGCCAACCAGCCCCAGTTTGGCCTGGCGCTCTATATGTAACTCCTGCAGCACACCGTTTTCAATCAGAGCCACCCGGGTTTCTGTCGGCGTAACGTTTAACAGTAGTTCTGCACTCATGCCTGCTCCTGCCAGTTACGTAGTAAAAGATCGGTTTCGCACAGTGGTAAACCGACCACAGCACTGTAGCTGCCACTAATATGGCTGACAAACCGACCGCCCTGGCCCTGAATGCCATAACCACCGGCTTTGTCCCGAGGCTCGCCAGTTTGCCAGTAAGCGGCAATATCTGCGGCAGTCAGCTGCCGGAAACTCACGTCAGTAGTAACGCAGCAGCTGGCACTATTGTGACGGCCAATCAGCGCCACGGCTGTCAACACCTGATGACAACGGCCAGACAACAATTGCATCATCCGGCTGAAATCCGCCTCATCGGCAGGCTTACCTAAAATATGCTGGTCAACCACCACTATAGTATCAGCACCGAGCACCGGTAGCGCAAAGTGGATTTGATCAGCGCCGGCCTGCGCTTTAGCACGGGCCAGCCGGCTAACATAAGCGACAGGGCTTTCGCCATCATGCAGGCTTTCATCAACATCAACCTGTACCAGAGAAAAAGGTACGGCTATCTGTTGCAGCAATTCACGACGCCGGGGTGAAGCAGAAGCTAGTGCAATTTCTGGATACATGTTGTTGGATCTTTGTCGTGTTAATACGTTAATTACTGGATCTTAAATTGCCGCCGATAGCGCCTTAACAACCAGAATAACCAGGGCCAGACTAACATACCTGTTAATACCGGCCATAAATAAGCGGGTAAAAAATAGACGCCCGTTAAAAAGTGACTAAGCCAGAACAGTAGCAAGTGGTACAACGCCAGGAACAAACCCATCAGTAAGGCTTGCTGGATCACCGAAAAGTTCCGAATCTTTAAATGGTTTACTGCAACAATAAAAGCAACGACTGAAAATGCCAGGGCGTTTACCCCCAGCACGGTGCCAATCAACACGTCTGTTAAAAAACCCAGCACAAAAGCGGTAAGAATATTGACCCGGCCTGGCAAGGCCATGGTCCAGTAAAGCACGACCAGCAATGCCCAGTCAGGCCTGAACAATTTTACCTGCTGAGGCATTGGCATTACGGTAAGCAACAGGGCGACCAGCAGCGACAGATAGATAAAGCCTAAACCACCGTTTCTGCGCATTACTTTGGCTCCTCAGCATTCAGCACATCGTCCAGCCGGGTGCCTGGCCACAGCAATAACACGTGGCGAATTCTGTCGAGTTGGGCGTAGGGTTTGGCATATACGGTCATAAAAGGCTGGCTTTCATCCTGCTGTACCCGGCTGACTTCGGCCACCGGATAACCTTCCGGAAACAATCCGTCCAGGCCGGAGGTAAGTAAGCGATCGCCAACCCGGATGTCGGCACTTTGCGGCAAGTGAATTACCCGCAGTAAATCCCATTGGCCAAGCCCTTCGGCCACGGTGCGAATGCCGGTGCGTTCGGCCCGCACTGACAGAGCATGAGTGTTATCAGAAATAAGTAAAGCCCGGCTACTGGTAGGCCCGACACTGACAATCTGCCCCACTACACCGCTTTCATCAATTAAAGGCTGATGCTCAGTAACACCGTCATTTTTGCCTTTATTTAATACCACCTGATGACTAAACGGATGGCTATACACAGCCAGTACTTCAGCCACCAGCCGCTGGCCATTGGTTAGCGGCGCCGAGCCCAGCAGTGCCCGTAACTTACTGTTTTCCTGCTGTAAGTAGCCAAGCAGTTGCAGCTGGCCGTTCTGGCGTAGCAGGGTTTCTTTTAAGCGGGCATTTTCATCCAGCAGGCGCTGGTGCGACATAAACTGCTCGGTTGCACCGGACAGTAAGGTTTCCGGTAAACTGGCGACATAAAACAACGGGCTGACAGCCGAAGTGAGAAAACTACGAAGCTGGGTAGAACGCTCGGTGTAGCGATCTACCACCATTAAACCGACACTGCAAAGTACCGCCAGCAACAGACGTAATCCTAACAACGGGCCGCGGCTGAAAATAGCGTTCATAACATAACCAGTTTTGTAAGAGCACGACTCCTTGCACTCAGCGTGCTATTACTCATAGCTGAATACATCACCACCATGCATATCAATCATTTCTAACGCTTTACCGCCGCCACGGGCAACACAGGTTAACGGATCGTCGGCTACAACAACCGGAATGCCGGTTTCTTCCATCAGCAGCCGGTCAAGGTCCCGCAGCAAGGCGCCACCACCGGTTAATACCATACCGCGCTCAGAAATATCCGAAGCCAGTTCAGGTGGGGCCTGTTCCAGCGCAACCATTACCGCACTAACAATACCAGCAAGCGGTTCTTGCAGTGCTTCCAGAATTTCATTGCTGGTCATGGTAAAGCTGCGCGGCACCCCTTCAGCCAGGTTTCGACCGCGCACTTCAATCTCCAGCACATCATCGCTCGGGTAAGCTGAGCCAATCTCTGTCTTAATCCGCTCCGCTGTTGCTTCGCCAATCAGAATACCGTAATTGCGACGAATGTAGTTGACGATAGCATCATCAAATTTGTCACCACCAATCCGCACCGATGAAGAATACACCACTCCATTTAGCGATATAATCGCCACTTCCGTGGTACCACCACCTATATCAACCACCATAGAGCCGGTTGCTTCAGATACTGGTAAACCAGCGCCAATGGCAGCGGCCATTGGTTCGTCAATCAGATACACCTCGCGGGCACCAGCGCCCTGGGCTGACTCGCGGATTGCCCGGCGCTCTACCTGGGTAGAACCACAGGGCACACAAACCAGCACCCGCGGGCTTGGCCGCAGAAAACTGTTACTGTGTGCCTGACGGATAAAGTGCTGCAGCATTTTTTCGGTGACATAAAAATCGGCGATAACACCGTCTTTCATTGGCCGGATAGCTTTAATATTGCCCGGGGTACGGCCCAGCATCCGTTTTGCTGCATGACCAACCGCGGCAACGCTTTTCGGGCCACCGGCGCGCTCCTGCCGAATGGCCACTACTGATGGCTCATTCAGCACTATGCCCTGATCCTTGACATAAATCAGAGTATTAGCTGTACCTAAATCGATAGATAAATCGTTTGAAAAGAGGCCACGCAATTTATTAAACATGTAGACGCCAGATCCTATTAACAAGTACTCCGTAGCAGCAGCACCATTGGCGGGCTGGCTGCACTGAACTTACCGGAGTTAAAATCAGTTACTCAGGCTATTCTAAGTAAGTCTATGCCAAGAAAATAGCCTTTTGTGACATTTTTCAGAAATTAATCAGCCAGCTTGCGCTATCTGGCGCCGAAGCCAGTACTTACTCAGTCCGGTTGGTTCACATTATGGTGAAAAACGCTCGCGCCAGTATATTTGCCGCGGGTTGCCGCGATAGCGACCAAAGATAAACTCAGCCAGTGGTGAATCGGTATAGTTACCATCATCATTCCAGTCATACTGCAGCCAGACCGGTACCTGATAGGTAGCGCCAACGGTACCCGGCTCATCCGGTGCCAGCAACAGCAAACCTGCTGGTGGCATGTTACCGCCGTTAAGTGTCGCCACACTTGCCACTGCGCTGGTCAGACTGTTGCTCAGACTCAGATTGGCCGCGCTGACTACACTGCAGCTATCCGCAGTGTTGCGGCTAAAGCCATTACCCTGCCAATATTGAGCCGTTAAATTAACCGGCATGTCGTCATATTCAGGGCCATAGCCGTTTGCCATTTGCATGCGGCCATAACGGATGTCTGTCTGCATCAGTGTGGCGGCATTGCAACTATTATCGCCGGCACAAGCCACATTACTGACATTGGTATCCGGATTCGCCACCAGGCTGTTATCAGGGTCGATAACTTTTAGTGCCAGTGTTAACGCGGTAAAAGGCCCGTCCGGCGCACCATCTGCCTGACGGCCAAAACGCAGTTCGCTTGTGCTGAACAGTTGCACACCCTCTGCCCAGTTACCAAAGCCGCTACTGGTGATACGACTGCTCAGATTGACACCGTTATCGGCGTTTTCTGCCTGCAGTAACAAGGTACTTTTGGCAAAATCACCATAGTAATTTCGGGTTCGCTGGCCCAGCATATTTCGCGCGGTCAGGGTAAAGCTAAGATTAAAGGGCTGCTGCATATAACTGAAACTGCCGCAGGCGGCACTGCTGCTTGTTTCACTAAGTGCAAAGTCGGCCGGTACAAAGCGGCCACTGGGCTCGCCGGTGGCGGCCGGAACCGGATCAGACATTGTTAAATAATTAACCAGCCCGGTATTAAACCGGAACACTCCCACCTCAGATACGCTTTGCTGGACAGTTGTCTGGCTATTAACAGCACGTTGATGCGAATAACTCAGCAAGCCAGTGCTGCCTGGTACGCCAGCAGGTGCCACCAGACTGTGGCTAAGGCTGACATTGTTATGCTGAAAATTCGGGGTTACCGGGTTGCTACAGATATTGCTACTTCCGCCCTGCCAGGCGTGGGCACTGATCGTTAGCGAAAAGGGCTCAGCAGCGCGTTTAAATACCGGGCAACTGGCATCTGCGGCAGAACAATGGCCGTCATTGCGGATGCACAAACCAGCCGGACGCCGGACAAAGGGATCGGCCCCATTCATTACCAGACCAGCGTCTTCATTGGCAGCACTGCCGGTATAGCGGGCATTAAGCTGCACCTGGCCGGCATCGGCATAATTAACACTTATCAGTGCTTCACCGTTGCTGTCAAAATTCAGTAATAACGGGGTAGCGCTGCCTTCTGCCAGCGCAACGTTACTGCCATTAACCTGCAACGGTAAGGATGCTGGCCGGGCAGTTGGTCCCGGGTCAATATAGCTGCTCCAGAACCGGATATTACGGCTGACATTGGAAAATTGCGGCGCACACTGCTGGGTTACGTCACTTTGTCTCACTGCTGATACTTTAATATTGGTTGCAGGCTGATTAGCAACGCCATCAGGAATGTTAAATACCAGGCCGGCGCTGGCAAAATTGATATTACAGGCCGCAGTTGTCAGCGGGCCGGCGCCGGCCCGGCATAACGTCTGGCTTAGTGGCCGGGTGGCTGGCACTGAGCCGCTGACACCAATCAGGGTACTACCGGCAACATTCCGGCGTAAATCTACGGTAGTGGTGCCACCACTGAAATTAAGGATATTGCCGCCAACCCAGGCACCGTTAGTGACAGAAGCCGGGCTTAACGTGGCCCGCACCGGCGTGGTCACCAACTGGTTACAACTGGCATTGGCACAGGCGCGCACTGTTAACCTTTCCGGCTTGCAGGTAAGCGCCTGGCCGCTGTAGTCAAATTCAAAGTGGTCAATCTGCTGGCCAACCGGCGATGAGCGCAGGGCGCAGATACTGATATTGTCCAGCTCATGAATGTTGGTTGAGCCGCCGGTTGAACCGGTCAGCGATAAAAAGAAATTCTCTGGTGTGGCAGCTTGTCCCGGCTGGCTGCGGGCATCAAAAGGCGCAATCAGCGTAATGTAGCCGGTACCATGGTCGCGCTCTACTGATACCATGGTAGTGCCGGGCGCTCTGGAATCTATGGTAAAGCGGTACCGATGCGGGCTGGCCGCATTGCCATCCACCCGCGGGGTAAGGCAGCCACCCGCCGGGTTTGTAGCGCCATCATTGCAGGTACCCTTAAGATAGCGGTAACCTGTGGTTCCTTCACCAGAGCCCCTTACCACCACGCTTTGCTGGCGCCGCCCCTTACTGGCAGCACCGCCCTCATTGGAGAAGTTGCCAAATTCATCCAGACCAAAACCCAGCCAGCCGCCGGCAAAACCCGGAATACCGGGCTTATAACCGTAGCCAAGCGGACCACCAAAACTGCCGGGTTGCGGTGTTACTGTGGCGTCAGATAATACTACGGCCAAACCATCGGCGCCGCTGCCGCCATAAGCCCAGTAGTCGAATTCAATAACAACCAGATTATCTGCAGCCGGATATAGCCGCTGATAGGTTGCCGATGTTGCCTGATTAGTTACGGCCTGGGTCATCCGCAGCCGGCCGTTGACTATCTGCGGGGTAAAACTACCGTTACTGCGGGCCGTTACCCAGGTGTCACTTAGCGCAGCAGCTGAAAAATCGTCAGCCAGGCATGACAGACAACTGTCAGCTCTGCTGCTACCGTCGTAATTAAATCCGTCCCGTTGCGAGGTATAAATCCGGCTGATTTCACTACCGGTTAACTTATTGCGGTAGATCAACACTTCGTCCATCCGGCCGGTAAACGGATCGGCAAAACTGTTAGCAGCCTGCCACCACACACCAAGCGCCAGCCGGCTGATGTCCATGTTGCCACTCTGGGCTGTTGTACATCCAACCAAAGCTGCATTCAGATAAAGGCATACCTCGTCACCACTGCGGCTAAATACCACATGCTGCCAGCTGTTAAGCGCTATCGTAGGTGGGCTGGCTGTGAAGCTGTGGTAAGACCCCTTAATACCAGTACGGATGGTATTTTCCGGGGTAAGATAAAGTTCAAATTCGTTGTTAATAGTGGTATTTGACCCTGAAATAATCTCCCGGAAACCGGTTGATGCTTCCGGATAAATCCATACCGAAACAGAAAAGTTTTCCAACCCGTTCAGCAAAGCGGCAGGCAGCTCGGCCCGGCTGTTGGTATTACCGTTAAAGCGCACGGCCTGATTAACTAAACCAGTCGCCCGGGCCAGATTTAAGCCTGATGCAGGATAAGTACCTGTCAGATCTGACAATATACTACTGCTTTCATCAAAACATTGGTCCAGCGGGTAATGAGCCCGCAATACTGCAGGTGGCAGTACTGAATCACATACTACGCCGCCAATCAGTGATGGAATTGCTTCGGGTTGGAAATTGACCAGCCCGGCATTCGACACTGAACCTTTGGCGGTTACCGCGCCATTAATAATGGTATCTGCACCAATGGTTACCGCACCACCCGCAAGAATAAAACCATTTATCTGAACGTTATCTCTTATCACAAGACTACCGGTAACAATCAATATAAAGTTTTCGGCCGGATTACTGCTGTTGAATCTGGAGCCCGACTCGATTGTCAGACTGCCATCTATAAAAAGTCTTGCCGTTGGATTAGCTGAATTGGCGACCCGGGCTGGTCCACTCGAAAAAGTGCCAGAATAATAATAATCTATCGGTTCCAGTTCTTCAGGAAAGGCGGGATTGAGTGCCGCTGGCAAATTAATCGTTGCCGGTGTGGCGCTGTTAACTCTTACCGCTTCGGTCCAGATGTCCTCACAATTAATTGCCAGTGCCTGACTGCTTAGCAGAAGTAAAATACTGGTCAGAACCCACTTCATTGCCGCACCTCCAGTTCAATACTGCGACTGGTAATAAATTCATTCGCATTGCAGCTGGCGGTGCTTTGCAGCAGGTACAACTGATTAAGCTGCTCGCTGGCAATGGCCTGCGCTGTACATTGCACCTGCGCCTGACAGCCGGTCAGGCCGGCGGTACTGAAATTAAAAGTCCAGCTGCTGCAGTTACTGGCGCCACTGCGCGGAAACAGTTCAGTTAAGGCCAGCTCCATACCGCTTTGGGCAGCAAACAAAGCGCGACTGCCCTGCACTTCGTACACGACACTGTCACTGCTGCTTAGCAAAATACGCGACAATGCTAAAACTATAGCCAGCATTACCACAATAATAAACACTGCAACCACTAATGCGCTGCCTTGCTGATAACGTTTACACACTGCCGGCTTAAGGGACATTAGGAATATGCACCTCATAGTTAAAAAACATATCACTGGCCGGGCTCTGACCGAACTGCAGCAGCATATTGACCACACTATTGCGCGTTAATACCGCATCATTTATGGCAAAGCGGACCTGCTGCACATCGCTGGCCATTAACACTGCAGCGCCGGCAGGCGGCAATTGCTGAGCAGCATTGTAGCTGTAATTGCTGTACCGGCGAATACTGCCATCAACGCCGTTAAAGCAGTAACTTACCGGGCTGGCTGCCAGCAGATAAAACCGCCTTTCAGGAGAGTCTAACGGAAAGCTGTGGCTGCTGCTAAGCTGCACTGTTCGGGTGGCGTTGTTGCCATCGCCATCGTCTGTTTCGCTGCCGCTTAGCAAGATGGTACTGCCTGTTGCCCCATAAATATCGGCCAGTTCTCGTGGGTAAATGGTAAACGGCAGGTTCAGATAGCTGCCCTGCCAGTTAAGCATGGCCAGCTGCAACTCACTGTCAGCGGCTGGGGCAACCGGCGCTTTTAAATATACGCCACTGGCGACAATAGGCGCAAACTCAATACAGCGCAGTAAGGCAGCGTCACTGCTGCGGATGCTATTGGGGGCGGCATTTCGCAATTCACGCTGCAAACGCTCGGCCACAAAGCGGCTTTGGTTAAGTACCTGCTCGCGCTCCGTGGCGTCGCTATACATGGTTGCCCCCAGGCCAATGTAGCTGCTAACCCCAAGCGCCAGCACCGACAACAGTACGATAACAAGCGTCAGCTCTATCAGGGTAAAACCGCGCTGCTGGTGTAATTGAGGATATGGCATTACCAGTTCCCCTTATACGCGCTGAACTGTATCTCACTGCCGGTTGGCGTGCGCACAGTTACGGTAATGACCTTAACCTGATCAGCAGCCAGGCTGATGCCGCCTATTTCTCCGGCCGCGGCATAGCTTACACTAACCCGCAGCTGGTAATTGCGATAAACGTCAGCCAGATCTTCCGCCAGAATATTGGTTAATACCGAACCATCAACGGTAAAGTTATTAAAATCATCGACATCGTTAAAGCGTAGCCGGTTATCAGCAGCGCTTTCACCGGCATCGGCCGGCCAGCTGCCATCACCATTTTGTACAGTGCAGGCCGGCGCACCGCTCTCGCCACAGCGCAGCATGCTGCCACTGCGCGGGCTTTGCTGGTCAAAAGAGCGCGCCATAATATCATTAAGCATACTCTGACCGAGCTCTGTCGCCCGCACCTGATGCCAGGGATCAGTACTTTTAATATATAACGGCCCCAGCACGGCAGTCACTAAACTAAGGGCTATTGCCAGCACCACAATGCCGACAATCAGCTCAATCAGACTTACCCCCCGTTGCCGGCGGATTAACACAGCTGAGGCTAACATCGGTGAATATACCCTTCGTACTCTATACAAATAGCCAGATTAACACTGCCCTGGACATTAACCCGGCAGGCACTATTGCAACGACGTAAGCCGGCTCCATTTATTGGCTGCCCCAGATTGTTGAAAAAAAGGTCGTTATTAAAGGCACCAGGCACCAGCCGGATGCTGCTGCGGTCCCGTTCGCTGATACATAATTGAGTAGCGGTATTGTCGCAGGCATTAACCCCGGCTGGGTTAATACTGAAACTGCCCACCCGAAAACCAACCGGAGGACAGTTGGTGCATTGCATGGCCTGCATTTGCTGGCGCTGAATAAGGCTGAAAGCCTGGTCGCGGTACAGGTATTCGTTAGTACCACTGCCATCAAAAAAGCGTGGTAGCAGGGATACTGCTAACACGCCTATTATTACCAGCACTACAATAAGCTCTACTAAGGTAAAGCCGCGGTAGTGCTGGGTTCTGTTCATTACAACTGTTCTGCTATTAGCAGCCGTTGCCGTACACTGTAATTACAGGTTTTACTGCTGGACCTGTTGATGCTACGTAAACCGCATGGCATGCTGTTGCTTCAGTAGTCCCAAGGGTAGAGTTTGCTGCCGAGATAACAACACTACTGGTACCCACGGCGCCAAAACCTGGAGCATCATCACCTGTACTAACAACTACATCCCACTCGTCAGCAGCCAGTTCTGCAGCTGCTCTGATTGCAATAGGAGTCGCTGCTGGGTAACCATAGACAATATTAATTGCAGGATCGGTCAGCGACTCAGTAGGTTCATTATGTTTGCCAGCGATAATTGCCTTACCATAAACTAACGAGCCTGCAGACTCTAACGCGCCTTTCACACCAGTTAACGTTGAACGACGGGCATCGCCACCAAAATCTAAAAACTTAGGTGCCGCGGTAACGGCCAGAATACCCAGAATCACGATGACGATAATTAGTTCAATTAATGTAAAACCTGCTTGACTACGTTTCATTAAATGATTCCTCAACTAGTTTTTATTAGTAAAAGTAATTACACGGCCGGTTGCTGGTGTATAGCTAAAGCCATTACGACCAGTAAAGTCGGTAGGTGCGGTTGTTAGTCCTGCTGTCTGGTAATATTCACACTCATGATTAGCAGGCGTCGTGTTAACCCGGACAAATAAACGGGCATCCTGAATATCCGTTACTGTTGTTGAAGCCGTTGCGCGTGGCGGGCTTTGCAGAATGCTATCTAACACAGTTAAGCATTGTGGTGCTGTCATCGCAGTCGCTGTGCCGCCGCCAGCGGGATAACCGTTTGTATCGACCAGTACAGTAACACCGTCATAATTTACACTGCCGGCCGGACGACCTGACACTTCCCATTGAGCCCGGGTTAATCCAACTCCTGAAGCAAAGCCGCCGGCTACCGCTTCAATCGACACATTTTCAGCCTCTTCTGTCACATCAATAAAGCGTGGTAAAGCTACTGCAGCCAGCAGGCCAAGAATAATAATTACTATCACTAGTTCGATTAACGTAAAGCCATTTTGTTTTTTCATATTGGTTGCTCCCAGGCACTTGTTAAATTGAGTATATCGTTATTTATTGTTATCAGCTTATTTTGTGTCAATTACTGGCCACCTTTATAGGCATTTAGCATATCCCACATTGGGGTGAAAATCCCTAATGCCAGCAACAATACCATTGCGGCAACAATGACAATTAATATTGGTTCTATTTTCGCCGTTAAGCTTTTTAAGTCAAACGCCACTTCGCGTTCATAAAAACCCGCCACTTCGGTCAGCATTTCATCCATCTGGCCGGTTTCTTCACCTACTGAGACCATCTGTAACACCAGATCAGTAAACATGCCGCTTTGCTGTGCCACCCGCAGCAGGCTCTCGCCCCGTTCAATGCTGCGGCGCATTTCCCGGATCTTATCTCCAAGATAGTCGTTATCGACCGCTTCGGCAACCAGGCTAAGTGCAGTAGTGATTGGCACCCCGGCTTTTAGCATCATCGAGAAGCTGCGGGCAAAGCGCCCCAGCGTGGCCCGGTTTATAATGCTGCCGATAATTGGCACTTTAAGCTTCCAGCGGCCCCAGCGCAACCGGCCGGCAGGGGTTTGTAAATAAAAACTGAGCGCGATAACCGCTGCCAGGGTTAATACCAGTAATAATGGCCAGAAATTAATAAAAAATGCTGAGCTGGCCAGCAGTAGCTGAGTTGACCAGGGCAGTTCGGCGTTAAAGCGGGCAAACATATTGGCAAATTGCGGAATAACAAAAATATTCAGCACCACCATGGCGATAACCAGAGCAATTAATACAAATATCGGATAGCGGGTAGCCTGCTTAATTTGCTTGCGGGTTTCCAGTTCCTGTTCAAAGTAAAAGGTTAACTGTAAAAAGGCTTCATCCAACCGGCCGGTGTTTTCACCCACATGCACCAGACTGACGATTAAGCGGCTAAATACCTTAGGATGGTTAGCCATGGCCACTGATAAACTACGGCCATTTTCAAGCTCCGTAGCCAGGTCGTTCATCACCTGGCGTAACCGCTGCGAGCTGGTGCTTTCCGCCAGGCTTTTTATTGCCCGGATGATCGGGATACCGGCCTTCATTAATGAGTACATCTGGCGCGAGAAGATAATCAGCTCGGTTAAACTGACTTTAGCCTGCCACAGTTCAAAGCTGACCGTGCTGGCTGGCGCTGCAACAGCCTCGATACTGAGCGGAATATAACGCCGTTGTTTCAGAATGTCAGCAGCAGCAGCCTGACTGCCGGCTTCGAGCTGGCCGCTGACAGCATTGCCGCTGGCATCACGTGCTTTGTACTGAAAGCTGGCCATAGTTTAGGTTTCCTCTGCCGCGTCAGACGCATTTACCGCCGGCTCAACAGGCAGTGGTTCGGTCTCCATATATTCAGATACCCTGATCACTTCTTCCAGGGTTGTTACCCCTTGCTGGGCATAATCAAGCGCCATATTGCCCAGGCTGACAAAGTCTGCACTGTGGTAGGCCAGATTACTGAAACCTTCAATATCTGAGCGGCGCAGTGCGTCAGCCAGCGGTTTATTAATAACCAGTAGTTCAAATACACCCAGCCGGCCTTTGTAGCCGGTATGATGACAAGACTGACAACCGGCACCGTGCCAGTAGCTGGCGTTAGTGTTTGCCTTATGATGGCGCAGCCAGGTTTGCTCGAGTTCGTCAGGCTGATGCGGTTTTTTACAGTAGTCACATAGCCGGCGTACCAGGCGCTGGGCAATAATAGCCCGTAGCGCACTGGCGACGAGGTAAGGTGCGGCGCCCATGTCAATTAAGCGCAGGGTACTGGATACCGCATCATTGGTGTGCAGGGTTGATAGCACCAGGTGGCCGGTTAATGCGCCGCGCAGGCCCATTTCGGCAGTTTCCTGATCGCGCATTTCCCCCACCATTATAATGTCGGGGTCCTGCCGTAAGGTGGTGCGCAGCACATTACTGAACGTCAGGCCAATTTTATGGTTAACCTGTACCTGATTAATCCGCGGTAGCCGGTACTCTACCGGATCTTCTACCGTGATTATTTTACTGGCAGCCTGATTCAGTTCACTTAACAAACCATACAGAGTAGTGGTTTTACCTGAGCCGGTGGGGCCGGTTACCAGAATCATGCCATGCGGGCTTTGCACAATGCGGCGCAGCCTTGCCAGCATGGGGCCGGGAATGCCGGTGTCTTCCATTTTCAGCACGCCGGCAGATTGATCGAGCAAACGCATTACCACAGACTCGCCGTATTGCACCGGCATGGTCGACATCCGGATATCAATTTTATGCTGTTTAACGTTAATCTGAAACCGGCCGTCCTGCGGCAGCCGTTTTTCCGAGATATCCAGGCTGGCCATCAGTTTTAAACGCAGCACCAATGCCGCAGCAATACTGACCTCATTCAGGGTGCTTTCCTGCAAGATACCATCTACCCGCTGCCTGATCCGCAGTACTTTTTCATCAGGCTCGATATGAATATCCGAAGCCTTGACCTGCACCGCATCTTCAAAAATAGAGCGTAGCAATTTGGCGATTGTGTTGTCTGTTTCTTCCCGGCTTTCTTCTGCCAGTAACGCATCTTCGGTATCGCCGCTGTGTTCCTGTTTTAACTGAGTAGCAAAGGTTTCAATATCTTTGGTGCGCCGGTATAAAGAGTCGAAAGCGTCCAGTAACTGACTTTCCCGCACCACGGCAATTTTAATTTCACGCGGCGCCAGTAAAGGAGCAATTTGATCCAGCACAGCCAAATCAGCCGGATCGTTCATGCCCAGTAATACAGAATCACCCATGTCCTCGATAACCAGCGCCCGGAAGCGGCGGGCATGCACTTCAGCCAGTAATTGCGCCGCTTTCGGGTCGATTTTACGCTGAGCAATATCCAGAAATGGTACCTGCAACTGCTGCGCCAGGAACTGCAGTAACTGTTGCTCTGACAAAAACTGCATTTCTATCAGGGTGGCGCCTAATTTACGGCCACTGCTTTTCTGCCGTGCCAGCGCCTGCTCCAGCTGAGCCTCGGTGATAATGTGTTCGTGCACCAGCAAATCGCCCAGGCGCATTTTAAGCTTTGGTTTTTGCATACTAGGGTTCTGTTGCCTTTAGCCGTTGTTGGATAAAATTGTGACTGCTTGCCGACAGTGCCTGCCGGTACTGCCAGGCATGCTTATAATACCGATGTGCCTGCAGCGGCTGCCCAAGCTGCTCACTGGCCAGCGCTGCACCCAGGCTCCAGCGTCCCTGATCAGGTTGCAGCTGCTGCAGACGCTGATACCAGCCAAGTGCGGCCTCGTATTGCTGCAATTGCTGCAATACGGTAGCTTTAAAACCAAAATATTCCGGCTCAGCCGCCAGTTCAAACTGATCAGATAAAAATTCCAGTGCCTGTTGCCACTGGCCCTGACGCACAGCAAGCTGCGCCAGCTGCATATTAATCTCGGCACTGACAACGCCATTCTGGCGGGCCTTCAATAATACCTGGCTGGCACTGACAACTTGCTGCTGTTTCAGCCATAGCCTGGCCAGATTAAGATAACCGGCTGCTTCAGCCGGTTGCCGGGCAACCAGTTGCTGCCAGATAACAATGGCAGCACTGGTGTCGCCCGCCGCTTCGCTGGCATTGGCCCGCAATTGCATATTGTGCTGCTGTGCCGCGACGCTTAGTGGCTGCTTATCGACGGTAACCTTTGGCTTGGCGCTGGCAGTTAACGCCGGCTGCTGCTCTGTAACCAACACCTGCGGTGGTGCTGTCAATTGAGTCTGCGACGTGTCAGGCTGGTTCGGTAGCTCAGGCATGCTTTGTGCTGCTGGTTCGCTGGCGATAACTGCCGCCACGTCAACGACAGCATTCTCTGCCAAAGCAAACTCTTCCTGATGAGTTGTCGCAGAATGCTCCCCGGCAGATGCCGCCGAAAGTGCGGCCACAATAGTAGCCGGCCCGGCCTCAGCTTTGTTTTGCTGGTCGCTCTGCCCGCCAGCAAGCTCAGCAGGTTCAGCTGTAACGACTGCCGGCTGGTCTGCACCAATGACCGGTTGCGCCTGCAATTGCGGACGCTGGCTGAACCACAGGCCGCCAAGTAAAACTAACAGCACTGGCAGCGTCAGCAAGAGCAACCTTGTTTTACTGCCTGAGGCCGGCTGCGGCACCTTTTGCCTGCCACTTACTGTCGAAAGCGATGGCTGGCGTTGCTCCAGATCCTGAAGCATTTTATTAATAACACTCATCGCCATACCCAGGCAGCGCAGGCAGCACTAAACAAGGCGGCGCTGGTTAATAACCACAAATAGCGCGGCGCAGCACGACGGGTATCATCGGTATCCTGTGCGGCAAACCGAATATGCCGGCCGGTTACCCTGCTTTTACCTTCACCATACGCCAGCATCAGCCCTTTATGGGCAAGCAAATTAACCAGCCTCGGTATGCCCCGGCTATACCGGTTTATTGCCAGTAACGCAAAACGATTAAACAGCGCCGGCGTGGCCCCTGCTGTCTGTAGTCTGTGCCTGAGATAATAACGAATTTGCGCTGCTGACATAACCGGTAGTTTGTAAGCAAAGGAGATACGTTGCCGTAACTGACGGAATTGCTGACTGGCCAGACGGTCATCTAATTCTGGTTGGCCAAATAATACCACCTGCAATAATTTACGGCGCTCTGTTTCTAAATTGGTTAGTAACCGCAGTGATTCCAGGGTATCGTCAGGCAACGCCTGTGCTTCATCTATCACCAAAATAATTTGTTTGCCGCTTTGCGCCAACAGGATCAGTTGCCGCTGCAATAATTGCAACAACTGGCTGGCATCAATGTTTGCTGAATATTTCAGGCCCAGCTCTGCGGCCAGTGCCCAGCGTAATTCGGTTGGAGTAACGCTGGGATCCGGCAGATAGGCTAACTGCCAGTCGGCTGGCGCCTGCTTCAGCAGTAACCGGCACAATAACGTTTTGCCGGTGCCCACTTCGCCGGTTACTTTAATAAAGCCCTCGCCGGCACTTAATGCCGTATTCAATACCGCCAGGGCCGCTTCATGTTGGGGCAGGCCAACATAGAAGCGGGTATCAGGGGTTAGTGAAAACGGCGCTGCGGCCAGATTAAAGTGGGCGGCATACATACGCTTATTGCTCTGGATACCAGTCAGTGATTAATTTTTCTGACTGCTGCAGTTGCTGCTGCCAAACCCCGTTGCCAACTACCGTTGGTTTTAAAAGGATAACCAGCTCTTTTTTGCGCTCGGTTTTATTTTTACTGGTAAACAGCTGGCCCAGCAAGGGTATTGCTCCCAGTACTGGTGTGCGTGACTCACTGTCACTGGTAACGGTTTGCATCAAGCCACCAATAACCACAATTTCACCACTCTGCGCTTTAATTATGGTATCAGATTCACGGATATTACTTTGCGCCAGCGGCAGGACTATTTGCTCATCACTGAACCGGATTGTTTTGCTTTGCTCTGATGTTTCAGTAACTGAAGGATGCACATGTAAAATGACGCTGCCGTTCTGATCGATCTGCGGCGTAACGTCCAGCGCAATACCAGAGAAAAATGGCTGCAATGAAATATTAGGAGAAGTGGTTGTGGCACCAGTACCGGCAATGGTGGTGTTGCTGGTTATGTCAGTAACGAAATACTCATCCTGGCCAACTTTAATTACGGCTTTTTGATTATTCATTGCCGTAACGCGCGGACTGGACAGCACCTGAGCATTTCCCTGAGTCTCAAGCAAATTAATGACGCCGTTAAAATCAGCATTGCTAAAAGAAATAGCGCTGACGCCACCTAAGTTACTACTAATTGTATTATTTGGAATCACGCCTGAGGTAGTAAAGTTAAAACTGGTAGAGCCAATAGTGGCCAGCGCATTCTGCCAGTTAATGCCCTGCTGATATTCATCACTTAAGGTCACTTCAATAATTTTTGCTTCCAGCACTACCTGCCGCTGCAGCTGCTGCTCTGACTGTCCCAGAAATGCTTTAACCGCGGCAATTTCATCCGGCATACCTCGAACGGTTACCAGGCCCGCCTGAGGGCTTACTACAACCATGCGCTGATCACCACCGCCCAGTACCCCTTCTACCGCTTCTTTTAAATCATCCCAGAAATCTGTGCGGCTTTCACTTTGGATGGTGCTGCCATTGAATTGCTGCTGATTATTCTGAAACTGGCCATTGTTATTGCCAAATGGGCTATTTTGCAGATTGTTGTTTGCCAGCCCCTGATTACCACGGTTATTATTGTTCTGGTTGGAATTATCCTGCGATACCCCCCCCGAATTAACCGAAATTGAAGAAAACCCATTTCGCTGCAGCATTAAATAATTAACCGTAATTGTTTCAGTGCGTAAACCGGCTGGATAAACCTGATACACCATGCCCTGTCGCCGGATATCAAAACCATATAAAGACTGCACTATTGCCAGCGTTTCAGCCAGGGTAACCTGCTTCAGTTGCAGGCTGATGGTACCGCTGATTCTAGGATGCACCACCAGGCTGTAAGGTGTATCGTGGACAATTGAATGGAAAAAATCGGCTAGAGCTACATCAGTTGCTGCCACATTAAAGCGGGGCTCAGTACTGGCAATGGCTGCCGGCGGTCTGGTTAGCAGGTCCTGGGTTACTGCAGCCGGTACACTTAGTGCAGGCTTTGCAGTTTGTTCAGCGGGTTGCAAAGCTTTTTTGGCGGCCGATGCGCCGGCGTTTGGCTCCAGTGCCTGGCAAGCCGTTAACAACAAAAGACTACCAACAAGACCTATATTAAAGCGGATATTATTTATCATAATTTTTTATCGTTTTATTATGTAACTGCAAAATTCGTTGTTCATCACCCCGGCTCAGCACAACAGCGTTAGTGCTGATATCGGTCAGGGTGTAGCCCTGGTACTGGTCTCCGGGCTTCAGAAAATGACCATTAATCGTGGCTGTTCTACCCTGGCTACCATTATGGATCAGCTGTAAACTCATGGTACTGGCGGTACTGGCTGCCATATCGTTACTACTAACAACATCAATATAGCCGGGTGCCGGCCGGGTAGGATCAGCCTGGCTTGCAAATGCCAGTAGCAGCAAAGCGTTAAAGCTGAATAAAGTTTTCATTCTCGCTCACTGTAATAAATTCAAGGCTAATATCAGCCAGCGGATAATCGGTAACCTGGTAATCAAGCTGCTGCCATTGTACCAACCAGGGTAATTGTTCCAGCTCACCTAACAACTGCTGCACATGCTGGTAAGTACCCCTTACCACCAGAGTGGTTTTGTGCTGATACAACAGCGGAGCTTCATCAGCCAGTTGGCCGGTAAGCACTACTGGCACTGCAGCAGAGGTTGACAGTGACCGCAATTGCAGCTGCTGACTCTTAGCCAGAATTTCCCGCAGCAATGCCAGCATTTGTTCGGCACCGATAAATAAACTGCTTTGATTCCGTCGCTGTGTCGACAGTTCAGTTTGCTGCTGGCCAAGACTGGCAATTTCATCCCGCAAAGGTTGTTCAATATCAACTGCCAGTTGTAACTGTAATAATTCAAGTTGCTGCTGTATCTGCTGTTGTTGCAGCCGCAGTTTTTGTTGTTGGCCGGTTAATTGTTGTTGCTGCTGCCAGGCTGGCTCAAGCAGGTACATCAGGAGCAACCAGAAAACCAATATGACTGAGCCGAAAAAAATTAGCCGTTTTTCACGGAGCTGTAAAGCCTGATATCGCTGATTCAGCTGCTGCCAGTTCGCCATCCTCAATCTCCCTGCTCAGCAATAAGATGGAATTTTACAGCCTGCTGCTCAGGCTGTTGCGTTAAGCGCAGCTCGTTAAAGCGTTGGCCTTTAAAATAGCCGAAATCGCGCAGACTTTCCAACCAGCCCGGCACCGAAGCCGGGGCCAGGGTCAGGCCCTGCAGTTCACTGCTACCTGGCCGTAACGTAAAGTGAGTTAACCAGACACTGGCAATATCGGCATCTGTCAATTGTTGCAGTACCACACTGAAAGCATAGTCGGAACGTACCTGTTGGGCCGCCAGATAGTTTTGTAAGGCAATTTGCTGCTCAACCCGCCGTTTGAGCTTGTCCCGCTCGGCCACTAAAAGTAGTGAGGGCTGGCGCTGTAACAGTGCCTGCTGGAATAGCTCAAGTTGCTGCTGTTGTTGCTGCAGTTGCTGTTCTGCCTGACTATTAATTTGCATTTGCTGGCGCTGCTGCCATTGTAAGCCAGCCCAGGCCAGCAAACTGATGGTTACTACCAGCCCAAGCAACGCCGACAGTGATGAGAGGGCAAAGGTTTCCTGCAGCGGTTTTAAACCTGCCTGATATAAATTTATCCGCTGCTTCATGCTAACGGCTCTCCGATGGCACTGCCCGCTGCTGCGATAGCAGGCCAGAATTCATTAACATCCAAAGCGGTAGCCCATTGCAGTTCAGATCTAAGCTGCAATGCCTGTACCTGACTAAAACCTGCCTGGTGAAATAACGGCACTAAATCCGTCCGGTCTGAGCCACTGCATAATAAATGGATACTGCGTACTGGCGGCAATTTAAGCTGACTTTCGATGTAATCCATAGAGCGTTGAATTTCGAGTAATAAATTATCAAAAACGCCTTGTTGCAATTCTGCCTCAGAATACTGATGCAACTTACTGAACCCACGCACCCGTCTGGAAAACTGTAGCTGCCCCTGGCGGATAACCTGAAGTAACACTTCCTGATTGGGCTGATGCATAAGTACCAGAGCTGCGTGGTCAGCATACTCAAGTAACTCATGAACAAGCCACTCTTCAATCAGGATCTGTTGCAAGTTGAGTTTATCCCTGTGTACCAGGGCTACCAGCTCTTGTAACTGACTTTTAACGCAAACGACAACGTTAATTTTATCGGCCTGACCGGGCGCTGCCGGTAAATCTATGTAATCTAAAACCAGCTCTTCCAACGCGATTTCTGTCAAATCTTTAATCTGCCAGGGTAAAGCGGTTAATAACTCCTGCTCAGCAATAGCCGGCTTTTCCAATTGAATGATCTGATACATTGACGGCGGGAGTATCAACGTCAATACCATAGACTTACTAACTTTCGCCAGCATATTCTCCAAAGCTAACTGCCAGTTGCCCTGGTTTACCGGCTGCACCAGAACTGTTGCCGGCTTGCCTGCAGCCTGCTGCATTAGCAACTGAACTTCATGGTCACGAATATGCAGCACGGCAATGCCAGTTGCACTATTGTGGTTAAACCTGATTTGTTGCAAAACTCTGGCTAACATCTTAATGCTATTCAACCCTGATATCGGTTTATAATACTGGCACTTTCAACGACAAAGTTGCCATCCCGCGTTATGTTATTGCCAACCCGTGACATTGCAGGTTTCTCTGCCAATTGGTACAGGATTGCTGAACCCTTGCTATCGGACGCCAGAGTTGAACTTTGGCTGTATTGCCCGAAGACTGCTGAGCCGATGATATCTGGCAACAAATGGATGAAATTACAATATCATATAAAGATGATTCAGCAACAGCAATATCAGGGCTTCGTTACATTCGGTGGCGCTTTCTCCAATCATCTGGCGGCCAGCGCTGCTGCTGCAGAACAGTTTGGAATTGCCGCTACTGCCTATGTACGGGCCGATTCCTTAGATCAGCAAAATCCTACCTTGCAGTACTGTATGGCGAGGGGAATGAAACTGATAGCAACTGATCGGCCGACATACCGGCAACGACAACAACCAGACTATCTGCAGTTACTCGCCAAGCGCCATCCGGATTGTCTGATTATCCCGGAAGGAGGCAGCTCATCAGCTGGAGTCCGCGGTGTTGCCAGTTTAGATCTTAGTGCAACGCCTGCAGGACCGGCTAACGTTGTTGCTTGCGCGACAGCCAGTGGTGGTACGCTTGCCGGCTTAATTACGGCGGGTGCTCAGCATCACAAGCCAGAGACCATACCATTAACGCTGGGACTTGCTGTTGTTAACGATTCGTCGTTATCTGAGCGGGTGAGCTCTTTATTAGCAGGCTCTGCTGAAAAAAGTGCCAACTGGCGGATCGTTGCTACCGCGCCGGATGTACGCTATGCCCGGTGTCCGGCTGAACATGTCGACTTTTGTTGTCAGTTTGCGCTTAAGCACAACATTGCTCTGGAACCGGTTTATACCGGCAGAGCGCTTTATAAGCTATATCAGATGATTGCTGCGGGCGATTTTACGGCGGGTAGCAGATTAAGCTTCTTTCATACCGGTGGTTTACAAGGTCTTGCCGGCTTATATTACCGGCAATTAATTAATCAGCAACAGTACCAGTTATTATCTGCGGCAGCGGTTGGCTGAAATAAAAGCCCTGCCCACCAGCCACACCCAGTTTTTGCAGTGCCTGCCATTCTGTTGCCAGTTCAACACCGGTGCCAATGACTCTGATACCCCTTTCTGAAAAATGTGAAATCAAGCCTCTTACAAACAACTGTTGCTCTAAATGCTGGTCGATGTTTCGTACGACCGATGGGTGCAGCTTCGCTGACTCTATCGCAAGGTCATCTGCATAAGGCGGGATATCTATAGTAAGACCAACCTGATCAACAACCAGTGAGAAGCCGGAATTAATCATTCTATCCAGCACCGGCTTTAATTTGTCGTAGTAGCGGATAAGATGATGCTCGGTTAGCTCCAGTGCCAGCTGTGACGGGTCAAGCTGACCAGACGTTACTAATTGCTCCAGCCATTGCTGCCAATCTTTACTTAACAGCGAATGGACGTTGATATTAACACTACACCTGATTGCACTGCGGCTTTCCAGTGCTCCGAGTCTGGCAGAGCGTAACAACACGTGCTGATCAATTTGTAATGTTAAACCGCAACTATGGGCCATGGGTAAAAATATTGCCGCCGGAATATTTTCACCGTCAGTACTTTGTAGCCTTACCAACACTTCTTGTTGCAGTAACTCCTGATCCTGCCAGGAAAAAACCGGCTGAAAGCTCAGACTGAAACGATTCTGTGCCAGGGCCTTGGTTAATTCAGAGCGCCACCACACCGAACCTTTCGCCGCAGGCTTTTTCTGTGCCTCGAAACCGAAAGCACTATTGTGACCATAAAGCTGGGCGGTACGCAGTGCCATATCAGCTTCTGACAACAATTGATAAGTTGTCTGGTTTCGCTGATAGGCAACATAACCAATATGCACAAAGTCGGCGCTTAAATAGTTGGCAAAACAGTTTGCCCGGCCCATTGCAACCACAAGTGTATCGGCCAGATTAGCCATTTCCTTTTCAGATATGCCGGATATTAACAACACCAGGTCGTTTTCAGACAATCGGGCCAGGATCCGGTCCTGATAAGGTTCACAATAACTGTTGATAACCTCTACACAGGCTTTAAGGCATGCCAGCTTTTTCAGCTGACTGACACCATGCCCGGGGTGAGAAACCTCAATGATAAAAAGGGCGCCGGCCCCCTCTTCGGAGGCGTCACTTAAAAAGTGTTGCAGTTTGCTTTCAAAAAAAATCCGGTTACCAATAGCCAGTTCATGATCAATCAGACCCTGCACTCTTACCAGATGACGAACTTCGTGATCGCGCCGGATATAGCTTAATAGTCGATCATTAATCTTTTCTAAACGGATATCTGGCATTAAATCAACGCGCTGTGTTAATTCCAGCCGCTCTTCCAATCTTTTTATCGCATGGTCAACCTGCAACACTGTAGTAGCCAAAGAGCGGCGGTGGTATTGCACACCTAAAAAAAGTCCAGCCAGAAATATTACAGACATGACGTTTATCAGCACTGCCAATTGCCAATTAGCTAAGATATTTGTGAAGGGAATAACGACAACAAAGAATATAAAATTTGCAAACAGCAGACATGAAGCCAGGATAATTAACCAGCTGGAGTAGGTTTTCTGTTTAAACAACTGGGCAAGTGACACACGCAACTCCTTTTGACTGTCGATACAGTGTTAACGTTATCGGCTGCTTTGTCTAGAAAATAACCGGTATTTATAACGTAAGTGACAGGCGCTTCAACGCAAAAAGCCCACTCGACTGAGTGGGCTCTTTGGCTTTATTGGGAGCCTGGCGGTGTA
>NZ_JAHRID010000007.1:86154-255276 GCF_019100565.1 Arsukibacterium indicum | reverse complement strand
GGTTTAACACCAAATGAGTCAGAGAAAAGATACTGGCTTTACTATAAAACCGTGGCCAATTTTACTTGACCACTACATTTGGAATATACGCACGCATCAAAGTTGGCTTCCGACTTTGAACAACGATATTCCCGGAATATCCAGATATTTGTGACTAGCCATTCACCAGCATTTATTTCCTTAACAAGCAATTCAGCGGCACGTTATAGAGTTATCAGTGATAACAATGAGTCAAAGGTAGTAAACATTGACGCTGAGAGCGATACGGATCACTTCGAAAAACTTCAAGATGAACTTGGGATAATAGAGATACATAAAGAAATTCATAAAAAGTACTCTGAAAAGATATCTGAGCTTGAATACATAAAAGAACAAATGGTTTTGCTTAAGTCTGATGCAGCTAATGAAAAAAGACCTATTGTCTTAACTGAGGGTAAAACTGATAAATCAATCTTAGACACTGCTTACGAGAAAATTTTCTCTAAAAAGCCAAATTACATAATTCGGCCTTGTGACAACATCTCTAAACCTCACGTAACAAATGGAGGTTGTCCAAATTTGAGCAAAATGATTGAATCAATCCATTTCGAGGATAAAAAGATATACATTGCAATTTTTGATCACGATAAGGAAGGTTTAGACTGCTTTAAAAAACTCAGAAATTTTGATCAAGCCCCAAATAACCATCGACTAAAAATTCATAAAAACGGTTTTGCCTTTGCTTTACTGCTACCAGTCCCAGAGTTTCGTCAAAATACTCCAGATTGTGTGTGTATTGAATTCCTATTTGAAGATACATGCTTTAAGGATCAAAATGGTAAAGGACTATTTACGGAGCTCGATATCTCTTTAGTTTCTAATGGCGTAAAAATTGACTTACCGTTAAGTGCGATACAACTAGACTTATTACCTATTTCTCCCGTCCCAAAAATTACTGGCGGTAAAAATGATTTTGCAGAGAGAGTAGTCAAAACATTGGACGCACATTGTTTTGAGGAATTTAAAGTTCTATTCAGTGATATTGATAGCATCGTTAGTCAGGTTCATAGTAGCGACAACTGACTTTGGAGTCTCTGCAAGCAAAGCTGCGCTATCCATACTGTATATTGAAAAGTTGAAACATCTGAAATCTGCCGCAATTCCAAGTTTTTTATGCCCCCCTAAATCCGAGGTAAGTGAGCTATGTTCTCAACTGTAGAATTACGTCATATCCGCTTATGCCTGGTCAGACAAATAGCTGCTGAACGCGCTGAACTGCTAAAACTGGATGAAGATAGCGTTGAATATATGGAAAAGGCGAATGATTTAATGGTGCTGGATAGCATTATCGCCAAGATTGACCGCGAGCAAGGTTAGGCAGGCAATCATTCAGTTCGCAGTTCACCAAGACACTAAGGGCGTAATCTTTACCTTTATGCCTTGATCAAGCCCGGCTACTCGATATCTGTTAACTGCATTCTGCTTCGAATTACTGCCAGCACCTCAATTTGCTCAAGTCTGATGTAATAAATAATCCGGTAATCCCGATAAAGCACTTCACGAATTTGAACTTGATTATACTCGGGCACGACTCTGCCAGATAAAGGGTGTTCTGCGATTTGTTCTGACCGACGGGTTATTTCATCGACTGTTTTAAGGGCATAGACTACTGAGTCTGCAGCAATGTACTGAAAAATAGCATCAAGGTGTTCTGCAGCGTTAGCAGACCAGAGTACTTTCATTTAGCGCGTTTACTCAGCCAATCCGTATTTTTGCCGGATTTCCTGCACAGTTTGCAATTTGCCCTGCTCGCTGTCACGTAAGCCATTCTCTATCGCTTGACGCACGTAAATCTGTTCCATCAGGTCGTCCCAGGTAGCGTCAGCAGGCAGCTGATCTATCAGTTTATGGGCATCATCTTTTTTAAGCGGGCTTGGCATAGGTATATCTCCGTTAACTCGGTAATTGTTAGCCGGATACAGGTGAAAAGCAATAAAAAGCACCGTTATGGTGTTGGTTACTCGAATTTGTTAAGCGAGGCGTTCGGCACAGCGATGTAACTAAGCAAGTAAGTTGTAGCGACTGACCAAAACAACAAGGGCGTAATCTTTTGAATTACGCCCTTTCCGGTTGTAGGAGCCTTTACCCTTTTTCGCTTTAACCACCCTGGTTTGAAACAACTTGCTGGTGACTAAGGCTTTAATCGCATTATCGCGGATTTCACCGCGGCCATGCTCGGTTGCCGCTGATTTACTCATCTGTTTTCTCCTGTTTAAAAAACGCGCAAAGTTTAACTGCGCCCCTGGATCTGAGCAAGAAATTTGTTAGCCCGCGGTTAAAAACGCCTGATAACTGCGGTTATTGCTGACTTGCTGATACTGATAACCCAGTTTATCTAAATGGCCGGCGATATCACTGTGCTGGGCCACTTCAAAGCCGGCCAGCACATCGCCGGTCGCGGCACCGTGGTTACGGTAGTGAAATAAAGTGATATTCCAATGCTCGCCGAGCGTGTTTAAAAAATTCATTAACGCACCCGGATATTCCGGAAAATTAAACTGATACACCTGCTCGCTTAGCTGCCGTGGTGGCATGCCACCAACCATATGCCGCACGTGCAACTTGGCCAGTTCGTCGTCGGATAAGTCCTGATAATCATAGCCGGCGTCGCTCAGCAATTTGGTTACTGTATCAAGCTCCTGCTGGCCATGGCGCAGTTTAATACCGACAAAAATATGGGCTTTATTATCGCTGGCATAACGGTAGTTAAACTCGGTGATGGCACGGCCGCCAAGGGTCTGGCAGAAACGGCGGAAACTGCCTTTTTCTTCCGGAATAGTCACCGCAAATACTGCTTCTTTTTTCTCACCCAGCTCACAGCGTTCAGACACATAACGCAGCGTATCAAAGTTTAAATTGGCACCGCTTAACACTGCAGCGAATTGCTGCGGTTTGCTTAACGTGCTGTTAGTTAATTGCTGGCTATATTTCTTCAGTCCTGCCAGCGCCAGCGCGCCGGCTGGTTCAGCGACGGCGCGCAAATCGTCAAAAATATCTTTAATTGCTGCGCATATTTCATCACTTGATACAGTAACCACTTCATCGCAAAAGCGTTTGGCCAGGTTAAAGTTTTCGGTACCAATACGTTTTACCGCCACACCATCGGCAAATAAGCCCACTCGTGGCAGGGTAACCGGCTCACCGGCGGTCAGGGCTGCTTTTAAGCAGGCAGCATCTTCCGGCTCAACGCCTATTACCCGCACATTAGGCTGAATGGCCTTAATATACACCGCCATACCAGCCATTAACCCGCCGCCACCCACCGGAATAAACACCGCATTAAGCTGATTATGCTGGCTTAACAGCTCTTTGGCGACCGTACCCTGACCGGCAATAACATCGCTATCGTCAAACGGCGGAATATAAATAGCGCCTTCAGTATTGGCCAGCTTAATGGCATAGCTGTTAGCTTCGTCAAAGGCGGTGCCGTGCAACACTACATTGCCGCCCAATGCCCGAACAGCAGCGACTTTAATTTCCGGGGTGGTGATTGGCATCACGATAGTGGCATTTATCTCCAGCTTGCTGGCAGAAAGGGCGACGCCCTGAGCATGGTTACCGGCCGAGGCACACACCACACTGACGTTGGGACTCTGCTGCTTAACTTTATGCAGCTTATGAAACGCACCGCGTAGTTTAAACGAGTACACAGGCTGTTTGTCTTCGCGTTTTAGCAGCACAGTATGGCCCAGCCGTTGGCTCAGTTTGTTCATGCCATCCAGCGGGGTTTCCACTGCAGCCTGATAAACCGGCGACAGCAGAATTTCGCGCAGATACTGCTGCATTAACTCGGTATCTGTCTGCTCTGCTTGGACTATTGCCAGGTTGTTCATTGTTGCTCCGGTTATATTTTACTTGTAGCCTGCAGCTCAGGTTTTAATCTTCCAGTTTACTTAAGTCTCTTACTGCACCTTTATCTGCACTACTGGCCAGCAAGGCATAAGCTTTTAACGCTGTACTTACTACCCGCTGCCGGTTCTGTGGCTTCCAGCCTTTTTTGCCCCAGGCATCCATCTGGGCATGGCGCTTTGCCAGCTCTTCATCACTGATGGCAATGCCGATTTTACGCTGGGGAATATCAATCTCGATGGTGTCGCCTTCCTCTACCAGCGCGATAGCGCCGCCACTGGCCGCTTCCGGCGAGACATGGCCAATCGATAAACCCGAGGTGCCGCCTGAGAAACGGCCGTCAGTGATCAAGGCACAGGCTTTGCCTAAACCCATCGACTTTAAATAACTGGTCGGGTACAGCATTTCCTGCATACCCGGGCCACCTTTCGGGCCCTCGTAGCGAATAACTACCGCGTCCCCCGCCACTACCTTACCTTTTAAAATGGCCTCTACCGCCTCATCCTGGCTTTCAAATACCCGGGCGCGGCCGGTAAATACCAGGTTCTCCGGCTCAACCCCAGCGGTTTTTACAATACAGCCCTGTGGTGCCAGATTGCCAAACAGCACTGCCAGGCCGCCATCCTGCGAGTAAGCATGTGCTTTACTGCGAATGCAGCCATCCACCCGATCATCATCCACCGAAGGATAACGGCAACTTTGTGAAAACGCCTGGGTCGTGCGAATGCCAGCCGGGCCGGCAGCATAAAACTGTTGCACTTCTTTGGACGGATTCGTTTTTAAATCCCATTTTTCAAGCACTGCACCCAGCGAGCTACCCGCTACATGCGGCGTATCCGGGTTAAGCAACCCGGCACGGTTCAGCTCTGCCAGAATACCAATTACGCCACCGGCACGATGGACATCTTCCATATGGTATTTCTGGGTAGAGGGTGCCACTTTGCATAAATGCGGCACTATGCGGGATAAACGGTCGATATCCGCCATGGTAAAATCCACTTCTGCTTCAATCGCCGCGGCCAGCAAATGCAGTACCGTATTGGTCGAGCCACCCATCGCAATATCCAGCATCATGGCATTTTCAAATGCCGTTTTATTACCAATACTGCGCGGCAAGGCGCTGGCATCATCGTTCTTATACCAGCGGTTACACAGCTCCATGATCCGGAAACCGGCCTGCACAAACAGTTCTTTACGATCAGCATGGGTCGCCAGCAGCGAGCCATTACCTGGCTGGCCTAAACCCAGGGCTTCTACCAGACAATTCATTGAGTTAGCAGTAAACATTCCCGAGCAGCTGCCACAGGTTGGGCAAGCACTGCGTTCAATCTGTTCACTGTCGCTGTCAGAGACCTTAGGATCGGCCGCTGATACCATTGCATCCACTAAATCCAGCTTGATAATCTGCTCGGACAATTTGGTTTTACCGGCTTCCATTGGCCCACCGGAAACAAAAATGGCGGGCACATTTAAGCGCATAGCGGCCATTAACATGCCCGGGGTAATTTTGTCGCAGTTCGAAATACACACTATCGCATCAGCGCAGTGGGCATTGACCATATACTCGACCGAATCGGCGATCAGCTCGCGTGACGGCAGGCTGTACAGCATGCCGCCGTGGCCCATGGCAATGCCATCGTCTACGGCTATGGTGTTGAATTCTTTGGCAATACCGCCGGCCTCTTCAATGCTTTTAGCCACCAGTTTGCCTAAATCACGCAGATGCACATGGCCTGGCACAAACTCACAGAACGAGTTCACCACAGCAATAATGGGTTTGCCAAAATCAGTGTCTTTAACACCGGTGGCTCGCCACAGCGCACGGGCTCCTGCCATATTGCGGCCTTCGGTAACAGTGGCGGATCTTAACTTTGGCATCAGGTACTCCGTAATTAATAAGTTGTTTCTATTAGTTTAGGCACGCAGCGCGGCTATGTCGGCACTGGCCAACCGCAAATCGCGTACGTCATACAGTTTATGCAACTGACTGGTCAGTAAATGGATCGGCTTATCGCTACTAACGGTTAGCGTGATCGACAAGCCGGCTTTTTCTGCCAGTGGAGTCAGCTCCAGGCCGGCTAACTGATAACCGCGATAGCGGGTAACCTGTAATAAACGTTCAACCACGCTGGATTCATTATTGGTGGTGATGGTCAGGGTATGGTTCATTAGTTGCTCTCCATGATCATATCTTCATTCGCGGCACCCGGCGGTACTAATGGCCAGACGTTATCTTTTTCATCAATTCTTACATGCAGTAAATAGGGGCCGGGCCAGGTAAACATGGCTTCCAGCGCGCTTTCAACTTCATCTTTGCGGGTAATACTGTGGCCGGGTATGGCAAACGCAGCGGCCAATGCAACAAAATCGGGGTTGTCGGATAAATCGGTTTCGCTGTAGCGCTCATTAAAAAACAGCTGCTGCCACTGCTTTACCATGCCCAGGCGCTGGTTATCGATAATGACGATTTTCACCGGCAACCTGAACCGTTTAATGGTGCCCAGTTCCTGCACGTTCATCATAAAAGAGCCGTCACCTGATACGGCAATCACCGTATCCTGCGGCCGGGCTAATTTTGCGCCTATTGCTGCCGGCAGGCCAAAACCCATAGTACCCAGGCCACCGCTGGACAGATGATTGCGCGGGTGGCTGAAGCGCATATGCTGTGCTACCCACATCTGGTGCTGGCCGACGTCGCAACATACCACGCTGTTGTCCGGCATCCTCTCGCTCAACTGTTTTAACATCAGCGGCGCGTATATACGCTCGCCCGGGTGATCATAGCGCCAGCCGTGTTGCAACTTTAAGCTGCTGCAATGGGCTAACCAGTCGCTGCAATTGGTGTTGCTGGCTATGGCTGGCAGAATTTGCCGCATATCACCCAGAAACGACACCTGAGCAAAGCGCACTTTGTTGATTTCCGCCGGGTCGATATCGACATGGATTACTTTGGCGCTGGGCGCAAATTTTTGCAGGTTGCCGGTAACCCGGTCATCAAAACGGGCACCCAAACATACCAATAAATCACACTGCTGCACCGCCAAGTTTGCGGCCTGAGTGCCATGCATACCCAGCATACCTAAGTAATGGGGGTTGTCTTTCGCCACCGAACCCATGCCCTTTAACGTGGTAACAGATGGCATCGGGCACTTTGCTAAAAAGTCCTGCAACTGTGGCATCGCACCCGCCATATGTACGCCACCGCCGATATACGCCATCGGCTTTTTGGCATTGCTAATCAGCTGGCGGGCCTGGGCACTTTGCGCCAAAGAGGTATTTATAGATTGCGGCACTGGTTTAGCGGCAAATTCAGGTACATTGACCTCTGCCAGTTGCACATCTTTCGGAATATCAACCAATACCGGGCCAGGGCGGCCGCTGCGGGCAATAGCGAAAGCATCATTTAACGTTGCGGCCAGCTCATCAGCACTGCGTACCATAAAGCTGTGTTTGGTCACGCTTAAACTTAAGCCCAGCACATCGATTTCCTGAAAAGCATCAGTACCCATTACCACCTGCGATACCTGGCCGGTAATCGCTACCAGCGGTACCGAGTCCAGCATGGCATCGGCCAGCGAGGTAATTAAGTTAGTGGCGCCAGGGCCGGAAGTTGCCAGGCACACCCCAACCTTGCCCGAGCTGCGGGCATAGCCTATGGCCGAAAACGCTCCGCCCTGTTCGTGCCGGCACAGGTAGTGCTTGACCGGGCTGGCATAAATTGCATCGTAAATAGGCATAATAGCGCCGCCGGGATAACCAAAAATGGTATCCACCCCCTGCTGCTGCAACACTTTTAATACCAACTCTGCGCCATTCATCCTAAACCTCTTGCTACCCGTTATTTTCACATGCCCTGAAACGACAAAACCCCCGGTCCTTGCGGAGCGGGGGTTTTGTTGGATTTCGCCTTAAGCTACTTTATTTTTCCAAAACACCGCCCCCGCGGAGATTAATAATCACCACGACCACGAGGACAATAATGTTCAGAACAGCAGCTAAACGCATAATTTGATTCTTACTTATTTTCTTGGTTGAATTCATTTTTGTTATTCGGCTCTGTTTTACAGAGCAATTGCCTATTAGAAATAGCCGTCTATCAGTCTGAAGTCAACCGATTTTTGTGATCTGGCTAAAAATAATTGATTGGATTTCGATTATATCGGATTAAGAACCGGCTTACGCTAAGCCGACCGTTGAAGCCCTGGACGGGCGGAAACGAGCCTACAGGGATGTATTTACGGCGTGTCGGCGTGCGTAAACCGGTTCGTAAAGCCTAAAGCCATTCGATATTTGCACCTTTGGCTGGACACAACGTACACTAAGACTATTCATCAGCCAGTGCGGTAGCCTTGTGGATCAGCTGGAGCTATTCGACATACCTAACCCCTGCATCGGGGTGTGTCAGAGCAATAACCGGGGTTATTGCCTCGGTTGCCTGCGCTCGCGGGACGAACGTTTTAACTGGCATCAGAAGCCCGCTGCCGAGCGGGCGCATATCCTGAAACTGCTAAGCCAGCGTCGCGCCAGACTGAATGGCAAAGCGAAAAAAGAGCAGGATTTGCCAGAACAAGGTGAATCACTGGATTTGTTCTGAATCTGGCCGTAGCGCTTATCGTTACTAAAATAACTAACTTTTTTTAATTAAGCTCACCACATAAATCAGCACTATCGCCCCAACGGTCGCGGTAACCAGCGAGCCGATAAAACCATAAGATGCCAGGCCCAGTAAGCCAAACAAAAAACCGCCAACAAAAGCACCGACAATACCCACCAGCATATTGCCTAATAAGCCAAAGCCCTTACCTTTCATAATATTGCCGGCAATCCAGCCCGCCAGCGCGCCGATAATTAAAAAAGCGATAAAATTCATAGTAATCCCTTAATAGTTTCATGCTGAATTAGCATGAAATGAGCATAGACTAAAAAACGCGTGTAAAAAAGCCGGCTTAAAACCGGCTTTTTACTGCTAGGTTGTCATATCTAATTAGAAAAACGATGACATAGCATAAGCGGTTTTTTCGAACATCAGCGGCTGAGCTTCTGCCAGCTCCAGGTTAGCCTTATTGGCCGTTGTAACCACTCGGGTGCGATACTCTTTCAAATTAGACGCTTCAGAATAGGTGGTGGTTGTCGCGCCATCATCTGAAATTTTGGCATTAACTTTAGAATCCCGGCGAACAATCACACCTTTTTTAGCACGCTCCTGGATCTGAATATCTGCGACCAATAAATAGGTAACATCTTTGACAAAAGCATCCGCCGCGGTAGAAATTAAACCACCAACCAAAGCGCCACCAGCCGCCCCGCGATAGCCAGAGCCGGTCGCAACAGCTGCAGCAGCACCCATGCCGGCACCAGAATAACCACTTTGCAGAGCATTTTCAGCAGCAGATGGCGATGCTTTTTCTAACTGACGCACAAACACACTCATGGTGTATTGAGCTTCTTCCGGGTCATCGGTAAAGGTATAGCCATTGCCGCTTTGGCTTATTTGCTGATTAAGAGCCGTTCTGAAGGCGTTGCGGTCGAACTCCATTACCGCACTGCGAACCTCTAAATAAATTTTCCGCCGGTCTTGTGGCACTGGTGCAACAAAAATTGAGGTACTGACTTTAGTTTGTACGTCTAAATCGCGCTTGCTGATAGAGGTATGAACTGCGGCACAACCCGATAATCCAAACATTAATAGAATTACCACGAACAGCTGGCCGGTTTTAATAGTATTGATCATTTTAAGTTCCCTTTATTTTAGGTATTGTTTGAAACTATCGGTTAGTAGTAGTAGCGACCATGATAGCGATAGTAATACTGGCAATTTCTGTATTCAGTCCAGTTGTATCGCAGTAAGTCACGACAGGTATAGCCCTTGCGCCAATGTCTGCCTTTATACTCTTCCGGCTTAATATTTTGCTCGAGCATACTTTTTATGTATTTATCAACTTCTTCTGGTTTCTCTGCCAAAAAAGGCTTAGACAGCACTTCAGAATTCATTTGGGCTTGAGCACGGGCCAGTTCATCTTCTTCTTCGTTTGGCTCTGCCTGAACAGACATTGCCAATACAGCACTTAACGAAAATACTGCAAAAAACCGTAAGGGAGACTTACGGATTTTATTAATCATGGCAGGCGACATGATGCTCCTCCTTGTATGTTACTTGTGGTTACTCCATAACTACCACATTGAAATTTGACTATCGCAATAAATAACGCTGCCAATAGATTATTAGCCAGCAATAGCACAACGGCCATTAATGATAATAGATATTTTACAAAATTGCACAATGAAAAAACCAAACAAACCCTATTTGCAACGTTAAACACATTAAGTGCTTTAACATAACAAATTCAATATTAAGGCAATTACACCTTTACATAAGCGTATTATGGCAATTCTGTCTACTTCAATAACTCAAGTTCGGCAGCGGTAAGCGCCCGATATTCGCCTTCGGCTAAATCTGCCGGCAGCTGCAAACCACCAACTTTTTCACGGTGCAGTTGCTCTACCTTATTACCAATAGCGGCAAACATCCGTTTTACCTGATGATACCGCCCTTCATGAATGGTCAGTAGTGCTTCGCGCTCACTAACAATCTCCAGCTGCGCCGGCAAAGTTGGGTCTTTTTCGCCGCGTAGCATAACGCCCTCAGCAAATTGGCTGGCCGCATCAGCACTGATTGGATCGGCAGTCCATACCCGGTAGGTTTTGGCAATATGATGTTTCGGTGAGCTGATCCGGTGCGACCACTTTCCATCATCGGTCAGCAGTAGCAGGCCCGTGGTGTCTAAATCAAGCCGGCCAACGGTGTGCAGCCGCTCAACTAAAGGTTCATCCAGTAAACTGAACACGATAGGATGATCCGGGTCATCGTTGGCGCAAAGAAAGCCGGCTGGTTTATGCAGTATCAGATAACGCAGGCCAATGATCGCCAGCGGCTGGCCATCCATTACCACCTTATCGTCACTGTTAACCTGCAACGCAGCCTGTTTAACCAGCTCGCCGTTTATCGTCACCAGTTTCTGGCGAATAACTTTGCCGGCCTGGCTACGGGTCAGGCCGGTACAATCACATATAAATTTATCTAAACGCATAACACTAGCCACCTGTAAATAAGGTGGCTAGTGTACCGCACTGGCGCGGTTTAGTCGCCTGTTGCCTGGACGAGTGCTGATACCATAAAGTTCGGGTTAAGCAGCTGCTCCCGCTGATACACCTTGCCGCTGATACCGTCGAAACTGACGGTGGCGCCGGCTTCAGTGGCAACAATATGGCCGGCGCCGGTGTCCCAGGCCATGGTGGGGCCAAAACGCGGATAGACATCGGCGGTGCCATCGGCCACCAGGCAAAACTTCAGCGAGCTGCCAACCGGCACCATTTCATGCTGATCAAACTGGGCCAGATAGCCGGCTAAATCGGGGCTGGGGTGGCTACGACTGCCCACTACTTTAACTAATTGATCGCGGCTGGCCTGGTTTACCTTTATCGGCCTGACATTTCCGGCGTGCTTTAAAAAAGCACCTTCACCTTTGGCTGCGTAATAGGTTTTGGCCAGTACCGGTGCATGTACTACGCCTAATACCGGCTCACCGTTATCTATCAGCGCAATGTTCACGGTAAATTCGCCATTACGTTTAATAAACTCTTTGGTGCCATCCAGCGGGTCGACCAGCCAGTAACGCTGCCAGCTTTTGCGAATATCCCAGCTAATGTCAGCCGCTTCTTCCGATAAAATCGGTAACTCCGGGGTTAGTTTTGCAAGCTCAGCGACAATAAGCCGGTGCGCTGCCATATCAGCAGCAGTCAGCGGGGAGTCATCGCTTTTGGCACTGATATTAAAATCAGCCTGGTCGCGGCCATAAATGGCTAAAATGGCCTCGCCGGCCTGTTCGGCAATCTGAATAATGGCCGGCAATAAGGTTGCTGTCATAGGGTCGTCCTTGAAGGTTGTCAGGAAATAATAGCGAAAAATCAGTCTGGCTAGCTTATCAGATTTAGCGCAGCCGGGTTAGCGGCTGGGCAAACACGGGGCTTTGCGGCCTGGCGCCAAACCAGTGCAGCTGCTGTTGTAAACTGACCACTTCACCAATAATCAGCAGCGCCGGCGATTGTACCTGCTCGCTGCTAACCCGCTCAGCCAGTTCACTTAGCTCTGTAGTAATAATCCGCTGCTCCAGCCGGGTACCGTTTTCAACAATCGCTACCGGGGTGGTTGCCGCACGTCCGGCGCTTATCAGCTGCTGCTGGATATAGGCCGCTTTCATCAAACCCATATAAATCACTACCGTCTGGTTCGGGGTACTCATACTCTGCCAGTCCGGCTCACTGCCGTCTTTACGACAATGGCCGGTAACAAACTGCACGCTTTGCGCATGATCGCGATGGGTTAGCGGGATCCCGGCATAAGCGGCACAACCAGCGGCGGCAGTAACACCCGGTACCACCTGAAAGGCAATATTGTGCGGCAATAGTGCCTGAATTTCCTCGCCGCCGCGGCCAAAAATAAAGGGGTCGCCGCCTTTTAAGCGGCAGATTTTCTTACCAGCCAGGGCTAAATCAATCAAAATCTGATTGGTATCCTGCTGTGCCACCGAATGCGCACCGGCTTTTTTACCAACACAAATCAGCTCCGCATCGCGGCGTACCAGCTGCATAATCTCCGGCGATACTAAATAGTCATACACCACCACATCCGCTTGTTGCATTAACTGCAGCGCTTTTAAAGTGAGCAGCTCCGGATCGCCCGGCCCGGCACCAACCACATAAACCTCACCAGCCAGTTGCTGCGGCTCTGCCAATAGCGCACTCAGTCGTTGCTCGGCCTGTGGTAGCTGATTAGCCTGGACATCACGCACCACATCGGAGTTAAACACTTTTTCCCAGAACTGACGGCGGGCGGCAAAGCCTTTAATTTTGGCTTTTACCTGATCCCTAAAACGGCCGACCAGCTGGGCCAGGGGCCCTAAATGCTGGGGTAGTAAGGTTTCCAGCTTTTCCCGCAAGCGCCTGGCCAGCACCGGCGCGGTACCAAAGCTGGAAATGGCAATAATAATCGGGTTACGGTCGATAATCGACGGGAAGATAAAGCCGCATTTGGGCTGATCATCTACCGTGTTTACCAACATATTGCGTGCGGTTGCTGCGTCATACACAGCGCCATTAACGCTGTCGTTATCAGTGGCGGCAATCACCAGCAGCTTGCCGTCTAATAGTTCAGGGCTGAAATAACCGGTAATAAGCTCGGCTTTACCCTGCTGTTGCCATTCAATAAATTCCGGAGCAAACTCGGGCGATATCACATAAAGCTTAGCGCCGGCGCTTAACAAGGTACCGGCTTTGCGCAGCGCTACAGCGCCGCCGCCGACAATCAGCACCGGTTTACCGGTCAATTTAACGAATAAAGGAAGATATTGCACTGCGGCTCCGCTAGCTGAAACGGTCAGCTTTAACTAATGCTTAGCATAGCGCTGCCTGCACCATTCGCAAAATAGCTTATCACGCTCATATATAACCAAACGGAATTAATAGTCCACTCTTTATACTGGGGTTTTAGAAACGCGACAGTTGTTAACAACAGGTATTTCCATTACATTAGATGGGTAAAATATCAGCAATAGCAGCCACTTCTGTCATAGAAGGGCGATAATATCTAAACAAAAATAATCAGCGCAGCAATTTTAAAGGATTTAATATGTCGACTCTTAGCCAGTTTATTAGTGATTTAGCAAGCAACCCAACATTACAGCAGGATTACCTGAATGACCCTGCAGCCACTATGCAAAAGTATGGCCTTCAAAGCCATGAGGTGGAAGCAGTGTTAACGGCAGATAAAGCCAAGGTAGAACAGCTGAGCGGTAAAACAACTCATGCAGTTACTTTTTTCTTCCCGGTAAAATAATGTGCCAGCGGGCACTACAATACTTATTAGCAGGTGTACTTTTATGTATGCCTGCTTTACTTTGTGCCAATAATAACATTCAAAGTCAGCTGGATCTGGCTGAACAAGGCCGCACCGGCACACCTCAACAAAGTCAGCATATAATTGATCAGTTGGCGTTGCAGACTGAGCAGATGAGTCAGCAGCAATTGCACCAATATACCTTTGTTAAATCATATCTGTTTGCGATAAAAGGCGAATTGGATGCAGCCATTGAATTAGCTAAATCTCTGGACGATAGTCCCTATTCCGAAAGCAGAATAAAAGCTAACTTACTGTTGGCAAATATGTACGAGGCAATTAAACAACACCAGCTAGCTTACAGCTATCTCTATCAAGCCCTGCAAGATGCAAAATCCAATTCTGATGCTAACCTTAGCGCAAACGTATACACCGTCGCTACTCAGTTACATATCAGTGCCGGAGTTTATGATAAAGCACTTGAGTACGCGCAAAAGATTAGTGAAGTGTCAGATTCGGCCCGTAATAAGTGTATCAGTGAAGTTTTACAAGTCCATGCGCTGGTCAGGCTTGGGCAGAGTTATCCAGACAAGCTTCTAACAAGTGCCAAGCAAGGCTGCTGGCAAGCGAATGAGCCGTTAATGGCTCATACCCTTGAGCAATTTAAAGCAGAAGTAGAGATATATACCAATCCCACGGCAGTCAAAGCCAGCATGCAAGCAATGTTGCCTGATTTGCAAAAAATCGGTTTTCCTTATGCCATCCTGCGGGCCCGCTATCATCTGGGATATGCCCAGCTGCAACTGGAAGATTTTCCGGCTGCCGAGGCTGAATTGCAGCAAGTGCAGCAACTGGCCCAGCGCCTGCGCGACAGTCGGATTGAAAATGAAACGCTGCTATTATTGGCTCAACTTTACGAGAAAACAGACAACACAGTGGCAGCTGTTGCGGCCTATAAACAACATATCGCCGCGCTAAACAGCTACATTGACGAATTTAAGCAGCGCAGCGTGGCCTACCATCTGGCGCAGGCCGATTTTATGGAAAGTGAAAATAAACTGGCGTTACTGGAAAATAAAAACAAGCTGCTGCAACTGGAAAGCCAGCTGCAAAAAGATGAAAAACTCAAAACCCTGTTAATCTCCTTTGCTTTGCTGACACTATTGCTACTGGTGATTTATGTGTTAAATAGCAAGCGGGTGGCGCTGAACCGGCTGGCCACTACCGACTTTTTAACCCGCTTATTTAACCGTCGTTATTTTAATGAAGCGGTCAGTAAACACTTAGGTAATCGGCGCCAGCAAGGTGAGTGCAGCCTGATTGTGTTTGATATTGATTTATTTAAACAAATTAATGATCAATACGGCCATGCCGCCGGTGACAAGGTGCTAAGTGCTATTGCCCAGTGTTGTCAGGAACAAATTCGCCAGCAGGATATTCTGGCGCGAATTGGCGGCGAAGAATTTGCGCTGTTTTTACCGGGTTGTGCCCTGGCTGATGCTGAAGACATTGCGGAACAATGCCGGCACAGTCTGGAGCAGTTAGTGATTCCGTTTGAAGACCAACATATTCAGATAACCGCCAGCTTTGGCGTGGCAACCAGCAGCAACGCTGATTTTGACAGTTTGTTAAAACAAGCTGATGATGCCCTGTATAGAGCCAAAACCGGTGGTCGCAACCGGATAATGGTTTATCCCACCGCTGCCAGCAAAGGTAGTAGTTTTGGCTGAGCAAGGCCGCGGCAGCCTGCTTTGTCTGGGGCTGGGGATCACCCTGGGCAGCCAGCTGACTATACTCGCGCGCGAACAACTGGCGGCAGCTGATATCGTATTTTTTCATAGCAATAGCCATTACCTTAACGGCTTTTTACAGCAAATAAACCCCAACTTAGTGGATTTACAACCTTTTTATCAAGCTGGCCAGCCACGCAGTAAAAGCTATCAGGCGATGCTGGATGCCGTTATCGGCGCGGTAACTGCCGGCAAGAACGTGGTGTGGGCTTGTTATGGCCACCCCGGTATTGCCAGCTGGCCGCCACATGAGGCTATTCGCCAACTGAAAGCCCAGGGCTACCGCGCGAAAATGGAAGCCGGCATTGGTGCCGATGCCTGTTTATATGCTGACTTGGGCATTGACCCAATGGCTGAGGGCTGTCAGCAGTTTGAGGCCAGCCAGTTTTTGTTTTATCAGCGCACTGTTGATGTCAGTGCTTACCTGCTGCTATGGCAGGTGGCGATAGCCGGGGATTTTAGTCTGGCCAGGCTGGAAAGCGACAGCCGCTATATTGAAATTCTGGTGCAGCACCTGCAGCAATGGTACCCGCCAGCGCATCAGGTGATTTTGTATGAAGCCGCTGACTTACCAATCTGGCAGTACCGGGCCGAGCCAGTCAGCTTAGCCGAACTCCCGCAGGCAACCCTGAACCAGATCACCACCCTGGTAATCCCGCCACTGCATCCGAAAAAGCTTAACCACAAGATGCTGGATCAGCTTGGCGTTCCGGCAGACCACCCATTACGGCGCAGCCGGTTATCCTGAAAATGCACCCGTCGATGTCACACTTTGTCATGCCAGAGCGTCTTATAGTAAAACAGCACAAGGAAACCCGGTGTCAGCACACGGATTTGGCAGACCAATAGCGCCTGAGATTATCAAAGCAGCCCAGCGCGGCCAGCCAGACGCCTTAAAGCGGTTTTACAGCCACTTTGCTGATGCGGTGCTCCGTTTATGTAGTGGCATGCTGGGTTCTGCCGATGATGGCCGGGACCTGACCCAGGATATTTTTATTAAGGCATTTGCCTGCCTGGCAGATATTAAGCAACCGTTGGCAGTAGGTGGCTGGCTAAAACAACTTAGCATCCGGTTGGCACTGGATACGCTGCGTCAACGCAACCGGCAACAGCTGCTTAGCGATAATGAGAGCGACAACATTTGTGATCAAAGCTGGAACAGCGCCATAGATTCGCTAACCCGGCTGGATGATGTTGAACGCATTATGGCGGTACTGTCTGAACAGCAGCGGGTATTAGTGTGGTTATATGCCGTTGAAGGCTACAGCCACCAGCAACTGGCTGAGTTGCTAAAACTATCTGAGCAAAATGTCCGGCAGCAATACCGGCGGGCTTTAATTAAATTAGCAACTCAACTTGAGCAGGGCGAACCATGAGTAAGCAACAACAATTCAGTGAACTGCTAGGTCAGCGTTTAACTGCCGCTCATCAGGAAACTGCCGACGATTTAATGTGGCAGCAGCTACAGCAACGTATCAATAAAAGACGGCGCAAGCTTACACTGTGGCTCAGTAGTGCCGCCAGCCTGGCGTTTATTGGTATATTAAGTGGCATTTTGTATAGCGGCCAGATTGAACCCGAACCGCTAGCAGTCTCAGATCCGGTTTACCGCTATCAGCTGGAAAAGCTGGATGTGGCAATTCAACAATCCATTATTCGCAACGATCATGAGCAGGTTGAGCGTTTAATAGCGCAGCGCCAGCAACTGAATAAACCTCAGCCACGGACTTATACCTTATGAAAGTATCAAAACTGGCCCGGCTTTACGCCGTTATGACTGCACTTTGGGTGACGGGCGCGGATGCACAGCAGCCAGAAGCCACGCAGGACATTATTGAAGCGGTTCAGACAGCAATAATGGCGTCGGGCAATGCCGCAGAAGATGGCCCGCTAATTATTGAAGAGCCCGCCCGTAACTACTACCATTTTGGCGCGGTAATGGACCGGCAACATAAAATACTGGCGGTAACCCCGGATTCGGATGCAGAAAGAGCCGGGGTACAGGTGGGGGATAAAGTGTCGCAAATTAACAATGCGACTCTTGATTCTACCAGTCTGGAGGATGTGTTGGCATTGTTAAATGATTTTGAAGAGGGCAAGCCCTTTAATGTCTGGGTTAACCGTGCCGGCAAGGCTATCAAACTCCAAAGCACGGTCACCCGGCGGACTATTCCGGCATGGCGCTTAGTTATTAACCCTGAGCAAACTACAGATACCGCAAAGCCGTTGCAAACTGGCGGCTGTGGCTTTGTTTCAGTATTTTACTTCCCACCCCGTACCCGGGAGTTGTTCCCGACCGCTATTCGCGCGGCAGGTGATACGGATTTCAGGACTGAGCCATATCGTCGCACAGATGTAGTAAAGGTCGGTACCGGTTTGCAGGATATTGAGCTAGCAGAGCAAATTGCGTTACCGCGAGTCAGATGGAATCGCTCCGATCTTTGGGAGCGCAGAAAACAGCTGACCCAGGTTTTGCAATTAAAGATTGAGCCCAATAAGGTTTATCACCTTGCCAGCCGTTATATTGATAAACCGGAAGAAAGAACCGATCCCGCCAAGTATTGGGAGCCGGTAGTATGGAAAGTGACCGACCGGCAATGTGAATAAAAAAAGCGGCAACCAGGGTTGCCGCCAAAGAGGGATGAGAGAGGTATCCCGTTTTACTAAAATATTAACTTAGTGCCGGATCAGCGATTAATGCCGGATTAGATAGTCAAAAGCACCCAGGGAAGCATTGGCACCAGCACCCATGGCAATTATAATCTGCTTGTACGGCACAGTAGTGGCGTCACCAGCGGCAAAAACGCCCGGTACTGAGGTCTGGCCGCGCTCGTCGACAATAATCTCACCGCGTGGCGATAACTCCAGCGCACCGCGCAACCATTCGGTATTCGGTACCAGACCAATCTGGACAAAAATACCCGCCAGCTCAACATGATGCGACTCACCAGTTTTGCGGTCGGTGTAATTAATACCATTTACCCGGTTACCGTCACCGGTCACTTCGGTGCTTTGCGCTTCAGTAATAATGGTAATGTTGCCCATTGAGTTGGCTTTCTTCACCAGTACCGCATCGGCTCGGAGCGTGGCGGCAAATTCCAGTACGGTAACGTGCTCAACAATACCGGCTAAGTCGATAGCCGCTTCGATGCCGGAGTTACCCCCGCCAATAACTGCCACTTTTTTGCCTTTAAACAGCGGGCCGTCGCAGTGCGGGCAGTAGGCCACACCTTTGCCACGATATTCCTGCTCGCCCGGCACGTTCATTTCTCTCCAGCGCGCACCCGGCGCAAGTACCAGGGTTTTACTGCGAAGCACCGCCCCGTTTGCCAGCTCCAGTTCAACTTTGTCGGTTTTGCTTAGCTTAACCGCGCGCTGGTTATTCATAATATCCACGTCATACTCCCGCACGTGGGCCTCTAAGGCATTAACCAGCTTCGGGCCTTCGGTATATTTAACCGAAATAAAGTTTTCAATGCCGACGGTGTCTGCCACCTGGCCACCAAAGCGCTCGGCTAAAATACCGGTGTTCAGACCTTTGCGGGCAGCATACACAGCAGCAGAAGCACCGGCCGGGCCACCGCCAACTACTAATACGTCAAACTCAGCTTTGCTTTTCAGCACCTCAGCCTGGCGTTTTTCGGCATTCACGTCGATTTTCTGGATAATTTTCTCCAGAGTAATGGCCCCTTGCGAGAACAGCTCACCATTTAAAAATACCGATGGCACCGCCATAACGTTGCGTTCGCTGACTTCGTCCTGAAACATCGCGCCATCGATCATCACGTTAGTAATGTTCGGGTTTGTAGCGGCCATAATATTCAGCGCCTGTACCACTTCCGGACAGGTCTGGCAGCTTAGGGAAATATAGGTTTCGAACTCGAATTTGCCGGGTAACTGGCGAATTTGCTCAATGGTATCGGCTTCTACCTTAATCGGGTGACCACCAGAGTGCAGCAGCGCCAGCACTAAAGAGGTGAATTCATGGCCCAGTGGTACACCGGCAAAGGTAATGTGGGTATCTTTGGCTACCGAGCGCACCAGCATTGCAGGTTTACGCTCCATAGCAGCATCGTCGCGACGCAACGACACTAAATCTGATAAACCGGCAATATCGTTAGCCAGTTGTTCTACTTCAGTGGCTTTGGCGCTATCGTCTAGAGATACCACCAGCTCAACCTCGGTTTTCAGGTTCTGCAAATAAGTTTTAAGTGTTTGCTTCAGGTTAGTATCTAACATAAAAAACTCCAGAAAAATTAAGACGATAAAAATCAGCGTAACAAAGCCTCAACCTGAGTTGTCAGGCCGTAAGCATAGTATCCGGGATAGTCCGGGCAGGCATTACCTGCCCGGGTACCAAACCGTAGTCTGGCAGAGGGAAGCTGAGCTACAGCTTCTTAGAAGGGCTGTAGTCAGGTCCCGCTGCAGTAAACTGCAGGTTGCTGCACTGCTTAGATTTTACCAACCAGGTCCAGTGATGGAGCTAAGGTCGCTTCACCCGGAGTCCATTTGGCCGGACATACTTCGCCATCGTGGTTAGCAACATACTGTGCTGCCTGGACTTTACGGAACAGCTCAGCTGCGCTGCGGCCGATACCTAAGTCGTGAATTTCAGCCACTTTGATTTCGCCTTCAGGGTTTATTACGAAAGTACCACGCAGTGCTAAACCGTCTTCTTCAATCATTACGCCGAAGTTACGGGTAATGGTACCAGTCGGGTCGCCAATCATTGGGTAGTTGATTTTCTTGATGGTTTCAGACGCATCGTGCCACGCTTTGTGGGTGAAGTGGGTGTCAGTAGATACTGAGTAAACTTCAACACCAATTTCCTGAAATTTGGCATAAAAGTCAGCCAGGTCGCCTAATTCAGTCGGGCAAACAAAGGTGAAGTCGGCCGGGTAAAAGCATACTACTGCCCACTTGCCAGCTAAGTCTTGCTCGGTTACCGGAACAAATTTGCCCTGATGAAATGCAGTGGCTTTAAATGGCTTGATCTTAGTATTGATAATTGAAGACATAGTCTTGCTCCTTTCGGTTAATAAATAGATTGGTAAATTTCCGCGTTCTCAATGCTGGCTATATTAGCCAGACATCTTAATTTTTTAAAACGAATTAAATCAATTAATATCATCGCTTTTATGAATTAGAAGCCAGCGCCATTGCTACTATTTCGCAGTAGCGCATTAACTACGTGACAACACAGCCCTTTAGATGAGGACAAGGCGCCGATTTCTCAAGCGCCTTGTCCTCAATAGCTATTAAATTACTTTGGGTTTAATCATCCTGACGACTGAGTTGAATCGCCCGGATATCCATGCCACTGGGGTGCTGATACACCCGCAAGCCAAATTCCGGCAAAATTGCCAGCAGATGGTCAAAGATATCAGACTGAATACCCTCATAGGCCAGCCAGGCTGTGGTATTGGTAAAACAATATATTTCCAGCGGTAAACCATCGGCACCAGGCGCAAGCTGGCGGGCCATTAATGTCATGTCCTGCCGCACCCCGGGGTGGCTGGCCAGATAACGCTGCACATAAGCACGGAAAGTACCAATATTGGTAATGCGCCGGGTATTGACCGGCTCCTGGCCCCGTTCAGCTAACTCGCTGTTCCAACTGTCAATTTCCTTTTGCTTTTCCGCCAGATAGTCCTCTAATAAACTAAAGCGGGTTAAATGCTTGCGCTCTTCACTATCGAGAAAATGCACGCTTTGCTGATCCAGCATCAGGCTGCGCTTTATCCGCCGGCCGCCAGACTGCTGCATGCCACGCCAGTTTTTAAAAGCATCGGTCATAAAACGCCGGGTGGGGATAGTGGTAATGGTTTTATCCCAGTTCTGCACCTTTACCGTGTGCAAGGCAATATCAATCACGTCACCGTCAGCGTTAAGCTGCGGCATTTCCACCCAGTCACCGACCCGGATAACATCATTGGAAGAAATTTGGACACTGGCAACCAGCGATAATATCGTGTCCTGAAAAATCAGCATCAGTACCGCAGCCATTGCTCCCAGGCCCGATAATAAAATTAACGGCGAGCGGTCTACCAGCGCAGCAATCATTAAAATCAGGGCGACAGTAAACACCACTATTTTTAATACCTGCACATAGCCCTTAATAGGTTTGGTTTTCGCATCCGGGCCCTGCTCATAAATAGCATTAATCAGGGTCAGAATATTAGCTATAGCTAGGGCAATCGTCAGCACCACAAAGGCGTTGCAGACGTTCACTACTATGGTTGTCACGGTTTCCGACACGCCTTCAATTAGCGTAATACCTTTAGAGATGATCAGTGCCGGGACAATGTTGGCCAGCCGGGAGATAAACGCAGAGTGCTGGATAACCTGATGCTGGCCATAGGCGCTGGCCCGCAAAGCGCGGAGAATGCCACGGATTAATACTTTTTTTACAATGAAATTACTCAGCCAGGCAACCAGTATCAATAAACCAATGCTAAGCCATAACCTGGTTTCGGGGTGCTGTTCCAGCCAGCCCTGGTAGGCACTAAAGTCAAAATCCGACATCTCTCAACCTGTTCCCTGTTTATCGTGGAAAGCAACCTTTATTGCCACGGCAGTATTAAAGGCAGTAGGCGCTATTATGCCCCGATAACTCAGCTTTGCAACCTGCTTGCTAGATCCCGTCACCGTCCATATGCAACCCACACTCACGGCCAAAGCCGTTAAAACGGGTATCTTCTTCACTCATACCAGGCTCAAATTTAACCGTAGAATGGGTATCACCAACCGATAAATAACCCTGCTCCCATAACGGGTGGTACGGCAGGTTGTGTTGTTTTAAATAGTAAAATACGTCTTTATTGCTCCAGTCGATAATCGGTTGAATTTTTACCACGCCACGGCTGATTTCAACAATAGCTTTGTCAGCACGGGTGCTGCTCTGGCTGCGGCGTAAACCGGTAAACCAGCTACCAACCTTCAGTTCACGCAGGGCGCGCTGCATCGGTTCTACCTTGTTCAACTGGTTATATTGCTTGGTCCCCTCGGCTGTCAGCCACTGCTCGCCATAGCGGGCCAGCTGCCAGTTGGCCGATATTGCCGCCCGGTAAACCTGTAAATTCAGGCCCAACTGCTCAGTTAACTGATCAATAAACCGATAGGTTTCCGGAAATAAATAGCCAGTGTCGGTCAGCACCACCGGTATATCTGGCTGTTGTACCGTCACCAGATGCAACATAACCGCCGCCTGGATGCCAAAGCTGGAGCTAAGCATCGGCTGCGCCGGCAGGTTATTCAGCGCCCAGCGCACCCGTTCGCTGGCACTTAGCGGGCTTAGCAGATGATTAATCTCTGCCAGCCAGGCTTGCTGGGTTGCGCTGTCCTGTTGCAGTATCTGCCGATAATCGGTTGTTATACTGTCAGTCATGCTGTTTGCTGCCATTGCTATTCCTGGGTTAATTAAGTTTGCTAACTTTCGGGCGGCTGAATCAGGCATGAAAGTCGGTCTTCGAGACTTTCACTTCTGCTACTACGCCGGTGCGGATCACAAAATCGCCAAAGCATTCGCCACTGCTTCGTTCGCTGGCCCAACGAGCAATTAACTTATCCAGCTCGCCGAGGATTTGCGTTTCGCCGACATTATCTAAATACAGTTTCGGAATACGGGTGCCCACTTTATTGCCACCCAGATAGACATTGTATTTGCCCGGCGCCCGGCCGACTAAGCCCACTTCGGCCAGCATGGCGCGGCCACAACCATTCGGACAGCCGGTTACCCGCAGCACAATATGGTCGTCATCAACCTGATGTTTACTCAGCAAGGCTTCTACTTTCGTTACCAGTTCAGGTAAATAACGCTCGGCTTCTGCCATCGCCAGCGGGCAAGTGGGAAAAGATACACAAGCCATTGAATTTTTACGCTGCTCACTATGGCCATCATCAATTAAGCCATGCTCGCGGGCCAGTTGCTCAATTAACGCTTTTTGCTCTGGCGGCACTCCGGCAACAATCAGGTTTTGGTTAGCTGTCATCCGGAAATCGCCCTGATGCACCTTAGCAATAGCAGCCAGACCGGTTTTCAGCGGTTTGCCCGGAAAATCCAGTACCCGGCCATTCTCAATAAATAAGGTTAAATGGTGTTTGCCATCAATGCCGGCTACCCAGCCAAAACGATCACCACGCGTGGTAAATTCAAATGGTCTGGCTGGCGCAAATGGCACACCGACCCGCTGTTCCACTTCGGCTTTAAAGGTATCTACGCCAATCCGGTCGATAGTGTATTTGGTTTTGGCATTTTTGCGGTTAACCCGGTCGCCATAATCGCGCTGTACAGTCACAACATGCTCAGCGACCTCTAAGGTGTGCTCCAGACTGATAAAACCCAACACCTCCGCTTTGCGTGGATAAGTAGAGTTATCACCAAAGGTCATGGCCAGGCCGCCGCCGACCAGCACGTTAAAGCCAATCAGCTTGCCATTTTCAGCAATAGCAACAAAGTTAAGATCATTGGCATGCACATCAATGTCGTTATGCGGCGGGATCACCACCGTGGTTTTAAACTTGCGCGGTAAGTAGTTCTCACCCAGTACCGGTTCAGTTTCGGTGGTTTCCACCTTTTCTTCATCCAGCCAGATTTCAGCATAGGCGCGGGTTTTCGGCAGTAAGTGCTCGCTTATTTTTACCGCCCACTGATACGCCTGCTGATGCAGTTCTGACTCTACCGGGTTAGAGGTACACAGCACGTTGCGGTTAACATCGCCGGCTGTGGCAATCGAGTCGATACCAATGCTGTTTAAAAACTGGTGCATGGGCTTAATATTTGGCTTTAACACCCCATGAAACTGAAATGTCTGGCGGGTGGTTAAACGAATACTGCCGTACAGGGTTTTATCGGCAGCAAACTGGTCAATGGCCAGCCATTGTTTTGGGGTAATAATACCGCCTGGCATCCGCGCCCGCAGCATCACATTATGCAGCGGCTCAAGCTTCTGCGCTGCCCGTTCAGCCCGGATATCGCGGTCATCCTGCTGGTACATGCCATGAAAACGCACCAGCATAAAGTTATCACCGTTAAAGCCACCGGTGATTTCATCGCTTAAATCCTGCTCGATGGTGCCGCGCAGGTGCTTGCTTTCAGCTTTTAGCCGCTCGTTGTCAGATAGTTTGCCACTGACTTGCAGCTCAGGTTTAATCGGATACTGGCTCATTAATACACATCCTTCTGGTAACGTTTGGCTACCCGTAATTCATCTAAATATTGCTGGGCCTGTTCGGCGGTTTTGCTACCCTGCTGCTGCACTATTTCCAGCAGCGCCTGATGGACGTCTTTAGCCATCCGGTTAGCGTCACCACAAATATAGACATGAGCACCCTGTTCCAACCACTGATAAACCTCTGCCGCATGTTTGCGCAGTTTATCCTGCACATAGACTTTCTGAGCGCTGTCGCGGCTGAAAGCTACGTCCAGCTTGGTTAGCAGGCCTTGTTTTAAGTAACCCTGCAGCTCAGTCTGGTATAAAAAGTCCTGGGTAAAATGCGGGTTACCAAAAAACAGCCAGTTTTTACCGCTGGCACCGCGGGCGTCCCGTTCCTGTAAAAAAGCCCGGAACGGCGCAATACCGGTACCGGGGCCAATCATCAGCACTGGTGTGTCGTCATTAGCTGGTAAGCGGAAATTGTTATTCTGCTCAACAAATACCCGTACCTTATCACCCTCGGCCAGACGGTCGGCCAGATAACCCGAGGCACCGCCTGTATGCGGCTGGCCAAAGGCGTCGTAACGCACTACGGCTACCGTCAAATGCACCTCGTCTTCTACTTCAGCCTGTGATGAAGCGATAGAGTACAACCGCGGCTGTTGTTTACGCAGCGCATCAGCCAGCTGCTGAGCGCTGATCGGTGTTTGGCTAACAGGATAATCGCGGACGATATCGATAATCTGCCGGTCAGTCAGATAGGCCCGCAATGCCGTTTTATCGGCCGCCAGTTGTTGCAATGTGTCATTGGCGCTGGCGGCGGCGTATTTTTCAACAAACGCCGGGTAAGACTGAGTTAACTCCAGTTGGCTGGTCAGGGCGTCGCTTAAACTTAATGTCTGATTAGCCACAGTTACCTGCGCCTCTCCTTCCAGAGCAGTCAACTGCAGCAATTCTGCTACGATGGCCGGGTCGTTTTCAAAATACACCCCCAGCGCATCGCCTGGCTGATAGGTTAAGCCCGACTCTGCCAGCGATATTTCAATATGGCGGACATCTTTGCCGGAATCACGGCCAGTAATTTTCTGGTTGGTGTATAACTCTGCAGCGAAGGGTTGCTGTTTGGTGTACTGGCTTGCCGGCGCTGCGGTAGTGGCCTGGCCAGGCCAGTTAATTACCTGGGCAGAAGGCGCAGTGGCAAACTCAGGCTCGACCACACTGATTAATGCATTGTTCCAGCTGCTGGCAGCAGCGTCGTAATCCACGTCCAGATCAGCACGAGCCTGCAAGCGCTGACCACCTAATTCTGCCAACCGCTCGTCAAAGTCGGCAGCAGTTTTACAGAAAAATTCATAGCTGGTATCGCCCAGTCCCAGCACAGCAAACTTAAGCTGCGGTACTTTCGGCGCTTTTTTGCTGAATAAAAAATTATAAAAACTGACCGCATTTTCCGGTGGCTCACCTTCACCATAGGTTGAGGTAACAATGATCAGATACTGCTCATTTTTTAGCTGGCTGCTTTTATAATCGGCTAAATCCACCACTTTGGCGGCAATGTTTTTTGCTTTGGCCAGGCTGGCCAGTGCTTCTGCCACATGGCGGGCATTGCCGGTTTGCGAGCCATACACAATAGTCAGCGTTGCACTGGTCGCCGAGGCAGTAGCTGGCGCCCCGGCCTGAGCGCCGGCCAGTTGGGCACTGGCCGCCAGATAGCCACTAACCCAGGCTTGCTGAATCGGGTTCAGCTGACTAACCAGCCCTTGTAATTGCTGTACCTGCTGTTCTGACAACGGGCTGGCCTGCGCCACTAACGATGATAAAAGCATAAAAACACCTGTATAAACTTTATAGCGTTATTTTAGCCATCCAAACGTATGCGGGTAAAAGAATGGATCTCTCTGCGTTATTCCAAATAGTAATTAAAAGCAGTTTTTTCTGGCATTACTTTGCACTATAACAAGGCATTTTCAGGATGGTCCGCCCACAGCATCTACTGTTAATTACGCTAAAAAATGGCTAAAACCGCTAACAAGCAGCAGGATAAACAGACTGCAATATAATTTAATCCAATTAAAACAACACTTTAAAAACTGGCATCAGCCTTGCCTTAACAGTTTGTCATTAAGAACCAAATAAAGGATTACTACTATGAAAAGCTCACTTTTGGCCAGCGCCGTTGTCTTTGGCTCTATCAGTATGAATGCCATGGCACATCAGAATACTCACTGTAATATCGAATTTGACCATGATTTAGTTATAAACAGCAGTAGCGTTATGCTGCAGGAACAGGGTGCCACCCTGTGGCAAATTGATAAGGATGGGCAGTTAACCCTGAACGGTAAAACGATTATGGTAAATAACGACACCCGGTTGCTATTGCGCGATTATCAGGCCGGCATTCGTAGTCAGACGGTTGAAACGGTAGCACTGGTGGAAGATGCGCTTATTATGGCCAGCGAAGCGCTGACCACAGTGGTTAGCGAGCTGACCGGTAAAACCCTGGACGAGTATCCGGCCATGCAGCAGGCCCTGACCAAAATCAGCGATGCCGCCAATCAGGTGGTGGTGCAGGACGGAGACAATACTTATCTGTACGGCAGCCGGCTTGACAACATTGATCAGGCATTTGGTCCCGAGTTTGAACAGGCAATTGAAGATGCCGTAAGCCAGTCTATGGGCAATATTATGATGCTGGTAGGTAAAGCCATGACCAGTGGTGAAGGCAGCTTCGAGCAACGAATGGAAGCATTTGGCCAGAAAATGGAAAAATTTGGTGAAGAGCTGGAAGCAAAAATGGAATTTAAAGCCGAAGCGTTGGAACAGCGCGGCGAAGCCATCTGCAGTCAGGTTGCTAAACTGGATACCCTGGAAAGCCGGATCCAGCTGCAAATCCCGGCGATGCAACAATACGATTTATTTAAAAACAGCGACAACACAGTAAGCGTTAGCCGTTAACCCGAACTCCCAACCACAACCTTTAGCGCAGGGGCTTTGCCTGCGCTTTTTTTGTTTCTGCTGCAAACACAGGCATAGCTTGAACATCAAACAGACAATGAGTTGGCCGGTTGCTGAATAACACCTCTGACGAACGTCTGTTTAACCCGCTCAGATATCAGCATATATGGGATCCAGATTAGCGCTACAATGGCTGTTCGCACCAGTGCGCGGGTGGTTTCCGGGTCAAACATTTCCGTGTCTTCTATAACTAATGTCACCATCCAGGAATTAATGATGGTAAAAACAAAAACGATAACCACCATTCCAATATAAAAACGCGGGAAAAGGTAATGCTTGGTGTAAAACAAATACATCACATAAAAGCCAAGTACAACCAGACAGGCGTTGTAAACAATTTCACTCATTAACAGGGCACCCCACATTGGAATATATGATGCGGAGCCTTCAGTGGTCAGCGCTTCAAAGCTGCCGCTGGTGAAAATTTCAAAATATAACGGCGCAACCTGAAATAGCATGATAAACGGCGAAAGGGTAATACCTATGCCTACCAAAATTAACCAACCGCCCAATCCCTGCAAATCTTTGCTTTCACTCATGAATTATCCTTTTCTTTAAAAAGTTCTATTAGTGCAAGCGATGAAAAATACCGGTTAACAATAGTGATAGCAATTAAATTATTTACAGCAAGGAGCGGCTAATTGGACTTTGCCCGCAGTAATCTGTCGTGAATTGCACGCCAGTTGTCATGATCCGGCGGCATTTCACACCAGATTGCTGTTACTGCTGCTTGATCAGCATTAAATAACGTCTGGTATAGCTGCCGGCCATAGTCGGCGGCCTCAACTGGCATAACAAAGGATGTTACCAGCGGGCTGGCAATGATGTCACTGTAATGCAGCACGGCGACAGGTTGTTGCAGTGTCGCCAACTCCTGCTGTAACTGTGCAGTTGCATAGCAATATAACGTTTTGCCCGGCTGATAGTGGGCGTCGACATTGCCTGGCACCGCGACGCTATGCTGCTTTGGCTGGGCCACACTCTCGCCCAGCACCGTCGCAATGTCGGCAGCAGAAACCGGCCCGGCCCGGACAATGATCGGTTTTTCGCCGGTAAGATCAACAATGGTTGACTCCAACCCGTACTGGCAGGCTCCGCCATCGAGCACCGCAGGTATTCTGCCTTGCATTGCTGCCATAACCTGAGATGCTGAGGTTGGGCTAAGCTTTTTGTAAAGGTTGGCTGAAGGTGCGGCAACCGCAAGGTTAGATTGCTGCAGCAACGACAGCAACACCGGGTGTGATGGCATCCGTAAGCCAATGGTGTTTAACCCACCGGTAACCACTGAACTGACATGATCAGCCTTATGCAGTAATAAGGTAAGCGGGCCGGGCCAGAACGCATCGGCCAGGGCAAATGCTCTGTTACTGACATTTTTTGCCCATTGGCTAATCGCGGCTTTACCAGGCACATGGACAATCAACGGATGGTTAGCTGGCCGGCCTTTCGCAGCAAAAATGACTTTCACCGCGTCAGGGTTGGATGCATCTGCGGCCAGACCATAGACTGTTTCGGTCGGCACGGCGACCAACTGGCCACTATGCAGAAAATCAGCACATAATTTAATATCAGAAGCAGAATCTGAGCTTAGTAACAACGTATTCAAGGGTTACATTCCTGACAATATTGTTGGCTGGCGTGGCGGGCTGCCACCGGGGTGATTGTGGTATGGCCGCAGCGACGACAACAGGCCTGGCGGTGCCGGGTCAGACTGGTGGCAACACCGCAGGCCTCACAGGGCAACCCCGGCAGGGCGTTATCCGGCCAGAATCCTGGCGTTGTGCACTCTGGGCAATGGCTTTGTAAACGCCGGGCTAAATCGTCGGCAGCCTGGCGTATATGAAAACGGCGCTCCGGGCTTAGATGAGCGCGTAAATCATAACTTAAGGTGACGGTGCCATGGGCTAGCCAGAGCAGCGCCAGATTGTGCGCCTGGGCTACCGTTAACGCCTTTTTTAAATTACTACCTTGCTGCAACAGCAAATGCTGGTCGGGTTCAATATCAGCCAGCGCCTGTTCAAGTGCCGCCGTATCGTTAAGCTGCCATTGCTGCGCCAGCGAGGGGCCATAAAACCGGCCGGTCACCGCCCAGCCCTCTGCTACATTAACGCAGCAGATTAACTCCAGGTTATAAGTACCAATGCCGAATGGGCCGACTGAGAAGCTGCCCTCGCTGCCGATGCCGATATTTAGTCCGGATAAGTCAGCGGCCAGCGCGGCTTTTCGAAAAGCACACTCCTGCGCCGTCATAAACCGCGGGTACTCACCGGCAAAACTGCCAAGGCTGTCGGTATCGAAACTATCGATTTCAGCAACCTGCCAGCCGAGCTGGCTGAGTGCCGGTGCAATCAGCCGTGCTTTGTCATGCCGGGTCAGGATAGCAACCGGCTGGCTCATGCCGTTACCCTGTGCCACCGCACATGCTGCCACTGATGTACAGTGCCATCCGGGTCCAGCTGATATAGCCATAACCACTGATTATTAACCAGTGCCGCTACGTCCGCTGACTGCCTGATAATATCAGCAATAGCATCTTTCGGTGCCGCAATAACCACACTGAGCCTGACGGGCTGATGGCGTAACTGCTTGCCATCATGCACCGACTGCCAGCTTAAACCCGTGCGCAGATCGCCACCGTTACCTTCAAACACCCCGATATGACCGGCTACCACATTGTGCAGTAGCTTATTACCGCTGCCGTATTTATCCGGCGCGACTACCGAAGCGTAATATTGCATGTTGATCCAGTTAGTGACCACCATAGGTGCCGTCATAATGGTGTGCAGCAAGCTGAAATCTGGATCCTGCTCCGCGCTATAGTCATGTAAAAAGCAGCGGCCCTGTAAGTTAAGGCCTTTGGTCAGAGCCCGGGGCGCCACGATAAAAGCGGCGTTATTGGCAAGGCCCCACTCTGGCCGCAGCTGTGCCCAGTCGCGGCTGCGCAGTTGAAAAAAACGACTCAGTAAAGAGCTGTCCTGCGGTACCTCTGCAAACTGGCTGGCCCGTTGCTGCCTGGCTTGTGCGCCAGCTTCGGCCAGCCAATCCAGCCATTCAGCGTCGGCCGGTGGCTGATACACCTGCAACTCATCGGTAGTGGTATGATGCATTGCTGCATAAAAGCGGGTGTCATCAGCTATGTTTAGCTTATGCCGGCTGTTAAGCTCTGTCCGTACTTCAGGGTTATTCAGAATTTGCGCCAGCACCTTTACATTAACTTCGCCGGTCTGGCCGCCACAGGCACCGCAATCAAGGGCCGCAGCTTGCGGGTTATTGCAGGTGTCGCTGCCATGGCCTACCAAAAGCACCGTTGGCGCTAATGCTCCGCGCAGGCCCATGGCCGATAAAATGGCCGCAGCCAGTTGCGCCTGCTCTGCGATACTCAGTGGTTGCATCTCGCGTGTCAGCTGCCACTGGCCATCATCCAGATACCGGTTCATGGCGTGGGGGGCTTTGGTGCGGAAAAACGCCCGCTTTAACAGACTGAGCAACTTGGTAGGGCCAGCGGCTTCCACCATACCCAGGCTGGATGACGCCAAATCAAAACTTTGCTTCCAGCCCAGCGCTGGCTGGCGCGGTAAGGTTGCCTTTTCAGGCCGGACCTGGCTGACTTCCAGCACCGGTGCAAGCAGCCCGGGCAGCTGAGGTCTGCTAAGCTTGCTATCTGCGGCTTTATAGGCAATTGGCAGGCCGAAAAAGCCGGCAAAACCCAGTGTTTGAATACCGTCATTTTGTTGTTCCAGCACCCGGCGCATTGGCTCTGAACGCACGTCAATACAAAATGCGGCCTGCAATACCGGCCGGCCTACCGCGGTAACAGGTTGACGGGCAGCCTGCTGCAACTGGTGCAATAACGGTAGTTGCACACTCAGTTCCATTGCACGCTGCCAAACCTGGCGTATACTCTGCAGGGCCTGAGTATTAAGCAGCATGGCAGTGTATTGTCTGCTCTGCAGTTTTAGCGCACTAATCAGCTGCTGATGAGCGCCAGTGTTGCGCTTGCTGTGCTGCCACAATACCCAGTCCCAGCCCAGTAACATGTAAAGTAACTGACAAACTGCATGGTGACTCTGACGCTTGCTAAGTTGCTGCTGCCAGTCGAGCCATGCCTGCCAACCCGCCCAGCCGGACAAGTTTTGCAGCAGGTTCTCAAAATACGCCAGTTTTGCCTGCTCGTTTTCACACCAGCTATTAAGCCAGGGTTCCATCTGCACCAGTAGTTCGGCTGGCTCGACGGGTAATGTCGCAAACAACGCGGTTAAATCAATGCCAGTCAGCACTTTCAAGCCTTTATCCTGGCGAACCACAGTAAGCCAGCTCTGATAAGCATGCTGCTCAGTGTCAGCGTCAACACTAAAACGCTCCGGATACTGATAGTACAAGCCCATAAACTGGCTGAGCTGCTGCTGGATCAGCTGCGGCCAGGGCAGTGTACCCTGGCTGGATGCCCGCTCGGATAACAGTTGCGCTAATGATTGCCACTGGCGTAAGTCATGTTGTTGTGACAGAACAGCCACCGCCTGCTCAGTGGTCATTTTTAGTTCTGCTTCCTGCAGTGCCTGTTGCAAATGTTCGGGCTGGATCTGCTGCTGCCACTGCGACAGATACCAGCTGGCACTCATCAGGCAACTGGTGCCGGCCAGCAGCTGCTGCTCAGCACACACCGTGGCAAAGTGCTGTTGCCGTTTCGGCCACCAGGGGTTAACGGCGATCATCTGATCCAGCGGCCACGCCGGAGCAATCTGGCTGGCAGCCTGCTCAACCAGAGGTTGCAGTTTACTGCCGGTTTGCTGCGCTAACATACTGACTGCATTCATTTCAGGCTCTCTGCTTGTGACAGGTTACTTGGCTTAGCTGCTGCTTTGTTTTGATAGGGCCAGATTTTCAGGGTAACTCTGGTCGCCCATTCATCAAGATAACCACCGGCATTTAACCAGATAAACACCTGATTAACGGCACGCTGCCGGCTGTGATAACGCAGCAGCACGGCCATGATGAACAACCCGGCGAATACCAGGCTGGTAAACAAATCAGCCAGGGTTGACAGAACCGCTGTGGTGGGCGCTATGTTTTGCAATAGAAACTTACCGCTGCAATACAGCGCCAGTAAGCCGATGCCATAAGTCACCGCCAGCATTACCCGAAGTGGCCGGCGGCTGTCGGCGCGCGCCAGGGAAGGCATAAGTAAAACGGTAATGGCCAGCGCCAGCAGTACGCCGCTGCTTAAGCTGGACAGCGGCATTAGCTGATGCGCCAGCAGTACCATGCCAGCTGCCGCCAGCAATGCCAGGAGCCAGTGCCTGACGTGCGGCTCGGTTTGCTCGGCCAGCTGAGCGGCAAGGTAATGGTTAACGGCATTACCACTGTGCAGGAAGGCATATGCCTTGTAACAGGAGTGAGCCAACAGGTGCAGCAAGGCCAGGGTATAAAGACCCAGGGCAATTTCCACCAGCATCAGGCCCATCTGGGCGATAGTCGACCAGGCCAGCCGCACCTTAATACTGATCCGGGTTGTCATAATCAGCGCAGCCAGCACCGTGCTGATCAGCGCACAAACCAGCAGCAAGGTAGCGGCTGCTGTACTTAATTTCAGTAATGGTGAGAAAATCAGCAGCAAGATACCGCCCAGGTTAATAATACCGGCATGCAACAGCGCTGACACCGGCGTTGGCGCTTCGACTATCTGAATAAGCCAGCCATGCAACGGCAGCTGAGCGCATTTAATTAATGCCACCAGCACAAGCAACACGGTAGCGATATGAGCGTACAGGCCAAGGCTGGTTTGAATAGTGGCCTGACTGGTAATACTGCTGATATCGGCCGTGCCAAACTCCAGATAAAGCAGCATAAACGCCAGCGCTAACAGTATTTCGCCAGCCCGGGCACTTAACGCTTTTTTATGGGCTGCCAGCTGGGCACGTGGCCGCTGCGGATAAAACAACAACAACTGCTGTAAACTCAGGCTGATCCAGCACCAGCCAAGCCAGAACAACAGCAAATGATTACTTAGCAGGGTAAACACGGTAGCCGTTAAGGTCAGGGCCAGAGCCCGCATAAAACGCAGTTTATCTTGTTCACCGGCCAGGGCCGTGGCGCTGTAACGCCAGATCACCACAGCCAGCAGCGCGACCAGAGCCAGTAAAACCAGCTTCAGTGCATTTATTGTCAGTAACGCGTCCATCGCTCACCTTTTGATTTAATTAACTGGCGCTATTGTCTCCACTGAATTAGCATTAGTAAAATACATAATAAATCACAAATCGTTCGCAAAAAGAGAACTATGAGCCGGTTAAATTACCATCATCTATATTATTTCTGGCAAGTCGCCAGGGGCACCAACCTGACTGAGACAGCACAGCGCCTGCATATTTCGCAATCTGCGCTGTCTTCTCAAATCAAGCAGTTAGAACAAAGTATGCAGGTGCAACTGTTTCGCCGGGAAAACCGCCGGCTGGTTTTAACAGACAGCGGCTATCAGACACTGAAGTATGCCGAAGATATTTTCAGCCGCGGTGCCGAGCTGGAGCAGTTGCTGCTGCAGGGCATGCAACCTCAGCATAGTCCGATCCGGATTGGCACCTTATCGACCATGTCACGCAACTTTATTGAAAGCTTTATTGCGCCGCTGCTGACCACAAATAATGCACGCTACAGTTTGCTGTCGATGAATCAGACTATGCTGTTAAATGCATTGGCCCAGCATCAACTGGATCTGGCATTAAGCAATATTGCGGTGCAGGGTAACGATAGTCAGTTATGGCAGTGCCGGTTGCTGGCCAGACAACCTGTCGCGGTCATTGGTCCGCCGGGTAAGCAACTCACTGACAATCTTGCCGAGTACAAAGGCCAACGCTGGGTATTACCTCCTGTGCAAAGCCCGGTGCGTACTGCCTTTGATGCCCTGGCCGCACAATATCAATTACAACCTGGAATTGTTGCTGAAGCCGACGACATGGCGATGTTGCGCTTACTTGCCCGTGACAGTGGTGCACTGGCGGTTATTCCGGAAGTTGTGGTAAAAGACGAATTACAAAGTGGCCGGTTGCAAAAATACCTGACCCTGCCGCAGATATATGAAAACTTTTACATTATCACCACCCAGCGTGAGCTGTTGCACCCGCAACTGAACCTGCTGCTGCAGGCTTTTTCAGTATAAAAATTGCCGTAATTTGTTAAGCTGTTGGCAATATTTAAAGTAGTAAGGAATATTAATGTCTGTAGCTAAAAGACTGTGTCTGGCGGTTGCCGCCCTTTGTGTGATTGCCGCTATTTTGCTATACACCCTGGCCTGGCCAGCCTGGCAACAGCAGTTAACCGAGCGGGAGAGTATCCGGCTGGCGCAGTTACAGGCAGCAGCGATCCCGGCTGCCCCGCAACAGCGATTAAATCATCAGCAGCTGCTGGCTGATCTGAACTGGCTGGCCCACCCTGAGCGGCAAGGCCGGAAACCGGGTACCCCTGGAAGCATTGAAGCCCGCGCCTGGCTGGCGCAGCAGTTTGCCGACATTGGCCTGCAGCCCGCAGGCAGTGACGGCTATTTGCAACCCTTTACTGTCAGGCAACATTTCTCGTTGAGTCGCTGGTTAAGGGGTAAAACCGCCACGGTGCCGGCAGCGGAAAATGCAGCTAATGTGCTGGGGCTGCTGCCCGGTTTAAACCCAAATCTAAAGCCAATAGTGCTAACCGCCCACTACGACCACCTGGGTATGGAGAACGGCGAGCTGTTCGCCGGCGCAGACGATAATGCCTCCGGTGTTGCCACCCTGCTGGGTCTGGCGCGATATTTCAGCGAGCATCCGCTTGCTCACCCGTTGTTATTTGTTGCGCTGGATGCAGAGGAAGGCGGCTTACAAGGCGCGGTGGCATTGTTTAAATATAAGTTGTTAAAGCCTGAGCAACTGGCGTTTAACGTTAATATGGATATGCTGAGCCGTGATACTAATCAGTTACTATTTGCCGTTGGCAGTTACCAGCGACCCTGGCTGACCCCGCTGTTGCAAAACCTGCAGCAGCAAAGTGCCGTAAAAATCATTGCCGGTCACGACCGCCCCTGGTACCGGGCAGGTAACACCCAGGACTGGACCTTAAGCTCAGACCACGGCATATTTTATCAGCAGCAGGTGCCCTTTATTTATTTTGGGGTGGCCGACCATGAAGATTACCATACCGTTCGGGATACCGCTGATAAAGTGGACCCTGACTTTTACGCTCAGGTCAGTGAAACAATTTTAAGCTTTATTCAGTTGCTGGATCAGCAGCTTAAGCCACATTGATCAGCCAGGTGTTAACTGCCGATAAAGTAGTGAAAAAAACCACTTTATCGGCAGTTGGTATTACCAAAGGCGCTGAAAGCCAAACCAAAACAACTTAACATAATGATATATAAAGATTAAAAACATGGCACTCTTTGTGCAGAATCACGGATAGAAAAACAGAACAAAAAAAGGAAGTGTTTATGTCAATGATGTTATTACTGCGTCAGATAGTGTTGTTTAGTCAGGTAGAGCTGTCCCGGCTGTGGCTGACCCGCCGCGGCCTGATGACCCTGGCAGCCACTGCGGTGGTATGGTTTTTCCTGTTACGTTATGCCATTGCCCCGGCCAGCGACATTTTGCAGGAGCCCAATTTTCAGAAATCATTAACAGCGGCTTTTGGCATGCTCGGTTTGCACCAACTGCTGAACTGGCCGGCACCCGAGCTTACTCTGTACTGGATGCTAAGCCTGATTTTACTGCCAATCTTATGTCTGGCGTTTACTGCCAACCAACTATCGGGCGATGCCGCCCGCGGCACTTTACGCTTTATCAGCCTGCGCAGCAGCCGCACCGCCATTGTGCTGGGCCGTTTTTGTGGTCAGCTGGCGGTGCAACTGTGTTTAATTCTGTTATCGCTGGCGGCAACCCTGATTATCAGTACCGTGCGCCAGGGCAGTATCAGCTGGCAGGCCATTGAGGCGGCATTGTTAATCAGCTGCCATTTGCTGATCGTGTTAATGCCATTTACCGCACTGATGACTGTGTTCTCGGCCTGGGCCCGTTCTTCCCGGCTGGCACTAAGCCTGGCCATCGTCAGCCTGGGGGTGGTTTTTGGTTTGCTCAGCTGGCTTATTTACCATCAGCCTGACATGGCGTTTTTACTGAAATATATGCCCGGTGCGCAAATATGGCAGCTTATTCCGGCCCAGGGTTGGCAAAGCCTGCAACTGGCGGCCTTACCATTAGCCCAAACTGCTGTTTTTCTGTTAATTGCTCAGCAAATTTTAAGCCGGAGAGCCCTGTAATGAATAACCCAATCATTAAAGTAACGCAGTTAGTTAAAAGCTATGGCCGGCATAAGGTCCTGAATAATATCAGTTTTGAAATTAACAAAGGCGAAACGGTGGCGTTAATTGGCCAGAACGGCGCCGGTAAAACCACCTTGTTCAGTCTGCTGTGTGGTTACCTGAAAGCCGATAGTGGCAGCATGCAGTTGCTGGGCGAACAACCTGGCAGTCAGGCTTTATTTGGTAAAGTTGCCGCATTACCGCAAGACGCCCAGCTGGATCCGGCATTTAGTATTGGCCAGCAACTAAGTTTTTACGGCCAGTTACAGGGTTTAACTGGCCGGGAAGCCCGGGCTGAAACCGAACGGGTGCTGGCACTGGTTGATTTGGCTGCCCATTACCACACTAAAGCTGGCGCCCTTAGCCATGGTATGCGCAAGCGGGCCTGCATGGCACAGGCTTTTATCGGCTCGCCCGCGTTAATTCTGCTGGATGAACCCACCGCCGGGCTGGATCCGGCCAATGCATTGCATATCCGGGAGCTGATCAGCGATTTAAGCCAGCATGCCAGTTTTTTAATCAGCTCTCACAATATTTTTGAGCTGGAGCGGCTTTGCAACAAAGTGTTATACCTGCAGGATGGTCAGTTGCAGCAGCATAATGCCCAACCGAATGAAAGCATCGCTCATTTAAGTCTGCAACTGGCAACAGGCAAAGAAGCCGCGGCGATAAACAGCGATGAAGTATGCCAGCAACTGCGCCAGCTTGCCGGCGTAAAAGAGGTTAGCGCCGGGCGTAACCATGAATATCAACTAAGCTATCAGCCGCAGGTGGTCGACGACTTTGATATCAGGTTACTGCAATGTCTGGCGGCTAATGGCTGGCAGTACAAGCAGCTAAGTAAGGGCAAAACCCTGGAACAGCAGCTTTTCGCCCGCAAACAAGCGGCAACGGTTTTATCCTGATATCACGCTTCAGGCAGTTTTACTGCATACAGCAAACCCGCCAGGCAACTGGCGGCAAAAAACCAAAGCACGGCCAGCAAAGACCACCAGGCCAGCAGGCTGCTGATGCCGCCCACCACTAACAACAACACACCAATAACCGTATTACTGACCGACACATAATCAGTACGCTGATTGCCTGATGCCATATCCAGTAAATAGGTTTTGCGGCCCACCCGCACCCCGGCATGGCCAACGCTTAACAGTAAAAACAACAGCAGATAACTATACAGTGGCAGCTCGCCAATAACCATTTGCATTACCGCCAGCACGGCGCAGCCAGCCAGCGCCAGCGCAGCGGCAATAATCATCACCTGGCGGCTGCTGCGATCTGCCAGTTTGCCCCAGAATAACGCACTGAGTGCGCTGGCCACGCTGGTGCAAATTAAAAACCAGGCCAGAGTCTGGCCATTGCCATGTTGTTGCTGGGCCAGCATTACCAGAAAGGGTGATACCAGCGCCGACCCCAGCAGTAAGCCGCGACAGATAACAAACTGGCGAAACTGCTTATCGGTTTGCAGTAAACCCAGGTTTTGCCAGGCCTGCTGCAGCGCATTAGCCCCACCGTCAGTCTCGCCAGGCTGTTCCTGCACCTGACTGAAAATAGCAGCAGCACTTAGCCACAGCATTGCTGCTGCCACCAGCAACACAACATACACCAGCAGATTGTCTGGCTCTTCCCGTAGTAACCACAGCGACACCAACAAGGTAAGAACACCAGAGGCTGTACCGGCAATACCGGTAAGCTGGCCACGCTGACCTTTGGGTACAGTTTTGCCTTTTACGTCTTTCATTGCCACCGAACAAAGGCCGCGGCCCAGGCTAAACAACATCAGCAAACCAATAATCGCCAGACCAGCCGCTGCGCCCGTCCAGTAATTAACGGCGAGGGCCATTGCCAGTACGCAACTGCCCTGCACAATACTACCGGCAATCCAGAACGTTTTACGAATGGCATACTGCCGCACCCAGGCACCAATCAGCAGTTGCGGTAACATAGAGCCCGATTCCCGAATGGGTACCAGCCAGGCTACCATTGCCGCCGGCGCCCCAACGACATTCATCAGCCAGGTTAGTACCGTTTTCGGGCTGGTCAGTAAATCTCCAAGGCTTAGTAACAGCTGGCTAAGCAGCACCAGCACAAAATTTTTAGGCACCCTGGTGCAGGCACTGTCCGGAATGTCCCGACAGGCGCGGGCATCTTCCTCATTAACCAATAATTCGTATATTTTTTGCTCAGCCATAATCCTGCTTCTTAACTAAATTCTGCACACTTACCTCCGTTATACTTCATTACAAATGAAACAGCAGCAAGCTATTAAATTGATTGACCCTTTTATCTAACATCAGTTACTGTTTGTGGCTAATTAAGCTATACAGGATAAAGCTATGAGTGTGGCAATGATTTGGATCATCGTTGGCGTGCTGTTGATTCTGTCGGAATTGCTGGCAACCAGTATTGTCGCGGTTTTTCTGGGTATCGGGGCTATTGTTGTTGGTATTTTACTGCAACTGGGCTGGATAGAGTCAGCCACCATGCAGTACCTTATTTTCGGCATTGTTAGTCTGGCATTATTACTACTGGCCCGAGGCCACTTTAAACGCTGGTTTACCGGCTACACCGCGGATCAAGGCGAGCAGCCCAGCCGGCTGAAAGATGATATTGGTAACCGGGTCGTTGTGCTGGCCGACTTCCAGCAAGGCGCCGGCCGGGTGGTATTAAACGGCGTGCAATGGGACGCCCGCTCCAGCGAACCATTAAAAGCAGGTGAGGTGGCCTGGGTTATTGCCAATGAAGGCATTCATTTAATTGTATCGGCCCAGCAGCCCGTTTAACCGTTAGTTTAAAAAGGAATAAACAATGGAACCAATAAGCATTCAAACGATACTGACACTGGGCTTTGCCTTAGCGGTGGTTATCACCATTTTCAAAAGTGCCCGGGTGGTACCGCAAAAATCAAACTTTGTGATAGAGCGCCTGGGTAAATACTCGCGCACTCTTGATTCGGGCTTTCATATTCTAATTCCGTTTATCGATAAAGTGGCTTACACCCACAGCTTAAAAGAAGAAGTGATCGATGTAGAACGCCAAACCTGTGTTACCAAAGACAACATTCAGGTTGGCATTAATGGCGTACTGTATTTACAGGTTGTTGACCCGCACAAAGCAAGTTATGGCATTAACGATTACCGCTATGCCGCCTCGCAACTGGCACAAACCACCATGCGCTCGGTTATTGGCCAGACCGACCTTGATAAAACCTTTGAAGAACGGGCAAAAATTAACGAAGAAGTGGTAAAAGCACTGGATGAAGCGGCCTCGCCATGGGGCATTAAAGTGCTGCGCTATGAAATCTCTGATATTGAGTTACCGCTAAGTATTAAAGATGCGCTTGAACAGCAAATGCGAGCCGAGCGCGAACGCCGCGCTGCCATTGCTAAATCGGAAGGTGAGCGCCAGGCGATGATCAATGTGTCAGAGGGCCAGAAGCAGGAAGTAATTAACCTGTCTGAAGGTGACAAGATGCGTCAGATTAACGAGGCTGAAGGTCGGGCCCGTGAAATCGAACTTATCGCCATTGCTACTGCAGAAGGTATCCGTCAGATCGCCGAAGCCATCAACCACCCTGGTGGCCAGGAAGCGGTTAGCCTGCGGGTTGCCGAACAATATGTAAAAGAGTTCGGTAATCTGGCCAAAACCAACAACACCATGATAGTACCAGCCGAACTGGCCAATATTGGTGGCGCGGTAGCCGGCCTGACCGAAATACTGAAAATAGCCCGGCCGGGTGCTAAATAAGGCCATAACCAAAGGAGTATTTTATGGCAAACCAACAGGATTTTAATGAAGCGCTGCTCAAGCTGGCAATTTTAATGTACCGCGTTGACGGCAAAATACGCTTGAATGAGCAGGAACTGGTAGACGACATTGCCGACGGCTTAGACTGGAGCGGTGTAAACAGCATTACTGCTGTACAAAGCCAGGCCATGGCCGATGTGCGTCAGGCCATTAGCAGCAATAAAGTTGAGGCTTATGTAACCGGGCTGAAAAGCGCCTTAATGTTTAATAAACAACTGGCATTGGATACCGCTAAGCAAATTATGCAAAGCGATGGCGAAGAAGCCATTCAGGAACGCCGGCTGTATGACCTGCTTCGCCAGTCGGTACTGGTGTAACCTGCCAGAGCAAGAGTAAACAGAAAGCCAGCAGCATGCTGGCTTTCTGTTTTTACTACATGAAATTTATTTCTAATTAGCCTGCTGGATTGCAGAAAATTTTCAGCGCTCAGCGCAATATTAAACAAATTAGGGTTCGTATCATGTCTTTCCTCGAAACCAAATATGCTTTAAATGGAACACCTTTCAAAAGTGAGGACTTAGATTATGCTCGTCTCTTTTGGAAGGTTCTTATTGAGCATGCTGATCGGAATTGGTTAGTTAAGCCTAAAGGACAACTCGCTAAACATTGGCAATCAACCTCAATCAGCTCTGCTGTACAGCTAATTGATCTAGGAAGCATGTTGTATGCATTGTCTGAATCTATGACTAGTGATTCTGAGTATGCGTTTGAAAATAAGGTTAGAGCTTTGCTGAATTCTGATGGTGTGCAATTCGAAGAGCAACTTACTGAGCTATTAGTTGGCGCTTTATTGAGAAAACTCAAACGCCAATTGCAGTTAGACTGTCCAAGCTTTTATTCAATTCTAGAGGGACAGAAGCCAAAGAATGTGGATTATGGTTTGCATTGGAGTAACGATTCGAAGAGAGTCTTTATTGAAGTAACTGTATTTCACATTCAAAAGCTTGTCGATTGGGAAGCTGCTATTTCACATATGATGTATCAGTTTCAGCAGGCTGTTATAAAAAGCAAGCTTAACCGTGCGCTGTCAGTTACCGCTCCGCTTGTTTTAAATAGGCGAACTCTTCCTCCCAAAGTACTAAGAAAAGCAATTCAAGCAATTGCAAACTCAGAGCGAGGGAAGCATGAAATTGCTTTAGGTGAAGAGGTCTTAACACTGGAATGGACTCCAGCTGTTCACTATAAAGAGTTTCCTGGAGCTAATGAGATCGATCCAACTAGTTTTGGCTTTACTTTTGGCAATAACATAGAGATTTTGACATATGCTGGTATGTCAATGAAATTAGCTTGGCCCGGCAATGCAGAAGAGCTAGTCAATCGTTCACTACGAAACACTCTTGACCTGAAACTCAAGCAATTTAATATAGGTGTTCCGTACGTCCTCATGATACGTATTCTTAACGAGCGAGTATCACAAAAACGTGTTATTGATTTACTTCTTCTTCGAGTGTTTTCCAACAACAAATATTCCCGTATTTCTGCCGTGGGATTACTGATGCTCAGATTTAGCCAAGATACCGGCTATCAAACCCATGTTAATTTTGTATCTAACCCAAACGCAATCAATAAATTGCCAGACGACTTTTTATCAACTTTTACAGACTCTCAAACTTAATCAAGCTTCATGTGATTTTGCATATCGAAACACACATGGTCGACTCCTGATTCTTGGCTGCGTATTTAAAAATGTTAGTACCATTGATTTCTAGCAACCAACTGCTGCTCTAATCCCTGCCACTATTGCCGCAGCGCTATCTTTACCATAGCCGCGCCACCTAAAAATACCGTTGGAATATTTAGCGCTTTTAAGCGCTGATGAACCAGCTTATGGCTTTGCGCCTTATTTTGCCGTACACCCAAGGGTTTACTGGCTACTCAGGATATAAAATCATTTTTGCCAGTTTAAAGTTTGCATCTTAAGTCCACTCACTAAAAAGGCTCTCCGATCTTATCCGTAACAGAAAATAATCATGATGTGGCAAAAAAGTTGATCACCACAGATGTTTACGTTAATTTAACGGCAAATCAATGGAGATGAAACATGCAACACTACGACAAGGTTAAAAGCCGCTTACTCAATATACTGCGTCAACTCAATAAAAACTCAACTATTTCTGAAATGGAGCGAGTCGAAATTGCTACTTTCGCTGATTTCTTTTCAAGCAAAGCGTTAAGTTCTGGTGCTATTAATCAGATATTGCGCCAAAGACCAATAGCTATGATGTACCGCGATAATCTTATATATGACTTACGAACTCTGATGGTTGAAGGCGTACTGAAAGAAGTCCTGCAAACTGTTAGTGGCGTAGAGGGATTTGCTATTGATGGAGTTAGCCAAATTGCCGACAAAGGCGGCAGCCAAATGGGGCGGCACGGAACCCAACTTAAAAATCTGGGTGTGGCAGGTCAAATATTCTCTACTGGTAAATCGCTAAAAACTATGACTGACGTATTCACTCCCATTGAAGCCATTATGATGGATCAGCTAAGTTTTGATATGTGGCGGGTGAAACTAGAAGCTAAGATGGTTCAACGGATAAAAAGAGCAGGTTAATTTATGTTAAAGAAGATTTTGTTTCCTGTTTCGTTGGCACTGTCAGTATTTGCCTGTAACGGAGTGGAAATTGAAAAAAAGTTAGTTAATACCATCCTCCCTGCTGAAATTTGCACCGAAAGAGCTGCCTTTGATGGAGAAGCGACGGTTATTTTTTCTGAATGTGAACATTATGAGTTCATTAATCAGTATATCGTGGCAGATGCGATGAGTATGGCTGATTTCAGTGAGTTCGTTGCTAAATACAAGCTGGGAGCGGAATACGAAACCACGCTTGAGCAAGAGTTGTTACGCCACTTTGACGCAATGATTTCACCCTTCGATCCTGACACTAAAGTAAGCCAACACGATAATTTGATGTTATTTGAATCGAAAAGTCATCTCGCGATATTTCAACGTAATGAAAACCACTGGTTGCTTACCAAAGCGGTGTTACCGCAAGATAATTAATGACTGTTAAATAGCACAACGCTGGCTATTCTATTTTTAAGGCAACTACCATGAAAACAATTGGCTTGCTGGGTGGAATGAGTTGGCAATCGACCATTCCGTACTACCGAATAATAAATGAAACCGTGAAACAGCAACTCGGTGGCCTGCACTCGGCTAAAGTTATTCTGTACAGCGTTAATTTTGCCGAAATTGAGCAGATGCAACGAGCTGGCGACTGGCAGGCTGCCGGCCAGTTGCTGGCAGAGGCCGCCAAAAGCCTTGAAGCCGCCGGCGCCGACTTTATTGTGCTGTGTACCAACACCATGCATAAAGTGGCAGGGGCTATTGACGATGCGACAACACTGCCACTACTGCATATTGCCGATGCCACCGCCACAGCGGTAAAAGCTGCAGGCTATAAAACCGTGGGCCTGTTGGGCACAAAATTCACCATGGAACAGCCTTTTTACAAAGCACGATTAGCAGAACAGCATGGTTTGAACGTGCTGGTACCTGATGAGGCTGCGCGCCAGCAGGTGCACCAGATAATTTATAACGAGCTGTGTTTAGGCAAGGTGCTGCCAGAATCAAGAGAGCAGTATCGGCAAATCATCGCCCAACTTATTGCACGAGGTGCAGAAGCTATCATCCTCGGCTGCACTGAAATTTCCTTGCTGGTATCAACGCAGGATGCAATAGTGCCGCTGTTTGATACCACCAGCATTCACGCCATAAGTGCAGCTGAACTGGCATTGCGGTGAGTTAACCGATAAATGATACAACTGGCGGGTAGCTTAAAATGGCATTAGATTTTGGCGGTTAAGGCTTAGTCGTTTTTTTCAACGTTTGATGCCCGAATTCGCATGTCCGCCTTAAATAGTTAACGCCTTCAACATCTATCACGTCGTTAGTTACTAACGTACCTTTACACTGCTTTCTGGTTGCAGAATGGATATGTGGACATCTATTAGAATTGGAGGCCTGCCGCACTAACCTATATTGACGGACAGTGTACACGGCGCCAACAGTTGCCATTGCCAGGGCGCCCAAACTGACGGGGTCTACCACACAGACTCTGGCACCAGTTTGTTGACTAATCAGCATCACTCCCCGTTGTTCATTAGAGCGGGACCCTGAATTTTTATCTTGCACATTCTTTTTATGTGACAGTTTCATATTTGGCAACCGTGGCATGCTGATTTAGCGACTATAGAACTAATAGTAGTGTAATCCGGCAATGATACAACTGGTGAAACTACGCTGCTAAGGCTGTAGTGTTTGGCGATGGGTAACAGGTCATTCAGTTGTTTCATTGCAGCTATACCGGCATCCAGTGCCGGATGTTGCAGCTTGCCTGGCAGGCTATCAGACACTATGGTTAAGTTATTGTTTTGTCGATAGTGAGCGTGCTGTGTTTCTAAAAAAGGCGTTGTTACCCATTTCGTCATTGTTTATCTCTATTGCCTTTCTGGCTACAGGCTACGGCATGCTGATGACTTACATCGGCCTGTATTTAAAGCAGGCTGGCTTGTCAGAGCTGGTGATCGGTATTATAAACTCGGCATTTTTCCTGGGCGCTTTGCTGGCGGCGGTGTTCAGCCAGAAGTTAATTGTCTCGGTTGGTCATGCCCGCAGTTTTTCGGCATTTTCTGCGCTGATGGTCATGGCATTTCTCGGCCACACTTTACACTACAACCCCTGGCTGTGGGCCGGCCTGCGCCTGCTATCCGGCTTTGCCTTTTATGCGCTGTTAATTGTGCTTGAAAGCTGGCTGAATGAAAAAAGCAGTTCAGAGGACCGCGGCCGGGTGCTGGCGGTGTATACGGTGGTGTTTTTTCTGGCCACCGCTATTGGTCAGCTGATTTTAGGCATGGACGTAACATCGCATCTGGTGTTTGTGCTGGGCTCAGTGCTGGTTTTGGCCTCACTGTTTTTAGTAGCCATAACCCGGATTAGCCAACCGGTGTTGCCACCCTTTGAGCGTTACAGCTTGCCCAGGGTATTACATATTGCGCCATTAGCTCTGGTAGGCAGTGTTATTGGTGGCTTTTTCGTCGGCGGTTTTTACACCATGGTGCCGGTATTTGTGCTCAATACTTACGGCGAACAGTCGGTAGTGGCAAGCTTTATGGCCATTTCAATTTTAGGTGGCTTGCTGGCGCAATGGCCGGTCGGCACCTTGTCTGATCGTTATGGCCGGCGCAAATTACTGGCCTGGGCTGGCTTATTCAGCTTTGTTATTTGTTTGCTACTTGCATTATTTGCCAGCCAGACCTGGCTGTTTTATCTGCTGGGCTTTTTACTTGGTACCAGCTTATTCAGTATTTATCCGCTAAGTGTTGCCCGGGCTAACGACCGGTTAGATCACGGCAAAGATTTAGTAGAAATCAGCCGTAGTTTGCTGTTTGCCTACGGGATTGGCTCATTTTTAGCGCCATTAATCCTCGGGGCAGTATTGGGCGTATCGGGTGGCCTCTTTTTCACCGTGCTGGCTTTAGCGGCATTGCTTCTGGGCGGCTATGCCTTAACCGCAGAGCGGATTGCCAATGAGCAGTTAAGTGTATATGTAGCAGTACCGGCAGCGTCAGGTGCTTCCCTTGCTCAACTCGATCCGCGCCAGGATGACGAGTGGGTCGAAGATCATAAGCCAGCTTTTCCCACAGCGCCAGAGAGTGCGCCCCGCACTGAGCCTACCATGACAGATATCACTGAAACCAGGAGCGCTATGGACGATTCGGCTCAGCCACAACGCCAGAATAACAATTAATCTGGACTGAAAACCTGCTGCCATGGATAGCTGCAAAGCTGCTGACAAAACCAGCTAAGTGCATTGCCTTGCTGCTGCTTGTGCCAGGCCAGATATAACTTTGCGCTGTCGCGCGGAATGGTGTGTTGCTTGGCGATAAGCTCACCGCGCGCCAGTTGCTGTTGTACCAGGTGGCGCGGCAAAAAGCCGACCCCCAGGCCTTGTTGCTGGGCAGTAATTTTTTGCGCCAGATTAGCTACCACCACCTTCTGCCGGCTGTCGAACAACCCGCTGGACAGTTTCTGGCTGTCGATGGCGGAATCAGCGACGATGATTGCTGTTTCCTGTTGTACATCAGCCAGGGTAAGCACTTTATCCAGCTGGGCAAGTCGGTGATGCGGCGCCACAGCAAATACAAATTCCACTTCGCCCATTAGTTGCAAATGGTAGGCCCCGCTATGCTGGGTAGCCGGCACACCAATCGCAATGTCGGCCCGGCCGGTGTTTAACGCCTCCCAGCCTCCGGCCATCACCTCCTGCCGCAGTGCCACCTGCGTTAACTTGCCCTGCTGCAAAAACTGGCTAACCAGGGCAAATATAGGCTCTGCCGGCACCACACTGTCCAGAGCAAGAATAAGCTCTGCCTCCCAGCCGCTGTCCAGTTGCTGTACGGCTTTTTGCAACTGATCAGCAGCTTTAAGTAATTCGCGACCCTGTTGCAGCAGCAACTGGCCGGCCGGGGTTAAGCGGGCTTTTTGCTTACTGCGGTCAAATAAATTCACCCCCAGGTTTTGCTCGAGCTGGGCCATGGTGTAACTGAGTGCCGAGGGTACTTTGTAAAGCGCCTCAGCCGCTGCGGCAAAACTGCCTTTTCGATCAATGGCGTCGAGTGCCCGCAGGGCATCTAAATTAATCAGTTGCTGCATACTGTGCTCTGTTTGGTTCACCAGAAATTATTAGCTTACGCCATTATTCAATTTATTTGAATTAACAATACAAAAAGCTCCGCTTTTTATATTGGCACTTCAGGGCTATCTTAAGCTTATCGATAGAATGTTTGCTATCGAGCAAGCAAACCAACTTTGATTAACCATTAAATAATTTGAAAGGTGACTTATGAAAACATTAATTAATAAACTAACTTCTACTGATGCGGGCTGGTCGGCGCTGGCCTTACGGGTGCCGGTCGGCATTATTTTTGCGGCGCATGGTGCCCAGAAACTATTTGGCTGGTTTGGTGGCTACGGCCTTGAAGGCACAGCCGGCTGGATGGACAGCATAGGCTTAAGCCCGGGCATGCTGATGGCATTGTTAGCCGGTGCGGCTGAGTTTTTTGGCGGCCTGGCGTTAATTATTGGCTTGTTAACCCGGCCGGCCGCAGCAGCCTTGTCAGTAGCCATGCTGGTCGCCATTTTTGCGGTACATTTTGAAAATGGTTTGTTTATGGCGAATAACGGTTACGAGTTTGGTTTGGCGCTGTTAGCAGCCAGTGTTTCGCTGTTGTTTAGCGGAGCAGGTAATCTGTCGGCAGATAAACTACTGTCCAGCAAACTAAAATAGCTGATTGCTTTTTATCCCGGCATACAAGGCAGCCGACACACTGACTTCACCGGCTTCAAGGATCACATCCATGTGCCCCTTCAGCCTGCGCAGCATCCCTGCTGCTGTTACGTCAGTATGCCGGCTACCTTGCATTTACACCGCAATAAGTAGCTGCATTGTTTAGTAATAAGGAGAACCAGATGATTACCCTACGCAAGGCTGAAGAGCGCGGCAAAGCTGAATTTGGCTGGTTGAAAAGCCGTCACAGCTTTTCTTTTGGCAGTTATTATGACCCGGCACATATGGGTTTTTCTGCGCTAAGAGTTATTAACGATGACTGGGTGGCCCCCGGCGCTGGCTTTGATACCCACGGCCACCGCGATATGGAAATTATTACCCTGGTGCTGCAAGGTGCTATCGTTCATAAAGATTCCGCCGGCAACGAAAAAATCCTGCCGGCTGGTGAGTTTCAGCTAATGAGCGCCGGCAGCGGTGTGTATCACTCTGAATATAACGCCAGCCAGACAGAAGATCTGCGTTTTCTGCAAATCTGGATCATGCCAGACAGGCAGGGTGGCGCACCGGGCTATCAGCAAAAGCATTTCGCTAGTGAGCCCGGTTTAACCCTAATAGCCTCACCGGATGGGCGAGAAGGCAGCTTAGTACTGAAACAGCAAGCGCATTTACTGCGGTTAAGCCTCAGTGCTGACGAGCAACTTAACTACCCGGCAGCAGGGCGCAAACTTTATCTGCATTTAATCAGCGGCAAATTAACTGTCGATAATTATACTGTTAATCCTGGCGATGGCCTGATGGTCAGTGGTCAATCCGCCCTGCAGTTATTGGCTACAGCAGATAGTGAGGCTCTGTTATTTAACTTGCCAATCTGATTAATAACGCGGCTAACTTATTGCCCGGCATTATGGCAACCCACATTGCCGGGTATCCTTCATTACTGCTGATCGGCTGTCGGCAGATCAGTTTGTGAGTCAGTCGTAACGTTTTTAGCCAAGAGCGCAGCAACCTGCTGTTCCAGTTGCTCAACTTTTTCGCGGGTCCGTAATAAAACCTGGCGCTGCACATCAAACTCTTCCCGGCTGACAAAATCCAGGTTAGCCAGCTTTTGCTGCAATACCTGCTTTACTTTGGCCTCAGTATCATCAGCAAACTGCTTTATTTGCGGTGGCAGGGCATTGCCAATTTGTTTGGCGATATCTTCAATTTTCTTTGGATCTAACATAATCGTCTCCTGGTCCCCGGTTCTACGTAATCATACAGCTATTCTACGGAGATAAATTCAGAACGCGAATGCTATTTACCGCTAAATTTGGTTACAATGCCGGCCCCGGAATAAGGTATAGGTTATGCAGTTAAATTCGCAACAAAATGCCGCAGTAACGTATATTGCCGGCCCCTGTCTGGTGCTGGCCGGCGCGGGCAGTGGTAAAACCCGGGTTATTATCAATAAAATTGCCTACTTAATTCAGCAGTGTCAGCTACCTGCCCGTCATATCGCCGCTGTTACCTTTACCAACAAAGCCGCGCGGGAAATGCGTGAGCGTATTCAGGCGCAGCTGCCGAAAACTGCCACCCGCGGCCTGACAATTTCTACTTTTCACACCCTTGGCCTGGAAATTATTAAGAAAGAGTACCGGCATATTGGCTACAAGCCCAGCTTCAGCCTGTTTGACGATCAGGACAGTATGGCGCTGTTAAAAGAGCTGACCGCCAATGAGTTTCAGGGCGACAAAGACTTATTAAAAGCCCTGCAAAATAAGATATCAGGCTGGAAAAATGATTTAACTTTGCCGGCGCTGGCTATTCAGCGGGCAAGCGATCCGCAAAGCATTAATTTTGCCAATTATTATCAGCAGTACAGCGATCAGTTAAAAGCCTATAACGCGCTGGATTTTGACGATTTAATCCTGATCCCAACCTTGTTGTTCCAGCACAACAATGAGGTGCGGCAAAAATGGCAGCAGAAAATTCAGTATTTACTGGTCGATGAATATCAGGATACCAATACCAGCCAGTATGAACTGGTTAAGGCACTGGTGGGTGAGCGGCAGCGTTTTACCGTGGTCGGCGACGATGATCAGTCAATTTACTCGTGGCGCGGAGCGCGCCCGCAAAATCTGGTGCTGCTGAAAACCGACTTTCCAAATTTAAATGTGATTAAGCTGGAGCAGAATTACCGCTCGGCAGAGCGGATTTTAAAAGCAGCCAATATTCTGATTGCCAACAACCCGCATGAATTTGAGAAAAAGCTGTTCAGCCAGAACACCTATGGCGTGCCACTCAGAGTGCTGCCCTGCAAGCATGAAGAAGACGAAGCCGAAAAAGTGGTAGCGGAAATAATTTCACATCGCTTTATCAACCGCAGCGAATATCGTGATTACGCCTTGCTGTATCGCGGTAATCATCAGGCACGGGTATTTGAAAAGGCACTGATGACCAACCGCATTCCGTACAAAATATCCGGTGGCACCTCGTTTTTTGCCCGCAGCGAAATTAAAGATGTCATGGCTTACTTGCGGTTACTGGTTAACCAGGATGATGACAACGCGTTGCTGCGGATTATTAATGTGCCACGGCGGGAAATAGGTGCTGCAACCTTGCAGCAGGTTGGCAATCTGGCCAACAGTAAAAATATCAGTTTGTTTGAAGCCTGCTGTGATATTGAATTATCCATGCACTTATCAGCCCGGGCCCAGCAAGCGGTGCAGCAATTTGCCAACTGGATTAATCAGGTAGCCGATAACGCCAAACGGGCCGATCCGGCTGAAGCAGTGCGCGATTTAATCCGGCAGAGCCACTATGAAGCCTGGTTGTTTGAAACCAGTAACAGCCCGAAAGCCGCAGAAATGGCCCTGAAAAACGTTAACGAACTGTACCGCTGGATCAGCACTATGCTGGAAGGTGATGACGAACATGAAGCCATGACCTTGCCAGAGGTGGTAACCCGGTTAACCCTGCGCGATATGATGGAGCGGCAGCAACAGGAAGATAATGCCGATCAGGTGCAGCTGTTAACCCTGCATGCCTCGAAAGGCCTAGAGTTTCCGTATGTGTTTATGGTGGGCATGGAAGAAGGTTTATTACCGCATCAAAGCAGTATCGATGAAGATAACGTCGAAGAAGAACGGCGGCTGGCCTATGTTGGGGTAACCCGGGCCCAGCGTGAACTGATTTTCACTTATGCGCGGGAGCGGCGGCAATATGGTGAGGTAATCAGGCCGGAACCCAGTCGTTTCTTACATGAATTACCACAGGACGATCTGGAGTGGCAACAGGCGGCACCACCGAAAACTGAGCAGCAACGTCAGCAAACCGGTCAGGCCCACCTGGAGCGGCTGCGCCAGATGCTGAAAAAAGACTGACAAACCTTACTCGGCGCCGAGCGCCCGCAGCATCTGGTCGCGCATTTTGTCCTGGAAGATGGCATAACGACCACGCCCCAGCGCCTTGGCATGGTACATAGCAGCATCGGCATCCCGCAACAATTGCTCGCCATTACTGTAATCGGCTTGCATTAAAGCAATACCAATGCTGACACCGGAATTTACCTGTTGCCCTTCAAGGTAATAAGGCTCACGTACCTTTTCAATAATCCGCTGAGCCACATCTTCTGCGTCGTGCTCACCCTGCAGGTTCTGCAGCAGTACTACAAATTCATCGCCGCCAAGCCGGGCAGCTAAGTCGTGCTCCCGTACCGCACTTAAGATCCGTTTGCTGGTTTCAATCAGAAATGCATCGCCAATATGATGACCCAGCGTATCGTTAATCAGTTTAAAGCGGTCTAAATCCAGAAACAGCAAGGCCATACCAACATCTGGCTGACGTTTGTAAATAGCAAACTGGCGTTTCAGCTGCTCCAGAAACATCTGCCTGTTGGCCAGGCCGGTTAATAAATCATGGTTTGCTTCGTAAAATAGCTTTTGTTCGGCTTTTTTTCGTTCTTCTACCTGTAACCGCAGGAATAAGTTGGTCTGACGCAGCTCGCGGGTGCTTTCAAACACTTTACGTTCCAGTTCTTCCTGATGCTGCTTTTGCTTCTCTGCCGCCAGCTTACGCTGGATAGCGACTCCAATATGCTGGGAAACAAAACGTAATATACTCAGTTCCTGCTCGGTGTATTCGTAGGCATTATCATATGATTGCACCGCAATGACGCCGATCACCCGCTGGTCTATCAGCAACGGCGCGCCCAGCCAGCATGAAGACAATCGCGCGCGTTGCAGCGGGTCAGCCATACCTCGGCGGATTTCACCCTCTGCTGCCAGTTGCTCGGCAGCATCGGTGTTAATTAACCGCGCTTCAGCGCAACGAATTACGTACTCAGTAAAGCCACGACTGATAGGCCGCTCCCGCGCAGGTGGTGAATACTGGTCCAGATAAAATGGAAACGTCAGCTTGGTCTGATCGCTATTAAGCAGCGCGATATAACAGTTATCGGCAGACATCAGGCCCGACAGCACCTTGTGCACCGCTTTATAAAAGCTTTGCATATCACGGCTACTAGCGGTCAGCTCAGATATTTCATACAAGGCAGCCTGTAGCCGCTCGGCATTGGTACGCTCTTTAATCTCTTTTTGTAACGATTGATTAATTAGTTGCAGCTGCTGGGTACGCTCCTGCACCGTCAGTTCAAGTAACTCACGGCTTTTGACCCGGTCCAGTGCAGTAACAGTATGGCCACCAATACTGAGGAACATTGCCAGCTCTTCATCGCCATAGCGATAATCGCTGTCGTAAGTCTGAATAGCCATCACGCCAATTAACTGGGAATCCCGCCACAGCGGTATGCCCATCCAATGGGTACATTCTGAACCCTGCGCCTGAATGTCCCCCCTGGCAATCATGGCATTAAACTGCTCTTTGTCACAAAGCAATGGCTTACCCGTCTTCGTTACATAGCCGGTAAGACCGCTGGAAAATGCCGTCGACGGTACTTGTTTAATAAGTTGCTGATCTTTCTCATCTGAAAAATATTGCAGCTGGTACTGCTCTGTACTGGCGTCGTATAACACTACATAAAAATTTTCAGCATGCAGTAACTCTGACACCATCTTGTGGATAGCCGGGTAAAACTCCCGCATATCACTGATGGTGCTGGCCAGTTCAGACAACTTTAGTAAGGCGCCCTGAATGGTATACGCCTGCCGGTAACGACCGATCAGGGTGGTAAGCCGGCGTGCTTTGGCTTTAAACAGTTGGAGTTGTGATCCGTTTAGCTTCAACTTAAATGTGCTCTGCTTATGCTGGCGTTAGAATAATCTTTATTATGCACAAAGTTTCGCCACATGGAAGGGAATGCCGTTAAACAAGCTATTTTTAGTGCCTTTTATAAAAACAAAAGCCGTGTAAAACACGGCTTTTGTATAACTAATATTAGTATTCGCTACACGCCATCAATCATAAACCGGATAGCAGCAGCAATTTCATCTTCACTACAAGTAGCGCAGGTACCCATTGCCGGCATATTATTAAAGCCTTCAATAGAGTGTTTCAGCATCACGTCAAAGCCCTGAGCAATTCGTGGTTTCCAGCTTTCTGCACCGGGCTTCGGTGCATCCAGTGCGCCCGTGCCATGACAAGCAATACAGGCGCCCTGATAAACCTGCTCGCCAGAACGAGGACCAGACGCCTCGGCAGCAACCTCAGCTTGCTGGCCAGCAATGTATATCTGCCCTACCGGCGCTATGCGCTTAGCTAATTCTTCGTTGTTGTCTGTACTGGCTGTAGCGCCAACCGCAAGCAGTAACGACGCCAGCGCAAAAGTTAGTTTTTTCATCAAAAGTTTCCCGTAGCTATAGGCAATATGACATTGCTGGCATTATAGCCTGCAAGCTGACGCAATTAAAAGACTGTAATACCAAACTGAACTGCTGTTTTATTCACCAACTCTGTTAGCGGTATTGTACGGTCACAAAATTCAGCGCGAACAATAGCAAGTTTTATACTTAACCAGCTGCCAAGCCTTACCTTGACTGCTTTATGCTTTTAGCTTCTTTAACAAGCCACTTTTAATAGCAAAATTATTTAAAACAACTACTATGCTTCAGTCCGGTTTGTGGTAGTCTAATCGACCTACTCAGTCAGGGAATGATCAGGTATCGCAACATTCCCAGACCCTGTAGAAAGTTTTTCCACAAAACGGATGTAAAAATAATAATAACAAGGGCGTTCACGATTTCCCCTCGTTTACATTAAAAATCATGAAGTTAGCTAAGTGGCCCACCCATCATTTCTTTAAATGCGTGGTAGTTAACTATTAGTTTTACACAAAGTTATCCACAGCTTATCCGTTTCACAGCTACACTTTAGCCGTGTTGCAATTGTGGCTGTCATCCGACGGCTGTGGCATGCTATAGCAAATTCCTGCAGGACAGCTTAGCCATGGTCTATATCCCTAAAAACCCTTTGATATTAGTAGATGGTTCTTCTTACCTATTTCGTGCTTATCATTCGCCACCACATTTAACCAACTCACGGGGAGAAGCCACCGGTGCGATTTACGGGGTAATCAACATGCTGAAAAGCCTGTTACGTCAGTACAACCCCAGCCACATGGCAGTGGTATTTGATGCCAAGGGGCCGACCTTTCGCAACGACATGTACGCCGAATATAAAGCACACCGTCCGCCGATGCCGGATGATTTACGTAGCCAGATTGAACCTATTCATCAGATAGTGCGGGCAATGGGTTTGCCACTGCTATGTATAACAGGAGTGGAAGCCGATGATGTCATTGGCACCCTGGCCCGACAGGCCAGTAATGCCGGACGGCATACCCTGATTTCGACCGGCGATAAAGATATGGCCCAGCTGGTTGATGACCACGTTACCCTGATAAACACCATGACCAATACCCTGCTTGATCCCGAATCGGTGGTGGCTAAATTCGGGGTAGGGCCAGCGGCAATCATTGATTATCTGGCACTGATGGGTGATAAAGTCGACAATATTCCGGGCTTGCCTGGGGTGGGCGATAAAACGGCTGCAGCCCTGCTACAGGGGCTGGGCTCAATTGAAAACATTTATCAGAATCTGGATAAAGTGGCTGAGCTCAGTTTTCGCGGTGCCAAAACCATGGCAGCTAAACTCACTGAACATAAAGCACAACTGGATTTGTCATATCAGCTGGCAACCATTAAAACCGATGTAGAACTGGACTGTCAGCTCGATGAGCTGGCGATAAAGCCAGCAGACCGCCAGCAACTGGCTGAGTTATACCGTCACTGTGAGTTCAAACGCTGGCTGGCAGAGATTCTGCAGGATAAAGCACCAGAGCAACAGAACTCTGACAGTCCATCTCAGACAGCGGTTCAAAGCGCAGCCTCTGAATCAGCGGGTGCTGTCACTGTGCCACCGACTTTGGATCGCAGCCAGTATCAGACCATTCTGAGCCAGCAGGAATTCGAAAGCTTACTGAATGCGATAAACAGTGCCAGCTTAACGGCATTTGATACCGAAACAACCAGTCTGGATTATATGCAGGCAGAACTGGTTGGTATGTCATTCGCAGTCGCGCCGGGCAAAGCCTGGTATTTACCGTTAGCCCACGATTATGTTGGTGCGCCAGAGCAATTGAACCGTGATAAAGTGCTGGCAACGCTGAAACCCTGGTTGCAGGACAGCAGCAAAGCGAAAGTTGGCCAGAATCTGAAATACGACAGCAGCGTTCTGGCCCGCTACGACATAAAACTGCAAGGCATCCAATTCGACACTATGCTGGAATCCTATGTCTTTAATTCTGTTGCCAGCCGCCATGATATGGACAGCCTGGCCCTGAAATATCTGGGCCACAACAACATCAGTTTTGAAGAAATCGCCGGTAAAGGTGCCAAACAACTCAGCTTTAATCAGATAGCGCTGGAGCAGGCTGCGCCGTATGCGGCGGAAGATGCCGATGTTACTTTCCAGCTGCACCAGACACTATGGCCAAAAATAGCGGCTGAGCCCGGGCTGGCCAGAGTACTTCACGAGATTGAAGTGCCGTTGCTTTCGGTATTAAGCAAAATTGAACGAAATGGGGTACTAATCGACAGCAATATACTTGGGCAGCAGAGTCAGCGGCTGGCAAAGCGGATTGATGAACTGGCTGAACAGGCTTATCAGCAGGCAGGCCAGACGTTTAATATGGCTTCACCCAAGCAGTTACAGGAGATTCTGTTTAACCAGATGGGCCTGCCCGTTCTGAAGAAAACGCCAGGCGGCACCCCATCTACAGCTGAAGAAGTGCTGGCCGAACTGGCACTGGAGTACGACTTCCCGAAACTTATTACTGAGCATCGCGGTTTAAGCAAATTAAAATCGACCTATACCGATAAACTACCGAAAGTAATTAACCCGGTTACCGGCCGGGTACATACCTCTTATCATCAGGCGATTGCTGCAACCGGCCGACTCAGCTCAACTGAGCCAAATCTGCAAAATATACCGATTCGCAGTGAGGAAGGCCGGCGCATTCGCCAGGCTTTTATCGCGCCTGAAGGCAAAAAAATTCTGGCCATCGACTATTCACAAATTGAATTAAGGATAATGGCGCATTTATCCGGTGATAAAGCGCTACTCGATGCTTTTGCCAAAGGTTTAGATGTGCACAAAGCCACGGCCGCTGAAGTGTTTGGCGTTGATCTCAGTGACGTCAGCAGCGAGCAACGGCGCCAGGCGAAAGCAGTGAATTTTGGTCTGATTTATGGCATGTCAGCCTTTGGCCTTGCCAAACAACTGGGCATCAGCCGCAGCGATGCCCAAAGTTACGTTAACCGTTACTTTGAGCGCTTTCCAGGCGTGCTGCGTTATATGGAAGATACCCGCAAACAGGCTCATGAACTGGGCTATGTCGAAACCCTGTTCGGTCGCCGGTTGTATTTGCCGGATATTAACGCCCGTAATATGGGCCGGCAAAAAGCCGCTGAACGTGCAGCAATTAACGCGCCGATGCAGGGAACTGCGGCAGACATTATCAAAATGGCGATGATCAAAGTAGACGACTGGCTGAGCAGTCAGCAAAACGATGACGTTAAAATGATCATGCAAGTACACGATGAACTGGTTTTTGAACTTCCCACCGCTGAGTTAACTGCAGTGCAAACTAAGTTGGTCAGCATTATGGAAAACGCTGCTAAATTAGCGGTGCCGCTGCTGGCTGAAGCAGGCAGCGGCGATAACTGGGATCAGGCACACTAACGGGTTTAACCGGCCAGCTAGCATGGTAATTAAATTACATTAATTCACTTTCAAAAGAGTTTTTTGATTTTTTTTGTAGTTTTATTACATAAAAAACTTGCAATTGTAAGCTAACTGGTTAAAATTTGTCGGGTAGGGTACAGAGGTAAGATGTTCTATCTTTCAGCGCCACGCCAATCAGGCAGGCAATAGAAAGTAGGCTTATTTAGCCGCCCCGCTGCATTGCAGCGGGGCGTTTTTTTATCTGTAGCTGCCAGCACACCACATCTTTTCTTGTTAAAAATGAAATTAAGCAATATTTTTTAGAGTAAATACTTCAAACAGGTGAGATTTGTTGTATAATGACGCTGTCTTAGCGATAAGACACCCTGTTGATTTAAATTATTAGCTTCTCCCCGATTGCTATAACCGACACTTTGCAGTGTCGGTTTTTTTTTACCGTCGTTTAATTTACCCCTGCTCTGCCGGATTGCCGCTGAACCAATTATCCAATGTTTGTTCAAATTCAGTCATGCCTATTTTTGTTAATGAACTGAACATATGTACCGTCACATCCCCCATAAATGCCAGGGCAGCCTCGCGTACTTCCAGCAATATTTTTTTGCGGGCACCAGGGCCAAGCTTGTCGGCTTTGGTCAGCAGAATCAGAACCGATAACTCACTCTGAACTGCCCAGTGCACCAACTGCTGATCTAAATCTTTCAGCGGATGACGGATATCCATCAGCACCACCAGTCCCTGCAAACTCTGACGTTGCTCAAGATATTGCGACAACGATTTCTGCCATTTCTCTTTTACTGCCAGTGGCACTTTAGCAAAGCCATAACCGGGCAAATCAATCAGTCTTTTGTCTTCGGCGAAAACAAAAGTGTTAATAAGCTGAGTACGACCTGGTGTTTTACTGGTACGGGCTAAACTATTTTGCCGGGTCAGCGTATTTAAAGCACTGGATTTACCGGCATTAGACCGGCCGGCAAAAGCAACTTCAATACCGGTATCGGCCGGCAGCGCCTTAATATCCGGTGCGCTGGTTAAAAAAGTAGCTTGTTGATAATTGAATTTTGCTTTGTACACTGCCTGCTCCGGCGGTTAAATTTGGGCTATTGTAACGGATCTGGCTGATCGGAAGAAGCTTTTGCATCGCAGATGGGATTTTACTTTGGTCAGTTTCGTGTCAAAATGGCAGCACTATTTCTTATAAACACACTTGGTTGCCAGTTTGCTGGCGGTTTTATGCGGACAGAGACGGATATAAAATGAAAAAACTCGTACTTCCACTGACGCTGTTAATCAGTTTAATCGGTACAGCTCATGCCATCGATGGTGATGCTGAAGCAGGCAAAGCGAAATCGACCACCTGTGTAGCCTGTCACGGTACTGACGGCAACAGCATGGTAGATATTTATCCTAAAATCGCCGGCCAGCATGCAGAGTACCTGTACAAACAGTTGACTGACTATAAGCTGGGTATGACAACAGGCGGTAAAGAAGGGCGAAACAACCCAATAATGTTTGGCATGGTTGCCAGCCTGAGTGATCAGGACATGAAAGATTTAGCCGCCTATTTTGCCTCTCAAACGATGAAAAGCGGCACGACACCGGAAGATGTGATTGCCCGTGGTCAGCAGTTATATCGTGGTGGTGATGAAGCCCGCGGTATAGCAGCATGTATTGCCTGCCATGGTCCACGCGGTGTTGGTACCAGTCTGGCGGGTTTTCCTAAAATATCCAGCCAGCATGCCTCTTATCTGAAAGCAACCTTGCTTGAGTTCCGGTCCGGTACCCGTGCCAACGATATGAACGGCATGATGGGTGACATCGCCAGAAAATTAACCGATGAAGACATCGAAGTGCTATCCCAGTATTTAGGCGGCTTGCACTAAATTTACATCTGCTGATGGGGTTCAGGCCCCGTCAGCCATTCCCTTTTGTAAGACATTTCTGACAACGCTGTAAGCAATCTGACCATTTCTAAAAAAAATTGAACTTTTCTTAATTCCCCCATAAAAACTAACTAGCTGATTTATAACAACTTACTGAATAGACAGTTAATAAAATTGCATTTTTTTTCAGCAGAGACTTGTCATCTGCTCAGATCAGAGTAAATTAAAGCCAGTTACGTTTAGTAACATATAACAACAGGGAACTGCGCAAGCGGCAAGGAAGTAAGTGCCGGTATCGGTACATTATATTTGGCATCAGGAAGGTGCATAGCGTTGCAAAACGCCCACGGATGAGTAATAAAGCACCAGGATGGTCGTGAAGAAGAAAATTTTATACATGGAAGATAAGTAACAATATAAGGAACTTGTACTAACAGGGTCGTTGTAAACGCATCAGGATGATTTAGCGAAATTGAGAGAAGTGTCCACCTAGACACAAGTATACGGGGCGATAAGGCTATCTTATCGCCCTTTTGTTTTTTACAACCTGTTCTTACAATATCGTGTTTCCAAGACCGGCTGTTTTATTGAGGTTAATTAAAGCAATGCCTGCCAATACTCACTGCCCGCTTTGCCGGGAAGCTGCTCCGGCGCTTTATCATCAGGATAAACAGCGTTGTTACTTCAGATGTCATGCTTGCGCTCTGGTATTTGCCGATCGCACTAAACTGCTAAGCAGTCAGGCCGAATACAACCAGTACCTGCTGCATAATAATGATTTGCAAGATGACGGTTACCGCCAATTCCTTAGCCGACTGAGCGAGCCATTACTTACCCGCTTAACCAGCGCGGGTACCTCTACTGGCCATAGCGGTCTCGACTTTGGTTGCGGACCTGGCCCGTTACTGGCGAAAATGCTGACCGAAGCAGGCCAGCACATGCAGATATGGGATCCGTACTTTGCTGATAATCCTGCGGCATTGCAGCAACAATATGACTTTATCTGTTGCAGTGAAGCCATTGAGCATTTTGTTAATCCACAGTATGAATGGCAACTCTGGCTAAGGTTGCTAAGACCAGCAGGTTTACTGGCAATTATGACCAAACGTTATACTGACTTAACCGCCTTTAGCCACTGGCATTACAAAAACGATCCGACCCATGTCAGTTTTTTTCATCAGGAAACGTTCCGCTGGCTGGCAGCTCAGTACAAAATGTCTGTCGACTTTGTGACGAATGATGTGGTGATCCTGCAGAAAACTGGTTAAAATATGCGCCCTTTTTTACAGGTATCCTGTTATGACGCGTCAAAAGAAAAGTCGTAGTGCCGGCAACAATGGACAACGCCATATGCCCGCAACAGAAGCTCGCAAACTACGCCAGCCCAAAGAAGAAACCAAGAAAAAAGGCGCGGGCAAAAAATCCGGTAGCCGCAACGCTATTGTTGAGCATAAGGCTGAACAGCAAGCGGGACATAGCGGTCCGAAAGATCCCCGCACTGGCAGCAAAAAGCCAATAGCGCTGGTCGCTGAGCCGCCGGTAGCACCACAGATTAAACCGGATCTGCTACCTAAAGCCAGATTAACGAAAGCGACGGTACCAGGGTTATCTGCCGCTGAAGAACTAGCCATGATTGAAAACGACGCCCAGTTACAACAATTGCTGGAGCGGGTTGAAAATAACGAAGTGCTGACCGGTAAAGAGGCGAAATATTTCAACACCAAAACCGCCAGGCTTGAGCAATTATTGGAACAACTTGGCCTGGCCGGACAAGCTGATTCTGCCGAAGATGACGATCCGCTAGCCCAGTTCGAGCGTACTGACTGGCGTAAGTCTATTTTAGGTGATGAAGATTAATGCAAAGCGTTTGGTTAACAGCTCTGGTTGTATTAGCTCTGATAATTATTGCTGGCCTGGCATTCTACGCCGGTAAACTGTTATGGTTAGTGCAGCAACAGAACAGGCAACAAGCAGAGCTGGCGCAAAAACAGCAGCATCAGCAATTACAAAACCAATATTATGTTGAGCAGAGTATTTATACCATCTGTAAGGCAGTGGATGCAGGTCAGTGTGAATTGTCTGAAGGCGCGCTGCGGGTTTGGGTGTTACTAAACCGGTTACCGGAACAGCAGCAGGGGCCGCTGGCTACAGATTACCCGGGGATATTTCAGATGTATCAGGTGGTGAAAGACATGCCAACCCATCAGGCCAGAAAGCAGCAAAGTAAGCAGGAAACAGCAGCACAGGATAAACAACGCCTGCAAACTGAACAAGCCTTATCAGCGCAGATACTGGCCGACACAAGCAAGCTGATTCAACGCTTTAAGCCAGCTGCACCAACTGCATAAGTCAGCTGACTTACCCCGGTTCCTGCGCCTGTATAGCGAAGTTTTGCCGGTATTACTGCTTGTACACTTTACCGGCTTTCATAACAAAGCTAACGTCTCCCATCAGCTTTATATCCTGTATCGGGTCGCCTGGTATCGCAATAATGTCAGCAAATTTGCCCGCACTTATGCTACCAAGCTCTGTTTCCAGACCCAGTAATTTAGCGCCCTCGATAGTTGCCGACTGAATGGCAGCCATCGCCGGCATACCCGCTTCGGTCATATATACAAATTCCCGCCAGTTCTCACCATGAGGAAATACGCCGGCATCAGTGCCAAAGGCAATTTTTACTCCGGCTTTGTAGGCTTCGCCGAAAGTTTGCTGAATTAGCTTACCAATACTGGCTGCTTTGGGCCGCACCAGCTCCGGGAAAAACCCATTGACCGCTGCTTTTTCCGCGGCCCACTTACCTGCACTAATGGTCGGCACATAGTAAGTGCCATATTTACGCATCAGGGCAAAGGTCTCTTTATCCATAAAGGTGCCATGCTCAATGGAATGAACCCCAGCCTTGATGGCTCTCTCCATGCCTTCCTTGCCATGAGCATGTACCGCAACTTTCATCTCATAATCTTTTGCTGTTTCGACTATCGCTGCAAACTCAGCATCAGTAAACTGCGGATTTGTTCCGCTTTTGGCAACGCTTAGCACGCCGCCGGTACCGGTAAGTTTAATCAGATCCGCCCCTTCTTTGTATCGCTGACGCACTGCTTTGCGGGCATCGTCAGGGCCATTAATGACCCCCTCTTTCGGGCCAGGGTCACCCATTTGATTAAAAGCCACACCATTGGTCGGATCGGCATGACCACCGGTAGTGGCAATAGACTTACCTGCAGCATATATTCTCGGTCCATCAACATAGCCCTGGCCGATAGCTTTTCGCAACGCCACACTGATATGGTAGCTGTCACCCAGTTCACGCACAGTGGTAAAACCCGCCATTAAGGTTTTTTCAGCAAATACTGCTCCACGAAGTGCGAAGTCAGCTTCATTTAGCCGTTGCCCTTCACTGTAAACTGTAGGGCTGAACTGAGTGTAAAAGTGAGTATGCATGTCCATTAAGCCCGGCAGCACAGTATGTTGTGTCAGATCAATCAGGGTATCGTCCACTGCCGGCTGGCGATAACCCGCCTCAACAGCAGTAATTTTATCACCGTCGATAATAATGGTTTGCTCAGTTAATACTTTTCCGCTTTCTACATTGATCAGCTTGCCGGCATGAACCAGGGTTGCGGCACTCAGCGCCGTACTGCCTAAACAACATGCCACGCTTATGGTTAATAATGCTATGCGCATAATAGATTTCCTAGTGAGAATGATTCAATGTGCCCTCGCCGACAGCAGCTTAGCAATGCCTCTGCGGTACAGCCCCTGTTTTGTCAGTTAAAATGCAAAGTCAGCTCAGCACGCCAAGGGTAAAAGGATAGCCTGCACTTTTCAGCTGATAATGACGCTCGCCAGCACAGTAAACTTCGGTGCACTGCTCAATCAGCTGATAATAGGTATTGCGATTTAACCGCGCTGACAAGCCCCGCCATAATTGCAAATAAGGTAAGCGTTGTTGTGCAAACGACTTTAAGCGCAGCGGATAGCTGGGCGTGACACTCACTGCATCGCCAATATTAGTAGTAAGAGTAAGCAGGGGGCCGTTTGCGGTGTCTTGCCACTGACTATCAACCACCAGAAAAGGTGCGTCTTCTACCTGGATCCGCACTTTCTCTGCTGGTGTTTGCAGATAATATTGTTGTTGCTGGCAAATAAGCACTGAAGCAAACAGTTTTACCATGGCGGGCCGGCGTATTTCGCTGCCCTGGTACAGCCAGCAACCGTCGGCGGTAATTAACAGCGGTAAGTCACCACAAAACTTCGGCTGCCAAGTTTCTACCGGAGCAAGGTCTGGACATTGTAGTTGCTGTTGCAGGGAAGTTAGATCCATATTTGGTACAAATATAAGTTGAAAATGATCTTAACAATAGAGGGCGGACTTATAAGGGTCAAGCATCTGGCCGCTGTAGCCGAATCGAGGGAATTTGTCGGTAGTATCAGAATTAAAGAGTGGGGTGACTGATGGGGCTCGAACCCACGACAACCGGAATCACAATCCGGGGCTCTACCAACTGAGCTACAGTCACCGCAGTACAGGTTGCTTATTTTAGCCAAATTTAGCTGTGCAACCAAGTTTTTTTAGCTTTTTGCCGGCCCGACATACCATCACCGGCCCAAAATTGCTAAACTGGCATCGATATTACGTTTTAAAAAGGAATGGGCAATGGAAGAGATAACGACGTTTTACAATGAAAATCATGAACTTATGCTGACCTACCTGCTGCAACTGGTTGCTGCTATTGTTATTTTCTATGTTGGCCGGATTGTCGCCAAAGGACTCTCCCGTCTACTGGAGCGCGGTCTGCTTGCCCGCTCAGTTGATAAAGCGGTGGTTGCGTTTCTGGTTAGTATTGTTTATGCCATGATTCTTATTGCCACTATTCTGATGGCGTTATCGCAACTTGGAGTACAAACCACCGCCTTCGTTGCTATTCTGGGTGCGGCCGGTCTGGCCATTGGTCTGGCGTTACAGGGGTCGTTGGCAAACTTTGCTTCCGGCATTCTGATTATTTTGTTCCGGCCATTTAAAGCCGGCGACTTTATTGATGGCGGTGGTGTCAGCGGCACGGTTGAAAAAATTGAAATTTTCCAGACTCAGATGAAAACACCCGATAACAAGCGGGTTATTGTGCCAAATGCCCAGATCACCAGCAATCCCATCACCAACTACTCTGCAGAGCCCATACGGCGTGTTGATTTAGTCATAGGTATCAGTTACGACTCTGACTTGCTTCTTGCAAAGCAATTGCTGGAAGAAATACTAAGCAACGATGAGCGGGTACTGGCCGACCCGGCATTCAGTATTAAGGTTGGCGCGCTGGCTGATTCATCAGTCAATCTGAATGTGCGGCCCTGGGTAAACTCAGCCGACTACTGGGGTGTTTACTGGGATACGCTGGAAAAAGTTAAACTGACCTTTGATGAGAAAGGCATTGGTATACCGTTCCCGCAAATGGATGTGCATTTATTTAAAGAACAAACTGATACTAAGGAGTAAGCATGAAGCTTTTCACTGTTATGGCGTTGGGCAGCCTTGCTGTCAGCAGCGCCCTCAGTGCGCAGGAAACCGGCGCTGACGAGACAAAGGTATGGCAAACCTCAGCTGAGCTGGGTGCGATCACGACCTCTGGCAATACCGTAGGCACATCTGTAACAGGCAAAATTGATGCCCGCCAGGAACTGGAGTCATGGAGTAATCAGTATATTGTCAGCGCTTTTTTTAAAGAAGATGAAAAAACCGATGCCGATGGCAACACCGTAACGGAACGGTCTGCTGAGCGCTATCTTATTTCCGCAAAAGGTGCATATAAACTGGATACCGAACACGATAATTTATTTATTATCGGCTCCCATACCAGCGATAAATTTGGTGCATTTGAAAAATATAATACTGTGGCAGTAGGTTATGGTACCCGGCTTTATGACGCTGAAACACAGCATCTGGACGCTGAAATTGGTCCGGGTTATTTCAGCGGCACCCGGGCAACCGGTGAATCTGAAAGCGGTTTTATTGTCCGTGGCGCAGCCTCATATAACTGGCAAATAAGTGAGTCAGCGGCGTTTAGTCAGACATTGAGCGTTGAATACGGTGAGGATAATACCCGTACCATTGCTGAAACGGCCCTGACAGCAAAAATTAATGGCGCCATGCAGATGAAAGCCGCTTTTTTGGTCCAGAACGATTCTGACGTTCAACCAGATAAAGAAAACACCGACACTCAAACCTCTCTTACGCTGGTCTACTCTTTTTAACTGACTTATGCCTTAGCCGGCTTTATCGGCTAAGGCATTCTTATTTAATAAGAATCCCTCTAAATAAGTTTTTTAATTTCTTTTTTTAAACTATGCTTAATTTCCTGACTTCCTGTTAACGGCACCACGCCATTTGTGCCAGAGATGTAAACAATGAAACAAAACCGCTCTGCCAGAATGCTACGCTTGTACCCGATTATGGGTGTACTGATGTATCTTCTGCTTGGCGTTATGTGGATTTTATTCAGCGACCAGTTATTGTTAATCCTGACAGACAACGCTGAGCAGTTTGCCCGCTATCAGACTTATAAAGGATTGTTTTATGTCGGCTTAACCGGTTTGCTAGCCTGGCTGTTGTTACGCCAGCATCAGCGGTTAACTGCCTCATTACAGGCAAGTGAACAAGCATTCAGCCAGACGTTTGAACAGGCAGCGGCTGGCATTGCCCACGCTGGGACGGACGGCCAGTTGTTAAGAGTAAATCAGCATTTTGCTGCCATGCTGGGCTACAGCCCCACTGAAATGCTGGGGATGTCATTCCAGCAGATAACTCACCCGGAAGATTTAGATCAGGACCAGCATCAGTTTAATCAGTTATCCCGGAACATCACCAGCAGCTATACCATGGAAAAACGCTACTTCAATAAAGCGGGCCACAGCATTTGGGTAAAGATGGCGGTTTCCAAAGCGCATGATATACGTGACGAATCGCCCTATTTTATTGCCGTGGTGCAGGATATTTCAGCCCAGAAAATAGCCGAGCAACAACTACTGGAAAGTGAGCTGCGTTTTCGAACCCTGCTGGATAACGCGCCGCAAATTTCAGTGCAGGGCTATGATGAGTCGGGTACCACCATTTACTGGAACCGCGCCAGTGAGCTGATTTATGGTTATACAAAAGAAGAGGCACTTGGTCGCAGCTTGCTGGAATTAATTATTCCGGAGGAGGCGCACCCTGAAGTTCGTCAGGCCATCACCTACATGGCTGAAAATGCCGAACCTATTCCAGCAGAAGAATTGACACTAAAACGTAAAGATGGCTCACTGATTTCAGTATTTTCTAACCATGCCGTGGTAAAGCTGCCTGACAAACCACCACAAATTTTCTGTATTGATATTGATTTGACCGAACGTAAACGTCAGGCCAAAGAGCTGGCCTTCCTGGCCGAGTTCGACCCGTTAACTCAGTTACCCAACCGGCAGCATTTTAGCAACCGGTTAACCAGTGCCGTTAAACTGGCCAAACGTAATCAGCAATTTCTGGCAGTGATGATCCTGGATTTAGATCACTTTAAAGATATTAACGACAGTTTCGGTCATCATACCGGCGACAGTTTGTTACTGCAGGTTACGGAGCGGCTGAATTTGTGTTGCCGGGAAACCGATACCCTGGCCCGGCTGGGCGGCGACGAATTCGTGTTTCTGGTAGAGCAACTGGCGCAACCGGAAGATGCCGCCAGAGTGGCTGACAAAATTCTGAAACAGCTGAATGCGCCCTTTACCCTGGGCCAGCAGACAGATGTTAATGTGGCCGCCTCAGTCGGCATCTGTATTTATCCAATACACGCCGACAGCGCTGAAGCCTTGTTACAGGGTGCTGACGCGGCATTGTACCGGGCCAAAGCTGATGGTCGTAATACTTACAGCTTTTATTCAGATAGCCTGACATTACAGGCACGGGAACGACTGGTACTGGAGCAGCGCTTACGTAATGCAATGAAGCAGAACCACCTGACCTGCTATTACCAGCCACAACTGGATATTAACAGCGGCCGGATTATTGGTGCTGAAGTACTATTACGCTGGATAGACCCAAGCGAAGGAATAATAAGCCCGGATACCTTTATTCCGCTTGCAGAAGCCAGCGGCCTTATTCACCCGATTGGTAATTTAGTGTTGCAACAGGCCTGTCGGCAGGGTAAGGCCTGGCAGTTGGAGGGCCTGGCAAATATTAACTTAGCTATCAACGTTTCAGCCCAGCAATTTAATAAAGGCGACTTAGAACAAAAAATAAACGCCATATTGCAGGAAACAGGATTTGATCCGGCTTGTCTGGAGTTGGAAGTGACGGAAAATGCTTTAATGGGTGACGAAGATGTTGTGATCAAAACCATGCTGGCCTTGCGAGCGTTGGGTATTAAGCTTGCTATTGATGATTTTGGCACTGGCTATTCTTCTTTAGCTTACTTAAAACGGCTGCCGTTGGACGTACTAAAAATCGATCGACGCTTTGTTGAAAACCTGCCACGAGCTGAGGATGACCAGAGTATTGCAAAAGCCATTATTGATCTGGCACACAATCTGCGGTTTAAGGTACTGGCCGAGGGCGTAGAAACATCAGAACAGCTGGCTTTTTTACGCCAGCAACGTTGTGACTATTATCAGGGGTATTATTTCAGTAAAGCGGTGCCGGCCGCTGAATTTGCAGCCTTGCTTAAAAAGCAACGTACTTCAGCCTGAAACCTTAGCGGCTGATCTGGATCTGACTGTAGCCCAGCCCATGCTGTTTTTCCAGCCTGATCTGCACGGGCACCCGCTGTTTAAGCGCTTCTACGTGGCTGATAATACCGATCATCTTTCCGCTGGCATTAAGTTGATCCAGCACCGCCAGCGCACTTTCCAGGGTATCAGCATCCAGGGTGCCAAAGCCTTCATCCAGAAATAGTGAATCAATACTGGTTTTATTACTGACTAAATCTGACAAAGCTAACGCCAGTGCCAGACTGACCAGAAAGCTCTCGCCGCCGGACAAGGTTTTGGTATCCCGCGCGGTATCAGCCTGCCAGGTGTCCAGCACCTGTAGCTCTAATTCAGCAGTTGGATGGCGTGCCAGCTGATACCGATTGTGCAACAACTGCAGCTGACGATTGGCCAGTACTATCAGCTGTTGCAATGTCAGGCCCTGGGCAAAACGCCGGTATTTAGCACCATCGGCCGAGCCAATCAGACTGTTGAGTCGTTGCCACAATGTAAGCTGCTGCTCTGCGGCGGCGATTTCTGCTAAAACACTCTGGCGAGCCATGCGGCGCTGCTGATCGCTTGCCAGCTGATGTTGCAGCTGGCCTTGCTGCTCAGTAAGTTGCTGCGCCTGTTGCTCAAGCTGATGAAGTTGCTGCTGTAACTGTGATTCATTTTCGCTGCTCAGTTGCTGCTTTAATAGCTCGTCAACCCGTTGCTGCCGGTCAGCAAGTAAGCGGTTGCCGGCCACCATTGCCTGTTCCAGTTGCTGTTGCAGGGCACTCAGTTCATTTAGTTCAGCATCGCTTAGCAAGGCAGCCTGAAAGGCGGCTTCATTGCTGAATTCGCTGGATACCAGCGCTTGCTGCCAGTGCTGAGCGGCGTGTTGTTGCTCTGTTGCGGCTTGCTCCAGCTGCCGTTGCAACTCCTGCGCTTGCCCCTCGAAGTGCTGCACCTGTTGCTGCAGCTGTTGTAAACGGCTGGTCAGTTCGGCCAGATTAAGCTGCGTTACAGTTTGTTTTGGCTCAGTTTGCTGCAATGCCTGCCATCGTTGTTGCCATTTTTCCAGCTCGCTGCTGCGGGCTTGCTGTTGTTCAACCAGGTTTTGTTGCTGGCGTGCCAGCAAAGCCAGTTGATGACTGACATCCGTTTGCCGGCGCCCGGTTTGCTGCTGCTCATCAGCCAGTTGCTGTAACTGCTGTTGCAGCTGTTCCAGCTGGCTTAGCTGCTGCTCGCTGGCCAGCAGTTGCTGCTGAAGTTGCTTGCTGGTTTGGTGTAATACAGCCAGCGTTTCAGCATCGGCTGCAGAGTTTGTGATGCTTTCTGCCTGCAACAGCGGCCGTAACTGGCTGCGGACGTCATCCAGTTCAGCTTGTTGTTGTCCGGCTTGCTGCTGCAGCTGAGCTATGGCAGTTGTCAGCGCCGCCTGCCGGGTGCGCGCCGCTTCGCCGGCTTGTTGCACCTTAATTAGCTCCGCTTCTTTTGCAGCAAGTTGTTTTGCGGTAGCTGAGTCATCCAGCTGCTGATATTCACTGACCGCCGGATGCTCTGTGCTGCCGCAGAGCGGACAAGGTTGTTGCGGCTGCAAATTTGTCCGGTGTTCCGATAGCTGCATAATCAGCCGCTGTTGCGCTAGTAATTGTTTTTTATCTGCAATTTGCTCGCTTAGACTTTTGAAACGCTGGCGCAGTGAGCCCAGTTCCGCGGCCAGCGGCTCTAATTGCTGCTGTTTTTCGGCGCACTGCTGCTGTAGATCAGCCAGTCGCTGCTGCTTTTTACGCTGCTGCTCCAGCAATTGCGCTGCCTGTTGCACCTGATACAGCCGTTCGCGCTGTAGCTGCTGCTGCCGACGTAATGTCGCAGTATCAGCGCCGCCAGCCAGCTTTGTCAGTTGCTGCTGCAAAGTGGTATGCGCCTGAGTTTGCTGCTGTAATGTCGTGGCCAGCTGCGCCTGTTGTTGCTGCAATTTTTGCTGTTGCTGGCTGAGTTGCTGCAACTGCTGCTCAGCTTGTTGCTGTTCAACCAGTAAACATTGCCACCCCTGCCATAACAAGCTGCCTTGCTCGGTGCGCTTGGCCGCTATATTTTGCTCAAGCTGTTGCAGGCTTGTTTGCAGCGCCTGCCAGCGCTGCTGTAATTGCTGCAGGGCCTGATAAAGCGGTGCCAGTTTACTGGCTGGCTGGTGATTTTTCAGCCGGTCAAGCCTTGGCTGCTGTCGTGCCAGCTCAGCACTTAGCGCTGTTGTTTCCTGCTTGCTTTGATTCAGAGCTTGCTCTGCCTGAGTAACCTGCTGGCGCCACTGCAGCACTTCGCGTTGTTTGCTCACCACCTGCTGGTGCTCACTCAGTTGCGCTTTTATCCGGGTCAGTTCGGCCGTCAGTGCTTGTTGCTGCCCGGCAGAGAGCAAGTCGGTTGCCGAAGCTTTGGCCTGTAACAACTCAAGTGATACTTTGTGCTCGCGCGCGTCACTGAATACCTGTTCGGAAATACGGCCGTATATGTCGGTGCCGGTCAGCTCTTCAAGTAATTCGGCTCTTTCGTTGGCATCAGCATTTAAAAAAGCCGCAAAACTGCCCTGAGCCAGCAGCATTGACTTGGTAAAACGGCCAAAATCCAGGCCGGTCAACTCAGTAATCAGTTTCAGTTTTTCATTGGTTTTTTCGGCCAGAATAGTGCCATCCAGCCGCGCCAGCTCCACCTTTGCCGGTTGCAAATTGCCGTCGCTCTGGCCGCGGGCGCGGCGTTGGCTCCAGAATGCCCTATAGCCCTGACCGGCTATTTCAAACTCCACTTCTGCCAGACACTCGCTGCTGTGCCGGCTCATCAGCTCGTTACTGGTTGGCGAGGTTTTTAACCGGGGTGTCTGGTGATACAACGCCAGACAAATGGCATCGAGAATAGTGGTTTTACCGGCGCCGGTAGGGCCGACAATCGCAAATAAACTGGCACTGTCGAAGGGAGGCTGGCGAAAATCGATAGTCCATTCGCCCCGCAAAGAATTCAGGTTCTGCAGCCGCACAGCCAAAATTTTCATGTACTATCACCGTTAGCCATTAAGTCGCTGTGCTGGTCGTCGTCCAGTACTTTTGCCAGTACCTGCTGGTATAAAGCGGTAAGTTGTTGCTGCAACTCTGCTGATAAAACTTCATCAGCCAGCCGGGCCTGCCAGACATCAGATGGCGACAGTTCAGCCAGGCTGGTTTGCTTTAGTTGCTGTAAATTAGTAACGCTGCTGCGTTCGCGGCGTAGTCTCAGCAGCTCAACCGGCAAATCGCTTAGCAACTGCTCAACTCTGGGCTGCAAATCGGTTAAATAGCCATCGCTTTGGCCGATCACCACTTCCAGCCATAGCCGTTTATCGCCGCCTAAGCTGGCCAGCAGCGGTTTAAGCATGGCTGGCAAACTGGCTAAATCGGTTTTTATACTGGCTAAAGGCTGAAAGCATGGAATAGCAATACTGCTGACCTTTTTTTGCCCGGCGCTGAATTCGACTAACCAGGCTTGTTTTTGCTGGCGTGCTTCATCAAAACTGAGTGGTATCGGCGAGCCGCTGTAGCGGATATCAGTTGTACTGTTTAACTGCTGCGCCTGATGAATATGGCCAAGCGCAATATAGTCGGCTGGGGGAAACTGGCTGGCCGAAAACGCCTCTAACGTGCCAATATAAATATCCCGCACCGATTCTGACTGGCTAACCCCAACAGTGGTTAAATGGCCGGTCATCACTATTGGCAACTGTAGCTTATGCTGCTGATTATACGACTGGGCCAGAGCAAATAACTGTTGATAGTGGCTGGCGATAGCCTGTTGCAGATCCTGTTGCTTTTGCTGGCCACTCTGACCAGCCTGGCTTTGCAATACATCGCGTGGCCTTATAAACGGTACCGCTGCCAGCAAGCAGGCAGGTTCACTCTGCTGATCAGTCAGTACCAGCAATTGCTCAGCTAAGTCGGCCGCAGTTGCGGGTATCACCGCAGTCTTCAGCCTGGCCAGTAACCGTTTACTTTCTGCCAGCACGGCCGGCGAATCATGGTTACCGCCCAAGATAACCAGCTGGCAGCCCGTTGGCTGCAAATCAACAATAAATTGGTTATATAACTCGCGGGCATAACTGGGCGGGGTAGCCGTGTCAAACACATCACCGGCAACCACAATGGCATCAATACTCAGCTCATCTGCCTGCGCCACCAGCCAGCGCAAAAAAGCCGCATGCTCGGCCGCGCGGCTTTTACCAATAAAATGCTGGCCTAAATGCCAGTCGGACGTGTGGAGAATTCGCAATGTCGCGCCACCTGCTCAGAGAACCGTCAGGCTAAACAAAAAAGCCTGACTAAGCAGGCTTTTTCGGTGGTCAGAACGGGATATCGTCATCAAAATCGATTGGCGGCTCCATCGGTGGCCGTTGCTGCTGTGACGGTTGTTGCGCCGGCTTTTGATAGCCACCCTGCTGTGGTGCGTTTTGAGCAGGTTGCTGGTAGCCACCACCTTGCTGTGGCTGCTGATAGCCGCCATGCTGGGCAGGTTGTTGCGCCGGACGCTGGTAACCGCCCTGCTGGCCGCCACTCATCCCGCCCCCCTGCTGCTGACCGTCACCGCGGCCATCCAGCATTTGCAGCTCGTTGGCGACAATTTCAGTAGTGTAGCGCTCAACGCCGTCTTTATCAGTCCACTTGCGGGTTTTCAGCTTACCTTCAATGTAAACTTTGCTGCCTTTACGCAGGTATTCGCCGGCAATTTCAGCCAGGCGCTGATAAATCACTACCCGGTGCCACTCGGTTTGCTCTTTTTTCTCGTTGGTGTTTTTGTCGGTCCAGCTTTCTGAGGTTGCCAGGGTCATATTGGCAACGGCACCGCCCTGTGGCATATAACGCACTTCCGGGTCGGCGCCCAGATTGCCGATTAAAATAACTTTGTTAATTCCACGCGCCATGCGATTTCTCCTGAAAAAATTAAGGTTGGCCTGTGCCAACCAATGATCTGGCCTGTGCCAGATCAAATTGCTGTGAACTGACTTTTAAGTAACAGCGTTGTTCGGCCAATAATATAGTGACTTCCTGCACACCGCTAAGTGCCGCCAACTGGCCGGCCAGTGCGCTGGCATCCTGCTCTGATGTTACCTGCACCGCCAGCGACAGGCGCTGGGCCCGGGCGGGTACCAACATGGTTCGGGCAATAAGCAGCCATATTAAACCAATACCGGCCAGCACGGCAAATACCATTAGGAAACTAAATTGCTCTGCCACCAATCCGCCGATTATGCCACCAGCAAAGGCACCAAAAAACTGACTGCTGGAGTAAATGCCCATCGCACTGCCACGCTGTCCGGCGGGTGCTACCCTTGAGACCATTGCCGGCAAGCTGGCTTCTAAAAAGTTGAAGCCGGTAAAAAATAACAATAAAGCGGCAATTAACCACCATAGGTCAGTGGCAATATAAGCCAGCAACATAGCAATAATCAGCAGGCTGATCGCCACCAGAAAATAACCTTTTTCCTGCTGCCGGCGCATGGCAATAATCATCATGGGTACCATCAGCACAAAGGAAGCAACCAGCACCGGCAAATACACCTGCCAATGCTGTTCTGCCGCCAGCTGGTACTGACTAAGCAACAGCGGCAGGGCAACAAACATCGCGGTTAGCATTAAATGCAGCAGTAACACACCAATGTCGAGCTGCAGCAATTGGCGGTGTTTTAACATATTCAGCAAAGTGGCAGGCACCGCCAGGGTTTCTGCTACCGGCGCTTTACTTACGCTTTTTGGCACCAGCAACGCCACAATTAACATAGCACAGCAAGCCAAAACTGCGGTAAACCAGAACACGCCGCTCAGGCCAGCCCATTTTGCCAGCAATGGCCCCAGGATCATCGCCAACGCAAAAGATAAGCCGATACTGGCGCCGATAATCGCCATCACCTTGGGCCGTTGCTCATCGCGGGTTAAATCTGCCGCCAGCGCCAGTACCGCCCCGGCAATAGCACCGGCGCCCTGCAAAATGCGACCAAAAGTAACCATATAAACTGAATCGGCCAATGCGGCGACCACTGAGCCTGCAGCAAACAACGCCAGGCCCAGTAACATCACTTTATGCCGGCCAATTTTGTCAGAAAGCCAGCCAAATGGAATTTGCAAAATAGCCTGGGTCAGACCATAGGCACCAATCGCCAGGCCAATCCACAACGGTGAATAGCCGACCAGTTCGCTGCCATACAATGCAAATACCGGTAACAGCATAAACAGGCCGAGCATGCGGGTAGCGAATACCAGTGCCAGTGCCAACGCTGCGCGTTTTTCAATAGCGTTCAGTTGATCCATTAATTTTTTGATTAACAGCAGAAATAAGCGCGCAAGTGTAGCATATTACCGGCGCGCTTTAAGCGTATTTAGCCGCAGTTGTCGTTAAACTTTGCCGGCGTAATAAGGCAACCGACTGCAGCAAAAGGGCGGGGAGTAACGCCTGAATACTTTATCTGCGTGGAAGATGCGTTAGCGGTTAGTTTTGCTGACGGGACGCCCGCCCCAACAGTTATTCCAGTCTTGCGTTATCAGATTCTGAAAAATACTTTACTTGTTAGCTCGCAAACTGGATTGTCTTTCTACCAGTTTAACCGGCAGCAGCTGTGATGCTGCTTGACCGCCGTCAATCCGGTTTAATAATTGTGCCACCAGCAACTGGCCACCGGCGTGAGTATCTTGCTCTACCGTCGTCAGCGACGGCGTGCAGTAGGCCGACATCGCAATGTCATCAAAACCCACTATCGCCACCTGCTGCGGCACCTTAATACCATGCTCCAGCAAGGCTTTCATGGCCCCCATGGCAATAGCATCACTGGCCGCAAAAATGCCATCCAGGCTGTCAAGCTGGTCAAATAATGCTTGCTGGGTCTGCAGATAACCGGCCTGGGCGGTAAAGTCAGTGTTTAGTTGCAGAGCGGGTTCAGGTTTAATGCCGGCTGCGCGTAGCGCATCCTGATAACCAAGGTAACGCATTTCAATCTCGGTATGGCGAATATCGCCTAAAAAAGCCACCCGCTTACAGCCCTGTTTAATTAAGTGTGCCACGGCCAGTTGTGCGCCCTGACGGTTATCACTGCCAATAATCGGGAACTGTTCACTGCCGGTGGCAGCGCCCCACACCACAAAAGGCACCCCGGCCGCAGCCAGCTGGTCAACCCGTGCATCATGTTCACCCTGGCCAATCACAATAAGGCCATCAGCGCGTTTTGAGTCAAAATAATAACTACGCCAGTCTTTATCAGTAGTTTTGCTGGTGCTAAGCAGCATATCGTAGCCTTTGGCAGTTAACTCATCGGCAATCACCCCCAGAATGTCCAGTAAAAACGGATCACTGATCGCCTGTTGGGTTTTGGCATCAAATAAAATAATCACAGCAATGGTATGGCTTTTCTGGGTACGCAAACTGCGGGCTGTCGCATTCACCTTAAACTGATGATCAGCGGCAATTTGCTGCACCTTTTGCCGGGTTTGCGCGTTAATTACCGGGTTGTCACGCAAAGCGCGCGACGCGGTAGACTCTGACACCCCGGCCATTCTGGCGATATCGGCCAGGGTCATGACTTTTGCCGCTTGTTTCATTGCATACTTCCGTTAAAGAACAGGGTTCCGTTGTTTTGGCTGGCCACTAAGCTGTGCCGTTTTAACACCCATAATGCCCTAAGCACCGCACCGGAGCAACGTTAGCGGAATGTTGGATCTACCTTTAAATTTTCTACCAATACTCCCTGGTTTCACCCGTATTGCCTCCGCTTCACGCGGGGGCTTTTTTATTGGCAAACAGAGCCAATCTAATGCCGGCGTCGTATCAGGATGCATAACGCTTCGGGTTACCCGGTGATTAAATTAGCGAGGATTAGAACCCCGTTTCGGTCGCCACAGAGTGTCTGAGCCCTGAAAAGGGCGAGTTGCTGTGGCGAGCCGGGGCGGGTGTTGTAATTCGTAGCCCCACCCAAAGCAGCATCGCCAACTACTCCATGTAACCAACTAAAGCCAGCTAGACTAAGTTAGCTGGTTTTTTATTGACGCCATGTAGTGTATATTTGTACAGCTTTCGTGCCTTCAACGCCTACAACCGGAAACCACAATGGATAAAATTGATATTCGGGGTGCCCGTACCCACAACCTGAAAAACATTTCGCTGCAAATTCCGCGCGATAAACTGATTGTGATCACCGGCTTATCCGGCTCCGGTAAATCGTCACTGGCTTTTGACACCCTGTATGCCGAAGGGCAGCGCCGTTATGTCGAGTCGTTATCGGCTTACGCCCGGCAGTTTTTAAGCATGATGGAAAAGCCCGACGTTGACCATATTGAGGGCTTGTCGCCGGCTATTTCCATTGAACAAAAGTCTACCTCGCATAACCCGCGTTCCACCGTTGGCACCATTACTGAAATATACGACTATCTGCGGCTGTTGTTTGCCCGGGTTGGTGAGCCGCGTTGCCCGGTGCACGACCAGCCCTTAGCCGCGCAAACCATCAGCGAGATGGTGGATAAAGTGACTGAGTTTCCGGAAGGCACCAAGCTAATGGTACTGGCACCGGTGGTGCAGGAGCGCAAAGGCGAACATGTTAAAACCCTGGAAAATCTGGCTGCCCAGGGCTACATCCGGGCCCGGATAGATGGCGAAGTGTGTGACTTATCTGACCCGCCAACCCTCGACTTACATAAAAAACACACTATTGAAGTAGTGATTGACCGGATAAAAGTACGCGACGACATTAAGCTACGCTTAGCTGAGTCGTTTGAAACCGCGCTGGCGCTATCCGGCGGCGTCGCCAAAGTAGCCTTTATGGATGAACCCGACGCGGCCGAACTGGTGTTTTCAGCTAATTTTGCCTGCCCCACCTGTGGTTATTCCATGACCGAGCTGGAGCCGCGATTGTTTTCGTTTAACAACCCGGCCGGTGCCTGCCCCAGCTGTGACGGCCTGGGCGTTAAGCAGTTTTTCGACCCGAATAAAGTCATTGTCAGCAGTGAGCTGAGCCTGGCCGGCGGCGCTATTCGGGGCTGGGACAAGCGTAATTTCTATTATTTTCAGATGCTTAAAGCACTATCAGAGCACTACGGCTTTAAACTGGATGTACCCTTTAGCAGCCTGAACAAAAAACAACAGGATGCGATCCTGTACGGCAGTGGCAAAACGGTAGTGGACTTTAAGTACCTGAATGACCGTGGCGATGTAGTGCTGCGCAGCCATCCGTTTGAGGGCATTGTGCCGAATATGGAGCGGCGCTACCGCGAAACAGAATCGAATTCTGTTCGCGAAGAGCTAAGCAAATACCTGGCCAGCCAGGCTTGTCCCAGCTGCCATGGCACCCGGCTTCGCACTGAGGCCCGACATGTGTTTATTGGTAAAACCAACCTGCCCGAAGTTGTCGAGCTGTCGATTGGCGATTGTCTGATCTTTTTCCAAAAATTAAGCCTGCAGGGCCAAAAGGCAAAGATTGCTGAAAAAGTACTAAAAGAAATTCAGGACCGGCTGAGCTTTCTGGTTAACGTGGGCCTGAACTATCTGAATTTATCGCGCAGTGCCGAAACCCTGTCGGGCGGTGAAGCGCAACGGATCAGGCTGGCCAGCCAGATTGGCGCCGGCCTGGTTGGAGTAATGTATGTGCTGGATGAGCCCTCTATTGGTCTGCATCAGCGCGACAACGAACGCTTACTTGGCACCCTGACTCACCTGCGTGATTTAGGCAACACCGTTATTGTGGTAGAGCATGATGAAGATGCGGTTCGCCTCGCCGACCATATTATCGATATCGGCCCCGGCGCCGGCGTTCATGGCGGAAATGTTGTTGCCCAGGGCACCATTGAGCAGATTATGGCCGAGCCCAAATCGTTAACCGGCCAGTATATGGCCGGTACCCGCAAAATTGCGGTGCCGGAAAAGCGGACAAAGCTTACTGATAAGTGGCTGGAAGTACTGGGCGCCAGCGGCAATAACCTGAAAAATGTCGATTTAGCCATTCCCTTTGGCGTAATGACCTGTATTACCGGGGTATCAGGCTCGGGCAAGTCTACCCTGATCAACGACACCTTATTCCGGGTAGCGCACAGGGTTCTGAACAAAGGCGAGGGTGCCGATCCGGCAGCGCATAAAGAAATTAAAGGCCTGGAGCATTTTGATAAAGTTATCGATATCGACCAGAGCCCGATAGGCCGCACGCCGCGCTCAAATGCTGCCACTTACACTGGTATTTTTACCGCGGTACGCGAATTGTTTGCCGGCACGCAGGAAGCCCGTTCACGCGGTTATCAGGTAGGCCGCTTCAGCTTTAATGTAAAGGGCGGGCGCTGTGAGGCTTGTCAGGGTGATGGCCTGATTAAAGTGGAAATGCACTTTTTACCGGATGTGTACGTACCGTGCGATGTTTGTAAAAGTAAACGTTACAACCGCGAAACGCTGGAAATTAAATACAAAGGCAAAAATATTCACGAAGTGCTGGATATGACGGTGGAAGACGCGCTGGCCTTTTTTGAAGCAATACCGGCAGTGAAGCGCAAACTGCAAACCCTGCAGGACGTTGGCTTAACCTATATTAAGCTGGGCCAGTCGGCTACCACCTTATCAGGCGGTGAAGCCCAACGGGTAAAACTGGCACGCGAGCTGAGTAAACGCGACACCGGTAAAACTCTGTACATTCTGGACGAGCCAACTACCGGCCTGCATTTTTACGATATTCAGCAATTGCTGAACGTACTGCACCGGTTGCGCGACCATGGCAATACCATAGTGGTGATTGAGCATAACCTGGATGTAATTAAAACCGCCGACTGGATCGTCGATTTAGGCCCGGAAGGCGGTAATGGCGGCGGCGAAATCCTGGTAGCGGGCACCCCGGAGCAGGTAGCGAAGTGCAAAACATCCTACACCGGCCAGTATTTAAAGCCGCTGCTGGGGTAATGCTGCGCTGAGCTTGGGTTAACGTCGCAGATTAATATGATAGGCAAGGCGCTGGTATTACAACCAGCGCCTTACTTGTTTAGCATACGCCTGATAATCTTCACCAAATTTCTGCAGCAGAAAGCGCTCTTCCGAAGCTATCTGAAACCGGTTCATATACAGCATAAACAGCGGCAGCAAGGCAAACGCGGCTAAGCTCATTAAGTAACACGCCCATGCTGTTAACAGCAGTAAAAACCCCAGGTACATAGGGTTACGGCTATAACGGTAAATACCCCGAATGACCAGACTGGAGGTTTGCTGCGGTACGCGCGGGTCTACAGTGGTATTGGCGCGGCGAAATGCCAGCACGCCTGAAAGCGCAATCACTATACCAGCAACAGTAAAAGCAGCCGCTAAAATCCAACCCCAAATCACAGGCCACGCCAAAGGCGGCACCAGTTGTGCCAGTAACCACATTGTAAAGGCAAAAATCATTACCAAAACAACCGGCGGTATTTTAAGTTCTAATTCTTGCATAAACTCTTCCTTTTTTATGCTTACGACAGCAGGTGCTTACTCACCGCACGCGCTGTGTAGTACAACGGATAAACCAGATGCTGTTGCTCCAGCGGCGGCGAGCCCTGAGTACCGGTTAGTTTAATGGTTTTAACCGGGTTACATTTTTCAATATAAGACTGCAACGACCTGGCTTTGGTGCGCTTACCGCTTTTTACTTCCAACGGTATGACGTTGCCGGCGCCATCAGCCAGAATAAATTCGATTTCAGCCCTGGCATCGCTCCAGGAAAAACTGGGGGCAACGCCCAGTGCTGCTAACTCTTGCTGGACAAAATTTTCTGCAATATAGCCTTTGTAGTCATAGTTCTGCTGTTTAATCTCAAGGTAGCTGACATCCAGCATATGATTTAGCAAACCTACATCAAACAAAAACAACTTAACCATATTATCTTTTTTATAGGCGGCCAATGGGCTGCGCGGCGTGCCTTCGACCGGATAGTTTTTCAAAATTAGCCGGCATTTCTCCAGCCAGAGGATTCCGCTTTCCAACTCCTGATAGCGGGATTTGCGTTCATGTACCTGTTTAAACTTAAAGCGTTTAACCGACTCGTCCATTACTGAAGCAAGCTGAGCAGGTACCGCCATAAATACAGATTCGATCAAACCGGCATCAACCTTACCGGAATATTTTCCAAAATCCCGCACATAACCGGCCAACAAATCGGCATGTACCTGTGATACCGCTTTTACCCGCTCAAGAATGCTTTGTTCAGCCAGCTTAAACCACAGGCTGACAGCCTCAGGCATACCGCCGGTAAAGTAATAATCTGTCAGCTTATCAAACAACTTAGTGTGCGCCGCTGCAGAGTTTTGCCCGGCATCGTAAGCTTTTAACAGTATTGCCTCGCCAGAGGCCTGTAAAAACTCGCGGAAGGTTAGCGGCCGTAAATTGTATTGCTCAACCTTGCCAACTGGGAAGGTATTTAACAAGCCGATGTTAGAACCGCTGGCGGCAATAAAAGCCTGCGGGGTTTGCTCAGCAAAGTACTTTAACGCCGTCACCGCACGGGGGCATTCACCAATTTCATCGAGGATCAGTAAGTCAGTTGCGATATTAAAACGCTGGCCTGTTAGCAGCTCGATATTGCTCAGCACATCGCCGGGGCTTAACGAGCCGGCAAAAGCGTCCTGCATTTGCGGCGACTCAAGAAAATCAATCCGCAGTACCTGCGAAAACTGCTGGCCCAACAACACTTGCAGTAAATAGGTTTTGCCGGTTTGCCTGGCGCCATCAATCAGCAGGGGTTTACGCTCAGGTTTCGCCTTCCAGCTAAGCAGTTCAGTCAATAACCCGCGTTCCATAACACACCTTTACATAGCCAATCTGGGCCAACATTACACTTTTCTGCGCATAAAAACAAACACCCCCACATTTTTATGCGCATAAAAGTGTAGATAATTACATTTTTCTGCGCATAAAAGTGTAGAACTACTATAAGAATGGATATTAAGTCAGGCTGCAGGCAGCTCAGCAAAGCTGGTGCCGCTGCATAGCCAATCTGAAATCTCTGAAGTAACCTGAGTAAGCGGCAGCTTATGTTTTCCTTTTAACGCACACTCCCAAACCAGAAACACCCGCCAGCCCATTTCGCGCAGTTTGTCCTGCACCGCTTCGTCGTGCGCCCGGTTGGCGCTGATTTTTTGCTTCCACCAGTCAGTGCGGGTTTTCGGCCAGTGAAACATAGCGCACTGGTGCTGATGCCAGAAGCAGCCCTGGACAAAGATCACGGCTTTGTATTTGGAAAATACCAGATCTGGTTTACCCGGTAAGTTGGCAACATGCAACCGGTAGCGGAACCCGGCTTTGTGCAATGCTCTGCGTACCAACATTTCGGGCCTGGTATTTCTACCTTTGATGGCAGCCATGTTTTTGCTTCTGACTTCTTTTGTATGTACGTCTGACATCAGTTGTCCTTTCTCACAAACGCTATATGTTAATAATCAGACTTTGACGATTAATATTCAGTAGCAATTATCAGTGGTAGTATCAATTATCAAAGCACTCAAACTACTATCTAGAAATAGCAATCGGGAGTTGAACAAATGTTCGAGCAGCTAAATGACGTATTTAAAGCCGCTGCATTTAAGTATCTCAGTGCCGTTGACGCTGATCCAAAAACATCCAACCAGCATGAAATCGGTGGCCTTCCTCTCGCGGGTATTGGCGAGTACCTTGGCATGCATAATGATGGTAAGCAAACGAAGATACCGGCAACACTAGTTTATTTAGAAGATGATGGCTTCACAATATTAAATGAAGATATTGTAACTTGGTACGACTGTCGCTTTAAGGATCCAGATCGTTCTCCAGAATGGCGTCTGTACTACAAATCGAATGATGTCACTGAGCGCTTTCAGACCGGTGATTTCTTTTTGATAGCCCTCACGCATGAAAGACAACTTCTGATGATTTTCTGTCCACCGCAAAGTGAACACGAAAACCAGGTCCGAGCAATATTTGGCGCTCAAAGTCTAAATGCAAACGAAAAGGGACTTAAGAAAGTAGAAATTCAGAGCAGTATTGCCACACCTATTAGGCTAATGTTTGCTCGTTATGGGCTTGAAATTGGCCACACTTATGGCGACTATCTGGACTTAATATTAGAAGAGTTTGGTAATGCTTTTCCTAAAACAAGGAATTTCTCAGAGTTTGCGAGAAGATATTCCCCTGAAGTATGCCCTATTGAAACCCCTGACAATGCTCTCATTCAATGGATGGAAACGGAAGAGTCTGCGTTTAGGCAGTTGGAAAGGCATATTGTCAAAGAAAAACTCAAGAGTGGATTTGGCGAAAACGGCGATGATGTAGATGCTTTTGTCAGTTTTTCACTCAGTGTTCAGAACCGAAGAAAATCCAGAAGTGGGCATGCTTTTGAAAACCATATCGAACATATTCTAAAAGAGAACAAGCTCATCTTTCAACGCGGCGCGCTGACAGAAGGAAAACAAAAACCTGATTTTCTTTTTCCAAGTTCTGGTAAGTATCAAGATCTTACTTTTCCTGCGGATCGCCTTCGTATACTCGGAGCAAAAACCACTTGCAAGGACCGTTGGAGGCAAGTTCTAGCCGAAGGCAGTAGAATCGAGAAAAAACACCTTATCACTCTTGAGCATGCTATTAGCGAGGCACAAACTGATCAAATGCAAAGTTTGAACTTACAGCTCGTAGTACCGAAGGCTTTGCATGAAACATACACAACAGCGCAGGCATCTTGGCTAATGAGTTTTGGTGACTTCATAGCTGAAATCCGTTCACTAAAAACGTAAACCAGAACTTTTTACAATAATCAGCATACTCTTAAACTATTAAGAATAATGTCGCTTTATTTATTTGAGTAGCTTGGAAGCATTCTTGACTACCTACGTTAAGTGATTTCAATTACCTAACGTAGGTATATAGGATCAGTTGTAAATTGACCAAACCTTCAGGCGACTGCTTTACGATTCTGCTTATTTACAGCCTGCATTACCCGGTCTTTCATCAATTGGGCTACGGCCTGAAATACCGGTACCACTACCGAATTACCGAACTGCTTATATGCCTGAGTATCAGAGACTGGAATCTTAAAACTACTTTCACCGGTTCTACAAAAACCCATTAGTCTTGAACACTCAAGAGGAGTGAGCCTTCGTGGCCTGTTTTTGAGATTTTCATCATCGGCAAAGTCTTTATTGAAATCCCAGCCCCGGTCAATAAGAATTTCTGAACCATCTTTATAGTAACGAGCGGAAAGTGTTCTGGTACTATGGCTGTCTTCGTTCACCAAGCCAAAACCGAAACCATTTCCAGCTGCTTTATGCTTAGCTGCGTAATCATAAAGATACTGCCAGAGATTCGGAGTCAATATATATTTGTCCGGAACCTCTTTATCAAGTATTTCACCAAGTAGCGGCTTAGTAGCTGGTGCCATTTTAGCGATATCTTTCAATGTAAAACCATTATGAACGTTCAGGTCTTTACGGAAACCAACAAGGACGATTCGTTCCCGGTGTTGTGGCAGCCAATGTTTACCATCAATAACTTTCGGATCACCTGAACCAGTAACATCACTATCTGCGACCCAATACCCCAGCTCGTCCAGGGTCTCCATAATTACTTTGAATGTCCGTCCTTTGTCATGGCTTTTAAGGTTTTTTACGTTCTCAAGCACAAAGGCTGCCGGTTGTTTGGCTGCAATAATCCTTGCCACATCAAAAAACAGGGTGCCCTGTGTTTTACACTCAAAACCATGAGCCCGGCCTAACGCATTTTTCTTTGACACACCGGCAATAGAAAATGGTTGGCAGGGGAAGCCTGCCAGCAGTACATCATGATCAGGTATTACATTCCTAATGTGGCTGTACGCTTCTTCTTCGCTAATTCCGTCAATATGGCTTAGCGTGACATCACGGATATCTTCGTTGAAGGTATGGTACTTTTCATTGCATGCATAATTTGCTTTGTATGTGCGAACTGCGTATTTATTCCATTCGCTGGTAAAAACACACAAACCATTTTGCTCTTCAAACCCTTTGCGAATACCACCAATACCCGCAAATAAATCTATAAAACGAAAATCAGCTGTTTCAGGTTTTACCTTTTCTGTTGGTAACAGGCTTTGCAAATGTTCGAACTCCGCCATACTGAGAACCGGAGTGGCTTTGCCTTTTAACCAGCGGTTAATTGTTTCACGACACCAGTGTCCCGGCGAAAATTTATTAAGACATTCACCGATGAATTTCTGGTCGTATATTTCCAACAATTTTTCTATAAGATCTTTGCCGCTTCGATCTTCTGTGGACTGCATATCCAAGGACAGTTGCTCCATGATTGCCTCCCTCGAAAGGGAAAAACGTGTGACGAATCATCACTTGTTCCTCCCTTTTTGTCAATTGATATATCTGTTCTTTTATACAGTACTTAAACAGTATGATCATAAATACAGCAATCGCAAGTTCAAGGGACTGTTATTAGTGTCAATACGTATGTGTGAACCTGTTTAAATGCCTCTACAGCACTGAACTCCAGACCCGATTCCACTTCAGATTCATTCTTGCTTACCGACCAGATATAACCACCACACCAGCGGTCAGGATTATCTTCTATATAAATCGTGAAGCCGTTTATCTCTTCCTCATATGGCACCTTGATATCATTGCTTCTGGCGACGCTTAACATGCTGTTACTCCGGTTGCTTAATTAACCAGAGTATTAAACGGCGACGGGCTATGTACCACGGACAATAAGTCACATTGAGAGAATTTTTGTGCCAGGCCTACATCAGCTGAACCTGACTGCTTATTAATCAATTGCCTCAAGTTTACAATCATGCAACACTCGGCTGAGTAATAGGTTTGCTAACTAAGGATATGTCATGCAAACAACGTTTTCCCGGGATTACACCCTGCAAAATAAGCGCAGCCTCAGCGTACCTGTCTGGTTAAAGTTTCTGGGTGTTTGCCTGCTGGGCGCTCATTTTCTTTTTCTGTTGTATATCACCGGCTTTCTCTATCAGCAGCAACTGCCTGCTTTTATCACCATTACTACTGAAAGCGCTGGCATGGCATTTGGAATGATCTGGCTGTTTTTTATTGCTGCTGCCGCCAGCTTTTATGGCTTGATTACCGGTCGTTACTGGGGGTTAATAGCCTGTCTTATTCTAAGTTATCTGGGCCTTGCCGACGCCTGTTTGAGCCTGTTGACCAAGGGAAAGGTTGACCTTGGATTACTGCTTTATCCTCTTTTCATTTATCAGTTATATAAAGTAAAAGCGAAATGGGCACAGGCATAAAAAAGGGCAACCGAAGTTGCCCAAAACACCAGTGGAACTACCAGAGAAATTTAGAACTGACCAATTATGCTCAGGCTGTAGACCTTAAGATCTGAGTTATCAGCATTGCTGGCAAAGCCGGCTTCCAACGCCCAATTCTGATTAAAGAAATGCTTGGCATCTAAGCGGTAGCTATCTTCTTTATCGTAAGACACACCAACAGAAGTCAGCTTAGAGAAGTAATAGTCTGCTGATGCACCCCAGCTGGTATCGCCGTCGTTGTCAGCGATAGTTGCACCGATGGTAATAAACCGATCGCCACCCAGGCTGGCAAAATATTTGCTGCTGATGGTAAAGAAATCGAATTCATCATCAACAGTGGCGGTAAAGCCAAGGTAGTCGTTACCCTGCAGCTGATGATTATAGCTGGCTAAAAACTGGAAGTTGGTATCGTCGCCTTCAGGTTTTACGGCAACTGCGCGAACGATAAAGTTTTCTGAAATTAAGTAACCCAAACCAACTGAACTGACATCATAATCATCATAGCGATAGTGGCCAGCTGAAAATACCAGGCCGTTCTCAGCAAAATACTCACCGCCAATGCCATAGCTATTTTCATCAAAAGCACGGGCAAACGAGGCTGAAACATTACTTACATTCAGAATGTACTTAAACTGGTCCAATGGCCCCAGAGTTTGTATTTTGTCAAAAAAATAGCTGCCATTAAGTGACCAGGTGGTTTCATTATCACCACTGACCCGCAAATGCTCAGCCTGCAGCTCAGTAAACAGCTGATACTCTTCGGCAGAAACAGCAGTAGCGGTAAGCGCGATGGCTGGCAGGATGTACTTCAATGTCATTGTTTTATTTCCCTATGTTGTTGATTGCGGCGCGCATACTACAGCCGGAAAACAGCAAAGTAAAACAAAAGTTCATATTTATTTTACATTAAAGCCTTTTCGTTTACTTTGTAAGCTACCTTAGTTTATTTACCAACCAACAAAGGATAGAAACTAACCACAGCGCTCTAGATCCGATATTGCAAACGCTTGCCTTTCTCAGCTAATGCGCCAGAATAGGCTATCCGCTTCGGGAGCATAACTATGTATAAAACACTTTTAGCACTGGCATTTTCCACAACACTTTTCAGCGTTCAGGCTGCCACCGTTTTTGGTGAAGTTGTTGATAAACAAGCGGCGATGCCGGTATCGCAGTTGTTAGCTGAGCCGAAAATGCACTTACAGCAAGTGGTAACAATTTCAGGCACGGTTGACTCGGTATGCAGCAAACAGGGCTGCTGGATGAAATTTACTGCCAGCAATGAAAATGTGCCGTTCAGAATAAAAGTGCGCGATGGCGATATGGTGTTTCCGTTAAGCGCCAAGGGCAAAACCGCTTATGCGACAGGCCTGTTAAAGGTATGGGAACAAGGCGAAGATAAAGCCGACGGCTATCAGCTGATACCAACCGCTGTGGAAATTGCCGACTAGCTGATCGTACCCAGCCGCAATTGCACTAAATAATGTCGTAACTGCACCACTCGTTGTGGCCGGTTAAATAACTGATAAAGCTGTAACCAGTCAGCAGGTGGCATCCAGCATACGCTGTTTTGCCAGTGGCAACGTTGCGGATTAAATTGCCAGCGGCTAATGCTGTCGCCCTGCTTCACAGCTATGCCGGCCATCAGCTCAATATCTGGCCAGCCTTGCCTGCTAAAGCGGGCAAAATGGCTGCTGCAATATTCACTGTGTGCAGGCCTTTCCTGCAATTGAAACTCTGCTGCTAACTTATTGCAAATAGCAGCGAAGTCATCCTCGCTGCACACAATATCTATATCATTGGGAGACGTTTCCAGCCCCAGCTGCCACAGCAAGCAACTACCTCCCACGCCAAACTGCAATGGGCGTAATAATTCACATAGCTGCTGCAACTGTGCCAGTAGCTTACTATTATTCATCTAAATCCTTTATTAGCTGAGCTAAATAAGCCAGCTTTTCATTATTAAGCTGGCGATAGTCAAAATACGGGCATACCAGCAGCCGGTTAAACTTATCTATTGCAAATTCCTGATTCAGCCAGTTAAGTTGCGCCTTTAAACCGCTGTCCAGCAGCATTCTGGCGTGGCTTCGCCCGGCAATAATATGAATGTCACTCGTTTCAGGATTTAACCCGGGAATGCTAAACAGTAATGCGGTATCACTCCCTACCTGCAGTAAATGCTGGTCCCGGTACTGCTGCCAACTGCCAGCTTGCCGGCTATACGCAAACTGTTTTGTATCCAGCTCAAACAAAAGTTTGCTATACACGTTAAATACCTTGCGCCAGCCGTTACCACAAGCGCTGTTGATCAGGTTTATCTCATCTGTCAGTAGCGGTTTTACCTCACTTAACCCGGCATACTCTGCCATTGGTGGCCGCCTGGCAATATAAACCCGGAAGGCAGCAGCGGCATCACCAAAACCTGCGGCCACTATTGGTAAGGTTTTCATAAGTTTGCTCAGTATTAATTCAGCTTGCTACTTTAACATGACCCTTGCCTGCAACGTAGCGACAGGTTAGCTTAAATCATTGTCTTACTTTGGACTTTTTATGTCATCTTTTACCACAAACGGCGTTAACCGGCTGGACAACTGGTTAATGCAGGTTACCCCACCACCGCATACTGCCGGTCTGAAACGTTTCTGCTGGGAGTTCTGGTTTTTTGGCCTGAAACAAGCCCGGGCCTGCCTGTTTGTTGGTCTATTTTTCGCTTCGGTATTACTGGTGCCGCGAACCGGCTTATTTGGGGTTCCCCGCTACGATATGTTACTGATCCTGGCATTGCTGATTCAGTACTGGATGGTATGGAGCAAGCTGGAAACCGTTGACGAGTTAAAAGCCATTTGCTTGTTTCATCTGGTGGGGTTTGCGCTGGAGGTGTTTAAAACCTCTGGTGCCATCCAATCCTGGAGTTACCCCGATTTTGCCTACAGTAAAGTATTTGGTGTACCGCTTTTTGCCGGTTTTATGTATGCCGCGGTAGGCAGTTATATTATTCAAAGCTGGCGTTTACTGCAGCAACGGGTGGTGCATCATCCGCCTTACTGGATGGCGGTGCTGGTGGCTTTGCTAATTTATGCCAATTTTTTTACTCATCATTTTATCGGCGATTATCGCTGGTATATCGCGGCCGCAACCCTGGGGCTGTATGCCCGCACTATTGTCTATTTTACGCCGCTGGATCGCGAACGCAGTATGCCACTATTGCTGGGGTTTATTCTGGTCGGCTTTTTTATCTGGCTGGCTGAGAATATCAGTACCTTTATGGGGCTGTGGAGTTATCCAAACCAGTTGGGGGCCTGGTCGGCAGTACATATAGGTAAGTGGAGCTCCTGGTCACTACTGGTTATTATGACCTTTACCATAGTGGCACAGCTGAAATATGTAAAACAACGGATAGACGTACCGCGTTAGATACAAAAAAGGGCTGAAATTTCAGCCCTTTTGTTAAAACCAATACGTTAGTCTGTGTTAAGCGTCTTTTTGCAGCAGATAGCTGATCAGCTCCTGCAACTCATTTTCCAGATTACGCTGATTCAGTGATTCATTCAGAATTTTATATTTGTCATTGACTACCAGCATTGGCACTGAGCTCAATACCCGGCTTTCTGACAATTCAGTTTGCTCTTTTTTCATCTGACTGGCCGCACCACGCACTGAAAAACTGCGCATCGCTTTTTCATATTCTTCTGCTTCAATGTCGTTAATCAGCATCAGGCTGCGCACATCATCCTCGCTGGTAAATGGCACCCGGCTACGATGGATCTGGTTAAAAATGGCCGAAGCAATCTGGTCACCTTTACCCATATTTTTACCTACCAGATAAGCGCGGGCCAGCATATTCTGAATTTCAGGGGACGCCGCACGAATAAAATCGACATGCACTTTTTTGAATTCGGTGTCGTCAGGCAGTTTTTTGGCCAGGCTCTGGGCTACCGGCTCGAACCCATAACAGCCGCCGCAAAAGAATGAAAAATATTCTTTAACGACCGGTTTAGCTGATGCTTGCTCAGCAATAACCTCATAGTGCTTACCTTCGACAAACTTTGAATTAGCACTTACCGCCAGTGGCAATAACAGCGCAACAAAACACAGTGATAACAACTTTTTCATTTTAATCTCTATCCTCAATCAGGCCGGTTAGGCCTGTAGCTTAGCAAATTGTCAGTAGCCTGGCACCAGTGATAACGGCGGTTGCTGTAATAATGCCAGCTGCTCTTTTAACACCAGACATTGTTGCTCCCAGTATTTATCGGTGGCAAACCAGGGAAAACTCTGAACAAAGGCCTGATCCTGCCAGCGTCGCGCCAACCAGGCCATGTAATGCACTATACGCATTGCTCTGAGTGGCTCGATCAATTTTAGTTCCGCAGGATCAAACTCACAATATTGTTCATACTCTTCCAACATCAGCTCCAGCGTCATTCGCTGCTCTTGCTGATCGCCCGACAGCATCATCCAGATATCCTGAATAGCAGGGCCGGTTCGGCAATCATCTAAATCAACAAAAAACGGCCCCTGGTCAACGTAAAACAGGTTGCCGGCGTGACAATCACCATGCAGGCGGATTTGCCGTGCTGGCTGATACTGACGACTGGCCTCTGCGATTACCTGCTGCAGCACGGTATCAAAAGCAGGCCGCATATATTCCGGAATAAGCTCCAGCTTTGCCAGAACCTGCTGACTTTGCAGCAAATGACTGTCAACACTGAACGTGGGCCGGTAACTAAAGGTTTTTTTAGCGCCAACCTGATGCATCCGGCCCAGAAAACGCCCCAGCATAGCCAGTTGTTCGTCATTATCCACTTCCAGAGTACGGCCGCCACGGCTGGGGAAAACCGCAAAATAGTAGCCCTGATACTGCAGTAAACTGTCGCCGTTAAAGCGCAGTGGCGCCACCATTGGGATATCAGCGTCTGCCAGTTCAAACGCAAAATCATGCTCTTCCTGAATTTGCTGTGGGCTCCAGCGCTCTGGCCGGTAAAACTTCACCACATACTTTTGCGCCTGCTCACTGTGATCAGGGTAAGCAGTAAACTGATACACCCGATTCTCGTAACTATTTAATGCCAGCAAGCCACTGCTGACATCCAGCCCAAGCTGCAACAACGCATCTAAAATCAGCTCGGGCCCCAATGTAGCAAAGTCGAACCGGCTGATAATGTCCCGATTAACGGCCGGCAAAGAATTTATTCCCCTGAGTTACGCTATATCCTTTATCAGAAAGCTCAGTTACGCTGAATTCAATATCCATTACCGGCTTGGAGGCACTATAAGGGTCCAACGCCAGGCTCACCGGCACATTCAGGCTCTCGCCTCCGGCAATTGTAACTTCGGTCGGACCAATCCAGGTTAAATCCTTTACGCCGGAAACGGCTAGCTGATAGCTGTTAGCATGTTGTGATTTATTAATAATGCTTAGCGTATAGGTATTCTCTATCAACCCCTCCGGCGTTTCTCGGTACAGGGCACCACGGTCCCGGATAATGTCCAGTTCTAATGGCTTACGCAAATACAGGTTGGTGGCAAATGCGGCGCAAACAACCAATAAAATAACAAAATAGCCGACCAGTTTAGGTCGCAATATTCGGGTAGGTTTGCCATTTAAACTATGCTCAGTGGTGTAGCTGATAAGGCCTGGCGGATAGCCCATTTTTGCCATCGTATCATCACAGGCGTCGATGCAGGCGCCGCAATTAATACATTCATACTGCAGGCCATTGCGAATATCAATGCCGGTGGGACAAACATGTACACATAGATTGCAGTCAATGCAGTCGCCCAGGCCTTTTTCTTTATAGTCTTTGTCTTTGCGGCTCCGGGGCCCGCGCTGCTCACCGCGCTTTTCGTCATAGGTTACGGTAAAGGTGTCTTTATCAAACATGGCTGACTGGAATCGGGCATAAGGACAAATATGGGTACACATTATTTCCCGCATCCAACCGGCGTTACCATAGGTACACGCAGTAAAAAACAGCACCGATATCACTGCCCAGAAGCCGGCCTGAAAGGTAAAGAAGTCTAAGAAAAGTGGCCCCACCGGGGTAAAGTAACCAACAAAAATAAGTGACGTTAACAACGCAAACGCCAGCCAGCAAAAATGCGTTAAGGCCTTTTTGGCAAATTTAGATACAGACCATGGAGCCTGGTCCAGGGTCATCCGCTGATTGCGGCTGCCCTGGATCTTTTCTTCAAACCACATAAAAATAAAGGTCCAGACTGATTGCGGACACAGATAACCACACCATACCCGGCCATAAAATGCGGTAATAAAAAATAACGCATAGGCGGCGATGACAAAAATCCAGGCCAGAATAGTAAAGTCCTGCGGCCACAGTGTCAGGGCGAAGATATTGAATTTTTGCTCACCAATGTTCAGCAAAATCGCCTGGCTGCCATTGTATTGGATCCATGGCAGTAGCATAAACAGCGCCATAAATACAAAGCCCATATTACGGCGCAAGCTTTGGTGCAATCCTTTTACCGAGCGGACATAAATACGGTCCCGCGACGCATATTTTGCGTGGTTTGGCTGCTCCGGTGTGTAGGTTTCCACTTTTACCGGAATATTCTTTATGTCGATGCGGTTTTTATCCACTACTACCTCTTTCCAGCTGCTGTGCTGACGCTAGTATAACAGTCCTGAGCGCAGAATATTTGATATAAAATAAGCCACAGCGCAGCAGATGCGCCTTTGCCAAAAATACTTTACAATAGCGGCTGCGATTTTTGAGGTGCGCTATCTGATGAAAAAGTTTTTTTGGCTGGCTGTTATTGTATTATTACTGCTGACTTTCTCTGATCATGAGTTGCTCAGACCTTATCGTGATCAGCTATATGGTCTGATCCTGGATAATGCGCCAAGCTCAGGCAAAATGTCTGATGAGCAGGCAATGCGACAAATCCAGAAGCAATTCAGCCAACTTAGTGCAAACTGGGGTCAAGGTCAGCAGCAGCAGCTAAGCAAAGCAGCAGCGTCGAAAGACAGCCTGTTGGTATTTCATCAGCGTTATTGTGTAAATGGCGACTTCAACCCTATTTTATTTGGTGAGCCCCTTCGCCAGAGCTGCATCATTATTGACAGCAAGATGGAAGCACTAACCAGCCCTTAACCCGGCCACAAAACTATTGAGACTTATTATGCGTGTATGTGGAATTGAAATTAAAGGCAGTGAAGCAATCTTATGTCTTATGGCATTTAAAGACGGCTTATTCGATTTACCGGAGTGCCGCCAAACCCGCCTGGCGTTAAGTAATGACAAAGACGCAGAAAGTGTCCAGAAGTTTCAGTTTAATCTGGCGAAGCTGTTCGAAGACTACAAAGTTGAACAGGTTGTTATTAAAGAGCGGCCACAAAAAGGTAAATTTGCCGGTGGCGCAGTAGGTTTTAAAATTGAAGCCGCTATTCAGCTTATTACTAATTGCCGTAGCCAGATCTTATCTGCCAACACCATTAAAGAAAAACTGAAACAACATCCGCTGCCGGTCGATTTTAAAGATACCGGTTTAAAAGGGTTTCAGGAAACGGCATTTATTACCGCCTACGCCTTCTTAGCAAAATAATCCGGGCACGCCCTGCTCAATAAAACCGGCTTAGTCAGAGCCGGTTTTATTTTTGCTGCCCGGTAAGTGGCTCAGTTCAAGTTGTACCACCTGGGTAGCACGTAAAATCAGCCGCCGGATTAGTTTTGACTTCGCTTCCCCGGTTAATTCACTTAAATCATTTAACGCAGCGATCGCTTCTTCGCTCAGGGTAAATGTGGCATGGCGCATTGGCAGGCGGGTGCTGTCATCCTCTTCAGGTAATTGTTTGCGCAAACTAACGATGCGCGGCAACCCCAGCGCATAATTATTGGCATCTTCAATAAACTCGTCAGCGGTAAAAGCGGGTTTATTTGACTGCAAACACTTTTTCTTCAGGTCGCTCAGCGCCATCTTCTTGTATCGCCTTCATTGCCAGAAGTTCTTCAATAATTGCCCGGATTTCGCTGGCGGCTTTGCCATCACCATCAACATCCATCACCGACAAACCTTTCTCTTCACTGTCGTCGTAAATATTCCGGCTATAGGTAATATTGTCCAGTACCCGGATATTAAAAGACCTGCACACTTCCTTCGCTTCGATAATTCGCGGTGCCTGATTTGGCAACGACGGACACTGAGTCATCACACAACCGACTATCATGTCCGGGTTAACAATATTGCAGGCACTGACCAGGTCTTCCAGATGTTCCAGGGTTTTTAAGTCACGCCGTTTTGGCCGAAGTGGAAACAGAACATGGCTGGCAACTACCATAGCAGAGCGCAATGCCACGCTGTCTTGTCCGCCGCAGTCAACTACAACCACATCGTAATGCATTTCCAGACTTTTTAATTCAAAGCGGATTTTACCGTACATCTGCACACAGTTAATCCATGGCAGACTGGCATCCATATGCCGTTCCTGCACCCAGTCGGATGTTGTCCGTTGCGGATCACAATCAACCAGCATTACATTGGCTTTTTTTTCACGGGAAAAATATACGGCTATATTCTGCGCCAGGCAGCTTTTACCACTACCGCCTTTTTCACCACCTACTAACACTATCATTCACGTCACCTTCTTAAAAAGCAACAACATGCGGTTGCTCTGCAGTAAGCACAATAATAAGTGTAGGCGAGGTTAAAAAAGTTTCAGCGGTATCAGACAGAACTAATTGATATAAACATCTGTTTTTAATAAATATTAGTTACTAGAGAAACAAGTAAGCGCAGTGTTAATACTGCGCTTCCCGCTACGCGTCAAACGATGCCCATTATTGCTGACGACGCCGCCACCATAATAACGGAGCAAGAAACAATAAAGCCAGGCCACTGCTGCCACTGCTGCTTTCCGGCTCTGGCAGTAATGTATTAGGAACAGGATTCAGGCCAGCAGCAGTATTGGGCCTGGCATCCACTACAGTAATGCTTTCCACTGTAACCATATTGGCATTGGTCAGTGGCACATTATCAGCACGGTCATTTGCCGTATAGTTTCTCAGTGGCAGCTCCTGAATACCGTTAAAGTTATAAGTAGGCAAGTTGGCAATGGCCATTACCACTTCCATATCAGCCGCATTGATCTGACCAAATACAGCGTAGGCGCCTTCCACAATATCCAGTTTCGGGTTGCCGGCACTGTTATCAGCCAGATTAATAAACCACTGGCTGGTTGCACTATTCGGATTACCCGGAAACTTTGCCATCGCTATGGTAGCCCTCACATTGGAAAGCTTAGGCTCATTGACGATAGCGGCGTTTGTCTGAATAGGGGCTAGCGGAAGTTGCCCGGGAAAGCGAAAGCCACCACCCTGAATAATAAAACCAGGCACTGAACGATGAATAACGGTTTCATTATAACGACCGCTATTAACGTAATTTAGAAAATTCTGTACTGTAACCGGTGTGGTTTCATCAAACAAATTTACTTCAAAATCACCCAGACTGGTTTTTACCTGAACAATAGTAGCAATGGCCTGCTGGCTAACCAGCAACATAGTGGCGGCAACCACCGTTGATACAAAAGTTGGCTTACTCAAGGTTTTCTCCTGCACAAACAGTTAAATTAAGTGCAGTGAGGATAATCAGCTCCAGCCGGGCTTACCAGTGCTATTACACTTATTAACTAATTCACACAGATGTCTGGGTATTTGCCGTTGCAATATTGGCCTTGCTAACCTTTTGTGCAGCCGGACTGCGGCGATAGGCTTTTTTCTTCACTGCCGGCCTGCCAGCAGTGCCCTTTGCTGACTGCCGTTGTTTAGTTGATTTTGCAGGCCATTTTACCGGCTTACCGGCGCCTAAACCCTGAGGATTTGCTGCGCCAGCCTGAACAATTAACCGATGAAGGTTATCAGTTAATGGTTGCATAAACGCCTGATAACTCAGTTGGCGCTGACAAATATCATTTAATGCGGCCTCCCAGCGCGCCGTCATATCCGGCAAAGATGCCTCCGGCGGTAATGCGGCTATCAGCGCCTTGCCGGCAATGGTAGCCCGAATATTTTTGCCTTCCCGCTTTAAAAAATTACGCTTAAACAGCAACTCGATTATGCCGGAGCGGGTAGCTTCAGTTCCCAGGCCATCGGTATCTTTTAGTACCCGCTTAATCTGCGGGTCTGTTACATACCTGGCAATACCTGTCATCGCGCTTAGCAGGGTGGCATCGGTAAAGGGCGCCGGAGGCTGTGTTTGTTTCTCCAGCAGCTGGCTATCGCTGCAGCGTAGCTGCTGCCCTACCACAAGTGCCGGTAAACTATGCTGTAACGGCGGTTCATTATCATTAACAGGGTGCTGCCCCTGATTGCCGGAATTAATTTTGGCAGGCAGCAACGCTTTCCAACCCGCCTCAGTTTGCTGCCGGGCTTTTGCGACAAAGCAACCACCGGCAAGGCGAAACTCCGCTTTAGTGTCAGTAAAACAGCAAGCGGGGTAAAACTGCATAAAATACTGACGGGCAATCAAACCATAAAGCTTTTGCTCTGTCGCCGTCAGTCTTTCTGCTGACAATATTTTAGCCGTTGGAATAATCGCATGGTGCGCTTCTACCTTACTGTCATCCCACGCTTTGCTCTTCAGCTGCAGGTTTGCTCCATCGAATGCAGCTTGCAGCGACGGCATATTTGCGGCAACAGCGCGGCCTACTTTGTCAGCTTCGGCAAAATGGGCGGTCGGTAAATAGCGATTGTCTGAACGCGGATAGGTAATTAACTTGTGCCGCTCATACAGCTGCTGACAACTATCGAGCACCTGCTGTGCACTGAGCCCGTGCGCCCTTGCCGCGTCAATCTGCAATGCCGACAAACTGTAGGGTAAGGGTGCATAGTGCTTTTTATCCTGCTGCTGCAATGCAGTAACTTCAGCTGGCTGCCCTTTTATTGCCTGCTGTACTTTAGCGGCTAACGCCCGCAGTATAACCCTGCCTTCAGAGTCCTGATAGGGCTCGCAGGCCGCACTGGGCTGCCACACTGCAGTTAAACCTGCACCTTCATCATTAACCAGTTCTGCCTGTACCTGATAGTAATTCACGCTTTTAAAATCAGCTATTTCTGCATCCCGGCGCACCACCAGCCCCAGTAACGGCGTTTGTACCCGACCAACTGATAACACCCCCTGATAGCCTGCCAGCTTACCCCGCAGGGTATAGGCCCGGGTCATATTCAAACCATATAGCCAGTCGGCCCGGCTGCGGGCCAGGGCAGAGGTAGACAACGGCACAAAGTGCTTATTGGGCTGCAGCTGCTTTAAGGCCTGACGAATAGCTGCTGCATTCAGATCATTGATTAATAAACGTTTAACATTATGCCGCTTCGCTGCTGGTACCTTGCACCAGGCTATCACTTCATCTACCAGAAGCTGGCCTTCCCGATCAGGATCGCCGGCATGTATTAATTGATCTGCCTGCTTAATTAACTTTTGCAAAATAGTAAGCTGTTGCTGCGCCGATTGCCGCGCCTTTAACTGCCATTTATCAGGAATTATCGGTAGATGATCGGCCTGCCAGCGTTTATAATCAGGGTTGTAGTCTTGTGGTTCGGCCTGCTCCAGTAAGTGGCCGACACACCAGCTGATAACATCACCATTGGCAAGGCGGATACAACCGGTATCTTTCTGTTGTGGTTTGGGCAGCGCAGCCGCAATGGCCCGCGCCATGCTGGGTTTTTCAGCGATGTAAAGGATCATAGCAGCCACCAATACTGTATAAATTAACAGTTAATTTAGTTGTTATGACAGAAAAATGCAAAAATAATGTGATAAAAATTTAGTTTTACGCCAAAAAAGACTACAGTATGCTTCTTGTGCTGTTTAAAGTTGTTCTGCAAAATCAAAGTAGTGAATCGGATGTATAACTATGACCCAATATAGTGAAGTCAAAAAGATCTGTGACGAATTGCAGCAAGCTGGTAAACCGGTGTCGCTCGATTATCTGTTGGCGAAAGTATCTGGTGCCCAGGCCAGCCTGGTTGTGCACTATCAGAAGTGGCGTAACGAACAGGCTACCCGTACGCCTACCGTCGCCGAAACATCCTTTAGCGAAGATTTTGTCACCGCATTTCAGCGCGAAGCGCAGCAACATGCCAGCAAGCAACTTGAACAGTTAAACGAACAGTTAGCCCAGGCTATTCAGGCTGAAGTCCAGGCCGCAGAGCACAACCAGCAAATACAGAAAGATCTGGAACAGTTACAGCAAAAGCGTTCAGAGCTTGAGGTGAGTCTGGCTCACCAGCAACAGCAACTGGCTGTGCAGGCAGAAAAATACAGTGCCGTGCGCGATGAGCGCGATCAGGCTTTGCAGCATGCAAAAAGTCAGCAGCAAGAGTTGGCAGAGTCAAAACAAATTCAGGAACAGCACCAGATGCAGCTCGATCAGCTGCATAAAGAACTGGAAATTGCGGCTACTGAACGGCAGCAAAGTGAACAGCAATTACAAAAAGAGCTGGAAAAAGCCGCTGCTGATTTGCAAAAAGGCCAGCAACAACTGCAGCAGCTGCAGCAACAGCTTACTGACGTAAATACCAAGCTGGCTGCCAGTGAACAGGCGGCTGCCAAAGCAGCTGAAGAGCTTCAGACACTGCAACAAACAAACGAACAGCTACAGCAAGAGTTGCAACAGCAAAGCGAGCAACACAGTCAGCAGTTGGCTGGTTTGCAAAACCAACTTGCCGAAGCAAGCAAAGAACAGCAGGCGCTGCAGGATAAACTGACCAGTGCGCTGGAGCTGGAACAAAAGCTACAGGATCAACAGCAGCTTAATCAGCAACAACTGCAAGAATTAGAAAAGTTGCAAGGTGCAGCCAAAAAGTATGCAGCAGAGCAGCAACAGAGCAGCAATGAAATTGTTGAGCTGCAAACCATGCTCAGCGAGTTTGAAAACAAACTGCAACTGGCCACTAAAACCGAAATGCAGGCGGTAGCGCAAAGCCGCCGCTTACAACTGCAACTCGACCAATTGCAACAGGCGCAACAAGACGGTGGCCATACTGCTGGTGACAGCACTGCAGACAGCGCTCAGATAGCAGCGCTTGAAGCTGAACGTGATGCAGCGTTACAACAAATTACCGAACTGCAGGCATTGCAAGCCAGTCTGACTGAAGAACGTGATGCAGCGTTAGATCAGGTTGCTATTGAGCAGAAGCAATTGGCAAAATTGCAAAGTAAGCAGCAACCCGATAATAACGCTGAGCTTGAAGCCGCTCTGGCGGCGCAGCAACAACTGGTCGCGGATCACAAAACAGCAATGGAAAGCCTGAAAGCCGAACGGGAAGCGGCCCAGCAGGAAGCCGATACGCAACGTAATCTTGTTGCTGAATTACAGCAGCAAATTGATCACATGCAGCAGGTACAAAGTGAACAAGGCAGTAACCAGCCCGATTTACAGCAACTGGTTGATCAGCTGCGTGCCAGCAATAATATGATGAAAGAGCAAAGCTCAATAACGGCCAATCATCAGGCCGAACAACGGGAAACTATTAAGCAACTGCGGGATGAGTTACAACAGCAACGTGATCAGATGCAGGAAATGCTGGTTGATAAAAACAGCTGGAATAAACAAAAGCAACAACTGGAAGAGCAAGTCAGCTTTGTTAAAAGCAATGCGACAGCCACCATTGAACGTTTAACCCGCTACCGGGAACAGGCGCAGGAAAAAATCGAGAAGCTCGAGCAGAAATTGCGTGACACCCAGAAAGACTCTGCAAAAGCGCATTGAACATAATTTTCCGAATTTTTGCCGATGAGAATTGGTGATGCCTGGTTAGTTACTGTACTCACATTGCTGACACTAAGTATTGGCGGCTGCAGTAGCCGCAATACCGTTACCCAGCTTGCCGGCCACCCTGATAATGCAGCAGAGCTGCTGAAAACCAACCAACCTTTTCGTAATATGTATTACGGTAATATTCCTTATCCGGCGAATTGCGAGCAGGATTGTTACCAGCCTCATCCGCTACTGGCATGTGAGGCACCGGCTGAACAATGCCGTTACACTGGTCCGCAACTGATCCCTGAATTGAAAAGTGGTTTTACAGTGCACTGGCTCGGCCATGCCAGCTTTAGCATTGAAACACCTGATGGTCAGCATGTGCTGCTGGACCCGGTAACCGGGCAGTTTGACTGGCCGGTAAGCTGGGCTGCGCACTTAACGGGGATCAGACAACGAAGTACCACCCCAGAATTCAGTGCTGAACAGTTGCGCCGCACCGACGCTGTACTGTATTCACACCTGCATTATGATCATTTCAGTATCCGCGACATAAAACAGATTGGTACCGACGCACATTACTACTTGCCTTATGGCATGGCTTCATATCTGCCGGCAGGCGGCTACAACGCCACAGAAATGGCCTGGTACAGCAGTGCAGAGCAGGGCAAACTGACTATTCATGCCCTGCCAGCCCGCCATTTCAACAGCCGTACCCTGAATGACGAAAACCGCGCACTCTGGGCTGGCTGGCTGATAGAACACGGCAACAGAAAGTTGTTTTTTGCCGGCGATACCGGCTATTCGCAGCATTTTAACGATATCAGGCAAAAATTTGGTGAAATAGATATCTGCCTGTTACCCATTGCCTCATACCATGGCCCCAATTATCGCGCGGTGCATATGACCCCGGAAGATGCGTTGATGGTTGCCAGCGAGTTGGGCTGTAAAGTAATGATCCCCTGGGGTTATGGTAATGCCAGTTGGCAAATGGGTGATCACAGCTCTCATTCTCCGGTATTGCGTTTGCTGAATATGCAGCAGCAACTGAATAGTCAGGTGCCGCTGCTGATTTTAAATGAAGGAGACAAAGTGGCGTTATAAGCCAGCGCTTATTCCGCCACTGGCGCCAACTTTGCCCTGGCAGCCAGTTTATCGCCCAGTTTTCCGGTAACCGCCCACACACACAGCGCCACCCAGGCGATGACAGAAAAGCCCGCCGGTACATTTAGCAGCGCAATTTTACCAGCATGCCGGCGGTTCAGTAGCAGTGCCAGCAAACTGGGTAGAAACCACACGGCCAGAAAAAACAGGCCAAACAACACCAGAAAAGCCCAATCTGCTTGTTGCCAGGCGCCGGTAAATACTGCCAGATAATTTTGTAAAGTTTCCATTTTTAGTCCTCTTTTTCAGTAAGTTAGTTTTTACATTATTGTGATTAAAGTTCAGTACCAGATAGTGACGCCAGTTGCGCTTTCAGTTCTTCCACCTGCCAGGCTTTGCCTTGCTGCACCACAGTTTGCACAGTACTGAGTGCGCTAAGATCAGTTAACGGATTGGAATCCAGCACAATAAAGTCGGCGACAAAGCCCTCTGCCAATTGTCCGGTATCGGTTAAACCCAGGTGACGGGCACCGCCTACGGTCGCCAGTTGCAATACCTGCCAGTTTGTCAGGCCTGCTCCCTGACTAAGTTGCAGTTCGCGCAGATAAAAGGGCCCGCTGGCAACGCTGTCGGTACCAATGGCCAGCGGCACACCGGCGTCATACAGCCGTTTAAATAATTGCTGTACTTTGGGTAATTGCTGCTGTGCACTGGCGAAGTCTGCCGCTGTCCAGTCATAGCTGGGAGCCCCCATCAACGCGCGCCAACCCTTTCTTGTTTGCGGGTGAAAAACCCATAACTCCGGCTCGGGATATAATGCTTCCAGCTCACGGGCGAAATAAAACAATTCGTTTACTACCAGGGTAAGATCGATCCGGGTTTGCTGTTCTGCCAGGGTGCGGATCAACTTCTGTATCGGCTCACTGTCATAGTCAACATGTTGGAACCAACTATAAATAAACCGCTGATTCATTGGGTTTTTACGCTCTGATAAATAGGCAGCTCTGGCTTCGCCGGTTAGCAGCTCGGCACTGGTGGGCAGCGCATGGGTTAATATATTAATTCCCAGATCAGCCGCGAACTGCCAGCTGACACTGTCCAGATGCGCCACCGTTTTCAGGCCCGCCTCGCTCGCCAGACGCACCCCCATAGCAACTTCATTTTTATTAAGCCCCGTATACAACTTAATGTAATCTACCCCTAACGCTTTCTGTCTGGCTATTTCTGCCCGCCAGCTGGCCTCATCTTTCGGATGAACAGATCCCCCCAGAATCGGTGTAGGCTCAAAGATAAAGCCGGCATAGCTCAGATTTGGGCCAATCCAGTTCCCCTGTTGCTGCTGGTGCACATATTCTGCATTGGCTTCAGGCTCACCTGCCGGGCTGAATGCTGTGGTAACACCGGTAGCTAAGGTACTGATCGCATGATAACGGGTAAGCTCACTGTGACCTTTCATTGTCAAAACCGGCTTTCCTTCCAGCATTTCAACCCTGGCCGGGCCGGCGGTCAGGTGCAAATGGACATCAATCAGGCCAGGCATTACGTACTGGTCCTGCAAATTAATTTGCTTTGTTGCCGCTGGTAAGCTGCCGTCAGCCTGCTGCTGGCCCATTTGCACTATGCGGCCATCTTTTACCAGCAACCAACCATCTGTCAGTTGTTGTTCAGTGGCGGGGTTTAATAAGGTGGCATTGTGATACAACACAGTGTGCTGACTTGAATTTGCCACTGCTGCACCGGCCGATAGGCTTAACAGGGTAGCGATAACAGATAACGAAAAAATTTTATTCATGATTTTGCTCCGACTTTATTGAGTTGTTGCAATCTAAGTCGTGGTCTTTCTGGCAGCTGTTACAAAAAATTTTTATTTTTTTTATGTAACACTTTGCCAACTCCGGCAGACTTACCAGTGGCTTAGTGATAACGTTTACCCTAAATAAGACATTGAACAGTGGGGCTTTTTTGACTCTATCCAATTCAGGCACAGCCACACCGGAGCAGTTTTTACTGCAGCTATGGCAACAAAATCATGGCGCGATCAGCCGCACCCTGATGGCGTCTGAAGCAGACCCGGCGGCACGGCAGGATTTAAAGCAGGACATTTTTCTGGCGCTGCATCAGTCGGCGGCAAGGCTGCAGGCTGCCGAACTGCCACGCGCCTATCTGTTCCGGATTGTGCATAACGTAACAGTTGATCATATTGCCCGGGCAACGCGCCATAAATGGCAACCTTTAGATGACGAGATACAACAACATTTGCTGGATGATTGCCCTTCGGAGCAGCTGGGTGAACAACAGCAAAGCCAGCAGCTGATGCAGGCTGTCCGGCGTTTGTCGCCTGCCAACCGTCAGGTGATATTGCTGGCGATGGAAGATTTGGATGCACCAGAAATCGCAGAGATCCTGCAGATCAGCCACGGTGCGGTAAGGGTGAGGCTTAACCGCGCCAAAACAGAATTGATGGAGTTAATGCAAAATGGCCGATAATTTTGACTTTTCCGCCCTGGCAAAAAGCTGGCAACAACAAGTCACTCCCGCTGAAAACATGCCAGATGAGGCAGATTTAGCCCGGGCCCGCCAGCGCCAGCGCGAGCAGAAGTTGTTGATGCTTGGTGAATGGCTGGGGGCAGTAGTTATGGCTGCAGCCGCCTGCTGGTTAGTCGTAACGATGCCGGATGCGCTGGGGTATCTGGCAGCAGTATTTCTGGCGCTGGGCGCGGTCAGCACCATGTATATCAGCTGGCAGGTACACCGGCCAATTCTGGCCTATGACAACTGGAGCAGCAGCGGCTTACTGCAATTTCGTCGTCGCGCCTGTCAGCTAAGCTTACGCTACTATCGCTACACCCAGCTAAGCTGCCTGGCCTTACTGCTGTTTACTGCGGCCCTTTGGCTGTTGCGTTGGTGGCAACCGGCTACAGCCTCTGTTGACTTGTTGATGTTCTACAGCCTGATTGTCTCGCCACTATGCGTATTTGCCATATACCGGTTGCAACAAAAAGTGCGGCAAAAAACCGCTGAGCTGACGCACTTGAAGGCACTGACCGAGGATTTTGAAAAGAGCGAATAACCCTGGCCGGATTAAACATAAGTAAGGTTGGAATTCCCGATAGCACAGCCAGAGGCGTTAGGCAGGATTGACCAGTGTAATTGCTGTGACGAGCGTAACGGGAGTTGCAACCGATCTGATTCTAAGCGGCTTAAAGCAATAGCCATCCCAACAACAGGCTAAGCAAAAACACCGGCAGTGACCAGTAATGAAACTCGCGCCAAAGGCCGGGCTGTCTGCTTAGCCTAAGCGCAATTAAGTTGGCCAGCGAACCAATAGCCAGACCAAAGCCACCAACGCTGACACCCCAGCTCAGGCCTCGCCAGTCATCGGTAAAATGCTGCAGGAATATCGCCGCCGGTACATTGGAAATAAGTTGTGATAGTAACGCTGCACCTGTATAGCTAGCATCGGGCAACGCCATTAGCTGCGCCCCCAATCGCTGCAAAAACGGTAACTGCGCTAACAGGCCAAGGTCGATAAACATCAGCATAAATGCTAACAGCAATAACCAGTCGATCTCCATTACGACACGGCGCTTAAATAATGCATATGCCAGCAGCACCACGAGCGCTGCCTCGGGTGCCAGCTGATACTCCATTGCCAGAATAAACAGCGGATAGCCGGCCAGTGACCAGCCAAATAATCGCCGGTTATCGTCGCTGTTACTATGCGGCACCGCAATACTGAGCTTGTGTGAGCCAAAAGCTACGCCGCTCAATAACAAAATCAGCAGCAATAAACTTAGCGCTAACGGTGCCATCATCAGGGTAAACTGCCAGAAGTTGTAACCGGATGCCTGCCATAACAATAAGTTTTGCGGGTTACCGATTGGGGTTAACGCAGAGCCGGCATTGACCGCCAGCGCCAGAAAGATAATCAGCCGGCCCATAGCCACCCCGGTCAGTCGACCAATAGTTAAGGTAACAGGCAGCAAAATAAATAACGCCACATCATTGGTAACGATGGCAGACAGCAGCGCTGCGAATAGTAGCATTAACAATACTAACATCCGTTCAGAATGGCAGCGAGGCAACAACCAGGCGGCAAACCGCGCCAGATAACCACTGTCTTCTAATGCCCGGCTGAGCATCATTAAGCCGGCCAGCGCAGTGACGGTTTGCCAATCAACCAGGGTGACTAAACCAAGTGGCCGCGTTGGCTGAGACCACAACAACAACGGCAGCAGTAACAGTAGCGCCAGCAATAAATAGTCTTCGGTAAGACGGGACAATACCCGGCGGATAAGCGGCATACTGACAAGACTCATTGACTGCGTTCTGGCGCTATTCTAGCGCTTAAGTGCCGGACTGTATCGCAGATTAAACTGTAAGCCGGTTCCCACCAAAAAATTTAGGTTTTCTGTCCAGGGAACTAGGCATGCAGAAATAAAACCGCTAATGTAACGTCTTTGTAAATAACAAGGATAAGCAATGAAGTTCTGGTCGCTGTTTGCTGTACTATTTCCTGTACTAAGTATGCCTGCTTTTAGTTATGAGCCTGATCCAGAGCAAGTGTTACGCTTTGAGTCGTCACCTTTTCAAAATGTCCAACTAAGTTGTGAGCGCGACAAACACATTGTGCCTAAACGCAGCGAACTGCAGCTGGATAATTACGCCTTACTGGCTGCCGATAATGGCGAACGGGTGGCCATTGTTACCCTGACAAACACGGCCGGTGGCCAGCGGATATTTAACCAGGATCATATATTGGCGGTTATGGCTGACTGTGCCCGGCTATTTCCACAGGAGTTTGAAATACGGCTGGCGCCGCGTCAGCAAACCACCTTGCAAATACACTTTGGCCGCACCTTACAACCGGTGTTGCAGCTTATCAGTAGCCAGTAGCGTTGGCTGATGATCAGTGTCCAGCTGCACAATAACATCGGCGACGCCAGGCAGCTGCTGCCAGCTGGCCTGAGTTAAGCGCTGAAATGGCAACATAAAGCGGGCCAGCTCAGTGTCTGTCATACCGCTGCCTCGCTGCTGCCACAGTTGTTGCTCCTGTTTGGCCCGCCAGCGGCAGATGCATTCCCAGTCGGGCGCATTAAGCCAGATTAGCGGTTTCAGTAAACGCCAGTAATCCGCGTAATCCGCAGCCAGCCGGGCATTAACATAACTGCGCCAGCGGCCATCAGCATCTGCCGTAGCTTCCAGTTGATTTAACGGCGGCGCCAGCTCAGCCTCTGTTTGTGGACGCACACCTAAGCACCATCCCTCGACAATCAGTAAATCCAGCTGCTGCGCCGGCAAGCTCGCACCGGGCTCGTCCAGCGCTTTATCAAACTGCGGCAACACTACCGGCCTGCCCGCCAGCACCGTCTCAGCATCAGCTATCGCCTGCTGAATATCGTGCGTACCCGGCACGCCCCGTTGGTGCAGCATTGGATGAACCTGTAGTGCCAGTTGTCGGCGCTGAGCTTTATTCAGGTAATAATCGTCCAGCGACACAGTGGCAGCCTTAATACCCAGCGCTGAAAATTGTTGCACCAGCATCGCCGCCAGAGTGCTTTTACCGCTGCCCTGAGCGCCGCTGATGCCGATAACTGCCGGCCCCTTATATGCAAAACAGAGCTTAGATTGCAGTTTCTGCACTAACTGGGCTAAGGTTGTCTGATAATCTGTGCTGGCGCGAAAGTCAGCCATCTGAAACCTCCGGATAACGATAATAACAATGAGTTTACTATGCTAAATACCGCAGCCAAACCCTTAGTTAAACTGGTCGACCGTTACCTGCCCGACCCATATATTTTTGTGTTACTGCTTAGCATAGTGGTGTTTACTGCCGCTGTGCTATTTGAGCAACAATCGCCATTGCAGGTACTGCAACATTGGGGCAATGGCTTCTGGGGCCTGCTGAGTTTTTCGATGCAAATGTTGCTGGTGCTGGTTACCGGTTTTATGCTGGCCAGTACGCCACTGGTTACCGGCCTGCTGAACCGCCTGGCAACGCTGGCTAAAACGGCCGGCCGGGCCATTATTCTGGTAACAGTGGTGTCCTTAATGGCCAGCTGGCTTAACTGGGGCTTTGGTTTAGTGGTTGGTGCTTTATTTGCCAAAGCACTGGCCCGCCAGGTCAAGGTAGACTACCGCTTGCTGGTAGCAAGCGCCTATTCCGGTTTTATTGTCTGGCATGGCGGCTTAGCCGGCTCAGTCCCCCTCACCATTGCCACACCTGGCCATTTCAGCGAGGCACAAATTGGTATTATTCCAACCAGCGCCACCATTTTTTCCGGTTTTAACCTGCTGCTGGTCGCCCTGCTGTTTATCGCCATACCGTTGGTCAATTACCTGATGCAACCCAAAGCCGGTGACAGTGTGTATGTTGATCCAGCTAAATTACAGGACGAGGTATTGCCACAGAGCAGCAATGACCGCCCGGCCGATAAACTGGAAAACAGCTTGCTGCTGGCCTGGCTGGTGGGCTTTGCCGGCCTTGCCTATCTGCTGCAGTATTTTAGCAGCGGCGGCGGCTTAAATCTGAATATCGTTAATTTCCTGTTTTTATTTCTGGCTATCGTATTGCACGGCACACCCAAGCGCTTATTGCACAGCCTGCAACAGGCAATACAGGGTGGTGCCGGTATTGTGATTCAGTTTCCGTTTTATGCCGGCATTATGGCGATTATGGTGCAGTCGGGCCTGGCACAGAGTATGTCGCAGTGGTTTGTCAGCTTTGCCAGTGCCGAAACGCTGGCGTTCTGGAGCTTTATCAGCGCCGGTATCGTCAATATTTTTGTGCCCTCCGGCGGTGGCCAGTGGGCAGTGCAGGCCCCTATTATGTTACCCGCTGCGCTGGAACTGGGTGCTGACGTAAACCGGATTGCGATGGCAGTGGCCTGGGGCGATGCCTGGACCAATTTAATTCAGCCGTTCTGGGCACTGCCAGTGCTGGCAATCGCCGGCTTAAAAGCCAAAGACATTATGGGCTTTTGCCTGCTGCAGCTGGCTATTAGCGGGGTGATTATCAGCCTGGTACTCAGTTTTGTCTGACGAAAAACCTACAAACCCAGCCATCGGTTAAATTCGCTGGTGCGGCTTTGGCTGGTTTTAAGTTGCACGCCAGAGCTTAAAAAAACCGACAAAGTATTTTTACAATAACGCTCTAACCGCTCGATGTACTTAGACTGCACCAGTTCGCTGCGGTTTAGCCGGAAGAAACGGGCCGGGTCCAGCGCGGCTTCAGCGGCTTGCAGCGAACTATAAGGCAAATAATGCCGCTTACCTTTACTGTCAAAAGCCATAATCAGGCTACCATCGGCCTGAATATAGACAATATCGTTAACATCGAGAAAGTAAATCTGTTGCTGTTGGCGGATGGGAATACGACTGACAAAAGTAGTTTGGCTGCCGGCCAGGCTAGCAAGCAGTGCCTGTAGTTGCGTTAAGGTGCCTTGCTCAGCCGGTTGTGCTGCGGCGGTTAGCTGGCGGAATTTGCGCCAGGCTTGCTGCAGTTGGTCTGTATTGTATGGTTTAAGTAAGTACGCAATGCCATATGTATCAAAAGCGGGCAGCATATAGTCATGGTAAGCGGTAATAAAAATTATCGGACAGGTTGGTGGACACCGCTGATAGCTTTGAAATACGTTACCATCTGTCAGTTCAATGTCTGAAAAAATCAGATCAGCCTGGCCGGCACTTTGTAGCCAGTTATCGGTTTGTGCCACAGAACTAAGCTCGGCAACCACGGTTAGCGGGTCGGGTAGCTCTTGCAGCAATCGTTTTAGTTTATTACGTGCCAGCGGCTCATCTTCAATTATCAGCACCTTAAACATGCGATTGCTCCCTGATCAGCGGCAGACGGACCGTAAATTGCTGTCCATCCTGGTTTATATCGATATTTTTACCGGTAAGAAACAACCATTGTTTGCTCAGATTGGCTAAACCAACGCCATTACCCAAGGCTTTGTGCGGTTTTGGCTGCAGCGGGTTACTCACCTGCAAATAGTCATGTTGCAACGTAATACTAACCTCCAGCGAACCGCTATTGTGTAGTAATGCGTTTTCTAACAACAGTTGCAAACTAAAAGGTGGCAACAAATAGCCCGGTGCCAAAGGCTCATTAGTTATCGTTAGCTGGTAACCTTCACCCAGCCGTTGCTGCATTAACCTGAAATATTGCCGGGCAAACTCCAGTTCCTGCGACAATGGCACCAGTTGCAGCTCTGCATGTTGCAACGACAAACGATAAAGCTGCGCAAAAGCATTTAAATAGTCACTGGCTTGTCTGCCATCAACTGCTATCAGCTCATCTAAGGTGTTTAACGAATTAAATACAAAATGCGGATTGAGCTGGGCTTTTAACTGCTGAATTTTTAACTGGGCCAGCTGCTCGTTGTAATCGGCTACTTGCTGGCGGTACCGCTGTGCCTGCTGATAATGATAGTAAGCCAGATAAATTCCGGCATACAGCACACTATCTACCAGATGGTTTACATTACTGTGTAACAAAGTCTCAGTATTAAAGTTACGGGCCACATTACCAAACAGGCTGGCTATCAGCAGGCCAACACCATTGGTAAACAACAGGTAACACAGCAGCGTAATAGCAGCAATACTCAGGTATTGTGGCCAGCCAGCAGAGGACTGTGGTTTAGTTTGCAAGCGGTTTAGCCAGAACCGTACCAAACTGAAAATAACCAGCGCGGCCAGAAAATTGGCCAGCGGGCCTTCCGGGGTAAAGGTATACCAGGACAACATACCGGCGCGTACCCGGTTACTGATCACCAGAAAGTAGCTGAATATAAACACCAGCAGTAAAAACGTGCGGTCGACCTGCAGATAATTGAAATATCGTTGCAGCATAGGGTTTGCATTATCCTTAAAAGCGACAAGGCGCCAATAGCGCCTTGCTGTTAGTGTTGATTGACCCAAGGGTTGTTACTTAGCGTCGTTGCCAGACCAGGTATGGGTAACCTCACCTTTACTATTGATAAACTGTAACTGCACTTCATCGTTCTCGTCTACATAAAACATAGCGCGCGGCGAGCCATCTTTAGCAAACAAGAACAGGCCATTGTTTTGTGACGCTGTTTTGCCAAGCAAAATACGTGGTGCACCACCAATTAAACCCTGTTGCTCATATTCAGCGATTTTTGCCTGTCGCTCTGCACGGTTACTTATTGTTGCCAGCTCGCGCATAATTTCACGGGTGCGGTCTTGTGTTTCAAACTCCGGGCGGTCGTTAAATGTTAAACCTGATCTAACTATGCGCCTGTCTCCGCGCTTTTCATCCACCGTTAACAGCTGCATCACCTGATCACCGTTATATTTGTCAAATGTCAGTGACATACCCGCACTATGGCCCTGCTCATTTTTACTGCCATCGTAAATAAAGCCACCAGCTTCGGTACCTTCTTCATTAAAAAACAACATGCCACTGCGCTTTTTCCTGTCTTCATTCAACACCTTGCCATTAACCTCTTCAGTAACAGGAAAACGCGCGGTATTGGTCAGCAACATTTTTACGGTACCATCGGCTTCAATTATATTTAGCCGCTCAACCGATAAGGTTTCAAAATGCCCGTGGTTTTCGGCTTTCATTCCTGTGGTTAAGATAACAGCAGACAACGCCAGACACGCCACAACGGCACCGCGTAATACTCTGATTTCATTTTGAATTTTCATAGTTACATCTCTTTTTTGTTTAAGATGCAACCAGTATTAAAGTTAAGCGAAAGTAACGCAAAAGCTGTCTGACCAACTAAGGAAAACCACTGCTAAACTAAGGAAAATATGCCCATAACCTGCCCAATATCCTAACCCGCTCCCAACTGCAACTGCTGCATCAGTGCAGCCAGCGCTTGCGCTTCAGGCTCCGGGTTTGCACTTAACGCGGCAAATACTCCCTGTTGATCAGCAACACTTCTGTGCTGGCCCAGCTTAAGCTTGCCACTAAATTCGGTAATGTTGACTTTTACCCCGACAATGCCTGCAGCCAGTTTTTGCTGATAAACGTTCGGCATTTTAACCATCGCAGCGGCCACATCGGGCTCGTACTTAGCCACCTGCTGTGCGAGGTTCGCGATAGTTGCCGCTTCAGCCAGTAATTCGGCCTGGCCCTGGACCTGGGCAACGGCATAGTTCCAGGTGGGCACCGCTAGTTCGCTGTAATACCAGCGCGGCGAAATATAAGCTTGCGGGCCGGTAAATGTTATCAGCACCTGTTGCTTCTCTAACTGTCGCCAGTGCGGGTTTTGCCGGGCAATATGGCCATAAAGCACGCCATGCTCACCTTCATCCCGCTGAAGTAGCCAGGGCAAATGGCTGCAGAAAAAAGGCGTACTTATAAGAGTGCCAAAACTGTGTTGTTCAATAAAATCATGCAGCGCATTTTTATCGGCAAAGACCATTTGCGGCGGGCAATACAGCATCGCTTACTCCTTGCGGGCTATCGCAAAGGCATTATTCAGTGGGCTGAAACCGACCTTCGGGTAATATTCCATCGCCGATGGCGCGCTAAGCAGTAATTGCTGAACCTGTGGCCCGGTAACCCGCTGTACCTCAGCCAGCAGCCTGGCGCCGATGCCCTGTTGCTGACAGGCTTTATCCACCAGCAAATCGGCGATATACACCACAAAGTTATAATCGGTTAAGCAGCGGGCCAGCCCTACCAGTTGGTTATCCTGGCGCGCCGTAATAATTAAATTAGCGTGCTTCAACATACCCTGCATCCGCTCAGGTTGATGAGTCGGCCGGTTAATGCCTGATGCAACATACAAGGCAATCGCCTCGTCCAGCTGAACTTCAGTGACCACCGAAAAAGCTACTGACATTGCATTTCTCCTGTTGTGCTTATTGCTATTGTCTCCGGCGCTATTGCACCGTTAAACTGGCTTGCTATAAATAACCAGTTTTGACAAATAGAGCAGTCCAGTTGACCAAAGAGGGATGTTTATGCCACGCCTGAATACCGATGCAATACAGTTAACTGGTTGCGGCGGGCTTTATCAGCAGCTGTATCTGAGTATGCGCCAATTGTTGCTGAGTGGCCGCTGGCCAGCCGGCGCTTTGCTGCCGTCAGAACGGCAACTGGCTGCCGATTTGGCGCTTAGCCGCAGTACGGTACAACAGGCTCTGCAGCAACTGGTCGCAGAGGGTTACATTGAAGCACAACAGGGTCGGGGCTATCAGATTGTCGAGGCATTGCCGGATGGTTTCTTTAGCGCCAGCGCCACTGCAGTAGCAGCCAGCATTGGCTTAGCCGCGCAAGATTATGGCTTAACCGCCAAAACACCAGGCTACAGCGGCCATTTGCAACCCGGCGTAGCCAATGTGCAGCACTTCCCGTTCAGGCTGTGGCAGCAATTGCTGCAACGTCATGCTAACCGCACGGTGTTATGTGGTATGGCTGATCCATCAGGTTACCCGCTGCTGCGACAAGCGCTGGTACAGTATCTGCGCCAGTCGCGGCAACTGGTCTGTGACGAGAACACGATACTGATCACGGCCGGCGCCCAGCAGGCATTATTTATCGCCGCCAAACTGGTTGCCGCCAGTCAGCAAGCGGTCTTGATGGAATCGCCGGGCTATCCCAGACTGAAACAGGCATTGCAACTGGCAGAACTGAATATTGGCTTTGTGCCGGCAGCCGGTGCGACCGGTCTGGATCCTACTCAACTACCTGACAATGCTAATACCAAAGCATTGTTTTTAACCCCATCTCATCAATACCCTTGTGGCGGAATTATGCCGCTAAGCCAGCGGCTGGCGTTACTGAGCTGGGCCCGCGCTGAGCACTGCTGGCTGGTGGAAGATGACTATGACAGCGAGTTTCAGTACCGGCACCGGCCGATCGCCAGTTTACAGGGGCTGGCTAACGGCCAGGGTGTACTGTTTGCCGGCTCCTTCAGTAAAACCCTGTTCCCGGCACTTAGGCTGGGGTATCTGGTGGTGCCCGCTGAACTTGCCGGCCGCGCCAGTGCCATTTTGCAGGCACTGCAGGGCGATGTACCGTTGCTGCCGCAGGCTGTACTGGCCGATTTTATCAGTGAGGGGCACTTTAACCGTCATCTGCGCAAAATGCGCCGCGTCTATCAGCAGCAAAAGCAACTGGCAATGCAATTGCTGCAACAGCATTTTCCGGCAGCTACTTTACTGGCGCAGGATGCCGGGCTGCATCTGACCCTGCTGTTGCCGGGCCTGACTGATGATGTTGCATTGTGTCAGTACCTGAACCAGCATGGCTTTAAAGTGCAGCCCTTCAGCCGTTACTGTTTTTTAAACGAGCCGCAGCGGGGCCTGGTGATTGGAATTGCCGATGCGGATGAAGCCCGGCTAATCCAATTAATCGGCCTGCTGAAAGCGCAGCTGCTGCCTTGTTCCTGAAATAATATTTAATACCACAGATATTAATAGTATTGATAATCGTTATCATTTCTGTATGATCATCGCCAATTCCGGAGGTGAGTATGCAGTTAACTATGAATAAATTAAAACTGGCATTGGCCGTACAACTGGCCTGTCTGCCAGCAGCAGCCTTAGCGGCAGATGTGGCAAAAAATAATGAAAAAACCATTGAAACTATTACCGTGCGTGGTCAGTACACGGTAAATGAAACCATTGATACCGCCACCGGCCTGGGGTTAACCCTGCTGGAAACCCCGCAATCCGTCAGTGTGATGACAGCGCAGCGGATTAAAGATTTAGATATCAGTTCAATTGCCGATGCGGTAACGCAAACGCCGGGGCTGACATCAAAATCCTTTGACAGCACCCGTAATACTTTCAGTGCCCGTGGTTTTGACATCGATAAATTTCAGCTGGACGGCGTACCTATGGCCTGGAGCCTGGCCGGTGACTCCGGTGAAACCATAACCGATGTCGCCATTTATGAGCGGATAGAAGTGGTGCGCGGCGCCACCGGTCTGCTGACCGGCGTTGGTGAGCCCTCAGCCTCTATTAACCTGGTGCGCAAACATGCCAATGCCCGTGAGCTTACGGGTAGCGTTAATGGCGGTATTGGCAGTTGGAATAAGCGTTTTCTGACTACCGATGTCAGCACACCGCTGACAGCCGATGGTAATGTACGCGCCCGCATCGTTGCTAAAAAAGAGCTTAGCGACAGCTTTCGTGATTTGGCAAAAGACGACAAAACCGTATTGTACGGGGTGCTGGATGCCGATTTAAGCAACAGCATGACGTTAAGCCTTGGTAGCAGCTATCAGGACAATGATCCCACCGCTTCCACCTGGGGTGCACTGCCCCCGCTGTTTACTGACGACACCCCAACTAACTGGGACAGAGCCACTACCACCGCTGCCGACTGGACCCGCTGGGATTCGACCAGCAAAAACCACTTTGTCAGTTTAATCCAGCAATTTAATAACGGCTGGCAGCTGAAAGTTAACCTGAACCACAATAAAAATACCGCCGATACCCGCCTGCTCTATATTTATGGCGCAGCTGACAAAGACAGCGGCACCGGGTTGCTGGCCTGGCCGTACAATAGCGCTGGTTTCAGTAAACAAACCAGCGTCGATATTCAGTTGCAGGGCAGTTACAACTTGCTTGGCCGTGAGCATGAATTTGTTGTCGGTGCGTTAGACAGCCGGCAACAATCTGAAGTGCAGACCTATGCCGCGCTGGTATGGCCTGGCACCGGTAACTTTTATCAGTGGGATGGCAGTGTAGCCGAGCCGGATTGGGCCACTACACCGGAACAGGCAGTTAATCTGGATACCGATCAGGCTGGTTTTTATGCTGCAACCCGCTTTGCTATCACTAAGCAACTTAAGCTGATTGCCGGTGGCCGTTACACCGAGTGGCAACGTGCCGGTATCAACTACGGTGCTGCCCTGAATTTTGGCGATGATAAGTTTGTGCCCTATGTTGGCTTAACCTGGCAGGTTGCCGGCAACCATATTTTGTATGCCAGCCATACCGAGATTTTTACCCCGCAAAATGCCTATGATCGCAACGGCAACTTCCTGGATGCCGTTGTTGGCAGCAATCAGGAAATCGGCGCCAAAAGCAGCTTCCTCGACGGCGCACTGCAAACCGCTGTTGCCGTGTTTCGGATTGAACAGGATAACCTGGCACAGGCAGACAATGACTACAATGATCCGGCGAATAACTTCTTCCCGTCGTTTGCTGCCCGCGGTGCAGAAAGTAAAGGTTTTGAACTTGAACTGATAGGCCAGGTTAACCAAAGCTGGAATATCAGCGCCGGCTATTCGCAGTTTACTGCTGAAGACCGTGATGGCGCAGACATTAATGTTAACCATCCGCGCAAAAAGCTCAATCTGTTTACGACCTATGAATTTACTAACGCGCTGGCGGGGCTGACGGTTGGCGGCGGTTTAAGCTGGGAGAGCGAGTCGTACAGTGATCCCCTGCCGCTGCTGTTAAGCGAGCGAACCTATCAGGTAACCCAGGACAGCTTTGTGCTGGCTAACCTGATGGCGCGTTATCAGATTAATCCGCAATTCTCGGTACAGCTGAACGTGCAAAACCTGTTTGATGAAACCTATTACAACGGTTTAACCCAACAGTATAACTATGGTGCACCACGTAACTTCAGCCTTGGCGTAACCTGGTCGTTCTAACATGGCAAAACTCAGCAATCGTTTCTGGTTTCAATTACATGGCTGGTTTTCGCTGCCGATCTGGCTGATTTTCTGCTTTGTCTGCTTAACCGGCACAATAGCGGTGTTCAGCCATGAGTTAACCTGGTTAACCAATCCGGCGGCCCGCGCCAGCAACCCGGATAACCTGCCGGCCAAACCGGTAGCCGAGTTGGTTGCTACCGTGCAACAGGCTTATCCGACGGCCGATGTTGGCAGTGTGATGCTGTTTGAACCCTATCTGGTCAATGCCGTTATGTTTACCGACCACGACAAGCCGTTTGCCATTGCCTACGTAAACCAGTTCAGCGGCGAAATTCAGCAGATTAATGAAGGCATGACCTTTATTAACTTTATGCGCAGTTTACATGGCTGGTTGTTGTTTCCCTGGCAAAGCGGCTACAGCGTGGGTTATTACCTGGTATCGGCAATGGCGATCGTGATGCTGGGCGCCTTAATCACCGGCCTGATTATTTACAAAAATTTCTGGCGCAGCTTTACCCAGCCAAGAATTCGTTTAAATCAGGGCAAAAAAACCGTGCTGGCTGATTTGCACCGCTTAGCAGGTGTCTGGTCACTCTGGTTTTTAATGGTGATGAGTGCCACCGGCCTGTGGTATTTAGTGCAGGCGGTCATGTGGCATGCCGATATTGATATCGAGCCGCATGCCCCGCTGGTAGCTTCTGAGCAACTACCAGCAACTCCACAAGCACCCATGGTCAGTTTTGCTGACGCAATGCAGATAGCACAGCAACGTTTTCCCGATTTTCAACCGAGCTTTTTAATGTTGCCGGAGCATAACCGCGGCATGTATACCCTGATGGGCGGCGGAGACCATATTTTTTATGATCAGTACTCTTACAACCTGAGCATTAACCCCTGGACCGGTGAGATTGCCCATGAAAAATCGCCAGCAACGATGACCGCGCTGCAAACAGTAATGCATATTGCCGACCCATTACACTACGGCACCCTTGGCGGGATCTGGACCAAAGCCATCTGGTTTTTATTTGGTTTATTATTATCGGGCATGTCGATCACCGGCTTTATGATCTGGGGCAACCGCACAGTGAAAGCTGTGCGTGAAAGCCGCATGGCAGCACATATGCAGGAGATTCCTGATGGCGCGCAGTAATACTTTCTGGCAACGACATAAGTTTAAGTTAAATGGTCTGGTGTTACTGCTGCCAATCTGGTTTTTGTACGAATCACTGACCCCGGAATTTCCACCGGCCTGGCCGGCCCAGCAGCTGGGGCAGTTTGAAATTGCGCCGATGCCGCTAGATTTAAAACCGCCATACGCCCACCACGACCAGTACGTAAAAGACTTTTTACTGATGTTTAACCATGGCGACATTGCCAGCATCCGCCAGGGTTATCTGAATATCGGCCCTGCGCCGCTGCCATTGGCAGAACTGCAACAGCATGAAGAGGGAATTTTACATGGCAGCCGCCATGGCCAGCATGTGCATGCCATCGCCCCCCCGCAACTGGCAGTCACCGATAAAGTCTGGCTGACCCTGCAAACCTGGCAGGGCGAGGTGCTGACGACCAGCTGGCCGTTGCCTGCACAATTACTGGCAGCAGAATAAGCTGCAGCCGTTAACCACAACCTTGAATTGTCGTGGCAGTGACCGGATATCCTGTTTATCGTTTGAGTAAAATAACAGGAGCAGCACTATGCAACATATTGTGATTACCGGCGGTAATAAAGGAATTGGTCTGGCGCTGGTGAAGCAGTACCTGGCAAATGGCGATAAGGTATCGGTGCTTTGCCGCCAGCCCTCAGCCGAGCTGGCCGATTTGGATCTGACCCTCTACAGTGGTGTTGAACTGAGTGAGCCGGAGAAAATAAAAGAAATTGCGGCTAAATTCGCCGATAACAGCATCGATATACTGATTAACAACGCTGGCATTTTCTGCAATGAAACTCTGGATAATTTTAACGACGAAACCATTTTAAAGCAGTTTCAGGTAAACAGTATTGCCCCTTTGCTGCTCAGCCAGCAGCTGCTGGGCGCACTTAAAGACGGTGGCAAAATAGCGATGATCACCAGCCGGATGGGCTCTATCAGCGATAACAGCTCCGGCAGTTATTATGGCTACCGGATGGCCAAAGCGGCATTAAATGCCGGCAGTATGTCGCTGGCCAAAGATCTGGCGCCACGCAACATCAGTGTTGGCATTTACCACCCCGGTTATGTGCAGACTGAGATGGTTGGCTACGGCGGCGATATCAGCCCTGATGAAGCCGCCCGCCGTTTAAGCGGCCTGATAAGCGAACTAAGCCCGGCTAACAGCGGCAAGTTTTACCACAGCAATGGCAGCGAGTTACCCTGGTAAGCGTTAAAAAGCCGGCCCGGATTAGCGGGCCGGCAACACGGCAGTGGTTGGGAGATCAAAGCCGGTAACCAGGGTTTTCCAATACACCGTTACGGTTAATGCTTTGAATCCAGCAACGCCTGCAATTGTTGCAACTGCTCTTTAGTAAGCTCGGCGTTTTCCAGCAAATGCTTAATAGCGCTGAAGCTGTGTTCACCCGCTTCCCGCTGAATTTCAATGTGCATTAACTTCGCATGTTCACCAGCCTGACGGTGAATTTCAATCAGTTGCTGCTCCTCGACAGCCTCACCCTGCTTGCGGATAACAATATGCTGGATCCCATCATGGTCCTGCCAGCTGACTTTTGGTGGATGTGGCGGCATTGGCGGTACAGGCGGTGCCGAAGCCAATAATTTTTCCAGTTTATGTTGCTGCTCAGGCTCCAGCGTGGCGATGAACTGTTGCCACTCGTCACTGTCACGCCAGTTTTCGCCACTAAAACGCCACTCTTTTTTCTCACCGTCCTGCATTACCACAATCCGGGTTTCATGCGCTTTCTCTGGCGCGGGCTGTTCTGCCTGAGCCTGAGGTAAAGCACAGCCCGTTAAAAACGCAATTAAAGCGGCATTGACCATTATCATTTTCATCGTGTTGCTCCTTTGAATCCATCATTCGCAAAATGCACTTTATCAATGAAAGTTTAATGCCACTATTTTTAATGTTTTAAATCAAGAACTTGCAACAACTGCCAACCAATACATCCCGATATCAGCTGCTATACATCCCGATATCGGGATAATTCGTCCGCTAATCACCTGCCGTTGCCGACCATTAGCAGCCGGGCTCTTGCAGTCATTGGCTTTGGCAAACTGGCACAGGGGTTGTAAGCTAAGCACTATTAGCATTATTGAGAGCGGCAGTATGTCAATTCGCTGGGCATTGAGTTTAGGCATAATTTTTCTGTTATTGGCGATGGCAGCCAGCCAGATTTGGCTGGTACGGCTTTTTCAGGGCCAGATTGAGCAGCAAATCAGCAGTAGTAGTTCAGAAATAACCCGGGTAGTGCTGGCACAAACCGCGGATCAGCTGGAAACCATAATCCGAAGACCACCACCACCACCTGCACCGCCATTACCGGCCAGAGGTGAGACACCTGGCGGGCAGGCCGCACCGCGCGAGCACAAGGTAAAAATTATTGAGATTGAAAAAAATGGCCGGCAGCTGAACATTGAAGCACTGACTGACATTAACTGGCAGCAGGAGCAGCATGCGGTGGAGCATTTACTACAGCAAATTGCCGCTGAAAAACTGCAGGACCGCGCTGAACAGTTACACCGCAGCGGCCGTTATAATCAGGCAGAGCCACTTATTGCTGAATTTACCCAATACACCATGCTGCTGATTGCCGCCAGCACCGCACTGGCCATGTTAATTGCGCTCTGGCTGGGCCACCGGCTTATCCAGCCACTGCAGCGGTTGGTAGCAGGTTTTAAACAGTTACAACAGGGGCAGCTTGGCCAGCAGGTGACCACAACAGGTTTAGCAGAATACCGCTATGTCAGTGAGCAGTTTAACAAGATGAGCAGCCAGCTGGCCGCATTAGCGGCCCAGGCAGAGCAGCATCAGCAGCAACAGCATCTGGCAGAGTTAGGTGAAATAAGCCGTGGTATGGTGCATGCGCTGCGCAACCCTATTCACACCTTAAGTTTACTGCTGGAACAGGTTGCCAGCAGTGACGATCCGGCTTTGCGCCAGCGTTTAAGTGAACAGGCCGAGCAGAAAATGCAGCATATCAACCGCAACCTGACGGCAATGCTAACGTTAAGCTGTGCCGATATTGATCGCAGCCAACCGGTATTGCTGCAAAATGTGCTGGATGATTTGCTGCTGGAATTCAGTAACGGCCAGTTGCAATTCAGCCTCAGCGGCGATAGCCAGGCCCGGGTGGCCGGCGCCGAAGCCGAATTACGCAGTATTTTTCATACACTGCTGGCCAATGCGGTTGAAGCCTCTGGTGGCAAAGGCCAGATTAGCATCGATGTGCAAACCACAGCGCAGCAGGTGCAGGTAACGATTTGCGATGACGGCCCAGGGCTTAGTGCCGATATTGTGCCGCGACTATTTAGCCCGCATTGCTCCAGTAAGGCAGATGGTGCCGGCATGGGGCTGTACATCAGCAGCCGTTTGCTGAAGCTGTATTATCAGGGGTCGATTGAACTGAAAAACCGGCCGCAGGGCGGTTGCTGCGCTATTGTCACTCTTAGCGAGGCATCTGGCGGAGCCACTACCGGAGCAATGCAATGACAGCGACTATCCTGCTGGTAGAAGATGATAACGAACAGCGCCAGCTGCTTGGCAAGCTATTGCAGGGTGAGCAGTATCAGGTATTCAGCGCCGCAACCGTGGAAGATGCGCTGGTGCTGCTAAAACAGCAGCCACAAATTGAGCTGGTATTCAGCGACTGGAAACTGGGTAATTACACCGGCTTAACGATTTTAAATTATGTACGTAGCAACCTGCCGGAACTGGGCTTTGTGGTGGCGACGGCCTATGGCTCGGTCAGCCATGCGGTCGAGGCTATCCAGGCCGGGGCCGATGACTACTTAACCAAGCCTTTTAAACGCCAGGAACTGCTGCTGGCCGTTAGCAAGGGCTTAACCGCCAAGCGGCTGCGCAGCCAGAACCGCCAGTTAAGCCAGCAGCTAAGCGAGCAACGCCAGCTGGTCGATTTAATTGGTAAAGCGCCCTGCATGCAGCAGTTGTTTCAGCGGATTAACCGGGTATCGAACAGCGATGCTACGGTGCTGATCAGTGGCGAAAGCGGCACCGGCAAAGAGTTGGCAGCCCGGGCGCTGCATCAGCTGTCGTCGCGCTGCAAAGGGCCGTTTATTGCCATTAACTGTGGCGCCATCCCCGAGCAACTGGCTGAAGCAGAGTTGTTTGGCGCGGAAAAAGGCGCCTACACCGGTGCCCATCAGGCGAAAGCCGGTAAGTTTGAAGCGGCAGCCGGCGGCACCTTATTTCTGGATGAAGTGGCCGAGTTGCCGTTAAGCCTGCAGGCGAAACTGTTGCGTCTGTTGCAGGAAGGCAAAGTTACCCGGCTGGGCAGCCATCAGGAGATCACCCTGGATGTGCGGTTAATCGCCGCCAGCCATCAGGATCTTTCCCAGGCTGTGCAGGACGGGCGCTTTCGGGAAGATTTATACTACCGGTTAAATGTGGTGCCCCTGCATATGCCGGCTCTGCGTCAGCGTACCGAGGATATTCCGCAGTTAATTCAGCATTTTCTGCAAATAAGTCAGCAGCGCTATCAGCTGTCGGCACCGGCGTTAACCAAAACCACTATGAAACAACTAATGGATTACCCCTGGCCGGGTAATGTGCGGGAACTGGCTAACCGGATTGAACGCTTCGTATTACTGGGCGATGAGCAGGAGTTGCTGGCGGGATTAACCAGCAGTACAGTGGGTACCGGCCAGTTTGTATTGCCGGCAGAGGGACTGAACTGGCAGCAACATGAACGCGACTGTCTGCAACAGGCCCTTAACCGTGCCGGTGGTAACAAAGCCCAGGCAGCTAAATTGTTGCAACTGCCTTATAAAACTTTGTTGTACCGCCTGGAAAAATACCAGCTGGCAGGTTGAAATAACGTAAGCGGCCGGCGCAGCAATGCAGGTATACTTTGCAAATTTCGCCGCTTTTGATTATGTTGCCAGCTCCACGGAGGGCAAATGTCAGCTTTTCAACATAATAAAACCTTAGCCGCCGCGCTGGCGCAGGTAAAACGGCAAAGTCAGACTCTGCACAGCAAAGCAGAATTACTGAAATTGCTTGATAAACTGGCCGTATTACCACAACCAATACGTTATCATCATCTGCCGCTATGGCTTTGCAGTGCAGGCTTAGTTGCCGGTGCTCTCGGCTGCATGTGGCTTTATCATTACCTGGTTGAACTTACCTGGCTGCCGGCCATCGGCTGGACCTTGCTTGGTCTTAGCCTGCTGCCGCTGATAATTATCGGCTGGCGCTATGCCGGCCTGAAAAAACTGGGCCGGCAGCTTTACTGGCACAATGCACTTTTGGACAACCAGCTGCAATTACTGCGCCCGGGACAGTGGCCAGACAGCCGCAGCTGGCAACAGCAGTTTGCCGAGTTTGACCGTGGCAACCACAAGCGCGAGTTTAAGCAAATTATCGCCGGGCATTATGTCGGTGAAGAGCACCAGTTTGACTATCATTACTGGCATTTTCACTACGTTGACCGACGCACGGTAACCAGTACTAACAGTAAAGGCCAGGTTCGAACCCGCACCGAGTATACTCATTACGACCGCTATGGCTTAATGCTGCCCTTTCGTTATGTGCAAAACCTGTTTATCTGCGCCTTTGCGCCAAGCGGTATAAATGGCGAAAAATACCAGAGTGATTCGGGCCGTTTTAATAAAATATTTAAAGTGCGTGCCAGCGAGCAAATGCAGGCGGCGCGCTTTTTAAAGCCGGCGGCAGTCGTAGCACTGGAAGACTTAGCCGGCCAGTTGCGCCAGCTTAACCTGGAGTTCAGTGCTGATGGCACGCTCTGCATTAGTTTCGCCAATGCTGATCTGCTGGATGCCCAGCCACCCTGTGGCCTGGATCAGTTAAGCCGGTTCCGGCAAAGCATTGAGCAAGCAACAGCCCTGCCAAAATTGCAACAAACACTGGCGGCCGTTCATCAGTTAATGCGACACTCAGACTCAAACTTTTAACGATAAAACATTTACTTATTTAGCGCAGCAGGAGCAACAGATGACAACTGGCATCATTATCGGCGTAATTATCTTACTGGCAGTGTTTGTGGTGGTGATTTACAACGGCATTATTACCCGGATGAACGCTGTTGAGCGTGGCTGGGCTAATGTGATAACCCAGGAACGGCAGAAAAATAAAATGATCCCGCATCTGGAGCAGGTAGTGGCGCAGTTTCAGGTGCATGAAGCCGGTTTACAAACCCAGATTGCCGAGCTACGCAGCGGCATCGCTAAATTGCACAGCGATAACATTGACGCCAGCCAGTTAGAGCAGGTAGAAAGCAAAACCAAAGATCTGATGCAGGGTTTAAATATCGCGGTAGAAGCCTACCCGGAATTAAAAGCCTCAGAGGTATTTAATAACCTGATGCGCGAAATTGCTGAGCAGCAGGAAAACATCGGCGCTGCCATCCGGATTTTTAACCAGAACGTGGAAGACTTTAACAACGGTATTGAAGTATTCCCAAACTCACTGGTTAATGCCAGCCTGAATAAAAAAAGCCGGGTTACGCCCTTCCATGACAGTGAGGCAGAAGCCGGCTTTGAATATAAGTTAAAGTAGCGTTATCTCATCCAGCTCGAAGCTGAACTCGCCCTGCGGGCCGTTCCATAACAGCATACTGACCGCGTCGGTATTAAGGCCACTAAATGCCGACAATGGCACCTCGATAGTTTGCCAGTCAGCACTGACCGTAAAGTGGTGACTAACGGGCATAAAGCTGCCGGCTGAAAACGCATCCAGCCGATACTGGCCCGGCGTGCCGCGGATCTTAAAGCGGATAGCACTGATATCGCTGAAATCACTGCCATTTTCCATATTGTTGCCTGTTTGCCAGGCCACCCCGGCCCAGGGGTAAGCAAAGCCAGGCCGGATAACACCCTCTACCGCTAACACACCTTGCTGCACAACGATCTCTGCAGACGAATTACCCTGCATCATGCTGTCGCTGCTGGCAGCGAAACCACCGCTGTGAGCACTTAAGTCCGTATTAAAATCAGCTATCAGTCCGCCCGCCATTTTTGCAGTTTCTGCGGGCAGCTCCGGCTGATGTAACCAACCATTTTTCCAGATGGCTTGCGGTGCCAGCAACGTGGTGAGATCGGCCATCGGATCTTTAGCCAGCAACACCATATCTGCTTTATAGCCAGGCCGCAGATACCCTACCTGTGACAGGCCAAATGCCTTGGCAGGAGCCGAGCTGGCGCTCTGTAATACTTTTAACACCGGCACGCCGGCACGCTGCAGTAGCACCATTTCAACGATTAAACTGACGCCGTGAGCGGTATTAGGATTGGGTGCATCAGAGCCGGCCAGCAACAATATTCCGGCATCTGCCATCTGTTTAGTATTATTTGCTAATAACTGGTATCGGTCTGCCGGGATTGGCGAATGGCTGAACCGCTCGGTTAAGCTGCTTATCGCGGCAGGCGTAAGCGCAGCTGGCGGGGCATTCAACAACAATTCCTCATTTATTTTACCGGCAAGCATACCCTCCATTACCGCCATAGTCGGGATAATAAAGCGCTGCTCCGAGGCCGTCAGCTGTAGTAATTCGTTGCTTACCGGCTCACTGAAAAAGCTATGCACCAGGCCATCAGCCCCCGCCGCGATGGCCTCTTCGGCCGACGGTAAATCTGCAATATGCACTACAGCCAATACGCCCTGCGCTTTGGCCTCGGCAATTACTGCGGTAAGGGTCGCCAGGTCAATCGAAGGCCTGAAACGCCGCAACGCTTTATCAGAGGTATAGACAATTTTGATAAAATCAGAGCCCTCTTTAAGTCGCGCTGCCACAAACTCACTGGCCTGGCCGGCATTTTCGATAACCGGAATGGCTCTACCGTACTGGGTACCATGGCCTTTGGCTGCTGTAACCAGGGTGCCTGCACCGTAAATATCTGCCTTGTTTGTTTGAGCCGTGCTGGCTCTGGTGGCCTTCTGCGCTGCCAGAAACTGATGGTCGCCAAACATATCCAACACCGTAGTGACGCCGAAATTCAGTGTCTGCTCAAGTGCATCGCCCCAGACATGAACGTGTGCATCAATCAGCCCCGGTATCAGCCACTGGTTGTTACCGTCCACCCAGGGCAACGCACTGTCTGGTTTATTCAGGTACAGTTGCTGCACCCGGCCGTTTGTTATTTCGGCAAAGCGCTCATCGCGCCACTTTTCGCCATCAAACAGCTTTACCGGCCCGAGAATAAAGCTGTTGTCTGTTAGCTCTGCCGGGGAGGCTGCAGTCAGCTCTGGTGCCGCCTCTGACTCGGGCTCTGGTAGCAGCAGAAAAAACATTACCAGCAAAGCCGCAATTATCATAACTACCAGCTTTTTCATTATTTAGCTCCTGTATAGCGACGAAAGACAAGCACACATAATCCCATCAGCACCGCGGTGGTCAACCCCAGTATAACCAGATGCAGCAGCGGCTGGCCCTGATCCATTGCCAGCAATTTCAAACCCAGTTGTGACAGATGATAACTTGGCCATACCCAGGCAAGTTGTTGTAAAAACTGGGGTAACAGGTGTATTGGCAACCATAAACCAGATAAAAAAGCCATTGGCAGGTACAACAGGTTAACCACCCCGGGGGCTGCTTTGTCACTGAGGGTTAAACCCAGTAGTAAGCCAATCAGGGCGAAAGGCACGGTACCTGCCAGCAACAACAGCGCTAACCCCAGCCACTGGCCTTGCTCCAGTCGAACGTCGCCAAAAACAGCAGCAACACTGAATAACAACACAATAATTAGCATGGCAAACACCAGACTGGTGGCCATTTTTGCCAGCAGATAAGCACTGACCGGCATTGGTGACAGACGCTTTAAGGTTAACCAGCCCTGGGCGCGATCGCTGGCAATATTCATAGCAAAATTAAACATCGCCGGCCCCATAATGCCAAAACAACTGTAAGTCACCAGCATATAGGCAGCATGGCTGCTGCCAGCCGGGCTGAACAACACCCCGAAAAACAGATAAAACACCACTGGAAAAGCCAGTGCCGGCAACACAAAGCCCGGCGTGCGCCAGGCACTGACCAAATCGTACCAGGCTTCTTTTTGATATATCGCTACGCTACTCATGCGGCTTGCTCCTTATTTGCGCTGCGCTCAGCAGATTGTGCGGTTAGTTGTAAAAACGCCTGCTCTAATGCCACTGGCCGTACTTCCAGCTGGCTGACAGCGCCATCCTTGTCAAGTAATGCTTTGACTGTTTGTTCGGCATGGCTGCTGTGCAGCGTTATTACCCCCTGCTGTCTGCTAAGCTGCAATGCGCCAGGCAGTGCCAGTAACTCAGCATCAGTTAAGCTACTGCAACATTGCACCACTTTGTACCGGGTTAACTCTTTCAGTTGCTGTGGGCTACCATTGGCAATAAACCGGCCCTGATGCAGCACCATAATCCGGTCGGCCAGCTGCTCTGCCTCTTCCAGATAATGAGTGGTCAACACCACAGCCACCCCTTGTTGTTTTAGCTGGCGGATTTGCTGCCATAAATTGCGCCTGGCTTCCACATCCATACCCAGGGTAGGCTCATCCAGAAATACCAGCTTCGGTTTGCCGGCCAAAGCCAGAGCAAACAGCAAGCGTTGTTTCTGGCCTCCTGACAACCGGCCAAACCGCACTTTGGCCTGTGCCTGCAAACCGGCCAGTTTTACCAGCTCTGCCGCGCTATAACCGTTATCGTAATAGCTGCTGAACAAATCACACTGCTCGGCTACCGTTAAATTGGCGCTGAGGCTGCCAATTTGCATCATCACCCCGCATTGCTGGCGCAATGCCATACTACGGTTAGTGCCTTTTTGAGGCTGTCCCAGCAGCTGTATTTCACCGCTATCGGTGCCGATAAGCCCTAAAATAGCCGAAATAAGCGTAGTTTTGCCTGCACCATTAGGGCCAAGAATACACAGCACTTCGCCCGCGTCCAGGATCAAGTCAACGCCGGCCAGTACCGTTTTACCGGCAAAACGTTTCACCAGTCCGGTTACCTTTAATTGTGTTTGCAACGCGCTCATTGCTTACTCCTGCCCGGTTTGTGCTAAAAACTGGCTAGTTTGCTGATTCAGCCACTCTGGCGCATCTGCCATAAATACGTTGACAGTGCTCTGCAACACGGCCAGTGTTAAAATCTTCAAATTTGCTGCTTTCATTTTTGACTACCCCGTTAGTGCTCTAAGTGTTTGTGAATGTTTAATAATGAGGTTGTCAGGATAAATGTGGAGGCGTTCAGGTGCAGGTAATGATTGTCACCAATTGCGGATGACAACTGTCATACGACACTGTGACCTTTGTCACTGGCATAACCCCCTGTTGCTTATTACACTGGCAATCAGAACAGGTCGGGAGAAGTAGATGACGTCATTCGACAAACTGGAAAGTAAACTGAGCTGGGTTTATCTGATAAACCTTATTTTCTATATTATTCCGCTATTTACAGTGAGTTTTGCGCCGTGGCAGTACCTTAGTATGGTCATGGCATTGCTGTTGTTTCTGGGTTGCTATTTCTGGGCTTATCGTTGTAACCGCCACACCATACACTGGCCCATTGCTGGCATTGTGCTGGTTGCCGCCTTAATTACTCCGGTGAACCCGGGCTCCATTGCCATGTTTGCCTATGCCGGCTTTTTTATCGGCTTTGCTTATTCGTTACGTCGTTATCTGCTACTAATGTCACTGTTAATTACCTTACTGATTCTGCTAAAGGTTTTTCTGACTATTCACTGGAACCTGTTTTTAGTGATGGGCATTCCGATTGTGCTGGCGGTGAGCTTTCTGGGTCGGGCAGAGCAGGCGAAACTACGCCATCGTCTGGCCGAACAGCAAAGTGAAGATGAAGTTAAACAGCTGGCTACCATGGTTGAACGGGAACGGATTGGTCGTGATTTACACGACATTCTTGGCCATACCTTATCCAGCATTATTTTAAAGGCAGATTTGGCAGAAAAGCTGCTGGCAAGGCAGCAAACTGAAGCAGCACAACAACAGTTAACCGAATTAAGTGAGATTGCCCGCGACGCCCTGAGCCAGGTGCGGCAAAGTGTATCGGGCTACAAGCACCAGGGGCTGACTGCGGAGGTGGCTAAACTACTTAGCAGGCTGCGCGATGCCGGCTTTGCGGCAGAGTTAAGTGGAGAAATCCCAGAATTGGATAACCGCCGGGAAACGGCAGTAGTGCTGGCACTTACTGAACTGGTGACCAATGTGATGCGCCATAGCCAGGGAGACCACTGCCAGCTGCGCTTTACCGAACAAGCTGATACCTTGCATATTTATTTAAGCGACAATGGTCAGCAAGCCGACGTAAAAGAGGGCAATGGTATTCGCGGCCTGCGTGAACGTTTAGCGGCGATTAATGCAACCCTTACTTTGCAGCATCAACAGGGGCTGACCGCCACGATTAAGCTGCCCCGGCAACCTATCATGTTACAGGAAGCAACCGAATGAACATTTTACTGGCTGAAGATCAGGCCATGGTCCGTACTGCCTTGGCCAGCCTGTTGCGACTTGAAGCGGGCTTTGAGGTTACTGAAGCCGCTGACGGTACGGCAGCATTAGCGTTATTAAAAAATCAGGGCTTTGATTTGCTGCTAAGTGATATTGAAATGCCCGGCTGCAGCGGCATTGAGCTGGCGCAGCATGTGCAGCAACAGCAACTGCCAACTAAAGTAGTGATCATTACTACCTTTGGCCGGGCTGGTTATGTTAAACGGGCGATGGACGCCGGCGTTGGCGGTTTTTTATTAAAAGATGCACCGGTAGAACAGCTGGTGCAGGCCATCCAGCAGGTTATGGCCGGTAAAAAAGTGGTCGACAGCGAGCTGCTGTTAAACTCGCTGGGTGAGCAAGACCCGCTAAGTGAGAAAGAGCGTCAGGCGCTGCGCCTGGCAAGCGAAGGCAAAAGCACCAGCGAAATTGCCGCAGAGCTTTATATTGCCGAGGGCACTGCCCGCAATTACTTATCTGAGGCAATCAGCAAACTGCACGCCGCCAATCGAATCGACGCCGCAAGGATTGCCCGGCAGAAAGGCTGGTTGTGATTAAAAACAGGTTAGATTAAAAGCAACCGGTTAACCCTAAGCCAACCGTTGAAGCCCTGGACGGGCGGATAAATTCGTCAGGAACGAATTTAAACAGCCTTGCTGGCCCGAAGGGTAAACTTCATGGATGAAGTTTATAAACGAGACCCCAGGGATGGGTTTACGGCGTGTTGGCGTGGGTTAACCGGTTGCGACGTCACCCGCCTGACTAAGCAAAAGCTTTACAGCAAGACGCGTTTTACGCCACACTGCTGTCATTTGCTAGCAAAGCAGGCTTTTTCATGGATTTTCGCACTAAAATCAAAGCCGACAGACCACTTCAAAGCCGCAGTGGCCACTTGCAAAGCGCGCTGGAAAGCGACCGGGGCCGGATTATTAATTCTGCAGCCGTGCGGCGGCTGCAGCAAAAAACTCAGGTATTTCCACTGGAGCGCAATGCCGCCGTGCGCAGCCGGCTAACCCATTCGCTGGAAGTGCAGCAAACCGGTCGCTTTATTGTGCAAACTATCTATAAGCAGTTAAGTGATGAACAGCAAACGCAATATGGCTTAACCGGCTTAGAACGGCCCATTGAATCGCTGGTAGAAATGGCCTGCCTGCTGCACGATGTTGGTAACCCACCATTTGGCCATAACGGTGAAAGCGCAATTAATCATTGGTTCAGCCAGACAATACCGGAGCTAAACCGCTGCCATCAGCTGGCAGACAACACGTTATGGCAAACCTTATGCTGTGAGCTTACCCAGTTTGAAGGCAATGCCCAGGCTATCCGGCTGGTTCATAGCCTGCAGCGGATGAACCTGACCTTTTCGCAAACCGCATGCATTTTAAAATATACCCGGCTCGCCAGCGCCCGCAAACCAGAGAGCAGCCACCCACAAAGCTATTTGCAGAAAAAACCCGGCTATTATTTTGCTGAACAGAGTTTTATCGAAAACCTGTGGCAAGCGCTGGAGACGACGCCCGGCAACCGCCACCCGCTTACTTATATTATGGAAGCCGCTGATGACATTTCTTACTGCCTGGCGGACTTGGAAGACGCGGTAGAAAAGGGTTTATTCAGCCTGCCCGAGCTGGCGCAGCAACTCAATCTGGCGTTTAATAAACTGGAGCCAGAGGGCCGGCTGATTGCCACGCACAGTGGTGCCAGTGAAAGTTTTTCGGCGTTGGTAAAAGCCGCGCTGGATAAAGCTGCTGCCGAACCCATTAACAAAAGCTCTGAATTTTTTATTAAGCTTAGGGTTGGCATGATCCACCCGTTGGTACGCCATGCGGCAGAGCAATTTATTGCCAATATCGATGCAGTTTATCATGGCAGCTTAAACCGGGCGTTACTGGAAGATGGCAGCCAGTATCATGCAATTACCAGCACGTTTAAGCAGGTAGCCCGCCAGTTTGTTTTCAACCAACCCGAGGTGGAAACCCTGGAACTGCAGGGCCAGCGCATTATTGCCGGCCTGCTGCAAAGTTACCAGCCGTTACTGCTGTTAGCGGCTACAGACTTTACCGCCGTGCTGGCGAACCAGGGCTACCAGTTTGGCCGTGAACAGCGGCTGGCGCACCGCCTGCCAAATAAACATGTTGCAGCTTATCAACTGGCAGTTGCGGCTATCGACGACAATGCCAACTGCAGCGACAATAGCGCGCTTGAGCTTTACTACCGCTGCCGGCTATTGCAGGATTTTATCAGCGGTATGACCGATCACTTCGCTTTTGATGAGTATCAAACGCTGGTGCAATGCGCTAACTAATTAGCCGCTATGCTGTTAAGCACTCAAGGCAATTGTAACTGGGCGAATAACCAGTCCAGTGCTGCTTTAATTTTTTCCGGTTGCTCCAGCGCCACCAGGTGGTCACTGTTGCTTAGTACAATATACTGGCCGTTTGCCAGCTCCGCCTGCTGCTGATTCCAGCTGTTACTTTCCTGCTGCCATAAGAGCAACTGTTCAGCGTTTTCCGGGTTGGCATCAATTTGCGCCTGCTCAAAATCGGTATCGATAACCGATACCGGTATTGCAGTTAACATAGGAAGGGCTGCATAGGCATTTAAATCGGCGGTGTAGGCCGCAATTTCCCTGGCCCGGCTTTGCTGGTGACGAATCAACAGGCGCTGCTGACTGATTAAATCAAAATATTGCCAGTCCATCAGCGGGTTGTCGCCCACCAGGCTTTTAATATGGCTGCGCTCAGCCTGAAGTTTATCAGCTGTGCGCTCTGTCCAGGCGCCGCTTGCCAGATGCGGAATCAGCGCCTCCAGGTTGGCCAGATACCAATCGGCCGGATAGCCCTGATAAATACTTAGTGAGTTGGCTAATGGCACATCCGGATCAATGTATAGCATGGCTTTAATATCGATAGCCTGATGATGGTTTTCATAGAACAAACGCGCGCTGATACTGGCACTGGCCATCGCGACTATCACAACCTGCTGTTCATTTACCGTTTGCAGAACCGCGGCTAAATCGTCTGCAAATCGCCGGTACGACACGTCGTCGGCAGCATCACTAAAGCCATTGCCCAGCCTGTCTATACTGTACACCCGGTATTTGTCAGCCAGCACGGGTTGCAACAGGCTGAACCAGGCGCTGTCACTATGATAGTTCTCATTGGGCCCGGCCAGCAGCACGACCGCTGGGCCCGCATGTTGCTCACCCATCAACCTTACATGAAAACGCTTGTCGTCAACTTGCACGACCTCGGATGCTTCCGGCAAGCGCGGCGTATCCAGCTGCTGAAAAAATGTCAGAATTTCAGCAGAGGTATCGAACGGGCTAAACGTCCATTGATGCTGACCTTGCTTAATGCTGAATAACTCAGCTTTTTGTGCGCCATTGCTGTAACTGAGCAACTCAACCTGATCTGCCGCCAGCGTTTGGCGCTGGGCCAGCGGTAAACTGTTATTCAGACTGGCAAAGCGGGCAATTGCCTGCGGCGCAGACACCAGACCGAAGTTGGAGTGGGTGTAGCCATTGTAGGGCAACACGGAATCGTTTTTGCCCATTACCATCATGATCGACACGGGTTCCGCTGGCGCACAGCTTTGCCACAACTGACCTGACATTGGCGCCGCCACTACCGCAAATGCTTTAAAACGGCTGCTGCGATTACAGGCCAGATTCTGGGTAAACAAACCGCCCTGCGAGAAACCAGCGGCATAAATTTCATCCTGGTTAACCCGGTGCTTCGCGCTGATATCGGCAATAACCTGATCAACAAAGCCCAAATCGTCAATACCCAGCCGGTTGGCAATATTGCAATTACACCCCTCGTTCCACTCTATGGTACCGGCTTGCGGATAAGCGACAATATAGTCGTTGCTGTAACTGCTAAAGCCTGCGGTACGCTGCATGTCTGCACTGGAACCACCTGAACCATGAAACGCCAGCAATAACTTATAATCCTGCTCTGGCCGGTAGCCGGCTGGCAACACCAGGGTGTACTGACGATCAGCCAGTTTTATCACATTGCTGTCTGCTGGCTCACTATCGCTGCCGCCACAGCCTGTCAGTTGCACCGCTAACAATAGCGCTGACAGCAACAACAAAAATCTTAGTTGTAATTTCATATTACTTTCCTGTTAACATAAAGTCGCCAGTTAAGCTAAGTGCCCCTGACACCATTGGCGATAAGGGGCAGCTGATGAATTTGTGATGAAAAGCTTACTGCATTTTTCTGCAATAAATACAAGGGGTTGCACTACAACATGAATAAACAGCAATGGCAGCTGGGCCAGCTGATATTTGATCCGCAACGGCGTACCCTGCAGCTGAATAGCCAACACTGCACCCTGGAACCACGACAGGCAGAGCTGCTGTTGTTTCTGGCCCGGCACGCCGGCGAGCCGGTCAGTCGCGAGCAACTTATAAATGAAATCTGGGATGGCCGGGTGGTAAGCGAGAGCGCCATAAACCGTGCGGTGAGCTTATTGCGAAAAGCCTGTGCCAGCCTGGACCCGGAAACCGACTATATTGCTACCATTCCTAAACTGGGCTATTGCCTGGTACCTGCGGCCAGCTTAATACAGCCAGTAACGGATACCGCTTCCAAGCTAAATGAACTGCCGGCTCAGCCAGATAAGACCCCGCAGCCTTTTGCCACCGACAGCACCACAGCCCGGCCAGCAGGCCCTGCTGGCAGCAGAGTATCCTGGCTGATTAGTGCGCTTCTGCTTGCAGTAATAGCATTAAGCTTGGCCTGGCTTAAAACAGTGCCTGCTGTCAGCACTGTAGCGGATAAGGTGCTGATCCCCGAACCGGTAACCAGCTTTGACGGTGCTGAATTTGATATCAGCAGCAGTGACGACGGCCAGCTGTTGTTCCACCGGCGGGATGCGAACGGGAAAATTCAGTTTTGGCTGCGCAGTGAGCAGCAGGACAAACCGCTTATTGCGGCAGCGGTCCAGGCGCTTAATGGCAGTATCAGCCCGGATGGAAACAAGCTGGTGTACCGCAGATTGGATAACGGGCAATGTCAGATAATGCTATTACCATTGCGCCCGGTCGCGCCAGAGCGCCAGTTGTTTGATTGTGCATCAGACAGTGTATTTGAAGCCGCCTGGAGCCCGGACAGCGAATACTTTTTTTACCGGCTACGCCAGAACAAAACCCGGCCTTATCTGGTATATCGTTATCAGCTTGCCACCGCCAATCAGCAACAACTCACCCTGGCCGACCCGGCCAGTTTTAACGGCGCTATCGCTTTGGCCGTTGCTGCCGATGGTGGGCAACTGGCAATAGCCAGTTACCTGACAGCACAGCGCAGCCGGCTAAGTTTGTATCAGTTGGCCGATAGCAAGCCGCCGCAACTGCACCACACTACTGATCTGGATATTAACGTAGTGGATTTAAGCTGGCCGGCCGGCCAGTCACTGATCCTCGCTGCCAGCAACCAACTATTTACCCTGGCGGCTGATTTCAGTCTCAGCCACTATTTCTATTCGCAGCAGCAAGTTAATTCGATAACCAGTACCGGACAGCAGCTGTTTTTTGCCAGCCAGCAGCAGCAAGCCGATATTTGGCGCAAACCGCTGGCTGATGACGGCGGCGACGAGTCTGCCACAGCGCATATTTACAGCTCACGGCTGGACCTTTTACCCCGGGTTAACCAGCAGGATACCGAGCTGCTGTTTCTGTCTACCCGCCAGGGCATTCATCAGCTTTGGCGCAAACCTTACAATGGCCCGGAACATATGCTGGCCGCGATCCCGGCACCGGCGGGTTTTATCAGATTTGGCTGGTCCAATGATCAACGCAGTATTTTTTTCAGTCAGCAAGGGGCGGTGTATCAACTGGAACTGGCCGATGGCCATGGCGGCCAGTTAAGCCAGGTATTTTCTGCTGAACATCAGGCCTATGTGGTTAACCATGGCAATGATAATAACAGCCTGATTTACAGCAGTAATAAAAGTGGTGACTGGCAACTGTGGCGCTATCAGTTGCAAGGCGCAGAACACCAGCAGCTAACAACGCAGGGCGGTTACAGTGGATATCAGCTTGGCGATATGCTTTATTACAGCAAGTTTCATCAGGATGGTTTATGGCAGCTGGACCTGGCCAGTGGTGAAGAGCAGCTGCTACTGGCCGATTTTGACAAAGTTAACTGGCTGAACTGGCAATTGCAGGGTGAGAGCATTATTTATTATCAGCCGGGCGCTGGCATTTTTCGTAAACCGCTGGCCGCTGATGCCAAACCTGAACTACTGCTGGCAGATAGCCCGGAGCTGGTTCATCACTACAGCGTTAGCAGCCGGGCAATATATTTTGTGAAACGCCAGCCCCCGCAGGGTGACATTTATCGGTTACCGCTACCCTAAGCTGGAGACTTTGCGGTTTTCGCTGTTAGCTTCTATGCTTGCAGTTTGTTTCAGTAGTCTTGTTTAACCGTCATGGAGGATTATCATGCAAGATTGTAAAAAACAGCGCCAACCCATTCTGACCACTTTTTTCTGTGCTGCTCTCACGGGCATAAGCCTGCCCGGCAATGCCGAAACCCTGATCCTGGATGTTGAACCCGGCTTATGGCAACATAGCTTCAGTATTAAAACCGCCAGTGGTGAACTGGAACGCGCCATGCAGCAGCTTGAACAGCAGCTGGCAAGCATGCCGGCAGCCCAGCGGCAAATGATGGAAAAAATGATGGCCAGTCAGGGCATGTCTTTCGATTTAAAAGGCAGTTCAGTGCAGGTTTGCCTGACCCAGCAGCAAATTGATCAGGGCCAGCTGCCACAGCAGGATGGTTGTCAGCAGCAAATTAACCAGACTGGCGACAACAGTTATCGTTTTTCCTTCAGTTGCGATACTAACCCACCGACCAGTGGTGAAGGTGAAATGACCTTTAGCAGCCGCAAAGCCTATAGTGGCAATGCCAGTTTTACTACTGAAGTAAATGGCAAAGCCGAACAGATGACCATGCAACAAAGTGGTAAGTGGCTAAAAGCTGATTGCGGCTGATTTTGATGTTTTACAGGAACAGCTATGCCCGGTACCAACACAACCCAGAACAGTTATCCGCTGGCCAATCAATTGCGCCAGCACAGCCCTTTGGTATTTGGCTGTATGAATTTAGGCGGCGGCTGGAACAAAAATCCGCTGTCAGCCGCCGACATCAGTGAAGCGAATCAAATCATTGACGCCGCCCTTGACGCAGGGATCCGGATTTTTGATCACGCCGACATTTATACTTTCGGCAAAGCCGAACAGGTGTTTGGTAAAGTATTGGCACAGCGGCCGGAATTGCGTCAGCATATGTCTTTGCAGTCAAAATGTGGCATCCGCTTTGCCGACGATATGAACCCACAGCGTTATGATTTTTCTGAGCAGTGGATAATAGAGTCGGTTAATAATATTTTACGCCGGCTACAAACCGAACAGCTGGATATCCTACTGTTACATCGGCCGGACCCGCTGATGGAGCCCGCAGAGGTTGCGTCTGCTTTTGCAAAGCTGACGGCCAGCGGCAAAGTAAAACATTTTGGCGTCTCGAATATGCAGCAACATCAGATGGCGCTGCTGCAAGATTCGGTGCTCGAACCTTTCATCGTTAATCAACTGGAATTAAGCTTAAGTCATCTGGCCTGGCTGGATGAGGGCACAACAGCAGGCTGCAGCGGCCAGCCGCCGGCTAATTTCAGCAGCGGCACCATCGAATACTGCCGTCGCCATAACATTCAACTGCAAGCCTGGGGCAGTTTAAGCCAGGGCTTATTCAGTGGCAAAGATATCAGCCAGCAACCATCTCATGTGCAGGTAACGGCAAAGCTGGTGCAGCAGCTGGCAGCCGAGTATCAGGTATCCAGTGAAGCAATAGTGCTGGGCTGGCTAATGCGCCACCCTGCCAATATTCAACCGGTAATCGGCACCACCAGTATCAATCGGATTAAAGCCTGCGGTCAGGCGCCGGATGTGCGGTTAAGCCGCGAACACTGGTACGCACTGTACCTTAGCGCCCGCGGCAGTGCCCTGCCGTGAATTAATCGGTTTTAAACCGGCTGACCTGGCCATTTAGCCCGGTTGCTACCTGCTGCAGTGCGGCCACCGCGCCGCGGTTTTGCTTCAGCGTCAGCGTGGTTTCACGCGACATCGTCGCAATTTGCTCAATATGCCGGGCAAGCTCAGATACTGCAGCAGATTGTTCGTTGGTTGAGCGGGATACATCCCGGACATTATGCAGCGAGTCTTCTGCCTGTACGCGAATTTGCTCCAGCATCGTTGCCGCCTGATTTGCCAACGCCAGCCCCTGCGCAACCCGTGGCGCCGAGGTTTCCATCCCCACGACTGCTTGCTGGGTTTCATCCTGAACTAACTGAATCATACCGGCAATTTCGGTAGTAGCCTTGCTGGTGCGCTCAGCCAGCTGTCTCACTTCATCTGCTACCACTGCAAAACCACGGCCAGACTCGCCGGCCCGGGCAGCTTCTATTGCAGCATTTAATGCCAGAAGATTAGTTTGCTCTGCAATACTACGGATAACCCCGGCAATGCCGGCAATATCTTTTGAGCGCTGCTGCAAACTGCCAATCTGGCTGGCAGATTGCTGAACGGTTTCAGCAACCACACCGATTTCTGTTGCCGCTTCTTTTACCAGTTTTGCGCCCTGCGCCGACAGTTCAGCGGTTTTTTCTGAATTTTGTTCAGTCAGCCGCACGGTATTGGCTACCTCATTAAGACTAACTGTCATCTCTTCAATACTCGCCGCCGACGCTGTTGATGAAGAAGCTTGTAACTCGGATGCCTGCAACGCTTCTTTTGACGCTAAATCCAGCTCACCTGCTTGCACCGATACCGTATTGGCTGCACCGATAACCTCTTTTAAAGTTTGGCGCAATTGCTGCTGCATTCTGGCAACAGCCGCCAACATACTGTTTGGCTGACTGTCTTTAATTTGCGTTGTCAGATCGCCACCTGCTATCTGGCTGACTATTTCTGCTGTCAGTGCAGGCTCACCGCCCAGTGAATTGCGCAAATAGCGACTGATATACCAGGCAGTTACTCCTCCAATGACAATAGCAAATAAAGTCAGCATCACCATCGACAGCGCAAAGGTTTCTGCCACATCGCGGGCATAGGCAGTAGCCTGCTGGTTTTTCTGCTCCTGAAAATCAATAAATGCATTGATACTGGCAAGCCAATCCACAAAAGCAGGACTCATCTGCTGCAATAGCAGTTGCTGTGCCGCAGCCTGCTGGCCTTGCTGGCGTAACCGGACCACCTCTGCAGCTAATGGTTGTGCCCGCTGCTCAACCGTATGAATAGTATCCAGTAAGCGACGTTCAGCCGCACTGATGTCAACACTGGCCTGAAACAACTGGTCCATTGGCTGGCGAGATTGCTGGTAAAAGGTTTGTAACCGCTCAATGTCATTAAGAATGGCCGGCAGATCCGCCGGGTTTGGCACCAGGGTAATATCGCGCAGAGCAATGGCTCTGTCGTGTACGCTACCGCGAAAGTTAATGGCATAGCGCTGCTTGACTGAATTGACTTCAGTTATTTCAGTCAGCGTCTTATTTATCTGACTTACCCGCTGCACGCCAAATAAGGTCAGAGCCACCATTAACAACAGGACCACTCCAAATCCCAGAGCCAACCGCATTGCGACGGTCATTGCCTGCGCATTCTGCATAACTGTTCCTCTACTGCAAACGCGCAACATGCACGTTAAACCACACACTATACGTTGTTGCTTTAATCAAAACTAATGAATTTAACTATAAAGATTGAACGAAGTAATCGATTAAATCAGCAGCAATTGTGCGCTATGTCATTCTGCAGCTGACGATGGCTTAGGTATTGGCTGCTTCTGCCACGGAGTCGCGTGGTATAAGGTGAGGATTAAATACCTGCTGCACGTCAATATTGCTTTGCTGGTATACCTTTTTCAGCACCCAGCGGGCGGCCATATGGCCCATGGCGCTGACCGGATAGTCGATAGTGGATAGTTTCGGATAGGTGTAATAAGCAAAATTAACGTTATCGAAACCCATTACTGAGAAATCAGCCGGCACTTCGTAACCCAACTCACGGGCCGCGGTCAGCGCACCTGATGCCATTTCATCATTAGCGCACACTATTGCACTGAATGGCCGGCCACTTGCCAGTAGCGCCTGTAATCCTTTACTACCGCCGGTTTCCCGGAAGTCACCTTCAAAAAACAACGCCTCGTCAGCGGTTAACTGATATTCAGCCAGTGCCCGTTGGTGGCCATGAAAGCGATCGCGGGCGTCGGCTTTCCACATTGGCCCGGCAATATAACCAATATGACGGTGACCTTGTTGCAGCAAATGGCGGGCCGCCAGATAACCACCCAGCTCATTGTCCAGACTGATACAACGGTCGGCCAGCGCCGGCACCTGGCGGTTTAGCAATACAAAAGGCGTTTCTTTTTTACTTAAATCGATTAAAAACTGGTCGCTTACTGCCTCAACATGCAAAATAAGCGCATCACAATTACGGCTACGCAAAAAATCGATACCGTCCTCTTCAGTAGCCCGCTCACTGTGCCCGGCAGCAATAATTACATGCTTGCCTGCCGCCCGGAATTCCGCTTCTATACCTGTCAGCATTTCGCCATAAAAAGGACCGTGTAATTCAGAAACCAGAATACCAATGCTGTTAGAACGGCTAGAGGCCAGCGACTGCGCGATAGAATTAGGCCGGTAACCCAATTGTTCCATGGCCTGCAACACTTTATTGCGGGTAGCTTCACTTACCCGCACGTTGTTGTTCATGACCCGGGAAACAGTAGCCAGCGATACACCAGCTAATTCAGAGACTTGGTAAATGGTCGCCATGGTTTGCCTGTACTCTTAAATTAGGCATTTACTTTAACATGCTCTGGCGCGCTATCACCAGATTGCTGTGCCAGTTGCCGGTGAATATCCAATACCCGCCCGCTACTAAGCCGGTACCGGGTCATCACCAGTGCCACCAGTATCGAGCCAATGGCTGGTAACAGGGTAAAACTGAGCAAAATACCCTGCTGTGCCTCAGTACTTTGCACAGTATCAGCCTGATAGCCAAAGCCGGCCAGCAGCCAGCCAGCCAGGGCGCCACCTAAAGCCAACCCCAGCTTGATAAAAAACACGATTGAAGAATATACCAGACCAGTGATCCGAACCCCGGTTTTATAATGGCCGTAATCAACGGTATCGGCCATTTTAGCCCATAGTAGCGGCGTGGCCATTTGTAAAAAGAAGCCCCATAAAAAATACAACGCGAAGGCCAGAACCAGTTGTTGCGGGCCAATAAAAAAGCTGACAACACAAATAGCAGCCGAGATAAACTGTAAGCCAATGTAAGCTTTTACTTTATCAATATAACGGCTAAGCCACTGGGCTACAGCGCAGCCAGCAATATTGCCAAGCATGCCAAGGGTAATAAAGGCGGTAATTAAATCTTCCCGGCCGAGAAAATATTTCACATAGTAAATAGCCAGGGTGGTACGCAGCACCATGCCGGTAAGCAGAAAAAATGCGGCCACAGATAAAATGCGCCACTGATCGTTCTGCCACAAAGAACTGAAGCTGTTACGCAGGGTTAACTGCTGATTAGCCGGGGCATGCACCCGCTCGCGGGTACCGTAAAAACACAGCAAAAACAAGATTAAACCCAGCACACTCATAGCGGCGATGGTTAGCTGATAGCCCCTGGCATTATCACCATTGCCAAAGTAGTTTACCAGCGGCAAGGTACAGGCTGTGACCAGCAGGCCGCCCAGCATGCCGAACACAAAACGATATGATTGCACTGACACCCGCTCAGATGGATCAGCAGTTAGCACGCCACCCAGTGCCGAGTAAGGAATATTAATGGCGGTATACGCCAGCATTAGCAGAGTATAGGTGGTAAAGGCATATATCACTTTACCATTGGCAGATAAATCAGGCGTGGTAAACGCTAACACACTGCATAACGCAAACGGCAATGCCAGCCACAACAAATAGGGCCGGTATTTGCCATGCCTGCTTTTGGTTTTATCAGCCAACGCACCCATCAGCGGATCGGTCACCGCATCAATAATCCGAACCAGCAGAAACATACTGCCAACCACTGCCGGAGAAATACCAAATATATCGGTATAAAAAAAAGTTAAAAACAACATGACCGTCTGAAACACGATATTGCTGGCGGTATCGCCAAGGCCATAGGCCACTTTTTCTTTTTTTGTCAGCATGCTAACCCCATGATGGCGCGTTAATTTTATTTATTGTTATTTGTTAGCAATCTTATTGTCGGTAGCCATGCGGCTGGCAAAACAGTCGCGCAACGCCAACGCACTGGCTTTTAAGGTGCGCTGCTGAGTCGCATAATCAACATAGACTATACCAAACCGTTTGGCATAGCCTTCGGCCCATTCAAAATTATCCATCAGGCTCCAGGCAAAGTAACCATCGATGCGCATGCCGGCAGTTATTGCATTATCTACTGCCTGCAGATGCTGCTGAAAATAGGCAACCCGCTCAGTGTCCTGTATCTGGCCATGCTGCAGGGTATCGGGCATAGCCGCGCCATTTTCGGTGATATACACCGGCGGCAACGTATAACGTTTATTAATATCCAGCAATATCTCTGTCAGCCCCGCCGGATAAATTTCCCAACCCATATCAGTAAGTGGTGGCGCAGTCGGCGGTACGTCGCTGAACCAACCTTTACCATTGTCGCGATATACCGTGCGGGTATAGTAATTAACTCCCAGAAAGTCGAGTGGCTGGGCAATAATTGCCATATCGCCAGCCGCAATTTCCGGTTGCTCTGTTACCGGCAGCTGGCTGAGTAATTCCGGGTAACGCCCCTCTATTAATGGCTGAATGTACCACTGATTATGATACTGATCGGCCATCCGGGCTGCCCGGATATCGGTTTCGCTGCTGCTGGCAGGATGGCAGGGGCTGAAATTCAGCACAATGCCATTCAGTGCCTGCGGGGCGTTACGGCGTAACACCTGTATTGCCAGTCCATGTGCCAGTAATAGATGATGGGCGACCTGCCGGCCCTGCTTGCGGTTTTGCACACCCGGCGCATGAATACCCGCCTCATAACTTAAATAGGCACTGCAAAATGGCTCATTTAAGGTGGCATAGGAATACACTTTTTCAGCAAAAGCCTTGCTGATTACGTCAGCGTATTCTGCAAATTTATAAGCGGTTGCCCGGTTTAACCAACCACCTTCGTCTTGCAGGTACTGCGGTAAATCCCAGTGATACAGCGTGACAAACGGCTTGATGTTGCGCTCATTCAATGCGTCCAGCAATTGCTGATAGAACGCCAACCCTTCTGTGTTAACACTACCGTCGGTGTTTATTACCCGGCCCCAGGCAATAGAAAAACGGTAAGCATCAACGCCTAGTGAAGCAATAAGCTCAACATCTTCACGCCAGCGATTGACATGATCACAGGCAGTCAGGCCATCAGAGCCGTCTTTAATCCGGCCCGCCTCAGCACAAAATGTATCCCAGATACAGGGCAAGCGACTGTCGGCAGCGCCTTCAATCTGAAACGAGGCCGTCGCCACACCAAAGGTAAAGTCGGGCTTAAGTAAGGCTGAATTGGCAGCTAAGGAGATTTTCATCAATTTGGCTATCTTCCGAACGTAAAGTTACTGGCAGCTGGACGACAAAAAATTTGCCAACAGCGTGATATATGCTATAAATGAAAGCGCTTACATCATACTAGACGGCTCTCGCCAGCACGTCAATAAAAAACACTATGCACCCGAGGGGGACAAGATGGCAACAACACCAATTCCAGTAGCGGCCGGGCTTAGCGCCGGTGGTAGCCAAGGCAATTACCGCTTTGCGCTTACCGCCCTGACCTCGCTATTTTTTATGTGGGGCTTTATTACCTGTCTGAACGATATTTTGATCCCCTACTTAAAAATGCTGTTCGACTTAAGTTACACCCAGGCTATGCTGATCCAGTTCTGCTTTTTTGGCGCCTATTTTATTGTCTCGGTGCCGGCCGGTATGCTGGTCAGTAAAATTGGTTATAAATCCGGGATCGTTACTGGTTTGCTGATCGCTGGTGCCGGTTGTTTACTGTTTGTGCCGGCTGCAGCAATGCACGTGTATGCCATGTTTTTGCTGGCGCTGTTTGTGCTGGCCTCGGGTATCACTATTTTGCAGGTGGCGGCCAACCCCTATGTCAGCGTGCTGGGTCAACCGGAAACAGCTTCCAGCCGGTTAACCATGACCCAGGCATTTAACTCGCTGGGTACAACAGTAGCGCCGTTTTTTGGTGCCTGGTTAATTTTTGGTGGTCTGGACGCGCCAGAACCAGTTCCCGGTACTGTTACTGAATCGACCGTGCAGCTTCCATACCTGATACTTGCCGCCAGCCTGGTGCTGCTGGCCATCATATTTGCCTGGTTAAAACTGCCGGCAATGGGTAAAAAAGATCCTGCCGAAGCGTTGCCGTTGGGCGGTGAAGCCTGGAAACAACGCCATTTAATGCTAGGTGCGCTGGGTATCTTTGTGTACGTCGGCGCAGAAGTTGGCATAGGCAGCTTTCTGGTCAGTTATTTATCGATGCCGGAAATTGGCGGCATGTCAAAAGGTGCCGCCTCACACTATATTGCCTGGTATTTTGGCGGTGCTATGGTAGGTCGCTTTATCGGCGCTGTGGTAATGCAGAAAGTGAACGCAGGTAAAGTACTGGCGTTTAATGCTATTTGTGCAGTGCTATTGCTGGCATTAACTATTTTATCGTCCGGCAAACTGGCCATGTGGTCGTTACTGCTGGTCGGCCTGTGTAATTCTATTATGTTCCCGACCATTTTCAGTTTAGCCATTGCCGGGCTAAAACAATACACCAGTCAGGGTTCTGGCATTTTATGTCTGGCCATTGTTGGCGGTGCCATTTTGCCGCTAGTGCAAGGCTTACTTGCTGACAGTATGGGAGTGCAGCTGGCCTTTATTCTACCGTTGCTTTGTTATATCTACATTGCCTTTTACGGCTTAAACGGCTGCAAACCTCGTACCGTGGTATCGCCTGATTTCGCAGTTAAGGAACCGTTATGATTTTACAAAAACGCTCATTTAATTTTAAACCGGTACTTGTAGCGCTAAGCAGCAGCTTGCTGCTGGCAGCCTGCAGCAAGCCGGCACCGCCTGTCGTGGCAGACGAACCCCTAACCGTTGACAGCCAGCAGCCGGCGACAAATGTAAACCTCTGGCCGCAGCTTAACTTGCCGGTGGTGAAGGATCCTGCCATTGAACAAGCCATCACTGACTTAATGGCTGGCATGACCCTGCCACAGAAAGTCGCGCAGATGATCCAGCCGGAAATTCGCGATATTACCGTCGACGATATGCGCCAATATGGTTTTGGCTCCTACTTAAATGGCGGTGGCGCTTTTCCGAATGACGACAAATATGCCACCCCGGCCGACTGGATAGCACTGGCAGAAGCCATGTATCAGGCCTCGGTTGATAGCAGCCTGGATGGCAGCAGTATTCCAACAATGTGGGGCACCGATGCGGTGCACGGCCATAACAATGTTATTGGCGCAACGATATTTCCACATAATATTGGCCTGGGCGCAGCTAACAACCCGGCATTAATAGAACAAATAGCCAAAGTCACGGCTCGCGAAGTAATGGTAACCGGTATTGACTGGGTTTTTGCGCCCACCGTAGCGGTAGTACGTGATGATCGCTGGGGCCGCACTTATGAGGGTTATTCAGAGCATCCGCAAATTGTCCATGACTACGCTGCAGCTATTGTTAAAGGGCTGCAGGGTGCCGCAGACGGCGACTTTCTGGGTGATGATAAAGTGATCAGCACCGTTAAACACTTTGTGGGCGATGGTGGCACCACCGGCGGTATTGATCAGGGTAATACCGAAGTTACCGAGCAGCAATTATTTGATATTCACGCCCAGGGCTACGTAGGTGGGCTGCAGGCTGGTGCTCAGTCAGTAATGGCCTCATTTAACAGCTGGAATGGCAGCAAAATTCATGGTGACAAGTACTTACTCACTGACGTGCTGAAAGACCGGATGGGTTTTGATGGCTTTGTTGTTGGCGACTGGAATGGCCATGGCCAGATCCCTGGCTGTAGCAACGAGAATTGTCCGCAGGCAGCCAATGCCGGCCTTGATATCTACATGGTACCCACCGCTGCCTGGAAGCCGCTTTACCATAATCTGATTGCACAGGTTGAAGCCGGTGACATCAGTATGCAACGGGTAGACGACGCAGTACGGCGTATTTTGCGGGTTAAAATGCGCGCCGGTTTGTTCGATAAAGCCAGCCCGGCCAAGCGGCCACTTGCTGGTAAAACCGAATTAATTGGCGCCGAACAACACCGTGCCATTGCCCGCGACGCGGTGCGCCAATCGTTGGTATTGCTGAAAAACCACAACCAGTTATTACCGTTAAATCCAACACAGCGGCTGCTGGTTACCGGTGGTGGTGCAGACAATATTGGCCAGCAAGCCGGTGGCTGGACCATTAGCTGGCAGGGTACCGGTAACACTAACGCAGATTTTCCGGGTGGCAGTTCCATTTATGACGGTATAGCGCGCCAGGTAAAGGCAGCAGGCGGCAGCGTTGAGCTTTCAGCCGATGGCAGCTATCAGCAGAAACCTGATGTGGCTATTGTGGTATTTGGTGAAGAGCCTTACGCTGAGGGCAATGGCGATCTGGATAATCTGGAATATCAGCGCGGTAACAAGACAGATTTAGCTTTACTTAAAAAGTTAAAAGCAGAAGGCATCCCCGTGGTATCGCTGTTTATCAGCGGCCGGCCATTGTGGGTTAACCCTGAGCTTAATGCATCTGATGCCTTTGTCGCTGTATGGTTGCCGGGCAGTGAAGGCGAGGGTGTTGCCGATGTAATTCTGGCCAATGCCGATGGCACTGTGCAGTACGATTTTCACGGCAAACTATCGTTCTCCTGGCCAGCCAGCCCGCAGCAAACTGCGGTAAATTATGGCGATGCGGATTATCAGCCGTTGCTGCCTTATGGTTTTGGTCTGCGTTATGGCGATAAAGACGTATTGACCGGCGAGCTGTCAGAGCAGATAGAGCAGAACACCCAGTTAACTGAAATGGCTATTTTTGAGCGCTCACCCCGCTCGCCGTGGCAATTACAGCTGCAAAGTGGTAACCAGAGCGAAATGGTTGGCAGCAGTATTCAGCAATTGGGGGCTGTTAACAGCCGCACCTTTGACAAAGAAGTTCAGGAAGACGCCCGCCGCTTTGAGTTTGATGGCAGTGCCAGCGCTGCTTTTAGCTTCATCAGCCCCTTTCCGCGCGATTTAAGAGCCTATGCTGAAGCAGACAGTCAGTTAACAGTGCTGGTAAAGCGCCAGGGTGAAGTGCCAGCAACGGTTATGCTGGGCATGGCCTGTGGTGAGGATTGCGGCGGCAGGGTTAATATCAGCGAAGCACTGGCTGCCATGCCGGATGACCAATGGCAACCGCTGGCGGTAAATTTAAGCTGCCTGCAACAGCAGGGCATGAATCTGGGCCAGGTGTTTCAGGTGTTGTCAGTGCAAAGCAGCGGCAAGTTAACCCTGAACCTGGCTGATGCCAGAATAAGCCCTGTAGCCAACCAACAACACACAGTGGTGGCTTGCAAATAATGACCAGCTGTTAAAGTAAAACTTAAGGGCGCTCGCGGGCGCCCTTTTTTAAATCCTCTCAACTATCATTATATCCTCTGTACTGAGCTACTAAGACTGATACTAACGTAGAGAGGCACAGTGGCTGGTGTAGCCACTAATATTTGAGCAGAGGCAGGGTGGCTGGAGATACCTACTTCACCGCCTTCAAGGATCACATCCCTGTGCCCTTTCAGGCTCCGCGGCATCCATGCCGCTGTTACGTAAGCACTCCAGCCACCCAGCCCTTCCAGATAGGTGTCTAGGTTAAAATAAACATAAAAAAAGTGCCCGCAAGCGGGCACTAAACCGGAGTTACAACAGGGAGGGTACTAAAGTATAATCAATTGCCCATGGTGTATCTGACCCCAATGGCATACCGCGGGCCATATTGCGCAGCACTTAAGAACTGCCTTTCGAACCGGCCATAGCTTCGTTCGGTTTCATTGGTCAGGTTAATGCCTTCAAAGAATACCGTCAGGTTTTCATTAATATCGTAGTTAACGCTTAAATCCCACTGTAAGTATTCTTCAACATAATTAGGCGGCGCATCGGTTGTATCTGGCTGGCCCTGTCCCGCCAGATACTCATCCCGCCATGCGGCCGTTAACCGGACCGACAAGCCTTCTTTCTCGTAGAACACCTGCCAGTTGGCAGAGTTACTCAGACCCGGCAGAATCGCCTGTGCCGCCAGCACGAAATTATCGTACTCAACATCACCGTCAACCAGTGTGCCGTTTATTCCCGTACCGAAGCCACTGTCGCCAAACACGTGCTGTACCGCGAACTCCAGGCCGTTTACCTTCCTGGCACCGACGTTTTCAGGCGAGTTGATGGTCCACTCAATCAGCGGATCGGTAGCCGGGTCAGGTAACACACGGTTGTTTTCACCTATACCCACACCGTTGGCAACAATCTCATTATAAATGGCAGCATCAGTGGCCTGCTCGCCACGAGCCTGGATGGCAGCAACCGCATTATTCCAACGCTGGCCCTGATAAACGTCATGTAAGCCTTCGAAGGTGGTAGTAACTTGCGAGTTATCAATCCAATCGTCAACGTCTTTCCAGAACAGGCCTATGGCCGCATAGCTCGCATCGCCATAATAATATTCCAGCGACAGATCCAGGTTAGTTGACTCAAATGGCTTCAGGTTGGGGTTGCCCCGGCTGCCACTTCTGGCGCCTATCTTGGGTGAAGGCGTAAGGCTAAGGTTGCCAAGCATCTGCCCTAAGGTAGGCCGGGTAATGGTTTTGCCTGCAGAGAAGCGGCCAACCCAGTCATCGGTAATATCCACTTTGACGTCAAACATCGGCAACAGCAAGTCATAGTTACCGGTGAATTCCACCTCCACCAAATCACCGCCACCGGCGAACTGCGTCAGCCACTCTGATCCGCCGGCCCAGTAGACATATTCTGGTACACGGCTCTTGGCCGGGCTGACAATATCGGTTTCTTCATAGCGCAAACCGAGATTTACATCGACATAGTAACCTTTTACTTCAAATTCCCATTCCGTTGAAACATAGAGGCTAATCGTTTCTTCCTCTATGCGATTCACCGGGAACATGTCCGGCCCGAATGAGCCAATCACATATGCATCAGCGCCCAGCACATCTTCAGTCAGGAAAGCCATTTGGCGGATGATGGCTTCATCAATATCATAGGTATAGGCGTACCCGGGCGATACACCTTCTGGTCCGAATGAAAATTCATCCAGGAAGTTACTCAGATCAACCCGGGTAAACATGCTGTCCGGGAAGATTTCGGCAAAGGTGCCGTTGTTGAATCCCGGCGCATTGGCGTTGTTAGAGCCGCCAGACCCACTTAAAGATTGCTCAGTATAGGCCGCACCGAAAGAAACCCCCCTCAGGCCGTAACCGAGTTCAGGTAGCCAATTGCCGTCAAACTGATATTGGGTAACTTCTGATTCACCCGGAGTACGGGTGAAGATACTGAAGTTCGAACCGATTTCACTCGGGCTGAGTTCATTGCTGCCATTTAGCCACCTGATGTTGTAACCAGGGATCTCTCCCTCGCGGAAGAAATATTCCTTGGATGACAGCGCAGCAGAGCCCAGAATAACCCGCGCCTGCGCTCCTAAGCCCTTGTCCTTGCCATTGTCGGTGGTGGTTTTAGACGTATGAGCATCAAAGCTGAAATTTAATGCATCAGAAAACTCCCAGGCCACATTAAAACCAGTAGCTTTTGAATCTACCTCGGTGGTTTCCCTGAACCCGGTAAAAGAGCCGTCATCGCCAGATGAGTTGTAATAAATAGCTGTACCGTTTTCATCTAATTCATAAGCATTAGCGTTGCCACCAAAGGAACCGTTCCACACCCCCCAGGACAGCGAGTTGTTACCCGTAACAGCATTAGAGATGGTGTGGTCCAGCGTCAGGATCACATCGTCCGTTGCTGCAAACTGAAAGGTCACCTGGCCATTGGTTCGCTCACGCTGAATATCATCGCGGGCGAAACTGATTTCCTGCGGAAAGAAGGCTGCCGTAACAGGTTGTAAATCGCCATTGGCATCAGGTGCCCAGAACCGGGGAATAACCTCGCCGTTGGCATCAACCGGCCGGCCATCCACAATATCCGACGCATCCACCGACAAGGAAGGGTTTAACTGCCAGGAGCGAACATTGGCCGACTGCCGCTGGAAGTCTCTGCGATGGAAAGAGAAGTTCGCGGTGACACCGAAACGGTCATCCATAAAGGTGTTGCTGTAAATACCCGCTAATTCAGGCGTTACGTCGTCACCGGCTTTATTCGAGGAGTCATGCAGGCCCTTTGCCATAATCGAGTAACGCTCGCCCGGGTTCTGGAAAGGTTTAGCGGTAACAATATTAACCGTTGCGCCAAGACCGCCTGTTGGCACTTCTGCCCGGGCAGTTTTGTATACCTCTAACGCACTGACGCCTTCGGAAGATAAATTTTCGAAGTTAAAAGACCGGGTAAAACCTGTTCCGGCCATCTGACGACCATTCAGCGTAACCAGGTTGAATTCAGGACCAAAGCCCCTTACGGTGATCTGGCTGCCTTCACCATTTGCCCGGCTTACCGATACCCCGGTAATCCGCTGCAACGATTCCGCCAGGTTGGTGTCGGGGAATTTACCCATTTCCTCTGCTGAAATGGCATCCACTACACCCGACGCTTCGCGTTTCACGTCCATTGAACGCGCTAAACTACCGCGAATACCCTTAACCTGAATAATCTCAACATTGACGTCCTGCGCCTGCTCTTGCTCCGCTTCCTGCGCCTGTACCGGCATTAGCAAACCAGCTGTCAGTACAACAGATACGGCAATGGCAACCCTGCTTTTATTAAATAATATTGGTTTCATAATCGTTTTACTCTCGTCGCACTGATTAGTTATTAGAAATTTCAACGTTATCAATCTGATAAACCGCACCGGTACCAGTACCCCAGGCCGGGAATACCATTATCACGTTGATGTCGCTGATATCTAAGCCAGCGTCAAACAAGCTTTGTAACGGGAAGCTGTAACGTTGCCATTCACCGGTAACCGGGGCCTGGTCGCTATTGCCTGCAGCCAATGGCAGTTCAACCGCACTGGCAGCACCGGTCGACTCAATTTTAAATAACCAGGTGGAATCCGGGTTGGCCGGCGCATCCACGACCCGCATATCAAAACTGACACTGCCACTGGCCAGTAATGCCGTGGCATCAAAAGACACGCCTTCGTTAGCTAAAATACCCTGGACGGTTTCTGGTGAACCCAACACTGAAAATTGCGCCACGTTGCCATAAGGAGCACCGGCATCGACTACCTGCGGAGTTGAACCAGCACAGCAATCCCACAAGCTCCAATCCGGATTCACTGCGTCACGGAACAGCGTTAACATGCCACTACTCTGGGCATTAGGGTTATAGATCCGGACATTATCCACCCGGTACACCGCACCTTCACCAGTACCCCATGCCGGGAAGATCATCAGCACATCAATTGCACTGATATCCAGGCCGGCATCTGACAGGCTCTGAATACTGAACGTATAAGTTGCCCACTGACCGGTGACCGGCTCAATACCAGCACTGCCATTACTTAGCGGCACTTCTACCGCAGAAGTTGCGTTGTCAGCTTCAATTTTAAATAACCAGGTGGAGTCAGGATTCGACGGAGCAGTAACCACCTTCATTTCGAACTGCACCACGCCTTCACTTAACAGCGCTGTCGCATCAAAAGGTTCACCTGACCCATCCGGGGCACGGTTAATAAAGCCCATAACTGTAGGTGTCGCGCCAATGCTGAACTCTGCTGTCAGACCGTGCTCTGCATCATCCATTGCCTCAACCGGTGTGCTACCACCACAGCAGTCCCACATGGGCCAGGCCGGGTTTTCACTGTCGGTAAAAATAACCAGCTCTGGTGACGCCGCATCCGGCTGGGCAATTTTGACGTTATCAACCCGGTATACGGCACCTTCACCTGTTCCCCAGGCCGGAAAAATCATAATGGCGTCGATCGCCGACAAATCCAGACCGGCATCAGCCAGCATTTGCAGCGGGAAGGTGTAACTTTGCCATTCGCCGGTTACCGGCGTATTGCCTTCACTGCTGGCAGTAATCGGTAATTCAGCAAAGCTGGAGTTTTCGTTACTTTCAACCTTAAAAATCCAGGTTGAATCCGGGTTTGACGGTGCAGACACCACTTGCATATCAAAGCTGATACTACCGTTTTCAATTAATGGTGAAGCGTCAAACGGGCTGGGCACACCTGCCGGATCAGTAATAAAAGCCGAGCGGGTAATAAAGCCATTTACGGTAGGCTGAGCATTAACAACAAACTCATACACATTGCCACGGTCAGCCACTTCAACTAAAGCCGGGGTTGAACCGCCACAGCAATCCCATGCTGGCCAGTTCGGGTTAGGTGTATCAGCAAAAATAGTCAGGTTTTGCGCCACGCCGGTAGAAGGGGGGGAAGGAATTGGCGCTTCACCGATAACCAGGGTTTCTTCGTCTTTATAGCCAGCACGTACCGTCTCACAACCTCTGCCGCTGTCTAAATCCTGACCACACTGATATACCCGGACGTAATCTATTTCGTAAGTCTGGCCATCGGCAAAGGCTTCGGCATCAATACCCAGATTATTAACGTTTTCCGGCCAGTTACCGCCCACCGCTAAATTCAACAACAAGTGAAAACGCTGATCAAAGGGTGCACTGTTCCATTGGGTTTTAAGCTCGCCGGTAACGATGTCAAAATTCTCAGAGAACCAGCCACGATGGCTCAGACCAACAGCCTCACCACGACTGTTAAAGCGAACTTTTGACGCCATCTGCGTTTGATACAGATAACCGTCAACATACCAGCGAATTTCACCTTCGTTCCATTCAATGGCGTAAGTATGGAAATCATCTGCAGGGTTCATCCCTTCTGGCAGCAAGTACGCTTTGCCTGAACTGGCGTTATTAGGCCAGGCCCGGCCGTAATGCAGGGTGCCGTGAACATTGGCTTCGGCCACACCATCTTCCCCGGCAACTTTCAGGTTAACCGCCTCCATAATGTCAATTTCACCTGACTTCGGCCATTCACCGTAAACGTTATCAGTTGGCAGCATCCAGAATGCCGGCCAGCTCCCCTGACCAGAAGGCAATTTCGCCCGCATTTCAAAACGACCATATTTAAAGTCGCCCTGATACTTGGTATTCAGCCTGGCTGATGTATAAGGTAGTGGCGCACCTTCTTCTGCCGGTAATGCAACAATTTTCAGGGTGCCGTCTGACACAAAAGAGTTTTCCGGGCTGTCGGTATAACATTGCTTTTCGTTATTACCGCCGCCGGCGCAATTTATCTCATGCGTCCATTTGTTTTCGTCAATCCGGCTACCATCAAACTCGTCACTCCATACCAGTTGCCAGTCACTTACCGGTTCGGTTGGGTTAACAGCCGTTAAGTCGGTATTAGTAGCGGTATCGCCACCACAACCGGCCAGGCCTGCCGCCATCAATACGGCGGTTAACATTGAAATCTGTTTCATTTTAATAATCATCCCCTGGGTCTTTGCTACCTGCTGACTGAAACGCCAACACCAATAAAGGTATCTGCAACATAAAAATGTAAGCGCTTACAAAAGGTAGATGATTAAATTTCAGCCGTCAATAGCGCTGCGATAAAAAGCCGGACCAAAGCGGTGCAAATTATTACAGCAACATGACTTTTTCATTAAATTTCAAATATTAAGAGTGCACCAATAAAAAAGGGCTCTAAGGCCCTTTGTGGGATGACAAAATAGTCCTAAAATAAACTACGCTACAAGCCATATTTTTTGGCTCTACTTTAAAAATAAATGACAAAATAGATCTAAAATAAATTTTAAGCTTGCCATAATCTCGCACCCAATAAGTGACAAAATAGATCTAAAATGATATCAGGACATGGTTAAACATCTGTTTTAAATCAACTTTTATTTGTTTAACTATTTAACCGACCCACAACCGAAGTTTCTCATAAACAAAATCGATAGGTAAACGCTCTTGCTCTAAACGAGTACAGCCGAAAGTACCATTACGTAGCATTCTGAAGAGAATCAGCTCGCGGGTACGTCTTAAGGGATTGGAACATTGATTGCTCACCTGAGCATGAGTTACAGGGAGCAGAGTTTCATTTGTGGCTTAAAAACACTCCCACCTGCATAACGGCACCCGAATTTACCACCACGACCACTGGTTGATCACCACCCGTTGTGTTTTCACGGAACCACCATGTTCAGCAATCATCCAGTTACTTGATTGCCTGCTATGAGCGAAAAGCGGACATTCAAAAAAACGTTATTTTGATAAAGAGTAAGCACCACGACGGGTAGTGAAGTGCTTACCCTTAGTGATATTAAAATGCGTTACTTGTCTTTACATCTAACATTCGACCGCTGTTTGATATTTTAAAGAACAAAGTTTTATCACCGTTTTTACCACTGACAACATAGTAGCCATCTTCAATACTGACCACTGAAAATTGCTCGGCTGAAACTGCTTTCCATGATTCATCAAGCTTGCCTGCTTCAAACCCCATATCTTTAAACGTCATCTGCTTAACCGATTTTAACGCAACGCTAACTGCTTGTTGGCCGCTGATTTCATCATGGTCACTGTGCGCTTTAACATTCACGCTCAGTAACACACTACACAGTATCAGCGCAGATAATAGTTTTTTCATCTTAGTCTCCAATTTTTCACCTATTATTGTTTCAAACCAATCACTTCATATTCCCCCTTAACCAGCAACTGTATACTTACTGGTTTGGCTGTCTTATTTTTCCAGTACCAGCCATGTGAGCCATTAAAGGGTGCTGTGAAGCTGCCCTTAACATCAGCATTCGTTGCAATGGTATAGCTTTCAAAATAGCCGGTGGTATCGCCTTCAGGTTCTCCATGTAAGTCATAAAATAACTCCCCACCATCCGTCATCCATTCATAGGTCATTTTGGATTGTTTAGTCATTGCAAACTTATACTCAACCCCCTTACCTGCTGGAACAAGAATGGTTATTGTTTCAAATGCATCGCTACCAGTTCCTGCTGCAGTTGTCGCAGAGCCGTTTGACTGGGACGCTTGAGCAATGCTTGTTAATCCAAGCGCTTGTCCAATACCCGTTGGGTCTACATTATATTCTGCAGGTAGAATGAATGTTACTAATGCTACAATTGCCACGCCAATGGCGGCAAAGCCAGCTTTAATTAAGGTTTTAGTGCTTACTGTATGTTGCATAATTCTCTCGTTCTTACTTATATCGTTAATTAATAAAATAACCTGTCAGCTGATAGCCCATCAGCATCACGCCGGCACTCATTAATGCCGTGTTGGTTAAAGTGGAGAAACGTTGGAAAGAAGGCCATTTACGCCAGGCGTTTATCACAATCAGAATCAGCGCTAACGCTGCAAACTGGCCCAGTTCCACGCCGATGTTAAAAGCCACTAGATTGGTAAATAACCCCTCTGCCGGTAACTGAAACTCCTGTAATTTGGTCGCCAGACCAAAGCCATGAAACAAACCAAAGATCAGCACCGCCCATTGCGTATTAGGCTGCCACTTAAAACAGCGTTTAAACCCGCCTAAGTTATCAAAGCCCTTATAAATCACCGATAAACCGATAATGGCATCAATCAGATAGGCATTAACCTGAATATCGCTTAGCACACCTAATAGCAGTGTAGTGCTGTGGCCAATAGTAAACATGGTGACGTACAAAAGTACGTCACGGCTGCGGTACAGGAAGAAAATCACACCAACTAGAAACAACAAATGGTCGTAACCGGTGATCATATGCTTGGCACCGATATATAGAAACGGCACAAACTGCACACCCTGATTTTGCTCTAGGAAAGCGCGGGTGCTGTCATCTACGCCATGGGCAATCGCCTCAACGCTGATAAGTGCTAATACAGCAAGCAGCAGATATAGGCTGACGCTAATAATTTTATTTGCCATCAGCTGACTCCAGAACTTCTACGTCGGTCAAAATTGACTCCTTTTCTTTATGTAAAATGCGATACAACGCTGGGATAACAAACAGCGTCAGTAAGGTGGATGAGATAATGCCGCCAATAACCACGGTTGCCAGTGGCCGCTGTACTTCAGAGCCGATGCCGGTATTCAGTGCCATTGGGATAAAGCCCAGTGATGCTACAAGCGCGGTGGTTAATACTGGCCGTAAACGGGTAAGCGCACCATCGAAAATCGCTTGATTAAGCTTAATCCCTTCTTTACGCAGTTCACGGATAAAGGACACCATCACCAGACCGTTTAAGATAGCGATGCCCGACAACGCAATAAAGCCGACCGCTGCCGAGATAGAAAACGGAATGTCCCTTAGCAGCAGCGCAGCGATACCACCGGTTAACGCCAGCGGTACACCGGTGAAGATGATCATCGCATCTTTAAATGAGCTCAGTGCCAGGATCAACAGCCCTATAATCATCAACAGTGTCACCGGCACGACAATGCTAAGGCGCTGCGAGGCAGATTGCAGTTTCTGATAAGTACCACCGTATTCCAGCCAGTAACCAGATGGCAGCTCGACTTTATCGTTTACGGCTTGCTGAATATCCGCGACAAAGCTGCCTAAGTCACGGCCGCGCACGTTGGCGGTAACTACTACCCGGCGTTTACCATTTTCACGGTTGATCTGGTTTGCTCCTGATACCCGCTCCAGTGACACCAACTCTTTTAGCGGCACACTGTGACCATCAGGCAAGCTGATCGGCAGATAACTCAGCGCGTCCACATCCTGCCGCCTGGCTTCGCCTAAACGCACCACGATGTCTGAGCGTATATCGCCGGAATAAAACTTACCGGCCACCGTCCCACCCATCGCAGTTGCGACCTGCGCTTGCACCTGCACCAGACTGATACCGTGCTGCATCAGTTTTTGCCGGTTAGGAATAATGTTCAACAGCGGCAAACCGGTAGTTTGCTCGACTTGCACATCAGCAATACCTTCTACCTGAGTAATAGCCGCTTCTATTTCTTTGCCAAGCGCAGCGAGGCTGTCGAAATCATCACCAAACACTTTTATTGCCAGCTCTGCTCGTACACCGGCTAACAGTTCGTTAAAGCGCATCTGAATGGGTTGCAAAAACTCATAGCGGTTGCCAGGAATAGGTTCGACCAACGCCGCAAGCTCTTGTACGACTTGCTCTTTAGTTTTGTCCGGATCAGGCCACTGCTCACGCGGTTTTAAGATAATAAAGTTATCGGCCACACTGGGTGGTACTGCATCTGTCGCGACATCGGCGGTGCCAATCTTCGCAAATACCCGTTCAACCTCGGGCATCTGTTTAATTTTATTCTCCAGCATTTCCTGTAGCGCGATTGCTTGAGTTAACGAGGTGCCAGGGATACGCAGTGCGTGCATAGCGATATCGCCTTCATCCAGATTTGGTGCGAATTCACTGCCTAATTTGGTCGCCTGATAGCCAAACAACACAACCAATACTGTCGCGGCGAACACCACCAGATAGCGACCTTTTAGCACCCAGTCTAACGCCGGGCGATATAGTGCCGATGCACCACGCATAATAGCGTTGTGTTTTTCCTGCACCGGCTTTTTAAACAGTAGTGCCACCATAGCCGGCACAAAGGTGACCGACAGCAACATTGCACTTAATAAGGCGATAACGACAGTGATGGCCATAGGGTGGAACATTTTGCCCTCGACGCCTTCGAGCGCAAATATCGGCAGGTAAACTGCAGTGATAATAAACACCCCAAATAGCGCAGGCCGGATCACTTCTCGCGTGGCTTCAAATACTAATTCCATCCGTGTTTTAAGTGGCAGCGGATTAGTGCCAGCCTGACTTAAGCGGCGTAAGCAGTTTTCGACAATAATAATGGCACCATCAACCAGCAAGCCAAAATCCAGTGCACCCAGGCTCATCAGGTTGGCGCTGACACGGGTTTGCACCATACCGGTCACCGTCATCAGCATGGCAAATGGGATCACCAGTGCGGTAAGAAAGGCAGCTCGAAAATTGCCCAGCAACACAAACAGCACCACAATAACGAGGAGCGCCCCTTCCAGCAGGTTGGTTTGGACCGTTTGTAACGTTTTATCCACTAGCTTGGTTCGATCATAAACTGCTGTGGCAATAATTCCTTGCGGTAAAGTAGCATTAATTTCTTTCAGTTTTTCACCGACGGCATAAGCGACGGTACGGCTGTTTTCACCAATCAACATAAACACCGTGCTCATTACCACTTCACGGCCATTCTGTGTGGCAGCACCGGTGCGCAGGCCATGGCCATTTTCAATGTCAGCGACATCTTTGATGGTTATGGCTGAGCCGTCAGTGGCTTTAAGCGGTATAGCGCCGATCGCAGCTAAATCTTCAGCCTGCCCTGGCATACGCAGCAGCCACTGTGCGCCACTTTGCTCAATAAAGCCCGCGCCCTGGTTTTGATTGTTATTGGCAATCGCATCCACCACATCGGCCTGGGTAATGCCATAGGCCAGCAGTTTCTCCGGCTTAAACGCTACCAGTATTTCGCGCTCAAAGCCGCCAATCGGGTTAACTTCCACCACCCCTGGCACCCGCATCAGCTGCGGCCGGATAGTCCAGTCGTGTACGGTACGTAAATCCATTGGTGTAATCGGTGTACCATCGGCATGGGTCGCACCGGGCAGCGCATCGACGGTGAACATAAAAATCTCACCTAAACCCGTTGCTATTGGCCCAAGCTGAGGCTCCAGCCCGGCAGGCAGCTCGGCGCGCGCCGCTGACAGACGTTCGTTTACCAGCTGACGGGCAAAGTAGATATCGGTATCGTCATTAAAAATAGCCACCACCTGCGATAAGCCATAACGTGACACCGAGCGGGTATACGTCAGCCCCGGTAATCCGGCCAGCGCAGTTTCTAGTGGAAAAGTCACCCGTTGTTCTACTTCAAGCGGGGTGTAACCGGCCGCTTCGGTATTAATTATTACCTGAACATTAGTAATATCAGGCACCGCATCAATCGGTAACTTGGTAAAATTCCATACACCCAGCGCAGCAACCGCTAGTACCATCAGCAGTACCAGCATTTTGCGCTTTATGGAAAAGTGTAAAATCGACTCCAACATGCTTTGGGCTCCTAGTGATCGTGTGATGCGCCAGATTTTTCAACATCGGCTTTTAAAATGAAGCTGTTTTCAGTGACGTACTCGGTGCCAGGCAACAAACCACCTAACACCTCAACCCATTCACTGTCTTCACGACCCAGCTCCAGCATACGCACTTCATATTGCTCACCAACTTTGGCAAACACTACGGTAAAGTCACGAAAACCTTGTAAGCCAACACGCTTAACGGCTAATGGCACCTCAAAGCTGGCGATTTCAATTTGCGCATTAACAAAACTACCTGCGGTTAAATCGCCGTTTTCGTTGCTCACGTTCACCCAGGCAATACGGGCCTGATCATCGCGCACCTTAGGCTCGATGAACTCAATGTTGCCACTGTATGCGTGGCTATGGCCTTCCAGCTGAAAGGTAACCGGCGCACCGAGTTTCACTTTGGCAAAGTCGCCTGGATACACTGCGAGCTTCGCCAGATAATGAGTTGAATCGGTTAGGGTAAGTAAGGTGCGGCCTGATGTTTGTTCACCGCCATTGGCTAGCTGCGCTGTCACGACGCCATCGATTGGTGCTTTAATCTGATAAGACCTTAAGCTCTCATTGCTCTCAATAGTGAACAGTGTCTGGCCTTTGCTTACCTTGTCGCCCAGTGCCACATGCAATCGAGTAATTTCACCGTCAAAACGGGCGGCAATATGGCGTTCAGCCCCAGCGGGTAGCGAAAGGCTGCCATAAGCGGGAATGGTTTGATGCAGCGCAGCCGGGCCAGCGGTCTCAGTTTGAATGTCCATCGCATCAGCGACAGCTTGTTCAATGCTGGTGCGCCCCTCAAAGTTGTCATATTGCCAGCGATAGCTTTTGCCCTGATGTTTGGCGGTAATAGTGACCACAAAGGAATGCGGCTCGTAAATTTCCATATCACCACGCAGAAAATCGCTTTGTGCCTTGAAGTTAATATCATCTACCACATCACCTAAACGGGTCAGCTTAACATTCAAATCCACGGTTTTCGGGTCAAGTGCCTTGCCATCCTGCGTTAGCCAAACGCGAAACTCCGGCGGTACGCCGGTTTCGAAAATGGCCAGCTCCAGTGCAAAATTGCCATCGCGTAACATGCGGCCACGATGTGGGCCTTTTTCTACTTCTTCTTGCGCAGCAGCTGCCGATTCAGCATGTGCTGACAAAGGTGCTACGACCGCAGCGACCAAACTAAGGTTTAGCGCTATGGCCAAACTAAATGACAATAAAGTGTTGTTATATTTCATAATATGTCTCACTGAGAAATAGCGGTGCCGGTCAGGCGCTGAATTTCAATATGTTGTAAATGTAGGCTTTCAAATGCCTCCAATAACTGGCTTTGTGCGCTGAGTAACTCTGCACGCACACTACTGTATTGGATATAACTAAGTTGGCCTTTTTCAAAAGCCGAGAACGCTTCGATCATTGCCATCTCCAATGTGGGTACAATGTCATTACGCACTGTTTCGATTACATGCTGCGAGTGCGCCATCTCCTGCAGTAACACATACAGCTGCGCATCCATCGCCTGCATCAGCGCGGCTTGCTGATTAGCCAGTACGTTTTGCTGTGCCTGCAGTGCCGCAATAGTACCGGCGTTGCGATTTTCACCGCCCCAGGGAATGGTCACACCGGCAACTAAGCCGAAATCGTCAGAGGCCTCATAACGGCGAATACCAGTGCTAAATTGCCATTGCGGTTTCGCTTCAATGCGGGCGAGCTCCATTTGCGATTGGGCAATACGCTGGGCATTGGCAAACTGCTGCAGTAGCGGATTTTGTTTTAACAGTGCAAGTTGCTGCTCAACGGAAGGTACTGCCGGGGTTTGCAGTAAGTCGCCGCTTAACTGATAAGCCGTGCCGGGTTTACCCCACAACGCGGCCAGCTGATACTGACTGGCTGTCAGCTCATGTTCGATGTCTTCTACCGCCAGCTCGCGCCGTGTCAGTTCAGCTTTGGCTAGCTGCAATTCAATAACCGAGCTCTTGCCGGCATTAGTGCGTTTGGTAATCGCTTCCACCATATCACGAGCTTGCAATGCAGCTTGTTGATTTAACTTTAGTCGCTGTTGTTTAACCAAAATGCTAATAAATTGCCTGGCTACAGCAGCAGATAAATCCAAAGCCTTAATCTGCTGTTCCAATGCCAAATTACTGGCTTCAGTTTTTGCAGCGCTGACACGGCTACCCAAGAGCTCATGTTGCAAAACCCAAGAAAACGTCAGCGTGGATTGCATACTTTTAAGGCCGCTTTGCTGCCCCGTGCCCATAGCATCTTCCAATGTCAAGCCAACTTGCGGCCGCTCAGCAATACCTGCCTGCTGAATACGTCCCTGCCATACTGCCTGTTGCGACATTAACGCCTGCAAGTCAGGGTGCTGCTGTAATGTCAGGCTAACAGCGTCAGATAAGCTGATAACCGGAGCGGGTCGACTGCTGGTCGCCGATACCGACAGGCTAAAACTAAGCCCCAGCAACAGGGCTAAAAACCGACAGCCAATCGGTTTTTTTGTTGTGTGTTTATATGGCAATTCTTTCATTCCCACTCCTTAATTAATGGGTTAAAAAGGTTTCAATAATGTGGTGCAAACTGTCTACGACAGACGAAGTCAACAATGCTACTGAAGCCAACATCAGGAATGAGATCCCCAACGCAAGCCAAGAAGACGGTAACATGGGATTAAGCAAGCGATGAACTCGTACACTAGTTTGATCGTTACCAAAATGGCTAGTTTGTATGCCGTGACAGCCAACTCTGTTTATCTGCTCACTTTCAACTCGCTGCATGCGTGCAACATTAACAAGAGTTTGAGCAACGTCGAGATTATCGTAAGTTGCCGTCACTGAATAATCAGCCATCTGTTCAGTGAGTAAAGTGAAATGCTCTATTAGTTTCCGCTTAGTAACAACAGGAAAAAAGCATGCCAAGGCTGAAAATATCGCTTTATATAAAGGATCGCGGCTTTCAACATGAGCCAATTCATGCCGGACAATAATATCCAGTTCCTGTTGATTTATGTGGTCTAGCAACGCCGTAGTTAAATAAATTTTCGGCGATAGCAACCCCGCAGTGAAAGCAGCAGGCGCTTTGAAAGGCAGTGAGTAATATACCACCAGGCTCTCCGTTACAGTTGGAGTCGCGTTCGTAAAATCAATCAAGTTGGACATAGCAACAGACTGTTGTAGACCATCTTTAACTGTGCTCCCAAACCGATAAAATAAATAAACAAAAGCCGCGAACAATGTGAATGAGTGCCAGCTGGTAAAATTAAACACATCAATGTGATGCCAATGGGCAAAATCAAGCAACCAAGTAGTACTGCTATTCTCCTCTTGCCCAGGTACAAATAAGGTAAGGCAGCCAAAGGCAATCCACCAAGGCGCACTAACCTGTACCCATAAAACTAATTTGCGTAACTTGAAGCTAAATTGCTCAGAACGATCAAGAATAAAACTCGTTACAATAGTGATAAAAACAACACTAACTGCGAACGTTAGAACACCGATGCTTAATAAGTTCAGGACTACAGCGACATCGCCAAATAACATTCTGTGCTAGATCCCTTTTCTAAGCTGACGCTGCTGCTCGATCAACTGCTCTAGCTTATCAAGCTGAGAGTCATCAAGATTAGATGATGCTGAACTAAAAGCAGCAATCAAACTGTGTTCACCCTCATCTACAAAATCACTGGTGACATTACTTATTAACTTGGCAACCAACGCATCTCTGTCCACTTTAGCGAAATAAAAATACGCGTGGCCTTGTTTGGTCCTGTTAAGTAAATCCTTTTTAAATAAACGGTCTAAAGTGCTTTGAATCGTATTTAGTGAAATACCACGAGTCAGACCAAGTACAGCATGCACTTGTTTCACATCAGCCTCTTGAGTATTCCACAGATACTGCAGCACTTGTTTCTCTAATTCACCTAATTGCATAAAACATTTCTCTTTTCACACCGAAGATCATTGTGGCAGAATAAAAACCGATGCGCAATCGGTTTTTATTGAGTTTTTAAGGGGGACCTTTTATGGGCTGGCTAATTACCAAGTATTTACTCACAGCAGCAGTTATCGTCGCAGCGTCTGAATTAGCAAAACGCAGTGACAAACTCGGAGCATTAATTGTCGCGTTACCGCTGGTTACTATTATGGCGATGGTCTGGCTGTATATCGAAAAGCAACCAATTGAAAAAATTGCTAATCACGCTTGGTATACTTTCTGGTATGTGATGCCAACCTTGCCGATGTTCCTGATATTTCCAACGTTATTACACCGGTTTGGTTTCTGGCCTGCATTGCTGATTAGCGCCTGTATAACAATCATTTGTTTTGGGATATTTGCAGTAATAGTCAGAGCATTTGGGATCAATCTAATCCCCTGAGTATTAATTTAACCATACTGTATAACCGTTGTGTGCAATTTTTGTTCTTTACCAATGTCCGCTTATGGCACAAAGCCACTATTCGATACAGTGGTACTTTTAGTGAATTAGGTGGTGCTGTCAGTTTGCAACGAGTGGTGCAACCGACTTGCAAATAGGTGGTGTATTAAATGGAATTAACCACCCACCCTCTATGGTGTAGAAAATCTGGCTATCGCGCCCGGCTACAGGTCACAAAGCTAGTCTGAATAAAAATTCACAGTCATGAAAGATCAACTTTTAGTCAAATTTGATTTCTGATTAGGTGTAATGTGATGCCCCTCATTGCGAAAAGGGCATTTAATTAATCTGCTAAAAAAACACTACTTGTGTGATTAAATGTCAAGCTAAAGTTGTTTCATCGCTTTTGATGCAAAAAAAATAATGTAGGTATAATTTAACGTGGGAGCATTGCCGGTGTTCTCGAGTGAAATTGGCGAAGCCATTGAGTGCCGGGTTAACCACTGGATAGATAATTTTCCTTTTATCTCGTAAAGCGAGCGCCAATTTGATGCACTTATAAAAAACCATCAAATTAATGCGATAAACACTGTGTAAAGCGTTGCGCCCAACTCTCAATCGACTCAACCGGAATGTTTCCAGCCTCTGCCCCTTGGTGCTTGGGGTGATTAATGCCGATGTGACAGTTTTCACCAAACAACCCATCCAATAACTCGTTAGGCCAAGATATTGATTTTGCGACCACACCTTTGCGGATAAGAGTGAAATGCTCGATCCAATCCCGTGCATCTGAGCCAAAAATCACTTTGGTTGAGAGCATTTTGATACCATCTGAGGTATCAACTTCTAACAGCACTACATCAGTCTGCATGTAACGAAGCCGAACGGCCTTAATCGCCCTTTGTGTGCCATTCTCCAGAAGGTGTTGTTTGCTGCGACCGACCTTAGGCAATGGTAGTGTTTCTTCATGAAGAATTCGGCATTTATGTTTGAACTTTAAAACCTGCAGCATTCGATCGAAACTCTTGAAACGACTTGCAAATTGTCGCTCTCGGTCCGTAACGTCCTCTTTGCCACCAACATCTGCCGCAGGCAAGCTGCCGCCTTGATGAGGTTCTCCTGTGCTCACGTCCCTGCCTGCCTCTTTTTCGGCAAGTTCATCAAAAATCAGATTTGGGCGTTCTTTAACCACTTCCTGTTTGTAAACCCTGCTGGGCTTTGTAAAGCGGCACCAGGTTAAGTCTCCTTCTAGCATCAATGTTTCATTTTCATCAGAAGCGGATTGTTCGTCATCAATTTCAAACTCTTCGTCAGTTTGTTGCCAGGCGGTACCGCCAGAGCCACTGCGAGCTTTGCTGTCAGTTTGCTTGTTGTTGACAAAATCCGGATGAATGAACGCAACGCTCTCTGGCAAATTGACGTCAAAATCAATCCCGACAATTTCTTCCACTAAATAATGGCTTTTACCGGTGTTGTACCTACCGCGAACATGTAATTTCCAGTTTGTCATCGTAGGTGGCGTAAAGCTAAAACGCCAGCTCTCCAAACGATCTCTGAACTCACGCGTTTCTTGATAGCGTTGGAAGATGCTTTGGTAAGAGGCCAATGCCTGAGGATCTGTCAGTAGCCATGCCAAAAGTTGCTTAGTGCCACTTTGATCAAACGCAGATTTTGGAAAAGTACTGGTTTGTAGCACATGAATATTGACATGATTTTGTTCAGGTACGGGTTGAACATCAAATTCTAAGGGTAAGGTGGCACTGCTCAAACATGCCCGACAGAGATAGGAATTGACCAAGAAAATAGCCCTGGCAAGTTCAAGCTGTGGTATAACAATCCAATCGTCTTTGTTACCCCAACAGCAGAAAGCATTCTGAATTCCATCTTTATCTCGGATTGACTTAAAGCTGCTGATCTCTGGGAAATCAGCCAATTTTGCTTCGATAAGCTTATAGCCAGGTTCAAATGTGATTACTCTGTCTATACGGCGCGATTGTTTTTTCTGACTATTCGGCAGCTTCCCTCGGCTAAGTAGGGGTAAATTCGATAATCTGGCATGTTTTTTATCTTGCGTAGGCCAGCACCAAACGGCAATTGACCATTCAGGCACATTGTTGTACCGAAAGAAATCCCCGATATGAACTATAGTAGCGTCCTTGCCAAATCCTTTGATGCTCGTCACTCAATCTCCTAGGAAAATAAACGTAATTCAGCCAAAACACGTTTGCTGTCAGCGGTTAACCGTTCCTTACTTAGCCCTGCTTGACGCAAAATAACCCAACTTTTTAGTTGGCTAGTTTCTCGGTAAGCCTGGATACAGGCATTACTTAATCGCCTCAACTGATATTCGGTAATGGTTTCGGAATATCGCTGCAAAAACGTATGAACCAATGGCAGTTTGTTCAAGTTTTTTTCAACAGTGCTTTTATTCTTCAGCTGCGATAAAAGGTAGTTTGCTGACAAGCGTGGTACAGAATAGTCTATTTCACTTGCCCGAAACCAACGAAGCAAACGCCTCACAAGTATTAGATCACGTTTATGCCAATCAGATTTCAGCTGGGGGTTGGGTTTTCTCTGATGGTATTCTGCATTAAATTGAAGCAGCCAAGTTCTATCATTTCGATAAAGCCAAGCATATAACGCCTTACCTTTGCCGAATTTACGCGCTGCGGTTACCCCCACCTCTAGTACGGCTTGCTGCCAAAGCTGGCGTTTGCGCAGTAAATCCTGATTATTTACCTTCTGTTGCTCGGTTGTACTGCAAAAAAATTTATTGTTTGGCTTAATTTTGCAAACCAGTGCCACAATTTCTTTTGTGGATAAATCGGGAATTAATGCCCTCCAAACTAATGCATGCTCTAAGTAACTAAAGGCCTTTCGATGTTTGCGGAAAATACTTTTTAGCCAGCAAGAATCTCTCGAGGGATTGATTTGCAGACGCAGTTGCTCAAAGGTTTTATGATGGAATGCATCACTGATTCTTGAATAAACGTCATCGTGCTTAATGTGCTTGCCCCTGCACAAGCGAAGGTCTAAAGCTAGATCATGGTAGAAAGTTGTCCATTGTGAAAAGCTTGGCGAATATTCTGGCTCCATCGCTATGAGTTGTCTGGCGTATTTCGCTAAGTGCATTAAATCCGAATTGATAGGCACATCATTCATCAAATTTGGAATTTTAACATTTAACGCATGAAATTGATGACGCTGTTCAGTTGTGCCAACTGCAAATAGATGAAGAGCTCCATGCTCAGGACAAAGATTCAAACCTGGGAAAAACCAATTACGCTGCCAGAAAGTCTCGCCATACTGTTGGGACTGAACTTTTAAACATTCTGAGCAGTAACGCAAACGGTTATCGGTCTTAACCCTTGATGCGGCAACCCCAAGTAACAAGTGCACTGCGCCTTGTGAACGTCCAGCCATCAATTGCATAGCGCGTACTCTGTGAAGCTCTGTTACAAATGGCGCATAAAGTGGAAACATTGTGTGCCTATAAATCAACTCCTCTAACGAGAAGCGTCCAGTGTTTTTTAACTGTTCCGATAATGACTGTAAATGGCAGGGTAAATCTAACGTGGCAATCACTTTGCGGTTGTTAAAAATCTCGTCCAGTAGCTGCTTGGGGCTTGTAATACCATGATAAATGCTGGCACGCGCCACTGTGCTATATATCAGCTCATTCGGATATGGCACAGGGAAATTATGCATGGTATTACCCAGCCAAATTCAGCACGGTCGTTAAATCTAACAGCATCCCCTGTTTGTTGAGTGCTGTGTGGACGTCGGTTGAGTTCTTGCACTGCGACTTGATAAAACGAAGGTCGTCTGATGGCAACTCATCCCAGCTATTGGGTTTGATAACCGTTGACTTTTCTTTGTTTTTTGAGCTTTTTCCCTTCATTGAAGTATTGCTGTTAGCGCCTGATGACATCCAATTCGAGACAATTGGTAATAGTTGAACCATGGTCAGCTGCGGATTTTCTGCAAAAGCTTTTCGTACTGTGGGCACTAACAGGTTGGAGTCATAAACATCTTTAAGCAACAAATACAACCGTCTTTCATCCTCAGTTGCAAGCTGCTGAAGAGCCTTTTCTTCGGTCGTTTTCTCTTTAATAGCAGCAATATCTTGCTGTAATTGGATAAGCCGCTTATCCATCTCAGGAACCATTAAATCTGAGTATTGTGCGATTTTCTCCGGTATGCCTGAACGAAGCGCCGCAAGCATAGGGTGTACCGGTATGAGCTCATCTTCATATACCTGACGCAACAATCCCTCCGTGATGCGTTCTTTGCCAATTGCAAGTGCGCGCAGTTGCGCCAATACAAACAGCTTTACCACGATATCCATCACGCCTTGGCTCAAGTCGTACCATACCGCGCGAATGTTTTCGGTCAGTAGCACATCTCGATTTTGCAGTAGCTGCAGCTTCCAGAGGTTGTTGGTAAAGGCAACCCACTCTTGATTGAGTTGCTCGGCTCGCCCTTGAGCCATTGGTTCCCAAAAAATGGCACCAAGGCCAGCACCTCTGCGAGCAGAACGCAAATCTGCTTCAAAAATGTCTCTCGCTTTTGGCGTACCAATCAACATGACCGGCACACCTATGGTATTGACCATGGTGACAAAGAAATTCAACATTTCTTGCGAGCCACCTGACTTTGACCGGCTAAGATGCTGAATTTCATCAATCACCAACAATCCCAGCGCATGCGTGTTGGCAATTTGGGCCATTAACGCCAACATAGTTTCGATACCATGTCGCTTAAGGCCATATCTTTTCTCGTAATTTGCCCCCAGCGCCTTATCGAGTGCCCGGAAAAAATTCAGGCAAATCTCTTTGAGTGAGCCATTATGTGAACAGTCAACTTTCAGGTAAACCACTTGCTCAAGGTTGAGCTGCGAGTGATAAATAACCTGAGGGTAGGTCTGTAAAATCCGTTCCAATGACGTAGTTTTACCACTGCCAGAGCAACCAATTAACAACATACTTTGTGCAGTAGATTTTGCCTCTTCAAATCTGAAGGTTGTCAAATCACCAGTCTGAACTCTTTCATACCCGTTTTGTAAATGTCGCTGCAAATCGCCAGTTTTTGGATTTCGGCCAACATAACCGCCTCGGATCATCAATGAAACCCTTTCGCTTAACAGCATATGTCCGCCAAGTGGTTGAAAGAACTCATCGGAAATCCGACAAATATTGTGGGCGCGCGTAACTCTGGTTTTTTGTAAATCGTCTGACTGAAAGCGCATGCTTGAGCGCAGTGCCGCGGCACTATCGAACGATTCTTGTAGCGGTGGCAATGCTTCGATAAACGGATTGCCGGCATAAGCGGCAACACCAGTATCACGATATATTGCGGATATTTTTGAGGCAGTCATTCCTAGCTCTCTTCGTTATCTTCAAATAGCCCAGGTACAAAGGTTGGCAAGCTATAATCTTCTTCAACAGGTTTTAGTGCCACCACATCGGCAAGCGGCTTTTCGTTTTCTGCAATCACAGGCCGAACTCGTTGCAGCCGCTCTGCATCCCTTGCCGCTTTTTTATTGGGTCTGATCTGTTGAATACGCTCGCGATTACTTGCAGAAGTGACTGGCGATTGCTTGGTTGCTGTTGAGATTTTTTCCTGGATAAAAGCGTCTAATTCTCGACGCTTCACATCTGCAACAAATTTTGCATTTGCTTTGTGGTGCTTTTCAGCCGCCTGTATTTCCCAAACTTGCCAGAAACTCAGCCCACGAAATTGACGACTTTTATCCGTTAACAAACATTCCCAATAAACTCGGCTGCCGGATTGTGGAAAAAGATAAATCCTATCTGCGCAACCTGGTTCATAAGCCGCTTCCAGTGAGTCTGGCCGGTAAATTTCCGTGCTACGGTGTAACCAGCCTTCTTTGAGTAACTCAGAACTGGAATAAAACATTTCAAACAATCTCACACCAAACGGCGAAATCGTAACCTTTGCACGCGGTAATAAGGCGATTTGAAGAGGCTTAGCTTCAATCTGGCGCAAGCTGCCCATTCGATGTTGCATTCCCCATTTCCATAGCTCTATGGGTATTGACGGAATGTCAGCCGGTAGATCTTCATCACGGTCATATTTATCAAGAACATGGTAGTTGTTCCGAAATAGGATGGTCCGCAGGATAATTTGAGCAAAATCGGTAATCGACATCACTGCATCAAGGCGATAATCTCGTTCACCATGCTTTTTTATCCGATTGCCTTCGACGGCTCCAGGCGCATAAGGTTTAAATTCTGCTTGTAAAGTCCTGAAACAGCTTTCAACGATGCCTTTAGCATCGCCGCGGCGCGGTGGAGCACTTTCGATACGAACGTTAAATCCAGCAATCAAAGCATTAACCTGATGACTCATCATCTCCCCACGGTCTGCCAAGATGACATCTGGCAAACCGACGCATGGCCACTCTTCAAAGTTGATCTCAATACCAAGTTCACTACAGGCCTTAGTTTTGTCGATGCACGCATTCACAATCGCCTGCATGGCAACGACATAAGACGGATTGTCAAAACCAAGATAAAAGCCTGCAATCATTCGGCTAAATACATCGATCACAATATAAACCGTTGGACGTCCAATAATCTTGCTACGGTCTTGATCATCAACCAGATAGATATCTGCAATGGTGGCATCAATTTCATAACGACTGCCAGGACCAAGTGCATGTGCTGTTGCGGTGCTTGAAAGCGGGCGGATATCTTTTTTATAAATTCCTGGGGCTGTTCTGGCGATTAGGCGTTCAGACTGTTTATATTCCCGATTGTAAAAGTAGCGAAACTGTCTAATCGTTGGCCTATCCGAGACTGAAATATTGGGAAAGTACTGCTCAAACAAATCCGCAAAACGACGATAGGCAACGGTCGTTTTTTCTGCATTTTTATTCAGCAAATGTTTCTCAATGGCGATTCTGAATAAACGTTCAATATCGGGGGTTACTTTCATCCCCTCGCCGTCACCATATTGACGAACACGCCCAATTTTTCTCTGGCCACTCGCCGCTCTACTTTTTCCTGGCGCTCCACTTTTCTTGTAGTCTGGCAGCAATGAATTCGGATTCTGCCCGCGCTGCCAGTAGCGACGTAACAACTTATAAATTGTAGCGATTGAAGCGATCCCTGACTGACGAACTACCTCAACTCGCTGAGCACGAACTTTAGGGTCAAAGCATTTTGTATCCACAATAATCGGTTTAATCGCACTCAACCCCAGTTCCCGTTTTTTGTAAGCAACGGAGCCGAATGCAGGCTCATCCAAATAATTTGCTTCAAAGGGATCGTCATGCCGAAATAAACGCGAATCATCGATGAAACTGTTTAAAGTCAATTCATGAACGTATTCAGGCTGTGCAGTCTCTGATTCAAGACAGATCCAAACAACTTCACCAGGTAACACCAGTAAAATGCGGTAAAGTTTGCCGTCAAACTTCACGACCTCATTGGTTTGCCACATGCAGCAAATCCTCTATATCACTGAATGGACAAAAAACTAGATCTGAGGCTGTGAGCACTCTGTAAGCTTGATACATGTTAAATTTTAAATAGCCGTTCGCGATTAACGTTCTTACATCTCGAAGTGTTTGTCCAAGTTCCAAATCATAAGCGGTATCCATTTGCTTACATACATCAATCATTTTTGACTGGGGCGATTTACTAAAGGCACTTTGAAGGATAGGCAACTGTTGAATCAGCTCCACATCAATAAAGCCATCTGATTTCGTCGGGTACAACCAACTGATATTTTGTTTGATGACTGGGTCAATTTCATGCTCCGTCACTAAAAACCATGGGATTTGCTTCGATAGCCAATAACGACGCTCGATTTCAAGTTTTTCAATAATATTCGTATCATTGAACGACTCAGATGATTTCACCTGTACAGCAAACTGCCGGTGAGGGCCAATACGAGAATCAACGAGGAAATCGGATGACATCACCTGATCTACAGCGCGTATGCTGGGATGCCTCAGACAATTGTCTTTAGCTATTGCTTGAGTTTCATCTCTTCGTAACGGGAATTGCTCTCTAATATCAACGATATGAGATGCCCACTCAAACACTAAAAACGCTGCCAGTTCTAGATCTGACAATAAATGATGAATTCTGCCGGTTTTATGTGAATACACTCGGTGCGAGCGGCCTTCGGAGGGAACATCTTGTACATAAAGCCAAGGCGTGTACTTTTTACCAACTCCTTGGCCACGACCGTCTTTAATTCGACGCGCAATTTGAAGTTCAGAGAGAGATTGCTGAGATCTGC
>NZ_JAHRID010000007.1:0-86038 GCF_019100565.1 Arsukibacterium indicum | reverse complement strand
GAACTATTTTGCCATCCCACACCCTTCGCTAAATTTTGGTGCAGGTTATTCGACAGTCACCGACTTGGCCAGGTTTCGCGGCTGGTCAACGTCGGTGCCTTTGATAATGGCAACATAGTAGCTTAGTAACTGCAGTGGCAGGGTGTAGACGATAGGCGCCAGGATGTCGGCAACGTGCGGTAAGTTAATCACCCGCATGGTCTCATCAGACTGGAATTTGGCATCGGCGTCGGCGAATACATACAGGATACCGCCGCGAGCCCGCACTTCTTCAACGTTTGATTTCAGTTTCTCCAGCAGGTCATTATTCGGTGCCACTACAATAATTGGCATCTGGGCATCAATCAGCGCCAGCGGACCGTGCTTTAACTCACCGGCGGCGTAAGCTTCAGCATGAATATAGGAAATTTCTTTAAGCTTTAACGCCCCTTCCATGGCGATAGGGTACTGATCACCACGGCCTAAAAACAACGCATGGTGCTTATCGGCGAACTCTTCGGCCAGCGCTTCAATTTGTGGCGCCAGTGCCAGAGTTTGCTCCAGTTTACCGGGTAAGCTTTTCAGCGCTTCGGTCAGCTCCTGCTGCTGCGCCGCAGTTAAACCATTATATTTACCAATCGCCAGTGTCAGCATAGCTAAACCCACTAACTGCGTAGTAAAGGCTTTGGTAGAGGCTACGCCAATTTCGGCGCCAGCGCGGGTCATAAAGGCTAAGTCGGATTCACGCACTAAAGACGAGCCCGCCACGTTACAGATAGTTAAACTGCCAACGTAGCCGGCTTCTTTAGCCAGACGCAGTGCCGCCAGGGTATCAGCCGTTTCACCGGACTGCGAAATGCTGACCAGCAAACTGTTGGGCTGGACGAATGATTTGCGGTAACGAAATTCAGAGGCAATTTCGACGTTACAGGAGATGCCACCTAATGATTCTAACCAGTAACGCGCCACCATACCCGAGTGGTAGCTGGTACCACAGGCAACAATTTGCACGTGTTTAACTTGTTTAAACAGCTCAGCCGCGCCATTGCCAAAGGTTTCATCCAGCACCGAGTCGTTGCTTAAGCGGCCTTCCAGCGTGTTGTTAATGGCAGTGGGCTGCTCGTAGATTTCTTTTAACATAAAGTGGCGGTACTGGCCTTTGTCGCCGGCGTCGTAACTAACGTTAGACTCGTGTACTTCGCGCTCAACGGCCTGGCCGTCTTTATCAAAAATGCTGACGCTATGGCGGGTAATTTCAGCCACATCGCCTTCTTCCAGAAAAATAAAACGGCGGGTAACCGGCAATAATGCAAGCTGATCAGAAGCAATAAAATTCTCGCCAATGCCCAGGCCAATCACCAGCGGGCTGCCGGAGCGCGCTACCACAACCCGGCTGGCATCGGTTTTATCCAACAGCACAGTGCCGTAGGCACCATGCAGCTGCTTTACCGACTTTTGTACAGCCGCCAGCAGTGAACCGGCGCTTTTCAGCTCTTCTTCCACTAAGTGGGCGATAACTTCAGTGTCGGTGTCTGAGGTAAAGACATAGCCTTTGGCTTTCAGGGCATCACGTAACGGGCTATGGTTTTCAATAATACCGTTATGCACCACGGTAATGTTACTGGAGACATGTGGGTGCGCGTTGCGTTCGCTCGGCTCGCCATGGGTTGCCCAGCGGGTATGGGCAATACCGGTGCCGCCGGTAGCTGGTGTCAGGGCAACGGCATCGGCCAACTCTTTTACTTTGCCTAAGCGGCGCAAGCGGGTTAGCTCACCACTGGCACTTACCACTGCAACACCAGCCGAGTCATAACCGCGGTACTCCAGACGGCGCAGGCCTTCAACCAGAATATCGACCACATCACGTTGCGCTACTGCGCCCACTATTCCACACATATTTTCTCTCCACTAATCCGTTAAAATTCAGCTTACTTCAAGTGGGTGAATCAGGCATTAACCCGAATCACCTTCACCCCTTGTTCGGTTATTCTGGCCGCCGCTTCGTCACTTAAACCATCGTCGCTAACCAGTACTTTTACCATACTCCAGGGCAGCTCCAGATTATGTATTTTCCGCCCCAGCTTGTCTGACTCCAGCATAACAATTACTTCACGGGCACATTCGGCCATCACCCGGCTTAAACTATAAAGCTCGTTATAGGTGGTAGTGCCGCGGGCCAGATCAATACCATCAGCGCCAATAAACAGCTGGTCAAAATCATAGGCGCGTAATACCTGCTCAGCCAGCTGGCCCTGAAAGGCCTCTGATTGCGGATCCCAGGTACCACCTGTCATCAGCAAAGTAGGTTCGTTTTCCAGCTCGCGCAAAGCATTGGCAATACCCAGTGAGTTAGTCATTACCACCAGGCCCTGTTTGCCGGCCAGCTCTGGCAGCAGGGCGGCGGTGGTGCGGCCGCTATCAATAATAATCCGGTAATGATCTTTAATCAGACCGGCAGCAGCTTTGGCAATTGCCAGCTTTCGCTTTGAAACTTTTTCGAAACTGGAATCGGCAATAAAATCCTGCGGTACCGGCACAGCGCCACCGTACCGGCGCAACAGCAAGCCTGCTTGTTCCAGTACCGTTAAGTCTTTGCGAATGGTTACTTCTGAGGTCTGAAACCGCTCGGCCAGCTGCTCAACCGACAACTCGCCTTGTTGCTGTAACTGGCTGACTATCAGATGGCGACGCTGCTGGGTATTGCGTTTATTCATTGGCTTTGCACACTTAAGTTTCAAAAAAATTTCGATTCGAAAGTTATTGTAACGTTATTCAGTGCTTTTTCAAGTGAAGATTTTAATGAGTAGGCAGGTTAAGTATATTTTCTGCTATCGGCAGATACCTTAATGAAAAGACCATTTTTGCATGACAAGATTTTATTGCCGTTTGCGACACTTGTATTTCAGCAGAGGAAGCCCGCCTGGGCGAGAAAGATATGGCCGAACCCGTTGTGTGTCGAAAGTGCTCTGCAATAACAGCATGCTCACAGGGTAGTTGCGTTAATAGTGCCTGACGTCGATCTTGCGACTTAAAGCCAGCTCCCGCATCATCCTGAAACCAGATAATTAAACCTGTTTCGGCAATTCGCTGTAGCGCTTGTATATAATCGTGATTAGTTAATTGCCCATTACTAAATGCACTTATTGCTACCGGTTCGGCCACACTTTTTAAAAATAAGCCTAATTCCTTTGCCAGCCAGGTTTGATCCGCTGAGACAGAAAAATCAGAATCATTCAATTCAAGAGGCAGGTACCACCCCGCCAGTTTTTCAACTGGAAAAGGCAGCTTTGCTTTCAGGCGGCTAAGCTGTAATTGATTTTGAGCTAGTTGCAACCGGAAATAATCTTGGCGATCAGCAACAGGTTGCTGCATTTTCTCAAAATAGTCACTCTCCGTCCGCAAACCAAGCCAAACTGTAAAATCAAATTGTACTGCAGCCTGTAATACCTTATGCAAATGTGCATTTTGCGACATAAAATCGACGCTATCGTAATGTGTCCACTGCACGACAAGAGATTGATAGCCCTGAGCGGCCGCCAATTCAAATAATTGTTGCCACTGCTTCAGGGTTACTGACGCATCCTGAACCAATGGTTGATAGAAAATTGTTTTACCGACCGCTTTGCTGGGGGACTGACAAGCTACCAGGCAACATATAACTGCAATAATAAAGCATGCTGTCGCTGATTTAGATCGCCCGCTAACTGATATTGCCATTCAACATTTACCTCAAAACGCTGGCGATCCAACAATACTGGCGCCTGACCTGACCAGAACCGCCATTGCCAGCCCATTCCTGCAGCCAATTGATTACCACTTGCTGCTGAAGCCTGCTCTGAGGCCTGACGCCGGTAATCAAACTGGCTAAGACCATACCATTTAATTGCCTGTGCAGTTTGGGTATTGAGCTTCCAAACCTTGCCATGATCGTAACGCAACTGAACAAGTCTGCTGTCTGTCCCAGGCCACCATACCGCATCAAAATAAACTTTACGTTCCCACCATTGATGATGAATCGGTCGCCACTCCGCTTGCCATGGTGCGTTATTCAATGTATCAGCAGTCACCCTAAACAGCTCCTGCCAGTTACCTTCACCGACAGGATATTGCTGCAAACCGGCCGTTAACCATAAGTTCAACGATGACACCGGCTTGTAGCTTATACCAAGTTGCTGTCCGAAATTCTGCCATGGCGATCCATTCCCATTACTAGCAATTAAAGCGTAAACTGACAGATCGCGTTGCATTGGATCAATAAAGTATTCTGCTTTAAGCGCCGTGCCGTGCCTAGAAAGCACAGAGGTATCAGATACCAGTCGCTCAGCCATTACGGCACCACTGCTTAACGTTGCACTTGTTGTAACCAGCCAGTGCGAACGTAATTGTTGTTGTAAGCGGACTAAATTGAACTGCGTCTCAAGTTCAACATCTGTCAATGAACTTTGGTTTTTATAAAGATACAGGGCACTTTCAACAGACTCTGCCGTTTCTGTTAATCTGGAAAGTCGTTGATTCAGAAATGCAAGCTGTGCCTGGTCAGTAGCACTGAACTTATAACCCGAGCCCTTTACCTTAGCCATAACCTTTAATGCTTGTTCAGGCTCTGTTTTAGCTAGAGCATAAGCATACCCAAGTTGATAAGCCATATTGTCTGGTTGCAAAGCAGTGGCTTGCATCCAGCTTTTTTGGGACGCCGTCAATAGTCCTTGCTGGCTGTACAAGGCGGCCTGAATTGCACTTTTTCGGGCAAGCTCTGCTGGCTGTTCTGGTTGCGCCAGATTTAAGTAGTGTCCAACTATATCAGTTGTTCCGCTTTGTAACGCCAGCTCAGCCATTGTCAGTATTTCTGCAGTAAATAGCTGACTTTCAGGCACTTGCTGCAAGGTTATCAGTGCTTGCGCCGGTTGCTGTAATTCCTGATACAGATATGCAATTTCTTTTAAATAAGTTAAGTCAGGTTGCAGTTGATATGCTTGTTGCCAGTACTGAATTGCCGCACCCGGCTGGTTATTTCTGGCGCAAAGTGCCAGCGTCTTCCAACCTTCAGCGCTAACTGGTGCCGGAGCCAGTATCTCTTCAGCTTTTGTACAATGACCGGCTATGCGCCATAATTCGGCCCGTGCTGCCTTCAATATTGGCCAGTCCTGCAATTTATGCAGCACCTCTGCGACTTTTTCTTCGGACTGGCCACGAAGCAAATTCAGCAATCGTTCTGGCAAAATTCCTTCTTGTATCACAGCATTGGAGAACGGTAATCCCTGCTCCAATATCTCCAGTGCGGAATGATATTGTTGCTGCAAGACCAGCCGATAACTAAGTTGGTCTAACAGGTCATCGTCAGGCATGGCCTGATATAACTGCATTAAGTATTTCAGCTGTTTTGAGGTATCTGTAAGACTCTGAATACCATCAATTAATAGCGGGTAATCTTGCCTTCTCAGTGGCTGTTCAAACTTGCGCCGCAGCAGTACTGCATAGTCTTTTGCTGCAATCCTTTTTTGCAGCACCATGTGTTTTTGCTTATCAGCCAACGCCTGGTTGTTCAGCGTAACAGCTTCAAGCTTATCGGCGTCTAACCAACGATCAGCATAATTTAACCACTGTAACGATTGCTGATACGAACATGTGAGAAATGTCTCTCTGGCTTCTTTTTCTCCACCGGTTTGCAGATACATTGTTACTTTATCCAGACAACTTGCCTGCAACTGGGGAATAAGTTGTCTGGCGAAAGCGGTGTTCTCGCTGTTAATTGCACTCTGAAATCGTTGTAACTGCTCAGCGGGAGTCAGGCTGGCATGTCTGGACAACCAGCTAAAACTCTGTTCAGCTCCAGCCCAATCTGCTTCTGACAGTTGTATCTGCAACCATTGCCGGTAAAACAACTCAGCCCAGTCGGCATTAGCGTTCATATTCGCGAACTGTGCAGCCTGGTGGTGCTCGCCCTGACTTACCAGTGCCAAGCTGTAACGTAACCAGTCTGTTCCGGTTAAGTTTGTTACTGATACGGCTGATGTGTCGCTGATAACCTGCAAAGGCAATGATAACTGACTTGCAAGTTCTGCCCGTTGCAATAACAGCATGTCTGACAAATCAGTTTGTGCCAGGAGCAATTCAAAAGCTTGCTGCAGCTGGCCTGCATCGAACAGATGCTGAGTAATAATTTGCAGTATTGGCTGCTGTTCCGATTTCGGCAGCACCGCTAGCAACCTGGTATAGTCGTTTATTGCCAATGTCTGTTGCAGTTCAAGCTCTGTCTGCAACAACCGAAGCAATCTGTTGCCAGTTTCAGATGTCGGCATAAGCTGATAAGTATCAAATGCGCCTGCAGTGTCAGGTATCGCCAACTGAATATCAAACAACATTGATAGCAGAGGCGGATGTCCGGGAACAACTTTTAACGCCTTTTCAAGTTCATCAGCGGCAGCAGCAAAATGCTTCTGTTGCTGTAAAACAAAAGCCTTATCAACATAAGGATATGTGCGAAACTGCTGCAGCTCAGTAAGGCCATTTCGCCAATCCTGGGCGCTAAATGCGGCACAGCTGATCAGCAGTAAAAATACTATTGATAGCCATTTCATGGTGTTTCAAGTCCACAAGAGATATTTTTAAATTCAGTAAAAAGCTGTTGCAGAGATTTCTGATGAGCATGCTGCAGTTTCAGGGTTTGCTCCAGCACCTGTTCAGATATAAGTTGCTCCTGAACCAGATAAGTCCCCAGCTTGATATTACTGTCGTAATCAAAACCCAGCATAACCTGATGGATTACCGCAGGCTCAAGCAACGACGCTTGCAACAGCGCCTCGCCTAGCAGCAGTTGGCATGAAAAATACTGCTCGCGCAACGTTTTAGCTTCAGACTGAGTAATAGTACCATTTTCACACCATTGGCTGAGCTGATGCTCTGGATTACATGTCAAATCAAACTTATACCAGTAACGTAGCCCCAGGGTTACAGCTCCAGCCTGACAGATAACGTAGCGGATCTTTTGCTGCAACATCCGCTCTATCGCCCCCTGAGCTACAGGAGACAATGCACTTTCTTTTGCGAGCAATATAAAACCATTTTCAATACCAAGCGGTAATACAGCGTACTTAAAAGCAAGTCTTTCAGGAAATTGAACGATTGGTTTAGACTCCAGCTTAAACGGATCAATAATCCGGCATTCAACCGATGCCTGCGATGCAAGCGCTTCAGCCAGTTGTATCGGCGAAATAAGCTGCAACCTCAGCATAGCCTGACCTAATCGCTCGCCACGCATCCGGTGTTCTAACGCATAATCCAATTGTATTTCGCTGATGATTCCCTGCTGCAACAAAATAGCGCCTAGCGAAGACCCCAGGCTACGTTCACTTACTGTCGGGAATTGATGCTGAGTTTTATCCCAGGCAACCCTTCGGGGGTCACCCTGCGCTACTACTTGCCGGATCGCACGGATATTTGCAAAAAAATTGATGAAGTTGCCCCAAATTTGGCGGGGAACAGACAGCAGCGCCTGGCCGATGCCATAGTAACGTCGCACAAAAATCATTCTTTGCACCATCCGGTTCAAAAAAAGCACCAAGTTCAAGCCAAGCAAGGTTACAACCAATTGGCTGTCCGAAAATATGCTAAGAAAATTGTATGAGTTTTCTGAGGTGAGCTGATATAACCAAAGCAGGAAAAGCTGAATGAAAACCAGATTAGCGATAAAGCTAACAAAATAACTGATGACTCCTTTACGGTCACGCCACAGGAAATAATTCAGTTTCCAATCACTGCTCCACTTATGCGTTTTGAATCCCTGAAAAACAATACCAATAATCCAGCGACTTTTCTGTCTGACGGCAGTGCTAAACGTTTCTGGGAAATATTCTCGGACACAAACAACGTTGCCATCTGTTTTACTGCGACTCCGATTGCGCTCAGCAAAAGCCGCCAGTTTGTTATCGGTTACAGAAAAACGAACAAAAATTTCTTCCATACCCCATTTTTTGAGCCGAAACCCAATATCATAGTCTTCGGTTAATGATTGCACATCAAATGGCAAACCATCGCCTTCTTCAGACAACTTAAGTATTGCCCGCCGACTAAAACAGGTACCAACACCGGCACTGGGAACCTGACCAACTATAGCTTCCCTGACAACGACATCTTTACCGTGCATCTCAGAAAACTCATCAAGATAGTGACCCGATGTAAAATTAAATATGCCGGTTGCAAAGGGGTACACCGGTAATTGGATCAAATCTTTGCGGGGTAACAGGTAATTAAACAGTCGAAGTTCCATTGATGAAATAACATCTTCTGCATCGTGCAGCACAAAGCCGGCAAACTTGATGTTAGACCGACGCTCAAACTCAAGAATTGAAGTTATCACGTTATTTAAACAGTCAGCTTTGCTGGTAGGTCCTGGGCGGGCACAAATTACTTTATGAATATTTGGAAAACGCCGACAAACTGCATCAATATCATGTTGCGTTTCAGGATCATTGGGATAGGTTCCGACAAAAATCTGATAGTTTTCATAGTCAAGCTCTGAGGCTGCTAACTCAGCCATTTTGCCAACTATACCAACCTCCTGCCAGGCAGGAATCATAATAGCTAGAGGCTGTTCCTTTCTGAAGAACAATTGTTGCTCATTGAAGACTGAGCGATTTCGGTAAACTGTCAGACCACGCCATAGACGCCGAAGCCAGTAATATGCATCAATGAATAAATCATCAAGTGCAAAAAACAACAATAAAGCCAGTAGAACCAAGGTGATATTCTTAAGTGCAAACAGATAAATTGCGGCAATATCAATCAGGTTCATACAACAGTACGCTAGCTACATAAAAACAAAACTGACAGACTGGAGCAGACTGTCAGTTCGCGAGTAAATATAATTTAAAAATCAGTCTTTGCGACGACGCATAAAAGTAGCAAGACCTAAAGCCATCAGGAAAAACGTTGAGCTTACAGGAACAGCAACTGCCGAGGCAGAAAAAGAACGGTCCCGTACCAGCAACGGTGCAACGTTCAGGTTGCCCATTTCCAATATGTTTTCGGCCGACCAAAGTGGTGAGTTACTATCCGTAAAATAGCCGCTTGTGCATAATTCTGAATACGTAGCGCAATTCACTTCAGGGATCTGCCAGGCAAAATCGGCCATCCAGACATATTGCATTGCGTTGTCAAACAAGGTACCAAATTGCCAGTATGTGTAACCTTCAAAATCGTAACCATTTTGATCGGTATGAGCAGGGCCGGTTCCGTTTAACAAAAAGAACAGCGCCGTTCCCGATTTCTGTGCTTCAGACCAGCCATCAGCAAGCGGATCAGTGTCAAACCAATTATGGATTGTTGAAAACTCCAACGCTGTAGCCCAACGCCAGCCTTCGGTGTTATTACCAACAAACGAGTTTATATCTGCCAAACTTGCCTGATCCGTAAGGCCAAGGCTGTCGCTCCATGATAAACGGGCAATATCTAGCTTCATATCTAATAACGACCAGTACATGTTGTTTTGCTGATCATTCAGATAACCATCACCGTCAATTGGCGACGCATGCACATGTTGCAACCCCAAAAAACCGGATAAAAATAATCCAGTCAGAATTCCCTTCCAATACATAAACAACTCCGCAACAATAATTAAACTAATAACTAAAAACCATAGACTTGGCGATATTGTAACCAAAGTTTGATTAGAAAAAAATCGGCTGCTCAAAATATATTTGAATAGACCAAGATAAACACGAACGATAACTGTTTGCATTTAGACTGGTCATAGTTTATAGTCTTTAGCGTCACGGACTGACACAGACTGGCCCCCGGAAGGGCCGTCTCTGGTCGTTGTTTTACTTGTCTTGCACTTTGGGGTAGCTGACGCTGCCCCTTTTTTTATATATTCAGATTTTTTGCCTTAGCTTGTTAACGGCCAGGGCTGAACGCCAGCCTGCCGTCCTGTACTGCCATATTTACCGGTACTGCGGTGAGCAATTTAACGGTAGGGTTGCTCTGGTCCAGCCGGTACACCGGATTAGACGCCAGATAGCCATTAACCAGCTGCAGCAATTCATTGCTGACCGGTGCTAAGTTGCCGCGATAACCCGCTGCTTCAATACTGGAATCAAGCAGCTTTACTGAGCGGACGAAAATCGCTTTCTCGGCCGCATCGTAATATGGCGCGCCCTCGATCTGTAACTGTAAACTCGCCGGATAACTTAAGCCAAACAACGACAGCACCGCTGACGCATCGGTATTAATCCGCACCAGATCACTGTTGTCCGGGCCAATATCAACCTGCATTTTTTCCACCGCCATTTTCAGCGGAATACCAGCAACATTCGCCTGGCGGGTCAGTTTCGGTAACTGTGATGACAGCATTTGCTCTAAGTCTTCCTCGCTAACGCTATAACTCGATAGCGAGCCCAACTGGGCACAACCTGCCAGCAGCAGAACCAATATTAAACCAATTAAACGATGCATAAGTTATCCCTGTTTAACAAAATATCCGGCTAACACAGTACCGGTTGAAGCTTAGTATAACCTGAATAACAGCACGTTAAGCGCTCCGCGGCAAAATGCGATGTGATGCTAATGTTATTTTTGTTGCAGACTGGCTTGTGTCGCAGAGCAAGCTGTATTAGTGTATTAATACAGTTTATTTGGAGACAGGGATATGCCCGATATTATTGAAATAACTAACTTGAACCGCGGTTACAAAGATAAAACGGTACTGCAAAATATAACTGCCAACGCAAAACAGGGAGATGTTATCGCGTTATTGGGGAAAAATGGTACAGGCAAAACTACTTTACTGGAAACCTTACTTGGCTTTGCTGTGCCAGAAGAGGGCGAAGTAAAACTGTTTGGTACTCCAAGTACTGAAATTGATGCCAGAGAAAAACAGCAAATTGGCTTTGTACCGCAACAGGACGAGCTACTGGAACAATTATCTCCATCTGAGCATTTGGAATTATTCGGGCGCTTTCAACCTAACTGGGATCAAACGCTATGCGACCGGCTTTGTCTGGATTGGGAGATACCAATGGCCCGACGGATCAGCAAGCTTTCTGTTGGCCAACGTCAGAAACTGGCGATTATCCTGGCGCTGTGCCATAAACCGCAACTACTGATCCTGGATGAGCCTGTTGCCAGTCTGGATCCCATTGCCCGGCGTCAGTTTTTAACAGAGCTGGTGAATATCGCGGCTGATCAGCAAAGCGCTATTATATTTTCGTCTCATATCGTCACTGATATGGAGCGGGTTGCAAGTAAGGTTTGGCTATTAAAAGATCAACAACTGACCTGGCAGGGTGAATTGGACGACCTGAAAGAGTCGGTGGTACGGCTGCACATCAGTTCCTCGCAGCTACTGCCTAATCCGTTATCGCTACCTGATCTATTACGCCAGCAAGTGCAGGGCAAAGTAGCAACAGTAACAGTGCAAAACTGGCAGGATGCCAAGCTGGCTTTGCTCGAGCAACAGTTGCAGGCGCAAATCCAGGTCGAGCGATTGAATCTGGAAGATATTTTTCTGGAAATGCATCAATGCTAAGGATCGGTCTTTAATGACAAGGTTGAAATTCCCGGTGCTAATTACCCAACTTTACCGGATGCTGACGCTACTTGAAATGAGCGTTGGCTGGTGGTTTTTTATCGCCTTTTTCTGGCTCCTCGGCTTTGCCAGCAATGCCAGTTTATACGTGGCAAATATTGTGCTGTTTCTTTATTACTATGCGCGCTTATTGCCGGCAATAGCCACTCTTATGACAGGCAGCTACGGCCGGATGTTGCTAAGTAAGTCACAATCAGCTGTTATCCCTTTTTTACTGATAAGTGTTATTACCTTGCTGACCTCGCCGGGCGTGGTGCAATATACTGCATTGTCATACTCACAGGCATTACCAACGTTATTCTGCAGCCATTTGTTACTGCATACTATTGTATTTGCTGATAAAGGCCGCAGCTCCGCTTCCGGGCTGGTTGTCTTCCCGGTGTGGCTGGTTCTGTTTAATCCGCAATGGTTTTTGCAAACGACTTGGTTAATACCGATAATTCAGCCATTCCCAATGATCCTGTTTTACACGCTTAGCTTGTTCGCGGCAGTTTATTTGCCAACACTTTCCGGGCTGCGGCGCGGCGCTGAACGACAGCAATATGCTCATTCCTGGCATTTCCGCTGGCGCGCCATCCCTAAATTTCATTCGACGTTGGCGGCCAGCTATCTGTTTCAGTTCAATGCCAATCTTTTCGCTCGCCTGTTAGTTTTTTCAGCTGTTTGCGCCGCCGTGCCATTGCTGCAAAGTGCGGTACATTACTGGTATAACGACAGTTGGCAGTGGTTTCCTGAACTTGAAGGCTGGCAAGTGCTGAACCAATTTCTGTTTCTGGTGCCTCTGATTTACTGGCTATACACTATTGATTCTGCAACTGGCAGAACTAAAGCCGCCTGGCTGTATCTGCCTGTATCCAGACATAAACTGTTCTATTTTTATGAGCGCCATTTTTTAGGCCAGTTAGTTATTTTCACTCTGCCAGTGCTGGTGTTGCTGTACTGTTGGCAACCGCATAATCCTGTTTTTTTGCTAAGCAGCGCACTCCTGCTCGCTAAGCTTTTGTTTGTCACCTACCTGATGCTGTGCTTCCCGAACAATACCAAAAGTGGTTTTATCCTGACCTTTTTATTTTACAGTTCATCTGCATATCAGCTTTTTACAGCCTCACAACAGGTGCAGCTTTATAGTTTACTGAGTCTGCTGCTTGCTGCCATGGTGCTGCGTCAATTTGCCGTAAAACACTGGATAATGCGTGATTACAGCCAAAAGGCGACAAACTCAAGGAAACGCCATGTTTAGTATTAACCCCAATAGTGGCGAACCGATTTACCGGCAACTTACCGGCCAAATTAAACGAATGGTGGCCGGCGGTCAGCTAAAGGCCGGTGATGAGTTGCCGTCGGTAAGAGAGTTAGCATCACAGTATGCGGTAAACCCGATGACGATCTCTAAGGCTTACAGTTTGCTGGAAACCGAGGGTGTGCTGGAGCGCCAGCGCGGCAAACCAATGACCATTGCCAGCCAACTGGCACCCGGCCAAAGTGAAGCTGCCAGGCTTCAGCAGCTGTCATCCCAGTTAGAACAGTTAACTTTGGCTGCCAAGCAGTTGCAGCTGCCGAAACAGTCGGTATTATTAGCGCTTTCCGACGTATTTGACAGGATGTCTGATGTATCTACTAAACCCTGATCATGAAATGCTTCACGTGAAACATCGGCAACTGCAAATAGCCAGACAGTCCAATTCACACTGGCTATACCAGCAGGCACAGCCTAACCGGTAAAAGTTATGGTATGCTCAGCCCGCTAAATCAAGATCTGTATAACAGCTAATAATAAACGAGAACCCACTATGCAACTGATCCTGAAACTGATTGCCGGTATTGTACTGGGCATGCTGCTTGGCTTATATGCGCCGCATTGGCTTACCCAAATTCTGATTACCTTTAAAGCCCTGTTTGGTCAGCTATTATTTTTTACCATTCCACTGCTGATTTTATTTTTTATTACCAGCGGTATTGCCGCCTTGCCACAACGTTCCGGCAGACTGCTAAGCCGTACTTTGGGTATTGCTTATTTATCGACTATTCTGGCCGGTACCCTGGCGTTTCTGGTGGCTGCAGTGGTGGTACCGATGCTGGCCCCTGCCGGAGAAGCTACCGGCACCGGCGTGGTCGCCAATTTAACACCCTATATTGAAATGAATATTCCGCCGGTATTCGGCATTATGACCGCCCTGGCACTGGCCTTTATTTTTGGTTTGGGAATTGCGGCGACTCAGGCGCAGCAGCTGAAACAGCTGTCCGATCAGGGTCGTGATATTATCCAGTTGCTACTGTTGAAAGTAATCATTCCATTGTTGCCATTCTATATTGCCGGGGTATTTGCCCAGTTAGCCGCAGCCGGTACCGTGTTTCAAACACTGCAAACCTTTGGTGTTGTGCTTATTCTGGCGATTCTGCTGCACTGGCTGTGGATTATTGTGCTGTACAGCATTGCCGGTGTTAAAGCCGGTAAATCGCCACTGCTGCTGATTAAAAATATGCTGCCAGCCTATTTTACCGCGCTGGGCACCATGTCGAGCGCAGCCACCATTCCGGTGTCACTGCAGGCTACCAAGGCCAATGGCGTAAAAGCCAATATTGCTGATTTTACCGTACCCTTATGCGCCACTACCCATCTATCGGGCTCAACAATCACTATCGTCAGCTGTGCCGTAGCAGTAATGGTAATGCAAAATGGCCTGGAAATTCCGTCACTGCTTACCATGCTGCCGTTTATTTTAACCTTAGGCGTAGTTATGCTGGCCGCGCCTGGGGTACCTGGTGGTGCGGTAATGTCAGCAGTTGGCCTGCTGGGCTCAATGCTTGGCTTTGGTGAAGCTGCGGTAGCGATGATGATAGCGCTGTATATGGCGCAAGACAGCTTTGGTACCGCCTGTAATGTCACCGGCGATGGTGCTATTGCCGTACTGGTGGATAAAGCGGACTAAGCGGTATTTGAACGCGTAGGTTGGAATCCCGATTTGGGCGTCACAGAGTGTCTGAGCCCGGCCGCAGGCTTAGGGCGAGTTGCTGTGACGAACCAAAGCGGGAGTTGCAACCGAAGCTACCCGCAGCAATCCGCAGCATGATAGCCTAATCATCCATGCAGCTATGCAAATAAAACAGCCCGCAAAAGCGGGCTGTTTTATTAGTGCTTTGTCAGTTCTGAAATAATTACTTTTTAATCTTAACCGGCCGCTGCCAGCCGTCGATATGCCGCTGCTTAGCACGCGCCACCACCAATTCGCCGTCAGCAGCATCGCGGGTGAGCACTGAACCGGCACCAACTGTGGCATTCACACCGACACTAACCGGCGCCACTAACGAGCTGTTCGAGCCAATAAAGGCGCCGTCTTTTATCGTAGTCACAAACTTATTGGCGCCATCGTAATTACAGGTAATGGTGCCGGCACCCACATTCACTTTACTGCCGATAACAGCATCACCTAAATAGGTTAAGTGATTGGCTTTAGAGCCTTTACCCAGGGTGGTTTTTTTCATTTCAACAAAGTTACCGACATGGCTGTCATCCAGCATCACGCTGTCTGGCCGTAACCGGGCATAGGGGCCAACCGAGCAGTCTGCGCCAACCGTGGCTTTTTCAATCATTGAGTTCGGCTTTATCTCGGTGTTATCACCGATAGTGCAATCTTTTAAAATACAGTTCGCACCAATTGTCACCCCTTTGCCCAGCACCACTTTGCCTTCGAAAATAACATTGATGTCGATCATGACATCGTTACCCACCTCCACCGAACCACGAATATCTATGCGGGCCGGGTCGCGCAGGTTTGCGCCTGCCAACATCAGCTCTTGTGCTTTACGCTGCTGATAAGCCCGTTCCAAGGCCGCTAATTGCAACCGGTTATTCGCACCTTCCACTTCCATCGGATCTTGTGGCTGGGCTGTGGCAATCTCGATACCTTCAGCGTGTGCCATAGCGATAACGTCAGTTAAGTAATATTCGCCCTGAGCATTACTATTGGACAGCTTACCCAGCCAGTTTTTCAGCTGCTTACCAGGCAGCGCCATAATGCCGCTGTTGACTTCGTTAATCAGCAGCTGCTGCGGATTGGCATCCTTCTGCTCGACAATACCAACAACCATACCGTTTTCCCGGACAATACGGCCATAGCCTGTCGGGTTAGCTAAATTTACTGTTAAAATCGCCAGGCCATTAGCAGGCTTTGCGGCTAACAGTTGCTGTAACGTTTCTAGCCGGGTAAGGGGTACATCACCATACAGCACCAGCACCGTATCGTCATCAGCGATATTCGGATTGGCTTGCGCTACGGCGTGGCCGGTACCCAACTGCTCAGCCTGTAATACCCAGTGTAACGGCTGGTCGCCCATTGCTGCCTGTAAGGCGTCAGCGCCATAGCCATACACCAGTTGCGGCTTTTCTGTACCCAGGGCGCGAGCGGTATCAATAACATGTTGCACCATTGGTCGTTCGGCAACTTTGTGCAACACCTTAGGTAAGTCTGATTTCATCCGTGTGCCTTTACCGGCCGCCAGAATGACTACGTTTAATGCCATAAAATAAATCCCTGTCATCGTGGATCGTCAATAATACGGTTATGCTAATAGGTGCTTATTCTAATAGATATAGCCGCAGATTACAGGCGTGGGGTGAAGTTTTGCTGAATGAAAAACGCCACCCGCAGGTGGCGCTTTTATTTCAGCGTTTAACTGATGTTAGTTTTTTTCAGTTTCACCGATATATTTGTCAAAGAAGGCGAGCATTTTCTGCCAACGTTCAACGTTGTTTTCCGGCTTATAGAAACCATGGCCTTCTTTCTCTTTTACCAGCCATTCATAAGGGTGATTACGTTTTTCCAGCTCTTCCCGTAAACGGTTTGCATGGATGATAGGTACCCGACGATCCTCTTCACCATGAATAATAAATACCGGCGCTTTCAACTTATCCAGATGTTTAATTGGTGATTGGGCATCTAACTGCGCCTGATCACGGCCAATTGCCATTTCCAGATAGTTAATACCACTTTGCCGCTCTGGAATATCACCATCGGTATACATCAGATTTAAGTCAAACACTCCGACAAAACCTACCGTACACTTATATAGGTCAGGCTCGCGCACGGCACTCATCAATGCCGCATAACCACCATAAGAACCGCCATAAGCACATACCCTGTTTTGATCTACGATACCTTGATCTACCAGATGCATAACGCCGTCGGTCATGTCATTAATCATCGTGGTGCCCCAGTTCTGGTAACCTGCCTGCAGAAAACTACGGCCAAACCCGCCAGAACCGCGGAAATTTGGTTGCAGCACCGCATAACCATGCTGAGCCAGCACTTTGGCATCTGTATCAATTTCCAAAACATCTCGCGGGCCATGCGGGCCACCATGTGGCAGCATGATCAACGGCAGGTTTTTAGCTTCTTTGTCCCGCGGTAAGGTTAAAATGGCATGAATATCTAAACCGTCACGGCTTTTATAAATAATAGCTTTGGTTTGGGCTAATAACTCTGGTTTCATCCAGGGACGGCCATTCAATAAAAAGCTTAGCTGGCTGTTTTTGGTATCAAACAGATAGAATTCTGGCGGATGGTTGGCTGAGCGTGCGGTCAGTACTAAAATACTGTTGTCACGGGTTGCTGAATTGATTGCGATTTTCTTACCCGGAAAGGCCGCTTTCAGGCTTTGCAAATAACCACTGAACGTTTTGTCTTTAACGTCAGCAAAGAATACGTCCTCGTGCGTGTCATATTCATAAGAGGCGCCAATCACTTCTTTTAAATAGCCATCTTCAATACTAAATAGAGGTGAAACGTCTACTTTGGGATGATGAGCCAGCACTTCTTCCTTGCCAGTTTCCGGGTCCATTATACTGATTGCTTTGGTGTCTGTTTGGGTATCACTCAAACCAACAATACGCTTGTTATCAGGTAGAAACGCTATCGGATTAAAACTGCCATCGCGCTGGCCGTAACGACGCAACGTTACCCAGTCTGCTTTTTCATCCTTGCGGTACATCAACACCATTTCATTGTCATTGTTCTGATCTTCGCCAACTGACATCCGGGCAACGCCGTTGTTGTCGGTAATCATGCCGGAAGAGCGCATTGGTGCCCGGGCTATTTGCCTGGTCCGCCCGTTTTCAATGTTTAAGCGCTTTACCAGACTAAAAGAGCCACGGCGGCTGGGTGAGCTGGTTACAATCAATACGTATTTATCATCGTCAGGTAGGTAGTTGATCACCTGTGCAGCGTCTTTCTCATTATCCGCCCGATAGCCCGTTAACATTCTGGCATTGGAACCATCAGCATCCACTGCAAATATCTCACCGGTAGGCACAGGTTGTTCCAGCGCACCTATATCCCGCACCAGAGTTATCAGCAGCCTTTCATTGTTAGCCCAGTTAATAGAACCAATTGAGTCACGGCCGGTAAAATGACGAACGCTGATAATTTTATTAGATTTAATATCAATAACATTCAGGTAAATATTACCTTCATCGCTACGGCTGGTCGCCGCCAGATATTTGCCAGAAGGGGAAATTTCAATTTCCAGAAACTGTGACTGCCTGGCGTAGTCCTCCAGGTTTAGCTCTGCAGCCTGTACACCGCCAAAAAATAAAAGCAGCCAACTTAACAGTATTACTCTCATAGGTTACTACCTCTTACGCCGGCTTCTGCTAGGAACCACCAGCTCTTCCATTATTATTATATGATCGTTACTAACCAGCCAGTGGATGCTGCAGCATCAACATATGCAACAGCATCCAACATCCGAACCAGAAAAAGGTCCAGGCAATTACCCGGGCTGGCTCAGACTTGTTAAACAGCTTAAACATTAACGTTTTCCCCGCTGATTAACAACGTAAAATCTTTGCTATTTAACCTGTTCAACAAGATAGCCGGCTTGTTGCAGCAATGCCAACACACTGTCATCACCGGCTAAATGACCGCCGCCGACCAGCACCAGCTCTTTGCTGTCGTTGCCAAACATCTGTTCAATTTGTGGCAACCAGGCGTTATTCCGTTCTACAAATAGCGCCTGATATAGCACCGGGTCCAACTGCCGGGCAGGTTCAACCGCCAGCTTGTTCAGTTTATTCATATCACCAGCACGCCAGGCGGCAATCATCTCAGCAAAATAACTTTCAAAGTCAGCAAACTGTTCCAGGTTTATTTTCATAAAAGCATCTTCATAGCCTTCACCCATATTTGCCAGTAAATTTAATTGGCTTTCAACAGTCTCCAGGTACGCCATAGCTTTTCCATCTGCCTGGGCGCGTTTATCGAAATAACTGTCGACCCCTTCGCCAGCCATTTTTGCTTTCATCATCTCAATCGCCAGCATCTGTAGTGCGATAAACCCGGGTTTGTAGCCATCCAGCTGCTGTAACTGGACGCCATAAGGAGCAAAATAATCGCTAACCTGCTGATATACTTCAGGTGACAATACTTTAGCCAGACTCCGGCCATCGCTATATGCCATTGCCTGCAATAGCGCAGTTTGTGCTGCAACATCTGTCGGATCCGGCATTTTTACTTCCAACACAAGGGTATCAGTTGCCTGGTAGGCCGCATCGAATTCAGCAGGTAACGGAAACGCTGACTCAGGTAAAAAATGTACAGTACCCCCAACATATAAGTAGTCATCGCCTTTGCTGACTTTCCACATTGAGGTTTCTGCCAGCACTGAAGCTGAACTACACGCCGTCGCCAGTAATGCCGCGCTTAAACTTACTTTAAAGAATTTTTTTAATTTCATTGTTGTTATCCTGTTTTATTTCAATGTTTTTGGGCAACCAATATTGAAAGGTGCCGCCTGGATTTCACATTGTTTAAGGTAGTAACGCTTTTACTGAATCAGCAATATTGTTAACTGCGCTGTTTACCTGCTGTTTAATGCTATTGGTAAGTTGGTGCTGTAAGTCCTGTACCAGGCTTGCCTTAACCTCAGTAATTTCTTTTGCCACCTCGTATTGCAACTGAGTCACAGTAACCGGTTGTACGGTAACTGGCTGTTGAGTTTCTTCTGCCATTAATGCTGAACTGGCAAACAGTGCGCTGACGATGATTACGCGGGTAAATTTAGTTGTTAAGTTTTTCATTTTGCTGTTCCTTTATTATCAATAAGTGTCGTGTTTGTCGGTTGACAACAACGGACTCACTGCCTGTCCATGTTGTTGTTGAGGTCACTGTAGGGCAGCAATACCGAAAAGTCTCTTATCTGGAGCTAAGCAATATATTGCTAAGAAGATAATGTTTATGTTGTTGTTTTTAATGTTAATTAATAAACCTTATTAAAACCTTATGACGAAAAAACCCTAAAAATAACGGCAATTAATTTGCTTGAATCACTATTAGTATCTGTTAAAGTTACAGCTCATTTAAAAAGAGAATATTAATTAACAAATGGACAAGATGCAGCTGGGGCCCTGGGTTTTTACGCCAAGCGAATATAGTATGAGCGATGGAGCTTTGCATAAGGAGTTGGAACCGCTGCTAAGCAAGCTACTACTCTACTTTGCAGCCAACCCTGGTAAAATCATATCGCGTCAACAACTGGTGGATAGCATCTGGCAACAAAGCTATGTTGACGACAACGCCATAAACCGGGCCATTTCCGAGCTACGTAAAGCATTGCAACACCCAGCACTTACCCAGGCCCCCATCAAAACGCATCATCGCAAGGGTTACAGCTTACAGTTGCAGCCTCTTGGCAGCTTTGCCGCAAATAAAGCTATAGCAACAAGCAAAGCAGCAAATCCGCAACTACCGTTTCAGCCCCGGCAAAAACGTCGTTTTGTGCAGCTAGGTGCGCTGGCCCTGTTGCTGCTTGGTTTAGTTGGCACCGGCTTTTATTTTGCTGGCGAGGAAACAGAGTTGCCTCTTGCCACACAGCAGACGGATGGTAAACCACAATTAATTGAGCTGGATGTGATAAGCCAGCAAAAAGTTACCTGGTTTAAAGGTATTGAATCGCGGCCTTTGCTATCACCCGACAAACAATTGTTAGCTTATAGCCATTCTCAGCCTGACGGCCGGATCCGGGTAATAGTGCGCGAATTGGGGGTAAGTTCAGGCAAGTTATTGCAGGAAGTATCACTGGCAGATGACAAAAAACTATATAGTTTACAAAGCTGGCAACCGCAAAGTCGCAATTTGCTAGTTCAGGTTGTCAGCAAAGATGGTCAGCAGTGTGAATATCTGAATTATGACTTTAGCCAGTATCCGCAGTATCAGGTAAAACCTTTAACCCGTTGCGAAGGACTGGTGTTCGGTAACGCCCAGCAAAGTGCTGACGGCCAAACACTCTATTACAGCAAGGGCAGCGGCGGCATGTATACCAGCAATGGGTTAATGGCTGAAAACTTAACCAGCGGTAACATCCAGACTTTGCAGGCGGCACCATCGGCCGGGCTGGGCACAACTGTGTTGACAATGTCGGCTGACGGCAGCCAACTGGCCTATGTTCTGATGCCTGAATCGAATAAGCCGGATATTTATATCTATGAACCGGCCAGTCGGGAACACCGTCGTATTGCCAGTCTGCCTGTACCTTTACTACTTATTGGCCTGGAGTGGAGCCTGGATCAACAAAGCCTGCTATTACCCGGGGCTGATGCAATAATTCAGGTTAATATTGTTGATAAAAGCTTACATGTACTCAAACTGCCGCAAGGGGTTATCGTCGGCGAGCTCTCGTTGTTAGCCGATAATCAAGCTTACATTTCCGGGTTAACAGCCGGCAGCGCCACGCAGGGAGCTATGCAGCTGATTAAAATTACCCGGCCCTTTGCGGAGGATGTCCGGCAAATTAGTTTCTTACACAACGCTGCTGGCAGTGCGCTGGCGCTGGCGGTATCGCCATTATCACCAGACAACTATGCATTTTCCGCTAACTGGACTGGTGGTTGGCAGTTGTGGCTAAGCCGCAGTGGCAAAAATGTGCAATTAACAGAGCTACCTAACATCGAGCAGCCAATTAATAGTATCAGCTGGTCAGGAGATGGTCGTTATATTGCTTTTACCAAGCAAGGTAACCTGTATCTGTATGATACTCAGCGTCATCAATTAATTACTAAACTGGAACACAATGACGTTGGCCAACCATTGTGGCTGCCAGATAACAGCGGCCTGATTCTTACCCGGGTGCAGGCAAACAACCAGAATCTGTGGCAATTTGACTTAGTCAGTAATCAGCTAACTCAGCTCACTTTCTCCGCTGGTAACTTTGCTCAATACGATGCTAATGGCCAGTTACTGTTCCATAAAGAGGGTAAGTTGTACCAGTATGTTGATGGTGCCAGACAAGACATAGTGCTGCAGGAAAATAACGACGCCAATTACATGCCCGTATGGCTCCACCAGGGCCAACAGCAATACCGTTACAGCATGCTCGGACAAATTGAGCAACGTAATCAAACCAGTGACGAAATCCAATATACCCAGTTACCCTATCAGTTAATGGCAGTACATCCGGATCCACATAACCCAGAGGTGCTTTATGCAACCGTATTTGTTACACCAGAGCTGGCACTGGAATTTATTGAGTGGCAGGTAAAAGAGTAAAAAAACAGCGGCTTTATTTAGCGCCGCTGTTTGATCACCACCCGTTTTTGCTTCATTAAAAAAAGCTTATTCTCCGGATCAACCAAGTCAAAATCAACCCTGATTGCTGAGGGGTGTAAAGCAGGATAACTAATAGAGACCAGCTGTACGGGTATTTGTTCTACATCCTTAGCCTGTAACCAAGCCGCAGCTAACTTAAGATTTGCAGCATGCCGTCTGTTAAGCCACAGCGTCTGGTGCTGACCAGGCCCATAGGTGATAACAGTTCCTTGCCAGCACACCGGATTTATTTCGGCATAAGGCGTCTGATACCAGCGCCAGCTCAACGTTAATGCCAGTGCTCCAGCAAGAATCAGGCAGTGAAAAATAACTGTTTTTTTTGTCATAGGCGCCCCCATGTATTGCCGCTACTGATAATCCCTACCCTCAAACATTGTTAATAACCAGCGACTGCCTGATCGCCGCCATTAAGCTGTAATTTACAGTTATCCAAATCAATAGCCATAAACAACAACCAAGCAAAACCGGTACTTTTTCCATAAACACTTTCATATTTGACCTCACAGATTACAGCAGGATGTTGCAACAACCAGGTTGATCACAAAGTAAATTGAACCCTGAGTGACTCTCTCTGGTGCAGCAAAGGCCCTGCACTGCAGGGCCTGTTATATCAAAAGTTAATGATTAGAATGTCTGATGAAAGGTCGCTAAATCATCAATTGCGCTAAAACCAGGTAACAGCTGCAAAGCCTGCTCCTTGGCTTGGCCCTGCAGTATAATCTGCATGGTCGCTGAATGTTCAGACATCACGGTTTGGCGGTAAAAGTGCTGCATATCGGCCAGCGTCAGGGCGCTTACTGCAGCAATCAGCTTTTGTCTGCTGTCAAAGTTCAACCGGTTACGTAACCAGTCGTTACTGAACGTTTTAAACTCTTCCTCTAAGTTAGCTGGCATTCGCTGCAGTTCCAGCAATTGACTTTGTTGCAGCTTGGTAAAGTCTTGCTCGCTAAGCTGTTCAAGCTTTGCGCTATATTGCTGTAAAAATAAGTCTACCCGTTGCTGCAATTGTTCTGCCGATAACACCGGGCTTTGAATAGCAAAGCCTAAACCTGCATGTTGGTTTAACGGAAACTCAAACGCTTGTACCGCATAACCTAATTGCTCTTCGGTGCGAAGCTGATTAAAAAACGCCTGGTGCAGGTGGCCAGACAACACTTTTGCCGCCGCTTTGCCAGCATAGTCAGCGTTGGGTAAAAACTGAGTACGAAATAAGGTACTGTCAGCTTGTGGATTACTGCGTACCACAGATAAACGTTGGCCTGGCTCTGGCTGCCAGCTCGGAGATACCTGGTATGAACGGCTCGTTTTCTGCTGACCTTTTAATGCAGCAGCGATTTTTTTGACATCAGCCTCATCATAATTACCCTGAGCCAGCACTCGCAGCTGACTTTGTGCCAAAGTTTGGCCAATATAAGTGTTTAGCTCGTCAACCGTGATCGTTTGTGCAGCTGCCAGCAAAACGTCCAACTCAAAGCGGCCTGACATTAGTGTGGTTTTCAGTATTTCACTGGCCTGACGGATCTGCACCTGTTGCTCAAATGAGCGCAAGCTACGCTGCATTAGATCCATCGTCTGAGCAAATTGGGGTGCTGTAACCGGCGTGCTGAGTATGGTGTTGATATGTTCAACCAAAGCAGGTTGTTTATCAGTAAAGCCTGTTAGTTTTAATACCAAATCGTATTCTTCGGCTTCCGGTTGCACCTGCATACCCGCAGCACTGGCTTCCTGCCACAATGCCTGATTGTTTAATATAAACAGCAATTGCCACATGCCATGCAGTATCGCCTCTTTCGCTGTTCGTTTAGCGCTTGGCTGGTGCCACTGCAGCAGCAGCTGACCCCGCGGCTGATCTGTAAAATGTTGGCTACCGGCTAACCAGGCCTCGACTCCCGCTTCGTCCAGCACTTTTTGTGGAATATTATTTTTTGCGTGTTTCAGGGCAAAGCTTTCAGGCTGAAAACGATTCAACTCGGGTAAGCTCAGTGGAATAAGCGGTTGCTGCCAGCTTTGCATCTCCTGCTCACTTAAATCGGCAATGGCATAACGACCTTCAAAATAGTTAAGCTTTTGCTTTGCCGGCTCTTGCTGGCTGATATGCCAAACCGTTAATCGCTCGGGTACTAATTGCGCTAACAGCGCTTCGATGGAGGCCTTATCAAACTTATCATATTGATAGGGCGCACTGACAATTGAAGCTAACGGGTAATATTGCATCGCGCTACTCAGTTTAGCGGCATAGCTAAAACCATCCGTTTTTTCCATGAAGTTAAACTGGTTGTTGAGCGATGTCCGAATTTCCTGAAAGTACTTTTGATCCACTCCCTTTTTCCGGATCAGATCCAGGTATTGCATCATAATGGCTGTAATGGCCGGACGTTGTTGCATTCCTGCTTCAGTCAATGCCATGACAATCTGCAAGTGACCATAGTTGCCATACCATGCTGGGTCATAGTCTACATAGAGCACATCGAGTAATCCCATGGCTTTCAGCTGCTGCGCTGGGGTGCCAGGCATTTCTGAACTAAGCAGATGCGCTAAAAACTTATTTGGCTTGGTTGCAAAATCGCTTAGGTTATTATCAATAGTAAATTCCAGTCGCAGTAATTGCGATTCGGTATTAGGAACATAATGTACCCGTTTTGGCCCAAATTTTTTAAAGTCAATTTGCGCAGTAGGTCTTGGGCTTTCGATGTTTTTATTTTCGATATCGGAGAAAAATCGTTGTGCCAGTAATTGCATCTGCGGTAAAGGGTCTGAGCTTATAAGCACCAGTTTCATCCGGTTTGCCGAATAGTGCTTCTGATAGAACGCCAATAACTCGTTATGCAACTTACTGTTATCTTTATCGGCCAGGCTTTCCAGGTTACCGATCCAGAATTGATTAGCCGGATGCTCTGCTAATAATTTTGCCGCCACCTTACGCTGCGCCCAACCATCCTGGTTGCGATTTAAAGACCATTCAGAGTGCACGGCATGGCGCTCTTTATCTACATATTCCGGTAACAGTAGCGGTGATTTGAAAAAATCTGAAAATCGGTCCAGCGCTTCTTCATAATGGCTGTGATTAATTTCAAACATGTAGTTGGTTAACTGATTTGTGAAGGCGTTACGGCTGCCACCGTGCTGATCCATAAACTTCATAAAGCCGTCTGGATCTGGGTAACGCTCTGTTCCCATAAACAGCATATGCTCGAGGAAGTGCGCCAGTCCTTGTTGAGATTTCGGGTCGTTAAGCCAACCGACATCAACACTTAACGCTGCCGAGGATTTTTCTGCGGTTGGGTCTGATACCAGTACCACCTCTAACTGATTAGGTAGGGTAATGGCCTGATACTGCCGCTGATCATTAGGACTGACTATCAACTTTTGTCCCGACGACGCTTCTTTAGTCACCGCTTTACCTGAAGAAAGTGTGTTGCCGGTACAGCCACTAAGAAAGGTAAACGTCAGCGAGCCGCTGACTATAGCCGCAGTTAAAGCTGATAATGTAAAGGCTTTATTTTTCATATTATGACTCCGTATTGTTTGGTTAGCTTGTTGATTCAAGTGACACCAAACTAACTACGGATAGTCATATTTCCGATAACCAGGCTAAGATATTACTGTGAGTTATTTAGCACCAAAGTTATAACCAAAGTTATAACCATACTTAACTATATGATTTTCCTCTTTATCATAAGGTTTAAAAATCAAATTTTCACCATTGCGGTCGATCGAAATAGGTTTGCCAAAATCATGAAAAGGGATGCTTCGCTGCCAGACTTGCTGCGTGGATAAATTGATATTAGCTAAAACCCAGTCTCCCATTAGAGTTCGATATGCCAATATCAGCTGATTACCCCGAACAACGACATCCTCATCATGGTTAACTAGCGCCCCCTCATAAAGCAAGCTGGTTTTATTAAAGGAATCATCTAAACGCCAAAACTTACCCTCAATATCAGCAGCAACGAAACCGTCTGGTATCTCAAATAACTTTACATAATCATGCAGCAATATTGACTGTGTTTTATTAGCCAGAGTAAAACGTTTAATTAGCCACTGACCTTTTACCTGCTCTGCAAAATAAACATGCTCGGCAGAGCGGCTGAAATTTCCCGATCGCACATCTTGCGTAGCAACAGATACTGCCGTGATCTCAGCCGTAATGGTGTTATAGATTTCCAGTCGATTTCGTCGATCGAGCAAAAGTAGTGAGCCATCCGCCGACTGGTCCCGAATAATAAAGGGCTCTGCTGACTGCATAACCAGCTCCCGACTATTCTTATCTTCAAAATATCGTGATAAGCGAAACGCATTTGGCTCATGTTCAACTAACCACAGATAGTCGTAATTATGGCTAAAACTAAGCTGACGTACATTTGCTCCCAGCTGATAACTTTTATTAAAGTTCTCCGTTAGCGGCCAACTGGCCTGGTATATGTTGGCTGTAACAACATGATAGTTTAAGCCAATAAGCTCGCCATTTTCTGTAAAAGTAAATTCATGCAGCGGCGCAGGCTTAGCCGGTATAAGCTGGCGCTCACCATTTTCGATATTAATAAGATAATGTATATTGCCTGTTCGGAAGAGCAACGTGGCGTTATCCATCCAACTTAATCGAAAGTCTTGCAAATTATCCTGCAGTTTATATTCGGCGATAAGCTGTTTGTCAGCAATACGATAAAGCTGCAGCATCACATTTTTCTTTTTAATATTGCCACGCCCCAATGCCAACAACTGCTTATTTGGTGACATGACAGCAAACGCATCATGGATCCCATCTTCACCGCTATAAGTAAATTGCTCAAAAGTATTGGTTGTTAAGTCATACTGGTAGTAGTGAAAGTTGTCTGTTACGGATTTGGCTGCTACTAAGAGTTTATTGTTTTCTAATTCTATTACATTGCCTAATAATGGGTAGGGCGCAGTAGGATGTATAATCGGCGCCTCACTCAGGTTAAGCACAGACTGGGTATAAAAGGTTGCTTCACTGCTGTCATAGCCTACATAAGCCAGTCGGGTGTCATTATCAATAAAGTTTACAAAGCGACAATGCTCTGATGGCGTATCGATCTTTCTTAGCTGACCGGTGACAGCATCATACAAATACAACTCCCAATTACTATTATCATCAACTTTCGCAACAAAAGCTGATAAGCGGCCGTCTTTGGATACCGTTAAGCTGGTTTTCTGACCAGGAATAGATAATAAGGTTTCAATTTCCACCAATTGGTTAAGCGGCTGCGGGTCTGGCTTAGCGTAAACATAGTAAATTACTGCGATTATTACTGCAGCAATTGCTAACCACATTACTACAGGCTTACTCACGGCTAATTTTTGACTGACATCATTATCAGTGCCAACGGGTGGCCCTTCCTGCAACAACGCTCCAGCATCAGGTTCAGTACTTACACTGCAAATCAGCTGATAACCACGCTTCATCTGCGATTTTATATATTGCGGGTTTTCGGCGTCGGTATCGTCCAGCAACACTCTTAGTTTACTGATGGTTCTTCTGACCGCGGTATCCGTAACCACCCTGCCGGCCCAGACGTTGTCGTGTAGCTCAGCAAGGCTTACATAGCGCGAATTATGCTCAATTAAATAGCAGAGTACTTCAACTACCTTGGGTTCCACCGTCAGTTCAGTATCTGCAGCAAATACCCGGCGCTCCTTCAGGTCAACGGTAAAATCACCAATACTGACTATACTCATAACCGTTTTATACCCGTCCCTGCGTAAAACTTATTCTTTTTGTGAAAAAAAATTGTGCAGCATTTATTCCTGCCGCAAAACACTTAGTCTGTACAATAAAGTAAACCCAAAAAAAAGCCACCCGCAGGTGGCTTTTCTGACAAACGTACACTTACTTTTTGCGCAGTTTCTGAATAACCCGCAGCTGGGCAATGGCTTCAGCCAGTTGCGCTGCCGCTTCGGCGTAATTGAAATCTGCACCGGCGTGTTGCATTGCTTCAGTTGCCCGTTTCTGGGCATCTAATGCCGCCTGCTCGTCTAAGTCTTCGCCACGTACCGCGACATCGGCCAACACGGTAATGCTGTCGGGTTGTACTTCAAGTACGCCACCGGCAACATAAATTACGTGCTCTTCACCGAATTGCTTCACGATACGGACCATGCCAGGTTTCAGAGGAGTCAGTAACGGGGCGTGAAAAGGTAAAATACCTAACTCGCCCTCACTGCCTGTGACCTGCACGGACTCGACAAGGCCAGAGAAAATTTTCTCTTCAGCACTTACTACATCCAGTTGCACTGTCATCGCCATTTCGCTCTCCTAAAGCCTGGTTGCTTAAAGCTTTTTCGCTTTTTCGATCGCTTCGTCGATAGAGCCTACCATGTAGAAAGCCTGCTCTGGCAAGTGATCGTATTCACCGTCCAGAATGCCTTTAAAGCCACGGATAGTTTCTTTCAGCGGTACGTACTTACCTGGCGAGCCAGTAAATACCTCAGCAACGAAGAACGGCTGAGACAGGAACCGCTGAATTTTCCGCGCGCGGTAAACTAAGGTCCGGTCTTCATCAGACAGTTCGTCCATACCTAAGATGGCGATGATGTCTTTCAGTTCTTTGTAACGCTGCAGTACCGTTTGTACGCCACGCGCCACATCGTAGTGCTCTTTACCGATAACCAGTGGATCTAACTGACGAGAAGTTGAATCCAGTGGGTCGATCGCCGGGTAAATACCCAGTGAAGCAATGTTCCGGCTCAATACTACCGTCGCATCTAAGTGCGAGAAGGTGGTAGCTGGCGACGGATCGGTTAAGTCATCCGCAGGAACGTATACGGCCTGGATCGACGTGATAGAACCAGTTTTGGTAGAAGTGATACGCTCTTGCAGCGCACCCATCTCTTCTGCCAGTGTTGGCTGGTAACCTACTGCTGATGGCATCCGGCCTAACAAAGCTGATACTTCAGTACCGGCCAGGGTATAACGGTAGATGTTATCCACGAAGAACAGTACGTCACGGCCTTCTTCCCGGAACTTCTCCGCCATGGTTAAGCCGGTTAACGCCACGCGTAAACGGTTACCTGGTGGTTCGTTCATCTGACCGTATACTAACGATACTTTATCCAGTACGTTAGAATCTTTCATTTCGTGATAGAAGTCGTTACCTTCACGGGTACGCTCACCGACACCGGCGAATACAGAGTAACCGCTGTGCTCGATCGCGATGTTCCGGATTAATTCCATCATGTTAACGGTTTTACCAACACCGGCACCACCGAATAAACCTACTTTACCGCCTTTAGCAAACGGGCATACTAAGTCGATAACTTTAATACCGGTTTCCAGCAGGGCGTTTGATGCTGCTTGCTCTTCGTATGAAGGGGCTGCGCGGTGGATTGACCAACGCTCTTCTTCACCGATAGGGCCAGCTTCGTCAATCGGGTTACCTAATACGTCCATAATACGACCTAAAGTCGCTTTACCGACAGGAACCTGAATGGCTTTGCCTGAATTTCCAACCAGGGTACCACGACGTAAACCGTCGGTGGTGCCCATTGCGATAGTACGTACTGTACCGCCACCCAGCTGTTGCTGTACTTCCAGCACTAACCCAGCCAGATCACCGTCAGTCACGTTTAACGCGTCATAGATGCTAGGTACCGCTTCTTGTGGAAAATCGATATCCACAACGGCGCCAATGATTTGGACGACCTTACCTTGACTCATGATGTTTCCTCAAATTTCTCAAAACTGTTCACCTTAGCCTACAGCTGCCGCACCTGCGACAATTTCGCTGAGCTCCTGGGTAATAGCGGCCTGACGTGCTTTGTTGTATACCAGCTTCAGGTCGTCCATTAAATTACCGGCGTTGTCGGTAGCAGCTTTCATTGCCACCATTCGCGCAGCGTGTTCACTGGCTGCGTTTTCAACAACACCCTGGTAAACCTGTGACTCGATGTAGCGGTCCAGCAACATATCTAAAATAGGTTGCGGATCCGGCTCGTACAGGTAATCCCAGTTATGCTCTTTTTGAGCGATATCTGCTTTGGGCAAAGGTAAGAGTTGATCGATCACTGGCTCTTGTTTCATGGTATTGACAAAAGTGTTGTATACCAGGAATAAGCGGTCGATGCGGCCATCCAGGTAAGCTTGCAGCATTACCTTAACCGTACCAATCACATCAGCCAAACGTGGCACGTCACCTGAACCCGTTTGTTGTGCTACAACTTTGCCGCCGAAACGCTTGAAAAACGCGGTGGCTTTGTTACCGATAACGGCAAACTCAGCTTCCACGTTCTTGTTTTTCCAGCTTTTCATTTCCAGCACAACTTTCTTAAACTCGTTGGTATTCAGGCCACCGCAAAGACCGCGATCGGTTGAAATAATAATGTAGCCAACCCGTTTTACGTCACGCTCCGATAAATACGGATGACGATATTCGATGTTGCCCTGAGCAATATTACCGATAACTTTGCGCATACCTTCAGCGTATGGGCGGGTTGCAGCTACGCGCTCCTGCGCTTTGCGCATTTTGCTGACCGCAACTTTTTCCATAGCACTGGTGATCTTGCGAGTATTGTTAATACTCCCGATCTTACTTTTTATCTCTTTACCACCGGCCATGACTGTATCTCCGTTTCATTCAACGAACGGGGTGGCCGTAACCACCCACGTAATTTACCAAGTCTGAGTTGCTTTAAACTTCTCAATGGCCGCTTTCAGCGACGACTCGATTTGATCGTTGTAGTTACCGGTTTTCGCGATATCAGCCATTAGCTCGGCGTATTCGGCTTTCATAAAGCTGATCAAAGCAGACTCAAAATCCTGGATTTTAGCCACTTCAACATCTTTCAGATAACCTTTTTCAATTGCGAAAATAGACACACCCATTTCACCAACGCTCATCGGGCTGTACTGCAGCTGTTTCATCAGCTCAGTAACCTTCTGACCGTGTTCTAACTGGGCGCGGGTCGCTTCATCCAGGTCAGATGCAAACTGCGCGAACGCTGCCAGCTCTGAGTACTGGGCTAATGCCAGACGAATACCACCACCTAATTTCTTGATGATCTTGGTTTGTGCTGCACCACCTACCCGCGATACTGAAATACCGGCGTTAACCGCAGGGCGGATACCGGCATTAAATAAATCAGATTCTAAGAAAATCTGACCATCAGTAATCGAGATTACGTTAGTCGGTACGAAGGCAGATACGTCACCGGCCTGAGTTTCAATAATTGGCAGGGCGGTTAGTGAACCGGTCTGGCCTTTTACTTCACCATTGGTTAAACGCTCAACGTAGTCGGCATTAACCCGTGATGCCCGCTCCAGCAGACGTGAATGAAGATAAAATACGTCACCCGGGTAAGCTTCACGGCCTGGTGGACGGCGTAACAGCAACGAGATTTGGCGATAAGCAACAGCTTGCTTAGACAAATCATCGTATACAATCAGCGCATCTTCACCGCGGTCACGGAAATATTCACCCATGGTACAGCCAGAGTATGGCGCCAGGAACTGCAGGGCAGCAGCTTCAGATGCAGAGGCTACAACAACAATAGTGTTGGCCAGGGCACCGTGCTCTTCCAGTTTGCGTACCACGTTGGCAATGGTAGAGGCTTTCTGACCAATCGCCACGTAAACACACTTAATACCAGTGTTTTTCTGGTTGATGATGGCATCGATTGCTAAAGCAGTTTTACCGGTCTGACGGTCACCGATTAACAATTCACGCTGGCCACGACCGATAGGAATCATCGCATCAACAGATTTATAACCGGTTTGCATTGGCTGATCGACTGACTGACGGTCAATTACGCCTGGCGCAATTTTTTCTACCGGCGCGAAGCCTGCAGCATCAATCGGGCCTTTACCATCAATAGGCGCACCTAAGGTGTTAACCACCCGGCCTAACAGCTGCGGGCCTACCGGTACTTCTAAAATACGGCCAGTACTTTTTACTTTGGTGCCTTCGGTTAAATCCGCGTACGGACCCATAACCACGGCGCCAACAGAATTGCGCTCTAAGTTCAGCGCGATAGCATAACGATTGCCAGGAAGCTCGATCATCTCACCTTGCATACAATCAGCAAGGCCATTAATCCGGATAATACCGTCAGTTACCTGAACAATAGTACCTTCGTTACGAGCTTCACTGACCACTTCAAACTGAGCAATACGACTCTTGATCAGTTCTGAAATTTCAGTGGAATTCAGTTGCATACTCTATTCCCCAATTACGACTGCAGCGCAGTTGCTAAACGATCCAGCTTACCGCGGACCGAGCCATCAATTACCATGTCACCTGCTTTGATCAGCATACCGCCGACCATGTCAGGATTGACGCTACAGTTCAATTTAACTTTGCGTGCCAAACGTTGCGTTAATGCAGCTATCAGCTTGTTTTGTTGCGCTTTATCCAGAGCAGTGGCAGAAACTACGTCAACGGTAATTTCTTTCTCGTACGCTGCTTTATGCTCAACAAAAGCTGCCAATACTTCAGGCAACGCCAACAAGCGATGATTTTCAGCCATTACTTTTATAAAGTTCTGACCCTGCTCGTTGAGTTGCTCACCGCAAACCTGAAGAAACAGGTCGGCTTGCTTTTCAGCAACACCAGAAGTACGCAACAAGGCTGCAATCTGGTCGTTTTCTGCTACCTGAGCAGCAAAAGCCAGCATTTGCAGCCAGGCGTCTAACGCGTTTTGCTCTACTGCAAAATCGAAAGCCGCCTTAGCGTACGGACGAGCAATATTCGTCATATCAGACATAGCTCATCCCCATTACAGTTCTTGTACCAGTTTTTCCAGAATATCGCTGTGAGCAGCTTCGTCGATAGAACGTTGCAGAATGCGCTCTGCACCGGCTACCGCCAAGGCAGCTACCTGCTTGCGTAAATCTTCGCGTAAACGGTTACGTTCCGCTTCAACTTCGGCTTTGGTCTGAGCCAGGATAGATTCCCGCTCAGCATTCGCTTTCTGGGCCGCTTCTTCAATCATCTTCGCTTCGCGCTTTCTGGCTTGCTCAATAATCTCAGCTGCCTGCGCTTTTGCATCTTTTAATTGATCTTTGGCTTTATCCTGGGCCATCGCCAGGTCTTTTTCTGCCCGATCAGAAGCAGCTAAACCGTCAGCAATTTTTTGTTGGCGCGCTTCGATGGCTTTCATCAGCGGCGGCCATACAAACTTCATACAAAAAAGTACGAAGACGGTAAAAGCGATTAATTCACCTAACAGAGTGGCGTTTAAGTTCACGTCCGCTCCTCCTTATTTAGTTGTTCGACGATTAAAACCTTCAATTACATTGCGAACAACATGTACATAGCGATACCAACACCGATCATAGCTACGGCATCGATAAGACCAGCAAGGATGAACATTTTAACTTGCAGTGAAGGAGCCAGTTCTGGCTGACGGGCACATGCTTCCAGGAACTTACCACCCATGTTACCGAAACCCAGTGCGGTACCGATAGCACCGAAACCGATTAACAACGCTACAGCGATTAGTTTAATAGCTACTGCAATTTCCATTTTTATCTCCGATATTTCTATAGTTAAAGTTAAAGTAAAAAATTAATGATTATCTGAACTGGCCATACTTAAGTACACAATGGTCAGCATCATAAACACGAACGCCTGCAACACAATGACCAGAATATGGAACACGGCCCAAACAAAGTGCAATGGTAACTGCGCCAGACCAATGGCACCAATCAGGATAAAGATCATTTCGCCAGCATACAGGTTACCGAATAACCGCAGCGCCAATGAAAACGGTTTTGCCACCAGCGCAATCAGTTCCAGTAATAAGTTGAACGGGATCAATAAAATCTGTAGTGGGATATTCTTAGTGCTGAACGGGTGTAACGTCAGCTCTTTGATAAAGCCCAGCACACCTTTAATCCGAATAGAGTAGCCAATCATCAGAATAAATACGCCAATCGCCAGGGCGGCTGTCATATTAATATCTGTGGTGGGTACAATTTTCATGTAAACATCGTGCGAGTCCATACCAAAAGCCGTTTCACCAACAAAACCGGCAAAGGCTGGCAGGAAATCTACCGGCACTAAGTCCATCAGGTTCATTAAAAACACCCAGACAAAAATAGTTAATGCCAGTGGTGCAATTAATTTACTTCGGCCGTGGTAGGTGTCTTTAACGTTTGCCGCAACAAACTCGACCACCATTTCAACAAAGCACTGAAGCTTCCCCGGTACTCCAACAGTGGCTTTATTCGCCACACTGCGGAATATCCACAAGAATAAGATCCCCAGGCCTATAGACCACGCTAAGGTATCGACATGCCATGTCCAGAACCCAGCCTCGCTGCACGCTTTGTTAAATGCGACACTGCCATCGACAGTACACATTTTCGCGTTAGTAAGGTGGTGCTGAATATGGCTAGACAGTGTTAACTCTTCACCTGCAGCCATGTTTCATCCCAATAGTTTAATGTTTAAAGAAAAACGGTGCTGTCCACTGTGTCAGTAAGGTGATCAGGAAACCAGTAATAAATGCTTCTGGTACTAAATGCTCCTGTTGTAACACTAACGCACACAATATAACAGTTAACAATACTTTTAAGCTGTGGCCGCGCATCAGCGCTGCCGCTACCCGTCGTGCCTGTTCTGCGCCACTATACCGGAACGCAAAAAAAGCAAATACAAAATTTGGCACCGCTGCTGCTAAGCCACCTTTAAAAGCAGATTTGGCTCCAGCGCTATCAGTCAGCAAAAAAAACGCCAGTGCGATACAACCGGCGACGATAACCTGACCCAGTACCGCGAGATACGCTGATTTTCTGGCCTGGTTTGCAATATTTTCTGCCACTGTACCCCTCGTTGTAATAGCCCGTGCAGGGGTAGAAAAAACTTGCGAAAGTATACTTATTTGCCCCCGATTTGCAACAAAAAGCGGTTTTTGTGGCGGCTTGTCCATAACATCGAGAAATAAAATGCTTAATCGGGCTCTGCTAATTGCATTTTAGCTAAAATACCATCGAGTTCAGCCAGGCTACTGTAATTGATTACCAGATTACCTTTACCTTTTTTGTTATACATTATCTGCACCGGTGCAGCGAAGCGCTCACTTAACCTTTGTTCAAGGGCATCGACATCCGGATCTTTTACTTTTGCCGCTGCAGGTGCTTTCGGTTCCAGAATCCGTCGCACCAGGCTTTCAGTTTCACGCACTGTTAATTGCTTGTGGGCAACTAAGCGGGCAGTTTCTGACTGACTGTCATCGGTTAATGCCAGCAGAGCACGGGCATGGCCCATTTCAATATCACCATGCTCCAGCAGTACTTTAACATCGTCGTTCAGGGCATTTAAGCGTAGTAAGTTAGTTACCGTAGCGCGGGATTTACCAACAGCATCCGCCACCTGCTGGTGGGTAAGTTCAAATTCTGTCAGTAAACGATCCAGTGCTATTGCTTCTTCCATTGCATTCAGATCTTCGCGCTGAATGTTTTCAATTAATGCGATGGCCACTGCCGCTTCATCAGGTACATTTTTTATCAGACAGGGTACTTCGGGCAGGCGGGCTAACTGGGCTGCACGCCAGCGCCTCTCACCGGCAATAATTTCATAGCTGTTTTCACTGATAGCGCGCACCACTATGGGCTGAATAACACCCTGCGCGCGGATTGAACTGGCTAAATCTTCCAGCGCATCTTGTGACATATCCTTTCTTGGCTGGTATTTACCGGGCTTTAAAAACTCAACCGGCAATTTCTGCAACTCGGCAGATTGCTGGTTAGCATGATGTTGCTCTGTCGTTTTATTCGATGTGAGTAAAGCATCTAAGCCCCGGCCTAAACCGCGTTTTTTAACCGCCATGCGCAAAAATATCCTTTAACTTATCGTGGTTATAGTGAGGTTGCTTTGCCACTGGTTTTTTTTTCAGAACGCCGCAGAATTTCACCGGCCAATGCCAGATAAGCTTTAGCACCGGTGGAGTTTTTATCGTAATACATTACTGGTGTACCAAAACTGGGTGCTTCGGCCAGTCGTACATTTCTCGGTATCACCGCCCGGTAAACCTTATCACCAAAATGTTGTTTCAACTGCTCCGACACGTCATTAGCCAGCCGGTTACGGGGGTCGTACATGGTACGTAAAATGCCTTCAATTTTTAAATCAGCATTTACAACTGCTGCCAGTTTATTAATGGTATCGACTAATGCTGTCAGGCCTTCCAGGGCAAAATACTCACATTGCATTGGCACCAGAACGGTATCGGCCGCGGCCATGGCATTAACGGTTAGCATGTTCAGGGAAGGCGGACAGTCGATAAAAATAAAATCGTAGCTGCTGCGGTAATCTTTTAGCGCAGTTCGTAAACGCAGTTCGCGGGCAAAAACATCCATTAGTCTGACTTCTGCAGCTGTCACGTCCGAATTTGCGGCCACGAGATGATAACCACCGCTGGTTTCTTTGACGATCACTTCCGGCAGTGGTTTTTGATCAATTAATAACTCATACGCGGTTGCTGGCACTTCATATTTATCAACGCCGCTGCCCATAGTGGCGTTACCCTGAGGATCGAGGTCAATAAGCAAAACCTTACGTTTAGTCGCCGCCATAGATGCTGCTAAATTAACAGCAGTGGTGGTTTTGCCTACTCCACCTTTCTGATTAGCAATGGCGATGATTTTACCCACAAGGCTCCCTCATTATGGTTAAGCGCTGGTCATAACAACCAGATGCCGGCTGGCATCCAGTTCTGGTACCTGCAATGGTATAACTGCGCTTACTTTAACAAAATCCGGCAAAGCTGCAATTTCTTCTTGCACCGCTGCGCCTTTCATCGCATAAAAATGCCCCTTCGCTGCAGGCAAATGACGACACCAGTTGAGCATATCATGGGTAGAAGCGAACGCACGGCTGATCACACCGTCATAAGGGGTTGCCGGTTGATGTTGCTCAACCCGGCTTTGCACAGGCTGAATATTGCTAAGACCAAGCTGTAATTTAACCTGATTTAAAAAACGAATACGTTTGCCAAGACTATCGAGCAGCGTAAATTGCTTATCCGGATAATATATCGCCAGCAATACCCCGGGTAACCCCGGCCCGGTGCCAACATCAATAAAATGCTGCCCCTCTAAATAAGGCGCAATCACCAGACTGTCCATGACATGTTTTACCAGCATTTCAGCCGGATCACGTACCGAGGTTAAGTTATAGGCGCTGTTCCATTTATGCAGTAACTGGACGTAGTCAATACACTGTTGTAACTGACTGTCGCTAAGTTGCAGGCTGGTTTGAGCTACCAGTTGCCGCAGTTTTTCAAGCATACCGATCCTTTCAGGCATATCAACGCCACGTTAAGCTGATTTGCGAAGTAAACCTTGTTTTTTCAGATACACCAACAATAGCGAAATAGCCGCAGGAGTAATGCCGGAGATCCTTGAAGCCTGACCAACTGTGGCTGGCTGGCTTTGATTTAGCTTCATAATAACTTCATTCGATAAGCCTTTGACTGCACTATAATCGAAAGAACCGGGCAATTTGGTTGCTTCATTACGTTGCTGTTTGGCAATTTCATCTTGCTGACGGTTTATATAACCTTCATATTTAATCTGAATTTCGACTTGTTCAGCAGCGATCGGATCGGTCAGGGCAGGGCCTAAATCACTAATATTCATCAATTGCTGGTAAGTCATTTCCGGCCGACGTACCAATTCTTCTAAACTGGCTTCCCGGCTTAACGGCGTTTTTAGTAAATCATTAACCGCTTTTAAAGCAGTATGTTGGGGATGGATCCAGCTTTGGCGTAAGCGTTGCCGTTCCAGCTCGATTTGCTCCATTTTTTGATTGAATGCTTGCCAGCGTTGATCATCTACTAAGCCCAGTTCACGGCCTTTGGCCGTTAAGCGTGAATCTGCGTTATCTTCGCGTAACAGTAAGCGGTATTCAGCCCGGCTGGTAAACATCCGGTAAGGTTCTTTGGTGCCCTGGGTGGTTAAATCATCCACCAACACGCCTAAGTATGCCTGGTCGCGGCTTGGTGCCCAGGCTTCACGTTCAGTAGCAAACAGTGCAGCATTTAATCCGGCAAGCAAGCCCTGGGCGCCAGCCTCTTCGTAACCGGTAGTGCCATTTATCTGGCCAGCAAAAAACAGTCCCTTAATGAATTTGGTTTGCAGTGAACTGGTGAGATCGCGTGGGTCGAAAAAGTCATATTCAATAGCATAACCCGGCCTTGTAATATGGGCATTTTCCATACCTTTAATCGACCTGACTATTGATAACTGAACATCAAAAGGCAAGCTGGTAGAAATACCATTCGGGTATAACTCGTGGGTAGTTAAGCCTTCAGGTTCAATAAAGATCTGATGTTTATCCTTATCGGCAAAGCGCATTACTTTGTCTTCAATAGACGGGCAATACCGCGGGCCAATACCTTCGATTACGCCGGTATACATCGGTGAGCGATCAAGATTATCCCGGATCACCTGATGGGTATGATCATTGGTGTAAGTGATATAACACGGGATCTGAGCAGGGTGATCAGTGTGTTTGCCTAAAAAGGAAAACACCGGCGTTGGGTTATCACCGGGTTGTGCCTGCATCACTGAAAAATCAACAGTTCTGGCATCGATTCTCGGTGGTGTGCCGGTTTTTAACCGGTCAACCCGAAATGGCAACTCACGTAGTCGTTTTGCCAGGGCAACTGATGGTGGATCGCCTGCTCTGCCGCCTGAGAACTGTTCCAGGCCAATATGAATTTGACCACCTAAAAAAGTACCTACCGTTAACACAACGGATTTAGCCCGGAATTTTAAGCCCATCTGAGTGATGACACCAACTGCCTGATCGTTTTCAACTATCAGATCATCGCAGGCTTGCTGAAATATTCGTAAGTTAGGCTGATTTTCCAGGATCTGGCGGATTGCTGCCCGGTATAACTGACGGTCAGCCTGGGCTCTTGTCGCACGGACTGCAGGTCCTTTAGAACTGTTCAGGGTTCGGAACTGGATACCGCCTTTGTCAGCTGCGATGGCCATAGCGCCGCCGAGGGCGTCAATTTCTTTAACCAGATGGCCTTTACCAATTCCACCAATAGCTGGGTTGCAGGACATTTGGCCAAGCGTTTCAACGTTATGAGTTAACAATAATGTCTGCATACCCATGCGCGCAGCAGCTAAAGCAGCTTCAGTGCCAGCATGGCCACCACCGACAACGATCACATCAAAAGTTTCTTGATACAACATAACTGCCTCAATTCCGGCACAGCTGCCGCGTTAAAATAGGGCGCGTATTGTAGCGCGATCCTGGCACTTGTGAAACGGCTAAAATGGTTTCGGATCGCAATATTATATATAAGATCTATTTAAAGATCTTTTTACTACTATTACTACTAAGCAGGCTGTTTTCGGTGGATAAGCGATTATTACGATATCGGATCAATAGCTTAAATAGGATCAGATCCTGTGATCAAGGTTGGATCAAGTATGTCTGAACAGGTGGACAATATGGCTACTTATACACATTTGGAATTGATATTTTTTTTATAAAGTGCATAAGTACAGGTTAGTAACCGGATAAAAGCTATCTTATACACAAAGTAAGTTTTTCAATTGTAAGTTTGTTGATAACTTGGGGGTAACGTAACAGCAGTTAATGCATGAGTTAACTGCTAAAACCAGGTTTTATCAACGCTTTATCAGGGTATTGTTAAGCAGATTTTCGTCGTTCAGGATACAGTGGCGCCTGGTTGGTTTTATTGCTGAGGTCAACCGGGAGCAGAGACTTGTTTATCTGTTCTTCCTGAGATACTTGTGTTTTGGCGAGTGGTGATCACTCGCCTTTTTTTATACTGGCAATAAATTGTGGCAACCAAACTAAGGCCTGGTCCTCAGGTAAATCAGCAGTCAGCACATCTATCTCCAGATTTTCCAGCAGTGGTTTTGCGCCATGTTGCAGCAATAAACTTCGCAAGGTTTTGCCCGCCTGACAAAAAGTATCGTAGCTGGAGTCACCTAAAGTGATCACGCTGAAAGAAAGTGTGGTAAGATCACGCTGATCTTGTGCTAATTGATCCGCAAAGGGTTGAATATTATCAGGCAGATCTCCTGCGCCATAGGTGGATGTGATCACTAACCAGATGTAAGTCGGGTTCAGCTGATCCAAATCGGGTTGAAAATGAAGTGATGTTTCATATCCCGCTTGTACCAGTGTTTCAGCAACTTGTTCTGCCACATATTCCGCTGCGCCCATTTGGCTGCCAACGAGGATTTCTATCATGGTGATCCTCCAGGTGGTAAATGTTTGGCTATACTACTGGAATAAATTCGGGGAAAGCTACGTCTTTTGCCCGTTTTCGTGTTTTTACTGCATTGCAGGCCAGGTAAAAACAACAATAGCACTTACCAACAAGCCTGCGTGTGATTGAGGTTATAACAACGTATGTCTGAAACTTTGTCTTTTTCCCAGCTAATGCTGCCGGAACCGCTGGTGCGCGCGGTCACTGAACTTGGTTATGAAACACCATCGCCTATCCAGGCGGCGGCCATTCCAAAACTGTTAGCTGGTGAAGACGTGTTAGGCCAGGCGCAAACAGGAACCGGTAAAACCGGCGCTTTTGCTCTGCCTTTACTTGCGCGGCTTGACCCTGCGCAAAACGATCCGCAAATTCTGGTACTGGCACCTACCCGTGAACTAGCTATTCAGGTTGCTGAAGCCTTTCAGGCTTATGCCCGCTACATGCCGGCATTTCACGTCCTGCCTTTATACGGTGGTCAGAGCTATACCAATCAGTTGAAATCACTGAAACGGGGCTCGCAGGTCATTGTCGGTACTCCTGGCCGTATTCTGGACCATTTAGACCGTGGTACTTTAAAGCTGGATAAACTGCGGGCCATTGTGCTGGATGAAGCCGATGAAATGTTACGTATGGGCTTTATCGATGATGTCCAAACCATTATGGATGCGACACCGAAAGGCCGTCAGGTAGCCATGTTTTCGGCAACTATGCCGGCGCAAATCCGTGCTATTGCCCAGAAGCATCTAAAAAATGCTGAAGAAATTAAGATTGCCTCGAAAACCAGTACCGTTGAACGTATCAAGCAAAGTTATGTCATGCTGGATGGCAACCAAAAGCTCGACGCATTAACCCGTGTACTGGAAGGCGAAGAGTATGATGCGTCTATCGTTTTCGTGCGTACTAAAAGTGCGACCGAAGAGATTGCAGAAAAACTGGGTGCCCGCGGCTATGCGGTAGCCTGCTTAAATGGTGATATGAATCAGGCGCACCGTGAACAAACTATCCGCCGGATGAAAGCCAGCCAGTTAGATATTATTGTTGCTACCGATGTTGCTGCCCGTGGTCTGGATGTTGAACGGATCAGCTTAGTTGTTAACTATGATATCCCTTACGACAGCGAAGCATATGTGCACCGGATTGGTCGTACCGGCCGTGCTGGCCGTGAGGGTAAAGCAATATTATTTGTATCACCTCGTGAACGTCGTTTATTACGTACCATTGAACACGCTACCAAGCAGCCGATTGAGCAAATGTCATTGCCTACCGGTCAGGTTATTGAGCAACGCCGGATTGAATCGTTCCGGGAGCAACTGGCGCAAACTATTGAAACCCAGAACCTGAGCTTTTTCCAGGAACTGGTAACCGATTGGCGTGAAAAGCTGGAAACCACAGATGTTGATCTTGCAGCGGCGCTGTTATTCCTGGCACAGAAAGATCAGCCATTGAATGTGGCGAAGCAATTCCCGGAATTACGTCAGCCACACGCCCGGGGGGAACGGGAAGAGCGGCCTCGGCGTGAGCGCGGCGACCGTTCCGGTGAGCGTCCAGACCGTGGCCCGCGGGTGCGCCGCGAAATGAAAGGTGATTACAACAATTACCGGATTGAAGTTGGCAAAGAGCACGGCGTACGCGCCGGTGATATCGTTGGTGCTATTGCTAACGAAGCCAACATCGACAGCCAGTTCATCGGTAATATTAAACTATTTGATCATTTCAGTACGGTTGAACTGCCGGCCAATATTCCGGCGGAAATTTTCCAGCACCTGAAAAAAGTTTATGTGCGTAAGCAAAAGCTGAATATCAGTATAGATACCGGTAGTAGCGCAGGTAATGCCAGCCCGAATAGTGGTGGAGAGCGGCGCAGCGGTCCTGGCCCACGCCCGGGTGCCGCACCTAGGGCTCCGCGTAAGCCACGTGATTAAACACTAGTTGTTGTAGAAAACCCTGCCCTGGCAGGGTTTTTTTATGGCTGGTGGTTTAAACTTGGCTTAACAAAACCCATTTAAGCTTTAGCAAGTTTGTTGCGAACCTTTACAACGCTCATTTTGGCTTGCCACAGCAACTCGCTTGCGCTGGCGCGCCAGCTCAGACACTCTGTGGCAACCAAATCGAGGTTCTAAAGCTAAGCTAAAAAGTTGGAGTAGCAATATGATAGTTGCCTGTCCGTTTTGTAATAGTCTTAATCGTTTACCGGCTGACAAGCCGGCCCTGAATGCCAACTGCGGTAAATGTAAGCAGGCGCTGTTTGCTGGTCAGCCGTTAGAGCTTACTGCTACTAACTTCGCCGCCCACGCTAATAAATCTGAATTGCCTTTAGTGGTCGATTTCTGGGCCAGCTGGTGTGGCCCGTGCAAAAGTTTTGCGCCGGTTTTCAGCCAGGCAGCCGCTGAACTGGAGCCGCAGTTCCGCTTTGGAAAAATTGATACTGAGAAGCAGCAACAATTGGCAGGCCAGTTTAATATTCGTTCAATTCCTACCATAATGTTATTTAAGCAGGGCAAAGTGCTGGCACAACAAGCCGGCGCATTACCGAAGCAATCTTTTTATCAGTGGTTATCTCAGTATAAGTAAGTATTTACTAACTTTTTTATCAGCTATGGAGGCAATATGACTGACGCGCGTTTTACCCTTAGTAGCCCGGACTTGCAGGAAGGCCATTTTATGGCAAAGGTTCACGAGTTCGATGGCTTTGGTTGTAACGGCGACAATGTGTCACCTGAATTGGCGTGGCAACATCCACCGAAGGATACAAAAAGTTTTGCGGTAACAGTATTTGACCCGGACGCGCCCACCAGCTCAGGGTTCTGGCACTGGCTGGTAACCGATATTCCGGCCGATGCTACCGGCTTAGCGCAGGGGGTGGGTAAGGGCCGCTTACCGCCAGGTTGTCGTAGCTTTAACAACGATTATGGCAGTAAAGACTTTGGTGGCGCCTGCCCGCCAGAAGGCCATGGCATGCATCGCTATCAGTTTACGGTGTGGGCGCTGCCAGAAGAAACCCTGGCGGTACCGGATGATGCCAGTGCCGCTGTGGTGAGTTTTATGCTAAATGCCAATGCGCTGGCTAAGGCTACCTTAACGGCCACTTACGCCCGGTAGCTATTGCTACAACTATTGCTGCCGGAGCAGCAAAACCCTTTCCTACTAAGGCCGCATATCGCGGCCTTTTTTTCTGGGCTAAGCTGGGGTTTTGCATACAGGCTATGCCAGTCTGATCAGCTAATTGCAGGAGTATCAGTTGCCACAACGCTATTTTGTCTTGTTAGCCGGGTTTTTTAGTCAGTTACTTTGTTTGGGTGTGGCCCGCTTTGCCTATACGCCGCTACTGCCGCTGATGCAGCAGCAAACTATCCTGACTGATAGCAGTGGCGGTATGCTGGCAGCTGTTAACTATCTAGGCTATATGACCGGCGCGCTGTTGGCAGCCAATCTGACTAACCTTACACTAAAAGATAGCCTGTACCGGCTAGGTCTGCTGCTTGCTGTGATAAGCACATTGGGTATGGCACTCACCGAGAACGCCTATCTGTGGTCATTCTGGCGCTTTGTGGCAGGTTTAAGCAGTGCCGGCTCAATGTTAATTGCCTCCGGCCTGATTATGCACTGGCTGCTAAGCCATAAGCAACGCGCTGAACTGGGTATTCACTTTGCAGGGCTGGGCCTGGGTATTGCGCTTGCTGCAGTGTTGGTAGAACTAATGCTAAAACTGCACCTGGACTGGCGCACCCAGTGGCAATACTTCACCATGCTGGCGGTGCTGCTGGCTATTCCGGCCTGGCGTTGGTTGCCACGCCCTGCCAGCGTTGCCGCTGCCGCAAGTGACCGCGCAGCTGATACTCCACCGTCTAAACGCTTTTACCGTCTGCTGTTGGCCAGCTATTTTTGTGCCGGTTACGGTTATGTGATTAGTGCCACTTTTATCGTTACCATAGTAGAGCGAATGCCGGGCTTAAGCGGCAGCGGTAATCTGAGTTTTATTATACTGGGCTTAGCTGCTGCACCGGCGGTATTGCTATGGGACTTTATTGCCCGCAAAACCGGCTACCTGAAAGCCATTATGCTGGCGCTGGTGGCGCAAATGCTGGCGATTTTACTGCCGCTGCTGGTGAGTTCATTGGCGGTAGTGCTACTCAGTGCAGCGCTATTTGGCGCCACTTTTATCGGGGTAGTGAGTTTAGTGCTAACGATGGCAGGGCGCTTATACCCCAGTAAGCCGGCGAAACTAATGGGCAAAATGACCTTAGCCTACGGCAGTGCCCAGGTTATCGCACCCGCCCTCACGGGTTATCTCGCAGAAGTAAGTGGTTACTATACTATCGGTTTATACTTGGCGGCCGGTTTTGTAGGCCTGGGTGCCTTGTTGATAGCGGTATTGATTGTTACCGACCAAACCGCACAGCAGCTGGATGCGGTAAAATAGCTGGCTAGCTGCAACAAGGTTACTTGCCGATACAGAATGAGCTGAAAATCCGGCCCAGTAAATCATCACTGCTAAATTCGCCGGTAATTTCATTTAAGTGCTGCTGGGTTAGCCGCAGCTCTTCAGCCAGAATTTCACCGGCGATATAGCTGTGCAGCTGCTCCTGGCCAATGGCAAGGTGTTCGGCGGCGCGATCGAGCGCATCTAAATGGCGGCGACGGGCCAGGAAGCTGCCTTCGGTGCTGGCGTCAAAGCCGATACATTGTTTTAAATGCTCGCGCAGCGCATCGATACCGGCGCCGGTTTTAGCCGATATCCGATACACCGGTATATCATTACTGTTATGTGGACTGCTCGTGGTATTGGTTTCGCCGGTAATATCAGCCTTATTGCGAATAACGGTAACGCCTAAGCTTTCAGGCAGGCGATCAATAAAATCGGGCCAGATAGAATGCGGATCGGTGGCATCTGTGGTGGTGCCATCAACCATAAACAGTACCCGATCGGCCTGTTTAATTTCCTGCCAGGCGCGTTCGATGCCGATTTGTTCTACCTGATCGGTTGCTTCGCGCAGTCCGGCGGTATCAATAATATGCAGCGGCATACCATCAATATGGATATGCTCGCGCAGCACATCGCGGGTAGTACCGGCTATCTCGGTAACAATAGCCGCTTCGCGGCCGGCTAAGGCGTTTAACAGGCTGGATTTACCGGCATTGGGCCGGCCGGCTATCACCACTTTCATGCCTTCTCGCAGAATACTGCCTTGTGCCGCCTGTTTTTTAACGGTGGCAAGGTAGTCGATAATCTCGGCTAAGTCGGCCGCCACTTTGCCATCAGACAAAAAGTCAATTTCCTCATCGGGGAAGTCTATGGCGGCTTCGACGTACATCCGCAGGTAAATCACTTTTTCCACCAGCTCGTGAATACGACGCGAGAACTCACCCTGTAGTGATTGCATAGCACTGCGGGCGGCTTGTTCACTACTGGCATCAATTAAGTCGGCAATGGCTTCAGCCTGAGCTAAGTCGAGCTTGTCGTTTAAAAATGCCCGTTCAGAGAATTCGCCGGGACGGGCTATCCGCACGTTAGGTACAGCCAGCACTTGTTTTAGCAGCATATCGAGCAGCACCGGGCCACCGTGGCCCTGCAGTTCGAGCACGTCTTCGCCGGTAAAAGAATTTGGGCCCGGGAAGTACAGAGCGATGCCTTGATCTAATACCTTGCTGTCGGTATCAAAAAACGGCAGATATTCAGCAGTGCGTGGCTTAGGCAGCTTATGCAGGATGGCCTGCGCTACCGCTTTACTATCAGGGCCGGAAATACGGATAATACCCACACCGGCGCGGCCGGGGGCGGTGGCTAAAGCGGCGATGGTGTCGGTACTAAACATAGTTGCTCTCTTAATGGAAAAAGCCTGTCGCATAATGCTGACAGGCTAATTTTTACATCTGGCCGGAGCCGGGAAATTCCAGCTTCGCCGTCTTCGACAGCACGTCGCTTCTTTTTTGAAACAACGATGCTGTCTCAGCCTGCGCGGCATCCTTGCCGCTGCTACGCAAGAACGCCTGACTCCAGCCTGTCGGTATTGTTGTCAGGCTTTCTTGGTATGTAAGCCTTTCTTTTCCATACCTTTGTAGATATACAGCATCTGTGCCAGTGAAATAAGGTTACTTACCAACCAGTATAATACCAGACCACTTGGGAACCAGATAAAGAACACTGAGAACGCAACCGGCATCCACATCATAATTTTTTGCTGTAGCGGGTCAGTAACCTGCATTGGGGTCAGTTTTTGCATGGCAAACATACTGATCCCGAACAGTACCGGCAGAATGTAGTACGGGTCTTTAGTCGATAAATCGGTGATCCACAGCATGAAGGGTGCGTGGCGTAACTCGACGCTTTCAACAAATACCCAGTACAGCGCCAGGAAAATTGGCATTTGTACCAGCATTGGTAAACAGCCACCCATTGGGTTAACTTTTTCTTTGCGGTACAGCTCCATCATTGCCGGGCCCATTTTCTGGCGATCATCCTTGTAGCGGGCCTGCAGTTCTTCAATTTTGGGCTTTAAGTTGCGCATTTTGGCCATAGATTCATATTGAATCTTAGTCAGCGGATACATCACACCTTTTACGATGATCGTGATAATAATGATCGCCAGACCCCAATTGATAACGAAGCTTTGAATTGTGGTCAGTAGCCAGAACAGGGGCTGCGAAATAAACCACAGAAAGCCGTAATCAACCGTTAAATCCAGGCCATTTGCAAGCTCGGCTAATTTGTCCTGTTGTTTCGGGCCGGCATAAAAGGTACTGCCCACAACCGTGCTTGCGCCCGGTTGCAGTTCAATCACGTCGCTGCGGGTACCAATAACACCTTTGCTACCGGAAACCATACTGTACAGGCGCTGGGATGTGGTTTGATCAGGGACCCAGGCTGCAACAAAGTAGTGCTCGAGCATCGCAACCCAGCCACCGGTTGTGTTAATGGCCAGATTTTTCTTGGCCATATCATCAAAGTCGTACTTTTCGTAACGTTCTTCACTGGTGCCGTAAGCTGCGCCACGGTAGATTGGCATCATCATGCTGCTGCTTTCGCCGTTATCAATATTTTGCACCAGGTGCCGATAAGGCTGAACGCGTTTGCTGACATCGCTTTGGTTTTCAATAAAATACTCTACCCGGACATCATATTGACCGCGACTGAAGATAAAACGCTTTTCTATTTGCAGGCCATTAAAGTTGGTGACCAGTGGCACCACCAGTTCATCATTGCCTTCAGCAAGCTGATACTGTTGCTGGGCAAATTGATAGGGCTGCCGGTTATTAGTTTGATCATCCGGGCCGTCTGCGCCAATCAGGCCAGACTGGGCGGTGTACTCAAAACCAGGCAGCTTGCGCATCAGCACATAGGGCTGGTCGCTGTCCTTGGTTAAATCATATTCGGGTAACGTTACCCCAACGATATCACCACGACTGGTATCAATCTGTACATTTAATACGTCGGTTGCCACTGACACCAGCTGAGCTGACGGTGTAGTCGGGGCAGTTACCTGACTTGGTGCATCATCACCAGTCAGCCGTATATCACCATTACTGCCGGTAGTGCTACTGCCCGGCGTGATATTCTGCGTCTGTTCAACAGAAGTGGGGGCGGCTATCGGCTTTGGGCCATAATCTTTTTGCCATTCCTGCCAGAGGAAAAAACTGACGATTGCCAGGGCAATTACTAAAAAACTGCGTTGTGAATCCATGGGTTAGCTTTTCTCATTATGCTTATCAGGAACGGGATCATCACCGCCCTTATTTAAGGGGTGACATTTTAATATGCGTTTGCCTGCTAACCAAGCACCTTTTACCGCACCAAAGCGTTCGATAGCAGTAATGGCATAATGTGAACAGGTTGGGTTGAAGCGGCAGTGTGGCCCCAGCAGCGGACTTAATACCAGCTGATAGCCTCTGACCAGTGTTAACATCAGCTTGATTGTAAAGCGATGTACTGGCGAGCGATTTTGCTCCATAGCCGTTCCAGTTGTTTCAACAGTTCACTATTCGGGGTGTTACTGATATCACCCTTTACCATTAATACCAGATCGACGCCGGGCAACTGGTGTTGATGCAAACGAAAGCTGTCACGCACACAACGTTTTATACGATTGCGTTGCACGGCCAATTTAACACGTTTTTTAGCGATAGTAAGGCCTAATCGCGGATGAACAAGCTGATTTGGTTTTGCAAGAATGGTAAACAGGGGAGAAGCAACCCGAAATGGGTGTTGGAATACATTGTCGAATTGACTGGGAGTTAACAGGCGTAACTCCCGGCCGAAGTTCAGGCTGACCACGCAGCGCTTAACAGCCGATTACGCTGATAAACGCTGACGGCCCTTAGCACGACGACGCGCTAAAACCTGACGACCATTTTTAGTGGCCATACGTGCACGGAAACCGTGGTTACGCTTGCGTTTTAATACGCTTGGTTGAAACGTTCTTTTACTCATAATTTCATCCGTCCGGTCGAAATATTTACTAAGATTACCTGTGTTTTAGCAAATACACCAAAACGCAGCTGACAAAAATGAGCGCGAATTTTAAGTAGTTCGGGCCCTAAAGTCAATGCGATCCTCACTTTTATTCTGATCTGATCAATGCTGCAGCAACAGTTTTGCCAAGCCATTTAAAAAGTTTTCCACAGGGTGGCTGATCTTACTGAATAAAGTGTGGGTTATTTATTTCTTAGGTCAGAAAGTACAGCTTCAATTAATCGGTATTATCAAATCGAATAAGGCAGAAATATCTATTTAAAACATGAAGATATTGTTTTTTTTCTTGGATAAGGTTTTTTTTTGAAAAGTCAATATTGAACTTGTGGATAAGATCGTACGATAATGGCCAACTTGCGTTATGACACCAGCCTTATTTTATAATTTTAACCAGGGCTTCAGGAGAAACGGTGTATCAATCTGTTTGGCAAAATTGTTTACAGGCATTGCAGGCGGAACTTCCTGCTCAGCATTTCAGCATGTGGATCCGGCCGTTACAGGCAGACAGCTCTTCTGATTCGCTGATCCTGTATGCGCCAAACCGCTTTGTACTGGATTGGGTCCGCGAGAAATACTTAAACCGGATCCTTGAACTGATCCAGGATTACTGTGGTGATGATGCTCCCCGCTTAAAGTTTGATGTTGGTAACAGTCAGCAGCAAACAAAGCGGCCAGCGGGTAACGGACATTTGCCCCAACCCGAGCAAAGTGGCAATAATGCCAGCCCAGCGCCTCGAGAAGCCGCCGAACCTGCACCTAAAACCATTGTTCGCAGTAATGTGCGGGCCAATTATACCTTTACCAACTTTGTAGAAGGTAAGTCGAACCAGTTAGCACGGGCGGCGGCCAGTCAGGTTGCCGACAATCCAGGCACTGCTTATAACCCGCTGTTTATTTATGGTGGCACTGGTTTGGGTAAAACTCACCTGCTGCATGCAGTGGGTAACGGTATTCTGGCAAAAAAACCCGATGCTAAAGTTATCTACATGCATTCTGAACGTTTTGTCCAGGATATGGTAAAAGCTTTACAAAACAATGCAATAGAAGAGTTTAAGCGCTACTATCGCTCAGTGGATGCGTTGCTTATTGATGATATTCAGTTTTTTGCCAATAAAGAGCGGTCACAGGAAGAGTTCTTTCATACCTTTAATGCCTTGCTTGAAGGCAACCAGCAAATCATTTTAACCAGTGATCGTTATCCGAAAGAAATTGATGGTGTGGAAGACCGCCTGAAATCCCGTTTTGGCTGGGGCTTAACGATTGCCATTGAACCACCGGAACTTGAAACCCGGGTCGCTATTCTGATGCGTAAAGCTCAGGAAAACCAAATACGACTGCCAGAAGAGGTCGCCTTTTTTGTGGCGAAACGGCTGCGTTCTAATGTGCGCGAATTGGAAGGTGCGTTAAACCGGGTTATTGCCAATGCGAATTTTACCGGTAGGCCAATTACCATTGATTTTGTTCGTGAAGCCCTAAGAGACTTACTGGCGTTGCAGGACAAACTGGTTACCATTGAAAACATCCAGAAAACGGTAGCAGAGTATTATAAAATCCGGGTGGCAGATTTACTGTCGAAACGTCGCTCGCGCTCCGTCGCCCGGCCGCGGCAAATGGCGATGGCATTATCGAAAGAGCTTACCAACCATAGCTTACCGGAAATTGGTGACGCTTTTGGTGGTCGCGATCACACAACGGTATTACACGCTTGTCGCAAAATTGAATCTTTAAAAGAAGAAACCCACGAAATTAAAGAGGATTTTCAAAACCTCATTCGCACGTTGTCTTCATAGCCGGTTATAACAGGGTCATCCTAACTTAGGGTTAAGCTATGCAATTTGTTATCAACAGAGACGCCTTACTCAAGCCACTGCAAATGGTATCGGGCGCCATCGAACGCCGTCACACTTTACCCATTTTATCTAACGTATTACTTGAAGTCAGTGAGCAACAACTGGCACTGACCGGTACCGATTTAGAAGTTGAGCTGGTTGCTACCACCGATGCGGTGCAGGTACAGCAGGTTGGCCGGGTTACCGTACCAGCAAAAAAACTGCTGGATATTTGCCGTAGTTTACCGGAAAACAGTGATATAAAAGTGGTATTGCAGGCTGAGAGTTGCATTTTAACCTGCGGTAAAACCAAGTTTACCTTGTCAACGTTAAGTGCTGCAGAATACCCTAATCTGGAAAGCTGGCAGGGCGAAGTTGATATCAGTATCAGCCGGCAACAATTGCGCAAGTTATTAGATGATACGGCCTTTTCAATGGCTAACCAGGACGTACGTTATTATTTAAATGGATTATTATTTGAAGTTGATAACGGCAGCCTGACAGCCGTCGGTACTGACGGCCACCGTCTGGCGCTAAGCAAATTGGCGCTGCCAGGCCTGAATTTGCAGCAGAAGCAAATTATTATCCCGCGCAAGGGTGTACTGGAAATTATGCGCTTGCTGGCCAATGACGAGCAACTTATTGAGCTGAGTCTTGGTCAAAATCATATCCGGTTATCTGATCAGGGCTTTACTTTTAGCAGCAAGCTGATTGATGGCCGCTTTCCTGATTACCGGCGGGTGTTGCCACGAAACAGCACTAAGTTGGTGACAGCACATCGTCCGGTATTAAAAGATGCCTGTACCCGGGCCTCTATTTTGTCAAATGAGAAGTATCGCGGTGTGCGTTTTACCCTGAGCAATGACGAACTGCAAATTATGGCAAATAACCCTGAGCATGAACAAGCAGAAGAGGTTATTGAAGTTGAATATCAGGGCGAGCCATTGGAGATTGGTTTTAACGTAGGCTACATGCTAGATGTGTTAAATACCCTGAATACTGACCTGGTTATTTTGCATTTAAATGATGCTAACTCCAGCACCTTGATTGAAGGGGTTGGGAATGAAGGCGCGTCTTATGTAGTAATGCCGATGCGTTTGTAACATATGGCTTTACAGTCTTTGCAACTTAGCCAGTTCCGTAATATTTCGGCGCTGGCTATAACTGCCCACCCAGAATTTAATCTTATTTACGGAGAGAATGGCAGCGGCAAAACCAGTTTGCTTGAAGCAATCTATTATCTTGCGCACGGCCGCTCTTTTCGCAGCAGGGTGCATCAACGTCTGATTAAAGACGACACTGAGCAATTTACCTTACACGCTAAAGTCAGCAACAATCAGCAAAGTTACAGTTTGGGCTTGCAACGTAGTCGAAGTTCAGAATTGCTGCTGCGGTTAAACGGTGCTAACGTGCAACGTTTGGCTGAATTTGCTGAATTGCTACCGGTGCAATTACTAACACCTGACAGTTTCCGTTTATTTTTTGGCGGACCAAAAGAGCGGCGACAGTTTTTTGATATGGGCGTGTTCCACGTGGAACCAGGTTTTTTCCCGGTATGGTTACAATTTAACCGGGTATTGAAGCAACGCAATGCGTTACTTAAGCAACGTCGTCGTTATGACGATGAATTTGCGTACTGGGACCAGCAATTTGCAAACCTGGCCTGGCAACTGCAAGCACAGCGACACAAATACGTGCAACAGCTAGCTGAGTCGTACAATTTGCTGGTGGAAAACAACGCATTGTTAGCCGACATCAGTATGCAGCTACAAAGTGGTTGGCCTGAGCGGATTAATAGCGAACAGGCGTTACTGGAATTACTGCAACAAAATTTTGAACAGGATAGTCGACAGGGATTCAGTCAGTACGGACCTCAGAAAGCCGATTTGAAGTTAAAAAAAGCGCAGTTGAACGTGGAAGAAGTATTATCCCGTGGCCAGCTAAAAGTGTTATTATTTGCACTTAAAATCGCCCAGAACAATGTAATCAGCAATAGTGGTAGCAAACAGCCATTGTTATTGATTGATGATTTGGCGTCGGAACTGGATGTCAGTTCCACCCAAGTTGTTTTTGAGTATTTAACCCAGATTAATTCACAGGTATTTATTACTGCAATTAATGCTGATCAGGTTTCACCCTATATTGCTGCACAGCGCAGCAAAATGTTTCACGTGGAACACGGTCAGATAACAGCACGGACAGATGAAGATGGCCGAACAACATAATTACGATTCCTCAAGTATTAAAGTATTAAAAGGGCTGGATGCCGTTCGTAAAAGACCAGGCATGTACATCGGCGACACCGACGACGGCACAGGTTTGCACCACATGGTGTTTGAGGTGGTTGATAACTCAATTGACGAAACACTGGCAGGCTATTGCACTGATATCTGGGTAACTATCCATAGTGATGGTTCTGTGTCTGTGCGTGATAATGGCCGTGGCGTACCAACTGAAATGCACGAAGAGGGCGTATCAGCTGCTGAAGTTATTATGACGGTACTGCACGCTGGTGGTAAGTTCGACGAAAACTCTTATAAAGTGTCAGGTGGCCTGCACGGTGTTGGTGTCTCTGTAGTTAATGCTTTATCTGACAAACTGGAATTGACCATCCGGCGCAAAGGGCAGGTACACAGCCAGATTTATCATTTGGGTGTGCCTCAGGCACCGTTATCTGTTATCGGCGAAACCGACGATACCGGTACTGCTATCCGCTTCTGGCCAAGCCCTACCGTGTTCAGCGACATCGACTACCACTATGATATTCTGGCAAAACGACTGCGTGAGCTATCTTTTCTGAATTCAGGCGTCAGTATTATTCTGACTGATGAGCGCAATGATAAAAAAGACCACTTTAAATATGAAGGTGGCATTGAAGCCTTTGTGCAGTACTTAAATCGTAGTAAAACCAGTATTCACCCTAAAGCTTTCTATTTCTCTGATCAGCGGGATGATGGTATTTCAGTTGAAGTTGCTATGCAGTGGAATGATAGTTATCAGGAAAGCGTGTTCTGCTATACCAACAACATTCCGCAACGTGACGGTGGTACCCATTTAGCCGGTTTTCGTGGCGCCTTAACCCGGGTACTGAATAACTACATTGAGCAGGAAGGCTACGCCAAAAAAATGAAGGTGCAGGCCTCCGGTGATGATGCCCGGGAAGGCTTAACTGCGGTGGTCAGTGTAAAAGTACCGGATCCGAAATTCAGCTCGCAAACCAAAGATAAACTGGTTTCCAGCGAAGTGCGGTCGGCAGTCGAAGGTGTAATGGCCGAAAAACTGAACGAATACTTATTGGAAAGTCCGGGCGATGCCAAAATCATTGTCGGCAAAATTGTTGATGCTGCCCGGGCACGTGAAGCCGCCCGTAAAGCGCGGGAAATGACCCGTCGCAAAGGGGCGCTTGATATCGCAGGTTTGCCAGGAAAGCTGGCAGACTGTCAGGAAAAAGACCCTGCCTTATCTGAACTTTACATTGTAGAGGGTGACTCTGCGGGTGGTTCTGCCAAGCAGGGCCGTAACCGTAAAAATCAGGCTATTTTGCCACTTAAAGGTAAAATTCTGAACGTAGAAAAAGCCCGCTTTGACAAAATGTTATCATCGCAGGAAGTGGGTACCCTAATCACCGCGCTTGGCTGTGGCATTGGCCGTGAAGAATATAATCCAGATAAAACCCGCTATCATAGTATCGTATTAATGACCGATGCTGACGTCGACGGCTCACACATTCGCACCTTGTTACTAACCTTTTTCTACCGGCAAATGCCGGAACTGATTGAACGAGGCTATATTTATATTGCGCAGCCACCACTGTTTAAAGTGAAAAAAGGTAAGCAGGAACAATATATTAAAGATGAGCCATCGCTGGTTGAGTACTTAACCACCCTGGCACTGGATGAAGCGAGTTTACACGTTAATGCTGATGCACCAGGGATTAGTGGTGAGCACCTGGAAAAACTGGTGCGGTTGTATCACAAAGTTACCGCTATTATTGACCGCTTAAGTCGGAAAATTCCTTATAACCTGCTTAACGAGCTTATCTACGTTACCGGTCTGAGCCCGGAAAACGTGAAGGATAAAACCGTAGTTGAAGCCTGGGTGAAAACCCTGGCCAAACGGCTGGACGAGAAAGAGGGGGATGGTTCCAGCTATAAGTATGACGTGCTGGAAGATCGCGAGCGCCACTTATTCCAGCCTAAAGTGATTATCCGTCAGCACGGTATTGATAACGAATATGCACTGCATTACGACTTTATTACCTCGCGCGACTATCAGAATATTGTTGCCTTAGGTGATGAAATTCGCGACCTGATAGAAGAAGGCGGTTATGTGCGCCGTGGTGAAAAAGTTAAGCCTGTTGAAAGCTTTTTGGAAGCACTAAACTGGTTAATGGCTGAATCAAAGCGTGGTCTATACATTCAACGTTATAAAGGACTGGGCGAAATGAACCCGGATCAGCTGTGGGAAACTACGATGGACCCACAGAATCGCCGGATGCTGCAGGTTACTATTGAAGATGCGGTAGGTGCCGATCAGCTGTTTGCCACCTTAATGGGTGACCATGTAGAGCCACGGCGTGCCTTTATTGAAGAGAACGCGCTGTACGTTGCCAACTTAGACGTATAGTTTTTTTACCAGATAACAAGACAGGGGCTGCGGCCCCTCAGTCATTTTAGCGAGTTAGCAGCGCATGCATAAATATGATATTAAAACCTTTCAGGGCCTGATCTTAGCCCTGCAGGATTACTGGGCGCGTCAGGGCTGTGTTATTGTCCAGCCGCTGGATTTAGAAGTGGGTGCCGGAACTTTCCACCCGATGACCTTTTTACGCTCATTAGGGCCAGAACCAACTAATGTGGCTTATGTCCAGCCATGCCGCCGGCCTACCGATGGCCGTTATGGTGAAAACCCGAACCGGTTGCAGCATTACTATCAGTTTCAGGTAATTTTAAAGCCGTCGCCAGACAATATTCAGGAGCTGTACTTAGGCTCGTTGCGTGAATTAGGCATTGATACCCTGGTGCATGATATCCGCTTTGTAGAAGATAACTGGGAATCGCCAACCCTGGGTGCCTGGGGGCTGGGCTGGGAAGTTTGGTTAAACGGCATGGAAGTAACCCAGTTTACTTATTTCCAGCAGGTAGGAGGGCTGGAATGCCGGCCGGTAACCGGTGAGATTACCTACGGCTTAGAACGCTTAGCGATGTACATTCAGGGTGTCGATTCTATCTATGATTTGGTGTGGACCGACGGTCCGTTAGGCCGGGTAACTTACGGTGACGTGTTCCATCAGAACGAAGTAGAGCAATCTACCTACAATTTTGAGCATGCTGATGTGCCGGCGCTGTTCGCTCAGTTTGACCAGTGTGAGAAAGAAAGCCATTACCTGATAGAACAAGGTCTGGCGTTGCCAGCTTATGAAAAAGTCATGAAAGCCTCCCATGCTTTTAATATGTTAGACGCCCGCCATGCAATTTCGGTCACCGAGCGCCAGCGCTATATCCTGCGGGTGCGTACTTTAGCTAAGGCCTGCGCGGAAGCCTATTTTGCCAGCCGCGAGAAACTTGGCTTTCCGCTATGTAAAAAAGACCAGTCATCACAGCAGGAGGCCAAATGAGCGCTCAGGATTTTCTGGTAGAAATTGGCACCGAAGAGTTACCACCGAAGGCACTGAAAACGCTTGCTACCGCTTTTGCTGATAATATTGCTGCAGAGCTGGCTAAACAAGAGTTAAACCATGACGACATAGTCTGGTACGCCGCACCGCGGCGCTTAGCAGTGCGGGTTAATGGCCTGGCTGCCAGCCAGAGCGACAAAGTTGTCGAGAAGCGCGGCCCGGCTATTGCTGCTGCTTTCGATGCTGATGGTAAGCCAACAAAAGCTGCCCAGGGTTGGGCTGCAGGCTGCGGGATCAGTATTGAGGAGGCTGAGCGACTGGAAACCGATAAAGGTGCCTGGCTGCTGCACAAACAATTGCAAAAGGGCCAGAATACAACTGACTTACTGGCAGACGTGATTAAAACTGCCCTGGCCAAGTTACCGATTGCCCGGCCAATGCGTTGGGGCAACTCAGATGCAGAGTTTATCCGCCCAGTGCATACTATTGTTATGCTATATGGCAATGAGGTCGTGCCTGCCACTATTTTAGGCCGTAGTAGCAGTAATAAGAGCTATGGCCACCGCTTCCATGCACCTGCATTGGTTGAAATTGCCAATGCTGATGCTTATTTGCCCACTTTACAGCAAGCGTATGTGGTGGCTGATTATCAGCAGCGCAAAGCCACTATCGCCCAACAGGTTAAAGCCACAGCAGATAGCTTAAATGCCACAGCCCAAATGGATGATGCTTTGCTGGAAGAAGTGGCCTCTTTGGTGGAATGGCCGGTAATTTTAGTGGGCAGTTTCGAAGAAAGCTTTTTGCAGGTACCTGCTGAACCATTAATTTCAACGATGAAAGATAATCAGAAGTACTTCCCATTGCTGGATAAGCAAGGCAAGTTAATCAATAAGTTTATCTTTGTCACCAATATCGAAAGCAAAGACCCGCAGCAAATTATCAGTGGCAATGAAAAAGTCGTCCGGCCACGGCTGGCTGATGCTGAGTTTTTCTTTAAAACCGACCGTAAAACCAAACTGGAACACCGGCTGGATAGTTTAAAAACGGTGTTGTTCCAGCAGCAACTTGGCACGCTGGCAGAAAAATCAGAGCGCATCAGCAAAGTTGCCGGCTTTATTGCAGCCAAAATCGGCGCCGACCAGGCCGCTGCCGAGCGGGCCGGTTTGCTATCGAAAACCGATTTAATGACCAATATGGTTGGCGAGTTTCCGGAAGTGCAGGGCATTATGGGTATGCACTATGCACGGCTGGATGGTGAAGATGAAGCCGTTGCCCTGGCACTGAACGAGCAGTATATGCCGCGCTTCGCCGGCGATCAGCTACCAAGCAGGCAGGAAGGCGCTTCGGTGGCAATAGCCGATAAGCTGGATACTTTGGTCGGTATTTTTGGCATTGGTCAGACACCAAAAGGTGATAAAGACCCGTTTGCGCTTCGCCGGGCTGCTATAGGCGCACTGCGGATTATGGTTGAAAAGCAACTACCTTTAGATCTGGTAGATATTATTGCCTTTAGCCAGCAGACTTTCGGCAATAAGTTAACTAATGCTAAGGTGGCTGAAGAAGTACTGGACTTTATGCTGGGGCGGTTCCGCGCCTGGTATCAGGACGAAGGCTATTCAGTCGATGTTATTCAGGCGGTTCTGGCGCGCCGGCCAACCAGCCCGAGTGACTTTGACAAGCGGGTAAGCGCCGTGGCCGAATTCAGTAAGCTGGATGCAGCAGCAGCGCTGGCTGCGGCCAATAAGCGAGTGGCTAATATTCTGGCGAAAGTAACTGACGATATACCAGTGCAAGTAAGCACTAACTTACTGCAAGAGTCCGCAGAGCAGGCGCTTTATCAGGCGATTACTGCCGAACATGCATATCAGGCAGAAGGGCACAGCTACCGCGACAGCCTGGCCCATTTAGCCGGTATGCGCAGTGTGATCGACAGCTTTTTTGACCAGGTAATGGTAAATGCTGACGATAACGCAGTGCGTTTTAACCGCCTTGCATTGTTGCAACAGTTACGGGAATTATTCCTTCAAGTGGCCGATATCTCGGTATTACAGTAATAACGAAGCGCCCCGTCAATTAACTAAGCCAGCTTAACCGCTGGCTTTTTTATTTGCCTGATAAGGGAAGTTACCACACTGTCAGAAAAATAAACCTGGCTTAGCGTGAACCTGGTAATACTTAGCGTCGTCTTTTAACGGTAAAACAACATTAAGGGTGAAAATGCAGCAGGCGCAACTTCATTTACTGGTGATGGCCATGCAAGACGGCGACAAACGCGCTTTTGCCTTGTTATATCAGCATTATCATCGTGATTTGCGCCGGTTCGCAGCCTATTTACTGGCTAACCCGGCAGTGGCGGAAGATCTGGTGCAAAACGTCTGGTTGAAAGTAAGCCGGCGAATTACCCGCTTAAATGACCCGGCAGTATTTACCAGCTGGCTATATCGGGCAGTGCGTTGGGAAGTGCTGGATTATCAGAAGCAGGCGGCGAGCCGAAAGCAGCAGTCAATCGATGACGCTGAACCAATATCCGGCCTCGGACCGGATTACGCTCAGCAGCATGCTGATAACAGCGACTTACGTAAAGCACTGGCGATGCTGGCGGCAGATGAACGGTTGGTGTTGCAGTTGCATTATTTGCATGAGCTGGAACTAAGCCAGATCGCGTTAATTGTTGAAATACCCATCGGTACGGTTAAATCACGCTTGCACCGGGCGCGACAGCAGTTGCAACAGCACCTGCAATAGCAAGTGAAATAGTTCTTACAAACACAACGAGGAGTAGCTTATGACCATTGACCACGATATTAAAAAGCAATTAGCGAAGCAGGCAGCTGAGCTGGATAAATTAATGCGGGAAGAGCAGGGGCTTGAAAAAGTATTAGCCTCTGGCTTTAAAGGCGGGTTGGGCAGCATTATGATAATTGCTTATATACTGGCAACCTTACTGGCCGTGGCAATTTTTTATTGCGGCTTCCATTTTTTTACCGCAGAGCCGGAACAACAACTATTCTGGGGCGTGCTACTACTACTGGCATTCCAGGCACAGGTCGGTACTAAAATGTGGATATGGATGGAAACCAACCGTAGCTCCACATTGCGTGAACTGAAAAGGCTGGAACTGGCTGTGGCAAAGTTAACCGTTTAGCACACCAGGTTACGGCCGCTATGTTTTGCCAGGTACAATTGCTTATCGGCGTGTTCTATAGCGGCAGCAAGACTGGTGCTGTCGTTGCAACCTGCAACCCCAAAGCTGGCACTCACCGGCAGTGCCAGTTTGCCAAGTTGTAGCGGGTGATCCAGCAAAGCCTGGCGTATTTTCTCAGCAACCAGCATGGCGTCGTCAGTATTGGTTTTAGGCAGAAAAAACAGAAACTCTTCGCCGCCTATCCTACAGGCAATATCCTGCTGTCGCAGATTACGTCGAAATAAATTGGCGAGGTGGCGTAAAACAGCATCACCTGCGGCATGGCCATGTTGGTCGTTCAGTTGTTTAAAGTGGTCAATATCGCAAATAATAACTGCCATCGGCAGAAAGGCGTCAGCTTGCTGTTGCAAATTAATGTTCAGCGATGAATCAATAAACCTGCGGTTAAGTAATAAGGTTAGCGGGTCAGTATTGGCCTGTACTTCTTTACTCTGTTGCAGTAAGTCCATCGCTTCATGACTACGCTCCCGGTAGTGATCGTTAATCCAGCAGACAATAATGACGATAAGCAGTGATGCAATAAACCGGCTGGCCTCGGCTTCTTTATAGTCAGCCAAAATAAGGTCCGGTATGAATAGCATTACCCCCAGTACAGTTAGTAGTAATGCATTGCTTAACAGCGCTTTCTTTACTCCAAGTAAGCCAAACAGAATAGCCGGGAAAGGGAACACCCAGTAAAGGGCGGTATTATTAAAGCCACCCTGATATACCAGGGCAAGTACAAAAAAACCGACCAGCACAGCTTCAATATTACAAGCCAGGTTTAAATTGCCAGACCAGCGGAAGTAACTGATATTAATAAGAAAGGTAGCGCCAGTGCCAAACAAGATCACAGGCAGTAAGGCAATTTCACCACCGAGGTTTTTAAAACCATAGATAAACATGACAACAGAGGTAATATAACTGACAAAAGATAAAATATAACGCCGGCGTCTGGCATCAATTTTTTCAGCTTGCTGAGCACTATCCTTGTTAAGAGTTACCTGCAACAGCACTACCCCCTTTTTTATTCATCCTAGCATACAAAGGTAGTACTGTAGCAATAACAACATTAGTAATGCCCTGCGTCAGATGTAGATAATCACGTCAGCCGGGCTATTTACTCAGGGTTTGGGCCAGATGCGACCTGAGACTGAAGTCAATTGTTACTACGACATTCTGATTGGCAGAGTCAGTAGCTGCGGGTTGGTATTTCCAGCGTGCCAATGCCCTTATTGCTTCCTGTTCGAACACCCGCTTGGGTTTTGCTTCAATAACTTGAATGTTGCTGGTTGAGCCATCAGCCTCAACATTAAACTGTAATTCAACAAAGCCCTGTACGCCATCAGAAGCAGCCTGCACCGGATAGCGGGGTTCTGCCCGCTCCAGAATAACAGGCTCATCTGGCACTGAGACAGGGGTTGTTGCATAAGCGGCTTGCTGCCATAGCAGCGCTGTACTGAACAACGGCACTAACAGGACTGCAGCAGGGAATTTGTAACGATGGGAGGATTTATTCTTTAGCGATTCCATAGCAGGTCAGGCTCCATATAGTCATTTTGGTAATTTTGCACAACGTAAATACGCAAGGCGGGCACACCAGTTAAAACGGCGAGCCAGTACCTTGTATTTGAAACAAAATTATTGCATTTCAATTAATAAAAAGGAGTGTAAAAGATGAGCATGAACTGTAAATGAATAAAGAGCGGGCAAATGCAAAAGGGCGCAGCCTGCCCTTCTGCATACATAGTTTAAGACTTACGGTTTGGTTTCCTGTTGCTTTGCCAGCGCAACCAAATTCCGCACATCAGCCAGCAGTAGCTGCGCGTCATACACGATGCCGTCTTTAATGGTGTAACGCACGCCCTGGGTACGCACAGCCTGATTGTCTGTATTTAGCCGGTAGTGGCCGGTACCATATAATACTTTAAAATTTGCCAGCGGGTTTTCAGCAACGATAACTAAATCGGCTTTTTTACCCGGCACAACGCTGCCAATATCCTGCTCCAGCCCAAGGGCGAGAGCGCCATTAAGGGTGGCAGCCTGAACCACTTCCAGCGCATTAAAACCCGCTTCGCGCAGCAGCTCCAGCTCCTGAACAAAGGCAAAGCCGTATATTTTATAGATATAACCGGCATCGGAGCCGACGGTGATCCGGCCACCATGGTTTTTATAGTCATTTAAAAACTGCATCCAAATCCGGTAGTTTTCCCGCCAGGCAATTTCATGGTCAGTGGTCCAGTCAAACCAGTAAGAACCATGGGCATAGCGGCTGGGGGTAAAAAATTTAGTCAGCGTCGGCAGGGTATACTGCTGGTGCCACTCGGCGTTGCGCTGTGCTGCGGCATCGCGGCTGGCCTCGTAAATAGTAAGAGTGGGGTTAATGGTAAAATCGAGCGCAATTAACTCATCGCGCACTGCATTCCACTTCTCTGAACCTGGTTTGGCAGCCTGACGCCACAATTCGCCTGCGGCGCCAAAACGGTCCTGTTCATTCTGGTAATTATAATTTGCCGGATAATTCTGAATAGTCTGACCGGTGAACAATGCTTCTGGCAAACCATACCAATGTTCCATTGAGCCTAAACCCATTCGCGCACTGTCCAGTACATTGGTACGGGCGACATTCAGCTGGGCGTGGTGCATCATGGTACCCAGTTGTTGTTTATTTGCTTCCTCCAGCGCAGCGGCAATAATACCCGGGGTGGCACCAAAAAATTTAATACCGGCTGCACCGGCCTTTTTAATATCGCGCACCCATTTGCGGGCCTGCTCCGGGTTAAACACCGCTTGCGCCAAGCCCTGACCAAAACCGACATAAGGCACAATTCGTGGTGCCACTATCTGGTTCTCTGCCGAGGCTTTCACATGTTTCAAGGTCCAGGCCAGGCCATTAAAACTACCGGGTTCCCGCACCGTGGTAATGCCATGTGCCAACCAGAGTTTAAACACGTACTCAGCCGGAATACCATTAGCAGAGCCACCAATGTGGCCATGCATATCAATAAAACCGGGCAAAATATACATACCGCTGACATCCATTTCGGTGTCACCGTCTTTTGCAACCGGCCGGCCGCCGGCCAGCACCGGTACATCGGGGTAACCGACAACGGTAACCTGACTGATCCGGTCGTTTTCAATGACAATATCCACCGGGCCAATAGCGGGCGCGCCTTCACCACTGATTAAGATGCCGCCGCGTAAAATTAACCGTTTATAGGGGCCGTCCCCTTCACCTTGAATGCGCTCAGGCGCAGATGGTGTACGTTCAGGGGTATTTGCTAACACAGGCAAACAACTGGTGCTGATAAACAGCAATAAGATGCTAGACAGCAGGCGCATGGTAAGTCCTTTCAGATTATACAGGGGGCATGGGCACCAGTGTGCCAAGGCTTTAGCTACGGCGCCAGTGCAACGCGGCAAAACGCCTTAACTAAAGCGTGAACGGTAAATATCAGCTACCGCCACGACAAAGGCTACCTCTTCCTCCGTCCAGCGTTTAATAACCGCTGTTTGTTCACAACAGATGATACCGGTCGCTTTGTCACCGTGATAAATAGGTACATCGAGTAACGATTTAATATTAAAAGGTTTTAAAAACAGCTCGGCGAGATCTTTGGTGGCAGGGTCTTTCAGGGCATCGACCGCCCGGATAACTTTCTTCTGATCCAGCGCGGCAAAATAACCCGGAAAGCTCCAGCGATCGACCAGCAAGGCTTCCTGGGAAAAGCCATTGTCTTTATCCAGCAGCAACTGGCAGCGCAGTAAGTCATGGTCAACAAACTGCCACAGCCCGACCTGCTGGATTTTCAGCCCGTCTAAACAGCATCGCAGCAAATGCTCGCGGGCTTCGTTTTCATTGATCTCAGGGTTGTAAATAGCGCTGTGAAGCTCATCAAGTTTGGCTGAAAACTGCGATGTCATAGTCGTGCGTTGTCCAGAACAGAAAGAGGGTAATCACAACCATAGCAAAAGGAGTGAGTGCTGCCACTGCAATTAGCAATTTGCAACAAAGAACTTAGCTTTTTAAACTGGTCACTATTTGCGTTTGTGGTAAATGGTTTTGCAGCCACAGTAAAAACGGCTGGTATTGTTGCAGCGGAAACTTATAGCGCACATGCAGGTTAGCGTTAAGTTTGAAATCAACGTAAGCCAGTTGGTCCTGCTGATATAGATTGAGCTCTTTCACATCACTGACTTTGGCTCTTTCCATTGCCACTTGCAGCCAGGTGCCATCAGTAGAGAACAGCTTTTGAATATCTTTGCTAAAGACGAACTCACCCTTATTTGCCGGGGTTATACTTAAGGTGATTAGAATGTCGGTAATAAGCAGTATCAGCGCCGCGCCAGCGGTATACCAGTTAAACCACCACAGCAGAAACATTAACACCAGCAGCACTAAAGCTTTTACCGGCACTGAGTCTTTAATTAAAGGCCATAACATAACATGCTACTCCATAGCATTAACTCACACAGCAACGGTATAAAACCGAGGTTTTTAAGTCAAACGGCGCTTTGCAAGCGATTGTAACAAAGGGTGTAAGAGGGGAATTGGTACGATGCAATTGTGGCTCAATAATTAATTCAAAATGTTGTGCCATTTGAAAGTTGTTAGCTACTTACCTTTTTCACCACATACCGATAAGGCAGCTTAGCTGTATCACTCGCTAGTAACTCATGATCCATAAAACGGCAGAATGCTGGGATATCACGGGTGGTGGCCGGGTCATCGGCGATAATCAGTAAGGTTTCACCGACCTGCATTTTACGCATTTGCAGCCGCACCATCATTACCGGCTCGGGGCAGCGCATGCCTAAGGCGTCCAGGGTTTGGGTGGCGCTGTTAAAATGCGGGTTCATGGTTACTCCGATAATCTTATTTCAAAACCTAACTTATTCAGCAAACGGATTGTGTACTATCAAGTATAAATTGTAGTGGGCTATTATCGCTAAGCTAAGGCGATGGTTGGAACCCCACTTGCGCAGACACAGAGTGTCTGAGGGTTTGCGTCAGCAAAGCCGAGTTGCTGTGGCGAGCACAGTGGGTGTTGCAACCTACAGCCGTTACCTGAATAGCAAACAACAAAAAAAGGGCCGTAAAAACGGCCCTTATTCTATGCGATTGTGCTGGTTGCTACCAGCCTGTTGCTGTCAGCTTATGGCCTCTCAAAAACAGTCGCGATACCCTGACCTAAGCCAATACACATGGTAGCCAGGCCAAATTTTCCGCCTTTATCTTCCATAACGTTGATTAAGGTAGTGCTGATCCGTGAACCAGAGCAGCCCAGCGGGTGGCCAAGCGCAATGGCGCCGCCGTTCAGGTTTACTTTTTGATCTTTTACTTCCATTAAGCCTAGGTCTTTCATTACCGGTAACGCCTGCGCTGCGAATGCTTCATTAAGCTCAGCGAAGTCGATATCGTTAATAGACAAACCGGCCATTTTCAGCGCCTTTTTCGAGGCCGGCACCGGGCCGTAACCCATAATTGACGGGTCGCAACCGGCCACGCCCATACCACGCACATAAGCACGAATAGGTAAGCCCAGTTCTTTGGCTTTTTCTTCACTCATTACCAGCATGCCAGAGGCACCGTCAGATAACGCTGACGAGGTACCGGCTGTTACCGTGCCGTTAGCCGGGTCGAATACCGGCCGTAACTGGCCTAGAGCTTCTACTGTGGTTTCCGGACGAATAACTTCATCGTAATCCATCAGTTTTAACACGCCATCAGCGTCGTGGCCTTCGGTTGGGATAATTTCATTTTTAAAGCGGCCTTGCTCACTGGCTTCCTGCGCTAACCGGTGCGAGCGGGCGCCGAATTCGTCCTGCTGCTCACGGCTGATGCCGTGCATTTTGCCCAGCAGTTCAGCCGTAAGGCCCATCATGCCAGCCGCTTTGGCAATTGACGTAGACAAGCCCGGGTGAAAATCGACACCGTGGTTCATTGGCACATGGCCCATATGCTCTACGCCACCAATTAAATACACTTCACCCATACCGGTCTGAATTGCGCGAACTGCATCATGCAGCGCCTGCATCGACGAGCCGCATAAGCGGTTAACGGTAACGGCAGGCACCGAATGCGGAATGCCGGCTAACAGCGAAGCGTTACGCGCCACGTTAAAGCCCTGCTCCAGGGTTTGCTGGACACAGCCCCAGATAATATCGTCGATATCACTGGGGTTTAACGCCGGGTTGCGCTCCAGCAATGACGCCATAACATGGGCAGATAGCTGCTCAGCACGAACATTACGGTACATACCATTTTTTGAGCGTCCCATCGGGGTACGGATACAATCTACAATAACTGCATTTTTCATTATTCTGCTCCTGCGCTTAAACCGGGAAAAAACGCTGGCCATTGTCGGCCATAGCGCGGGTTTTATCTGTAACCTGATAAATTTCGCCTAAGTGGGCGTATTTATCGGCCAGGGCGACAAAGTTAGTTAAACCGATGGTGTCGACATAACGCAGCGGGCCGCCACGGAACGGCGGGAAACCCAGGCCGAAAATCAGGCCCATATCGGCTTCGGCAGCGGTTTGTACGATGCCTTCTTCTAAACAGCGAATCGTTTCGTTGATCATCGGCACCATAACCCGGGCGATAATCTCATCCGGGCTGAATTCTTTTTTATCTTCAGCAATGCCAGTCAGTAACTCGACACTTTTCGGGTCGATATCTTTTTTCGGTTTGCCTTTGGCATCTTTACTGTAAGCATAGAAACCCACGCCATTCTTCTGGCCGTAGCGATCAGCTTTGTACATGGCAGCAACCGGGTCGTTATCCAGCTTCGCCATCCGGCTTGGGAAGCCCTCAGCCATCACGTCAGTACAATGGAAAGCAGTATCTAATCCGACGACATCCAGTAAGTAAGCCGGGCCCATCGGCCAGCCAAATTGCTTTTCCATTACCTTATCAACCTGGGCAAAGTCGGCGCCGTCCAGCACCAGTTTGCTGAAACCGGCAAAGTAGGGGAACAGCACCCGGTTAACAAAGAAGCCGGGACAGTCGTTGACCACTATCGGCGATTTGCCCATTTTCGCAGCGTATGCCACTACCGCAGCGACCGTTTCATCGCTGGTGTGCTCGCCGCGAATAACTTCTACCAGCGGCATCCGGTGTACCGGGTTAAAGAAGTGCATACCACAGAAGTTTTGTGGTCGGCTTAAATTTTTCGCCAGGGCGTTAATTGAAATGGTCGAGGTATTTGACGTTAATATAGCGTCGTCGCTGATTAAGCCTTCCACTTCTTTTAACACTGCACCTTTAATTTTCGGGTTTTCTACTACCGCTTCAACCACGATATCAACGTCTTTTACCATGTCGTTGCTAAGGGTAGGGGTAATACTGGCGATCACTTTAGCCATGCCCGCGACATCGAGCTTTTTGCGCTCAACTTGTTTGCTCAGCAGCTTAGTCGCTTCGCCCATGCCCAGCGCCAGCGCTTTATCAGCGATGTCTTTCATTACCACTGGTACGCCTTTTAATGCTGACTGATAGGCAATGCCACCACCCATAATACCAGCACCCAATACGGCGGCCTTTTTAATGGTTTTGGTGGCCACTTTGCCAGCCTTTTTCGCTTTGCCTTTTATCAGCTGGTCATTTAAAAACAGGCCAACCTGAGCAGTTGCTGCATCGGTTTTTGCCAGCTTGGCGAAGCCAGCGTTTTCCAGCGCCATGGCGCCGGCGCGGTCCAGGGTTGCTGCAGCTTCAATAGTTTGTACTGCAGCCATTGGCGCTGGGTAATGCTTACCGGCGCTGGCAAATACCATTCCCTTAGCGGTGCTGAAGCTCATGGTGGCTTCAGTTTTGTTCAGTTTTAACGGCTGCAGCTTAACAGCGCGTCTTTTCTGCCAGTTTAAACTACCGGCAATGGCGTCTTCTAATACGCTAAGTGCAGCAGCTTCCAGTTTTTCCGGTGCGACTACAGCATCAATTAAACCGGCTTTCTGGGCTTGCTCAGCGCTATGGTCTTTACCAGTGGTTATCCACTCCATCGCATTATCGGCACCAATAATCCGCGGCAGGCGCACTGTACCGCCAAAGCCGGGCATTAAACCCAGTTTTACTTCCGGTAAGCCAATCCGGGTACTGGTGTCAGCAACCCGGTAGTCACACGCCAGGGTCCATTCACAACCACCACCTAAGGCAAAACCCTTTATGGCTACCACGGTCGGAACCGGCAGGTCTTCACATAAATCAAAAATATCAGAGGCTTGTTTAATCCACGGTACCAGTTCTGCTTCCGGACGCTGGAAAGTACTTAAGAATTCGGTGATATCCGCGCCAACAATAAAGGTGTCTTTGCTACTGGTAAAGATCACACCTTTCAGGTTACTGTCAGCGTGCAGCTTGTCTAAAGCTGTCTTACAATCAGTCAGGGTCTGTTGATCAAATTTATTGACAGAGCCTGCGGCAGCAAAGGTAAACCGGGCGATACCAGGTTTAATATATTCAACACTGATAGTGTCACTCTGGTAGATCATAAAAATGCTCCTTGGTCGCGTTGTAGGGTGATTGTCGCAACTGGTACGATGAGGTTAACAGGTTCAGTGTGTCGTGCTTTACTAAAAATTTCAACCGTTATTTAAACAGGCGTTTGAAAAAGGTAGCTAAACCCAGCTTAACGTTGCTATTGAATGTCACTAACTATAGTTGTTTTTCTATTTTTCGCTGGAGTCAGAGGTAAGTCGTGATAGCTTTTCGTTCATTATTCATTGCCACCGTTTTCACTACCACGGTGGCGTCCTGCGCATTAACAGCCCGCGCGGCTGAACAGGATAAATTTCAACAACAACGTGAGCGCTTTGTCAGGTTAGAGCACAATATTGACAAGGTTAGTCGCAAGCAGGCGGAAGCCTGGTATGCAGAGTTGGCCGATTATCCGTTGCAGCCGTATTTGCGCTTAAAGCGGCTGCAAAATTTTTTAAATGCCCATGACGCGATTGAAGAGTTTCTGGGGCAGTATCAGGGCACACCAATGGACTGGCCATTACGACAACCCTGGTTAAAGCGACTGGCAGAGCAGGGGCTGGCTGAACGGTTTCTGGCGAACTACCCGGGTTCATCTGATAGCGAGCTGCAGTGCCATGCATTGCGCTTTCAGCTAAAAACCAAAACCCTTTCAGAGCCTGAAATCTGGCAGCAAACAGAGGACATCTGGACCCAGGGTAAGTCACAGCCAAAAGCCTGTGACCCCTTATTTACTGCATGGCGTAATAGTAAGCCACTGCAAAGTGAAACCGTGCACCGTCGCTTACAATTAGCGGCAGAAGGCGGCCAGACTCAGCTTATTCCATACTTGAAAACATTGCTTCCGGCCAGCGAGCAATATCTGGCCGATTTATGGCTGCAAACCCGGCGTAACCCGGCTGTGATTGCCCGGGCTAAATTTTTCCCGGGTAAGCATATTATCGAGCGGGACATCCTCGCCTATGGTTTAAAACGCTTAGTCTGGCGTTCGCCTGATCAGGCGCTGGCGACCTGGCAACGTCATATTAATGACCCTTACTTTACCAGGGCACAACGGTTAGATGTGCAGCGCCAGTTTGCTATTGCTCTGGCCAGCAAGGGCGATAACCGCGCTGATAACTGGCTGACAACCTTACCTGCGGAATTATTTGACGCTAACCTGGCCCAGTGGCAGGTAGCCCATGCCTTGCGCGAGCTGGATTGGCCAAAGGTGCAGCAGGTAATAGAACAGTTGCCTGCTGAACTGCAGGGCGATATTAACTGGCGCTACTGGCGGGCCAGGGCCCTGGAAGAACAAGGCCAAGCCGAAAAGGCAACCACAGAGTTTACCGCTATTGCCGGCGAGCGTCATTATTACGGCTTTATGGCTGCGGCCAGAATTGGCCTGCCACCCAGCCTGGCGCACAATCCGGTGAAGGTTAGCGATGAAGAAATAGTGCAATTGCAGCAGCACCCTGCAGTACAGCGTGCCCAGCAATTTCTGGCTCTGGGGCGATTAACTGAAGCGCGGCGCGAATGGAATCATTTACAGGATACCTCGGACGAGCAGCAAAAACTGACCTCAGCAAAGCTGGCCAGTCAGCTGCAATGGTATGAACGGGCGATATTCTCGCTGGCAGATGTGGGCTATTGGGACGACGTAGAGCTGCGCTTCCCGCTGGCATATCAGCAGGAGATGCAGTTGTCTGCCGATAAGTTTCAAATCGATTCCGGCTGGAGTATGGCAATAGCGCGCCGGGAAAGCTCATTTATGGCAGATGCTTACTCGCCGGCGGGTGCCCGAGGCTTAATGCAGATTATGCCGGGCACGGCTAATGAGATTGCGAAAAAAAAGGTACAAATTCGTCAGTTGTATAACCCGGTAATCAATATTGATTATGGTACGGATTACCTTAACTATTTAAAAAAACGCAACGATGGCAACCTGCTAAAAGCAACGGCGGCTTATAATGCCGGGTATAGCCGGGTAAGACAGTGGATCCCGCAGGATTATGCGCTACCGGCCGATGTTTGGGTTGAAACCATTCCATATCGGGAAACCCGTGAGTACGTAAAAGCGGTAATGGCTTATTATCAGATTTATAATCTTCGGATGAATGTGGCTCAGGATGTTTTTAAACCGCTGGTGGCTATGAAGATTGGGGTGATTGTCGAATAGTGCTATTATTTGCCCAATTAAGCCCACCCAACCAAAAAAGGTAGCTATGAACTCAGGTTATCAGGCGTTATATCAGGCGCATATTGAACAGTTGCAGCAGCGTACCCGGCAAGTGCTGGCCCGCGAAAATCTGGATGGTTTGGTTATTCACTCAGGCCAGGCCAAGCGCAAATTTCTGGATGATATGGATTATCCATTTAAAGCAAACCCGCATTTCAAAGCCTGGTTGCCAGTGGTTGATAACCCGCATTGCTGGCTGTTACTCGATGGCGTAAACAAGCCGAAACTGATTTTTTACCGGCCAAAAGACTTCTGGCATAAAGTGCCGGACGAGCCCGCTGACTTCTGGGCAGAATATTTTGATATCCAGTTGCTGGAAAAAGCCAATAAGGTTGAAACATTGTTGCCTTATGATAAAGCGCGGCTGGCCTATATCGGCGAATATCTGGAGGTAGCACAGGCGTTGGGCTTTACCGAAATTAACCCGGAGCCCGTGTTAAGTTATCTGCATTACTACCGTGCTTATAAAACCGGTTATGAGCTGGCCTGCTTACGCCAGGCTAACAAACTGGCGGTAGCTGGCCATCGGGCGGCTAAAGCAGCATTCTATGCCGGTGGCAGCGAGTTTGATATTCAGCTGGCCTATCTGGCAGCTGTTGGCCAGACCGAGAACGAAGTGCCTTATGGCAATATTGTTGGTTTGAACCAGAATGCGGCAATTTTGCATTACACCGCGTTAGAGCGGAAAAAGCCTGCGCAACATCACTCATTTTTAATTGATGCCGGTGCTGAATTTAACGGTTATGCCGCAGACATTACCCGCACCTACAGTTTTAATAAAAACGATGAGTTTAGCGATCTGATCGCCGCCGTTAATCAGTTAGAGCTAACGTTGGTTGACGGGCTGAAGCCTGGTATTAATTACACTGACTTACATTTACAGTGCCACCAGGGCATAGCCCGGATTTTACATGACTTTGATTTTGTTCGGCTGGACCCCGCAAGCATTGTCGAGCGTGAGATCAGCCGTACTTTCTTCCCGCATGGCCTGGGCCATCACCTTGGCTTGCAGGTACATGACGTTGGTGGCTTTATGCAGGATGAGCGGGGCACTCATATTGCGCCGCCGGCTAACCATCCGTTTTTGCGCTGCACCCGGCTGATAGAGCCAGATATGGTTTTTACGATTGAGCCAGGCTTGTATTTTATCGACAGCCTGCTGGCAGACTTAAAGCAAACAGATGCAGCGGCCAGCATAAACTGGGATAAAATAGCAGCGTTCCGTCAGTTCGGGGGGATCCGGATTGAGGACGATATCATCGTGCATCGTGACCGGAATGAAAATATGACCCGGGATTTGCAGCTCGCCTGATCAGGCGTAAAGGGACGCTATGCAATATCGCTCTATAATACGGATCCTGGGGTTGCTGATCGCCATTTTCAGTATCACCATGATCCCGCCGGCATTGGTGGCTTTTGGTTACAAAGACGGTGCAGGCGTTCCTTTTATCCTGTCTTTCCTGTTATGTCTTGCCATGGGTTTTGCCATCTGGTACCCAAACCGGGGTAACCGCTCGGAATTAAAAGTGCGGGATGGCTTCTTAATAGTGGTGCTGTTCTGGACAGTGCTGGGTGCAGTAGGGGCTATTCCACTGCTGTTAACCAGCAATCCGGATCTGGGTCCGGCAGACGCCTTTTTTGAGGCGTTTTCCGGTCTGACAACCACCGGCGCCACCGTGCTGACCGGCATTGAAACCCTGCCTAAGGCTATCCTCTACTACCGCCAGCAGTTGCAATGGCTTGGTGGAATGGGGATCATCGTTTTAGCAGTCGCTATTCTGCCACTGCTAGGAGTAGGTGGCATGCAGCTGTACCGGGCAGAAACTCCCGGCCCTGTAAAAGATAACAAAATGACCCCGCGCATTGCCGATACCGCCAAACATTTATGGTATATCTACCTGGCGATTACCATTGCCTGTGCCTTGGCATTTCATCTCGCTGGCATGTCGGTTTTTGACGCTATTTGCCATGCCTTTTCCACGGTGGCGATTGGCGGTTTCTCTACTTATGATGCCAGCATGGGCTATTTTAACAGCGCCACCATTAATATGATTTGCGTCATATTCCTGCTGATTAGTGCAGTAAATTTTCCACTACATTTTGCGGCTATTCGTGGCAAAAGCGTCAGTACGTATTTCAGAGACCCGGAATTTAAAGTGTTTCTGGGCATTCAGGCTACTCTGATACTTATTTGTTTTCTGGTACTGCTGAATACCAATGTCTATGCAACCGGTGCTGAAGCGCTGAATCATGCTGCATTTCAGGCGGTATCTATTTCCACCACAGCTGGTTTTACCACTGATGGTTTTTCCACCTGGCCGCTGTTTTTACCTATTTTGTTAATTTTCTCCAGCTTTATCGGTGGCTGCGCCGGTTCTACCGGTGGCGGCATGAAAGTGGTTAGGGTGCTGCTTTTGTTTTTGCAGGGCCGCCGTGAGTTAAACCGGCTGGTGCACCCGCGGGCAGTCTATGCCATTAAACTGGGCCGCCGGCCGGTGGAAGACCGGATTGTGGAAGCGGTATGGGGCTTTTTTGCGGCTTATGCTGTGGTATTTGTAGTGATTATGCTGTCACTTATTTTAACCGGTATGGATAATATCAGCGCTTTTACCGCCACCGCTGCGTGTTTAAATAATCTGGGCCCCGGGCTGGGTGAAGTCGCAGCACATTTTGGCGCCATACCCGATGCTGCCAAATGGTTGTTGATTCTGGCCATGGTATTTGGCCGGCTGGAAATTTTTACACTGTTGGTATTATTTATACCGGCATTCTGGCGGGACTAAATAAATATAGCGCTAACCTGAAACAGTTTTTCCACTTCGACAATATGCTTTTTGTTTACCATAAACAGAATAACGTGGTCATCGGTTTCAATAACTGTTGTATCGTGAGCAATTAACACTTCATCACCGCGGACAATAGCGCCGATGGTGGTACCGGGTGGCAATTTCAGGTTACCAATGGTTTTACCTGCAACCTTACTGGTGCTGCTGTCACCACGAACCACAGCCTCTATGGCTTCAGCGGCACCGCGGCGCAATGAGTAAACATTGACAATGTCACCCCGGCGAATATGGGTAAGCAAAGCTGAAATGGTGGCCTGCTGCGGTGATATGGCAATATCGATTTCACCGCCTTGCAGTAAATCAACATAAGCGCCGCGTTTAATCAGCACCATGGTTTTCTGGGCACCCATCCTTTTCGCCAGCATTGCCGACATAATGTTTGCCTCATCGTCATTGGTTACAGCGATAAACACATCAATTTGTTCAACGCTTTCTTCTTCCAGTAACTCCGGATCAGAAATATCACCGACATAAACCAGAGTGCTGTCAAGGCTGGAGGCCAGAAATTCTGCGCGCTCTTTGCTGCGTTCGATAAGCTTAACACTGTGGGTTTTTTCCAGTGCCCGCGCCAGGCCGAAACCAACGTTACCACCGCCGGCAATCATTATCCGGCGGTAGCTACGCTCCAGCTTCTGTAGTTCGCTCATAACAGCCCGGATATGTTTAGTGGCCGCGACAAAAAACACCTCATCATCGGCTTCAATAATCGTTGTACCCAGCGGTTTTATGGCGTTACCGCGCCGGTAAATGGCAGCTACCCGGGTTTCAATATTGGGCATATGCTCTTTTAGTGCAGAAAGCGCATGGCCTACTAACAGGCCACCGTAATAGGCCTTAACTGCCACCAGGCTAACCTTGCCTTCGGCAAACTCCACTACCTGCAACGCACCAGGGTAATCAATCAGCCGGCGGATATAATTGGTAACCAGCGCTTCTGGCGCAATAAAATGGTCGACCGGCATATCATCTTTATGAAACAGCTCATCGCGGTATTTCAGATACTGATTGGTGCGAATGCGGGCAATTTTTAGCGGTGTATTAAAAATACTGTAAGCCACCTGACAGGCAACAATGTTTACTTCATCGCTGTTGGTTACGGCAACAATCATATCGGCATCTTCCGCGCCGGCTTTCTTCAGTATATCGGGGTGAGAGCCATGACCGTGGACTACCTGCAAATCAAATCTGTCCTGCAGGTTGCGCAACTTATCCAGATTGGTGTCAACCAGGGTAATGTCGTTCTGCTCACCAACCAGGTTTTCAGCTAAGGTGGCGCCTACCTGACCTGAACCTAAAATAATAATCTTCATCCGGCGTGATTATCCTGTGGCGCTTTTTGCAACAGCGCATAATAAAAGCCATCCCGGTTCAGCTGGCCCGGTAATAATTGCCAACCCGGTTGAGCGGTGCTATCAATTTCATTGCTGGCCGGTAATGTTGTTGGCAGCAACACAGCATCAGCATTATTAGCAAGAAACAGGCTAATTTGCTGCTGATTTTCTGCCGGCAGCACACTGCAGGTAGCGTAGAGCAACTTACCGCCCGGCACCAGTAGTGCCCAACAATGCTGCAAAATCTGCTGTTGTAATTGCACCAGCGGTGCAATATCGCTTTTTTTGCGCAGCCAGCGAATATCAGGGTGGCGGCGAATAACACCAGTGGCTGAGCAGGGTACATCCAGCAGAATTTTGTCAAACATCTGACCATCCCACCAGCTGGCAGGATTTGCCGCATCAGCCGCAAGTACCTTAGCACTAAGCTTAAGCCGCTCCAGGTTCTCTGTTACCCGTACTAACCGGGCCGGGTCTTTATCCAATGCCGTAAGCTCAGTATCATCAGCCAGTTCCAGCAGATGGCTGGTTTTACCACCCGGCGCACAACAGGCATCGAGCAGCCGGTCATTTTTAGCGGGAGCTAGTAACCAGCCGGCGTATTGCGCTGCGGCGTCCTGCACTGAAAACCAACCTTGCTGATAGCCAGGTAAGGTTATCACGTCGGCTGGGATGTCCAGTAATATTGCGCTGGGCAGCCCGGCAATCGGTTGGCTGTAAGCAATTTGCTCGTCCGCTAAAGCAGCACAAAACTGTTCAGTACTGATTTGCCGGTTATTGACCCGCAGCCACAATGGGGCTTTTTGCTGATTGGCTTGGAGTATCTGTGGCCACTCATCCGGATAAGCCGTTTGCAGGCTGCTTATTAACCAGCCCGGATGATTAAACTGCACCGCCTGGCCTGCCTGGCTAAAATCAAATAAGTCCGGCTGACGTTGCACATTTCGCAGAACACCATTAATAAGCTTGGTTAGCGACTGACCTTTTAATTCGCGCGCTGCATCAACAGTAGCGTTAATAGCGGCGTGATCAGGTACCCGCATAAAGTGCAGCTGATAGATGCCGACATAGATCAGAAACTGTAATACCCGGAAATTCTTAACTAATGGTTTTTGCATTAGCCGCGCACAAACATGTTCAAGCTGGGGCAGGGTGCGCATCACACCGAAACAAATCTCCTGCAGCAAGGCTTTATCCAGCGGGTTGTTAAGCTTAAGCTGGGCTTTAGGCAGCACATCTGACAATGAACGTCCCTGATCAATAACCTGATAACAGCATTGCGCAGCCAATGCCCGGCAATCCCGGCTCATACTTCTTGCAACATTGCTTGCGGCTGAAGTTTGGTGCCGGCTTTAAACCAGTCAGCCCGGCCATTTAGAAAGTCAGCTACCGGCATAGGCTTTTTACCTGGGGGTTGCAGCGTAGTAAGTACTAACACACTATCTTTACAGGCAACTTCAATTCCTTTTTTACCTGCAGCTATTATCTGGCCAGGTGTCGCCTGATGCGATGAATCCTTGCAGTGCGCCTGCCAGATTTTTACCGTACCTTGCGCCAGTTGCAGGTAACTGCCTGGCCAGGGATTAAATGCGCGGATTTCCCGATCAAGGACTGCTGCAGTTTTCGCAAAGTCGAGCAACCCTTCTTCCTTCTGCAGCTTTTCAGCATAACTGGCCTGTTTATCATCCTGCGGTTCTGCAGTTTCCTGCAGTGCTGGTAAGCTGGCTAACGCTGCTAATAACGCTTCCGGGCCTAATTCAGCCAGTTTGTCATAAAGACTGGCACTGGTATCAACGGGGCTGATATCACAGCTGACTTTGCTGAGCATAGCGCCGGTGTCCAGACCTTCGTCCATTTGCATAATGGTAATACCGGTTTGCTGATCACCCGCCCAGATTGCGCGCTGAATAGGTGCCGCGCCGCGCCAGCGTGGGAGTAATGAACCGTGCACATTGATACAGCCAAGCCGAGGGCATTGCAATACTGTCGTTGGCAGGATTAGTCCATAAGCAACCACCACCATAACGTCAGCATTTAAAGCCGCCAGTTCGGCCTGTGCGGCAGATTTTTTTAAAGATTTTGGCTGATAAACCGGTAAGTCATGTTGTTCTGCCAGTTGTTTGACTGCACTTGCTTGCAGCTTCTGGCCCCGGCCAGCCGGGCGATCTGGCTGGCTGTAAACCGCAACAATCTGGTGCGGGCTGTTAATCAGGGCCTGTAAATGACGGGCAGCAAAATCGGGAGTGCCGGCAAAAATAATTCGTAAAGGCTGAGTCACTGTGAGTCCTGTGTTACAGCGCGTGGCGCTGGGCCATTCTGGCTTCTTTTTCCAATTTTTTGCGGATGCGATCACGCTTTAACGGTGACAAATAGTCAATAAACAACTTGCCGACCAGGTGGTCCAGCTCATGTTGCAGGCAAATAGCCAGTAAACCGTCAGCGTCCAGTTCAAAGGGCTTACCATCACGGTCCAGTGCTTTCACTTTAACGGTGGCCGCCCGCTCCACTGAGGCATAGTTTTGCGGTACCGATAAACAGCCCTCTTCATAGCTGGTGACGCCATCGCGCTCAACAATTTCCGGGTTAATCAGTACCAAAGGCTCATTACGCTGTTCAGATACGTCAATAACAACGACCCGCAGGTGCACATCTACCTGGGTAGCCGCCAGGCCAATGCCTTCTTCATCATACATGGTGTCAAGCATATCAATGACTAACTGCTTGATTTGCGGGGTGACTTCTGTAACCGGCTTCGCTACAGTACGCAACCGATCGTCTGGAAAATGTAATACTTTTAAAACTGCCATAATACCTACAAAAATATGCTTTATTTCAAAGGTTGTGATATGTTTTAATTTTAGCCATTAATCCGCTGTATTAACAGCATAGTGTGCAATAATTACAACAAGAATAAGTTCAAGGAAGCAGGCATGCTGAAAAAAATTGCAATATCTGTCATCGCACTGTTTTGTTGGTTGTCTTTCAGCCTGCAAGCAGATGTACTGCAAATTAGAGAGGATGCTCCTGCTTCCTATGTTGTGAAAAAAGGTGACACCCTGTGGGACATTTCTGCACTTTACCTGAATGAACCCTGGTTGTGGCCTCAACTATGGCAAATGAACCCGCAGGTAGACAATCCGCATTTGATCTATCCGGGCGACGTACTAACCCTGACTTATGACAGTATGGGAAGACCTCGTTTGTCGGTGAATGAAAATGTTAAACGTTTGACGCCTGAAGTGCGGAAAACCATGAAAGGCGATGGCGCTATTACCACTTTGCCACTTAGTATGATCCGGCCATTTCTTACTTACGAGCAAGCGCTAAGTGAAGAGCAAATTGCAGCAATGCCTTATGTTCTGGGTACCAATACTGCAACTAAAATGGCTGCGGAAACCCATACCGTTTATGTTAAGGGTGTATTGCAGCCGGGCACGTCTTATGGTGTTTACCGCAAAGGAAAACCTTACGTTGATCCTGAGTCTGGCTCTGTTCTGGGCTATGAAACCAGTTTGATTGCTACTGCCAGAGCGTTCAGGCCAGGCCGTGAAGCTACAGAGGATAGTCCCCTGGAAGCCGCATCTTTGCAGGTATTGAGTGTTAAACGCGAAATAAAGCAAGGCGACCGGGTGATGCCTGCCCTGGAGGGACAATCATTACCGGCGTTCTTCCTAATCACCAAACCTGATTTTGACGTAAATGGTACCATTATTGATACTACCTCGCAGTTAAGAGAGTTCTCAAAAATGGATATCGTGGTGCTTAACCAGGGACTTATCAACGATATGCAAGCTGGCCAGATGTTAGGTATATACCGCCAGTCACCGTCGGTGATAGATGGTGAAAATGGTCCGGTATATGTGGAAGATGCCAATAAACTTCAGAAAATGTTCCGTAATTTCGGAGACAATAGCATTAGCATGCCGCGGGAGAAAGTCGGCGAGTTGATGATATTTAAAGTAGCAGAGCGGGTCAGTTTCGGTATTGTTACCAGTACTCGCCGGCCTATCCGGGTTGGAGATTCTATCTCCAATCTGTAATAAATTTGATGGAGCCAGTTTGCCATGGATGATCTCCGCAACTGGCTCGCTTTAGCCTCTGTGCATGGCCTGGATGGCCTGAAGTTCCAACGCCTAAGCGAGCATATTTCTCTGGCCGAGCTGGTCAGCTTACCAGTTAGTACGTTACGTAATATCGGTTTTACCCCACGCCAGGCTGAATTACTGGCGCTGCACGGTTCAAAACGCGCTGATTTAGCTTTGCAGTGGCTGGCTCAGTCTGCTGACCATCACATTGTTACCTTTCATGACCCACGTTATCCACCGCTGCTTAAGCAAACGAAACAGCCGCCGTTACTGTTGTTCGTAAAAGGGCAGGCTGAACTGTTACCCCGCCAGCAACTGGCAATGGTTGGCACCCGCCAGCCAACCCCAACCGGTCGCAAGGTGGCCCAGAACTTTGCGGCAGAACTGGTGCAACAAGGCTATATGGTTACCAGTGGTATGGCGCGGGGCATTGATAGTGAGAGCCATAAAGGTGCACTTCAGGGTGGCGGTTTTACTATTGCTGTACTGGGGCATGGTTTGCAACAAATATATCCGGCCAGCAACAGGGCACTGGCAGAGCAAATATGTGCCAGCGGAGCCCTGGTTAGTGAGTTTTTCCCGGATATTCAGCCGCGGGCAGAGTTTTTTCCGCAACGTAACAGGATTGTCGTCGGGCTAAGCTCCGCCACTATAGTGGTCGAAGCCGCCCTGAAAAGTGGCTCGCTGATCAGTGCTAATTTAGCGGCAGAATATAATCGCGATCTTTTTGTGGTGCCAGGCCCGATATACAGCCGGCAATCTGCCGGTTGTCACTGGTTAATTCAACAAGGGGCTAAACTTGTTACATGTGTGGCCGATATTCTGGAAGAGTGGCAGTTTTTTGCCCAGAATGGTTTGAGTACTTTAGCTCTGGATGAAAAAAAGTCTGCGCCGGACTTGTCTGCGCAGCAGTTGTTGGCTAACGTAGGAGATGACGCTACTGCAATAGATCTGATTGCGGAGCGGTCTAACATGTCAGTGACAGACGTATCCATAACCTTACTGCAGCTGGAAATAGCAGGTGAGGTGGCAGCAGTACCCGGTGGTTACATTAGAGTGAGGAGTGCCTGATAATGTTTGATATCCTCGTTTATCTGTTTGAAAACTATATTCATAATGAATCTGATATTTATGTTAACCATGCGGATCTGACCAAAGAACTCAGCCGTGCTGGCTTTCATGATGATGATATTTTTAAAGCGCTGAAATGGCTGGATAGCTTATCTGCCCTGCAGGAAAGTCATATCAAGCCGTATTTAACTAAAGTTAACTCTACCGCGATCAGGATTTATACGCCGGAAGAGCAGCGTAAACTGGACGTTGCCGATCAGGGATTTTTGCTGTTTTTAGAGCAAATTAACGTGCTTGATGCCAATACCCGGGAGATGGTGATAGACCGGGCAATGGATCTAGATAGCGCAGCGCTTAGTCTGGAAGACCTAAAGTGGGTAGTCCTGATGGTACTATTTAATGTGCCGGGTCGCGAATCGGCCTACGCCCAGATGGAAGATTTAATTTTTGATGAACCCGAAGGGCCGCTGCATTAAGCGGCCTGAGTAGATATGACCGACGACACACCGCTGTTTAAGCTGCCGCAACAGCAGCAGCTTTGCCCGCTATGCCAGAATACTTTACAGATAAAGTCATCTAAGAGCGGCCCTTTCCTGGGGTGCAGTGCTTACCCGGCTTGTAGCTATATTAAACCGCTGCAGCAACACGACCACACCATAGTAAAAGCATTGCCCACTGAATTATGTCCACAATGCGGGGCTGGCTTGGCCGTTAAAAACGGCCGCTATGGCATGTTTATCGGTTGCACGGCTTATCCGGCTTGTGATTTTGTTGTTGACCAATTTGACGACAACAAAGACCAGCCACAGCTAAGCTGTCCAAAATGCAAAAAGGGTCAGTTAATTGAGCGGATAAATAAATTTGGTAAGCATTTTTATGGCTGCGACCGGTATCCGGACTGCCGTTTTTTGTTGAATGACAAACCACAGCAGGGGCAATGTTACTGCTGCCATTACCCTCTATTGGTGCAGAAAAAAGATGGACTGTATTGTGTTAAAAAAGGCTGTGAGAAAAAGCAGCCGGCTGCAGCAGCCGGCGTAGCAGATTAATCACTCACCCGGCCTAACATTTGCTCTAACTCCGGGAACGCTGCCGGGGGCAATAAGTCAATCAGCCGGGCAAAACGGGCTTTGAGTTCGGCTAACGAGCTTGCTGATAAGTTAATATGGCCCATTTTCCTGCCTGGTCGCTTTTGTTTACCATACCAGTGCAGATGCAAACCCGGAATGCCCAGAATGGCGTTTGGTACACTATCTTCACCCAGAATATTAACCATCAGGGTGGGCCGCAGCAATTCGGTATTACCCAGTGGTATGCCGGCTACGGCACGTAGATGATTGGCAAACTGACAAACATCTGCACCTTGCTGGGTCCAGTGCCCGGAATTGTGGACCCGTGGTGCAATTTCGTTAACCAGCAGCGTGCCATCTACGTCAAAAAACTCAATCGCCAGCACCCCGACATAATTAAGGTAATTGGCAATAGCGGCAAACATCTGTTCAGCCTGCAGCTGCAGCTGGGCGTCAACCGGCCGTGCCAGTGAAACACTGAGCACACCATTGACATGGTGGTTTTCCGTTAACGGATATACATTGATTTCACCGCTGCTTGCTCTGACCCCAACCAGCGATATTTCGCGGTTAAAACCAATAAATTGTTCGGCAACAATCGCCTGCTTATTATCTTCAGCCAGAAAGTCTGCCATTTTTTGCCACACACTACTGGCTTTGGCTGCGTCTTTTAACCGCCACTGGCCTTTACCATCATAGCCAGCCAGGGCACTTTTAAATATCAGGGGTAAACCCAGCTCGCTGACCGCTTGTTTAAAGTCAGCTTCATTTTCTATCACTTTATAACGGGCACTGGCTACGCCACAACGGGCCAGCAACGCTTTCTCAAGTCGGCGGTCGGCGCCGGCCTGGATGGCTTCGCTACCGGGCAGAAACTTACCGCTTTGCTGACACTGCTCAAGGATTGATAACGGAATGTGCTCAAACTCTGCCGTGATTACCTGTGCCTCTGCAATAGCATTTGCCAGGCCAGTTCCAAGTTTTTGCAGGGTTAGTGGATGAACAATAGTGTCAGTGTTAACGTCATAGGCGCTGATCACGATATTGAGCGGCGCCCCGGCCAGCGCCATCATCCGGGCCAGTTGGCCGGCACCTAATACTAATACGTTCATGCTTTCACCTGAGATGGGTCTGGTTGGCTTAGTACCGTATCGGTCTGGGCCTGACGAAAGGCATCTATTTTACTAAGCAGCGCAGGGTTGCTTGTTGCAAGAATTTGCGCTGCCAGCAAGCCGGCATTGGCTGCACCGGCCTCGCCAATTGCCAGAGTACCTACGGCAACGCCTTTTGGCATTTGCACTATCGATAATAACGAATCAATACCTTTTAACGCTTTAGATTGCACTGGTACTCCCAGTACCGGCAGGCTGGTAAAAGCGGCTGCCATACCGGGCAAATGAGCGGCGCCGCCAGCGCCGGCAATGATAACCTTTAAACCACGGCTGGCCGCATTGCTGGCATAGTCGGCCAGTAATTGCGGGGTGCGATGAGCAGATACCACCCTGGTTTCATAGCTGATGCCAAAAGAATCAAGCATATCAGCTGCCAGCTTCATGGTTGGCCAGTCTGATGTTGAACCCATTATAATACCCACTTGCATGCCGCTTTCCTTCTGAACTTAATGAACTGAAATGACTAAGGCGCTATTATAGCGGCAACTGAGTCTGATTAGAATTTTTACTGATACCAGGGGTACATTGATGAATGGGTGCACCGTAGCCACAGCTGTAGAATTGTTGCAACAAGGCGAAGTGATCAGCTATCCGACTGAGGCAGTCTATGGCCTGGGTTGCGATCCTGATAATGAAGCCGCTGTGTTGAAGGTGCTGGCAGTAAAGCAACGGCCGGTTGAAAAAGGCCTTATTCTGGTGGCTGCAACCTATTCTCAGCTATTGCCTTATGTTGATGATAAAGCTATTCCTCTGGAAAAGCGCTACCAGATTATATCCAGCTGGCCAGGGCATATAACTTGGGTGTTACCCGCCAGCAAAACGGCACCAAAGTGGATTACCGGTCAGTTTAACAGTATCGCGGTGCGGGTAAGTGCGCACCCGGTAGTGCAGCAATTGTGTCAGCAATATGGCAAACCGCTGGTTTCAACCAGTGCAAATCTGGCTGGCGAACCTGCTATAACTGACTTTCAGCAGCTCCAGGCTACGCTGGGTTTAAAAGTGGCCTGCATAGTAGAGGGAGCGTTAGGCGGCTCAGCTCAGCCCAGTCAAATCCGTGATGCCATCAGCGGCCAGGTAGTAAGGAGTTAATATGGCACAGAGTTACAATGAGCAGTTGCAGCAGGTACAACAATTTCTGATGGCGTTACAAGATACTATTTGCAGCGAACTGGAAAAAGCCGACGGCAAAGGCCATTTTGTCGAGGACGCCTGGCAACGGCCGGAGGGCGGTGGTGGTCGCAGTAGGGTAATGATCAATGGTGGTGTGTTCGAACAAGCCGGCGTTAATTACTCACACGTTTTTGGCGCACAAATGCCAGCCTCTGCCACAGCTCACCGGCCAGAGCTGGCTGGCCGCAGCTTCCATGCCTGCGGGGTTTCATTGGTGTTGCATCCGCATAACCCGCATTTACCCACTACCCATGCCAATGTACGGTTTTTTATTGCTGAAAAAGACGGTGAAGAGCCAGTCTGGTGGTTTGGTGGCGGTTTTGATTTAACCCCTTATTATCCGTACGAAGAGGATGTAGTGCACTGGCATCAAACGGCGAAAGCTGCAGTGGAACCTTTTGGTACTGAGTATTACCCGGCCTATAAAAAATGGTGTGATGACTATTTCTACTTAAAGCACCGTGGCGAAACCCGCGGCGTCGGCGGCTTATTTTTTGATGATCTGAATGCCCTGGGTTTCTCCCAAAGCTTCGGCTTAATGCGTGCAGTGGGAGAGGCGTTTTTACCAGCCTATCTGCCTCTAGTTGAACGGCGTAAAGACACACCTTATGGTGAGCAGGAACGGCAGTTCCAGCTATACCGCCGTGGTCGTTATGTCGAGTTTAACCTGGTATACGACAGAGGTACCTTATTTGGTCTGCAAAGTGGCGGCCGTACTGAATCCATCTTAATGTCGATGCCGCCGCTGGTGCGTTGGCAGTATGGTTATCAACCCGAGCCAGGCAGTGCCGAGGCCTTGTTGTACAGCCGTTATCTTAAACCGCAGAATTGGTTAGCCAGCAATAATTAGCAGTTGATCATATGGCTCGCCAGTTGGCCAATCGACTGGCGAATGCCATCTCGCAGTAACTTGTTATCTACCACCTCATCCAGCGCCTTATCCATACAATACATCCACTGGTTACGCAGCTTTTCGTCTACCTGAAAGGGCAGGTGACGCGCCCGAAGCCGTGGGTGGCCATATTTTTGTTCAAACAGCGCCGGGCCTCCCAACCAACCGGATAAAAACTCAAAAAACTTCTGACGGATAGTATCCAGCGGCAACGGGTGGATAGCATATAACTCAGCTACTTGCGGGTCGCTTGCCATAATGTCATAAAAGCGGTTAGCCAATTGCCGCACCTTTGGCTCTCCCCCCATCAGGTAGTAAGGTGTTTGAGCCGGTGTAGGGTGTTGCTTGCTATTTGCGGTGGTTTTATTAACAATCATCTTTACTAACTTCTTGATGGACATCAGTTGTGGACCGTTACGCTGTATTTGGAAATCCGATAGGCCAGTCAAAGTCGCCTTTTATTCATAGCCAGTTTGCATTGCAATGCAACCAGCCAATGCAATACGAAGCTATTCTAGCACCGGCAGATGGCTTTGCCGACAGCTGGCGAAACTTTGTTGCCAGTGGCGGTAAGGGCGGTAATGTCACTGTACCTTTTAAAGAGCAGGCATATCAGTTGGCAGACGTGCTTTCAGCGCGGGCACAACAAGCGGGTGCGGTTAACACGCTTTATTTAGACAGCGCCGGTAGGTTTTGTGGCGATAATACAGATGGTATTGGCCTGGTAGCCGATTTAATCAGGTTAGGGGTCAACTTAGCAGGCTGCACAGTATTGTTGCTGGGCGCAGGTGGTGCAAGCCGTGGCGCAATTGGACCTTTACTGGATGCAGGTATCAGGCAACTTGTTTTATCGAATCGTACTGTCAGTAAAGCTCAGACCATAGCAGCCAGTTTTGATAGCCGGGTAATTGCCAGTGGTTTAACTGACATTCCTGAGCAGGCCTACCCACTTATTATTAATGCAACATCGACAGGGTTAGCAGATGGCAGGCCAGAAATAGCTGCAATGCACTTGAAAGACTGCCAGCTTGCTTATGACATGGTATATGGTGCAAAACCGACAACTTTTATGCAATGGGCTAAACAACAGGGCGTGCCACAGCAAGCCGATGGCTTGGGCATGTTGTTGGCACAGGCCGCTGCTGCCTTTACAATTTGGCGCGGAGTAACCCCTGATATTGAACCGGTAATTGCATTACTTAAAAAGCAACTAGCATCATGAATCAGCAACTGATTTTCAATAACGATTTTCAATATGATGCAGTGCGACAGGCTGTGCGTTTTAGCTGTCTGCTAGCGGGTTTAAAAGTACACTGCTTTGTTGCGCTACCCGCCAGCACAACAGCTTCAGAGTTCTTAGCCTCAGTTAAAGCTGAAGCTTTCAACTGGGAAGACAGCGCAGAGCAAGCGATTGCAGACGACGCTTTTAACCCGGCTGGCGAGATCTGGCTTTAAATGTCAGCCAGATACTCATTTTTAAGAATTACATAGTTAGCGGCGGACTCCGGCAGAAATGCCTTTTCTGCATCAGTTAATGGCCGTGCCTGTTTTACCGGGCTGCCGACATATAGATAACCGCTTTGTAAACGCTTCCCTGGTGGCACCAGACTACCTGCGCCAATAATAACGTCGTCTTCAACTATGGCATCGTCCATAATAATGGCACCCATACCAACCAGAATACGGTTACCTAAGGTACAGCCATGCAGCATAACCTTATGACCAACTGTTACATCTTCACCAATGATCAGGGCGCAGCCATTAGGTTTACCACTACTGGGCCGGGACAAATGCAACACTGTGCCATCCTGAATATTAGTGCGGGCACCAATCCGGATATAATTCACATCCCCCCGGGCCGCAACTAAGGGCCAGATACTGACATCAGCTGCCAGTTCAATATCACCGATCAGTACACTGGATTCATCTACGTAAACGCCTGCTGCCAGTTTCGGCAGTATTCCTTTATAAGCTCTAATCGACATCTTCATCTCCAAATCGCCGGCAATGCTGAGTTATTATGCAGCAAATGCTGCTAAAAAACGCGTTTCGTTGAAACTTTATCCGAACGATCGCTAAAAACTAAGTTTTACTGTTTTATCGCTTGCACCCAACTTCAAACCCCCTATAATGCGCGCCATGCCGACGGGTGCTGCGTTAAGCAGGCTTCAGGTGAGATAAACCGGATTGCAAAAATCTTTAAAAAAGACCCTTGACAGTCAGGTTTAAATCACTA
>NZ_JAHRID010000006.1 GCF_019100565.1 Arsukibacterium indicum | reverse complement strand
TCATAGTGTCACCTAATCATCTATGAGGTGTATGATAACACCTCTAATCAGGTGGCCAAATTTAGTGTGCCACTACAATTGCCTCATGGTGCTTTATTCCGCAAAGGGGCCGAAGGTGTTATTCGCAAAGCGCTGCTCGAACAAGACATGTTAGAAGCGGTGATCGGGCTTGGCCCTAACGTGTTTTATGGCACCCAGTTAGCTGCATGTGTCATGGTCTTCCGACGTGCTAAGCCCGCCGCTAAAGCAGGTAAAGTATTGTTTATCGATGCAGCAAATCAAATCCGCGTGGGCCGTGCACAAAACTTCCTCGAACCTAGCCACGTCCAACAAATTTATGACTGGTATAAACAATTCCAGGATGTGCCAAATCACGTCAAAGTGGCATCACAAGCCGATTTAGCAGCCAATGATTACAACCTCAATATTCCGCTCTACGTTGAGAAAATCATTGAAGATGACCTACCTACTGTGGAAGAAGCAATGGCAGATTTAAAACGTGCATGGCAAGAAAGCCTTGCGGCAGAAGAAAAATTTAAAACGATTTTACAGAGGTTTCTCTAATGGCCGGTTACGAAGCACCTATTACCATCAAAAAAGCTATCGACAATATTCGTAAACGGCATTATGTGCTGCCATCTATTCAACGCGAATTTGTTTGGGATACCGACCAAATTGAAACGCTGTTTGATTCGTTGATGCGCGATTACCCAATTAGTACTTTTTTGTTTTGGAGAGTCGATAAAAACAAAATTAAAGACTTTCAGTTCTATGAGTTTTTAAACCACTACCATGAGCGTGACAACAAGCATAACCGTAAGGCTGATATCTCAAATGATGAGGATATTATCGCTTTGTTGGATGGTCAGCAGCGTATGACCTCGATGTATGTTGCGCTCACAGGCACGTATGCCAAAAAAATGCCGTATTATCAGTGGAATAGTCCACACGCATTTCCAGCCAAAAAGTTGTACTTAAATTTACTGAAACCGTCGGATGAATTGGAAATTGAATACGATTTCAGGTTTCTGTCCGCCGACGAAGCGCAGCCAACAGAAGGCTATTTCTGGTTTGAATGCGGTAAAATTCTAGATATCACCGATATGAGTAAAGTGTCCATGTTCTTGATGAAGAACAAACTGATGGATACCTCGGTGTATACCGAACAAGAGTCAGAATTTGCGATTAACACGCTGAACGAGTTCTTTAACGTGGTACACCAAAAAGGCTGTATTAGCTATTACCTCGAAGAAGGGGAAGAGCTTGATAAGGTGTTGCAGATCTTCATTCGCATTAACAGTGGCGGTACTAAGCTGAGCTATTCCGACCTTTTGCTTTCTATTGCTACCGCGCAGTGGAAAGACAAAGATGCACGTGAAATCATCCATGAGTTTGTCGATAGCATTAATAAAATTGGCGATGGCTTTAACTTCAACAAAGACATCGTTTTAAAGTCATGTTTAGTGCTCGCCGATTTTGATGTGAAATTTAAAGTCGATAATTTCACCAAAGAAAATATGGCGATCATCGAAGCCAATTGGGAAAATTCTTCGGCTGCAGTGCGCGCCAGTATCGAGTTAGTTGCCAAGCTGGGTTACAACCGAGATAGCTTAGCGGCAACCAACACCATTATTCCAATTGCCTACTTTATTTATAAAAACGGTTTTGTAGATAGCATTCTGCACAGTTCACATCGTGAAGCCGATCGCAAAGCCATTAAAGAATGGCTTGCCCGAGTTTTACTGAAAGGGACCTTTGGTGGCCAGCCGGATTCGATTTATCCGAAAATGCGGGATTTAATTAATAGCCACTTAGGCAAGTTCCCACTGCAAGAAACCATTGAGCATTACCGTGGCAGCAGAAAATCCATTAGTTTTACTGAAGACGATATCGAAAACTTACTCGATATGCAGTACGGCAAAGCCAAAACCTATTCGGCATTAACCTTGTTATACCCAGGGCTTAATAATGCCTATAAGTACCATCAGGACCATATCCACCCCCAGGCATTTTTTAACAAAGCCAAACTGCGCAAACTGAATATTGCTGAGCCGGATATCGAAGTGTTTTTAAATCACTTCAATAAACTACCCAACCTGCAATTGCTGGAAGCTACCAGCAATATTGAAAAGAGCGATCAGGAATTTAAGCAGTGGTTAGCGAAAAACTTTAGTACTGAGGATGCACGAGAAAGTTATCTACGGCAAAACCTGATTGCGCCGAGTCAGTCGCTGGCGATTGAAGATTTTCTAAGTTTCTTTGAGCAGCGGCGGCAAAATATTAAAAACCAATTAATGCGTTTGCTTGATGTTAAACAGGCTGCCGTTGAAGTAGAGAATGCCGTTTTATGATGACCCAACAAGAACTTGAAAAATACCTGTGGGGTGCCGCTGTTGCACTGCGCGGCACCATCGATGCCGGTGATTATAAGCAGTACATTTTCCCGCTGCTGTTTTTTAAACGAATTTGCGATGTGTACGACGAAGAGTATGAGCGCGCTTTAGCCGAGAGCGATGGTGATATTGCCTACGCCGAATTTGCCGAAAACCACCACTTTCAAGTGCCAGCAGGGGCGCATTGGAATGACGTCCGTAATGTCACGGTGAACGTGGGTGTAGCCATCCAAGATGCGATGCGCGCCATCGAAAAGGCTAACCCCGAAACGCTCTTCGGGATTTTTGGCGATGCCAGCTGGACCAATAAAGAACGGCTTTCCGATGAAACGCTCATCAACCTGATTGAACACTACTCCCAGCATAAGCTCAACTTGAGTACCGTACCCGACGATAAACTTGGCAATGCCTATGAATATCTGATCAAAGAGTTTGCTGATGACAGTGGCCACACCGCCGCCGAGTTTTACACCAATAGAACCGTGGTGAAGCTGATGACCATGATTATGGATCCGCAGCCTGGTGAATCGGTGTACGACCCAACCTGCGGCTCTGGTGGTTTACTCCTTAACTGTGCGCTGCATTTAAAAGAAGAAGGCAAAGAGTACCGTAACCTTAAACTCTACGGCCAAGAGATTAACCTGCTGACCAGCGCCATTGCCCGCATGAACATGTTTATGCACGGCATTGAGGAGTTCGCCATTGTCCGCGGCGATACCCTGGCAGCGCCAGCCTTTATCGAAAATGACGAGCTTAAAAAGTTTAATGTGATTCTGGCCAACCCGCCTTATTCGATTAAAGCATGGGATCGCAAGAGTTTTGAAAATGACCCGTACGGCAGAAACCTATGGGGAACGCCACCGCAGGGATGTGCGGATTATGCGTTTGAACAGCACATTCAGAAAAGCTTAGACTCTGAAAATGGCCGATCTATATGCTTGTGGCCGCAAGGCATTCTCGATAGAAATTCGGAAGACGATATTCGTTCTGAGTTTATCAAGTCAGACAGAATCGAAGCGGTTATTGGCCTTGGCAGAAACTTGTTTTACAACTCGGGTATGGAATCCTGTTTGATTATCTCAAATACCAATAAGAAGTCATCGAGAAAAGGGAAAATCCTCTTTATTAACGCTTCAGATTTGGTCAAGAAAGAGAAGACCATTAGTTATTTGGAAGATACCCATATCGCAAAAATCTTCAATGCCTATAGAAGTGAGCATGATATTGATGGTCTTTCCAAAATGGTTTCTATCGATGAAATCATTGACAATCGGGCATCGCTGAATATCAGTCTCTATGTGAATAAATACGACGAAAGCCATGAACACACTTTTGCAGATGTTCTCCAGAACTGGAACAACTCAGGTTCAGAGCTAAAAAAATCAATGGAAAGTCTCTTTGCAGAGTTGGGTAGCCATGCAGTTTAAAGTTGATAAAAGTAATTGGAAAAAAGTACGGCTTGGTGATGTGGCAACCGAGTACAGCAAGCGCTGTAACAACCCGAGTGAAAGCGGATTTGAGCGCTTCATCGGCTCAAGCAATATCAATCAGTGGGATTTTCGAATTAATAGTTGGGAATCAACCGATTCGGTAACATCAGCAATGAAACTATTTGAGCCCAATGACTACCTATTGGTTCGAAGAAGTCTCTATGCCAGTGATTTTCGTGAGCGCGCACCGCGTGCGAATTTTGCCGGAGTTTGTTCCGGTGACATTCTGACGATTCGTGAAAATCCCAAGATGATTGCCGACGGTTTTCTTATCGGAATTTTGAATAGCCCTGCGCTTTGGAAGTATGTTGTCGCCAATGCTTCCGGTTCGATTACCCGCCGCATCAAATGGCGCGACCTCGCCAACTACGAATTTCTCCTCCCACCCAAAGAACAGCAGGCCGAACTGGCAGAATTGCTCTGGGCGATGGATGAGGTGATTGAGAAGGATTTTGCTGTGCTGGAGAAGCTTAGAGTTTCAAAAGAGTCAATGGAAAGAGTATTCCTTAAGGATGACTCATATGAAACTGATTCTATAATGAATATCGCATCTGTACAGCGTGGTAGATTTTCCCATAGGCCTCGAAACGCCCCTGAATTCTACGGTGGAAATATCCCATTTATTCAAACAGGTGAAGTTGTTGAATCTGACAAATACATTTCAAATTTCACACAGACTTTGAATGAGAAAGGCTTGTCTATTAGCAAAATGTTTCCTATGGGTACAATAGTAATGACAATCGCTGCGAATATTGGTTATGTCGGAATTCTTTCTTTCGACAGTGCCTTTACGGATAGCCTTGTCGGTATACAAGCGGACGAGAATAAAGTTACACAGGACTATTTGTATTATTACTTAAATTCTAAGCGACTTGCAGTTGAGAGTCTGGCGACTCAAAGTGCACAAAAAAATCTAAGCATAGAGGGCTTTAGCAGCTTCCAAGTTGCATATCCTTCGGACAAGAAAAAACAAAACCAAATTACGGCTAGCTTAGATTCTATAAGAGAAATAATCGATACTACATTAGAAAAAATCTCCGCCTCCAAAGCCCTCCAAAAATCCCTCATCAACGAGGTATTCTAATGGCCTTTACCGAACTCAACTCCGTCGAATACTTCATCATCCATAAACTTTCGGGCACCAATCTCAATACTTTGGATAAAGCGGTTGCAGATGCACCAGAGGCTGTCTATGGCCAGCACTGGCACTATCGTTCGGCGCAGGAACTGAATCGCAGTGTTAATGAGGTACTGTTGGAAGATGAGTTAAAGGCGGCGCTGATCCGGCTAAATCCAGAAATTCAGCAAAAGCCAGAGCGGGCAGATGAAGTGATTTATGCATTGCGGGGAGTATTGAACTCTGTCGCGCATACCGGTTTGGTAAGGGCCAATGAAGAATTCTTGAAATGGTGCATTGGTGAAAAATCCATGCCTTTTGGTGAAAACAACGCGCATCGCCCGGTACGGATCTTCGATTTCGACGAGATGACTAACAACCACTGTATTGCCACCAATCAGTTCCGTATTCATCACCGTGAAACCAAAATCCCTGATGTAGTGCTGTTTATCAATGGTATTCCAGTAGTGGTGGGCGAAGCCAAAACACCTATTCGCCCGGCCATTTCTTGGCTTGATGGCGCGCACGAGATTCACGATATCTACGAAAATGCCGTGCCACAGCTGTTTGTGCCGAATATTCTATCGTTTGCCACTGAAGGCAAAGAATTGTTTTACGGTGCCGTGCGCTGCCCACTGGAGTTCTGGGCACCATGGCGCATTGAAGAAACCGATACGGCTTTAGTAAAAGCGCTTGGCCTTGCGGAAATTGGCCATGAATTGGCTGACTTATTAAACCCCGCGCGATTACTGGATATTCTGCGCAACTTTACGCTTTTTTCATCGAACAAAAAAAAGCAGCGGATGAAGGTTATTCCGCGTTTTCAGCAATATGAAGGTGCCAATAAAATTGTCGCTCGGGTGATTGAAGGGCAAATTAAAAAAGGCCTGATTTGGCATTTCCAAGGCTCGGGCAAGTCGTTATTGATGGTATTTGCCGCGCAAAAGCTGCGCCGAACCCAATCGTTAAAAAGCCCGACGGTTTTGGTGTTAGTCGACCGTACCGACTTAGATACGCAAATCTCCGGCACTTTTAATGCCGCCGATATTGCCAACGTGGTCACCACCGATAGTATCAACGAGTTACACGATTTACTGGCGAAAGATACTCGTAAAATTATTATCTCGACTATTTTTAAATTCCGCGATGCCAAGCCCAATATGAACACCCGCGACAATATCATAGTGCTGGTGGACGAGGCGCACCGCACGCAAGAAGGTGATTTAGGCCGGCAGATGCGCGCCGCCTTGCCAAATGCCTTTTTGTTTGGTTTAACGGGGACGCCAGTCAATAAAACCGACAAAAACACCTTCTGGGCCTTTGGTGCTACCGAAGATGCTGGCGGTTATTTATCACGCTATACCTTCCACGACTCAATCCGTGACGAAGCGACTTTGCCACTGCACTTTGAACCACGTTTGGTTGATATTCACCTCGACCGCGAAGCGATTGATGCTGCCTTTGAAGCCTTTAAAGATGAAGCCGCACTCACCGATGAAGAGGCTGATGCGTTAAATAAAAAATCCGCCAAGATGGCGGCGTTTTTAAAATCGCCTGAGCGAGTCGCAAAAATCGTCGAAGATATTGCCACGCATTTCGGTGAGAAGGTTGAGCCGCATGGCTTCAAAGCCATGATAGTGACGCCAGACCGCTATGCCTGTGTACAATACAAAGAGGAACTGGATAAGTACTACCCACCTGAAGCCAGTGTGGTGGTAATTTCTACCTCAGCAAACGACGACTTTGACTTTAAGCAAAAGTGGGGCCTCGATAAAAGCCAGCAAGAAAAAGTGGTGGAAAGCTTCTGTAAAAACGACACGCCAGAGAAGTTTTTAATAGTGACCGCCAAGCTGCTGACGGGTTTTGATGCGCCCATTTTACAGACAATGTATTTAGATAAGTCGCTTAAAGATCATACGTTACTGCAAGCCATTTGCCGGACCAACCGCTTGTACCCGAATAAATCCTTTGGCCGTATCGTCGATTATTTTGGCGTATTTGATGATGCTGCCAAGGCGCTGGAGTTCGATGAGAACACCATGCAGCAAATCGTTACGAACTTATCGGAACTGCGTGATGCCTTCCCGGCAGCGATGCAAGCGGCCTTGGCACATTTTGTTGGTGTCGACAGAACGCTTGATGGTTTTGAAGGCTTAGAAGCCGCGCAAAATGCCATTAAAGATAACGAGAAAAAAGACGCTTTCGCCAGAGATTACAAATACCTCAGTAAGCTTTGGGAATCGCTGTCGCCAGACAGAATTTTGGATGCGTATACTGCCGATTACCGTTGGCTGACTCAAGTGTTTGAATCTGTGAAACCAGCGGCGGACAACGTGGGCAAGTTGCTGTGGTTCTCATTAGGGGCCATGACCACGGAGCTTATTCACCAACATGTGCATGTCGGGGGGATTCACCATCTGGATGAGTTTGTGCTTGATGCCGATGTGATAGAAGACATATTCAATAACCCAGATCCGAAAAAAGCGAAGGCCATTGAGAAAGAGCTGATCAATCGCTTTAAACGCCATGCCGGTGACCCTAAATTTAAAAAACTGTCCGAACGCCTGGAAGAACTGCGCAATAAAGCCGAACAAGGTTTGTTGTCATCGATCGAGTTTGTCAAAGAGCTCTGCAAAATCGCCCGAGATACCGTGGCGATTGAAAAAGAGATGATGAGCAACGAAAAAACACCGCAAGCGGCATTAACAGAGCTTTTCCTGGAACTAAAAACCGATCAAACCCCGGCAGTAGTGGAACGAATTGTTGCTGACATAGACGCCATTGTGCGGATAGTGCGCTTCCCAGGTTGGCAAAACACCACAGGTGGCGAGCGTGAAGTGCAAAAGTCACTACGCAAGGCATTGTTGAAATATAAGTTGCATACCGACCAGGTGCTATTTGACCGAGCGTATGGGTATATCAAAGAATATTATTAAAAGGATTTACCAAATTGAAAGTTTTGAGTGATGTCTGGACTTCTATTACAGGTAATGCAAACGCGAGGGTAAAAGACCCTGTTATTGGTAGTTTTGTTGTAGCTTGGATCCTTTGTAATTGGGACAAATTAGCCATCCTATTTTTCGGAGACAATAAGGTCGAAGAAAGAATAGGCAATCTAGTAGAGAAAATGGCGATCATTCAAAGCCCAGAGTTGATTTACCAAGACCTAGATTTGCTAATCCTTCCAAGTCTTATTGCACTAGTTTATCTATTTATACTTCCTACAGTATCCTTGTGGGTAAATCAAAAACAGAAAAAACCGATAATTGCTCAGCATTCTCATGCTGTCGATGTTGAGATTGCCCAAGCGAAAAAACAGTGGGAACTTAATAAAGAAAAACTGCGTTCGAATCCAAATAAAGGTTTTCTTGAAAAGGATGTTGAGCTGGATATTCAGAGACAAAAAGCACGCGACGAACTGAGAAATAAAATTCGAAATGAGTATTTAGATAAAAGAATAAAGACATCAACTGCCTTAGCAACTAAAAGCACTGAAGAGGCAGCAATTCTGGAATTACAGCGTCGCAAGCTTGAACAGGAGGTTGAGGAAAAAGAACGTAAAAGCACCAGCGAAAAGCTCAGATTTGAGAGACAAGCAACGCTCCTTAAGGCAACAATTGCATCTCATCGTTTCCCAGCGGCATATTTCTTTTTACAAAGATTGTCTGGAGCTCTTAGGGAAGACAACATTGTAATGTCTTTGGAGGGGTTATCTGAGACTGTTGCCGCCATTTTTGGTTACGACAATTTTGAGCAAATGATCAATGATGAAGATTTCACAAATGAGAACCTGGAAAAGCTAAAGTACATTCTGGCTAGCAATGAGTTGGTCAATAGACTAGCCGAAATCTGTAATGCCGAGATTGATGCTGAAGAGAAGCTAGATCCTGAAGTCATTTTTCAGCATATACAAACCATCTTTGAAGATCTTCCTTATAAATTTCTGTCAGAGGATGGATTGGTCGAGGCAATATCTGAATACGTTCATGAAGTCACTCACGAAATTCTGAATAGTGAGGAACTATCCGGCCCAATGGCTGAGACAGACACAATTTTTGAAGAGCTTTGGCTTGAGGTTCAAGACTACCATAATGATGTAAGTTTTAGTGTCAAATTCCATGGTTACGCAAGCGGCCCGCATCGCAAAGAAAGTGATGTTCAGGGAAGAGAATTAGAAGTCAATCTAACAGCAACCACCAAGCCGATTATCGGCTCATTTGGATTTGGTGAGTTGACATACAAAATTAAGGGTGCGCCAAGAGACTATGATTAAGTAATCGGGTAATCAATTTTCGTAACGTAGATTACGCAATCAAACATTATCAAGTGTATAAAAGCAATACCTCCCAAGCCCGAGCCTGAGCAACCAGTATGCTTGGGAGTTGTCTTTTCAGGTGATTATTTTAGCCAGATGCTCGGCTAACTTAGCCAGCGCCTCCTTCTGCTCATCAAAATAATCATGCTGGTTATAAATCCCTTCAACACCTTGCAGTTTATGGTTTAAGCAGCGCTCGGCGACATAGCCTGGTACGCCTAGTTGCGCCAGCAAGGTGCGGCAGGTGCGGCGTAGGTCGTGTACTGAGAAGTGCTGTATATCGCCCATTTTGTTGGGTGGTTGTTTCTTTTTGCCCGCTTCATGGCCAAATAGCTTGGTAATGGCGCGGTTTAGCGTGTCGGCCCCCATATGTGGGTTTTTGCTGCTGCGCCGATTGGGGAACACATAGGGTAACCCTGCTGCACGAATTTCCAATTCTTTAAACCAGGTTACGCATAGCTCAGGTAGTGGGATAGTTATTCCTACACCAGACTTGCTACGCGCCTTTGGTAACTCCCAAATTCCCGCCTCTAGATCGATCTCTTGCCAACTGGCTTCTGTTAGCTCGCTTTTACGCACGCCTAGCGTGACTAATAGCGCACAGGCCAGGTAATTCTCTCTGGCGAAACTATCCGTATTTTCCCGAAACACTTTAAATACTTGGGTAAGCTCTTCAAAGGTAAGCGCCCGATCTTTGCTTTGCTCTACGCCGCCGGCATCGCTTACGTTAAAGGCACTGGCAGGGTTGGCACCCACTACATCGAGTTTTATGCCGTGGTTAAATAGCTGCTTTAAATACAGCAGGGCGTCATTAGCGGTGGTGGGGCGGCCAGATTCGGTAATGGCTTCGATAATAAACTGAATATCACGCGCGACCACTTTGTTTGGCGCGGCAGCGCCGATATGCGGTGCGATATCTTTGCGATAAACCCGCTCGGGGATATTCGGGTGCTTAAGGCGTTTGATATTGCCTTTATGCCAGTCGGCAAATAAGTCGTCTACGGTTTGCAGTTGTTGCTGCTTAGCGCGTTGTTTTAAAAACAGCGGATCAACTTTTTCTACCACTAACTGTTTTTTCTGCATTACAGCTTCAGCCCGCGCTTCGGCTAATGTCATATTGGCGTACTGGCCTAACGTCATCTCGCGGCGTTTGCCGTTGGAGGTATAGCGTAAAAACCAAAAAGGCTTACCGAATTTAGGTACTGTTAGGTATAAACCTTCACCATCGCCAAATCTACCTGGCTCGCCCTTAATTAACGACTCCACCTTCTTTGTAGTTAGGCTACCCATATTCCCTCTCAAATCAGTAAGTTACTTTTTGGTGAGTTACCCACCACTTGCGACCTGAGTTAGTCTAACATACCCACCACTTTACCCACCACTTGTTTGTGGCTTTCGGTGGATAAAGGTGGATTTCGGTAGACTTGGTTTTTTATTAAGTTATTGAAATTATATGATTAATGTATCTTGGTGGATGCCGGTAGATATCATTCAATATTCTGGATCTGCTCTCTCATCTGTTCAATTAACACCTTAAGCTCTACCGCCGCATTGGTGATTTCCGTACTGATGGCTTTGGACGACAAGGTATTCGCTTCGCGGTTAAACTCCTGCATCATAAAATCTAAGCGTCTGCCGCAGGCACCGCCTTTTTTCAGGGTGTGGCGGGTTTCTTTGATGTGGGCATCTAAACGGTCGAGCTCTTCGGCGACGTCCGATTTAGACGCTAAAAACGCCATTTCCTGCTCTAAGCGGCTTTGGTCTACATCTGCTTTAATGTCATTTAAACGGTTAACAATGCGATCGCGCTGCCACTGCATGGCTTGCGGTAAATGGCTCCGGACAAAGGCAACCTGCTCACCAATGGCGGTTAAGCGCTGCTGGATCATCTGCTCTATGGCTTCACCCTCGCGGCCACGGCCAGCGAGAAAATCCTGCAGTGCTGTGTCAAAACCGGCCAGCAGTTCGCCCTGCAGCGCGTCCAAATCTTCAGTCGGTGTTTCCATCACTCCCGGCCAGCGCAGAATGTCTGCGATATTGAGTTGTGCATTTGGTGCTTTTTGCAGTAATTTCTCTGCTTTTTGCAGCAATTGGCCGGCAAATTCTTCATTAAGGGTGAGCTCGCCGGCGGCCTGATTAGCATGATAACGCAGATTCACTTCAATTTTTCCGCGTTGCAGGCTGTTACGGAGTTTGTCGCGCAGCAGGCTTTCTAAACCACGAAATTGCTCTGGTAGCCGGAAATAGCTTTCCAGGTAGCGCTGGTTTACTGAGCGGATTTCCCACTGGGCAGTGCCCCAGCTGGCTTTGGTTTCGTGGCGGGCGAAGGCGGTCATGCTGTGGATCATAAAAAACTCTCTGGCGACAAATAAAACCAGAGTATACCCGACGCTGGAGCTTTTTGGCGAATTGATGGCTCTGAGTAACGTTAACCTCTATAATAACGGCCATTGTTAATTTCAGGAGTGCAGCTATGCGTCCAAGTGGCAGAACCGCCAGTCAGATCCGTCCCCTTACTTTTACCCGTCAATTTACCGCTCATGCTGAAGGCTCGGTGCTGGTTGAGTTTGGCAATACCAAGGTAATTTGCACCGCCAGTGTGGTAGAAGGTGTGCCGCGCTTTATGAAAGGCCAGGGTAAAGGTTGGGTAACGGCAGAATACGGCATGCTGCCACGGGCAACCCATACCCGCAATGACCGTGAAGCGGCGCGTGGTAAACAGGGCGGCCGTACCATGGAAATTCAGCGCTTAATTGGCCGGGCACTGCGCACGGCGGTCGATTTAAAATTGCTGGGTGAGAATACCATTACTATTGACTGTGATGTAATTCAGGCCGATGGCGGTACCCGAACGGCGTCTATTACCGGTGCTTGCGTGGCGCTGGTGGATGCGCTTAATTTTATGCGCGCCAAAGGCACCATTAAAACCAACCCGTTAAAATACATGGTAGCGGCGGTTTCAGTCGGTGTATACAAAGGCACGCCGGTCGCCGATTTGGATTACGCTGAAGATTCTAACGCCGAAACTGATATGAATATCGTCATGACAGAAACCGGCAAAATTATTGAAGTGCAGGGCACAGCCGAAACTGAGCCTTTCAGCTTTGATGAAATGCAGCAAATGATGGATTTGGGTCGCCATGCCATCCGGGAAATTATTGAAGAGCAAAAGCGGGTACTGGCGTAGGCAGGAGGCAGCAAAACCATGAAGCAGTTTCAACGTGATTTTATTGAATTTGCCCTGGCTCGTCAGGTGTTAAAGTTTGGCCAGTTTACGCTGAAGTCGGGCCGTACCAGCCCGTATTTCTTTAATGCCGGTTTGTTTAATACCGGTAGTGATCTGGCGAAACTGGGCCGGTTTTATGCCGCAGCATTGCAGGATGCAGCGATAGAATTCGACGTGCTGTTTGGCCCGGCCTACAAAGGTATACCTATTGCTACCACTACAGCGGTGGCGCTGGCGGATCATCATAACCGGGATGTGCCATATTGTTTTAACCGCAAAGAAGCCAAAGCCCATGGTGAGGGTGGTAATTTAGTGGGCGCAGCGCTGAAGGGCAGGATTATGCTGGTAGATGATGTGATTACTGCCGGTACTGCGATTCGCGAGTCGATGCAGCTTATTCAGGCTCAGGGCGCCGAGCTGAGCGGCGTGCTGGTAGCACTGGACCGGCAGGAACGCGGCCAGGGCGAGTTATCGGCCATTCAGGAAGTAGAGCGTGATTTTAATACTAAGGTTGTGGCTATTATCAGTCTGCCGGATCTCATCAGCTATTTAGCTGACAAGCCAGAAATGGCAGAGCATCTGGAGGCAGTAAAAGCTTACCGGGCGCAATATGGAGTTAAGATAGCGTAGTTTGGTTAGTAACAGAGCACAGGGTCAGGAGATGCTTTCTGCACCGGCTTCAAGGATCACATCCCTGTGCCCCTTCAGCCTGCGCGGCATCCATGCCGCTGTTCAGAAAGCACACCTGACCCTGCGCTCTGTGTAAGTTGTCAGTTAAATAACGCCTGTTGTAATAGCGCCCATTGGTTTTGCCAGGCGCTGGTTGGCAGGCGTTTAAAGCCGGAGCGAACAAACTGGCTTATTTTGCCCTCTACTGTGGCCAGCAACAGGTTGGCCAGCTCGCCTTCATCAATACTAAAACCTTTACCTTCGCGTAATTTCCGTTCGCGCAGGGTTTGTTTAAACTGGGTTTCCAGCTTTTCAAACAGCGCAGCAACCCGCTCCAGTAAGCGTTCCTGTTCACCTTGTAGTGCGTCGCCGGTGAGAATGCGGCAAAAGCCGGGGTTACGCTCGGCAAATACCAGAATCAGCTGCATCATCAATTCTATCCGGCTTTGGGTGTCTTTATGTTCATCCAGAATGTTGTTAATTCTGGACAGCAGGGTGTCTTCAATAAACTCAATTAAGCCTTCAAACATCCGGGCTTTACTGGGGAAGTGACGATATAGCGCTGCTTCTGACACCCCGACTTTTTCGGCCAGGGCAGCAGTGGTGATCCGCTGGCCATTGTTGCTTTGCAACATGGCGGCTAACGCCTGCAAAATATCTTCTTTTCTGTTGCCGCGACGCGGTGTTGACATAGCTGTTCCTGAATTCAAACTAACTTTTACCAGAGTGGCCAAAGCCGCCCTCACCACGCTCTGAGGCGGCAAAACTCTCGACCAGCTTAAACTCGGCCTGTACCACCGGCATAAATACCAGCTGGGCGATCCGGTCACCGGGCTCAATATTGAAAGTCTGCTGGCCGCGGTTCCACATCGACACCATTAATGGCCCTTGATAATCAGAGTCAATTAAGCCAACCAGATTACCCAGTACAATACCGTGCTTATGGCCCAGGCCAGAGCGCGGTAAAATGGTGGCGCATAAATTCGCATCACCAATAAAAATCGAGATACCGGTTGGAATTAATACCGTTTGGCCAGGCTCCAGGGTCAGGGTTTGATCCAGACAAGCCCGTAAATCAAGGCCGGCCGAACCCGGCGTGGCATAGGCCGGTAGTGGAAATTCATTACCAATACGGGGGTCAAGGATCTTCAGCTCAATTGCTTTATTCATTTGTTGGCTTCGCTCGTTGTGCTTTTATTAGAAAATTGCTTTGAAATCAGAGTTATCAGGCTTTCGGCCAACGCGGCTTTGCTTTGCAGGGCCAAGGTCTGCTCGCCACCTTGCCACAGTAGTGTTACCGCATTCTGATCGCTGTTAAAGCCGGCATCAGGTTGCGAGACATCATTAGCACAAATCATATCCAGCTTTTTGCTGGTCAGTTTTTTGCGGGCATAGCTAAGGACGTCATTGGTTTCTGCAGCAAAACCTACGGTAAAAGGCCGCTGTTTAGTGAGGCCCGCTACGGCGGCGATAATATCGGGGTTTTTAATCAGGTTCAGTTGCAGCTGCTCACTACTACCTTTTTTCAGCTTACTGGTAGCCACTTCGGCGGCGCGATAGTCTGCTACGGCAGCACAGCCGATAAAAATATCGCTATTTACCGCTGCTTTTAATGCCGCCTCGTGCATTTGCTGTGCACTGATAACATCTGTCCGCTTAACTCCGGCCGGGGTAGCAAGTTGCACCGGGCCACTGATAAGGGTGACATCAGCGCCCATCGCAGCGGCAGCAGCGGCCAGGGCAAAGCCCATCTTGCCGGAACTGTGGTTAGATAAGTATCGCACCGGGTCCAGCGCTTCGCGGGTAGGGCCGGCAGTAATAGTAAAGCGCAGACCGGTTAGGCGGGAAGTGGCCGTCGCGGGTCGCTCAATGCTTTGCTCAATGAGCGTTACCAGCTCCAGCGGTTCAAGCATCCTGCCGTAACCTACGTCACCACAGGCTTGCTCACCGGCACCCGGGCCATAAATGTGAAATTTATGTTTTTTTAGTGTTGCTAAGTTTGTCTGGGTAGCTATATTGTTATACATCTGCTGATTCATAGCGGGCGCTACTGCAACCGGTGCCGCCGAGGCCAGTACACAGGTGGTCAGTAAGTCGCTGGCCATACCGTGGGCCAGTTTGGCGATAATATCGGCAGAGGCGGGGGCAACCACAATCAGGTCGGCCCATTTGGCCAGCTCAATGTGGCCCATTGCGGCTTCCGCCGCCGGGTCAAGCATGCTGGTGCTAACCGGATTGCCTGATACCGCTTGTAAGGTGAGCGGGGTAATAAATTGCTGGGCAGCCCCGGTCAGGATCACTCTGACCTGTGCGCCCCGCTCTTTTAAGCGGCGGACTAAATCGGCACTTTTGTAAGCGGCTATACCGCCACTAATGCCCAGTAATATACGTTTTGCTACCAGTGTCTGCTGCATAAATACCTAAAGCTGGTCCGAAAATCATCGGCATAAGATAACACGGAACGTAAAAATCAGCACCAATTCAGGGAGGATTCAGATGGCAATTTCTGACTGGCCATTAACCGAGCGGCCGCGGGAAAAACTGCTGCAACTGGGACCTAAGGCGTTATCAGACGCCGAGCTGCTAGCGATATTTCTGCGCACCGGGGTAAGTGGCTGTGATGCGGTAACGCTGGCGCGCCAGCTGCTGAATCATTTTGGCTCGCTGCGCCGCCTAATGGGTGCCAGCCAGCATGAGTTTTGCCAGGCTAAGGGCCTGGGCGAAGCAAAATTTGTTCAGCTGCAGGCGGTGCTGGAGCTTAGCAAGCGCTATATGCAGCAACAATTGCAGCGGGAAACGGTGTTTACTGAGCCGGCCCTGGTGAAAAAATTTTTATCGCACACTATTGGCCACGAGCAACGCGAAGTATTCTTGCTGCTTTACCTTGATAATCAGCATCGTTTAATTGCCAGCGAGCCACTATTTATGGGGACTATTGACGCTTCGCCGGTGTATCCGCGTATTGTAGTTCAGCAAGCTTTACGTCATAATGCCGCCGCCGTTATATTGGCTCATAATCATCCTTCCGGGGTGGCAGAGCCAAGCCGCGCCGACAGGGCAATAACGGAGCGCCTGACCCAGGCCATGGCTTTGGTAGATATTAAAATACTGGACCATTTTGTGGTGGGCGATGCAGAAGTTGTGTCTTTTGCAGAACGCGGCTGGCTTTAACAATATTTAAACGATACAGGCGGATCGCCAATGGATCTGCCTGAAGTGCCATTTAAATTCTCTTGAGTTTAGTGGGGCTTTCGTGTATAAAGTGCGCCCTCATCCATTTTCGGGGCAACCTTCAAGGCCAGAAGGGTGAATGATAGCTCGAGCTGACGTAATTTTGGAGAAATATAGACATGTCTAGAGTATGCCAAGTAACTGGCAAAGGTCCGATGGTAGGTAACCGTCGTTCGCACGCCAACAACGCGACAAAGCGCCGTTTCCTGCCTAACCTGCAAACTCACCGTTTCTGGGTTGAAAGCGAAAACCGTTTTGTTACTTTACGTACTACCACCCGTGGTATGCGTATTATTGACAAGAAAGGTATCGACGCTGTGTTAGTAGACGTTCGTGCCAACGGTCACAAGGTATAAGGAATTAACACATGCGCGATAAAATCCGTTTAGTTTCTTCTGCCGGTACTGGCTTCTTCTACACTACAACGAAGAACAAGCGTACCATGCCAGAAAAAATGGAAATTAAAAAGTTCGATCCTAAAGTGCGTAAGCACGTGATTTTCAAAGAAGCGAAAATCAAGTAATCGACCTGAAAACCCGGCCTTAGCCGGGTTTTTGCTTTTTACACCCCGCCTAAGTTACTATGCCGCTGCCCCTAAGCAGACAGGTTCTGCCCTTATGCAGAAAATATAGCTATGTTAAAACTCTCGCGTCGCAACTGGAATAACGTGCTGATTTTTGCCGTGCTTATTCTGATGTTTGTGTTGTATGGCATTCCGCAACGCTTGCAACAGAAAATGGCTACGGAGCACCGGCTTATTCCATCAGATGCTCAGCTGCTAATGATAGGCTTTGCCAGCAAGCGCCTGGTGAAGGCCGGACCACAGTGGCAAATACAACCGACAGCTGACAATATTGACCCGGCACAACTGGCACTGGCCTGGCAGCACAGCCAACTGATACCGGTAGAGGCTGTGCCGATGCAAAGCCGGGTGCCGGTGGCACAAGCCAGTGTCCAGCTGGTTGGTAAGTCGAGCCCGGTGATCTGGCTGCTCTATCCGGCCAATGTTGCAGACAATAACGACGGTAATAACCAGTACCTGTTGCAACAGGCCGGAGATAACCAGTTTTATCAGCTGAGCCGCCAACAAGCTGAGCAATTATTTATGCTGGACTGATTTTATTGGAGTAACAGTAGTGCCGGAATTACCCGAAGTAGAAGTATCCCGTTTAGGCATTAGTCCTTATTTGGAAAATCAGCAGCTTGTCGGTGTAGTCGCCCGTCAGCGCCAGCTGCGCTGGTGGATCCCGGATGAAGTGATTGAGTTATCGAACCAGCCGATACTAGCAGTGACACGCCGTGCCAAGTATTTGTTAATCCGCCTGCCAGCAGGTGAGATTATTCTGCATCTTGGCATGTCAGGGCATTTGAAGGTGGTGGCCGGTGATTCGCCGCCCGGTAAACATGATCATCTGGATTTACTGCTATCCAATAACAAAATACTACGGTTAAACGATACCCGCCGTTTTGGTGCCGTACTGTGGCAGGCGAAAGATCAACAGCATCCGCTGCTGGCTGCTTTAGGCCCTGAACCACTAACCAGTGACTTTAGCGCCCAGACGCTGGTTGATGCTTGTGGTAAACGCTCAGCTGCCATAAAACTGGTAGTGATGGATAATAAGGTGGTAGTAGGGGTGGGTAATATTTACGCTAACGAGGCCTTGTTTAAAGCTGGTATTTCACCTACCGCGCCAGCTAACAGTGTTGCTGACGATAAACTTGCGCTGCTGAGCACCGTCATAAAAGAAACTCTGGCGGCAGCAATTGTGCAGGGCGGCACTACGTTAAAAGACTTCAGCCAGGCTGATGGCAAGCCAGGTTATTTTAAACAACAATTATTAGTGTATGGCCGGGGCGGCCAGCCTTGTGTGAATTGTCAGCAGCCATTGACTGAGATAAAGCTGGGCCAGCGCACGACGGTTTTCTGTAGTCTGTGTCAGCATTAAATTGCGTTAAAAACGTCTCTTGGCAGTGATCCGCCACTGCCAGCTACCAAGCTCGGGGTTGTCGGTAACCGGGCGGGTTAAATCAATATGCACCATAGTGCCGCGGCTGGAATGAGTAGATAGAAGACGGACACCGACACCGACGCCGTATAAAATATTATCATCAATTTCATTTTCGCCACGTTGCTCTGCCCCCCAGCTGCGACCTGCATCGGCAAAACCGGCAAAACCCACGTCAAAGATATGCAGGATATTCCAGTCGGTGTAATAACGATACTCGGCTGTGGCAACCATTCTGTTATCACCACGCTGGTAAAATAATGGAAAGGCCCTTAAGCCGGTGTCGCCACCTAGATACAATGCCTCATCGGCGAATAAATCTTTGCCACGTTGTAAATCCAGAATACCGACGACACTGCTTTGCCGGTTTAGCTGATACACCATTTGCCAGTGCGTGCTGATCAGCTGTTGGCGTAAGTCGGCCATTTTCAAGCCATGGTAGCGGAAACTGGCCAGCAGCCAGACGTCATGGTGTAACGACCAGGCTTTTTCAACTGCGGCATCTACCTGCCAGCCGCTGGCATCGGCTCCCAGCCCTTGTTGCAGCATGCCCAACCTCAGGTAGGCTTGCCAGCCCAGGTTAATATCTTCAACCCGGTTAAACTGGTTAATGTTGTACAGCTTGCGATACTGATCTTCCAGCAGCTGATATTCAACCCAGACTCTGGACAGGTTACGTTCGGCCGGTAAATCAAATAACGTATCTTCATTTTCAATAAAACTGACATCTTCCAGAGTTACGCCACTGTTCAGTCGATGAATGCGTTTACTGTTGCCAGCCAGACGCCAGCCAATAAAGCTGGTAAAACCTTGCTGGGTGCGATCGTACTGGTTAACCTTTTCTCCTAAGACATAGTCGTTTATTTGTTGCTTGTCTTTGTATACATCAAAGCTTACTGCCCAGGGGGAGCTAAGCCGGTAAAACGGCCGCTGAATATTAAACTGATAGCTTTCGCCATCAGAATTATTGGCGTAGCGGGTTAGTGCCTGCCAGTGACTGCCCAGGATGTTCGGGCTGGCAAAACTAAATAAATAGCCGGTACGTTCAGCGTCCTTCGCGTAGTCCAGTTGTAATTGGTTGCCGGTGCCCAGCAGGTTATCTTCGGCTATGCCAATAGAGTATTCTGTTGCCCCGCCCTCGCTGGAGAAGTCTATTTTGGGAAGCAGTGACCAGTTATCCCAGGTTGTAACCAGTACCTCAACGGTATTGTTTTCTGGGCAGTACAGGCTTACCTTAACGTCGGCATCACGAATATAGCTGCGACCCCGCAAAATACGCTCGGTTTCAGCCAGCTCAGCTAAATTTAACGGGCTTTCTGGCTGAAACAGCAAATCGTTAGCGATAGTGACTTCTTTAGAAATAATATGGCTGTAGTTGGCAAAACGATGCAACCAAAAGGTACCGGGTTCGGACAGATCAAACACATTTTGCTGGTCAAAATGAATAGCGCTGATGGTCAGGCTGGCATTCTGTATATCTGCCATATCAAATAAACGGGTGCAGTCGGCATCTGTTGCCGGGTAAGCTTCATTAAGCATAATGTTGGCAAATAGCACAAAAATAACTGACAGACGACTAGCTCGCATATGGCTTAGTCCTCCTGCTCTGCAGATGTGCTGGCGCCAGTTGCTGTATTAATGGTAACCGGTGCCGACCCCTGACCAAAAATTACTGTGCGTTGCGGAAACGGAATTTCGATACCTGCCTGGTCAAACGCGATTTTAACTTCCTCCTGAATACTATTGCGTAAATCACGGAAGTTTTCCCGTTTGGTCCAGACACTGAACTGAATACTCAGCGAGGAGTCAGCGAAGCCGTTAAAAATAAACAGTGGTGCCGGCTCATCCAGGCTAAGTGGATTAGCATCTGCCACTTGCTGTAATATCTGACGTACTTTGCTGATATTCTCTTTGTACGCGACGCCAATCATTAAATCAAACCGCCGGATGGGAAAGCGGGTCATGTTGATCATTTCAGTTTTGATCAGGCTTTCGTTTGGGATCCGGACATACAGGTTATCAAAAGTACGCAGTTTTACTGACAGCAAATCAATCGACAACACTTCGCCGGTGGTATTTCCCACTTTAATAACATCACCAAGTTGAAACGGCCTTTCACCAATCAGAAACAAGCCGCTAATCAGATTGGAGGCCGATGTTTGTGAGGCAAAGCCAATAGCAACCGACAGCACACCGGCTGCGCCGAGCAACACCCCCAGCGAAAATCCAAGTTGACGTAACGCTGAAGCAAAAAATAACGCCAACACCAGCCAGTAAACTAATCGTTTAAACAACACTGCGTGGTGCTGAGAGAAATTGCGGCTAACCAGCTTCTGTACGCCACGACTTGCCAGGCTTGCCAGCAATAAGCCGGCGCCAAGCAAAATGGCAGCCTGCAACATATTAACCATCTGTTCAGACCGCAAAAAGGCGGTAAATTGCTCCATTATCAGCGGCTCCTGTTAGTCATTAAACATACCGGTAAAGGCCCTGAACAGTCCCTGTTTTTCAATATGCTGCCGTGGCTCTGCTACCCGGGCTGCCGCGGTAACGCCAGCCGGTAACTGCTTCGTTATTTTAAACCGGGTCAGCGCCAGATTGCCGTCGTGTTGTAAGGTGATCGGGTCAGTCCAGAGTGTTCCATCATGCAAACCATATAGCGCCAGGTAAGGTACCGGAATACTTAATTTGTCCAGCTCCAACATGGTATCGGCATTATTTTCGATAGTAATAGCGGTAACTGCGCGATGTGGCCGTGCCGGTATTTCTTGCCGGTTATGGCGGGCCTGAGTCTTGTCTGCGTAGCACAGCTCACCATGCAACGTAGAGGGGCCAAACCAGGTATCAGACAGGCGCTGACTGCTGATATTTGTCAGATTGCACTGGGGTTGCAATACATTTACTTCTACCATCACAGGTGAACTGATATAAAACACGGCTTGCTGTGCCGGGGGGATACTGATTTTGGTGCGGGTTTTCACAACCACGGGCCGGTCGAGTAATTTAGGGGTCAGGCAAAACTGAGCTGGCGACTCCCGGAAAACAAAACGTTGTAAGTTATCCAACTGAGGCAGCCGCTCAGCTTGCTGACTGGCCAGCTGATAGCGCTCCTCCTGTTCACTTTGGATGGTATAGCCCAGCAACCATTCAGTAGGTAATCTTTGCAAAAATAATATCAGCGGACCAACGGTATATTGCCAGCATTGGCCATTGGTAAGGGCAATGGGTAGCCACCAGGGCGCCAGTGCTGTTGTATTGTTGCTATGTTGTGGTTGCATAAAGAGTCCGGTAAAAAGCTTCCGCATTGGCATAGTAGCAGAGCGGCGGTATCTGTAATGTTAATTTTTGCTGTGCCCTGATTGTTATCCTTGTCGCCAGATTTTAAAATGATGGTTAAATTTTACTTAATAAGCAATATGTTATTTCAGTTAAGCGATCGATGAAGCGCCTTGTAAGCTCAGCGTAAGATGGTAATGTAGCTTACAAGCGTTGATAACGAGTATGACTGCAGCTTTATGAAATTACGCTTAATAAGCTATGTCTGTATTTGGTGGGGCATACTTAAATGAGCTTGTCACGCCTGAGATAAGAGGTTGCCATGGAATTACCTGACCTGATTTACCGGCTGCGCTCAGCGCTGGAAAATAATACAGTGCAGTTGCTGCAGGATCAGCTGGAGGACGTGCATCCGGCAGACTATGCCGCGGCGATCAGTGAATTTTCACTTGAGCATCTGTGGATGTTGCTTGCAGCTCTGCGCCGGGCGGAGCAGGCTGAGGTATTTGGTTATCTGCCAGCTGAAGTGCAGGTGGCGTTGGCGATAAAAATCAGTCGGCGCAAACTGGCCCCGATCATCCGCCAGATGTCGTCAGATGAGCGCGCCGATTTATTTAACCGTTTAACCGACGAGCAGCGTGAAATGTTGCTGCCGGCTCTGGCTCAGGCTGAGCGCGAGGACCTGCTGCTGTTATCCAGCCATCAGGAAGGAACGGCTGGCGCAATTATGACCTCAGACTACGCCATTCTGGCACCAGATATTAACGTGCGGGATGCGCTGGATGTGCTGCGTCGCGAAGCGCCTGACAAAGAAACCATCTATTCTGCTTATGTAGTGGATGAGCAGCGTAAGTTGATTGGCGTGGTGTCACTGCGTGAGCTTATTCTGGCGCCGGCTACCATGCTGGTAGATGAGTTGATGAACCATGATCCTATCTATGCCACGGTGGACATGGCACAGGAGCAGGTGGCGGCAATGGTAGCCAGATATGACTTGCTGGCGCTACCGATTTTAAATGCGCAGCAGCAGATGGTAGGCATTGTTACCTACGATGATGCGATGGACGTCGCCGCAGAGGAGGCGACAGAAGATTTTCATAAAACAGCCACCATCGGCAAACTGGACGGCAATGTTAAAGACGCCAGTATTGGATTGCTGTATCGCAAGCGTGTGTTTTGGCTGGTGGTACTGGTATTTGGTAATATTTTCTCCGGCGCCGGTATCGCCTATTTTGAACAGACTATTGCCAGCTATCTGGCGCTGTTGTTCTTTCTGCCGTTATTGATAGCCAGTAGCGGCAATGCTGGCGCACAGTCGGGCACCTTAATGGTGCGGGCCCTGGCTACCGGTGATGTTAAATTGCGCGACTGGGGCTCATTACTGGCCAAAGAGTGCCTGGTAGCCGGTTTACTTGGCGCTACCATGGCATTTGCTGTGGTATGGCTGGGCTGGTGGCGCGGTGGTTATGATATTGCTATCGTCGTGGCCGCCACCATGATGCTGGTAGTCATGGTCGGCAGTCTGGTTGGCTTGTCGTTACCCTTTTTGCTCAGCCGTTTAAAGCTCGACCCCGCCACCGCCAGCGGCCCGTTAATCACCTCCATCGCCGATGTCGCCGGGGTGGTATTGTATTTCTCTATTGCTACCTGGTATCTGGGGTTGTAACGCTTGAACGTCCGGGCTGTTCAGCCTGGCAATGGCTGCAAAAAACCGCTATGGCAGTAACCATCTGCCAGGCCATCGCCTTGCAAATCTACCTGACTCCAGTCACCGTTCTGTTTCATGACATTTACCAGCTGGCCGCTGGGTAATGTCGTTTTGATCTCAAAGCTGGTGCCGGGCCCGGCTCTTAACCGCAGGCCGTCTCTGGCGGTAACCCGTGCTTTTATAGTGGAAAGGCTGGCTAATATGTTACTGCCAGTGTTGTCAGTGGTTGCTTCTGCCGGTAGCGGCGGCCGCGCTGGCAAACCAGATGGCAATGGTGGGGCAGGCGGCAAGCCCTGCCAGTTAACTATGGCTTGCTGCAGATTTTCGGCCCAGTCAGCGTCGCCATCAGGCGGATAGTCGCCGGCTTGCAGTTGTGCCAGGCTTAAGTTTTGCAGTTGTAAATGAGGCAGCTCCCAGCTTAGTGGCTGCAAGCCATGTTTGCCGGCAAGTTTGTGCAATTGCTGCCACCACTTTTTACGCTCGCCGCTATCGTCCCAGCTCCATTTTCCATCAATATACAATACAAAATCAGCGGCCACGCCATATTGATGCATTGAGCTCCAGGCATCAGCATTGGTAACCCGTGGGCCGGGTTTACTGCGGCCCTGGCCATATAACTCGCGCTGACGCCCCGGTGAACGAAAGCTTTCAAACACCCTGAACGGTAAATTAGCGTGTGCCAGATCCTGCAGTAGTAATGCGACTTTATGCCGGAAAACCGGATGCAGGTGTGCCATATCGGTGTCTCTGCTCATTTTTCTGCTCCTTGCCAGGCGCAACGGAAATGTTTAGGCCCGCAGTGAGTATAGTCTGCGATTTAAAAAATGCGTTGACCGCTGAATCAGCCAGCTTGCCCCGACAGTAGAAAAGCTTTACACTTGCGCGGCAACCAAGGGGTGCACCTGTAAAGGTGCTGAGATGCTTTCGGGCAAACCCTTAGAACCTGATCCGGATTATACCGGCGGAGGGATGGTGCTAACTCCTCAAGCTGGTGTGATCTCTGTTTTTAATGGAGAGTCATACAAAAATGCGTTTTTCCCCATCTGTACTTTCGACTGCTGTAGTTACAGCGCTTTGTGCCGCGTCTGTATCGGTGTTTGCTCAAACCAGCGAAGCCTCTGTTGATACTGCTATTGAGCGTATTACTGTGCAGGGCGATTTTCGCCGCCAAACTGCTGGCCAGCTGGCGGGCAGTGTCACCGTGGTGACTGCCGAAGATGTACAGCGCCAGTCGGTGCAGCATCTTGACCAATTGTTAAATCAGTTTGCCAACGTTAATTTCAGTGCCGGTGCCTCTCGCGGGCGGTTTATTCAGGTGCGCGGCATTGGCGAGCGCAGTGAGTTTGTCGATACGATTAATCCGTCGGTGGGTATTCTGATTGATGGCATTGATTATTCGGGTCTTGGCATCAGTGGCATCAGCGATATTGCCCAGTTTGAAGTGTTTCGCGGACCAGAAGCCACCCGCTTTGGCGCCAATGCGCTGGCCGGCATGCTTAACCTTACTACAAAAGGCCCAACCGACAGTGCCGAGGGTAAAGCCAGCCTGACAGTAGCCAATTACGACAGCTATCAGCTGGCCGGCCAGTTCAGCAATGCTATCAATTCAACGTGGGGCTACAGTTTGTCGCTGGAGCAACAGGTTTCAGACGGTTTTATTGAGAATCGCTTCCTAAACCGTGATGATACCAACAATATTGACGAGTTTACCGGTCGTTTTAAGCTGTCTTTTCAGGCGACTGCCGATCTTAAACTGCAACTGGTCAGCCATCTGGTAGATCAGGACAATGGTTACGATGCCTTTTCACTGGACCGTGATCGGACAACGCTGTCTGATGAACCCGGCCAGGATAAACTGCACAGCAAGGCGCTGGCTCTGCAGGCAGATTATGCTGGCTTATCTTTTGCCAGATTACATGGCCAGCTTAGTTGGCTGGATGCCAGCATGGACTATGGTTTTGATGAAGACTGGAGCTATGTGGGGCTGCACCCCGATGAATATTCAACGACTGACCGTTATTTACGGGATCGCGAACAGTTGACCCTGGATTACCGGCTGGTTTCTACTGATGCCGGCCGGCTTGGGAGCAGCGACTGGGTACTGGGGATTTATGCGGCCAGCAAAGAGTTTGATTTAATCCGTCAGTTCTGGAACTGGGATTTGTGGCAGGCCGATACTTTTGCCAGTGCCCTGAACCGCAGTAATCTGGCGCTCTACTCTGAACTGAGTTCACCGCTAACCGAGCGTTTGACTCTCGTTTCGGGCGTGCGGCTGGAACGCTATGAAGATGAGTACGCTGACAGTAGTGCCAACCAGATAAGTAACAGTGACACTATGTGGGGCGCTAAGCTTAGCCTGAATTATCAGCCAGGCCCGCAGGCACTAATCTATCTGTTGGCGTCACGTGGTTATAAAGCCGGCGGTGTAAATGGTGATGCCCTGGCCAAAGCGGCAGATGACAATTTAAGTGAATTACAGAGCAAAGCCAGTTTTGCTCCGGAAACCCTTTATAACGCTGAGTTTGGGGTAAAAGGCACGGCCCTTGATCAAAGCCTGGTAACCCGGGTCGCCGCTTTTTACATGTGGCGCGAAGATATGCAGGTTAAAGGCTGGCTGAACCCGGACAGCGGACCGCAATTTGCCGGTTTTATTGATAACGCCGGCAGCGGTCGTAACTACGGTATTGAAATTGAAAATCGCTTGCAACTGCACCCACAACTGGCACTAATGGTAAATGCCAGCTGGCTGAAAACAAAACTGGGTAACTACGTGACCATTGATGGTGAGGATTTCAGCGGTCGCGAGCAGGCACAGGCACCACGGTTCAGCTACAGTGTAGCGGCTGACTGGTATCTTAGTGATACCGTGACGTTTAATGTCGGGCTGCAGGGTAAAGACAGTTTTTATTATTCTGATGGCCATAACGCCCGCTCCAGCCGCTACGAGTTACTTAATCTGCGATTAAATTACCAGCTGCAGCAATGGCAGTTGGCAATATGGAGTCGCAATGCGCTGGATCAGGATGTTGGCGTACGGGGTTTTTACTTCGGCAATGACCCACGCGATGGCTATGAGCCACATGTGTATGAGCAGTTTGCTGAACCACGCCGGGTAGGCCTGAGCGCCAGCTACCAATTTTAACGTTACGACGAAAAAAGCGGAGTTGAGATGAAATTATCAGTAGAAATCAGTAAATACCCTCTGGCAGAGGATTATATCGGGCCGATAAAAGGCTTTATTGAGCAGTTGAACCAGTATCCGGATATCCGGGTTATTACTAATACCATGAGCACGCAGTTATTTGGTGACTATGATCAGGTGATGCAGGCGCTGCAAGACTGTATTAAGGCGTCTTTCGCTCAATATGGCAAGGTGGTATTTGTCTGTAAGTTTATTCATGGTGATTTGCAGCCATGATGCTCTGGCTTAGTAATGCGCTGGATCAATGGCAGTTGATGCATAGTCTTGAGCTGCTGGCAACCTTGCTGGCGCTGGCCTACGTAATACTGGCCATGCGCCAGAGCCTCTGGTGCTGGCCGGCAGCATTACTAAGCACTATATTATTTACTCATATTATGTGGGATTCGGCATTACTGTCTGATGCACTGTTGCAGTTATACTATGCTGCTATGGCACTATATGGCTGGTGGCGCTGGCAACAGCTGAAATACCAGCATCATGGTGCGAATAAAGTCTCTGAGTGGCCCTGGCGCCGGCATCTGCAGTTAATTGCGTTAACCGGCAGCATTGGACTGGTGCTGGGTTACCTGATGGCGAATTATACCCGGGCTGACTTTGCTTACCTCGACGCGCAAACTACCGCATTCAGCGTTATGGCCACCTGGCTGGTTGCCCGGAAGCTGGTGTCGAACTGGTTATACTGGGTGGTGATAGATGCGGTATCAATTTATGTGTATGCACAAAAACATCTGTATTTTCTGACCCTGTTGTTTATGCTGTATACCATTATTGCGATGGCAGGATATTTTATATGGCGGGCGAACTATCAACAGCAACCCCAACTGGTGCTGCCAGCCAGATAACTGCATTGTGCCGGCATCTTGAGTTTTTTGCCGGCCACCCACCGCTCGCTATTTCCCCCTTGTCTAATGGTGACCTTAATCTGAATTACCGGGTTGAAACACGCCGCGGCCTTTATGCTGTGCGGCGTTATCCGGTCAGCAGCGCAGTTTGCCGTCAGCAGGAATTGCGTTGTCAGCATGCCGCAGCTGTTGCCGGTATTGCACCAGCACCATTGTGTTTAAATAATCATTTGCAGGTTCTGATAAGCGAGTTTATAGCCGATGGTGAGGAATTTTTGCTTACCGGGCAATCGATGCCGATACTTGCATCAACTCTTGCAACCTTACATCAGCTGCCAGTACAAACCGCAGTTTTGCAACCAGTAAGCTATCTGCATCAATTGGTTAAGCCTGTCCGGCAGGCTTTAGATGCTGCTGATCAAGCACTTTTCAAGCAATTGCTGGCAGCCGCGAAACAGTATCAGGCGTTACCGGCAGATTTGGTGTTGTGTCATCTCGATCTGCATGCCGGCAATATGCTATGGGCTGACGATGCGCTATGGTTATTGGATTTTGAATATGCACAGCTAGCTGACAGTTGTCTTGATTTAGCCGCGGTGTCACTTAATTTTCAGTTGTCTGACACTACAGAGCAAACGTTGATGACAACCTACCGGCAACACCGGACAGAGTGTTGTGAAACAGCGGCACTGCACAGGGAAAAGTTGTTACTGGCAAAAGCCGTTTTCAGCGGATTTTGCTGGTTGTGGTATTTGAAGCTGCAGGTCAGCCTGAGTGAAAGCGAGTCGCTGACCCAACACTGGCGTCAGCAACTTGCTAAACAGTTAGCGTTACAATCCGCCTAACCGCTCTGCCAGTACTTTATAACGTTTGACATCATCTTCATTAAACAATGGTTTGCCACTGTCGTCTTTATCTGTGGCAACCAGCAAATTTTCCCTGGCTAACCGTTCTACCCGGATATCCGGGATTCCAAGGAACTCTGCAACCTGTTGTACCGACATGAGTGACATAGCGTTATCCTGAAAAAAGTTAAGAGCCTAGTAATACCTTATTCAAGCACTTTTTTAAATTAAAAAAAGGATAATCCTGAAAAAATGTTACCGGTATTTCGCTGGTAGCTATTCCGACTTTAATAGACATTCCGGCCACTTACCGGTATAAATATTGCTAAAAATTCAAATAAGTTTTGATGCATGGCCGGTAGCAAGCCGGTTTCATTTTCAGGTGGTTGATATCCGTCGCGGGTTGGTCTTATAAATTACACTTAACCTGCAGGCCACACATTATAATTTTTGCTGATTTCTGGCCTTTTTGTAAAGGAAGCAACGACGCTATGACATTGTTATGGATACTATTACTTCCCCTGCTAGGTACTCTGGTGCCAGTGCTTACGGCCAACTGGCGCCGCAGTGCATGTGCGATGGCAACTGCGGTTCCGCCAGCCTTTGCCCTGATGATATTACTGTATTACGGCAGCGCAGTGTTTGCCGGAGAAAGTTTACGTTATACCCTGGGGTGGATACCGTTGCTGGGCCTGGATATCAGTATCAGGCTGGACGGGTTGGCATTTCTGTTTAGTTTGCTGATCCTGGGGATTGGCTTACTGATCATTTTATACGCCCGTTACTATTTATCTGAACAAGATTCGATGCCACGGTTTTATGCTTATCTGATGCTGTTTATGACTGCTATGATGGGCATTGTTTTATCTAATAATGTGTTACAACTCTGGTTGTTCTGGGAATTAACCAGTATCAGCTCCTTCTTACTCATCAGTTACTGGTGGCATAAGTCAGAAGCCAGACGAGGCGCCAGGATGGCGTTGACGGTGACCGGCGCAGGAGGCTTATGTTTGCTGGCAGCCCTGTTGTTGCTGGGGCAGATCACCGGTAGTTACGATTTGGATGTTATTCTGGCCAGTGGCGCTGTTATTCAGCAGCACGGCTGGTATCCGCTGGTTCTGGTGTTATTTCTGCTTGGTTGCTTTACTAAATCAGCTCAGTTCCCTTTTCATTTCTGGTTACCTAATGCCATGGCAGCGCCTACTCCGGTTAGCGCCTATTTGCACTCGGCAACAATGGTAAAAGCCGGTATTTTTCTGCTGGCCCGGTTCTATCCGGCAATGGCAGGTACCGATTTATGGTTTTTGCTGGTAAGTATGACCGGTTTAACCACGTTGCTGGTTGGGGCTTATCTGGCGCTGTTTAAACACGATCTGAAAGGTCTGCTTGCTTACTCTACTATTAGCCATCTGGGGCTGATTACATTGTTATTTGGTATGGGTACTGATCTGGCAGCAGTGGCCGGGGTATTCCATATTATTAACCATGCTACATTTAAAGCGTCACTGTTTATGGCTGCCGGTATAATTGATCATGAGTCAGGTTCGCGTGATATGCGTAAACTCAATGGTTTATGGCACTTTATGCCGATCACCGCCACCCTGGCAATGGTCGCTGCAGCAGCGATGGCCGGGGTGCCGTTACTAAACGGGTTTTTGTCGAAAGAAATGTTTTTTGTCGAAACCCTGCAACAGCATCTGCTGGGCTCGTTATCCTGGATAATTCCAGTACTGGCGACAGTGGCCGGGATTTTCTCAGTAGCATACTCAACCCGCTTTATTCACGATGTGTTTTTTAATGGCAAGCCTAAAGGGCTGACCAAAACCCCGCATGAGCCACCACGTTATATGCGGATGCCGGTTGAGGTGCTCGTGGTACTGTGTATTCTGGTTGGTGTTGCACCGGGTTATATTGTGGGTGATTTGCTGCATGCCGCATCTTTTGCCGTGCTGGGGACTGAGGTGCCTGAATACAGCCTGGCTATCTGGCATGGTTTTAATGTTGCATTGCTGATGAGTATTGTCGCCCTGGCCGGTGGCGCGTTAATTTACATTAACCGCAAACACTTGTTCGACTTTCAGAATACTCTGCCCGGAGTTGATGCGATTACTACTTTTGAATCGATAATGAAAGTTCTGGTTAAACACTGCCAGCAACTATACAGCTGGCTGGATAATGGTTCATTGCAACGCTATCTGGTATTTTTATTAATGGGTGTGGTTGTGCTGGCCGGGTTGCCACTACTGCAACTCGATACCTTGTTTGGCGGTCGGCCTGAATTACCTGTCGATGCCGTTAACGCCACAGGGGCGGCAATGTTGCTAATCAGCGCTTTCGCGACAGTGGTATTTCACCGGCAAAGGGTAGTGGCGCTGCTGATGATCTCGGTGGTGGGGCTTATGGTGTCAATTGCCTTTACCCGGTTTTCAGCACCCGACTTAGCGCTTACTCAACTGTCAGTAGAGGTGGTGACAATCATCCTGCTGATGCTGGCATTATTTTTCCTGCCGCATAAAACGCCCAAGCAATCCAGCCCCACCCGGGTGATCAGAGATATTGGTCTGGCAAGCATGGTCGGGGTTGTTATTGGCAGCATCAGCTATGCCATTATGACCCGGCCATTTAGTACTATTTCTGACTTTTTCCTGGCGAACTCTAAAACCGGTGGCGGCGGGACGAATGTCGTGAATGTTATCCTGGTCGATTTCCGGGGCTTTGATACTTTTGGTGAGATAGCGGTGTTGGGTATTGCCTCGCTGGGGATTTTCAAATTACTGACGCGGATACCGGTGTTCAAACCAAGCAGTGATGGTGAAGGGCGGCCCTGGGCACTGGAACGACACCCGGTATTACTGGCAACGGTGTCGCAGAGTTTATTACCATTGGCACTGATGGTGTCTGTGTTCATTTTCTTCCGTGGCCATAATCTGCCGGGTGGTGGTTTTATTGCTGGTCTGGTTACGGCTGTTGCTTTGATCCTGCAATATATTGCCCATGGGGTAGAGTGGGTGAAAAGCCGGATGAATATTGAGTATCAGCGGGTTGTTGCAGTCGGGTTGATGGTGGCGTTGGTTACCGGTGTTGCCAGCTGGTTGTTTAATAAGCCATTTTTAACGTCCTGGTTTGACTATTTTGATATTCCGTTACTGGGTAAAGTTGAACTGGCAAGCGCTATAGCGTTTGATGCCGGGGTTTATATTACCGTAGTGGGGTCTACCATGCTGATTCTGGCAAGTTTAGGTAAGATGACAACCAGTCATCGGCCAGTGCATACGGAGAGCATTTAATGGAAAGCTTACTTGCAGGTTGTATTGGGTTTCTTACCGCTTGTGGTGTGTTCTTACTGCTTCGGGGCCGCACATTCCCGGTGGTGGTGGGTCTGACAATGCTCTCTTATGCCGTTAACTTATTCCTGTTTTCTTCTGGCAGGCTGACGTTACAGGGCGCAGCAGTGCTCGGTACAACCGATAACTATGCAGATCCTTTACCTCAGGCGCTGGTGCTTACCGCTATAGTAATTGGGTTTGCAATGACGGCTTATCTGGTCATTCTGGCAATCCGGGCCCGAGCCGACTTAGGTAACGACCATGTTGATGGCAAATTGCCCGGTAATGAAAGTAGTCGGAAGGAGAGCCGGTAATGTCACATTTAATTATCGCGCCAATTTTACTGCCTATTTTTACCGCGCTGTTGATTATGCTGCCGCCTATTCATTACTCACCAATGCGCCGGCGCTGGGTAAGTATGATATCAACGGTTATTTTGCTTATCCTTACAGGTTGCCTGCTGTGGCAAACTCAGGCTGAAGGGGTTTCGTTCTATGCTTTAGGTGCCTGGCAGCCGCCTTTTGGCATTATTCTGGTCGCTGATATCTTCAGTGTCAGTATGGTGTGCCTAACCTCAGTGCTGGCGCTGGGCGCTATTTGTTATGGCAGTGCCGGCGAAGACGAGCGGGGATCATTTTTCCATCCGCTGTTCCAGTTTCAGTTGATGGGTATTAACGGTGCTTTTTTAACCGGCGATTTATTTAACCTGTTTGTATTTTTCGAAGTGCTGTTGATCGCTTCTTATGGTTTGCTGGTGCACGCCGGTGGTAAAAATAAAACCAAGGCTGCGGTGCATTATGTGGTACTGAATCTGGCGGGCTCTGCGGTGTTTCTGTTTTCGCTGGGCATTTTATATGGCACCCTGGGTACGCTAAATATTGCTGATATGGCAGTGCAGGTAGCAAAGTTACCGCCAGAAAATTTAATGCTGGTTAAATCAGGCGGCTTGCTGTTGTTAATTGTGTTCGCATTAAAAGCGGCAATTTTACCATTACAATTTTGGTTGCCTGCTACTTATTCGGCGGCATCGCCGCCGGTAGCGGCGTTGTTTGCTGTTATGACTAAAATTGGGGTGTATGCCTTATTACGGGTTTACACTACGATTTTTGGTGAGCAGGCAGGTCCACTGGCTGGCATGGCATCGGACTGGTTATGGCCGTTGGGGCTGGCTACTATTATGCTGGGAGCAATAGGGGTTCTGGCAAGCCAGGATTTCAGAAAGCTGGTCGCTAATCTGGTGATTATCTCTGTGGGTACTCTGGTTACCCTGGTGGCCCTGCAAAGCAATGCGGCAACGTCTGCCGTGTTGTTTTATACCGTGCATTCCACTTTGGTATGTGGCGCGCTGTTCCTGCTGGCTGATGTCATAGGTGCCCAGCGCGGCAAAGCTGGCGACAGGTTAGTACCGGGCCGGCGAATGGCGCAACCGGCTTTGCTTGGTAGCCTGTTTGTCGTAGCTGCTGTCTCTGTGGCGGGCTTACCCCCGCTGTCAGGTTTTGTTGGTAAGCTTATGATCCTGCAGGCAGCCAGTTCGCCGGTACAGCAGATATTTTTATGGTCAGTTGTGCTGTTAAGCAGCCTTATGGTACTGATCGGACTAGCCAGGGCCGGCAGTGTGCTGTTCTGGCGGGTTAGTGGCAATGAAGCCGGGCCAGAGCGGGTGCTGCCATTGCAGGCTTTCGCATTAGGTTGGCTGTTGCTCGCTGCGCCGTTAATGGTTGTGTTTGCCGGGCCCCTTACCGAACTGTCGTTTGCCGCAGCCGAACAAATTCGTGATATTCAAAGTAGTATTGCTATTATTCTGGGTGATACGGCAACAGTTGGAGATCAACCATGAGAGTCACGCCGCGTTTTAGCTGGTTACCTACGCCTTATCGCAGTATGTTATTGCTATTGGTTTGGTTGCTTCTGAACCAAAGTATTGAAGTGTTCCATTTATTTTTTGGCACCATCCTGGCTTTAATTATCCCCTGGATCAGTGCTAAATTCCGTGACCCGCAACCATTAATCGAACGACCGTTGCTGGCACTACGTTATATTTTGCGGGTGTTTGGCGACATTATCACTGCCAATGCGCAGGTGGCTGTTTTAATCCTGGGCCCTCAGCGGCGCCTTAATCCGGCCTTTGTCAGGATGCCATTGGATTTACAACATGACCTGCCAATAACGATTCTGGCCAGTACAGTATCGATGACACCGGGTACAGTAAGTGCCGATGTGTATCCCTGCCATGATACACAGCCGGATGGCGGAGAAATAACCCAGCGCTGGCTGTTAATCCACGTGCTGAACTTAGAGGATGAGGCAGAGTTAATAGCGACGATTAAAGACCGCTATGAAACCCCGTTGAAGGAGATATTCCAATGTTAGAGCAGGTAATATTTCTGGTGTTCGGTATGATTAGTCTGGCGTTACTTCTGAATTTATGGCGTTTACTGATAGGTCCCAGCCTGCCAGACAGGATTCTGGCGCTGGATACCATGTTTATCAACAGTATTGCGCTTATCATTTTATATGGATTGCTAATGGGATCGCCACTTTATTTTGAAGCAGCACTGCTAATTGCAATGCTGGGATTCGTCAGCACTGTAGCAGTTTGTAAGTTTTTACTGCGCGGCGATATTATCGAATAGGAATAGCTATATGCAAAATTGGATGGAATGGGCTGTCGCGTTTTTTTTGTTGCTTGGTGGCAGTTTTGTGTTAATAGGTTCTATTGGTTTAACCCGGATGCCAGACTTTTTTATGCGGCTACATGGTCCGACTAAAGCTACCACGCTGGGCATGGGTGGTATTTTACTGGGATCAATTTTTTACTTTAGTCTGCAACAGAGTCTCAGTGTACATGAGCTACTGATCACTATTTTCCTGCTGATAACCGCACCAATCAGTGCCCATATGTTGATTAAAACGGCACTTCATCATCAGCTTCAAGCCATCGAGAGGACCAGGGGCGAACGGGAACTTAAGCAGGGGCAGCAAGAAGGAAGCCCGGCACAGCATCATGCGATGCCGGATAAAAATGAGTCCTGATATACAGCGGTAAACTGAGTGTTATTCGCCAAAACCCTGTTCAATAAGGGTAACCACCGCCTGTAACGCGGCTTCTGCATCAGAACCTTCTGCGGTGACCTGCAATGTTTTACCTTTGCTGCTGGCCAGCATCAGCAATGCGAGCACGCTGCAGGCGTCTGCTTTTTTATCTTCATGAACTAATTCAATATGCGCCTGAAATTGCTGACACAACTGGGCCAGCTTAGTGGCTGCTCTGGCATGCAAGCCTAGCTGATTAACGATAGTGACATTGCGGCTAAGCTTAGTGGCCATGATGGCGCACCAGCTCCCTATGACGGATTTGAACATCCTCCCGCTGATTACGGTAACTTTCAGCAAGACTTTCAGCAATGTAGACTGAACGGTGCTGGCCACCGGTACAACCTATAGCAATGGTCAGATAGCTACGGTTGTTGCGCTCCAGATGGGGTAACCAGCTGCTGATAAAGCTGTTAATCTGCCAGGTATACTTAGCCACAACAGCTTGCGACGCCAGATAGTCTTTTACAGGCTGGTCCAAACCGGTCAGCGGCTTTAACTCTGGCTCCCAGTGCGGATTAGGTAAAAAGCGGGCATCGAATACGAAGTCAGCGTCTTTAGGAATACCGTATTTAAAGCCGAATGATTCAAATAGCATGACCAGCCGGCCGGTTTTCTGGCCCAGTATCCTTTCCCGCAGTTGCTCCGCTAACTGGTGAACATTCAGTTCAGTGGTATCAATATACAAATCGGCCCGGCTTGATATGGGATCGAGTAACTGCTGCTCACGTGAAATGGCCTCGTCCAGTGACATGGCCTGATGTGATAACGGATGCAGACGTCGGGTCTCACTGAAGCGCTTAATTAAGCTGGCATGGTCAGCGTCGAGGTACAGAATAGTCAAGTCAAGCTTACGTGGCAGATAAGACAGAATATCGGCCAGCTCGTCCGGGTCTTGCGGCAAATTACGAACATCAATGCTGACCGCAACGCGCTCGTACTGGCCCATAACAGTGGTGGCCAGGGTAGGTAACAGATTTACCGGAATATTATCGACACAGTAGTAGCCGAGATCTTCTAGCACTCTTAATGCAACTGACTTGCCTGAACCGGAACGACCGCTGACAACCAACAGTTTCATGATGCGCTCATTACCTCACTGGCATCGATGATCAATTGATACAGATGCTCGTCGGATTCGGCATGCCGGATTTTACGGGTGAGTTCTTTCTGGCTGAGCAAACGGGCAATACCTGCCAGTGTTGTCAGGTGAGCCTGACACTGCTCTTCCGGGATCAGAATAGCGCAGAAGATATCTACTGCCTGATTATCAATAGCGTCGAAACTAATTGCATCTTTGGTAACAACAAAGACCAGGATCGGTTGTGTTACTGTTTTGAGCTTACCGTGTGGGATAGCAATACCACCGCCAATTCCGGTAGAGCCTAGCTTTTCACGGGTCATTAACGCTTCGAGTATGGTGTACTCGCTGATCTCAGGCAAGCGCTGATGCGCCAACTCTGCAATATACTCGAGAATTCGTTTTTTGCTGTTAAAAAGAACTGCACTCTTGGTGCAGTTCTCGGCTAGCATAGCGCTTAAGTTGATCATAATTTATTTAGTGTCGGGCTATTTTTTCTTTATGTTTAATAACTTGTCTATCGAGTTTGTCAATTAACTGGTCGATAGCGGCGTACATATTTTCATCTTCCGATGCCGCAAAAACTTCTCCACCATTCAAATGCAGCTTAGCTTCAGCAATCTGTTTCAATTTTTCCACGTTTAGGATCACATGTACATTATTAATGTGATCAAAATGTCGTTCCAGCTTGGCGAATTTATTGTCTACGTACTCTTTTAATGCAGTTGTAATCTCTACATGACGACCTGTTAAGTTGATTTGCATAGACGTTTTCCTTCTGTTTTGCCGACCTAAACTAAGGTCTTGCGTTGATTCGATGGCGGAATAAACAAAGCTTCTCGATACTTGGCGATGGTACGCCGCGCTACGTTGATGCCTTGTTCGGACAATATATCCGCCATCTTGCTGTCACTTAATGGCTTAGCCGGGTTTTCAGCTGCCACCAGTTTTTTTATAAAAGCGCGGATCGCGGTAGACGAACACTCGCCGCCACTTTCAGTGCTGACATGACTGGAAAAAAAGAATTTAAGTTCAAATATTCCTCTGGGCGTGTGCATAAATTTCTGAGTCGTCACCCTGGATATGGTTGACTCATGCATGCCGACCATTTCAGCTACATCATTTAACACCATGGGTTTCATTGCTTCTTCACCATGCTCAAAAAAAGCTTGTTGCTGTTGCACAATGCAATTAGCCACCTTAAGCAGGGTTTCGTTACGACTTTCCAGGCTTTTCAGAAACCATTTTGCCTCCTGCAGATGAGACCTGATAAATTGGGTATCAGCAGTATTTTTCGCAGTTCGTGACATTGCGGCATACTGCTGATTAATTCTTACTTTGGGCATCGCATCCGGGTTTAGTTCAACCTGCCAGCGACCTTTAACTTTGCTTACCGAGACATCCGGAATTACGTATTGTTGTTCCTGACGAATGACGTCGGCTCCCGGTCTGGGATTCAAGCTCAGAATAAGCCGCATTACTTCTTTTAGCTCATCTTCTTTCAGTCTAGTCACCCGCATTAAAGAACGAAAGTCCCTGTTAGCTAAAAAGTCAGTATGTTCTTTAATGACGTGCTGCGCTTGCTGTAAAAAAGGCGTTTGAGGGTCAAATTGCCGCAGTTGGACCAGCAAGCATTCGGCGATAGTTCGGGCACCGACACCAACAGGATCAAACAATTGAATTCGCTTAATAACGGCTTCAACTTCATCTGCTTCGACGTCGGGCAGGCCAAGGGATTCCAGAATCTCAGGCACATCTATTGTCAGCAGTCCGGTATCATCAATGCCTTCGATAATAATTTCGGCAATGGCTAAATCAGTTTCCGAGAAGGGGGTTAACTGCATTTGCCAGCGCAGGTAGTCCTGCAGGGTTTCACTGGTTTCACCCTGAAACACGTTATCTTCATCGGGCGGGGCGCCTGCGCTGACTGGTGCGGCGCTGACTAAATCATCCCAGTTATTATCCAGTGGCAGATCGTCCTGCAGGCCCTGCTCTGTCATAGACTCACTGCTGTCACGCTCAGCAACTTCGGTCAGGTTTTCCTGAGCGCTGTCATTACTTTCATCAGAAGCAGAGCGAACATCATTCTCGTTAACATCGCTGCTATCGGGATCAGCAGAGAAGCTTTCAAACTCATCTTCACTCTCCAGCAACGGATTAGCATCCAATGCTTCCTGTATTTCCTGCTGCAGCTCAATGGTTGACAATTGCAGCAAGCGAATAGCCTGCTGTAACTGAGGTGTCATTGTAAGTTGCTGACCTAGCCGAAGTTGCAAAGAGGGTTTCATTTACGTCTATTTCTCTCCTGAATCAGGCGTTTGATATTTTTATTAACTATAGCCTGAATTGCTCACCGAGGTATACATCACGAACCTGTTGATTAACTAATACTTCTTGCGGAGGCCCGGCCGCAATTAATTCGCCATGGCTGACAATGTAGGCCATTTCGCAGACATCAAGGGTTTCTCTGACGTTGTGGTCGGTAATCAGTACCCCGATACCACGCTGCCCCAGATGCTGAATAATTTTTTTAATGTCCAGCACTGAAATGGGGTCGACACCGGCAAAAGGTTCATCAAGTAAAATAAAAGCCGGGTCGGCCGCCAGCGCCCTGGCTATTTCAACCCGGCGCCTCTCACCGCCTGACAAACTCATACCCAGACTGTTTTTAATGTGGCCAATATGAAATTCTTCCAGCAAGTCGTCAGCCAGCTCTTCCCGTTTAGCATTGCTGAGCTCTTTGCGGGTTTGCAATATAGCCAGCAAGTTATCATATACCGTTAATTTGCGGAAAATAGAGCTTTCCTGAGGCAAATAGCCAATGCCAGCGCGGGCTCTGGCATGAATGGGATCAAAGGTGATCTCCTGATCATTTAAGGTGATTTTACCTTTGTCAGACGGCACCAGACCGACAATCATATAAAAAGTGGTGGTTTTGCCTGCCCCATTTGGCCCGAGCAAGCCAACAATCTGGCCTGCGGCAACTTCAAGGCTGACATCTTTTACGACTTGCCTGCCTTTATAACTCTTGGCCAGATGCGCTGCCACTAACTTCATGGGTTTTCCTTGTTCTCCGGGGTGAAAATGGTGGTTACCCTTTTTTTCTGCTCACCACTTTCTGCACTGATTTGCTGAGTTTCAATGTTATAGCGAATAACCGCAGCCTGGACCTGACTGCCGCTCTGGCTTAATTCTGCGTTACCACTGAGAGTCAGGGTACGGCTGGCCAGATCATAACGAATTTCGGCAGCACGGGCATTTACAGGTACATCACCATCCAGTAACTGGCTGTAGCGAACCGGATTGCCTGTAGTAATAAAAACTTCATTACCTTTGCCTGCGCTGGCATTAATCTCTAACCGGTCAGCTTTAATGTTTAAGCTGCCCTGACGTATTTCAACATTCTCGGTGTATACCGAGACGTTTTCCTTGATCGAAGTCTCATTATTATCAGACGTTATCGCAATAGGCTGACTGTAATCAGCGTCGGCTGCATAGCTGTTTGCCGACATAAGCGCGGCAAATAAGAAAAATTTAATTTTGTTCATTGGCGTATACTGTCTCCAGATGCTTAACGATGCGCAGTTTTTGCTCGGTTAGATCAGCCTGCAAGCCTATACCATTAATATAAAAACCCTTACCAAGTATCTTAACTGCAGCAGTAGTTTGTAATAGTCTGCTTGGCAATAAAAGTTCGAGATTATCTGTGTTTATCCGTTCGACAAGCTCATGACCGTTTACGTTGCTAATGATAACATCTTGCTCAAGAATAATTTTGTCATCAGGCAACCAGATTCCGAACTGACTGGTAACTTCCCAAGCGGGCAGATGCTCTGCGTCAAACAATATGTATTTTGGCTGCTCAAACTGGGTAAAGCCAAGCCGTTCAAAAAACTCGAGCCGGCTGGCCTGAATATAGTCTGCTACATAACCTTGTTCGTCATACACCCTACGGGTAACTTGTTCGGCAATATAATCGGGTAACAGTTCACGGTCAGCGTAATTTGCATCTGCCTGCTCTGCCGGATTAAACCATAAATAAGTGGCGGTGAGTACCAGCGCTATCACTAACAAAACAAGCATTTTTTTCATGAGCTGCTGCCGTCAAATTGCTGAAACTTTTGCTGGCTGATTAACAGTAAATCAGTTAGCTCACGCACCGCACCAAATCCACCTGATAGAGAGGTAATGTAATGTGCCTGTCGGCACAGATACGGATGGGCATCTTTAACGGCTACCGCTAGTCCGCAGTGTTGCATTACCTGCCAGTCAGATAAATCATCGCCAATGTAAGCAATCTGGGCGGCGGATAAAGCCAGTTTCTGCTGTAACTGGGCGAAGGCAGCTTGCTTATTTTCCTGGCCCTGGTAGATATAAGGTATGGTTAACGAGCGCATCCGCTGCTCGACAATAGTTGACGTGCGGCCTGTTATTACAGCTACTTCAACCCCAGCGTGACGCAAAGCTTTAATGCCATAGCCGTCACGGGTATGAAAAGCTTTTAACTCTTCGCCAGCATTGCCCAGATAAATTCTGCCATCAGAGAAAACACCATCTACGTCGCAAATCAACAGCTTTATGTTGCGGGACCGCGCCAGAATATCATCGCTGACCGGCTGATACAGCTCTGCAAAAAGTGACATTTACATTACTCCTGCCCGCAATAAATCATGCATGTTCATTGCGCCGATTGGCACCTGATTTGCGTCAATAATTAATAAGCCATTGATTTTCTTTTGTTGCATAATTTTTAGGGCTTCACCAGCCAGCATATCTGCGCTGGCTGTCGTGCAGGGTGTTGTCATCACTTGCTCGATTGGAGTGCTGTGGATGTCAAGTTTAAGATCAAGAATTCGACGTAAGTCACCATCGGTGAAAATACCTGCCAGGCTGTGATCGGGGTTGACCACTGCTGTCATGCCCAGGCCTTTTGCTGATATTTCCAGCAGGGCTTCTTTAATTGTAGCCTGGCGTGGCACGACAGGCACTTGATGGTCTTTGTGCATAACATCACTCAGGCGCAGCAACAGCTTGCGGCCAAGACTGCCTCCCGGGTGAGACAACGCAAAATCGTCGGCAGAAAAGCCGCGGGCATCCAACAGGGCAACGGCCAGCGCGTCACCCATTGCCAGGGTAGCGGTGGTGCTGGCAGTCGGGGCCAATCCCAACGGACAGGCTTCCTGTTCCACTCTGACACACAAGTGTACGTCGGATAATTTAGCAAGTGTTGAGGCCGGGTTACCTGACATACTAATAAGGGTAATACCTAAGCGTTTGATTACTGGCAGAATAGTTAATATTTCAGCAGTTTCTCCGGAATTAGAAATGGCCAGCACAATATCACCTGCAGCAAGCATTCCTAAATCGCCATGACTGGCTTCTGCGGGGTGAACAAAAAACGCCGGGGTACCGGTAGATGCCAGCGTGGCAGAAATTTTATTGGCAATATGACCGGATTTACCCATTCCCATAACAATAACTTTGCCTTTGCTGCTGAACAGCAGCTGACAAGCCTGTTCAAAATCGGCATTAATGTACTGCGCCAGCTGACGCACGGCTTCAGCTTCTATCTGCAAAACTTCTAACGCCCGGTTAATAAAAGTGTTGGTCATATTACTTGCCATAAAGATAAGAAATTACGCCATCTGCGAGAACAACAGATATTGATAGCCGATAAAACCTGCCAGCAGTATAGCACCCTCTGCCCGGTTAATCCGTTGCATCCGGGTCAGTCGTACCGACATTAGTAACATTAATACAGTGGCACCAATCATCACGTAACTGTCCCTGCCACCGGCGTTGGGATCTATGATATCGGGTCCGATAACAGCACCTAAACCAAGCACTGCCAGAATATTAAAAATGTTTGAGCCGATAATGTTACCCAGCGCTAAGTCATCTTCACCTTTTAAAATGCCAATAATACTGGCAGCAAGTTCTGGCAGACTGGTGCCTATTGCAATAATCGTTAAACCAATTACCAGGTCACTCATGCCGGCGTATCGGGCGATTGTAACGGCGCCATGAACAAGTAATTGGGAACTTGCCAGTAATAACACCAAGCCGATTACTACCCAGATGATCGCCTTTAAAGTGGATATATTAACGGTCGGCACTTCAGCATTAATTTCAGCTATTAGCGGATCATCCGGGCTAGCGTGCTTGCCCCAGTAAACTAACAGTGCCAGAAAGCTGAAAAAGGCAACAAGCAACACAATACCCTCGTTGCGGGTTAACAAATCATCTGATAGTAAATAGTAGCCAAAAAGGGTGCAGATTAATAACAGCGGAAATTCCCGACGCAAGGTTAAAGATGATACGGCTATCGGTTTTAACAGTGCGGCAGCGCCTATAACCAGTAAAATATTAGTAATGTTTGAGCCGATGGCATTACCAACTGAGGTATCCAGCTTACCTTGCCACGCTGCAGTAGCAGATACCAGCATTTCAGGAGCAGAAGATCCCATCGCCACGATAGTAAGGCCAATTACCATTGGCGAAATACCGCTGTTGCGGGCAATTGATGATGCCCCGAACACAAAACGATCGGCACTCCAGATCAGTAATACCAGGCCGACCACAACAAAAAAAACCGCGAGCAGAAGAGGTGACACGTAGCAGTCCTTTAATTTACGGGTTAAGTTAGCCTTATTTTCCGTGTTATTGGCGGTAATTGCAAAAAAACCTGCTGCTTCAGCTATCTTCGATTAATTCGCACACTTTGTTACGATTTTTTGTAACGACTTTGAGATGCATTACCTTTACAATATAACAACGTCAGATGGCATCGGTATTCGATTGCAAACATACAACCGTGTATGTATATTGACAAGCTTAGTGCCAGGTTCGGTAAAATCGCAAAAGCGGTTGTTTTCAGATGGAGTCCAATTTGTCCGATATTATGGTTGATATCCAGCATTTAAGCTTTTCCCGTGGTGATAATCTGATATACGACGGTATGAGCATGCAGGTGCGTCGTGGTAAAGTGACAGCAATTATGGGCCCCAGCGGTATTGGCAAGACCACGTTGCTCAAGTTAATCGGGGGCCAGCTGAAACCTGACAATGGCAAGATATTATTTGATGGCCAGGATATTCCTGCGTTGTCACGGGCTGATTTATATCAGGCCCGCAAGAAAATGAGCATGTTGTTTCAAAGCGGCGCCTTGTTTACCGAAATGTCGGTGTTTGACAATGTTGCCTTTCCCATTCGCGAGCATACCAGGCTGCCGGAATCGTTAATCCGGACAATTGTTTTAATGAAACTTGAGTCTGTGGGCTTGCGGGGCGCCCGCGACCTTATGCCGGCTGAACTTTCGGGGGGCATGGCAAGGCGCGCTGCACTGGCAAGAGCCATAGCACTTGACCCCGAGTTGATTATGTATGATGAACCCTTTGCCGGGCAGGACCCAATATCAATGGGGGTGATTGTTCGTTTAATTAAAGAACTTAATAATGCACTCGGTTTAACGTCAATAGTGGTCTCACATGACGTAACAGAAGTAATGAGTATTGCGGATTATGTTTATGTCGTTGCTGAGAAAAAGGTCATAGGCCATGGCACGCCAGAGCAGTTGCGGCAGGATAAATCTGAGTTGGTTCAACAATTTTTAAAAGGAGAAGCGGACGGTGCAGTGCCATTTCATTATCGGGCCAATGCCTATGAAGATGACTTAATGGAGTCCGTCAGGTGATTTCAGATAAATTGCAGAAACTCGGACGTAGCACGATAGATAATGTGGCGGGTTTTGGCCGTTCAGGTTTAATGCTGTTCGGTGCGCTGGTAGGTAAGCCAGATTTCCGCAAGGGTTTCCCGCTGTTTATTAAGCAGTTATATGTAATTGGTGTGTTGTCGTTACTGATAATTGTGGTGTCGGGCTTGTTCATCGGTATGGTGCTGGCATTACAAGGCTATACGGTGCTGGTTAAATTTGGTGCCGAAGGCATGCTGGGGCCGCTGGTGGCTCTGAGCCTGCTGCGTGAGCTTGGCCCGGTGGTCACAGCATTATTATTTGCTGGTCGGGCGGGTAGTGCATTGACAGCAGAAATTGGCTTGATGAAAGCCACTGAGCAATTATCTGGCATGGAAATGATGGCTGTGGATCCGTTAAGACGGATTATTGCCCCGCGTTTCTGGGCGGGCGTTGTCAGTATGCCCTTACTGGCGTTGGTGTTTAATGCCGTAGGTATTCTTGGTGGCCATTTAATTGGCGTTGACTGGTTGGGTGTAGATGCCGGTAGTTACTGGTCGACCATGCAGGCGAATGTCGATTTGTATCAGGATGTGCTGAATGGGGTAATTAAAAGCTTTGTTTTTGCTGTCATCGTTATCTGGATAGCATTACATAAAGGTTACGACGCTATACCCACTTCTGAGGGGATCAGCAGGGCAACAACACAGACAGTGGTTACGGCTTCTCTCACTGTACTGGGTTTTGATTTTATATTAACTGCATTAATGTTTGGTGGATAAAATGACCACACGGAAAATAGAAATTTTAGTAGGCACTTTCATTGTACTGGCTGTAGCCGCATTTCTGATGCTGGCATTAAAAGTTGCAAATGCCGGGGTAAGTGGTTCAGGTGAGAGTTATGTGTTGTACGCTAAGTTTGAAAATATAGGTGGGTTAAAGGTTCGCTCGCCAATAAAAGTGGGCGGTGTAGTAGTCGGCCGGGTTGCGTCTATTGATCTGGATACGGTGTATTACACACCGGTGGTAAAAATGGAAATTAACGAACAGTATAGTAATTTTCCTGAAACCAGTTCAGTTGCTATTTTGACATCCGGTTTGCTTGGTGAGCAATATCTTGGCCTGCAACCGGGCTTTATTGATGAAACAGTTGAAATTCTGGCTGACGGCGATTCGATACAAGACACGCGCTCTGCGATTGTGCTGGAAGAGCTTATTGGCCAGTTCTTATTTAACCGGGGGAATTAACCGTGAAAACATTATCGGGCAGTGCCATATTACTGGTCGCACTAGCGGCGGCACCACTCGCCGCGTTTAGCAATGAGCCAGAACAAAACGCAGCGGCACAACAGGTTGAGCAGTACAGCGACCCCTTTAAAATGATGGAAGTTGTAGCTGACAAAACCTTTCAGCGGATTGCCAGAGATCAGGAACTTATTGCGAAGGATAAAGAGCATTTACGGGTCATTGTTAATGAAGAGCTTGTGCCTTATGTCGACAGCCGTTACGCGGCATTGACGGTTATTGGCCGTTCAGTCAATTTACGTGAGCTGCCAAAAGAAGAGTTCGAAAATTTCGTTACCGCCTTTGAGGACTATATGGTTGCCTCTTATGCTGGTGCATTAACTTATTACCGTGATCAAAAAGTCATTATTCAACCAGCCCGGCCGCCAGAAAACCAAAGCATTATGACCATAAAAACCAGAGTGATTGATCCGGGCAAGCCTGATATTACCATCGACTTTAAACTGCGCCGCAATCGTGGTTCTGAGCACTGGCTGGTATACGACATGGTCGCAGAAGGGATCTCATTGTTGGACAGCAAACGAGCTGAACTGAGCAACTTGATCCGGCAGCAGGGTGTCGCCCGGGTTACCGAGCTATTGCTGGAAAAATCAAAAGAACCCATTAAAGTGCCGGAGTAACACCGTGTCACTCAATATTGCTAAAGATGAAAATACATTGCGGTTCAGTGGTGAACTGAATCGCGACACATTAATGCTATATTCACCTTTTAAACTGTTAAATAGCCTCAGTGGCAAGGTAATCTTTGATTTTTCTGCCCTAAGCAATGTAGACTCAGCGGGATTAGCCTGGTTAATCCAGCAGCTTGGCCAGGCTCGTAAGCAGAACCTGCAGTTAGAATTCATTGAGGTACCGGCACAATTACTGGCGTTAGCCAAAGTCAGTGGTGTGACAAGCCTGCTACCGATAACAGATTAAGGTGTAGTGTGGAGACTAAACAAATTGAGCAGCTGTTGACAGAACAGTTGCAACTGGCAGAAGTTTATGTGCGCTCCGAAGGATCGCATTATTCGGTTACGGCAGTAGGTAGCTGTTTTGCCGATGTCAGCCGGGTAAAACAACAGCAAATGATTTATGCACCGCTGATGAGTGCAATTGCTGATGGCACTATTCATGCCGTTAGCATTAAGGCCTTTACGCCGGAACAATGGCGCAGAGAAAAACTTTTAAACCCACCTGTGTAAGAATAATATGCAACAATTCCGCGTTACTGCCAGTGGCCCTTTGCAAGGTGAGGTAATTATCTCCGGTGCAAAAAACGCCGCATTACCCATTCTGTTCGCCAGTATTTTATCTGAAAAGCCCAGCACGATAACCAACGTACCCAGACTGAAAGATATTGAAACCACCTATCAGTTGTTACAGTTGTTCGGGGCCAAATTATCGTTAGACACCAACAGTGTTACCGTGGATGCCGGTCAGATAAGCAACCAGTATGCACCGTACGAGCTGGTTAAAACCATGCGCGCGTCAATTCTGGCACTAGGACCGTTGCTCAGCCGGTTTGGCCAGGCCGAAGTATCCTTACCCGGCGGCTGCGCTATAGGTGCGCGGCCGGTTAATCTGCATATTGATGGCCTGCGCAAGATGGGCGCCGAGATCCAGGTTGAAAACGGTTATATTAAAGCCCGGGCCAGCCGTTTAAAGGGCGCTCATATTATTATGGAGATGGTTAGTGTAACCGGTACTGAGAACCTGCTGATGGCGGCAGTGCTGGCTGACGGCACTACTACCATTGAAAATGCAGCGCGGGAACCTGAGGTTGTCGACTTAGCGGTGTACCTGAATACAATGGGTGCAAAAATTAGTGGTGCCGGTACTGATACAATCCGGATTGAAGGTGTCAACAGCTTGCATGGTGGAACGCACCGGGTATTGCCGGATCGAATTGAAACCGGCACTTTTCTGGTTGCGGCTGCCGTTACAGGTGGCGATGTCACATGCACCCATGCGGATCCTTCAGAGTTAGAAGTGGTGCTTGAGAAACTACGTGAAGCGGGGGCTGAGGTTACCACTGGTGCGGATTGGATCCGGCTGAATATGACAGGCCGCAAACTGACGTCAGTAGACGTAAAAACTGTACCACACCCCGGCTTTCCAACCGATATGCAGGCTCAGTTTACTGTGCTGAATGTGGTTGCAGAGGGGGTAGGTGTGGTTACAGAAACCATTTTTGAAAACCGGTTTATGCATGTACCGGAGTTGCAGCGAATGGGAGCGAAAATCCGGCTTGAAGGTAATACTGCCGTGTGCCAGCACAGCCCGAAACTGATGGCTGCACAGGTGATGGCCACCGATTTAAGAGCCTCGGCCAGTTTAGTGATAGCCGGTTTAGTTGCCGAGGGTCAGACGCTGGTAGAGCGCATTTATCATATCGATCGTGGCTACGAGCGGATTGAGCACAAGTTACAACAACTGGGTGCTAAAATTGAGCGGATAAACGCTGCCTGACCTGAGGTGTGTATACCAGGCAGCAAAGCCGTGGGTCATTAACCGCGACGCAGTTCCCGGACAATTGTAGGCACTTCTATAATCTGACCATTGCGATCAATGGTCAGCATTAGTTCAGTGTTAGGGGCAGTTTCTGCAATCAGATTTAATGCCTGACGGGTGTCAGAGAATTGCTCGCCGGCAATCTTCAGAATAACATCACCAATTTGTAAATCAGCCAGGTCGGCTGGGCCACCCGGATTAATGGCAGTTAGTGCCAGACCATACATTTTCTGACCGGTTGACACCAGTCTGTCGCCGGCAGCATTAACCACCGCATCACCGGATACACCCAAATGACTGCGGGTTACCCGACCATGTTTAATCAGTTTATGCATAATATTTTGTGCCAGCTGGTAGGGCACAGCGAAGAAAATACCCTGAATCTCCTGGTTCTGTAACTGAAACGCGGCTGCATTAATACCAACTAAAGTGCCATTAGTGTTAACAAGCGCACCACCAGAGTTGCCTTTATTTATAGCAGCGTCCATCCGCATAAAATCGATATAGCCACGCGAACTCAGGCCAGTATTGCCGTTTGCGCTGATAATACCCTGAGTAATGGTCTGCCCCAGATTCAGTGGGTTACCTATTGCAAGCACTACATCACCCACTTGCGGGTCGAGTTCGGTGTCCTGGGGAATAACGGGAAGGTTGTCAGCTTCGACATAGAGCACTGCTAAATCTGATATGACGTCCTGGCCTATTAATACTGCCTCCAGCCAACGGCCATCCTGCAGTGCCACTTCGATATGGTCCGCACCCGATACGACATGATGATTTGTTAAGATATATCCCTTGGCACTCATAATAACGCCGGATCCCAGTTCCTGGCGCTCAATAGAGCGCGGCTGAAAGCCACGGGGGTCAATGACTCTGCTGCGGGTGTAAACATTTACCACGGCAGGAGCGGCTTTTCTTACCGCCCGGGCATAAGAAACCGGAGCCGGCTCTGCCTGTTCAGAATTGTTTTGCCAGCTAGGCAAGCTTATGCCTGTTACATTTGGCAAAAACAATAAAATAACCAATGCCAGCGCCAGGCCATAAGCAATACTTTTAAGGAGGAATAGCAGAAAATTTCGCACAGCAGCAGTCTGGTAACATATCAATAAGTGCAACTAGCATAGCACTTATTGTGCTTAAGCAGTAGCCACTTAGCTACTGCTTAAGCTAATTTCATCTATCTGAGCAGAATGTACAAGTCATCATTGCCACGGCGGATATACAGCGCGGCAACGCCTTGCCGGCCTTCCAGAATTCGCCGCAGTTCTGCCAGGTTGGTAACCCGTTGCCGGTTAACGCCGGTAATAATATCGCCCTGGCGAAGACCAACCTGCTCTGCTACTGAACCACTGGCAAGCTCAGTGATTTCTACGCCTTTGTCGCTATTATTCAGTGTGGCGCCCTGTAACATCGGATGAAGTTCATTGGCTGCAACCCGGGCAGGTTCAGCCTGACGCAACGTCACGCTGACTTTACGTTCTTTGCCATCGCGTAAAATACCAAGCTCTGCTTTACGCCCTGCACCAAGTGTGGCAATTTTAGCCCTAAGTTCGTTAAAGCTATTAATACGATTATCATTCATGCTGATAATCACATCTCCGGCTTTGATGCCGGCTTCTGCCGCAGCAGTATCAGGCAGGACCTCGTTTACCCAGGCGCCCCTGCTAATACTCAGGTTCATTGCTTCGGTGAGTTCAGCGTTTAAATCCAATCCGCGGATACCCAAGCTGCCACGTCGAACTTCGCCAAACTCCAGAATTTGATCAACCAGATTTTTCATCATATTCGATGGAATGGAGAAACCGATACCGACATTACCGCCATTAGGGCCAAGGATAGCGGTATTAATGCCAACTAGCTCGCCGCGCAGGTTTACCAGGGCACCGCCGGAGTTACCGCTGTTAATGGCAGCATCGGTTTGAATAAAGTCTTCGAAACCATCCATATTGAGCCCACTGCGGCCAAGCGAGCTGATAATGCCTGAGGTTACCGTTTGCTCAAGACCAAAGGGGTTGCCAATGGCGATAGCAAAGTCACCGACCCGCAGCTTGTCCGAGTCGGCCAATGGAATTTGTACCAGATTTTTTGCTTCAATTTGCAGCAGGGCTATATCACTTTGTGGGTCAGCGCCCAGTTTTTTAGCGTCAAAGCTGCGACCATCTTTTAAGCGGACATGAATTTTATCGGCGTCCTGTACTACGTGGTTATTGGTAACAATATAGCCTTTACCGGCATCGATAATTACCCCGGAACCAAGACCACTGAATGGTCGTTCCTGACGTAACTCGCCCTGACCACGCTGGCCGAAGAAATGGCGAAAGGCGTCGGGGATCCGCTGCCGAACTTCCCGGCTGCCTTCCACCGAAATATGGACAACTGCAGGGGTTGCCTTCTCCAGCATTGGCGCCAGAGTCGGCATTTCCTGTTTATCAGAATTAAAAAAAGGCAGGGCAGCCTGCACAGAACTTGCCGGTACCGCTAAAGTTGCCGCCAGCACGGCAGCATGTAACACAGACAATTTCATTTTCATTGCGTAATAGTCTCCTTTACTTGCATGCGACTAAGAACGTTATGGCGTAGAAAAAGTTCAGCGTTAAGTTTCGGGCGTTTTGTAACGAAGTATTACTCAGGTTTGCTGACTTTTCGCTCTTTAATCAGACCGCTGGCTTCACCGGAATAATCGCGTGGCTGTTCATCAATAGCTGAATATACCCGGCGTTTTTCATCAATCTGATGCAATGACTGTTTAATATGGGCGGCGGTATCTGTAGACAAGTAATTTAAATCAGAATTTTTGGTTGCCGCAGGCTGTTCAACTAACTGCATCTTGGATTGCTGCACATGGCGGGCAATCCGGGAGTAATTGTCCTGCAACTGAGTCATTAATTGATTGGTCACATCCAGATGCTGTGAGACATCCTGCCGGTACTGGCTTAATTGCTGGCGACTTGCGTCCAGTTCTTGCTGCAGTTTGTGGCTGTTAAACTGCTTTAAACTGTATAGCCTGGCCAGAATTGCCCCTACAATCAAACCAACTGCCAGGCCCGCCAGGGCAAATGTGAGATCCATATCAACTCCTCAATAGTAAATTCTGCAACCAGTGTACCTTAACTTCTTAGCGTGAGTGGTAAGGCATGTTATTATTATCGCCTGTTTTGCCTGCTAAACCAATAAAGTTTCTAATCACAGACCATGACGCCAACTGAAAAATATCAGCAAGACTTAGCCAGACCCGATTTTCACCATGATACGGCGCAGGAATATGCGGTAAAGCAGCTGCAGCGGCTTTACGATGATTTTGTGAAGAAGTTACCGCAACGCCAGTCTTGGTGGCAGAAACTGATATCCGGAACCCCTGAGGTTAAGCCTCTTACCGGGTTGTATTTCTGGGGTGGGGTGGGCCGTGGTAAAACCTATCTGGTTGACACCTTTTATGAGTGTTTACCTACCCAGCGTAAAATGAGAATTCATTTTCACCGTTTTATGCACCGGGTGCATGAAGACCTGAAAGCCCTGAAAGGCGTGAAAAACCCACTGGAACAGGTTGCTGACAATTTTAAACAACAAACCGATATTATTTGCTTTGACGAGTTTTTTGTATCGGACATTACCGATGCCATGATTTTAGGTACCCTGATGCAGGCTTTATTTGCCCGGGGCATTACCCTGGTTGCAACATCAAATATTGAGCCTGACGGTTTATATCGTAACGGTTTGCAGCGAGCCCGTTTTTTACCGGCAATAACGCTGATTAAACAGCATTGTCAGATTTTCAATGTTGACAGTGGTATCGATTACCGGCTGCGCACGCTGGAGCAGGCAGAGATATATCACTATCCACTTGATGAACAAGCGGAACAAAACCTGCAGCAGTATTTTATGGCGTTGTCGGTAGAGCCTCGTCAGACTGCTTGTCAGATAGAAGTTGCCAACCGCAAGCTCAGCGCTGTCGCAGAGGCTGATGGTATAGTCTGGTTTACCTTTAACACCTTATGTGAAAGTGCTCGCAGCCAATACGATTATATGGAGCTGAGTAAATGTTATCACACGGTGTTACTGGCCGGGGTAAAGCCAATGGGGCGACACAACGACGATGTCAGCCGGAGGTTTATCGCGCTGGTCGATGAGTTTTACGAGCGCCAGGTTAAGCTGATTATTTCTGCCGAAGTAGAACTTGAGCAGCTTTACAGCCAGGGTATTCTGGAATTCGAGTTTAAACGTTGTATCAGCCGGTTACAGGAAATGCAATCGCGCGATTATCTGGCGTCACCTCATTTGCCATAGCCCAGAACAACAATCTGCAACATTTCTGATATTTTTTCAGTAACAGGGCTGATCTTTGTAATTGTTTAATATATAATCCGCGCCCGGCCTACGTTACAGCCTTATACTGCCGTTAGCCCGGTAGTTTTTGTACTCGAAGGGGTGCGATTACGACATTGTTAGCAACAGCCCTGCGCAATGTTAGGTGTAACTTAAGTTTATTTGGAATAGGTTTAGATGAAAACTTTTACTGCAAAGCCAGAAAGCGTAGAACGCGACTGGTACGTTGTTGATGCAAACGGTAAAACACTGGGTCGTATCGCAACTGAAATCGCTGCTCGTTTACGTGGTAAGCATAAGCCAGAGTATACTCCTCACGTAGATACCGGTGATTACATCATCGTTATCAATGCTGAGAAAGTAACGGTTACTGGTAACAAAGCGAAAGACAAAATGTACTACTCGCACACTGGTTTCCCAGGTGGTATCAAGGAAATCAGCTTTGAGAAGTTGATCGCGAAAAAACCTGAAATGGTTCTGGAAACTGCTATTAAAGGTATGTTGCCAAAAGGCCCATTAGGCCGCGCTATGTTCCGTAAGTTAAAAGTTTACGCTGGCGCAGAGCATCAACACACTGCTCAGCAACCGCAAATTTTAGATATTTAATCGGAGCATAACATGGCACAGAATCAATACTACGGAACTGGTCGTCGTAAAAGCTCAACGGCCCGCGTCTTCTTAAAAGCTGGTTCAGGTAACATCGTTATCAACCAGCGCGTTCTGACCGAGTACTTCGGCCGTGAAACTGCCTGCATGGTAGTAAAACAGCCGTTAGAACTGGTTGATATGGTTGAAAAATTCGACCTTTACATCACTGTTAAAGGTGGTGGTATCAGCGGTCAGGCCGGTGCTATCCGTCACGGTATCACCCGTGCACTGATGGAGTTTGACGAGTCACTGCGTCCGGCACTGCGTAAAGCAGGTTTCGTAACGCGTGATGCACGTAAAGTTGAACGTAAGAAAGTGGGTCTGCGTAAAGCACGTAAACGTCCACAGTACTCAAAGCGTTAATTCGCTACAGGTACCAGAAACCCGGCTTTTATGCCGGGTTTTTTTATGTTTATTGTTTTTAAAATGTATTAGGGCTGCAAGCCCTGAACTGTAACGCTTTGTTGCTGTTTAAACCGGCCGGATCCCGATATATTAGTTATTGATCCCACCTTAAACCTTGTGTAAAGCAGGGCTTTTCATTATGATCGGCGTTATTTTTTAAACTTATAATAATTGCTGGAATTCAGCCGCTTAAATTTATTTTAAGTTAAGCGTTTAATGTGGAGATGAGTGGATGAGCAACGCGCCTGTAGATCATGGTCGCCGCCGCTTCCTTACCATTGCTACCTCAGTAGTGGGAGGCGTGGGTGCTGTAGGAGTGGCTGTACCCTTTATTGCATCCTGGAATCCGAGTGAGCGGGCTAAACAAGCCGGTGCTGCCGTAACAGCAGACATAAGCAAACTTGAACCAGGGCAGCTAATTCGGGTTGAGTGGCGGGGAAAGCCAGTGTGGATTGTAAAACGCACTGAAGAAACCCTGCAGCAGCTGGCAGAAACAGAAAGCAAGCTGCGTGATCCAGGCTCAGAAGTGCAGCAGCAACCTGCGTATGCTCAGAACCAACATCGTTCGATTAAGCCTGAAATTTTCGTTGCCGTGGGTATTTGTACCCACCTTGGTTGTTCACCTACTTACCTGCCCAATGATTTCTCTGCTCAGGTTGAGGGTATTCGCGCCGGCTTTTTCTGCCCTTGCCACGGATCTAAATTCGATATGGCAGGCCGGGTATTTCAGGGCGTGCCGGCACCTACCAATTTAGTGGTGCCACCACATATGTTTATCGATGACAAAACCATTGTGGTTGGCGAAGATGAGGGGGCTGTCTGATGTTTAAAAATCTGATGAGCTGGATTGAATACCGCTTACCCTTTATGGATAAGATGAACCTGCATGTCATGCAGTATCCGGCACCAAAAAACTTTAATTTCTGGTACTTTTTTGGCTCCCTGGCCATGCTGGTCCTGGTAAACCAGATTGTTACCGGTATCTGGTTAACCATGAATTATGAACCGTCAGCAGAGGGCGCTTTTGCTTCTGTTGAATATATCATGCGTGATGTCGACTATGGTTGGTTGCTTCGCTATATGCACTCGACCGGTGCCTCAGCTTTCTTCGTTGTCGTCTACCTGCATATGCTACGTGGCATGATGTATGGCTCTTACCAGAAGCCACGGGAGCTACTGTGGATTTTCGGTATGTTAATTTTCCTGGTGTTAATGGCTGAAGCGTTCATGGGCTACTTATTACCATGGGGCCAGATGTCTTTCTGGGGTGCGCAGGTTATTATCGGTATCTTCGGTACTATTCCGTTTATCGGCGAAGATTTAACGCTGTGGATCCGTGGTGACTACGTTATATCCGGTGCCACTTTAAACCGGTTCTTTGCCTTGCATGTTATTGCTCTGCCACTGGTGCTGGTTATTCTGGTGTTTTTACACATAATGGCGCTGCACGAAGTAGGATCGAATAACCCGGACGGTATCGACATTAAGAGAGATAACGATGGCACGGTTGAACAAACTGAAGCGGATAAAAAGTTTACCTTCCACCAGTACTTTACCCGTGGTGGTAAGAAAGTGATTGTTGATGCCATTCCGTTCCACCCTTACTACACCGTAAAAGACTTGGTGGGCGTCGCTGGCTTCCTGTTAGTTTTTGCCTGGGTAATATTCTTCCTGCCAGAAGGCGGTGGTTATTTCCTGGAACCACCAAATTTTGAAGCGGCTAACCCGTTGAAAACACCTGAGCACATTGCACCTGTTTGGTACTTTACGCCGTTCTATGCCATTTTGCGGGCAATTCCACACCCGTTTATGGGAGCTGTAGCAATGTTTGCTGCCATTGTGGCATTGGCGTTGTTACCGTGGCTGGACCGTGGCAAGGTTCGTTCAGTGCGTTACCGCAGCGGCCTGCACAAAGTTAACCTGATTAATTTCTGTATCAGCTTTGTCGCCCTGGGTGTGTTGGGTGTGCTGCCTGCTGAAGGTGTATATACCTTGCTGGCTCAGATTTTCTCGTTTACTTATTTTGGGTTCTTCGTCTTATTGTTTTTCTACAGCAAGAATGAAAATACCAAGCCATTACCAGTGAGGGTTACCTGATGATGAAAACGTTATTGTCTGCTGTTGCATTATTAGCTTCCTCACTGGCCATAGCAGCGGGCCCGGCAGTACCACTGGATAAAGCGCCTATTGATTTAACCGATAAGGCGTCGCTGCAAAATGGCGCCCGGATATTTCAGAACTATTGCCTGGGTTGTCACCAGATGCAGTACCAGCGTTACTCCCGTACCTTTGCCGATCTGGACATTCCGGAAGAGCTGGGGATGGAACATCTGATGTTTACCGGTGAAAAAGTCGGTGATCATATTACCAATAATATGTCGGCTAAAGACGGTGAAAAATGGTTTGGGGCCACGCCACCAGACTTAACCAATGTAGCCCGGGTACGTGGCCCGGATTGGTTGTATACTTATCTGCGTGCTTTCTACGCTGATGACAGCCGGCCATTTGGTGTGAACAACGAAGTGTTTCCGATGGTAGGCATGCCACACGTTTTGCAGGAATTGCAGGGTGTGCCCAGCAAAACTTACGAAACCCGCCTGGTTGATGGCGAGCCTAAGCAGGTTTATGTTGGCATCAAAACTGATGGTAGCGGTGAGTTGAGTGAAGAAGAGTATGATCGTGCTATCGCAGATCTGGTAAACTACATGGAATATGTTGGTGAGCCAACCAAGCTCGAAGCCCATGCCCTGGGTTACAAAGTTATGATCTTCTTGTTGATTTTCTTTGTGCTGGCTTATCTGCTTAAGAAAGAATACTGGAAAGATGTTCACTAATTAGTTGATTTAACTAGTATTGAAATACCAGGGGCCTTAGCGCCCCTTTGCCGTTTTTTATTTTACCGGAGGAATAAATGGCGATCATTGCCAATAAACGCCCTGTGATGACACTTTTCACAGCTATTGATGATATGTACAGTCACCAGGTGCGTATTGTACTGGCTGAAAAGGGCGTAACTGTTGATATCCTTCAGGTAGCTCAGGACAACCTGCCAGAAGACTTGTACGAAGTTAACCCGTACGGCAGCTTGCCGACATTACTTGACCGTGAACTGGCCCTGTATCAGGCCGACATTATTATGGAATATCTGGACGAGCGTTTTCCGCATCCGCCACTGATGCCGGTGTATCCGGTTGCCCGTGGCCAGGCGCGGTTGATGATGTACCGGATAAAAAATGACTGGTACAGCCTGGCTGATAAAGTGTTAACCAATGCTGACGATGCTGATAACGCCCGTCAGGAGCTAAAAGAAGGTTTGCTGTCTTTGGCACCACTGTTTAACGAAACCCCATTTTTCATGAGTGAAGAATTTGGGTTGGTTGACTGCTATATGGCGGCACTGATGTGGCGCTTGCCATCACTGGGTATAGAGTTCCAGGGCCCGGGTAGCAAAGAGCTGAAAAATTACATGGCGCGGATTTTTGAACGTGATGCGTTTCAGGCTTCACTGACTGAAGCTGAGCGGGAAATCCGGCGCGGGATGCGGTTGTAATGGCGGCAATGTCACCAAATCGTCCGTACTTAGTGCGGGCGTTCTACGAATGGATAGTTGATAACGACTGTACGCCGTATTTGGTGGTAGATGCCAGCTATCCGCAGGTAAAAGTACCGCAACAGTTTGTCCAGAATGGCCAGATAGTGCTGAATGTGCTGCCCTCAGCCGTTGGTAATATGCAGTTGGGTAATGATGCAATTACCTTTAATGCCCGTTTTGGCGGCCAGCCTTTTGCGTTACATATTCCGGTAAAAGCAGTTTTAGCTATTTATGCCAAAGAAAATGGTGCAGGTACGGTGTTTACCCTGGAAGAGGAAGAAGATGACGCAGAGTTATTTGCGGAACCTTTTGACGATGATGATACCCCAGAGCCGCCTAAGCCAAAGAAAGGCAGCCATCTTAAAGTGGTTAAATAAACAATTTTGCTAAAGTTTACCTTAAAAAAGTTGTTGTTAATAAAGCTGCCCCGGGCAGCTTTATTTTTTTGCTGCGGCCAATTGCCAGAATGCCTGCAGCAGAGGTTGCTCTAATTTTTTACCAAGCATACATACCCCCAGCTCAAATGGTTGAAACTGGTAGCTGATATTCAGAACCCGTACTCTGTCACGTACCGGGCTATGATTAATAACCGGCTCAGGAACCACTGCGACACCGCTACCTAACGCTACCATTGATACCATTGCCTCGTGGCCGTCGACTTTTACAGCAACCTCGGGTTTAATATTGCAGTCAGTCAGCCACCTGTCTGATCGGGAACGGGCCGGGCCATGGTCAGATTGCACTAATGGTATGTCATTCCAGTTAATCGGGGAGGAAGAGAGTAAGTCATTTACTTTGCATGGAATAACCGGCGCAATAAGCCAGACCGGCAGCTGGGCGATACGTTGAAAAATCATGTTGGCGGGAAGCTGAGCCGGATAGGCAGCTAAGGCAATATCAACTTCACCGGCTTTGATTTTTTCAAACGCCATTGCCGCATCACCGGTTGTTAATTTAATTTCAGCCTTAGGGCATTGCAGCCGGAATTTATCCATAATGGCCGGCAAATGACTGTAGCTGGCAGTTACCGTACAAAATAGCCTGATCTCCCCGGTTAGCTCCGCACTGGCCAACTGTAAATCAAGCTGCAATTGATGCCATTCATCCAGCCAAAGCCGGACAAACTGTTGCACTCGCACTCCCTCCCGGGTCAGCTGCACTGAACGCTTATCACGATTAAACAACAAAGTGCCAAGCTCATCTTCCAGTCGCTGGATCACTCTGGTCAGGGTAGACGGACTGACATACATCTGTTCGCTGGTTTTAGCAAAGTTCAAACTGGAAGCTAAGTGCAGAAATAGTTGGGCGCTGCGAATATCCATGACAAACCATGATTGCAAAATATGAAATACAGACTTGTAAATATATCACTTCACGCAATAGATTGCAGCGACTACCATTAACTTATTAACGCAAGCTACTGAGCCATTACTGTCATTAATCAGTCATCGGGATTGGTTATGGTTGGCAAGTCAGAGATGCGTAAGGTAAGCCGTGCTTATCCGCTAAAATGAATTCTGAGAAATTGTATGAGTAATTATTTTAATACCTTAAGTTTACGCCAGCAGTTGCAACAGCTGGGCCAGTGCCGCTTTATGGATAAAAGTGAGTTCAGCGATGGCTGTAATTTTATCAAAGACTGGAACATAGTTATTGTTGGTTGTGGTGCTCAGGGATTAAACCAGGGCTTGAATATGCGTGACTCTGGTTTAAATATCAGCTATGCCCTGCGCGAAGAAGCGATAAGTGAAAAGCGCGCGTCATTTGAGAAGGCCAGCAGCAATGGTTTTACGGTAGGCACCTATCAGCAGTTAATTCCACAGGCTGATTTGGTATTAAACCTGACACCGGATAAACAGCATAGCAGCGTGGTTGATGCGGTTATGCCATTAATGAAGCAAGGCGCCACGTTGGCTTATTCGCACGGTTTTAATATTGTGGAAGAAGGCAAGCAAATACGGCCTGATATTACAGTAGTGATGGTGGCACCGAAATGCCCGGGTACTGAAGTGCGGGAAGAATACAAACGCGGTTTTGGGGTGCCAACATTAATTGCAGTTCACCCAGAAAATGACCCTAAAGGTCAGGGTTTAGCAGTAGCTAAAGCTTATGCTTCTGCCACTGGCGGTGACCGCGCTGGCGTATTGCAGTCGTCGTTTATTGCCGAAGTTAAATCAGATTTAATGGGTGAGCAAACCATCCTGTGCGGCATGTTGCAAACAGGTGCCATTCTGGCGTTTGATAAACTGGTTGCAGAAGGCACTGAAGCCGGTTACGCAGCCAAGTTAATTCAATATGGCTGGGAAACAGTAACCGAAGCGCTGAAGCACGGTGGCATTACTAATATGATGGACAGGCTGAGTAATCCGGCCAAGATTAAAGCCTACGATTTAGCAGAAGAGCTAAAAGAAACGCTCAGGCCGTTATTTGAAAAGCATATGGACGACATTATCAACGGTGAGTTTTCCCGCACCATGATGGCCGACTGGGCCAATGATGATAAAAACCTGCTGACCTGGCGCGAGCAAACCCGCGAAAGTGGCTTTGAGCAGGCACCGGTTTCAGCTGAGAAAATTGCTGAACAGGAATATTTCGACCGCGGTATCTTGTTAGTCGCTATGGTAAAAGCCGGGGTTGAACTGGCGTTCGAAACTATGGTGGACGCCGGTATTATTGCCGAGTCGGCCTACTACGAATCGCTGCACGAAACGCCGCTAATTGCTAATACTATCGCCCGCAAGCGTTTGTATGAAATGAATGTGGTTATTTCAGATACAGCAGAATACGGTAATTACCTGTTCGCGCATGCAGCAGTGCCGTTGTTGCGCGACAAAGTGAACAGTTTAAGCAGTGATTACATTGGCAAAGGGTTAAGCCAGAGCCAAACCGGTGTCGATAACCTGAAGCTGATTGCAGTAAATGACGCAATTCGGCAGCACCCGGTAGAAGTAGTCGGTAAAAAATTACGTGGCTATATGACAGCCATGAAACGAATTGTGGAAGCAGGCTAAACTGCAGCAAAAAGAATGAAGTGGTTAATGGCAGTTAATTAGCAAGCAGTGCTTCGGTTAACGCCAGACCAATAACGATGTTATACGTGGACCTTGGTTGTTTTGCCCCGCTTGTCGGGGCTTTTTTTTGGGTGTAAGGTCAACTAAATCTTTAACGCGGGACGTATGATGAAAAATATAGCACTGGTGGCGCACGACGGTAAAAAAGCCACGTTATTAGAATGGATTGGCAAACATAAAGCGTTTTTTGCTGACAAAAACTTAATTGCGACCGGGACTACCGGTAAACTGATTAGCGATGCGCTTAAGCAACCGGTGCAGTGTATGGCGAGTGGACCAATTGGCGGCGATCAGCAAATTGGCGCGTTAATCGCCGAGCAAAAGATAGACTGGCTGATTTTCTTTTGGGATCCGTTATCATCCCAGCCACACGACCCTGATGTTAAAGCATTAATTCGCTTAGCCGTGGTGTGGAATATTCCGGTGGCCTGTAACCGTGCTACCGCCGATTTTATTATTCACTCCAGCCTGTACCAGCAGGATTACCAGCGTGAAGTGCCGGATTTTTCAAAGCATAACCAGCGTATGAGTAAAGACTAAGGGAGCAAGTATGACTGCAGTAAGTCTTGGCCCCCTGGCATTGCCTATTACGCCATTGTTACTATTGATCAGTGTGCTGGTTGGCTTACTGGTTGCTGCTCTGGTGGGTCGGAAGTATAAGGTGTCGGTTACTGATCCGCTGTTAACCATTTTGCTGGGTAGCCTGTTGTTTGGCCGGTTGGTGTTTGTGGCTCGTTTCGCGGACAGTTACGATTCGTTCTGGCAAATGCTGGATATCCGGGATCGGGGTTTTGATACGACCGCCACACTGCTGGCGGCGCTGTTGATTGCCAGCTGGCTGCTATGGCGCCGCCGGCAACAGCGTCAGGCATTGCTGGCCGGAGTATTAACGGTAACTATGCTGTTTGGGGCTTTTAGTTCGGTTATTTATGTTGGCCGGCAGCAGGCTGCATTGCCTGCCATCAGTTTTCAGCAACTTAACGGTGACAGCGTCAATCTGGCTGAGCTGGGAGCAGGCCAGTTAACAGTAGTGAATCTGTGGGCTACCTGGTGCCCGCCGTGCCGGCGTGAGATGCCGGTACTGCAACAAGCCGAGCAAGACTATCCTGATGTGCGTTTTGTGCTGCTTAATCAACGCGAGCATCCTGAAACTGTGCAGCAATACTTGCAGCAGGCCGGGTTGGACTTTCAACATTTGCTGCTGGACCGGCAAGGCCTGTTAGCCACTCAGCTTGGCGCACATGGACTACCAGTTACTTTGTACTTTGACCCGGCAGGCCAGTTAATACAAAGCCATATGGGAGAGTTGTCGTCCGCCAGCCTGGCGCAAAGCCTGCAGCAACTCGGTGTTACCTCAGAATAATTAGTGAAATATAGATCGGAAACTTATTGAGAATAATTCGCGTTTGTGGTTATATAGCAACCCTGCATGTTACCCAACGTTGGAGTAGGCCTTTATGCGAATAAAACCGACACTGTTAGTTATTTCTGCCCTTGCCAGTGCCTTGCTGGGCGCAGCCTCAGCTTTTGCTGATGAAGTAAATATCTATTCGGCCCGGCAGGAAGAGTTAATCAAGCCCCTGCTCGATAAATTCAGTGATCAAACCGGTATCAAGGTTAATTTAATTACTGGTAAACCGGACGAGCTAATCAGCCGGCTGGCCAGTGAGGGGCGTAACAGCCCGGCAGATATTTTAATCAGCACAGATGTTGGCCGGCTATACCGGGCTAAACAACAAGGTGTGTTGCAAAGTATAGATTCAGAAAAGTTAACCACGGCCATCCCGGAGCAACTGCGGGACCCTGCCGGCCAGTGGTATGGTTTAACCATGCGGGCCAGACCCATTATGTACATACCGGGTAAAGTTAAACCGGAAGAATTATCAACTTATGCTGATTTAGCCAGCCCGAAATGGCGTGGCCGCATTTGCATTCGCTCGTCTGATAATATTTATAATCAATCCATGGTTGCCGGCTTAATTGCTCATGAAGGTGCAGCTGCCGCTGAACAGTGGGCAAAAGGTCTGGTAGCTAATTTTGCCAGGCCGCCCCGCGGTGGTGACAGAGACCAGATTAGTGCGGCAGCAAGCGGTGTATGTGATATCGCCATTGCCAACACCTATTATTTAGGCGGCATGCTGGCGGATGACGAGCAGCGCTCGGTTGCCGAAAAAGTAAAAGTATTCTGGCCAGATCAGCAGGGTAATGGTGTTCATGTCAATATCTCCGGTGCTGGGGTGGCAGCTTATGCCCCTAACAAAGACAACGCCGTGCGCTTGCTGGAATATATGGTTACTGAGCAGGCCCAGCAATGGTATGCCGAGACTAACCATGAATACCCGGTGGTTACCGGGGTGCAAGCCAGTGACTTATTGCAGAACATGGGCGATTTTAAAGCCGATAAGTTGAATCTGGATAAACTGGGTGAGCTTAATGCCGAAGCTATCAGGGTAATGGATCGCGCAGGCTGGCGCTAGTCAGCAGCCAGATCCAGTACAGCGGATCAGCAAAGAGGTAGTATGCTGCCAATAAAAGCGGATATCTGGCGTTGGTCAGTACTAATACCGGCATTGCTGTTGGCAATGCCGGTATTAGTTGTTTTTGGCAGCGTACTCAGCCCTGATATTGAGGTTTGGCGTCATCTGCGCCAAACGGTTCTTGCCGATTACATTATAAATTCGTTGATATTGGCGTTTGGCACCGGAGCTGGTGCCCTGCTTATTGGTACCGGTACCGCCTGGCTGGTCAGTCAGTATCAATTTTTTGGCCGGCGTGTGTTGCAGTGGTTGCTGCTACTGCCACTGGCGATGCCGGCTTATATTATTGCTTATACCTACACTGGTATGCTTGATTTTGCCGGACCGGTGCAAAGCAACATACGTGAATATTTTGGCTGGAGCTACGGTGATTACTGGTTCCCGGAAATCCGCTCGCTGGGCGGCGCCATTCTGATGTTGTCGCTGGTATTGTATCCTTATGTTTATATGCTGGCACGCAGTGCATTTCGCGAACAATCTGGCAGTATGCTTGAAGCTAGTCGCACTCTGGGTTTTAGCCCGCGTCAGCATTTCTGGAAAGTGGCGCTGCCACTGGCCCGGCCGGCATTACTGACCGGAGTCGCACTGGCGATGATGGAAGCTTTCGCCGACTATGGCACAGTTCAATATTTTGGTATTGCCACCTTTACCACTGGTATTTTCCGCACCTGGTTTGGCATGGGCAGTCAGCAAGGAGCTGCTCAGCTTGCGGCCCTGCTCAGTAGTTTTGTGTTACTGCTACTTGTACTGGAACAATGGTCCAGACGAAAAATCCGCTATTTTTATCAGGGCCAGCGTCAGCAAATCAGCCCGTTGCGTACCTTAGCGCCGGCTCGTCAGCTGCTGGTCACGTCATTGTGTTTGTTGCCGGTGCTGCTGGGTTTTATTGTGCCGGCTATACAGCTGCTCAACTGGGCGTGGCCAAACGCAGCAGTGTTATTGACGGCAGATTTTGGCAAACTGGTCTGGAACAGCTTTAGTCTCGCGGCATTGGCCGCTGTATTGTCTGTAGTGCTGGCGTTACTGTTTGGCTATGCCAGCCGGCTGCGGCGCGACCCACTGGTCAGGTTGCCAGTGCGGTTAGCTGCCTTGGGCTATGCGATACCGGGTACCGTTATTGCCATTGGGGTGATGATCCCGCTGGCCTGGGCAGATCGGAATATTGATTTACTGGCCGAGCAATGGTTTGGGGTTAGGACGGGTCTGTTGTTCTCCGGCACCTTATTTGCGTTATTGCTGGCTTATAGTGTGCGTTTTCTGGCCGTGTCGTTACATAGCGTAGAAGCTGGCCTTGAGCGAATTAAACCCAGTATGGACAATGCAGCCCGCTCGCTGGGTGCCAGCCCGCTGCAGGTGTTACGCCGGGTGCATGTGCCGCTGTTGCGGGGCAGTGTGTTAACCGCACTCATGCTGGTATTTGTTGATGTATTAAAGGAACTACCAGCTACCCTGATTTTACGGCCATTTAATTTTAATACCCTGGCAGTACGTACTTATGAGCTGGCGTCAGATGAACGCCTTGCCGATGCCGCTTTACCAGCGCTGGCTATTGTCTGTGTTAGTATTATTCCGGTTATATTGTTGTCGCGGACGCTGGATGCCAGCAGAGGATCTTAAGCATGTTAGTTCTGGATAAGCTGGCAGTTGCCTATGGCCCGCATGTGGTGGTCAAAGATGTAAGCCTGGCGCTGGCCGAGGGCCAGATTGGTTGCTTAGTCGGCCCATCGGGCTGTGGTAAAACTACCTTGCTACGGGCAATAGCGGGCTTTGAACCTGCCGCCAGCGGCAGTATCAGTTTGCAACAGCAAATCGTCAGCGATCAGCAAACACAGTTGGCGACAGAGCAGCGCCGGGTAGGTATGGTGTTTCAGGATTTCGCGTTATTTCCTCACTTATCAGTCGCCGACAATATCAGCTTTGGCCTGCAGGGGCAGAGCAGCAAACAAAAAATGCAGAAAGTAAAGCAACTGCTGCAGCTGGTGGGCTTGCCTGATCTTGCCAACCGTTATCCACATCAGTTATCGGGCGGGCAGCAACAACGGGTGGCGTTAGCGCGGGCGCTGGCACCCGAACCTAAAGTAATGTTACTGGACGAGCCATTCTCCAGCCTGGATGCCGAGCTGCGCGAAGCGTTGGCCCGTGACATCCGGCAAATTCTGCAGCAGCTGAAAATTACCGCGGTAATGGTAACCCACGATCAGTACGAAGCCTTTACCATGGCCGATATGGTCGGGGTAATGCAGCATGGTAAATTGCAGCAGTGGGCCACACCCTATGAGCTTTATCACAAACCGGCCAGCCGCTTTGTCGCCGATTTTGTCGGCCGTGGAGTGATGTTACCCGGTGAAATGCTGGATAGTGCGAGGGTGCAAACCTGTCTGGGTATTTTTAACCAGCGTTATCTGCAGAACGCCACTACTGGTGATAAAGTGGATGTGCTTATAAGGCCCGACGATATCGTGCACGACGATGCCAGTGGTATTACCGCCAAAGTGCTGGAGAAATCGTTTCGAGGTTCACACATTTTGTATACCCTGGCGCTCAGCGGTGGCGAGCAGGTGTATTGTCTGGCACTCAGCCATCATAACCATGCCATCGGTGAGCAAATCGGCATCCGGCTCGATTTAGACCATTTGGTATTATTTCCGCGTATTTAGCAGGGAGCATGCTTTTGAAAAGTGACTACTTAGCTTCTATAGTAAAAGTCTGAATCGACAGCAAAAGGGGTAGGTTTGTTAAAAAACTTCGCGTTGATTTGGACACTAACAGCCGTACTATGGCCACTTCAATCTGTCGCCGATGTGGTTACTGCATTAGATGAAGCGGAAGATTATCTGACGGTGAACCCTGCTCACACTATTGTGCTGTTAGATAGTATTAAAGACCAGACAAAGGAGCCGCTTGATTTATTTATCCGTCACAATGTGCTGTTGCTAAGAGCCTCTGTGCCAACGAATAAGTTAGATCGGTTGATTCAGGCTCTGGATGTAATTTTTGAGTATCACCAGCATCCTTATTTCCAGCAAGAACTTACTGCTATAACCAGTGCACTGGGGATCTGGCTCAGGCGCAATAATTATTTACACGATGCTCAGAGCAGCATAGCGTGTTCGTACAAATACGCCACGACTGACAAGCAGCGGTTAACCTTGACTAACAGCAAGGCATTGCTGGCATGGCAGCTAGATGAACCTGACAAGGCCCGCACTTTGTTTAACCAGGCCCAGGCATTGGCCCGGCAGTCTGCGCAGCTGAATGTGTTGGCTATGGCAGAAAATAATCTGGGCTTGCTGGCGTTTGACCAGGGCAATATTCAAGTTGCTGAAACCCACTTTCGCACGGCATTGACTCAGTATCAGGCACTTAGCTTACGTGCCGGGCAAATATCGGCTGGTATCAATTTGCTGTTTATTTTCTTAATACAGGAAGATATAACTAACTTTCAACGCCTGTACGCCCCCACAGCCATACTAACAAGAAGTTTTCCGAACCAGGCTAAACAAGCGTTACTTTTTTGGCTGGAGACCCGATTTCAGCAGTTGCAGGGACAAACCATAGTTGAGAAGACTCGCCAGCAGCTGCGCGAAACATTCGGACAAATGGAGGACAGAAAAGTAAAGCTGTTGATTCAGCGCTACCTTGCGCCAAAGCTGGAGCTTGAACTTACGCTTCCCGAGCCTGCTGACCGTAAAATATTTGAGCGTTCATGGTTCAGCAAGGTGATCGAATGCGCCTGGCCATTAAATAGTGGTGCCAAAGGTAGTAAATAAGTTGCAGGGGAAGTTGTTATCATAGCTCGTTTTAAGTTTTTGGTAATAACGAATCGATAATTTGCTGATACTTACCCGAAGCCCTTAATTGCTGCAGCCCCAGATTAAACTGTTCGATCCGTTGCTGATTAGCTGGGTCTTTTTTTGATAACACCAGATACATTGGTCGTTGCTCCAGAGCAGGGGTAAGCCACTCCAGTTGCTGTTGATGTTGCGGCAGTTTATGCTCAAGTAAATACAGGCCATTAAGTAAGTCAGCAGGCACCAGGTCGACCCGCTGCAGCGCCAGCATAGCCAGTGCCTGCTCGTCAGTGGCTACCTGGATGGTTTTAATGCCGCTTTCTATTAAACCCAAAGGCTGTATATAACCCTGCACCACGCCCAGCCGTTGCTGCTGCCTGGCAAGATCCTGAAAATTGCGGTAATTAATGGTCTCAGCTTTGCGCTTAAACAGCACAATCTGGTTGGCGTACAGTGGCTGTGAGTAATAAAAATGGGCAGTACGATGTTCACTGTACCAGGCGGCAACCAGGCCACTGTAATGGCCCTGCTGACTTTCATACAGCGCCCTGGCAAAGGGAAGAAAGTCTATTTCCAGCTGCACACCTTGTAGCGCAAAGGCCTGGCGGATAATTTCGATAGTGGCGCCCTGCTGGGCCATTTGCTCACCATAATGCGGATAATAGTTACTGCTGGCTAAGCGAATCACTTCGGCCCGTGGGGCGCCGCTAATCAGTATCAGAAGCAGCAGACAAGGTAGAAATTTAGATAACCTGATAAACATATGATGCAACCTTTCTAACTAATACAATAACAATACTGTTATTAGTTTTGGTAATTGGAAAGTGTTACATATTTATCGGGCAATTCGAGAGGCAGGCTTTAGAAATCAGTTAAATATCAGTTTTCTATCTACTTTGTAAGCGAAATCAAATAAAAAGGGACACCCTATGTAAGCGGCATCCCATCCAGGAACTGACAAAAAATCGTTATTCGGATTCTATAAAGCTGCGGATTTTATCTGCTACGGCGCTGATGCCCACCACACCATCCAGGTGACCCCAGATGCCGGGTATTTCGGCATAATCAACGGTTTTACCGGCCGCTTGCATGGCTTCGGCACTGGCCTTTGCCATTTCAGGTAACAGCAGCTGGTCGCCACTGGCTGGCAGAAACAGCGTTTTAGCCTGAACACGGCTAAGGGCCTGCTGCCAGTTATCGCCCATGCCGGCCCGGTATAATTGCGAGGCGCGGATTAAGTACAGGATATGATTCGCGTCCTGCATTTTTGCCCGTAGTTTGGCATGGGCCATTAATTGATCCCAGGCAGAAAAGCTGGCCAGAATATCACTGTGCGGCGCTTTATCTGTTTCCGGAGCCGGGTAGCGCATGTTAAACCCCGTAGGGTACACTGCATCCTGAATAATATAAGCGAGGGCAGTAGTTAAACCTTGTTCTGGCTGGCCATGCTGATAATAGTCGCCTCCACGCCAGGCCGGGTCTTGTTTAATCGGATAGGCCCAGCGTTCTAAACGCACTGCGGCCCAGGCATCAATATAGGCGGTGCCAATGACTGGTATTAACCGCTCAACCCGCTCTGGATACCGGGTGGCCCATTCAATCGCCTGAAAAGACCCCATTGAACCGCCAATTACTGCGTGCAGCTTGTCAATGCCTAAGCTATCCAGCAGTGCTTTTTGCACCTCAACAAAGTCACCAATGGTTACCACCGGAAAGGTTAAACCATAAGGTTTGCCAGTGGCCGGATCTATGGTTGCCGGCCCGGTAGTAATGACATTTGGATCAAAGACATTGGCGTTAACCAGGGTGTCTACACTCAGTACATAGTATTTGTTAGTGTCAATAGCTTTGCCCGGGCCAATAATAGCGTCCCAGTACCCCGGCGCAGCGTCAGCTTCAGCGTATTTACCCGCTGCATGCGAGCTGCCAGAGAAAAAATGGGTGATCAGAATGACATTCGATTTATCATCATTAAGTTCGCCATAGGCTTCCCAGCCGACTTTTACCGGGCTGATTACGGCACCATTTTCGGTTTTAAAGCTTTTAATTTCAAAGGCCTGCTTTTCAACCAGCATGGCCTGGCTGCTGCAACCGGTCAGCAGCAGGCCCAATAATAATAATGTATTGAATAATTTCATCTAATCTTCCTTAAAACCACTGAAACAACGCGATGGCCAACACCACACCCAGCAGCGGCATCAGCACACTGACTACGGCCATTGGCCAGTAAGCGTTCTGGTGAGTTTCACCACAGATTGCCCGAATAGTGGTTACAACGTAACCATTATGCGGCAGTGAGTCCAACGCACCTGATGAAATGGCGACAACCCGGTGCAGTTGTTCGGCATCCACCCCACGGTCTAAATAAGTTGGGGCAATTTCCGGTAGCGCTATGGCCTGGCCACCGGAGGCTGAACCGGTTAAACCGGCGATGGCGCTGACGGCAACAGCTGCGCCAACCAGTTCCGGGCCGGGCAGGTGGGTCATATAATCTACCACGGAGCTAAACGCCGGGGTTAATTTCGCCACACTGCCAAAACCGACTACTGCAGCTGTATTACCGATAGCCAGTAATGCCCCTAACACACCTTCATTAGTGGCTGCCGCCGGATTAGCCAGAAAGCGGAAATTAAGCAGATATAAACTGACCACACCACCTGCCAGGGCAATGATTAACGCGGCTTGTTGCAAGCTATCGTGTAACAGAAACGAAGTAACAAGTACCACTAACAGAGGAATTAAACCGGTAAGCCAATGCGGCAGAGGTTTGTCGGTTAAGGTTGGATCGCTGCTACGTTGCACAAATTGCTCGCCGTTTTTCACCGCGTTTTTAATCATCCACATCAGGCTGAAATAGCCACCTACCGCCATAAACAGCGCGACAACAATACTGACTTGCCAGCCAGCGTAGGGTGTGGTTCCCAGGTACGGAATGGGGATCCAGTTCTGAATTTCAGGTGAGCCGGCAGAGGTCATGGTAAAGGTTACTGAGCCCAGCGCCAGTGCAGCCGGAATAAAGCGTCTGGGTAAATTGGCGCCTTTAAACAAACTGACCGCCATTGGGTAGGCAGAAAACGCAACGACAAACAGGCTAACCCCGCCGTAAGTCAGTACGGCACAAGCCAGCACAATGGCCAGTACCGCCCGGGTATGGCCCAGTCGTTTAACAATGGCCAGCGCCACGGCATCGGCAGCACCGGTATGCTCCATCAGTTTACCGAACAGTGAGCCCAGTAAAAACATCAGAAACCAGGCGGCAACAAAACCGGCGAAGCCATTCATGTAGCCATGAACAAAATCAATTTTATCAGCCACTTGCCAAAATGGTATACCATTGGTGACTGCAACGAGTAACGCACACAACGGAGCCGTAATAAATAAATTGAAACCGCGCATGGTGAACACAATCAGCAAGCCCAGCCCCAGTAGTAAGCCAAAGATACTTAACATCGGCAAATCCTTGTTATCATTTTCAGCTAGTCTGATACAGCTTGGCTGTTGTCACCATAGTACTAAGGTACAGGTTAAAAATTCTGCGTTTAGGCCTACAGTATCACCACTGGTGAGTACCACATTTTGCAATCAATCAGCAGGAGAGCCAACGATGGCCAATAACTATAACAAAGATGCACAGCACAAGTTTACCCGCCCGGCCCTTACACCCAGCCTGTTAGCACTGGCGATTAGCAGCTGCCTGGTAGCGCCGCTTATGGCACAGGATCAGGCTGCCGCTGACGCTGAATTAAAGCTGGAGCGAATTGAAGTCACTGCAAGGCGGACGGTTGAAAGTCTGCAGGAAGTGCCGGTAGCGGTAACCTCGATAGGGGCGACAGACATCGCTGAACGCGGGTTGTCCTCAGTCGTAGAAGTACAACAGTTTTCACCTAATACTACTTTGCAGGCCAGCCGGGGCACTAACTCGACCTTAACGGCATTTATCCGCGGCGTAGGCCAGGAAGATCCACTGTGGGGTTATGAGCCAGGCGTAGGTATTTATATTGACGACGTTTATGTAGCGCGGCCACAAGGGGCAGTGTTGGATATCCTGAATGTAGAGCGGATTGAAGTATTGCGCGGCCCGCAGGGCACCCTGTATGGTAAAAACACCATAGGTGGTGCCCTGAAGTATGTGACCCGCGAGATGACCGGCGACACCGAGTTTTCGGTAAGCGGCACAGTGGGCAGTTACAACCAACGCGATGTTAAAGTAACGGGCCAGATCCCACTGATTGCTAACACCTTGTATCTGGGTGTCGGTTATGCCAATTTACAGCGCGATGGCTACGGTCAGTTCCTGACGTCAGCCCTGCCGGGGCAAGACCGGGAAAACTATAACAAAGATTTGCAGGCCCTGCGCCTGACCCTGGAATACCGGCCACAGGATAACCTGTTTTTCCGGTTGAACTACGATAAAACCGAAGATGATTCAAACGCCAAAGGTGGTTACCGCTTATTACCAAGCCTGTTAACCGATGCGCCGGTGCCAGATAGTGTTTACGATTCTTACACCAGTATGCCAACCTGGAATAAGGTGGAAACCGATGGCATCAGCTTAACGGCACAGTGGGATATTAATGATAATTTCACGTTAAAGTCGATTACCTCAGAGCGTACCAGTTATTCACCCACTAATATCGACTTTGATAATACCTCTATCCGGATTTTCGATGTGCCGGCTATTTACGACGATGAAAACTTCACCCAAGAACTGCAGTTAAATTATCAGACTGATGGTTTTAAAATGGTGTCTGGTTTGTATTACTACACCGCCGATTCATGCGGGGTGTTTGATGCTGTGCTTGAAGTATTAGGTCAGTCTCTTGGCGCACCGGGGTTAACCCGTGAAGTTGGCGGCTGCAGCAACACCGACAGCACTGCGGCCTATGCCCAGGGCAGTTACGATTTTAACGATAAGTGGTCAATTACCGCCGGTTTACGTTACACCAAGGATGAAAAGGAAGCGACAGTTCGCAACGGCCTGATATTTGACACCGTTTACCCGGAGTCTGGCTGGATCCCAGGATATGTGCGGCCGGATGGTTTAACCACACCGGTGGTGCTGGATGATAAAGAAAGCTGGAATAAACTGACTCCGAAAATTGGCGTGGAATACCAGCACAGCAGAGATATGATGTTGTTCGCCAGCTTTAGTCAGGGCTTCAAGTCCGGTACGTTCAACCCGCGGGCAACCGTCGCCGAGCCGGCTGCTGATCCCGAAACCGTTAATTCTTATGAAATCGGTATGAAAAGCGACTGGAACGATAGTCTGCGGCTAAATGCCACCTTGTTTATGCTGGAGCATAAAGACCGCCAGTATATTTCGGTGATTCCGGATCCGGACGATGCCTCGGCATTAAACCAGCGTCTGGGTAACGTAGGTCGTTCTGAAGCAACCGGTGCTGAACTGGAAGTTACCTGGTTAGCCAGTCGCAACCTGAATATTTACGCCAACATAGGTTTAATTGACGCTTCGTTTGAAGAGGCGCTGACCTTTGATCCGGTACAAGGCGCGGTAGATATTTCCGACCGTTTCACCATTACCAATACCCCGGAAACCACCGCAACAGTAGGCTTTAGCTACGACATGATTACCGACTTTGGCGATATTGTCTTTAATGGTAACTATGCCTATCGCAGTGATTATGATCTGGTGGAACTGGATAACCTGTTGTCACAGGATGCTTATGGTCTGCTTAATCTGGGTGTGACCTGGTTAAGCAAAAGTGGCCAGTGGCGCGTTGGGTTACATGGTAAAAACCTGACCGATGAGCAGTACCTGATTGGTAACTATGCCTTTATTGCGCCGGACCCGGCTAATCCGGGTGAGTTTATTCCCGGCTTAGGTGGCGATAATACTTTAATTGGCTATTATGGTGCACCGCGTGAAGTCAGCTTAACAGTCGCTTACCGTTTCTGATAAGTTAAAAACCTTGCCGGGGCGCAAGCCCCGGTTCATTATAGTGAGCCCCAGTGCTCAGAAGTAAACGTTATGATAGCCATCATCGCTGATGATCATCCTTTGTTCCGGGTTGCCTTAGCTCAGGCCTCGTCGGCCATTTTAGGTAACGATGCGTTGCTGTTGCAGGCGCAAACGATGGAGCAAGTCTGGCCTTTATTGCGCCAGCACCCCGATACCCATTTTATTTTCCTCGATTTAAAGATGCCTGGCTCAGACGGTTTTACCGGTTTAAGCGCCCTGCGTACGGAATACCCTGATGTGCCCGTTATTATGGTGTCTGCAGAAGAAGATCCAGTCATTATTAAGCAAGCCCTGGCATTAGGCGCCGCTGCATATATTCCAAAATCGGTACCATTAGAGTTGCTATCTGACGCCATCAGTGCCGTGTTAAACGGCGACAGCTGGTTGCCACCGGGCCTGGCGGACGATGTAAAAAACGCCAAGCCACTTATTGATAACGATTTTGCCGAGCGACTGGAACAGCTGACACCACAGCAGTTCCGGGTGCTGAAAATGATCGCCGATGGTTTGCTGAATAAGCAGATTGCCTATGAAATGAACGTGCAGGAAACCACCATTAAGCAGCATGTATCAGCAATTTTGCGCAAACTTAACGTTAATAACCGGACACTTGCCGGTATTATGTTTGAAAAGCTGCGCCTGCCTGCTTAAGTAACCAGTGCCAGCTGAGGTTGCTGGCTGGTTTTCATATTCTGGCGCTGGATTGCCGCGCCACCACCATGCTGCAGCATGGCTTTTATGGTATCTGCCACATGTGCTACCTGATGTTGCTGCAACAAAGGCATCAGCTTATCCAGCATACGATGCCAGAATACTGTTACGGCCTCGGCGGCGTCTTTATGCTGAATAGTGGCAGCTAAGCCGCGCCTGGCTGCCTGCCAACGATCTTCACGGAGCAACCAGTCATCGCCATGGTCAGGCTGCTGGCCTTTTGCAAGTTGTTGTGCCAGCCAGATGGCAATAGCAGCAGTCAGTACCGCGAGGGCGGCGGCATCTTCCGGCTCAGTTTGCATATCACATATCCGAACTTCAATAGTATTGTATAGCGGATGCAGCCTGGCGTCGGTCCAGATACTGGCCGCTTTATGAAAACAGCCGCGTTGCAGTAATTCATGGATCCGAGCCTGCTCGGCCTGCACCGAACGGATTAGCGGTGGTGTGCCGGTGCGTGGCATCAGCAGAAACTGCATGGCCCGGTAAGAACATAAGCCGGTATCGCGGCCACGATAAAATGGTGAGTTAGCACTTAACGCCAGCAGCGGTGCCAGGTAAGGCCGCAATGCGTTGAACACCTGCACCAGCAAGCTGTGATCGCTGATACCGATATGGGTGTGCATGCCAAATAAAGTTAGTGCCTTTACCGTATCCTGATATTCATCAATTACTGCCTGATAGTCCCGGGTCATTTGCAGCGCGGGCCAGTCCAGGCTGGGGTGGGTACCGCCACAGTACAGCTCCAGCTGCATGCTTTGGCTAACCCGCGTCAGAAAAGCGCGCGATTGTAGAATATGCTGATGCAAACTTTGCAGACTGAAACAAACCGGCGTGGCATGCTCCAGCATGCCCTGATGAGCCTCGTGCGACCACTGTCCGGCCGGGCAATCTGGCTCTGCCCGCAATTGGTTTAGCGGCATAACAAAGGGCTGCTTATTCGCCAGCAGTAAAAATTCTTCCTCATTACCAAAAGTGAATTGTACGCTCATGAGTTGCCGATCCTTGCCTGAGCCTAAGAGAGTTGTGGGGAAAGTGAGAGTGAGCTGCGTTTGCGGCCAAACAGAAATAACGCCAGAAACAATATTGCCATTGTTAGCAGGCTGACACTGAGCAGGGCAAAGGCGCCATTAAAAGCCCAGATACTGCTGTGCTGACTAAGCTGCTCTGTCAGCTGAGATGCTGTTGGAACCATACGCTGGTGGTTACTCAGTGCCACTGGATGCTGATTAAACAACAGCAGACTTTGTTGAAAAAATACTACTTTATAATGCTCGACATAAGTAACCAGCCCTGCCACGCCAACCGCGCCGCCCAGATTCCGGGCAACATTAAACAAAATAGCAGCAGAAGGCGCGTCCTGATCAGAGACCACCTGCAGCGATAGCAGAGTAAGTGGCATAATAAGTAATGGCACGGCAATAACACGAATTAGCTGGGGCCAGAGAAATTGCTCACCGGCAAAGTCGATGGTCATCTGAGTACACAACGCAGTGCTGACTGCACATAGCAAAGCACCTGCTACGATGGCCAGCCAGGGGTTAAGCCGCGGTGCATACTTAATCATCAGTGGTAACATCAGTAATTGTGGCACTGCTGCCATTAAAATAACCTGCGCCACCTGTGCCGGGCTGTAACTGTGCACTGAGATCAGGTAATAAGGGATCAGGTAAACAAAGCCGTAAATAACGATACCGGCCATAAAGCTGGCCAGGCAAATTAAAGCAAAGCGGAACGAGGCCAGCAAGCGCACATTTAATACAGGCTGGCGCAGCTGAGTTTGCAGATAGCAAATGTAAATAAGGCCGATAAAGCCAAACACCAGGCTAAAACGAATCGTTTGGTCGTTAAGCCATTCACGTTCAACACCGTGCTCCAGCGCAAACACCAGACTACCTAGCGCCAGTGAGAGTAAGCCTATGCCAAAGGCATCCAGAAAGTTGTTACGGTGTTCTGTCACCTGACCATGGTTGTTTGGTCCGGGCAGTGCGAACAGCAGGCCGGTTAATGCTGCCAAACCAAGTGGAATGTTAATATAAAATAACCATGGATAGTCGGCGGCGCTGAGTAGGCCGGCGAAAGAGGGGCCGGCGACCGGTGCCAGTGAGGCAAACACAGAAAATACCCCGAAGGCAGCAGCATGTTGTTGCTGCGGCAGGAGCAATTTAATAGAAGTATGAACCAGCGGTAGCAAAATGCCGCCAAAGGCGCCCTGCACAATACGACTGGCAATTAAAGTATCAAGGCTGTTGGCATGGGCGCAGGCAATGGATGCCAGCATAAAACCACACAACACCAGCACGACCAGCCGTTTCAGGCCAAGGCGGCGCATTAGCAATGGCATCAGTGGCATAGCGGCAATTTCGGCAATAATGTAGCTGGAGGTGATTAGGGTCATTTCACGCAGCGTCGCCCCTACCCGGGCTTGCAGCAGTTCAGTAGCCGTATTGGTGATATTAATACCGGCCAGCGCCATAAAGGCACCCAGCATAATGGCAACAGCAGCAATACTTTGACGGGATAGTTGCATCGGCAGTTAATCAGCTTTGCTCAGAGTAACCCGGGCTGATAAGCCCGGACGCAGCACGGGCAATTCGCTGTCGCTAAGCCGGATCCGCACCGGTACCCGTTGTTCAATCCGAATAAAATTTCCCGAAGTATAGTTAGGGCTGATTAAACTGAGTTTAGCGCCGGCCAGTGGTGAGGCCGCAATCACTTCGCCGGCAAAGCGTTGCTCAGGGAAAGCGTCGATCCGCACTTCGGCGCGTTGGCCCGGCGTGATGTCGGCGATAACACTTTCTTTGAAATAGGCTTCAATCCAAATCGCCTCTGTGGGCACCAGTGTGGCAATATTATCGCCGGCGTTAACCAGTTCGCCGGCCTGAACGCTGATGCTGGATAAAACACCGCTGACTGGTGCTAACAGTCGGAACTGGCTGATCCGTCTGCTGCTGTCTTGTTGGGCCAGGCTGTTTTTTGCCAGATCCTGCTGCAGAATGGCAGCCTGCAGTTGCCATTGCTGGTGCTGTAATGTCAGACCCTGTCGCTGCCCCTGCAGCTTTTGTTGCATTATATTGGCCCGCTGCACGCGATGCGAGGCTTGCTGCCAGTCGCGCTGCTGCACCAGACCTTGTTGCTGCAGTTGCTGCTGGCGATATAAATCGGCTTCAGCCAGTTCGAGCTCCGATTGGGCCAGGGCAATATCAAACTGTAATTGCTGTAGCTGATGGCGGATTATCGCCTGTTGGTTGGCATTGGCATCCAGTTGCTGTTGCCATTGCAACTGCTCAGCCTGCAGCTTGGCAAACTGGTGTTGCTCAGTAGCATCGTCCAGTTGCAGCAAGGGTTGGCCGGTTGTGATCTGGCTAAGTTCCTGAGCGTAACGTGCCAACACTATGCCGCTTTGCTGAGCTTTAAGATACACCAGATCGGCTTCAACATAAGCCATGTCGGTGCGTAGCGTCCGGCTCCATTGTTGCTCCCACAGGGCATAACCACTTAACATCAGGCTTGCCAGCAGCGTTGGCAGCAGCCACCATTTTATGCGCATACTTTCTCCTGAGCTTCCCGGGCTTGTTCAGCGCACAGCGCTACGGTGGCACCGCCTGCTGAGTGCTGGTTGGTCTGCTGTTGGTTCATGCCGATGCTAACCCCCGCAGTTAAGCGCGCCATCATTGCTACGGGCACTGGTTCTGCTGTGTTGTCTGGCCATAAGCTCATGACCCGGATCTCGGTTTTCAGCTGGTGCTGCTGCGGTGTGATAACACAGGTTGCATAGTTTACTTTTTGTTGCAGCATATAAGCTGCAGATGGCAGGGACTCCAGATAGGCCGCAGTGGGAGACAGCTCTACGCCGCGACCGGCAAAATCGAATAAGGGCTTACAAACACGGTCTGCCAGCATGGTGTCTGGCGCCAGACTATTAACAAGACTGACCGGCGGTAACCAGGGGCCTTGCATAAACAGCATGCTGGCTTTGGAGACAGAATAATACCAGTCCGGGTGGCCGAGCCAGCTAACGTCGGCATCGGTCAGCAACCGTCTGGCTTGTTGCGCAACGGCCTGAGGCAGGGCCGCCAAAATGAGCCGGTTGTAGATTCGCTGTACTTTGCGCTCACGGCCATCCAGCCGATAAAACAAATTGCGGCCTTTGCGGTATAACTCACTAACACAGAGCGGCTGTACTCCAAGCCGGGCGGTTAAAACAAAGCTCATGGCAGTGCGCTGCGCCAGCGGCTGGTAATCCAGCATAATTATTTCACCTGTACCATCGGTATCGCCCGGGTCGCAGCTCTGTTCAGGTTGCAGCATTTGCTGCCAAAGCTGCTGGCGTTGGGCTAAGGTCTGCCCTGCCAGCACAGTGGCGCCATAATGTTGTTCCAGAAAAAAGCTCATTGCCAGCATTGACGGAAAAGCCTGCAACTCAATCAGCTGTGGTACCAGTTGCTGTTGCTGGTTGCAGCAAAGCGCGAAGTCGACAGCAAAAAAGTGCGGCTTTGCCGGTGCGTTGCCCAGCAGTACATCCGCTGGTAGCAAGGCTCTGACGCCTGCCAGGGTAGATTGCTGCATAGCCTGACTTATTGCCGCAGCATTAGCGCTAAGCAAGCTGGCGCTAAGTTGTGGCGCCAATAGCAGCGGATAATCGGTCACCACATCGGTGCTGCTATGCTGCACCAGACGCTGCAATGCTGCCCGCGCGTCAGGCAGGTAGGGGGCGTTAACCAGATTCAAATCCATTTCTACTACATTGATGGTAAAAATGTTGCAAATGTTATCTTATTTGAGGTTAAAGTAAATTAGAGTTTCAGTTTATTTTTTTATATGCTTTATATGAATTTATGTTGTGTTCACATGGTGGGCTGATATTAGCGAAGTAGCCGGCTGAATAGTTTTTTCAGGGCGGCTGGTTTCAGGGGCTTTAACAAAAAGTAAAAACCGCTATTCAGGGCTTGTTCGCGGATGTTTTGGTCATGATCTGCTGAATGGATAATCACCGGCACATTGATGGCAAAATGGCTGGCCAGTTGTTCAGCTACTGCAACACCGGTTGCAGCGTTATCCAGATGATAATCAAACAGGCATAAATCGGGCTTTAGCCCCTGGCGAATAGCCGCCAGGGCCTCTGCGGGCTGGCTTACCGCCGTTACCTGGCACTGCCAGCTGCTTAGCAGCGCACTGACAGCACTGAGTAAGTGGGCTTCGTTATCCAGCAGCAATATCCTCTTACCAGCAAAGCTGGCACTTACTTCGCTTCTGATGGCTGGCGTTTTCTCTGGCATTACCGATGCCGCTGCCAATGGTAGGGATAAACAAAAACAACTGCCTTTGCCCAATGCTGACTGCACGGTAAGTTTATGCCCCAGAATTGCACTTATTCTGTGGGCAATGGCCAGCCCCAGGCCAAGGCCTTTTTGATCAGGTTGGCTACCTTGCTGAAACTCTTCGAAAATACGTTGTTGGTCTGCCTCGGCTATGCCAACTCCGGTATCAATAACCATTATTTTTAACTGCTGGCCAGAACGTTTTACTCCCAGGATCACTTTGCCCTGACTGGTATAACGCACTGCGTTAGCCAGCAGATTCTGAATAACCCGCTTTACCAGCTTGCGATCAGTACTGACACTGAGTTTACTGCTGTGGATCCGAAACGTCAGGCCTTTTTCAGCCGCCAGTATCGCGGCATCACGGCCAATATCGTCCAGCAGTTGGCTGACGGCGACGGTTTGCGGGTACGCTTTAATGACGCCGGAGTCGAGCTTAGTTAAATCCAGAATGGCGGTAAGCAGTTCTTCGGCCGAATTAAGTGAGTTAGTGAGATTGGCACTTAACTGGCGTAACTCGGGGGTGGTGCTTTGCTGGCGCAATAAGCCGGCAAACAGCGCTGCAGCATTAAATGGCTGCATTAAATCATGACTGGCGGCAGCAAAAAAACGGGTTTTGGCGGCAGTGCTGCTTTCCAGCTGCTTTTGGGTGTGTTGCAGTTGCTGATTAAGCTGCTGCAATTCGTAAGTCCGCTCGTTCACCCGTTGTTCTAACAGGGTGTTGCTTTGTTCCAGCTGGGTTTGAACTTCAATAAAAGAGCTGACATCGGTATAGGTGGTAACAAAGCCACCACCTGGTAGGGGGTTGCCCTGCATTTCCAGTACCCGGCCGTCCTGCTGTTGCCGCTGAAACTTATAGCTGCTGCCCTGGCGCAGAAAGCTCAGCCGTTTGCTGACTTCAGCCTCAATATTTTCACTGTCAATCAGGCCGCGCTGCAGGTTAAAGCGAATTACCTCTGCGACCGGTTTGCCAACTTCAACCATGCCCGGCGGATAGCTGAACATATCGATATAGCGCTGATTCCAGGCTATCAGCCGTAAATCGGCATCGACCACGCTGATGCCCTGGCTGATATTATCAATAGTAGAAAGCAACAATGCCTGGTTGAACTGAAATACCTGACTGGCTTCGTCTACAAAGCGTTCAACGGTTTCCATTGGCAGCTGAGCATGCCTGCCGGCAGCATCCATAATCAGCCGCATAGAGGCACCGCCCACCACAGCCGCCAGACTGCGCTCGGCAGCCTGTACCAGATTAAGCGGCGCCAGTTGATTCTGAGCGGGTGTTGGGTCTTTTAAATTACGCAGCAACAGACGCCGTGCTTCTTTTTCACCGGCAAAACGTTTAACCAGCAGATAACAATCCTGCACGCTTAACTGTGAGCTGCGACGATTATGGTCGGTACTAAGCTGGGCCCTCAGAAAACGGCCGCTTTCCAGCCATTCGCTGACCCGGGTATTACTAAACTGGCTTATCAGCAACACCATCAGGCAGTTTACCGACAAGCTTAGCAGCACCCCTAAACTTAATGGGTCTGCCTGCCAGCCAAACAACTGCTGTGGGGCCAGCCAGGACAGACCAAAAGGCCCCTGGCTCAGCCAGTTCGATCCCATTAAACCCGCCCGGCTGATTTCCGGAAGTAACAAAATATACGCCCAGACTACCGCACCACTCAGCACCCCGGCGATAGCGCCCTGGCGGTTGACCTTGCGCGATAATAAACCAAGGATTAACGCTGGCGCCAACTGCGCCACCAGCGCAAACGCCATTAAACCCAATTGAGCTAAGCCGGTTTCGGTGCCGATAAAACGGTAGTACACAAAGCCCAGCGCCATTACGGTAAGCATGGCCGAACGACGCAGGGTGGCAACTTTTACCTTGTGCTGAACGTCTGGCTGAAGCTGGCTGCTACGGTAAATAAGCGGTGCCAGTAATTCGTTGGTGATCATAATACCCAGCACTACTGTGGCAACCACCACCATACTGGTTGCTGCAGAAAAACCTCCCAGATAGGCCAGCAAAGCCACGTCGGTGCGATTTGCCGCCAGCGGCAATTGCAGTACCACCACATCAATATTGACGTCGTTTCCCAGTAGCATAACGCCGGCTAATGCCAGTGGCAGGGTAAAAATACTCATTAATAATAAATACAGTGGGAAGATCCAGCGGGCACTGCGCAGGTGACTTAACTTCTGGTTTTCAACAAAGCTGACATGAAACTGCCTGGGCAGGCACAGGGTAGCAAAAAAGCCGAGCAGGGCATGCAGCCAGTAGGCGTGCATAGGCAGCGCCTGCTGTCGCAGCTTGCTGATGGCAGGGTCAACCGCGGCGCTGTCAAAAATACTGGCAAAGCCGTCAAACATACCAAAAACCACAAAGCAGCCAATGGCCAGCAGAGCTAGCAGCTTAATCAGCGATTCAAAGGCAATGGCGGTCATCAGCCCGGGGTTAGGTTGATGGGCCCGGGCGCTTTTACTGACAAACAGTAGGGCGAATACTGCCATCCACAGGCTGACATAAAAGCCGGTATCGGTGTACCAGTGCTTGCCAACCTCTGCCTGCACCAGGGTATTAATGCTGGTAGAAACGGCATGCAATTGCAGGGCGATATAAGGAATAACCGCCATGATCAGAATTAAGGTAATTATTACTGCCAGCGAGCGGGAATGGCCAAAGCGTGTGGCGATAAAGTCGGCAACGGAGGTGATGCGATAGCGCCGGCAGGCAATGGCAATGCGGGCGATTAATTTAAAACCGAACCAGAACAGGATAAAAGAGCCGATGTACGTCGGTGGTATCCACCAGCCGTTTACTGCAGCCTGGGCGGTTACGCCGTAAAACGCCCAGGAGGTACAATAAATTGACAGCGCAAAGCTGAATATCCAGGGAGCCAGCGGATGCCTGGCGGTAATGCGCCGGCCAAAGCGGCCAACACTGAATAAAATCAGCAGGTATACCAGCGAAATGGCGGCAATGGTGGCTAAGCCAATGCCGCTGCCATTTTCAATCATCTGCTCAGGTGAAGTCATTAGTTACTCATTGCCTGATTGTGCCTCAGATGCCGGCGCAGTGCTAGCGGGCTGTCCAGCCACCATCAAGAATAAGCGTTTGTGCTGTCATGTGCCTGGCTGCATCCTGACACAGAAAGGTAGCCATGGTGGCTATTTCACTGACGTCAATAAAGGCTTTCTGTGGCATAGGTGCCAGCATAATCTGTTCAATAACCTGTTGCTCGGTCAGGTTGTGTTCTTTGGCCTGGGCGGCAATTTGCTGTTCCACCAATGGCGTTTTGACATAGGCCGGACAAATGGTGTTTATCGTCAGGTTCTTATCGGCATTTTCCAGCGCGACAACCTTACTGAATCCCAGCAGACCATGTTTTGCGGCCACGTATGCTGATTTAAAAGGTGACGCTATCACAGCATGGATAGACCCGATATTAATGATCCGGCCAAAATTATTACTGCGCATATGAGGCAGCATGGCCCGGGTTAGCATGGCGGGCCCGGTTAACATCACGTTAAGCAGCAGCGCCCACTTTTCCGGTGGGAAATCTTCCAGCCTGGCAACATGTTGAATTCCCGCGTTGTTTACCAAAATGTCGGCTGGGAAACGGCTGGCACAATTTTCAATTGCCTGCTGATCAGTCACATCCAGCAGGCAGTAATCGGCAGTAATACCCTGCTGACTGAGCTCAGCCGTTTTTTGCTGTAACAGGGTTTCGTTTAAATCAGCTAACACGACCTGATAACCCGCTTTGCCAAAATGGCTGGCGATAGCAAAACCAATGCCGCCGGTACCGCCGGTGATGACTGCACGCATAAGGTTACTCCTGAAATTATTAATAGCTTATGCTAGGCAGCAGTCACCTGAGTTACAACGGTACTTTAGTGCTATGAGTGCTATGAGTGCTATGAGAATGGTGAAAGCGTAACGGGAGTAAAGTTGGCAGGCCGGGCGGACGGTTGGTATAACCTTTAATGAGTCGGGCATTTTATCGTTTTCAGCTGCAGATTAGCCGTATAGCCTTTACTATTAAAGGTTCTGACTTTGCGCTCTGCCATTCCTGTGATAGATTTGGCCAATATATAATATAAAAGTCTGCTTAACGGGCCAGTCTGGCTTGATTAAGCCCGGAAATATCAGGCTCTTGCGCTATTTTCCTGCTGTGTGCCTTAAAATAACTAAAAAGCGATTAACTATTTCCAGATAATACTTATCATTATCTGTGCTTTGACCAAGAGGAATTCATTTATGACAAACGCTGGTAAGACACCTGCCCCGGCAGCCGCCAAGCGTGGCTGGTTTACCCGTTTTCTTGATACGGTAGAGTGGCTGGGCAATTTATTGCCGCATCCGGTTACCTTATTTGCGTTGTTTGCAGTGCTGGTTGTTGTTGGCAGTGGCGTTGCCGCCTATTTTGATTTCAGCGCGGTAGACCCACGGCCTGAGGGCGCAGCAGGGCGGTCGGCAGATGGCATTATCCGGGTGGTCAGTTTATTTAGTGTTGATGGCCTGCAACGGATTATTGCCAACCTGGTTACTAACTTTACCAGCTTTCCACCCCTTGGTGTGGTGCTGGTAGCCTTACTTGGCGTGAGCATTGCTGAACACTCCGGGCTGATTTCAGCCGCAATGCGTGGTCTGGTAATGAATGCCTCGCCAAGAATGGTAACGGTTACCGTTGTGTTTGCCGGTATTATTTCAAATACAGCGTCAGAGCTGGGTTATGTGGTACTGATCCCGATGGCGGCAGTGATATTCCACTCGCTTGGCCGGCATCCGCTGGCCGGTTTAGCTGCGGCTTTTGCCGGTGTTTCCGGTGGTTACAGCGCTAACTTATTTATTGGTACGGTTGACCCGTTACTGGCAGGCTTTACCACGTCGGCGGCTAACCTGATTGATCCAACCTATAATGTCGGCCCGGAAGCAAACTGGTACTTTATGATTGTAAGTACCTTTGTTATTGCCACCCTGGGTGCCATTGTCACAGAAAAGATTGTTGAACCTAAATTGGGAAAATATAACCCTAATGAGGCATCTATTGACTTAGGCGCACAGCAGCTTGATGCCCTGACCCCACGGGAAAAACTGGGTTTAAAAGGTGCTGGTCTGGCGTTTTTACTATTAGCTGTTTTACTGGCATTAAGTATTGTGCCGGAGTGGGGCATTTTGCGTAACCCTGAGACTGGTGGCGTACCGGACTCTCCGTTTCTGAAAGGGATCGTGGTGTTTATTTTTGTCACGTTCGCCATACCGGGTTTTGTTTACGGCAAAATTGTCGGCACCATGAAAACCGATCGTGATGTGATTAATGCCATGTCAAAAAGCATTGGCTCTATGGGTTTGTATATTGTGCTGGTGTTTTTTGCCGCCCAGTTTGTCGCCTTTTTTGGCTGGTCAAATATGGGGGCCATTTTTGCGGTTAAAGGGGCTACTGCCCTGCAGGAAATGGGGTTAACCGGCCCATTGCTGTTCGTGTTTTTTATTGCCATGTGTGGTTTTGTCAACCTGATGCTGGGTTCTGCATCGGCGCAGTGGGCAATTACCGCGCCGATCTTTGTGCCTATGCTGATGATCGTTGGTTACTCGCCGGAAGTTATTCAGGCGGCATACCGGATAGGTGATTCGGTTACCAACGTCATTACCCCAATGATGAGTTATTTTGGTTTGATCCTGGCGGTTGCCGCACGCTATAAAAAGGATATGGGGCTGGGAACGCTGATTGCCACTATGCTGCCGTATTCGATGGTATTTTTTGTAGGGTGGACGCTACTGTTTATTCTGTGGGTGTTTGTCGGCGGTTTCCCGGTAGGTCCTAACGCACCAACTTACTATCAGTTTACTGGCGGTTAAACTTTCAGTTTTGTGGCGATAACGGAGCCATAGAAAAAAACCGCTGCCAGCAGCGGTTTTTTTATGCGGTTAACTTGTTCGGACTACCTGATTTCTATTCAAGTTACCGATGAGGTAGACTCGCGCACCAGCAGCTCAGGAATAAATACCGTTTGTTGTTTTACATCAGCTTTATTGTGGGTTTTCTTGCTGCATTTGAATAATAACTCAGCGGCATACTGGGCAATGGTGGAATTAGGCTGGTGCGCTGTGGTCAGCGGTGGCCAGGTTTGACGCGAAAACGGGCTGTTTTCAAAGCCGGCAATAGCGAGCTGGTCCGGAATAGAAATATTCATTAGGCGGGCACTGAATAGCGCCCCTGCTGCAATTTCATCGTTACAGGCAAATATTGCACTGGGTTTATTTTCGGCGCTCATCAGGGCTTTAGCTCTTGCCACCCCTGATTCAAACGAGTAGCGCCCGGCTACTACCCACTCAGGCTTTGCCTTAAGGCCGCGTTTAATCAGCGCCGCTTCGAAGCCTGCCTGACGCTCACCACTGGAACTATGCTCTTCATCGCCGCCTAAAAATGCGATATCGGTATGGCCCAGTTCCAGTAAATGATTAGTAATTTTAAAGGCTGCAGTAAAGTCGTCTACCAAAACGCAATTGCTGAGCTTTGGTGATGGCGTTGAGCCGGAAATAATCCTGACAAAGGCGACCTCTTTCTCGGTAAGTGCCTCAGCCAGGTGCGGCATTTCAGAAAATGGTGGTGTTAATACCAGCCCTGCCAGACGGGAGCGTTCAACCAGCTCAAGTACTTCCTGCACAATTTCCGGTGATTGTGCATTGGTTGGGTGAATAATCAGTTCATAATGATGTTTACGACAAGCGTCCAGCATACCCCTTTGCATTTCAATAACATAATAAGCGTTAGGGTTATCGTAAACATAGCCAATACTGTAAGAGCGGCTACTGGCCAGATTACGGGCCGCTGTATTAGGTTGATATTGCAGCTGCTTCATCGCAGCCGTAACTTTATCAAAGGTATCTTTGCGCACCGACGGTTCGTTATTCATGACCCTCGAGACGGTTTTTATTGAGACACCTGCCAGCTTTGCTACATCATTAATGGTTATTTTCATTGTGTTTCTCAGATCGGCATGGCCGGATATGCTGCCCAGTCTAGCATAATCAGCATTTTTTATAACATCAGCATTGCTGTATATGACAGCGCTGGCCAAATTTTTAAGAAATATTTAATCTAATGAATAACCTCTTTTATCAAAAACAGCAATTAGTTATTTTCTGTTACAAGTTTTAAGCCTCGCTCTTATTCTTCTTTTTCTTAGTAAATAATTTAAAATCAACAATATAAGAAGGTTTTATGTTTGGCTGTTATCTTGTGCCGTGGCTTATCGCCAATTAGCCGCTACAAAATAGCCTGAACATTACTGGTGAAAAAAACAGCTGAAATTCTTTGCAAAGCGAAATTAATTTGTGTATGTTTAATTTCAATGACAACGCTGTCATCAATAAAAAGATAACAAAAGTACCAAGCCAAAGAGCACAGGAACGGGAGATGCACATGCTGCACAACAACATTAGAAAAAGCGTTATAGCGGTAAAAATGGCCCTGATCGCCGGAGCAGCATTGACTGCATTGCCGGTTATTGCCCAGGAAGATGAGGTTAAGGAACAGCAGGTTGAAGTTATTCAGATTCGGGGTATCCGGGCTTCACAGGAGGCAAACCTGAATGCGAAGCGTTATTCCAATGCGGTTGTCGACGTAGTGACAGCGGAAGACATTGGTAAGTTTCCAGATAAGAACGTTGCCGAGTCGTTGTCCCGGATCACCGGTGTCGGCGTTAGCCGGGAGTTTGGCGAGGGGGAAAAAATTACGATCCGCGGTGCCAGTTCTTCTACAAACCGGACGCTGTTAAATGGTCAGACAGTGGCTACTGCTGATTGGTTTATTCTGGACAACCCGGGGCGGAGTTTTAATTACACCATGCTGCCATCAGCATTGGTTTCAGATTTAGAGGTTTATAAATCGCCGCTGGCCAGTATTGACGAAGGGTCAATTGGTGGCACCGTTATTCTGCGCACCCGGACGCCCTTGTCGTTGGATGCCAACTCAGTAAACATTTCGCTGGAAGGTCAGTATTCAGAAGCATCAGAGAAATGGGATCCACAGCTTTCCGGTATGTACTCATGGAAAAATGACGCGGAAAATTGGGGTGTACTTGTATCAGCAATCAAGCAGGATCGTAAAGTTGTCCGCCAGGGTTTTGAAGTACTCGGCTGGCCAACCAATACTGATTTAGATGCTAAAATACCGAGCCACATCGGTGTGCCACGCTTTGAGCAGGACCGTGAACGCGAAACACTGTTTCTTTCACTGCAATCCCGGCCAAATGACAATCTGGATATGGTACTTAATATCCTCGACTCAAAAGTTGATGCGAATAACCACAACCAGAACTGGTTAATTTTTGTCAATAACAATGCAGGCTCACTGACTAACACCGTGCTTGAAAATGGCAGCATTGTTGCTGGCGAAGTAGCTGCTGCCGGCACCGCGGCATATAACTTTATAAACCGGGTATCGTCTACCGAAACTCGCTCTGTTGATTTCGACCTGAATTACAGTGCCGATAGTTTTGAGTTACATACCCAGCTTGGTCATACAGAAGCCAAAGGCGGTACTTACCGGGAAACATCATGGGAGTATGGCCCTGCAGGCGGCACGGGTTATGACTTTGACTTGCGTGGAGGCACGCCGACGGCCAACACCGATGTTGATGCGACTGATCCGACTCAATTCCGGCCAGGCTGGATATGGGGTGGTGAGAAGCCAACCACAGATGAAGAAACCTATGCCCAGTTAGATTTCACTATTCCGGTACAAAAAGGTGCCTTTACTGCGATAAAGGCGGGTGCTAAATACCGGATGGCTGAACGTACTCAGGACCGGGTAGCATACAGTTGGCACGGACCACAAACGATGACGGGCAATGAAGACATTGCAGGTAGTTATCTGGATCATATTTTTGCTACTTGTTATGACTGGGCTCAGTGTGGTTTGTTTAGCGGTACAGTTAATATTGATGCAGTGGTCAATGGCAATATGACACAACAAATGGCCCATAACCGTGCTGCAATGGAGCAGATTGCGTTTGAGGGATTAAATGGGGTTCCGGCAGATTTTGCCCGCTCCAAAAACCTGGCTGAAATTTGGGCTGTGGAAGAAGATATTCTGGCGCTTTATGTTCAAGGTGATTTTGAAGGTGAGGGATTCCGCGGTAACGTTGGCGTCCGGTTTGTGGATACCCGGCAAACTTCCGGTGGTTATGAGTTCTCTGGCGATTCATGGGGCCTGTGGACCATTGATCGAGAATGGCTGACTCCTGAAGTGCTGGAGTGGGTAGAAGTTGATAACGATTACAGCGAAGTGCTGCCAAGCCTGAATATTGCTTTTGACTTGTCTGAAGACCAGATTCTGCGGTTTGGTGCGGCCAGGGTAATGGCCCGTCAGGATTGGAATAATATTTCTTCATCTATTACATATGGCTCGTTAAATGTTGCTCAGCCAACTGGTAGTGCCAGCAACCCCCATTTAATGCCACAAATCGCTGATCAGTTTGATTTATCCTGGGAGTGGTATTTCGATGCGTCAGCATTGCTGGCCGTTACCTATTTTCACAAAGACATAAAAAGCTACCGCAGCTTTTCAACCTTTGTTGACCAGCGTTATTGGGAAGAAGGTGATGAGTGGGTTGATGTTACCTTTACCCGGCCAGAAAATGGGCCAGGAGGCACCACCGATGGTATTGAGCTGACTTACCAGCAAGCATTTGGCGATTACGGTGTCAGTGCTAACTACACTTACACTAACGCGCAACGGGATGAAGACCGGCAACTCAGCCGTCCCGGCTCTGGTTTAGTGGAGGGTACGTCGCGGCACATGATGAACGCCAGCGCGTATTATGAAACGGATAAGTTCAGCGCCCGGCTGATGTATAACTACCGCACCGAATGGTATAAAGGTTTACACTTTAATGGTGATGAGCTTTGGAACGACAGTTATGGTCAGGTAGATGCAAGCTTTGGTTATAATCTGACAGATACTATTACCTTATCGCTGGAAGCCGTTAACCTGACGGATGAAGAAGTGGTGGAATATAATACCGATGCCGCGCGCTTATTCTCCATTTATCAGAATGGCCGGCGCTTTACAGCCGGGATAAGAATGGCGTTCTGATGGCAATAAACGTATTTTCTGACAAGAAATAAAAACAAAGGGTTAACAGTAACTGTTAACCCTTTTATTTTGGGACTTGAACATGCCGAAATTTGTAAATAGCTGGCACAACGTGACAACAAAACAATGGCACCAGGAGATTAAACCCTGTTCGCAGCCCGCTGTACTGAGGGGGTTTTTAAACCACTGGCCAATTGTGCAGGCGGCGACAACATCTGATCTGGCTTTGTCACAATACATTGCCGGTCAGGACACCGGCAAGCAGGTTGATACATTACTACTGGCGTCTGACACCAATGGCCGAATCGGCTATAACGCTGAACTGGCTGGTTTCAACTATGAAAAGCGCCAATATCCACTCAGTGCTATTTTGTCCCAGCTGTTTAAAACCGCATCAGATCCTGATGCGGTTCGGATAGCGGCACAAAGTGCCTTGGTTAGCGAATGTATGCCAGCATTTATTGCGGACAACCCCAACCCGCTGTTAGCGGACACCATTGTTCCGAGAGTTTGGCTTGGCAACAAGGTGATGGTGCCCGCGCATTTTGATGATGCTGACAATCTGGCCTGTGTGGTTGCCGGTAAACGAACTTTTACCTTATTTCCGCCAGAGCAGGTAGCAAATTTGTATATCGGACCGCTGGACTATACGCCAACAGGGGCACCCATTAGTCTGGTTGATTTTAGTCATCCTGACTTTTCGCGATTTCCTAAAGTGCGTGAAGCGTTGCAACATGCCTTAGTTGCTGAACTGGAGCCCGGTGATGTGCTTTATATTCCTGCATTATGGTGGCATCAGGTAGAATCAACCGCTGCGGTAAACTTGCTGGTTAATTACTGGTGGGGAGGCTCGATAGGCTCCACTGACAGCAGAATGGCACCGTTAAACGGCTTGTTGCACAGTCTGCTCTGTTTTCGGGAGCTACCACCAGCGCAACGGCAAGCATGGCGTGCCATGTATAGTCATTTTTTACTTGAGAGTGATGATGAAATACTGAGTCATATTCCGCCAGAAAAACGGGGGATTCATGGCCAGGGTACGTTTGTAGCAAAACAAGCGATAATCCAGTGGCTTATTTCCTCACTAACCAGGCTTAAGTAGGTTTAGCAAGGTCTGCCGGGCCGCATCGGAGCGACGATAAACCTTACTTTATCGGCTTCAGCAGTTGATTCGCGGCTCAACTTACCGCAAGATAACGCCGGTACGCCAGCGAGGCAGACGGCGGCAGATAATAATCCTGCAAGTTAAGCCAACACCGCAAACAGCTGGTATCTTAAAAAATCCCATAACAATGAGTTATCTATGGAACAGAAAAAAGTAGTAGCCCTTAGTAAAGAACAACATGCCAAAACCAGAATCAGCACTGAGAATGCGCTCAGCCATATCGCTGATCAGCATATGTTACCGGTAGTTGTGCAGGAATTCGTGGTTGCCGGGGCAGAGTTCCCGGTTGTGTTTATTAAAGATGGTCAGAATGACAGCTATCAGCCAGTTGTATTGCTGGGGTTAGCGGCAAATCAGAACCTGGTGATGGCTGACGGTAAATGGGATGCACTGTATGTGCCGCGGGTTGCGCGGAATTATCCTTTAGTGCTGGTACAGCCTGAACCAAACAGTGACCGGTTGGTAGTAGCGGTTGATGAATCTTCTGCGCGGGTTAACGAAAAGGAAGGTTTACCATTGTTTAAAGAAGATGGTAGCGAAACCGATTACCTGGCCGATCGGAAAAAGCAAATGGGTGAATATGTAGAATTCAGCCGGATCACCCGTGGTTTCAGTGAAAAATTGAAAAGCCTGGATCTGATTAAAGAGCAGGTATTAACCATTACTGTTGACGGAGAACCACGCAATATTAATGGTATTCATATGATTGATGAGAAAAAGCTGAACGAGCTGGACAATGAGGTATTCCTTGAACTACGCAAGCTGGGCTTTCTGACAGCGATTTATGCGCATCTGATGTCATTGCAGCATACACAGAAATTGGTACAGAAGCTGGTTAAGCCAGCCTGATAGCAAGCGGTCAAAAAAAACGGCACCATTAAAGGTGCCGTTTTTTTTGCTGAGGATTAGCAAATGCAGGTTCAGAGTTTAATTATTCTGCTGGTAACGCCGCCAAGCTTACTGCGCAGCCATATTTGCTTTGCAGAAGCTGTCAGCGGTTGCTGAAAATGCTGCCAGCTTTGGCCCTGATCAACACTGTACTCAATGATTAAACCTGGCCAGGCAACATTGGCCATTAGTTTGCCGTTGTCGCGGATGGCACCTGGCGGTGGTAAATAATGGCCGCTATTAGTCAGTTGCAGCCGGGGGAGTTCGTGGCTGACTAAGCGTTGACTAAAATGTTGCCAGTCAGCGCGCGCTGCCATACTGGTTTTATCGGGCTCCCAGCCGGCTTTGTGCCAGGCTCGCTCTGCCAGGGCAATTAGTCGCGGATAAACCATCTGCTCCAGCTGCGCTGCGGTGCGAATGGTTTCACTCCAGACCTGGCCCTGAATACCCAGCATGTTTTCCGGTTTTTCCAGCTGTGGTAACTCGCGCCCCAGCAGCGCTGCTAAATCCGTGATCTCGGTACCGTCGCGGGTAAACTCAGCATTGTGATACAAATGATCCGGCCGGTAGAAAAACACTTTCTCGGTATCGGTAGACCGCGCCGCCCAGTAGTAGCCGCGCTCGGCCGGGTGCGCCTCCTGCGGGTGGTCGAAATACAGATTGGTGCCAGGTGATTGCACCACGTTATAACCGGCATTAGCAAACAGATAAGCTCTGTCACCATAGCCCCATTCCCAGATATTATCCCAGGCATTGACTACTACCTGAGGGTTCTGAAATTGCTTGCGGGCAAAAGGCTGAGCTGCTGTTGCCATTAAGCCATCTTCCCAGGCGGCGAGTGCCAGGCCGCGCTTAGCAGTCAGCTGTGCGACCCGGTTAATAAAATAGGGCTTTAAGTCGTCAACGCTGTTAATACCATTGTCTGGTTTGGCAATCAGCTGCTGGCACGCTGGTGAGCCCTGCCAGGAACCTTTTGCCACTTCATCACCTCCCATATGAAACAGGGTTAACTCAGTGCCGGCATCAAGATACATTTGCTGCAGTTCGCTAATTACTTTATCAACAAACTGATAGCTTGATTCCAGACAAACATTGACTGAGTTGTCGTTATAATTCTGAACGGTCAGATAATCGGACAGATCATGATCTTCTGTCAGCCGGTATTGTGCCGCCTGCTCTGGCTGTTCAGCCTGATTCAGCCGTTGATACCGTGACTCCATGGCTTTAATGGCAGCACGGGCATGGCCGGGCAAATCAATTTCCGGGATCACCTGGATATGATGTGCCTGGGCATGCCGTAGCAGCTGAATAAATTGCTCACGGCTATAATAGCCGTTGCCTGAACCACTGGGATGCGGTCCTGTGCCCAGCTGGGTTAGCAGGCAGTGTTGCTCGGTTAAATCAAAACAACGATAAGCGCCTAATTCTGTCAGCTCCGGTAAGCCCGGAATTTCCAATCGCCAGCCTTCATCTTCTGTCAGGTGAAGGTGCAGTCTGTTTAGTTTATAGCGGGCCATTTGCTCAATCAGCCGCAGCGTAACCTCGATACCATGAAAGTTCCGGCCCATATCGTAATGCATGCCGCGCCAGCGATAGCGGGGTTGATCGCTGATGAACAGCTGCGGCAACCGGACTGGCGTTGTTGCCTGATCCCTGACAGGAAGCAGCGCCAGCAAACTCTGAATACCGTAAAAAACGCCGGCCTTGTCGGTGCCGGTAATCTCAACGACATTGCCGCGAATTTTTAACTGATAGCTTTCAGCAGCCAGAGATGGGTGAGGGGCCGCTAATTTCAGCTTAATTTGTTGTTTGCCAGGCGTCTGGGCAAATGTGATATCACTGCCGAAATATTGCTGAAGCTGTTGTTGCAGATAGCGGCCTTCGTGCTGAAGTTCAGCACTGAGATGCAGTTGCCATTTGCTACTTAATGCAATATTACCGTCAAACATTTGCAACTTAGCCGGCGAAGGTACAATACGACGTTGCAGCTCGGCGTTACTTAGCAGCGCGTTGTCGGCTGTCTGGTTTTGCCGGTATCGCTGTTGGTCAGTCATAGTGGCAAATTTATCGCCGTTGCCAATATTACGCAGCAGTTGCCGGGGTTCGGTCATCGGCCGGACAAAATGGCTGAACTCTTCTGTGTCAGTATTGGCGAATATTTCCGGGGTTAAGCCGGCGGCTACGATAAATGCCCTGGGCATAAAATCGCTGTAGCTGATGATCCAGGGTGCAGACTGAAAATTCAGTTGTAACGTCTCACCCACTGCCAACCCTTTAAAATTTTTGGTAGGTGAAATCCGATGCAAATCACCCTGAATATGTTGCAGGGTCAGGCCAGCCTGCTCAGTACTGTTAATCCGGCGAACCATATGCAGGTATATTTGCCAGTCAGCATTGCCGGCTGGCAGTGCTTGGGCCGAGTTATTGATCAGGCTGATACTGCCGCTGAAAGTAGAGGGTTCAGCCAGTAAGTTTGATTCAACGGCAAACCACAGTTCGGCGCCTTTGGCAAAATCAGCCAGTTCACTTTGGCTGTTAATAGCGGCTTTGCCTGGGAAGCTGACAAACCCTAAAAAAATCAATATGTAAATGTAACGCATTTACCTGCCTCCGGCGGTGTCGGAAATAATCCGGCTGAAATTTAAACAAGCCTCTTGTTATTTGTCAGATTTATTATATGCTGAAAACAAAATGACAACGCTGTCAATTTGGCAAAGACTTATGCTAAAGTCAAGTTTTAGCCAGCTAAACTGCTTGCTTTACAGCACAACTTGCTGAGTGAACCACTCCGACTCAGAAAAGAGGATGTAGGATGACGACTGAGGTACCAACACAACAACCCCTGTATTTGGGCGTCGATGGCGGCGGCAGTAAGTGCCGGGTTGTGCTGATGACAGCAGATAATCAGCTGCTGGGTGAAGGATTATCCGGGCCGGGCAATCCGCTGCGCGGGATGGAACTGGCCACTGCATCAATTCTGGATGCTACCAGTCAGGCTTTGGCCAGCGCAGGCTTGCCACAAAGTGCCATGTCGCAGCTGGTCGTCGGTGCGGGGCTGGCCGGCGTTAATTTGCCCGAGTATTATCAGCTATTTTCAGCCTGGCAGCACCCGTTTGCCAGTTTTCATCTGACCAGCGATTTACATATTGCCTGTATTGGTGCCCACGATGGTCAGGATGGTGCTGTACTTATCTGCGGTACCGGTTCATGTGGACTGGCTGCTGTTAAAGGTCAGTTACTGGAAGTGGGAGGCCATGGCTTTCCTTATGGTGATAATGGCAGTGGTGCCTGGTTTGGCTTGCAGGTGTTGCAGCAGGTGCTGCGCAGCCTGGATAAACTGATTGAGCCAACTCTCCTGACAGCGCTATTGCAGGCAGAAGTGGGGGCAAGTAACGCTCTGCAACTGGTATCTCACTTTATGAATGCCAGCCCGACTGACTACGCCAGGCTGGCGCCATTGGTGTTTCTGGCGGCGGAGCAGGGCGATGCCGTTGCCCGGCAAATTGCTGAACAGGGCGCAGCCCACATTAATGCCATCGCTGAGCGGCTAATGACAATTCAGCCGGCGGCCTTGTGTTTAATTGGTGGTCTGGCATATAAAGTAGAACCTTATCTGACAACGGCAGTGCGCCAGTTAGTGGTGCCGGCGTCTCAACCGCCTGAATATGGCGCGGTGTGGTTTGCAAAGCAAGCCAGCTCAAGCCGTGTCGCAACCGGAACAGCATGATGAATACCGATACTGAACATAGTGGCGCCACAGGTAGCATAGCTGTTGCCTCGCTGTTTGATGGCAACCACTGGCACAGCAATGTTGAACTAAGCTGGCAGCAGGGAAGAATTAGCGCTATCAGGCCTGCAACCGGCGCAGTTAAGGCTGGTATCCTGGTGCCAGGATTTATTGATTTGCAGGTTAATGGTGGCGGTGGAGTGCTGTTTAATACTGCGCCAACGCTGTCAACGTTACGCCAGATGATGCTGGCCCACGCCCGTTTTGGCACCAGTGCCATGTTACCCACTGTTATTACTGATTCTGTTGCCATAATGCAGCAAGCAGCCGATGTGGTAGCTCAGGCTATTGCGGCTAAGCAACCGGGAATTATTGGCTTGCACTTTGAAGGGCCGCATTTATCAGTACCAAAAAAAGGGGTGCATCCGGCGGAGCATATCCGGCCGCTGTCAGCAGCAGAGCTGGCACTTTATCAGCGCAATGACATTGGCCTGAAGCTTATTACCGTAGCACCAGAAAATGTCTCGCCAGATCAAATAAAGCAACTGGTAGCCGCCGGCGTTCAGGTGTGGCTGGGCCACTCAAATGCTGATGCGGCAACGGTGCAGGCAGCACTTGCCGCCGGTGCCCGTGGATTTACTCATTTATATAATGCTATGTCGCCACTGACCTCGCGCGAGCCGGGTATGGTTGGGGTAGCGCTGACAGATACCGACAGCTGGTGTGGCATTATCCTGGACGGCCTGCATATCCACCCCATAGCCGCCCGGCTGGCATTAGCGGCCAAATCCAAAGGTAAGGTGCTGCTGGTTACGGATGCCATGTCGCCGGTTGGGACAGATGAAACTGAGTTTGCATTTTTCAGCGGTAAAGTAGTGCGCGACGGCAATAAATTGACAAATGAAGCCGGCGCACTGGCGGGGTCCGTGCTGGATATGGTTAGTGCAGTGCGCTACGCCATTGAAACCCTGGCCGTCGAACCAGGCGAAGCATTGCGGATGGCCTCACTTTACCCGGCAGAAGCACTGGGGTGTGCCGATAGTCGTGGCCAGCTGGCTGACGGGTATCTGGCCGATATGGTATTGCTGGACCCACAGTATCAGGTACAACAAAACTGGCTTGCCGGCCAAGCAGTGTTTGAAGCTGCAGTGCCGGCAGCTAAAAAATGACAATACAGGTTACCACCTTAATAACAATAACAAGTAGTGAAGGGATAATTACATGACAACAGAGCAGTCGAAAGGCCAAAGCAGCGTAATGCCGATGGTGATTGTAGCAATATTGTTTTTTGTGCTGGGTTTTGCCACCTGGTTGAACGGGTCTTTAATGCCGTACCTGAAACAGATGTTGGATCTGACCCCGTTACAGGCATCATTAATTTTGTTTTCATTTTATATAGCAGTAACGTTTACCGCCTTACCTTCAGCCTGGCTGATCCGCAAAGTGGGTTATAAAAATGGTATGGCCCTGGGCATGGCTATTATGATGCTGGCAGGGTTGCTTTATATTCCCGCAGCCCAAACCCAAACCTTTGCGTTGTTTTTGTTAGCACAACTGGTTATTGGCACTGGGCAAACCTTGTTGCAAACAGCAGTTAACCCATACGTGGTGAAAATAGGCCCTGAGAGCACAGCGGCAGTTCGGATAAGTATAATGGGCATCCTGAATAAAACGGCCGGTGTGGTGGCGCCAGTGGTATTTACTGCGCTCATGGCAAGCAGTTTTGTCAGTACCTCCGAGACGTTATTAACGCAGGAACAGATTGATACTATGGCTTCAGGCTTAGTGCTGCCGTATCTGGGGCTGGCGGTATTTTTAGGCATACTGGCGCTGGCGGTAAAGTTTTCACCTTTACCAGAACTGGCCAGAGAAACATTTGATGGGGCCGGTACGTCGCTGCTCAAGGCGGCACTTGCCCGACCATCGTTAATGTTAGGGGTGCTTGCGCTGTTCGTTTATGTTGCAGTAGAAGTTATTGCCGCCGACACTATCGGCTTATTTGCCTTATCACTGGGTGTTGAACGCTATACCGTAATGACGTCTTATACCATGGGTTGTATGGTGCTGGGTTACGTGCTGGGGATTTTACTAATTCCGCGACTGCTGTCACAACAAGCCGCACTGGCCATATCCGCGGTACTTGGCGCTCTGCTGACGCTGGCCATCGTGTTTGGTAATAATGAATCATTTTTCATCGCCAATACCCTGTTTGTGCCCTTTGGCGGCATCGCTTTACCCGATACCCTGATGTTTATTGCTTTATTAGGTCTGGCCAATGCTATTGTCTGGCCGGCTGTCTGGCCACTGGCGTTGTCAGGTCTTGGTAATCTGACCAGCATAGGATCGGCTTTGTTAATTATGGGTATTGCCGGTGGCGCTTTCGGACCATTATTCTGGGGCTTATTGAGTGGCTCAGGCCTTGGTCAGCAGGGCGCTTATCTGGTGATGTTGCCCTGCTATGCGTTTATTTTATTTTATGCAGTTAAAGGTCATAAATTACGGCAATGGCGCTGATTTACTTCAGGTTTTACTAAATTTAGCCTTCAGTGCCCGCTCCACATGAGCGGGCACAAAACTGCTGATATCCCCGCCATGCCGGCACACTTCTTTAACCAGTGTTGATGAAATAAACGTGTTTTTTTCTGATGGCGTCATAAACAGGCTGTCCAGTTCCGGGTTTAATTGTCGGTTCATACTGGCCAGCTGAAATTCATATTCATAGTCTGCGACGGCGCGCACTCCCCGCAGCAGTACCTGCGCATGTTGCTCTTTAGCAAACTGCGCCAGTAAGCCGGAAAAGCCTATTACCTGCACATTCACGCAATCTGCAAAAGCTTGTTCCGCCAGCTGTACCCTTTCATCCAGAGTAAACAATGGCTGTTTACTGGGGTTAGAGGCAACTCCTACCACGACAGAGTCAAATAGTCTGGCTGCTCTTACTACCAAATCGCTATGGCCATTGGTTAACGGATCAAAGGTGCCGGGGTAAATCGCTTTTACTTTCATATTTTTTATACTTAAGTTGTTGTCACCTGAGCACTCTGCGGCGCAAGCGACTAGAGTTTTTAGTCAGTTTGGCGTTACTATAGCAAATTACTAAACCAACAAAAGAAGCTTAGCTGCCGCCATGGAAAAAAAGCTCAGAACCAAAGATAAAATTCTGCAAGCCAGTATCGCGTTATTTAATGAAGTGGGTGAGCGTCAGGTTACTACCAATCATATTGCTGCCCACCTGGGGATCAGCCCGGGCAATTTGTACTATCACTTTCGAAATAAAGAAGACATCGTCCGCCAGATTTTTAAAGAATATGCCAAATTACTTGAAACCAGAATTAAACCGCCAGCTGCCGAGGCTGAAGCTTTGGATGCGCTGGCGGAGTATCTTGACGTGGTGTTCGAGCTAATGTGGCGCTTTCACTTTTTCTACGCCAATCTGCCAGATATTCTGGCGCGCGACAGGGCATTACAGCAGGATTATGCCAGGGTCCAGCAAGGTGTACTTGAGCGGGTGGTTTCTGTGTTAAAAGCGTTGAAAGCGAAAGCGGTTATTGAAATAGCAGATGAGGACATTGCCGACTTTGCGCATAGTATTAAGTTGCTGGTTACGTTCTGGATCAGCTATCTGAAAACCCAGGCACCTGATAGTCCGATTAACCAGGCCAGTGTCTATCAGGGCGTGTTAAAAGTATTGTTGTTATTTAAACCCTACGCCACTGCCCAGGCCCGGCCACGCATTACAAAATTGCAGCAACATTATGCGCAGTTAGCCATGACAGAGCAGACCAGTTAAGCAAGATCAACCTTATTGTATCTGATTATTTACAGCTGTCAGGCTGCCAGTTGCTACACTTAATGACTAAACGCTGCATGGCGGCGTCTTAACCATTACAATGTGCATCTTTTAATTCGCTCAGACCATCGCCAACCAGGAGGCCGCATGCGCAACAGCGCTTTTCTGCAACATTTACAACAACAAATCGAAGACGTAACGGCTGAAGGGCTATTTAAAGCAGAACGGATTATTTCGTCGCAGCAGCAGGCTGATGTAACAGTAGGCGGCACTCAGGTTTTGAATTTCTGTGCCAACAATTACCTGGGTTTGGCTAACCATCCAGACTTAATTGCTGCGGCAAAACAAGGTTTGGATAGCCATGGTTTTGGTGTGGCGTCAGTTCGTTTTATTTGTGGCACCCAGGATATTCATAAAACCCTGGAAGCCAGAATCAGTGAATTTCTGGGTACTGAAGATACCATTTTATATTCCTCCTGTTTCGACGCCAATGGTGGTTTATTTGAAACTATTTTAAGTGCAGAGGATGCCGTAATTTCTGACGCGCTTAACCACGCGTCAATTATTGATGGTGTGCGCTTGTGTAAGGCGAAACGTTATCGTTACGCCAACAATGACATGGCTGATCTGGAAGCTCAGCTAAAGCAGGCTGATGCAGATGGTGCCCGCTTTAAACTGATTGCCACCGACGGCGTATTCTCGATGGACGGTATTATTGCTAATTTAAAAGCGGTTTGTGATTTAGCCGATAAGTACAACGCGATGGTAATGGTAGACGACAGCCATGCTGTTGGTTTTGTCGGGAAAAATGGCCGTGGCACCCATGAGTACTGCGATGTGCTTGACCGGGTTGATATTATTACCGGCACACTGGGCAAGGCGCTGGGCGGGGCATCCGGCGGTTATACTTCAGGCAAAAAAGAAGTCATTGCCTGGCTGCGACAGCGCTCACGGCCGTATTTGTTCTCCAATTCACTGGCGCCGTCGATTGTTACCGCATCAATTAAAGTGTTAGAGATGCTTGCTTCTGGTGATGCCCTGCGCGCTAAATTGTGGAATAACGCGAATTACTTCCGCGAACAAATGAGTGCAGCCGGTTTTACCCTGGCTGGTAAAGACCATGCCATTATTCCGGTAATGTTAGGCGATGCCAAAGTGGCAGCCGAAATGGCCAAACGGATGCTGGCAGAGGGCATTTATGTGGTGGGGTTCTCATTTCCGGTGGTGCCAAAAGGGCAGGCGCGTATTCGTACCCAGATTTCAGCAGCACACAGTAAAGAACAGCTGGATAGAGCGATAAATGCCTTTATCCGGATTGGTAAAGACATGGGCGTGATCGCATAAGGGCGGGGCGTAAAATGAAAGCATTAGCAAAATTAAAGGCAGAACCGGGTATTTGGCAAACTGAGGTGGAAAAACCGGAAGTTGGCCCGAATGACGTGTTAATTAAAATTAAGAAAACCGCGATTTGTGGTACCGATGTGCATATTTACAAATGGGATGAGTGGGCTCAGAACACCATTCCACATGGCATGGTGGTAGGGCATGAATATGTTGGTGTTATAGAAGGTATGGGCTCAGAGGTTCGCGGCTTTAAAGTGGGTGACAGAGTATCAGGCGAAGGTCATATCACCTGTGGCCATTGCCGCAACTGCCGGGCGGGCCGGGTTCATTTGTGCCGTAATACCACTGGCGTGGGGGTTAACCGACCAGGTTCTTTTGCCGAGTATCTGGTTATACCGGCATATAATGCATTTAAGCTGGCAGACAACATACCCGATAATATTGCCGCTATTTTCGATCCGTTTGGTAATGCGGTGCACACGGCATTGTCGTTTGATTTAGTTGGTGAAGACGTATTAATTACCGGCGCCGGACCTATTGGGATTATGGCTGCAGCAGTGGCCAGGCATGTTGGTGCCCGCCATGTGGTGATTACCGATGTCAATCAGTACCGGCTCGATTTAGCACTGAAAATGGGCGCCAGCCGGGCAGTTGATGTCAGCAAACAAAATTTAAAAGACGTGATGAAAGAACTTGGCATGACTGAAGGCTTTGATGTCGGGCTGGAAATGTCTGGGGTACCCAGTGCTTTTCGAAGCATGCTTGATACCATGAATCATGGCGGAAAAATAGCCATGCTGGGTATTCCACCTTCTGATATGGCAGTAGACTGGAACAAAGTTATTTTTAAAGGCTTGGTAATTAAGGGCATTTACGGCCGGGAAATGTTTGAAACCTGGTACAAAATGGCAAGTTTAATTCAGTCAGGTCTGGATTTAACTCCAATGGTTACCCATGAAATGCCGATGGAGCGGTTTCAGGAAGGCTTTGACATCATGTGTTCCGGCCAGTCAGGTAAAGTAGTGCTTAACTGGTAACAGCGAATTAGCCAAAGACAACAGGCGGCGCAAGCTGCCTGTTAAGCCTCAACTTCTGATGCAGTAAGCGCCGAATTGAGTAAATTCAGAATATCGGCGCTTTTGCCAAGCAAGCGTAATTGTTGAAACAGACTGGCGGCTTGCGGATATTGCAGCTTCAGATAGCTGAACCATTGTTTAACCCGGTTCGCATAATATTTGCCTTTGTCTCCGCTTATCTCAAATTCAGAATATTGCATTAATAATCGCAACACCTGTGGCCAGGGCATGGTTGGCTGCTGCTGTTTAATGGTTTGTGCCAGGTTTGGCATGGCAAGTGCACCGCGGCCAAGCATAATATCCTGACATTCACTTTGCTGCTGACAATGCGCAGCATCGGCGGCAGACCATATTTCGCCGTTAGCAATCAGCGGGATGCTGACATGTTGCTTAATCCGGGCTATCCACGGCCAGTAGGCCGGTGGCCGGTAACCGTCACTTTTAGTGCGGGCGTGCACAGCCAGACTGTTGGCGCCGGCAGCGCAAATAGCTTCAGCGTTAGCCAGCGTCAGGCTGGTGTCATCATAACCGAGTCGGATTTTAGCGCTAACCGGATAGTTGGCCGGCACGGCGTCACGCACGGCTTTAACAATCCGGTATAACTGCTCTGTTTCTTTTAACAGTACTGCACCACCACGGCTTTTATTAACAGCTTTTGCCGGGCAGCCGAAGTTTAAGTCTACCCCCGGTGAGCCCAAGTCAACGGCCCGTACCGCATTTTCTGCCAGCCAATCCGGTTCCTGCCCCAGCAACTGGACCCGAACCGGCGTACCGGCGGAAGTCTTGCCACCTTGCAGCAATTCGGGACAAAGCCGGTGAAACACCCGGGCAGGCAGGCGCTGATCGACCACCCGGACAAACTCAGTGATGCACAAGTCATAGCCGCCAATCTGGGTCAGCATTTCCCGCATCAGATGATCAACCACACCTTCCATAGGTGCTAATACAACTTGCATGATGGTTCCTGGTTACATGGAGGGCGTTATTGTAGCCTGAACCTGCAAAGTTAGATATTAGTGGCCCGATAAACGGTTAAGTAAAGCCTGATTTTCCCGCTCAATATGCCGGTAGAACTCAATGTCGGCCAGTTTTGCTGCCGCATCTTCGTCCAGCACGACAATCGCTTGTTGATGAAACTGTAATGCAGAAGCCGGACAGGCTGCAGTGAGCGGGCCTTCAATCATTGCTTGTACTGCATCGGCTTTGTTGGCTCCGGTGGCCAGTAACAACACTTTGCGGGCATCCAGAATGGTGCCTATTCCCATGGTGATTGACAAGTGCGGCTGATACTCACCAGGCTGAAAAAAGCGGGCATTGTCAGCGATAGTGGCAGGGGTCAGAGTTTTAACCCGGGTACGGGAGCGCAGGCCAGACGAGGGTTCATTAAAGCCAATATGACCATTGCGGCCCAGCCCCAGCAGCTGCAAATCAATACCTCCGGCATCCGTGATTTGCTGCTCATACTGCTGGCATGCTTTAAATGGGTCAGTCGCATTACCATCGGGAACAGCAGTATTGGCTGGCAAAATGTCGATAGCATCAAATAAATGCTGCTGCATAAAAAAACGATAGCTTTGTGGATGATCGCCAGCCAGGCCCAGATATTCATCAAGATTAAATGTCTTGGCTCTGGCAAAAGAGAGGCGCTGCTGCTGACAAGCCTGAATTAGTAACCGATACAATGCTAATGGCGTAGAGCCGGTAGCCAACCCCAGCACTGAATCAGGCTTATTGGTCAGCTGTTTTATATAAAGTTCTGCACCATAAGCCGCAACATCGTCTGCTGTAGGTAAGATCACAATTTGCATTTAACCAGCCTTAGTTAATAAAGAGAAGCATTAGCTTGCATGACCACGACCAGTTAAATGTAGCAGATACAAGTCAAAATGACAACGCTGTCATAAGGTCTTGTCTTGTAATTTATGGTCTTATATCTGCTATGTTGAGGGGATGTTTACTGTTTTGCTGCGACGACAGCGCTCTGAGCAATAGATAACATTGGCCCAGTTAAGCTGCCATTTTTTCCGCCAGTTGAACGTACGCTGGCAACAAGGACAGACTTTTTGCGGTAAAAACGGTTTTCGATGAGCCACTGCTCAGCCTCAATTCAGCTTAGTTAAGGCTGTATACGGTGTGAATATTCTGGCGGTGCAGCAATTCGGCAAAATCGGGCAGGCTTAGGCTATCCAGTTCCAGCACATCCAGAATTGCGCCACTATAGTTTTGCCATTCGGGGTCGACGTTTACATTATATAATAACCTGCTTTCACCACTTAAAAACTCGGCCAGTTTAAGCAGTGCAAACAATTGCTGTTCGTAATCACTGTCTGACTGCAGAATAAGCGCCGGACTATGATGATAGGCAATGACATTGCACAGTTCTGATGTCAGCCCCCAAGACTGGGCAATTAAATAGCCCAATACTTCATGGCATGTCTGAAAATGCTGCTCTTCAATCTCACTGTAACCGCGGCCAAGCTGCAAGCCCTGCTGCATAACAGCAGCATACTGGGGCGCCTGCTCACTTATCAGGGCAATTCCGGCATTATGAAATAAACCCAGACTGTAGCAATCATCCTGCACTGACTGGTTAAGGTTAAATTGCTTTGCCAACGCCATAGCAATAGTTGCAGTATGTAGCGCACTGCTCCATAAGCGCTGGCTAAAAGGATCCTGTCGGCCCTCTGCCAGGGTAAAACGCAGCAAAATACTGCGCACCAGAGCAATGACTCTGTTCAGGCCAAGGTACTTGCAGGCATGTTCTATTGAGGTGATTTTCTTACGTAGCCCGAAAAATGCTGAATTAACAACTTTCAGGGTAAAACCGGCAATGCCGACATCCAGATTAATTAGTGCCGCTATGCGGCTAATGTTTGGCTCGTTGTTAGCCAGTTGCTGCTGAATATGCTGCAGGATCTCTGGACGAGGGGGAATGGTGAAGCCGCTTAACGCCTTTTCAATCAGTGCCATATCTAAGGCATTAGTCATTACGGTTACTCCGTCAGCGGGCCTGTTAATTTACCGATATTCGCTATAGTAAGAGATCAGTATTAAATTGCAATTGGCAATTATAATATCGTCAATACAAATATTAAGAATCCAGGTAGGGACGGCCAGCCATCAGTTGTTGCGCCAGCAATACTTCACTTTGCTTATCTTTAAGCTGCAGATCGTTAAATTGTACGTCAAATTGAATAAGATCGTCATCAGGCAGGTTTAATGCCACCAGCTTATCCGGAACCTGACCAACCTGGCGAAACGCGTTGACTGCCACTTGTGCAGCTTGCTCCATCAGCGTTAAAAACTGACCCAGCGGGTATTGCTGAAATACATCAGCATCTAAATGCGCCCAACCCAGCAGGTCGCCACTGATACTGCCGTCGGCATGATCGGTAAACAGCATTGATACAGCAGGGCAAGTCGGATTCTTGCCCGCGGAGAACTGGCCAACGTCAGCTTCATTAAACAACAACACGAAGCCAAAACCCGGGCAGCCCTCTGCGTCCATATCGTCGAACGAGGAATCGTATAATAAGAACAAGCGATTATCTGACGGATTATCGGACACATAGCCTCCGGAATTAAATATGAACCGGCTATTTTACCTTAGCTGACGTCCGGGCTAAAGCCCTAAAATGAATTTTTACCATTTTGGTGTCAGTGCTCAGCGTTTAATTTTTAGCCTGAACAGGTTGCCACGGTATTTCCAGCAATAACGCCAGCGCCGTTAGCAGGGCCAGTTCTGTATCCGATTCAAGATTATCAGCAGCCACAGCAGCAAGCAATGTCTGCCAGATATGTTGCTTTAACAAGGGGGCGGCGCCTAGCAGCGGGTCAAGCTGCGAGCTTAACGTGACTAAATTAATGTCAGGCATGGTGGTGTTCGCTGGCAGCGCCAATACACTGAGGCCGGCCTGCCATGCCTGCTGACTGGCTGCCTGATCACCTGCTGCGTTTGCCACCGTAGCGAGCAGCTGCAGTGCAGGGGTTTGAACTGCCGAAAAGTCTGTTTGCCTGCTGCTGCGAATGTGTGGTTTCGGCTTGAAGTGGCTGGCAACGGTATGGTCAATAAAATTGATAATAATCCACTCAGACAATGACAATTGTTGGTCAGCATGACTCATCGCCAAAATTAATTGTTCAAATTTAAGAAACTGCTCCTGACTCAGCTGTTTTAATGCTGGCACGGTGCGTTGCAAGAGTTGTACTTGCTGCAGCAGGCTCAGCGCCTGAATTGTGTCGACCAGTTGGTCCACATGCTGCAACAAGTCCAGTGAACCTTGCTCCTTTATTAACTTGATTTGTTCAGCTTCAAACTCCGGATGTTGCAACAGTAAGGCACAAACAATTGCCTGAGCTTGCAGTGGCTGGCGGCTACTCTGCACCAACAGCACCGGTAAAGCTGCTACTGCCTGAATTATCGCCTGTTTATCTGGGGCGGCAGAACTGGCTGAAGAAGAATCGGTAGTGGGGGCTGTGGTTTCAGCATGGCTTACGGGGCTGGGGAATTTCCCGTTCCAGTGAGGCTCCAGCCGCTTAATTCGTTGCGCCAGTGGCGGATGAGTAGCAAAAATACTGGCCCAGCGCGAAATAGCTTCGCCGAAAAACAAATGACTGTTTTCATCCGCATTCTGGTTATTTATCCTGGTGCCGGCACTGTAGGACCCAATCCGCTTTAATGCACCGGCAATGCCTCTGGGGTTGCGGCTGAATTGCACTGCCGAGGCGTCGGCTAAGAATTCACGTTGCCGGCTAACAGCGGCTTTAATAAGATTGCCAAAAAATGAACCTACATAACCTATGACAACCAGGCCAAGCGCAATGGCCAGCAAGCCACCACCATTTTTGTTCTTGCCACCGCTACTGCGGCCGAGCGTACCACGGGATGTGCTGCCAGAACGCAACATGTAGTAGCCGATATGTCCTAAGAACAGAATACCGTTTAAAACAGCGATCATCCGGATGTTCATCCGCATATCACCGTTTAGAATATGGCTGAATTCATGGGCGACTACGCCTTGCAGCTCATCGCGGTTTAACTGCTCAATGCAGCCCCTGGTTACGCCGATAACCGCATCGCCCGGACTGTAACCTGCGGCAAATGCATTAATACCTTTTTCCGGCAATAAATAAACTGGCGGCACCGGCACATTTGCTGCAATGGCCATCTCTTCCACCACATTTAATAACCGCCGTTCATCAGGGTCATTGCTGGCTGCATCAATCCGGCTGCCCCCAAGGCTGGTCGCCACCACTTTGCCACCACCTTTAAGCTGATGCCACTTAATCAGTACTGCCAGGCCAACAGCTGTTATTACGCCAATGCTGATAAAACCAATCGTTTGCCAGGGTAGTCCCTGCATAGCCAACGGCTGCGCGTGGGTACTTTGTAAATCAACGAACCCCAGACCGAAAAGCACAAGTGCGTTGGTCAGCACTAATAGCAGAACAACGGCCAGGCTAAACAGTGATATCAGGATCCGGGTATTGCGGCGGGCCAAGTCCTGCTGGCTGAAAAAGTTAGTTGCCATGGTTTATCAGAAGCTGACTTTTGGTGCTGCCTGGATCAACTTACTGTCTTCAAACTCCAGTAAGGCTGCATCGTTGGCATGGCCAAACGTAGACGCAACCAGTACAGGCGGAAAACTCTGTTTATAGGTGTTATATTCGGTAACCGCATCATTAAAGGCCTGCCGGGCAAAGGCTACCCGATTCTCCGTGCTGGTCAGTTCTTCTGATAACTGCATCATATTCTGATTGGCTTTCAGGTCAGGATAGGCTTCCATTACCATATTAAGTCTGCCCATTGCACTTTGCAGCGCGCCTTCAGCACCTGCCAGCTGGCTGATGGCACCGGCGTCTCCCGGATTATTGGCCGCCACCTTCAAACCTGCCATTGCTGCGTTGCGGGCACTAATCACGGCTTCCAACGTTTCGCGTTCGTGCGACATATATGCTTTGGCGGTTTCAACCAGATTAGGGATCAGATCATACCGACGCTTCAGTTGCACTTCGATTTGGGCAAAAGCATTCTGAAAACGATTTTTAAGTTTAACCAGCTGATTAAAAATGTTGATGACATAAAAAATTATGACTGCAAGTATGACGAGGATTATGAGTAATTCCATGATGACTTCCCGGCGTGATGTTTGATGCCATTATTGTTAACAATAGTTTAATTGAATGTCCAGCCTTTATTGTTAAGTGATTGCTGAAACACGCTGAATGCAGCCGGCTGCTATTTAAACTGCACTGAGGTATTATATGGCATCAAATAACCAATAAGATGACAGAGAGCGAACATGACCGATTTTCATCATATTTCAGTTGCAGACACGGCAACGATGCTGGCTGAGCAGGATGTCATTATTGCTGATATCCGGGATGAGCAAAGTTTTGCTAACGGCCATATTGCCGGAGCTTACCATCTGAACAACGGCAGTTTAAGTCAGTTTATGCAGCAGGTTGAATTTGACCAACCGGTTATAGTGGTGTGTTACCATGGCAACTCCAGTCAGAGTGCCGCACAATATCTGGCACAGCAAGGGTTTGAGCAGGTTTACAGCATGGACGGCGGCTTTAGCGAATGGCAGCAGTCACAGCCATTTGAGCGCGACAACGATGCTTAAACTGGCTGAAATGAATGATCCAGCTGCTGCATTACTGTTTGCAGATTACTGTAAAAGCCGGGGACTGCAGGTAAACGCTCAGCTGGAAAATGACATGCTTGCAATCCTGTATTGCGAAGAAAATTGCCATAAGCAGGTTACAGAGTTGCTTCATGAGTTTGTGCAGCAGCCAGCACATCCGCGTTATCAGGCAGCCGCCTGGCAGCGTAGTACGCCAGTTGCTACAAATGGTACACATAGCGCAGTCACTATTCCGTGGGCTAAAATAGCTAATTGTCCGGTGACAACAGTTTTGCTGCTGTTATGTCTGTTAGTGTATGGCTGGCAACAACTGGATTTTGAAAGTGCTGTTACCGGTTTGCAGTTAACTGCGCCTGAGCAGATCTGGCGTTGGTTCACACCTGCACTATTACATTTTTCAGTGACCCATCTGGTTTTTAATCTGCTGTGGTGGTTGTTGCTGGGAGCGGCAGTTGAGCGACGTTTTGGCAGTGTTTCATTATTAAATTTTACAGTCGTCACTGCGGTTATTTCCAATGCGACGCAATACTTTGTGGTAGGTACCAATTTTGGTGGCTTGTCAGGTGTGGTATATGCGTTGTTTGGTTTTTGCTGGCTTAATCATAAACGCTATCCTCAGGTGCAGCCGTTAATCAGCGATGCGTTGGCAATATTTATGCTGGTATGGCTGATATTGGGATTTGCAGATGTACTTTGGGTGAGCATGGCAAACTGGGCGCATTTAGCCGGCTTACTGGCAGGATTAATCATGGCATTGCTGCTTAAACCGCCACGCCGGTAATTATTGATATAAGTATTTGGTGAATAATAAGTCTTTGATAATAGCGTCGCCGGTTTCTCTTTTCAGGACTTCCTGCAGCTTTGTTAAAATCGTAGTTCGGATCTGTTCTCTGCCGGTCAGCGATTTCACATTATCTTCGGTTTGTTTGCTCAGAATACCAATTATGGTATCAAGAATTAACGGCTCGTGATGCTCAATCGCAGGCAGAAAACGTTTATCTGTGATCATTAGTTCGATGGTTACCCTAACATAGCCCAGGCTGCGTCGGTTTCCGGAAACATAATTGGTAACGATGTCTGGATCAAAGCCATAATATACAAATTCCGCTTCCTGTTGCCTGGCGCTGGCTGGCGCAGGGGGCAGCAGTAATACGATGAGCGCGAAAATGAATAATTTCATGATGACTGGCCTTTTGCTGGAACAGGAGAATTCTGTGTTAACCTTAGTGTTTTCCTACGTTCATTACCAGTCTAATTCTGTTGTAACCAATAGTTTTTTAAGCTGAAAAGCCTTTCTGAACTTGTTATCATTCAACCATATTTTTAGGACTTGAGCGTTTTAGTGGCAAAACCTGCGATTTCTCTGGCCGCTGACTGGCAACTTGCCAGCGCTATGGCGCTGCCGCCTTTATTAGAAAACTGGCTTTTGGAACCCGGGTCACTGACTGCCAGGCTGAAAAGCCGTGCCCGGGATTTTAAATTGCAGGTTATGCAGCAACAGCAGCAAGATTTGCCCGCCTTTTTACAACCTTTGCTGCCTGAGGCTAACATTTGCCAGTGTCGGGAAGTATTGATGTCATGTAATTCGTTGCCTTGTGTTTATGCTCAGAGTTGGCTGCCGCTGCAAGCTCTGGCTGCTTTGCAGCCGCTTGCAGAACTTGGTGAGCAGCCGCTTGGTGAAGTTATTTTCCAGCAAACCAATATCAGCCGTGGCGTCGTTGAGGTTGCCAGAGTGAAGCTGGAACAGCCGTTCGCGGCTACGGTTGCATCAGGACAGTACTGGGCCCGCCGTTCAGTATTTACCATTGCAGGGCAATCTTTGCTGGTGGCCGAAGTTTTTTTAGATGGAGTTCTTGCCCTGTGAACTGGCAGTTAAGCTGGCAGCGCTGGCCTGAATACCGGTTACTAATGCGGCTGGATAAGCCTATTGGCATCTATTTGCTGCTATGGCCAACCTGGTGGGCATTATGGCTCGCAGCCGAAGGTGTGCCTGACTTAAGCTTACTGATTATTTTCAGTCTGGGGGTGTTGCTGATGCGCTCTGCTGGCTGTGTAATTAATGATTATGCGGACCGGAACTTCGATGGCCTGGTGGAACGCACTGCGCAGCGACCATTGGCTCAGGGCAGAGTGTCTGCCGTTGAGGCTTTGCAGCTATTTACTTTGCTGGTGGCACTTAGCGCCAGCCTGTTATTATGGCTGAACTGGCAAACAGTGTTATTGTCGGTTGTTGCGCTGCTGCTGGCGGCAGCCTATCCCTTTATGAAACGTTATACCCATTTGCCCCAACTGGTGCTGGGGGCAGCATTCAGCTGGGGAATGCCCATGGCGTTTATGGCAATTCAACTGCAATTGCCACCGCTGGTTTGGTATTTATATCTGGCTAACTTATGCTGGACCATCGCCTACGACACCTATTATGCAATGGTTGATAAAGCTGATGATATGAAAGCCGGGATAAAATCTACCGCCATTTTGTTTGGCCGGCACGCCCTGCTGATGATTATATTGTTGCAGCTAAGTAGCTTACTGTTGTTAGGCTATGTCGGCCTGATAGCGAAGTTATCTGTGGTGTATTATGCTGCACTGGTGTGCTGCGCCCTGGCTTTTGTTTACCAGTACCGGCTGGCGGTGACTGGCAGGAATGGCTGTTTTAAGGCATTTTTACACAATCATTATGTCGGGTTGCTGGTATTTGCTGGTATCGTTCTTCACTACTGTTTTTTCAGGGGTTAGCCGGATAGCCGCGCTAAAACATATTGCAGGTAATTACTATGAGAAACCGGATTTTTGCTTTGTTAATGTCATTGTTTTCGGTTACTGCCTGTGCTGCGCCAGAACAGGTACAACCAGTCACTTTCCCTCAGATAACAATTAAGATCGGTGACATACAAAGAGCCGTGCAACTGGCTGATACCCCCGAGTTACGGGAACGTGGCCTGATGTTTCAGCAAAGTGCAGCAGGCGGTATGTTATTGCTTTACCCTGAACCGCGGCTGGTTAGCTTGTGGATGCGTAATACTGACTTAGCACTGGATGTGGCTTTTATTGATCCGCAGTGGCGTATTATGGCGATAACGCCGCTTCATCCGCTGGATGAAACACCGGTATCCGCACCGTCGGCTGCTCTGGCTGCCCTGGAAATGCCAAGAGGCTGGTTTGCTGAGCGCAATATAAAGGTGGGTGATACACTGATATTGCAGCGCTAGCAGCTGCCTGTTATCGCACAGCACGAGGTTAATCATTGCGTAAACCTGCTGGTTGCCTCTGGTCGTTCAGCGGCTGGGGTCGATAGCACCATTGATACTGTTATTATGGCGGAACCAGCCAGCGATGCTGTATCTGTCATCAACGGCAGTTAGTACTTCATGGGCAAATCGTTCGCTTTCAAATAACACCAGGCTGCCCGCCCGGGGTTTAATTGTGCTTAAAACGCTGTCATCAGCGCCATACAGCACTAACTCGCCACCGGAATTAACATTATTCAGATAACTGACAGTTGTCAGCACCCGGTTGGAGCGGCCACTGAAGGCATCGAAGTGTTTTTGGTAAAAATCCCCTTGCTGATAGCAGGCAAAATGGCACTCAAAATCGAACAAACCCAGAAAAAATTGCCGGTTCAATTGTCGCTGTAACTGCTGCATCAGCTCAAGGTAATGTTGCTGTGCTTGTGTTTTACCTTCGAACCATTGCGTTTTATCACGGCGTACCTGTCTGTTTAACGTGTGATCACGTGCCCTGCCAACGCCGGCAGGGGTTAAGTCAGCATCAAACTGGACTTCATCAAGCAATTGCCGGTTTAAATTGTCAGGCAGAAAATTGGCTATTTCGGTCCAGCCCTGCAGGTAAAATTGGGTTAGCCTATTGTCATCACCGATAACCGGATTGCTGTTGCTAAAAGCATTACTGCCAACAATTGAGTGCACGCTTTAAATTCTCCCGTTAATGCAGAGGTGCGTTTTACGGGGTTACAGGCAAGGTGTCTAACAAGAAAAACTTATCTTCAGGATAAGTAATGCTTGAGCGGGTAATGTCTGGTTTAAATGAGCTAAAACCGGCCAGACTGCGTAACATCTGCTAAGTTTGAGTCATAAAATGGAGATTAAAATGGAAATTGAATTGCAAAAATCGTTCTGGCAGAAAGCGGCAATGGCCGCCAGCATTGTGCTGCTTGCTGGCTGCAGTCAGTCAATTTCTGACTACACAGCGATGACCCCTGAATTTAAACTGGACCGTTTCTTTGTGGGATCAGGCAAGGCGTATGGGGTAATGCATAACTGGCGGGGCCAGCAAGGTGTCCGGTTTGTTGCCGACCTTTGTGGTGAGTGGCGGCAGGGACAGGGTGATTTATATGAAGTGTTTTATTTCAGTGATGGCCGGGTAGAGCAGCGGCACTGGCAGTTAACCCAAAATGCAGATGGTAAAGTAACAGGAACGGCAGGTGATGTGATAGGTGATGCCACAGGGCAGTTGGCGGGCAACAGTCTGTATTGGCAATATGTACTGCGGATCCCTTATGATGGAGACACGCTCGATGTTACTGTGAAAGATTGGTTACACCTGGTTGATGAAAAAAATCTGATTAATCGAACTACCCTGCACAAATTCGGCTTTAAAGTTGCAGAGTTGACATTGTCTATCCAGCAACTTGATGCCAATGCTGATTGTGCAGCATTAAAGCAGCAAGTTGCGGAGATCGCGGCAGATTAACTGCCGGTTAACGGGAACTCTTCAAAAATAAGAGCAACTGTGCGTGCCGCGGCCTCGCGCGGTTGTTCCAGATCTTTTTGTTTCAAGGTGCCTTCAGCAATCCCTTCCCAAATCAGTTGGCGCTTTTTGGCGTCGACTAAATCTATATTTACTGTGCCCACTTTGTAATGGACAGTGCTGACATCGTTGCTGTAAACCGGAAATCCTGCGTAAACAATGCCGCGACGGTAATGATAGTAACCATAATGGTAGCTGGTAGTTGGTATGCTACGGGTATCTGAGCGGTTTGCGACGTTTGAGTTGAAGTTAACCAGCAACTGCGGATCAGACTCAACAAAGCGGTACCCTCTTGCCGTAAGTTCTGCCGTGATCGCGTCTTTAAAATGCTGGGTAACCAGGGTAGTGTAACCGGCCCGGTCTGTAGCTAAATCTGAAACGAACGAGAAGGTTTTATACTGACTAAAGTTTACGTCAGCTGCTTGGTCAGAGCGGACAGTTGGCCCGCTGCTACAGGCTGTTAAAGCCAGCCCTATAAGCGCAGCCGTTAGAAATTTACTGTAGTGGATAAGTGTTTGTTGCCTTCTCATGATATTTGTCCTCTGGTTACAGCCTGTGCTTTAAGACAGGCTATCTGGTATTAAGTTGCGCTGCAAAAAATAAAGCGCTTCAGGCAAATCATTTCGGGTGTTACGTTAAATTGCCAATTCTGATATTTATTATGGCATGCTAAGTGTGATAAAACAGGTGCTGACAAAATACACAATAGCGTTAGCTATCAGACTAAAGTCATATTACACTTATTGTTAAAGTGCGGCAGGGATCTCGGCACAACGATGATAGTATGCAGCCAGGGCGGCTGTTCAATTCGAGACCAGAACATGAATGCAGTGAAAAAAAATAATAATAACAACGAGCAACAGCTCGCGGCTGAACTGGAAAATCAAGCTCAGCAGCAACTTGCTGCCAGTCTGGCTGACTTTGGTAAGCAGCTGATGAATGAACAGCAGCAGTTATTGCAAGGCTACAGCGCCCAAATTCTGGCTAAATCACAAAGTCAGTGGCAGCAAAGGTTGATAGAGCAGGAGCAGGCTTACCAGAAACTATTTAAAGACTGGCAACAAACCAAGCAGCAACTCGATCTGGCGGTGCCGGTAGCCAGCGCTGACACTCAGGAGCTGGCTGTTCTGAAGCAGAAAACCGGCGAGACTACAAAGCAGATGGCTGCGCTTGCTGCCGAATTAAAAAAGGCGCAGCAACATAATTCGGTACTCAGTGAGCGGGAAATTAATCTTGAGCAACAGCTTGCTGAGTTGGCCAAACAACTGGAGCTGGAACAGCACAAAGCCAAACATTTTGAGCAGGCCCTGCGAGAAACGCAGCAGAGTGCTACAGATCCTGAGCAGCTTAACCAGCTGCGTGCTGAGACGGAGCAAGCCAGAGCTCAGGCGCATGAAAGTAAGCTGGCCTTGCAGCAGCTGAAAACCAGTCTGCAACAACAACAAGAAGAGCAGCGGCAAACTGAGCAGCAACTTGCCGATCTGAATGAACGTTATCAGGCGTTACAGCAGGAAACAGAGCAACAGACTCAGGCTCAGCAGGATAAGCTGCAGGCATTGGCAAAGAGTCAGCAGCAAGTCAGAGACCTGGAGCAGCAACTGGCGGAACGTGACCAGCAACTTACCGAGCAACAAAAAGAGCATGTGCAACTCAAAGAGCAACTTGCTGAGTTAGAGGCGCACAGCGAAGTAATGCAAACCCAAATTAATGAATTTGAGCAACATCGCAATGAGTTGGCTCAAAGCAGTGCTGAGCTCGGCTCAGAGCTAACCAGGCTTCAGGCAGAGTTTGTTAACATAAACGAACTGTTAGGCCAGAGCCAGGGCCGTAGTAAAAAGCTGGAGTCCCAACTGGAACATGCAGTAAACCGGCAACAAGCCGCAGAGCAGAAACAACAAAGTGAAGCGGAGCAGAGCCGGGAAATGATCCGGCAACTGCGTTCGCAACTTGCCGAACAGGATGAAGTTAATCAGCAGCATATCAGCGAGCTGGAGCAAAAAATTATGGAGTATAAACTGAAGTTTGAATATGCTCAGAAACAACTGGCCGTATCGGGTTAACGCCGGGCTTTAATCCGTTCAGGAGTGCTATGAAAGAAAAGGCAAATAACTTCCAGTTAATGCGTGAGCTGGGGTTCTATCAACAGGCTGCAATTGCAGCCTGTTTGCTTGAACGCATGTTACCGAATTATCAATTATTCAGTGAAGTTAGCGAGTTTGGAGATGCTGCAGCCCTGCGACATATGCTGGATTTATGCTGGGAGTGGCTAACGGTCAAAAAAGCGAAAATCAACTTCCCGCGGCTGGCTGAAGAATTAGAGCCATTAATACCTGAAGTTAATCATTTCACTATGTTTGGTGTTTATCCTGCAATTGACTGCGCCACGGCACTGGATACCATGTTTAATGGCATCAATCAGCAGGATAGTAGTGAGTTTATTAATGTTGCAAAAATATCTCAGGCGACTGTAGCCCGATTAATTGAACATCAGGCGGAACATGAAGATATCACCTCAGAAAGTGAGTTGAAAAAACACGTTCGGGAACATCCACTTATGGCTTACGAAATGGAATGTTTGGCTGAACTGATTGAGTTGGTCGGCCAGATGAAGCAAATTGAGCGCGAACAAATGCTGCAATTAAAAGCCTGGGTAGCAGAGCAGGGCCTGACAAATCTCGGAATGGAGTATTAATCACGCCTGTCTGGACCATAAGCGGTATGCCAGTTGCCCCGCAACTTTTTCTTTAAGCAGTTGCCAGTTTGCTGGTATATCGGTAAGCGGTAATTCTTTCTCTGTTTCAAGATAAATTAAGGCACTCTCGCTAAGCCAGCCGTGCCGCTCCAGCAGCTGACAGCTCGGCAGTGCCAGGCCAAGCCGGAAAGGTGGGTCAACCAACACGATTTGATACTGACGTTTTGCTGGCTGTGTCAGATATCGTAAGCAGTCACTGGTAATCACTTCAGCCTGAGTTGCGTTAAGCGTGGATAATAGCGCCTGCAAGCGTTTCGCCTGAGCAGGATCTTTTTCTACCAGGGTGGCAAACTTTGCGTAACGTGATAAAGCCTCAAAAGCAAGGGCGCCAGATCCACTGAAACAATCAAGTACGGTGCTGTCGGAGACATCGTGCATTAACCAGTTAAATAAGGTTTCTTTTACCCGATCTGTTGTTGGCCTTAAGCCGGCAACGTCGGCAACAGGTAAACGCCGGCCGCGCCACTGACCGCTGATGATCCGGACAAAACCAGGTTGGCCGGTTTTGCTTTTAGCGGTTTTAGCTTGTTTCATCGTTTCCGTTTTGCCTGTGAGTTAAAGGTGATAGTATTAGCAGCAATTTTATCCTGAATATTGCCGTAGACACAAAAGCTTATGACAAAACAGAAAAATCTTTTCTCCTGGCTTGGCCTGGGCAAAAAAACAACAGAGCCGCAACCGGAGCAAAAACCAGAGCAGACGACTCAAACCGCGACGCCTGACGATACGACGGCGGAAAAGCATGAAGCGTCTGCAACTGAGCCAAATACAGCACAACCAGCAGCAGAGCTTACGAAACCCACCGAAGAAAGCCCGTCCGAGTCACCGGTTGTTGCTGCAGATAGCGCTGCTTTGGCTGATACAGATAGCATCCGCTCCAGCAGCGTTGCGCCAGCGTCTGATGCTATTGGCACTACAGAGCCCGTTGTGGTTTCGCCAGCGAAAAAGTCAGGTTTTTTTACCCGCTTAAAACAAGGTTTGGCGAAAACCAGTCAGAATCTTGGCGATGGCCTGGCAGGTTTATTCAGTGGAAAAAAAATTGATGACGAACTTTATGAGGAACTGGAAACCCAGTTGCTGCTGGCCGATGTGGGTATGGATACCACGCAGAAACTGATTACACAACTGACCCAGCATGCAAACCGCAAGGCTCTGAAAGATGCCAGCTTATTGTTTAATCAATTACAACAGGATATGGCGACATTGTTAGCCAACGTTGAGCAACCGCTGTTGGCCAGCAACCCCGGCGGTCCTTTTGTCATTTTAATGGTGGGTGTTAACGGTGTTGGTAAAACTACGACTATCGGCAAAATGGCTCAGCAATTCCGGCAGCAGGGTAAATCGGTAATGTTGGCAGCAGGAGATACCTTTCGGGCTGCTGCTGTAGAACAACTTCAGGTTTGGGGAGAGCGTAATGCAATTCCGGTTATCGCCCAGCATACCGGTGCAGACAGCGCCTCAGTTATTTTTGATGCTTATCAGGCAGCGAAAGCACGTAAGGTCGATGTGTTAATTGCCGATACGGCAGGGCGTTTACAGAATAAAGCGCATTTAATGGAAGAGCTGAAGAAAATTGTCCGGGTGCTGCAAAAAATTGACGGGGCGGCACCGCATGAGGTAATGCTGACACTCGATGCAGGCACTGGCCAGAATGCGCTAAGCCAGGCAAAGCTGTTTAATGAAGCCGTGCCGCTAACCGGAATAACCCTGACCAAACTGGACGGTACCGCCAAGGGTGGGGTTATCTTTGCGATAGCGAATCAGTTTGCGGTGCCTATTCGCTACATTGGGGTAGGTGAGGCCATTGACGATTTACGCCAATTTAATAGCCAAGACTTTATTAAAGCCTTGTTTAGTAAGGAACACTAACCATGTTGCAGTTTGATCAGGTCAGTAAAAGTTATCCCGGTGGCTTTGTAGCGCTTGATCGCATCAGTTTCAGACTGGAAAAAGGTGAGATGGCCTTTCTCACCGGCCACTCTGGTGCTGGCAAAAGCACTTTGCTTAAACTGATCAGCCTGATTGAACGTCCCAGCGCTGGCCGGGTGCTGATTAATGATATTGAATTGAGCCGGATTAAACGCAGTCAGATCCCGTTTGTACGGCGTGATGTTGGCATTATTTTCCAGAATCACCGGTTGCTGATGAATCATACGGTCTTTGATAATGTAGCGTTGCCATTAGTAATTGAGGGTTTTACCGGCAAAGAGATGGTGAAACGCGTGCATGCGGCACTGGATAAAGTTGGGTTGCTGGATAAAGTGCGCTGTTTGCCCGCTACCTTGTCTGGTGGTGAGCAGCAACGCGTAGGTATTGCCCGGGCGGTAGTGAATAAACCCCCACTATTATTAGCGGATGAGCCTACCGGTAACCTCGACCCCGATTTGTCAAAAGACACCATGCGGGTATTTGAAGCCTTTAATCAGGTTGGGGTATCGGTACTGGTGGCAACCCACGATCTTGGTTTGGTGGCACGAATGAAATATCGGACACTGACATTGAAACATGGCCGGATGATTAACGATGGTCTATTACAATATCAGGAGCCGGTATGAGTATTTTGTTTACCGGCAGGGCAACGGGTGCCGCTGCTAAAAAAATCAGTTTGTTGCGCCGTTTTATTATGTTCTGGCTTAATCATGCCCGTCAGGCGGTGGCCAGCTTGGGCGAACTATGGCGCACGCCTTCAGCTTCTATCCTTACTATCGCGGTTCTGGGTGTTAGTTTAACTTTACCGGCGACCCTGCATTTGCTGGTTAAAAATATGCAGCAAATCAGCAGCAGTTTTACTCAGGCGGCGGAAATCAGTTTATATATACGTGAACAAACCCCGGACAATCAGGTGCAGAGCCTGGTGGCGATATTGCAGGCTGATCGCGATATCTCGCAGGTTATTTTTGTCAGCAAACAACAAGCTATGACAGAGTTTCAGGAGATATCAGGTTTCGGTGCGGCACTGAATTATCTGGATAGTAATCCGTTGCCTGACGTAATCAGGGTATTGCCAAAAAACACTGCGCCAGAGGCTGCACAGTTACTGCTAAAAAGGCTGAGCAATGAGCGGATAGTAGATTTTGCCAAGCTGGATATTGACTGGTTAACCCGGTTAAACGCCATAGTCAGCATGCTGCAGCAAGCCGTGGCCATTATCGCATTATTGTTGCTAAGCGCAGTGTTGTTGATTGTCGGCAATACTATTCGCCTGTCTATTATGAATAAAAAAGATGAAATTGAGGTGATGAAACTGGTAGGTGCTACGGATGCTTTTATCCAGAGGCCCTTTTTATATACCGGTGTCTGGTTCGGTATTTTCGGCGGCTTGCTGGCATTTCTGGTCGTCGAGTTAATGTTGTGGTGGCTGCAGGGTGCGATCAGCAACGTTACAGCGCTTTATCAAAGTGATTTTAGCTTAATGGCTATGAGCTTCCAGGAGTTTATTGGTCTGCTGATAATCGCCGTACTTCTTGGCCTGGCAGGTTCCTACTTGTCAGTGCGCCGCCATATCAGCGCGATAGAACCAACCGGACCTTAATAATTATTAATTATTAAACTGCTTTTTTTAGAATAACCAGATCTTAAAAACCTTTAATCGATAATTAGCACTCTAGCGTAAAGAGTGCTAATATGGGTTCATTCGATTGATACAGGATTGGCAAAACATGACAATTAAAGCAGATAAACCCGAATTTATGCCGCTTACCGTCGCTGCCAGTGGAAGCCTTGAGGCTTATACTCACGCCGTTAGCACCATTCCAATGTTAACTGCGGAGCAGGAGCGCAGTCTGGCTGAACGTTTACAGCAAGATGGCGATTTAACGGCCGCTCGCCAGTTAATTATGTCTCATCTGCGGTTTGTGGTGCACATTGCCCGTAGTTATTCTGGTTACGGCCTGCCGATAAGTGATCTGGTTCAGGAAGGCAATATTGGTCTTATGAAGGCGGTAAAGCGCTTTGATCCGACAGTAGGTGTGCGGTTGGTATCTTTTGCGGTGCATTGGATTAAAGCTGAGATTCATGAATACGTTCTGAAAAACTGGCGCATCGTTAAAATTGCGACCACCAAGGCACAGCGAAAACTATTTTTTAATCTACGCAAAGCCAAAAAGCATCTGGGTTGGTTCAATCAGGACGAAGTTAAGCATGTTGCCGAGTCTCTGGGCGTGGCTGAGCATGAAGTGCGGGAAATGGAGTCCCGGATGAGTAACTATGACATGCCTTACGACGCCCCAGACGAAGATGATGATGCAGCTTATACTGCACCGGTATATTATCTGCAGGACAAAGCGTCTGATCTTGCCGTGCAGGTAGAAGACGAGCAGTGGGATAATGCAGCAGCAGACCGTTTGCAGGCTGCCATGCGTACCCTGGATGACCGCAGTCAGGATATCGTGCGTGCGCGGTGGCTGGACAATAACAAGCTAACCTTACAGGAGCTGGCAGAGCGTTATCAGGTATCTGCAGAGCGGGTACGTCAGCTTGAGAAAAATGCGATGAAAAAACTGCAGTCGGCCCTGAGCTGATTAATGTTTTATCACCAATAAAAAAACCTGCCGCGGCAGGTTTTTTTATTGGTGATAAAGCCCGATTATTGTGGAGCCGAGATAGCAGGAGCAGTAAAGCCGGCAGCAACCACGTCATGCTCTTGCGGTAACAGCGCAGATATTCTTACTAATTCAATATCATGCTTTTTTAATAATGGCAGGTTTTTCTTCAGAAATTCGTAAGTCTGTGGGTAGGGATGACCAATTGCGATAGCAACCTGATGGCGCTTGGCTATCTGCAGCAATTGCTGGAATTGGCGTTGCAAAGCAGCTTCGGACAAGTCATTGTCCAGGAATACATGCCTGCTCAAGCTTGCGACACCATACTGACGTGCGTACAAGCGTGCTTTACTTTGCGGAGTGGTCAGACTGTCAACAAAGAAAAGCTGGCGTTGCCGCAGGTATTCCATCGTCCAGGCCATTGGCTGATCCAGCTCCGTGTAAAGGCTGCCCATATGATTATTAACGCCAATAGCGTATGGAATATCTGCTAACGCTTGTTGTAGGGCTTCACGAACTTGCTGGCGGCTCATATTACGGGTAAGGGCGCCTGGACCCAGACTTTTACGATTATTTGCTTCCATTGGCATATGCAGCATAACGTCTTTTTGTTGTGAAAACGCCAGTTGTGCAGATTTAGGGCCGTATGGAGTATGCGGCAATACTGATAAGGTTAGCGGATAGGGCAGTGCTACCATTTTTAAGTCTGCTTTCTGGTAGCCAATATCGTCGATAATAATGGCAATACGGGGTTTCTCCGCTGCAGCCTTGGCGCTTAGCAGTCCCGCAAATACCAGCCAAAATAAAGATTTACGCACGCTTTTATTATTCCTGTTTACCCATTGTACCGGACAAAGGGCAGTGGTCGGATCGTCCTGTTATCTGTCATTATATTGGCCCATGCTGTCACCTGTCGCAAGTCATTTTTATCCTTTGTTTTTACTAAGCCAGGACAAAGGGTTAACCGCATCGCCTTTTTCTCTTATTTCAAAATAGAGGCCTGCGTTGGCCTGGCCACCACTCATACCAACCAGCGCTATAGTCTCTCCTGCGATAATTTGCTCACCTGGTTGCTTTAAAATATTCTGATTATGGCCATACAAGCTCATAAAGCCTTCGCCATGATCAAGCACAATGACCCAACCGTAACCTTTTAACCAGTCGGCATAAATTACCCGGCCATCTGCGATTGCTTGCACCGGATTGCCTTCACGGCCGCTGATCAAAATTCCCCGCGAGCGCATACCTCCTTGTCGGTTTTCACCAAAACCTTGCAATAAAGCACCGTTTAATGGCCAGCGCAGCTTACCTTTATTAGCAGTTAATCCAAGCAACTCCAGGCTACGCTCAGCCAAAGCCCGCAACTGATCAATGGTATTTTGCAAGCTTGCTTCATTCTGACGCAAATAGCTTAACTGATTACCCTGCTCCTTCAGCAACTGTTGCAGCTGATTAACCGCAGATTGCTGCTCAGCTTTAACTGCCAGCAGCTGTTTCTGTTGCTGTTGTTGTTCACTCAGGGTAAGTTGCAACTGCTGCTGCTGCTCAGCAAGCTGCTGTTTTATCTGTTGTAGTTGCAACACCGTTTTATTTATTTCTGCCAGTTGTTTAACCCTGGCCTGGTTAAAGTACTGATAGTAAGTCAGCGCCCGTTCCAGCTTGCTGGCATCCTGCTGGTTTAGCAGCATTCGGGTATAATCATGCTGGCCAAGGCTGTAAGCGCTTTTCAATTGAGCCGCCAACTGGCTTTGTTGCTGTTGCAAGTCATGTTGTAATTGCTGCTGCTGCTGCGTCAACTGCAGGCCTCGCTGTTCTATTGTCGCAAGTTCCTGCTGGGTTTGCTGCAACTCAGCAGACGCTCTGGCTAATGACCTGTCCGATTGTTGAAGTTGTTGCTCAGCCTTGTTCAGTTGTTGCTGCTGTTGTTTTAGCTGGCGTTCTGTCTTTTTTATCTGTTGTTGTACCTGCTCAAGCTCTTGCTCTGCTTGTTGGCGGCCGGTTACAGGCATAGTGCTGAATAAAAAGCAAAACATAAGCAGCCATAATGGCTGCTTATGTAATGGGGGGGAGCGGTGAACTCTCATCAGGTACCAGATCAATTTTGCTTAAGTTGCATCAGCACTTTTCCGGTCATTTCTGCCGGCTTCGGTAACCCTAGCAAATGCAACATAGTTGGCGCTATATCACTTAAAATTCCACCTTCAACTGCGATGGCGGGCCGGCCTACATAGATTAAAGGCACCGGCCCGCTGGTATGGGCGGTATGGGCCTGACCTGAACCTGGATCCTCCATCATTTCAGCATTGCCGTGGTCAGCGGTGATTAAACATTCCCCTCCAACCTGCTGCAAAGCTTCAACTACTCTGCCGATACAATGATCTACCGCTTCTACAGCTTTAATAGCGGCTGCCATTATGCCGGTATGTCCTACCATATCTCCATTAGGATAATTACAGATTATTACGTCAAACTCGCCGCTATGAATGGCGGCAACCAGCTTATCAGTCAGCTCGGTTGAACTCATTTCAGGTTGCAAATCATAAGTGGCTACATCAGGCGATGGCACTAAAATACGGCTTTCACCGGTAAACTCTGTTTCCCGGCCTCCACTGAAAAAAAACGTAACGTGGGCATACTTTTCTGTTTCGGAGATCCGAAGCTGAGTTTTATCATGTTTAGCAAGCCATTCGCCCAAAACGTTGTTTAATGCTTCGGGTGGAAAAGCACACGGCGCCTTAATATCAGCTGCATATTCTGTCAGCATAACAAAACTACTGAGTTTTGGCTGATGCTGGCGTTCGAACCCTGCAAAATCGGGCTCGGTAAAGGCTCTGCTGAACTGGCGTGCCCGGTCAGCTCGAAAATTCATGAAAATTAGCGCATCACCATCAGCCATTTTAATTGGCTTATTATCCGCACCAACAATGGCAGTCGCTTTTACAAATTCATCATTTTCATCCCGCTGATAGGCAGCGTGCAGTGCAGCGATTGCGTCTTTACCCGTGAAATCTGCTTTGCCAAGAGTAAGCAAATCATAAGCCTGTTGCACTCTGTCCCAGCGCTTGTCACGGTCCATCGCGAAGTACCGACCAATTACAGAGGCGATCTGGCCGCTGCCGCTAGCGGCAAAGTGTTGCTGAATTTTTGCAAGCGACGACTCAGCGCTGCGAGGGGGCGTATCTCTGCCGTCTAAAAAGGCATGCACATAAATCGGGCTGGCTCCCTGTTGCTCTGCCAGCTTAATCATCGCCAGAATATGTTCTTCATGGCTATGGACGCCACCTTCAGACAGTAACCCCATAATGTGTACTGCTTTATTGTTTTTCTTAGCAGTGGTGACGGCACTAACCAGTTCAGGGTTTTGAAAAAAGTCACCGTCGTCAATTGCTTTAGTAATCCGGGTAAAATCCTGATATACCACCCGGCCAGAGCCGAGATTAACATGGCCTACTTCTGAGTTACCCATTTGCCCTTCCGGCAGTCCGACATCGAGCCCAGATCCGGAAATAAGGCTGTGAGGATAATCTTGCCAGAGCTTGTCCATCACCGGTGTATTTGCCTGAGCTATCGCATTGCTGGTTGTTTGTTCACGGTATCCCCAGCCATCAAGAATTAATAATACCAGGGGCTTTTTGGGATGGCTCATGCTGACTCCGATTTTGATTTTGCTGAACATTTAAGCGAGGCTAGTATCTTACCGCTTTTTCTAACTTTCTCCAGCCCGGATTGACCGTTTTAGGGCTGCTTTCTTACAACAATATCGTTATACTCAGGCCACTTTAATGAGTTCAGAGTAAGAATCTAGCACTATGGCGCAGTTTACCGAGTTTGTGACTAATCACCCTTTACTAAGTTTGGCATGGGTAATTATTTTTGTATTGATCGTAGGCGGCTGGGTTAAAGCCCGGTTTTCAGCTATACGGCAACTGTCCCCTACAGAACTGACCATGCTGGTGAACCGCCAGGATGGAGTGGTTGTTGATATCCGAAGTGAAGATGACTTCAAGAAAGGTCATATAGCCGGAGCCAGACAGCTGTCAGCCAGTCAGATAGCAGAGCAAAAACTAGCCGGACTTGAAAAACAAAAAGATGCTCCCATTATTGTGGTATGTCAGGCAGGAATGACCGCACAAAAATCGGCTGTTGCGCTGACTAAACAAGGTTTCACTAACGTCGCTGTATTGCAGGGCGGAATGGGAGCCTGGACTGGAGCCAGCCTGCCCGTTGTCAAATTAAAGAGGTAAACATGGCAGACGTGATTATTTACACCAAGGCATATTGTCCTTATTGTGTTCGCGCCAAGTCATTACTTGATCAGAAACAGGTTGCTTATCAGGAAGTGAAAATTGATGAGCAGCCGGAACGTCGAGCTGAAATGATTGAAAAAGCAAACGGACGTTCAACTGTGCCGCAAATTTTTATTGGTACAACTCACATTGGTGGATGCGACGATATGTTTGCGCTGCATGCAGCTGACAAACTCGATTCACTGTTAACCGCATAACTTAAACTAGGAATTATTCATGGCCGAACAACAGGCAAATGGTGTTGCAAACGAGCAACAGGCACAGGGTTTACAATTTGCTATTCAGCGAATTTTTGTTAAAGATATTTCGTTTGAGGCGCCTAATGCGCCGGCAATTTTTCGCAAAGAGTGGAAACCAGAAGTTAAACTGGATCTGGATACCCGCAGTGAAAAAGTAGAGGATGGTGTTTATCAGGTTACGTTATCTCTGACAGTAACGACCATGGTCGGAGAAGAGACAGCTTTTCTGTGTGAAGTGCAACAAGCGGGCATTTTCTCAATTGGTGAGCTGGAAGAGAGCCAGTTAGCTCATATGCTGGCCGCGTTTTGCCCGAATATTCTGTTCCCGTATGCCCGTGAAGCGGTATCAAGTCTGGTTAATCGTGGTACCTTCCCGCAACTGAACCTGGCACCGGTTAATTTTGACGCTTTGTTTGCACAATACCTGCAAAAGCGCCAGGCCGAGGGTCAGGACGTCAAAGCTGACGCTTAAGCTGATGGCTGGCACAGCAATCGCAGTATTAGGGGCAGGGTCATATGGCACTGCCCTTGCTATTTGTCTGGCACGTAATGGCAATCCCATCACTCTGTGGGGCCGAAATGCTGCAGATATTCAACAGATGCAACAGCAACGTTGTAATCAAAAGTATCTTCCGGGCATTCGTTTACCAGACAGCCTGACTGTCAGTGCTGATTTGCAGAATGTGGTGCAAAGCAGTCGTGATATTCTGGTGGTTGTACCCAGCCATGCGTTTGCTGATACCCTTAAACAAATTAAACCTTTTTTAGCGACCAATGCCAGAGTAGCGTGGGCTACCAAAGGGCTGGAACCGGAAAGCGGACGCTTGTTGCAGGATGTCGCCCGGGAAATCCTTGGTGAACAGGTTGCGCTTGCAGTGCTGTCAGGCCCTACTTTCGCCAAAGAGATGGCAGCGGGCATGCCGACAGCAATAACTCTATCATCGGTAGATCAGCCATTTATCAGCCGACTGTCAGACTTACTGCACTGTGCAAAAAGTTTCCGGGTATACACTAACCCCGACTTTATCGGTGTTCAGTTGGGCGGAGCCGTCAAAAATGTTATCGCAATTGGTGCGGGCATGGCAGACGGTATTGGTTTTGGTGCCAACGCCAGAACCGCTCTGATTACCAGAGGGCTGGCAGAAATGAGCCGGCTGGGCTGTGCGCTCGGCGCTCAGAAAGATACGTTTATGGGGATGGCCGGTTTGGGAGATCTGGTACTGACGTGTACTGATAACCAGTCGCGTAATCGCCGTTTTGGCTTATTGCTGGGGCAGGGAAAAACAGTTGATGACGCTATGGCCACGATAGGTCAGGTTGTTGAAGGGTATCGCAACGCTAAAGAAGTATTTAATCTGGCCCGGCGAACAGGTATCGAGATGCCAATATCAGAGCAGATTTATCAGGTTTTATACCAGAATAAAGATGTTAAACTTGCCGCTGTTGACCTGCTTGGCCGTGAAAAGCGGGACGAGGTTAACTAACCGGCTGCTTTTTTGATAAGCTTGTTTTCTTTAGCCAGTACGGCTGGTATCTCACTGGCGGGTAAGGCTTTACTGAACAAATTACCTTGTAATTTATCACAACCCATCACATGCAGCAGATAAGCTTGCATTTCATTGTCGATGCCACTGGCGGTTACTTCCAGCTGCAGATAGCCCGCCAACCGGATTAAACTGGCAGTAATATTGCGTTGCTGCTCTTTTTGTTCCATCTGGTTAATCAGGCTGCGGGCAATTTTGACACCATGCAGTGGTAACTGTCGCAAGCTGGTTAGCGAAGAAACGCCATCACCAAAATTATCCAGGATCAATTGAAAACCAGCGTCGCTCAGAGCAACCAGCCGGCTTTGCAGGTTGACAGTTGGTTGCTGAAAAATTCGTTCATCCAGCTCTAATGTGAAATATTCGGCTGTGAGTTTATGATCCTGCAGACAACTGTTCAGGAAATTGACGAAATCGGTTTGTTGAAAATGCTGAGCTGAAATATTTAGCGCTACCCGGCCACGAAGTTGATTGGTTTGTAACCATTGTTTTATTTGCTGACAACTTTCCCGGAAGACCAGGCGGTCTAACGACACTATCATGCCGCTTTGCTCAGCCAGTGCCAAAAAACTTTGTGGCTGCATAATTCCGCGTTTTGGATTATGCCAACGCAGCAAGGCTTCGTAGCCAACAACCCGGTTACTGCTGATACTCAGTTGGGGCTGGAAGTAAACAATAAAGTCATCATTATTCAGGCTTTTGCTAAGCTCAGTTTGCAGGGTGAGATACTCAGTTGCGTGCTGTTGCAGCCGGCTGTCTGCAAAGCAGAATTGGCTGGCTCCGCTACGTGTGGCGCTTTGTACCGCACGCTCTGCACTTTGCATCAAAGTATTGGCATCTGCCCCGTCATCTGGGTACCGGCTTATACCAATACTGGCATAAACCTGACTAGAACTGCTGATAATATTAAACTGGTTTATTTGTAACAGGATCTGGTGTGCCAGCTGGTTAAGCGGCAATTCAACCGGCGCAAAGCATTGATGAGGCGCGACCAGTATAGCAAAACAATCACTGCTGTACCGACCCAACGTGAACTGTGGTGCAATCGCCTGACGCAAGCTCAGAGCAATGTCAGCAATTCGCTTTGCGCTGCTTTGCCCGGCTTCAGCAGACTCTGTGTTGAGTAACTGATTTAATTTTACTAATATCAAAGCGGTAGCCGGGTACAGCGTATTACAGGAGGCAACATTGCTGGCCAATTGTTCTTCCAGCATAATCCGGTTTGGCAGACTGGTCAGTGGGTCTCTGGTCAGGTTGTTAAGTTGCTGTTGATCGGCTCTTTTGCGCTCAGTAATGTCCTGGGCAACAAGCAGGTATCGTGCTTCTGGCCAGGCAGTATTATTACTTTGAGTTATCGTCAGACTGACAGCCAGCAAATCATTTTTTAGCAGCCACCATAGTTCCCCCTGCCAGCTTCGTTGTGTTTCCAAAACTTGCTGGATGTCTTGCCAGGCTTTTTGTTTTGTCACCGGATCAAAGTACATGCAGTGGCAAAGGTTCTGTTGTTGTGCGACTTTCTCCAGCGCGGTACTGGCAATCAGTAGTTGGCAATTCTGGTCAAGTACGGCCACCAGTGCACTGGTATCGGTAAGCAATTGCCGCAATACCTGATGTTGTGATTTCTGGCGGGCCCGAAGTTGTCTGAGGCGCCACCAACCAGCAATGCCAGCAACAAAAAATCCTGCTGCGAAAGTAAGCATTGGAGAGGCAGAGATAGCTGAAAACCCGTCAGCAATACTAGCCCGGGCCGAAAAGGTCGGCAGCAGGGCGAATAAAAACAGCCAACCTGGCATACGCATAACTATAACGTCCTTGTAGTGTACACATTACGGGGTAAATATAGCTGGCATAACGACCTTAAAGCAAATTAATTGGTGATATTTCCGACAGTCATTGCATTTAACCGCTTTAACTTAACCAATACAGCGTGTAAATTAACGGCCTTTCTCCAACTGGCGTTCGTATCATATGTTTCATATTGCTTTGTTTGAACCCCAAATAGCACCTAACACTGGAAATATAATTCGGTTAGCGGCAAACACCGGTTGCCAATTGCACATTATTGAACCAATGGGTTTTGATTTTGAGGAAAAAAAGTTACGAAGGGCAGGGCTTGATTATCATGACCTGGCCAACGTCAGTCGCTATGTTGACTATCAAAGTTTTGCTGCCGCTATGACAGGTAAGCGGATCCTGGCGTTAACCACCAAGGGGAGTCAGCCGTTTCAGCAACAACAGTTCCTACCCGATGATGTGTTACTTTTCGGATCTGAGACAGCAGGTTTGTCCGATTCAGTGCGTGATACCATCCCAGTTTCGCAGCGGATCCGCTTGCCAATGCGGCCGGGAGCACGCAGCCTTAACCTGGCTAATACCGTAGCTATTGTCTGTTATGAAGCCTGGCGCCAACATGGTTTTGCCGGCGGCGTTTAGTCGTCTGAGTTTAAAACGTTATTGCTTTTTCTGCTCAGTAAGTCCAGCCAGAAATTGATTAACAGCGCTAAATGCTTGCTGGCGGATCACGTCCTGCTCCATCCAGATCTCATGATGAGCACCAATCAGAACGAAATGTTGTTTGTATAACGCTGCTGGTAAGTGTTTAAACCAGTTATCTTGCGCGTGGTTACTGACAATCTGATCGTCAGCGGCCTGCAACAGTAGCAGCGGGACGTTAAATTTTATGGCGTTTAACTGAATTTCAGCCATGGCACCGATTGCCTGAGTTACCCATCCCCAGCTTACACCACCAAGTTGGCTGCCAGGATATAGCTGATAAAGCTGCTGTAGCCATTGATAACGTGACTGACTATGGGTTAGCGGATTGCCGGCAAAGGGCAATGCTTTATAAGGTGTTTGTCCGGGAAAGTACTGCAGGTTATCTTGTTTTAATTTAGTTCTGAGCCAACCGTAACCTGCAACCAGTTTAGTGGCCAGGATAGAAGGCACCTTGCCTGCATGCAAACCAAACATGGGCGAGCCGAAAATCGCTGCGCTGAAGGGGTGTTGAAATTGTTGCAGATATTGGCAGGCAATTGCTGCCCCCATAGAATGCGCCAGCAGTAAATGATGCTGATGGCCAGAAGGCTGGACGACTTCAGTAATAAACTGATTAAAATCGCTGACATAATGCTGAAAATCGGCGACATAGCCAAGATGAGGGTCGACATGAAGCCTTGCCGACTGCCCCTGGCCGCGGTGATCGATGATAAATACACTGTATCCCGCAGCGATAAAATCCTGCATCAGTTCAATGTATTTTACCGCCATTTCTACCCTGCCAGTGCTGAAAACAACAGCCTGTGCTTTGCTATCTGCCAGAAAGTAGCTATAACTCAAGCGGGTTTGGTCGGTGGTGTAAAGATCTGCATGCACAAAGCTTTGCCATAGAGGCAGCAATTGCTTTTGCCAGTTTTCTGCCAGTGATGCTTCTGTTGAGCCTGCGCATACGGGGGGCATCATGTGGCGGATTGCCTTGCGTTGGCCGATTGGCATGGTAGGGTGATCCGGACAGATAAACCCGGCATACGATTTATCGCCAGCACGGTACCGTTGTGCTGATGCACAATTTTAGCGACGATTGCCAGCCCAAGGCCTGTGCCTCCGGTTTGCTGGGTGCGGCTGTCACTCACCCGATAAAAAGGTTGAAACACTGCTGCAAGCTCCTTTTCTGGCAGCCCGGGCCCCTGATCAGTTACTTCAACCACCCACTGTTTGGGTTGCAGTTGTGCTTGTACGGTCAGGCGAATAGTACTGTCAGACGGGCCGTATTTAATTGCATTTCGGATAATATTATCAAATGCCCGGCTTAGTAACCGACCATCGGCATCAAGCCAAGACTGGGCGGGAGCAGCAAGCAGTAATTGCTGGTGCTTACTTTCAGCTTCTACCTGGTTCAGTTCTATTAATTCTTCCAGCATTGCTGTCAAATCACAGGTACCGACATCCAGTTGATACTGGCCGGCATCCAGTCTGCTAAAGGTAAGTAGTTCGTCGAGCATTGCATCTATCCGCTCAAGTTCTTGCTTTAATCTAGGAAGTTGCTGCAGGTTTTGCTGCTGCTCTGCCAGACCCAATGCCAGCTGTGCTCTGGTAAGGGGGGAGCGTAACTCATGTGAAATATCTCGCAGCAAACGTTGCTGGTTTTGCAACAGATCACTAATCTGTTCGGCCATGGTATTGAAGCTTCGACCAAGCTGGCCAAGTTCATCGCGCCTTTTAGCCAGCTTGCTGACCCGGCTGCTGAGCTTGCCTGAGGCAAACGCCAGGTTTTGCTGTAACAACTCCCTAAGGGGGCGGGAGATCGATACTGCCAGCACAAAGCTGGCCGTTGCAGATACGGCCAACAGTAACAATACGAGCAGCGGTTCAGATAAGGTTCGCATACTCCACCAGGGACGCGGCGGTCGTTGGCGCTGCTGATATAAGGCCAGTTGCTGGCCGGCTACTTCAATAATAAATGGCCCGGCAAGGTAGACATTACGATGGCGTAACAGGCGTGGCCGGTTAAGCTGAGCAAGCTCAGTTAACCAGTGCGGGTCAAAGCGGTCGGGCAGAGCTTCAGGATTTAATAACAGCTGATCAGCGTTATTTACCACCAGCCAGTTGCTGTACTTATCTTCAGCGAGCTTCTGCAACAGACTCACCCGGTCAATACTTTGTGCCAGTGGCGCTAGCTGATTCTGTAACTGCCTACTCATTTGTGACGGCAGCCTGCGGATATCCGTGGGATCACTCATGCTTCGTGAAATAAGCAGGGTCAACAACACAGTTAACAGCAAGACAAGCCAGAACCAGACAAAGATGCGTCCGGCCAGGGAATTAATCGGGTTTAACCAGCGTAGCATAGTCAGACAGGGCCGCTGAGAAACAAGTAACCGCTGCCGCGTAAGGTCTGGATCTTTTCGTCACTGGCTAATTGGCCCAGCTTTTTGCGGATATTACTGACATGCATATCCAGACTGCGATCATACTGCTGCAGGCGCCGGCCTAAAACTTGCTGGCTCAGTGTTTCTTTACTGACCAACTGGCCGGCATGGCGCATTAGCATTTCCAGTAACTGAAATTCAGTTGCGGTCAGACTAACATCTTGTTGTTTGCACTGTACCTGGCGGTTTCGCGGGTTAAGTGTAACCTGATTAATCTCAAGAAGCGGAGCCGTTTGACTGCTGTCGTGATGTGCCAGCTCTACCCGCCGTAAGATAGCTTTAACCCGGGCCTGTAATTCTCTGGGGTTAAACGGTTTTGCAAGATAATCGTCTGCACCAAGTTCAAGACCAATTATTCGATCGATATCTTCACCGCGGGCTGTTAGCATCAGTACCGGACAATAATTATCGTGCCGCAGGGCTTTAAGCAGGTTAAGTCCATCCAGACCTGGCAACATTACGTCCAGCAGTATCAGTTGATAGTTGCCGGTTTGTGCTTTGCTCAGACCACTGATCCCATCGTGAATCATATCAATCTGATAGCCATCCATTGCCAGGTAATCAGCTACCAGCGTGCATAGTTCAATATCATCATCAATGATTAAAATTGCAGTCATACCAGCTCTTTTTTGCTCAGTGTATCCATTGCATTTATTGCCGCCAGAATCTTTACTGAACCTTTACCTGCGCTTTGCATTACTTTGCATTGAAGCCGTTAAGCTGTCAGTGTCTTAACTTCGGAGTATAAATGATGAAAGCAATAACGTTAATGGTAACCTTTATAAGCCTGTTCCTGGTAACGACCACCGCCAGTGCCGGCTATCATAACAAGCCTGAGCAGCCAGACAAGTCACATAAGATGCAGCGGGGTGGCTTTAACTACCAGAAAATGCTAGCTGGCCTTGACCTTACCGCATCTCAGCAGCAACAGTTGCGACAGCTGGTTAAAGACCATAAAGCAAACAGGCCTGAGCGTAAACGCGGCGATGGCACACAACATGCCTTACGTGAGCTGGTAACGGCAGACTATTTTGATGATGCTGCTGCAACAGAATTATTGCAGCAACAAGAACAACAGCGTGTTGAACGCAGGCTGGCGCAGCTGAAATTACGCCATCAGGTTTACCAGATGCTGACGCCGGAGCAGCGGCAACAGCTGGCCAGCGAGCAACAACAACGTAAGCTCAACTGGCAGCAAAAACGGAATTTAAAAACCGAATAACAGATTTATTCGATTTCCAGCTCTTTTAGTTTACGCGTTAAGGTATTGCGGCCCCAGCCCAGGCATCGGGCCGCTTCCTGTTTATGACCACGGGTAAAGTGCAGTGCCTGCTGCAACACAATCCGCTCAAATGCCGGGCTGGCTTCAGCCAGAATATTCTGTTCACCGGCACTTAGCTTATCTTCAACCCAGCTTGCCAGCTGGCTTTGCCAGTCGCTGCTTTCTGTGGACGCTTGTTTCTGGCTGTTTTTGGCCGGTTGTACCAGCTCCGGTGGTAAGTCGGCTACCACAATATGTTTACCGCTTGCCATTACGGTCAGCCAGCGACAGCTATTTTCTAACTGACGCACATTACCCGGCCAGTCAAGCTGACTCAAAAACTGTTCTGCCTCTTTGGTCAGGGTTTTTGCTTCCACATTTAACTCTTTAGCGGCCTGTTGCAAGAAATGCTGAGCGAGTCTCGCGATATCTTGTTTGCGATCTTTTAATGGAGGCAAGTGGACCCGAATTACATTCAGACGATGGAATAGATCTTCCCTGAATTTCCCCTCCTGAGCCAGTTGCTCAAGGTTCTGGTGAGTTGCGGCAATAATCCGGACATCTACGCCGACCGCCTGATGGCCACCCACCCGGTAGAACTGACCGTCGGCCAGTACCCGCAATAAACGGGTTTGCACATCCAGTGGCATATCGCCAATTTCATCCAGAAATAAGGTACCGCCGTCAGCCTGCTCAAACCGTCCTTTTCGCAAGTTGTTGGCGCCGGTAAATGCGCCTTTTTCATGCCCGAACAGTTCGGACTCGATTAAATCTTTTGGAATAGCGGCCATGTTGAGGGCAATAAAGGGCTGTTCAGATCGGGGGCTATGTTTATGAAGTGCCCTTGCTACCAGCTCTTTACCGGTGCCTGACTGACCATTTATCAGTACGCTGATGCTGGAGCGGGCCAACCGGCCTATAGCCCGGAATACCTCCTGCATTGCCGGTGCCTCACCAATAATTTCCGGAGTAATGCTGGCAGCCTGAGGTTTTTGGCGGGCACGCTGGCTGTTACTATGTTGCAACGCCCGGCTAATCAGCGCGACAGCGTCATTAACATCAAAAGGTTTTGGCAAGTATTCAAAAGCACCCCGTTTAAAGGCATTAACGGCACTGTCCAGATCAGAATGGGCAGTCATAATAATAACGGGTAACTCCGGCGCCAGCCCCTGCAGTTTCGCCAGCAAGGCCATGCCATCTGTTCCGGGCATCCGGATGTCGGAAACCACTACCGCAGGTTGCTCATATTCCAGCCGCTGCAGCATTAAATCGGCTGATGCAAAGCTTTCACACTGAATATCTGCACGGCCTAATGCCTTTTCCAGCACCCAACGAATTGAGTTGTCGTCGTCAATAATCCAGACGGTATCACTCATTGCGTTATTCCTCCGTGTCTGAGATAGGCAAATATAAGGTAAATTCTGTCTGGCCGGGCCAACTGTCACAGTCAATCCAGCCACCATGCTGATGGATCAGGGTTTGGGCAATCGATAAACCAAGTCCGGTACCACCGGCTTTGCCGCTGACCATCGGGTAAAACAAGGTGTCTTTAATTTCGGCTGGGATCCCCGGGCCGTTATCAATAACCTTAATAAAAGCAACTAGTTTGTAGCGTTTACCATTCAGGGTATGCTGATGTAAAATCCGGCTTTGCAGGCATATAGCGCCGTTATCTGCTAAAACCTGCTGAGCGTTGCGGACGATATTCAGCAGCGCTTGTTCGATTAATTCAGGGTCAAAGCTGAAATCCGGAATGCTGGGATCATAATCGCGACTAAAGCGGGCTTTAGCCGGATTATCCATCAGGGCCAGTTGCAAAACCTGTTCAATTACCTGATGTAAGTTTGTGGTAACTTTTTGTGGCGGCCGGTAAGGGCCCAGCAAGCGGTCTACCAGGTTTCGCAAGCGGTCAGCCTGGGCAATAATTAGCTGGGTATATTCCTTCTGCTCTTCGTCCAGCGACTCCTCAAGCAATTGCGCCGCACCACGTAAACCGCCTAACGGATTTTTAATTTCATGGGCCAGCCCGCGGATAAGTTCCCGCGCTGCCAGGTGCTGATGTTGCTGCAGGCTTTCCATACTGATTTTGCGTTGCTGATCTACCTGTCTTAATTCCAGTAGCAGATGGTTGGCTGGTTGTTCACTGACGGTCAGGTAAATATCAAGCAACAGGTGGCGGCCATCCAGCAGTACCGCCTGTACATCGCTGACGCTAAAGCCTTGTTTGCTGCTGAGCGCGGCAGTCAGATGACTGGCTTTGATATCAATGTGCTGAAACAAACCGGGAAAATACTGGGCAGTCAGGCGCTTTTCGCCCAGGCCCATTACGGCACAGCATGCAGTATTGAAGTAGCGCAGCATCAGATCACTGTCGAGCAACAACACCGCAGTGGTGAGTTGTTCGGCAAGCGCCGTAAAATCAGGTTGTTTACTTTGGGTTGTCACACTGCCACCTCTGTTGCACCAAATTAGTGCAGGTGACTGGCAGTGTAATCGGTTTTATGCCGAATTACAGCCCTGGCTGCCCTAATTGGGGTTAATTACCGACGCTCTGTGAAGATAGAAGGTTGTGACAGGACTGGTTGCAATAAGCTTGCCGCTTTGATCAAATAATTCCATTTGCAGGGTGTGTTCACCACGATTAACATCCCGCAGAATAAAAGTTGCTTTATTTTGTGGTTCGCTAAGTGGAGTGCCGTCAACGACCAACCGTACTTGCAGGCCACGTTGAAACATCGGTGTGATTCGGCCAGACACATATACTGAACCGGTGTTATCGCGCACAGTGCCATTATTCTCGGGTTGAGCTATTTCAATTTTAAAGGGTTCCGGTTCTACCGGCTTTCTTCCGGGCAGATTAGTACCGGTTGATTCCATAATGTTAGGGCGGCTGGTTAGTGTCACTTCTTCAGCACCTGGCTGTGGGCTATCAGAAAATATTAATACCCCATTGGCATCTTTCGTGACAAATATGCGCTTTTCCTGCGCCTGTAATGGCAGCATGATTATCAATAAAGTTAATAACAACAATAACTTATTCATGTGCTTGTCAAATCCATTTATGTTGTATTTTAATAGTTATCATCACACTTTAGCGTGCTTTAATAAAGAATTCTACAAAAAAAAAGCCCACTTCAGTGGGCCTTTTTTGCAAACTATGATTACACGCTGTAGTACAGTTCAAACTCTAACGGATGTACCGCTACAGACACGCGGCGTGATTCTGCGCGCTTAATTGCAATGTAAGCATCAATCATCGCATCAGACATTACGCCACCTTTAGTAAAGATCGCCCGGTTTTTATCCAGTTCGTCCATCGCCTCATCTAATGAGGTACAAACTTGTGGAATATTGGCTGCTTCTTCAGCAGGTAAGTCGTACAGATCTTTGTCCATGGCATCGCCAGGGTGAATTTTATTCTGAATACCATCCAGACCTGCCATCAACTGCGCAGTAAACGCCAGATATGGGTTAGCAGCCGGATCCGGGAAGCGACATTCAATCCGGCGGGCTTTAGCACTGGGTACCAACGGAATACGAATTGATGCAGAACGGTTACGGGCAGAATACGCCAGCATTACCGGTGCTTCGAAATGCGGTACCAAGCGTTTATAAGAGTTAGTTGACGGGTTGGTAAACGCATTAATTGCCTTAGCGTGCTTAATGATACCGCCAATGTAGTAAAGGGCGAGTTCTGATAAACCCGCATACTTATCACCTGCAAACAGGTTTACACCGTCTTTGGCCAGTGACTGGTGGCAATGCATGCCTGAACCGTTATCACCCACCAATGGTTTTGGCATAAAAGTAGCAGTTTTACCATATAAATGTGCCACGTTGTGGATTACATATTTTAATTGCTGTACTTCGTCGGCTTTTTTGGTCAGGGTATTAAAGCGGGTCGCAATTTCGTTCTGGCCGGCAGTCGCAACTTCATGGTGGTGCGCTTCAACGGTCTGGCCCATTTCTTCCAGTACCATACACATGGCGCTACGAATGTCGTGGCCTGAATCTACCGGTGGTAATGGGAAATAACCACCTTTAACGCTCGGGCGGTGGCCTTTGTTACCGTCTTCGTAAACAGTACCAGAGTTCCAGGCCGCTTCAGTTGAGTTAATCTTAAAGAATGAGCTGGCCATGGTGGTTTCAAAACGAATATCGTCGAACATGAAAAACTCTGGCTCAGGCCCGAACAGCACGGTATCGGCAATACCGGTCGATTTTAAATATTCTTCTGCACGTTTGGCGATAGAGCGCGGATCGCGATCGTAGCCTTGCATAGTGCTGGGTTCGATAACGTCACAGGTTACGTTCAGGGTGGTTTCTTCAAAGAACGGATCCAGCACGGCGGTGCTGGGGTCTGGCAACAGGATCATGTCTGAATCGTTGATGCCTTTCCAGCCGGTAATGGAAGAACCATCAAACATTTTACCGTCTTCAAACATGTCTTCAGTGACCTGACTAACCGGGATACTGACATGCTGCTCTTTACCTTTGGTGTCTGTAAAGCGTAAATCGACAAACTTGACGTCGTTTTCTTTAATTAATTTTAATACTTCCGATGCAGACATGCATTCCTCCAATTGACCCGATTTGAACACTGAATTAGTGATTGCGCTATTAAATGCCAGATACATGCCAAAATACAACTGCATGATTTAATTTGATTTAATATCGCGACGTTAAGTTGAAACTATACTGATGCACCATTGTGGTGCCTTGCTGCTCGTTATTAGTGCATTGCGATAACAGCCAAGTGTAGCTGAAATTTTGGCTCTGTCTGAAAAAAAACCGTCAATGAGTACGAGGTCTTTTTCTTTCTGTGAAAAAAAAGAGTAGAATATGCGCCCTTTACTTTTGAAAAGCGTTTGCCTGGTGGTCATTATGGTCATCTAGTGCCACAGAGGATACAGATTCATGAGCGTTACCGCGTCAACTTTAGATAAACTGCGTAATATTGCCATCATCGCGCACGTCGACCACGGCAAAACCACCCTGGTAGACAAATTGTTGCAACAGTCTGGCACTTTCGATGCCCGTGCCAAGTTGCAGGAGCGGATGATGGACTCCAATGCTCAGGAGTCTGAGCGCGGTATAACTATTCTGGCAAAAAATACTTCGGTACGCTGGAACGGCTATCATATCAATATTCTGGATACCCCTGGTCACGCCGATTTCGGTGGTGAAGTAGAGCGGGTACTGTCAATGGCAGACTCAGTTTTACTGCTGGTTGATGCGGTTGACGGCCCGATGCCGCAAACCCGCTTCGTTACCCAAAAAGCGTTCTCTCACGGTTTAAAACCTATTGTAGTTGTTAATAAAATTGACCGTCCTGGTGCGCGCCCTGATTGGGTTATCGATCAGGTATTTGATCTGTTCGACAATTTAGGTGCAACCGACGAGCAGTTAGATTTTCCCATCGTATATGCTTCTGCATTAAACGGCTGGGCAACGTTAGACTACAACGAACCTAAAACAGATATTACTGATTTGTTTGAGGCTATTGTTAAGCACGTTGCGCCGCCTGCGGTTGAACTGAATGGTGAAACCCAGTTGCAGGTATCACAGCTGGATTATTCAAGCTACCTGGGCATTATCGGTATAGGCCGGATTAAACGCGGCAGCCTTAAGCCTAACCAGCAAGTGACGATTATTAGTGCCGACGGTACCAAGCGTAACGGTAAAGTTGGCCAGGTATTTGGCTACTTAGGCTTGGAGCGGATAGAAACTAATGAAGCTCAGGCAGGTGATATTGTTGCCTTTACCGGTCTTGGCGAGCTGAAAATATCAGACACCATCTGTAGCACTACTAAGGTAGAGGCGTTACCGGCACTGCAGGTAGATGAGCCTACTGTTACCATGACCTTTCAGGTAAACACTTCACCGTTTGCAGGTAAAGAAGGTAAGTTCGTTACCTCTCGTCAGATATTAGAACGCTTAACTCACGAACTGAAACACAACGTGGCACTGCGGGTTGAAGAGACTGAAGACGGTGACAAGTTTAAGGTGTCTGGCCGTGGTGAACTGCATTTAGGCGTGTTAATTGAAAATATGCGCCGTGAAGGTTTCGAATTGGCCGTGTCGCGCCCGGAAGTTATCATGAAAATGGTAGACGGCGCGAAAATGGAACCAATGGAAAACGTGACCATCGACTGTGAAGAGCAGCATCAGGGCTCTATTATGGAGCGGATGGGTGAGCGTAAGGCCGAAATGACCAATATGCAGCCAGACGGCAAAGGCCGGATCCGGATGGACTTTAACATGCCAAGCCGTGGATTAATTGGTTTTCGTACCGAGTTTATGACCATTACCTCAGGCACCGGCCTGATGTATCACACGTTTGATCATTATGGCCCGCACAAAGGTGGCAATATCGGTCAGCGGATGAATGGTGTAATGATCTCTAATGCCGTAGGTAAAGCCGCCGGTTACGCTATTTTCTCTTTGCAGGAACGCGGTAAGATGTTTATCGGTCATGCTGAAGAAGTGTACGAGGGTCAGGTTATCGGTATCCACAGCCGCAGCAATGACTTAACTGTTAACTGCTTAAAAGGTAAACAGTTAACTAACGTGCGTGCATCAGGTACTGATGAGGCGATTAACCTGGTGCCACCAATCCGTTATACGCTGGAGCAGGCACTTGAGTTTATTGATGACGACGAGCTGGTAGAAGTTACCCCTAAATCTATCCGGATCCGTAAGCGTCACTTAACAGAAAATGATCGTAAGCGTGCCAGTCGCGGCCCTGCTGCATAATCGTTTTATGTTATAAGACAAAGCCAGCTTAATGCTGGCTTTGTTGTTTATGGTTAGGTAGTACCAATAGCTGAAGGCTGGTCTGTCACTGATCTTTCGAGTATTCTTGCGGTTATCAGGGATTCATGGAGTTACTATGGATAAGTCAAAGCTGCTGCGGTATCTGCGTCAGATCAAAGATTTCATCGCTGCTTATTTTCAGCGATGCCAGCAGGATCAGATAACGATAGTGGCAGGTTATCTCGCCTATATTTCACTGTTATCGTTGGTACCACTTATTGCCGTAATGTTTTCAATGCTTGGTATGTTCCCGATGTTTGAAGAGCTGAAATCTGAACTAGAGCAGCTTATTTTTGCCAATGTTATCCCCACCCGCGGGGCAGAAATTCAGACATATATTAATACGTTTATCGATAATACCAGCGGCATGACGACGGTGGGTATTCTGGTACTAATTATTATAGCGCTGTTGCTAATTTATAATATTGATAAAACCTTAAACAAAATCTGGCGGATAAAACAGCGGCCACGGCCAATTATTTCATTTTCAATTTACTGGATGATTTTAACCCTGGGCCCGGTTTTGATTGGAACCTCAATCGCCGTAACGTCATATCTGGCAACGTTAAGTCGGTATGCGGACGACTATACGCCGGGCGTCTCGAACGTTATTTTGTGGCTCATCCCTTATCTGATGTCACTTCTGGCCTTTTTCATTCTTTATCTGGTCGTGCCTAATCTTAAAGTGCGGGTGCGCCATGCTCTGTGGGGGGCGCTGCTGGCTACCGTCTTATTTGAGTTTTTCAAACGTGGTTTTACATTATACGTCAGTGAATTTCCTTCTTATCAGGCGCTGTATGGCGCTCTGGCACTGGTACCGATTCTGTTTATCTGGGTATATTTGTCTTGGCTGGTAGTATTGCTTGGTGCCGAGCTGACTGCGTTCCTGCAACAACGAGCTGAGTTGGACGAAGCTGAAAAATCTGGAGAGTCGCAAGCATGAAAGCATTGATTCAACGGGTTAGCCAGGCATCGGTATCAGTGGCGGGTGAGCAAGTAAGTGCCATTGGTCCCGGCTTGTTGTTGTTACTGGCTGTAGAGGCAACAGATACTGAAGCCAGCCTGGCTAAACTGGTACATAAAGTGGCGCATTATCGGCTGTTTAGCGACAGTAACGGCAAAATGAATTTAAATGTGCAACAGGCTGCTGGTGCGGTATTAGTCGTGTCGCAGTTTACCCTGGCCGCTGACACTCAAAGTGGTCTGCGGCCGAGCTTTACTCCTGCAGCCGCTCCGGCTAAGGCAGAGCAGTTTTATCTGCAATTTGTTCAGCAGTTAACCGAACTGGACATACCGGTGCAAACCGGCGTGTTTGCGGCCGATATGCAGGTTAGCCTGGTAAACGATGGCCCGGTAACGTTTATGCTGAGTAGTTAATTTTTCCCTGTTGTTATTGTAGTGAGTTTTTTATGGCAATACCTTCTGACTGGCAATTAACCAGGCCGCAAACTCCCGAGCAATGGCAGGCTTACTATAATTTGCGCTGGCAAGTGCTGCGCGCACCCTGGCAACAACCGCCAGGCTCTGAGCAGGATGAACTGGAACTTCAGGCTTATCATCTGATGTTAACCGATAGCAACGGTAAACTGCAGGCTGTTGGCCGATTACATCAGCTTGATAATACTACTGGTCAGATCCGGTATATGGCAGTAGCCGATCATGCCCGCGGCAAAGGGGCAGGTAGTATGATTTTACGGGCACTTGAGCAGCAGGCGGTGTATCTTGGCTTGCAACAGCTGCAGCTGAACGCCAGAGAGTCCGCTGTTGGCTTTTATAAACAGCAGGGGTATCAGCACGTAGGCGAGGCCGCTGCACTTTTCGGCATAGCTCACGTGATAATGGTCAAAGTACTTCGTCTGGCAGGCAGCGATGCTGATTTTATTCTTTGGCAGCAACAACTCGCTGAAACCTGGCGACAAACCATCCCGCTTAGTCAGTTTATGCAGCTTAATATAACCGGCTTCGACGGTTACCAACTACGCTGCAGTGCGCCGCTGGCACCTAATATAAATTTACACCAGACCATGTTTGCCGGCAGTATTTACGCCCTGGCGACATTAACCGGCTGGGGGATGTTGTACATGCAATTAAAAGCGGCAGGTCTGCAGGGGGCTCAGGTGCTGGCCAATGCCAATATCCGTTATTTACGTCCTGTCAGTTCAGAGCCTGAAGTTCGATGTGAGTTGCTGGACTGCAGTGGCAATCTCATGCCATTGGCTGACGGCAAAAAAGTCAGGCAAAAGATCAGAGTTGGTGTTTATTGTCAGCAGCAATATTGCGCTGAGTTTATTGGTCATTACGTGGTCATTCCTGAGCCTTCGTCTGAAAAATAACCACAATTTCGCGCCTGTCAGTATTTATAAAGCATTTATCAAAACTTGGTAAAGCACGAAAGCAACCCGCGACTGATAATACCCCCCAGACAACACAGGTTTGAGGTGGTTATGAAAAGTAAATGGCTTTGGGTTTCGTCCATCAGCACATTAATTGGTGTACTGGCTGGTGGCGTTTATCTGTTCTTCGCCGAGCACTCACTGCTATTAAATGACAAAGACCTGACATTGTCGGCGTTCTGGTCGACGTTTATGTTGTGGAGCTTTGTTCTGATGTTTGTAGTAGCACTTTTTTGTAATGTGTTAGCTTTTATGGAGCTTGACGATGAGCATCGCCTGGCGGGGCTGAACCTGCGACTGCAAGCCTTACTGGGCAGCGGCGACCGCCAGCAACAGTTTTTACAGGAAGCGCAACGCCTGTTAAGCCGCAAAGGGCTGTTGGCAACCAGTGAAAAAGTTGGTGCGGACTACCATTTACTTCAGGCACAACGCGACACTCTGGTGTTAATCCAACAAAGCTGTATGCCGGTTGATATCACCCAGGTAAGGGCTATGTTTCAGCAAATGCTGGCGGCAGATATTACTGATGGCATAGTGGTCAGTAGTGGTGGTTTTTCAAATCAGGCCTGGATATTTGCCCAGGAAGCGAATATTAGCCTGCTGGACAATAAAAGCTTAAAAAGGCAGCAAAAACGGGCAAAAATTCAGCAAGTGCCAATAATTCAGAGCTGATATCAAAGTTTCATCAGGATTTTTGGTCTGAAAAAAGCGATATTTAGTGGCGAAAGGAATCAAAATAATAAACACGGACTGCTTCACTTCCTGCATAGCTGGCTTCGGCCAGCTTTTTTATTGCTGGTTTGTTGGTAGCAGGTCGGAAGTTTCGACTTACTGAATTTTAAAGCGGGTCGCGGCCGATTGCAGCTGCTCAGCCAATCTTGCAACATCATCACTGTGAACCAGCGTGCTTTGCGCTTTACTGGCACTGTTATTGGTAAGTTGTACCATTTGTTGCATGTTGTCACTGATATCTGTACCCAGGCTCAATTGACTGGCACTGGCCTCACTGACAGCATTACTTATTTGCCGGGTTTGCGCCATTGCCTGATTAACCGCTTCTAATGCGGCTGCAAGTTGCTCAGTTGTGGCAACGCATTGCTCAGCATCTGTTTTACCGGTTAGTACCGACGATACCGCCTGCTGGCTTTGCTGCTGCAAGCTGGCAATCATCTGTCTTATTTCATTCGTTGCCTGCTGAGTCCGGCCTGCAAGGGAGCGTACTTCATCTGCCACTACCGCAAAGCCCCGACCCTGTTCACCGGCTCTTGCAGCTTCAATTGCTGCGTTTAATGCCAGCAGGTTAGTTTGCTCTGCTATGGCGCTGATGGTTGTCAGAATGCCACCAATATTGGTCGACTGATCATTGACCTTATTCATTACGTCGCTGGTGCCCGCCAATTGACTTGCCAGGCCGGTTATCAGAAGTTTATTTTTATTGGCTATTTGCTGAATTTGCTGGCTTTGCTCTAAAGCCTGACGCATTGCTTCGCCCGCATGTTTTGCCTGCTCTGCCACCGTTTGATTATTATCAGCCAACTCGCTGGTAATACCATTAACCCGGCTTATCTGCTGTTGCTGCTGTTGTAGTGAGGTACTTATTTCCTGTACTTCACTGCTGGACTGGCTGGCATTATTATTTAAGTCAGTCGCGTTTTGCTGAATATTAGTAATTAAACTGCGCAGTGCCGCTATCAGGCTATTTACCTTGGCAGACAAGGCACCAAACTCATCTTGCTGAACGATAGTAAGCTCGCGGGTTAGATCACCTTTGGCAATGTCACCAAGCATATGGTTAATGCTGGCCAGCGGTTTAAGCATTGCACTGATGGTAAAATATGCTGCGACTATTGCCAGCACCACCAATACCAGCATCATGACCAGTGTACGGTTACTGCCTGAATTTAGCGCGTTTGATACTTGTTGCTGTAGTTGATTAAAGCGCTGATCTGCCAGCTCAACAACCTGATCTAAAGCCAGTACTGCCTGTGCAACTTGCTGCTCGGAACTATTTAATTGGCGCCGGGCTGTTTGCTGTTGCTGTAGCTGACGCTGTTTTAAGCCAATGAGGCTGGTTTCTCCCTGCAGCCTTTGCGTTAACGCAGTGAACTGCTGTTGGAACTCTGGCCAGAGGCCATCCGTATCAATACCGGTTATTTGCCGGTCAAGATAATCAATATTTACCTGGATATCACTGAGGGTAAAACCTATATTCTCCTGATTCCGTTCCAGAGCAGCCAGTTCAACGTAGCCTGCCATTTCCCTTACAGTATTCAGTAAACCTAAAATCTGGCCATCGATCCGGCCGGCGTTGCCACTTATCTGCTCCATTAAATCATCATCGAGCGACAAGTCGGCATCAGCTAAATCCAGCAAACCGGCACCAGCGTCGTCTATTAAGGTTTCAAGTTCACTCAATTCGGCTACAACAGCATTCGCCGCTGCATTGCTCTCGCTGCGGGCGTTGAACATTTTGTCTACTGCTTCGCTGTATTGACTGAAATGATTTAACGCAGCCTGCAGCGGTTGCTGCAAAGCATCGTCTTTAGCTGTTAACCGATTAAAATCGGCCATCAGAGTTGTGAACTGGTTTTTATTTGCGGCAAACTGCTGCTGATATTCGTTTAATTCTGACTGCTGCTCTGCGGTGAAGCCCAATGCTGACAATTTTGCCAGTTTCAGCAACTGAATTTGCGCCAAATTACTCTGTTGCTGGGCTGGAACCGCCAGCTCATTTACGTCATTACTGTATTGGGTAACAGTATTAAAACTAAACAGCGCTAAAATACTGGCAAACAGCAGTAATGCAGCAATAAAACCAAAGCCCAGAATGACTTTATGCACAACTTTTAATGTCATAACCATCGCCAGTTAATGTCTGCTTGTCTGAGTATAGTGACAAATCAGCAGTTGAAGTGAAAACAACAAGGTAGCAAACAAAAACATACTGGTCTAGCCAGAAATCGCTGCAAAAATAACAAAGAGGTGCAATTCTGAAGTTACCGCACCTTTTTGGTGCGGCAACTTCAGATAGGGGTAGTGCAGCTTAAAAGCTACATAATGTGGCAGGTGGTATAAACTGATTCAGCGTTGCACTTCGGATCAGGCTGGCGCTTTTTTCGATATCTGGTCCGAAATAGCGATCCTGATTGTAAAAACTGACGTCCTGGCGCAACAGTGCTTTGGCGTTTTCCAGCAATGGAGTGGTTTTAAGTGGCATCCTGAAATCCAGTCCCTGAGCTGCAGCTAAGTACTCGACCGCCAGCACGCCAGTTGTATTTTCACTCATATCTGCCAGACGCCGTGCCGCAAAGGTAGCCATAGAGACATGGTCTTCCTGATTGGCTGACGTAGGTAAACTGTCAACCGAAGCCGGGTGGGCCAGGCTTTTATTTTCAGATGCCAGCGCGGCTGCAGTAACCTGGGCAATCATAAAGCCGCTGTTAACGCCGCCATTAGGAACCAGAAATGCCGGTAACTTACTCAAACTGGCGTCAATCAGCAAAGCCATCCGCCGCTCTGATAAGGCGCCAATTTCGGCAATCGCCAGGGCCAGATTGTCTGCGGCCATTGCCACCGGTTCGGCGTGAAAATTGCCGCCAGATAAAATATCACCTTCATCGGCAAACACCAGCGGGTTGTCTGTTACCCCATTCGCTTCAACCTGCAGCACCTCTGCAGCCTGGCGGATTTGGGTCAGACAGGCACCCATTACCTGTGGCTGACATCTCAGGCTGTATGGGTCCTGTACTTTTTCACAATCCTGATGAGAGGTACCCACTTCTGATCCGGATGTCAGTAAGTGACGGTATATCTGAGCTGCGTCAATTTGTCCTTGCTGGCCACGGGCTTGATGGATCCTGCTATCGAATGGCGCGCGGCTGCCAAGTGCTGCCTCTACACTCATGGCGCCAATAACGGTGCCGGCAGCAAACAGATTTTCAGCCCTGAACAGGCCTTCCAGTGCCAGGGCTGTCGAAGCCTGAGTACCATTTAACAATGCCAGGCCTTCTTTCGCGGCCAGAGTAAGTGGTGCCATCCCTGCCAGTGCCAGCCCTTCGGTTGCATCATATATCTGCCCCTGATAGCTGACTTCGCCCTCGCCAATTAACGGTAACACCATATGCGCCAGGGGTGCTAAATCGCCAGACGCACCGACTGAACCTTTAACCGGTATACAGGGATAAAGCCCAGCATTAACTAAACCAATTAACGCTTCAATAACACTTAGCCGGATCCCGGAGAAACCGCGGGCCAATGCATTAATTTTCAGCACCAGCATTAAGCGAACTGTACTGTCGTCCATAAAGTCACCAAACCCGGCAGCATGTGATAACACAATCGATCGCTGCAACAGTTCCAGCTCTTCATTTTTAATCCGGGTGTTGGCCAGCAGACCGAAACCGGTATTGATGCCATACACCACTTTATTTTGCTTGATGACATCAGCGACACAGGCCGCTGACTTGTTGATAGCAGGTATCGCTGCACTGTCCAATGTCAGGTGCACCGGGCCTTGCTGTATCTGTCGCAACTGGGCCAGGGTTAACTTACCTGGCACTAAATTCAGGGTAAAGCTCATGTTGTTACTCCGTAACCATTGGTAAGTCCAGGGCTTGTTCTTTCGCACAATTTACTGCGATGTCATAGCCAGCATCCGCATGGCGCATTACGCCGGTGCCCGGGTCATTCCACAGAACCCGGCTTAGCCGCTTTGCTGCTTCGTCCGTGCCGTCGGCAACAATTACCACGCCACTATGCTGGCTGTAACCCATGCCAACGCCACCGCCATGATGCAAAGATACCCAGGTCGCGCCGCCCGCGGTGTTCAGCAGGGCGTTTAGTAGCGGCCAGTCTGATACGGCATCAGAGCCATCAAGCATTGCTTCGGTTTCACGGTTCGGGCTCGCTACTGAGCCTGAGTCCAGGTGATCACGGCCAATGACGACAGGGGCTTTAAGCTCGCCGCTTTTTACCATTTCGTTAAAGGCCAGGGCAATTCGGGCCCGGTCTTTTAATCCTATCCAGCAAATACGGGCTGGCAGCCCCTGAAACTGAATGCGCTGACGCGCCATATCCAGCCAGTTATGCAGGTGTGGGTCATCCGGGATAAGCTCTTTTACCTTGGCATCGGTTTTGTAGATGTCATCTGCATCGCCCGATAACGCCACCCAGCGAAACGGCCCGATACCCTGACAAAACAGCGGCCGGATATAGGCGGGCACAAAGCCCGGAAAATCGAAGGCATTGGTTACACCTTCATCTTTGGCCATTTGCCGGATATTGTTGCCATAGTCTGTTGCCACTGCGCCGCGTTGTTGCAGCGACAGAATGGCTTTTACCTGCACCGCCATCGACTGCTTCGCCGCTTTGACCACGCCGGTTTCATCTGTTTTACGCTGCTCCTCGGCATGTTGCATCGTCCACCCCTGCGGCAGATAACCGTTTAACGGGTCATGGGCTGAGGTCTGGTCGGTAACTACATCGGGCGTTATGTTGCGTTTAACCAGGTCGCTGAACACATCTGCCGCGTTAGCCAGCAGGCCTATGGAAGTAGGTTTGCCTTCAGCTTTGGCTTGCTCCAGCATGGCTAATGCTTCATCCAGTGAGTAAGCTTTTTTGTCCAGATAGCGGGTTTTCAGCCGGAAATCAATGCGGCTTTCATCCACCTCACAGGCAATCATATGAAAGCCGGCCATCGTGGCAGCTAGTGGCTGCGCACCACCCATACCTCCTAAACCACCGGTTAATATCCATTTGCCCGCAGCTTCGCCATTAAAATGCTGTCTGGCTATTGCGACAAAGGTCTCGTAGGTACCCTGAACTATGCCCTGGGTACCAATGTAGATCCAGGAGCCGGCGGTCATCTGACCGTACATCATCAAACCTTTACGATCCAACTCGTTAAAGTGTTGCCAGTTGGCCCAGGCCGGCACCAGATTTGAATTAGCAATCAGTACCCGCGGCGCGTCGGGATGAGTAGGAAACACACCCACCGGTTTACCGCTTTGCACCAGTAAAGTCTGGTTGTTTTCCAGCCGGTTCAGAACTTCAACAATTTTATCAAAACACTGCCAGTTTCGGGCGGCGCGGCCGATCCCCCCGTATACCACCAGTGATTGCGGGTGTTCGGCTACTTCCGGGTCAAGATTGTTCATTAACATCCGCTTGGCGGCTTCGGTTTGCCAGCTTTTTGCGCTGATGGTGGCACCGCGCTCAGCTCGCACTACCCGGCTGTTATCAATTCGTGAGTCTGTCATCAGATGCTCTCTCTGCTATTTGGTAATGAAAAATTCAGGTGACCGCCTAAACGATAGCGGCTACCCGGTGATGTTAAGTACGCAAGACTGACCGCCCCTTCACGGCTGAATGTGCGGCGGGTCAGGCGCAGACAGGGTTCAGCTTTTTTCAGCATTAAATGCTTACAGGTAAAATCATCCGGCCAGATAGCCTCTACTGTGTGTTCAGCTTCGGTTAGTGGGGCAATCAGGCTCAGGTATTGATGAGGTGTTTGGTAGCTGAAATCCTGTGCAGTGTAGTCTGGCACCTGCAATGGGCTGACATAGCGGGCCTCCAGTTGCAACGGCAGGCTGTTTTCCAGATGAACAATCAACGAGAAAAAAACCGGATCATTGCGTCGCAGGCCCAGTGCACTGGCAATAACTGTCGGACAGGGCAGTTCAGTAAGCTGAACCAGCCGGGCGCTGTATGCATGGCCACGGGAGTGAACCTCATCGGCAATGTTGCGGATTTCCAGCAATGATGATTGCGATTTCAGGGCAGCGACAAAGCTGCCAACGCCCTGAGTACGATACAGAATACCCTGCTCGGTTAGCTCTTGCAGTGCCCGGCGGGCGGTCATCCGGCTGACACTGAATTGCTCCGCCAGCTCATTTTCAGATGGTACCCGGCTATGCTCTGGCCAGGCGCCAATTTCAATCTGGCTTAGCATAAACTCTTTTATCTCGGCAAACTTGGCAACTGCCATAATCACTCCGTTAGCATGCAATTGATCACTCCTGCTAAATAAAAAATACTGCAATTTGGTTGTATATACAAGTTGATGGTGTAAAATTATTTTGTATTTGCCAACAGGAGAACCGTATGCAGCAGTTTGATGCCATCTGGATTAACGCCAACATCGCCACAATGAACGACAATGGTGTGCCGTACGGCGCTATTGAAAAGGGTGTGCTTGCGGTAAAAGACGGCCTGATTGCCTTTGTTGGCAGGCGAGATGAATTACCAGAATTTGATGTAATGGCAACCCCTGTACATGACATGCAGGGCCAGTGGTTGCTGCCTGGCTTTATTGATTGCCATACTCATTTGATTTATGCCGGCAACCGGGCCAATGAGTTCGAAATGCGTTTAAATGGTGCCAGTTATCAGCAAGTTGCAGCAAGTGGTGGTGGTATTAACGCAACCGTAGCCGCTACCCGCGCCGCCAGTCACCAGGAACTATTTGTTTTGGCAAAAGACCGGCTGAATACCTTGCTGGCGCAGGGGGTGACAACGGTTGAAATAAAGTCGGGCTATGGCCTGGATTTCGCTTCTGAACAAAAAATACTGGAGGTCGCCGCCGAGCTCGATGCCCATCATCCGGTCAATGTGACAAAAACATTTCTGGGTGCTCACGCGCTACCTGCTGAATATGCGAATAATGCCGATGGTTACATTGACGCAGTTTGCCAGATGCTGCCCGGGTTACATGCCGCCAAACTGGTCGATGCCGTTGATGTGTTCTGTGAAGGAATAGGATTCAGTGTCAACCAGTGCCGCAAAGTATTTGCTACTGCCCGGGCATTAGGGCTGCCTGTTAAAGCGCATGCAGAACAACTGTCAAATCTGGGTGGCAGCTCCCTGGTGGCCGAATTTGCTGGTTTGTCGGCTGATCATATTGAATTTCTGGATGAAGCCGGGGTGGCTGCTATGGCCAAAGCCGGCACCGTCGCAGTTTTGTTGCCGGGCGCATACTATTTTCTGCGGGAAACTCAGCTTCCACCAATAAAGCTGTTGCGGCAGTATCAGGTGCCCATCGCGGTGGCGACGGATCTTAATCCCGGCACATCACCTTTGTGCTCACTGCCACTGATGCTGAATATGGCTTGCACCTTATTCCGATTAACACCGGAAGAAGCATTGCTTGGTGTAACACGGCACGGCGCGGCAGCATTAGGATTGAAAGACAGAGGAGTGCTTAGCATCGGGATGCGGGCAGACTTTGCCTGCTATGCAATCAGCCAACCCGCTGAACTTTGCTATCAATTTGGGGAAAATCAGCTTAAGCAGCTGATTATTCAAGGGAAGCCGGTAAGGCTGTAAAGCGGGCAGCTTTACAAGCATTAAATTTGCGGTAAGCTGTCAGCACAATAACACAGCTGCGGTAAGATGTGGTAACGCCATGATAATCAGATTCAATCGTTTGCTGGCTTTGGGGCTGTTCGCGGGAAGTGGGCCGGCGATGGCTAATCAATCTGCACCGGCCTTGCCGATAACCTTGTTATTACTGGTTTTATTGCTAATAGCATTAAGTTACATTGTTGTCTTAAAATACCGGCTATGGCGGGCGTTGCAACCTAAACCTGATATGCAGGGTTTTTATTCCTTACATGATGACATCAGCGGCTTTCCTAACAAATTTTCCTTACAACGTAAGCTTGATGATCTGCTGAAGAGTGCGCCCGAGCAGCAATTTGCGCTTATTCTGCTGAAAGTAGAACAGTTCGACCAGATCAATCAGTTGCTGGGGCACAGTAACAGCAATCTGATTTTGGCTCAGATTGCTCAGCGGATAAATGACAAACTGACTGATGAAGATAAAATTCTGACTTATGAATACCGTCAGCAGCAACCGGTCAGGGTGTGCCACCTTGGTAGTGTCGACTTTGCCATCTGGCTTGATGTGGGGTCGCAACCAGCGCGGGCCGAATTTTTAGCCCGGCAGTTGCAACAGTCTGTGCCACAGCCAATGCTGGTTCATGGTTGCGCCATTGATTATCAGTTAGGGGTTGGTATTTCACTCTATCCTGATCATAGCACCCAGTTTAATGAGCTGCTGGAGCGTGCTTATCTGGCATTACAGCATTCTCAATGGCATCGTAGCGCCAGTATGATGTTCAACTCTGAGATGATTAATTACACAACAGAAAAACTGGCGTTGATGGCTGAACTTCGCCAGGCGATTGACGAGGATCAGCTGGTATTGTTTGTGCAGCCACAAATGGCAATGCGAAACCGCCAGGTGCTTGCCGCTGAAGTGCTTATCCGCTGGCGGCATCCCAAAAAAGGCTTGCTTGCGCCTGAGGCTTTTCTGGCGCTTGCTGAGGAAATGGGGGTTATTTATCCGCTGACCCTTTGGGTGTTGGAGCAGGCCGTTAAAACGATTGCCAGTTTGTTAGAACAACAGTTAGTCAGCCGGATAGCCGTCAATATTTCCAGCAAAGACTTGTTGCAGGACGAGCTGATTGAAGCACTGGAACAGCTATTCGATACCTATCAGGTGAAGCCACAACTGCTTATGCTTGAAGTGAGCGAAAATGCGTTAGTGGCAGAGCCGGAACGTACCATGGCAATGTTGCAACGGTTACACCGGCTGGGTGTTGAATTAGCATTAGATGATTTTGGTACCGGTTTTTCATCTCTGGCGTATTTGCGGCAGCTGCCTGTGCAGTACGTTAAAGTAGACTGTAGCTTTATCAGCGAGTTACATAAAACAGAAGCCCATATCGCCATTACCGGCGCTATTATTGATATGGCCCGGAACCTGGGGCTAGGCGTCATTGCCGAAGGTGTGGAAGGGGCCGAAGTTGAAGATAAACTTCTGCGGATGGGCTGTTCACGTGGCCAGGGGTTCTGGTATTCACAGCCGTTTGAGTTAAGTGGCTTTCCCGCATGGCTGCGCCAGTGGCAACAGCGGCATCCGGGTTAAATCTCAGGTGGTTGCTGAGCTTTGCCTGCTGTAAACGCCAGCACGAGTGCTGATAGCACCTGCCCACATTGATTAATTCCGGCGGCAAGCCCAGCAGGGTGACACGCCGGCGCTGCCTCAGCCAGATGTAAGTAGCGGGCCCGCGGCAACCGTGCCAGCTGAAAGACAAACTGAGCTGCTTGCTCCACACTAAGGCCACTGTAGTTAATAGCGCTGGCAGGCATTGCCTGAATACTATCGGTATCCAGTTCAATCGCAATATCTGCTTTACCATAGCAGCACTGCTCTATCACTTTATCCAATGCCTGCTGATAGCTAAGTTGCTGGCGAACAGCAAATTGCTGGTAACTGACAAAATCGCCGCCAGCTTGTTGCAGCATGGCTAAACTGGCCGCAGAATTTTTCTGTGGATCCAGTCCTAAAACAGTGTAATGGCCGAGATATCCGCCGGCGTTGGCGTAGCTGAAGCCGTTGCCACTGTGCCGCCCTTCCAGCGGCCTGAAGTCCGCATGCGGATCCAGGTTGGCACAGTTTACCGGTTGCCCGCTTACTTCAGCCAGTGCCTGCAACAGCGGGTATGCGTTGTTATGGCCACCGCCAATAACCACCGGGTATAATCCGGCAGCGAAAATCGGCTCAAGCTGTTGTTTAACGCGCAGGTCCAGCTTGGCGCATAGCTGGCGCAACTTAGCCAGGTCTTGCGCATTCTGGTTGTCTAATGTTGCGGCTTGCTGCTGTAAATCTGCACAGTCAATCTGGCCTAATAGCAATACGCTGTCAGTACACAAACTGTCATTATGTTGCAGATTTAAAAAACGCTGCAAAAAAGCCTGCCAGGCTAATTCAGCACCAGCGTTACCCATATTGGCCAGCGGACCAATACATTCCGCTATTCCCAACAGAACAAACTGGCCACCTGCTGCTTTATGGGCTGCCAGCAGCTCGGTATAGGGTAACTGTGGATCTGGTAACAGCAGCTGTTGACCCAACCGGGTTTCACCGCTGCGCCGGATACAATATTTGCCGAGTTCTTCGCTGCTAAAACGTTGTAACATAAAAATTCTTTGTATCGCTATTCGATATCAAGCGGATCCGGTGACAAAATGATACCGGTGCTATCTGCGTATAAATGATCGCCGGGTAAAAATGTAACGCCGGCAAAATTAACGGGAACCTCGGTTTCGCCAAAGCCATTATCATCAGCACCGATAGGGATGGCATTTACTGCCTGAATACCAATTTCAAAATCTTCCAGCGCATCCAGATCGCGGACGCTGCCATAGCAAACAATACCTTCCCAACCATTACTGGTAGCAATACTGGCCAGCTCAGCGTCAATTAAAGCCCGACGTGCTGAACCGCCACCATCAATTAACAGCACTTTTCCTACGCCATTATCAGCAAGAACCTGGCGCACCAGGCCGTTGTCTTCGAAGCATTTAATAGTATGAATCTGGCCGCCGAATGAACGTCTGCCACCGTAATTTGCAAAGATCGGTTCAACCACATCAACCTGATCCGCATAAAGATCGCACAGTTCTGAAGTATTGTATTCCATATAAAGCTCCGTAGGCGGCAACAACTTCTGCACAGTATAGCGCTCAGCCTTGCAAGCTCAAGGAAATAATGTTGTCTGCTTGCAGTTATGCTTTCAACAAAGTATTGCTGCAAAAGCAATTTGTTTGCTAAGGTGTAGTAGCCATGCAATAAGAGAGCGCATTGTGTCCGCAGAATTTTTCGCCCGAAATGCCCTTTATATGTCCCAAACCGGTTTGGCGTTGCTTATGGCGTTTTTTTTGTGGTATTACTTTCGTGTATACCGGCAAACCTACCTTAAAGTCTGGTTCCTTGCTTTTCTGGCTTTCGCGGGCTATCAATTTGCTATTTTATTGCTTTATACCACTGAATTTGGTCAAAGCTGGGCGCAGCTGCCGCTGGCTGTTATTGTCCACTTCGCTTGCTATAGCTTTGCGTTGTTAATGTTGCTGGGTAACCGGTTGCAATTTCCGTTGAACGCCAGCCATGCTCTCAGCTGGCCAGTGAGCCGTTACTTTATTATCTTTTTTATATTGTCATGTTTGGGGGTGGGCTTACCATTGGCACTGCCTGATTTACCATCATGGCATTCATTACTGGAAGCTCATTTTCGCTTTATCTTAACAGGTATATTGTTGTTTATGGCGGGTACCGGCTTATGGCAAAAGAAAAGCCACGGTCTTGGTCCGCAAGTGGCGTCTGTTGTGCTTGTTCTCTGGGGTATGCTTTATCTGGGAAATACCCTGAGTAACATGACGCAAATCAGCATTTTAAGCACCTTTAATCAGATGTTTTTATACAAAACTATTGAGTTGGCGCTGCTGGTAACGCTGGGTTTTTCACTGGTTATCTGGCTACAGGAAAATGAACGCAGCACAAACTTGAAACTGACTGAAAAAACCCGGTATCTGGATCAACATGATCAACTGACCGGAGCCCTTAATCGTGACGCGCTGCTTATTCAGCTTGAGCAGTTAATTACCAGGGCAGATGCCGCTAACCTGCATTTAGTGATGCTGGGTCTGGATAAATTTAAAAACGTTAATGAGTCAGTAGGCCTGAAGCAGGGCGATCGGATTTTACGCGAAGTTATCCGGCGTTTTGAACAAAGCATTGTGAAACCGGTATTGATTGCCCGAACCGGTGGCGATATTTTTGCGCTGGTGCTGGCCGATGTCGTCAATGAGAAACAGCTGCAATATAGTCTGCAACATGTGCAGCAGTTGATTGAAAAACCATTTTTACTTGATAGCGGCCCGGTAAAACTGACTACCAGCATTGGTTTATCTCATTATCCGCGGCATGCGCTCAGTGCTGAGCAGCTGCTGCAACAGGCCAATATTGCCTTTCATCAGGCCAAACGTTTGCAGGCCAGTTGGCTGAGTTATCAAACGGGTATGGAGGAAGAAACCGCTCGCTTACTGGCCTGGGAAAGTGAATTACTGCAGGCGATCAGTGAGAATCAGTTTGTGTTGTATTACCAGCCACAGCTTAGCTTGCGCAGTAACCTGTTAGAAGGTTTTGAAGTACTGGTGCGTTGGCAGCACCCGCAACGTGGCTTGTTAATGCCGGGTGAGTTTCTACCATTATGCGAACAACTTGGTCTGAGTCAGGTACTGGATCTGGTGATATTGCGCAGTGCCGTAGCCAGTATTCAGCGTTGGCAACAACTAGGTTTACATATTCCGTTAGCCATTAATATGTCGCCAGTCCATTTCGAGCAGGAGGGTTTAAAGCAGGAGCTTAAAGGCCTGCTGCAACAATATGCAGTGTCTCCTGAAATGATTGAGCTGGAAGTAACCGAAAATACGGCAATGCAGGATATGGAAAAAGGCTCAAATTTTGCCCTGGAGCTGCAGCAAATGGGTATTAAAGTATCAATAGATGACTTTGGTACCGGATATTCTTCGCTGGCTTATTTACGTAAAATGCCGATTGAAAAAATAAAAATAGATCGCAGTTTTGTGATGGACATGACGTCGAATGACTCCGATATGATGATTGTCAAAACCATGATAAAGCTGGCGCATGGCCTGGGTAAACGTATTCTGGCTGAAGGTGTGGAAACAGTAGAGCAACTTAACTTGTTGCGCAATTTATCCTGCGACGCAGTGCAGGGCTATTACATTGCCAAACCGCTACCTGAAAGCGAAGCATTGGCATTTATTAAAAACTATCCCCGCTAAATATTCAGTGGTTGCTATTAACATTTACTAAAGTAATCTAGTCTTAAATTCAGTCTTGCATTAAGAGTAATCTTTATGAAGTTGTTGCGTCGTTTAACCATAAAGCAGCGGCTGTTAGCCAACGCTCTCGCCCTCATTATTGCTATGCTGCTGATGCTGGCCATTCTGTTTTACCAGAGCAACCAGTTAACCAGTTTGGCCAGTACCCAGCAGTTAGTGGAACAACTTAATACTACTGTACTGATGCTGCGCCGACATGAAAAAGATTTTATGATGCGCAGCGATCTGAAATATCAGCAACGCTTAAATGATCGAATTGGCCAGTTAACTGAAAGAGTTGTGAGCCTGCGACAATATTTGGAGAAGCATGACATCACTACTGCGCCGCTGGACCGATTCAACCAGCTTACTGCCGAGTATCAGCAGGTATTTAATAAGCTGGTTGCGCAGCAGCAGCAGTTAGGTTTAACACCTGCCGAAGGTTTACAGGGTCGCTTGCGGGAAAGTGCTCAAACTCTGGAGCAACAACTCAGCCAGACTGAAGAAACCGAGCTGCTTATGACATTATTGCAGTTACGCCGGCTGGAAAAAGATTTCTTATTGCGGCTTGAACCTCGCTATGCCGAGGCTTTCAACAATGAATATGCGGCTTTTATCAGTTCATTGCAGCGTAGTTTCCCGGCGGGTACTGCTGCCGCCAACGCATACCGGGACGGTTTTAACAGTCTGGTTGACGGTATGCAGCGGTTGGGTCTGGATGAAACACAGGGGCTGACTGGAGACATGCGCTCGGCTATCCAGAATACTGAGAGCAGTCTTGAAACCCTGTCGGCAGAAACCAGCGATGCTATAACGGCTGCGGTTGCCAGCACCAAGCAGCTGGCCGTTGTTATTTTTGTTGTCGTGTTGCTATTAATGCTTGCTCTGGTTGGCCTGACCAGCCGCAGCATAATTGGTCCGGTATTGGCTGTTTGCCAAACCATTGGCTTAATCCGCAACGAGCATGATTTCCGGAAGCGGGTCGATGAGAGTGGTCAGGACGAAATGAGCCAGCTGGCACAGGATTTTAATGCCATGCTGGCCGATATTCAGCATTTGATTCGAACCGTTAATGAGGCGTTGGGAATGTTGGACCAGGCAACCGCAGAGTTAGCTCAGTCGACGTCTGATACCAGTCAGGGTATGCAGCGTCAGCAGGCGGAGACCGATATGGTTGCCACGGCAGTGACTGAAATGGGCGCCACAATTAATGAAATTGCCAGTAACACCGAAATGACCGCTGCCAAGGCTGATGCAACTAACCAGAATGCCACTAGCGGCCGACGGGAAGTGGAGCAAACCGTTAAGCAAATTCAGCAACTGTCAGGCCGGCTGCAGGAAGCAACCAGTATCGTTACCGAACTGGAGCAGGACAGTCAGACCATTGGCTCGGTTTTGGATGTTATTCGAGGTATTGCCGAACAAACCAACCTGCTGGCTCTTAACGCAGCTATCGAAGCGGCCAGGGCGGGTGATCAGGGCCGGGGTTTTGCGGTGGTTGCTGATGAAGTACGTCATCTGGCGCAGCGAACCGCACAGTCTACCGGTCAGATTGAAGAAATTATTGCAGCGTTACAAGGTCGTACCCGGCATATTGTTGATGCGATGCAACAGTGCCGGCAGCAAGGGGCAGACAGCGCTGAACAGGCGGGCATTGCTATGACGTTGCTGGGCGAGATAACCGGTGATGTAACCAACATTATGGATATGACCACTCAGATAGCGGCAGCAATTGAGCAGCAAAGTCATGTTGCGGCAGAGGTGAATAAAAACGTGGTAAAAATTCGCGACTTATCGGACGATACTTTTGGATATGCCCGGCAAAATGCAACGATTAGTGAGGAAGTGTCGCAGCAGGCTGCCAGTTTGCGGCAGAGCGTTGAAATATTTAAAGCCTGACAAGGTGTCAGTTAACCAAAGGCAAGTTAGCCGAGCGGGCGTATATTGATCAGGCTTTCGCGGCTGGCATTGGCTGCTTTAAGCCGGGCCAGGTAGCGCTGCCATAGCACCTCCTGTTCGTCTGCCAACTGACACAAATAGCGAAAGTGGTACAGGCCGGTGTTATGACCATCGTCAAATATCAGTTTAACCCCGTAGTGGCCGACGGGGTTAATTATGCTGATAGCAACATCTCGTTTATTCGCCACCAGTTTAGGCTTGCCGTGACCACGTACTTCGGCAGATGGCGAATGCACCCGCAAAAATTCGGCTGACAGCACCTTTAGCGTACCGTCAGTGAATACTAAATCCAGCAAGCGACGTTGCCGGTGATAGTGCAAGGTGCGTAATGTCATTGCTTGCAGAAACCTTCGTTAAAGAATAAACCGGCTTAAATCTTCATCCTGCACTAACGCGCCCAGATGCTGCTCAACGTAATCGGCAGTAATCTCGATATGCTCACCAGCGTGGTCAGCCGCATCATAGGATATTTCTTCCAGCAAGCGCTCCATCACGGTATACAGACGGCGGGCCCCGATGTTTTCTGTGGTTTCATTTACCTGAAAGGCTGCCGCAGCAATCCGTTTAATGCCGTCGTCACTGAAACTGATTTTTACCCCTTCAGTTGCCAGCATCGCAATAGATTGTTCAGTTAATGATGCTTTAGGCTCTGTTAGAATGCGTTCAAAATCGGCAGCGGTCAGGGCTTCCAGCTCTACCCGGATGGGCAGGCGGCCCTGCAACTCGGGAACTAAATCAGACGGTTTACTCATCTGAAATGCACCAGATGCAATAAACAAAATATGGTCGGTTTTTACCATGCCATGTTTGGTATTGACGGTGCAGCCTTCAATCAATGGCAGCAAATCGCGTTGCACGCCTTCGCGCGACACGTCGGGGCCACTGGTTTCACCGCGTTTGCAAATTTTGTCAATCTCATCCAGAAAAACAATACCGTTTTGTTCCACGGCTTCCAGCGCTTCGGCTTTAAGCTCCTCCGGATTTACCAGCTTGGCCGCTTCTTCTTCAATCAGTTGCTTCAATGCATCTTTTATTTTCAGTTTACGTTTTTTCTTTTTATCACTGCCCAGGCTCTGGAACATACTTTGTAACTGTGAAGTCATCTCCTCCATGCCAGGGGGGGCCATAATTTCAACACCAACCGGGGTTTGGGCCAGTTCAAGCTCAATTTCTTTGTCATCAAGCTGCCCTTCACGCAATTTTTTGCGGAATATCTGTCGGGTGTTGGTATCAGTGGCTGGCTGATTATCAGCGTCGGCCCAGTTGTCCCGGGCTTTGGGTAGTAACGCATCTAATATCCGCTCTTCCGCGGCTTCCTCGGCCCGAAAGCGGTTCTTGGCGATCGCCTGTTCGCGCAGCATTTTTACTGCACTGTCGGTCAGATCCCGAATAATACTTTCGACTTCTTTACCAACATAACCGACTTCAGTGAATTTGGTCGCTTCAACTTTTATAAAAGGGGCATTGGCCAGTTTCGCCAGGCGCCTGGCAATTTCCGTTTTACCGACCCCGGTGGGACCAATCATCAGAATATTTTTCGGGGTCACTTCGGCTCGCAGGCCTGTTTCCAGCTGCATCCGGCGCCAGCGGTTGCGCAGGGCAATTGCGACTGCGCGTTTGGCTTTGCTCTGGCCAATAATATGCCGGTCCAACTCGTGGACAATTTCTCTGGGTGTCATATCAGACATAATTAACCTGCTTAAAGTTGTTCAATGGTGTGTTGCTGGTTGGTGTAAACACAGATATCACCCGCTATTGTTAAGCTTTTTTCAACAATATCCCGGGCACTGAGCTCAGTGTTTTGCAACAGCGCGGTCGCGGCAGCCTGGGCAAAAGGGCCGCCACTGCCAATGGCGATTAAATCCTGCTCCGGTTGAATAACATCACCGTTACCGGTAATGATCAGTGAGCAGGTGGCGTCAGCGACAGCCAACAGAGCCTCAAGTTTGCGCAGCATCCTATCGGTACGCCAGTCTTTGGCAAGTTCTACCGCTGCGCGCATTAAATGCCCCTGATGCAGCTCCAGTTTCGCTTCAAAGCGTTCAAATAGTGTAAATGCATCGGCGGTACCACCGGCAAAGCCGGCCAGTACTTTGTTATTGTAAAGCCGGCGTACCTTACGGGCGTTACCTTTCATTACGGTATTGCCCAGTGACACCTGGCCATCGCCGCCAATGGCAACATGGCCATCGCGACGTACAGAAACTATAGTTGTCATGAATTTTTGCCCTATGGCGAATGAACCTAGGGCTTAAGTGTGGCTGGTGCTGCTGCTTTTCAAGTCCAGTTCCAGATCCGGCAGCCATTGATATTTTGTTGCTGCAAGCGGTTACGGTCTGCTGTTGCTTGTCGCTTCGAATCGTAAGGACCCAACACTACCCTGTACCAGACACCATTGCTGCCCTCGGTGCGCCTGACAGCTGAGGCAAACCCGGCAAAAGCGATTTGGGCCCGCATGGCTTCAGCCTGATCAGCTTGCCTGAACGAGCCGCACTGCATCTGAAATGGTCCCTGTGGTTCGCGCCCGGTTGTGTCTACTTCTACCTGTACTTCTTTGTTTTCCAGCTCTTTTATATACTGGTAGGGCTCAGCAACCGGTTTGGCTGGTAAGTCATCAGCGCCTGATTTGTCGGCCTGCTGGGTATTTTGGCGTACTGCGGGGGTGGTAGAGACAGTATCTGCTGGTTGCTGCTTTAAATACCATAGAAACCAGGCAAAACCGCCCAGTAGCATTGCTGTTACCGTTATCAGTAACCAGGGCCGGCTACTCCGCGTAGCCGCTCTGTTGTTTCCCCTGCGTGCTTTAGCGGCTCCGGGTTTTGCTCTGGGCTTGGGGCGGGCAGTTTTTACGTAATCTTTTTGCGGCATATCGACAGCTTAACAACCTGGCTTAAGAATTCACTGGCGCTATTCTACCTGCTTAGTCTGAAAAAGAAATAAGCAGGGCCGAAGCGGTTAGCTAAGATCGATCGGATCAACATCCAGTTGCCACTTTAGCTGGCGGCTAAGTGGCCAACTTTGCAATGCAATAAGCAGCGTATTCAGTGCCTGATGCAGCAAGGGTCGCTGATTGCTGTACAACTGAAGCTGCCAGCGATATTTGCCGGCGCGTTTTTCCATCGGGCAGCTTAGTGGGCCTAAAAGCTCCAACCCGGGCAGCGTTTTCGCAAGGTCTGCCAGCTCAGTCAGCCATTGCTGACAATGTGCGCTTTGCAGTGCTTCTGCCCGGAACAGCGCCAGATGCTGATAGGGTGGCAATCGGGTGTGTTGACGCTCCAGCAGGGCACTGCGGGCAAAAGACGCGTAACCATTATGAATAATGTCCTGCAATAACACATGTTCGGGGTAATGCGTTTGCAGTAAAACGGTGCCGGGGTTACTGCCCCGGCCGGCCCGGCCTGCAACCTGGGTAAGCAGCTGCCCCAGTTGTTCCGGAGCTCTGAAATCACTGCTGTAAAGTGCCCCGTCAACATCAACAATCACTACCAGCGTAACAAACGGAAAGTGGTGACCTTTAGCCAGCATCTGAGTACCAAGAATAAGCCGTGGCCCGCTTTGGTTGATGCTGTCAAGCGCGCTGGCCAGTGCACCTTTGCGGCGGGTGGTGTCACGATCCAGCCGGGTTATTGCAATATCAGGAAACAACTGCTGTAAATTTTCTTCCAGCTGCTCGGTACCCTGGCCTACAGGGGCCAACCGGGCGCTGCCGCATTGTCCGCATTGGCGCGGTACAGCTTTTATGGCGCCGCAATGATGACATACCAGCTGCCGGCTTTGTTTATGGTAGGTGGTAAATGCGCTGCAGCGGTGGCACTCGGTCAGCCAGCCACATTCCTGGCAGCTAAGGGCTGGTGCAAAACCGCGCCGGTTTAAAAATAACATCACCTGCATGCCCTGCTGCAGCTGCTGCTTAATGTATTGCAGGGTTTGGCTGGCTAAGCCAAACTGCAGTACCTGCTGTTTTAAATCCACCAGCTGATAACGGGGCATAGCCTGGCCAGCTGCCCGGTTGTGCAGGCTAAGATGAACAAAGCGTTGTTGCTGGCAGTTGTAAAGGCTTTCCAGTGAAGGCGTGGCTGAACCCAGTAAAATCGGGCATTGCTCTATTGCTGCCCGTTTTATGGCCAGATCCCGGGCGTGGTAACGAAAACCATCCTGCTGCTTCAGCGACTGATCGTGTTCCTCATCAATAATAATTAAGCCGAGACTGGCAAATGGCAGAAATAACGCAGAGCGGGTACCAATGACAATAGCGGCACTGCCAGCGTGGGTATGCTGCCAGCAATGCAAACGTTCTGTATTTGTCAGATTGGAGTGCCAGCACAGTACCGGAGCCTGAAAACGGCTTTGAAAGCGGGAGAGAGTCTGCGGTGTCAAGCCAATTTCAGGTACGATCACCAATACTTGCCTGCCGGCATCAAGCAATGGAGCAATGGCCTGCAGGTAAACTTCGGTTTTACCTGAGCCGGTTACCCCTTCAAGCAGCAGACTCTGAAAACGGCCGGCAGCATGATTAATTGCGGTTACTGCCAAGGCCTGATCGGCAGTCAGTTGCAGTGCTGGCTGTTTAAGGCCACGCTCGCTGAAGGGCGCAAGTGGCAAGACATCCTTTTCTATCAAGCCTTTTGCTTCGAGTTGCTTTATAGCCGTCTGCGGATGACTGCCGTACAGCTCTGCGGCAGCAACCGGCCCTTGCTGCAGGGCCTGCCAGAGGGCGAGTTGCCGGGCCGAACGTTTAAAATCCGCTGCGGTGGCGCTAGTGCCTGCCGTAGTTAGTTGCCACGCATATTGCTGGTAGTCTGCGAGATCTTTGCCTTCACGCAACAAGGCGGGTAGTGCTGCAGTGAGCACTTCGCCCAGCGGATGATGATAATACTCGGCGGCGAATGTCAGTAACTGTCGCAGGTTTTCGTCTAGCACTGGATCGGCGTCGATAACGCTGATCACTGGTTTTAGCTGAGGAATAGGGTAATGGTCCGGCGGATCAAGTTGCCAGGCCACGCCAATTAATTCGCGTTTGCCAAAAGGAACCCGCACTCTGCAGCCAATCTGGATCTGCTGGCCACTGCTGAGCAAATAATCAAAGTGTTGGCGCAATGGCAGCGGCAGAGCAACGCGGATAACTGACAAGGTTAACGTCCTTCAGGTTAGATAGTGCATAGTGTAAGGTGCCCTCTGGCTGCTGCCAAGTAAAACAAAGTTGCAAATAAGCCTGTTGGATAGTTGCAACTTTGCTGGCTATCAATTAAGCTACGCGCCCTTAATTAACTGTAATTACGTATGGTGTCTGGCACATGATGACCAGATAGCGATACGGCCTAACGAGGTAACCCATGAAACCAGGTATTCACCCAGAATATAAAGAAATTACTGCAACCTGTACTTGCGGTAACAGCTTCAAAACCCATTCTGCACTGTGTAAAGATATTCACTTGGACGTATGTTCAAGCTGCCACCCGTTCTATACCGGTAAGCAGAAAGTATTAGACGTAGGCGGCCGGGTTGACCGCTTCAAAAAGCGTTTCGCGGTATTGGGCAATCGTTAATTTGCCAGGTAAGTCGCGCATAAAAAAAGCACCTTACGGTGCTTTTTTTATGTCTGTTTCAACTTTACTTAACGCCGGTCAGAACTTCAGTCAGCGAGCTGGCGCCTTTGCCTGGCTTTATCGACGCACAGGCTGAACCGGAATCCTCGCAGCTGACCCCACTGATCCGGCTGCCTATTGAGCGGCGATCATATTTGCCACTGGCATTTAACCGCCGTACCAGACCATCCAGCATGACATTGGCCTCTACTTTCTGGCCACGTACTTCAATCACTTCAATGTCATCAACACTTCTGAATTTGGCTATCAGCTCAGTTTGCTGCTCATCTGCGGCCAGTTCAGTGATCACCTGCTGCAGATAATCGCGTGCTTGCGGGTGCCGAGCCAGCGTTAATGCTTTGTAAAGCTCGCCAGCTCCGGCTAAATCCTGCTCGGTGGCGGTACCGGTTTGCTTTAAGCGAGCCAGCAAAAACATTGCATTCATCAGTTTATTTTCTGCTGCTTTTTCCAGCAGGCTGACGGCTTCGGTTACTTTGGCTTCTTCATCAGTTTGCAAATACAGCACTGCCTGCTGGTACATGGCAGGGGCATACTCACTTTTAACAGCCTGGGCCAGCAGTTTATCTGCCTGCTCAATATCCTGCTCCAGCACAAAACCATTCCGGTGCCAGTCTGACATTAAATAGGTTGCCATGGGGTTGCGATGCCTTACCCCCAGCTTAATAAAACGTGCTGCCTCTTTATGGTCTTGTTCCAGACCATCGCCAGAGGCATAGGCCATGGCTACAAATGCTGCTGCGTCACCACTGCCGGCACGGGCCAGCTTGATTAGCCGGCGCATCTCATTCTCGCACTGCTCGCCACTGCACACCTTGTTATCCGTTGACGCTAAAACGGGCGGAGCACCTACTCCGGCCAGTGTCAGTGTTAGGCTCAGTGCCAGGGCACTGACTATCCGTGTTACCTGCATGATGTTTCTCCCGGGTGCATAACAGATTAATGTTTACAAAAAATTTATATCGCAATGATCGACCACCCGCTCGGCAGGGTCAAGACAATAGGAACAGCAAACTGTAAACAAATGTATTAGCGACATGCTTAACCGGCAGAAATAAACAGAAATACCTGGTCGTTTTTTAGCCAAATAGTCAGTATTACTAAAAAAAATAGTTTGATTTCCGGCATTTAGCTGAATATGCAGTTGAGCAAAGTGGTTTTAGATGGCTATACGCCTGAAATGCAGGGGTTTTAAGCAGAAATACCTGGCAACATTTGCTGATAGTTAGTCACATTAAACGCAATCTTAAGCAGCATGCCTGGCAATTATCAACCGGATTATTGTGGAAAATCCCTTTTTTAGGTAATTCTGACCAGGTCTCAGGCTTGGCGATTGCATCTGAAGTTGCTATAACACCTGGTAATAAAACTAAAGTGGTATGGTCAGTAAGGTGCAGTTGCGCTGGTAAGATCATGCTGTTGCCGTCGCACTACAATAATAATCAGAAGTTACCCTCACTCATTAAACGCAGGAAAACAAGATGTCAGATTTCAGAGAGCAGGCACTGCGGTACCATGCAGAGCCGACCCCGGGCAAAATTAGTATTGAAATCAGTAAACCCGCAGAAACAGTGAAAGATTTAGCCCTGGCATACAGCCCTGGCGTAGCTGAGCCGGTACGGGAGATAGCCGCTGACGTCGACAATGTTTATAAATATACTGCCAAAGGCAATCTGGTGGCGGTTATTACCAATGGCACGGCGATTCTTGGCTTAGGTAATCTGGGACCAATGGCGTCAAAACCTGTAATGGAAGGCAAAGCGTTGCTGTTTAAACGTTTTGCTAATCTGGACTCTATCGATATTGAAGTCAGCCACCGCACCACAGAAGAGTTTATCAATACAGTGGCAAATATCGCTGATACCTTTGGTGGTATTAATCTGGAAGATATTAAAGCACCGGAATGTTTTGAAATAGAAAAAGAGTTGATTAAGCGCTGTAAAATACCGGTGTTTCATGACGATCAGCATGGTACCGCTATTGTTACTGCTGCAGGTATGCTGAACGCGCTGGAAATTCAGGGTAAAGATATCAGCAAAGCGATCATTGTCTGTATGGGGGCTGGCGCTGCGGCTATCGCCTGTATGGAGTTGCTGATTAAATGTGGTGCGCAGCGCGAGCATATTTATATGTTGGACACAAAAGGGGTTATTCATACCAGGCGTGATGATCTGAACCAATATAAATTACTTTTTGCTAATAATACTGATAAACGAACGCTGGAAGATGCGTTAAAAGGCGCAGATGTATTTGTTGGTGTCTCGGGGCCCGATGTACTGCCGCCTGAAGCACTGCAGTTAATGGCAGCGAATCCGGTAATTTTTGCCTGCTCCAATCCTGATCCGGAAATTAAACCAGAGCTGGCGCACGCAGCCCGCAAAGATCTGATTATGGCAACCGGCCGCTCAGATTACCCGAATCAGGTGAATAATGTACTGTGTTTTCCGTTCATATTCCGCGGTGCACTTGATGTGCGGGCCAGTGTTATTAATGATGAAATGAAAATTGCCGCAGTTAATGCTATTCGCGCCATAGCCAAAGAGCCGGTGCCTGCTGACGTGCTAAAAGCTGCTGACATTGATAAGCTGGAATTTGGTAAAGCGTATATTATACCTAAGCCAATGGATCCAAGGCTGTTACCACGAGTAGCCCGGGCAGTAGCAGAAGCAGCTATTGAGTCTGGGGTAGCCCGGATCGATTTGCCTGACAACTATTATCAATAACGTTAATTCCGGAAGCAAGGTTGATGTTTAACGAACTTTGCTTTTTCGGATCATCTTATAAAGTAGTTCCGGTGACAGTCGCGATACCCATGCAGCCAGCCGCTCTTTCGTGCCGCCAATAACAATGTAATTTTTACCTTTCAGTAAGGCTTTTACTGCTTGTTCGGCAAACTGTGCTGCGCTCATCGCATTCGCCTGAGCAGCGTCCATCTCGCCCAATGGCAGGCCGTCACCGGTCAGGGCGTTTAATGACACATCGGTTTTTACAAAGCCCGGGAAAACAGTGGCAACTGTAAGCCCCTGAGCAAATAGCTCAGCACGCAAGCTGTTGGCCCACAAATGCAATGCTGCTTTGGCGGCCGAATAACTGCCACGGTACTGAGTACCCACTAACCCGGCAACAGATGAAACAAAAACTGCTTTACCGCCACCGTCTGCCAGCAACAATGGTAAGCATTGGCGGGTTAAGTTAATCTGGCCAAAATAATCTACTTCAAATAATTTTCGTTCAGTCTCCAGCGAAGTGTCTGTAATTAGCGCGCGCTGACTGATACCTGCGTTATTTATCAGCCAGTCGAGGCCACCAATTTTTTCGGAAATAGTTGCAACTGCGTCAGTTATCGCCTGACTGTCGGTAATATCCAACGGTAGAATCAGATGTGAGGATGCATTAGCCAGACTGGCACGAACCCGCTCCAGTTCTGCCTGGCGGCGGGCGCTTAAAATCAGCCGGGCGCCAGCTGCGGCCAGCTCTCGGGCCATTGCCTCGCCAATGCCGCCAGAGGCGCCGGTGATCCAGATAACTTTATTGTGAAGTGCCGGGTGTGTGATGTTCGTCATGTGGTACTGTCCTGTGCCAAGGCTACACAGGACAGTAAGCCAGCTTTAGCCTTGTTGTAAAGCCTTGTTATGCTGAACTTTATATTTACGCTGGTAATAACCTTTCATCGCGATTAACACAGTGACGCCGATAACTGGTGCCGCCAGCCAGCTGACCAGTTGCCATTCGCCCGGTAGCCATTGCGAGAGTACCCGTCTGCCGCCAGCAGCAAAAAAGGCGGTGTATACTGCAATGCCGGCGCCAACCATGGAGCCGAAGTGTTCAATAATCCAGGCCCGGGGTGCAACTGTTGCACGGTAGACATACAGGCAAATGGTTGTTGCCGTTATCAAGCTGACCACTGCAAATATGATCAGTAAGGGCATGCCGGTATCTATGCCCTGCCAGCCAACAAATACTGCGGCAGGAAACATTAGTAATACCGGAGCCTGATATTGCCAGCTGCGCAGCATAGCGCGGTTAGCTTTGGCACGGAGCACACCTATCGCATGGCGAACCGTTACCCAGGTCAGCAAACTAAGCAGCAGTAGAAAATAAGTGAACGGGATCCGCCAGAGCATAATGCTGTCAATCTGGGCGCTGCTCAGCTGTTTGCTGTTTATATAAATACCGACTGGATCCGATAGCCCGATCAGACTCATGATGATACCGGAACCCGAGACAACCAGCATAACAGTGTAAAACACCTTGCCGGCCACTATATGCAGCTTTCCCCCTTTGCGAGCGAAGATGGGTAGCCAGAATACCATTAGCGCGATAGCGCCTAAAAAGATGTGCATATATAACAACGTAGTGTGGATCGCTAACATGATAAGCCTCCTTGGTTTATACGGAGAGCTTAAACCTGTGACGTAGTAATCGCAGGTGCCATAAGTCAGGATTTTCCAATATGACTTCTGGCCTATTGCAGTTATCTCGCGACATCGCATAATAACTCAATGAAGAGAAAAATTGATTTTGCCAGTTTGGCCGGTTTATTAACCTGGCTCATGGTTTATGGCATTACCCTGTATATTCTGCAGAAAACAGTTCCGGCGCAGGGAGCAGTGCTACTGCATGCCCTGTTTTCAGGATATGGCTCTGTGTTCTGGCTGCTAACCCGGGAGCAAGGGCCCTTTACATTAAGGGGCCGCTATGGGCCCTGGTTATTGGCGCTGCAGCTGCTGTTAGCGTTTGCGCTGCAGTGGCTGCTGCCGGAGCGAAACTTTGAATTTTTGGCTATTTTAACCATTATCTGGGCAGCCATGCTGCCGTTTGTGCTGAGAACCGGCCAGGCGATGCTGCTGACAATTCTGGTAGTGGCACTTTGGCATCTGATGATTGCCTGGCAAACCGGTAGCAGCGTCTGGATCACCGCATTGCTTTACGGCTGTTTTCATCTGTTTGCAGTGTTGGTGCAAAGTGCCAGCCGGGATGCTGAAGCCGCCAAAGAAGAGCTGGAGCAAAAGCATCAACAGTTACTGGCAACCCAGCAATTGCTGCAAGCAGCGTCCCGGCAAAGTGAGCGCACCCGGATTGCCCGCAATCTGCATGATTTGGTTGGTCACCATTTAACGGCATTGACAATTCAGTTGCAGGTAGCAAGCCACTTAAGCGGTGGAGATGCAAAAGTGCAGGTGGATCAGTGCCATAAGCTGGCAAAATTGTTATTAGCCGATGTTAGGGAAGCGGTAAGTACCATGCGTCAGTACGCAGACGTCAGCTTACAGGATGCAGTAACTTCACTAACCCGATTACTACCGGAGCAGCTGGCCGTCAAACTGCAGATCCCGGCGGATATTATGCTTAATGATCTAAGCCAGGCCCAACATCTGTTGTGTATTATTCAGGAAGCCTTGAGCAACAGTTTAAAACACAGTGGCGCCAGTACCGTAAATATCGAAGCTGGCGTAGCAAAGGGGCAGTTGCAATTAGTTATTTATGACAATGGTGTTCTGATGCCACATTGGCAGCCGGGTAATGGTATTACCGGTATGCGGGAACGCTTAGCAGAGTGCGATGGCACGCTTGAGCTCACTACCCGGGAGCGGGCAATGCAGCTGCACATCATTTTGCCTTACAAAGAGAGTGACAATGCATAAGGTATTGCTGGTTGATGATCAGAAACTGATCCGGGATGGCATTAAAAGCCTGCTTGGTATTTCAGGCAAAGCAGAAGTCGTGGGTGAGTGTGCAGACGGTTCGGTGGTAGTCGATGCGTGCCAGCAACTGAATCCAGACGTGATTCTGCTGGATTTATCTATGCCGGTAATGAACGGCGTGCAAACGCTGGCTGCTTTAAAACAGGCGGGTATTGTTACCCCGGTGCTTATTCTGACGACCTTTGATGAACATGAACTGGTATTGAAAAGTATTAGCTTTGGTGCGAGGGGCTTTTTATTAAAAGATGTATCACTGGAAACGCTTATCCAGGCCATCGCGACTCTGGCTGAGGGCGGCAGCTGGTTTGCGCCAAATATTACCGAGCGGTTACTGACAAGTGTAAGGGATAGCACCCATGCTGATTTTACTATGCCAACTGAGCTGGAGCCGCTTACTGACAAAGAGCTGGAAATTCTGCAACTGATGGCGGCGGGATACAGCAACAAAGAAATTGCTAATGCACTGTATAAATCTGAGGGAACAGTTAAAAACCAATGCTCTGCTATTCTGGCTAAGCTTGGGGTCCGCGACCGCACCCGGGCTGTTTTGCTGGCGCTGGAGCTGGGGCTTATCAGCTGACAAAGGCTCCCGGTATGCTTTTTTCACACTCACCCGGTGGCATCCCCAATAAAAAAACCGCCATCAGGCGGTTTTCCGGAACCGGACGCAATGGCATTACTCCTCGGTGGTATCTGCTTCAATAATCACCGGAATAGGTTTACCCATGCTGGTCAGAATTTGCCGCACTTCGGTTGGGATCTGATGCGGATTATCTTTCCGTAAGTCTTCGTCAGCAGGCAATGGCTGGCCGGTAAATGCGTGCAAAAACGCTTCACACAACAATTCACTGTTAGTGGCATGGCGCAGGTTATTGACCTGGCGGCGGGTGCGCTCGTCGGTTAATACTTTTAAAACATTCAACGGAATAGAGACGGTAATTTTTTTGACTTGTTCTGACTTTTTACCATGTTCCGCGTAAGGATGGATGTATTCACCATTCCATTTAGCCATAAGGATACCTTAGTTATTTATAATGGTTATTCGTATTTGCTCGCGCAGTTGCCAAATTCTAACTTTTTATCCTGCTATGTCCAATAGTGGGCAACAAATAATCATTATAGACGGCTAAATGGTTTGACATCCAATTTTTGATCGATATACTTTTAGACGTCTAAACATCCAAAAGTAAAAGTCAAAGGTGCCGTTATGTCTCACTCAACTGCTGCAACCATTACCGCCCGGGCCGGCATTGCTCAGGATACGGCGTTTGGCGCGGTCACCCCACCTTTATATTTAACGTCTACTTATGAACTGCCGGCATTTAAACAACCCGGCCAGTATGATTATTCCCGCTCAAACAACCCGACCCGCGATACCCTGGCAGATGCCTTATGTCATTTAGAGCAGGGGGCGCGGGCAATTGTTACCGGTAGTGGTATGTCTGCCTGTTTACTGGCGCTGCAATTACTGGGCCCGGATGATACCCTGCTGATCCCGCATGACTGCTATGGTGGTAGCTATCGGTTATTTACTAATCTGGCACAGCGCAAGCAGGCTTTTAAACTACAAATTGTTAATTTTCAACAACATGACTGGGTAGCAAAAGTCACCGCTGCAAAGCCTGCGATGATTTGGCTGGAAACGCCAAGTAACCCGTTGCTGCAAATTACCGACGTAAAAGCGGTATGCCAGTTGGCCAAAAGCTTACAGGCGAAAGTAGTGGTAGATAACACATTTTTATCGCCGGTCCTGCAACAACCGCTGCGGCTCGGTGCCGATATTGTGGTGCACTCCACTACAAAATACATTAATGGCCACAGTGATATTGTTGGCGGTGTTCTGGTGGCTAACGACCCGGCGATTGGCGATGAGCTTAAATGGTGGGCGAATTGCCTGGGGGTTACCGGGCCGGCGTTTGACAGCTATATGACCCTGCGCGGCCTGCGCACACTGGTACCGCGGCTGCAACTGCAGCAACAGAATACCGCGGAGCTGGTCAGTTTTTTACAACGTCAGCCGCTGGTCAGTAAATTATACTATCCCGGGCTGGTTGATCATCCCGGCCACGCTATAGCTAAAACACAGCAGACAGGGTTTGGTGCCATGTGCAGTTTTGATTTGGCTGCCCCAGCTGAAGCGTTACCGGTGTTTTTTGCCAGTCTGCGGTTATTTACCCTTGCTCAGTCATTAGGGGGAATTGAAAGCCTGATTTGCCATCCGGGAACCATGACTCATGCCTCAATGGATGCTGCCGCCCAGCAGACTGCTGGTATCGGCCCAACGTTAATCCGGTTGTCGGTGGGAATTGAAGCCGCGGCAGACCTGATTGCCGATTTACAAACAGGCTTTAATGCCGTGGCAAACTGGCTGGCAACCACGCCAGTTAGCAATAACAGCGAACGCCTTGCCAGTGGCAGGGCAGATAATCGGGCAGCCGACCAGCAATTCAGGCTAAATCCCGCTCTCACTGCATTCTGGTAGCAATGAAAATGAGTCAGCAATTAGCAGCAACATCCCCCCGGAACCTGATCAGCGTTCATAAATTCGGTGGCAGCAGTCTGGCCAGCACCGCCCGTTTTCAGGCGGTTACCAGGCTGGTAAAGCAACAGCAGGGACAGCCCTGGGTAGTGGTATCAGCGCCAGGTGATACCACCGACGAGTTGCTGGCAATTATCAGCAGCTATCAGCAACAAGGGGAAAGCAGTGTATTAATCGCGCAACTGCAGGCTAGGTTACTGCAACTTATCAGCGCCAGCTTATCCGGGCCCGCCACTGGCCGGGTGCTTGCAACAGTGCAGTACTGGTTTTCCCAAATACCTGCCTGGCTGGCCAGGCAACAGAACAACGAAGTGCTGGCAATTGGTGAGTTACTATCGGCCACGCTACTGGCAGCAATGTTGACGGAACAGGGCAAGCCAGCTGTTGCAGTTGATGCCCGGCAGTTTCTGCGCTTTAACGACGTTGAACCTGACTGGCAACACAGCTCAGCCTTGCTAAAAAAGGTAACAGAAACAACGGCGTCTTCCGGTACCAGTGCAAATGTCATACATGTTGTTACCGGCTACATTGGTAAAAATCAACAGGGCGACAGCATCACCCTTGGCCGCAACGGCAGTGATTACAGCGCAACCCTGCTGGCTGCGCTGTTAGCTGCAGACAGCGTCAGTATCTGGACAGATGTAAAAGCCATTTACAGCGCTGACCCGCGAAAATGTGCCAGCGCCATACCTTATGCCAGAGTGAATGTTCGTCAGGCATGTCAGCTGGCGGCACTGGGTAATCCGGTACTGCATGCCCGTACGCTGGCGCCGCTGACTGGCAGTCGCACCAGTTTACTAGTGCGCAGCGCATTGCAGCCGGAGCATGAAGGCTGTGAAGTTGTACCAACGGCAGCTAACCAGGCGTTTTTAACCAGTTTAGCGCAGGTGCGGTTAGTATCGCTGGCCCGTCGTCCGCAAATAAGTGCAGTGGCGCTGGCTGAGCAGTTACAAGTCCCGGTTGTGGTGCTACCGCAGCAGGATAACGGCACCGATGAAACCAGCCAGCGCTGGCTTATTCCAGCTTCAGCCTGGACCGTGGCTGCGGCATTGTTGCAACAGCACGGTAGTCATCCGCTGACAGATACCTCTGATTACTATGCACTGGTATGGCTTAAAGGCAGGGCCAGGCAGCAGGTAAATTCTGAGTTGTCTGAGTTATTACAGCAACTGGATATCCAGCACTTTTATGAAAATGATCAACTGGCCGTCTGGCTGTTTAAACAGGAGTTAACAGTGACTGAGTTAAATCAGGTTCATCAGCATTGTGTTGCCACTAAGCCTCGTTTGCAATTACTGGTGGCCGGCACCGGTAATGTTGGCGCTGAGTTTTTGCAGATGCTGTCTAAACAGCAGGCTGCACTTAGCAGTGAGATTAAGCTGACGCTGGCAGGGGTGTTTAATTCGCGCCGGGCGTTATTAGGTGAAGCGCTTAATCCGGCAAAATGGCAGGACCAGCTGGCCTGCGCCGACAGCTATTCAGCTACTGAGCTGCTGACATATATCCGGCAATTGCCAGGCCCTAAAGTCTTGGTCGACATTACACCCAGTCAGCAGTTTGCCCGACAATATCCGGATTTTATTAAAGCGGGCTGCCATATTATCAGTGCCAATAAACAGGGGGTAACGCTGCCTCTTGCAGAATATAACGCTATCAGAGCAGAGTTAAAGCATCATCAGCTGAGCTGGCGTAGCAATACCACAGTTGGCGCCGGTATTCCGGTGCAGCAGGTAATACAGACCCTGCAGCAAAGCGGCGATAGTATTAAGAAAATCAGCGGTATTTTTTCAGGCACACTTTCCTGGTTGTTATGCAAGTTTGATGGTAGTCAACCGTTTTCCGGTTTGCTGGCTGAAGCAACAGAGCTGGGTTTAACCGAGCCTGATCCGCGGGACGATTTATCAGGTAAGGATGTACAGCGTAAGTTACTGGTGCTGGCACGTGAGCTTGGGTTAAATCTGGAGTTGGAGCAAATCAGGTTGCAGCCGTTAATGCCTGAGGCACTTGCTGCCGGCAGCTGGCCTGAAGCATGGCAGCAACGTGGGCTGCTTGATGACATGCTGGCAAAAGCCTGGGCCAATGCCAATGCTGCGGGTAAGGTACTGCGCTATGCGGCCAGTTTAACCCTTGACAGTGAAGGGGTCACAGCTGAGGTAACCTTACTGCAGGTGGCCGCTGATGAGCCGCTGGCGGCGCTGACTCCCTGTGACAATATTTTTGTGATTGAAAGCCAGTGGTATTGTGATAACCCATTGGTATTAAAAGGCCCGGGAGCTGGCAGACAGGTAACTGCCGGTGGTATTCATGCTGATGTGGCGCAGTTGTGTCAGCAGCTTATTTTAACCGGCGTAAGCCACTAAGTACGTTGATTTAACGAGAATAATTATGGCCTTTGCTAACGCTCAATATCTGGATTCTATTAACCGCAACCTGAATGATGTGCAGGGTAAAGTTAATGTAAGCTTTGAATTTTTTCCGCCAAAAACTGCGCAAATGGAGCAAACCCTGTGGCAGTCAATAGAAAGGCTTGCGCCGCTGGCGCCGTCGTTTGTATCAGTAACTTATGGCGCGAACTCGGGTGAGCGCGATCGTACTCACGATATTATCAAGTCAATTAAGCAGCGCACCGGCTTAATTGCGGCACCTCATTTAACCTGTGTTGACGCCACTAAACAGCAACTAATAGATATTGCAGGCGATTACTGGCAAAACGGTATAAGGCATATAGTAGCATTACGGGGCGATTTACCGCCAGGCAGTACAGCCGTGCCAGAATTGTATGCCGCTGATCTGGTTGAAATTTTACGTTCAGTAGCTGATTTTGATATTTCAGTTGCTGCTTACCCTGAAGTGCACCCGCAGGCACCGAACGCCCAGTTCGATTTATTAAACCTGAAACGTAAAGTCGACGCCGGAGCCTCAAGGGCAATTACGCAGTTCTTTTTTGATAGTGAAAAGTTTCTGCGTTACCGGGACCGCTGTGCCGCAATCGGTATTGATGTTGATATTATTCCGGGTATTTTGCCGGTAACAAATTTTCAGCAATTGCAAAAGTTTGCCGGCCTCACCAACGTAGCGATCCCGGGCTGGATGAATAAAGCTTATCAGGGGCTGGATAACGACCCGGTTACCCGTAACCTGGTCGGGGCAAATATTGCGATGGAGATGGTTAAAGTGTTAAGCCGCGAGGGGGTTGATCAGTTTCACTTTTATACCCTTAACCGCAGTGAGTTAAGCTACGCAATATGTCATTTGCTTGGGGCCCGGCCAGTACTTTAGCCTTTGCTGATTAGTGAGGCTTCCCAAGTAAAGGCAAAAACGGTAATCTTGCTGGATCAAGTTCAGTTTTCTTGAAACAGGGATTGGCCATGCCGTTGTTAACTGTTTGCCGAAAAGCTGCTGTCAGCCTGTTGTGGCTGCTAAGTGGCATGCTGGTTGCTCCCGCAGGCGCAGCAGACAATGATATTGTCAGTCTTGACAGCTACTTCAGTGAACGCTGGAGTACCGTTGATGGTTTACCTCATAACACCGTGAATGCCATTGCCCAGACACCTGACGGCTACCTGTGGTTCGCTACCTGGGAGGGAGTTGCCCGCTTTAATGGTCGCCGCTTCGATATTTTTGAGCGTAGCGAACGAACCGGGCTACCTGACTCCGGCATTCGTTCCTTATATGTTGCTGCGAATGGCGATTTGCTGGTAGCCGGTTCACGTGGCGGTATCGCGAGGGTAAATGGTCAGCAATGGCAAAGCTATCCTCCGCTTGGCGTCTTGATTAATAAAGTGTTGGTAGACAGTCAGCAAAGACTATGGCTGGCTACTGAAGGTGAAGGCGTTGTTGTGCAAACTCCGGATGGCCGGCGGCGTCAATTTACCGAAGACAACGGTTTACCGGCCAATGCAGCGCACAGCATTTTTGAAGACCACCTTGGCCAGATTTGGGTGGGCACGATGGCGGGCCTGGCGTTAATTGACAACTCACTGACACTTAGCCGCCCGTTATCTTCGCAGCTCACTGCGCCTGTTTTTGCGCTGGCAGCCGACAGCCAGCAGCAGCTGCTGATTGGCACAGAGCGGGGCTTGTTTCAACTTGATCAACAACAGCAATTAACTGAGTTACTGGCGGGTGTGCCTGTTGCAACATTATTAGCAGAGACGTCGGGAGAGTTATGGATAGGTACCGTAGACCGCGGTTTATTGCGACTTTATGGCAACAAGGTAGAGCAGCTTAGCATAGAGCAGGGCTTACCGAATAACCGGGTTCTGGCACTTTGGCGTGATAAAGAGCGCAGTTTATGGGTAGGCACTAACGGCGGCATGTTCCGGCTGCGTGATGCGCCGTTTACCACCTACAGCAGTGAGCAGGGATTAGCCGATAATTATGTCCGGACAGTAATGTCTGATGGCGCAGCCTGTGTATATGTCGGCAGCAGCAGAGGCCTCGATCACATATGCGACGGGACTATCCGTAACATCGATTTATCCAGTCATGCCAAAGGGCAATCAGTGCTCAGCCTGGCGATGGGGCAGCACCAAAGCTTATGGATTGGTACTTACACTGATGGTTTGTTGCACTATGCCGATGGTAAGGTTATTGCGCACTACAATAGCAAAGATGGCCTGGCAGCAAATGAAGTACGGGCAATTCTACCCCGGGCGGATGGCTCGGTGCTGGTTGGCACAGCGCAAGGATTAACGTTAATTGAAAATGGCCAGTTGAGCACGCCAATCGATGCCGTAGCGCTGCCATCCCCTTTTATTATGGCTTTGCATCAGGCCGCTGATGGCAGGATTTTTATTGGCAGCGGTGCCGGAGTTTCCATTTGGCAGAACGGGGAAGTTTCCCAACTTGATTTCAGTGTATTGGATCAGGCCGAGTATGCTTTTGGTTTTGTAGAAGACCCCGAAGCAGACATTCTCTGGATGACAACTGATCGGGGGCTGGTGGCGTTTAACCTGGTCAGTGGCCAACTTGCCCTGATAGGGCGTAGTCACGGTATGCCGTTTGATAAACTGTTTCAACTGGTTATTGATGAACAACAGCACTTCTGGATTTCCACAAACAGGGGGGTGTTGCGACTGGCAAGGCAGCAAGCACTTGATGTAATTTATGGCCGGCGGGACAACATCAACTACGAGTTGTTTGGTGAAAGTGATGGCATGGCCAGCGCGCAGGCGAATGGCGGTTCATCACCGGCAGCCAGTCTCCATAGTGATGGTTCGGTATGGGTGGCCACCTCTGTAGGAGTCAGCAAAGTTCAACCTGCCAGACTAAGTTCATTTTCAGCGGTCACACCGCCGGTAGTGCTGGAAAAGCTGGTTGCGGATGGCAAACAGTATTTGCCGCAACAACCGGTAGCGCTTGCCGCCGGTATCAGCCGGATAGAATTAGAATATGCTGGCCTTGGTTACATTATGCCGCAGCGTATTCAATACCGGACCAGGCTAGATGGGTTTGAGCGGGACTGGGTGAGCCGGGGTACCCAGGCTAACGTGCAATATACTAACTTAGCGCCAGGCCACTATACCTTTAATGTCGCTGCTTCTTATCCGGACGGTGGCTGGAGCCCTGCTGTCGCAACTGTTTCGTTTACGATAGCCCCGCATCTGTGGCAACGACCGGTCTTTCAGCTGCTTGCCTTATTGTTGTTAGCTGCATTGGTTATTATTACAGTTCGCTGGCGGCTGGCCAGCTTAAAACGCAGTGAACTGAAACTAAAGATGCAGGTAGCGGAAAAAACAGCAGAACTTGCTGCGCTGGCCAGGTTAGATTCGCTCACCGGCCTGGCTAATCGTCGGGCATTCGACGAGGCGATGCAACATGAACTGAAAAGGGCAAAGCGACAACAAGAACCGCTTTGCCTGGCCTTATTGGATATCGATCATTTTAAACAGGTTAACGATAACTGGTCGCACAGCGTTGGCGATGAGGTATTAAAACGGGTGGCGGCAACGTTGCAGCAATATTGTCGTGATATAGACACACTGGCCCGTTGGGGTGGCGAGGAGTTTGTTATTCTGTTACCGGATACTCCCCTGCCACTGGCGCAGGAAGTATGCGACAGGCTTCGTCTGCGCGTATCCGAAACCAGCTTTACCGATGTTGTCCCCGAGCTAACCATTACTCTGAGTATAGGGTTGGCAACGCTTAACCATAAAGATGATGGTAAGCAACTACTTATCGATGCTGACAGGGCATTGTACCGGGCAAAAAACCAGGGGCGTAACACGGTGATAAGTCATGCTGGTCCAGATTAGCTGACCTTTAGAAGAATAAATAAAAATTCACAAAAACAGCATAATTATTGTTGATTCTGCATGTTTGCCGTTCTACACTAGCAACCGTTTTATGCTATAACTTTTAGCTGGTTTTGCAATTGAGTATGGTTAACATGTCTTTAGTTTCTTCTTCTGAACAAAAAATTCGAAGCGCCGTGTTAGGTGCTGCTGGCTACAGTGGCGCTGAGTTATGTGCATTGCTGGCAGCTAACCCCTATTTCTCACTGGACTATGCGTTTGCTTCTGGCGGCCGGACCGCTGAGCCGTTAAGTCAGTTATATCCGCGTTTCACTAATGCTATCGATATTGTGGTAGAGCCCTGGCAGGACGAGCGGATAAGTTCGTTGCAGATAGATGTGGCTTTTCTGGCACTGCCGCATGAAGCGAGCGAAGCTGTTACCCCATTGCTGCTGGCGGCGGGCATCGTGGTTGTTGATTTATCAGGTGCTTTCAGGCTGAAACAGGCGGATTTGTATCCAAAGTATTATGGTTATCAGCATCAGCATCCAGAGTTGTTAGCTAATGCTGACTATTGTCTGATGGAGTGGTTGAGTGAGGTACCAGGCGATTTAATTTCAGTACCCGGCTGTTACCCTACGGCTTGCTCACTGGCGTTGCTGCCGTTAATTAAAAATGAATTACTGGCAGAGCACAATATTCCGGTAATAAATGCTACTAGCGGGGTGTCTGGTGCCGGCCGTAAAGCCGCGCTCAGCACCTCGTTCTGTGAAGTGGGCCTGAATGCCTATGGCTTTTTCGGGCATCGTCACCGGCCAGAGATTGAACAGAATTTACGCAGGAAAGTGGTGTTCACTCCGCATTTAGGTAATTTTAAGCGCGGCATACTGGCAACCAGTGTCGTCACATTAAAAGCGGGCATAACCCCGGAGCAGGTGAAACAGGCCTTCACCGAAGCATACCAGCACAAACCGCTGGTACGGTTGCTTAGCCAGTCACCCAATGTCGCCAATGTGGCCGGTACGCCATACTGTGATATTTACTGGCAACAGGATGGTGAGCAGCTGGTGGTTGTTTCAGCAATTGATAATCTGCTTAAAGGTGCTGCGGCACAGGCAATGCAGGCAGCCAATGTCCGGTTTGGTAAACCGGAAACTGCCGGTTTATTCAGCGGGGTGGTGGTATGAAAACCTTACCCCTGGTAATTAAAATGGGTGGCCGTCTGTTGCAGGATCGCCCGGCAATGGACGCGTTACTGTCAGTTTGCTGCCAGCTGAAACATCAGCTGCCTGTGGTGTTGGTGCATGGTGGCGGCGACCAGGTTGATCAGTGGCTGGCAAAGTTTGGCTTTACCACCGAAAAAATTGATGGTCAGCGGGTGTCACCGCCAGAGCAAATGCCCGTTATTGCCGGCGCCTTAGACGGCGCAGTAAATGCTGAGCTGGTTAGCCGTGCCATGCTGCAGGGTTTAAATCCGGTTGGTCTGAATTTATCTGCCGGCAGCAGTTTGCAGTTTACCGTCAATAGTAAGCTGGGCGCGGTAGGTTTTGCCAAAGCGAATGACGCAACACTGCTTAATGTGTTACTAGAACAAGGTTTTACTCCGATATTCAGTTCAGTGGGTATAGGCAGTGAAGGGCAGCTACTGAATGTTAACGCTGATTTAGCTGCAGCAGCGATTTGTCAGTTAGTGCAGGGCGAACTGGTGCTGCTGACTGATGTACCAGGTATTCTGGATAGTCAGATGCAACTGATTACCGAGCTTACACCAGCAGGCGCTGCTGAATTGGTAGCCAGCGGCGTGATTAAAGGTGGGATGAAAGTGAAACTTGATGCGGCACTTGAAACCGGCCTGGCGCTACAACGCAATATTATTGTTGCGGGCTGGCAGCATCCTGAAAACTTATTAAAACTGATGCAGGACGAGCCGGTAGGCACCTGCATTTTATATTAAACCCGCCGCAGTGTATTAATGCACTGCAGGCATAATCTGGGAAACCGCCTGGCGGATTACAGCGTGTTTTATGAGTAAATTAAGCCAGTTACTGTGCTTAACCGATCTGAGCCAGCACCAACTGCGTGACATTCTGACCCTTTCCCTGGAGATTAAGGGCGATCCGGCACAGTATCGCACTGCATTGGCCGGTAAAAGTGTTGCTTTGTTATTTGAAAAGCCGTCTTTGCGCACCCGGGTCAGCTTTGATGTCGGTATTCATAAGCTTGGTGGGCATAGTGTCTATCTGGATTTACAAAACGGTGCCATGGGCGTTCGGGAATCCGTGCAGGATTTTGGTAGCAACCTGGCGTGTTGGACCGATGCAATAGTGGCCCGGGTTTTCTCCCAGAAAACCCTGATAGAACTGGCCCGAAGCAGTCAAAAGCCGGTTATTAATGCGCTGAGTGATTTATATCATCCCTGCCAGGCACTGGCAGATTTACTGACATTGCATGAACAATTTGGTGAGCTGAATAAGGTTCATCTGGCTTTTGTTGGTGATGGCAATAATGTTTGCCATTCATTAATGCTCGGAGCTGCCATTATGGGTATGGACCTGACTGTTATCACGCCGCCGGGCTTTGGCCCCGACGCTCATGTGTTACTAAAAGCCCAGCAACTGGCAGCAAAAAGCGGTGCCAAACTGGTGCTTAGCCAGCATTTATCGTCTGCTGCAGGCGTCGACGCCATCTATACCGATACCTGGTTGTCGATGGGCGCAAAAGCAGACCCTAAACAGGTGGGCCAGTTATTTGCCGACTATCAGATAAACACCGCAGCAATGCAGCGGTTAGCGGTAAAACATTTTATGCACTGTTTACCGGCTCATAGGGGGCAGGAAGTAACCAGTGAAGTACTGGACAGTGATTATTCATTGGTATTGCAGCAGGCCGAAAACCGGATGCATGCTCAGAATGCCGTGTTAGTCAGTTTATTTAGTTGAGGTAATAATGAGCGTTAAAAAAGTGGTATTGGCTTATTCGGGTGGTTTGGATACATCTGCTATCGTGCCATGGTTAAAAGACAATTATAACTGTGAAGTTATTGCCTTCGTTGCCAATGTCGGTCAGGGTGATGAAGAGTTGGCGGGTGTTGAGCAAAAAGCCATAAACTCGGGTGCCAGCAGCTGCTATGTTGTTGATTTAAGGCAGGAGCTGGTAAATGAGGTGATATTTCCAACTTTAAAAACCGGTGCGGTATACGAAGGTCAGTACCTGCTGGGTACCTCAATGGCCCGGCCGGTGATTGCCCGTGCCCAGGTTAAACTGGCGTTGGAGCTGGGGGCCGATGCGTTATGCCATGGTTGTACCGGCAAAGGCAATGATCAGGTTCGCTTTGAAAGTTGTTTTGCAGCATTGGCGCCGCAGCTTAAAGTTATCGCGCCATGGCGGGAATGGAAGTTTAATTCACGTCAGTCTTTGCTGGACTATCTGGCAGAGAAAAAGGTGCCAACCACCGCATCAGCGACTAAGATTTACAGCCGCGATGCTAACTTATGGCATATTTCTCACGAGGGCGGCGAGCTGGAAGATCCCTGGTGCGAGCCATCCGAGCAGGTATGGATGTGGACCAAATCGCCAGAGCAGGCACCTGATCATCCTGCTTATGTTGAACTGAGCTTTGCGCGGGGCTTATTAACCAGCGTTAACGGCCAGCAACTTGATGGTGTAGCTGCGATAGAATTGTTAAATGAACTGGGCTCAGAACATGGCATCGGCCGGATTGATATTGTAGAAAACCGCTTGGTGGGAATGAAATCCCGCGGCTGTTACGAGACGCCTGGCGGTACTATTCTGTTGGCCGGCTTAAAAGGGCTGGAAGCGTTGGTATATGATCGCAGCTCGCTGAAGTACCGTGAGGAAATAGGCCTGGAGTTCGCCCAACTGGTTTATGACGGCCGCTGGTTTACCCCGTTAAAAGATGCCTTACTGGCTGCCGCTACCTCACTGGCTGAGCAGTTAACCGGTGATGTCGTTATTAAACTTTATAAGGGCAATGTTACCGTAGCTAAACGTCGCTCGGTTAATACCCTGTATTCTGAGGCATTCGCAACCTTTGAAGGTGATGAGGTATACGATCAGAAAGATGCGGCTGGTTTCATCCGGCTGTATAGTTTGGCCAGCCGGATCCGGGCAATGCATCAACAAAAGGACTAACCATTATGGCAATGTGGGGAGGACGTTTTACTGAAGCGACGTTAAGCGAATTTCGTGATTTTAACGATTCACTTAGTTTTGATTACTTGCTGGCGCAGCAGGATATCGCTGCGTCCAGAGCCTGGGCTAAAGGGCTGTTGCAAGCCGGGATTATTACTGATGCTGAAGCATTGCAACTGGATCAGGGGCTGGCAGATCTCGCAATTGCGATTGAAGCGGATCCGCGTCTGCCGCTGCAAACGCAGGAAGAGGATATTCATAGCTGGGTAGAGAGTCAGCTGACTGCCAAGCTTGGCAGTGTGGCTAAAAAGCTGCACACCGGCCGTAGCCGCAATGACTTAGTTGCTACCGACTTAAGGTTATGGACCCGGCTACAAGCTGGCACGGTGCGTAAATCTTTACTGGCTGCACTGGCGGCCTTGCTGGAGTTTGCCGAGAAAGCACAGCAGGCCGTGATGCCGGGCTTTACCCATTTGCAGCGGGCTCAGCCCGTTTTGGTCGCACACTGGGCCCTGGCTTATGTGGAGATGTTTAAACGGGATCTGGGCAGGCTGGATGATGCCGTAGCCAGAATGGACTGTTGTCCTTTGGGGTGTGGTGCCCTGGCGGGCACCGGTGTAACCATTGACCGTCAGGTGTTGGCAACTGAGCTTGGCTTTAGTCAGGCGGCACTCAACAGTCTTGATGCCGTATCAGATCGTGATTATCTGGTAGAACTTTCTGCAACTGCCAGCTTATGTATGACCCATTTATCCCGGTTATCAGAAGATGTGATTTTCTTTTGCTCCGGTGAAGCTGGGTTTTTCAAGCTCGGTGATGCGATAAGTTCTGGCTCATCACTGATGCCGCAAAAGAAAAACCCTGATGTGTTTGAGTTACTCCGGGGCAAAACCGGCAGAGTATTAGGCCACCTGGTGGCTATTTTACATGTGCTTAAAGGCCTGCCACTGGCTTACAACAAGGATATGCAGGAAGACAAGCAGGGCTTTTTTGATTTAATGCATAGCTGGCAGCAATCTTTGCTGGTACTGGCGACAGTGTTACCACATCTGAGTGTTAATCATGAGCAGTGCCGCAAGGCTGCCGAGCTTGGTTACAGTAATGCCACTGATTTAGCCGATTATCTGGTAAGCAAAGGCATGCCGTTTCGGGATGCCCATGAATGTGCCGGTGAGCTGGTACTGGTTGCGTCAAAACAGCAACTACCGCTGGAAGCACTTAGCCTGAATCAGTTGCAGCAGGTTAGCGGGTTAATTGCCGATGATGTATATCCGGCACTGACGCTGGAAGCGGGAATGGCAAGGCGGTGTGCCTTAGGTGGCACAGCGCCGGAGCAGGTAATGCAGGCGCTGGCTCAAACAAAAAGCTGGTTTGATAGCATTGGTACTGACTGAACCTGGTTTAACGACAGCATGACCATAACAAATAAGGCCAGCAAAAGCTGGCCTTATTCTTACCAGCGCAACTGCACCTTAAAGCAGGTGAAAATTGCCTGTTGTAATCGGAGCGCTATGGTTTGCCAGGCCTGTTTTAAAACAGCTCAGATTCATCCGGCTCAGCTTTTTTATCATTATCAAAGTAAATTTGTTGTACGTTACTTTGACTATACTGAGTTGGCTCAGTCCCTATTTTAAAGTATTCAAAACTACTGGTATGGTCGGTGCTGCGGCTAAGCAGGCCACTGGCCAAATCAATTCTGACCGATGACAGCCCGGTCGGCGGTTGTCGTGTCTCTTGCTCGAAGTCAGGTAGCACCTGGGTCATATAATCTAACCATGCGGGAAGCGCCGTGCGCGCGCCTGACTCGGTTCCGGCGCTCTGATCCTGGCCCATATTGGCATGCCACTGCGCCCGGCCAAGACTACGATTAGCGTCATCAAAGCCGACCCAGGTAGTTACAGCTGTTGCCGTGGTAAAGCCGGAAAACCAGGTGTCTTTTGAATCATTGGTGGTACCGGTTTTTGCCGAAATATCCCGCCTTTTCAAACGTTGCACCCGCCAGGCGGTGCCATTCCAGCCGGTGCCCTTACTCCAGTCGCCGCCGCCCCAGACACTGCTGGTAAGGGCGTCGGCAATTAAAAAGGCATTCTGGTTGCTGATAACCTGCTCGGCAAGTAAGGGTTCTGCTTGCTCAGGCTCTGCCGGAGCGTCTTGTTGCATGGTGTTGAACAGCTCGTAAAGCTGCTGTTCAGTGTCGGCCTCTGTCATTGCTGCATCGTCGCTTGCGGCCAGCTCGTCAGTTGCCACGTCTTGTTGCTGGCATGCTGAACAGGCAATTTCAGGCGTGTGCTGATAAATCACTTCATCCTGTTCATTCAGTACTCTATCAACCACAAAAGGTGTCACCAGGAAACCGCCGTTAGCAAATACCGCATAACCCGTCACCAGCTCTAACGGTGTTAAAGAGGCGGAGCCCAGAGACAGTGTTTCATTGCGGGGTAAGTCACTGGCGGTAAAGCCAAAACGTTGCAAATGACGGATACTTTCATCTATACCAACGCCTCGCAATAACCGTACTGACACCACATTTTTCGATTTAGCCAGTGCCTCTCGGATCCGGATGGGGCCGTCATAAACCGGCGGTGAATTGCGCGGCCGCCAGGCAATACCAGCATTGTCATCCCATTGATGAATAGGGGCGTCATTCATGATCGAAGCCAGCGTATAGTCCTGCTCCAGCGCTGCTGAGTAAATAAATGGTTTAATATTTGAGCCAACCTGGCGTTTTGCCTGGGTTACCCGGTTAAACTGGCTCTGGCTGAAGCTATAACCACCCACCAAGGCCTGGATGGCGCCGTTCTGTGGATTGACCGCTACCAGTGCACTGCTGGCGGCCGGGATCTGGCTAAGCCGCCATTGATCGTCCTGCTGCCTTACCAGAATATGCATGCCGGGCGCCAGGATTGCCGCGGCACTTTTGGGGGCAACACCCTGACGCTCGTCATTAATAAAAGCTCTGGCCCACTTTAAACCGTCCCATTCCAGCATTATTGTTTGCTCACTGGCCAACAATATTTCAGCGCTGTTGTTAAAAACTGACAGCACGATTGCCGGCATTAAATCTTCAATACCTTGTTGCTTAGCTAGGTAAGCAATGATTTCAGCATGCTCCGGGCGATCTGTCTCGGTAAATACCGGCTGCTGTTCTGCATCAGTATCTGGCTTATTGGCATTGGCATCGAGCTCAGCTTGCCATAATCTCGCCACTGGCCCGCGATACCCATGCCGTTCATCATAATTGTATAAATTCTGCTGCAGCGCTTGTTTGGCTGCTTGCTGATGTTCACTTTGCACCGTTGTGTAAACTTTGTACCCTTCAGAGTAAGCGACTTCTTCACCAAACCGCTCTACCATTTGCTGGCGCACCATTTCAGCAATATAAGGTGCTGAAGCCGTAATTTGAGCACCATGCAATTTACTGGTAATCGGGGCGGCTAATGCCTTACGATAATCCTGCTCGCTTATTACATCTATAGCACGCATTCTGGTCAGCACGACATCACGACGGCTTCTGGCATTGGCAGGTGAACGGATAGGGTTAAGGATTGAAGGGGCTTTAGGTAAACCGGCGATAATTGCAATTTCGTCCAGTGTAAGTTCGTCCACCGTTTTACCAAAATAAACCTGGGCTGCAGCGCCAACACCAAATGAGCGATGGCCTAATTCGATTTTATTCAGATAAAGCTCGAGAATTTCATCTTTCTCTAACAGCTGTTCAATTTTGAACGCCAGAAACACTTCTTTAATTTTACGGATGATCTTTTTTTCCCGGCTGAGGAAAAAGTTCCGGGCCAGTTGCTGGGTTATGGTACTGGCACCCTGGCTGAAGTCACCAGACGATGCAACCACGGTAGCTGCCCGCATAATGCCGATAATATCTATACCAGGGTGATCATAAAACCTTGTATCTTCAATAGCTAAGAACGCCTGAATGAGTAAAGGTGGCATTTCATCCAGTTTTAACGGTATCCGCCGTTTCTCGCCAAATTGGGAAATAAGCTGGCCATCCGCGGTGTAAACCTGCATTGGGGTTTGCAGCTTAACTTCCTTTAAGGTAGCAACGTCAGGCAGATCATTGCGGACATAAAAATACATCGCAACGATCGTCAGGATCCCAGCGAAAAAACCAACCAGACAGACTATTAAAAGTTTTTTAACCCAAGACACTGAATAACCCCAATTTTTACTCCCAATTCCTTTACAACGCTGCTAGTATATATTTATTGGCTGTCGATGAAACGCTTTTTCTTGCTAAAAAATAGCGTCTGAGCTAAGAATACGACAATAAGAATCATAACTATAAAATGGCCACAGGAAGCTATGATAAAAAGCCTGTTCAGTAAACAAACACCTATGATGGTAGGCATTGATATCGGTGCTCACTCCGTCAAGGCTGTGCTGTTAAGCCAGCATGGTAGCCAGTATAAGGTGGAAGCCTTTGCTGTCGAACCGATGATCAAAGGCGCGATGTCAGATCGTGAGATCCAGGATATCGAAGCCGTCGGTAATGTGATCGGCAAGATCCGCAAGAAGATCCCACGGTCAGTCAAGTTCGCCGCTGCTGCGGTATCCGGATCCACAGTGATCAGTAAAGTCATCTTCATGGATGTGTCATTAACCGATGCTGAACTTGAAAGTCAGATTGAAGTTGAAGCGGATACGCTGATACCTTATCCACTGAATGAGGTTAGCCTCGACTTCGAGAAACTTGATGTCAACGAGTCTGACCCGTCTAAAGTAAATGTACTGCTTAGCGCGGCCCGCACCGAAAGTGTTGAAGCGCGGGTAGCGGCATTGGACAATGGTGGCTTCAACGCCAAACTGGTTGATGTGGAAAGTTATGCCCTTAGCAGAGCTGCTGAATTGTGTTTAAAGCAATTACCAGATGATGCTGCAGGTAAGGTTGTGGCACTGGTTGATATCGGCGCCACCATGACCCTGCTCAGTATTGTAGAGAAAGGCAAAACCCTGTACACCCGCGACCAGGCATTTGGTGGCGAACAATATACCCGCAGTATTCTGTCTTATTACAACAAAAGCTACGATGAAGCGGAACTGGCGAAAGTTAGTGGTGATTTACCCCCTAACTATACATTTGAAGTGCTGGCGCCGTTCCAGACCATGCTGTTACAGCAAATTCGTCGGGGCATCCAGATGTACTTAACCAGCAGCGGCCGTGATGCGGTGGACTACCTCATTGTCTCAGGCGGTACGGCGTTAATTGAAGGCATCGATAAGCTATTAGTTGACGAACTTGGCATCCACACTGTTGTGGCCAATCCCTTCAAAACCATTGATGTTGCCACCTCCGTTGATCGTGAGCAATTAAATAAAAGCGGCCCGCAACTTATGGTTGCAAGCGGCCTGGCATTACGGAGTTTTTCATCATGGCATATATAAATTTACTGCCCTGGCGTGAAGCTGCGCGCAAAGAAAAACAAAAGCAGTATGTCACCCTGCTGGCAATGACGGCGGTATTTAGTTTTCTGGTTTTTTTCCTGATCAATATGGTTTACAGCAGCATGATTGACGGTCAGTACCAGCGCAATCGGTACCTGGAAAACGAAATTAAAGTGCTGGATCAGAAAATTGCTGAAATTCGTAACCTGAACGAGACTAAACGCAGTTTGCAACAACGGATGAGCCTGATTGAACAATTGCAGGGTAGCCGTAATCTGGGTACTGAAATTATGTCTGAGATTGCCAGGGTCGTGCCCTCGGGAATTTATCTTACACAATTAGAGAAAAAAGGCTCAAATTTATTGTTGGTTGGCCGAAGTGAATCTAATAACCGGCTGTCGACAATGCTGCGGGATGCAGAGCAATCGGAGCTACTTGATAGTCCGTTACTGGAGTTTATTGAAGCCGGTAAAGATGAATCACGGTTACTTAGTAACTTTAAAATGCATCTTACGGTGAAAGGCTACGAAGCAGTACAGGAAAGTGAGCCGGTTACACCCAGTGCGAGAGGTGGTGCACGATGAGCATGAATTTCAATTTATCTGAAATTGATATTAATGATCTTGATATCGAAAACATGGGGTCATGGCCCGTTGCGGCTAAAGTTATTTTCGCCATTATTTTGGCGGCGTTGGTCGCAACCCTAAGTTATTTTCTGTTGATTGACAGCAAAATTGACGAACTTAACAGCGCCAAACAGAAAGAAACAGAGTTACGACAACTTTACCGTACGCGTTATGCATCGGCGGTTAACCTTGATCTGTATAAGCAGCAGATGGTAGAAATGGAAAATACTTTTTCGTTTTTACTTAAGCAGCTGCCAACCACCCATGAAACTCCGGGATTGCTTGACGACATCACTTATGTCGGTACTACCAGCGGTCTGACATTCCTGCGGATAAACTGGGAGCCGGAAATAGAAAAAGAATTTTATACCGAGCTGCCTATTAAAATTGATGTTGTCGGTGACTACCATCAGTTTGGTAACTTTGTTAGTGAAGTAGCTAAGTTGCCACGGATAGTCAGTTTGCATGACTTTTCAATTCAGACGGCCGAAAATGAACGGTTACGTTTTAATGTGACGGCTAAAACCTATCGTTATAAGGAGACTGCGCAATGAGAAAACTCATCATAGCGGTCTCTGTTGCAACGTTATTGACGGGATGCTTCGATGACCTGAGTGACGTTCAGGCTCATATGGATTCTGTAAAAGCCAGTACTCAGCCCAGAGTTGAGCCGCTGCCAGAAGTGAAAGAGTTTGAGCATGTTGCCTATGTGTCACAAAATAGCCGCAGCCCTTTCTCAGAACCACGACCTGAAGCCGTGCAGGATCGATTCTTGCAGGTTCAGGATTGTCTGCATCCGGATCCGCGGCGACGCAAAGAGCCGTTGGAGAAATATGCACTGGATAACCTGAAGATGCGCGGAACTCTGGGTGACACCGGTAATATCTGGGCGTTAATTGAAGCGTCTGATAAAACTTTGCACCGGATAACGTTGAATAACTATGTTGGTTTATTTCATGGGCGGGTTATCACAGTAGAGCCTACCCATGTTGAATTGTTAGAGTTGATCCCAGACGGGGCAGGTTGCTGGAAAGAGCGGACTACCATGATTCAAATGGTCGAAAATACAGCAATGACGAGTAATTGATAGGTGTGCGAGTATATCATGGATAAAATAATCAAAAGAATTTCACGAGGAATCACCGGCACCCGGCTTTGTCTGGCAGCGTTATTGTTGCTAGCCTTGCCAGCAGCGGCAGTCCCATTGCTGTACGATGTCCGGTATAACCCCTTGCTCACCGGCGAAACAGAGATCGAGTTTATTTTCGACGAAGATCTCTACACCGATCCAAGTATTCAGGTGTTTAATGAACCGGCAAGGATCGAATTATATTTTGATAATTCAGATTATGAAGAAAAGCTTGAAGAAGTTTTAATCGATAAAGCCGGAGTTAAAAGAATAAAATCTGAATTCCTTGGCGAAGGTTTTAAATCTACCATTTACCTTGATTACCTTAAAATATACCGGACACGGGTACGCGGTAATGTGTTTTACATGCACATTTCTGATAATCCGACAGCGGAGCAGGTAGGTCAGGCCGCTGATGTAACGCCGACTTACATCAACCGATTGCAAGCGATTGATTTTCGTCGTGGTGAGAAAGGCGAAGGGCGGGTGCTGGTGTTCCTGCGTGAAAACACCGCTGCTGTTGACGTGACTGAGCGTGCAGGTAAGTTAATTGTTGAATTTCATAATACTGATATTCTTGACGAGTTGCTGTATCAGCTGGACGTAATGGATTTTGGAACTATTGTAACGGGTATTGAAACCTTTAAAGATGGTGCTTCAGCCAGGTTGGAAATTGCTACCAGCGATGCTTTCACTTACACCTACCAGCAAATAGATAACATTTTCACCCTGAACGTTGAGCGCGATACCTCCAATCGCAGTATTTTAGGCGGTGGTCGTGAATACAAAGGCCGGGCAATATCATTAAACTTCCAGGATATTCCTATCCGGACTGTGTTGCAGATTATCGCCGACTATAACGGTTTTAATCTGGTTACCAGTGACTCTGTTACCGGCAATATCACGCTTCGTTTAGATGGTACACCATGGGATCAGGCACTGGACATCGTATTACGGGTTAAAGGCCTTGATAAGCGGATGGATGGTAATATTCTGATGGTTGCGCCAACTGAAGAGTTATCTGCTCGTGAGGCACGTGAGTTAGAGGCGAAACAACAGGTTGAACAACTTGAACCGTTATATTCAGATTATCTGACCATTAACTATGCCAAAGCAGGTGATTTAGCAGGACTGCTTGCTAACAAGGATGCTACTTTGTTATCAAGCCGTGGCAGTGTAGTGGTGGATGAACGGACCAATACTATCTTAATTAAAGACACAGCTAAAAATATCGAAAGCGTTCGCAAACTGATCGAGCGTCTTGATATTCCGGTGCGTCAGGTGCTTATTGAATCGAGAATGGTAACCGTGCGTGACAGCGTTACCGATGAACTGGGTATTCGCTGGGGATTCAGTGACCAGCAAAGCACCAGTGGTGGCAACCGCGGCGTATCGGGTAATGCTAATGGCTCAAATGCTATTTCAACAGGTCAGTTCCCGGCGCTGGACGATCGTTGGAATGTTAACCTGCCTGTTCAGAACCCGGCCGGTAGTATTGCCTTCCATGTTGCGCGCTTGGCTGATGGTACTTTACTTGATCTTGAGTTATCAGCTCTTGAACAGGAAAATAAAGGCGAAATTATTGCCAGTCCGCGGATTACCACGTCAAATCAGAAAGAAGCCCGGATTGAGCAAGGTGTGGAAATTCCTTACGTGCAGGCTGCTTCAAGTGGTGCAACAACAGTTGAATTTAAGAAAGCCGTGTTAAGTTTAACCGTAACGCCACAAATTACCCCGGATAACAAGATTATTCTTGACCTGGTTATTACCCAGAATACCCGTGGCGAAACTGTTGCGACGCCAACCGGACCAGCTACCGCGATCGATACCCAGCAAATTCAAACTCAGGTATTGGTTGATAATGGCGAAACGATTGTGCTGGGTGGTATATACCAGCAGCAGATATTGTCAACGGTATCTAAGGTTCCAATGTTCGGAGACATCCCTTATGTCGGTGCCTTGTTCCGGTCTAAACGTGATGTAAATGAGAAAAATGAACTGCTTATTTTCGTTACTCCAAAAATTCTGACCGAAGGCCAGTAATACTGTTCTGATGCGGGAGTCGTTCACTGGCTCCCGCATAAAGTCAGATTTAACTTGCCAACGAAAGGCCATTCCTGACATAATTCAGCGCTTCAAATTTTCGCGGGAGCCTTTTGGTCCTTGAATTCAACTTTTCATTGAGTAAGCTGATTTAGCACTACGACATATGGCAGAAAAACGTAATATCTTCCTTGTTGGCCCGATGGGCGCAGGCAAAAGCACTATCGGACGTCATTTAGCAGACATGCTTCATCTTGACTTTTACGATTCAGATCAGGAAATCGAGCGCCGCACCGGTGCAGATATTGCCTGGGTATTTGATCTTGAAGGCGAAGATGGATTCAGAGTGCGCGAAGAAACGGTAATTTCCGACTTGACCGAATTACAAGGTATCGTTTTAGCGACAGGTGGCGGCTCGGTGATCAGTAAAGAAACCCGTAACCGTTTATCAGCGCGGGGTATAGTAGTTTATCTGGAAACGCCAATAGAGAAGCAGGTGGCCAGAACGCAACGTGATAAACGCCGGCCGTTGTTGCAGACTGAAGAAGCGCCGCGCGAAGTGCTAGAAAGATTGGCTGCAGAGCGTAACCCACTATACGAAGAAATTGCTGACTTCACAGTACGTACCGACGAACAAAGTGCCCGTGCGGTAGCAAACCAGATAATTGATCAGTTAGGTTTTTAACGCAAAAAGGGAGCTGCAAATGCAAAAAGTTGAAGTCCAACTTGGCCAGCGCAGCTACCCGATTGATATCAATACCGGTTTTACAGCCTTGCCAGCGTCACTGGCAAGTGCCAGACAAGTTGTTATTGTTTCCAACCCAACGGTAGCTCCGCTTTATTTAGCTCAGGTCAGCGCCTTATTCAGTCACCCCTGTCACCATATGCTGATAGAAGACGGTGAAGCTTTTAAAACGCTCAATTCTTTCGAATCCATCATGTCGTTTTTACTTGAAAAAGGTATGTCGCGTGATGTGCTGCTGGTTGCACTTGGTGGCGGCGTAATTGGAGATCTGACCGGTTTTGTCGCTGCCTGTTTTCAACGTGGCGTTCGATTCTTGCAAATACCCACCACGTTACTGTCTCAGGTAGACTCATCAGTCGGCGGCAAGACGGCGGTTAATCATCCTCTTGGCAAGAATATGATCGGTGCCTTTAAACAACCGGAACATGTTGTTATCAGCACTGTCACCCTGAACACTCTGCCAGAAAGAGAGTTTGCAGCCGGTATGGCAGAAGTTGTCAAATATGCGTTGCTTGGTGATGCACAGTTTTTAGACTGGTTAATCCAACATCGCGAACTGATATGTCAACAGCATCCTGAAACACTTGCACAAATGATTTGCCATTGCTGTCAGATGAAGGCTGATATCGTCAGTCGGGATGAAACCGAGCAGGGGGATCGTGCGCTGCTCAACCTTGGTCATACTTTTGGCCACGCTATCGAAGCGTTTATGGGCTATGGCAATTGGCTGCATGGCGAGGCGGTTGCGGTTGGTATGGTAATGGCGGCGGAGTTGTCTGCCCACCGTGGCTGGCTCAGTGAGCCGCAGGTAAATATAGTACGAAGTGTCCTGCAGTCCTTCGGATTGCCGGTTGCTATGCCAGACCAGATGCAGATAGCAGACTTTTTGCCGTTTATGAAAACCGATAAAAAAGTTAAAGACGGCCAGATGAGGTTTGTTTTACTGCCGGCATTGGGTAGCGCTAAGCTGTTCGCCGATGTTACTGAAGCTGAATTGTTGCAGGTTTTTAGTTAATGGATACTTCGGTATTACAGCAAAAACTTGCAGCACAGCGTCACTTGCTGCCATCGCAGCATGAGTTACTGAACAGGCTATTATTTCAGCTGGCATTTAATGATTTTCAGAACATTGGTTTAGTCGGTGCGGAGGGTAGTGGCAAGTCAACACTTGCCTTGGCGTTGGCTGAGCTCTTCTCTGAACTGGCAAATGTCGCGCTGATAAACGGCAGTGTGCCGGAGTCAGAACTCGAGAAACAATTGCAGCAACATTGGTTTGGTAAGCGTCAGGCTGAACCGTCGCTGGCCGCTATGATGGCAGAGCCGGTTGCTGGTGCGTTGCCACTTGTGTTAATTGTCGACAATTTTAATCTGTTAAGCAGCAGTGCCCGTAAACAGCTACTGCAGCTTGATTGTCTTGGGTTTTATATGTTGGCAGAACCCTGTGCTGACATGGCGCTTAATTTAAGTATCAATATTCCTACGTTGCAAGATGCAGGGCAGGTACTGAAAGAGAAAGCACTTGATCCACTGGCAGTCGCTGAGCGATTTGCGGCGAGTCGCGGCAATATGCACTTATTGCATAGTGCAATTGTCAAGCCTGAGGAGCGTAAGAGTCATAGCGCGGCAATCTGGTTGCTGCCAGCTGCTATGGCTTTGTTGGTTGTGGCAGCGGGCATGTATTGGTTATTCCCGGGCAGCGCTGATAAAACTGCTCAGAATTATCCAGTAAATAATGAACTGACGCAGCCTGATTCAACCCGTGTAGAAATACCAGAGCAAGCCAACACACTATTGCCTGTTGAAAACCCGATATCAGAAGACAGCTCCGAGCCAGCAGACAGCCCTGAGCCAACAAACAGCCTCGAGCGAACAAACAACACTGAGCCAGACGTTTCCAGTGCCGATCATACTGCGGCAACGGAACTGCCGGTTAGTATTGAGTTAGCCGGACAAACCGAAGTGACAATGACTGGTGAATCATATTCTGAACAATCAACGTCTGAGTTAACCACTACAGAAGCAGCTGTAGGTGAATCTGCCACGCCAGAGCAGCCTGCAATAGACCGGCAGAGTGAGCTTGTAGAGTCAGAGGAGCGTCTGATACAGGGCATAGCAAATGAACCCGCTGCTAAACAGGCTGGCGCTTTGTATCAGGAGCAGAAGTTACTGGAGTTATCTCCTGATTTTAGATTGTTGCAGTTAGCGGTTTTGTCATCTGAAACTGCTTTAGAACGGTTTATCCAAGCTTACCCGGATACAGACATAATGGTATATCGGCGTAGCTGGCAGGGTAAGTTGCAATGGATAATTCTGGTAGATCAATATTATCCAGATGTTAGCAGCGCCCGTCAGGCCAGAGCGTTGTTGCCTGAGCCATTACGTGCCGCTGGTCCGTTTATTAAACCGGTCGGGCAGGCGCAACAAGAAATTAAAGCCTTAGCGCGCAGCCGTGCTGAAGCAGAGTTGCAGGATTAGGCGGGTGAATCTGAAACGTAACCGGGCTTTTTTGAAGTGGGCCGGTGGTAAATACAACCTGATACCTGAACTGATAAAACATCTGCCACCCGGGGCAGAGTTAGTTGAACCCTTTGTCGGTGCCGGCTCAGTATTTCTGAACACTGATTACCCTAGTTATGCTCTGAACGACATTAACGCTGATTTGATCCAGCTGTATCAAATTGTGCAGCACAAAGCTGATACTTTTATTGCCGACGCCAGCAGCCTGTTTTGTGACAGTGCCAACTTGCGTAGCAGCTATCTTGCCTTTCGGCAGCAATTTAACAGCAGTACTGACCCCTACCAGCGTGCACTGTTATTCCTCTATCTAAACCGTCATGGTTATAACGGCCTGTGCCGGTATAACCTTTCCGGGAAGTTTAATGTACCGTTTGGCAGTTATAAAAAGCCTTATTTTCCCGAAGCGGAACTGTATTACTTTGCAGAAAAGGCCCAAAAAGCCAGATTCAGTTGTCTGAGTTATCAGCAGGTGTTTGCCAGATTGCAACCCGAGGCAGTAGTTTACTGCGATCCCCCTTATGTGCCACTTAGCAAGACAGCAAGCTTTACCAGCTATGCCCGGCAGGGTTTCAACCTTGATGACCAGGCACAACTGGCTAACCTGGCTGAATCGGCTCAGCGAGATGGGCACAGTGTTCTGATAAGTAACCACGATACTACCTGGACCCGTAAAATCTACCAGCAAGCGGCATTACACAGCATTCAAGTGGGCCGTTCAATAAGTCAGAATGGGGCAGGAAGAGGTAAGGTGGCAGAGTTGTTTGCGTTGTATCCGGCAATTAAGCCAATACCAGAGTTACCGTTACCAGCAGAATTGCAACGAACAATAACGCTGTAATAACACCGACTACGATATATGGAACAACGCTTTTGGTTTGGAAGTCGAGTTGGCGCTGCTGTTCTGACTGAACACCAATAAATGCACCAAGCACTGCTTTAATGACCTGCCAGGTTCCGGGCTTGGTTTCTGCCATTAATTTGTTTTACTGCTTGCAGGGCTCAGCCGGTTTAATAATTCCAGAAAATCAACAAAATGGAACTGAGTAGAGCGGCTATCGCCTTTAATCCAGCTTAACCAGTTTTGCTGAATGTTGGTACATGCTTCTCCAGACGTTTGGCTTATACCATCCTGGCATAATGGACTGGCTTTAAAATAGCCAATGGCTGTAACAGCCATCACTAAAGCAGCTCCAATCGCTAACGCTTTACTATTAAAGGTAATTTTCATGTTAAATCCAGTTAACGCTTTAATCACTAGTTGCAGAGTTTAATTGATCTGCATTTCGGATACAAGTTGCTTATTTAGTATACGCTGCAGTAGTTAACCGGATCAGTTGCTCAGGCATACTGAGCAACTTTTTTAAGATGAGGTCAGCTGTACTTAAAAGCTTTTTGATACACTGAAAATCACCCGGCTGTCACACAAGTTACAATCATCGATATCGGTATCTACGTAAGCAAGGCTTAATCCTGCGCCAAGCACTTCGGTACTCAGGCCAATACTCCAGTCGAGATAGCTGGCGGCACTGTCATCGTATTCATTGTGGCCAACGTGTAAATCGAGAGCCAGATTATCAGTCAGTGCATAGCTATAACCGCCGTACAAATAGAAATAGGTACCGGCGTTGGCATAATAGTCATCACTGTAAGCCAGACCAAAGGTAAAATCTTTATAAGAAGCTGAGCCATAAAGCTCATAGAAATTAGACCCAGCAAATTCAGTGTTCGGGTAACCATAGCGCATCACACCCACATCCACTGACCATTCTTCGTTGATTGCCCCGCTCCAGCCCAGCATTACATCAAATTCAAGGGTGCCTTGGCCGCCGAAATCAACGCTTGAACCCCATACTGAAACATAGAAACCAGATTCATCACTCAGCGTTAAACCACCCTGAATGGCCGGAGCTTCATCGGTCTGCGAAATACCACGAAACGCATAGTCAGAGGTAAAGGTAAGATCACCGCTAAGTTCTACTGCATGGCTCTGAGTGCTGGTACTGGCCAGGCCAAAAAGTAAACCGGCAGTCACTAAACTGGAAAGAGTTATTGTCATTTTCATTGGTATTGCCCTTATGTTTATTCCCTGGCTAATTTATTCCAATAAGCATGCCAAATGAAAAAGAGCATATAATACAAAGACATAAGTTGAATGGTAACAATCTGCTGTTATAAATTGCGCTCTACTGGTGCGCAGCTGCCTGCTTTTTGTGCAACTTTCAGCAGGTGCTTTTTGGCAGCTAATTCAGTAAAGTCAGCTTTTCTGAAAAGTGGAGCGAAGTTATGTTGCCATATTTAATAGCCCCTTCAATTTTATCTGCAGACTTTGCCAGACTCGGCAGTGACATTGACAGTGTGTTAGCCGCGGGGGCTGACGTCGTACATTTTGATGTGATGGATAATCATTATGTACCTAATCTGACTATAGGTCCTATGGTATGTAAGGCGATTAGAAATTACGGCATTACTGCGCCAATCGATGTGCATCTAATGGTTGAACCGGTTGATAGTCTCGTGCCGCAGTTTGCAGAAGCCGGCGCCAGTATTATTACCTTTCACCCCGAAGCGTCACGCCATATTGACCGCACCCTGCAGCTGATTAAAAGTCATGGTTGTCAGGCTGGTCTGGTATTTAACCCGGCAACACCACTAAGTTATCTGGACCATGTACTGGATAAACTGGATGTTATTTTGCTGATGTCAGTTAATCCTGGTTTTGGTGGCCAGAAGTTTATTCCTGCCACGCTTGATAAACTGGCCCAGGTACGGCAGCTAATTGACGACAGTGGCTTGCCAATCAGATTAGAAGTCGATGGCGGTGTAACTGTTGATAACATTGGTGACATTGCTAAAGCCGGTGCCGATATGTTTGTGGCCGGTTCCGCTATTTTCAGCAGTGATGATTATCAGCAGACCATCAGCATGATGCGCCAGCAGCTTGCGGCAGTGCATGGCAAATAATTTTCTTCGGTCACAGGTCGCATGCGGCTATAATGCCAACCTTTAAGAATGTATAAATTCAGGACAGTGAACCCAACATGAGTAGCAAACCAATCGTATTAAGTGGCGCCCAACCTTCAGGACAACTCACCATTGGTAACTATCTGGGCGCTCTGCGGCAATGGGATCAGATGCAGGATGACTATGACTGTCTGTATTGTATTGTCGACTTGCACGCAATAACGGTGCGCCAGGACCCGCTTGCACTGCGAAATGCGTCTCTGGACAGCCTGGCACTTTACCTGGCTTGTGGTATTGACCCAAAGCGCTCGGCGGTATTTATGCAGTCACACGTGCCAGAGCATAGCCAGTTAGCCTGGGTGTTAAATTGCTATACCCAGTTTGGTGAGCTTGGCCGGATGACCCAGTTTAAAGATAAGTCAGAACGCCACAATAATAACGTTAATGCCGGCTTATTTACTTACCCGGTATTGATGGCCGCCGATATTTTGTTGTACCAGGCCAATCAGATCCCGGTAGGCCATGATCAAAAACAGCATTTGGAGCTAGCGCGGGATGTAGCTATGCGTTTTAATACAGCCTATGGCGAAATTTTTACCGTGCCGGAGCCTTTTATTCCGCCTGTCGCGGCCCGGGTAATGAGTTTGCAGGATCCGACTAAGAAAATGTCGAAATCTGATGAGAACCCATGGAATTTTGTTGGTTTGCTGGAAGACCCGAAAATGATCAGCAAAAAATTTAAAAAAGCCATGACCGACTCTGACGATCCGCCACGGGTCCGTTTTGACATAGACGCCAAACCTGGCGTAGCAAACTTGTTAAGTATCCTAAGTGGCGTTACCGGTAAATCAGTGCAGGCGCTGGAAGCAGAGTACGAAGGTAAAATGTACGGCCATCTAAAAGGCGACGTTGCCGATGCAGTTATTGCCTTACTGGAGCCGGTGCAAAAATCCTTTACCGAGTTACGGGCTGATTTGCCGGTACTGCAAAGCGTCATGCGGGCCGGAGCTGAAAAGGCCCGCAGTCGTGCTGCAGCAACCCTGGCAAAAGTCAATGATGCGGTAGGTTTTGTTGCACCCTGATCCTTTTTCCAGGCTGTTTTTTCGGAGCGCTGCATGCTGCTGATGATCGACAATTACGATTCTTTTACCTGGAATCTGGTGCAGTATTTCGCTGAACTTGGTCAGCAGGTTGTAGTAAAACGCAATGACGAGCTTAGTGTTGCTGCTCTCGCTGCCCTGGCACCTGATTATCTGGTGATATCGCCCGGGCCAGGCACACCAGATCAAGCCGGTGTCAGCCTGGCGGCAATTGAATATTTTGCCGGTAAAATACCTCTGCTGGGTGTTTGCCTTGGCCATCAGGCGATTGCCCGGGTTTTTGGTGGCAAGGTTTGCCGGGCGGCGAAAGTGATGCATGGGAAAAACTCTGAGATATATCATCAGGGCCAGTCGGTATTTGCCGGGTTGCCCAACCCGTTATCAGTTACCCGGTATCATTCGTTGCTGGTTGATGCAGCCAGTTTGCCGACAGAACTGACAACCACAGCCTGGACCGGTAAACCAGAACAACAGGATGAAATAATGGCTTTAATGCATGGTGAAATGGCAATTCATGGCGTCCAGTTTCATCCTGAAGCGATTTTAAGTAAAGCAGGTAAAGCAATGTTGAATAATTTTCTGCAACTGCGTACTGTTGCCTGCCAACAACAGGTGGTTAATCAGCAATGAGCAACCTGAACGTACCTTTGCCCCAACTTTTCTGGGATGATTTCATCGGTGTCAACCCTGAAGCCACTCGTTTGCAATATCAGGTTAAAACGGGTTCAGCTACTAGCCGCAAACTGCTGGCGGTTGATGCGGCTGCTATGCAACAACGATTGGCCGGCCAGCAAGCCCGGCAGCAGTTTGTTGAGTTTGCCCAGGCCCATATGCACGATCAGGTTGCCGACCAGCTGTTTCAGCGACTTGGCAATATTTCGCTGGTCAGTGCCTCAATTTTTGATTTAGGCGAACAGTATCATCAGGTTTTGGATAAGCTGGCCTACAAAGCGGTAACTATTAACCAGCTGGACCCCTTAATCAGCGAAATTGACTGGTTAAAAGAAGACCTGCTCAAATTGGTGAATCAACCGCAATATCGCAATCGTACGGCTTCAGGTGCGTTAATTAAGGATGTAAAAACCGCTTTGCGTTTTCTCGGGGTGGAAAGTTTGCAGTTAATCGTGCCGGTATACGGCATGCGCCGCTGTTTACCTCATGCGACTGACCCGTTTGTTGGCTTGAAAACACGCTTATGGGATTATACTCTGGCCTGTGCCATTGCTGCACGCAGGTTGGCGGAGGACAGTGCTGAGCTACCTTACGCCGCGTTTTGTGTTGGCTTGTTTCATCCGCTGGGCCATATCGTAGTAACCCGCAATTATCTGCGTACCTATCAGCAAATTAAGCAGGAAGAACTGCTTAAGGCGCGGGATGAACGTAACACTGAACTAACCGATGCGCTGGATGGTCTTGAACCGGATGCCGGTTTCTTAAGTAATAGTTTGTTGGAATTTGCCGAGATACTCAGTGCTGATATCAGCTCACGCTGGTCGTTGCATCATTTGCCTCTGTGCCAAACGCTGGATCAGTTAGCGGAAGGGATCGGCTTTAACGGCATCAGTCCTTTAGGACGAATAGTGCAGCAGGCCCAGGTTTATGTGCAATGGCAGCATCTGAAGGCTGCCGGTAAAGCGGGCTCACAAGAAGCGCTTAACTGGTTTTCAGCGGTGAATTTAACCGACGAACAGCAAAATACGCTGGCAAAAACCAATTTAAAACGGCTTAGTATCGATTTATAACATTTTTTTTGACCATATTCATGCAGCTCACCATTTACAGGTTCGCCGGGCCAGATTGCCAGCTGCACCTTTAGCGTAAGTGAAGGCTCGTTTTAAGCTGACTTCCGTTAGTTGCGTAGTTATTCATTTCGATTGCAAATCTATCTGTAGCCCTTGATTTTTCTGGCTTTAGCCATTTTTCCTGACAAGACAAAGGCGTCGAAACCTGTAATAATGCTCTGATAATTACCGGCAGTGGCAGTGCGTTTCTGACCAACAGACCGACCCCCCGCTTAAGAAAGAGGAAAGGAACATGACAACAAACTTTGCAGTAAACCGGGCCTTATTTGATGAAGTTATGGTGCCAAATTATGCTCCGGCCAGTGTGATTCCGGTGCGTGGACAGGGCTCCCGGGTCTGGGATCAGAACGAACGTGAGTATATAGACTTTGCTGGTGGTATTGCTGTCAGTAGTCTGGGTCATTGCCATCCAGCTTTAGTAGGTGCATTAAAACAACAGGCGGATAAGCTGTGGCATTTAAGTAACGTTCTGACCAATGAGCCGGCATTGCGTCTGGCAAAAAAGCTGGTTGATGCCACGTTTGCTGACAAAGTATATTTTGCTAATTCTGGTGCTGAAGCCAATGAAGCGGCTTTTAAGTTGGCCCGTCGCTGGGCACTTGATAAATTTGGCGAGCAAAAGCAACAAATTATTTCTTTTGGTAAAAGCTTTCACGGTCGTACTTTCTTCACTGTAACCGTCGGTGGTCAGGCCTCGTACTCTGACGGTTTTGGTCCTAAACCGGGCGCAGTAGCGCATGCAGAATTCAACAATCTGGACAGCGTTAAAGCGCTAATTTCAGACAATACCTGTGCCATTGTTGTCGAACCCATTCAGGGCGAAGGCGGTATTATTCCGGCTGAACCTGCATTTTTGCAGGGCCTGCGGGACTTATGTGACCAGCACAATGCGCTGCTGGTATTTGATGAAGTTCAAACCGGAGTTGGGCGCACGGGTAAGTTGTATGCGTATATGAACTACGGTGTCACGCCGGACATTCTGACCACGGCTAAATCGTTAGGTGGCGGTTTCCCAATCGGTGCCATGCTAACCACTAATGCCATTGCCAGTCATTTAAAAGTCGGTACCCATGGCAGCACTTATGGCGGTAATCCGCTGGCCTGTGCCGTTGCTGAAGCAGTTATTGATACTGTTAATCAGCCGGAATTGCTGGCAACTGTGTTACGAAATGAGCAGATGTTCCGCGAGTGTCTGCAACAGGTAAACAGCCAGTATCAGGTTTTTACTGAAGTGCGGGGCCAGGGCATGCTGCTGGGTGCAGTACTGACAGAAAAATACCGCGGCCGGGCCCGTGATTTCTTTTTAGCCGCTGCCGATCAAGGGTTGATGGTTTTAGTGGCCGGGCCGGATGTCATCCGTTTTGCACCATCACTGGTTATCACCGAACAGGATATCCGCGAAGGGATGCAGCGCTTTGCCGCAGCAGTAGAACAGGTAGTCGGAGCTTAAGATTTATCGTAGCTGCGACATCCCACAATAAGCGGCATTAAGACCGCATTATGAAGCATTGCGGGGCAAGTCAGCTTGCCCTGACAGATTATAAAGCAAAAATGGAGTAAGCGACGATGATGGTGATTCGCCCAATCCGAGCGGATGATTACCCGGCGCTCTATCAAATGGCAGTGGAATCGGGGCATGGTTTTACCTCGCTGCCGGTCAATGATGAGCTGCTAATGCGCAAGATCAGCCGTTCGGAGCAGTCGTTACAAAAGACAGTCAGCGGTCCTGGTGACGAAGGCTATTTATTTGTGCTCGAGGATACCAGCAATGGCGATGTTTGCGGCACCAGTGCTCTGGAAGCGGCCGTAGGCCTGGATGATGCGTTTTATCACTATCATTTGGGTAAGGTTGTTCACAGTTCGCGTTCGCTCGGGGTATACAAAACAGTAGATATTCTGACGCTGTGTAACGATTACACTGGCGTCAGCGAATTGTGTACGCTGTTTTTGCGTGAAAACCGTCGGGAGAAAAATAATGGTCGTTTACTGTCGAAAGCCCGATTTCTATTTATGGCTGAATTTGCTGAACGCTTTGCCGACCGGGTTATCGCCGAAATGCGAGGCGTATCAGACCAGAATGGTCACTCGCCTTTCTGGCGTTGGTTGCAGGAGCATTTCTTTTCTGTCGACTTTCCAACCGCTGACTATCTCACAGGTATTGGACAGAAAGTGTTTATTGCCGAGTTGATGCCCAAATACCCGATCTATGTCAGCTTACTTAGTAAAGATGCACAGCAGGTTATTGGTAAAGTGCACGACAAAACCCGGCCCGCCCTGGCATTGTTGCAATCCGAAGGGTTTTCTAATCGCGGTTATGTCGATATTTTTGATGCCGGTCCAACAGTTGAGGCAAGGGTAGAGCATATCCGTTCAATTCGGTATAGTCGCAAATTACAGGTGCAGATTGGTACGCCGGGGCCGGACAGCCAGCCCTATTTGATCTGCAATACTAATATCGGGAATTTTCGTGCTACCTGGTTACCGCTTACTGTGACTGAACAGAGCGAACAGGTTGTGCTGCCACAGGCCTGTGCCGATGCTTTGGGAGTTAAAGCCGGTGATCAGGTCCGATTAACCAGAATTTAAGCAGGGGTAATACATGAGCCACGCAGTGCAATTTATTAATGGTCAATGGTTGGCAGGAGAGGGCAAGTCTTTTTCGTCATTGGACCCGGCCAAAAACCAACAGGTTTGGCAGGGGCAGGCAGCCAGTGCAGAGCAGGTAGACGCAGCCATAAACGCTGCACGCGCCGCTCAATACAGCTGGGGTGATTTAAGTTTTGAAGCCAGAGTAGAAGTAGTAAAACGTTTTGCTGAACAACTGGCCGAAAATAAAGAAGCGTTGGCACTTTGTATTGCCAGAGACACAGGTAAAGCATTGTGGGAAAGCCGTACCGAAGTTGCTGCCATGATAGGTAAGGTTGATATTTCTGTGCGTGCTTATGAAGAACGTACCGGCACCAAAGAAAATCCTATGCCGCAGGGGCGGGCTTTTATCAGGCATAAACCGCATGGCGTGGTGGCCGTATTCGGGCCTTATAATTTCCCGGGCCATTTGCCCAATGGTCATATTGTTCCTGCGTTACTTGCCGGCAACACGGTTTTGTTTAAGCCATCCGAGTTAACCCCAATGGTTGCTGAACATACGGTTAAATTGTGGGAAAAAGCGGGCTTGCCGGCAGGGGTATTAAACTTGTTGCAGGGCGAAGTTGATACCGGTAAGGCTTTAGCAAGTCATGATGGTATTGACGGCCTGTTCTTCACCGGAAGTTCGCGCACTGGCCATTATTTACACCAGCAGTTTGCCGGCCGGCCAGAAAAAATTCTGGCACTGGAAATGGGCGGTAATAACCCGCTTATTGTCCAGGATGTCAGCAATATTGATGCGGCGGTGCATGATATCGTGCAATCGGCCTTTATTTCAGCCGGTCAGCGTTGTACCTGTGCCCGTAAGTTGTTTTTACCCGCTAATGCTCAGGGCGATGCCATTCTTGCCCGGCTGATAGAAGTGACCCGTAATATTAAAACCGGCCTGTATGACGCTGATCCACAACCGTTTATAGGTGCCATGATTTCCGTCGCTGCCGCTAAGGGGATGCGTGCGGCTCAGCAACAGCTTGTTGATCTGGGCGGCGAAGTGCTGGTTGAGCTGCAGCATTTGCAAAGTGATACCGCGCTGGTATCACCTGGTATCATAGAATGCAGCAATATAAAGAACTTTCCGGATGAAGAGCATTTTGGTCCTTTACTAAAAGTGTTCCGTTTTACTGACTTTGATACTGCTATTGATGCAGCGAACAATACCAGCTTTGGTTTGTCGGCAGGCTTACTCAGTGACAGTCAGGAACTGTATCAGCATTTTTACCGGCGGATCCGGGCCGGTATTGTCAACTGGAACCGGCCGATAACCGGCGCCAGCTCTGCCGCGCCGTTTGGCGGTATTGGTGGAAGTGGTAATCACCGCGCCAGCGCGTATTATGCAGCAGATTACTGTGCTTATCCGGTGGCGTCAGTAGAATTAGATCAGGTATCAATGCCAGAGCAGTTATCACCTGGCCTGACATTTTAATTGGTAAAATCGGGGCTGCGGCCCCGATTTGTTTTCTTGCCGACATTTTGGTTAAATTACGCTATTGTAATGTTTTTAATGCCAAGCAATGCAGGTAACCTTCAACATGGTGACTGATCAATCCGGCTACGAGCACCTTATCCAGTTTTTAACGGAACATCTGACTCTTTTCACTGAAGATGGCACCGAACTGGCCAACGGTAAAACGGTAGGTGTGATTCTGGAAGAACGCATTGCCGAGCAAATTATTGCCCTCTGTACCCAACACACCGAGCTGGAAATGAACCATCGCAGCATGATAATTCGTGAAGTTGATGGCATTATGTACGATTTTCAGGAAGTTCTGAGTAGCGTGCTGGAAAAAAAAGCAACTGTCGAACAAGCGGAACTTATCAACGAAATTGCATTGTTAATCAAAAACCTGTTTGATAGCGCAATCGCCAGGCTAATGGATTAGCCTTGTTTCAGCAGGATTAATGCTGGCTACCAGCCCTATATTTCCGTAGAATATCCAGCCTAAAAAATCACGCCAGGATTGGATATGCAAGCAAAAGTCAGCTGGGTTGATAACCTGAGGTTTATTGGTCGCTCTGCCAGCGGTCATTCAATGGTGTTTGACGCCGACAGTACAGACAGCTCGGCGCCAACTCCTATGGAGATGGTACTGATGTCTGCCGGGGCCTGCTCTTCGGTTGATGTAGTCAGTATTTTGCAAAAAGCCCGTCAGCAGGTTGTTGGTTGTGAAGTCGAGCTTAAAGCCGAGCGGGCAGAGAGCGCCCCCAGAGTGTTTACTAAAATTCACCTGCACTTTGTGGTGTCGGGCCACGATCTGAGTGACAAACAAGTAGCGCGGGCAGTTAATTTATCAGCAGATAAATATTGCTCGGTGTCTATTATGCTGGCCAGCAGTGTTGCTGTAAGCCATTCCTATAGTATTAACAATGCAAACCAGACCGCTGTGTCTGAGTCATTGCCCAGCTAAACAATACAGCAACGGCTGTAGTGGAGATTGCAGAAATTGGTAAAGCCTTTTGAAAAACTGAAACTGCACGGGTTTAATAACCTGACCAAAAGTTTAAGCTTTAGCTTATACGATATTTGTTATGCGAAAACCGAGCAGCATCGGCAGGAATATATTGAATACATTGACGAGCAGTATAACGCTGACCGGCTGACTGATATTCTGACCGAAGTAGTCGATATCATTGGCGCCAATGTACTGAATATAGCCCGTCAGGATTACGATCCGCAGGGAGCGAGCGTTACTATTCTGGTTAGTGAAGAGCCGGTGCTGGTTGACCCGGATAATTCAGAAAATCCGGGGCCATTACCTGAAGCTGTGGTAGCGCATCTGGATAAAAGCCATATCTGCGTACACACCTATCCGGAGGTGCATCCGCATGACGGGATCTGTACTTTCAGGGCCGATATTGAGGTCTCAACCTGTGGCATTATTTCGCCACTGAAAGCACTGAATTTCCTTATTCACAGTTTTGAGTCTGACGTGGTAACAATAGACTACCGTGTGCGCGGTTTTACCCGTGATATTAGCGGCACTAAACATTATATCGATCATCCGATAAGTTCTATTCAGAACTTTATGGAAATGGATACCAAGCAGGCGTTCCAGATGATAGATGTAAATGTTTATCAGGAAAATCTGTTTCATACCAAGATGATGTTAAAAGAGGCGGATCTGAACAACTATCTGTTTGGCATGGGTACCGACAGTATGACTGCAGATGAGCAGAAAATGATCAGTAAAAAAGTGTTTAAAGAGATCCGGGAAATTTTTTACGGCCGCAACTTACCAGAGATGAAATAAGCCTGAGATTACTGACAACAGAGCGGCGCCAACTGGCGGCCAGTGCAGATGGGTTTATTTACCCAGCCAGTCTGCCTGACCACGAGCCTGGCGCCGCTTTTGCATTATGGCTTCAATTAACGGTGTTAAAATCAGCTCCATTGCTAAACCCATTTTGCCACCAGGAACCACCAGGGTATTTACCCGCGACATAAAAGAGCCATGGATCATCCGCAGATAATAAGGGAAATCGACATGTTTTATGCCGCGAAAGCGAATAACCACAAAGCTTTCATCCAGTGACGGAATGTCTTTGGCACTGAACGGATTAGACGTATCAACGGTAGGTACCCGCTGAAAATTAATATGGGTTCGGGAGAACTGCGGCGTAATATGGTTAATATAATCGTCCATGCTGCGTACAATACTGGCCTGCACGGCCTCGCGGCTATGGCCCCGCTCTGAAGTGTCCCTGATAATTTTCTGGATCCACTCAAGGTTAACAATAGGCACCATGCCAATCAGTAAATCAACATGTTGCGCCACATTATGCTGCTCGGTAACGGCACCGCCGTGCAAACCTTCATAAAATAGTAAATCGGTGTTTGCGCGTAAGTCCTGCCAGGGGGTAAAGGTACCAGGTAGTTGGTTGTATGGTACGGCTTCATCAAAGGTGTGCAGGTAATGCCGGATCCGGCCGGTACCGGTTTCGGCATAACTGGCAAAAAATGTTTCCAGTGCGCCAAAGTCGTTTGCTTCTGCTCCGAAATAACTGATATAGCGACCGGCCTCTTTGGCTTTGCGCATCGCCAAATCCATTTCCGGCCGACTGAAACGGTGAAAACAGTCGCCTTCAACAAAAGCCGCATCAATACCGAGGGTGCGAAAAATATGCTGAAAAGCGATAGTAGTGGTGGTGGTCCCTGCGCCAGACGAACCGGTGATAGCAATGATTGGATTTTTATGAGACATAAGCGGCGCCATTAGCAAAGTTGCAGATACCATAAAGCAACATTGCTACCGGCTGCAACTTTTATCTGGCACTGGGGCAGGATACAGGTTGGCAGAAAGCGGTCAGCATCCTGTTGCTGACCGCATTACATATGACGTTAAAAGCTGAAAGTGGCAATAATAGGATTATGATCAGACGAACGGTAAGGTGTTGGTCCGTATAAGCGTTGTTGCGCAGCTTCTGATTTATAGCGACCGCTGTAATCAAGCAGTACCGGCTCTTCGGCATTAATCGCCCAGTGCGTAAGCGAGCGCAGGTTTTTTGCCAGCTGTTCGGTTGCCAGGGCGTGATCAAGCGAGCCGCTGCGGCCTTTGAATGCATAAGAAAAACCGGGGTGATGCTCATCCTGTAAATAGTGCCATCCGGATTGCTCCAGTGCCCGCACCGGGTCTTCCATCCGGTATGCGTTTAAATCGCCCACAATTAGCTGAAAGGGGGTATCCACTCCGGTAGGTGACGTTGCTAACCATGCTGACAGCGCCTGGCTGGCAGCTACTCTGGTGGCATTCCAGCAAGCCTGGCCATCGTTCTGATCTGCCTGAGCCTGTAATTCCGGTCGATCATCCCGCGGGCAACTGCCTTTAGATTTAAAGTGATTAACCGCTACCGTAACGTTATTACCACTGGCCAAATGCTTAAATGTCTGGGCAACCGGTGCCCGGTTCAGCCGGGTAAAAGGTTCCGCAGTTTGTGTAGCGGCTACCCCGGCTTGGCTAACGGCCTCTGACCGGTAGATTAAGCCAACTTTTATAGCGTCGCTACCGGGCGTTTCTGAAGTCTCAACCAGGCTGTAAGGTGTGCTGACTACCTGATTAAGGGCGGTTACCAGGGTAGCAATAGCACTGTTACTGCCGTAGCCATTGTTTTCCAGCTCGAGCAAACCAATAATATCCGCATCAATGGCCGTCAGTGCACTGACCAGTTTCGCTTGCTGACGGGCTAGCTCGGCTGGAGTGCGGGCGCCGCGCCGGGTAGGGAATGGCTCTGCCTGACCGTGGCCGTTAAAAAAGTTCAGCACATTGAATACCGCTATTCGCAGCTCTTCTGGCTGTTTGGCCGTAGGGTATGCTGGCCGCGGATTAGTTTTAATAAACTCGGGTATACTGGTGGGGATTAACCGGTAACCACGTTCATCCTGAAAAAGCAAACCGGTTACACCACGCACTGTGTCACCTAAGCGCAGGCTGTTATCTGCTGACAACCCTGCTGGCGGGAACGGCACCGGGTCGGGGTTTTCCTGCCAGCGGCCATCGTCCAGTACCAGCATATGTCGTGTTTGCTGCTCATCATAGCGGCGCGCTTCTTCGCCTGGTGCTTTAATTTGGGTCGGTACCAGCAAACGTTGGTCTGCCAGAATTAATTCACCATAACGGCCCAGCTGATAACTGTCGTTAACGATTAGATCCTGCGAAAAGCTAAGCCACATGCCTTCCAGTGCTTCAAAGTTAAGCTCAGGAGCAAGTGGCAGGGTAACAGCGACTGGACTGGCCTCGTTATCTGTGCCACAACGCGTCAGCTGGCTGACATCAACTAAGGCAGTAAGATCATTTATTTCAGCGACTGTACCTTGCAGCAGCAATATATCACCACGCTGGAAACTGCCGGTGTCAGTCAGCTGAACAAATAAACCCTCTGAGGTCAGTGGATTATCATCTGCCGCCAGGCTTTGCAGCATTAACCCGGGCAGTGGCGAATCGGGGTAGACTTCGCTAATCACCACACCCTGGGTAACCACTTGCTGGCCCAGTAACGGGCTTTGTTCAGTCTGCCCCTGCAGTGCAGAAATAGCAATAACAGCATGCTGTGGGCTGCTGCAGCTAAGCTGCTGCTCTGATTTACTGCAAGCCGCAAGGCTAAGCAGTGCGGACAGTGACAGAACTAACAATAATAATCCACGCATCACTCAGCCTTATTTATTCTGCTCACGGGCCACGGCCCGATAACCGATATCGCTGCGATAAAACATGCCATCCCAGCTGATTTTATCAGCCAGCTGATAGGCTGCCTGGCGGGCTTCACTGACGTTGATACCAAGGGCTGTCGCGCAGAGCACCCGGCCACCATTGGTCAGCACTTTCGTATCTTTTTGCTCGGTACCGGCATGAAACACTTTGGCATTATCCGTGTCTATACCATCCAGCCCTTTGATTTCAATGCCTTTGGCATAACTGTCCGGATAGCCTCCAGCGGCCAGTACCACGCCTACCGCAGCTTGTTCGGTAAAATCAATGTCTACCTGATCCAACTTACCGTTAACGGCAGCCTGACACAGCGCCACTAAATCTGACTTTAACCTGAGCATTATTGGCTGGGTTTCTGGATCACCAAAGCGGCAGTTAAATTCCAGCACCTTGGCTGAGCCATCAGGTGCAATCATCAGGCCGGCATACAGGAAACCGGTAAAAACATTACCTTCTTTGGCCATACCGCGCACGGTGGGGTAAATTACCTGTTGCATTACCCATTCATGCACCGCAGGTGTGACTACCGGCGCCGGTGAGTAAGCGCCCATACCGCCGGTATTTGGCCCTTTGTCACCATCGTCCCGGGCTTTATGATCCTGAGACGAGGCAAAAGCAAGGGCATGTTCGCCGTCGACCATTACAATAAAAGAGGCTTCCTCGCCGTGCAGAAACTCTTCGATAACCACTCTGCTGCCGGCATCACCAAATTTGTTGCCGGCCAGCATATCGTCAATAGCGGCAAAGGCTTCTGCTTCGGTTTGGGCAATAATCACCCCTTTGCCTGCAGCCAGGCCGTCCGCTTTAATTACAATCGGTGTACCGAGTTTTTTCACAAAGGCTTTAGCAGGAGCAATTTCAGTAAAGTTCTGGTAGGCGGCGGTTGGGATCTGATGGCGCGCCAGAAAGTCCTTAGCAAAGGCTTTGGAGCTTTCTAACTGCGCAGCTGCCTGAGTCGGGCCGAATATAGCCAGGCCATGCTGGCGAAATGTGTCGACTACACCTCTAGCCAGCGGGGCCTCAGGACCAACTATTGTCAGTTCAATCTGCTGTTCAGTAGCAAAAGCCAGTAATGCTGATACGTCATCAGCAGCAATAGCTACATTTTGCAGGTTGGCTTCCCGGGCTGTGCCGGCGTTGCCAGGAGCCACAAACACCTGGCTGACAAGTGGAGATTGCGCTGCCTTCCAGGCCAGTGCATGTTCGCGGCCACCGCCGCCGATTACCAGTACTTTCATCGGTTTTTCCGTTTATTGTGCTACAGGTTTACGAAATTTTAAGGTCATACGGTCGCTCTCACCAATCGCCTGATATTTGGCTTTGTCTTCATCGCCCAACCGTAATACCGGGGGTAGCGTCCAAACCCCACGTGGATGATCTGCCGTGTCCTTAGGGTTGGCATTGATGTCGCTGCTTTCCTCTAATACAAAACCAGCTTGCTCCGCCAGACGAATGGTCAGCTGCTCTGGAAAATAACCACTCTTCGTCCAGTCGCCATTGGCCAGTGCTGCTGGCAGGCGATGCTCGACCACGCCCAGCACTCCACCTGGTTTCAGGGCCTTATAAAAGTCTTTGAATATGTTTACCATGGCGTCATCGCCACCCTGCCCGTACCAGTTATGCAGGTTGCGGAAGGTCAGCACAATATCGGCACTACCAGCCGGAGCAATGGCACTGCTATTACCCGGAGCGAATTCAGTTAACTTTACCCGGCTGTAGATCGGATCGGCGGCCAGCTTTTCTTTAAAAGCGGCCAGGTTTCTTTTGTAATAATCTGAACTGCTGTCAGCCGGGAAATGGGCAGCATAATAGGTACCGTGCGCGGCCAGTAAGGGGGCAAGGATTTCAGTGTACCAACCACCGCCTGGCGATATTTCCACCACGGTGCTTGTTGGTGTTACTTCAAAAAACTGCAGCGTTTGCACCGGATTGCGGTATTGATCCCGGCTTTTATTTTGCTCACTGCGGATATGGTGATCCGCTGCTTGCTGCAGGGCTTCGGTAGTGCTGTCTGCCAGGAGTGGCAGCGACAAGAGTATTGCTGATAACGTTATAACTTTGCTAAGTGTTTTCATCTTCAGGCTCTCTTTGTTAAAAGTGGCGCTAGTTTAGCAAAGCGGTTGCGGAATTGCAGTGTTTATCGGCAGGGTTTATCAGGCGCATTTAGATGGCCAGACTGCCAAATTTCAATCAACAATTGGCGGGGCCTATGTTAGAATGCCTGCCTTTTTCAGCAAGCTTTATCGGGTTATCGCTATGAACAGCAATGAGGGCAACACTGTGGCGAACGCTGCGCCATCGGCCTTGGACAATATCAGAGTGGTTTTAGTAGGTACTACCCATACCGGTAATATTGGTTCGGTTGCCCGGGCAATGAAAACCATGGGCTTGTCTAAATTGTGTCTGGTAGCACCAAAAACGGCGCCAGACGGCCAGGCTTACGCACTGGCTGCAGGGGCCAGCGAAATTCTGGCCGCTGCCACCACCTTTGATAATCTGGCTGAAGCCGTGGCAGATTGTGCCCTGGTTGTTGGCAGCAGTGCCCGCTCCCGCACCCTAAGCTGGCCTATGCTTGAACCACGACAGTGTGCTGAGCTGGCAATTGCACAAAATAATAAACCGGTAGCGGTGGTGTTTGGGCGTGAGTCAAGCGGTTTAAGTAATGAAGAGCTGCAGCTGTGCAACTATCATGTTTGTATTGCCGCCAACCCTGAGTACAGCTCGCTGAATCTGGCGATGGCTGTGCAAATCGTCTGCTATGAGTTGCGGATGGCGTTTCTTGCCGCGGCTCCGGTTGCAGCTGAACCCGAGCTTGAAAACTATCCAACTTCAGCGCAAATGGAAAACTTTTATCAGCATCTGGAAGCCGCCCTGCAACACACCGGTTTTATTATTAAACAGCACCCGGGTGTGGTAATGACAAAGTTAAAGCGCTTATTTAACCGCGCCCGGCCAGAGGAAGCTGAGTACAATATTTTGCGTGGCATTTTAACGTCAATGCAACGCCTGGAAAAAACTGATAGCAATACTCACAAGGAGTAAGGCGATGTTTGCCGGTATCAAAGAAGATATAAAAAGCGTATTTGAGCGCGACCCCGCGGCGCGAAGCACCTTTGAAGTGCTGACCAACTATCCTGGCCTGCATGCTATCTGGTGGCACCGGCTGAACCACAAATTATGGCGCGCTAATGTTAAATGGCTGGCCCGCTTTTTAAGCACTATTGCCCGTTGGCTTACCGGGGTTGAAATACATCCGGGTGCTAAAATTGGCCGCCGTTTTTTTATTGACCATGGCATGGGGGTGGTGATAGGTGAAACGGCCGAGATTGGCGATGACTGCACTCTGTATCATGGCGTTACCCTCGGCGGCACAAGCTGGAACCCGGGCAAACGCCATCCGACCCTCGCAAACGGTGTGGTTATCGGTGCCGGCGCCAAAGTACTGGGGCCGCTTCAGGTCGGTGAAAATGCCCGTATCGGCTCTAATGCTGTGGTTGTAAAGGATGTACCGGCAGGGGCCACGGTGGTAGGTATTCCCGGACGGGTAGTGGCTAAGGTTGCAGCGGAGGTAAGTGAACAGCGGCAGCATCTGGCAAAAAAATTTGGCTTTGATGCCTATGCAGTATCAGCTGACAACCCCGATCCGGTCGCCAGTGCCATTGGTACTTTGCTCGACCATATTCATCTGCTGGATAATAAAGTGGCCGAGTTATGCAGTAGCGTTAACAGTCTGGGGGGCAATGTTTGTGCTGAAATGCCCGAACTGGATTTACCGGAAGAAGACTTTAAGCGGGCCGAACAGCAGGCAGCAGACCAGCGACGCAAAGAAGTTGAAGCGTTTGACCCGGGTATCTGACCTGAAACAGCCGCTTAATACCTGACTAATGTACCGGGATAAATACTTGACTAAAACAGTCAGGATTGTACAATAGCCGGCATGAAGTCAGGGAGCCTGTTATGAGATTAACCTCGAAAGGTCGCTATGCTGTTACTGCCATGCTTGATGTGGCGCTGCACGCCGGGCAGGGTCCGGTGCCGCTGGCCGATATTTCTGAGCGGCAGGGTATTTCGTTATCTTATCTTGAACAATTATTTGCCCGCTTGCGTAAACAAGGATTAGTCAGCAGTGTGCGGGGCCCGGGTGGTGGTTACCAGCTTGGGCTGGCACCTGAAGCTATTTCAATTTCAGCGGTGATTGCTGCGGTTGACGAGTCGGTAGATGCCACACGCTGTCAGGGCAAATCAGATTGTCAGAGTGGCGCCAAGTGTCTTACTCACACACTGTGGCATGATCTAAGTGATCGGATAGAAGACTTTTTAACCAATATCAGCCTGGCGGCACTGGTCAGCCAGCAAGATGTGCAGAGTATTGCACAGCGGCAAAACAGCCGTAATGTTAAGAATCCTGCAACTGATATCAAAGTCAGTTGCCAGTTGTAAACGCGTTTTGGAGCCAACAATGAAGCTACCTATTTATCTGGATTATGCGGCTACCACCCCGGTTGACCCGCGTGTGGCCGAAAAAATGATGCAATATCTGACAATGGACGGCGAGTTTGGTAATCCTGCGTCCCGTTCGCACCGTTTCGGCTGGCAGGCGGAAGAATCTGTGGAAATTGCCCGCAGCCAGATAGCAGAACTGGTTAATGCTGATCCGCGGGAAATTGTGTTTACCTCTGGTGCTACCGAATCAAATAACCTGGCCATTAAAGGTGCGGCCCAGTTCTATAAGAAAAAGGGCAAGCATTTAATTACCGCCAAAACCGAACATAAAGCAGTACTGGACACCATGCGCCAGCTGGAGCGTGAGGGTTTTGAGGTAACTTACCTGGATGTAGAAAGTAATGGCCTGGTTGATCTGGCTAAGCTGGAAGCTGCAATGCGCCCTGACACATCAGTTGTCAGCATTATGTTTGTAAATAACGAGATTGGTGTTATTCAGGATATCGCGGCTATCGGTGAGTTGTGTCGCAGCAAAGGTATTGTGTTCCATGTCGACGCCGCGCAGGCCACCGGTAAAGTCGATATCGACCTGCAAAGCCTGAAGGTTGATTTAATGTCATTTTCCGGCCACAAAACCTATGGTCCGAAAGGCATTGGTGCGTTATATGTGCGTCGTAAACCACGTATTCGTTTAGAAGCCCAAACCCATGGTGGTGGCCATGAGCGCGGTATGCGTTCAGGTACGCTGGCGCCGCATCAGATTGCGGCAATGGGCGAAGCGTTTCGGCTGGCCAAAGAAGAAATGGCAGCTGAGCGCGAGCGGATCACCACTTTGCGTGACCGTTTATGGAACGGTATAAAAGATATTGAACAGGTTTATTTAAATGGTGGTGATGCGCCACGCGTGCCGGGCATTACCAACATCAGCTTTAATTTCGTGGAAGGCGAGTCGTTAATCATGGCATTAAAAGACATCGCCGTGTCTTCAGGTTCAGCCTGTACTTCAGCCAGCCTGGAACCATCCTATGTCCTGCGGGCGCTTGGTTTAAACGATGAGCTGGCACATAGTTCTATTCGTTTCAGTATCGGTCGTTTTACCACTGAAGCGCAAATTGACCACACGATTAAAATTGTCCATCAGGCGATTGATAAATTACGTGAAATGTCGCCGTTATGGGATATGTTCAAAGACGGTATTGATTTAAACACAGTGGCATGGGTTGCGCATTAAGCGCACTCCGGTCCAACGAGGTAACAGATCATGGCTTACAGCAATAAAGTAATCGATCATTATGAAAATCCACGTAACGTGGGTTCTTTCGCCAAAGATGACCCAAGCATTGCCACCGGTATGGTGGGTGCGCCGGCCTGTGGTGACGTGATGAAGCTGCAAATCAAAGTGAATGAGCAGGGCATCATTGAAGATGCTAAGTTTAAAACCTATGGTTGTGGCAGTGCTATCGCCTCCAGTTCACTGGTAACCGAGTGGGTTAAAGGCAAAAGTCTGGACGAAGCCCAGCAAATTAAAAATACCGACATCGCCCATGAGCTGGCGCTGCCTCCGGTGAAAATTCACTGCTCAATTCTGGCGGAAGATGCAATTAAAGCGGCAATAGCCGATTACAAGCAAAAACGCGGAGGTTAATGCGGTATGGCAATATCGATGACCACAGCGGCAGCTGAAAGAGTACGTAACTTTCTGCAGAATCGCGGCAAGGGCCTGGGCTTGCGGGTAGGTGTTAAAACTACCGGTTGTTCCGGCCTGGCCTATGTGCTGGAGTTTGTCGATGAGCTGAACGATGATGATCAGGTATTTGAAGAGCATGGTCTGAAACTGATCGTTGACGGCAAAAGCCTGGTGTATATCGACGGCACCCAGCTGGATTTTGTTAAAGAAGGCCTGAACGAAGGTTTTCAGTTTAAAAACCCCAACGTTAACGGCGAATGTGGCTGCGGCGAAAGCTTTACCGTTTAAATTATCCGATTGCTGTAAGGCCGATACCAGATGAATTATTTTCAGTTGTTTGATTTACCGGCATCCTTCGAGCTGGATTTAACTGAATTAGGCTCACGTTATCTGGCATTGCAACGCAAATTTCACCCCGACAATTATGCGGCCGCTTCAAATCGTGACCGCTTAATGTCGGTCCAGCAAACCGCAAACATTAACGATGCTTACCACAGTTTGAAGCAGCCGTTGCTGCGGGCCGAACATTTGCTGGCGCTGCGTGGTCTAAAAATCAGCCACGAACAGCGCAGCTTTACCGATCCGGTGTTTTTAATGCAGCAGATGGAGCTGCGTGAGCAGCTGGAAGAAATCAGTAGCAGTGATAACCCTGATGACGCAATTATGGCAGTCGAGCAACAATTGCAGCAACAACGCAAGGTATTGTTAAAACAACTGGCAGCAGCGCTTGAGGCCAATACGGCCGAGCAGAATCAGCAGGCTGCCGAACTGGTGCGTAAACTCAAATTTTTCTTTAAACTTCAGCACGAGCTGGAGTTAATTGAACAGCAAATACAAGACTAATTAAGCTATGGCGTTATTACAGATTGCAGAGCCGGGCCAGAGTGCTGCGCCCCATCATCATAAACTGGCAGCCGGTATCGATTTAGGTACTACTAACTCACTGGTTGCGGCCGTGCGCAGTGGCCAGGCCGGTACACTCTCTAATGCTGCCGGCGTTGATATGATCCCGTCAGTAGTGCGTTACGGTCCGGAAAGAACCGACGTTGGACAAGCTGCTGTCACTGCTGCAGCGGCAGACGCCAGCAATACCATATTTTCAATTAAGCGCCTGATGGGTAAAGGCTATGCTGAAACTCAGCCGTTAGCTGAGTTATTGCCATATCAGCTGGTTGATCAAGGCGGTCTGGCTGCTGTGGCAACCCGTGAGGGCGTGAAAAATCCGGTTGAGGTTTCTGCTGAAATACTTGCTACGCTGGCCGACACCGCCAGTCAGGTATTAGGCGGTGAGCTAAACGGTGTGGTGATTACCGTGCCGGCCTATTTTGATGATGCTCAGCGTCAGGCTACTAAAGACGCAGCTAAGCTGGCCGGACTAAATGTTCTGCGGTTATTAAATGAACCCACCGCGGCGGCACTGGCTTATGGCCTGGATTCTGGTCAGGAAGGGGTGATTGCCGTTTACGACTTAGGCGGCGGTACTTTTGATATCTCAATTTTACGGTTAAAACGCGGCGTGTTTGAAGTATTAGCCACCGGCGGTGACTCAGCACTGGGTGGTGATGATTTCGATCAGCTTATTGTTGGCTGGTTGCAGCAGCAAACAGGGCAGCAGAAGCTAAGCCATACTGGCCGGCGGCAGTATCTTACTGTAGCCCGCAAGCTTAAAGAACAACTAACAGACAACGAAAGTGCAGATTATGGTTTCACTGCGGATGAACAAGCACATAGCGGTAGCCTTACCCGTGCCGAGTTTGACAAATTGTGCTCAGCCCTGGTGAAAAAAACCATCCGCAGTTGCCGGCAGGTGCTTCGCGACGCCGATTTAACACCGGATGAGGTGGCAAAAGTAGTGATGGTTGGCGGCTCTACCCGGGTGCCGCTGGTGCGCCAGTTAGTTGGTGAGTTTTTTGCGACAGAGCCGTTAACATCAATTGATCCCGATAAAGTGGTGGCACTCGGGGCCGCTATTCAGGCCAATGTATTGGTGGGCAATAAAGCCGAGCATGAAACCCTGCTGCTTGATGTGATTCCATTGTCGCTGGGCCTGGAAACCATGGGCGGTCTGACTGAAAAAGTCATTCCGAGGAATACGGTTATTCCGGTGGCCCGTGCTCAGGAGTTTACTACTTTTAAAGACGGTCAGACCGCCATGGCTATTCATGTGCTGCAGGGCGAGCGCGAGCTGGTTGAAGACTGTCGCTCGCTGGCCCGTTTTGAGCTGCGCGGTATTCCGCCAATGCCCGCTGGCGGCGCTCATATCAAGGTGACATTTCAGGTCGACGCCGATGGTCTGCTTAGTGTCAGTGCGGAAGAAAAATCAACTGGTGTTGCTGCCGGCATTCAGGTTAAGCCATCCTATGGTTTAACTGACGATCAGGTGGCCGCAATGATCAGCGGCTCGATGCAGCATGCCCGCCAGGATATGCAACAACGTTTACTGCGTGAGCAGCAGGTGGAAGCGGATCGGGTGCTGGAAGCGGTTGGCGCAGCACTGACCCAGGACGGCGTGCTGCTGGAGCCAGATGAGCTTGCCGAAATAAAGTCAGCACTGACAACCTTAGCGCAAGTGCGCCAGCAAGAAGATACGGCAGCCATTAAGGCTGCCATTGAACATACCAATACTTTAACAGATGACTTTGCTGCCAGGCGCATGGATAAATCAATCCGGCAGGCTTTGCAGGGCCATAAAGTCGACGAGGTTTAGCCATGCCAAAGATAGTTTTTTTACCGCACGCAGAATTGTGCCCTGATGGTGCTGCTCTGGAAGCCAATACCGGTGAGACCGTGCTGGATGTGGCATTAAAAAATGGTATTGCGATTGAGCATGCCTGTGAAAAATCCTGTGCCTGCACTACCTGTCATGTCATCGTTCGCGAAGGCTTTTTCTCATTGAATGAAAGTGACGAGCTGGAAGACGACATGCTGGATAAAGCCTGGGGGCTGGAGCCGGAATCCCGTTTAGGTTGTCAGGCCCGGATAGCCGACGAAGATTTGGTGGTCGAGATCCCCAAATATACCGTCAATATGGTTAGCGAAGGTCACTAGTCTGGAATAACTGCCACTGTAGGTTTTTTCCGGCAATTAGCGTATAATTTGCCGCCTTAAAATTTTAACCCTTTAATGACAGGAGCCTGACATGGCCTTAGAACGTACTTTTTCAATCATTAAACCCGATGCAGTAGCAAAGAACCTGATCGGCGCTATTTACCACCGCTTCGAATCTGCTGGCCTTAAGATTGTAGCGTCTAAAATGCTACACTTAAGCCAGGAACAAGCTGAAGGTTTCTACGGCGAGCACAAAGAGCGTCCGTTCTTCAAAGCGCTGGTTAGCTTTATGACGTCTGGCCCGGTAATGGTTCAGGTATTAGAGGGTGAAGACGCAGTGCGTAAAAACCGCGAAATTATGGGTGCGACTAACCCGAAAGATGCCTTAGCTGGTACTTTGCGTGCAGATTATGCCGACAGCATTGATGAAAACGCAGTACACGGCTCTGATGCAGCAGCATCTGCAGCCCGTGAAATTGCATTTTTCTTTACTGAAGCTGAGCTTTGCAGCCGTACCCGTTAATTTCGGTTAAGGCTTTATAAAAGGGGCGTTAGCCCCTTTTCTGCCTTATGAAGAGACAGATTTAAATAGTAAAAGTGTGTTATTGATAGGTGTCAGCAGGAGTCATCAGGGTATGAACAAGCCGGTAAACCAGGTAAATTTGTTAGATTTTACCCGTGCTCAAATGCAGGAGTTTTTTGTCTCCCTGGGTGAAAAACCATTCCGGGCCGATCAGGTAATGAAGTGGATTTACCATTTCTGTGTCGATGACTTCGACAAAATGACCAATATCAATAAAACATTACGAGATAAGTTAAAAACGCTGGCGGTAATTGCTGCACCTGAAGTGGTAACAAGGCAGGACAGCAGTGATGGCACCATTAAATTTGTGATGGGCCTGGCTGGTGGTCAGGAAGTGGAAACGGTCTGGATCCCGGAGAAAGACCGCCGCACTTTGTGTGTATCATCGCAGGTTGGTTGCGCGCTGGACTGTACCTTCTGCTCGACTGCTCAGCAGGGCTTTAACCGCAATCTCAGTGTCAGTGAAATTATTGGTCAGGTATGGCGGGTAGCACAGATTATTGGCAGCTATGGTGATACCGGTGAAAAACCCGTAACTAATGTGGTGATGATGGGGATGGGTGAGCCGCTGTTAAACCTCAATAACGTAGTACCGGCAATGGAGCTGATGTTAGAGGATTACGGTTTTGGCTTATCGAAACGCCGGGTAACCCTGAGTACCTCAGGTGTGGTGCCGGCGCTCGATCTTTTACGCGAGCGGATTGATGTCGCTTTGGCCATCTCGTTACATGCGCCAAACAATGCTTTGCGGGATGAACTGGTACCTGTAAACAAAAAATACCCGATGGAGCAGTTTTTAGCTGCATCTCGTCGTTATGTTGAGAACTCAAAGGCCAATGACAAGGTCACAGTTGAGTATGTTATGCTCGATGGCATCAATGACAGCATGGAGCAGGCACATGAATTAGCGCAGGCATTGCAAGATACGCCGGCAAAGATTAATCTGATCCCCTTTAATCCGTATCCGGGTTCGCCTTATAAACGGTCCAGCAATTCGCGGATTGATCGTTTTAACAAGGTGTTACAACAGCATGGTTTTACTGTTATGGTACGGAAAACCCGGGGCGATGATATCGATGCCGCCTGCGGCCAGTTGGTAGGCGATGTGATTGATCGAACCAAGAGACTGATAAAGAAGCAGCAGAAAGGCCAGCCTATTCTGGTTAAAACGCTGCCGTAACCCAAGGGATGACCAGTGGTAATGCAGAAATTTTCGCTAGGGCTTGCACTGTGTGTGTCGTTAACCCTGACGGCATGCGTATCAGAAAGCAGTTATGTTGGCTCTGACCGTCAGGTTGGTGAACGCAGTCTTGATAACAGCGAGGCCGCCCGCACCCGAATTTCTCTGGGTTTAAATTATTTACGACGTGGCGATACCACTCAGGCTAAATATAATTTAGAGCGGGCAAAGGCTTTTGCCCCCGATTTACCCGAGGTTTATAACGCGCTGGCATTTTATTATCAGAGTGTTGGCGAGCATGCCCAGGCTGAAGCGGCATATCAGCAGGCGCTTGATAAAGACAGTAATAATGCCGATGCGTATAACAACTACGGCGCCTTCTTGTGTCAGATAGGTAAATATAACGAAGCTGAACAGCTGTTATTAAAAGCAATCTCCAGGCCGGGTTACATCCGCGTGGCAGAAAGTTATGAAAACCTTGCATTGTGTCAGTTGGACCAACAAGGGTTTAGCAAAGCAAAAACTTTTCTCGAATCTTCAGTATCACATAACGGTACCCGCATCAGTTCGCTGATTAATCTGGCCGCACTTAACTATGCAATGGGCGACAACGTTGAGGCGAAAACCGCACTACAACGGATCCAGCGCCTGGGCCGGGTTTCCGCCCGAAGCACTCTGCTGAACTATCTGGTTGCAGAAAAACAGGGCGATGTCAGCACGATGAAACATGCTGAACAGCTATTGCTAACATTATACATTGATACCCCGGAAGCCAGATTGCTGTTGCAACAGCGCTTGCTGGAAAGTGAATTTGAACAGTTACGAGAGCAATACAAATTAAGCCTGATGGCCAATATTGTGCTGCCTGAAGGCACGTTAACCGACGTGGTGCCAACCGGCCCGGTTGCTAATCCCAGATTAAAAGTCGTCAGACGCAAGAGCCCCGGTCAGTCAACGCTTGAAGACGACCCTGTTGAGCAGCCGGTAAAAACAGCTACAGAGACCGCGCGTACAACAACCGCTGCTAGCTCAGTTGCCAGTCAGGCTATTGCCGGAGTCCTGGTAACCAGTCCATTACCCGCAGCAGACGATGCTGTTGCAACCGCACAGACAGCACAGCAAATTGCGGATGAGCAAGCAGCGACTAATGCCAGCAAACTGGCGCAACAACAAGCTGCAGAGCAACAGGCCCTGGCCGAGGCAGAAACGGCCAGACAGCTCACAGCCCGGCAGTTAGCTGAGCAGCAGGCAACAGAAAAACTGGCAGCAGAAAAACTGGCAGCAGAAAAACTAGCCGCAGAAAAACAAGTTGCTGATCAACTCGCCGCCAGCCAACTGGCAGAGCAGCAAGCCGCTGAGCCAGTGGCTGCTGAAGAGCCAGTTGCAGATATGGCGTCACAGCCAGCAACCAGACAACAGGCTGCAGACACTGAACCGCCGCAAACGACTTTTGAACAGACCGCAGACACTGAATCAGCACAAACCAGTGGGCAACGGTCTGAGCAGAACAACGACAGTCAGCTGGTATTAGCTGCCACCCCACCGCTAAGTCTGCCGGTAGAAACGGTTTTAGCTGAATCGGCTATAGCCAGTGCAGAAGCAACGGTCGACTCGCCGGCTAACGTTGACAACACTGTGTCAGACGATGTTACAGATAGTATTGCGCAAGCGGAAACAGAAAGTGCACAGCCATCAGCTGTCAGTGCAGCAACCGAGCCGCCGGCTGAATTTCATATTGTGCAGGAAGGTGAATCACTGTATGCCATCTCTGTGGCACATAATATCAGGCTGGCCAGACTTATGGAGTGGAACCAGCTGACACCTGAATCAGTAATTAAAACCGGTCAGCGGATTTGGCTGGCAGAAGTAGGCGATGAGCAGTTGCAGCAACAGCAAACTGTCGCCAGACTGACTGAGTTTAATGAACCACTGGAGGCCACCGAGCCTTATCATCAGGTTGCTGCCGGGGAAACGATGTTTGGTATTTCATATCGTTACAATATCAGGTTGGAGCGTTTTATGGCCTGGAACGACTTAACTGAGCAAAGTAAGTTGCAGGTTGGTCAGCAGGTTCTGGTTATTGACCCGGCCCGCATTGAACCATGAGCACAACGACCAACTCAACTTCAGCCGAATTGACTGCCGGACAGTTATTACAGCAGGCCAGAGAGCAACGCAAACTCACCGTTGCTGATGTGGCATTGCAACTGAATTTACGGGTTAATCTGGTACAGCAAATTGAAACTGATGAGCTTGACAGTTCAATGCTGGTCACCTTTATCCGTGGTTACCTGCGGGCGTATGCCAGGTTGGTTAAATTACCTGAACAACAGGTTCTGCAAGCGTTTGAGCGACAAAATGGTTGTGTCGCCGGCCCGGCGAAGCCGATGCGGACTTTTTCAAACCGGACAGGGCATCAGGCAACCGAAAATCGTTTTATGTGGCTAACCTATGCCATCACTTTTATATTAGTACTGATGCTGGTGTTATGGTGGTGGCAAACCGCCAGCCCCAGCGCCGACAGTTTGCTGCAAAAACAACCTGCAGCTGATGCCACTGATCAGGCTTTAGTAGCTGAAGATTTGGATAACAATTCGCTCACGAATAATGTAGTAAATGTAAATGGGGCTGACAGCAGCACAATGCCAGGCAGCATGGCCGACCCGGTTAAAGCGGACGGTGCGCCGGCAATTGTCAGCGAGCCAGAGAACGTTATTGCTGAAACAATGCCTGAGCTGAAAAGCCAGCCGGTTGCAGAGCCAGTTGATTCAGACGTGCAGGACGTCATTATCATGAATTTTCAGGATAACTGCTGGATAGATGTGCTGGACGCCGAAGGTAACCGTATTGCTTATGGTACAAAGGATGCGGGATATCAGATGACGGTAACTGGTAAGGCCCCGTTTGTAGTAACCCTGGGTAATCCCAGTGTTGTGCGCATAACACTTAATAACCAACCTTTTGATATGTCATCACTGCCTGAAGGCAGAGTGGCGAAATTTACCCTTGCGGAACCCGACTAATCATGTTTGCTGATAATCCAATTACCCGGCGGCCGAGTACCCAAATTCACGTAGGTAGTGTTGCCATAGGTGGTGACGCGCCTATTGCTGTGCAATCCATGACTAATACCCTGACAACCGATGTTGCTGCTACCCTGGCACAAATAAAAGCGATAGCAGATGCCGGCGCTGATCTGGTGCGGGTATCAGTGCCTACCATGGAAGCAGCAGAAGCCTTTAAGCTGATAAAACAGCAGGCGACGATCCCGTTGGTTGCAGATATCCATTTTGATTACCGAATTGCCTTAAAAGTCGCAGAATATGGTGCCGATTGTTTGCGGATAAACCCGGGCAACATTGGCCGTGAGGATCGGATCCGGGCGGTGGTAGAAAGTGCCCGCGATCATAATATTCCGATCAGAATTGGGGTAAATGGTGGCTCACTGGAAGCTGATATTCAGGAAAAGTATACTGAGCCGACTCCGGAGGCGCTGGTAGAGTCGGCAATGCGGCATGTTGATATTCTGGACCGGCTGAACTTTGATCAGTTTAAAGTCAGTGTTAAAGCCTCAGATGTGTTTCTGGCCGTAGGCGCCTACCGGCTGCTGGCCAAACAAATTAAGCAACCACTGCATCTGGGTATTACAGAAGCAGGGGGAGCTCGGGCTGGTGCAGTTAAATCGGCTATCGGTTTAGGAATGCTGCTGGCAGAAGGCATTGGTGATACCTTGCGAATTTCACTGGCAGCCGATCCGGTAGAAGAAGTCAAAGTCGCCTTTGATATTTTAAAATCCCTGCGTATTCGTCAACGCGGTATAAACTTTATTGCTTGTCCCAGCTGCTCGCGGCAGGAGTTCGATGTCATAAAAACGATGAACGAGCTGGAGCAGCGGCTGGAAGATATTGTCGAGCCATTAACAGTGTCAGTTATTGGTTGTGTGGTGAATGGTCCGGGTGAAGCACTGATTTCCGATTTAGGTGTTGCGGGTGCTAACCGCAAAAGCGGCTTTTATCTAAATGGTCAGCGCCAGAAACTACGACTGGACAATAACAACATTGCCGAACAGTTAGAGCAGCAGGTACGTCAGTATCTGGTGGCACGTGAACAACTTATTGGTATAAAACAACTGGATTAGTACGGCGGCGGTTTGGTGTTTTTAAAGACACCTTTTATAATCGGCCGGTTTTTAGCATGGTAGTGAGAGTTTAATTTTGGCAAAAAATATACAGGCAATACGTGGCATGAACGATTGCCTGCCTCAGGATACGCCACTGTGGCAGCATCTTGAGCAGGTGTTGCGCAGTACGGTGGCCCGCTATGGCTACAGCGAAATTCGCTTTCCTATCGTTGAAATGACTGAGCTGTTTAAACGCTCAATCGGTGAAGTTACCGATATTGTTGAAAAAGAAATGTATACCTTTGCCGATCGTAATGGTGACAGTCTGACACTGAGGCCGGAGGGTACGGCCTGCTGCGTCAGGGCCGGCAATGAACATGGTTTGCTGTACAATCAGGAGCAGCGGCTGTGGTATATGGGGCCAATGTTTCGGCACGAGCGGCCGCAAAAGGGCCGTTATCGACAGTTTCATCAGTTTGGCTTAGAAGTATTTGGCATTGCCAGCAGTGATATTGATGCTGAAGTTATTATGCTTACCGCGAGCTTGTGGCAGCAACTGGGGTTGGCGCCTTATGTAAGTTTGCAACTAAACTCACTGGGTTCAAATGAAGCAAGAGCAATTTATCGGGACGCGTTAATTGCTTATCTGGAACAGCATAAATCACAGCTGGATGAAGACAGCCTGCGCCGTATGCACAGCAACCCTTTACGGGTGCTGGATAGTAAAAACCCGGCACTGGCAGAAGTGTTAGCCGGTGCGCCACAATTAACGGATTATCTGGATGCTGATTCAGCTGAGCATTTTAGCCAGTTAAAACGCCGGCTTGATGCAGCAGGTATTGCTTACACCGTTAACCCGACGCTGGTGCGAGGCCTTGATTACTACAATAAAACGGTATTTGAATGGGTTACCACTGAGCTGGGCGCGCAGGGAACGGTATGCGCCGGTGGTCGTTATGATGGTTTGGTAGAGCAACTTGGCGGTAAGGCAACACCGGCAGTGGGTTTTGCCCTTGGCATGGAGCGGCTGGTGTTATTGTTGCAAACCCTGCAACTGGTAACGCTGCCACAGGCAACGGCAGATATTTATCTGATGCCAATGGGGGAAGCGGCGGAACTTGCTGCTATTGCTATTGCCGAACAGCTGCGTAGCGAGTTAGCGTCAAAACGTGTTATCTTGCACTGCGGCGGTGGCAACCTGAAAAAACAAATGAAAAAGGCCGATAAATCAGGTGCAGAACTGGGGTTAATTCTCGGAGCAGATGAACTTGCGCGCGGCGAAATAACCCTGAAGTGGCTGCGACAGGAAAAACCTCAACAAACATTGACACTGGCGGCGTTAGCGCAGCAACTGGCTGCAGCGCTTTAGTAAAACTGAGTTTTAATAAAGTAAACAGTATTGGCATTGAAATGGCCAACCGGCCTTATTCGGCGGGTACTTACCAGATAAGCAGGATATTACGGAGTAGTAACATTGGAAATATACAGCAGCGAAGAGCAACAGGTTGAAGCCATTAAACGCTTTTGGAATAACTACGGAAAAGCAATTTTGGCAGGTGTAACCATTGGCCTGGCCGGCCTGTACGGCTGGCGTTATTTCCAGGCTGAGCAACGCGAGCAGGCTGAGCAGGTATCAGCTCAGTACAGTCAGTTGCTGGAACAACAAGCTGAAGGCAGCGACTGGTTAGCCAGTGCGCAGGGGTTTATCGATGCACAGAGTGATACCAGCTATGCAGTATTTGCAGCATTACTGGCGGCACGTGAGGCAATTGACAGCCAGCAGCTTGCAGTTGCGGCAGAGCACTTAAGCTGGGTTACGAATAACGCGAAAGAAGCGCCGGTGCAGGCTATTGCCCAGTTACGTCTGGCGCGGGTTCAACGTGAGCAGGGTAACTACGCAGACGCGCTGGCCACATTGCAAAAGCCGGTTCCGGCTAGTTTTGCAGGCCAGCAGGCTGAATTAAAAGGCGATGTTCTGCAGTTAACCGGTGAGTTAGCGAAGGCTAAAACGGCGTATCAGGAAGCGTTGGCCAGCAGTGAGCAAAGCCGGCCATTGTTACAGGTAAAACTGGATGAATTGGCTCACATTACAGCTGGTTAACAAGGGGTAGGCGTGAAATTATTTGCAAAGTTTACGGTAGCCCTGTTAGTGGCTCTGACCCTTAGTGCCTGTTCCAGTAAAGAAAAACTGGTTCTGCCTGATGTTCAAAACAGCATTAACCCTGAGAAAGTCTGGCAAAGCAAGGTTGGTAAAGGTGTTGCCCATTACGAGTCAGGTTTAACTCCTGCTATCGTCGGTGACAAAGTGTATGCTGCCAGCCGTGACGGTATAGTTGTTGCTAAAAACCTGAGCAATGGCCGGACAATCTGGAGTTTTGATTTACGCAGTGAGGGAAAATCTTCACTCCTGGCCCGTTTTAGTGGTGATACCGCCCGGATAGCCGGTGGTGTAACGTTTAACGATAATAAGTTGTACCTGGGAACAGAAGATGGCGACGTGTTTGCCCTCAATGCGGAAAATGGTCAGTTATTATGGCGGGTACCGGTAAAAGGTGAAGTTATTGCAAGTCCGGCAACTGGCGATGGTCTGGTCGTGGTAGTTACCACTGCTGGTACCGTGATTGCGCTTGACCCACAGAGCGGTGAGCAACGCTGGACTTTTGAAGATGAGCAGCCAGCATTGACTATTCGTGGTGTCAGCGAGCCGGTAATTGAAGCAGGTGGTGTCATTTACGGTAGTGGTACTGGCCGGGTTGGGGTACTGATTGCTGAGCGCGGTTATCAGGCCTGGGAAGAAGTGATTGCTACGCCGCAAGGCAGTACCGACTTATCCCGGCTGGTTGATGTTGATGCCAAACCTATTGTTGTTGCCGGCACCTTATATACCATTGCCTATAATGGCGAGTTGGTTGCTATGGAACTGCGCAGTGGCCGCCAGATCTGGAAACGTGATTATGCCAGCTTTCGCAATATGGCTATCGCCGGCAATGTACTGTACCTGGTTGACTCGACCGGTGGCATTTATGCGGTTGACCGTCGTAACGGCAGTGAGATCTGGGGTCAGCAAGGTTTACAGCGGCATTTTTTAACCGGGCCTACCGTTTATAAAGATTACCTGGTGGTAGGTGACAACAAAGGTAACCTGCACTGGCTTAACCGGGAAACCGGCGAATTTGTTGCCCGGCAGAGTTTGGACAGCTCTGGTTTTTATCGCCAGGCTGTGGCCAACGAAGACTATATATTAGTGACAAGCCGCAATGGTGAGCTAGTCTTATTACAAGTACCCTAACCGGTACTCCAGGCATATAACTGAAGGAACAGGCCTGATTGGGCCTGTTTTCTTATTTCTGAGGTTGACTGAATGTTACCTGTAGTAGCCCTGGTGGGGCGCGCCAATGTTGGCAAATCCACACTGTTTAATCGTTTAACCCGCACCCGGGATGCGCTGGTTGCAGACTTTCCTGGCTTAACCCGGGATCGCAAGTATGGCTCGGTTAATTTCGAAGGCCTGGAGTTTATTGTGGTTGATACAGGGGGTATTGACGGCAATGAGCAGGGTATTGAAGTGGAAATGGCTGAACAATCGTTAAAAGCCATTGATGAAGCCGATGTTGTCCTGTTTATGGTTGATGCCCGGGCGGGTGCAACCGTTGGCGACAGCGCCATTGCTGATCATATCCGCCGGGTTGAGAAACCGGTGTTTCTGGTTGCCAATAAAACCGATGGCCTCGACGCAGATACGGCTATCGCCGATTTCTACAGCCTGGGCGTAGGCGAGGTGTATCCAATCGCTGCAGCTCATGGCCGTGGCGTGTCATCATTACTTAACCACGCCTTATTGCCATTTCTGGCTGACAGTATCAAACAAGGCGATGCCAATGAAGCAGAGGCAGAAGCTGGCCCGGCGCTGGAAACCCTGACCGAAGAGCAGGCTGATGCAGAAGCGGCCCGCTTGCGCAGCGAGCACATAAAGCTGGCGATTGTTGGCCGGCCGAATGTTGGTAAATCTACCCTGACTAACCGTATTTTAGGGGAAGAGCGGGTAGTGGTTTTCGATATGCCTGGCACCACCCGTGACTCGGTATTTATTCCGATGCAGCGTAACGAGCGCAATTACACCTTAATTGATACAGCAGGGGTGCGGCGTCGCGGCAAGATTGATGACATGGTGGAAAAGTTCTCAGTTATTAAAACTTTGCAGGCTATTGAAGAAGCCAATGTGGTATTACTGGTGCTGGACGCGCGCCAGGGCATTTCCGATCAGGACTTAAGCATTCTGGGGTTTGCCTTAAATGCAGGTCGCTCGTTAGTTATTGCCGTTAATAAATGGGATGGCCTGAACGACAGCATTAAAGATGAAGTGAAGCGTGAACTGGACCGCCGTTTAGGTTTTATCGATTTTGCCCGCTTACATTTTATTTCGGCCCTGCATGGCTCGGGTGTGGGTAATTTGTTCGAGTCGGTAGAAGAAGCGTTCGACTCAGCCACCAAAAGGGTTAGTACCTCGCTGCTTACCCGCATTATGAAAATGGCGCAGGAAGATCACCAGCCCCCAATGGTGCACGGCCGGCGGGTAAAACTGAAGTATGCTCATGCCGGTGGATATAACCCGCCGATTATTGTTATTCATGGTAACCAGGTAAAAGATTTACCTGATTCCTACAAACGCTATTTAATGAATTACTATCGTAAAGCGCTGCAAATGATGGGCACGCCGGTGCGGGTTGAGTTCCGTGAAGGGGAGAACCCCTTTACCCCAACTAAAAAGAACACCGAAACTGCGCTGCAAAAATACAAGCGCGAGCGTTTAATGAAAGCCCGCCAGAAAGTGGCCAAAAAAGATTAACAGCAAGGACTGACTGATGAAATTTCGTTTTCCGGTAATTGTAATTGATGAAGATTTCCGTTCAGAAAATATTTCCGGCTCAGGTATTCGTGATTTAGCCCAGGCTATCGGCAGCCATGGCTTTGAAGTGGTGGGCTACACCAGTTATGTTGATTTAACAGCCTTTGCCCAACAGGCCAGTCGTGCATCGTGCTTTATTTTATCAATAGACGATGAAGAGTTTGGCAGTGGCAGCGATGCCGATGTTAATACTGCACTGACCGAGCTTCGGGCCTTTGTTAAAGAAGTGCGTAAGCGTAACGCCGATATACCAATATTTTTGTACGGTGAAACCCGCACCAGCCGCCATATTCCAAACGATGTACTGCGCGAGTTGCATGGTTTTATCCATATGTTTGAAGATACGCCCGAGTTTGTGGCCCGGCATATTATCCGTGAAGCGCAAAAATACCTGGATGCGTTGGCACCACCGTTTTTTAATGCCTTAATGGATTACGCCTCAGACGGCTCATACTCCTGGCACTGCCCGGGCCATTCAGGTGGGGTGGCTTTTTTAAAAAGCCCGGTTGGCCAGATGTTTCATCAGTTTTTTGGTGAAAACATGCTGCGGGCCGATGTCTGTAATTCGGTAGACGAGCTGGGCCAGTTGCTGGACCACACCGGGCCAGTGGCGCAAAGCGAGCAGAACGCTGCCCGTATTTTTAATGCAGACCATTTATTTTTTGTAACCAATGGTACCTCTACCTCCAATAAAATGGTCTGGCACTCTGTCGTTGCACCCGGTGACATTGTGGTGGTAGACCGTAACTGCCATAAGTCGATTCTGCATTCGATTATTATGACCGGTGCTATTCCGGTATTTTTAATGCCAACGCGTAACCATTACGGCATTATTGGCCCCATTCCAAAAGCGGAGTTTTCCCCTGAGGCCATTGCCAAAAAAATTGAGGCCAACCCGTTTGCCCGCAATGCTAAGAATAAAAAACCACGTATTTTAACCATTACCCAAAGTACCTACGACGGTATTTTGTATAACGTGGAAGAGATTAAGCAGCAGTTAGGCTCAACCATCGATACCCTGCACTTTGATGAGGCCTGGCTGCCTCACGCCAGCTTCCATGATTTTTATAAGAATATGCACGCCATCGGCAAAGATCGGCCACGCTCAGACGAAACCCTGGTATTTGCCACTCAGTCTACCCATAAGTTGCTGGCAGGCTTGTCTCAGGCGTCGCAAATTCTGGTGCAAAACGCCACTAACCGTAATTTAGATACCCACCGCTTTAACGAATCGTATTTAATGCACAGTTCAACCAGCCCGCAGTACGCCATTATCGCCAGTTGCGACGTGGCAGCTGCGATGATGGAAGCCCCGGGGGGGACCTCGCTGGTAGAGGAAAGCTTGCTGGAAGCGATTGATTTTCGTCGCGCAATGCGCAAAGTCGATGCCGAGTTTGGCGATGACGACTGGTGGTTTAAGGTCTGGGGCCCTGAGCATTTGCCGGAAGAGGGCATTGGCGAGCGCGATAACTGGGTACTGCACGCCACTGACAGCTGGCATGGGTTCGGGCCGATAGAGTCGGGCTTTAACATTCTGGATCCGATTAAAGCTACCATTATTACGCCGGGCCTGAACATGCTGGGTCAGTTTGACGAGCAGGGCATTCCGGCCACTATTGTCAGCAAGTACCTGGCTGAGCACGGTATCATTATTGAAAAAACCGGGCTGTATTCGTTCTTTATTATGTTTACCATCGGCATTACCAAAGGCCGCTGGAATTCTATGGTCACCGAGTTACAGCAGTTTAAAGACGATTATGATCAAAACCTGCCAATGTGGCGGGTTATGCCAGAGTTTGTCGCCAAGCACCCACGGTATGAGAAGGTGGGTTTGCGCGACTTATGTCAGCAAATTCACAATATTTACCGGCAGTTTGATGTGGCAAAAGTCACCACTGAAATGTATCTGTCGACCATTGAAACCGCTATGACCCCGGCCGATGCCTGGGCTAAAATGGCCCACCGTGAAATTGAGCGGGTATCTATTGATGACATCGCCGGCCGGGTAACTGCCATGCTGGTAACCCCTTACCCACCAGGCATTCCGCTAATGGTGCCGGGTGAGCGTTTTAATGCCACAATCGTTAACTATCTAAAGTTTACCCGCGCCTTTAATGGCCAGTTCCCAGGCTTTGAAACCGACGTGCATGGTTTAGTTCGGGAAACAGTGGCAGGTGAAAGTCAGTATTTTATTGATGTAGTAAAAGAATAACTTCATCCGCAAACCGGGATTGAATAGTTTTTACTATCCAATCCCGGTTTTACTGCTGTAATAGATCATATTTGCTAACAGTTTCCCGCTGTCTTTTTACCCAGCCTTTGCTATGGTGAAAGCTTACCGGCAGCGTGGGAGCAGATTAATGAAAACTTGGCAAAAGGGATTGTTTGCAGCAGGCGTATTTGGCCTGGCTATTGGAGCATTTATTGCGATACAGGCGACCGCTACCCCGCCATTGCAAAAGGATAAATCAGGATCACAGGCACCACTGGTTGTTACCCAACAGTTACAGGCCCAACCGCATCGGTTTGAGCTGCAACTGTGGGCAGAAGTAAAGCCCAAAGAAAAAACAACCTTAACGCCTGAAGTGTCAGGACGGGTTATCGCCTTGGATCCAGACTTTATTGCCGGCGGGGTGATTACTAAAGGTACGGTACTGGTACAACTGGATGATTCAGATTATCAGGTTGCCCTGCTCAGTGCTCAGGCTGCCGTAGCCAGTGCTGAATCGGTACTTTCACAGGAGCAGGCCCAGGCCCGGGTAGCAGAGCAGGAGTTGCGGCATTTATCCCGTGATCAAATTACCGCTTTGGCATTACGTCAACCTCAGCTGCTAAGCGCAGAAGCCGCGTTAAAATCTGCTAAGGCATCACTGCAGAAAGCAAAACGTGATTTAGAAAGAACCCGGATTACCGCGCCTTATGATGCCCTGGTCGTCAATCGTAATATTGGTTTGGGGCAGGTGGTAAGTACGGGCACAGCGTTGGGCGAACTCTACAGTGTGGAGCAGGCAGAGCTTTATGTTCCTGTTGCCAGTTTTGACCTGGCTTATTTACCGACAGAGCGCGCAGGTATTCCGGCGCAGTTAAGAACTGAACAGGTGAGCCGCGAAGCGAAGGTAGTGCGTGATTTGGGATTGGTGGACAGCCAGACCCGAATGAGCCATCTGGTGGTGCAACTTGACGACCCCTATGCCGTGCGCAGCCAGCAACCGGTTATCCGGTTCGGTCAATATGTGGAGGTGCGTCTGGCCGGGCGGGTTGAAGAAAAGCTTTACACCATTCCGCAAGACGCATTATCTGATGGCAAAGTCTGGCTGTTACAACCGGATATGACGATGGCCCGGCAACAGGTTGACGTTGTAAGGCAAAGCGGTAAATTTGCTTATGTAAAATCGGGTTTAACTGATGGTCAGCAGCTTATCTTAACGGTACCCAATTTCCCACAGCCGGGTATGGTGGTGCGCACTGCACCAAGCGACAGCGAGCTGGTAAAAACGGAGTAAATCATGCCTTATAATCCTGATAAAGGCATTATTGCCTGGTTTGCCCGTAACAGTGTCGCGGCTAATTTGCTGATGGTGTTTATTGTTGTGATGGGGCTGGTTACCTATGCCACCATGCAACGGCAAATGTTTCCATCTGTAGAAGTTAATTATATTCATGTCAATGCCACTTTTCGTGGCGCTGCACCTCAGGAAATTGAAGAAGGTATCCTGATTAAAGTTGAAGAAGCCCTGACTGATATCGAGGGTATTAAGCGTTATCGCAGTAATGCCTGGCGTGGTGGTGGCCGGGTGAGTATTGAGCTGGTACCGGGCACCGATATTTCGTCCCGCCTGGATCAGGTAAAACTGAAAATGGATGCCATCAGTACCTTTCCCAGCGCGATGGAGCCTTTAACGATTTATCAGGTAGAGTGGCGCCAGGATGCGGTTAACCTGGTGCTGACCGGCACTGAAGATCAGCTGGCGTTGAAAGCGATGGGGCGGCAAATAAAGAACGAGTTGTTGCAACTGGACAATATCAGTTTCGTTGATTTTGATGCAATGCCGGCCTGGGAAATTGGTATTGAGATTGAACCTTCAACCCTTGAGCGTTACAACATCAGTTTGCAGGATATCAGCCGGGCGATAGCCCAGCATTCTGACAATGTATCTGCCGGCATGATCCGCTCTGACGCCGGTATGATCACAATTCGCTCTGAACAGCGTGCCTATCGGGCGGATGAGTTTGCTGTGTTGCCGATTATATCGGGGCCGCAGGGCGAACAAATCCGGCTGGGGGATATTGCTAATATCTATGACGGTTTTGAAGAGCGTATTAACTATATGCGTTACGACGGTAAACCGGCAGCATTTATGGCAGTGAAAGCCTCAGCAACGCAGTCGTTGCCTGATGTTGCTGCCAGCGTGCAACAATATGTGGAGTTTAAAAATAAGCAGTTACAAGGGGATTATCAGCTGCACAGCCTGGTGGATATGACGTACTACCTGAACGGTCGCCTCAATATGATGTGGAGTAATTTGCTGCAAGGCGCGGTGCTGGTATTTTTAATGCTGATGCTGTTTTTACGCTTCAAAGTCGCCTTCTGGGTGATGCTCGGTTTACCCATTGCCTTTCTGGGGGCTATCTGGCTGATGCCTTTCGCTGGCGTTACCATCAATATTATCAGTTTATTTGCGTTTATTATGGTGCTGGGTATTGTCGTTGACGACGCTATCGTTATCGGCGAAAGCGCTTATCATGAAACGGAGCTGCATGGGCATAGCGTTGACAATATTATCCGCGGCGCGCAGCGGGTAGCCACCCCGGCAACCTTTGGTGTATTAACCACTATGGCAGTATTCGCACCCTTTATGTTGGGCAACAGTATAGAGGCTAATGAATTCAAAGTTATTTCTATTGTAGTGGTGTGTTGTCTGTTTTTCAGCCTGATTGAATCAAAACTGATATTACCAGCCCATTTAGCCCATACTAAATTAAAACCGGTGCCGGAAAATGGCTGGCGTATGCGGTTTAACAAGGGCTTTCAGGGCTTTATTGAAAGACGCTATCAACCGTTTTTGCAAACTTGCATGGCCCATCGTTACGCCACGTTGGGAGTGTTTTTTGGCATCCTGCTCAGTGGCTTTGGCTTAATTTCTGCCAATCATATCCGAACGGTAATGACCCCGCCGGTACCGCATGATTATCCGGAAATTCGTTTTGAAATGCATCAGAATGCGTCAGAGCAGCAAAGCCTGGCGATTTTGCAGCAGCTTGAGCAACTTGTTTATCAACAAGAAGCGTTGGTGCTAGAGCAAACCGGCGAGCCGATGATCAAACATGTGATGGCCTGGCTGAATAATCAGACCAGTGGCACCGTGCTAGTTACCCTGGTTGATGAAGAAGAAAGGCCAATTAAAGCGTTTGAGCTCGGACGCCGCTGGCGCGAAAGCTTACCTGAACTGGCCGGGGTACGAACGATTCAGGTCAGAGACGATTTATTCAGTGGCGGCGAGCAACGGGAACTGGGTTATCGCTTGTTTGGTACCGATATTGATCAGCTGAATGCGGCCGGCCATGCGTTAATCAGCGAATTGAGCAATATACCCGGTGTGTATGACTTAGGCTCCAGTATCGATTCAGGCAGCAAAGAGTTAAATCTTGAGTTAAAGCCGCTGGCCCATCAGCTGGGTTTAACGCCTACCTGGCTGGCGCAGCAGGTGGGTTACAGTTTTTATGGTATCGAAGCACAGCGAATGATCCGCGATGGTGATGAAGTGCGGGTAATGGTGCGCTATCCGAAAGAGGATAGGCAGCAGGTGGCATCGCTTAAGCACACCCGCCTGAAACTGCCAAGCGGTGACTTTGTGATGCTCGGTGACGTGGCTGATATTACCGAGTCACCCGGAATTTCGCGGATTAACCGCGAGGCAGGTTTCAGAAATGTGCGGATTGAAGCCAGTGTGGATCAACAACAGGTAACTACGTCTGAGGTGGTGAAGCTGGTAAGAACCGATATTATGCCGGATTTACTGGAGCGATTTCCCGGGGTTAAATCGGAACTGGGTGGCCAGATAGAAGAACAGCAAAAACAACGCAACCAAATGTTGTTATATATGGTAGCCGGCTTGCTGTTAGTTTATATCCTGTTAGCGATTCCGCTGAAAAGCTATAGTCAGCCGGTGATCATTATGTCAGTGATCCCATTCGGTATGACAGGGGCATTATGGGCACACTTCTTCCTTGGCTTTGACCTGTCGCTGTTCTCTTTCTTCGGCATGATTGCCGCAGCCGGGGTAGTGATTAACGACAGTTTAGTATTTACCGACTATGTTAATCAGGCCCGCGACCGAGGTTTATCATTAAGAGAAAGTATTATCTCTGCCGGCAGTATGCGCTTTCGGGCTATCTTGTTAACGTCATTAACCACGTTCTTTGGCCTGGTGCCAATAATGTTTGAAACCAGCCTGCAAGCACAGTTTGTTATTCCTATGGCAATATCACTGAGTTTTGCGGTGTTGTTTGCCACTTTAATTACTTTGATTCTGGTACCTTGCTTCTATCTGATCCTGGAAGATCTTAAAAACCTGTTCCGGCGTCGCAAGCAAAAAGTTTCATTAAAACAGCCTTCAGAAGCAAGCGATGTAGGGTAATACCCCAGCTCAGGCTTTGTGGTCCGGTGACTGCAAAGCCTGAACTGTCCCGTAGGTAGCGAGCTATTGCCGAACCGAGGCAAACTGGGCTGAATTACTAAATATTACCCTTGCTTCCAGGTTGCCTGAATTGTCTTTACCGTTGCTGATAAAAGAATGGGCATTAATCTCTGCGGTAAAGTCGCTAATACTCTTTACAACATTTTGCAGGCTGGCTGAGTCTGTCACGGTAAAGGTTGCGGCACAAATCTCATCAGAACATGCAATATCATGATTAATTAAGCCGTCGACAGTCGCATATAACTGAATAAGTGCGCTTTGATGTTCCGCTTGCTTATTTAATGCGTCATTATTCTGATTTCGCTCTATTAACTGAAGCAGTTGCGCAAAGTTATTGCTGATCAGGGCTTTTGATAAAGTATCGCCATTTAACTCTGTGTCACTAACAACAAAAACGTTACGAATATCTACGTCACTTCTAAGCGTACACTCAGATGATGAATTCTGTTCTTCACAAAGACCTGTCGCTTGCTCAGTAATGGTTGTGTTTGCCGTTTGGCGACCTGGCGTAGGCTGAACTGCAGTTGTTTGAGGCGTTGTAGCGGGGCTGGTTAATCTATCTGCTGAGCTTAGTGGTGTATCTGACTCAAGTTGTGTAGTTGGGAGCCGATCTTCTGATGAAGAGAATCCACCCAGACTAAAAAAGCCGATAGTAGCAACGCCTGCGACTATCAGTAATACCGGCCAATATTTCATAATATGTCCCTAAAAAGTTAGTTACACTGACAATATCAGATAGAAACATTTATGTGAATGCTTAGTTGCCTCAAACTCAGCCACATATAGAGCTGGTTAAGATATAGACAGATGGCAATGCGTGTTATACATTTAGGTAAATTTTGTCAAATTTGGGTTTGGTAGTTGTGTCGTTACCAGGTCAGCAAATGTGATAGACCGCTGAACCTGCTTGCCGGAATTTGTGTGTTTACTAATGGAGCTAGTGATGAAAGCATTTTTTGCCTTACTGTTTCTTACAATACAGTTCTACTCGGCAGCTGACGAATTTATTTACGACTCTTCAATAAGCCCAAAAGTTAACCGCATCTACTGGCAACCTGGTCAAACCCAGAGTGCTATTGCTTATGCCAGGTTTGAGCAGTTTTACCGGTTACGTGATTTTATCGATCTGACGCTGCTGACCGCATCCAGAATGCCAGCAGAAGGCATTGATCTTACTCAAGCGGACAAACTGTATTTAATGGTCGCAAGAGGAGAGCCATTGTTAGAGGTTTATCTTAACAGTACCCAGTTGGTGTTTAATGGCTATATCTATCAGGTAGACCCAGAACTGCTAAAAGACTTTACCCGGCATAATCAGCGCAGGATTAACCGCGGTGATCTGGTGCCAAACACAGTGTTTTTACCGGGTTAGGAGCCTTTGGTTAGAGCGACCTGATTAAGCAATTCCCGCTCTATGGCAAACACATGTTCATCATGTTCATTCATATCCCGCAGGGCCTGCGCCAGTTTTAGCAAGTATTCACTATTAGGGCCACTTGGCCCCTGGCTTTGAGCAATATGGGCCGCGATAGCCTCGTCACTATCCGGGCCCAGATACGCCTCATTATCAGCGCTGGCTAAATACACCAAGCCTTCCGTCTCGCCGGGTTCGTCCAGCCAATGCAGCTGGGTAAATACCCGCAGGTAGCCGTTTTTCTCGCGATGATCCAGATGCTCAAAGGTATCCGGCGTTACCTGATAGGCCATCCCAGCACAACGCTTGCCCGGTGCTTCTATCAGCGTTAATACCCGCCCCGGTGCCTCTGGCGTGCCGCGATGGTCATGCGAGCCCTGCCAGAAGCGGCGCTGCCAGCCATAAATACAGGCGGGTTTACGCTGGAGATAAGGAAAGTCGGCTTTATAAATTAACGAGCCATAACCAAATAGCCAGACAGACTCAAGGTGATCCAGTGGCTGACGTTGTTTATTCAGGTCAATGGTGTTGTGTGACATAACTCTCCACTTAGCCATAGTCCGCTTCAAAAGGGTTTTGGGTATTGCTCAGCATGGTAGCAATATTCTGGATGTTAATGCAGGATAAATGTATTTTGGCACTGTACTGACATTACCCCTGCAAAAAAATAATCGAAATGCTCAATCTATCGGTTGGTTTAAAAAGCATTTGAAATTTTTTGGTCATTTTCATGCGAAGTTCTATTTCAGATGATTTTGTGGCAGTTGTGGTTGGCCTAACACGGCAACGATCAGGATAAAGTCGCGTTCTTTAGTGAAGTACGCTATGTGTTTGCCAACAGGAAAATAGAAGCCGTTAAGGTAGATGTCGTCACAACTCCGGCCTAATCCGGGGTTATCGGCTAACATTTGCAAGCCCGCGAGCAGACTTGTTTTGTATTTTTGCCACTGCGTTTCAGAAAAGTTTTCGATGGTATAGTTTTTAATATTAAGCAAATGGGCTTGCGCTAAGTTACTCAGCTGATAACGTTTATTCTGCATAGCAGTTACTAGAGCGCTTTAAGAAAGGTTTCGCCATCAACTGTATTTCCTTGGGCTAAGTCTTCTTTCGCAGTGTTAAAACAGTGTTTAAGGTACTCAGCTTTCATCACCTCAAGTGCTTCGTAGTCGTGGATAGACATAACGACAACAGCATCTTTGCTGTTTTTGCTGATCTTAATTGGTGCACGCTGAGCGTTCAGTAGTAACTCACCGAAGTTTCGTTTGGCATCATTGGCGGTTAATGTCTGCATGATTAGGCTCCATATTTGGCAATAGATGCAAAGTATAGCCAATAATGCTAAACGGGCAAAGTAATTAAATCGTGCGATTTGTGCCAATACTAAACGGACATATATTTTATTGGCCGTTAGGTCCCTGTAAGCTTTTTCACTTCGGCATCAAAACCACCCTCTGCCAGTTTAATTGCTACCTTATCCCCGGCTTTTAGCTGGATGCTGGTTTAAAGCGCATCTATAGATCTTAGGTCCGGTATCGGAAAGCGAGATTGAGAATTTATCCTGCAACTTTTTAAGTTCAATTCGGGTTTTGTGAATTAATTGTTTATTTTAAGTGTGAATCTAGGTAGTCATACGATTGACCAGCAAAACAAACAAGGACTGTAATATGCCAAAAATCTACGAGTATCTGGGAATCATACTTTTCTTTTACAGCAACGAACACGAGCCAATTCACATTCACGGCAAGTTTCAGGGGGCGGAGTCAAAAGCTGAAATTCATATGTTAAATGGCCGTATCCACAGAATTGTGATTAAAGACAAAGGCGCTGGCCTGGAAAACAAAAAACGCAAAGAATTTGAGGAGTTTGTGCATGCTTATGCTGACGACATAGTAAATAAATGGGTAGACTATTTCGTTAAGAAAAAGCACATTAGTCCGCAACTTATTACGCAAAAGGTGAAAAATGTCCGCACTATCGGTAGTTAATGTTAAGCATATAACAGGACATATTCTGGACATCACGTTTAGCGATGGCTACAACGCTGTTGTCGACTTTGCTCCCTTTATATTCTCTGTCGGCCATCCGGATTATGAGCAGTATAAAAAGCTGGATAACTTTCTAGCTTACAAGTTAGATGATGGCAACCTGAACTGGGATGACTACACCATGATTTTTCCGGTTGAAGATCTATACCACAATCGCCTTATCAAACGCCCGGCATAACGGGCGCTATAGAATTGAGGTTTTTTAACGTGATGAAGTTATCAATCACGTTGCTCTTGTTTATTGCATGCAGTGCTAATGCAACCACCTACAACTACCTGGGCTGCAACTGGTTTATTCCGACAAGCTACACCCAGATTGCAGATAATAACTACCGGAGAACTACTGGCCTGGAGGACATTAATGTTCCGTTTAGTTCGGTGCTTTTTTCAGAGGCTGAGTCCGACCACGAGTTGCAAAATTATATTGAGATGAATCAGTTGCAGGATACCGAGGTGGTGGTAGTTGCCCATCCTGGGCATGGCAAGCAGAGCTATAGAACTTACTATTACAAACGTCACAACAGGCTGGGTTTTACCATCACTACCAATAGATTTGAAATTACCCAGGAGGGGTTAGCTGTTTCGATGTTTTCAGTACCCGACGCTGAGGGTTTGCATATCACCAGTGCTTGTGTACCACCAACGGTAATGGAGCAACATTACGAGGTGCTGGCAAAGCTTGAATAGGGTATTGAGTCGTTTTTAAGCTCAGATCATGGCTTAAAGGTGCTGGTGCCAAAGACGTATTGAACCGAGCTTGTTATTAAAGAGATAAAAAGGGTGCCTGTATCTTTTTCTGAAATTCCTTACGGTCTAAAAGTTTGGCCTGCCCAGAGTCGATTTGGTTAATTCTACAAACAATCTCCCGGTTCCAAGCCTCTTCTGCAGCTTCGTCTACAGGAGCGTCAAGGCTTTGTATAAGCTCATATGCCAACTCGGCACGCTCTGGCCCAGAAAGCGTCAAGAGTTCACAGCGGAGCCTTGCGAGTGTGGCAGTAGACATGTTGCCTCCGTGGGTGATGTGATACATGAATTGTAGTCTCATACACTACGCCTAACAAGGCATGGATGCTGCTAGGAATATCGGCATATCACTCTGTAAATCAACTGTTGCCAAAATCCGTCTAGTGGTTAGGCCTAACCCCCAGAAACCTCACTCACCACCGCACTAAAGCTCCCCTCTGCCAGCTGCGTTGTCACGCTATCACCGGCTTTTAAATCCTTAGTGCTGGTCAGCACCTGCTGTTCGGCGTTAAAGCTGATGCTATATCCGCGCGCTAATGTGGCCAGTGGGCTTACGGTGTTTAGCTGGTTACTTAAGCGGCCGAGGGTTTGTTGCTGCTGCTTTAGTTGTTGGCTGATGCCGCGCTGCAGCCGTTGTTGTAACTGTTGCAATTGTTCGTGCTGCTGCTTAATGGCTTTAGCCGGTGATAAATGCTGCAGGCTTTGCTGTAAATACTGCTGCTGGCGTTTGGCATTAGCAAGCTGCTGGGTAATGGTGCGGTTTAAGCGCAGTTGCAGCTCGTCTAAGCGTTGTTGCTGTTGTTGTAAGCGCCGTTTCGGGTGCAGCGCTAGCAGGCGTTGTTCCAGTTGCTTCAGGTCTGGCTTTAAATGGTTAAGCTTGCTGCGCTGCGCTTGCACCAGAGCGCTGTGCAGCCGGCGCAGCCGCTCGAGTAAATGGCTTTGATCGGGCGATACCAGCTCTGCTGCGGCCGAGGGGGTAGGGGCGCGCACATCGGCGACAAAGTCGGTTAGCGCGAAATCAATTTCATGGCCGACGGCACTGACAATCGGAATTGGACAGGCAGCTACGGCGCGGGCCAGTTGCTCGTCGTTAAAGCACCATAAATCTTCCAGTGAACCGCCGCCGCGGCCAATAATCAATACATCCACTTCATTACGCCGAATGGCAGTGCTAAGCATTTGTTTAAGCTGGCCGGCAGCTTGCTCACCCTGCACTAAGCAGGGGTAAATAATCACTTCAATACCCGGTGCGCGGCGTTGCAATACGCTGACTATATCGCGAATGGCGGCACCGGTTGGTGAGGTAATAACGCCTACCCGGTTAATGTGCGCAGGCAGCGGCTGTTTGCGCGCTTCATCAAACAGGCCCTCGGCCTGCAAGCGATTTTTTAACTGCTCGTATTGCTGTTTTAACAGGCCATCGCCGGCCGGTTCAATCATTTCAGCGAGCAGCTGATACTCGCCGCGTGGCTCGTATACGCTAATGCGGGCCCGGATTAGTATCTGCTGGCCATTTTGCGGTTTTACCGTGGCATTGCGGTTAGCCTGTTTAAACATCGCTACTTTTACCTGCGCCGCCTGATCTTTTAATGAAAAATACCAGTGGCCCGATGCCGCCTGCACAAAATTAGACACTTCGCCCACCAGCCATAAGCGCTGAAACTGCAGCTCCAGAATAAGCCTGACTTCGCTGTTTAAACGGGAAACGGTATAAATATCGGGGTTTTGCATTTGTGGCCCAGGGTTAGCTGTTCTGAGGCTAGTTTACGCCAAGGCCTGCTGTTAACACAAAAAGAAAAAACTGATTGTTCTGTCGCCATAAATCCTTTAAAATTGCGCCGCAACATTCCCTATCTTTTCATCCTTCACAGCGAGATTGTTGCAATGCTCAGGATCAAGAAAGAAGCCCTTACCTTTGACGACGTGTTATTGGTTCCGGCGCACTCTACCGTACTACCCCATACTGCAGATTTACGCACTCAACTGACCAAAAGCATCACGCTGAATATTCCTATGGTATCGGCCTCTATGGATACGGTAACCGAAGCCCGCTTAGCAATAGCGCTGGCGCAGGAAGGTGGTCTGGGTTTTATTCACAAGAATATGACTATTGAAGAGCAGGCCGCAAATGTCCGTAAGGTGAAAAAGTACGAAAGCGGTGTGGTCTCTGACCCGGTTACCGCCTCAGCTGATATGACAGTGCGTGAAGTGCAGGCTTTAGCGCAGCAGCATGGTTTTTCCGGCTTTCCGGTACTCGACAAAGAGCAGAACCTGGTCGGTATAGTTACCGGCCGCGATATGAGCTTTGAAGCCGATTTACAGGCCAGCGTGCAGGCGGTAATGACCCCACGTGAGCGGCTGGTTACTGTCAACGAAAACGCCCCGCGCGAACAAGCCTTTAAGTTAATGCACCAGCATCGGATTGAAAAAGTGCTGGTTGTCGATGACAACTACAAACTAAAGGGCCTTATTACGGTGCGCGATTATTATAAAGCCGCCAGTAAACCCAATGCCTGTAAAGATGAATTAGGTCGCCTGCGGGTTGGTGCTGCAGTAGGCGTAGGCCCGGGCACTGACGAGCGGATTGCCGCTTTGGTTGAAGCCGGTGTCGATATTCTGTTAATTGATACCTCACATGGCCACTCACAAGGGGTTATTGAGCGGGTAAAACAAACCCGTGCTCAGTACCCGGATTTACAAATTGTCGCCGGTAATGTTGCCACCGCTGAAGGTGCTAAAGCCTTAGCTGAAGCCGGTGCCAATGCCGTGAAAGTAGGCATAGGTCCAGGCTCGATTTGTACCACCCGGATTGTTACCGGTTGTGGTGTACCGCAAATTACCGCTATTTCCGATGCAGTAGAAGGCATAAAGGGCACTGATGTTTGTATTATTGCTGATGGCGGTATCCGTTTCTCCGGTGATGTTGCCAAAGCCTTAGTGGCCGGCGCGCACTGCGTGATGGTCGGCTCGATGTTTGCCGGTACTGAAGAAGCGCCGGGTGAAGTCGAGCTGTATCAGGGGCGTTACTATAAGTCGTACCGGGGCATGGGCTCACTGGGCGCAATGGCGCAGCGTAATGGTTCATCAGATCGGTATTTTCAGGGCAGCAATAATGCCGAAAAACTGGTACCGGAAGGCATTGAAGGCCGCGTAGCTTACAAAGGCCCGATTGAAAACATTATTCACCAGCAAATGGGTGGCCTGCGCTCTGCTATGGGTTTAACCGGTAGCCCGGATATGCTGACCCTGCGTACCAAGCCTGAGTTTGTTAAGGTTACCGCTGCCGGTATGGGCGAGTCGCACGTGCATGATGTGCAAATCACCAAGGAAGCGCCTAACTACCGGTTAGGCTGACAACATTCGGTTTTTGCGGCGGGCCTGGCCCGCCGCCTTATTTTTCAAAGGTTGTTATGAGCAAGAACATTCACCACCATCGTATTTTAATTCTGGATTTTGGTTCGCAGTACACTCAGCTTATCGCCCGTCGCGTGCGGGAAATAGGCGTGTATTGTGAATTGTGGGCCTGGGATGTCAGCGACGAGCAAATTCGTGAGTTTAACCCTACTGGCATAATATTATCGGGCGGTCCGGAAAGTGTTACCGAAGCGGGTTCGCCGCGAGCGCCGGAGTATGTGTTTAATGCTGGTGTGCCGGTGCTGGGCATTTGCTACGGTATGCAAACCATGGCCGAGCAATTAGGTGGTAAGGTGCAGGGTTCTGACTTACGTGAGTTCGGTTACGCTCAGGTGGAAGTGATAGCGGCCAACGACTTTTTTGCCAAAATTGAAGACCATATCGGTGGCAACGGCAATGCCCTGCTGGATGTCTGGATGAGCCACGGTGATAAAGTAATCAGCATACCGCCTGGCTTTGTAACCTGTGCTCAGACTACAACTTGTCCGCATGCTGGCATGGTTGATGAAGCGCGCCAGTTCTATGGTGTGCAATTTCACCCTGAAGTTACTCACACCCGCCAGGGCCTGCGAATGCTGGAGCATTTCGTGGTGAACATTTGCGGCTGTGACAAACTATGGACACCGGCCACTATTATTGAAGATGCCGTAGCCCGCTTAAAGCAGCAAATTGGTGATGACAGAGTCATTCTGGGCTTGTCCGGCGGCGTCGACAGTTCAGTGACCGCGATGTTGCTGCATCGGGCTATTGGCACAAATCTGACCTGTGTCTTTGTCGACAACGGCTTATTGCGGTTAAACGAAGGCAAGCAGGTAATGGATATGTTTGGTGACCACTTTGGCCTGAACATTATTAAAATTGACGCCGAACAGCGGTTCCTTGATGCCTTAGCCGGTGAAAACGATCCTGAGGCCAAGCGTAAAATTATCGGCCGGGTGTTTGTTGAGGTATTCGACGAAGAGTCGCAAAAGCTGGAAAATGCTAAGTGGCTGGCTCAGGGCACCATTTACCCTGACGTGATTGAATCGGCTGGCTCGGCTACCGGCAAAGCCCATGTGATTAAATCGCATCATAACGTTGGTGGTTTGCCGGCGCATATGAAACTGGGCTTAGTGGAGCCACTGCGTGAACTGTTTAAAGATGAGGTACGCAAAGTAGGTCTGGAACTAGGCTTACCTTATGACATGCTGTACCGTCATCCGTTCCCGGGACCAGGTTTGGGTGTGCGGGTACTGGGTGAAATAAAGAAAGAATACTGCGATTTACTGCGCCGTGCTGATGCTATCTTTATTGAAGAGCTGCATAAAGCCGATTTATACAATAAGGTCAGCCAGGCTTTTGCAGTATTTCTACCGGTAAAATCGGTTGGGGTAATGGGTGATGCCCGTAAATACGACTGGGTTATTTCACTTCGGGCAGTAGAAACCATCGACTTTATGACTGCGCACTGGGCGCATTTGCCGTATGACATGCTGGGTAAGGTATCGAACCGGATCATCAATGAAATAAATGGCATCTCCCGCGTGGTATATGACATATCTGGAAAACCACCGGCGACAATAGAGTGGGAGTAATTTAGTTAACTTTAATGTTAATTAATTTTTAAAAGGCGCCTTGGCGCCTTTTTTGTTTATCGTGGTATGCTGCTGTTTTAATCTTGGGCGCAGCTGGCGCTTTTTGGGTTTAGCTATACGGAGTTAACAGGATGACATATCGCTATATTCTTGTCTGTTTGCTGGCAGTGGTGCTGGCTGGTTGTGCCGCAAAACCCGAACCTGCTGGCAATGCTCCGGCTACTGACACTGTTTCGCACAGTAGCAAGCAGGCAGAACAGCCTGGCGCTGCCGAAAACGAGCCTACGATAGCTGAACAATTAAGCGCCGGCCAGTCAACCAGCATTGAAACCTCGCAGGGTACGCTGACGCTTGAACCTACCGTGGTGGATATGGAACCGGCAGCGGAGGATAATGTTACAGACGGTGAAGCAGCACCACTTTATTACGACCCTTTGGAAGGCTGGAACCGTGCCGTATTTCGTTTTAATCATGTTTCTTACACCTATGCCCTGATTCCAATAGCTAAAGGCTATGAGAAAGTGCTGCCATCAGCGGTGCGGGATAAGGTCGGTAATGCCTTTGCTAATATCCGTGAGCCACTTAATCTGGTTAATAACGCTCTGGCGGGGAATTTTAAGGGAGCCGGCACTAACCTTGGGCGTTTTGTCATTAACTCGACGATTGGCATTTTTGGTTTGTTCGACCCGGCGACCGCCTGGTTTGATATGGCTGCGTCAAAACAAAGTATTGCTGATACGCTAAGCCACTACCAGGTGGGCAACGGCCCTTATCTTGTACTGCCTATACTGGGACAAAGCGATGTGCGTGGTGCGACTTCAGTGCTGGGTGAAGCCTTTATTCATCCGCTGAACCATCTGGTCGATACCCCGGAGTTATATTATCTGCAGGGGGTAAATGTGATTAACAGTTTTTCTGATCGGGCAGACTTATATCAGACCCTATATAAACAGGCCGACGACCCATACCTCTATTTTCGAAATCAGCATCTGCAAGGGCTGAAAAGGGACGAAGCTTATGTCAAACCAGAATAAACAAAATGGGCTTGTCAGCTGGCTGGCTCACAGCATTGTCCGCTTACGTTGGGCCATTATCATGGTATTTATCGGGCTGATTGCACTGGCAACCACGTTTTTAAGTCAATTCCGGATTGATGCCTCAGCCGACACCCTGCTGGTAAAGAATAATGCGCTATATATTGAAAGCCAGCTGGCAAATCAGCGTTTCTCACCGGATGAGTTTATTCTGGTTGCCTATCAGCCTGAAGATGGCGAGCTGTTTTCAGAGCAAACTTTTGCTGATATCGCGGCGCTAAGTGCTGATTACGCTACCCTGGAGCGGGTAAGCTCGGTTACTTCTATGTTGACGGTGCCATTGCTGGCTGATGCCAGTGCTTTTACCGCTGGCGCTGACGTGGCAAGCCTGACCTGGCAACAACAGCGATATTCGCCAGCGCAGATGCGCCGGCTGCTTACTGATCATCCCATTTTTACCGACTTACTGCTAAACAAAGCACAAACGGCGGCGGGTATTCAGATTGTTTTTAAAGCCGATCCAGAGTTAACGGAGCTTGACCGCCAGATCCTTAGCATTCAGCAGCATACATTAAGCCGCGAGCTGACAGCCACTGAGCAAAATGAGCTGGCACAGTTACAGCAGGCCGCAGATCCGCTACGCCAGCGTTTAATGAAGCAACGCCAGCAGGAAATAGACCAGATTGAACAGTTTAACCGGCAGGTTAGCGAGCGCGCTGCAACCTATGTCGGAGGTGCCTATGTTGTTGGCCAGCATCTGGTTGATATGATTAAAAGTGATTTAACCAGCTTTGGCCTGGCCATTGCACTGATTATTGCCGTGCTGTTACTGCTTATATACCGAAGCTGGCGTGGGGTATTTTTTCCGTTACTCAGTTGTAACGTCAGCGTGCTGCTGACCTGTGGCCTGTTTGGCTTACTGGATATCCGCACCACGGTTATTTCAGCAAACTTTATTGCACTGCAATTAATTCTGACCTTAGCGGTGATGATCCACTTGCTTGGTGCATACCGCGAAATTGCTCACGATAAACCAGACTATACTCAGCAACAGCGAGTTATTGGCATGTTAGCGCAAAAAATCTCTCCGTGTTTTTATGCCACCCTGACCACATCGGTTGGCTTTGGCTCGCTTATTTTCAGTGGTATTCAGCCAGTGGTCGATTTCGGTTTTATGATGCTGATAGCCATGCTGATTACTATGAGCGTCAGCTTGTTATTGTTTCCGGCTTTACTGAGCATGTTAAAAGCCCGTCCGGAATCGGCAGACTTTGGCTGGTTAGCCAGCGCGTTGCAACAGGCTGCTGGTATGGTAAAACGCCGCCCTTACCCCGTGATTCTGCTGATAGTGGTAATGTTCGGCGCGTTGGCAACCGGCATTAGCCGGCTGAACGTGGAAAACAGTTTTATCAACTACTTCGCCAAAGACACTCAGGTGCACCGTGAGCTGGCGTTCATTGATCAGCAATTTGGCGGCTCTACACCACTGGATATCGTCATAACCCTGGACCCGACCCAGGCCAAACCGGATTTAGTGATTGCCGCCGATCAGCTTAATCAGTTACACCTGGCCCATGCCGCTGTTAACGCCTTTGAAGCCAGCGGCAGCGTGACCTCACTGATTAACTTTACTACGCTCGCCAGGCAGTTAAATGATAACAAGCCGCTGACAGAATATGAGCTGGATACCATATATGAGATGCTGAGCAGCAAAGTTACCGATCAGCTGGTCGGTGCCTATCTGGCGGACTCGCCCAGCCAGGTGCGGATTGCCACCCGAATTCAGGATACAACAGCTGATTTAAACCGCGAGCAGTTAATGCAGCAACTGCATCAGGATTTGCAAACAGTGGGCCTGGCAGAGCAAGACTATAAGTTGACCAACTTATTTGTGCTTTATCAGGATATTCTATCGCGACTGTTTGACTCACAGGTCACCACTTTAGGGCTGGTTTATCTGGCGCTGGGGATAATGCTACTGGCCATTTTCCGCTCAGTTAAAATTGCCTTAATTGCGCTTATTCCCAATATACTGACCACTTTGGGTATTCTGGGGCTAATAGGCTGGCTGAATATTCCTCTGGATTTAATGACAATTACGATTGCTGCGATTGCCATGGGGATTGCGGTGGACGATACCATCCATTTTATTCATAACTACCTGCAGCAGCCGGCCGGCGATGCCCTTGCTGCAACGTTCGGTCATACCGGTATGGCCATTGTGTTTACCTCTGTCATTATTGCCGCCGGTTTTGCGGTGTTTGGCTTTTCTGACTTTTTGCCCAGTGTCTATTTTGGTATTTTGACTGCGGCGGCAATGCTGATGGCACTGCTAACCGACTTAACCATATTACCGGCATTGCTAAGTCGGTTTGTCAAAAACAGCGGTCAAAGGCAGCGGCAACAAACTGCACCGGTTGCTGGCGGGCAAAGTTAACCTGCCCGCGGTGCAAGATGCTTGTAGCAAAACGGTTAGCTGGTTATGCTGTGGCTATTACTATTTAACGAAGTGCAAAGCAGGCTCGTGCCGTTATGAGGTTAAGAGAAACGCTGGTTGCCTACATGTTGCCGTTGCTGGTACTTCCAGTATTATTGTTCGGTTATCTGGCGTATCAGTACAGTCAACGCTATATGCAGCAACAAACCTATTATCAGGTGCGCAGCGCGTTGGCTGGCCAACAGCAGCAATTACATGACTTTCTGAACACCCAGCAAACGCAGCTGCAAATGCTGGCGTTAAACCCGGACTTACAACAATACCTGCAAACCCGTGACAGCGAACTGCTTGGACCGTTGCTAAAACAATGGCAGCGATTCAGCGCAGAACAGCCGAGCGTTGAAGCTATAAAGCTGGTGCAACTTAACGGCGAATATGTGCTGCATTTACCCGAAATTACCGAGCCGGTTGCAGTGCCAAACCGATTTCGCAATCAATACTTTTCGCCATTACAGGCAATGATCGATGAACAGGGCTACTTTCTCGCGCCGATGGCTGATAGTCAGCAGCGAAAACTGTACTTTGCCCGAAAACTTTATGTCAGCTCTTTTTCTGAATCCCGCCGTTTGTGGGGATATCTGGTTGTCATGGTCAGCCCGGGTTTACTGGATTCGATAGTTAACTCGCCCTTTACCAGTAACAGTATCAACCTGATGATCAGCAAAACGGCGACCATTGCTTATGCCGCAGATCCGGTGCTTATTAACAGCGCCTTCGCGCCAACAAACTTCCGGCAAATTCAACGCAGTATTGCTGCCGACAGCCTGCAAACCGTATTGTTGCTGGGCCAGTACCGGGAGTTGCTGGGGGCCCCCTTACCAGGCAATTATCAGCTGCTGTACGGGCTGGATCCGACACAGCTTTATAGCGAGCAACGTTGGCTGTCACGGGTATTGCTGCTATTAATGGTACTGATTTGCCTGTTGTTGCCACTCTTGGTGTATTGGTTGTTGATCAAGCATATTTTTAATCCGGTTAAGCAACTTACTGCGGCGAAAACAGCGGTAGGGCGTGGTGATTTATCGGTGCTGCTGGAAGTAAAAAAGCAGGACGAGCTGGGTGACATGTTTGCTGCTTTTAACGTTATGGTGCGCCAGTTGCGGGTATATCGTGAACGCGAGCGGGCCTACAAGCAACAACTGGAAGATAAGGTACTGCGCCGTACTCAGGATTTAGCCAGAGCCAATGATGACCTTGCGGCTGCGAATCAGGAGTTAATCCTGGCTAGGGAAACAGCGGAGCAGGCCAACCGGCTGAAGAGTGTGTTTCTGGCCAATATGAGCCATGAAATCCGCACACCCTTAACGGCCATAATTGGTTTCAGTGAACAGGCATTGCAAGAGAACGAGCCCGATAAACGGCAGGACTACTTAAAACGGGTATTGAAAAGCGGTGACCATCTGCTGGGTCTGATTAACGATATTCTGGACTTATCAAAAATTGAGGCCGATAAACTTGAGTTAAACCGTGAGCAGTTTGATTGCCTGGCGGCAATTGATGATATTTATCAACTGGCATGTGAACAGGCACAATCGAAAGGGTTAAGCTGCCAGTTAAAATGGCAGTTCCCACTACCAAAAATGCTTTATAGTGATAGTTTGCGGTTTCGGCAGGTGCTGCTGAATCTGAGCAGTAATGCGGTTAAATTCACTCAAAAAGGCAAGGTAGTATTTCAGGTTAGCTATGACCAACTGGCAAAGCAGCTATCGATAAAAGTGAAAGACACGGGCATCGGCATGAGCAACGATGAACTGGCCCGTATTTTCCGGCCTTTTGTGCAGGCTGATGCCACCGTTACCCGGCATTTTGGTGGCACCGGCTTGGGGTTGGTGATTTCGAAAAAATTAATGGAACAAATGGACGGTGATATTCAGGTTGAAAGCGTGAAAGGTATCGGCAGCTGTTTTGAAGTTATTTTGAATTGTCAGCAGCAGGATATCAGCCTGGTAGATTGCTATCAGCCACAGCAAAAGCCGGTAGACAGTATCAGCCCGCTGCCGGCTGACAGTTCAGTAAAAGTACTGGTGGCAGAAGATAATCCTGACAATCAGCTATTACTTAAATTATTACTGGAAAAAAGTAATGCCAGCGTGCAGGTGGTAGATAATGGCCACAAAGCAGTGGAAATGGTATTGCATGACGACTTTGATCTGGTTTTTATGGATATGCAAATGCCGCTGATGGGAGGAGAGGAGGCCACCCGGCTTATTCGTGATGCCGGAATAGAAGTCCCCATTATTGCCGTTACAGCCAATGTAATGAGTGAAGATGTTGAACGTTATCGCCAGGCCGGCTGTCAGGCGTTGCTTGGTAAACCTGTGGTCCGAAGTGAGTTTCTGGCAATACTCAGCCGGTTTGCCAAGGTACGCAAAGACAACGAACAGGACTGGCTGCAGCGGTTAGAACAAGACCCGCAAATGCAGGCCCTGAAACGACAGTTTGCCCGGCAGTTGCCTGAGTTGCTGGCCGAGTTGCAAAGGCTTTATCAAGCCAAAGACTGGCCTGGATTACGGTTTGCTGCCCACAGCCTGAAGGGCAGTGCCGGCAGTATGGGCTACCCTCAGGCAACGAGGCTGGCGGGTGAAATAGAACAGGCGGTGACGGCGCAGCCAACTGCAATTACTGCCTTGCTGGTTGAATTGGAACAAAATATTAGCCAGGCTCAATTTAGTAGTCAGGATGAGTAGTTATTGCGGGCAGGAGACGACATGAGTGCACAGCGGGCTTTACTGATTATTCTGGATGAAAAAATCCGCTCTGACAGGTTGGTGTTGCCAACCTTACCCGACATTGCACTCAGAGTGCGTGAACGGGCCGACGATCCACAAATCAGTTTACAGCAAATGGCCGATGTCATTAGCCAGGACCCGGCGTTGTCAGCCCGGATGATTAAAGTGGCAAATAGCGCCTTTATGGGGCGGTCAATTCAGGTTAACAGCTTAAATCAGGCGGTAACCCGGATTGGTCTGAGTCAGATTAAAAATATTGCGATTGCCATGGCGATGGAGCAATTGTTTGTCTCTCAACACAAGCAGGTACAGCAGCAACTGGACAGATTGTGGCGTGATAGTGTGCAAACGGCCAGTGTCGCAGTCGCTTGCCTGCAGTTCTACAAGGCCCGGCACCGCAACTGTAAACTTAGTAGCGATGTTATGGCGCTGGCGGCGCTGGTACACAATATTGGCGCACTACCGGTACTGATTGAAGCGGAGCGTCATCCGGAAGTATTTGGTCATCCGGCATTTATGCAGGTGCTGATCGACAAGATTGCCGCCACCGTGGGCCTGAAAATTATTAAAAGCTGGGGGTTTGGCGACGAATTTTTGCCGGTAGTGCAGCATTGGCGTACTGCGCGCAGTGAACCTGAGCCAGGCTACACCGATTTTGTCCGGCTGGCAGCAATTAACCGAAATTACTACCTGCCGGAGCTGGCCCAGACATTATTAGCCGAATATGTCAGTCGCGAACTGGTGCCGGTGCCTGAATTTATGCAGCAACGCGAGATTGCCGACACTTACCAGGATGTGCGGTCACTGTTCAACTAACAGTATTCCCGGTTAATTCAAAGCAGCTTAGCGCTCGTCGCTGGCCTGTTGTATTTGATTTGCAATGGCCAGCAATGCCCGGTTAAGGCTATTGCTCATCAGTAACAGATCGGCATCGAGGCGCAGGCTTAAATCTTCCCAGCCCAGTTCTTCATTCTGGCCGGTCAGCAATTCGTGGTACTTAATGCCTTTTATGCTGCTGTCATCACTAACGTGCAGGCTTATCCCCTCGGCTTGCTGTAAGCCAATTTTGGTTACCAGTTTGTCCTGTAAATGGCTTTGCACTTCATCAGCGCTCAACAGGTGATTCGTAAATTTTACTTTGGCGCCTTCTTCATCCGGCGCCTTTAATTCTGCGTCGTTGCCCAGCACAAAGCTTTCAGGCAGCGCCTGATTTTGTAACCATAATTGCAGGTGAGAATTCAGCTTGTGGTTGTCCAGCCAAGGCAGGGCCGGCAATGATCCCAGCGCCTTGCGCAGCAATGCCAGAATATCTTCTGCTTTGCCAGCTCCACCGGTGTTAATAACCAGCCAGTTATGTTCTGCGTCATAATAACCATGAGTCAGAGTTGAGCGGCTGAACGCGCGGGGTAGTAAGGTCTGGATCAGTTCTTCTTTTAAGCTTTGTTTTTCTTTGCGGCTTAACGGCCGGCCCTGCTCAGCTGCCATGGCATCAATTTTTGGCTGCAGCTCTTCATTAATTACCGCAGCAGGCAGCACCTTCTCCTGCCGTTTAACCGCAAATAACCAGCCCTGAGCCATAGGGTGACAATATTGCTTGATGCTTTGATGCAGCGGGAAGCTAAAGCCGGTTCTGACCGCTTCCTGACCGGTGCAAGGGGCAAATTTAAATTCAGCCAGCGCGGCTTCCAGTTGTTGCGGATCAGTGCTTAATGGCGCACTTAATTTGTAAACCCGGATATTTTTAAACCACATATCAAACCTGTCCTTCTTTTAACAAGCTGGCGAGTATAACGCGGATCAGCTATCGAGTTTCAGGTTTTTTGGAAAGCGGATATGGTAGTGCAGGCCCTGGCCTGGCTCACTGCTGACAGTAATGCTGCCGCCCAGTGTCTGGCGAACCAGGTTGTAAGTGATATGGGTGCCAAGACCACTGCCACCCTGTTCTCGTTTAGTGGTGAAAAACGGATGAAACAGCTTTTCCAGTTGCTCTGGCGGCAGGCCCTTGCCGTTATCGCTAAAGCGAATATCAACGTTTTCGTCTTCATCCAGCACGGTGATCCGGATCAGGCCCTCTTTGATATCTTCAAAGCCGTGGATCAGAGAGTTCATCAGCAAATTGGTGAAAATCTGCGAAATAGCACCAGCCGGGCAGCGCAGGATAATGTTGTCCGGGCAATTCACTTCAATCTGGTGCTGAGTTTTCTTAAAGTTGGGCTGCAATGAGCGGATCACCTCATTAATGTATTCAGCCAGGTTGATGGTACGAATTGCCTCACTAGCCTGATCGACCGCTATTTGTTTGAAACTGGCAATTAACTCAGAGGCTCGGCTTAAGTTTGACTGCAGTAAATCTGTGCCTTGCAGCGCTTCAGTGATAAAGGCTTCCAGTGTCTTAGAGGTTAAGGATTTGTCGTTAAACGCCAGTTGTAAGCTGGTTAGCTTTTCAGTCAGAAAGCTGGTGGCGGTGACGCCAATGCCGACCGGAGTATTCACCTCATGGGTAATACCGGCGACGAGACCACCCAAAGCGGCCATTTTTTCTGACTGTACCAGCCGGTCCTGCGCCTGATTTAAATGCTCTACCATCTGTTCCAGCTCGGTTTGTTTGCTGCGAAGCGCATCTTCGGTATGGCGGCGGCGCTCGATTTCTTCGCGCAGGCTTTGTTGTTTCAGTTCAAGTTCCTGCTTTTGCTGTTGCAAATCCATCATTGCCTGACTCAGCCCCGATGTTTTTCGGGCGACTTCCTGCTCCAGTATCAGGTTCTGCTGATCCAGTTTTTCATTCGAAGTAAGCAGTTGCTTCTGGGTATTACCAAGCTGGGCTTTATAATCCTGGACCCGGTTAATCAGCCGGTTGTAGGCATCGGCCATTAAGGTCAGTTCTGACGACTGGCTTTTATCAATTTCGACCCGGGCACCGTCAAGCTGGTCCAGCTCTAAATCTTCAATTTGCCGGCTTAAATCGGCCAGTGGCTCGGTAAGTTGTTTCCGAAAGGCCATTAAAAACAAAATAATCAGGAAAGTGGTTTTCAGCATGGCATTGCCAATCAGAAAATAGATGCCGACTTTAATCCGGTCGATAACCACAGCGCGACTGGAAAATAAGGTGACGTCGCCAACCTGCGTGGCCCGGCCAGAGAATTCAAAGATAAGGGGAAAGGTGTAACCAAATATCCCTGATTGTTGCTCGGTTAAACGCACGCCTTCGCGCACTAACTGGCTGCTAAAGCGCTCTTTAACATCAATATAACGGCCAAGCTGGGTAATAACAGCGCCGCTGTCGTCCCGTACCACTATGCCTTCAACTGCCGGAATAGATAGCAAACCGTCAGCAATGATCAAAGCCTGAGGCGTATTCAACTCCCATATTGCCCGGGTTAAGCTGCCGGAAAAGGTTTGCTGCAGAGTCTCTAAGTCACTGTTTATAAGATTTTTAGTATTGTAATACTCTGCCACGATCTGCGCGAGAGTGACGATTAAGGTCAGAATGAAATAGACTGACAATACTTTGGTAAGCAGATTGCGGGACAGGCTTTTTTGCTGCATGCAATAACCTTTTTTCACCGGATTATTATTGTACTTAGTCTGACCTACCATAACGAATTAAACAGCTTTTTAAAATAGCTGATGCTAAATATCTGTAATAGCGCTGCAAGGCTTGTTATATATCATTAACCTGCGCGCTAGTCAGACACGCTAATTATTGCCCGGATATTGCTTTATGCCAGCCATCTGTATATATTTTTTAACCAATATATACATAAATACTTTTTAACACAGGCAGTACTGATGGCTTTAACCGCTTTAATTTGTGATGACTCTCTTTTAGCCCGCAACCAAATGAAGAAATCCCTGCCCGCTGAATTCGATGCTGCCATTGTTACGGCAACCAATGGCCTGGAGGCATTAACGGTATTACGCAGTCAGGAAGTTGGCGTAGTATTTCTGGATCTGACTATGCCAGAGCTGGATGGGGTAGGTGTGCTTGAAGCGATTAAAGCTGAAAAAATGGATGTTTTTGTGATTGTGGTCTCGGCAGATATTCAGCCGGAAATGCAAAAACGGGTAATGGATCTCGGTGCATTGGCTTTTATTCAGAAGCCGGTCAATACCGATAAACTCAGCGCAGTGATGCGACAATATGGTTTGATATGACGGATTTGAGTTTTACTGAAGAGCAGCGGGATTGTCTGCAGGAATTAATCAACGTCGCAATGGGCCTGGCCAGTGATAAATTGGCACGGTTTCTAAATACCTTTGTGCATTTGCAGGTGCCGGCAATTGGCCTGGTAAATGCGGCAGAAATACCTGAGCAGTTCCGGGGCCAGTACCAGGGGCTTCACAGTTCAATGATTAGCCTCGGTTTTTTTGGTGATGGTGGTTTACGTGGCGAAACCATTTTGCTCTATCAGCTGGAAAACGCCGGAAAAATAGCGGCATTACTCGGCTACGATGATGACGCGACCAGTGAGGCAGAAATGCTGACCGATATCAGCTCTATTCTGACCACAACTTTTTTAAATGGCCTGGCAGAACAGCTCGATAACAGTTTTTCTTACGCGGCGCCGCGCGTTATTTCGTCCCGCGATAATGATTTTATCAGCAAGCTTGAACAAACCGCATTTCACTGGCAACTGGCACTGAAAGTTGATATCCGGTACGAGCTAACCGACTACAGTTTCGATTGTAATATGATTTTGCTGATCCCGGGCGAGGCGGTACTAAAGCTGAAAACCATTCTGGATAATGTGCTGGCGGACTTCTGATGAATATTGACTGGTTGTCCGGTCCGTTACTGCAGCAACTGAACAGCGGCGTGATTCTGCTGAACAAGCAGTTGCAGATCATTTATATCAATCCTTACATTTGCCGCCGGGCTGATATTCAACTGGAAACTGTGCAGGGCAAAGATATATTCAGTGTTTTTACTGATGCCCCCCAAGCCTGGCTAAGCCGCAAGCTTAACAGTGTGCTGAGCTTGCAAAGCCCGGCATTCAGCTCCTGGGAACAACGCCAGTATCTTTTTAAACTACCGCACTTAAGACCAGTAAGCAGCGCCAATCAGTATATGGCGCAAAACTGCAATATGTTGCCGCTGACCGACCCTGCAACCGGTGAGCAATATGTTTGTCTGTTAATTGAAGATGCGACCGATGCTTATGTTTATCAAAGCCAGTTACAACAAAGCAATTTGCAGTTACAACAGGTAAACCGGCTGGATGGTCTGACAGGTGTCCTGAACCGGAACTACTGGCAGCAGCAACTCGAAGTTGAAGTGCAGCGTGCCGGCCGCTACCAGCACCCGTTGTCGTTGTTGTTTTTTGATTTAGATAAATTTAAGCGATTAAACGATGATTATGGCCATCAGGCAGGTGATGTTGTGCTGATCGAAGTGGCCAGACTTATTGGCAGCCTGTTACGGGAAACCGACTTATTCGGCCGCTACGGCGGGGAAGAGTTTGCGATTATTTTGCCCGATACGCCACTTGAGGGCGCCATTGAGGTAGCTAAACGGATTTGCCGGCGGGTTGCTGAAAGTCCGGTTGTGTTCCAGCAGCAACGATTAATGACCAGCGTCAGTGTCGGGGTTAGTCAGTTTAATACAGCGATTACGGCGGACGAATTGATTCAGCAAGCCGATTTGGCCCTGTATCAGGCGAAACGAAATGGCCGCAACCAGGTAGTGACCTATCACCCCGGGCTGATTGATTCCCTTAAAAAGGTAAAGTCGTAGTCACAGCAATTTTTTGTTTGACAGACGTCTACAAGTCTGTGCATAGTGCATCTGATGAAAATAAAAACAGCAGACCTCACCACGATTATTATTACCACCAGCCCTTCGGGGTAGGAGGTCGGCGGTGTGTTGTCTGTAAAAAGGCCCGTGACCTCAAACGTCACGGGCCTTTTTTTTAAAACAATTAAGGGTACTTACCCAGCCTTGGTCGGCAATAACAACATAACGAATAATTTGATGCGCAAGGAGTAAATAATGAGAGTGCTAAAATTTGGCGGCTCGTCGCTGGCGTCATTGCCGCGCTTTGCCGAAGTTGCGCAAATTGTGCAGCGTCAGGCCGCAGCCGGCCCGGTGTGCCTGGTATTATCGGCACCGCAGGGTGTGACCAATATGCTGGTAGAGTTAACCGACCTCGCTTATCTGGGTTCAGACTATCAGAGTGTACTAGCGGCACTGACAGAGCGTTACCAGCAGTTACTGCATGAGGCGACCAGCTTATCGGCAGCGCAGGTGAGTCAGGTTGAAGCGTTATGGCAGCAGCAGCTGGCCGGGCTGGCGTTGCATTTACAGGGCATAAGTTTGCTGCGGCATTGTCCTGACCATATTAAGGCCCAAATCCTTGGGCTGGGCGAGCAGTTCAGTGTGGCATTAATGACCGCTCTGCTGGTTGCCGCAGACGTCAATGCGGTTGCGTTGGATGCCGTAACATTGATTAAAAGTCAGGGCGACTACCTCAATGCCAGTGCTGATATTGCCGGCTCAGAGCATACCTTGCAGCAGGCTATTGCCAAGCAAAGCGCAGCGGTCTATGTCATAGCCGGTTTCGTTTCCAGTAACAGTCAGGGGGAACCTGCTCTGTTGGGCCGCAACGGTTCAGATTACTCGGCAGCAATTGTGGCCGCCAGTATCCGTGCTGCTGCCTGTGAGATCTGGACAGATGTCGATGGTGTGTATAGTGCCGACCCAAGACAGGTAAAACAAACCCGGCTGATTGATCGTTTATCGTACGATGAAGCGATGGAGTTATCTTATTTTGGTGCCAAGGTACTGCACCCGAAAACCATTGGTCCGCTGGCGCGCTATCAAATCCCCTGTTACATCAAAAATACCTTAAATCCGGCGGCGCCTGGCACCTGCATTGATGTTGCCGGTGATGGTGAGGCGCTGGTTAAAGGCATTTCCAGTCTGGAACATCTGGCGCTGTTTACCGTATCAGGCCCGGGATTAAAAGGCGTGGTGGGCATGGCCAGCCGGGTATTTGCCTCAATGGCCCGCTCGCAAATTTCAGTAAGTTTAATTACCCAGTCATCGTCAGAGTTCAGTATCAGTTTTTGCGTATCGCAGTTGCATTTAAACCGGGCGCAAAAAGCGCTGGAGCAGGAGTTTGAGCTGGAACTGCAAACCGGCTTACTACGACCGGTCAGTATTCTGGCTGACATGGCAATTGTCAGTCTGGTCGGTGATGGTATGCGCCAGCACCGCGGCGTGGCAGCAAAGTTTTTTGCCTCTTTAGCGCAGGCCCGGGTTAATGTGGTAGCGATAGCGCAGGATAGCAGCGAGCGCTCAATATCTGCAGTGGTTGAGCAGGCAGTTTGTAAAGATGCGGTGCGGGTATGTCACGAGAACTTCTTCAGCCATATTCCCAGTATCGATATTTTTCTGGTCGGTTGCGGGGTGGTGGGTGCTGAGCTACTGGCGCAAATTGAACGCCAGCAAAGTTTTTTACAACAGCGTCAGGTAAAGCTAACCGTGTATGGTATCGCCAATTCGCGGCAGTTGTTGCTGGCAAAAGAGGGGGTGGACCTTAGCAGCTGGCAGGCTGAACTTCAGCAACAAAATCAAGCCCCGGCAAGCTTTTCACTAGCGGCGCTATCGGATTTTGTCCGCCAGCAGCACCTGACCAATCCGGTGCTGGTTGATTGCACCAGCGCAGAGGCCATAGCCAGTCAGTATGCAGATTTTCTGGCGGCAGGTTTTCATGTAGTAACACCAAACAAAAAAGCCAATACAGCAAGCCTTGCTTATTACCGGCAATTGCGCCAGGTGGCACAGCAACAACGGCGGCGCTTTTTATATGAAACTACGGTGGGCGCAGGCTTACCGGTAATTGATACCTTGCAGGGCCTGCTGAATGCCGGCGATGAATTACTGGCGTTTGAAGGCATATTATCCGGCTCGTTGTCCTATATTTTCGGCGAGCTGGAAAGTGGCGCCGCTTTGTCTGAAGTAACAGCAAAAGCCAAAGCTATGGGGTTTACTGAGCCTGATCCCCGTGATGATTTATCTGGCACTGACGTTGCCCGTAAACTGCTGATAATGGCCCGTGAAGCTGGTATGCCGCTAGAGCTCAGTGATGTCAGTATTGAACCGGTATTGCCTGCCGATTTTGACAGCAGCGGCAGTACCGATGATTTTATGGCACGCTTACCGGCATTAGATGAGGCGTTCAGAGCAAAGGTAAAAGCGGCAACAGTTGAAGGCAAAGTGCTGCGTTATATTGGCGAAATTCGCGATGGCAAATGTCAGGTGGCCATTAAGGCGCTCAGTCAGGATCACCCACTGGCCAAAGTAAAAGACGGCGAGAATGCTTTAGCTATTCATAGCCGTTATTATCAGCCTATTCCTTTTGTGCTGCGTGGCTATGGTGCCGGCGCTGCCGTTACTTCTGCCGGCGTATTCAGCGATATTATGCGCACTTTAAGCTGGCAGCAGCAGGTGTAACAACGATGACAAATTCAACCATACACCGATATTTTGCGCCGGCCTCTACCGGTAATTTCTCCGTCGGCTTTGACTTGCTGGGGGCGGCGTTCGAGCCGCTCTCAGGTACGGAACACTTTGGTGATGTGCTGGAAATTCTGGCAGAGCAGAGCGAGCTTAGTCTGGAAATCAGCGGTCGTTATCGCCATCAGCTTCCTGAGGATAGCAGGAACAATTTAGTATTGAGCTGCTTTCACGCGTTTGAAAAGGCCATCGGTAAGCGATTACCGCGCCTGGCATTACATTTACAGAAAAACCTGCCGGTTGGCAGTGGCCTGGGTTCGAGTGCCTGTTCGATTGTGGTGGCGTGTTATGCCTTTAACGACTATTTTGGTCAGCCGTTGTCTCAGTTGCAATTGCTTAAGTTAATGGCAGAGGCTGAAGGTGGGGTAAGCGGCAGTGTCCATTATGATAATGTAGCGCCCAGTTTACTGGGTGGCTTACAACTGATGTTGCCCGGCAGTGATAAGTTAAGCAGGACAATGCCCTGGTTCAGTCACTGGCGGGTGGTACTAAGCTACCCCGGTACTGTGCTGTCGACCCGCGCTGCCAGGGAGGTATTACCCAGGCAGTTAAACCTTAGCACCAGTATTGAGTTTGCCGGTATGCTCAGTCGTTTCGTCAGTGCATTGTACTGTCAGGATGAAGCGGAAGCAGTCGCTGCATTACAGGATTTGGTCGCCGAGCCGGCGCGTACCCCGCTTATTCCCGAATTGCCGGCGCTTCGTCGTGATTTAATGGCGCAAGGCGTGCTGCATCTGGGTATTTCCGGGGCTGGCCCCACGTTATTTGCATTATGCCCTGACGACGATACTGCCACCCTGGCGGCGGATTATTTACAGCAGCATTATGCTAAAAATGCCGACGCGAGCACCCGGATTTGCCAACTTTCTGCTGCTGGCGCCAGAGCGCTGCCGCAGCAACCAGCCGACTTTGGCTAAAGGAAATAAACATGCAACTTACAAATTTAAAAGTCGCGACCGAACAGGTTAGTTTTTTACAGGCGGTACGCCAGGGGCTGGGTCAGCAACAGGGATTATTCTTCCCGACTCACTGGCCAAAGCTGGATATTGAACAGTTACTGGCGATGCCATTAGTTGAGCGAAGCAGCAAAATATTAGCCGCACTGATTGGAGCGGAGCTGCCAGAAAGTGAAATACTGGCAATGGTTGACCGTGCCTTTACCTTTCCTGCACCTTTGGTGCCGGTAACGGAGCAGGTAAGTGCACTGGAACTGTTTCACGGGCCAACTCTGGCGTTTAAAGACTTTGGTGGCCGGTTTATGGCCCAGGCGCTGGCAAAAGCCCAGCCAGAACCCACCACTATTGTCACGGCGACTTCAGGCGATACCGGTGCCGCAGTTGCCCATGCTTTTTACCGTCAGAGCGGCGTAAATGTGGTGATTCTGTTCCCTAAAGGCAAAATAAGCAGCTTGCAGGAAAAGCTGTTTACCACTCTTGGCGACAACATTACCACGCTGGCTGTTGATGGTGACTTTGACCAGTGTCAGGCGCTGGTTAAGCAAACCTTTGATAATCAGGCACTGGTAAAAGAGTTTAATATTACCTCGGCTAACTCAATCAATATCAGCCGGTTGTTCGCGCAGGTATGTTACTACTTTGAGGCTGTTGCGCAGGTACCGGCAGCGAAGCGTGAGCAGATCGTGATTGCAGTGCCCAGTGGCAACTTTGGTAATTTATGTGCAGGTTTAATTGCCAAAGCACTGGGTTTGCCAATCAAGCGGATGATTGCCGCTACCAACAGTAACGATACTGTGCCAAGGTACTGGCAGAGCCAGCAATGGCAACCGAAACAGACAGTGGCAACCTTGTCCAACGCCATGGATGTCAGTGCACCGAACAACTGGCCGCGGGTTGAAGCCTTGCTGGCGCAGGGCATGATTAACCGATCCGATATTGAAGCTGTCGCGGTGGACGAAGATGATACTCAGCTGGGGGTGCGGCAGTTATGGCAGTTGGGTTATTTAAGTGAACCACATGCCGCCGTCGCCTACAAAGCCCTGAAACGCAGTCTGGCAGCTGATGAGTTTGGTATCTTTTTTGGCACAGCGCACCCGGCTAAATTTAAAGAGCAGGTAGAAAATATCCTGGGTAGCCCGATAGCGTTACCTCCGGCACTTGCCGCCTGTGCAGCCGAGTCTGGACTTAGCATTGATATTGCGCCAGACTTTGCTGCTGTTGAGCAGGTGATCAGGACATTAAAACAACCATGACGGACTGGCAGCAACTATTAGGTGAACAAAAGCAGCAGCCGTATTTTACGGCGCTGCTGGATGAGGTAGCGGCCGCGCGCAGTGCCGGCACGGTGATATATCCACCACAGGCCGATGTGTTCAATGCTTTTAAACTGACTGAGCTTGCCAGCCTGAAAGTAGTAGTATTAGGGCAGGACCCTTACCATGGGCCAAACCAGGCGCATGGTCTGGCTTTTTCAGTGCGGGATGGGGTAAAAGTGCCACCCTCACTGGCCAATATTTACAAAGAGCTGGCGCTGGAATACCCTGATTTCAGTGTGCCGGGCCATGGCAATTTGCAAAGCTGGGCAGAGCAGGGCGTATTGCTGCTAAACACGGTACTCACCGTTATTGCTAACCAGCCTAACTCGCATCGCAAGTTGGGTTGGGAACAGTTTACCGATCAGGTGATCAGCAGCATCAGCCAGCACTGCCACGGCATTGTGTTTTTGCTATGGGGCAGCCATGCCCAGAAAAAGGCCCGCCTGATTGACGGTGAACAGCACCATATTCTGAGTGCGCCGCACCCGTCACCATTGTCAGCGCACAGAGGCTTTTTAGGTTGTGGCCATTTTCTGCATACCAATAGCCTGTTGCAAGATAGCAACCGGCCTGCCATTAACTGGCATTCAGTCTGCCGTTAAAACAGCAACGCCCAATCAGTGATTGGGCGTTGGCGTTATAACTCGATATCGGCCAGCTCTGGCTCTATGGTCCAGTCTATGTCGCATAGCTCTTTTTTCAGACGATGGCGCTCTTTTAACTCTTCAATTTCGCGCCATTTACGCTTAACAGCTTTAGGTTTTGCTGCCGGGCGTTCCAACATGTTCAGTAATTCTTCGAAGCTTTCCATAATACGGCCTCTGCTGATGTTGTTGTTATTTTCAACGAAAGTTCTACCACACTTTGTTGTAAAATAAAATAGTTAAGTGACAACAGCGTTACAGCGATGGTAAAAATTTCAGAAAAAAGCGTACTTGGCTTATGATGTTTGTACGTGAAATAACAGGAACTGGCATGAAAAAAGTTGCTATTGTTACCGGTGGTAGCAAGGGTATTGGTTTTGCCACCGTTGAAAAATTATTAACTGAACAATATCAGGTATTTAATCTGGATATTGTGCCGGGTGAACTGGGTGACTACCGCCAGTGTGATGTCAGCCGGGTGGCGGCGGTTAACGAGGTTATACAGAAGATTATCAGCGAAACCCGCCGGGTTGATGTGTTGGTATCCAATGCCGGACGTCATCTTAGTGCTGATATCGAAGCCACTGACGAAACCACGCTGGATAGCTTGTTTGCCCTGAATGTTAAAGGCGCTTACGCCGCAATTCAGGCGGTGTTGCCGCAAATGCGCAGCCAACACAGTGGTGCCATAGTGCTGATTGCTTCCGATCAGGCGCTGATAGCCAAGAAAAACTCTTTTGCCTACAACCTGACCAAACATGCCTTGGCATCTATGGCGAAAACCACCGCGCTGGATTATGCCCGTTTTAATATCAGGGCCAACGCGGTATGCCCGGGCACCATTGAAACCCCGTTATTTCATCAGGCCATTGATCGCTACTGCGCTAATAGTGGCGCTGATAAAGCGGCTGTGGTGGCTGAGGAAGCCGGCGAGCAACCACTTGGCCGCTTAGGACAGCCAGAAGAAGTGGCCGCGCTGGTGGCCTTTCTGGCGAGCGATAACGCCCGTTTTATAACTGGCAGCCTGCAAGTGATTGACGGCGGGTACACCTGTCAGTGAGCAAACAGTGATGAGCAGCACAGACGTACTGGATATTGTCGATCCACACATACATCTGTGGCAACTAAGTAGAGGCCAGTATCATTGGCTTAAAAGCGACAATCCGCCACACTGGCCAGATAAAGCACTGTTGCAGCAGGATTACTCAGTTTCTCAGCTGAAGCTGGAGCCGCCATTTCGTCTGGCCGGGCTGGTGCATATTGAGGCCGGCTTTGATAACAATGCGCCAGAGCGTGAGTTAGCCTGGTTGGCAGAGCAAAAGGTAACAGTGCCGCACCGAGCAGTGGCGTTTCTGGATTGCAGCCTGCCAATTGACCAAATCAGGCAAAAGCTGCAGGCGCTGCTGCCATATCAGCCGGCGGGAGTGCGGCATATTTTTGAAGGCGACGATGAGCACTGGCTGCATGCGCCGCAGCTGGCGCAGATCGCAGGTGCGTTAGCAGAGCATCAGTTGGTGCTGGAGCTGCAGTGCAGCCTGGCCAACGCGAAAAATGTGGTCAGAATTCAACAGCTGGCACAGCAGTTTCCTGAGTTAAAGCTGGTGCTTAACCATGCCGGTTTAGCCCGGCCAGAGCAGTTTTCGGCCTGGCAAAAGGCGGTGCAAACGCTGGCAGGCCGGGCAAACGTAGCAATGAAATTATCAGGTTTTGAAATGCTGACGGCCGGGCGCAACAGTCAGCCGGATCTGGCCTGGCAGCAGCAGGTATTCGCTGCCGTACTCAGCGAGTGGCCGCTCGAGCGGCTGATGCTGGCCAGCAATTTTCCGTTATGTTTGTGGCAGGGTAGTTATCAGCAGCTGTGGCAGCGTTATTATCAGTTACTGACCAACTTAGGGCTGAGCAGCACTGGCTGGCAGCAATTAAGTGCCGGCACAGCCAGAGTGTGGTATGGGTTTACCGGCAGAACTCGGTGAGGATGAACTTGATACTATTCGCCACAGTTGAATGTACAATTACCCATTAGGTGGCGAGCGTTTTCGGGCAGAAATAGAGCGCGCACTGGGTGTGCGCTTAGGTAAATGCAAGCCAGGCAGGCCAGCAACGAAGCGAAGCGGGTCGGAGCTTAATTAGCTCCGACCCCTTTTTCATGAATGGAAAATCAGGGACAAAGATGAAAATGTTTTGAGAAAAGGTTCTGATTCTTATTGCATGGAAGAGTAAGCATGAAAAAAAATACATTAACCATAATAATGACCTTAGTTAACATCATTAGTTTTTGGATTGGCTTCAAAGTGTGGGAGCTTGGTAATATTTACCTAGTAGCAGTCGTTATTGTCATCTGGTTGATTGTTGTATCAACGTTAATACGCATCAAGCCACTCTAACAAAAATCGCAAAGGAAAAAAGGGCAGTAGCTAATTAACTACTGTCCCTTTCTGTCAGTAACACGCTGGGCCAGCGGGTGTTTAAAAAAGTCGGCAGTAATATCACCCGCTTTATTTACAGTCCAGATGGCCAGCTGTTAGCAGAAGGCACCACCAAGCAATAAATTTACTTTCAGGGCCAGGTAGTGGGTTATATTTTAAATAACCAGCTGTATTATGTGCATAACGACCACTTAGGCCGGCCAGAGGTGATAACCAACCAAAGCAAAGGCGTAGTTTGGCGGGCAAAGCTGGAAGCGTTTGACCGCTCTGTACTTACTACCAGCATTGGCGAGTTTAATATAGGCTTCCCTGGCCAGTACTGGGACAGTGAAAAACTCAGCTGGTATAACTACTTCCGGGATTATGATGCAACAACAGGCCGATACCTGCAGAGCGACCCGATAGGCTTAGCGGGTGGGTTAAATACTTATGGGTATGTTGGAGGGAATCCGGTAAATTTTGTAGATGAGCACGGCCTTTATCGTAAACATATCAAATTTGCTTGCTTTGGAGTGACTATTGGTGCATTTGCCTTAGATATGGGAGGGGTAAGAAGCGCTGTGGTAGGCGCAACTAAAGAAAATCCTTACCAAAAGCAGGCAGATAAACTGAATACTCAGCTTGATACGTGGGAAGCTGAAGCAAAACAGTGCAGTGATACAACTCAAAAAAATAAATATCGCGAAGCAATAAGGGCGGTAGAGTCAACAAGGAATGATATGGCAAGGCAAGCTGCAGAATGGAATATCAACAATAGCTTTGGTGGCACGGCAGGTGTAGCTGGTTTGGCTTTAGTAGTAGCGGGGGCGGCCTGTGGCTCACTTTAACAAAGGCAATAAAAAGCCAACCTCATGGCCTGTCAGGCTGCTCGGCTATTGCCTATCCATTTGCTTTTTTAGCCTGGCATTGTTGCACTTTAGCCCTGGTAGCCGCTTTGCAGTGCAAAGCTGGTTGATTGGACTGGATGCTGAGTTTCAGCAAAGCTTGTATGAAATTTCTGGTGGTCGCTATTTTATTCATAACTATGAAGATAGCTTAACGTTACACGTCAGCATGGTGCATAAACTACCAACTCGTTATGTTCGGGACATCATATTTTGGTCGCAATTAAAACCGGAAATGTCATTTGCAGCAGAGCCCCTGCAACAAAATGAATATGGTGTAGAGTTTTTATTTTTCGAAAATGACCCCGGACGCTATGAACTGGATATGTCGATACCTGAAAAAGAACAAATTTGCCTGAGAGGTTTAGCTGTGTGGCGATTTGAATACCATGATATTCCGCCTCTGCCAGCTTATGCTGCGGTTCACTATGAATATACATTAAGTGTTTCTACTGACGATACTGAGCGTTGGAAGCGCCTTGAAATTCCTTGCACTTAAATTTTTAAAGCCGAGATATGAGGGCGCGACTCCGAAAGAACTACGGAGTCGCTTCTTGATTCTTGCAGCGCGACCACTTAGCCCCACCAGAGGTGATAACCAACCAAAGCAAAGCGGTGGTATGGCGGGCTAAGTTGGAGGCGTTTGACCGTACGGTACTGTCAACGACTATCGGTGACTTTAACATAGGGTTGACTGCGGGCTTCCTGCCCTACGCCCTGTCGGGCCATGCTGCGCATGTTCACAAAACGGCAGGAGAGCCGTTTTGCACAGCTGATAAGCTGCCGAAGGTGAACACCAGGGAGGGTGTGAATGAAAACGTTCCGGACGATTTTGTCCAGGCCAATACTGGGACAGTGAAAAACTAAGCTGGTATAACACCTTCCGGGATTATGATGCGACTACAGGGCGTTACTTGCAGAGCGACCCGATTGGTTTAGCGGGTGGGTTTAATACCTATGGGTACGTGTTTAGTAATCCAATTCGTCTTGTGGATAGTTTAGGTCTTAGCCCAGAGGATGTTTCTGCAATTATCAATCAATTTAATTCTACAGTTAACAACATGACAGCGTCTGGAAAAAGGATATCTCCAGGATTTTTGAACAACATGCAACGCTCTTTGCATGATGTTACTGGGGGCATGCTTGGTGAGAGATGTAAAAGTTGTGGAGAGCAATCAACGCAGCTTCAAAGCGATCTCGACTTCCAAATGTATGATGACCAATGGCGGTTTTCAACCATTCCATCTCCAAATGCTTGGTGTATTGGAGGTCATTGCACTCACTGGGTCACACAGGCTTTATCAAACAATAGCGCCGACCCGGTAATTATCTTAGATCCTTGGAGCAATAAATGGAGTGCTACCTATGGTCAATAAATCTTCTATCAAATTCGTATTTAGACTCCTTTTTTGGATGGCATTTTTTAGTTTTATTGGGGCATTGCTGAGTTCAAAGAGCATAGAAACAGATGAAAATGTCTTACTTGCCTACTCATTGGCAGGTGGCGCAATTGGGGGGGTATTGGCCATTATTTTTAACTCACGAAGCAAGTAAATGTGTTAAGGAACTATCGGGTCGTGTCTTGCATATTGCTACGCGACCACTTAGGCCGGCCAGAAGTGATTACCAACCAAAGCAAAGCGGTGGTATGGCGGGCGAAGCTGGAAGCGTTTGACCGTTCGGTATTAACTACCAGTATTGGCGACTTTAACATCGGCTTGACTCCGGGCTTCCTGCCCTACGCCCTTTCGGGTCATGCTGCGCATGCATGTTCACAAAACGGCAGGAGAGCCGTTTTGCACAGCTGATAAGCTGCCGAAGGTGAACAACCAGGGAGGGTGTGAATGAAATCGTTCCGGACGATTTTGTCCAGGTCAGTACTGGGACAGTGAAAAACTAAGTTGGTATAACTACTTCCGGGATTATGATGCAACAACCGGCAGGTACCTGCAGAGCGATCCGATTGGCTTAGCGGGTGGGCTTAATACCTATGGGTATGTTGGGGGTAATCCCTTAAAATATATAGACCCTGAAGGATTAGCTTGTTTTGATTTTGATAAGTTTGCTAAACAGGTTGAAGATAATCGCTCCAGCACAGCCAATAACCTCGCTGCGCTAGGGGCAGCTTTCACTGTTGGAACCATGCCAAAAACACCTGCCGAGTTGAGAGGGTTCGGAGTTTCTAAGGATAAACTTAACCAAAATACTAGCCAGTTAAGTAGATGGAATGGAAGATTGAATCGCAATACTAACTATTCTGGTAGAGGTCTTAGAGATTTTGGGCGAACAATGAAAGGCATGTCGTTAGGCGCTGCAGCTACAGGTGGTTTGATTGTTGATGGATTTTACAACTGGGCGGTTATTATAGAAGCGGCTTGGGATGCAACATCAGCAGAGGGAAAAGGCAATTGTGGATGCAACAATAATGAATAATATAGAGCATCAAGTTCGGGAAAAATCTCTTTGTAGACTTGCTGAAATTTTCAATGTTGGTATTTCGGAATTGAGCGACGAGATCGATCTTACAACCACCTTTAAAGCGAGCACTGTAAAATTTTGGAAGAGGAACCACTTCGATATGATTTTGTAGTGGTCAAGTAAAATTGGCCACGGTTTTATAGTAAAGCCAGTATCTTTTCTCTGACTCATTTGGTGTTAAACC
>NZ_JAHRID010000005.1 GCF_019100565.1 Arsukibacterium indicum | reverse complement strand
TACACCGCCAGGCTCCCAATTCAATAAAACAGCCCCTCTCGAAAGAGCAGGGGCTTTTTTATTGGCTATGATTTGGCGGTGTATTGCTCGAGCAGGGCGACCCCATGCGACAAACATGCCAGGAGCATGTTTGGACAGCTTCAGCGGGCCGCGAAGCGGCGAATCCCAGGGATGGGGTGAGCAATGTAGTACGCCGCCCAACGATCCCGGCGTTTTAGCCGCCATGCTTTATCTTCCCAAAAAACTATCCCAATCTTTCCATACAGGTTGTAAGCCTTGGTGCGAAAGTGCCGTTGCTACTTGTTTTGGTGAGCGGGTATCATCAATGCTGAATTGCTCTAAATTATCCGGATCGACACTGTAGCCACCTGGCTGGGTTTTAGAGCCAGCGCTAATACTGGTTATGGCCAGCGGTATTACCTGCTGGCGAAATGTAGCAGACTCACGGGTGGATAAACTGATTTCAAGCTCAGGGGCAAACAGCCGAAAGGCACAAATTAACTGGATTAGCGCTTTATCGTCAATGGCTGTTACCTTGTCAGAACCGCCACTGCAGGGGCGGATCCTGGGTACTGATAAACTAAAGCGGCATTGCCAGTAACGCTTTTGCAGATACTTAAGATGTTGCGCCAGAACTATTGCATCGGTACGCCAGTCGGTCAGGCCCAGTAAAATGCCCAGGCCGATTTTATCAATACCGGCATTGCCCACTCTGTCAGGTGCATCCAGCCGCCAGCGGATATCTGATTTTTTGCCTTTTAAATGAAACTGCTGATACGCCGTGGCATTATAGGTTTCCTGATATAGCATCACAGCATCGACACCCAGGCTTTTCAGCTGTTGGTATTCAGTGGTTGTCAGCGGTTGTACTTCAAGTTGAATACTGCTGAAGTGGCGCCTGATCACAGGCAGCACCTGGCAAAAGTAATCAATACCTACTTTTCGTTCGTGCTCACCGGTTACCAGCAGGACCTGATCGATACCAAGTGCTTTTATTGCCAGACATTCCTGTTCTATTTCCGCTAAATTTAAAATGCGACGTTTAACTTGCTGGCTCATCGAAAATCCGCAGTAGCTACATTCATTGGCACACAGATTTGATAAATACAGCGGTGCAAAAAATTGCACGCTATGGCCAAAACGCTGACGGGTAAGCCGCTGCGCCTTAGTTGCTATCTGAGCCAGTAGTGGCAGTGCTGCCGGCGACAGCAGCGCTTGCAGATCATATATGCTCAGCTGGTTTTTAGTTAACGCTGCCTGTACCTGACTGGCTGAAAAACTGCGGCTTTGCAGTTGCATGCTCTGCCAGTGTTGCGGTTGCCATTGCTCGCTGAAACTCATTGCCAGATCCTCACAGCGTTGTCAGAAAGTCAGTGAACGGACTGGAAGCCACCGCCTGCGGCTGAGCTGATGCCAATCCAGCAAGATAGGCAGCGCGGCCGGCTCTTACCGCATTAGCAAAGGCGCCAGCCATTGCCACCGGATCTGCGCTACTGGCAATGGCAGTATTGACCAAAACTGCCGCAGCGCCCAGCTCCATTGCTGCAGCCGCATGAGACGGGGCACCCAAGCCAGCATCAATGATGACCGGAACCTGAGCCTGCTCAATAATAATTTCCAGCATAGCCCGGGTTTGTAAGCCCTGATTCGAGCCTATAGCGGCACCAAGTGGCATCACTGCCGCACAACCTGCTTGTTCCAGTCGTTTACACAATACTGGATCGGCACTGCAATAGGGCAGTACCACAAAGCCCATTTTAACCAGTCGCTCTGCTGCCAGCAGTGTTTCGACTGGGTCGGGCATCAGATAGCGCGGATCCGGATGGATCTCCAGTTTAAGCCAGGACGTTTGTAAGGCGTCACGGGCCAGCTCTGCAGCAAATATTGCTTCTTTGGCAGTTTTGGCTCCGGCTGTGTTAGGCAGCAGCTTAATATTCAGATTTCGCAGCGGTGTCAGTAAGTCGTCCTGTGGTTTATTCAGCTCCAGTCGTTTTATTGCCAGCGTAACCAGCTGGCAGTTGCTGACTTTAACAGCCTGTTGCATCAGCTGGCTACTCGCGAATTTACCACTACCGAGCAGCAGCCTACTGTTAAAGGTCTTATCAGCAATCTGTAACATCTCAGCCTCCGGTAACAATCTGAAAAAGTTGCACGTTATCATTGCTTTGCAGCTTATGCTCTGACCAGCAGCGCTTGCTGATCACGGTATTATTAATAGCTACCGCCAGACCTTCACTTGCCAGCTGTTGCTGCTGCAGTAGCTCAGCAACCGTGCAGTTGCTGGTTAATTGCAACAACTGTTCATTAAGTCGAATATGCATAATGCGCCTCCAATTTGTACTGCCGGAATTGTTGTCTCAACTGCATAAAGGCGCGTTCCGGATCGCTATGCTCAGTGATTGCTGATACTACCGCCACACCATCAACGCCGCTGCCAACAACTGCGGCCAGCTTCTGGGCGTCAATACCGCCTATTGCCACTGTCGGAATATCCTGGCAGATTGCGGCATAGTACTTCAGGCGCTTTACCCCTTGCGGTTTGGATTGCATCTGTTTTGTTTGGGTTGCAAAAATATGGCCGAGAGCGACATATGATGGTTTCAATTGTCTGGCTCTAAGCAGTTCCAGGTAATTGTGGGTGGAGATACCCAGATGTAAACCTGCATCAGCAATTGCTTTCAAATCGGCCGTAGCTAAATCTTGCTGGCCCAGATGTACGCCATAAGCGCCATATTTAATGGCTAATTTCCAGTGATCATTAATGAATAAGCGCAATTTGTAATCACGACTAAGTTGAACTGCCTGAACAATTTGTTGTGCAACTTCGCGTTCTGAGCCATCTTTAATGCGCAGTTGAATCACATCGGGTTCCAGTGGCAGCAACCGTTTCAACCACTGCACGCTGTCGATAACCGGATACAAACCAATGGGCACGGCCATACTGGCAAAGCTGAATTGTTGCATGCAACCTTGCTGGGCACGGTAATCCGCAGGCCAGTGTAACTGAGGAAAATAGCGATACTCTGACGGCCAGCCGTGATGTTGCATGCAGCCCGCGCCGTTACCGGTCGGGTAACCGTGCTCAAGCGCTTGTTGTAAGTAGGCTGTAGCGATGATAACGGCGTCATGCAGAGGGTAATCCTGCGCGCATCCTGCAGCTATGGCAGCAGATAACACGCAGCCGGTACCATGAGTATGAGGTGTTGTTATTCTCTGGTGTTTAAGCTCGAAATAACTGTCTTTTTCAAACAACTGATCGGTAACGACATCGTCACTAGTACTGTGGCCACCTTTAACCAATACAGCTGTCTTAGCATGTTGTACCAGCTGTGTTACCTGAGCTGAAATGGCGGCATCCGGCATGCCGGACAGTAGCGCTAGTTCCGGCAGGTTAGGGGTAATAAGGTCCAGCAGTGGCAGCAAGTTGCGCCATCTGCTGATAAGCCGGCCGCTGGCAAAGTTATGGCCGCTACTGGTGCTTAGTACCGGATCGGCAATAACCCTGAACGAGTGGCGGGGTTTATTTTTTTCCAGCCATTGTCGCAGCAACAGCAATAACTGTTCATCCGGGATCAGACCAATTTTAATGGCAGCAGGCGGCATATCGCTGAGCAGACAATCAAGCTGAGATTGCAGCATCGCTGGACTGACAGCTTCTATGACATTGAATGTCATACTATTTTGGGCACTAACCCCAGCGACAGCACTGCAGCCATGGCAACCAAGAGCGGTAAAGGTCAGTAAATCTGCCTGAATACCGGCGCCGCCACCACTGTCTGAGCTGGCAATAGTCCAGACAATGGGTTTGCTTGCGATATGTTGCTCAGGCATCTTTTAACGCCTCGTCCGCAATTTTTTCCAGCTGTACTTGTTGATTTAACCGCATAGAGCAAAACTTAGGGCCGCACATAGAACAAAACTGCTCCGTGTCTGCTCCTTCATGACTCAGCGTTTCATCGTGATAGGCCTTGGCGGTAAAGGGGTCCAGTGCCAGATTGTACTGATCCTGCCAGCGAAACTCATAGCGGGCTTTGGACAAGGCATTATCCCGCTGCTGCGCAGCCGGATGGCCTTTGGCCAGATCAGCCGCATGAGCCGCAATTTTATAGGCAATAAGCCCCTGTTTTACATCTTCTTTATTGGGCAGGCCTAAATGCTCTTTTGGCGTGACGTAACAGAGCATGGCACAACCAAACCAACCGATCATCGCTGCGCCAATACCAGAAGTAATATGATCATAACCCGGAGCAATATCGGTGGTTAGCGGGCCAAGCGTATAGAACGGTGCTTCGTGGCAGTGCTTCAGTTGCTCGGTCATATTCTCCTGAATGAGTTGCATCGGCACGTGGCCCGGCCCTTCAATCATAACCTGGACATCATAACGCCAGGCGATTTTGGTCAGTTCGCCCAGGGTACGCAGCTCGGCAAATTGCGCTTCGTCATTGGCATCAGCTATGCTGCCAGGACGTAAACCATCGCCCAGCGACAGCGAAATGTCATAGGCGGCACATAATTGACAGATATCTTCAAAATGCTGATACAGGAAGCTTTCCTGATTATAAAGCCGGGTCCACTGCGCCATAATGGCGCCGCCCCGCGAGACAATGCCGGTAACGCGTTTTGACGTGAGCGCCACATAATCTTTTAGTACCCCGGCATGGATGGTAAAGTAGTCAACGCCTTGTTCGGCTTGTTCAACCAGGGTGTCGTAAAATATCTGCCAGTTAAGTTTACTGACATCACCGTTTACTTTTTCCAGAGCCTGATATATCGGCACTGTGCCAATAGGCACCGGACTATTGCGCAAGATCCAGTCTCGGGTTTGGTGAATACGCCGGCCGGTTGATAAGTCCATTACTGTATCGGCGCCCCAACGGGTTGCCCATACCAGCTTCTCTACTTCCTCTTCAATACTGGAACTGACTGACGAGTTGCCGATATTGGCATTAACTTTTACTTTGAAATTCCGACCAATAATCATTGGCTCGGCTTCCGGATGATTAATATTGGCTGGAATAATGGCGCGCCCGGCAGCCACTTCCTGCCTGACAAACTCTGCAGTGATTTTTTTTGGGATCGTAGCGCCAAAGCTTTCACCAGCATGACTGCGAACGCCATCCTCTGCTACCATGTTTTCTCTGAGTGCAATAAAATGCATTTCCGGAGTGATAATGCCTTGTCGGGCATAATGCAGTTGGGTGACGATTTTACCGGGTTTCGCCTGCAGGGGCTGGTGCTCAAATTCAGTAATTTGTTCATCCAGCGCAATGTCAGCGAAAGGGGGCAGCGGTGAGTGCATAGTATCGGCCCGGTCCATAATCCAGTTCAGCCGCAGTTTGGGCAGACCTTTTAAGACATCTAATGGTTGGGTCGGATCGCCGTAGGGGCCTGAGGTGTCATAAACCGGCAGCGGGGCGTTGGGCGTCGTTGTGCCATCTGGCAAACGACTAGGTGTTAAATGGATATCTCTTACCGGCACCTGCACCTTGCTGTTGTTGCATTGCAGGTAACGGCGGGTTGAACCCGGAAAGGTTTCGCCCTGTAACGCCTGAATATAGGCGCGGGCATGAGCACGTAAATCGCGTTTAGATATAGCAGTAACAGACATAGCAAACTCCGGTTAACAAGTTGAGGTTGCTTGTCCGGAGTGGGGGCAGGTGACAACAAGTCGCCAATCCGCCAGCCGGATTGGTGCCGTTTGTTATGTATTGCATTTCCCCTTGTTTCCCTTCGCAGGTATTAGCCTGATCAGGTTCAACGGATCCCGTTTTCACGGTCTCAGCCCGCTGTAAACAGCTGGGCACTCCGACAAGTAGCGATAGAGTATAAGGGTAGGTTATTGAAATTGAAAGGCCAATATTAATACTAGCATACTGCTACTAGTCGGAGTTGTTAGTCAGGATGTTGTGCTTTATGTTGAAAGCGTAACCCAGTGTTACGACTTGGAGCATAATAAAAAAAGGAAATAAAATGAGAGATGTATTGTTTTTTGATTCAATGCTAACCCCGAAAATTATTACTTTTGTCTATTGGTTATTGTTGTTAGCGGTCTTAGTCAGTGGTATCGGCTCAATATTCGGTTACGGTGGTTTTTGGTCCGGGCTGGGTATTTTAATATTTGGCAGTATAGGTGTGCGCATTTGGTGTGAATTATTAATCGTGCTGTTTAAAATTCATGAAAACCTGAAAAAACTGGCCGACAAAGAATAAACCAAAACACCGGTTTTATACCGGTGTTTTTTATTTAAACTAAGCCATCGTTACAAGCTTTGCACATACAAATACAACGCTTTTAAAATTTTCATTTTCTGCTCATCGCTGGCATGCTCATGCGCCAGGTTCTCCAGTGCCAGACTATAGTCTTCCATTGTCAGGTTCGGATTATCCAGGCCGTGCATCAGTTTATCAGTGCGGTAACGCTGCCATTTTTGCTGCTCTGGATCCGTTAAGCTTTGCGGATAATTCCTTGCCCGGTATAAAAATAACAAGTTGTTTAGACGTTCGTCACTGAACAAAGGTGGATTTATTGCTAATTCCTCCACTGACAACTGGTGTAACTGTTGCATTTTCTGTTTGTCAGCATCACTGATAAAGCCATTATAAAGTTGATAATCCGGGTTTGTTTCGTTGGGGTAGTCAGAAGGTTGTTGATATAACTCAATCACCTTTTGTTGTATTTCCCGGTGCTGTTTAAACCACTCCAGATGGGTGAGACAACGCGCTCTATCGATTCCTAACTCGTTAGCCCGCTCGATACTTAGCGTTTTAGCATTGGCCAGCACCGGACATTTATTTAAATGTATCAGTTTCAGGCCAAGCCGCTCTTCATCCTCTGCCAGATCGGCAGTGCGGGTATACAGTTTACTAACCAGGGTATCGATGTTGTCTGTCAGTAGCGGCGTGGGATCTGCTTGCAGGTTGTAACAGATAACTGCATTTTTATTAGTTGGATGAAAAGCCAGAGGCACTATCCAGCTAATACAACCAGAACTGGCCGGAAATCTGGATGAAACATGAACCAACGGTGTTAAGCCTGCAACATCTATCAATTCGCTTACTTTTGTTTTTTTACGCAGCTCAAATAAATAGCTGAAAAGTTTAGGTTGTTTCTCTTTGATCAATTTGGCAATAGCTATGGTGGCGTAAACATCTGATAACGCATCGTGCGCCTGTTCATGAGCCAGGCCGTTTGCTTTACTCAAATGCTCCAGTTTAAAGCTGGGGCTGCCATCTTCCCGCAGGGGCCAGTTAATGCCCTCCGGACGCAATGCATAGCAAGCCCGAACCACATCAATTAAATCCCAGCGGCTGTTACCCTGTTGCCATTCCCGTCCATAGGGTTCAAAAAAGTTGCGGAATAAACTATATCGGGTTACCTCATCATCAAACCGCAAGCTGTTGTAACCCAGAACACAGCTGCCAGGCTCACTGAAACGGCTCAGAATGCGTTGCATAAACTCAGTTTCGGTCATTCCTTTTTTATTACATAATTGCGGCGTTAATCCGGTGATTAATGCCGCTTGCGGATGAGGCAGATAGTCATTGGCCAGCTGACAGTACCAGACATCCGGCTCGCTGATAATGTTCAGTTCAGGGTCGGTTCTGATCCCGGCAAACTGAGCGGGTCGATCCCGCTTCGGGTCGGCCCCCCAGGTTTCATAATCGTGAAAATAGAACGAAAGTGGTTGCGACATAATATAGTTCTGAGATTAATGCAGCTGCAGTTATAAGCCAATGCCAACAATCATAACATTGGTATTGACGCTAGATGTAACTTTTCATTGTAATTAAGCAGGCGTAGCTGGCAGAGTCAGCCGCCAGGCTAATAAGTTTTACAACAAGTTGTGATTTGAAAACAATTCCAGTACAAAGAACAGACAATAACCATTAGGACAACCAATGAAAAAATTATTACTGGCTATTCCGTTTTGCCTGTCTGCTTCAGTTATGGCCGCAGGCGCACCTGTCGGCATTGTGATCCATGGCGGCGCAGGCACTATTGATCGCAGTAAAATGACTGAAGAGCAGCGACAGGATTACGAGGCGACCCTGACTAAAGCAGTAAATCAGGGCTATGAATTGCTGGCTGCCGGTGGCAGCAGCCTGGATGCCGTGACGTTGGCCGTAACTGTACTGGAAGACTCGCCGCTTTTTAATGCTGGTAAAGGTGCGGTATATACCTGGGATGAAAACCATGAACTGGATGCCGCCATTATGACCGGTCAGGATCGTAACGCCGGAGCTGTTGCCAGTGTTACCAATGTCAAAAATCCTATTCTGCTGGCCCGGGCGGTGATGGAAAAGTCAGACCACGTTATGTTAACCGGTATAGGCGCCGAGCAGTTCGCCGCTGCGCAGCAACTGGAACTGGTTGATAACAGTTACTTTAATACCGAATTTCGCTATGAAGCGCTGAAGAAGGCAAAGCAGGCCCGGCAAAAACTACCGCAACAAGCAACTGTTGAAGTTGATCCAGGTTGGAAGATGGGAACAGTGGGTGCAGTAGCGATAGATAACACCGGTAATCTGGCTGCGGCGACATCCACCGGCGGCATGACCGCTAAACGTTGGGGCCGGGTAGGCGATGTGCCGGTTATTGGTGCTGGTAACTTTGCCGATAACAGCAGCTGTGCGGTGTCAGGTACTGGCCATGGCGAGTATTTTATTCGCTATAACGTGGCGTCAGATATTTGCGCCAGGGTTAAATACCAGGGTAAAACTGCAGCGACAGCTGCCAATGAGGTCATTACTGAGCTGCTGCAGGTTGGCGGCACAGGCGGTGTTATTGTTGTTGATAACAAAGGTGAACTTAGCTGGGCCTTTAATACTCAGGGAATGTATCGGGCAAAACGTAATTACGCAGGTACCGTAGTTGAAATTTTCGCCACTGAAACTGAAAAAGCAGGCAATTAAACCAGCCTGAACTAAACTGAAGAGGCGCAAACTGGTTGCGATTAGATGTTTGGAGGGAATAGATGGATTTGATGAAAGTCGCTGACTATATGCATCGTCATCCTGTTACTTTTACCGTCGATATGCCAGTAGAGATGGCGGTTGATCGTTTAATTAAAGGGAAGCAGACCGGCGGGCCTGTGGTTGATATTGCTAACAAGATCATTGGCTTTGTGTCGGAGCAGGATTGTCTGGCGCGGATGTTAATGTCAACTTACCATGATCAGCAATCCGCCCGGGTTGCTGATGTGATGAATACAGAAGTATTAACAGTAAAACCTTACGATGGCGTGATTGATTTAGCGCAGATGATGCTGAAACTAAAACCTAAGCTATACCCCGTTGTCGATGATGATGGTTATTTGCTGGGTATTATCAACCGCTCTGATGTTTTAGCCGCAATCGATAAAGAGCTGCATTCTCACTACCGGCGTGTTGTTTAACGCTAGACCTCAACCCTGCTAGCTTGGTAGCATGACGCCCTCTGATTGCTGAGGGTGTTATTTTGTCTGTTGAGCCAGTAGTAAGTGCTGCATCTTTATATTCCAAAGTCACTGATTGTCTGTTACAGGATCAGTTCCGGCTGCGCCGCCGTTTAAATCAGTGTCGAAAAATTACCGATCAAGCGGCTCAGTTGCCACAGTTACAGAAAATTGCCGCGGATATCTCGCGTTCAGTTGCGCAGCGAGCTGCACGTCAGGCTGCTGTGCCCGCCATCAGTTATCCGATGGAATTACCTGTTGCTGCAAAAAAGGATGATATTAAGGCCGCCATTGCCGCGAATCAGGTTGTGATCATTGCCGGTGAAACGGGCTCAGGTAAAACCACCCAAATTCCGAAAATATGCCTGGAGCTGGGACGCGGGGTTGCCGGGACTATCGGTCACACTCAACCACGACGTCTTGCGGCGCGTAGTGTGGCCGATCGGATAGCTGAAGAGTTAGGTTGTCAGCCCGGGCAACAGGTTGGCTATAAAATCCGCTTTGGTGATCATACTACCGGCCAGACGCTGGTAAAGCTGATGACCGACGGGGTGTTGCTGGCAGAAATGCAGCAGGATCGGTTTCTAAATCAGTATGACACTATCATTATTGACGAAGCCCACGAGCGCAGTCTGAATATCGATTTTCTGTTGGGTTATTTAAAGCAGTTGCTACCGAAACGACCAGACTTAAAACTGATTATTACCTCAGCAACGATTGATCCACAGCGTTTTTCCCGCCATTTTTTTGATGCACCGGTAATTGAAGTATCAGGCCGCACCTATCCGGTTGAAACCCGCTACCGTCCTTACACTGAACAGGATGATAAAGATACCGACCAATTACAGGGTATTTTTGATGCGGTAGAAGAACTATACCGGGAACCGCGCGGCGACATTCTTATATTTTTAAATGGTGAGCGGGAAATAAGAGATACTGCCGACGCCCTGGAAAAGCTTAAATTGCCGCATACCGAAGTACTGCCGCTCTATGCCAGATTAAGTGCTGCTGAGCAAAACCGGATTTTTCAAAGCCATGCCGGCAGAAGAATTGTGCTGGCAACAAACGTCGCAGAAACCTCATTGACAGTGCCTGGTATTCGCTATGTTATCGATCCTGGTACCGCCCGTTTGTCCCGTTACAGTTATCGTTCGAAAGTGCAGCAACTGCCGATAGAAGCAATCAGTCAGGCCAGTGCCAATCAGCGAAAAGGCCGTTGTGGCCGGGTTGCAGCCGGTATTTGTATCCGGCTTTATAGCGAAGAGGATTTTAACGGCCGGCCAGAGTTTACTGATCCGGAAATACTGCGCACCAATTTAGCGTCGGTTATTATGCAGATGCTGGCATTGGGTCTGGGTGATATTGATGCGTTTCCTTTTTTACAGCGGCCAGACAACCGTTTTGTCAACGATGGTATAAAACTGCTGGAAGAACTCGGCGCCATAGAGCCACAGCGGGGCCGGCAAAAATTAAGTTTAACGGCTTTAGGTAAGCAACTTGCCCGTTTACCAATAGATCCGCGACTGGCCCGAATGGTTGTTAGTGCCAGCAGTAATGGTGCCTTAAACGAAGTACTGGTGGTGGTGGCTGCGTTATCAATTCAGGACCCGCGGGAACGACCACTTGATAAACAGCAAAAAGCAGATGAGAGTCATGGCCGCTTTGCTGACCCCGACTCAGACTTTAGCAGCTGGCTGAAACTGTGGGATTACTTACAGCAACAACAGCAGGAATTAAGCAACAATCAGTTTCGCCGCCTGTGCCGGCAGGAGTTTTTAAACTATCTGCGGGTAAGGGAATGGCAGGACTTAGTGGGCCAGCTTAGCCAGTTAGCAAAAGAGCAGGGGATGAGTTTTAATACAGGTAGCGCCGGCTATCAGTCGCTGCACAGCGCCCTGCTAACCGGTTTGTTGGGCCAGGTAGGCTTTAAAGATACCGAGGCCGACTATCTGGGGCCCCGCCAGACCCGCTTCTACGCCTTCCCTGGCAGCAATTTGTTTAAACGCAAACCGAAGTGGGTTGTTGCGGCGGAGTGGGTTGAGACCAGTAAACTGTATGCGCGCAGCCTGGCTAAGATCGAACCGGAATGGATTGAGCCGCTGGCAGCCCATTTAGTCACCCGTAGTTACAGCGAGCCGCACTGGCAAAAAAAACGTGGTGCGGTAGTGGCCTATGAGCAAGTGTCGTTGTATGGGCTGGTGATCGTGCCAAAACGTCCGGTGTTATACAGTAAAATTGATGAGCACGTTAGCCATCAGATTTTTATCCGTGAAGCCCTGGTTAACCAGGAGTTGGGTAGCAACGAAGCTTTCTTAAGCCATAACCAGCGGCTGATTGACGGCGTGACGGCGCTGGAGGAGAAGTCGCGCCGGCGCGACATTCTGGTTGATGAAGAGACACTTGCAGCGTTTTATGCTGAAAAAGTGCCGGTATGGGCCAATAACCGGATAGATTTTACTAAATGGTGGAAAAAGCAGCGCGCCAGTCAGCCTGACTTTTTAAATTTTGACCCGGATAGCCTGCTAAACCGTGATGCCAGTGATATTACCGCTGATAAGTTTCCGGAAAGCTGGCGTCAGGGCAATGTCACTCTGGCTCTGGAATATCACTTTGCCCCGGGTGAGCAGGATGATGGTGTTAGTGTCATTATACCGCTGGCGCTACTTAACCAAATTGAAGACAACGGTTTTGACTGGTTAATACCGGCGTTACGGCATGAGTTAATGGTTGCGTTAATAAAATCCCTGCCTAAGCAATACCGGCGTAACTTTGTGCCGGCACCCAATTATGCTGATGCGCTGTTGCAGGTTATTGCGCCGGAGCAGGGCCATTTACTTGAAGTGGTCAGCCAGCGTTTAAAGCGAATGTCAGGCGTAACGATCCCGGAGGATGCCTGGGATTTAACCAGCTTACCTGCCCATTTAACCATGAATTTTAAAGTGGTTGATGATAGGGGCAAAACGCTGCAACAAAGCCGTTCACTGGCCTTGTTAAAACAAGGCTTGCAGGGCGAAGTCCAACAAAGCCTCAGCCAGGTCGCCGAGCAAGGGATTGAGCAATCCGAGCTAACCGACTGGAGTTTTGGCAAGTTACCGCTGGAATATGTAAAAATTCAGGCAGGTTATGAAATTAAAGCGTTCCCGGCCCTGGTTGACGAACGGAACTCAGTTGCCATAAAGCTTTTAGATAATCCTGAACAAGCGCGACAAATGACATTACTGGGATTAAGACGTTTATTGCTGTTGAATGTGCCATCACCGGTAAAGTATCTGCAGGAGTCGTTACCGAATAAAGCAAAGTTAGGTTTGTACTTTAATCCATTCGGTCGGGTGCTGGAGCTGATAGATGATTGTATCGCCGCGGGCGTAGATTCGTTAATTGCTAGCAGCGAACTGCCCACAACCAGCCAGCAATTCAGTGTATTACGGGATAAAGTAAGAGCCGGTCTGGGTGAGACGGTTGTGGCAATAGCGCTCCAGGTTGAACAAATTCTAACTTTAGGTCACGACATTCAAAAACGATTAAAAGGCAAGGTAGACCTGGCGCATATTCAATCACAGGGCGATATTAAACAGCAGCTCAATGAATTAGTATTTAAAGGCTTTGTCAGCCGGCACGGTGCGGCCCGGTTACCTGACATCCTGCGCTATTTGCAGGCAATGTTAAAACGCCTTGAAAAGTTGCCGGTTGACCCGCAGCGCGACCGGCTGTTAATGCATGAGTATCAGAAAGCAGCAGATGCCTACACTAATTTACTGGGTAAATATGCTGGTGCACCGTTGCTACCTGAGCCTGTGCAAAACATTTACTGGATGTTACAGGAGCTAAAAGTATCATTGCATGCGCAGCAATTGGGTACGCCTTATCCGGTTTCAGTTAAACGTATTTTGCACGCTGTTGCTGATTTAAAAAGCTAGGTCAGTTTAAAAAGGTATTCAACAGCCTGGCTAGCATATTAAACCTGCAATGTTGAGGGCTGTCTATTGGCACTTTACACACCGTCAGGAAAGTTCTATAAATAGTGTTGTTGTATTGACAGGGGAAAGTGATGTTAACAAAAGGCGATGGACGGCATTATTTCAGAATGATGGTTAATGCAGATGTACAGTTACAGCTTAATGATCCTGAAGCAGGCCGGATGATAGACGGTATTTGCCGCGATTTAAGTGCGTCTGGTATGTCGGTAGATATTGATGAGCCACTGGAGATGGGCACGTTAATTAAAGTAAGACTGGAATCTAATAATGCGAGTATTCCGCCACTTGACGCTACAGCTAAGGTAGTTCGGTGTGCTCAGGAAAGTGAAGATGGTTATCAGGTTGGTCTGGCTTTTATGGAATTAAACTAACCCGCTTTTAACAGCGGGTTAGCAACACTGCCGGTTAGTGTTATGCAATTTTACAGATCAGGCCTTTCAGATAATGGCCTTCAGGAAAGGTGCTTAATACCGGATGATCGCTGTCCTGGGTTAAACGCTCTAAAAACAGGCATTGACGTTTCGCATCCAGCGCAGCGTCTGCCACTATTTTCTGAAATAAGCTGTCTTCCATCAGGCCTGAACATGAAAAAGTGAATAACAAACCACCTGGTTTCACTAATTGCATCGCCACCATATTAATATCTTTATAACCGCGACAAGCACCGGCCAGCTGCGATTTATTGTCGGCAAACTTTGGTGGATCCAGGATAACCATATCAAATTGTCTGCCCTGTTCCCGATATTGGCGCAGTAATTTAAATACATCTGCCTTTTGCTGAGTCAAAGCGCTTAAGTCCAGTTTATTTAAATTGGCATTTCGTTCTGCTGTTGTCAGTGCTAACTCTGATAGATCGACGTTGGTAACATGGTTGGCGCCACCTTGTAGTGCCGCCACTGCAAAAGTTCCGGTGTAACTAAAGCAATTTAGTACCGTTCTGGAAAGAGCATAACGCTTAACCGCCTGACGACTGGCCCGCTGATCCAGATAAAAACCGGTTTTATGGCCATTTATTATATCTACCAGTAACGCCATGCCGTGTTCCTGAATAACCACTTCAGCTGAATCACGCGGCAGATGCAACCAACCCGTAGCAGGTTGCAGCCCCTCTTTTTTGCGGACATCAACATCAGAGCGCTCAAATATGCTGTGCTTCGGAAACAATTTAATTAAAGCGCTTAGCAATAATTTACGGCTGGATTCCGCACCGGCGGATAATAGCTGACACACCAGTACATCTGCATATTTATCGATAGTAATGCCTGGCAATCCATCAGACTCGCCGGCAATCAGCCTTACGGCATTAGTGGTTTGCAGATCAAACAGGCTTTGTCTTAGCTGCCAGGCTTCTGCTAAGCGGCAATAAAAGAAGTTTTCGTCAATAGTCTCGTTCTGAACAAAACTCCATACCCGTGCTCTGATTTGCGAGCGGGGCGAGTAGGCAGCGGTCGCCAGCCATTCACCTTTGCTGCTCAGAACCTCAACGATATCTCCGCTGTTGGGGGTGTTGATCACCTGACTTATCGCGTTTGAAAAAATCCACGGATGCTGCCGCTTTAATGCTTTTTCCCGACCGGGGGCAAGAATAATGGCAGGGCTTGTAGTTTGCTTGCTCATACGCTTGGTTACACTGTGCTAGACTAAAAGCCGCATTTTAGAGAAGCTGACAGCAAAGCAAAAGCAAAACCTGCCAGTTTGAAACATTTAGGGTGAAAATGACAAACATTCCGCTGCAAATGCAGGTTGTAAATGTACTGCAACCTGGAAAAAACAGCGCGTTGCATATTGAAAAACGGCCAGTGCCACAGCCACAGCAGGGGCAGTTGCTGCTGAAAGTAAAAGCCGCCGGGGTAAACCGGGCAGATTTAATGCAACGCCAGGGCCTCTACCCGCCGCCGCCTGGTGAAAGTGATATTCTGGGCCTCGAAGTAGCTGGCACCGTGGTTAAGGTAGCAAGCAAGGCCGATGAGCACTGGCTCGGTAAAGATGTCTTTGGCATCGTTGCCGGCGGCGGTTACGCTGAATATGCGCTGCTACAAAGTGGCCATGCAATTGCCAAACCCAAGCGCTGGAGCTGGCTGCAAGCCGGAGCAGCTGCTGAAGCGTTTTTAACCGCTTATCAGTTATTGTTTGTGATAGGCGGCCTGAAGTCAGGTCAGCGGTTGTTATTGCACGCCGGAGCCAGCGGCATAGGAACCAGCGCCCTGCAACTTGCCACGCTCGCCGGCGCCAGAGTTGCCGTGACTGTTGGCCGCTCAGATAAAGCTGAAGCCTGTCGCAAACTTAGTGCTGAGCTGGCGGTAAATTATCGCAACAGTCTGTTTGCTGACGAGCTTACTACACACTGGCCGACAGGCGTTGATTTAATTCTTGACCCTGTAGCCGGTGAATACCTGCAGCATAATGTTCGGGTGTTGGCAGAAGACGGCTTGATTATCATTTATGCGCTGATGGGAGGCCGGATAATTGAGCAACTGGATTTAGCGCCCTTATTTAAAAAGCGTGGCAGGATAGTCTGCAGCACCTTACGTAACAGAACGAACAGCTACAAAGCGCAACTGACAGCAGGCTTTGTTGCCACCTTTGCAGAGCAGATGAATAACGGTATATTTGCACCAATACTTGATCAGAGTGTTGACTGGAAAAATGCCCAGCAGGCTCATAATGTTTTGTTAAGCAACAATAATGTCGGTAAATTAGTGCTGGAGTTCTGACGGTTGATCGTTAATATTGTGTGTAGCAAAGCTGAACAAGGATAAATACGAATAATGTCAATTGGAAATGTAGGTAAATCCAATTTCACTAAAGCGGTCAAAGCCCTGTTAAATCGTATTTATGATGAAACTGTTGTTGCTGATTCTTTGTTTGAGCAAGCGGCGTTGTGGTTTGGTCAATCCGCTGAGCGCGAGCAGCAACGAGCAGAAAAAGAGCAGCAGGTATTTCTGTTCAAACACCGCCAGGCCCAGGCCAGCAAAGGTGATCAGGCGCTGATAGAGCGGAATCTGCAGCAGGCACAGAGTGAGCAGGACAGTTTTAACCTGCAGCAGCAACAGGAGCAGTCTGGCCGCTATGAAACCATGCGCCAGCTATGTTCTGATATTCTGGCATTGTCAGAAAGTAACAGCTTTGAAGAAACAAATCTGCAGACTGCAAAAATGCTGGGTACCATTCAGTTGATGTCGCCAACTGTGGGCAAAAACGTGGCATCGTCAAATCAGAAAACCAAACATCTTTATAAAGGGTTACTCAGTTTACGCCTGCTGGATCGGCTGCTGCTGGACGGTAACATCAGCCACCCATACATTCTGAAACGGTATCAGGCAAGCGCTGACACGGCGCCGGAAGATGACTATCAGCCTTTTCGGGATGATGTCCAGATCCCGCTGCTGATGGCGGCACTACTGCAGGATATCGGTACCTGTCATCCCGACGCTCAACGCATTCTGAAGGGAGCAGACGGTGATCTGGATCAGTTCAGGGTGCTTGAAAACGATGAAAGAACTGAGCTTCTGAAAATAAGCTACCGGGAAAGCCTGAATTTCGTAGTGCAGGCGATTGGTATAGGCAGCTATCAGGGCAACTCCAGAGAGCAACGTGACTGGTACCTGCAAAATGAACGGGAAAAGCAGGCTTTTGCTATCTTTCTGCTGAAAAATGCGGTTAAGCCGGAGCACGGCGTCGGCAACTTATTAAAAATACCTCAGATTTACACTTCGGTAGTGTTATCGACCAAAGCAAACTACAGCTATGAAAGTTTGCCAAAAGTCAGCCTGGTGCTGGAGAAAGGGGTGGAGAAAGGCGTCTACAGCCCGGTAGCTGTCGCCGGCCTGCTTGCTATTACCGGGGTTTTCCCGCAGGGATTTGGCGTAACCTATATTCCGAAAGATTCTGATCGACAGGATTTAGATCGCTATGAATATGCGATTGTCACCAGCTTGTACCCGGACAATCCACGAACGCCTGTTTGCCGGATGGTAACCCGTAACCTGACGTATAATGTGTCTGCTCAGGGCTGTGTTGTCAGCGTTGACAATAATTTATATTACCCGCAAGCCCGCAAAAAATTAGAACGGATCAGTGAAGAAAGGTTACTGGAGATTTTAAGTAAACTGGTGTCGAACTTTGAAGAGCGCAAAAGTATGGCGCTGCTACCCAAATGCTGGCATCCGGAAGAGTACTTTTCTTATACCAAAAATCAGAATTTGTGGAATAAAGCGCTGATAAACCAAAATTAACAACTAACCTGGTTTAACAGCTGAGTGATCCCGGCCGGGTGCTGCGGCATCAGCTGAAAGTGTCGGATCTGAATCTGATGCGGAGTCTTGTTCAACCGCAGTTTCCGGTATCTGCTCAGTGCTGATGTCATCCCGCATTTGTTGCTGCACCAGGCCTTCATCAACCCGGGGGTCCAGCGCTGCTGCCAGTGGCGACGAAACTAAATCTCCTGAGGCGACCTGATAGTCTGAAGAATGCTGCTGTGACAGCATTTTTTTGGCCATTTTCTGATTGTAGTTAACCCGTTGCAGCCTGATAAACAGCACTAAACAGGCCAGTGCCATATAGCCATACAGCATGCTATTACCAAGTAACTGCATCAGGCCTGATGCGATGAGCGGACCGATAGTCGCACCAATACCAAAGGTCAGTAAAATGGTGGCAGATAACGCAACCCGCTCTTCGGCATCAATATGTTGATTTGCCAACGCGGTGGCCAGCGGGTAAAGGGTAAACGCCAGGATACCGAAGCAGAAAGTTAAACCAATCAGCAACGGGCCTGTCACGGGCAGAGTTGCCATCGTCAGTACAATAAGCCCTAACAGTGCACTGTTTACCCGTAATAACCGGCTACGCGGGATTTTGTCAGACAGCTTGCCCATAGGCCACTGTGCCAGTAAGCCGGCCAGAATGGTGGCAGACATAAACACCGCAATTTCCTTAGTAGATAAGCCTGAGCCGGCGGCAAAGGCAGGAGCAAGGCCATAAAATGACCCTGAAATACCACCAGCCATCAGAATGGTTGTTAAAGATTGCGGGACCTGACGCCAGAATGGCAGAATTTTCAGCGGCGCCGGGTGAAGTGGTGCAGGGTGGATCCGTTTGGTCAGGGCTATCGGCACTATGCAAAGCGCATAGCATATACCAACCAGCAATAACGGCTGTAAGCCCAGCTCCGGAAAAAACGATAGTACAGTCTGGCCGCCAACCATGCCTATATAAGACACAATCATATAACTGGCAAACACCGTACCCCGTTGGTTGGTTTCAGCCTGCTCGTTTAACCAGCTTTCCAGCACCATATACTGGCACATCATGCCAGTACCGACCAGCAGGCGCAGTACTATCCAGATTTGCAAGTCGTCTGTTAACGCGTGGCCAAGGGCTGATGCGGTGACCACCCCGGCACTGGCAACAAAGGTACGGATATGGCCGACCCGGCCGATCAATTTATGGCCCAGTTTTGAGCCGACTACCAGCCCGAGATAATAGGCTGACATCATGCCGCCTATCCACAATTGCTCAACACCATCTGCCGCCAGTGATAACCCCAGATAAGTGGTTAACAGACCAGCGCCCAGCACCATGATAAGGGTGGTGGCAAACAATGATGAGAAACTGCGAAACGGGCTCAGCATCAGGCTATTTTACCCGCATGCCAGGCGTGGCACCTTCATCAGGGCTTAAAATGAAAATGTCACTTCCACCCGGTCCTGCGGCCAGCACCATCCCCTCAGACATACCAAAACGCATTTTCCTTGGTGCCAGATTGGCTACCATAACGGTGCTGCGCCCAATCAGATCATCAGGCGTGTATGCCGCTTTAATACCGGCAAATACCTGACGTATTTCGCCTTCGCCAATATCCAGTTGCAATTGGACCAGTTTGTCAGCGCCTTCTACTGCACTGGCACTGACGATTTTTGCCACCCGCAAATCAATTTTGGCAAAGTCATCAATACTAATGGTGTCGCTTAACGGCTCGCGACCAGCGGCTGCAGGTTTGACAGCGGGTTTAGTGTCCTCTGCCTTTGCAGGCGCAGATGTTTGTGTCGTGGGCTGCAGGTTGTCGGTAGATGCTTCAACCATAGCCGCAACCTTTAACGGGTCTACCCGTTGCATCAACGCTTTAAACGGGTTGATGGCGTGATTAAGCAATGGTTGCTGATAATTCTGCCAGCTCAGTTCGGTATTTAAAAAGGCTTCAACTTCTGCGGCCATTACCGGTAACACCGGTTTTAAATAGTGCATTAATACCCGGAATAAATTCAGGCCCATTGAGCATACCGCATGCGCTTCCTGCTGACGGCTGTCATCTTTTACTAATACCCAGGGGGCTTTGTTATCAATATACTGGTTGGCCCTATCTGCCAGCGCCATAATGTCGCGAATGGCTTTTGCAAACTCACGCTTCTCAAAGCTTTCAGCAATACTGTCACCTGCTGCAATAAAATCCTGCAGCAGGGCCGGTTCAGCAAGCTCTGCGGCAAGTTTACCGTCAAACCGTTTTGTAATAAAACCTGCACAGCGGCTGGCGATATTAACCACTTTGCCCACTAAATCGGCATTTACCTTCTGGGTAAAATCATCCAGATTTAAATCAAGATCGGTGATCCCTGAAGTCAGCTTTGAAGCAAAGTAATAACGCAGGTATTCCGGGTTAAGGTTATCCAGATATGTGCGGGCCTTAATGAAAGTACCGCGGGATTTCGACATTTTGGCGCCATTTACAGTAACAAAGCCATGGGCGAATACCGCGTTTGGTTTGCGAAAGCCGGCGCCCTCTAGCATGGCAGGCCAGAACAGGCTGTGAAAATATATGATGTCTTTACCGATAAAGTGATAAACCTCGGCTGCAGAGTCTGGCTGCCAGAAGCTGTCAAAATCGACACTATTGTTATCACAATAGTTTTTAAAGCTGGCCAGATAGCCTATCGGCGCATCCAGCCAGACGTAGAAAAACTTGCCTGGTGCGCCGGGAATTTCAAAGCCAAAATAGGGGGCATCGCGGCTGATATCCCACATCTGCAGGCCGTCGGTAAACCATTCCTGCAGTTTATTCGCCATTTCTTCCTGCAGAGCTCCGCTGCGGGTCCAGTCCTGCAACATCTGACTGAAGGCAGGTAAGTCAAAGAAGTAGTGCTCAGAATCTTTTAAAACCGGGGTGGCACCCGATACCACTGAGCGTGGGTTTTTAACATCAGTCGGGCTATAGGTGGCTCCGCAGACATCACAGCTGTCACCGTTTTGATCCAGCGCACCACATTTTGGGCAATCACCTTTGACAAACCGGTCGGGTAAAAACATATTTTTCTGAGGGTCATATAACTGACTGATGGTTTTACGCTTAATATGGCCGGCCTTGTCCAGACGCTGGTAAATCAAGCTGGCAAACTCACGGTTTTCATCACTATGAGTGGAGTAGTAGTTGTCAAACCCAATAGCAAAACCGGCAAAATCGGCTTCATGTTCTATTTTGGTCTGAGCAATCATTTGCTCTGGTGAGATCCCCTGCTGCTGTGCTTTAAGCATAATAGGGGTGCCATGGGCATCATCGGCACAAACGTAATAGCATTCATGGCCCCGGGCCTTTTGGAAGCGTGACCAGATATCAGTTTGAATATATTCAAGCAGGTGGCCCAGATGGATAGGGCCATTGGCATAGGGTAAAGCGCTGGTGATTAATATTTTCCGTTGCGACATCTGGGAGGCTCTTTGCATAAATAACTGAAAAAAAGTTGCTTAATGATACAATAGCCAGCATTAAATCGCATCCGCCAAAGCTCTGCAGGGGCAAAAATGTGGCAGATATCAGCGAATTCTTTCCTGTGTGTAGTAACGTTGGGAGCAGCAATGTTTAATTGGTTGAAAAAACAGGCAGTAAAACCGGCAAAACCAGGCAAAAACCAAAACACACCACCCACCAGTGACAATCCGCCGGCAATAGATCCTGAGTCCTTAATTGAGTTACTGCAAAGCACTGAACCGGTTATGGCGAATATTCAGCATATTGTACTGGTTGCATCGGGCAAAGGCGGGGTAGGCAAGTCAACTACCGCTGTTAACCTGGCGACGACCCTGGCCCATATTGGCCTGCGGACGGGGTTATTAGATGCAGATATCTACGGGCCGTCCATTCCGTTAATGCTTGGGCTGCAGGATGCCAGGGCAGATTCGCCAGATAATAAGCTGCTAAACCCGAAGCAGGCTTTTGGTGTTACGCTGCAATCGATTGGTTTTCTGATAGAGCCAGACAAAGCCTCGGTCTGGCGTGGCCCAATGGCCAGCCAGGCATTACTGCAACTGATTAACGAAACGTTGTGGCCAGAGCTTGATGTCCTGATTGTCGATATGCCACCGGGTACCGGCGATATTCAACTAACCCTGTCGCAAAAGCTGAAAGTCAGTGGTGCGGTAATTGTTACCACCCCACAGGATGTGGCGCTTAGTGATGCCGGCAAGGCCATTACCATGTTTAACCAGGTTAATATTCCGGTACTGGGCCTGATTGAAAATATGAGTTATTACCAATGCCCGCATTGTGGCCAGAGTGATGATATTTTTGGCACAGCGGGTGGGGTACGACTAGCAGAGCGCTATCAGGTACCGGTACTTGGGCAACTTCCACTGCAGCGACAAATACGTGAACACGCAGATGGTGGTGAACCAGCGGTATTAAAGCTGCAGCCAATTGCCGCAATTTACCGTACAATTGCGTGGAATATGTTAACTAATATCACTGGTGCCACCGCGCACCAGGTAGACATTGTAATAACGGATGATTAAGCATGAGATTGAGTGACCGCGACATAGAGCGTTACCTGGCCGAGGGAAAAATTGGTATTACACCGGCACCTGATGCCGACATGATCAGTGGGGTAAGTGTTGATATCCGGCTGGGCAATAAATTCAGGGTGTTTCAGGCCCATGCCGCGCCTTATATTGACTTAAGCGGCCCAAGGGCGCAGGTGGATGCCGCGCTGAATTCAGTAATGAGTGACGAGATATATATCCCTGACGACCAGGTGTTTATACTGCATCCCAGTGAGCTAGCGCTCGGGGTGACGCAGGAGTCAGTGCGGTTACCTTCAGATATCGTCGGCTGGTTGGATGGCCGCTCATCGTTAGCACGCCTTGGCTTAATGGTGCATGTTACCGCACACCGGATTGATCCTGGATGGTCAGGCAACATCGTCCTGGAGTTCTACAACAGCGGTAAGTTACCACTGGCACTGCGTCCACATATGAAAATTGGTGCTCTGAACTTTGAATTAATGACCACGCCGGCAGATCGCCCCTATAACACCCGGCCTGATGCCAAGTATCGGCAACAAACCGGCGCCGATGCCAGCCGGATTAGCCATGATGATAAAAGCTGAGAGACTTCAGGCAGCATAAAATAAAAAACCCACGACAAAGCGTGGGTCAAAAAGCTATAAAGCAAAAATGAAGCGGGATGATTATGCAATAAAACTGCATAGCTTGGCAACATCGTGCCGTTAATTTTTTAATTAATTTTTTATGTCTTTCGTTAAAAGTTTGCAGCAGGGAGCAAGGCCGTGGCAGTTGCAAGTATTATTCGTCTACTGTGTCTGGCAGCAATCTGGGGCGCCTCTTTTCTGTTTATGCGCGTTGCTGTGGCCGATTTTGGCCCGGCATGGCTGATGTTTGGCCGGGTATTGCTGGCATCGGTATTTCTGGCAGCAGTGGCACTGGTATACAAGCGCAGTTTACCTGTACGCCAGTACGCCGGCCATTTTATGCTGCTGAGCTTTTTTAACACGGCGTTGCCTTTCTTACTGTTTGCCTACGCGGCGCAAACACTGACGGCATCACTGCTGGCGGTGCTAAATGCGACAGCGCCGTTGTGGGGCGCAATTATCGGTGTATTGTTTTTTCGCCAGACCATGACACTCAAGGTAATGCTGGGCCTGATCCTTGGGATCAGCGGGGTGGCAATTCTGGTTGGTTTTGATGATGTTGTCGCTGACCGGGCCGCGTTACCCGCAATTGCGGCTGCTGCAGGGGCAGCCTGCTGTTACGGCATTGCAACCTGGTATACCCGGTTGGCCAGACCGGTGCCGGCCTTCAGCAATGCTCATGGCAATATGTGGGGAGCCACCCTTTGGCTGGTGCCGCTACTGTGGTTTATTCCAGTCCCTGTAACAGAGCCGGCAACGCAGAGTTTTCTGGCGGTGCTGGCCTTAGGGATCCTGTGTACCGGCGTCGCTTATTTATTGTATTTCAGGCTGGTACAGGATCTAGGTGCCACCCCGACATTAACCGTTACTTTTCTGATCCCGGTATTCGGTGTAATCTGGGGCCATCTTTTTTTACAGGAAACCATCGGCTGGCATACCCTGGCCGGAGCCGGTATTGTAATTGCCGGCACCATGCTGGTAACCGGTTTTAGTGTGTCGGCGTTACGGCGGGCACCGGCTTTAAAGGAGCAACAATGAAATTATATGGTTCACAAACCTCACCTTATGTCCGGCGCATTCGCTTGCTGCTGGCTGATGTGCCCTGCGAGTTTATTAAACTGAATATTCTGGAAGGAGCCGACAGGCAAACGCTGGCAGCAATGAACCCGACTTTACGGATCCCAATGCTTACCGATGGTGCGCAGACCATTTTCGATTCCGGCGTTATTTACCGCTATCTGGCAGCGAAGCAGGGTATTACCGCCCTTAGCTGGTATCAGGAAAATCAATTAACGGTTATTAATGCAGTGAATGATTCGCTGGTGATGCTGTTTCAGTGCAGTCGCAGTGGCCTGGATACCAATGACGATAAACTGTTTTACAATTTGCAGCGGGAGCGGATTGTTACCTCATTGTTTGTATTAGAGCAACAAGCTGCCAATGCTGAATTTGCCAGCTGGGGCTATCCGGCAATGGCGCTTTACAGCCTGCTGGACTGGATATTGTTTCGCGAGTTGCTCGAGCTGGACGACTATCCGGCATTGCTGGCGTTTGTGGCACAAAATAAACAGCAGCCTATGGTGGCAGAGTCTGATCCCCGGCTGACGTAATGTCAGCCGCTTGTTATAACCGAAACCTTACCCCGGTTGTTGTAATGGTTTAAGCACAACCGGCTCAATCAGCACGCTTTGACTGGCATCAGATAACCAAATCTGACCTTCACTGATATTGCACTGTAGCTGCATGGTGCGATTAACCAGTGCTGCCATCTCTTTTACTGCGGTTTCAGGAATGTCAGTTACCTGCAGGTTCTGATAACGCTGCAGCGCCGGTTCAATGTTTTTCCACCACACCGGCACACTGCGGCCACCGTAACAAAATAACTGTACCTGGCGGGCCCGGCCGCAGGCCTTTCTGAGCCATTTTTCATCGCTCTGACCAAATTCAACCCACAGATTAATATTACCGGTTAAATCGCAATCCCAAAGTTCTGCCTGGTCTTCCTCGGCGCTCAGGCCCTTGGTAAAGGTCAGCGTTTCAGAGGCATTAATAATAAAGGCTAACAGGCGAACCATCATTCGCTCATCGTTTTCAGAGGGATGCTGAGCCAGGGTTAAACTGTGATCCTGATAATAGTTGCGGTCCATATCTGCGATTTGCAGCTGAACTTTAAAAACCGTCGCTTTAAGTGCCATACAGGTTTCCCAGCGATAAAAAAACCGCAGTGTAACTCAGCACTGCGGTTCTCGCATTAAAAACAGCCGGCTTATTTAATGGCCATACAGTTTTGAGCTATTATTTTGTTGCTGCGCCATATAGCTCATTTACTTTATGCCAGTTCACCAGTTTCCACCAGGCCGTAGCATAGTCGCCACGTTTGTTCTGGTATTGCAGGTAATATGCATGTTCCCAGACATCCAGCGCCAGTATAGGTGTGCCTTGAACGTCTGCTACGTCCATCAGTGGGTTATCCTGATTCGCGGTTGAAGTAACAGCCAGCTTGTTGTTTTTATCCACAATAAGCCAGGCCCAGCCAGAACCAAAGCGGGTCGCTGCTTCCTGATTAAATGCTGTTTGCAAAGCCTCTAAGCTACCAAAGTCGCGTTTTATTGCGCCATGCAACTCTACAGAGGGCTGGCCACCCTGGCCCGGTGGAGCCATTATCTGCCAGAACAACTGATGATTATAGTGGCCACCTCCATTGTTACGAACTGCGCTGTTGTAGCGTGACATCCGCGACATTATGGCTTCCAGCGGCAGCGTTGCTAATTCAGGAAAGGTTTCTACCTGAGCATTAAGATTGTTCACATAGGCCTGATGGTGCCTGCCATGATGAATTTGCATGGTTTCTTTATCAATTACCGGTGCCAGCGCATCGGCAGCATAGGGCAGTGGTGCCAGGTTAAAGGTCGCAGCGCTTACTGTCGCTACAGCCCCAAACGCAATAAGGCTTGCCACAAGCAAGGATTTGGCAGTTTTTATAATCATGGATAACTCCTGTTAAACATTAAAATACGATGGTATTTCACTCAATATGCAGCTGACTTTTAGTTAACAGCTTAAATTTAAAGGTAAAGATACTATAAAATAAGACAGCCCGATAGCGACAAACAACCTGAAGAATCATTCTGGCAACGGCAAAAGCGCTGAACAGCGCTTAACAATTTCAAGTCTTAACAATTTCGAGATGCTCGGCGCTGGATGTTTACGTTCTATCGTTTATCATTGGTTCAGTGCAAGGAATCAAAAGGATGGCCAATGAAACTCATCGTTATCAGCGCCGTGGCAGGGGTTCTGTCTTTTTCTGCAATGGCAACAGTTTATAAATGTGAGCAAAATGGCGTAGTGACTTACAGCCAAATCCCCTGCAGTGATGATGCTGAAGAAACCGGTTATACCACAGATGGCAATTTAAGCCCTGCAAACCAGCAACAACCGGCAGTGCAGACTGAAAGCCCGTCAGAAACTCTGGCCAGAGTAAGGGATGTTTTAGTAAAGCGGGATCTGCAGCAGGAAATAACCAGATTAAAAGGTGATAAAGCCAGATTACAAAGCCGGCGTGATATTGAAATTACAAAATTACGCCAATCAAAGCTTAAAGCCAACAATAATCTGGCCGGCGCAGTGTGGGAAGAAAGCGTCTCAAAAGAAATGGCGGCAATTGCAGCGCAATACGATACGGATATTCAGGCAGTAGATAGCGAAATAGACCGCTTATCCAAACAACTAAGGCGACTCTGAAAACAGCTGCAGTTTAATTTGCGTTTGTTTCAACAAACAAAAAAGCCGCTAAGCAAAGCTCAGTGGCTTTTTTTGTACAAATTTAATGGTCGGTACGAGAGGATTCGAACCTCCGACCCCTTCACCCCCAGCGAAGTGCGCTACCAAGCTGCGCTACGTACCGACGTGGGGAGTATCATAATGATTCCGTACCAGAAAGCAATGCCGGAAGAGTTAACTGCAGTAATTTTCGCCAGTTAGAGCGCATCACGGTAAATTAACCAAAGGTTCAGTAAGGGTGTTATTAACTAAGGGGGTCAACACAGAGGATAGTATAATGAAAAAAGCAATTTTAACCGGCGCAGTGATTGCTGCCGTTTCCACGTTAGCCGCCTGTGGTGGTGACTCGGCTGATAATCAGCCTCAATCAGTTACATTTAGCCTGGGAGTCAGTGATGCTCCGGTAAATGACGCCAGGGCAGTGATGGTTTGCTTCAATGAAATTGAATTAACCGGTAATGGTGTCGGTAACCAAAGATTCATCATAGGTGATGACAGTGTTGCAGCCGACGCAAACGACAACTGTCGAGACGGCCAGGGCAATATTATTGCTAATACCCGGGGTATCAATTTATTGCTACTGGATGGTGCTAAATCGGAAGCTCTGGTAAGTGGTGCTGAGTTTATGGCCGGAAACTATGGCCAGCTGCGGTTGGAAATTGCAGATGGCAGTTATGTCGAATTGGAGGATGGCAGCCGCGTGCCATTGCGTGTACCGTCCAACGAGCTGAAACTAGGTGGTCTGATGCTGTCGGCCGGCGGTACGTTCAGTTACACCCTAGAATTTGACCTGCGTAAGGCAATGGTAAATCCTGTTGGGCAGGCGGGGTACTTGTTAAAACCTACCGGTTTACGATTAGTTGATAATAGCGACATTGGTCACCTAACCGGCCAGGTTGCCGAAGGGTTTCTGATCAATAACAATTGCACTGTGGCACCTGCAGATGAGGCTTCAGCTGTTGCAACGGTTTATTTGTATCAGGGGGCAGACAGGCCAATAGCAGAGTTATCAGATAACGGTGGGGTTAAAACTTACCAGCCTTATGCCAGTACAACGGTTTACTTCGATGGTGTCAGCGAATATAACTACAGTATTGGTTATGTAGATGCTGACAGTTACACTGCAGCGTTAAGTTGTGACGTGGAAGACGACCCTGAAACGGAAGACAACATTGTGTTTTTGCAGGCTCAAAACGTGGTTATTCCAGCAAATGCCACACCAGTTGAGCTGAACTTTGCTGATTAAGTGACATTCCGTTAAAAGCATCAACCGAAAGAAGGGTGATACGGCAGTGCCATACGCATCCGCATAACCCTGCTGAATAGCATCTATTTCGCTGGTCTGCTATCAAAATACATGCTTACTTGCTAGCATAGCCGTCTTTACGTCTTTGGGTTTAAGCCGTGTTGTGGATCCCTTTTACCTTACTGGCTGCATTTATGCAGGCCTGGCGCAATGCGTTTCAAAAACAATTAAGTAAAGAAGTTAAAGTAGCCGGGGTAACGCTGGCGCGGTTTATCTGGGCATCGCCACTGGCTGCCCTGTATTTATCGGCATTGTATCAATGGCAACCTGCTCCTTTGCCCGATCTTAGTGGCAGTTTCGCCAGCTTTATTATTGGTGCGGCGCTGGCTCAAATTTTGGCGACTGCACTGATGGTAAAACTGTTTATGTTGCGCAACTACGCTATTGGTGCCGGCCTGGCGAAAAGCGAAGCGGTATTAGCGGCTGTGCTTGGCGTAATATTGTTCAGTGAAACACTAAGCCCGCTTGCCTGGCTTGGCGTGGCACTGGGCGGTGGGGCGGTGTTTTTATTAAGTGGTGCCAGTCTGCGCCAGTTATCCTGGCCGGTAATGCTGCTCGGCCTGGGGAGTGGTTTAGCGTTCGCCCTTACTTCGTTATGGGTTCGTCAGGCCAGCCTGGTGTTGGGCTTGCCTTTTCCACATGGTGCTGCTTGGGTATTACTGCTGGTGATAGTGTTGCAAACCCTGCTGTTGCTGTTGTGGTTAGCGTTAAAAGACCGCTCAACCTTGTTGGCACTTTGGCAACGGCCTAAGTTAACCCTGCTGGTCAGCGTTTGCAGTTGCGTCGGCTCGGTCGGCTGGTTCAGTGCCATGAGCCTGGAGTCAGTAGCCTTGGTAAAAACACTGGGCCAGGTAGAAGTATTATTTATGTTGCTGATTTCATCTTTTATTTTAAAAGAGAAGTTAGTGCGGAATGACCATCTTGGGTTAGCACTTATTGTAGTGGCTGCAATTTGTGTGATCTGGGCCTGACAGGCTGCTGTGGTTGATTGCTGTTGCCCGGTTGCCAGAATTAAATGCGTTCTTTACTGGTGAAATTTTACTAACTCAGTAAAATAGGCCGCTGTTTTAACTAACCGAACAGAGTATACGTGCAGCAAGTGGAGCAGGATCCTTTCGCCGATATCCGGCCATATCATGACAACGAAGTCGCGCCCGCCATTGCGCGCCTGATCGCCGATCGCGAATTTATTCAGGCTATTCTTCACTACCGTTTTCCGCGTTTATCCGGGCCTTTTGGCTGGTTGCTGTCGCCGTTGGTGCGTTTATGGTTGAAGCGACGCTGGGCCCGGCTTAAGTCGGTTAAAGCTGTGCAATTACAGGTTGCTGGCTTTATGGACCGGATGATTGCCAGCACCACCGATAAAGTCACCTATTCCGGGCTTGAGAAACTGGACCCAAAGCAATCCTATTTATTTTTATCTAATCATCGGGATATTGCGATGGACCCGGCCATGGTTAACTGGTGTCTGCATCAGCAGGGCTTTCCGACAGTACGCATCGCTATTGGCGATAATTTATTGCGGAAGGCCTGTGCCACCGAGCTGATGAAGTTAAACAAAAGTTTTATTGTAAAGCGCGGTGCCAAAGGCCCGCGTGAGATGCTGAAAAATCTGTCACAACTGTCAGCCTATATCAAGCATTCACTGGCCAGCCAGCACTCTGTCTGGATTGCTCAGCGCGAAGGGCGGGCTAAAGACGGTAATGATCAGACGGATCCAACTATCCTGAAAATGTTCTACATGGAAGGAAAAAAGCAGGGCCTGACTTTTAACGAATACCTGCAAAGCCTGAATATTGTACCAGTGTGTATTTCGTATGAATATGATCCGTGCGATGCAGACAAGATTAACGAGCTGTGGCAGAAAAAAACACAGGGCAGTTACCAGAAATCCGAATTTGAAGATATTGATGCCATTATCAAAGGCATTGTCGGCTACAAAGGCCGGGTTCACGTTGCTTTTGCTGATCCGCTTGAGGCCATACCGGACGAACCGGAGGCTGCTGCAGCTTACATTGATCAGCAAATCTGGCAACAATATCGTTGTTATCCGATAAATGCTTTAGCCGCCGGCAGTAAGGAACCAGTGGCCACTGACAAAGCCATTGAACAGTGGCAACAACGGTTGCAAAGTGTGCCAGCAGGGGCACAGGATATGATGACTACTTTATACGCAGCGCCCGTTGTCAGAACCCAGCAATAATGATTTATTTAGTTAGTGTTACCGTTTTATGGGCGTTTTCATTCAGCCTGATAGGCGTTTATCTGGCAGGCCAGGTTGACCCATATTTTGCGGTGCTAAGCCGGATATTGCTGGCGGTATTGCTATTCAGCCCTATGTTACTGCGTTATCGCTTCAGCCTGAACCTGGTATTACCGGTAATTGGCCTGGGGGCAGTGCAGCTGGGGCTGATGTATTTATTTTACTATCAGTCATTTTTGCTGCTTAGTGTGGCAGAAGTGCTGGTTTTTACTATTTTTACTCCGTTATATATTACATTGCTGCATGATTTGCTGGCCAGACGCTTTAATCCGCAGTTTCTGCTGGCCGCAGTAATAGCCGTGCTGGCAGCAGCGCTGATGCGTTATCAGTCGGTCAGTAGCCAGTACTGGACAGGCTTTGCCATAGTGCAGGGCGCCAATTTATGTTTTGCGATGGGTCAGGTTGGCTATAAAAGGTTATTGGCGGCTCATCCTGGGGTAACGCAGTATCAGCTGTTTGGCTGGTTTTATGTCGGCGCTGCGATGATTGCGATTCCTGCCTGGTTAATACTTGGCGGCAGTCAATACCCGACAACCACTCTGCATTGGGCCGTATTGCTGTGGTTAGGCCTTATTGCATCCGGCCTGGGTTATTACGGTTGGAATAAAGGCGCAACCGAAGTATCCAGCGGCATGCTGGCGGTAATGAACAATGCGCTTATTCCGGCAGGGCTGCTGGTTAATATTATTATCTGGCAACGCGATACAGCTTTAATGCGCCTTAGCATCGGCTGCGCAATGATCGGTTTTTCAATCTGGTTGTGCCGCAAACCAACCGGGCGGGGAGGGTAAATGGCAAGACAAGTACAATACACCTTTAAAGGTACCACTAAAATTATTGCTTTTAGCTATGACCGTTTTAATGATTTATATGAAGCTGCTGCGGCGGCAGAGGGTATTGACCTGAGCGGTTTTTTGGCAATGGAACAGCAGGTGGCAAAAACGGCTAAAGATAAAGCTGCAATTAAAAACTTCCGGCAGCAGGCGTTTACTAATATGGGTTTTAGCAACATTAGTTTTCTGCGAGATGAGACCTGAGAACCATGTTCAGCCCATATTGGCTATGTTAGGCTTTATCCATCATATGAAACAGGAATTTTGAGTAAGAAAGGAACCAAATTATGAAAATCACCAGCAATTTTGACAGTGGTAATATCGAAATCATCAAAGCCGATGATCCGGCCGATATTCAGCTGGCCATTCGTAAAGACAACCAGTCCGATTTTTATCAGTGGTTTCATTTCCGGTTAAACAGCCCGCATCCGCAAATGCATAAAATTACCCTGACCAATGCCGCCGGTTCAGCTTACCCTGATGGCTGGCAAGACTACCAGGCTGTTGCCTCTTATGACCGGCAAACCTGGTTTCGGGTAGAAACCGAATACGACGGTAAGGCGTTAATTATTAATCACTACCCGGAAGCGGAGTCGGTGTACTTTGCTTATTTTGCGCCGTACAGCTACGAGCGGCATCAGGATTTACTGCACCAGGCCCAGAACGATTATAACTGTCAGTTGATTGATTTAGGCGAAACCCTGGATGGCCGCGATATGAGTTTGCTGGTAGTTGGTGAGCCTGACGACAGCAAAAAGAAAATCTGGATCACGGCCCGCCAGCACCCGGGTGAAACCATGGCCGAGTGGTTTGTTGAAGGTTTACTGGATCGGTTGCTTGATGAAGACGACGGTGTAGCCCGCAGTCTGCTGGCCAAAGCGGTGTTCTATATTGTGCCGAATATGAATCCGGACGGCAGTGTCCGCGGTAACTTACGTACCAATGCGGCCGGTGCTAACCTGAACCGGGAATGGCAGAATCCGACGCTGGATCGCAGCCCTGAAGTCTATCTGGTACGCCAGAAAATGCTGGAAACCGGCCTGGATATGTTTTTAGACATTCATGGTGATGAAAACCTGCCGTATAACTTTGTTGCCGGTGCAGAAGGCGTGCCTTCATACAATGAGCATATGAAGCAGTTGGAGCAGGATTTTAAAGCTGCGTTATTGGCGGTAACGCCGGAGTTTCAGGTGAAATACGGTTATGACAAAGATGAACCGGGTCAGGCCAATTTAACGGTGGCCACCTCATGGGTAGCCGAGCAGTTTAAATGTCTGGCTTATACCGTGGAAATGCCATTTAAAGATAACGCCGATTTGCCCGATGCTGCCTTCGGCTGGTCAGATATCCGCTCCATGAAACTAGGCCAGGATAGCCTGGCTGCTATTTTGCAGGTAGTCGATAAGCTGCGCTAAGGCAGTTTATCAGCATGGCGTCGCGTTTAAGTTAAGAAGTAAAGGTAAGTATTATGGCAATTATTTCCTGCCCGTACTGCGGGCAACGCATCTCTGATAAAGCTGCCGCCTGCAGTAAATGTGGTGGCGATCTCAGTAGCAATACTCCAGAGCAACTGGCAGCCCTTGAACGGGATAAGAAAAACCGTAAGATGCAGTCGCTGATGAACCAGTCAATGCTGGCGATGGTATTGTTTCTGGGCGGTTTCGGTATTTTATACTGGTGGCAACCGGAAAATCACAGTTACAACCAATATTTGTCAAATGCAGCCATAGCGCTGGGTTTTTGTTGGTACGTGGTTAGCCGTGCTCGTATTATTATGCTAAAGCGAAAGTAAAATCATGGATTTCAAAGCGTTGGTCAGCGCCATGGCGCCTGAAACCTATCAAAAACTGGCAGAAGCTGTTGCTACCGGACGCTGGGCTGATGGCACGGCATTAAACGAGCAGCAAAAAGCCCAAACCTTACAGTTGGTGATGGCATATCAAGCCACTGTGCTCAAATCAGACGAATTATTTACAGTGGGTGCCGATGGTCAGCTGATCCAGAAAACAAAAGCTGAACTTAAAAAGCAATTTGATAATAATGATGCAATAGCAAGGTTCAGACACGATGATATTTAAAAACTGGTTTAAGCCTAAGTGGCAACATCCTGATAGCAGTACCCGTCAGCAGGCAATTGCCGGTTTATCTGCAGGCCAGCGAGAGCACAAAGAAATTTTACATGAGCTGGCGTTTAACGACAGCAGCGAGACGGTTCGCCGCAGTGCGCTTGAACACCTGAACGACTTTGCGCTGTGGTGGCAGGCCAGTAAGCAGGATAACAGTGACAGGTTGCGGCTGCATGCTGAGCAGCACTTGTTAACCATGCTGTTGGACCAGCAAATTTCTGCGCCACAAAAGCAGCAGTTTATTGCCCAGTGCAACCGTCTGACATTACTGGAGCAATTAGCTGAGCGGGAAACCGATGCCGAAATGCTGTTTACTGTGCTTGGCCGCTTAAATAAACCTGAGTTAAACAGTAAAGCCCTGACCGGTACTGTGCTGACCATTGCCCAGAAGCAGCAATTGCTGGGGCAGCTGGACGATCAGAAACAACTGGAAAAACTCAGCAAAGTTTTAACCGGTGAGCTGGCGCAACAGCTCCAGCTGAAAATCACTGAACAGGCCGAGCAAAAGCAGAAGCCTGCCAGGCTTCGTAAAGATATAACTTTGCTGCTGGCCAAATTAAATGCACTTCGTGAGCGTCATGCTGCCGCCGAGATCCCGGCGCAGCTTACTGAGCTGCAAAGTCAGTGGCAGCAGCTACAGACTGATCTGGATTGCTTGCCGGCAGCCGAAGCCACGGCAATTGCAGAAAAATACCAGCAATTGCTTAGCAAACTTCAAAGCTGGTTGGCGCCTCAATTACAACAACTGGCAAAAGAGCAGGCACAAGCAGAGCAACAAGCGGCTGCTGCAGCGGAATATCAGCAACTCTCTGCAGCGTTCGCTGAACTGTCGACCAAATTAAGCGAGGCGTTAGCGCAGGTTGATATCAGTGCAGCCGAGGCTATTGCTGAGCAGGTTGCAATGCTGTCGGAGCAGAGCTCAGCTGCAGAACACTTAAGCGTTGCACAGCGCCAGGATTTACAAACACAACAACAGGCCCTGAGTAGCCAGCTAACCAGTTTGCCGCAAACGGCTGAAAAGCTCAGCCAGGTATCACGGTTAGTCAGTGACTGGGCTGCGCAACCAGTACCGGCAGACCCGGCGGTGCTTGATGCAGCAAAAGCGCAACTTAACCAATATAAAGCCAGCTGGCGTAGCCTTACAACAGATTTACCACTACCAGTTCCCGCCTCGCTTGCCGAAGCAAAAGCGCAATTACAGCAACAATGGCAGCAGGCTATTTCGGCGATCAGTAGCCATAACGAGCGTGCCGTTCGCCAGTGCCGAAGCAAACTGGCTGAATTTAAAAGGCTTGACCAGCAAGGGCGCTATAAAGTGCTGTTTGGCCTATTTAAAGGGATCAGTGCCGATTACAGCACGCTCAGCGAAGCCGAGCAGCAAAAGCTGGCTGCGGACTTTGAGTTTGCCAGCAAGAGAATTGCAGAGCTGGCCGACTGGCAGGAATACATTGCCACCCCCCGGAAACAGGAATTGCTGGCACAATTGCAACAACTTGCGCTAACTGAACCGGCTGATCTACCAGCCCGGGCCGAGCAGGTAAAGCAGGCCCGCCAGCAGTGGGGCAGTTTTGGCAAAGCAGCGCCAGAGCAGGACGCAGAATTAAATGCAGCCTTTGATATTGCCTGTGAGCAGGCTTACGCACCGTGCAGAGCGTATTTTGCTGAGCAGGACGCAATAAAAGCGGCCAATGTCACGTCGCGAGAGGCGATTATCAGCCAGTTAGAGCAACTGGCCGCTGCAGAAACTGATGCTGCAACGCTGGAGAGCGCCTTAAAAGGGTTAACTCAGGCCTGGCAGCAAGCCGGCCCGGTTAAACGGCAGGATTTTCTGGCGCTGCAACAACGCTACCAGGCCGCATTAGAGCCTTTGAAAGCACAGGTTAGTGCAGCACAGCAACAGGTTGCTGAACAGAAACAAGCGTTAATTGCTGAAGCACAAGCCGCAGTGGCGCTGGCTGACAGCAATCAGAGCAGTAAAATACTGAAAGACTTACAGCAGCGCTGGAAATCGCTGGGTTTTGCCGGTAAAAAACACGATCAGCAATTGTGGCAGCAATTCCGCCAGATTTGCGATGGTTTTTTCAGCCAACGCCAGGCCGCATTTGCTGAGCAGCAACAGCAGCAACTAGCGCAAGAGCAGGCATTAACCACTGCCCTGACAGATATTGAACAGCGCTTACAATCGTTAACAGTTGGCAGTGCCAGCACTGAGGTTGAAGCGGTCAGAGAGCAACTGCAGCAGCTGGATGTCGGGGTGATTGCCAGCGCCCGTAAACAGCGTGATAAACTGCAGCAGCAACTTGCTGATTTAGTACAGCAGCAAAGCCGTGAGGCCGCACAGCAGGATATTAAAGAATTGTTTGCGCAATTAGCTCAGCCAGCTGCTGGCACTGATAACTGGCCAGCCCAGTTTAAACCGCAAACAGAACTGGCTGGTGCGCTGGGTTTAGATCGCAAAGGCTTAACTCAGGCATTGGAGATAGTCAGTGAGATCAGTAGCCCGGAGCAGGAGCGCAGCGAGCGCCAGCAAGTGCAGTTAACCTTGCTGACCCTGAAGCATAACGCCGGTGAAGTGACTGACAAACAAAATCTGCTGAAACACTGGCTGGCTTTTGGTCCGCTGACTAAGACTGAACAGCCTTTAGTGGCCCGGCTTAAAGCAATATTTTTGAGTGAGTAAACACTGCTAAATAACAGGGCGCGTAAGCGCCCTGATTATTTTGCATTGTTACTGAGCTCACCGCGCAAATTTTGCTGCATTTTCTGACGGATCTGTGCCGGATCAGACTGCTGGCTTAATAAGTAGTGCAGCTTGGTCAGGGTGGCTTCCAGGGTCATATCAAAACCACTTATTACGCCGCTGGTTTTCAATGCATTACCAGTGGCATAGCCGTCCATATTCACTTTACCTTTAAAGCACTGAGTGCAGTTCACCAGTATTTGACCGCGCTCGGTTGCTGCTTGCAGCACGCTGAGCAATTCCGGCCGCTGCGGCGCATTGCCCACCCCAAACGATTTTATGATCAAAGCCCTTACCGGTGCTTTTAACATGTTACTGATAACATCGGTGCTGATCCCGGGATAAAGTGTAACCACGCTGATAGGCTGCGGCGTAATGCTTGCCACCGTTAAATCGGCAACGTTAGCCGGAGCAGGGCTAACCTTACCTTCTATCAGATCAATATTAATCCCGGCTTCGAGCAGCGGTAAAAAATTGGGGGACGCAAAGGCATTGAAACCATCGGCATCGGCTTTGGTCGCGCGGTTACCCCGAAACAGTTGGTTGTTGAAAAATAACGCCACTTCCGCAATCGGGTAATTGGCGGCCAGATATAATGCATTTAACAGATTCACCTGGCCATCAGAGCGCAGTTGGGCCAACGGGATTTGCGAACCGGTAATGATCACCGGCTTTTGCAGGTTTTCCAGCATAAACGACAATGCCGATGCTGTGTATGCCATGGTATCAGTGCCATGCAGCACGACAAAACCATCGTATTGCTGATAATGCTGCTGAATATCATTGGCAATATGTTGCCAGTGGGCCGGTGTCATATCAGATGAATCAATCACCGGATGATATTCATGAATATCGAACAATGGCATATCGGGATGGAAGAACTCCGGCATCTGTTTAACCGTGCTACTAAGAAAACCGGGCACCGGCACAAAACCCTGACTGGATTGTTGCATGCCTATGGTACCGCCGGTATAAGCGACATAGATACGTTTTCTGTTCATTCTCATTTGTTCAGTCTTTTCGGTGAATTAAAGCCGGCTTAACCATAAAAAATGCCCGCAACATGGCGGGCATTGTAATAGAGTTCAGCCTGACTGTCAGTTAACAGTGCAGGTTACACAATAGGAATAAATGCCGTTAGGGTCGTTAAACTGGTTCAGAATAACAAAATCCTGGCGCAGTTGTTTGCTAACCCGTTGTAGCATGCGCTGCTCGGGTGACGCCTGAACCTGTGGCAACCAGCCATTTGCCTGAGCACTGCCAAACAATTCTTTCAGCATTTGCTCAGTAGGAGACAGTTCCTGAGTGATAACCTGCACATCATAGTTATCCAGGCCTGCTTTTTCAGCTGCCGCAGCAATGGCCTCATCAAAGGTACCCAGTTTATCAACCAGGCCAAGTTCCAGCGCGGTACTGCCGGTCCAAACCCGGCCCTGTGCCACAGCATCAACCTCAGAGACCGACATATTGCGGTTGCTGCCTACCATGGTTAAAAACTCACTGTAGCCGCGTTCAATTAATAACTGGAACACGTCTTTCGCTTTGTCATTTAAGCCCTTATACAGCGGTAAACCTGAAGATAAACCGGCCAGTTCAGTTGTGCCTACTCCATCAACATTTAAGCCCAGGGTATCTAACGAGTTTTCCAGGGTATGCAGCAAGCCGAAAATGCCAATTGAACCGGTAATAGTGGTAGGTGCTGCCCAGATTTCATTTGCCGGGGCCGCAATCCAGTAACCACCAGAGGCCGCAACCGCACCCATAGAAGCAATAACCGGCTTACCCGCTTCACGCAACAGAGTAATTTCCTGACCAATAACTTCAGAGGCAAAGGCACTGCCACCACCGCTGTCTATCCGCAGAACCACGGCTTTTACTTTTTCATCGAAGCGGGCACGGCGTAACAGGGCTGCGGTTGAATCGCCACCAATGGTGCCGGCTTTGGCCGAGCCATCAACTATCATGCCCCTTGCAACAACTACGGCAACTTTAGAGGTTAACGGATTAACAAAGTTACTGTTTGGAATGGCGTATTTTGCATAGTCGTTAAAGCTAACGTGGTTGTAGGTATGTTTGTCGTTTTCGCCGACAATGCCAATCAGTTTCTGCCGGAACTGCTCACGGGTTGCAATATTGTCAGCATAGTTATTGTTAATTGCATACTGAGCTGTATCACCATCAGCCGCTTGCAGCTTCTGGAATAACGCCTCGTAAGTTTCATCAAAATTACTCAGCTCAAAGCCACGACGGCTGCTGACATCCTGCTTGTAAGTCGCCCACAAATCAGACAACCAGGCAATATTGGCTTCTTTAGCCGCTTCAGACATATCGTTACGCAGGAACGGTTCTACTGCCGACTTATAGGTGCCCACCCGGAATACATGGGTGTTTACTTTAAGTTTTTCCAGTGCTTCTTTATAGTACATCGGGTAGCTGCCATAGCCTTCCAGAATAACCGCACCCATTGGGCTTAAACTGATTTCATCAGCGTAACTGGCCAGGTAGTACTGGGTTTGGCCGTAGTAAGCGCCATGACTGAATACCTTTTTACCCGCTGCTTTAAAGCCTTCAATGGCCTCGCCAACACGTTTTAATTTATCGATAGAAGCGCCAGCTAAACCCGACACATCCAGCACCATGGCCTGAATTCTGTTGTCGGTGGTGGCGGTTTTAATCACTTTAACCACATCTGAAACCAGCACCTCTGGCGACTCTTCACCGGCACCCAGGCTTTCATTTACCGCTGCGGATACCGGGTCTACCCAGCGTTTTTCTTCAACTAAATCACCGTTCAGGTTAAGCACCAAAGCAGCAGTGTCTGCTATTTGTACTTCGTCTTCGCCGCTGAACATGGCCGTAACCACAATGGCGACAATAAAAATAAACAGCAGGTTAAGCACTGTCGCGCGAAAACCTTTATAAACCCGCCATATAGCGCCGAAAAAACGGCGTATCAGACCTTTTCTTGGTTCAGACATAGTAAATTCCTGTATAGATAACAAAAAACATTATTGTAATATTGCTATGCTAACCAATTTGCCGGCAAAGACTAAATCCAATTTGTAAGTAAATGTTTAGCACTTGCTATCACTAGCCAAAGCGGCTACATTCTTCATAATTTAACAGGTACGACCAGAGAGGCTGCGGTGGCATATCAAAAATTATTACAACCACTGGATTTAGGTTTTACTACCCTGAAAAACCGGGTAATTATGGGCTCGATGCATACCGGCCTGGAAGAAGAGAAAAATGGTTTTGCCAAGCTGGCGGCGTTTTACGCTGAACGGGCAAAAGGCGGGGTGGGCTTAATTATTACCGGCGGTATCAGCCCGAATTTTCGTGGTAATCTGGTGCCATTTGGCAGCCAGCTCAGCCATTGGTGGCAGGTAAAAAAGCATTACCAGGTAACCGAGGCGGTGCATCAGCATGATGCAAAAATTTGCCTGCAATTACTGCATGCCGGCCGTTACGGCTACCATCCGTTTAACGTTGCGCCTAGCAAAATTAAATCGCCCATTACCCCTTTTAAACCGGCCGAAATGTCAAAGCGACAAATCACCAGCACCATTAAAGATTTTGCCTATGCCGCCAGGCTTGCCAAAAAAGCCGGTTACGATGGCGTTGAGGTAATGGGCTCTGAGGGCTATTTAATTAATCAGTTTGTTTGTCAGCGTACGAATCGCCGCCAGGACGAGTGGGGCGGCAGCTTTGCCAACCGTAGCCGCTTTGCCATTGAAACGGTAAAAGCGGTGCGCGAGCAGTGCGGGAACGATTTTATTATTATTTACCGCTTGTCGATGCTGGATTTAGTGGAAGATGGTAACAGCTTTGAAGAAGTGGTAGAGCTGGGTAAAGCCATTGCAGACGCGGGGGCCACCTTAATTAATACCGGCATTGGCTGGCATGAAGCCCGCGTGCCGACGATTACCACCCGTGTGCCACGGGCAGCCTTTAGCTGGATAACTGAACGGGTTAAAAAAGAGCTGAGTATACCGGTTATTGCCACCAACCGGATTAACGATCCGCAGGTAGCTGAAGACATTCTGGCCAACGGCCAGGCTGATATGGTGTGTATGGCCAGGCCGTTTTTAGCTGATGCCGACTTCGTTAATAAAGCAGCTGCCAATAACGCGGATCAGATTAATACCTGTATTGCCTGTAACCAGGCCTGTCTGGACCATGTGTTTCAGAACAAAAGGGCCAGTTGTCTGGTTAACCCCAGAGCTTGTTATGAAACCGAGCTTAATTTTACCGCTGCAGCACAGCCTAAAAAACTGGCAGTGGTCGGCGCAGGCCCGGCTGGTTTAGCGTTCAGTGTTTATGCTGCGCAGCGTGGGCATACCGTGCATTTGTTTGATAAGTCGCATCAAATTGGTGGCCAGTTTAACTACGCTAAGCAAATTCCGGGTAAAGAAGAGTTTCACGAAACCCTGCGTTACTTTGGTAAAATGCTGGAACTGCACGCCATTAAGTTACATTTAAATTCAGAGCAAACTGCAGAGAGCCTGGCAGAAGCTGGCTTTGATGAAGTTATTCTGGCCACCGGTGTATTGCCGCGCGATATCGGCCTGGCGGGCCAGGACCATCCTAAAGTACTTAGTTACCTGGATGTGTTACGTGATCATAAATCAGTGGGTAAAAACGTCGCCATTATCGGTGCCGGTGGTATTGGCTTTGATGTCGCTGAATACCTGACCGAAGAGCATTCGTTAACCCTGCAACCTGATGCCTGGTTAAAAGAGTGGGGCGTTGACAAAGACTATGCCGGCCGCGGTGCCTTATTGCCCGACAGCCTGCCAGAACCCGCACAGCGTAAAATTTATTTAATGCAACGTAAAACCAGTAAAGTAGGTGCCGGTTTAGGCAAAACCACCGGCTGGACCCACCGGGCGTCATTAAAGAAAAAAGGCGTGGAGTCGATGGGCGGCGTTAATTATCTGCGGGTAGACGACAGCGGCCTGTGGCTGGAAATTGGCGGCGAAGAGCGCTGTCTGGATGTCGATAATGTGATTATCTGCGCCGGTCAGATCCCACTTCGGGAGTTACAACAAGGCTTAACTGAGCGCGGCATCCCCAATCATTTAATTGGCGGCGCCGATGTTGCAGCCGAGTTAGATGCCAAACGCGCTATTCGCCAGGGCGCAGAGCTGGCGGCTAAGATTTAAGTACTCGTAGCCCACGTTCTGCTGCTTTGTAGAAATAAAACCGCACCAACATGGTGCGGTTTTATTTTGTCATCCTGCTGTAACCCAATTTTCGTTTCCCGCCATTAAAATCTATTGCTGACCATGCTCTGGCGAAAGATCACCGACTTAAGTCTGATTTTGCTATTGGCAAGTCACTTTTCTAATGCTTTATTTACCAATGCTGCTATCGTGGTATTAGCTTTGCAGTACATTTCCATATAATTACAAAGTCATTACAGGGAGTCTTTATGTCAGGAGTGTTAACCATGGTGCTGGCCGGGGGCGAGGGAACCCGTTTGGCGCCGCTTACCGGCATTCGCGCTAAACCGGCCGTGCCATTTGGTGGTAATTACCGGATTATCGATTTTGTGTTAAACAATTTTGTTAACTCCGACTTGCTGCAGATCTTCGTGATTACCCAGTTTAAATCGCACTCGTTAATGAAGCACTTAGGCCGGGCCTGGCGGGTAAGTGGTTTAACCAACCGCTTTATTGATCCGATACCAGCGCAGATGCAAACCGGTAAGCACTGGTATTTAGGTACTGCCGATGCCATTTATCAGAATCTGCATTTAATTGAAGGCCTGGATCCGGAGCATGTATGCGTATTTGGTGGCGACCATATTTATAAAATGGATGTGCGGCAAATGCTCGACTTTCATCGTCATAATAAAGCCAAGCTTACCGTGGCAGCGATACCGGTGCCGGTCAGCCAGGCCCATGAGTTTGGTGTTATTGAGGTAGATGAAAAGGGTAAAATGATTGGCTTTGAAGAAAAACCAAAACAGAACCCAAAAACCATTCCGGGCCGGCCCGATTTTGTGCTGGCGTCGATGGGTAATTATATTTTTGAAGCAAAATGCCTGGTTGATGTACTTGTCGCCGATGCGCAGGTAGAGGACTCAAAACATGACTTTGGCCACAACATTATTCCGGGCCTGTATCCGCAGGGCGAAGTGTATGTGTATGATTTTTCAAGCAACCGCATCCGTGGCGAATCAGAAAGCAGTGCAGGCTACTGGCGCGATGTAGGTACTATAGATTCGTACTATGAAGCTAATATGGATTTAATTTCTGTAAACCCGCCGTTTGATGTGTATAACCGCTACTGGCCGCTGCGTAGCTATACGCCGCCGATGCCGCCGGCTAAATTTGTGCATGATGAAACCAACCGCACCGGTCAGGCGATAAGCTCTATGGTCGCGTCGGGTTGTATTGTCAGTGGGGCTATCGTGTATCAGTCGATTCTGGGTTACAACGTGCATGTGCACAGCCACAGTTACATTGAAAAGTGCGTGCTGATGGGTAACAACGATATTGGCCGTGGCTGTCGTATTCGCCGGGCCATTATCGATAAAGACGTAAAAATTGCCCCGGGCACCATTATTGGTGAAGATCCGGTGCAGGATAAAGCCCGCTTTCATATCTCGCCGGGCGGGGTGGTTGTTATCCCGAAAGGGGCCAAGATTGGCTTTGATGACGCTGAGTAATTGCTAAGGATTTTGTGTTGCGTATTCTGTTTATTTGTAGTGAATATGAAGGCCTTATAAAAACCGGCGGCCTGGCAGATGCCTGCCGGGGGCTGGCCAGTAACTTAGTGGCAGCTGGTCATCAGGTTAGCGTAATAATACCCAGATACGGCTCGCTTTATAACGTGCAAACTCGGGGGGAACAGTCGGTATTTGTTGAACTTGGCGGCCAGACCTTTGGCTGTGCAGTGCGCCAGACTGATGTTGCCGGGGTAACGGTATATCTGGTCGAGCATCATGATTTTTATGGCAGAGCCCGGCCATATGATGATGGCGAGCACGGTTATCCGGATAACCCGTTACGTTTTGCTTTTTTCTGCAAAGCTGTTTTAGCATGGTGTACCACCCAACCGGCGTTCGATGTTTTGCATGGCCACGACTGGCAAAGTGGCCCGGCTGCGTATTATCTGGCCGCTAACTATCGTCAGCACCCTAACCTGGCCGCTACGCCGTTTGTGTTTACCATTCACAATGGCGCCTACCAGCAACAATCAGCAGCGCACTGGGCAGCGCAGCTCGATTTGCCCATGCATAACAACAGCGTTAACTTTTTACAGATAGCGCTGCAATATGCCACTAAAATAAATACCGTAAGCCAGGGGTACCGGGACGAGTTACTGACAGAGCCGGCAGCCAATGGCCTGGCGGCCTGGTATCAGCAGCGCCGGCATGATTTCAGCGGCATTTTAAACGGCTGTGACTATCAGCTATGGGACCCGGCAACCGACAAGGCGTTGCCGGCAAACTATGATGCTGCAAACTTGGCGGGCAAGGCACAATGTAAAAAGCGGTTACAGCAGGATTGTCAGTTGGCGGTAGCCGAACTGCCTTTGCTGGTCGCCGTAAGCCGGGTAACCGGTCAGAAGGGTTACGATATATTGATCCCGGCTCTTACCCATATGTTGGCCAATTATTCGATGCAGGTGGTGATAGTGGGTAGCGGTGAAGCGCATTATTGTCAGCAGCTGCATCAGTTAACGGTAAGGTTTCCAAACAAGTTTCGCTTTATTGAGGGCTTTAATGAGCCACTGGCCCATTTGGTGGAGGCTGCAGGCGACTTTTTTCTGATGCCCAGTTTATTTGAGCCTTGTGGGCTGAATCAGCTGTACAGTTTGCGCTATGGCAACTTGCCGCTGGTGCGGTTAACCGGCGGCTTAAAAGATACGGTAGTGCCGTGGCCAGACGAGCAGGCAACCGGTATTGGCTTTGTAGCACCAACCACTGAGGCATTGCTGCAGGCTCTGCGTCAGGCATTGGCATTGTATCAGGATAAGCAGCGGTATAACGCTATCCAGCAAAACGCTATGGCACAAAGCTTTGGCTGGCGAGAGGCTATGGTGCAATATCTGGCATTGTATCAGCAGGCGAAACAAGCCGTTCAGGCCAATTGACGGTGCTAATTTGAACAGTTTGGCGAGCGGCTAAGCAAACAGCCTTGCTGGTCGTAGTTTGTCGTGGGCACAATCATTAATCTTTGTTAGCCTGTTAGCCAGAATAATTACTTAAACGTCTACTGAGTTGTTTACTGAGGTTAAGTTATGGATGCGTTGACATTATTAACGACACGATATTCCAGCCCGCGTTTAGCTGAGCCGGCGCCTGATGGCGAAGCACTTTCGCTGATAAAACAGGCAGCATTAAAAGTGCCCGATCATGGTGGCTTAAAGCCGTGGCGCTTTGTTATTGTTACCGGCAAAGAGGCGTTAAATCGGCTGGGCGATGTGTTTGCTGAGGCGGCAATTGAAGATGCGCCTGGTATTTCGCCGGAAATGCATGAACGTGCCAGGCAGTTACCATTGCGTGCGCCAATGGTTATTGTTTGTATTGCCAAGGTAACAGAGCACCCCAAAATACCTGCCCATGAGCAGGTACAATCTGCTGCCTGCGCGGTAATGGCGATGCAACAGGCGGCGTTTGCCCAGGGCTTTGGTGGGATTTGGCGCACTGGCAGCTACGCGCAGCAGGATTTTGTTAAGCAGTCACTGGATGTTGGTGAAGATGATGAAATTGTCGGCTTTTTATATTTAGGTACGGCTACCGGTAATGCACCGGTGCGTAACGAGCCGGATCCGGACGCGTTTTTCAGTTATTTTTAACGGCTTGTAATAGTTCGATACCTTATAAAACAACAAACCCGCCAGTGGCGGGTTTGTTGTTTTGCAATAGGCCGCCTGTTAAAACTCAGCGTTGCCCGGGGTACGCGGGAACGCGATAACATCGCGGACATTGCCTACACCGGTAACATAAGAGACCAGTCGTTCAAAGCCCAGACCAAAACCTGCGTGTGGCACAGTACCATAACGGCGCAGGTCACGGTACCAGCTATAGTCTTCTTTATTCAGGCCCATCTCGTCCAGCCGCTTATCGAATTGCTCCAGCCGCTCTTCCCGCTGACTGCCGCCGATAATTTCGCCGATACCCGGTGCCAGTACATCCATCGCTGCAACCGTTTTACCGTCGTCATTTAAGCGCATATAAAAGGCTTTAATGTCTTTCGGGTAGTTTTGCATAATAATGGGCGCGCCAATATGCTCTTCAGCCAGGTAGCGCTCGTGCTCAGATTGCAAATCCACACCCCACTGCACCGGGTACTGGAAGGTCTTGCCACAATTTTGCAGAATTTCAATAGCGTCGGTGTAGTCCATCCGCACAAATGATGAATCTACCAGTTTTTGTAGGCGGCTTATTGCTGTCGGGTCAATCCGCTCGGCAAAAAACGCCATATCATCAGCACGCTCGGCCAGTACGGCTTTACAAACATACTTCAGCATATCTTCTGCCAGCTGTGCGATGTCTTTTAACTCGGCAAACGCTACTTCCGGTTCAATCATCCAGAACTCTGCTAAATGGCGGCTGGTGTTAGAGTTTTCGGCCCGGAAGGTTGGGCCAAAGGTATAAATTTTTGACATGGCACAGGCGTAGGTCTCACCATTTAGCTGGCCGGAAACGGTCAGGTAAGTTTCTTTGCCAAAGAAATCTTCACGGTAATCTACTTTGCCTTGCTCAGTACGGGGCAGGTTTTCCAGATCCAGCGTGCTTACCCGGAACATTTCACCGGCGCCTTCAGTGTCGGAGCCGGTAATAATCGGGGTACTGATCCAGTAATAACCCTGTTCATGGAAAAACCGGTGCACGGCCTGGGCTAAACAGTGACGAACCCGGGTAACGGCGCCCATGACGTTGGTACGGGGACGCAGATGCGCATGTTCGCGCAGGTATTCCATACTGTGGCGTTTTGGCGCCATCGGGTAGGTATCCGGGTTCTCCACCCAACCAACCACGGTTACTGTTTGCGCCTGAATTTCATAAGCCTGGCCCTGGCCTTCAGAGCGGGCAACGATACCAGTGACGATAACTGAACAGGCGGTGGTTAACCGTTTAATCTCATTTTCATAATTAGCCAGATCAGACGGCACAACAGCCTGCACCGCATCAAAGCAGCTGCCATCGTGCACTGCTAAAAAAGAAATACCGGCTTTAGAATCGCGACGGGTGCGGATCCAGCCTTTAACGGTGATCTGTGAACCGGTTGAGTACTTACCGGCCAACACATCTTTAACTACGGCGTGCGTCATGCAACAAACTCCAGATGGTGTTATAACTAGGCTATATTTATGAAAGCTGTAATCATACTTTGCCAGAAGCTGAAAACAAGTAAAAGTTGGAAGGAAGCCAAAAATGTCAGCATATAATAAGGCAGTGCCCGACAAGCGCGGACCGGATTTCGAACGCAGGGAAGGGCCCGACTTACTATGCCGGGCATTTAAGTATCTGGCTATTGCCGCCTGGTTGTTGTTTTTTGCAGCATTAATTGTCAGCCACTATGCCCGGCCGGAAATGGATTCAGGCTTAGTGCGCTACCTGGGGCTGGATATCCGTGACTACTGGCGTCCCCGCTTAACCTTCTGGTTGGTGTATTTACTGTGGGGCTGTGTCATTGTCAGTGCTGTTAGTTTGCTGCTAAACCGATTGCGCCTGAAGCGGCGCAGCGATCATTTACATTTTAATATTATTTTATTGCTGCTAAGTGCCAGCGGCATGTTGTTCTATATTTTACGGTAATAGCTAATGCTAGCTGCTTGCTGCTGCTACTTTATACATGGCTGCAGTAAGGCGGCTAAGCTGTGACTTGCTGATAATAAAAGGCGGCATTATATATATAAGGTGATTAAACGGCCGGATCCAGACACCCAGTTCAACAAATTGCTGTTGTAAGCGCGCTACATCAACTCTTTGCCGCATTTCCAGCACACCAATGGCGCCCAGCACCCTGACATCTTTAACCGCCGGTAAGGTCTGACATGGCGCCAGTTCCTGTTTAAGTTGCTGCTCAATGGCTGCCACCTGCGCCGGCCAGTTATGCTGCCGGATCAGGTCAACGCTGGCGTTAGCCACGGCACAGGCCAGCGGGTTAGCCATAAAAGTAGGGCCATGCATTAAACCGCCAGCAGCGCTTTGGCTTATTCCACGAGCTACTTCATCGGTGCACAACGTGGCGGCTAAGGTAATGTAACCACCACTTAATGCTTTACCCAGGCACATAATATCCGGGGTAATGCCGGAATGCTCACAGGCAAATAACTTACCAGTACGGCCAAAACCAGTGGCAATTTCATCAGCAATCAGCAGCACGTTGTACTGATCACATAAGGTGCGGGCCTGGCGCAAATATTCAGGGTGATAAAAGCGCATGCCGCCATAACCCTGAACTATTGGTTCCAGAATAAGGGCGGCAATCTGTTGGTGCTGTTGTTGCAGTAATTCAGCCAGCGGGGCCAGATCTGCCGGGTTAAATTCGGTATTAAAAGCACTGGCAGGTGCAGGCAGAAAATAGTGCTGGTTTAAGATGCCGGCAAACATATCGTGCATGCCGTCGACCGGATCACACACTGCCATGGCGGCGAAGGTATCACCGTGATAGCCTTTGCGCAGGCTAATAAGTCTGGTTTTCTGTGGCTTGTCGCTGGCCAGCCAGTATTGCAGCGCCATTTTTATCGCCACTTCAACTGCAACTGAACCACTGTCTGCCAGAAACACTTTGGTTAACGGCTTTGGTGTTAATTCGATCAATTGCTGGCACAGGCTTACCGCAGGCTGATGGGTGATGCCACCAAACATGACATGCGCCATCTTTTCTAATTGTTCAGTGATGGCGGCATTTAATCGCGGATGATTATAGCCATGGGCAGCTGCCCACCACGATGAGGTACCGTCAATTAAACGCTGGCCATTTTCCAGTATTAACTCGCAACCTTCAGCCCGGCTTACCGGATACACTGGCAGCGGATTTAGCATTGAAGTGTAGGGATGCCAGATGTGGTTTCGATCAAATTCTAAGTTAATGGCCATAATTAATGCTCATAAAATAACCAGTGGTAAAGTTTTAGCTGTGGTCAGCGTTGACAAGTTGCAGCCGCCGGTTAGACTAGCCGAAAAACCGCATAACAACAATGGATACAACTTATGCAAGCTGCTGCCACTTCTCAGGTTCGTCATAACTGGACCCTGGCCGAAGTTAATGCCTTATACGCATTACCTTTTAATGATTTACTGTTTCAGGCACAAACAATCCATCGTCAGTTTTTCAAGCCTAATGAGGTGCAAATAAGTACCTTGCTATCAATCAAAACCGGCGCCTGTGCCGAAGACTGTAAATATTGCCCGCAAAGTGGCCATTATAATACCGGCCTGGAGCGCGAGCGGCTGCTGGAAGTTGAAAAAGTACTAACCCAGGCCGCAGCAGCAAAAGCGCAGGGGGCCAGTCGCTTTTGTATGGGCGCCGCCTGGAGCAACCCGAAACAACGGGATATGCCTTATATCATTGAAATGGTAAAAGGCGTTAAACAGCTGGGGCTGGAAACCTGTATGACCCTGGGTATGCTTGATAACAGTCAGGCGCAAACTCTGGCGCAGGCAGGCCTGGATTATTACAACCATAATCTGGATACCTCACCGGAGTTTTACGGTGAAATTATTACCACCCGGACTTATCAGGACCGCTTAGATACCCTCAGCCACGTGCGCGACGCCGGTATGAAAGTATGTTGTGGCGGTATTGTTGGCATGGGCGAAAGTGCGAATGACCGCTCGGCACTGTTGATGCAACTGGCCAACCTGCCAGAGCATCCGCAAAGTGTGCCTATTAATATGCTGGTTAAAGTACAGGGCACGCCGCTTGAAAACGTTGACGATTTAGACGGATTTGAGTTTATCCGTACCATTGCTGTCGCGCGCATTATGCTGCCGCAAAGTCATGTTCGGTTGTCGGCAGGGCGTTCGCGCATGAATGAGCAAATGCAGGCGTTATGTTTCTTTGCCGGCGCAAATTCGATTTTTTACGGTGATAAATTACTGACCACCGACAATCCAGAAGCCAATGCTGATATGCAGTTGTTTGCCAAGCTTGGCATTAAACCAGAGCAACGGGCTGATGTATCAGATGAGGCGCACGAGCTGGCGTTGGCTGATGCCCTGAACGAACAGGCTAATCCACCGCTTTACTATGCCGCGCAATAAAAAGGCGGCGCAGTAATATGGCGCTAACCAGACTGGCCAGGTTGCAGCAGGCCCTCAATGAGCGTGCTGCCAGGCAGTTGTTACGCCAACCTGTTACTGTAGAGCGTTATCATGGCCGCTTAATTACGGCTGGTGGCAAACAGTATCTGAATTTTTCCGGCAATGATTACCTTGGGCTGGCACAGGATCCCGAAGTATTGCAGGCTTATGCCGCAGGCGCGACAGAATATGGTGCCGGCAGCAGTGGCTCGCCTCTGGTAACCGGTCAGCATAAAGTGCATCAGCAGTTAACAGATACCCTGTGCGAGTGGCTTGGCCAGGAGCGGGCCTTACTATTTTCATCAGGATTTGCGGCCAATCAGGCAATGCTGCTAACTCTGGCAGAAAAGAGTGACGTTTTACTGCTGGATAAACTCAGCCATGCCTCGCTGATTGATGCAGCAATGCATAGCCAGGCAGGTTTTAAGCGTTTTGCTCATAATGATTTGACTGCACTTGGGCAATTGTTGCAACAAACGCCAGCCTCGCAGCACGCTATGGTGGTAACCGAGGGCGTGTTCAGTATGGATGGCGATAGCCCCGATTTAACGGCGATACTGAGCTTATGTAAGCAATATGATGCGCCACTGCTACTGGATGATGCGCATGGCCTGGGAGTACTGGGTCCGGAAGGGCGCGGTACCGCTGCGGCTCAGGGTGTGGCTGGCGTTGAATTGTTTTGTCAGATGGCAAATTTTGGTAAAGCGCTTGGTGTGGGTGGTGCCTTTGTTGCAGCCAGCAAAACCGTGATTGATTATCTGGAGCAATTTGCCCGCCATTATATTTACAGCACCGCTTTATCACCGGCACTGTGTGCCGCGGTATTAAAAAGTATTGCGCTTTGTCGCGGCCAGCAATGGCGGCGGGACAAACTACAGCAAAATATTGCGCTGTTCCGCCAGTTAGCTGCGGATTTACCACTGCTGGTCTCTACGACACCAATTCAGGGCGTGGTGCTGGGTAGCAGCGAGAGGGCATTGGCTGCCAGTGCGCAACTCAAGCAAACCGGGATTTGGCTAAGTGCCATCCGGCCGCCAACAGTGCCTGCAGGTAGCGCGCGATTAAGAATAACCCTGAGCAGCCAGCATACTGAGCAGGATATCAGCATGCTGGTACAGCATTTAAGGCAGGCAGTCTGATGGCAGTTTCATCAACAGTGCTACCAACACTCAGCGAACAGCCAAAGCTGCATCAGGCAGATTTTTTACAACAGGTGGCGGCTAGTTTTGGCAAAGCCAGTGATAGCTATCTGGCGGCAGCGAGATTGCAACAACAGGTGGCCAGGGATGCGCTGGCGTTACTTGCTGCAGACGGAACAGGCCGCTTACTGGACGCAGGCTGCGGGCCGGGTTGGATCCACCCTGAATTCAAACACTATTGTACTGCGTTCACTGCTGTTGACCTTAGTGAGGGTATGCTCAATAAAGCCAGGTATCAACAACTGGCCAGTGAGTATATTCAGGCAGATGCGGCAGTATTGCCATTACCGGGCGAACACTTTGCTAAAGTATTTTCAAGTCTAATGTTGCAGTGGTGCCCAACGCCAGGTGCTGTGCTCAGCGAATTTGCCAGAGTGCTGGCACCCGGCGGCAAAATGGTTGTGACCACACTGGTGCAGGGCACTTTACAGGAACTGCAACAGGCGTTTGCGACGTTAGATCAAAAGCCGCATACCCAGTTATTTTTACCTGAAGCAGCGCTTATTGACCAGGCGAAAGCCACTCCAGCGGTTAACTGGCAGTTCGACTTACGCAGTTATCCGTTGTATTACCCTGATGTACAAAGTTTAGCGCGTGAGTTAAAAGCCATTGGTGCGAATCAGGTAGCCGGCCGCAGTCACTCAGGATTAACCGGTAAAGGCTATTGGCAAAAACTGGCCGCCGCTTATGAGATACATCGAACTGGCCTGGGCTTACCGGCAAGTTATCAGGTGTTAGTTATTTCAGGAACCAAAGATGCCCGCTGATTGTTACTTTATTACTGCGACTGATACTGATGCCGGTAAAACCTTTATCAGCGGTTTAATACTGCAGGGCTTTAGGGCGCTTAATATCGCCGCGGCTGGCGTAAAGCCAATAGCAGCAGGTGCTGACGAGCAGAAAAAAAATAGTGACGCGTTACTGCTGCAGCACCATTCCGGTATCGCGTTACCGTATAGCGTTGTTAATCCCATTTGTTATCAGGCACCGGTAGCACCGCATCTGGCGGCGGTTAACGAGAAGTTGCCAATCAGCGAGGCGACACTGGATCAGGCGTTGGCCAGCTGGCAGCAGTTACCGGTGCAACAACTGTTAGTTGAAGGCGCCGGTGGCTGGTTGTTGCCTATTAGCGAGCAGCGTTATCTGGCCGATTGGGTAGCGAAACAGCAGTTGCCGGTAATATTAATTGTGGGCATGAAACTGGGCTGTCTGAACCATGCCATGCTGACGGTGCGGGAAATTGCCCGTAGTGGTTGTCAGCTGGTGGGCTGGGTAGCCAATTGTGTTGACCCTGATATGGCGTTAGCAGAGCAGAATATTGCTGATCTTCAGCAACGAATTACAGCGCCGTGTTTAGGCGTAGTACCATACAACCCTGAAGAGCAAACGCAGTTAGGTCTGAATTTAGCCAGGAATTTGTTGAGGACTTCAGGTTGCAACACAGGCTAAGCTTGCCACAGCAACTCGCTACCGCTGACGCGTTCACTCAGACACTCTGTGGCGACTGAGCCTGTATTCCAACCTTCGTTTTATCAGCCAGGTTTAATCAGTCCAACCTTTCACCCCGATTAACTAAGATTTTTCAGTGTAGTTTATTCCCCTTCGTTTTAATGTAGGCGGGCTGTTATCTAAAAAATGAGATAAATCGCTGTTTTCTGCAATGGCTGTTTTTGCACCGCCTTTAAACAGGTAGCCACCATCTTTACCCAGCAATGTTAGTTCATCACCATTGCATTTAAGAGCGGTACCTTCAGGCAGGGCAATAATCGGCGTTTGTGGGTTTAACTGCATAAATTCAGCTAAGCGCATATCCCGGGTTTCACCATGAAAACCTTCCGGCTTATAGTCGCTGTAATGCGGGTTTAGCTGTAATGGCAACAGATTTAAGGCATTAAATGAAGCCGGTTCTACAATTGGCATATCGTTGGTGGTTCGAATAGTAGCACCGGCGATATTGGAACCGGCGCTCCAGCCAATATAAGGCACGCCGCTGGTTACGCGTTGCTCAATTAGGTGGACGATATCCTGTTGATATAACTTATGAAGTAGCTGAAAAGTATTACCGCCACCTACGGCTATAGCCTGAGCATCTGCGATGGCTTTTTGTGGGCTCTGGCACTGATGTAAACCCTTAACTTTAACTGATAACGGCGTTAAAGCGCTGGCTACTTGCTGAAGATAATCATTATAGCTAACGGTAACACCGGCATAAGGAATAAATAACAACTCGTCGATGCCAGACAAATGGCCGCTAAGCCAGTCCATATAAGGTGCCAGATAGTCGCTGTTATGGGCCCGTGAGCTGCTTAGTAATAATAATTGCATAAGAACCTTTGATTTTAAGCTGTTGTCTATTGTTGGTATTGTAGCGAAAAGCGTGCAGCGGGACATGTTTTCTTACATATTTCCCGTTAAAACAGCACGTCACTTAATTTGAAATTCAGTTAGCAGCCCATATATTAAAGGCAGTTAAGTCACTGAGGTAAGGGTATATGAAAAGAGTCTTGCTGTTCCTGGCAACCAACCTGGCAGTTATTGTAGTACTGAGTATTGTACTGAATATCGTTTTCAGCTTTTTAGGGATAGACCACAGCAGTATCGGCGGCTTATTGGTATTTGCAGCCATATTCGGTTTTGGTGGGTCTTTTATCTCGTTAGCGTTGTCGAAATGGATGGCGAAACGCTCCACCGGTGCCGTAGTGATTACCCAGCCGCGCAATGCCACTGAGCAATGGCTGCTACGTACCGTTGAGCGCCAGGCGAAAAAAGCCGGCATTGGTATGCCGGAAGTGGCGGTATATGATTCGCCGGAAATGAATGCGTTTGCCACCGGCATGAACCGAAATGATGCTCTGGTTGCAGTTAGCACTGGTTTGTTGCGTAATATGAAACAGGAAGAAGTTGAGGCGGTACTGGCTCACGAAGTGTCTCATGTTGCTAACGGCGATATGGTAACCCTGACGCTGATCCAGGGTGTGGTCAATACCTTTGTTATTTTCTTTGCCCGCTTAATTGCCGGTGCTATTCGTAATAATAACCAGCAAATGGGAACTTTTGCCTACTACGGTATTGTTATTGTGCTGGAAATTGTCTTTGGTTTTCTGGCCAGCATTATTGTTATGTGGTTCTCACGCCAGCGTGAATACCGTGCTGACGCCGGTGCCGCGCGCTTAGAGGGGCCGGATAAAATGGTGGCGGCGCTGGAACGACTGAAGCATAACCATGAAAGCAGGCTGGAAGGCAGTTTGATGGCATTTGGTATTGCCGGTAAAAAACCAAAGTCGGAGCTGTTATTAACCCACCCGCCGCTGGAAAAGCGGATTGAGGCCCTGCGTAGCCGTAGGGAATTTTAATGATAAGGCCCCGTTTACGGGGCTTTTTTTGCGATTGCATAAACCCGTCATCTCAATAAACTACCAAGTACCTGCCTATTACGCTGCTGAATAGCCGCTATTAATCAGGCTGACAGGGCAAGCTGCAGATTTTTTGTTAAGGTAGACCGTCTGTTTACTATTTTACCGGAGTAACCATGTTATCAGCCCCGAAATTCGCTGCTTTTAATCCACCACGACGGATCCTGATGGGTCCCGGTCCGTCTGACGTTTATCCGCAAGTACTGGCAGCGCAGGCAAGACCAACGGTCGGCCATCTGGATCCGCTTTTTATTGGTATGATGGATGAACTGAAAAAATTACTGCAATACGCTTTTCAAACCGAAAACCCGATGACCATCGCGGTATCAGCACCGGGTAGCGCCGGCATGGAAACCTGCTTTGTTAATCTGGTTGAACCCGGCGAAAAAGTGATTGTTTGTCGCAATGGTGTGTTTGGGGAACGGATGCGCCAGAATGTTGAGCGTTGTGGTGGTGTAGCTGTATGTGTTGATAACGCCTGGGGTGAGCCGGTAAGCCCAGAGCAGTTAGAACTGGTGCTGCAGCAGCATCCTGATGCGCGTTTTGTCGCTTTTGTGCATGCTGAAACCTCTACTGGTGCACTAAGTGACGCCAAAACGCTTTGTGCTTTGGCCCGGCAGCACGACTGCATTTCGATAGTCGATGCTGTTACGTCGTTAGGCGGGGTGGAGCTCAGAGTAGATGAGTGGGGCATTGATGCCATATACTCTGGTAGCCAGAAATGTCTGTCCTGTGTGCCGGGTTTATCACCGGTATCGTTTTCAGAACGGGCAGTTGCGAAAATTAAACAGCGCAAAAGTCCGGTGCAAAGCTGGTTTTTAGATCAAAGTCTGGTAATGGGCTACTGGAGTGGCCAGGGCAAGCGCAGTTATCATCACACTGCACCGGTCAACAGTTTATATGCTTTACATGAAGCTTTACGGTTACTGGCGGCGGAAGGGCTGGAGCAGGCGTGGCAGCGTCATCGAGCTATGCACCAATTACTGGCAGATGGCCTGACAAAACTTGGTCTTAGATTTGTGGTTGCGCAGCCTTACCGCCTGCCTCAATTAAACCACGTTTATATACCGCAAGGAGTGGATGATGCGGCGCTACGCAGCACGCTGCTTGAGCATTATAACCTGGAGCTTGGTGCAGGTCTTGGCGAGATGGCCGGCAAAACCTGGCGTATAGGTTTAATGGGCTATGGTGCCCGGCGCGAAAATATTGCACTTTGCCTGCAGGCGCTTAGTCTGCACCTGAGCTAACAAAGCCAATGGCATGCTAAAAGCTGTTCAACAGGCGCTGCTGGCAGGCTGCTGGTCGTTTTATTGCTGGTAGCCGTCAGCCGCTTCTGCTAGTTTCATTTATCTTACTGAGCGTTGATAATAAGATAATGAGGCTTCAATGATCCCGGTTTCTGTCACTACCCATTTCATAAAACGCCTATCCGTTGCAATGTTGCTGCTGTCTGCGCTGGCTGGCGTTAATGCTGCTGCTAATCAGGGCTATTACCGTTTTCCGGTATTGCATAGTAATAATGTGTTGTTTACCGCCGAGGGTGATATCTGGCAACAGACTGCCGGTGAGGCTCAGGCACGGCGCTTAACCAGCCATCCCGAATTGGAAACTCAGCCGCTGATATCGGAAGATGGCCGACAACTGGCTTTTGTTGCCAATTATGATGGGGTAGATGAAATATACCTGATGCCACTTAGCGGTGGACTGGCAAAACGGATAAGCTTTGAAAACAGCCGGGTGCGTCTTCAGCAATGGCTGGCTGATGGCCGGATTTTATACGCGACAGACAGTGATGTCGGGCCGGCAAATTACTGGGTCCTGAAACTACTGGATCCGGTAACGTTGCAAACTGAAACACTGCCGCTGGCTGATGCGGCCAACGGCGTGATTGATCCGGCGACAAATAATGTGTTCTTCAGTCGTTTTGGTTTGCAGCTGACCGGAGATAACAGCAAAGTTTATCGTGGTGGTGCTATTGGTCAGCTATGGCGCTGGCAAGCCGGTTCAACTGACGAAGCTGTGTTGCTTAGTGCCGGGCATGGCGGTTCAATCAGTCAGCCGATGTTCTGGCAGGGCCGAGTCTATTTTATCAGCGATGCGGATGGCAATAGTAATATCTGGTCAATGGCCGCTGATGGCAGTGATCTGCAGCAACATACCCGCCATACAGCCTGGCGGATAGGTCAGGCCCGACTTAATCAGGGCCAGATCATTTATCAGCTGGCGGCAGATCTTCACCAGCTTGATTTAGACAGTAACCAGAGCCAGCGCTTAGATATTGCGCTAAGTTCGGACTTTGTTCAGCAACGTGAGCGTTTTATTAATCAACCGCTGGACTATCTGACCCATGCCGGTTTTAACGAAAGCCAGCATCATGTCGTGTTAACAGCGCGCAGCCAGATAGCGGTTGCCAGCACTGGCGTTAAGCGTTTAACTCAGATCCACACGGCCGCAGGCAGTCGTTCCCGCAACGCCATTAGCAGCCCGGATGGCAAATGGGTATATGCGATTAACGATACCAGCGGTGAAAACGAGATTTGGCGCTACGCCCGGGATGGCTCAGCTGACGCCAGGCAGCTGACTAAGGACGGTAGCACGTTTCGTTGGGGTCTGTATTTGTCGCCCAATGGCCGATACCTGGCTCATGATGACAAAAATGGCGATTTATGGCTGCTGGATCTGGAAAAAAACAGCAATAAACGAATTTATCAGTCCGGCTACGGTCACTCTCCTTATCAGGACGTAGTCTGGTCGCCAGACAGCAACCTACTGGCGCTTACCTTTAATCATCAACAACGGCCACGCAGTCAGGTCGTACTGCATAGTTTAGCTGACGGCAGGTCAGAAGTTTTAACCAGCGATAAGTATCAATCGTATTCGCCAGCATTCAGTGCTGACGGTTTATGGCTGTATTTTTTGTCTGACCGCCAGTTTACGGCAACACCATCCAGCCCGTGGGGCGACCGCAACCTGGGCCCGATGTTTGATAAACGCAGTGAAATTTATGCCGTAAGTTTAAAGCAACAAGCCTGTTTTGCATTTGCACCGCCACAGGAACTGAATATTTGTGACGACACTGCGGCTAAAGCTGCACGAGAGGGTAAAGATGCCAGTTTAGTTGATTGGCAAAGCTTAGCAGACCGTTTGTGGCCGGTTCCGCTACCAGCTGACAACTACAGTAATCTTAAACTTAGTAAAGAGCGATTATATGTGATGAGTCGCCGGGCGGGCAGTCGCAGCGCTGAGCTTAAACAGGCAAAATTCGCGGCAGAGGGCGCTAAAATCACCACTTTTAGTGCAGATGTGGCGGATTATCAATTAGGGGCTAGCGGCGACAAACTGTTTATTCGCAAACAGGCTGCCGATGCGGCAGGGAGTAATAGCACGGGCGACATGTTAATTGTGAACGCCGGCGAAAAAATGCCAACCGACCTTAGTCTGGCGAAAGTTAACAGTGCTGCCTGGCAATTGCGGATACAACCGCAACAAGAATGGGCGCAGATGTTTCGTGATGCCTGGTTAATGCACCGCGACTTTTTATTCGACAAAAATATGCGTGGTTTAGACTGGCCGGCCAGTCGGGATAAATATCAACCGCTGCTTGCCAGGGTAACTGACCGGCATGAGCTGGACGACGTGCTGGCGCAAATGATGGGTGAGCTTAATGCGCTGCACTCACAGGTTCGCGGTGGTGAGTATCAGAGCGACAGCGCTAAACCTGCCGCAGCCAGTTTAGGCGCCAGTTTAAGCAGTACTGGTCAGGGTGTAAAAATAAACCATATATATCAGTCAGATAAAGAGCTACCGGCGCAGGCTTCTCCGCTGGCTAAAGCCGGGGTAAATGCTTCAGTTAACGATGTTATTGTCGCTATCAATGGCAAAGAAGTCAGTAATCTGGCTGAGCTGACAAATCAGTTGCGCAACCAGGCCGGTAAGCAGGTGCTGTTAACCCTGCGTCGTAACAATCAACTGCTACAGACCATAGTGCAGCCAGTAGCTGCGCAGCAAGAAGCCATGCTCAGGTATCGGGATTGGGTGCATCAGAATCAGCAGCGGGTGATGGGGGCCAGTGATGGCCGTGTCGGCTATTTGCACCTCTACGCGATGGGTGGCAATGATATTGCCAGCTTTGCCCGGGAGTTTTACGCCCAGTATCAGCGTGATGGACTTATTATTGATGTAAGACGTAATCGCGGCGGTAACATTGATAGCTGGATTATCGAGAAATTATTACGCCGAGCCTGGTCATTCTGGCAACCAACCCATGGTGCACCCTACACCAACATGCAACAGGCGTTTCGCGGGCATTTAGTGGTGCTGACTGATCCGTTAACCTATTCTGATGGTGAAACCTTTGCCGCGGGTGTAAAAGCTCTTGGCCTTGGGCCTCTTATTGGTAACCGCACCGCGGGTGCAGGGGTCTGGTTGTCTGGCCGTAATCAGTTAGCAGATAAAGGCCTTGCCAGAGTAGCTGAAACGCCACAATTTGCTATGGATGGCCGTTATATCATTGAGGGCTACGGTGTAACGCCGGATATAGAAGTATCTAACTTGCCGTATGCCAGTTTTAATGGCGCTGACAGTCAGTTGGAGGCCGGCATTAGTTATCTGCTTCGTCAATTAACAGAGCAGCCGGTAAAGCCGGCGGTGGCAGCACCTTTAAGCCCGGCCGTGGCTGAAGATATTTTGCCAGGCCGCAATTAATTTCTGCAGAAAAGGCTGCCAATATTTGACGATAACAGCTATCTTGAGACTGTAAACAACACAGAGGATGTATGCTATGCCGGTAACAGCTGAACTTAATGCTGAGATAAAAATTCTGAATTTATATAATCTCGATTCACAGATGGAAGGCTTAAAAGTACATAAAGATGCCGATGGCGAGACCCGGGCAGCAATTGCCCGCCTTCACGAAAAGGGTTTGCTTACCCAGCGCGATGGTGGCTACCTGACTGATTTGGGTGTGCATTGTGCAGAGCATATTCAAACTGCTCTGCGTATTCTGACGAACCGTTAGCAATTAACTGGCCTGTTTATTCAGGCCAGGTTAGTTTCTTTAAACTGTGACGATGTTGTTTTAAATAGTCTGCCAGTTGCACCAGGGCCTGCTGATCTTCAGCAAACAGTGCCCGTTGGTATAGCTGATCAATATGAGCTAACTCGCTGTTGTATTCCGGGTTATGTTTCTTTAAAACCGTAGCAAACTGACTGAAATGCTGGCCCGCTGCTTTTTTGCTAAGTACTTTGCTAAAGTATTTGTTAATTAGCCGTACTGCAGCTGCATTGTTATCTGGTTTGCGCCGGAAACGCCACAGCCACCAAATCATCGCAGTAAGTAGTAGTACACTGGCCAGTAATATCAGAATGTTTCGTGCGGCTTTTAACTGTTGCCACAAATTTTGCTGGTTATTTTCATCAAAACTCAGGATCCAGACCGACCAGTAATAATCGAGGTGTAACAGCTGCTGACTAAGATAGTTCAATGCGGAGAAACGCCGCCAGTTTGCCTGCAACTGGTTTTGCTCATCCGCCATTAATACCGCTTCGAGCCCGGCCAGCACCCGCTCAGGTGCAATAACTGCGGTCGGGTCAAAACGCTGCCAGCTCCCCTGGTCATAATACTCTACCCAGGCATGCGCTTCCCGTTGCCGAACTTCGAGATACTGCTGTTCTTCATGCCAGACACCACCCTGATAACCACCTACCACCCGGGCGGCAACACCGGCTTCCCGCAGCAATACCGCTGTTGCCGACGCATAGTGGCTGCAAAAACCTGTCCGGCTATCAAACAGGAAGGCGTCAATACTGTTAGCGCCAAGCCGTGGCGGGTTTAAACTGTAATAAAACGGTTGCTGGCGAAACATTGTACTGATCAGCTCAATTAACTCTGCGGTTGAGCGGCTCTTTGCCGCAAGCTGACTGGCTAATTCCCGGGTTTCTGGGTTGGCATTGACGGTGCGGCTATTCAGTTGCTGTTCAAATGTTGTATCTGCCGGCACTGGCGTAAGCATACTGCTAAGCTGATAACTCAGACGTTGGGTTACCGGGCGACGGGCTTCAACTAAATATGCCGCAGTTGGTCGGACTACACTGGCATATTGCACCGGCTGCCCCAGCGCAAATAAACTACGCTGGTTACTGACTTCGGCAATAACCTGATAATTTATCCACTGTTCGGCATTGGTATTTTCAGGCTGCCGGTTAGCGGATTGCCGGCGCTCAAAACGCTGATTTACTGTCCAGCTGCGGCCATCAAAATCTTCATATACTTTTGCGCGCCAGTACAATTGCTGGCGTGGAGGGGGGGGATCGGTAAATATTGCCCGAAAGGCCAGCTTATCGCTTTGAACCAGATTCTCAATACTTCCCGGATCAAGGGTATCAGCCAGGCCGGTTACCGCTGCTTCAGCGGTTGGGATCCGCCACAATGGTTGTAAACGTGGAAAAAGCAGAAACAAAGAAATCCAGACGGGCAGGGTAATTAAGATGGCTTTGACCAGTTGCAGCATTTGCAGTTGATACTGCTTGCTGGCGTACAGCCGGTAGTGGCAGTAAAGCGTAAACATTAACAGGGCCAGAATAACCAGGCTTACCAGCATGCTCTGATAAAAAATAAAGCAGCATGCCAGCAGAAAATACAGCACCCATAACAACTGGTGGCTGTCGTGGCGCTGACGGATCAGTACCAGACGGCTGACAGCAGATAGTAACAATATTTGCAGCATAAAATGAAAAACACCGCTCTGCTTTATTGCAACCAGCAGTAGCAGCAGGATCAGTGCGGCAATAACATTAACCCGTTTAAGTTTATTAACTTTGTCGTTTTGCTGCAGAGGCCATCGGTACAACAACAACAGCAACAGAATTGCGCTGTACCACAACGGCAATGCCTGATGCAGCAACACTATTAACGAAACCAGAATGGCATAAAACGACAGTATCGCCTGACGGCTTAACAGGATCAGCATAATGCCAGCTCCCGCAGACAACGCTCAAGATGTGGCTGGCCACAGGATGGACTAATGCTGGTACCTTTAATCCGTAATCCATAAGGTTTACTGCGTTGCTCAAGTTGTATCATCAGATAGCAGGCTTTAGATAGCGCCAATTCCAGCGCTGCGCCGCTGACTGACGGAATGGTGATCCAGTCAGGCTCAGGCTGCGGAGTGCTGGGGGCATGTTTAACCGCCGGGTTAGCCGGATCGCGGGCCAGCCTTTTCCAGAGCATTAATTTAAGACTATCACCCGCCTGATAGCTGCGGATGGTGTCGAAGTCTTCACTGCTGTTGTTTTTACTACCGCTGGTATCACTGTTTAACACTACTGGATCTGTTGCCAGTGGTTTGGGAAATACCCAGTAATGGTAATCCAGGTTCAATAAGCTTTTACAGTTAAATAAGCCAAAAGGAAAATAGCTGTGAACGGTAAGGCGAGGCAAAGGCAGAAAGCCCCGCTTCGTTGTCGGCAGCGGTACCATCAGCTGTTGTCTGTTGTCTTCCAGTATTGATGGTGGCTGGTTTGTGCTGAAATTACATTGTAACTGCTGGCGGGGTTGCGGGCTGTGTAATGACACCGGCACCATCAGTACTTCTTCTGCGTAGGCACTTAAAACAGGGGCACAGCTCACTGTCAGACCATGTAAATTACGCCATGCTAATACTAGCGCCAGCAGTAACACAGAAAACAGCATATAACTCATTAATAAAATGAGATTGTTCTGATAATTGGTGCCAAGCAGGTACAGTAAAATCAGCAGTAAAATGTACCAGAGACCAAACTTGCTTGGCAGGATATAAATTATTTTCTGGCTAAGGGTAACGGTTCGTGCTTTAGGCTGCCGCTTATCAAGCCAGTTATTAAACCAATGCTTGAACTGGTGTCTGACACTTTTCATAGCGGACAATCAGTTTGCTCCAGTAAAATCTGGCTAAGACTATGACTGGCAGCACTTGAGCGGGGATCTAACCGGTGTTCAGCTACTGATGGGAAGACCTGCTGGATATCATCTGCAGTGGTAAAGTCCCGGCCGGCCAGCAGGGCATGGGCTTTGCTTGCCCGTAGCAGGGCTTTGGATGCACGGGGTGACAACGGTAACATATCATTACGATTCCGACTGGCGTCAACCAGACTCAGCAGATAGTCAATGACCGCATCGGTAACTTTAACTTCGCTCAGCTGTTGTTGCAGATTTTTAAGGGTTGCACTGTCCAGTTGCTGTGTTAAAAACTGTAGTCTGGAACCTTTGCTGTCATCAACCAATAACTGGTGCTCAGCCTCCCGTTCCGGGAAGCCTAATGAAAGCCGCATTAAAAAGCGATCCAGCTGTGACTCAGGTAAAGCCGATGTTCCGGCGTGAAACAACGGATTCTGAGTGGCAATAACAAAAAACGGACTTGGCAGCGGTCGGGTTTCACCATCTGACGTAACCTGACGCTCCTCCATGGCCTCCAGCAATGCACTCTGGGTTTTCGGGCTGGCACGGTTAATTTCATCAGCCAGTAAAACCTGAGAGAATACCGGCCCTGGCTGAAAATGGAATTGCTGTGACCGGGCATCATAAATACTAATCCCGGTTAAATCAGCGGGTAGTAAGTCGCTGGTAAACTGTACCCGCCGGTAGCTTAAACCCAGACTATTGGCCAGTGCGTGGGCAAGGGTGGTTTTACCCAAACCTGGTAAATCTTCCAGCAGCAAATGGCCTTCGGCGAGTAAGCAACAAAGTGCCAGTCGGATTTGCTGCTGTTTGCCAAGAATAACCTGATTAATGCTTTGTTCGACTTGATGTAATTGCGCTAACACGCGATCTCCTTACTGCTTAATGAACCAGGCGGCGGATGCCATTTAACCGGATGGGTCGGGGTAAACTTGTTGCTGAGATAATCTTTATCCTTTCTCTATACTAGTCGCTCTGTCGAGGGGATCAACAAAATAATAAGGCAGCCGAAGCTGCCTTAGTTAAACGAACAACAGAACGATTAGAAATTGACGACTAAATCAGCTGAACATACCGTTGTACCTTCCAGGCACAGACTGTACGTTACTGACGCAGCCATCGAGTCGAAACGATCGCGATGTCTGCCATCATTTTCAACTGTCTCTATAAACTCGCCATCCCGGTACAGGTCAACGCTGCCGGTTGCCCCCGTCCAGCGTAAATCAACGATGGTTGCACCAGTGCGGGCTCGGATAGCGCGGTGCAGGTTCAGGCTGATGTCACTTTCCACTAACGTTACCAACTGACTTGTGGTGTCAGTCAGACCTGTCTCATCGGTAACGGTCAGACTTACTGTGTAGCTGCCTTCTGCTGCATAGCTATGAGCTGGATTTTGTTGTGAAGACACATTGCCATCACCAAAATCCCAGCTCCAGCTGCTGATGTCATTATTCGCGTCAGTTGAAGTGTCTGTAAAATCGACATTAAGACCAGATGCAACATAGCTAAACTCAGCCACAGGCGCTTCAGGATCCGGATCGACAACATCGCCAGCCAGTGCGGTAATCGTCAGGCTCCAGCTGTTCAGCGTTCCAACGTCAGCGCCGGCATTGTCAGATACGTTTAAGGTCCAGTCACCCTGCATACCTTCACCATTAAAGGTGTCAACAACCCAGCTCTCAACTAAATCGTCGGCGCTGCCGCCGGCACGATTGTGTAACGTATGCTCGGTTCCCTGAGGTGAGGTAAGAGTGACCAGTAAATCACCCCGCCAGGTATGAGTGATATCAACACCAGCTTCAACGCTGAACACAGTACCTTCGTTTGGCACATTAATAACACTGTCGATTCCAACGGCGTTATTATCCGGTATGGCAATTGATGTGTTGTTATCAAAGCTGAAATCTGCCAAACCCTGCGGTAATACATCCAGTGTTGCCGACACGGTCTTTATCACTTCAGGATCGGCAGCATCAATACCGGTAACTGTGATTAAATAATCACCCCAGGCAGTATCCGCCATTGTTGGTACAGTAACCGTTATGGTATCACCCGGTTCAGCCGTTGTTGCTGATAATGATGCGCCGGCGAGGTTTGGATCGGTACTGACGCTAAGCTCAACAGTTCCCATCCAGTCTGCAAGATTGCCGACATCAAGCGTAAACTCAGCCATTTCACCAGCGACGATTTGCTGGCTGCGGGGAGATAACGATAAGCGGAAACTTGGGGTTGGGTCGGCATCTGCCAGTGCACTGACCAGATTAAGCCGCTTACCGGAAACGGTCTTACCAGCCAGAGAGTCAAGTTCATCGCCGCTATCCATCAGGATGGCCTTCATCTCCAATGGTGTAATTTCCGGATTAATAGACCACAGCAAGGCTGCTGCACCAGCAACATGTGGTGATGCCATTGAGGTACCAGAATAGGCAGCATAACTGTTACCCGGAATTGTTGACTGAATAGCAGAGCCTGGTGCGCCCAAATCTACCGATGTAGCTCCATAGTTAGATGCGCCTACTGCGAATACAGACAAATTGTCGTTACGGTCGGTTGAGGCTACAGATACAATCACATCCAGATCATAGGCTGCCGGATACATTGGGCTGACGTCAGCGTCAGCACCATCATTGCCTGAGGCTGCAATAAACAGAATACCGGCATCGCCGCCAGACTGAATTGCAGCTCTGAGGGTCTCAGAGAAACCACCGCCACCCCAGGAATTATTAGTCGCTTTAACATTGACGCCATAGTTTGTTTTTAAGTCAGTGAAGTAATCAATACATTCAATAGCGCCAGCTGTGCTGCCGCCGGTTGGGCCCAGGAACTGGCAGGGTAACAGGGTCACGTTCCAGTTTACGCCCGTTATGCCAATGCCATTATCGCCGCTGGCACCAATAGTACCAGCAACGTGAGTACCATGGCTGTCGCTATCCATTGGATCATTGTTTTCATTTAATGTTGAGTAACCGTGAGGATGGCCAGGATAACTACCATCATTTTCCCAGCGGTTCGGGATAAGGTCAGGATGGTTATAATCCATACCAGAGTCTATTACCCCAATTACAATGTCATGACTTCCGGTCGTAATATCCCAGGCTTCTGTTGCACTGATATCGGCACCCGCGGTGCCACCATTCTGCCCCGTGTTGTCAAGCGCCCACATTTCTCCAAAACTCGGGTCATTAGGTACGGCCAATGGCACGTTAAGCGCTTTAACCAGATAGTTGGGCTCAGCGATTTCAATTGCCGGATTTAATGTAAGTTGCTTGATTAAAAAATCACGATTAATACCTTTTGGTACTTTAATTTTAGCGATGCGGCCATCCGCGATGTGACGCATTTTGATATCACGACCCTGATTATCCAGCTGACGTAAGCTGGCTCCGGTGCGCGAAACAACGGAAATACGCTCCTGCTTCGAAACCCCCGGTTTAAACATGACAAGAATAGAATCATCAGCTTCTGCAGCTTTATTCATTGCAAACGCTGAACCTGAAGACAGCGCTGTGGCAATTGCCAGCGCCAGAATTTTTTGCTTGGACATATCAGTTCCCATTTTAATTATTTGTTAATTTATGCGCTTTTACTGCACCTATTAGCATTAGCATTTATATTAACAATTTGCTCATATTTTTAAGGAAAATAGTACAAAAGGGTTAGTACCTTGGTGGGGTTTAATGTGAACATTATTGGCTATGCTGCTGTTTATTCGGATAAAAAAATTTATTAAAGATTGCAAAATTGAAATAAAAATAAAACATTTGTCCTATTGTGGCTTTTGAATATGTCTTTAGTCTGGTTAATGTAATGACAAATGTGGAAAAATTTGTGCGAATTGTAAATTTAAAGATTGTCGGGTTAGGGGTGTTGCTGTTAACAAGTGAGGTCGTGTTTGCAGATGTTTCAGTACAACTGTCATCGTTACTTGAAAGGCACGCTTTGGCCAATGGTGTAGACATTACGCAGTTAGGTGATTTAAACGCCGCTAATGTTACACAGGCTGGTGAAGCTAACTATGCGGTATTAATCCAGCAAGGTGTGCTTAATCAGATTTTTTTACAGCAGTATGGTACTGACAACCAGGCACAAATTAACCAGTACGGAAACAATAATCACGCTGATATTTTACAGCACGGGGAGAGCAATCTGATCCAGTTAGAGCAATGGGGAAACCGAAGTTTCGCTATTGAACAAATTGGCGATGGTGCTGAAATCTCAATAATTCAATACTAAAAAGAGACTCAGGGAGCTAACATGAACCTTATTAAATCACGTAAACATCTGTTAGGTATGGCTGTCGCTTTGTGCTTCGCTGGCAGTGCTTTTGCCGATAATGAAGCAACGATATTTCAAAGCTCTGCTGCAGGTTCGCTCGAAGGGAATACCGCAGAAGTTACTCAGACTAACACTGGTGGTACAGCTAATCTGGCTATAGTTGAACAGGTAGGTGAACTTAACTTCAGCAGCGTAATGCAAAATGGCTTATGGTTGGAAGGATATAGTTTCAGCACCGGTAATGATAACTCGGTCAGACTGGAACAATATGCTGATTGGCACATCGCCGCTGCTGATATCATTGGTGATGAAAATATTGCTACGGTGACACAGGATGGTTTTTATAATCAGGCCGAAGTGATAGTTGAAGGGAATGTCAATGATGCCGCAATTTTTCAGACCGGAGATTTAAACGAGGCTTTTGCGACCTTACAAGGTGATATGAATCTTGCTGAAATTGAACAAAATGGCAACGGCAACTGGGCGAATGCGGGCTTTAGTGGAAATGGCAACACGTTGTATAGCATACAGGAAGGTAACGATAACCAGGCTGGTATGTTTAATTTGTTTGGTGATAACAACATATTTGAATCTGAGCAGTATGGTGATGCCAACGTGGCGGGTGTTGTAGGCCTGACCGGCGACGACAACCAGGTTTATGTGCAACAGGAAGGTACTACCAACGTCTTTATCGCCACTGGCGTTGAGGGTAGCAGTAATTTTGTTGATATTAAACAAGATGGTGTTGATAACGTGTTTTTAGTCGAGCCTCTGGCAGGTAATGACAATATGGTACTGATTGACCAGACTGGCACGGGCAATACAGTTGAGGCGCCGATTGGTCTGGTTGGCAATGACAATCTGATTGATATGCGGCAGGATGGTAGCCTGAATAATGCTCTTATTGCTACTGATGGCGATGGCCATAACCTTACTGCTTATCAAAACGGTGATGACAACACGGCAGAAATGCTATTAGCCGGTGATAGCAACGATGCCACTATTTATAGTTTTGGTAATGCAAATATGGCTAGTATTGGGCTGTTTGGTAGCAGCAATACCGCTGAAATAATGCAAACCGGAGACGACAACTTTGCTGGTATCGATGTAGTTGGCGATGACAACGATATTGCCGTCGAACAGAATGGGAACTTAAACTCAACATTTATTACCAGTGATGCGGCTGTTGTTATGAACAGCATTGATATTGAACAAAGTGGTGAGTTAAACCTGGTTGATATTCTGATTGAAGGCAGCGGTAATGTTGCAGATATTCTGCAGCAAGGTAATGGTAACTGGGTGGCGGGTAATAACGGTTATTTCGCGCTTTCAGGCGAGAATGGTACCGTTACTATCAGTCAGGTGGGTAATGATAACCTGGTACTCGGCGAGCAGTATGGCAATGGCAATATTATGACTATTGTGCAAGAAGGTGACTTTAATACCGCCACTGTTACTCAAAACTAATTTGCAAGGCGGCCTTAAGGCCGCCAGTTGTATATGAAAACACTTTTCCTGCTGTTTATATTGCTGTTACCCGGCCAGGTAGCAGCAAATGATATCGAACTGAGCGGTTTGGTTATAGACCGCACTATCTCGCGTTTTGGCAAAGACTTCATGTTTTACTATTCAGGTTACTGGCGCGATATGCCCGCTACTGAAGGTGTGTCTGTAGTTATTTATGAGCAGGTGTATCCGCAGGCGGGTACTTTTTTGTGGGTAGAGATTAATCAGCAACGGGTTTATCAAACTTACTTTGGCCGCAGGTACAATAATGTTAAAGACATGGCTGAACAAGCTATTCTACGCAGTATTAATGAACTTGCTAATATTCAGGCCAGAACAATGTTGGGTGAGCAGGATCAGGAAATATTTTAATAGGGAATAAAAATGAAACGATGTGCAGTAGTGCTATTCCTGCTGACAAGTGCTTTAGTAAATGCCACTGAGTTAGTGTATACCCCGATAAACCCCAGCTTTGGTGGTAATCCGTTAAACGGAAACTTTTTATTGCAAAAAGCCCAAAGCCAGAATGGATTTAAGGAAGAGCGGCCAACGTTGTCCTTTGTTGATAAGTTTCAGGAGGCACTTGAGCGAAATATTATTAACTCTCTTACCAGGCGAATCGCTGACGGCGAATTAGTTGATGGCGTCTACAATACAGGCGAGTTTCTGGTTGAGATTTCAACGGGAACGGATGGCAGTGTCATTGTTAATATAACTAATCTGGATACGGGTGAAGTAACCATCATTACTATTCCGGTAATTGGTGGCGGACTATAGTAATGAAACTACAATTTATAGCGACGGTGTTATTTTTGTTAGCCGGTTGCTCCGCGTTGCCAAAACCGGAGCTTAATATTACGCCGGCCAGTGTTGATAGTGTCAGCAGCACTATGCAAAGTTTGCAGCAGCAGGCCAAACCGCGTCAGCAAATTCCGGTTTCGGTGTATGCGTTTCGCGATCAAACAGGCCAGTATAAACCTCAGGGCAATGTTTCAAGTTTTTCAACTGCAGTAACGCAGGGAGCAACATCCATGCTAACCCAGATTTTACTGGACAGTGGCTGGTTTGCGCCGTTAGAAAGAGAAGGGTTACAGAACTTACTCACAGAGCGGAAAATTCATGGCGCCAATAAAAAACTGAACGAACTGCCACCGTTGAAAGAAGCCCGGCTGGTGTTTGAAGGTGGCATTATCGGCTATGAGACCAATTTAACGACAGGTGGTATTGGCGCTGAGTATTTTGGTCTGGGCTTATCAGAGTTATACCGAGAAGATCAGGTTACGGTCTATTTAAGGGCGATTGATGTATACAGTGGCCAGGTATTGCTATCAGTTTCAACAACAAAAAAAGTTTTTTCACAGGAGCTTAGGGCTGGCTTATTCCGGTATGTTTCACTAAACAGGCTGGTTGAAATGGAAGGCGGTTATTCAACCAATGAGCCTGTTCAATACTGTGTGAAACAGGCAATGGAAAGTGCCGTGGTTGAACTGATAAATATTGGTTTGGACCGTGGCTTCTGGCGGGCAGATGATCAGGCAAGCCTGGCCACTGCAGGCTGACTGGTTATCATCTGATTGGATTGCTGCAACCAGCGCAGCAATTCAACTCTGTTACGGGCCTGTGTTTTACGAAAAATAGCGGATAAATGAGCTTTAACGGTATGAGCACTGATATTTAACGTTGCGGCGATCTCTTTGTTGCGAGCGCCTTCCGCCACCAGGCCGATTATTCGTTTTTCCTGCTTTGTTAATTGGGCATTATTGGCTGCCGAAACTTCAGTATTTAATTTCTTGGGTTTATTAATTAACTGGTCAACAACATCAGACATGACAGTCCGGGAGTAATAAAGCTGACCGGACATCAGAGTTTTCAGAGCGGTAAGAACACGGTCAAGTTGTTCATCACGGTAAATTAAACCTCTAAGACCGCTATGTACTGCCATTACGGGTTCAATCAACGCGCGTTCAGCCTGGAAAATAAAAGCCGGGTAGCTTTGCATTAGCTGAGCCAGTTCAGCTGATATGCCTTTTTTTGTTAAATCCTGGCTGGTAAACTGGCAACCAACCAGCACACCTGACTTAACTGGCTGCAGTAAAAAGTCATGTCTGCTGCATTGCTGTACTTTTATGCCAACCGACTGCGCTAACATTACGATATTGTGTAATTGCTGGCGCTCTGACAGTATTATCAGCCTGGAAAACCGTTCCATTGTTTTCACCTCCAAACGACTTTAGTCTGAACCCTGACTAAAACAACTTCGGATATACTGTACCGCGTGGCAATTAATTGCAACCAATGATGGCTGCAACACAGAAAATATAACTGATACAATGCTACGAGGTGTGAATCTAACCTAAGCACAGTAATTAAGTTTCAGTTGATTATAATAACGGTAGGAAATGTAATGCGCGTAAAGAAAATTCTGGTGGTTTGTTTAGGGAATATTTGCCGCTCACCAACCGCTCACGCAATACTCAGACATAAAGCTCAGTTAAAAAGCCTTGATATTGAAATAGACTCGGCAGGTACCAGTGCCTCGCATAAAGGGGAGCCGCCTGATAGTCGCAGTATTAAAGCGGGAAGCGCCAGAGGTTACCATTTCAACGATCTTTATTCCCGACCGGTATTTGACCACGATTTTGCCAATTTTGATCTTATTCTGGCAATGGATAACGACAACCTGGCTGAACTAAACAGACGATGTCCTGCTGAATTTGCGCACAAAGTTAAGCTGTTTCTGTCTTTTCATCCGGAATATCCAACGATAAGCGAAGTTCCAGACCCTTATTACAGTGGCAGTAAAGGTTTTGAACTGGTGCTTGATCTAATTGAGCGCGCCTGCGATAACCTTGTTTCAGCACCGGAGATAACCGGCAGATAGCTAAGTGATGGGCTTATTACTTTATCTCTTTAATTAGTTTGAAAAACTCTGAGAACAAGATTGAATTTACGTCCAGAAGTCTATAACTTTGCAGACGTCTTAGTAATTTTTAGTATAGGAATTAGATTGTGACCACCTGGACGCCAGATAGCTGGCGGGCACTGCCCATTCAACAACAGCCGTCCTATCAGGACCAGCAATTACTGCAGCAAGTGGAACAACAGTTACATCGTTACCCACCTCTGGTATTTGCTCAGGAGACCCGTGATTTACACACGCAATTAGGCCAGGTTGCAAAAGGCGAAGGCTTTTTGCTGCAAGGCGGCGACTGTGCAGAGAGCTTTAACGATTTTAATGCACCCAAAATCCGCGACACGTTTAAAGTGCTGCTGCAAATGGCAGTGGTATTGACCTACGCCGGTGGCTTACCAGTGGTTAAAGTGGCCCGAATGGCAGGCCAGTACGCCAAGCCCCGTTCCAGTGATCTTGAGACGATAGAGGGGGTATCATTACCAAGCTATCGTGGCGATATTGTTAATAGTTTTGAGTTCACCGAGAGTGCCCGCCAGCCCGATCCAAACCGGCTGATAACGGCGTATCATCATTCTGCTGCCACCCTGAATTTGTTAAGAGCATTTGCTCAGGGCGGTTTGGCTGATTTACACCAGGTTAGTAAATGGAATATGGGCTTTGTGGAGTCTAACCCGCTAAAAGATCGCTATCATAACGTGGCGCAGCGGATCCAGGAAGCGCTACGTTTTATGGAAATTTGTGGTATTACCGCGCAGAACTCGCCGTCTATCCGGGAAACACAACTATTTACGTCTCATGAAGCATTACTTTTAAATTATGAAGAGGCATTAACCAGGCGTGATTCGCTGACTGGCGACTGGTACGACTGCTCAGCGCATATGGTTTGGATTGGTGAGCGGACCCGTCAGTTAGACCACGCTCATCTGGAGTTTTTCAGGGGGATCCACAACCCGGTGGGGGTTAAAGTTGGGCCGGGTATGCAGCCTGATGAATTAATCAGACTGATTGATGCACTTAATCCGAACAATACCGCTGGTCGGTTAACCCTGATTACCCGGATGGGCGCGGATAAACTGGCTGACAAGTTACCAGCATTAGTGCGCAAGGTTAAAGCAGAGGGACGGACAGTGGTCTGGAGCTCCGATCCGATGCATGGCAATACGGTAAAAGCCAGTAACGATTTTAAAACCCGGGATTTTGAAGCCATTTTACGAGAAATTCGGAATTTCTTTGCCGTACATAAGGCGGAGGGCACCCATGCTGGCGGGATTCATCTGGAGATGACTGGTGAGCATGTGACAGAATGCACCGGTGGTGCTTATGGTTTAAGCGAGCATGATTTAAGTAAAAGGTATTTTACCCAGTGTGACCCCAGATTGAATGCAGATCAGGTACTTGAGCTGGCGTTTCTGATTGCCGATACTTTAAGTGCAGGCAGGAAATAATAGTCTGGCCCTGTTTTAATTTAAAAAAGGCCCTTAAGGGCCTTTTTTGTTAGTATTTATGCCGTTTCAACCCAGTTTTGGCAATAATTTTTGCAGATATTTCTTCTATCGACAAATGCGTCGAATTTAAAAAAGGAATTTGCTCCCGCCGGTACAGTGCTTCAACTTCATTCAATTCAGCCGTGCATTGTCTGATAGAAGCATAACGGCTATCAGGACGGCGCTGCTGACGGATCTGACTCAGCCTCTCAGGCGTGATGCTAAGGCCAAACAGTTTATCCTTATTGCGCATCAGCTCCGCGGGTAGCCGTAGCATTTCCATGTCTTCTTCGACAAAAGGATAGTTAGCTGCCTTTATTCCATATTGCAAGGCAAGATAGAGGCTCGTGGGGGTTTTACCTGAGCGGCTTACCCCTACCAGAATAATATCTGCCTGATCAAAGTTTTTCATATTAGCGCCATCGTCATTGGCCAAAGCATAATTCACCGCATCAATTCTGAAATCGTACGTCTTTTCATGCATGCTGTGGGTGCGATGAGTTTTAGGTACCGGCGCTATACCTAATTCGCGCTGTATGGGCTCAACAAAACTGTTAAGAAAGTCATAGCAAATACCATCGCTACTGTTAATTATGTGTCGTAGGTTGTCAGCAACAAAGGTCTGGAAAATAAGCGGTTTCACTCCCGTTGTTTTATATCGATCATTAATTCGGTTTTTAACCTGTTCAGCCATATCCACTGTTTCAACAAAAGGAATGGTAATATGCTCGAATTGTGCTGGAAAAAGAGTAAGTAAGGCATGGCCAAATACCTCAGCCGTGATAGCAGTACCATCAGAAATATAGAAAGCTGTCCGCACCTTGAACTCCGTTTTGTTGTTATAAAATTACATAAAAATTAAGGTTTTAAATAAGTCCGGCCAGAGTGTAAAATCACTGCGCCATGTAACGCTGACTGTAAGCTTACACGCCCTTCGACAAAAATTGGAGACGAACTGTGCAAGAATTTGTGATTTGGTATGAAAAACTGGGTATGCACGATGTGGATCGGGTAGGGGGTAAAAATGCTTCCCTGGGTGAAATGATCAGTAACCTGGCTAATGCCGGGGTGCAGGTGCCTGGTGGTTTTGCCACCACTGCTGATGCCTTTAATCAGTTTCTTGAGCAAAGCGGAGTTAATGAGCGTATTTATCAATTACTGGATGGGCTGGATGTTGATGATGTTACGGCACTAAGCAAAGCCGGAGCGCAAATCCGGCAATGGGTAATAGACACGCCGTTTCAACCTGAACTGGAACAAGTGATTCGTCAGGCTTACCAGCAGCTGCATACCGATCCTGCACATGATGTTTCATTCGCTGTTCGCTCTTCAGCAACGGCCGAAGATATGCCAGATGCTTCCTTCGCCGGCCAGCAGGAAACGTTCCTGAATGTCCGGGGTTACGATGCAGTTATCATTGCCATTAAACACGTTTTTGCCTCGCTATTTAATGACCGGGCTATCTCCTATCGTGTGCATCAGGGCTATGATCACCGGGGCGTAGCGTTGTCTGCCGGGGTACAGAAAATGGTGCGCTCAGATATTGCTTCCTCTGGCGTAATGTTCAGTATCGACACTGAGTCAGGTTTTGAAGATGTTGTGTTTATTACGTCGTCTTACGGCCTGGGTGAAATGGTGGTGCAGGGCGCTGTTAATCCTGATGAGTTTTATGTTCACAAACCTACTTTAGCGGCGGGCCGGCCAGCGGTTGTTAAGCGCAATATTGGCAGCAAAAAAGTCGAAATGGTCTACTCGGCGGAGCAGGGCCATGGTAAGCAGGTAAAAATTATTGATGTTGATACCACTCGCAGCCAGCAGTTTTCACTAACTGATGCCGAAGTTGAAGAACTGGCAAAGCAAGCGGTTATTATTGCTGAGCACTACGGCCGGCCTATGGATATTGAATGGGCAAAAGACGGCAATGACGGCAAGCTTTATATAGTGCAGGCTCGCCCGGAAACCGTAAAAAGCCGGGAAGACAGCAATAATATGGAACGATTTCAGTTACAGGGCTCAGCGCCTGTGCTGGTTGAGGGCCGGGCGATTGGCCAGCGTATTGGCAGCGGCACCGCTAAGGTTCTCAAAGGTATTGAGCAGATGGACCAGATAATGGCCGGGGATGTGCTGGTAACCGATATGACAGATCCGGACTGGGAGCCTATTATGAAAAGGGCCTCAGCCATTGTAACCAACAGGGGGGGGCGTACCTGTCATGCGGCAATTATTGCCAGGGAATTAGGTATACCTGCTGTGGTTGGTTGTGGTGATGCTACCAGCAAGATTAAAACCGGTCAGCAGGTAACGGTATCCTGCGCGGAAGGTGATACTGGTTTTATCTATGATGGCAAACTTGATTATAAAGTTGTCAGCAGCCGGGTTGATCAGATGCCGGCACTCGATTTAAAAATTATGATGAATGTTGGTAACCCTGAACGGGCATTTTCATTTGCCAAATTACCGCATGCCGGTATTGGCCTGGCCCGGCTTGAGTTCATTATCAACCGTATGATTGGGGTGCACCCTAAAGCACTGCTAAATTTTGATCAGCAGACGGCGGAGTTACAAGGCACTATTAAACAGATGATTGCCGGTTATGCTGATCCGGTTGAGTTTTATATTGCAAAGTTAACCGAAGGTATTGCGACATTGGCCTGTGCTTTTTCGCCGCAAAAAGTCATTGTCCGGATGTCTGATTTTAAATCAAATGAATATGCCAATCTGGTTGGTGGCAGGCAGTATGAACCGCATGAAGAAAACCCGATGATTGGTTTTCGCGGCGCATCGCGTTATATCTCTGCGGATTTTCGTGATTGTTTTGCCCTTGAGGTTGAGGCATTAAAGCGGGTGCGGAATGACATGGGCTTTACTAATGTTGAAGTGATGATCCCTTTCGTTCGCACTCTGGAAGAAGCTGCGGCAGTCATTGATTTGCTGGCCGAGCATGGCCTGAAGCGCGGTGAGAATGGCCTGCGGGTGATCATGATGTGTGAATTGCCCTCAAATGCTTTATTAGCTGAAGAGTTTCTCGAGTATTTTGATGGTTTTTCCATTGGTTCAAATGATCTAACCCAGCTGACGCTTGGTTTGGACCGGGATAGCGGTTTGATAGCCCATTTGTTCGATGAACGTAATCCGGCTATCTACAAACTATTGGAAATGGCAATCAAAACCTGTAAAGCGAAAGGCAAGTATATTGGTATTTGCGGTCAGGGCCCTTCAGATCACGAAGATTTCGCCGGCTGGCTAATGCAGCAGGGCATAGATAGTGTCTCATTAAATCCGGATACGGTGTTGGAAACCTGGTTGTATCTGGCAGAAAAATTTGGTAAACATTAATCTTATTATCTGAATCACAGCCCCGCTTCGCGGGGCTTTTTCGTAAAATGGCATAGATCGGGCGTTGAGAGACTAAAATCGCACAAAAAACCACTAAACACCCAATACAGACGACAGCAAACGTAGCTATTAACAGCGTGTTATGGCAAATTACTGAGAATAAGCCACTAAAAATACTAACAACAATAATTACAGGGGAAACTAATGGAAGCCTTGGTCAGCACCGTCAATAGTATTATCTGGAGCCCTGCGCTGATATTCTTGTGTCTTGGCGCAGGTTTGTTTTACTCGATCATTACCCGCTTTGCTCAGGTCAGACACTTTAAAGAAATGTGTAAGCTGCTGTTAAGTGGCAACGAATCTGATAAAGGTATTTCTTCATTTCAGGCACTGGCAGTATCGTTATCGGGCCGGGTTGGGGTAGGTAACATCGCCGGCGTGGCTGCTGCCATTGGCTTTGGTGGGCCGGGTGCCGTATTCTGGATGTGGGTGGTGGCATTTCTTGGCGCCAGTACTGCCTATGCTGAGTCTACGTTGGGCCAGGTTTATAAAGTTGACGAAGATGGTCAGTATCGGGGTGGCCCGGCGTATTATTTTGAACGATGTCTCGGTCAGAAGTGGCTGGCGGTGTTATTTGCAGTATCAGCAATTATCGCCTGTGGCGTCTTTCTTCCTGGGGTGCAGGCCAATGCGGTGGGCAATGCGTTTACCCAGGTGTTTGGCGAAGGCAATATGGTGGTTACCAGTTTTGGTGAAGTCGCCAGTTTAAAACTGGTAGCGCTGGCGATTATTCTGATTGTGCTGGCATTTATCATATTTGGCGGGATCAGAAGGATTGCTCACTTTACTCAGATCGTGGTGCCTTTTATGGCACTTGGCTATATCGTTATGGCTCTTATCGTGGTTTTCCTTAATCTGGACAAAGTACCTGGTATTTTCAACCTGATTATTTCCGATGCCTTTACAGCTCAGGCCGGCATGGGCGCAGCAATTGGCTGGGGCGTAAAACGTGGTATTTATTCTAATGAAGCCGGTCAGGGAACGGGTCCGCATGCGGCAGCCGCTGCTGAGGTTGATCATCCGGCGCAGCAAGGTTTGGTTCAGGCATTCTCGGTTTATGTTGATACGTTATTTGTTTGTACAGCCACGGCGCTGATGATTTTAATTACCTCACAATATAACATTCAGACCGAAGATTTTAATGCTGCTACAGGGGCGGGCACGCTGATTGTCCAGAATATTGATGCGGCAACTGAAGTGGCGTCGCCGGCTTTTACCCAGATGGCGTTGAACAGCGTATTTGGCCAGTTCGGTCAGGCTTTTGTTGGAATAGCTATCTTCTTTTTCGCTTTTACCACCATTCTTGCCTACTACTATATTGCCGAGACCAACGTTTCCTACTTAAACCGTTATTTTAAGGGCAAGATCCCATTGGTACTGGTGAAGGTTGTTATCATGGCAATGGTCGCCTACGGTATGGTGAATAGTTCTGGCTACATTTGGGGGATCGGTGATATCGGCGTCGGCTTAATGGCCTGGATTAATATCCTCGGTATTCTGGCTATTTTCTTTGTCGCTAAACCTGCCATTTTATGTCTGAATGACTATGAAGAACAAAAGAAAGCCGGTGGCCCTATCCGGTTTGACCCGGTAAAACTGGGTATAAAAAATGCTACCTTCTGGGAGAAGCGGCTGGAAAAACAGCAGAAGTAACGTTAAAAAGCAAAGGGATCCCTGGGCCCGGCTACTAAGCCGGGCTTTTTTTTGATCAGGCTAAGTTTTTTGCGTCATCAGGCAGGTTGCACCATACTTAGGCCAATCAATTGACATGTTTTATAGCAGGGAGAAGTTAAAATGCAGATAACATCTTTATTACCTGGTGCAACAGTGGCAATGCTGCTTATTAGTGTGTTAACGCTAACTGGCTGTGAGCGCGAGCGGCAAAGTCTTGAGGCGCAGACTGATGAAGCTGGCATGACCATTAAAAGTGAGGATGGTACCGGTGATGATCTGAATATTACCACTGCCGTGCATACAGCTATTCAGGCCGAACAACGTTTAGCTAATCTGAATATTCTGGTTGAAACCAGTAAGGGCGATGTCAGGCTAAGCGGCGAGGTGGCGACTGACGCGCAGCGCGAACTGGCCGAAAATATAGCTGCTGGTACTCCGGGGGTGCATGCGGTTAATAACGATTTAAAAGTTATCGGTACGCCACCGCAGTAAAAGCGGCGGCGTTGACATTGTTCTATTCTACTCCGATAAATCCGCCGGTCTGATGGGCCCAAAGCTGTGCATAAATGCCGCCGGCGGTAATCAGTTCAGTATGGGTACCCTGTTCAACAATAGTGCCATTGTCTAGCACGATAAGCCGGTCCATCTGGGCAATGGTTGATAAGCGATGGGCAATGGCGATAACTGTTTTACCATCCATCAGTTTGTTCAGACTTGCCTGAATAGCAGCCTCTACCTCAGAGTCTAATGCTGATGTCGCTTCATCGAGGATCAATATCGGGGCGTTTTTTAACAATACTCGGGCTATTGCTATCCGCTGGCGCTGGCCGCCTGAAAGTTTTACCCCACGTTCACCAACTTGTGCATCGAGGCCTCTATTACCTTTCGGATCGGATAAATCTTCAATAAAATCCAGCGCTTCTGCTTGCTCGGCCGCTTGCAGCAATTCAGCTTCGGTTGCATCAGGTTTACCGTAAGCTATATTTTCGCGCACTGAGCGGTGTAGCAGGGATGTATCCTGAGTAACCATGGCAATATGCTGGCGCAGGCTTTCCTGGCTTACCGAGCTGATATCCTGGCCATCAATTAATATTTTACCGCTTTCGATATCATAAAAACGCAGTAGTAGGTTAACCAGCGTGGATTTGCCGGCACCAGAGCGACCGACCAGGCCCACTTTTTCACCGGGTTTAATGCTAAGATTCAGTTGTTGCAACACTGGGGCTTTGCCGCCTGCAACGTCAGTCTTGCCATAGTTAAACGTAACCTGTTGAAATTCAATATTACCTGCCGGCACGGTCAGCTTACTGGCATGACTCTTATCTTTTACATCAATTGGCCGTGACAGTGTCGCGATACCATCTGCGACAGTACCAATATTCTCGAACAAAGCGCTGACTTCCCACATAATCCACTGAGCCATGCCGTTTAACCGCAAAGCCAGACTTATAGCAATAGCAATGGCGCCGACGGTAATGGCGCTGCCGGCCCAGAGATACAGCGACAGCGCGGCAACACTGAACACCAGCAGGTAGTTCAGGCTTTGTACGGAGACACTCAGGCCGGTAGCCAGGCGCATTTGCTGGTAAACCGGTTTCAGGAAAACATTCATGCTGTCTTTGGCGTAACTTTCTTCGCGATTGGTATGAGAGAAAAGTTTAATAGTGGTGATGTTGGTATAACTGTCTACTATCCGGCCCGTCATCTCAGAGCGGGCATCTGCCTGAGCCGTTGATACTCTTTTCAATCTGGGCACAAAGTAGAACTGCAGTGCGATATAGATCATAAGCCAGATTAACATTGGTACTATTAATCGCAGATCAGCGTCCGCCACGAAAAATAGCATTGCGCTGAAATACACCAGTACATAAACCATCACATCAAGTAACTTCATTACTGTTTCCCGGACCGACAGTGATGTTTGCATCACTTTGGTGGCAATCCGACCGGCGAAGTCGTTCTGATAAAAGCTGACACTCTGGCGCAGTAAATAGCGGTGTGCCAGCCAGCGGATCGACATTGGATAATTACCTAACAATGTCTGATGAACGATTGCTGAGTGAATAAAGGTCATCAGCGGCAATAAGACAAGGGTAACTACCGCCATGCCAATCAGGGTAGTGCGTTCGTCATTAAAGAAATTTTCAGGATCATTGGCGACCAGCCAGTCTACTAACTGTCCCATAAAACTGAACAATGAAACTTCAAGAACGGCCAGGATCGCTGATGATAAAGACATAAACAGCAACGAGCGTTCCATGCCTTTCGTGTAGTGACGGCAAAAGGCCAGTAAACCACGAGGTGGCTGGTCGGGTGCTGCTGCGGGAAAAGGTGTAGTGAGTCGTTCAAAAAAACGCAACATATAGGATCCTGAATAGAAAAACCAAGTTAAACGCCTGCTAGTGTACCCGATTTTACAGTGTTGGATCAGTCTAATCATCGAGACGCTTACCAGCGCGGTAAAGCAGAATTGCCGGCGCAATTGTATAGCAATAAAAATGTTATACTATAACAAAATATTGCTATAGCCACGTCAAACCAGCCTGTTATAATCAGCGTATAACTTAACTTGTTTTAAAAAAGCTCTGGCCCAACTTATTATTGCAGTAGTGCGCCTATAAAGCTGAGATGTAAAATGACCATAAAACTTGTCACCTCTACCGTGTTACCCACTCCTTTTGCTGAATTCAGATTGCATGGCTTTCTCGCTGATAATGGTAAGGAACATGTCGCGCTTACTCTGGGAGATGTCACGACCAACGAACCGGTTCTAGCAAGGGTTCATTCCGAGTGTTTAACCGGTGATGCGTTGTTTAGTCTGCGCTGTGATTGCGGGCCACAATTAGAGGCCGCAATGCGTAAAATTGCTGATCTTGGGCGCGGCTGCATTTTATATCTTCGTCAGGAGGGACGGGGAATTGGCCTTATAAACAAAATTCGAGCTTATGCAGAGCAGGACAAAGGGCTGGATACCGTAGAGGCGAATGAAATTCTCGGTTTTTTACCTGATATGCGGGAATATGATGTTGCAGCAAAAATGTTTGAGCAACTGGGAGTTAAGCAAATTCGCTTGCTGACCAATAACCCAAGAAAATTAAAAGCGCTGTCAGATGTAGGGGTAAATATTCTGGAGCGTGTTCAGCACCGGGTTAAAACCACGGCGCACAGTCATCGCTATTTGGCGACAAAAGCCGCTAAACTTGGCCATATGGAGTGAATTGCTGCTTATGATACCCAAACTTACGCCTGAGTTAGCACTTGATGCCAGTATCATTGCGTTTAACAAAGCGCTGCTTGCCGCTGGTTTTAACGGCGATATTGAGACAAGCTACAGCAGCCGTCTGGCGGTAGCCACCGATAACAGCGTTTATCAGGCGTTGCCACAAGCCGTATTGCTACCCAAAAGTACTGATGACGTGGTTATTCTGACTTCACTGGCACAAACCTCGAGCTTCTCGCATATAAAATTCAGTCCGCGTGGTGGCGGTACCGGCACTAATGGTCAGGCGCTTACTGAGCACGTGGTGGTGGATTTGTCCCGCCATATGCGGGGAATTCTTGAAATTAATGTTGAACAGCGTTGGGTAAGAGTGCAGGCTGGCGTGATTAAAGACCAGCTTAACGCCTTTTTAAAGCCCTATGGCTTTTTTTTCGCGCCGGATTTATCTACCTCTAATCGTGCCACCATTGGTGGCATGATTAATACTGATGCCTCTGGCCAGGGCTCGCTGGTGTATGGTAAAACCAGCGACCATGTATTGGCGTTAAAAACCGTGCTTATTGATGGCAACATTTTAAAAACCCATAAAATGGCCACCTTTGAAGCAGAACACCGGGCAGAAATGCCGAACAGTATTGGCCGTATTTATCGACAGGTTTTAGATAGTTGCAGGCAGTTCCGGCCTCAGATCCTGGAGAAGTTTCCACGCTTAAATCGTTTTTTAACCGGCTACGATTTAGAGCATGTATTTAATGATGATTTATCCGAGTTTGATTTGTCCCGGATAATCACCGGCTCTGAAGGATCGCTTGGCTTTGTTACAGAAGCAAAACTTAATATCACCCCGATTGCCCGGTTTAAGTGCCTGCTAAATGTAAAATACGACAGTTTTGAAAGTGCCCTCAGAAACGCGCCTTTTCTGGTTGCAGCCCAGGCCACTTCCGTAGAAACTGTTGACAGTAAAGTGCTGGATCTGGCGCGCAATGATATTATCTGGCATCAGGTTAAAGAGTTAATAACTGATGTACCTGGTGTTGAGATGCAGGGCCTGAACATGGTCGAGTACAACAGCGAAAACCAGGCCGACATTGAGCAGAAAATAGCAGCGCTGACCGCGAGGCTAGACAGTGCAATCGCAGACAAAACAGATGGCATTATCGGTTACCAGTTAACATATGACAGTGCTGCCATCAGCAATATTTATGCAATGCGCAAAAAAGCCGTTGGCTTGCTGGGTAATACAAAGGGTGCCCAGAAGCCTATTGCCTTTGCTGAGGACACCGCAGTACCGCCAGAAAATCTGGCTGATTTTATTATGGAGTTTCGCGCGTTGCTGGACAGCCATGGTTTGCATTATGGCATGTTCGGCCATGTTGATGCCGGTGTGTTACATGTGCGTCCAGCTTTGGATTTATGTGACCCGGAGCAGGAAAAATTGCTGCGGACTATTTCTGATAAAGTGGTAACGCTAACCGCTAAATATGGCGGTTTGATGTGGGGTGAGCATGGTAAAGGCTATCGTAGTGAGTACGGTCCGGCTTTTTTCGGTGATGAACTGTTTAACGAATTGCGAAAAATTAAAGCCGCATTTGACCCGAGAAACAGAGTTAACCCTGGCAAAATATGCACACCATACTATAGCAATGAACAGTTAGTCTCAGTTGATGGCCAGAAACGCGCCTGGTTTGACCGCCAGATACCTTTAGCGGTAAAAACCAGCTTTGACAGCAGTTTAAACTGTAATGGCAATGGCCAGTGTTTTAACTATGAACAAAGCTCGCCGATGTGCCCGTCCAGCAAAGTTACCAAAGACAGGCGTCATAGTCCGAAAGGTCGGGCGGGTTTAATGCGGGAGTGGTTGCGCCTGTCAGAGCAGCAGGGATTTGACGTGCTAAAAGCAGAGCAGCAACTGACAGCTAGTAAACAACCTGCTGGCAAGTTCTGGCAAAAAATCAAAAATAGCCTGGCGAAGCAACAGGGAGAGCCGGATTTTTCCCACGAAGTAATGGAAGCAATGGAAGGTTGTCTGGCTTGTAAAGCCTGTGCCAGCCAGTGCCCGGTTAAAGTGGATGTACCGTCTTTTCGTTCGCGGTTTTTACAACTTTACTATAGCCGTTATTTGCGACCAGCCAAGGACTATATCGTCGGCAATATAGAGCGAACAGCGCCTTTACTGGCTAAAGCTCCCCGGGTAGTAAATTTTATTGTTAAACGTAAACTGGTCGCTGCCTTGCTTGATAAAACAGTCGGCTACGTCGATACACCCTTACTTTCAGTGCCAACATTGGCACAACTAACTGACAATAACTATCAGTTTGATTTGAGCCGGTTGCAACAATTGACTCCGGCAGAGAAAACGAAAACCGTGTTGCTGGTGCAGGATCCGTTTACCAGTTTTTATGAGGCTGAATTAGTTGCGGATGCGTTACGGTTGTTGGAGAAACTGGGTTTTACACCAGTACTATTGCCGTTTCTACCAAATGGTAAACCACAACATGTTAAAGGTTTTTTACGTCAGTTTGCCAAAACTGCTGCGACGGCTGCCCAGTTTTTTAATCAGTTACAGCAACTTGAGTTGCCCATGCTCGGACTCGATGCGTCATTAGTATTGGTATACCGGGATGAATACAATAAAGCTCTGGGCGATCGACGGGGGGCTTTTAATGTGCAACTGTTGCACGAATGGTTGGTAAAACAACCGTTACCAAAGGCACAGAGTAAAGGTGAGTTTGCGTTACTGTCACATTGTACAGAAAAAACCGCGTTACCCGCTACTGAGAGTGCGTGGCAGCATATATTTAATCAGGCAGGCTTGAACTTAAAAACGGTATCAGTTGGCTGTTGTGGTATGGCAGGCACGTATGGCCATGAGTCGCAAAACCTGGAAAACAGTAAAGCGTTATTTGAGATGAGTTGGCGCGCACCGGTTGATCAGTTTGGTGTGTCAGCTATCTTAGCTACTGGTTTTTCCTGTCGTAGCCAGGTGAAACGCTTAGCCGGCAAAAAACCAAAGCATCCGCTACAGGCGCTATTGCAAAGTTTATCGGTGCAGCAGTAGGGTAAGTTCAAGTTAAAGTTTGCCAATTAGCAGATATAAAAAAGCCCTCTGAAGAGGGCATTTTTATAGTAAATGGCTATGCGCTATCAGAATTTATAGCTAAGCCGAACATAGTAGTAACCTCCATTAATGCCCATGGGCGAGGTTTCATAATACTTACCACCAAATTCATTGTTCGCAACACCGGCCTGAGTCAATTGTAATTTTTCAGGCTCGGTATCGAACAGATTTTGTGCGCCGGCAGACAACACAAAGCTGTCTGTGACATAGTAACTGACCTCTGCATCGAAAGTAATTTTAGCGGACGCATTTACCTCAGTACCCGGTTCTTCCGGTGTGCCAACCCAGTCGACATGAACACCCTGATATTCCCCATAATAATTGGCTCGGGCGAAAAAGCTCCAATCGTCCCACGCCTGATTCCAGCTAAGCGTTGCCCGGTGATTTGGTAAATCGTTTTCAAGCCGCGAAACTTTGTCCGGACCAGTAATAGCTGGCCGGCCTTCCGGTGGAGTACTGATTCGGTCAACTTTTGTTTCGTTCCAGTTATATGCCAGGCTGAACGTGCCGCGTCCATTAAGAATATCCATCGCATAGTTGGCGACTAAGTCGATACCCTGAGTTGTAGTGTCAAAGTCATTGGTAAAGAAACTTACCTGCTGAATTGAATCAACATTTCTAACACCTGCTGCACGCAGTGCGTCACGGTCGGCATCAGTAAGATTTATTTTACTTGACTGACTAATCCGATCTGTCACTTCGATATTGTAATAATCGAGGGTAGCAAAGAAGTTACTTCCGCCGTATACCACACCAAACGCATAACTGGTAGATTCTTCTGGTGTCAACTCCTGGCCACCCAGTTGCAGTGAAATAGGATTTGTTGGTGGCAGTAACGCCGAGTCTACCAGTACACCTGACTCCAGGTTTGTCTGCACATTACTGACATTAGACTGACCTACTGTTGGTGCTCTGAAGCCGGTACTGGTAGATGCACGGAATGCCCAATCATCATTTAACCGGTATTGACCGGTTAATTTATAGTTAGTTGTATCGCCAAAAGTATCGTAATCCTCATAACGCAGCGCAAGGCCTAATAACAACGCTTCAGATACTTCAGCTTCCATATCGACATAAGCGGCATAGTTACGACGGGTATAAACACCTGCATCTTCCGGTTTAAAGCCGGGGAAACCGTTTGAACCGATACTAAAGCCCTGGTCAACATAAGGACCAACAGCAAAAGAGGCGACATCGCCTGCGACTACTTCGAAGCTTTCTTCAGTCCATTGGGCACCGAAAGCGACAGTTAAATCTTCATACAGACCTGCCGGTACAAACTTAACGAAATCAGCGCTAAAAGTTTTTTCCAGTTGAATATATTTGCCTGGGTTAAACTCTGTGGGAGATTCCGGGCCCAGCGAAGCGTTTACAGTATTGGTCATTATATAGGTCGACTCATTGCGGCCTACTGTACCACTGAAGTCATACATAATATCTTCAAACCAGCCACTCTTAAACTCACCCTTAGTACCAATAGCAAGCGCAGTATCAGTTACGTTACCGCCGAAGGTCGGGGTAAAGCCACCGGGGAACATCTCATTGAATGCAAAACAGTTTTGGCCCACTGCAGTATTTGGATCGGCTATCAGTGCATAGTCTGCCTGATCTAACACATTGCCACTGGTAATATTAACCGTCGGGCAGGCAATATTCGGGTCGAGCTGAGCAACCAACAAGGTTTGGCCACCGTCATTTGAGAAAACACCTGGCCGGTTGTGTGGATTACGGTAATAAAAACCACCTGTTACATCACGTTCAGAATAGTTACCAAACATGTAGGCCTCACCGCCGTTACCCAGGTCAAGCCCTGAATTAACAAATATGGTAATATCATCTTTAATTTCCGGTGAACCCCATACCTGGGTAAGTGGCGCAATAAATTCATTGCCAGCAGCAATAAAGCCGAGTGCATCAGGACGTTGTACGCTGCGACTGGTAGCATCAGAGTTTTTATATTGGGCGCTGACATTAACAAAACCATTATCTGTCAGTGGCATACCAATATTGGCTGCATATTCGGTAGATGTGCCATCGCCCTCATAATATTCACCATGTTTTACTTCAAAGCTACCGCCGTCAGCCGCATCTTTTAATACAAAGTTTATAACCCCTGCGATTGCATCAGAACCGTACTGAGCAGCTGCACCGTCACGTAATATTTCTACTTGTTTTAAGGCTATACCTGGAATAACCGAAATATCAGCCCCCTGCGCACCATCGTTGATACCGCCTCCCAGAAAGGCAATAACAGAGGCTTTATGGCGTCGTTTACCATTAGTCAGAATCAAGGTGCTATCGGCTGATAAGCCACGAAGATTTGCCGGTCGGATCAGAGTAGCAGCGTCACTAATCGGGTTTGAATGAACATTTAAAGAGGGGACAGTGGTGGTTATCATGTTCAGCATATCTGAACTACCGCTTTTAACCAGCTCATCACCACCTATAATATCGACAGGCACTGGCGAGTCACCAATTGAACGCGGTGCAGAACGACTACCCACCACCGCAATTTTTTCAATGGCTTGTTCTTTAGCGGCTGTTTGGTTTTCTTCCTGAGCAACGGCTGCTCCGCTTGCTATACCTAACGCAAACGTGGTTGCTATGGCATACTTAACTGCATGCGCAACCGGATGGTATTTATTGTTGTGTTTCATAGTGTTTTCCTGGATTATTTTTTTTAGATGATCACTGGATAACGCTCATTGTTCCAAAGCGCCAAATTAACCATATTTTAAAATCAAGCTGTTGTCCATCGCAGTTTTATCGACATTGGTCGATGAAATGGAAACAAATTGTAAGGAAAATCAGCTGCAAGCCAGCATTCGCGGGAGAGCTATGAAATCGATTGCAAATTTATTGCCAGAGTATTTTGCTGATGTAGTAACGTTAGCTAATCAAGTTCATGGTGATAATTACCTGAATATAACCACATTAATGGAAATGTATTCCCGAGGTATTAAAGACGGAATAAATGCAGGCTTTGTTGCAGTGTCTGATGGAAAGGTAGTTGGATATCGGTTGAGTTATGCCGCGGGCCAATGGCCACTGGATAAATGGTGTTCTGTTAGCTTATGGCCGGTTGCGCCGCAGCACATGGCTTATTTTAAATCTGTTGCAGTGGCGCCTGAGTTGCAGGGCCAGGGCCTCGGATCAACGTTATTAAAAGCGTCGGTCGCAGCGCTTCGTCAGCAAGGGGCATTGGCTGGCCTGGCTCATATCTGGCAGCAAAGCCCGGGCAATGCTGCTCAGCGTTATTTCAGCAAAGCTGGCGCTGAACTATTGAAAGTACATCCAGACCGTTGGCTTCATTTGTCCGAGTCAGCAAATTACATTTGCCCACTTTGCGGCAACCGTTGTCATTGCACCGCAGCAGAAATGGCCCTGACTTTTGCGGATATTGAATAATGTATGATCCCTATATTTCGCGAGCTCTTAGCCGCAATCAGCCAGATGTCGCCAGCTACTGGCAATCAATAACTCCGCCGGGCAAGCATTTCGATGCGCTTCAAACTGATATCAGTTGCGATGTTCTTGTGATAGGTGGTGGCTACACCGGTCTTAATTGTGCTTATGAATTGGCAAATACCCATCAAAGAAATGTTGTACTGGTTGATGCACTGCAACCTGGCTGGGGCTGCAGTGGTCGCAATGGTGGTTTTGTACTTCGAGGAACCGGCAGACTGGGGTTAAGTCAGCTTGTTACAAAATTTGGTCTGGACACGGCCCGGTTGTTTCACCAGGAGTACGGAGAGGCAATTGCCCGGGTAAACCAGCTTATTGTTGCCGGAAATATTGACTGCCAGCAGCAACCAGTTGGCTATTATAAAATTGCTCATAAGGCTGGCATGGCGGCAGATTTAGCGCGTCAGGCTACATTTCTGCAGCAACAGTTTGGCTATCAGGCGCAGTACCTGGACACACGTCAACTGCAACAGCAGGTTGTCAGGCACCGTCAGGCGCATGCAGCATTGTCATTTCCAGACTGTTACGGACTAAACCCGTTAGCGTTGGCACATGGCTACGCCAGAATGGCCTCTGAGGCCGGAGCCACTTTGTATGGTCAAACTCCGGTAAACCGTCTTAAACGCCGCAATGGCGTTTTTGAAGTCGCAACACCAGAGGGCATCATTACTGCGAAAAAACTGGTACTGGCCACAAATGCCTACACCGCCAAAGGTTTGTATCCTGCGCTGAATAACAGTTGTCTGCCGGTACTAAGCAGTGTAATCGTGACTGAACCACTTAACAGTACGCAGTTACAACAGCTTAACTGGCAGCAGAACAGCATTATGATGGATACCCGGACCCTGAAATATTATTACCGGCTGCTACCTGACAACCGCATTTTATTTGGCGGCAGAGGCGCGATTACCGGTAAGGCTGCCGCCAATCCGATTTATGCACAGCGGTTACTGGCCGCATTAAAACGCTGTTTTGGCGGATTAGAACAACTTACTTATCAGTATCAATGGAGCGGGTGGGTTGGGGTGTCATTTGATGACTTACCCCGGGTATGTTCACCTGAACCGGATTTGTTCTATGCTGCAGGGTATTGTGGTAGTGGTTTGTCTTACAGCACATTGGCTGGCAAACGGCTGGCACAGCTTGTTGCTGGCCAGCCGTTACCAGCATTGCCAATATATCAAAGTACTTTACCCCGATTCCCAATGTCAGCGTTCCGACGTCAAGGTCAACAGTTGTATTATCATTGGGGGCGCTTTAAAGATCATTTTTTGTAGCCATTTTACGTGCTGCTGGTGTTAGCTTGCAGCCTTGCTTACAATGGCCTTTTTGTAAAAAGGCAGATTAATTATGTCGTTCTGGCCCGAATTTCTGATTATTGCTACGGTGCACTTATTTGCTGTGGCCAGCCCCGGACCGGATTTTGCTATCGTCTTGCGCTATGCAGTGCGGTTTGGTCGCAGGGCAGCCATTTTTGCCAGTCTGGGGATTGGCCTGGCAATTCTACTGCACGTAACCTATTCGCTGGTGGGAATAGGAGTGTTGATTAAAACCACGCCCTGGTTGTTTCAACTGTTAACTGTATTAGCCGCCTGTTATCTGCTTTATCTGGCACAGGGTGCGCTGCGCACTAAAGCACCAGCCACTGCCGACGCTATTGCCGTTGAACAGCAAGCCATACCTGCAGGATGGAAAGCATTCAGTGCCGGTTTTATTACCAATGGCCTTAACCCAAAAGCGACTTTGTTTTTTCTGTCGCTTTTCGCTGTAGTAATTTCAGCTGAAACACCTTTCAGTTATAAAGTGATTTACGGTTTATATATGGCCCTGGCAACAGCGATGTGGTTCTGTTTGTTATCTTTTCTGCTGACGAACAGTAAAGTGCGGGGGTTTTTATTACTCAAAGGCTATTGGTTCGACCGGTTGATGGGGGTATTGCTGTTTGCTCTGGCTATTCAGCTTTTACTAAGCAGCTTCAGTAGCCAGACAGGCGGATAATTAACGCGTTGTAACCTTTGCCGATAGCCGGAGGATAGGTATAATGCCGGCCGTTATTAATTTGCTCCGGATTTACGATCCGGCATCGCAAGAGGTGTGTTATGTACGTAGTCGCTGCTTTATACAAGTTTGTAAATTTGCCTGATTATCAGGATCTGCGCCAGCCATTATATGATGTGATGGCAAATAATGGTGTTAAAGGTACCTTATTACTGGCCGCCGAAGGTATTAATGGCACTATCTGTGGTTTACGCCAGGGTATTGATGCCGTTAACCAGTGGTTTGCCGCCGACCCACGCTTTGCTAACCTGAGTTATAAAGAATCTTTTGCCGATGAACCGGCGTTTTACCGTACCAAGGTAAAACTGAAGAAAGAAATTGTTACTATGGGTGTTGAAGGTATCAATCCGGCCCATATTGTCGGTACCTATGTGAAAGGCGAGGCCTGGAATCAGCTTATTAGCGATCCGGACACTTTGCTGATAGACACCCGCAATGATTATGAAGTGGCGATTGGCACCTTCAAAAATGCCGTTAACCCCGATACCACCACTTTCCGTGAGTTTCCGGCGTGGGCAGCCGAGAACCTGGATAAACACAAACATAAAAAGGTTGCAATGTTTTGTACTGGTGGTATCCGCTGTGAAAAATCGACCGCTTTTTTGAAAGAGCAGGGGTTTGAAGAGGTTTATCATCTGGATGGCGGTATTTTAAAATATCTGGAAGAAATGCCTGCTGAGCAAAGTTTATGGCAGGGCGAATGTTTTGTATTTGACCAACGCGTTGCGGTTAAACATGGCCTGGAGCAGGGCAGTTATGATCAGTGCTATGCCTGCCGGATGCCGTTATCCGAAACTGAGATGCTATCTGAGCACTATATTAAAGGCCTGAGCTGTCCGCATTGCTTTGATAAAACGACTGATGAGCAAAAAGCGGCGTTTGCTGAGCGGCAAAAGCAAGTAGCGTTGGCTAATGCACGCGGTGATAAACATATTCGCGATGGTAAACTTGATAAATAGCTAATTATTCAGTAACCATTCTATTTAATAGAACTATCTCTCTATTTTATTGCAATTTTAATTCTTTTTAGTTGAGCTATTCTGCCCTGATGTAAGGAGGGCAGTATGCTCACTAATTCTTCATCCCAATATGGCATAATTAGTGTCAGTTTACACTGGCTGGTAGCACTTAGCATTTACTCGCTATTTGCGTTGGGTTACTGGATGGTGGATCTCACTTATTACAGTAGTTGGTATCGCACTGCACCTTACTGGCACAAAAGTGTGGGTATTTTGCTATTTGGTGTCGTAGTGTTCAGATTGCTGTGGCGTTGCTATACCACAACCCCATCGCCCGTTGCCTCGCACAGTGTAATTGAAAAACGGCTCGCTAAACTAACCCACAATTTGCTATACCTGCTAATGCTGCTGATTATGTTGTCCGGATATCTAATTTCAACTGCCGACGGCCGTCCCATTTCGGTATTCGGCTGGTTTAACGTGCCCGGGTTTGGTGAAATCTTTCCACAACAGGCAGACCGGGCTGGTCTGGTTCATAAGTATCTTGCTTATTTCATCATTGCGCTCAGTCTGCTACATGCTTTGGCAGCGTTGAAGCATCATTTTATCGACAAAGATTTTACCCTGAAACGAATGTTTGGGCGCTCTGCCCGGTAATTTTGCAAACCAAGGAGTTATGTAATGAAAAAACTGATATTAGCAGCCGCCCTGAGCGCTGCAAGCAGTATGACAGCAAACGCAGCAGATTATAAAATTGATACCGACGGTGCTCATGCATTTGTCCAGTTTAAAATTAGTCATCTTGGGTATAGCTGGTTATATGGCCGCTTTAATACCTTTGACGGGCAGTTCAGCTATGATGCTGCTAAGCTGGCAGAGTCAGAAATAAATTTAGTCATTGATACTGCCAGTGTTGATTCGAACCATGCTGAACGGGATAAACATTTACGTAGTGGTGATTTTCTAAATGTATCTAAGCATCCCAAAGCAACGTTCAATAGCACAAAAGTTGTTGCTAAAGAGGGTGATAAGTTCGATTTATACGGTAACCTTACTCTTAATGGGGTAACGAAAGAAGTTGTCATTAATGCTGAGAAACTTGGGGAGGGCAGCGATCCGTGGGGCGGATATCGGGCTGGTTTCGCCGGTACAACGTCATTTGAACTAAAAGATTTTGGCATCAATTATGATTTGGGGCCTGCATCTTCAACGGTGTACCTGGATCTGACAGTAGAAGGTATTCGTCTGTAAAAACTCTGCGGCTGGCGTCAATCTGACAGTGATGTCGCCAGCTGCAGCTTTACCTGATCTTTCAGGTTCATAAAATCTTCGTCTGCGCTGGTAGTGTTAGCAATTTCATCAAATAATAACTCAGCGCGTGCTTCGCTGCCTGAGAGCATAAATAATTGTACTAAACGTAATTTTGCCCAATTCAAGCGGCTTTGATCGGTATTGTTGTAATAGCCAATATATTCAGACAGTGCAGTGATACCCTCTAACACGTTATTGTTAGTTAATACTGCCAGCCGGCCAACCTGATATAACGCACTGTAACGCTGACTAGCTTTAACGCTGAACTCAGCAGTTTGACTATAAAGTTGCTGGGCAACCAGATAGGCATCCTGCCGCGCCAGAATACTGGCTTTAACCGCTAACAAGTCTGGCTGATTAGGTTTCACAGCCAGATGTTTATCTATTAGTGCTACCGCTTCGCTCAGTCGCTCATCCAGGATCAGTATTTGTATTCTGGCCAGCGCACCTTGCAAAGGGTCAAGAGCCGCCAGTATTGTTGCCTGCTCAGCCGCCAATTCTTTACTTCCACCCGCTGTCGCTGGTGCCGTCTGATAGAAGCTGATAAGAGCATGTTGTGCCGGATAATTGTGTGGGTCGATTGTTACCGCTTGAACCATTAATTGTAAGCCATCACTGGTTCGCTGGCGGGCGTTGAAAATGTTGCCGCCAGAGGCAAGCACGATTTTGTTGATCCCGGCTAAGTAGAGTAGTTCGCTATGCTGTGGGTACTTAACGACAAGCTCATTGAGTAACGTGTTTGCTTCTTCACGTTGCCGAACGTTAAACATGGCCTGAATATAGACTGCTGTATAGTCAGGGTTTTGTTTAAGTGTTGGTTGCTGGTCCAGTTCAGTGAGGATTTTTCTGTATTGCGCTTGTTCAAACCAGCTGTTCAGCTGTTCCAGTTCCAAGGAACAAACAGAAAAACTTAACAACAACCCCAAAAAAGCAATCTTCATTAAAACTGACCTTCACCCAATAAATACTTGTTAAGTGTGCTGTATTACGCGACAAAACACCAGTGGCTCATGGAATTTCAATTTCAATGTCTGTAACCGGAATGCTACAACAAGGTAAAAACTCGCCATGGCGAACAAACGCCAGTGGTTCATGCAGATATTGGATCTGGCCTGCAATGAGTTTACAGCGACAAGCACCACAATAACCTTCCCGACACTGGTAACTGACGTCTTGTTGTTGCTGTTCAAGGCTTTGCAGAATAGTCGGTTGGCTGCCATTAAAATGAATAGCAGCCTGTCCGGTAACTAGGATTTGAGGCATGACAGCTTAGAGGTCGAAATCGCCAAATTCAGCCCCATCAACTTCGTTATCTATCTGGCCAACAAGATAGGAGCTTATTTCAGACTCCTGTGGTGCTACTTGCACATTATCTGACACCAGCCAGGCGTTAATCCAGGGAATTGGGTTCTGAGTGGTGCTGAAACGGGCTTTTAAACCGACCGCCTGCATTCTGCTGTTGGTAATATATTCTACATACTGACACAGAATATCTTTGTTAAGGCCAATCATTGAGCCATCTTTAAACAGGTACTGCGCCCATTCTTTTTCTTGCTCTGCCGCTTTTTGAAAAATAGCATAGGCCTGCTCTTCACATTCCTTAGCGATCTCAGCCATTTGCGGATCATCTTCTCCGGCTGCCATGATATTTAAGATATGTTGGGTGCCGGTAAGATGCAGCGCTTCATCACGGGCGATTAATCTGATAATTTTTGCGTTACCTTCCATCAATTCACGCTCGGCAAAGGCAAAGCTGCAGGCAAAACTGACGTAAAAGCGGATTGCTTCAAGCACATTAACTGACAGCATGCACAGATACAGTCGTTTTTTCAGCTCGCGCAGAGTAATGCTTACCGTCTGACCATTTATATGATGTTCTCCTTCGCCACAACGCTGATACAGGTTTATACCGTCGATCAGGCTGTCATAGTAGCGGGTGACATCATCAGCGCGCTCCAGAATTTTTTCATTGAGCATAATGTCATCAAATACTTTATGCGGCTCTGAAGTAATATTACGGACAATATGGGTGTAACTGCGGCTATGGATAGTTTCACTGAATGCCCAGGTTTCAATCCAGGTTTCAAGCTCTGGTATAGAAACAATAGGTAAAAACGCCACATTGGGTGAACGGCCCTGCACAGAATCAAGCAGCGTCTGATACTTCAGATTACTCAGAAAAATATGTTTTTCGTGCTCGGGCAGGTTCTGAAAGTCTATCCGGTCTTTACTGACATCAATTTCTTCTGGTCGCCAGAAAAAACTCAGCTGTTTTTCTATTAGTTTTTCGAAGATAGGGTACTTTTGCTGATCATAACGTGACACATTGACAGCATTACCGAAAAACATCGGCTCTTGCAGTTGATTATTAATTTCGCGATTAAAAGTGGTATACGCCATTGCTGTAAATATCCTGATCCAAAACCTGTTGTTACTACGCTCCGCCAACGCGGAGCGATGACTGTTCCATGTTAAATTTTGCAGGCTCCGCCGGCACAACCGTCGTCTTCCATCTCAGGTTTTATATCTTCCTGCATATCAGCCGCACCATCCCGGGTATTATGGTAATACATGGTTTTCACCCCCAGCTTGTAGGCGGTAAGCAGGTCCTTTAATAACAGTTTCATCGGTACCCGACCGCCATCATATTTGTTCGGGTCATAATTGGTATTTGCAGAAATAGTCTGGTCAACAAACTTCTGCATTATCGCCACCAGGCTCAGGTATCCATCATTGGATGGTATATCCCAAAGCAGCTCATACTGGTGTTTCAGCCGCTCATACTCAGGGACTACTTGTTTTAAAATGCCGTCTTTACTGGCCTTAATACTGATATGACCACGTGGTGGTTCAATACCATTGGTTGCATTAGAAATTTGCGATGATGTCTCTGAAGGCATCAGCGCCGACAATGTTGAGTTGCGCAGGCCAAATTGCAGAATGTCTTTACGCAACTGTTCCCAGTTAAGAATCAGTGGTTCAGCACAGACTTTATCCAGATCTTTCTTGTAGCTGTCGATTGGTAAAATACCTTCAGCATAAGTTGTTTCATTAAATTTAGGGCAGGGGCCTTGCTCCTGAGCCAGTTTGTTTGACGCTTTTAACAGGTAATACTGAATCGCTTCAAAGGTACGGTGAGTTAAACCATTGGCCGAGCCATCAGAATATTTCACACCATTTTTTGCCAGATAATAGGCATAGTTAATGACGCCGACACCTAAGGTACGGCGGCTGATTGAAGCGTGATAAGCTGCCGGAATAGGATAATCCTGATAATCCAGCAAACTGTCCAGTGAGCGCACAGCAAGTTCTGCCAGCTCTTCAAGTTCTTCCAGTTCGGTTATTGCGCCAAGGTTAAAAGCCGACAAGGTACAAAGGGCAATTTCACCATTTGGATCATTAACATGTTCCAGTGGCTTAGTGGGCAGGGCGATTTCAAGACACAGATTACTTTGCCGAACCGGTGCAACCTTCGGGTTAAACGGGCTGTGGGTATTGCAGTGGTCGACGTTCTGCAGATAGATACGACCAGTACTGGCCCGCTCCTGCATAAACAGGGTGAAAAGCTCTAACGCCTTGATCCGCTTTTTGCGAATACTGCTGTCCGCTTCGTATTTTACATAAAGTTTGTCGAACTGTTCCTGATCCTGGAAAAAGGCATCGTACAAGCCCGGCACGTCAGACGGGCTGAACAAGGTAATGTAATCGTCTTTAATTAAACGGGTATACATCAGCCGGTTAAACTGCACACCATAATCTAAATGGCGCACCCGGTTTTCTTCAACCCCACGGTTATTCTTCAGAACCAATAGCGATTCTACTTCAAGATGCCACAACGGGAAGAATAAGGTTGCTGCACCACCGCGAACGCCACCTTGTGAGCAGCTTTTTACTGCCGTCTGAAAGTGCTTATAAAAAGGAATACAACCAGTATGAAACGCTTCACCGTTACGAATTGGGCTGCCCAGCGCACGAATACGACCGGCGTTTATACCAATACCTGCGCGTTGGGATACATATTTTACAATGGCACTGGAGGTGGCGTTAATGGAATCCAGACTGTCACCACATTCAATCAGTACGCAAGAACTGAACTGACGGGTAGGGGTACGAACACCCGACATAATGGGGGTTGGCAGCGACAATTTGAACTTTGATGTCGCATCATAGAACCGGCGGACAAAATCTAAGCGGGTACTTTTCGGGTAATTAGCAAACAGGCAGGCCGCTACCAGAATATATAAAAACTGGGCGCTTTCATAAATTTCACCGCTAACCCGGTTCTGAACCAGATATTTACCTTCCAGCTGCTTTACCGCAGCATAGCTGAAGTTTAAATCGCGGCTATGGTCAATAAAGCCATTAATGGTTTCCAGTTCTTCCCGGCTGTAGTCAGCCAGAATATGCTGATCGTAGCGCTTAGCTTCCACCATTTTGACCAGATGATCATATAAATGCGGTGGCTCGAACTGGCCATAGGCTTTTTTACGCAGGTGGAAAACGGCCAGGCGGGCAGCCAGATACTGATAATCAGGGCTGTCTTTTGAAATCAGATCGGCAGCGGCTTTTATAATGGTTTCATGAATATCTGCCGACTTAATACCGTCGTAAAACTGAATATGAGATTTCAATTCAACCTGAGATACCGACACATTGTGTAAGCCTTCGGCGGCCCAGGTAATTACCCGGTGAATTTTATCTAAATCGAGAGGTTCACGGCGTCCGTCACGTTTGGTGACAAAAAGGTTTTGCGTCATCGCTGAAGAGTTCCGTTTCAATAGTTATTATTAACTGACAGCCCGTTAGCGCACGGCCCATTACACGCACCTGATTGCTGGCGTTTTGCACAACATATAGGTGTAAATTAAAAACTGATCACAAGATAGTGTGGATTGGGGGCTTTTGCAAGGGTAATGGTTGTTGAAAAAAAAGCCGCTAATCTTGGCGGTTAGTAGCCACTAACCTGTTAACGCTTGCAATAGAAATAGCATGTCTGAAGCAAGCTTTTTCTTGGTTATAAATTTTTTTGTTCTAAGCAGCTGCTTTTAAGTGCAACTGGCTATTTAGCAAGCGTCGATCTTTATAAAAACAGACGACTCCTGCTATCAGAAGTCATCTAATCACGCATAGTTAACTGTATTATGCATCAGCCGGCTTTCGGGCTACCACAAAGTAGTTTACATCTAACCCAGGGCCTGTTTTAAAGCTATTGTTAAGCGGGTTAAAGTGCAAACCTGTTGCATCGACCAGTTCCAGCCCTGCTTGCTCGATATTACGCATTAATTGTGACGGGCGGATAAATTTACTGAATTGATGGGTACCTTTCGGTACCAGCCGTAAAATATATTCCGCGCCAACAATAGCCATTGCATAAGCTTTAACTGTTTTGTTAATCGTAGAGAAAAACAGCAGACCACCTGGTTTGGCCAAATCAGCGCAGGCTTGCACAACCGAGGCAGGCTCGGGCACATGTTCCAGCATTTCCATGCAGGTAACAATATCAAACGCGGCTGGCTCAATTGCTGCAAACTCTTCAGCGGTATGTTGTAAGTATCTTAGGTTAACGTCGCATTCCAGCGCATGCAGCCTGGCAACGGCCAGCGCATCGTCAGCCATATCTATCCCGGTTACTTTGGCACCACTTCTTGCCAGGCTTTCCGCCAGAATACCACCGCCACAGCCTACATCAACTACCGACTTGCCAAAAACGCCGGCGGCGATATCGCTGATATAACTCAGCCGGGTAGGGTTTAACAGATGCAATGGTTTAAATTCACCATCCTGATCCCACCAGCGGCTGGCTATATCATTAAATTTTGCAATTTCAGCTGGATCAACATTTGTGTTTTGTGTCATGGTTCAGGCCTTAAAAATTTTTGCCATTATAAAGCCTTGATCTGTTTCGGCAAATAGCAGGCAACTTCTGGCAAGCATAACAGGCATGGCAACTGTCATTTTATGTGGTAGAATCCTGCGTTGTCTCGCGCTTTATAACATCGAAAAAAGCGAGTTATCTATCTGATTTAAGGGAAATTAGCGTTATATGACAGATCTGGCCAAAGAAATAGTTCCGATTAATATTGAAGAGGAATTAAAAAACTCCTACCTCGATTATGCGATGAGCGTAATTGTTGGCCGGGCTTTACCTGACGTAAGGGATGGCTTAAAGCCGGTTCACCGTCGCGTGCTGTTTGCCATGAAGGAATTGGGCAACGACTGGAATAAAGCCTATAAAAAATCTGCCCGCGTAGTGGGTGACGTTATCGGTAAATATCACCCGCATGGTGATAGCGCGGTGTATGACACGATAGTACGGATGGCACAGCCATTCTCGCTTCGTTATATGTTGGTGGATGGTCAGGGTAACTTTGGTTCTATTGATGGCGACTCGGCTGCCGCAATGCGTTACACCGAAGTCAGAATGGCGCGGATCGCCCATGAACTACTGGCAGATCTGGACAAAGAAACCGTCGATTTTGTGCCTAACTATGATGGCACCGAACAAATCCCAGCAGTATTACCAACGAAAATCCCTAACTTACTGATCAATGGTTCATCCGGTATTGCCGTTGGTATGGCGACCAATATTCCGCCGCACAATCTGAACGAAGTGATTGACGGTTGTCTGGCACTGATTGCTAACCCGGATATCGAGCTGCATGAGTTAATGCAGTTTATACCGGGGCCTGATTTCCCTACTGCAGCTATTATCAATGGCCGTAAAGGCATTGAAGAGGCGTATCGTACCGGTCGCGGCAAGGTATATATTCGCAGTAAAACCTGTATTGAAACAGACGAGAAAACCGGTCGTGAGACAATTATTGTCAATGAACTACCTTATCAGGTTAACAAAGCCCGGTTAATTGAAAAAATTGCTGAGCTGGTTAAAGAAAAGCGCATAGAGGGTATTTCAGCGTTACGCGATGAGTCTGATAAAGACGGCATGCGCATCGTCATCGAACTAAAGCGTGGTGAATCCTCAGACGTTATGCTGAACCAGCTATATTCTAATACTCAGATGCAAACTGTGTTTGGTATTAACATGGTGGCGCTGGATGACGGTCAGCCTAAGCTTTTAAGCTTAAAGCAAATGCTGGAATGCTTCGTACTGCATCGGCGCGAAGTGGTAACCCGTCGTACCGTATACGATTTACGCAAAGCCCGTGACCGAGCCCATATTCTGGAAGGTCTGGCAATTGCGCTGGCCAACATTGATGAAATCATCGAACTGATCAAAACCTCAGCCAGCCCGGCAGAAGCCAAAGTGGGCTTAGTGGAACGTGGTTGGCAGTTAGGCGATGTCAGCGCCATGTTAGAGCGCGCCGGTAAAGATGCCGCCCGCCCTGAATGGCTGGAAGAACATTTCGGTATTCGCGACAATCTTTATTTTTTAACTGAACAACAGGCCCAGGCTATCCTGGATTTACGTCTGCATAAGCTGACCGGCTTAGAGCATGAAAAAATTCTGGACGAATACAAACAGCTGTTAGAGTTAATTGCCGAATTGCTGCATATTCTGGGTAGCCCGAAACGTTTGATGGAAGTAATCTGCGAAGAGTTAGAAGCCGCTAAAGCCCAGTATGGCGATGCCCGTCGCACCGATATCCAGGACAACATGCTGGATATCAATATGGAAGACTTAATTACCGAAGAAGACGTGGTAGTAACTTTATCTCACTTAGGTTATGCCAAGTATCAGCCGTTGTCTGATTATGAAGCGCAGCGCCGCGGTGGTAAAGGCAAGGCTGCAACCACGGTAAAAGATGAAGATTTTGTCGATAAATTGTTGGTAGCCAGTACCCACGATACAATTTTATGCTTCTCGAATCGTGGCCGGCTATACTGGATGAAAGTTTATCAGTTGCCACTGGCCAGCCGCACTGCCCGCGGCAAGCCAATCGTTAATTTGCTGCCATTAGAACAGGGCGAGCGGATTAACGCTATTTTACCGGTCCGTGAATACGAAGAAGGCAAATATGTATTTATGGCGACCGCAAATGGTACCGTTAAGAAAACCGCATTGACTGACTACTCACGGCCGCGGTCAAACGGCATTATTGCCGTTAACCTGAATGAAGGCGATCATCTGATTGGTGTCGATATCACTGATGGCAGCAATGAAATTATGCTGTTTTCAGATGATGGTAAAGTTGTGCGCTTTACTGAAGATCAGGTTCGTGGCATGGGCCGTACGGCAACAGGTGTCCGCGGTATCCGTTTACGAGAAGGCGGCTCAGTGGTTTCACTGATCATACCGAAAGGTGATGGCGCGGTACTGACTGTAACCGAAAATGGGTATGGCAAACGTACCGCCTTAACTGAGTACCCCGCAAAGAGCCGGGCAACGCAGGGCGTTGTGTCAATTAAAGTGTCAGAGCGGAACGGTCTGGTCGTTGGTGCGGTTCAGGTAAGTGAAACCGATGAAATTATGATGATCTCTAATCGTGGCACCCTGGTCCGAACCCGGGTTAAGGAAGTGTCAGAGGTTGGTCGTAATACCCAGGGCGTTATTCTGATCCGTACCCAGGAGCAGGAGAAAGTTGTAGGTGTAGCTAAAGTTGATGAAATTCAGGAGCAGGATTTGCCAACAGATGCTGATGATGCACATTCAACGGCCGCCAGCGTAAGCGCCGATGTTGCTGGTCCCGACCTGCAGGACAGTCAGTTAGCGCAGGACAACGATTCTGAGCAGTCATAACCTATCCAAAGACGGGCGCATTAGCGCTCGTTTTTTTTAGCAGACGATTTAATGTTAAAAATTGAAATTTATACCGATAGTTATATTTGAGAGCCTACTTAATGACCACCTTTAATTTTTGTGCCGGGCCTGCCATGTTACCTGCTGCAGTGATGCAGCAGGCACAGCAGGAATTTATCAACTGGCAGCAACAGGGTTGCTCAGTGATGGAAATTAGTCATCGCAGCAAAGCTTTTATTAACGTTGCAGCAGAAGCCGAGCAGGATCTACGTGATTTACTGCATATTCCTGCTAATTATAAAGTGCTGTTTATGCACGGTGGTGGCCGCGGCCAGTTCTCTGCAGTACCGCTTAACTTATTTAATGCCGATGTAAATAACGGTAAAAATACTGCTGACTACGTTATCTCAGGTGCCTGGTCAAAAGCAGCAGTAGAAGAAGGGTACAAATACGGTAATTTAAACGTGCAGGATATCCGGCAGAAAACCGACGACAACCTGAGAACTATCGTTGATCCCGCTAACTGGCAACTTAGCAATAATGCAGCCTTTATTCATTGTTGTCCGAATGAAACAGTAGATGGTATTGAGTTCACCAACCTGCCTCAAACAGAGATTCCGATTGTTGCCGATTTATCTTCCACTATTTTATCGCGTCCTATTGATGTTAGTCGCTTTGGTGTGATCTATGCCGGCGCCCAGAAGAATATTGGCCCCTCAGGATTAACCCTGGCCATTGTCAGGGAAGATTTGTTGCCGCAAACCAGTTCAGCAATTCCTGCCGTGCTTGACTACCGGTTGGCCGCTGAGAACGACAGCATGTTTAATACACCTCCCACTTTTGCCTGGTACCTGGCTGGCCTGGTATTTAAATGGCTTAAACAGCAGGGCGGCGTAACACAAATGGCTACGCGTAACCAGCTGAAGGCTAGTTTACTTTATGATTATATTGATAAAAGTGATTTTTATAGCAACGACGTTGCCAAAGCGTATCGCTCGTGGATGAATGTGCCTTTTTTCCTGGCCGATGAACGGCTGAATGACACTTTTGTTGAGCAGGCGCAGCTACATGGTTTGCTGGCATTAAAGGGACACCGGATGGTGGGTGGCATGCGTGCAAGTATTTACAATGCGATGCCAATAGAAGGCGTACAAACGCTGGTTAGTTTTATGCAGGAATTTGAGCGGGTAAACGGATGAAAACATTAACCTTAAACCCTATCAATAAAATCAGTGGTGAAGTGCATTTACCCGGCTCGAAAAGTATCTCTAACCGGGTATTGCTGTTAGCAGCATTGGCTGAGGGAACAACCCACATAACCAACTTGCTGGATAGCGATGATATCAAACATATGCTCAACGCTCTGACAGCGTTAGGAATCCGTTATAAGTTGTCAGCTTGTCGAACTCAGTGTGACGTAGATGGTAATGGCGGTCTGTTTAACCATCCGCAGCCTGTCAGCTTATTTCTTGGTAATGCCGGCACGGCTATGCGCCCGCTTACGGCAGTACTGGCTGCATCTGAGGTCGATGTAACCCTGACCGGCGAGCCCCGCATGTATGAGCGGCCTATCGGCCACCTGGTTGATGCAATGCGCCAGGTTCAGGCGGATATCCGTTATCTTGAAAACGATGGCTTTCCACCATTACAGATTAAAGGGAAGCCTCTTACCGGTGGGAGAGTTCAGATTGATGGCAGCATATCAAGCCAGTTTTTAACGGCAATATTAATGGTAGCTCCACTGCTGAACAGTGACAGTGAAATTGAAATTATCGGCGAGCTGGTGTCCAAACCTTACATTGATATTACCCTGGCACTGATGCAACGCTTTGGTGTGACGGTTAAAAATGAAGATTACAAGCGGTTTATTATTGGTGGCTCTCAGCAATATCGCTCACCCGGTAACTGGTTAGTTGAAGGCGATGCATCATCCGCATCGTACTTTTTGGCGGCAGCTGCCATCAAAGGCGGTAGTATTAAGGTAACCGGTATTGGTAAGCATGCTGTGCAAGGTGATATTCACTTTGCTGACGCACTGGAAGCCATGGGCGCCAATGTTAAATGGGCAGATGACTATATTCAGGTTACGCGTAACAAATTAATCGGCATTGATCGTGATTATAACGCCATACCCGATGCCGCAATGACCATTGCCACGACGGCATTGTTTGCCAAAGGGCCAACAGTTATCAGAAACGTTTACAATTGGCGGGTGAAAGAAACCGACCGCTTGGCAGCGATGGCAAACGAGCTTAGAAAGGTCGGGGCAGTGGTGGAAGAAGGCCATGATTTCCTGAAGATAACACCGCCTGATCAATTAAAACACGCTAGTATCGCCACCTATAATGATCATAGAATGGCGATGTGTTTTTCGTTGGTCGCACTTAGTGATACTCCGGTTACCATTGAAGATCCCGATTGCACCGCCAAGACATTTCCCGGCTATTTTGCTCTGTTTCAGAGCCTGCAAGCGTAAATCCCCTGTTCTGACATCGGCGCAGTCGTTCTGATTGCGCCTTATCCAGCATCTTTATCGCAACTAAACACAGCTTTTGTCGCAAAAACCTGTATAATATGGCGGTTTAAAAATTTGAAATAGCAAATCATTGGGCTTTAGGAGGTAGGATGCCACAACATGCACCAGTAATTACCATAGACGGTCCGGGAGGCTCAGGTAAAGGCACCCTAAGTCGTTTACTGGCTCAGAAGTTAGGGTGGCAATTACTTGACAGTGGCGCTATCTACCGGGTTTTAGCATTAGCTGCTATGCATCATCAGATTGCCTCTGATGACGAAGAGGCATTGCAACCTTTGGCAGCCCATCTGGACGTGCAGTTCAGTGCAGATGAACTGGGCAATACCCGGGTTACATTGGAAGGAGAAAACGTATCTCATTCTATCCGTACTCAGGAAGTTGCTGATGAAGCATCAAAGATTGCTTCACTACCAAGGGTTCGGGAGGCGTTATTACGTCGGCAGAGAGCCTTTGCCGAGCTACCTGGCCTGGTAGCAGACGGTCGTGATATGGGCACAGTAGTGTTCCCACAGGCAGAGGTTAAAATATTTTTAACAGCCGCCCCTGCAGAACGCGCCAACCGTAGATATTTAGAGTTGAAAGAAAAGGGTCTGGATGTTAATATCGGCGACCTTTTGAACGAAATCCAGGCGCGCGATGCGCGTGACATGAACCGGGCAACAGCGCCGTTAAAGCCTGCCACCGATGCATATATACTGGATTCGACCAATAAATCCATTGAACAGGTGCTGGAAGAGGTACTAAACCATGTTAACAGCAATGCGCTGCTAAACGCCGGTTAAACACCACAACCACATTTTGGACAGCCGGTAACAAGGATTGTTGCGGGTAAACTTAGCAACCCCATAACGCATGAAGCGAAGTGGAGCACTTAACTGAAAAAGTGACTATGACTGAAAATTTTGCACAATTATTTGAGGAAAGCCTCAAGACCATCGAAACCCGCCCGGGTGCCATTGTTAAAGGTACCGTTGTTGCTGTTCTGAAAGACGTTGTTATGGTTGACGCCGGTCTTAAATCAGAAGCTGCGATCCCTGTTGAGCAATTCAAATCGCTGAACGGTGAAGTCGAAGTAAGCGTTGGCGACATCATTGACGTAGCGTTAGATGCTATCGAAGATGGTTTCGGTGAGACCTTGTTATCTCGTGAAAAAGCTAAGCGCCATGAGGCCTGGGTTCGCCTGGAAAAAGCTTGCGAAGATAAAGAAACAGTTATCGGTGTTATCACTGGTAAAGTTAAAGGTGGTTTTACGGTTGAAGTCGACGGTATTCGTGCCTTCCTGCCAGGTTCATTAGTAGATGTGCGTCCAGTACGTGACACTTTACACCTGGAAAACAAAGAACTTGAATTCAAAGTTATCAAGCTGGATCAGAAGCGCAACAACGTGGTTGTTTCACGTCGTGCCGTTATCGAGTCAGAAAGCAGCCAGGAACGTGATCAGCTGCTAGAAACTTTAGAAGAAGGCATGGAAGTTAAAGGTATCGTTAAGAACCTGACTGACTACGGTGCATTCGTTGATTTAGGTGGCGTAGACGGCTTACTGCATATCACTGATATGGCTTGGAAGCGCGTTAAGCACCCAAGCGAAATTGTTAATGTTGGCGACGAAATTCCAGTAAAAGTTCTGAAATTTGACCGCGAAAAACAACGTGTATCATTAGGCTTGAAGCAAATGGGTGAAGATCCATGGGCGGCTATTGCCTCACGTTACCCTGAAGGCGCCCGCATTACTGGTCGCGTAACTAACTTAACTGACTACGGCTGCTTCGTTGAAATCGAAGAAGGCGTTGAAGGCCTGGTTCACGTTTCAGAAATGGACTGGACTAACAAAAACATTCACCCATCTAAAGTGGTTAACTTAGGTGACACTGTTGAAGTTATGGTTCTGGAAATTGACGAAGAACGTCGTCGTATTTCTTTAGGCCTGAAACAGTGTAAAGCTAACCCGTGGGAAGAGTTTGCTAAAGGCTTCAACAAAAATGATCGTGTTAGCGGTAAGATCAAGTCAATCACTGACTTTGGTATCTTTATCGGTTTAGACGGCGGCATTGATGGCCTGGTTCACTTATCTGATATCAGCTGGAACGCGACTGGTGAAGAAGCGGTTCGTGAGTTCAAGAAAGGTGACGAAGTACACGCAGTTGTGTTACAAGTTGACCCAGAGCGCGAGCGTATTTCTTTAGGTATCAAACAACTGGATGAAGATCCGTTCAATGGTTACCTTGCTGACAACAAAAAAGGTGCTATCGTTAAAGGTGAAGTTACTGCCGTTGACGCTAAAGGCGCTGCTGTAATGTTAGAAGGTGGTGTTGAAGGCTACATCCGGGTTTCTGATATCGCGCGTGAGCGGATTGAAGATGCCTCTACAGTACTGAAAGTAGGCGAAGAAGTTGAAGCTCGTTTAATGGGTGTTGATCGCAAAAATCGCGTAATCAGCCTGTCAATCAAAGCGAAATTCGAAGCTGAAGAAAAAGAAGCTATGGATACCGTTAATACCAAGCAGCAAGAAGCTGACTTCGGTGGTAACGCTATGGCCGAAGCATTTAAAGCTGCTCAGAAGCAGGATTAATTGCTAGCAAAGCAGGGGGCATCTGCCCCTTGCTTTACCATTTGGGTTTTGCAGGAGGGTCTATGACCAAGTCTGAATTGATTGAAAAATTAGCAACCGATTTCCCGCATATTCAAGTCAAGGATGTCGAAGCATCTGTTAAAGAAATTCTGGAACAGATGGCCCAGTCACTTTCATCTAATGAACGTATTGAAATCCGCGGTTTTGGCAGTTTTTCTCTGCATTATCGTGCTCCCCGGATTGGTCGCAATCCTAAAACCGGTGATAAAGTTGAACTGGACGGCAAACATGTTCCGCACTTTAAACCAGGTAAAGAATTACGAGATAGAGTAAAAGACAATACCTGATCCCTAATCAGGTCAATTGCAGTACACGGAGAGTCTTTTGAGCAGATTACTGTATCTGATACTGATTATTGCATTTCTGGTAGTAGGTTTTGTGTTTGGTGCTATTAACCAGCAACTAACCGACGTCCATTTTCTTATTGTAAAACTACAACTTCGTGTAGTTGATATTGCCATTATTTTTCTGATAACCGGCGTAGCATTAGGATTATTAATTGCAGCGTGGTTAAGTATGGCCCGGCGCACTAAATATTGGCTTAAACCCACCGCTGAGAAAACCTGACTTTATGTTGGAACTGCTATTTTTATTACTGCCTGTTGCCGCTGCATACGGTTGGTTTATGGGTAGGAATAGCGTTAAACATACAGAATTAAAAGATCGCGCGAGTGTTACCCGCAACCTGTCGTCAGGCCTTAATTTCTTACTAACTGATCAGGAAGACAAAGCAATTGAACAGTTGCTTGAACTGCTTGATATTGAAGCTGCTACTATCGAAACCTATCTGGCACTCGCTAACTTATTCAGGCGCAAAGGTGACTGGGATAAGGCGATCCGGATCCACGAAAAATTACACCAGCTCAAATTATCAAAACCCCAGGCTCAGCAAATTCAGTACGAGTTGGCAAAAGACTATTTTTCTGCAGGCTTGTATGACAGAGCCGAAAGCCTGGCCACACCTCTGGTTAACAGCACCCGCTGGCGAGAACCCGCATTAAAACAGTTATTCAGTATTTTTACCGCAAGCCATGACTGGCACAAAGCAATGGCGTTAGAAACAGAGGTTGGAGCCAGCCAGTCACGCTCGTTGAAAATTGCGCTGGCAAATATGGCGGTTGAAGCTATGCAGGACGAACCAGATGCCAAACGACTGCAACATTTGGTTGATATTAACCCGTTGGCTATTCGGCCACGTTTTGCTCTGGCACAGTTTTATCTGGCCACTGAGCAGGGAGAACAGGCGAAAGTACCACTGCTAAGCATTATAAAACAAAAACCGCAGTGGAGTGCAGAAGTGTTGCCGTTGCTACAGCATTGCGATTTTACCGGTGATCAGTGGTATCAATTACTGAGCCAGCTAGCGAACAAGCAACACAATGTGACAGCCAGTAGCTTACTGGCTGACTGGCTGGCAGAGCACGGTTCGGCCAAAGCTGCTGAACAGTTTTTGCTCGACAAGTTGCAACAGCAACCCAGCATTCGTTTGTTTCAAAAACTACTACAGGTGCGCCAGCATCAATCCGCTGCAGCTGCTGAGGCCTTATCATCAGTTGAGGAATTGGTGCTGGCTTACCTTGCTAATAAAGTCTTATATAGTTGCCGCAATTGCGGTTTTAAAACCCGTCAGCAATACTGGTTATGTCCGTCATGTCAGCAATGGGAAACGGTTGAGCCCATTACCGGTATTGATGGCCGCTAGTATACTACTTGTGTAAAAGGAACACCGATGTCTTGTAATACTCCTGTAGTGGTTGCTCTTGATTACGCCAATCAGACTGAAGCACTTAATTTAGTTGCGCAACTTGACCCCACTTTGTGCCGTTTAAAAGTTGGCAAGGAAATGTTTACCCATTTTGGCCCGGCATTTGTCACACAATTGCAGCAACGGAATTTTGAAGTGTTTCTGGATTTGAAGTTTCATGATATTCCGAATACGGTAGCTAAAGCGGTGCAGGCAGCGGCAGATCTTGGGGTTTGGATGGTTAACGTCCACGCCAGTGGCGGTAGTAAAATGATGAAAGCAGCACACGAAGCCATTCAGCGCTACGGTATCAATAAACCTAAACTCATTGCCGTAACTGTCCTTACCAGTATGGAGCAGAGCGATTTAACTGAGCTGGGTCTGAATGTTAGCCCGGCTCAGCAGGTGACAAAACTGGCGGCACTGGCTGCGGCAAGTGGCTTGGACGGTGTGGTTTGTTCTGCTCAGGAAGCAGTTGCATTAAAGCAGCAATTTGGTAATAATTTTCAATTAGTTACTCCCGGCATTCGTCCAGCAAGCAGTAGTGTTGATGATCAGAAGCGTATAATGACACCGGCTGCAGCGGTTAAAGCTGGTGTTGATTATCTGGTAGTTGGCCGACCTATTACCCAAGCTTCGTCGCCGTTAGTGGCATTGCAATCCGTTGTAAACGAAGTAATTAACGCCAGAAATTAGTCTACTAAAAATACCAGGAGGTTTTTTTGGATACGATAAACCTCTCTATTTTGATTGGCGGCTTATTATTCTTTATCAGTATTATCGCAACGCTGATATCTGCGCGCTTAGGTGCGCCTATGCTGCTTATATTTCTTATCATAGGCATGATTGCCGGTGAAGATGGTATTGTCGGCATTCAGTTTGACGATCCGCAAACGGCCTTCCTAATCGGCTCAATAGCCCTGGTTATTATTCTGTTTGATGGTGGAATGCGTACCCACCCGGAACGTTTCCGGGTGGCACTGGCACCGGCATCGATGCTGGCAACATTGGGTGTTGTTATTACCTGTGGAGTAGTGGGGGTGTCAGCCGCATATTTGCTGAACCTTTCAATTATCGAGGGATTGCTGTTAGGAGCGATTTTAAGCTCAACTGATGCCGCAGCAGTTTTTTCAATATTTCAGTCTCAACGTCTTAGAATTAAACAACGGGTAGCGTCAACTCTGGAGATTGAGTCCGGCAGTAATGATCCGATGGCGGTTATGCTAACGTTGACGTTAGTTAGTGTTCTGGCACAAGACGCACAACTGGACTGGCAGGTTCTGCTATCGTTTTTACAACAGGCTGTGGTTGGCGGCGCTATGGGGTATGGAGCAGGGCGGGTGTTCGTTTTTTTATGCCGCAAACTGCCACTTAGTTTTGCATTTTTCCCATTGCTGGCCGTCGCCAGCAGTATTTTTATTTATGCTATTACCAACAGTTTTGGCGGCAGTGGCTTTCTGGCCGTGTATCTGATGGGCTATCTGGTAGGAAACGCCAGGCTACCACAAATTATTCATATTCTGAGAATGCACGATGGCCTGGCCTGGATAAGTCAGATCAGTATGTTTCTGATGCTGGGCTTGTTAGTGGTACCCACTAACTTAAAGGAACACTTAATTGATGCATTAATTCTGGCGGGCATTTTGATTTTTATTGCCAGGCCTTTAGCCGTACTAATCAGTTTAATTCCATTCCGGTTTCCTATTAAAGATCAGGTGTTTATCAGCTGGGTGGGCTTGCGTGGCGCAGTGCCGATTATTTTGGCGTTGTTTCCCTGGCTGGCCGGGGTACCAAATGAGCATTTATATTTCGACGTTGCCTTTGTTGTTGTTATCGTATCTTTAGTTCTGCAGGGTTGGACTCTGGTACCGGTAGCACGGTGGTTGAAACTTGAAGTACCAGGCGAGTTAGAACCCGATCAGGCAATGCCACTTGATGCGATACCCAGTAAAGATGTTATGGAAGTACTGGCTTTTAATGTTGAAGAGCAGTCACCAATCCGTGGCGTTTGCTGGCAAGATTTAAAGTTCAGTGTATCAGTGCAGTTTCTGGGAATTATCCGAGACGGAGAATGGTTGTTACCAGATAAAGAGCCGGTATTTAACAGCCGGGATACCGTAATGGTATTGGCGAAGCTGAAAAATGTAAAAAAAATCAGTGAAGTACTTGCCAGCGAAGCAGACACATCAGGTTTAAGTAATAGTAGTTTCTTTGGTGACTTTGTTTTAAATGGCGAAGTAAGCCTGGCTGATCTTGATGCATTTTATACCATCAATATGGCTGATCTTAACAAACAACAAAGCTTATCATCCTACATCAGTGAGCGATTCCATCGCCGGGTAGTAATTGGTGATCAGGTCAGGCTTGATCAGTTGGTTCTGACTGTCCGTGAACTCAATGAAAACGGCCTGATAACCCAGGTAGGTATTAAAGCACTGGAGCCCTCATAATCGGCTATAACGCATTATCTAAATCTGCTCTTTCTCATAAGTTCACTCTAGCCGCTAATGTATATTATGTTAAATCAGGTATTATGAGACAGCTAAGCTGTCGTCACTCGCCGGAGTCGTCATTAGCCCCATTATCAGAACTATGCCCGCCACCGCCCCGGCTATCCTCTTTAGTACTCCACCCAATGCGACCCGTACCGCTTCAGATTTCGTTTTTTCCATATCAAGCCTTACAAGAACTTCTCCCACGTCTAAATTGCATTCCTGAGCGATATACAAAGCTTGTTCTGGTGTTAAATGTCTTCTACCTGCTTTAATGTGCGCAACATTACCCTGGTTTAGTCCGTCAATTTTTTCCGCTATATCTGAATCTGTTTTTAAACCTAATTTTTCTTTTAGCTTAGTTACAAGCCAGTAGCTGTAGTTCTCTTGCATATCACTACCCCTTTATTTTTCCTGAATTTTAGCATCTATAGGTATGTCACGCTTGACATATTAAAAGGTTAGGATCATACTTTTTATGTCAATGTTGACATAACCTGTTTAAGGCTGGAACCATGAACAACGAACTTACCCTGATTAAAACTGTACTGTTTAACGCTCAGACTATCGATGAAGCTCTTTGCCGTTTCGATGAACTGGGCATTTCTTACCGTGAATCTGAAACCGTTGATATGTTTTTTATCGATGATCACAATATTCAGTTCTGGACATCACGCTCTAACAAATGCCCAATTACAGTACTGATAGATAACCACCTGGCTTGTTATGATGACCGGGTACAATTTTTAGCTCAGCAACAGGAACCGGGTTTTACTCCTGAGGTTCCAGCCAATGTATCCCTGGCAACTGTTGCTGAGCACCCAACCCTAAAAGCTCGCATTTTCGCAAGAATCTACCCAAAGCTGCCCGTTGTCCGTCATATCATCCGCGAAGAAAGACGCCTTAAGCGCTCCCAGGCTGAGGGTTTTCAGTTATGAGCAAAAGTCCCCACGCTCTTATTAATGTTCCTGCATTACGCGCTCAAATTGAATCGGAGTTCTTAAATCTAGATGAAAACTTACATGATTCTGAATATAAAATTTTGATAATGGCTGGCGCTGAGCTTTTTAAAATGCGCGTTCATCATGCAATAACGACCAAAATTATCAGCTTGTCAGATTTTAACTTATCCATAGATAAACTGGATAATCTCTAATGGCCATGCGCGTAACCCCTGACATTATCAGCCCTTGGTTCATAGACCGCTTAGTCTGTGAACAAACATGGCTAGACAGGCGTTTACCGCTTATTGGTGACAAAGGCTTTATCTCTGTTGACCTGCATACCGGCGAGTACGACCCAACCGCTGTTAGAACATCCAGAACCACCGTCCAGAGCAGCTATTCAACCTCTTTACGTGTTAGCTGCGATGGCCACCGTGTTCGCGTTGAGGGCAACCCCAGTCGCTTTGGTCGCGTTGAAAACCTATACGGCTTTCAGACATTCGAGGAATGTATCCGTGTCTATAACATTGTCCTGGCAAAGCTTGGCTTACCGCCATTTACCACTGGCCGGTTCAGCTTTAAGACCGATAACCGCTCTGGCGCCAAAGACCGCAAGCACCTTAAAACATACTCAGGCTGCGTTATTAAGCACGTTGACATTACCCGCAACCATTCAGTCGGGTATCGCAACGAATACGCCTTTTTACGCGCCCTGTCCTCTTTCTCGTTACCCAATGGCAAAAAGCCAAACCTCTATCCCAATGGCGCGACTGTCGATTATTCGACAAGCCGTAGCATTGGCGGTAGCTCCTGGGATTACTCCAAGCTCTATATCAAAGCCCATGAACTGATAGAGCATATGAAAAAGAACCTTAAAAACGCTACCGATGCAGACGTTGAGTATTACAAAAAACTCATTGAACACTGCCAGGCAGCGGGAATAGTCCGTGAGGAACATAGCTTCAAGGCCAAGAAATTAGCCCGTTATGAGCTTTGTTTTTTCGGTCACGTTACTGTTGAGGATTTAGCCAACCACTTTACTTTAACCACGTTAGACACGTTAACCGAAACCTTAGAGGTCGCCACTATGGATTACATAACCATTGCTGACCAACTGCTTAAGCGCAAAATCGTAAACTCTCGCCAGGCTGCTAATGCCACCGCGAATTATTGTCACATGTGGCTAAATGGTCAGTCACTGTATAACGAAGATTCCGGCAAGTACCCACGCCAGTATTACGTACACAAGTCGCGCTTAATCCAGTTAGGTCTGGATATTTCCATTCCTTTCGATGCAACCCGTACTGCATTGCCAATGATAAAACGCCAACGCGAAATCACTGTTCGGCCGCATCAAATGCCCGACTGGTATCGCAAACCATCAACCCGTAACTTTGTAGTCATACACGGCCAAGCGGCCTGAGGAAAATAAAATGCTAACACCTATCAACTTCATCATTACCGAAATTTCAGCTGGCTTCATGGAGCAAGCTGATAAATCGCAAACGCCTTACGCCAGCGTTACCGGCGTTCAGGCATACCCGAACAACGATCAACGAACCAATGGCTTTAGCTACGGCTCGCCAACGCTCAAAATTAAGCTAATTGACGAAGCTACCGGCAATCCCAACCACAAGTTAGCCGATGAATTGCGCAAAAGTAACGTTTTCCTCCAGGAACTGGTACTTAACTGTCGAACCAAGCTAACCAAGGCTGGCATGCAATTCGAATGCTTGTCTGTTGAATTTCCGCAACAAGCTAAAAAGGCCGGTTAACCATGTTCGCTTTGTGGCTGACCAGCTTCGCTATTTTGGCCACTGCCTTAAGCTGGTCGGTCATTCTTTTTAAACGGAGATATTTTCAATGAGATTCGTTCAGGTCTGCCCCGCTACACCCGTTAACGGTGTATGTCCTGAACCCCTTATTTGGGTTCAAACTGCTAGCGCTTTGCCTTTAACTTACGCTGAGTTTGTCCAAATGGTACCGGCACTTGTTGCCGTTTTACTGTCAGTTTGGGGTATTAAAAAACTCGTTAAACTGGTTTTCAATCATCGTTAATAGGAATAAACCTATGAAATTTGCAAAAAAGTTAGCTGTTTTACTGCCAATTGTTTTGGCTTCTGTTATCGCTCCATCTGCTATGGCCGCTATTGATGTATCTGCTGAAGCAACTGCGTTTCAAACCGATTTTCTAGCCGCTGCCGCTGTTATCGGTGCCGCTTTCCTGGCTGCTGGCTTCGGTGCCATCGTCTGGAAATGGGCCAAAGGCATGTTGTTCAGTTAATGTTTACGGCCGACGATGTGTTTATCATTGTCGGCCTTATGGCTCTTTTTATTTTATTCGATTCATAAGGCCGCAAACCATGCAAAAAGCCCTGATATTAGCCCTGCTTACCGGGGCTTTTTTATTTCCTCGTTACGTAACATCACAAGAAAATCCTGAAGATTTCCTCGACTACTCGTGCCCCGATGGTGGTAGTTATCAAGACCATCCAGAACTTGGGCATATTTGCTCTGCTCCAGCGCCTTCAGGCAATACCTGGACTGCAACAACAGGCGCTAAATCATTCACAGAAACAACACACGACGCAGCATATTATGCGCTTGCTAATAGCTACCTCGGTGCAGGGGGGGGTTGTTATGGTGTTGGAACAATCCAAACATATTTGAGAAATGAAGATATAAACCTGCCTCTAAATCCTTCGGGTACATATACTACAGGTATACCATTGCGCCGAACTTGTGTTATTCATTCGACAGGCACTGAGGATCCAATGGGAGATTTAAATATAAACGGCGTCTCAGTTATTAAAAACCCTCCCGCGCCCTATTGTGCTCCTGACAATACCCCTACACTTATTAACTTTGGAGGTACTGATCCCAATTTCTTTTGCTGGGCTGCTGCTGTTCTACAAAACGATTGCCCCGAAGAAAACGGCGACTGTGAACCCGAACCAAACCCCGATGATTGCCCCCCTGACACCATCGGCGGCTGTGTTCCACCAGAGCCAGATTGTTTTATTGCCGGAAACGGCATGGAAGTGTGTTTCGAAGACCCAAACGATAAATGTGATTTAGAAACGGTAAACGATGAACCCGTATATTCAAACTGCCAAGCTGGTTGTGGCTTTGTTAATGATAATTTCCTTTGTGGTACTGAACCCGACTTACCGTCACTTGATGATTGCCTGGTAACCACCAACGGCTATGCCTGCGCCCCTGACGTTCCTGAGCCTGATGATGATATAACCGACCCCAATAAACCCATGCCTGACATGGTTAAGGGCGATTTTAAAGACACAATGCGCGGCGTAGAAAGCCGGATTGATGCCAATAATGAACTACTTGCTGACCAAATCAAACGTGATGCCAACAACACTAGCGAAATTACAAAACGCTTGGACAAATCCAACCAATTACTAACCGGAATTGATGCTAATACTAAGGATATATCCGAATCTCTAAAAGGTGATGGCGTTGAATTTGACGACAATGATCGCGCAAACATAACCAGTATGCTTGGCATAACTGGCGATGAATCCATTGTGGATTTAACCGTTTCAGAAATTTCACTCGATACATTCAAAGACGATTTTCAATGGTCTGGTGGCTCTACAGCGTGTCCAGCGCCCCGCGCCATCAACATGCTCGGCCGTACCTGGTACATGGAATGGGAACCATACTGTGAAGCTTTCAGTGTTCTTAGTTATTTCATCATGGCAGCTGCAACGCTGTTTTCTGCTTTCATAGCTTTCGGAGTTAAAAAATAATGCCTATTACCCCCTGGAATCCACCTTTAAACCCTGCACCGCCAATACCAACCCCTAAAGGTGTCGGCATCGGTTCATTATTAACCCACGGCCTTAAAGCATTCAGGCTATCTATTGTCGGCTTTATTCTTACTTTTATCGGTTTTGCCTTGGTTCCGCTTATTATTAAAGTCATGTCCGGTCTTGGCATTGGCTTTGTTGTTTATGAGCTTGGCACTATGGCGTTGCAGGTTATTTTTACTCAGATACAGACCCATTTTTCAGGGCTACCCCCTGAAATATTACAATTCGTTTCTATGGCTAAAATACCGGATGCGATCAGCATACTTTTTGGTGGTTTAGCTGCTCGCCTGGCATTTATGGGTTTTAGTAACTTGTCTACCACTGGCAAACAAAAATCAATGATATGGCAGGCGTAATATGCTTTATTTAAGAACTGGCTTACCAGGCGCATCTAAAACACTAAACACCCTGCGCGAAATAACCCACGATACAAAGACCGCTGGCCGTGAAATCTATTACCACAACATAAAGTTGTTGCTACTTGATTTCGAAGTTTGCCATAGCTTTCAGGGTTATTTTTACGGCGTATATCTACCAAGCCTAAACAAATCCGCTATTAAACCTGTTCAAAAGCGATTGCAAAAAATCCACGGTGACGGAGAGCTGGCAGACGAAACCAGCTTTCCGCACCTCATTCATATCTACGATGCTTGGCTAGAATCAAAAGGCGATGTTTTACTGTGGCTACACTGGGTTCGCATCGTCTACCCTGATTCTGCTAGGGAAAATCTAAAGCTTTACATAGAATCAGCAGACAAAGAACACGTAACCGTTGAAACCCTTAAACAGTTCAACTTAGATTGGCGGCGCTTTGAAAAGCCAGAGCTTTGGTACGAATTGCCACGCCAAAGCATCATTGTTATGGATGAGTGCCAGCAGACTTTTCCTCCACGGCCAGTAGGTGCAAGAGTACCCCGCCACTGTTCAGAGTTCGAAACCCACCGGCACAAAGGCTGGGATATTCACCTGGTTACACAAGATGCCAAGCTAATGGACAACCATGTTCGCCGCTTGGCCGGTTGCCACGTTCACTACTTCAACCCGTTCAAATCTAACCGCGTAACCCGCTATCAGGCTGATAAAGTTTTTGACCAGGAAGATTACTTTCAGAAAAAAAACACCATTCGAAGTATTATTACCCGTGATAAATCCCTTTACGGGCTTTATTGGTCAGCTGATGCCCATACACACAAGCTTGTTCTACCCAAAAAACTCATATTAGTGCTATTTGTTCCTTTGTTAATTGGTGTTTTAGTCTGGTACCTGCTTTCAGGCTCCTGGGCATCCAATACAGCACCTCAGCAAAGCAACCAAACTAACACTGCCCAACCAAGCCAACCCCAAACCCAACAGCCAGCACCGGATGCTTACATACCTACTAATGAACCAGCCATATACGACCAGATAAAGCCATTCTCTGCCGTACCAGCCGACACCCCCATTGGCCAGCTATGCGATTCACTCACTTACGCCGGATATGAGCTTAAAACGCGATATAACCGCCCTGTAGTAGAGCATTTTTTCACTTGCGAACTGCCATACCTCGAAGATGAAGCAAAAAACGAAGAAAACTTTATCAAACCAAGTCTGCTATTAGATGGTTACTACCTTTCAAACCTCGGTTTTACCTTTGAATACAGCAACCGCATGCCAGTTTTAAGCTACGGCAATACCCGTTACATTTTCCCCAGGTACTAAAAAATGACAAAAAACATGCTTTATACACGCATAATCATTCGTTTTAGACGTATTTTATTCATCCTTGGTGACATGATTCTCCAGGGTTTCATCACCGCAGCCATACTAATTCTGTTATGGCCAACGGCCATGCAGTGAGCACCGACTGGAAGGAGGCGCGCAACGGGTACCAGCTGACCCTTGCTTTCACCATGTTTTTTCGCGTCACTAAAGCCCGGCTTCAATCCTCGGCCGGTTCGCGCCCTGCCGAACCCCTGCCGCAAAGCGGCAAATAAACAAACTGGCGAAGCCAGGCATTATCTCGCGTAAGCGTTCCGGCGAAGCCGTTACCCTCTTGGCGCGTCCCCGCGCCCGCGCAATTTTGCGCGTTTTTCTCTCCGTGGCCGTCTCCGGCCACCGCCATAGGCGTTTTCCCGGCGCGTCTCCGCGCCCCGCGATTTTTTCGCTAAATTAGGTGTTTTTTGAAGAGAAAAAGGCCGACGCGCAGACAGACGCAAGGCGGCTGGGTGGCGGTCTTTTTAGAGGGAGTTTTCAGTTCGAGTTCTGTTACACTCGAACTGAGTGCGGACATCCGCATTAAACACACACACAAAACTGATGCGTCTCCACTGCCAAACAAACTGCAACGCATTGAATACGCTATTAAAAACTAAATTTCACCCTTTACATTTACCCAACTTCGGTATATTTCCAAATTCCACCTGAAAAAATGGAGTTTTTTAAAGAAAATGTTACCCAAAAAGGAACAAATACCGAACTTTCAAACCATGTATGATCATGCTTTTGGTATATGGGAAAAAAAGCATAAACTGGCTTCTGATTTTTTTGGCGTATCAGAGCAAACCTGTCGCCGCTGGTACCTCACTAACCAGCCCCATGAAATCGCAAAACGCTACCTATTCGTGCATTACAAAGGTTATTTACCCTTTGCTACTGGCTGGAAAGATTGCACAATAGACCATGACGGTATACTTCACACCCCCTGGGGAAGTTGCAAATCCTCTGACGTTGCATTCGTTTGGCGCTACAAATGGTCAGCAGAACAGTCAAACAGACAGGTAAAAGCGTTACGTAACAAATTGGATGAGATAACATCTGGTACTAAATATCAGCTGCTACTGCATACAGCTGATTACCTCAACCGTCTTGTCCAGGACTTTAGTTCAAAAAAATAACAGTAGGCCATATGCAAACTAACCACCTAAAGCTATTTATAACTATCTTCTCAGCGGTATTTTTAGCCCTAACGTGCTTTACCATCCTAACGGCCTATACAGTAAACGCTGCTTTAAAAGAGTATTATCTTGCTCAACTTAATCACGCGGTTGAATCACTAAAAAGCATCCCTCGTCCACCCCAAAAGCTATTCACACCACCTCCAATTACCCCTCAACCAACATCTGATCAACTTCGCCAACAACGCGCTGCTGATGCTGCCAAAGCAAATGATAAGCAACTTTGCGACTACTGGACTGCTGAATACCGCAAATCTCAAAATGAAGTTCACAAAACTTACCGCGATTCTGCATGTTTCAGATATAAAAACCGCCCATAAAAAAACCGGGCTTACTGCCCGGCTTCAAGTTACTATTATGTTAAATTGTATTATCTGTCGTTTAATCGTTTGGTATTTCATATATAGCAAGCAACCATCAGGTTTTCAGTCGCTCCTGCTGATAAAACTTGTAATAGCGTCATCTAATCTGTTGTAACATGCTCTTTTTTATCAGGCTGAATTTTAAGCTATGTCGATACGATTGTTCCTTGTTTCTTTGCTCTGCTGGCCGCTGTTGTTATGGCAAGGCAAGCGCACAAGACAACGTGCTTTGCGTTTGCCAGAAGCTGCCGGCCGGCGCAGCGGTATGCTGGGTAACGGCGAGTCCCTGCGCCTACTGATTTGTGGTGACTCGGCGGCTGCTGGTGTGGGTATTGCTGAGCAGCAACAGGCCTTTTCCGGGCAACTGGTAACACTATTAAGCGAGCGATATCAGGTAAACTGGCAACTTGCCGCTAAAACCGGCCTCGATTGCGCTGGGTTAAACAGTTTGTTGCATCAGCTATATGCACATAGCAATGCGGTGTACCGGCTGGACGTAGTTATTGTATCGATAGGCGTAAATGATGTTACGGCAAATCTCAGCAAGACTGAATTTCTAAAGCAGATCAGAGCTTTGCTAAACAGACTGGCCACCGATTTTACGGACCCTGTTGTGTTATTCAGTGCTATACCACCAATGCAGCACTTCACAGCTCTACCCTCACCGCTAAATTACTGGTTAGGTTTAAAAGCCGCGTTGCTTAATCAGGCTTTGGCTAATGAGCTAAAAAATTGGCCAAAAGCGCAGCTGGTATACAGTAACCTGGCATTAACCGCAGATATGCTTGCTGTCGATGGCTTTCATCCCTCTGAATCTGGTTGTAAAATCTGGGCGCAACTGGTTTTTGAATCTGTAGAACGAAATCTGCGATTGAACTAAAAATATCTGCGGGATATTGCATATGACAACTGGACTTTTTGACGCCGATTTACCGTTTTCACAAGCATGTGAAAACAATAAAGCAGCTATTTTAACTGTGCTGCAACAGGCTTTTTCTTGTTGTAGTAAAGTGCTTGAGATTGGTAGCGGTACTGGTCAGCATGCTGTGTATTTCGCTGAGCAGTTACCGCATTTAAGTTGGCAGGCGTCAGATCAGCCGGTTTATCTGCCGGCGTTAACAGAGCGTATTCGCCGTGCTGCGTTAGCTAACTTAGCCTCGCCGCTGCAACTGGATATCTGTATCGATCCATCACCTGCAACGGCGGCAGATGGCCTGTTTACTGCCAATACGTTACATATTATGCCCTGGGCGGTGGTTAGGCATTTTTTTAGCCGTTTAAATGAGCTGACAGCAGCCCGGGCCAATTTATGTTTTTATGGCCCCTTTAATTATCATGGCCAGTTTACCAGCAGCAGTAACCAGGCATTTGATGCCAGTTTAAAAAGCCGTGATCCTGCTATGGGTATCCGGGACTTTGAAAAAGTGCTTGAACTGGCGCGCCGGCAAGGCTTTCAGTTAGAACGTGACACGCCTATGCCGGCCAATAATCGTTTATTGTGGTTTACCAAAACAGCTTAACCGACTCAGGTAACTTTATTCTTTACCGCGTACTGTGGTTTCAAATATTCATTGCTTGCTACCAGCTCTGCCAATGTTGTTACCGCCTGCCAGATATCGACATAGCGTAAATAAAGTGGTGTAATACCCAGCCGCAGAATATTGGGCGCTCTGAAATCAGCAATAACACCATGGGAAATCAGCGCCTGACATAACGCATACGCATCAGGATGCTGGTATGCCAGTTGACTGCCCCGCTCTGCCGGCTTCAATGGCGTAATCAGTTTTAGTGGTCTCAGGCAGTTATGTTGGAGGACTAATTGATGAAAACAATGGCTAAGTGCAAGTGATTTTTCACGTAATTGTGTCATCTCAACATCTGCAAATACATCCAAAGCTGCATCGAGCGCACTCATTGATAAAATAGCCGGCGTGCCCGTTAGAAATTGGCTGATCCCCGCAGCCTTCTGGTAGTGCTTATCAAAACTAAAAGGCGAGCTATGGCCCATCCAGCCAGATAAAGGCTGGCTTACCGCGTTATGGTGACGTGCCGCGGCATAAATAAAAGCCGGCGCGCCAGGGCCGCCATTTAAATATTTATAACCGCAACCAATCGCAAAATCGACATTACATGCATCCAGCGCAATGGGCAAAGCACCGGCACTGTGGGCTAAATCCCATATAACCAGGATGCCTTTGGCTTGGGCTAGCTCAGTTAACCGTTGCATATTCAATAAACGGCCGCTGCGAAAATCGACCTGAGTTAACAGTAACACTGCAATCTCGTCAGTTAATTCTTGCTCGAGCAATTGGTCGTTTACACTTTCATCAATCAGTTTTAACTGACAATTATGCTCACCAAGCAAACTGGCGAGGCCCTGAACCATATACAGATCGGTCGGGAAATTGCCGGCTAAAGACAACACAACCTTACGTCCCGGCTGCATTTGCATAGCACTGCTTAATACTTTAAATAAATTAACAGATGTTGAGTCGCAGCAAATAAGCTGTCCAGGGGCAGCGCCAACTAAACGGGCTATTTTTTCACCAGACGTTACTGGTAAATCAATCCAGTTATGACTGTTCCAGCTCTTAATCAAATCCTGTGACCATTGCTTACTCAGCACCTGTTGCGCCCGCTCTGCAACAAGCTTAGGCATAGCGCCAAGGGAATTGCCATCCAGATAAACGGTGTTTTTAGGCAACACAAAAGCATCGCGTTTAGTCGCGAGCGGATCCTGACAATCTAACTGCTGTAACAACGGCAGACTAATATCAGTCTGATTGTTTTCTAGATAATGGCTTAGGGTTGTCACTTTGCAAAAGCTCCTGCAAAAATGCAATAAACTGCTTATACGCCCGGGTATGGGGATGGATCCAATCAAAATGCCCCGCATCAGCAATAATCTGGTACGACATATTGCTATTGCTGGCCTGCTCAAGCGGCACAATAGTATCGGCACTGCCATGTAAAAGCAAAGTTGCCGGATGCATGACTTGCTGACCGGGGTTCGCCTCTTGGTAACGCTGAGGCTGCTCAGATGCTGTACCACCAAGAAACTGGCTGGCAGCACGCTGACAACTATTGGTGCCACTGGCATAGGCTGGCATATCCGTGATAGCAGCCAGGCCAATTACACCTTTAATTGACGGCAAGCTTTCAGAAACAAGCTGTTGATAAGCTTGCCCTGCCGCCAACAGCGCCAACTGGCCCCCTGCTGAGTGACCGGCAATGGCAATATTGCTGCTATCCACAGCATAAGCGCTCAGTGCTTGTTGGCTATATTGTAACGCTTGCAGCACGTCAGTATATGTACCGGGCCAGCCACCCCCTTCATCGCCGGTTCGCCGGTATTCAACAGACCAAACTGCAACACCTGCATTTGCCACAGCCTGACTAAAAGCCCGGCTGTGGCTGATATCATAAGCATTCAACCAGCAACCACCATGGATAAAAACCAATAAAGGTGCTCGTTTATTTAACGTTGCGGCAGGAGGCAGATACAATTGACCATATTGCAGAGGTTCAGGACCGTATTGCAGCCTGATACTGGTATCGTTGTATGGTAATGCGGCCAGACTACTATAACTGACATTATTTATGGCGTGCTGATTTACCACACTGGTTGAAACGGCAGTTTCTTGCTCGTTAACAACTTGCCGCTGCGCGCAGCCGTGCAGTAACAACGTAGTGCCAGTCAGTAAAGCAATTATTATTTTATTCATAGCGTTATCTGCAACACTTAACTCGTTATTTTATTATTAGTTTATTACCAGCTTCGTGTTACCCATATTCAAATTTAATCTGGCTTAGTCCTAAAACCTCTTTACAGCCAAAGTGAACACCTTGTAATTCCTGACTACTGAGCCAATATCTTTTAACAGCACTTAACCAGCTTAATATTTAAACAGGAGCAACGCATGAGCGACAATTATATCCCACCAAAGGTCTGGCGAGCGGATAAAGAGAGTGGTGGTCAGTTTGCAAATATAAATCGCCCTGTATCTGGTGCAACCCATGATAAAAAGCTGAAAAAAGGTGAGCACCCTATCCAGTTATATTCGATGGCAACACCAAACGGTGTGAAAGTTACTATTTTACTTGAGGAGTTGCTGGAAGCAGGTTTTAAAGATGCTGAATACGATGCCTGGTTTATCGACATTAAAGAAGGTGATCAGTTTGGCAGTGGCTTTGTTGAACTTAACCCCAATTCGAAAATTCCGGCACTGCTCGATACTGTAACCGGCAGCAGAGTATTTGAATCCGGTTCAATATTGTTATACCTCGCTGAAAAATTTGGTGCTTTTTTGCCGACTGAACCGGCAAAGCGCACTGAAACCCTGAATTGGCTGTTCTGGCAAATGGGTAGCGCACCATTTTTGGGAGGCGGTTTTGGCCACTTTTACGCGTACGCACCTGAAAAACTGGAGTATCCGATTAATCGCTATACCATGGAGACTAAACGCCAGCTTGATGTTTTGGATAAACAATTGGCAAAGCATCAATATATTGCCGGAGATGAATACACCATTGCCGATATCGTTATCTGGCCTTGGTACGGCGCATTAGTACTCGGCCACTTATATGAAGCTGCAGAGTTCCTGCAGGTTAACGACTACCCTAACCTGCAGCGCTGGGCCAGGCAGCTCGATGAGCGGCCTGCGGTAAAACGTGGCAAAATAGTTAACCGTACCTGGGGCGATGGACCAAAGCTGCCAGAACGTCACAGCAGTTCAGAGTTAGACAAAGTAATGACCAGCTAGAAGACGCTGCTACCAGCCACTTACTGTCTGGGTCGATGTGGCCCAGATGTAAGTGACACCTAGCCCGACCGACCAGCCGCCATTTGCAACCACTAATGGACTTTGTCGATTTTTTGCAGCAGTGACAGTTTCGTAACGGGCAAAACTAAAGCCACGCCATTTTGATGAAAACTTTTTACTTATTGCGCCGGAAAGCCTTAAGGCTATAAGGCCGGGTTTAGCGTCAAACTCTGGCCGTGAAAATGTAGCAAATTGATCTGGCACCTGATAAAACCTGTCTGTCAGCTTCTCGCTACCAAATAAAGCACTGATCCCAATTGTATAACTTAGATCATCTGCAGTAGTCACATCCGCAAACAGTGCCGGCTCAAAGCTGATGCCGCTATAGCGCATGCCATCTTCGATATCAAAAACCGCGCGAACGGGTAAATCCATGCGCAACCTGCTACCCCAGATATTATCGCTTATTGTCCAGCGCAGGCGTGGGCCCGCTTCTACCAGCGTACCCAGCTCGGGCATGCCTTCACGCTGGGGAATATCACTTTGTGAAGAACCCAACGCAGCAGCAAAACCAACATCCAGCTCAAGTGTGTCACTTTTAAATGCCCGCAAGCCCACGTTGTCACGATCAGCTCTTAAAAAGTCACCACGGTAAATAAGGTAAGGTAGCACAAAATTGCGCTGAACCTGTTCGCTGGAACCCGGATAAGCCAGTTGTTCAATCCTCAGGCCAATTATTCCCGCCTCCCATAGCGGCAGTTCGGTGGCGGGCTCCGCGCTGACCCTGGCAGCATAAAAAGCTGCTGTTGTTATCGTGCCAAACAGTAATAACGAGCTAATCAATTTCTTAAGCATAAACTTCCTGTTCAGTATCCGTCTGATGAAGATAAGGTTCGAGCAACTGGCGGACATTAACCCGGGCGCCTAATTTTGCAGCCAGCAAATACAAACCAGCAATTTTACGATGTAAAAAGAGCGCATCGGCTGGCGGGCTATGCCAATAGTTTTGTTTCATACTTAAAGCGGTTCCGGCTTCGCGCAAGCGAAAAGCCAGATCACTGTTGCCAAAATCGAAAGGTTTAGATTGGCGCAGCGGCTCACAGGCCAGTTCAACCAGTTTTAATACTGCTGTTTTTTGTGCAGCTAAAATATTCTGGCTGAAAAAGCCAATTTTGGTCAGCGCCTGCTCCATGCCGGCAAGATCATTGTCACAAGCGCTCGCAAATAAAGCCTGATAGCCATTACTTATTTGCTCTGAGTAATCACGGCAGGCTCCAAAATCAAGCAGTACCAGCTGCTGGCTTTGTCGGTTGTAAAGGTAATTGGCGAAATTCGGATCAGTTTGTACCAGGTTAAATTCAAACAACTCGCGAAAAAACAGGCTGAACATTAGTCCCAGCACTTTGTCCCGCTCAGCTTGTGGTGCACTTTGCAAACTTTCAATAGGGTCACCTGCAACATACGACATAACCAGAATATTGGCAGTACTGAGCTGTGGATAGACAGTTGGCATCAGGTAAGCATCATCAGATATCAAATACTGTCGATAACGCTGCAAATAGCTGGCTTCCTTCAGATAATCCGCTTCATTTTTAAGTTGGTGTCTGGCCTCGTTTAATAAGCTTTGGTACTCAACTTCAGCTGGGATCAAGCCACTTATTTTTAATAAATACGCCACGTTATCAACATCACTGTCAATACTGGCTTTAATTCCGGGGTATTGGATTTTAACAGCAAGTTTATCACCGTTATCATGATAGGCTTGGTGAACCTGGCCAATAGAGGCTGCGGCCATCGGCTTAAAGCTGAAATCAGCAAAGTGCTGCTGCCACTGCTCACCTAACTCCTGTCGCAAAACCTGCGATAACTGTTTAGCTGGCATTGGGTTGGCATTAGCACGTAATCTGGCAAGCAGTTCAGTGAGTTCAGCAGGTAATATATCACCTGCATCCATGGACAGCAGCTGGCCCATCTTCATCGCCGCGCCGCGCATATGCGACAGTTGATCAGCTACCCGCTTAATATTTGCCGGCGTAAGTAACATACTTTTACCACTGGGCCTGTTACCCCGGGCAAGCTGTCTTGCGCCCTCCGCCAGCATGCCACCAGCGACCTTCCCGGCCAGTGTTGCAAGGCCGCTGAAACGACTAAGCCGGTTTGTTGGCACCCGGGATGAATTGTCAGACATTACTACCCTTATCTTTTGACCTTATATCCTGAATTTACGCTGCAAAACGTTAACAGGCTCAGTTAAGGGGCAATTATTCTGCTAATCAGTTTCAGGCGCCAGCCAGTTGCTCAGCGGCCAGCGCCTGCTTTTTTATTTCCTGCTGCAGGTCAGCCGGCAACTTAAGCTGTTTACCCAATTCATTCAGATAACTGCGCTCCATAAAACTTTCTTCGTCGATTACCAGAACGCTGGCCAGATACATTTCTGCCGCAATTTCCTGAGTAGTCGCTACCGAAGCGATTGCTACCGGATCCAGTGGTTTTTGTAATTCGGTATCTATCCAGCGCAGTAAACTGGCATCCCGGGTAAATTTCGCGACTTCGGCATCGATAATTTCCCGTTCCCGATCATCGATATGGCCATCTGATTTTGCAGCGGCAATTACAGCAATTAATATTGCCTTACTGTGCACCTCAACTTCTGCTTCTGGCACCCTGTCAACCGTTGCCGGTACACTGGTTTGCTGTTGCTGATTATTTTGCTGCCAGTTGCTGTAGGCTTTGTATGCCACTAAACCCAGTGCTGCCATACCGCCATAGGTAAGAACCTTGCCACCGAGCTTACGGCCTTTTTTACTGCCCAGCAGCAAACCCAGAGCACCGCCTCCTAATGCTGCGCCTGCTCTGCCAGAGAGCAGGCCAGCCAGACCGTCGCTACCAGGCTGGCGGCGTTGATTTTGCTGGGAGCTTGTACCACCCAGTAAGCCAGAACCTGATTTTAACAGTTGATCCAACAAGCTTTTTGTATTCATTGTGATTCCTTGTTAATGCACCAAACCAGAATATGGATAATAAAAAAAGAAAAAGATTCATTTTTTTAAATCAAATCAATCAGGCTCTGTGAGCTGATAATGCTGCAATAACGCCTGTCGCTCACGTTGGCAATAGTCGGCAATAGCATTTATCAGCGGGCCTGGGCTGAAATGATAAAAGCCATGGCGTATAACAGGTGCAAAGCCGCGTTTAAGTTTATGCTCGCCCTGGGCTCCGGCATCAAACCGCGTTAATTTGTTACTAATGCAATATTCGATACCAGCATAATAGCAGCACTCAAAATGCAGCTTATCGAATTCTGCAAGACAACCCCAGTACCGACCATATAAGCAATTAGCTGATTTAAAACATAATGAAGCCGCAACCAGCTGCTTACCTGCATAAGCGGCAAACACCAGAATATTATCTGCCATGTGCTTACCCCATAATGCAAAGGTTTCCGGGGTTAAGTAACCATTGTGGCCTGAACGTTTTTGATACGTAGCCTGATAAAAGCCGACAAATTCAGGCCAGAAATCTGCTGGCAGATTATTGCCATCATAATGTTTTATGTTGATACCCTGTTGCTTAACCTGCCTACGCTCCTTGCTTATTTGCTTACGTTTACGCGACGGTAGAGTTTGCAGAAAGTCAGCAAAATCCACAAAATTGTCATTGTACCATTGAAATTGAACATCAATCCGCTCCTGCATATTGCTATCGCGCATCAGTTGCTGCAGCGGTAAATCCGGATACAGGCATTGAAAATTACTGCAGCCAAGTTGCTGCTGACGCTGGATAATCGCTTGATGAAACAACTTAAATAGCTCTTTCGGATCTTCATCGGTAGCGATGCCGAAGCGTTGTCCTTCAGCTGGCGTAAAAGGAATGGCGCAAAGCAATTTAGGATAATAAGGCAACTGATAATGCAGATAGGCCTCTGCAATAGTCCAGTCAAACAGGTATTCACCGTATGAGTGTAACTTCAGATACATAGGCATAGCTGCAACTAACTCGCTACTGCGATAAAGCAGTAAATGTTGTGGTAACCAGCCGGTGCCCTCTCCTACGCTGCCGCCCTGTTCCAGCCCATTTAAAAAGGCATGCTGGCAGAACGGCAGATTGGCATTAAACAGCCTGTTCCATGCGCCAGCATCTACCTCAGCTAACGAGTCACATAGCGTAATATTAATCAATCTGTTCAGCGGCCTCCATTTCACGCTCCAGCCGGCTACTTTCATCAGCACGTGGTTTAGCGAAGCGTGCCAGAGCCAGGTAGAGCACAGGTGTCAGGTACAAGGTAAAAATCACCGCTATACCCAGGCCGCCGAACACCACCCAGCCAATAGCATTGCGCGCTTCGGCGCCTGCTCCTGTCGACAGGATAAGTGGTAAGCCACCCAACAGGGTGGACAGCAGCGTCATGGCAATAGGTCGTAAACGGATTTGAGCCGCTTCTTCCACTGCTTTTCTGACACTGTAACCGCGGTCACGTAACTGATCGGCGAATTCAACCAGCAATATGGCGTTTTTGGCGAGCAAGCCAATCAGCATAACCAAGCCAATCTGCGAGTAAAAGTTGATAGAAGTACCTGTTAAAAACAATGCAAATAACGCCGCAGCAATACCAAAAGGTACAGTTGCCATAACCACAACCGCGCTATTTGCGCTTTCAAACTGAGCGGCCAGCACCAACAGCACGATAACAAAAGCAAGCACATAGGTTAGCGTTATCTCGCGGGCCGTTTCTTCAAATGTTAATGCTTCACCTAAAAACACCAGGCCAATGTTGGCTGGCAATTCACGTTGCGCCAGTTCCCGTAATTGCTCAACCACCTGCTCCATTGACAATTCTGGCGGCAACTCCATTTCCATTTCAATCGCGCGCCGTTGTGCCTGACGTTCCAGCTCTGCAGCAACACCCTCTTCGGAAATATGAGCCAGGCTGGACAATGGAACCAGGCCACCATTGCGGGAGCCAACATATAAATTGGCAAGATCTGACGGATTAGACACGGTAGTCCTGTTCGCCTGTAAAATGATTGGGATTGACTGATCGCCAACATTTAAATCTGCCAAATCGTCACCATTAATTGCTACCCGCAATGTTGTAGCAATATCAGACAATGGCACACCAAGCTCTTCTGCACGCCGCCGGTCTATATTAACCCGCAACTGGGGTTGAGTTGGCTGGTATGAAATACGTGGCATGCCAAGCTCTGGCATTTGTTGCTGAATTGCTGCTGAAAACTGCTGTGCAGCGGCAAAAATACCGGCATAAGATTCCCCCGTTAAAGCCAGCTCCAGGCCGCCTCCCTGGCCCCGTAAATTTAAGCTGTTTGAGCCAAAAGCACGTGCCGGTGCTCCGGGAATTGCCGCCAGTTGCGGACTAATTTCATTGATAATCTCCTGTTGCGACCGGCTGCGCTCATCCCAGTGCTTTAATGGCACTGTAATAAACGTTAAGTTGGGGTCCCATTGTCCGACAACAGTGTAAATAGAATCGATGTCACCACCATTAACATAGGGCAGCAGAATTTCCTCCATTTTATCGGCCTGACGATCCATAAAATTCAGGCCTACACCATCAGGTCCGCGCGCGAAAACGCGGATTGTGCCGCGGTCTTCACTTGGCATCAGTTCATTATCAAGGGTGACATACAAAGCACCTGCGCTGCCGGCGGCGATTAGGCAGGCCACAAATACAATAAGTGCATGATCTAAGGTCCAATGCAGGCTGCGACTGTAATAACCAAGTAACGCGTTACCGATTGAGCCAAACATATTGCTGGCGCCCTGCTTAATGGGTAGGCGGGCAGTTAACGCAGGCACCAGTGACAGCGCAACAAAAGATGAAATAATGACAGCAGCCGCTAACACTCCGCCAAACTCACGAAACAGCCGGCCGGCGGTCGAAGGTAAAAAAGCAATAGGCACAAAAACAGCCACTAAAACGGCGGTGGTGGCAACGACAGCAAAGAATACTTCACGGGTACCAATTACCGCTGCCGCCCTTGCTCCCAGGCCCATGCTGCGCCGGCGCTGAATGTTTTCAGAAACAACAATAGCATCATCTACTATTAAGCCAGTGGCGAGTACCAGAGCCAGTAACGTCAGAATGTTAATTGAGAACCCCATCAGCCAGATCGCTGCCAGCGCACCAATTAAAGCCACCGGAATAGATAGCGCGGGCACGATGGTGGCACGCCAGGAACCAATAAACAGCCATAAAGTGAAAATAACTAATAATACGGTCAGCGCCAGTGAGGTCATCACTTCGCGCACTGAGCCACGAATAAACTCGGCATCATCAGAGGTAACTTGTAATTCAAGTTCTGGAAAACGGCTTTCAACCTGTTTTACCAGCGCCAGAACTTCGTCTGAAATTTCAATGGTATTTGAGCGGGCCTGACGGATAACACCCATACCAATAACCGGCCGGCCATCCAGCCGCACCATGCTGTTGGCATCTGCCGGGCCAAAATAAACTGTGGCGACATCACCTACCCGGGTATTGCCACTTATGATGATATCTTCTACCTGCTCAGCACTGACAGAGGTGGCATCCGCCCGCACAATCAGCTGCTGGTCGGTGGAGCGCATGCTGCCTGCAGGAACGTCAAACGGCGCCTGCCGTAACGCGGTTGCAACATCGGCTACTGTCAGATTAAAACTGGTTAATCGTAGCGGATCCAGTATAACCCGCAATACCCGCTCTCTGTCGCCATTTAATCTGACATCAGCGACGCCGGGAATGGTTAAAAATAACGGTGCTAAATCAGTTTCAATTCGTTCGGTCAGAGTTTCCAGATCTAAGGTCGCGCTGGATACAGCAATACTTACCACTGATTCGGCATCGTTGTCTGCTTTGATAATAGCCAGTCGTTCGACGGCTTCAGGTAACTCCCGTTGAACACGGCTTACTGCCTCACGGGTTTCATTAGCAGCATCATCCAGGTTAATGCCTGGCCTGAACTCAACCCGCACCCGCGAGCTGCCCTCTTCACTTGATGCATTAATGGATTTAACACCTGATACCCGGGCAACAGCACCCTCAAGTTTGCTGGTTACCTCAGTATCGACTGTTTCCGGTGATCCACCGGGAAAACTGGCAGTAACAGATACAATTGGCCGATCAACGTCAGGTAACTCTCTTACTTCAAGACCATTTATTGCAGCAAAGCCAGCAATTATAATCAGTAAGTTAAGTACAACAATCAGTACCGGCCGGCGAATAGATAATGATGGCAAATCATCATGTATGGGTTGCTGTTTCATAAACCAGCCCTTTGCTCATTAATTGTTTCTACCCGCTGGCCAGCACGCAGGGTCTGCACACCCTCTGTAATCAGCATATCGCCCTCATTAATATCTGCTGACACCAGCAAACGGCCACTGAGCCGTTGTTTAATCTGCACCTCTACTTTTTTTGCTGTTCCCTGTTGCTGCAGCCAGACATAAGCACCGGTTGCTCCCCATAACAAAGCCGCCTCCGGAATCACTGCATACGCTTCGCCTTTAAGTTCAAGACTGACCCTGAAACTCATTCCTGGCCGATAAGTATCACTACTGTTATCAAGTAATGCACGTACCCTGATCGTCCGGTTGGTGCTGTCTATACGTGAATCTATCTGACTGATTTTGGCAGATAAGCGGGTTTCAGCACCCTGCCATGGCTGTAAGGTCAGTGTTGGTTGCTGTTGTAACATGCTAAGGGCGGTTTCCGGCGCCCTGAAATCAATCAATAGTTCACTGCGGTTGTCTAATGTAGTAATGGCCGTTTGCTGAGTTATCCTGTCGCCAATTTCAATGTCAGTTAAACCCACCACGCCAGTGAATGGTGCCCGTACAGTACGATCTTCTAATTCAGTTTCTGCCTCTGTTAACATTACCTGCATAAGATCGCGAAGAGTCTGGGCGTCATCCAGTTCACTCTGGGCAATTGCGCCCTGGCGCCGGCTAACGCTAAGCCGTTCAACGGTGCGCTCTGCATCAGCTAACTGGATCCGGGCGCGTTCTACCGCTACTTTCTGCCGTCTTGCATCCAGCTCCAGTAACACATCGCCTTGTTGCACTTTCTGGCCAGGCACAAACCTGATAGCAGTCACTTTGTCGGCCACTGCCGGGTAAATTACCACTGACTGAATGGCTTCTGCCGAGCCAACTGCTTCAATCTGGCTGCTTTGCCGCTCGAACTCTACAGGCATAGTAATGACTTTGGCTGCACGTCCCTCACCTCTGCTTTGAGCGTGCACATTAAACCCGCCGCCGGCTGTAATAAAGAATAAAATCAGCCAGAGTGCTTTTTGCCAAACAGTTGTCATTTAGGATCCTTGTCACGAATAAATGGGTTGTCCGGGTTTCTGTATCATTGCTTACACCCGCATCATTAGAGCGAATATACGGATTTAAACTGATGATGATCACTAAACTCGCTCAATAGGCGATAAGCTGCGGTAATTTGAGTTAAGTGACTTTTCATCGACAGTGCCGCATACGGCTGATAGCATCATTTTATCAAATCAAACGACATACAAGGGCTTAACGATGACTAAAGTCATGACGGCGATTAAACAAAACGCCTTTACCAGCAAATGGCGCTGGCTGATTCTGGGCCTGATTATAGGTAGCGTTGGCTTATCCTGGAGTGGTGCTATTGACCGCTATACCACAGCTTACATTGATGAAGCTTTAGTTCAGGCCAGTTCAGCCTTTGTCATTGCCAGAGCAATGAATGCCCTGATTTCTTTTTTACAGTCGGTTACCTTTGAATTCAGCGTTGGTATTGGTGGCTCAGTGGGCGCAGGTCAGGTACTTGATCCGCTCAATGATTTAGTAGAGCAGTATTCGTCTGCCATGAAGCTGGCCATCGGCTCACTGGTGATTCAGAAGGTTTTGCTGGAAATTGTCAGTGACAATATTTTTAAAATATTGCTGACAATTTCCGGTGTTGCTGTTCTGATTAGTGCAGTGATAAATCGAGCTTTTGCCGCCGGTTACTTGGGACTATTTTTACTGCGATTGTTTTTAGCGTTATTGTTTTTACGCTTTGCCCTGGTATTGGTGGTGGCCGCCAACGGCATTGTCGACCAGGCCTTTTTGCACCAGCGCACTGAAAATCAACTGCACATTCTGGAAAGTATTGAAGGTGTCAATGAGCAGGAAAATAAATTCACTAACCCGGAATTACATACAGAGTTAACGGCCAATATTACCGAGCTGCAGCAACAGGCCGCAACTCTTCGACAGCGCCTAAACACTATCCCACCGCAACAGCGAGCACAACTGCAACGGCAGTTGGCCGACATTAACAACCAAATTCAACTTGCCGAACTGGCCCGTGAAGGTAAAACCCCCGGCTTTTTTGCTGCGATATCGGATAGTTTCAGTTCACTCGGTGATGGTATTGCCGCCATCAAAGATGCGGTGAATCCACGCCAGGTATATCAGATAAAGGAAAGGCTGGATAATGCCGTAACCAATATCCTGAATTTAATGGCACTGTTCTTCTTAAAAACACTGTTATTACCACTGCTGTTCTTATATGTTTTGAACAAAGGTTTTACCCTAATATGGCGCAGCAATCCGGGAGTAGTATTGCAACCGGTATCCAAGTAATATCAGCGTTTTTACGCTAAGGAAAGTAACCTATGCTGTATATGGTAATGCTCGGTGGCAGCCATCCTAAAGCCAACACTGAATTGCATGATGTTGTTTTTGTTGCTGGCGACAACCTCGAACAGACATATCCACAACTGCGGGCTCTGTGGTTTGCTGCACCAGAGGGACTGCATATTGATGCCTGGATGTCGATAGCAGGCGTTGATGCTTATGCGGTCAGTTTGTCTGATACTCCGGCAAAAGCAGGTCCCAAGCTATTTTTTATCAATTTAGGTGGCTATGTAGGCAGTGTATTTGGCGAAGATCACCGGTATTTGGTAGTGGCCGCCGAAAACAAGGCTGAGGCAAAGAAAATAGCGAAGCAGCAACTTAGCTTGAAATGGGATAAACCCCATACCGACAACGTATTTGAAATAGAGCAATGTGTGGCAGTAGAGCAGGTAGCCGGGCGCTATATTCAACTGCACCCGGCTGCACATAATGGTTGTTATTTTGAAAATGATTATATTGTTATTGGTTAGCCCGTCCGGGAACAGACGGGCATTATATCAGACAGTGCTTTTTTGCTGATTAACCCAGTTTTTAACCCTGCGCTCCAGCACACTTAGTGGCAGCGCACCACCGGTTAAAATGGTGTCGTGAAAGGCTCTGATATCAAACTGATCCCCCAGTTGCTGCTCTGCATAATGGCGCAGCTCCTGAATTTTCAGCATGCCAATTTTATAGGCCGTAGCCTGGCCTGGCATTACAATGTAACGCCGCACTTCTGACAGCACAGCCCCCTCAGCAATGGGGGTTTTTGCCAGAAAATAGTCGATGGCTTGCTGCTCAGTCCAGCCCTTACTATGTAAGCCGGTATCAACAACCAGTCGCACTGCCCGCCACATTTCGGTGATCAGACGACCAAAATCTGAATACGGGTTTTGATAGGCTCCCATTTCTTTAGCCAGCAATTCAGAGTATAACGCCCAGCCTTCAGAATACGCAGTAAACCGCGCCTGAGTGCGGAAAGTTGGGACTGACGTCGACTCCTGAGCAATTGAAATTTGCATATGATGGCCCGGGCTGCCTTCATGATAAGCAATGGCTTCCATTTCATTTTTCGGCATAGAACGCATATCCGATAAATGGGCATAATATACCCCTGGTCTGCTGCCATCCGGAGTGCCCGGGAAGTAATGCTGGGCAGCACCGGGCTGCTCTCTGAACGGTTCTACCCTTTTTACCACAAGACCTGCCTTGGGTAAGGTGCCAAAAAAATCCGGTAAGCGGCTGTTTATAAAATCCAGATATTGCTGTGAGTCATCAATATATGCCTGACGTCCGGCATCTGTATCCGGATAGTAAAACTGATCATCTTTTTTTATAAACTTGAAAAACTCCTGCAGATCTCCCGGAAAACCGACTTGATTTTTTATTGCTGTCATCTCGGCCGTCAGGCGCTCTACTTCGTCTAAACCTATCTGATGAATTTGTTCAGCCGTTAACTCCGTAGTCGTTGAGACTTTCAGCTGATGATCATAATAGGCTTTACCGTTAACTTGTTTACCAACGCCAGTAGCAATGGTATCGGTATTTTCAATGTCGGCCTGCAGCCATTGTTTCAGGCCACTATATGCGGGCTGGAAATATTGCTCGAGTGCCACCTTGGCGTCATTGCTTAGTTGTGCTGCCTGCTCGTCGCTGAGTTTGTCGGCAGCAATCAGGCTGCTGATTTTAGCCTTGGTGTCAGCCCATAGCGGAATATCCTGCTCTGACTCCGTTAAAGGTGCGCCGGCCAGCAAATTATCAAGCTGTTGCATAACACCTTCATAGGCAAAGCGTGGTGGCCTTACCCCTTGTTCTGCATTTTGCTGTGCCCGCTGTAGCAAATCGGTAATCGCTTTACTGATCCCTTCAATTCGTGTTACGTAGGCCTGCATATCCTCTGCATTATCAACTTTATGAAAGTTGATAAGAATTTGCGGCAGTAAAGCATGGATACCCTGCATCTGGGTGAACACATAATTGTTGGTTCTGAATGCTTTACCGGCTTGCGCCATTTCATATTGGTACACCCAGACGTCGTAAGATGTCTGCGCTTCAAGATCAAGTTCATCGTAGTTAAAATTAGCTTTCAGTTCAGCAACACTTGCTGCCAGCCAGGCCAGTTGCTGCTCTTCTGCGGCGATAGTAACATCGTCAATTTGATCATATTTATCTTTTCTACCCAAAAAGGTCATCTGCAATGGGCTTTGCTGTAATTGCTGCTCATACTTTTGTTCAAACCACTGGTTTAATCGCTCTGTGGTGGAGGGCGCAGAAACTGCAGCCTGAGTTGAAGCCGGGTTATCAGCTGAATTATTTGTGGTATTTTCAGGGGCTGGACTACAACCGGCCAAAATGGCGGTGACAGCAATATATAACAATGATTTGCGCATTACAGTTCCTTATTAACGGGCGAAGATAATCCTTAGCGTACCGTTAATAAAGAACATAGTCTAAGTACGAAATGTAACAAGGTTTATCCGTTAAATGCTAACGGCAGTTTGTTATCCGCTGACCCGTTTATAATGACGGTATTGCGGCTTCCAGAAATTGTCGTCAATTCGTTGTTGCAACACATTGTCATCAATTTCCAGAGCCAATCCCTGTTGCTGCGCCACCTTGGCGACGGCAAACGCTATTTTTTTACTCAGCTCCGCCAACGCTGTAAAAGGAGGCAGTAAACTGCCCTTACCGGTATTCGCTAACGGCGAGGTGGCAGCCAGTGTTTTACTTGCTGCGCGCAGCATTTCGTCACTGATTAACCGGGCTTTAACGGCAATAACACCCAAGCCGATACCAGGGAAAATATAGCTGTTGTTGCACTGAGCAATATGATGCGTTTTGCCCTGATACTCTACTGCCGGAAACGGACTACCAGTGGCAACAATAACCTCACCTTCGGTCCAGGCAATGACTTGCTCGGGGGTTGCTTCTACCTGACGCGACGGATTACTTAATGGAAAAATAATGGGTTTAGAACAGCCTTTTTTCATGGCGCGAATAATTTGTTCGGTAAACAGGCCGGCCTGGCCGGAAACCCCTATCAGAATGTCCGGGGTGGCACAATGCATCACATCCAGCAAGCTTGGATAGTCTCCGCTGTAATTCCAGTCAGCTAAAGCTGATGCGCTTTGCGTTAATGCCTGTTGAAAGTCACGTAATTCATTCATGCTGTCAGTAAGCAAGCCAAAGCGGTCAATCATGTAAATTTGCTGGCGGGCCTGCTGCTCGCTAATGCCTTCTGCCACCATCTGGCTTATCACTTGCTCAGCAATACCACAGCCGGCAGAGCCGGCTCCGACAAAGACAACTTTCTGGCTACTAAGCTTAACGCCTTTGCTTAAACACGCTGCGAGCAAGGTGCCGACAGTAACCGCAGCGGTACCCTGAATATCATCGTTAAAACAGCAGATCTGATCACGATAACGTTGCAACAAAGGCATGGCGTTGGGCTGGGCAAAATCTTCAAACTGAATTATTGCCTCCGGCCAGCGCCTTTTTACCGCTTTAATAAACAGTTCAACAAATTCGTTGTAGTCGTCCTGGCCTACCCGCTTGTGTCGTAGCCCCATGTACATTGGATCTTTTAACAATTTTTCGTTATTGGTTCCTACATCAAGCATAACCGGCAACGTATAGGCTGGGCTGATACCACCACACGCCGTGTAAAGCGACAGCTTTCCAATAGAAATTCCCATGCCGCCGATGCCCTGATCGCCCAGCCCCAAAACGCGTTCACCGTCGGTGACCACTATCACTTTTACTTTTGCTTTGGTGGCGTTGCGCAGTACATCATCCAGATTATAGCGATCTTCATAACTGATAAATAAACCACGGGCACTGCGATAAATATCGGAAAACTGCTCGCAGGCATCGCCAACGGTTGGCGTGTAGATTATCGGGATCATTTCTTCCAGGTGTTGCTGTACCAGACGGTAAAACAAAGTTTCATTGTTATCCTGAATTGCCCGCAGATAAATATGTTTGTTAATTGCCGTATCAAAACTTTTATATTGCATATAAGCGCGGCTAACCTGCTCTTCAATACTTTCAAAGCGTGGAGGTAACAGCCCTGTCAGGTTAAAGGCGGCCCGCTCTTCCTTACTAAAAGCACTACCTTTGTTAAGTAGCGGTGTTTCCAGTAGTGCAGAGCCGGAATAAGCGGTATACAAAGAAGCTTTTACTTTTGTTTCAGACATAACAATATTCCAAATAATAGCGCCGGCACTGTTGTCCAGTGCCGTTAACAGACAGGATCAATAAATAGTACTGATACGAGGGTTCAGAACAGACAGGATAAATAACCCTTCAGTATTGCAAAAGTCGATCGCCTTAATTAAGTCGGCTTGCTCAAGGTGAAGTAGTTCAAGTACAAAAGGGTCGACCAGGGTTTTAATGCTGTAAAGATCCGGGTGTTGATTAGCAAGGGCAAGCCGCACGGTCAGATAGCTTATCAACACGTCTGGCTCTGATACATTAAACTGGGTACTGTGTTGCCGTGCCAGCGGCTCAACAATACTATCGGGTAACTGCCATAAATTAAGCAATTCTGCACCGCAGGCGGCATAGGTAAACCCCAGGACTGTTTGCTGTAATTGCCAGGGTTTAATATCAACTGAATACTGCTGACACTGTGCCGCGCTATCTGGCGCTTGTTGCATTACCACCAGCTCACCAATATTGTGAAGTAAGCCAGAGACGTAAAGCCGATCAGGCTGTCGCAAACCACAGAAATTTGCCAGGTATTTGCCAATCAGGGCAGCATTAATACTCTGCTCCCAGAATCGTTCTAAATCAATTGAGCTTGAACTGAGTTTGCTGCAGGCTGAGCTGACAGCAATGCTGACCACCAGATTATAAAGCTGAGCTTTACCAAGCACCAGCAGTGCCTTACTGACTGACTCAACCTGATACGGCAATCTATAAACTGCGCTGTTAGCCAATTTTAATAATTTGGAGGTCAGGACCGGGTCAAGCAGAATAACCTCGGCAATGTCGTCCAGACTGGCGGTATCCGACTCCATTAATTCTTTAACGCGAATATAGCTATCAGGAAAAGCAAATAACTCGACAGCATTTTGCGCATATTGCAAGGCGTTCATCGGGGACATCTCCGGTTGGCTCTATCAGCACTTACAGCATCTGATGCTTTTAAGTGTTACTGCTGGCGCTGATTTTACAAGTTTTTGCCGGAAAAACTTAGTACTTTTTGCCACCGCTGCCAGGAAAAGCTGTTTTCACGGTAATATGCATAAAAAAGCAGCGATTTAACGCTGCTTTTTAGTGAAAAAAACCAGTGCCGGATATTATGCCACCAGGCTGCGTAGCATCCAGGCGGTTTTTTCATGCACTGTCATGCGTTGGGTGAGTAAATCCAGGCTAACTTCATCAGACGCCTTGTCTGCCACCGGCACGATAGAACGCGCTGTTTTGGCAATGGCTTCCTGACCTTTAACCAGATCTTTAATCATGTCTTCGGCTGTCGGAATACCATCTGCTTCTTTAATACTGGTCAGTTTAGCGAACTCTTTGTAAGAGCCCGGCGCAAACTCACCCAGCGCCCGGATCCGCTCTGCAATAACATCAACGGCTTCCGCCAGCTCTATGTACTGTGTTTCAAACAGGGTATGCAGCGTCTGAAACATCGGGCCGGTAACGTTCCAATGGTAATTATGCGTTTTCAGATACAGGGTATAAGTATCGGCAAGTAATACTGCCAGGCCTTCACAAATCGCTTTACGTTCGTTTTCATCAATACCGATGTTAACTTTCATATTACCGTCTCCTGATTCAATTACGGGCTGTCAAAACTCAACCATAAATTTAAACATGGTGTTATAACAAGGACATGGGGGTAATAATGAAAAAAACAAGCCGGTAGTACTTATGCGCTACCGGCTGCTGCTCAAACGCGCGTTTATTAAGGATTAACTGGCTTGTGCCGTTAAATATTCTTCATACGTGCCAACAAAATTGCGGACATCCTGGCCGGTGATTTCAATAATCCGGCTGGCAAGTGATGACACAAATTCCCGGTCATGACTGACGAAAATCAGCGTGCCTTTATAATGTTCCAACGCCATATTTAACGATTCAATAGATTCCATATCAAGGTGGTTAGTGGGTTCATCCATCACCAGTATATTTGGTCGTTGCAGCATCAGTTTACCAAACAGCATTCTGCCTTTTTCACCACCCGATAACACCTTAACTGATTTTTTAATTTCATCCTGAGAAAACAGCAGCCGGCCAAGAATACCGCGGATGGCCTGTTCGTCATCTGATGGTTGTTTCCATTGACTCATCCAGTCGAACAAGGTCATGGCTTCTGCAAATTCATGGGCATGATCCTGGGCGTAATAGCCAATTTTGGCATTTTCTGACCATTTAACAGTACCGGATTCCGGCGTTAAGTCCCCTATCAGACATTTAAGTAATGTCGACTTACCGATACCATTGGCTCCCAAAATCGCTACTTTTTCACCAACTTCAATGGTCATATTAAGGTTTTTCAATAGCTGTAGCTCGGCAAAACCTTTGTTCAGACCTTCAACTTCCAGTGCCAACCGGTATAGCTGCTTTTGCTGTTCAAAGCGGATAAACGGGTTAACCCGACTGGAGGCTTTAACTTCCTCCAGCTGTATTTTATCAATCTGTTTGGCCCGGGATGTCGCCTGTTTGGCTTTAGACGCATTGGCCGAAAAGCGGCTGACGAAGGTTTGCAGTTCAGCTATCTGCGCTTTTTTCTTGGCATTGTCCGACAGCAGCCGCTCACGCGCCTGGGTGGCTGCGAACATGTATTCGTCGTAATTTCCCGGGTACAGACGTAATTCGCCGTAATCAAGATCAGCCATATGGGTACAGACACTGTTTAGAAAATGCCGGTCGTGCGAAATAATAACCATGGTGCTGTTGCGCTCAGCCAGCACGTTTTCCAACCAGCGAATAGTATTGATATCCAGGTTGTTGGTAGGCTCATCCAGCAGCATAATTTCCGGGTCAGCAAATAAAACCTGAGCCAGTAACACCCGAAGCTTAAAGCCCGGGGCAATCGCTGACATCGGGCCAAAATGCTGCTCAACCGGAATGCCAACGCCAATCAGTAACTCGCCGGCACGGGATTCTGCGGTGTAGCCATCCATTTCACCAAATGCGACTTCCAGATCGGCTACTTTCATCCCGTCTTCTTCGCTCATCTCACTGCTGGCGTATATGCGGTCGCGTTCTTCTTTCACTGCCCACAACTCAGTGTGGCCCATAATCACGGTATCAATAACTGAATACTGTTCAAACGCGAACTGATCCTGATGCAATTTCGCAACACGATGGTTGGGTTCAACGGAAACATTACCGGAGGTAGGTTCCAGTTCACGACTGAGGATCTTCATAAAAGTCGATTTTCCGCAACCATTAGCCCCGATAAGACCATAACGGTTACCTTCACCGAACTTTATAGAAATGTTTTCAAATAACGGCTTGGCGCCGAATTGCATAGTAATATTGGCAGTTGAGATCACTAAAAGGTCCGCTACAGATTGTACTGGATGAAAAAGGTGCGCCACTATACGCGCTTTATGCGGCAAATTCAAAAAAACCGGCGTGAATGCCGGCTTTAAATAGGGTTGATATGCGTTGGCGTGCGGTGTTACGCGTTTTTACCCGCGCTCAGCGAGTCTGGGCTGCGACAGCAACGGCAGTGCGGGTTAACTCAGTAATTTTTAGCCAGTCTTTATTGCTGACAGCCTGATCCGGTACAATCCAGGAGCCACCGACACAACTGACATTTGGCAACGCCAGATACTCCAGGTAATTGTTTTCATTAATGCCACCGGTCGGGCAAAACCGAATGTCAGAGAACGGACCATGAATCGATTTTAAGGTTTTAACCCCACCGGCAGCTTCTGCCGGGAAGAATTTAAAATGGGTATAACCCAGGCCGGTGCCTTCCATCAGTTCAGAGATACTGGCAATACCCGGAATTAGCGGAATGACAGAATCTTTGCCTGCCTGCAATAATTCCCGGGTCAGGCCAGGGCTGATCGCAAACTTAGCTCCGGCGGCAATCACTTGCTGCAATTGTGCTGCAGTGGTCACTGTGCCGGCACCAACGATAGCCTCGGGAACCTGTTCAGCGAGCAATTTAATGGCGTCAAGCGCCACCGGGGTGCGTAAAGTTACTTCCAGCACCCGGATCCCTCCGGCCAGTAAGGCTTCTGCCATTGGTACGGCGTCAGCCAGATCTTTAATTACAATAACCGGAACTACTGCACCTTGTGCAAATAACTCAGCTGGTTGCAGCTGCCAATTTTCAAATGCCATACGTTAACTCGCCAATGATTGTTTTAAGTAAACTGCCGCACCAAGTAAACCTGGTTGCGGGGCAGTCACGATATATGTGGCGATCTGGCGATTAAACGCGCTAAACCGGCCTTTTGCTTCAAAACGGGTTCTGAATTCACTTGCTGCCATTAATGGCAGTAATTTTGGCGCTATACCACCGGCAACATACACGCCACCAAAGGTACTGAGTGTCAGCGCTAAATCTCCGGCTACACTGCCAAGGCTGGCAAAAAACTGTGCCACTGTAGCGGTGGCCAGCTCAGAGCTTCCTGCCAGCGCCTGACTGCCAATTTCACCGGCAGACAGCGGCGCAACATCTAATCGCCGGTACAACGCCAATGCCCGGTATATTGCTTCCAGCCCAGGCCCGGATAACAGGCGCTCGGGCGATACGTGACCATATTCTTTAGTCAGTACCTGTTGAATAAACCATTCCTGTTCAGTTTGTGCTGCCCAGTCTACATGGCCCCCTTCCCCCGGAAGCGGGATAAATTTATCAGCAATACTCACCAGATGAGCCACACCCAAGCCGGTACCGGCACCCAGCACAGCCATCGGCTGGTTTTGCCTCGCGCTACCCTGGCCCAGCTGTACTTTGTCGTTTGCGCCAAGCGCCGGCAACGACATGGCAACGGCGGTAAAGTCATTCATTACCAGCAGCCGCTCCAGGCCCAACTGACGCTGCATTGCGCTGACTGAAAAATGCCAGTGAAAGTTAGTCATACTGATTTCATCACCGGTAACCGGACAAGCAATAGCAATAGCAACGTGCTTAAGCTCAGTAAGTTGCTGCTGTTGTTGATAATGTTGCAATGCATCGGCCAGGCTGGCAAAAGTGGCACAGGGGAAAACCGCAACGTTGTCGAGCGTGAGAGTGGCTAAATTGACCCGGCTGAACCGGGCATTCGTGCCACCAATATCGGCAACAATAGCGTAGTCGACCGATTTAGCCATGTAGGTGCTCCTCGGTAACAAACAGGCTACAAGCCCCCTGCTCTGCGCCACTTAACTGGTTTCGCATAGCGCCGAACATCTCCCGGCCCATACCATAGTAGTTATGACTCAGATCGCTTTTGGCCGGTGCTCTGGCGTTAAACTCAGCCTCATCGACCAATACTTCCAGTTTCCCGGTGTTTCCATCAACCAGCATCATGTCACCGGTCTGTATCCTACTAATGGCGCCGCCGTCTAATGCTTCCGGGGTAACATGAATTGCCGCCGGCACTTTACCTGAGGCACCGGACATCCGGCCGTCAGTAACCAGTGCCACTTTAAATCCTTTATCCTGCAACACACCAAGTGGCGGCGTCAGTTTATGCAGCTCTGGCATGCCACAGGCTTTGGGCCCCTGAAAGCGGACAACCACGATACAGTCTTTATTTAGCTCACCGGCTTTAAATGCAGCATCCAGTTCATGCTGGCTGTGAAATACCACTGCAGGCGCTTTGATAACTTCAGTGCCATCGCGTAAAGCGGATGTTTTAAGTATGGCCCGGCCAATATTACCAGACAACACTTCAAGTCCACCATGACTCTTAAATGGTTTAGCCACAGTCGCCAGAACATCTGAGTCCAGCGATTGCTCAGGTGCATCTACCCAGTGCAGCTTGCCATCCTTTAGCAAAGGCTGTTGGGTATAGCGACGCAGACCCGGGCCAGCGATGGTTTGCACGTCCTCGTGTAATAAACCGGCATCCAGTAATTCACGGATCAGGAGCGCCATACCACCAGCATGCTGAAAATGATTAATGTCTGCCTGGCCATTGGGGTATATCCGGGTTAATAACGGTGTGGCGGCAGATAATTCGGCAAAATCGTCCCAGTTGACAATAAAACCAGCCGCTCTTGCCACAGCAACCAGATGCATGGTGTGATTGGTAGAACCCCCCGTTGCCAGCAGGCCTACTATACCGTTAACAATGGCTTTGGCATCAACCAGCTTGCCTATGGGCAGGTAATTATCGCCAAGCTGAGTTAAACGAGTAACCTGGCGAGCTGCAGCTTTAGTTAGTTCGTCCCGGAGTGCACTTCCGGGGTTAACAAACGACGAGCCGGGTAAATGCAGCCCCATCATTTCCACCACCAGTTGATTAGAATTAGCCGTGCCGTAAAAAGTACAGGTACCTGCAGAATGATAAGAGGCTGACTCCGCCTCCAGTAACTCTTCTTTACCTACTTTGCCTTCCGCAAACAACTGGCGAACCCGGGCTTTTTCTTTATTAGGAATACCTGATGGCATAGGCCCTGCCGGTATGAATACAAAGGGCAAATGACCAAAACTTAATGCCGCCATCAGCAGGCCTGGCACGATTTTGTCACAAATTCCCAGCATCAGGCCGCCATCAAACATATTGTGCGACAAACCAACTGCTGCTGACATCGCAATGATATCGCGACTCAGTAAACTTAATTCCATTCCAGGCTGACCCTGAGTAACACCGTCACACATGGCTGGCACGCCACCAGCAAATTGCGCTACGCTGCCGACTTCATTTACCGCTTGTTTGATTATTGCAGGGTATGTTTCGTAAGGCTGATGCGCTGACAACATGTCATTGTATGATGACACGATACCGATATTTGCTTTGGTCAGACTGCGTAAATCGGCTTTGTCTTGTTTATTACAAGCAGCAAAACCGTGCGCCAGATTGCCACAACTCAGTACGCCCCGATGTGGTCCGTTTTGGCCCGCTTCATCAACCCGCGCCAGATAAATAGCCCGGCTTTTGCTGCTGCGGGCAATAATGCGATCGGTGACCCGTTGGATAACAGGATTCATAACTCGTCCTCTAATTGGCGGCGTACATAACGGCCACATCAACATCGGGCTGCTGCATTACAGCCCGTACTGGCATACTGGTTACATCGGTTCCGGCTTGAGCTTTATTAAGCACCTCAAGCTTGCTCTGACCCACCAGATGAATAAATAAATGCCTGGTATTCAGTAACCGTGGCAAGCTGAGGGAAATACGCTGATGCGGTGCTGTAGTTGGATTCACTGCCAGCACAGCAGGAGCGTCAGCTGCCAGGCCCTTGCTAAGTTCAGCACTACATGGAAACAGGGATGCGGTGTGGCCATCTTCGCCCATACCCAGGATAACGGCGTCAAAAGCCGGTAAAGGTGCAATGCGCGGCAGCACCTCAGCAATAGCCTGCTCTGCGGTAGCGGCAGATGCATATAAACTGATAAACGTGGCTTTTGCCGCTTTTGCTTTTAATAAATTTGCTTTAACCAGCCGCTCGTTACTATCCGGTGAATCCGGCGGAACAAAACGCTCGTCCGCCAGTAACACGGTAACGTTTTGCCAGGCCAGTTCTGACTCAGACAAGGCATTAAACAGCGCTGTAGGTGTCCTGCCTCCAGATACCACCAGGTAGGCATGGCCACGCTGGGTAATTGCTTCTTGCAGCAGGTTAATCAGCCGCGCGCTAAAATCGTTATTAAGCGCCTGTGTATCGGCATATTGATGAAGTTGCATTTATTACCGCCTACTCTTTTTATTCGTCCCAGTTCCGTTCATCGCGTGCCAGCATCGAAATTGACGCAACAGGCCCCCAGGTACCTGCCTGATAGGTTTTGGCTGGTTCGTTATTGTTTTTCCAGGCATTCAGAATGCCGTCAACCCACTGCCAGGCCTGTTCTACTTCGTCTCGACGGACAAACAGATACTGATTGCCCAGCATGGCTTCGAGTAATAATCTTTCATAAGCATCAGCTATCCGTTGAGATTTAAAGGTTTCATCGAAACTTAAATCTAGCTTACTCTGCTGCAGGCGCATATGCTCGCCAAGGCCCGGGATCTTGTTCATTACCTGGACTTCAACCCCTTCATCGGGTTGCAACCGAATAATCAGTTTATTGGCTGGCAATTCATTATAGGTTTCATGAAAGATATTATGAGGTTGTGGTTTAAAACAAATCACCACCTCACTATGCTTTTTCGGCATGCGCTTACCGGTTCGCAGGTAAAAAGGCACACCGGCCCAGCGCCAGTTATCGATATCCACTTTGATTGCGACGAAGGTTTCAGTGCGACTGCCTGCCCGGGCGCCGTCTTCTTCCAGGTAACCCGGCACCTGTTTACCACCGACAAAACCGCTGGCATATTGCCCTCGCACCGTTTTTTCCTGGACATTGCTGCTATCAATACGGCGCAGTGCTTTTAAAACCTTTAGTTTTTCATCACGGATACTGTCAGCATCAAGTCTGGCTGGTGGTTCCATCGCTATTAGTGACAACACCTGTAACAAATGATTTTGCACCATGTCACGCATCTGACCGGCATCATCATAGTAACTCCAGCGCCCTTCAACCCCGACCTCTTCAGCAACAGTGATCTGAACATGGTCTATAGCATTGTGGTCCCAGTTCGAAGCGAAAATAGCGTTAGCAAAACGCAGGGCAAGTAAATTCAGCACGGTTTCTTTGCCAAGATAGTGGTCAATCCGGTAGATCTGACACTCTTTAAAATGTTCAGCAACCTGATCATTTATGACCACCGAAGAGGCTAAATCGTGGCCTATTGGTTTTTCCAGCACAACCCTGGATGGTTCTGCGGCTAATCCTGCTGCAGCCAGGCCTTTACAAAGATCACCGAATAGCGCGGGAGGTGTCGCAAAATAGCTGACAGGTGTTCTTTTAGCGGCATCGACCAGTTTGCCTAATTTCTCGTAATCACTGGTCTGCGTTAAATCAAGCTGAACATACAGCAACCTTGCGGCAAGTTGCTGCCACACCTGTTCATCCAGCGTTTCCTTTTTTAGAAAGGTATTGAGATTGGTCTTTACCATCTCAAGATAGCCGTTGGTATCCATTGCATCGCGGGCTACCCCAATAATCCGGGAGTCCTCAGCAAGCAAGCCAGCTTTCTCCAGTTGATATAACGCCGGCAGAAGCTTACGCCTCGCTAAATCACCTTTAGTGCCGAATAAAATTAAATCGCAGGCGTTATTCTGGCTGTTTTGTGCTGTTGTTGTCATATCTGACCCTTGCAATAATACGTAATTTTACAACACTTAGCGCATACTAACGCGCTAAAAAAGCGCTGTAAACCCAATTTGATGTAATTAAATTACATAATAACTTATATTTTGACTAATCTTACATATTAAGGCAGCCTTAGCAATTGAATTACAGTTTTGTGGTAAATTTAATACTGTTTTGAAGGCTGCCCTGATGGATAACCAGAGCTGCAACAACCTTTGCCACCTTAACAACTTTTAAGATCAGGAATTAGCGGATGAACGTACTGGAAAAAATCGTAAGTAGTGTTACCAGCTTCAGCAAGTCTGAGCGTAAGGTTGCCGATGTTATTCTGGCTAATCCACAGATTACTATACACAGTAGTATAGCAGCGCTGGCCAAAATGGCGGATGTCAGCGAACCTACTGTTAACCGTTTCTGTCGCCGCCTTGATACCAAAGGCTTTCCTGATTTTAAGCTGCATCTAGCACAAAGCCTGGCTAACGGCACGCCGTATGTTAACCGGCACGTAGAAGAAGAAGATGGCCCTGAAGCGTACACGGCCAAAATTTTTGAATCTACCATGGCCGCGCTGGATACGGCCCGCCAGCGTGTCGATATTAATACCATCAACCGGGCAGTCGATGTATTGACTCAGGCTAAAAAAATATCATTTTTCGGATTAGGCGCCTCAGCATCGGTGGCACATGATGCGCAGAATAAATTTTTTCGTTTCAATGTGCCGGTGGTCTGTTTTGATGACATTGTGATGCAACGTATGTCGGCTATTAACAGTTCTGACGGTGATGTCGTGGTGTGTATCAGCCATACCGGCCGCACCAAAAACCTGTGTGATATTGCCGCCATTGCCCGGGAAAATGATGCAACAGTAATCGGTATCACCGCTTATGACAGCCCGTTGGCCCGTGAGTGCACGTTAGTATTGTCATTGGACGTACCAGAAGATACCGATATGTATATGCCGATGGCCTCCAGGGTTGCCCAGCTGGTTTTAATTGATATTCTGGCAACGGGCTTTACGTTACGTCGTGGCAGTAAATTCCGGGAAAACCTGAAAAAAGTCAAAGACAGTCTGCGTGGCTCCCGCTTTGAAAAGAAAGATTTCGCTAATTAAATTATGTTGTATTTCGTTATTCAGGTTGCTGCAACTGCACCAACCTGTCGCTTTTATCAATATTGCCGCTGTATTCTGTAATAAAATTACATTACACTTAATGTCATGTAACGTCCGCGTTTAACAGCAGGAGCATCTGATGCCAAGAAGAACTAAAATAGTCGCAACCCTCGGCCCCGCCACCAGTACCCAGCAATCAATCGAAAAGCTCATCAGTGCCGGCGCAAGTGTGTTCAGGCTAAACTTCTCGCATGGTAGTGCAGATGATCACCGGGAACGTGCTGCTATGGTGCGCGCAGCAGCAACTAAACTTGGCGCCCATGTTGCCATTTTAGGTGATTTGCAAGGACCTAAAATCAGGGTGTCCACTTTTAAAGAAGGCGCGGTTTTGTTAGCTGAAGGCCAGCAGTTTGTGCTTGATGCCAGTCTGGCAAAAGGTGAAGGTGATCATCATCAGGTTGGTATTGACTACAAAGCGCTGCCTCAGGATGTCAGCACTGGTGATTTATTGTTGCTGGACGATGGCCGTATTCAGTTACAGGTTGAGCGGGTAGAAGATGTCCGTGTTTATACCAAAGTTACAGTCGGCGGCAAATTAAGTAACAACAAAGGTATTAACCGGCAGGGAGGAGGCTTAACCGCCCCTGCCCTTACCGACAAAGATAAAGCGGATATTATTACTGCGGCACAAATTGATGTCGATTTCCTGGCGGTGTCCTTTCCCCGCAGCGGTGATGACATGCGCCTTGCCCGTGAACTGGCAAAAGCTGCCGGCTCTGAAGCACGTTTAATGGCAAAAATTGAGCGGGCCGAAGCGGTTGCTGATAACGAAACATTAGATGACATCATTCGGGCATCAGACGCAGTGATGGTCGCCCGGGGTGATCTTGGGGTGGAAATTGGCGACGCAGAACTGGTTGGTCAGCAAAAAAGGATAATTGCCCGTTCAAGGCAGCTGAATCGGGTTGTGATAACGGCAACCCAAATGATGGAAAGCATGATAGAAAGTCCGATGCCAACCCGTGCCGAAGTTATGGATGTGGCTAATGCTGTGCTGGATGGAACCGATGCGGTTATGTTGTCTGCAGAAACAGCAGCAGGTAAATATCCGACTGAGACTGTCAAAGCTATGGCCCGGGTATGTGATGGTGCTGAAAAACATCCAAGTGTGCAGATTTCCAAACACCGGATGGATGTCGCATTTACAGAAATCAGTGAAACTATAGCACTTTCCGCCATGTACGCAGCGAACCATTTAGCTGATATTAAAGCGATTATTGCCTTAACTGAATCGGGCTATACCGCTAAGTTAATGTCGCGGATAACCTCACCGCAACCAATCTATGCGCTTTCCCGGCATGACAAAACATTGAATAAAATGGCGTTGTACCGGGGTGTTTATCCGGCATTTTTTGACAGCACAGCCCAATCTGCACAGTCACTGGCCGATGCGGCTATAGAGGCCATCCGTAAACAGGCCGGCCTGAAAGCGGGCGACCTGGTTATTATGACCCATGGTGATGCAATGGAGACAATTGGTGCGTCAAATACCTGCAAAATTGTTCAGGTGAAATAACGTTATCAGCACCTGAACAATAAGCAGTAACAAAAAAAGGGCCTGAGGCCCTTTTTTGTTACTGCAGTGTACTAGTAAACGTCGCGTTGTAATTTTCTAACCCTTCTGGCTGCCCGGTATTCAACAAACTGTGGTGCTAATGCAGTTAATACAGAGCCCGTTACCACCAGTAAAGCACCAAGCCACGACCATAAATTAAGCTGCTGTGCTTGCAGATAATCGGGGAAGACACTGCCAGTAATATTAGCGAATAAAATAGTAAATAAAGGCGTTACCGCCAGTACAGCGCTGACTTTAGAGGCCTCCCAGTGATGTAAGGCCTCTGCAAATGCACCATAAGCAACAACGGTATTCAGGCAGCAGAATACTAATAATGCCCAGTGTAAGTAGCTCATTGTCAGTAAGGGCATAAAATCAGAAACCGGAATAAAGCAGACGGTTCCGGCGACATACAATAAATACATAATTTGTTTAGAACTGTAGTTAACCAACAGCTGTTTTTGGGCCAGCGCATAAGCGGCCCAGGTAATAGCAGCGGCAATGACCAGCAGAACACCTTTTGTCTCTGAACCCGCCTGCATAACTAACTGGATTAAACGCTCATTAAAAAACAACAATAAACCAGCTACTAAGGTTAGCGCCCCTATTTTCTGCCATAACAATAGTTTTTCTTTAAATATGACAATGCCCCCCAGCATCATCAGAAAAGGCGCCAACTGAATAACAACTTGTCCGGTTTCGGCAGTTAGATAGTTTAAGCCACTTAAATACATTATATAATTTGATAACAAACCGACGACAGCTATCAGCATCAATAGCGCTATTTTTGGCTGTAACAGTAATTTTGTAACTGGTAACTTCCCTCTGGCAGCGAGCCAGAGTCCAACGATAACAGCCGCTGCCAGAAAACGGATAGCAGTAATCGTATTGGCCGACAGCACATCAAGCACAATTTTAAGTGCTATAGGTAACATGCCCCATAAAATGGCGGTTGTTAACGCTAACAGCAAACCAATAACACTTTTACCGGTAATTTGATGCATACAGCAAAAATTCCTTAAACAGGATTAACGAGTCGTTCAGGCAGTGCCATTGTCACTTATTTACGGTCAAGCTGTCTTGTCATTTAGCATAGTTTGCGACAAATCAAGTGTTTCATCCGTTCAGAAACTATACTGTACTTAAGCTAACACTTTTAGTTTCGGAACTCATAATGACTAGAATTAAACGACTTGCGGTGCTTACCTCTGGTGGTGACGCCCCGGGAATGAATGCCTGTATCCGGGCCATTGTGCTGACAGCCTCAGCCTGCAACATTGAAGTTATCGGCTTTAAACATGGTTTTAATGGCTTGCTGGAACAGGAGTATCAAACGCTGCATGCTATGCATGTTGATAATATTATCCAGCGTGGCGGCACCATTTTAAAAAGTGCCCGCTGCCCTGCCTTGCAGCAAGCCAATGGGCCAGCAGAGGCAGCCGATGCATTAAAGCAACTGGACATCGATGCACTTATCGTGATCGGCGGTGACGGCAGTTTTCGCGGGGCTATGGCTATCAGTAACTTTTACGATGGTCAGCTTATCGGGGTGCCAGGCACAATTGATAATGATGTCGATGGGACTGACCGCACCATTGGTTTTGCCACAGCAATTGACACTGCGCTGGACGCCATTGATAAAATACGCGATACGGCTGATGCCTTTGAACGAATTTTCCTGGTGGAGCTTATGGGGCGCCATAGTGGGTATATCAGTCTGGCTGCCGGCATTGCCGGGGGGGCTGAGCAAATTATCTGTCCGGAGTTTGGACAGCTCAATCCTGATAATCTAAGGCCCATTATCAAACCTATTCAGCATGCTCAGCTGTTAAAAGGTAAATCCAGCTATTTAATTGTTGTGGCAGAAAACAGCTATCCGGGAGGCGCAACTTCATTAGCTGAAGCTTTAACAAAGGCAATAGGTATTGAATGTCGGGCCTGTATTCTGGGCCATATTCAACGGGGTGGCAGCCCGGTAGGTGCCGACCGTATTCTTGCAACAAAACTGGGGGCTTTTGCTGTAGAGCAATTAATGCACGGTGCAACTCTGGTAATGGCGGGTGAAGTAAACGGCGAGGCCTGCTTGTATCCATTAGCAAAAACCGGTGACAAAGCTAAAGCAATAGACCCTTTTTTAGTGCGCTGGCAACAGCAAATAGGCAGCTACTAGGCTGCCTGCATCATCCGATTTTATTGTCGTGTGCGAGGCCGTTAATGGCTGAATACCTGTTTTACCCGGTCTTTGTAGCTTCGGCTTACCTTAACAGCCTGGCCATTGGTCAGCATCAGTTGATGCTCACCATTAGTCAGCATCTGCAATTTAGCAATAGTATTGACGTTTACGATTGCAGAACGATGTACCCGGACAAATAATCTTGGGTCAAGTTCCTGCTCCAACTCTTTCATAGTCCGGCGTAAAATATGAGTCTGGCCGTCTTTGGTATGAATACACATATAGTCACCAGCGGCATCAACCCAGTCTATCTCAGCAACCGGTACCCGGGTTATTTCACCGCTGTCTTTGATACTAATTGCTTCCGGAAAACGATCATTCACCACCGGCTCAGATTTATCCAGACGCTGCAAAATATCGCCAGTTTCATCGCCGGTAAGTTTTGCAACCGCTGCGGCAAGTTTGTCTTTGTGCTTCTGACTATCAGCTGCTGAGTGGAATTTAAGTACTTTAGCAACAGCTGCTTGCAGGCGTTCTGATTCAACCGGTTTTAACACATAATCCAGGGCGTTAACTTCAAAAGCGTTAAATGCATAGTGATCATAAGCAGTGACAAACACGATATAGGGCAACTCTGCTTGTTTTTGTTGCAGGTTTTTCAGTACTGCAAAACCATCCATACCCGGCATTTCAACATCCAGAAATACCACGTCAGGCTTTAACTCAAGAATGCGGCTTACCGCCTCATCACCGTTGCTGCACTGGGCAACAACGTCCAGCTCAGCAAAAGCAGCCAGTCTTACCAGCATACCTTTGCGAGCCAGAGGCTCATCGTCTACTACTATTACCTTCAACATGGTTTGTTTCCAATTGCTCTAACTGTAATGGGATCCGGATATTAACTTTCAGCCCCTCTGGCTCATTGTGTGTCAGCACCAGGGCAAAATCGTTATCATACAAGGCTGCCAGGCGCTCTTTAGTATTCACTAAACCCACTCCACTGGCGCTGTTTTTAGGTATGCCGTCACTTATAGGCATACCGGGGCCATCATCTGACACCTCAAGCAGTAAATCATGGCCAAATTTTTTGGCGGTAATGGTAATTTCACCGCCGTCCACCTGGCTGGCAACTGCATATTTAATGGCATTTTCGATTAACGGCTGCAAAATTAAGCTGGGTACCAAAGCCCGCTCCGTGCCCTGCTCAATGTCGAAATTTACCGTCAGCCGTTCCGAAAAGCGAACTTTTTCAATTTCCAGATATAACTTAGCTGCATACAATTCCTGCTCTAACGGTACCCGGTTAATCGGATCTTTATAAAGTGAGTAACGCAAAAAGTCACTGAGCCTGGTTACCATTTTGTTTGCTGTGTCAGTTTCATTAATTAACACCAGCGTTGAAATGGCATTCAAGGTGTTAAAGAGAAAATGCGGATTAAGCTGATAACGCAGCATTTTTAATTGGGCTTCATGTGCCTTATTAGTTGCAGTTAACGATTTCTGTTTTTCAAGCTGCAGTGTTTGGTAATATTTAATTCCAAAATACAAACCACTCCAGCTAAGCATCACATAAAACGCCACCGGCGTGTCTCTTATATATAACAACCAGTCATCAGGACGGTAGCCATGACGATATATTTCCCAGTAGTTAAAGTTTCTTACGCTGGTCCATATTGCCGCGATCAGTAATGCCAGCAATAAAACCAACAAAATCATGCGCCAAGGTTGCCAGAACCAGATGCGCTGATACAAATAGCGTAATGGAATGGTGATCAGCCAGCCTACGTAGGCATCTAATGCAACGACGATAATATAAGCATCACGGGTTTCCTGAACCAGTGAACCAAGGTAATTAACGATGGCAAATCCAAGCCAGCCCAGGGTGTGCAGGATCCAGAACTGCCGGTTACGATCTTCAAACACTTTGTACAAGATAAAATTCCGTGTTATTGCGCTTCGCAGAGTATAACTAACATCAAGGTTAAAACCTTGCCGCTTAAACTGATTTCAGCAGACATTAATCGCAATTAGGCAGCGCGCTCAGCAACCAACTATCAGAAATCTGCCAGTACCGGAGTAGGTTTGCGATTTGCATCCAATGCAACAAAGGTAAAGTTACCGGATATCGCTTTGTGCTGGTCGTCGTTGTACATGTTTTCAACAAAAATATCGACGTGAACTTTAATACTGGTCCGCCCTACGTGCTCAATTCTTGCTACCAGTTCAATAATGGTCCCTGCAGGAATAGACTCTTTAAAATCGACCCGATCTGAACATACCGTTACCAACGGCTTGCGGCAAAACCGGGTAGCAGCAATGAAAGCTGCTTCGTCCATCCAGGCCAAAGCTTCACCACCAAATAAGGTATTGTGATGGTTGGTGCGGCCCGGGAATACCGTTTTGGTTACCCGGGTAACGGCATGGGCTGTTCTTTTGGCAATAAGGGCTTCACTGGGTGGGGTATTTGACATAAGCTACTCACTTGAAAATGCATTACGAATTATGACAATGCTGCAGATAACAGCATTCTTTGCGCTATTATAACAGCCCTGCACTATTCATCGGTATTTTCTCTGCATGAAACAACTGCTACCACAACGCTTATTATCATAATAACTGCAATGAGGACTTTATGGATCTAGTTAGTTACCAGTTGAAAATACAGGATATCGCCCTGCACCGGATTGAAGTGACAATCAACTTTATGCCGGCAAAGCGTATTCATCAACTGAACATGCCAGCCTGGATCCCTGGCAGCTATATGATAAGAGACTTCGCTAAACATCTGCTGAAAATTACCGCCTCAGACTCATCTGGCCCGTTGCCGTTGCTACAAATGGATAAACAAAGCTGGCAACTTAATTGCCGCGACCTGCCGGTAACGGTGGTTTATCAGGTTTATGCATTTGATTTGTCTGTGCGGGCAGCCTATGTGGATGATGAGTTAGCCGTATTAAACCCGGCGGCACTGTGTCTGTCTGTAAGCGACCTTGAGGCTGTACCACAACACGTTTTAGTTCCTAAACCTGAGGCAGAAACAGCAACCAACTGGCGGCTGGCCACTTCGTTGACGCCGGTCAACAATACCACTGTTTTAGGTTTTGGCTGTTACCAGGCGGCTGACTACGCCAGCTTAATTGACAGCCCGATGCTAGCTGGCATTTTTAATCTGCAGCAGTTTCAAATAAATGATATACCGCACTATTTGGTGGTTACCGGTGACAATCTTGCCGATTTGCCGCGATTTAAAGATGATTTACAAAAGATATGCCAGCAACAAAGTGAAGTTTTCGGCACACTGCCGGCAGATTTAAACCAATACTGGTTCTTACTGTGGGTAACAGATCAGGGTTATGGCGGGCTTGAGCATAAATTTTCCACCCTGTTACTTTGCAATCGTTATGATTTACCTGCTGCTAACATCACGCAACCTGATGATAACTATCAGCAGTTGCTGGCACTGTGCAGCCATGAATATTTTCATAGCTGGTGGGTAAAGCGGTTAATGCCAACTGAGTTTAAGCCATATCAGCTAGCCGCAGAGCAATATACAAAACAGTTATGGTTATATGAAGGTTTTACGTCGTATTTTGATGATTTAGCATTGGTTCAGGCGGGTTTAATCAGTCCAGAGTGCTACCTGACAACATTGGAAAAAGTGATCAGCCGGGTGACACGCAGCCCGTCAGAAAATTTACAAAGTCTTGCTGACAGTAGTTTTAATGCCTGGACAAAGTTTTATAAACAGGATGAAAACGCAATTAATGCGGTGGTCAGTTATTATGCTAAAGGGGCATTACTGGCATTTTGCCTGGACGCTGGGCTGCGCCAGCAAGGCAGCTCATTGCAACAGCTATGTCAATATATGTATCAACACTATCTGGAAACAGGTACCGATGACAATAGCCTGTTCACCAGCCTGAATGCGTTGGGTTTTGAAAATCTGGCTGTCGCAGCACGTAACTGGGTAAGCCAGAGTGAACCGTTGCCATTGCAGCAGGCCGCAACACAGCTAGGGCTTGAACTCAGTTTTCGACCGGCAACCGATCACAATGATCTTGGTGGCCCTGCTGAATCTAATCCGCCAGCTAACTTACCTGCTTATCTGGCTGCGGCGACAAAAGTACAACAAGGTTTAGTTACGATTAGCCAGGTGATTGATGGCGGTACAGCTCATCAGGCCGGCCTGATAGTGGGTGATCAGCTGCTGGCACTTGCCGGCAGGAGAATTACCGAACAAAGCCTGCCGCAGCTGTTGCGACGGTTACCGTCTGATACAGAACAAATACTGACCATCTACCGTAAAGACCGCTTATTAACATTGCGGCTGCCCATCAGAACCGCTGCCGCGACAGTCGCAGTCCTGCGGTTTACTGACTGCAAAAAAGCCAGCCAATGGTTACAGTGTGGCGTTATTCTTCCGCCAGCAGCAACTGCGGATCAAGCCGCTCCTGCAACCAGTTAATCCGCCAGTCGAGATGGGGGCCGGTTACCCTGCCAGTGGCCCCTACTTCGGCAATAGTTTCACCCTGTTTTACCTGCTGCCCTGGCTTAACGTTTATTGCATGTAAGTGCATAAGAGTAGACGTTACTCCCATGCCGTGATCAATAATCAGTGTCAGCCCTGAATAATATAAATCTTCAGCCAGCAATACCTCACCATCCCATGGCGCTAACACTGGCGCACCAACCGGAGCGGCAATATCAAGCCCGTAATGCGGGTTACGCGGTTCACCATTAAATACCCGCTGGCTGCCGTACACACCGGATATCCTGCCTTTAGCCGGTAACACAGGTTCAGCAAAAATTGCGGTCTTATCTGACAGGGTTTTACGAACCGCGGCCACTTTCCGGTTATCGTTCCGGATCCGCTCAGATACCTCGGCCGGCGGCGTCACGTATTTTTGTGCCACCCCGGTTATGCGCTGGATATCATACTCACGACGGCTAAAGGTAAGTGGCAACGCCTGGCGGCTACCGTCAGCGGTTATGACTGTCAGTTGATGCTGCAAAGCGGCATCGCGACCAATCCCAAACACAAACTGGCCAGATGCTGAAACTTTAATTGGCTGCTCATTGAAAAACACCTGGGAACCGGCCGGAGCCTGCCCCCTGATCAGACTTCCCTGAGTTAACTCACCATCAAGAATAATGTCTGTGTTTGCCGTTGAATTAAGCGATACCAGTAAACTAGCACTTAGCAATAGCGCCCTTTGCCACACCTTCATAGGCTACCACCTTATAGTTTTTAGTGTTATCAATCGCCTTAAGTTCACCTGCGATATAATCTGCCAGACATTCTACTGTGGTATCACAAGGTAAAATATCACAATGACTTTCGGGAATAACTAATTCGAACCAGCCCTGGCTTGCCTGATAGCGAAAACAATGTGCGTCAGGCTGTCCGCTCAGAACCTGCAACGCTGTTGCATCACATAAATCTGCTGCAGTTCCAAGATAGCAATCCTGCCACCGCTCACTCCACATTTTATTCAGTCGTGGCGACAACATACCATCTGTATATATCTGAATTGTGGAGCGATGGCCGTGGGCAATGCGCTGGCAATTGCCATCATGCTTTTTTAAACCATGACTGTAGTGATAATAAAATCCGGTACTTGCTTCAGCACGCAGTGATAACTTCAGGCATTCAACATTAGCCGGAAGCAAAGGCTTAATGCATTGTTCCAGATACAGACTAACGCTCTGCTCATTAATCTGGTGGGTAGGAATAGCGGCAAAGGCTTCAGCGGGTGATGCCAGGCTGATTGTGCCGCGTAAACTGTTATAATGAACCACTGTGGACGCCGGCTCAGTTGTCAGACTAAGTGCACTGCAATGTGACGGTAACGCAAGCTTGTGGTCAACCAGCTGGTCAATTGCCTGCTTAATGACTTTTTTCACCCTGGCAAAATCGAACACCATGGCCGTGTCATCTAGACTGCCATGCAACTCTGCATCGACAATATAGCTCTCTCCCACCATGCCTCGTTGCAGGTCCAGGTAAGAAAAATCAATTACGGTTAACGAATTTACGAATAAGATCATCAGAATGTCCAGGCTAAAGCAATTGCGGCTGCGTGTAGTATACCTGTTCAGCGCTGTTGCAGTAAGAGCCCAGCTTCAGCTTTTAACGCTTGTGCTCGGTTAACCAGCTGTTCAGAATACCAATCTGACCACATTTATGGGCAGCGTACATTAAACGAATGGCATTGCTTAGCAGTGTACTGTCGTTCCATTGGGTTTTATCCTGGATCTCCTGATAGCAACCTAATGCTTCAGGTGTTAAATATCCCCGAAGTTCCTTTTTGCCTGAAGCTTGTTGCCGCTGCCGGTAACGTTGTTGTTTCTCGGCATTACTCAGTGCCCGCTTATTGTCACTGCTCATAGCTATACTCATTACTCTATTGTTTGTCAGGTGAACAACGCACGCCTATTATCACAAGTACAAACTATCAGACAGGTTGGAAATTACAACGAACCGACAAATCGGACTTGTCTGGCGTACAAGTGTTCGCTAAAGTGGCGCAGCAATTATAATGGGTTAAACATACATGACTAAGAATAGCTTTACAAAAGAAGATTTAATCGCCTGTGCAAATGGCGATTTATTCGGCGAAGGTAACAGCCAGCTGCCGTCGGATAACATGCTGATGATGGACAGAATTATCCATATATCTGAAGAAGGCGGCCTTTACGGCAAAGGCCAGATCATAGCAGAACTGGATATTACACCTGATCTCTGGTTCTTTGCCTGTCACTTTAAGGGTGATCCGGTAATGCCAGGATGTCTTGGCCTGGATGCCATGTGGCAATTAGTTGGTTTTTTCCTTGGCTGGTGTGGTGGCCCTGGCAAAGGCCGTGCGTTGGGCGTCGGTGAAGTCAAATTTACCGGGCAAATATTACCCACGGCTAAAAAAGTAACCTATACCATTAATATGAAAAGGGTAATTAAAAGAAAACTCTTTATGGGTATCGGTGACGGCGTGGTAAGTGTTGATGGTCGGGATATTTATGCCGCAACCGATTTAAAGGTAGGCCTGTTTCAGGACACGTCAAGCTTCTGAGCCTAAAGTGCATAATAAAACAAACCCCGCAATCAAAGCGGGGTTTGTCTTTCTAATCATTGAAATTGGTTAGGTATCCGGTTAGAGGCCTTTGTTAAATAAACCGACATTTCGGTCTTCCATTGCTTCCCGCCAACCTCCAAGCCATTGTGAGCGGGCATCTAAATTTTGATAGGGACAAATTTCTTTAGACCGTCCGGTAACACCGGCACGATAACCTTGAGCATGAGCACGTTCCAGACGATCACGTTTTTGTCTTTTCATACGGCAGTCTTCCTCAACATTTTTTATTAATTAATCGTACGTCACGTGTTTTGAGCAGCCGACGCTGGCCTGTCACCAATCCAACATTGCGTACGTATTAATTGATAGCTGACAGCAAAAGAAGGTTCAAATCAAATTAAAAGATTTACTGCTTGACAAAAGCTAACGAACTGAAGTTGTTTGCCTTTTAAAGACGTTTTTATTTATATTTTATTACGCTTAAAAAGTTTTTTTGATAACTGTTTTAGCATAACAAAAATATTAATTAAAAAAAAAGCTGCCGAAGCAGCTTTATATTTCAGAGTTAGGTGTCAGGTTGTTAGCGTCTGCGACGAAACAACAAACCAAAACCGGCCAGCAACAAAAACCCAAAGCTGCCCAGGCCACCAGCCTTACGCTCGTAGGTGTTTTGTTCGGTATCGCAGCTCTCAGGCTCACCATTGGCTATTGGCAGCAGCTTAACGGCCTTGGCTTGTTCTGCCAGCACCGGGTTACCACTGTCGTCAAGTACTGGTTCACCTTTAGCATCAAGCTGTGGCATTCGCTGCAGTACTGTTGCCAGTATTTCACCATTATTATTAATCGCGTTGGCATCGACTATAGTAAAATCGGCATTACAACCTACCAGCTTGTTTAAATCCTGGAACGTATCACTGGCAATGTCATAAACAAAGCCATGCTGGCGACGGTCGGTAGTGCCACCGATAATAATTTCAGCCCGGCCGACAATCTGACCGTTATCGTTTATAGCCGATGGAACAGATGACGAACTGGCGAAAAAGTCGGTCGGAAACACTGTTGTATCCGTTGCCACGTCATAGTAAAAAAACTTGCTCCGTCGTAAACCATTAATGGTTTTCATGGCAAAACCGGTAGCAACATTACTGTTGTTAATGGCAACAGCAGTACTTGCAAGCCACTCTGCCGGGTCAATAATATCGCTAACTACGCCATCACGAAATAACGTGGCATGGGGTGCGGCATAAATTCGGCTCAACTCCTGAAACTGAACACGGAATCTCAGGATCCGGTCGCCATCAGTATATAACGAATGTCCTACCGCTACACCGTTATCATTAACTGCTGTCGCGCTACTGTAATACTGCACTTCAGGCAATCCGTTTTCAGGAGTGTACGTTGCTCCAGTGCCTTTCTCACCCAGGAAGCCATAGGTTTGGTTGACAGTAGCAGAGCCATCAGGCTGCAATTGCCATAACATCGCTCTTTCCTGATAGCCGTTTCTGTAGGAAAACACGGTTTGGTAAGCCCTGACGTCGGCTAGTAAATCACCAAGTGTATAAACTCCTGCCTGGTGAAAGGCGTTTAAGCAGGCATCTACTGGCTGACTTGCGCCATCACAGGTTTCTTCAATAACTGTCACTCTCCCGTCATCAAGCCCGACTGAGCCTGATCCGGCAATTAAACCCTGATTATTTACTGATAAGGCCCGGCTAAAGCCACCGCCTAATTCAGTATAAGGTGGCAACAGGTTTACCGGACCAGAATCAGTAACCGCTACACCGTACTGAAAGCCAGGCTCTGGTTGCCAGACCGTTATAGTTTCAGGGGCTTCGGCATCCTCATCGTCCGGGTCCGGCGCAGGGGTAAACTGCTGCTTACTGGCAGGCGCCGTCGCGATGCCAACCGCTACGCCTTGCTCATTTAAATCGTATACATATTCACTGTTTGAGCGAAGCTGTTCCAGATCGCGCATTGGAATGACCACCGGTGCGCCATTTTCTGGCTGCGAAATAGCAACAGCCCGGCCAACAGGTTGATTTCTGATATTCGGGTTGGTGGCTAACAGTAGGGTCAGTGTGTTTAAAACTGATGCATCAAAAATACCTAGTTTGGCATCTTCAATCTGTTCCGGTGTTAACACCGCGGTAATGGTCGTACTTTCAAAATTGATAGTGCTGACATCCAGCGGGAAATTAATAAAATTTACCGCTGAGCGCAAAGAACCTTGCTGATTTGACTCCTGCCATTGGATAAAGCCCTGGCCAGTAACAACCGCATTGCCCTGATCATTCAGTGCTGAAGCAAATGTTGCCTTGGATATTGAGTTAGGTTCAAGTTCTGCGACCTGATACACAGCAGCAACAGTGGAAAATGCAGTTAGCAGTGGCAATACCGCCAAACTGATTCGAGATAATTTCATTCAAGGCCCCTAATGTACTTCTGATGTACGTTTGCCGTACTAAGAATTTAATGCTTCTAATTGTTCCCAGCGCGCATACGCTTGCGCCAACTTCGACTCGGTTTGCTGCAATTGGTTCAACGTCTGTTGACTAGCAGCAGCATCCCGTTTAAAGAACTCAGGATCATTCACTTGTAATTGCAAAGCATTTAGCTCGGCGTCAAGTTGTTCAATCTGCTGGGGTAATAATTCAAGTTCGCGTTTTTCTTTGTATGATAACTTCTTCGGATTTTTAACTAAAGGGTTAACTTCCGCCGTTGCAGGCTTTTCAGCAACTGAGACTGCTTTTGCCGGCGTTACTTGCGCCATTTGTCTGGCCTGATATGCCGTAACATCGTCATAGCCGCCGGCAATTTCAATAATCCGGCCGTTACCGGCAAATAACAATGAACTGGTGACCGTATTATTTACAAACTCCCGGTCGTGGCTAACCAATAGCACGGTACCCTGATACTGTTGTAAAATATCTTCCAGCAATTCCAGGGTTTCTACATCTAAATCGTTGGTCGGTTCATCCAGAATAAGTAAATTACTGGGTCTGGCAAATAGCTTGGCTAGCAACAGCCGGTTTTTCTCACCGCCCGATAAAGCTTTTACCGGTGTTCTGGCCCGGGCTGGAGGGAACAAAAAATCCTGTAAATAACTAAGCACATGGCGGCTTTGGCCATTTTGCTGAACTTCTTGTTTACCATCTGCTACGTTGTCCTGAACGGTCGCTTCTAAATCCAGAGCGATCCGGTGCTGGTCAAAATAGGCGACTTCCAGGTTGGTGCCGCGCTTTACCTCGCCGCTGTCAACGTTATAGTCACCCAGCAGCACCTTTATCAAACTGGACTTACCTACCCCATTTGGCCCGACTAATGCAATCCTGTCGCCCCGCATTACCAGCAAATCCAGATTGGCGATTACCGGCTTGCCATTAAACGCCAGATTAATGCCTTTGCCTTCAAATACCAGTTTGCCCGAGCGGTTAGCCTGCTCAATATTAAAATCGACTTTACCTTGCTGCTCCAAGCGGGCGGCCCGTTCCTGACGCAATGCTTTTAATGCTCTGACCCTGCCCTCATTGCGGGTGCGACGGGCTTTAATTCCCTGACGGATCCACACTTCTTCCTCTGCCAGCCGTTTATCAAACAAGGCATTGTGCTTTTGCTCGTCTTCCAGCATCTTCTGTTTGCGATCGAGATATTCCTGATAGTTGCCAGGATGTGAAGTTAATTCGCCCCGGTCTAAATCAATGATCCGGGTCGCCAGCGCCCGGATAAACGCCCGGTCGTGCGAAATAAAGATGATGGCGCCATTAAAATTCAGTAAGAATTGCTCCAACCACTGAATGGCGGCTAAATCTAAGTGGTTGGTTGGTTCATCCAGCAGCAAAATGTCAGGCTTAGCGATCAATGCCCTCGCTAACGCTGCTTTACGTAACCAGCCACCGGATAAAGTGGCTAAACTGGCGTCTGGATCCATTTCAAATTGCTGACACAGATCGCTAACCCTGGCCTCCAACGACCAGCCATCGCGGGTATCCATTTCATTTTGCAGTTGCTCAAATAACCGGTACTCAGCATCACCAGCCCCTTCCAGATTCTCAGATAGGGTATAAAATTGCTGCAGCTTCTCTGCTAAATCATCAGCACCTTCTCGGATAAAATCGGCAATTTTAGTTTGCATTTTTGCTGGCGGATCTTGCTCTAAGCGACTTAGCACCACGCCGGTATTAACCACTATCTGGCCATCATCCAGATTTTGCTGACCGGTCAGCAATTTTAAAAACGACGATTTACCGGCACCGTTGCGCCCGACCAAACACACCCGCTCACCACTAAACAGGCTAAAATCGACATGATCTAATATCGGATTGGTACCAAAGGCCAGACACGCCTGTTGAAAACGCAATAATTCCACTACTTACTATCCTTTAATCTAAGCAATTTTTACTCTGACGGTGTTTCAGCCTGAATGTTTTTCAACCAACTTGTGATACTGTCCGCATCAAACGGCCAATACAATAGTTTATCAGCTGCAGCCAGCACCGGAATATGCACCCGAAACTGCTGCAACAGTTGTTCATCGTCAATAATATCCACCACCCGAAACTCAACGCCGGATGATGTTAACAGTGCTTCGGCTTGCTCACATAAATGGCAGCCCCAGGTGCTGTATAAAATGTACTGAGGCATTAACGGGTTAACTCGAAACAAACATGGATATTGGGGTTACGCTTAAAATCTTCCGGCAAGGTTGCTGCCGAAATATCTTTGATCTGCCAGCCCGCCTCTTCCAGTGCTGCTTTATCAATTTTAAAGCGGCGCTTATTGTTAGAAAAAATGACTTTTCCGCTCGGATTCAGGCGGCCTACCAACATATTAAGTAGGCTGACATGATCCCGTTGTACATCCCAGTTATCTTCCATCCGCTTCGAATTAGAAAAAGTTGGCGGGTCAACAAAAATAAGATCAAACTGGTTGCGACAGCGAGCCAGCCATTGCAGGCAATCAGCTTGCTCAAACTGATACTGTTTAGCCTGTGGGCCGCTAAGCATGAAGCCGTTGAGGGTAAAGTTACGCTTTGCCCAGTCTAAATAGGTGTTGGACATATCAACGGTTGTCACTGCTTTGGCACCGCCAATAGCCGCATGTACCGACGCAGTGCCAGTGTAGGCAAACAGGTTTAACACTGTCTTACCCCTGGCTTGCTGCTGAATTAAACGCCGGGTTAAGCGATGGTCTAAAAACAAACCGGTATCCAGGTAATCACGCAGGTTTACTAAAAACTTAGCGCCGTATTCGGTTACTTCTTTATATTGGCCGGCTTTAGCCATCGCCTGATACTGATTTGTTCCCTTTTGCTTTTCCCGCACTTTTAAAATCATTTTATCGGAGCTGATCCCCAGCACCGCCGGTACCTGATTAACAACGTCAAATAAACGCTTCTGGGCAATTTGTTCATCAACCGTGGCTGGCGCGGCGTATTCATGCACCACCACTTCACCGTCGTACCAGTCAACCGCAACGTTATATTCGGGAATATCGGCATCATACAGCCGGTAACAGTTAGTACCTTCGCGCTTAGCCCACTTCTGCAACTGCTTTAGGTTTTTCGCCAACCTATTACCAAAAGAGCTGCTTTCACTAAAAAATAACGACGGTGCATCGGAACTCACCGCCACTTGTTTTTCAGTCAGATCAAACAAGGTGAATTCGCAATCAAGCGGGCCATTGGTGAATTTATAGGTTTTACTTTTCGATAAACGCAATGAGCGCAATAAATCAGCATTAGAGGTAATAATGGCTAAGCGCCAGCCCTGATAATGCTGTTTTAGCGCCAGCGCGAATTTGCTGTATAGCGGAATTAAACTGGGTAAATCGCCCAAACGCTCACCATAAGGCGGGTTAGTGACAATCACTCCGGGTGTTGCAGCAACACTGCCTTTAAGCCCGGTTGCATCGCCGTATTCGACTTTAACATAGTCTGCTACCCCTGCCCTGGCTATGTTTTGCCGCGCTTTGGCTAGCGCCCGTTCGTCGGTATCACTGCCATAACAAAGTGTTTGTGCCGGCAATTGCACTTCTTTGGCTTTAGCCTCGGCTTTTAACTGCTGCCAGACACTTGCCCGGTGGCCCGGCCAGCCTTCAAAAGCAAAGCGTTCGCGGTTTAACCCCGGTGCTTTATTCAGGGCAATTAATGCCGCTTCAATAATAATGGTGCCACTGCCACAAAACGGGTCAAACAACGGCTTATCGCTGCTCCAGCCAGATCGCTTTAATAACGCAGCCGCCAGGTGTTCTTTTAACGGTGCTTCACCCTGCCCGCTGCGATATCCCCTCTGATGTAAAGATGGCCCGGAGAAGTCCTGCAAAAAGTGAAAATAGTTTTTTTCCAGCCGAACCTGAAAGCGCATATCCGGGTTTAAGCGGTCAACATCCGGCCGCTGGCCGGTTTCTTCCCGAAACTGATCAACAATGGCATCTTTTAAACGCATGCCACCAAACTGGCTGTTATCAATAGTGGCGTGTTTACCAACACAATCCACCGCCAGGGTCTGACGAATGGTCATTAACTGTGGCCAGTCAATTTTACGGGCCATCTGATACAAATCTGAGTCTGCGGTTACCGGTTCTGATTGAATAAGACGCATAATACGGGTGGCCAGGCGCGACCATAAACATAACTGATATGCATTGCTTAACTCAGCTTTAAAGCGCACTACACCCATAGCCACTTTAATGACTTCGCCCTGATAATGGCGTATCTCATCGGCCAACAGCTCTTCGACGCCCTTTGACGTTAAAGCCCAGAATTCCAGCATAACACCTAACCTTTAAATAAAATGGCCGACAGTATAACAGAATGTGCTTTAAACACGTTTGAAGATTTGTAATTGCAACTATTATTGCGGCTTATTAGCACAAGCTGCTGCTTAAATAGCCAATCAGGATAAATAACTGAAAATACCCTTATTAACATCTTGCATAGCACTACTAAAACCACTAAGATGCGCCCCGCAATGACGGACGCGGGATGGAGCAGCCTGGTAGCTCGTCGGGCTCATAACCCGAAGGTCGTCGGTTCAAATCCGGCTCCCGCAACCAAATTGATTGTGCAAAAGTGATTATAGGACAGCGCCCTCGGGCTCCTCTTTATAACCATGGGGCGAAGGTCTAAATCCGGCTCCCGCAACCAAAAACCCTCATTGCATAGCAACCTATTACAACCACTGCTCAGTTGTAATAACACGGACGCGGGATGGAGCAGCCTGGTAGCTCGTCGGGCTCATAACCCGAAGGTCGTCGGTTCAAATCCGGCTCCCGCAACCAACTAAGTTGTATATATGGTTTAATGAATCGCCCTCGGGCTCCTCTTTATAACCGCGTGGCGAAGGTGTTCAAATCCGGCTCCCGCAACCAACTAAGCCTACTTTAAGTAGGTTTTTTTGTGGGCGTAATTCAGCTACAGTATTCAGCTTTATTGCTTACGCGAGTCTGGTATGTCAGCTACATTTAATGTCGAACAAAGCTATCAAAGTTTACCATCAGCATTGTTTGCTAATTGTAAACCTACTCCGGTAGCCGGGCCTCAATGGCTGGCATTTAATCAGGATTTGGCCAATGAATTAGTGCTGCCAGAGCAATACCATGCCAGCGATGCAGGGTTAAAATTGTTCTCCGGCAACGATCTGCCTGACTGGTGCCAACCAATAGCACAGGCGTATGCCGGCCATCAGTTTGCCAACTATGTACCTCAGCTTGGCGATGGCCGGGCCTTGTTGCTGGCAGAAGTCATTAGCCGATCAGGCCAGCGTTTTGATTTGCAGCTAAAAGGTGCCGGCCCCACCCCATTTTCCAGGGGTGGTGATGGTCGTTCACCTATAGGACCGGTTATCCGCGAGTATCTGGTTAGTGAAGCCATGCATGCGTTAGGCGTGCCCACAACCCGCGCGCTAGCAGCGGTAAGCAGCGGTGAAATAGTGTATCGGGATGAACCACAGCCCGGTGCAATTTTAACCAGGGTAGCCAAAAGTCATATCCGGATTGGTACCTTTCAATATGTAGCGTCGGTCGGCGATCCTGCGCTGCTAAAAGAATTTGCCGATTATGTTATCAGCCGTCACTATCCTCACTGTGCGGGCGAATCTCAGCCCTATCTGGCGTTATTGCAAGCCGTTATCGCTTCACAGGCAACGACGGTGGCACATTGGATGAGCCTGGGCTTTATTCATGGGGTAATGAATACCGACAACATGAGCATAAGCGGTGAAACCATCGATTACGGCCCCTGTGCTTTTATGGAAGCGTACGATGACAAAACCGTATTCAGTGCCATAGATCGGCGCGGACGCTATGCCTACATCAACCAGCCACCTGTTGCGCTGTGGAATCTGACCCGCTTAGCCGAGAGCCTGTTGCCGCTACTGCATAGCAGTCAAACCGAAGCAATTGCAATGGCCAGCGCCGCACTGGAGTCATTCAGTCAAAGTTATCAGCAAGTGTACTTGCAAAAAATGACCGCAAAACTGGGTATTGCACACAGTGAGCCTGATGATACGCAGCTGATTAACGGGTTACTGCAATTGATGCAGCAGGATCATGTCGACTTCACCTTGTTTTTTCGTCAGTTCAGCCAGAACGATCCACAAATCGCTGCTGAGTTATTCACTGATAACAACCACTGGCAAAGGTGGTTTGCCAGCTGGCAAGCACGTATTAACAAGCAGACAATGAGCGATCAGCAACGTACGACGGCTATGCAGGGCGTTAATCCAGAGTTTATCCCGCGGAATCATTTGATCCAGCAAGCTATCGAGCAGGTTAGCAGGCATGGCGAACTCACTTTATTTAATCAGTTAAAACAGGCCTGGCTAAAACCTTTTGCAACTGATCAGGCTTATGCCGCATTTCGTCAGCCAGCCACTGCGAAAGAGCGGGTACAGCGGACTTTTTGTGGTACTTAAACCTACCGCACCTGATTGAATGCTTAGCGCCAGCCAGTCATAAATGTTTCATCTGATTTTCATGGAGATGTCATGTTTAATGCCTTTAATGACAGCAGGTTTCGCCAGAGATAATACTGATGAATACACTGCAAAAGCTGACATTGCTCGATACGAGATTGTTTTTTCAGGTAAACCTGATTGGGCAATTACCATCAGTTAAAAAGCTTAGCCTCGGTTTATCCCGCTGCGGCGATGGCCACTTATATCTAATTGCGGCCATGCTGCTGTGGCAGTTTGATTTTCACCAGGGCCAGCAATTTATCCAGCATGCAGTACTGGCATTTGCTATTGAGTTGCCACTGTACCTGCTGTTAAAAAATGCCATTCAACGCGAGCGACCGAGGGGCCCAACCCAACATGGCTGGACACCTGCGATTCACCCCTCTGACCGTTTTAGTTTTCCATCTGGCCATACCGCCGCTGCCTTTATGTTTGCCTGGTTACTTGCAGCGTATTACCCGCAATTTACTGTGTATTATCTGATGCTGGCCACTGGTATCGGCTTGTCCCGGGTGTTATTGGGAGTACACTATCCAACAGATATTCTGGCAGGAGCCGGCCTTGGCAGCCTGATTGCGTTAGTCGTTTTGCAAACCAGTGTATAAAAAGTTATCTGTTAAACAGGAGCCTGATGAAAATACTTTATGGGGTGCAGGCTACCGGTAACGGCCATATCACCAGGGCCAGAGCAATGTTGCCGGCGCTGCTGCAACATGGGATCGACGTTGACTTTCTGTTCAGCGGCCGGCCAAAGCAACAGCTGTTTGATATGGATATGTTTGGCGCTTACCACTGGGCAAATGGTTTTACCTTTGCTACGGCAAACGGCAAAGTAAAAAAACTGACTACCATTACTCAATTACGGCCAATGCAGTTTTACCGTGACGTCAGACAATTAGACTTAACAAGCTATGATTTAGTACTGACCGACTTTGAACCAGTCAGCGCCTGGGCCGCGAAACGCCAGGGCAAACTATCAGTCGGCCTTGCCCGGCAGTATGCCTTACGATTTCCGCTGGCCGAAAAGCAGTCTGCAACATGGTTAAAAATGGCAGTATCTGGTTTTGCACCTGCAAAGTTGATGCTGGGCGTGCACTGGCAACCAGAATTTCCGGGGTTACTGCCACCGTTACTTGTCCCGGCAACTCAGCCAGAACGCTCCCCGGACAATATTAGCGGCCAATCGGCCTTTATCCTGGTTTACCTGCCCTTTGAGCAATTGTCATCAGTCATTAACTGGTTAAAACAATGCCCCAGCTGGCAGTTTAAGCTTTATGCCAACGTGCAGGCTTTACGTACTGAAGATAATGTGACGATACTGCCACTTAGCCGTAGTAGGTTTCCCACCGACTTGCAACACTGCAGCGGCGTAATCTGTAACAGCGGTTTTGGCTTGTGCAGTGAGGCATTAATCGCCGGTAAAAAATTACTGATAAAGCCATTACAAGGTCAGATTGAGCAAGCCTACAACACCTATACCCTGCTGAAAATGGGTAAAGCAGAGCAGTTAAACCAGTTTATCCCCGAATTACTGTCAAACTGGCTAAACCGTCCGCCGGCTGCCCCTTATCCGATGCCAAATCCGTCCATGGCAATTGCCCGCTGGCTTAAACAAGGCTGTGTGACGCCAGTTGAGCAGTTAGCAGCGTCAATCTGGCAGTCACAGTAACTAATCGTTATGCTGATTACTGATATCTAATTCAAGCCTGGCCCGCTCTACCAATTCCTGATCTAATTCTGATTTTACCGCCACCCCTAAATCTTTAAATTCTGCAGCTTGTTTTATCAGGTTTCCTTTACCGGCAACCAATTGGCCCAGCGCTTTATCATAACTTTCACGGGCTTTGTCCAGTTGCTTGCCTACCCCCTGCATGCTATCCAGAAATGTTTTGAGTTTCTGGTAAAATTTTTCAGCACGGTTTGCCAACTCTGCAGTATGTTTATTCTGATCTTCAAAACGCCATAGCTGGCGAACAATATTCAGGCTGGTTAACAAGGTTGTGGGTGTGGTTACCAGAATATTCCGATCAAGTGCCTGTTGAAATAACTGACTGTCATGCTGTAAGGCGGTTACATAAGCAGATTCTATCGGAATAAACATAAATACCACTTCCGGAGAGTTTAATCCCGAGATCTGGTAGTAGCTTTTATCAGCCAGTTCGTTTATCCGATCTTTAACTGCTGCAATATGCGCTTTCAATGCCAGTAACCTGTCTGTGTCATCGTCTGAGTTAACATAACGGGTATAAGCAGACAATGATGTTTTTGCATCGATAATCAGGTGCTTTCCCTGCGGCAGATAAACGATAACATCAGGTCTTTGCCTGCCACTGTCAGTATTAAAACTCGCTTCCCGCTTGTAATCTTTACCTGGCTGCAGGCCGCTGTTATCCAGCACATTTTCCAGCATTAACTCACCCCAGTTCCCCTGCACTTTGCGCTCACCCTGCAAGGCTTTACTCAGTTGACTGGCTTCAGTGGTAATTTGCTGATTCAGCGCCTGTAATTGTTTTAATTCGGTTTTCAGCTCTGAGCGTTGTTTGGTTTCTTCCGTATGCAACATCTCCACTTTTTGTCGGAAGCCTTGCATATCCTGCTGTAACGGGGTTAGTAACTGGCGCATACTTTCCTGATTCTGGTGCTTAAATACCTCACCTTTGCGCTCTAAAATATCATTTGCAAGCAATTCAAATTCTTGCTTTAACGCCGCTTTATTGTGTTGTAACAGCTGCAGCTGTTCGGAAAAATGCTGTTGCTTTTCCTGCAGCGAGCTACCCAACCTGGCGTGGTCAATTGCCAGCTGCTGGTACTGTTGCTGTAACTGATTATGCTGTTGTTGTAATTGCTGATATTGTTGTTGCCAAAGCTGAGTTTGATTTTCGCTTTTTGCCAGATTAAATTGCTGCTCTCGTTGTTGTCTTTTCAGGCCGACGGTTACCACTAACAGGATCAGTAAAAATATCGCCATCATCAGCAATGCGGCAGTTGAAGGCGTGAACGGGAAATCCATAAATATGCTGCCCTGGTTATAGTTGGTTACGCGTACCTGAATGATTCACTGAACAGAGTCACATTTCAACCCTGTTCCGACCTTTGCCTTTAGCACGGTAAAGCGCGTCATCAGCCCTTTTCAAAATAGTACTGGCATCATCATCACGCATAAAACTGGCTATGCCAAGACTAACCGTTAGTTGCTTGCCATGAGGAAAATCATAGTTGGCAACCGCCATTCTGATCCGCTCTGCCAGCAGCTTTGCACCGGCAAGATCAGTATGAGGACAAATAATTAAAAACTCTTCGCCGCCCCAGCGCCCGGCTACGTCAAGTTCGCGACAGTGTTGCAGCATAATACCAGCGAACGACATCAGCACCTGATCGCCGGCCATGTGGCCAAAATTGTCATTGACGCTTTTGAAAAAGTCTAAATCTGCAAGAATGACACTAAACGGGCTCTGGTGGCGAATTGAGCGGGCAATTTCCTGACTGAGGATATCGTCCAGTTTGCTGCGGTTATACATTCCGGTCAGAGTATCAGTAACAGATAAACGCTGAAGTTGCCGGTGCTGGGTTGCCAGGGCCCTGAAAACGTCACTGCGACTGACTTCATAGTAATGAACCAGTAACACCAGACAAACTGATGCAAAAATAACGTTCAACAGCGACTCTACCGTAAAACTGTCTTCTGGCCAGGAAACGGAACGCCATGCCATAAGCAAGGTAAGCAAACCCATAAATAAAATAGTGGCAACGAGCCCCCGCCCCCGTCCTAACAGAAAAAAAGCCAACGGAGGAAAAATACACAGCCAGTACAGTGAGTAAAAATCTGGGGCGGCAAAATATAAATATGCCAGCAGAAAAGCGCCAAGCAACAAAACAGTATGATGAGCCCCCTGACGCACGTTGTTAGAGAGTTGAAAACGGCGCAGTATGGTCACTGCGAGCGCAGCGCCGATAAAGTCGAGCAAGGCTATACTGTATAACGCAAAAAAAGCCAGATTTGCAAAAAAGAAAAAACTAAAAATAACCACCATACCAAGCAGCATGCCATTTATCAGGTATACCTGCCGGTATTCGGGATCTGCAGGTCTAAACTGATGATTATTCGTTACAAATTGTTTTAACACCCTGGCCCCTGCCAACTGATTATCAGAACATGTTAATTGATACAACGTAATCAGACAATCCGCCAATTTGGCGCAACCTGATATCAGTGGCGGATCCGATCAGGCAATTACTGCCAAATATAAACTACGGCCACTTAATAATAATGTCAGCAGCCAAACAACAATTGCTACGACATTCTGGCGAACAGTATTGCGATACACGCCCATCATTGACGAGTTTACTGCTACCAGTAAGGTTAAACTGATAACCGGAAGTAAAATACCATTTGCCACCTGAGCAAACCAAATGACCGCCAACGGTTTAATTCCGGCAGACGATAGTCCGACACCCATCAGAATAATAATTAACCAGCATGCTCTGAACTGCTGTTTTGACAGTGGAATTAATCCATTCAGCGCATAGGCCGCAGCCAGTGGTGCAGTAATCGCGGAGCTTATGCCGGCAGCTAACAGTCCGCCGGCCATAAGCCAGACAGCCGCATTGCCGGCCAGAGGTTGTAATGACCTTGCTAAGTCAATAGCATTGTTGATGCTCTGTTCCCGGCCAAAAAATGCCGATGCAGCTGTGGCCAAAATTGCAATTGAAATAAGACCACCGAGTGGAATGGCGGTCCTGATATCTGCATCAGACAACGCCAGTTGCTGCCGGATTGGAACAGCAGAGCCATGCCACTTTTGCGCACTTGCTGCAGCATGCAAAAAGAGCGAATATGGCACCACTGTTGTTCCAACCAGTGCAATAACAGACAAGATTGCGCCGGCGGGTAGCACAGGCTTAACTAAACCACTAAGTAAGGCCCAATAATCGGGTTTAGTTAATAGTAATGTTAACAGGAAGGCCAGACTCATCAGCAATACCAGACCGATTAAACAGCGCTCCAGAACAACATAGCTACCTTGCCACAATATTACAGTTGCGATGAATCCTATTAGCAAAGCCCAGGGGTTTTCCAGACCGGTTTCTCTTAGTACAGTGATTGGCCAGCTTTGTTGCCACAAGGCATCGGCTCCCATACTGGCACCACTGATGTTGCCGCCCTGGTAAGCACTGTTGCCAATAACAATCGCTGAAATAATCAGCAACATCAGTGGCAGCCTGAGCCAGGCATTATTAAAAAAACAGCGGATGTTTTCACCCAGCCCCTGCCCGGTAACAATACCTAATCTGGCGGCCATTTCCTGCAGCACCATAGTTGCAACAACTGAAAACAACAACGCCCATAGCAACGCGTAACCATAATTAGCACCAGCTAAAGAGGCTGTTATTACGGTTCCTGGTCCAATAAACGCAGCGGTAACCAGTGTTGCTGGCCCAAAGCTGAAAAAAGGTTTTTTAGTTATCATATGCAGCACTTCATCTGATTAAAATTGTTATTCTGAAGCTGATAATGCCAGTGCAGTGTAGCGGTAAACTTTAAGCTGTGTCTATTGACACGTCGGCACACCTTGCAGCTTGCAGCTTGCAGCTTGCCGGCTGCACTTTACAGGCGAAACCGCTATACTGGCCATGAAATACTGTGGTATCGCTAAATTGCGGAGGTGACTATTTTATCAGGATACAGACAAAACAAGCGAGCAGTCAGTCTGCCGGGAACCCTGCTCGGTGCATCCATTACTTTTTTTACACTTACTGTATATGCTAATACCATCACTGCTGAAAATTCTGAGCTAAACAGCCCCCAGTCCTTATCACTTCGTTTTTGTTATGAAGATAAGCAACTGTTACCTTACTATACCGGCAATAGTGCGGAAGTACCCGCTGCTCCCGGCGCAACTATCGAACATTTGCAGCAGGTAGCCGCTGTCGCCGGAATTTCATTGGAATTGGTCAGAATGCCCTGGCTGCGCTGTTTACAACAACTTGCCGACAATGAGATTGATGCGCTGGTTGCATCCTACAGTAGTGAGCGTGAACACTACACCATATATCCACGCAATAACGCTGGCCAACCCGATCCAAGCCGGGCTATCAACACTAACGCTTTATGTCTTGCCTATCACTTTAATACTGATCTGGCAGCAAAAATTGCTGATAAATCCGCTAATCTGACTATTGCCAGACCTTACGGTTACAGGCCACTCCCGTTACCTGAACATGCAATACTGGTTGGCGCATATTCGCCTGAACAGGCACTTGAGCTGGTCGTATCTGGAAGGGTTGATGCAACGACCGTTACCTGCCAGCTGAACGGATTAGCTGCTAACAAACAGGAAATTAATACTTTACCAGTAGAAATTCACTATCCGCCAGTGTATTTTGCCGTAGGGTATCTGATGTTTAGCAAACAGTTTTATACACAATATCCGGCAGTTAGTGAGCGTATTTGGCAACTTTTACCCCAGACACTGCAGCAGGATCGCTATCTTAAGTATCTGGCCTATCCGCACGGGTTTTGACCGCGTTTGAAAAACCGCTATCAGCCCGTTTCTGCTATTGATCGTAATTTTTATCTGTCTAATCTACTTTAAGTATTTTGAACAAAAAATTAGGTTAGCATAAGCAGGTTAACCGACCAGAACAAAGAGAACACCGTAATGAATACCGTTTTTAACAAACTGAACTGCATACTGGCAGCACTACTATTGCTGCTCGCTACGGCATGCAGTTCTCACGGTAACGCTGGCAAGCTTAACGGTAGCTCAGGTCAGCAAACAACGTCATCGGAGCTGGTCATCCTTATTTCGCTGGATGGTTATAGTCAGCAATATCTGGGGAAATATCCTGCACCCAATATAGAAATGCTCATGGCTGAAGGTGTTGTGGCCGAGGCAATGCAGCCGTCATTTCCAACCAAAACATTCCCCAACCATTACAGTATTGTCACCGGGCTATATCCTGGTAATCATGGCATTGTTGAAAACAATATATATGATGCCGACTTTGACGCCATTTTCAGAATGAGCAAGCCAGAAGAAGTTACCGATGCTCGTTGGTGGCTGGGTGAACCAATCTGGGTTACCGCAGAATTACAGGGTATTAAAACTGCCACCTATTTTTATCCTGGCTCAGAAGCTGATATCAAAGGTGTCAGGCCCAGTTTGTGGCAAGCTTATGATGGTGACGTCAGCAATTCTGAGCGCGTTCGATCAGTGCTAAATTGGCTGTCTTTACCAGAGGCTGAGCGCCCGGCGTTTCTGACCCTGTATTTCAGTACCGTTGACGATGCCGGCCATCAATATGGGCCGTGGTCAGCTGAAGTAAAAGCTGCGGTAGCAGAAGTTGATCAGGCCGTTGGTGAACTTATCGCCGGATTAAAGCAACAAAATTTATATGGTAAGGTTAACCTGATACTGGTATCAGACCACGGCATGGCTGAAGTAATACCGGAACAGGTTATTGTCGTCGACAAGTTATTTGATACCAGTGACGCGGTTTTAACACTGTGGACGCCGGAAATCGTTTCAATTTTCCCTAAACCAGGCATGCTTGAGCCAATTTACCAACAACTGCGTTCGAGCTTACCCAGCAGTGCCACTGTATATCGCAAAACAGAATTGCCAGATCGCTGGCATTTCAAACAAAGTAAACGGGTAGCGCCATTACTCATCATTCCAGAGCCTGGCTGGCGCTTAATGCAGCAAAGTCAGTATCAGCGCTGGCAGGCGAAAACTAATCAGCATTCAGTCACCGGTAGCCACGGCTACGACAATATTGCACCGCAAATGCAGGCCATTTTTATTGGCCATGGCCCTGCCTTTGCAGGCGGTAAAACCATACCACCGTTTGCCAATATCGAGTTATATAATCTGATGTGCGCAATTTTAGATATTACCCCGGCAGCAAATGACGGAGATCCAGCCTGGACCAGACAATTATTACAGTTGCAAAAAGATGAGCCAACCGCAATAAGGCAGTACTAAAGCGCTATTGTTGCTGGCCGTGGTCTGTGGCATGGTAAATGTCTGTTACCAGCCATAACTTCAGTCGTCAACCTGGAAAATGTTTATGAAAAATAGCCTTTTAGCCAAAACTGTTATCGCCAGTTTACTGGTTGGCACGCCGCTCATAGCTGCCGCCAAACCCAAGTTACAGTTAACCGGTGATATCACCGTATCAGGGCTGTCATCAGGCGGTTATATGGCAGTACAGTTTCATCTGGCATATTCAGACAAAGTAACCGGTGCGGCAATAATTGCTGGCGGCCCGCTTTATTGTGCTCAGAATAGTCTGGCAACAGCTTTTGCCAATTGTATGGGGAAGCCGGAAGCCAGCCCTGACTTAACAGCTATCGAGCAGTACCTGACGACGCTTGAGCAACAACAGCTTGCGCCACGGAAAAACCTGCAGGACGATAAAGTTTGGATTTTACATGGCACCCAAGATACCACGGTTCATCCGAATGTGGGTAAAGCGCTATATAATCAGTATCTGCAGTGGTTGCCGGCGACCAGTATAAAAATGGTCTCTGATAAGCCTTTTGCTCATCACTTTCCAACTGACAACACCGCGGGTACAGCATGTGATGTATCAGAACCGCCATTTATTGCCAATTGCAGCTACGACGCTGCCGGTGCCTTGTTAAGTCACTTGTTAGGTAAAGTTAATGCCAAGGCAGCGAATACTACCGGCAGTATGCGGCAAGTGACACAAACCCATGCAGGAACTCATCTGGCAGAAACCGGCTTTGCTTATATTCCGGTGCAATGTGCAGCAGGCGAGCCCTGCGCTCTGCATATCAGTTTTCATGGATGCAAACAGCACGCCGGTGTTGTTGATGATGCTTTTATTACCGGCACAGGTTTAAACCACTATGCCGATACCAATAATCTGGTGATCCTCTATCCGCAAGCTGTTGCCAGTGCCTTTAACCCTCATGGTTGCTGGGATTGGTGGGGTTACAGCACTGAGCATTATATCACCAGGCAGGCACCGCAACTGCAGGCAGTAATGTTGCTGGCAGAACAACTCAGCAGCAATAATTGATTACGCCATGCGCTGTCGCTAAGCCAGCAGCAGTTGTTCCAGACACTGCTGCTTAATGCCGTAAAACTGCTTAATTGCCGCAATTTGCTGTAATACTGCACTGTTATCGACGTTATTTTTACGTTTAGTGGCCAGGATCATTTTATTTTTGCTGGTATGTTCCAGCGAAATAAACTCAAAAACTTTGGTGTGATATCCGTGCGCTTCGAGTAACAACGCACGCAAACTGTCAGTCACCATTTCTGCTTCCTGGCCGAGATGTATACCATGCACCAGCATTGGTGCCATAACATCAGGCAATTTGATTTGCGGCCGGATTTCTTTATGGCAACAGGGTGAACACATAATAATTTCAGCACCGGTACGGATACCCATATTAATGGCATAATCAGTAGCCACATCACAGGCATGCAGTGCTACCATAACGTTAATCCCCCGCGCTTTAAAATGTTTAACGTCGCCCTGTTCAAAATGTATGTTAGCAAGTTTAAGTTCAGCTGCGGTGCTGTTACATAAATCAACCAGATTTTGTCGCAACTCAACACCTGTTATTTTAGCCGCCAGGCCAAGGGTATGACAGAAGAAATCATGCATTGCAAAAGTCAGATAGGCTTTACCTGAACCAAAGTCTGCCACATGTAACTGTTTTGCTTCCAAAAGCCCACTGTCTTTTACTGCGCCCTGCAATATTTCAATAAATTTATTAATCTGCTTCCATTTGTTGGTCATGGCAGGAATAAGGTGTCCACGCTGATCGGTAACACCCAGTGCCGTCAGAAATGGCCGGCTTTGCTCAACAAACCGCTGTTTCTGCCGATTGTGGCTGGTATCTGCCTGCAGCGTTCTGAAACTTTTTTTTATATTCAGCAACACTTTAGCTTTTTTACTTATTGACAACTGCACGTCACTGGCCGTTGTTGATAACTGCGCGGCTTTAAACTGGCCAGGCAGGAGTTCAACAAGTAACTTAACAGCTTCTGTCGGCAGATAATTGTGAGTCTGATGGTTAGTTTGGTATTGCCAGACAAAACGCCAGTGCAGCTCTGATTTAATGTCAACCGGGCTTATTACCAGCCGCTGTAAATCAGGCTCCGGCCCCTGGTATTTACTTAGTACCAGCCGGTGTAATGTGTTGGCCGACATGGCTTGTTCTAACAACGTAAAAAAACGTTGCAGCTCAGCATTGTTAAAAGTAACAGATGAGTCAGATGATGGTGGCAACGATGCAGTCAAATCCTGCTCCTGAACTAACCGAAAGCTATAGCCGGCTATAATAACACTGTCAGGGGCGTTCAGGCACTACGGGCCAGCATTGTTGGTTGATTTAGCGGACTAACCCGGTTACGTAACAACCGGATTACTGAGGTCTGTCTGATGGTTTTACCTGCCAGTGTCTGTACATCATTCAACAGTAAACAACTGACACAATCGGCATCTTCTGCAATAATTAAAGCCGCTATCCGGCCTGCAGTACCGACAATACTGACTAATTCGCCATGGTTTACCCGGGTGGTAACCTGCTCAGGAAAATACCAGCTTTTGTGGGCTTGTAACTGTAAATACTGACAACTTAACGCATGCAGACAAAATTCCAGCCGTTGCTCCTGGTTAAGCGGCAACTGTTCCAGACTTTCCATATACTGCCAGAACAACTCCGCTTCTGCGATTGCAAAGCGTTGCTGCTGAGGCAACACCGCCAATTGGCGAGCGCTTATATTAGAGCAAAACTGTGCATGTTCACTGATATCCAACAATAAACGGTCGCGTTGTTGACAGTATGTCCAGCTCCAGCGCTCTGACGGCGTTAACATGGTCATGTCCTTTGCAAACAAGTTATTGAATTAGCTTAGTGTTTTCATCACTATAGCATGCTGATCAACATGTTAAAGACTAATTATTTATAAGAATGCCGGATCGCAAACTGATCTTTATAAGCCATTTATGATCGTTTTAACCAACTGAGGACCATGATAAATAAAGCCAGTATAAATTTGCAGCAGGTTAGCGCCAGCTGTTAATTTAGCCTGGGCGGATGCACTGTCGTTGATACCCCCTACCCCGATAATCGGCAATTTTGGACCAACTGCCTGGCGTAGCTGACTGACAATATCGGTGCTTTTATGCTGAACCGGCAAGCCGCTAAGCCCCCCTGCCTCATTGGCATGGGCCATTCCCTGAACTAAGCTGCGGTCCAGCGTAGTATTGGTGGCTATCGCTCCATCCATTTTGCTTTTTAATAATGCCTCTGCAACCTGACGAACTGCTGTGTTGTCCATATCCGGGGCAATTTTCACAAAAACCGGAACATACTTGTCATACTGCGTCTGAAGATCAAGCTGTTCATTTTTTACTGTCTGCAATAGATCAAGTAAGGCATCACCAAACTGTAAATCACGCAGCCCGGGAGTATTAGGCGAAGAAATGTTTACCGTTATATAACTGGCATGAGCATACACCTTACGCATACAACTGACATAATCGTCCTTGCCCCGTTCGTTACTGGTGTCTTTGTTCTTGCCAATATTTATACCCAGCACACCTTTATAACTGGCATTTTTAACGTTATGAACCAGATAATCCACGCCTTTATTATTAAAGCCCATCCGATTAATAATGGCTTCAGCTTGTGGTAGCCGGAAAATCCGCGGTTTGTCATTACCGTCTTGCGGTCTGGGCGTCACCGTACCCACTTCAATAAAGCCAAAACCCATCTGACCAAACGCATCGATACATTCTGCATTTTTATCAAGACCAGCCGCCAGCCCCAATGGGTTTTCAAAACTGATACCCGCAACCGTTACCGGTTTAGAGACGACCTGCTGGCGCCATAGTATTGATGCTGGGGTATGTGCCAACCGCTTCAGACTGCCAACTGCCAGGTTATGGGCCCGCTCAGCGTCACAGCTAAACATTATTTTTTTTGCTAGAGAATAGAACATAAACGCCTTAATAAAAAACCCCGGTGTTAACCGGGGTATTGTAACCATTGTTCTGGCTTATTTCAGCATTAAACTGATTGACTTAACAACATCAGTTCACGCATAGCAACAGAGAACTTAGCAAACTCATGGCTCTTGGTCGTTTTAAATTCAGCCAGCATTAAACGCCAACGCTCGACCAGGATCTGATGCTGAGTAAGCCAGCTTTCAATAACTTCATCAGCAGCACAGGCTTTGCCACAACTCTTAACAACTACTGCGGTCAGTGAGCGTTGTTGCCAGTCCAGCTCTTCCCGGTATGATGCCCGGGCCAGAGCCTGCCAGTGATTAGCCACCGGTTGCTGAGTGATTTGTTCCAGAAACCAGTGTAAGTCTAACCGGTCACCAAGTTTGAAGTAAATTTCAGCAACCATCGCCAGTGAAGTGCCCTGATTATCGCTAACCTGGGCAATATCCATTACTGAAAACACCGTACTTAACTGAGTCAGGTAACGGGCAATATCATTAGGAATACCTTTTTCTATCAGGCCTTGTTCATTGTCACGAAGCTGGGCTAACTCTGCTTCAGCCAGATAACCGGCTAAATCACGGGAGATAGCCTGATAAGCTGGCTTGAAGAAATCCACAGTCTGCTGAATATCCATGGTTTTGTTGCGATGGCGGATAAACCAGCGGGTTGCCCGGCGCATTGTCCGTCTTAACTGGAACAATAAGCGGTTTTGCAGCGATGCTGAAATTTTATTGTCCAGCTGTTCTAACTGCTTCCAGACAGAGGACAGGTCAAACAAGTCACGGGCTATCGCGTAACACATCGCAACTTCGCCAATGTTAGCACCCGTCTCTTCCAGCATCCGTTGGGCGAAATTAGGGCCCATTTCGTTAACCAGCATGTTTGCCAGCTTAGTGGCTATAATTTCCGCTTTTAACGGATGGTTTTCCATCTCTTTGGCATATTGCTTTTGCAACAGCTCAGGGAAGGCAGTGAATAACTGGCGCTTAAAGTAAGCATTCTCGTAGATCTCAGGTAGTACCAAGCGCTCTTTAAGTACCATCTTGCCATAGGCTGTTAAAATGGCCAGCTCTGGACGGGTTAAGCCAATACCTTTAACCATCCGCTCTGCCAGCTCATCATCGGTCGGCAGGAATTCAAGCTCGCGGTTTAGCTTGCCGTCTTTTTCCAGGGTATGAATAAAACGGGTATATTCTTTTATCTGCTCTGCACCAAGCAACGATGATAATGTAATGCTCTGGGTTTGCCGGTAACACTCTTTCAGAACCAACGCAGCGACATCATCTGTCATATCATTCAATAACTTATTGCGTTGCTTCAGCGTTAAATCACCGCCCTGAACCAGTGCATTAAGCAAAATTTTGATATTAACTTCGTTATCCGAGCAGGTTACACCACCAACATTGTCAACGAAATCAGTATTGATCCGGCCGCCGTTAGCAGCGAATTCAATACGACCCCGTTGGGTAGCGCCGAGGTTACCTCCTTCGCCGAATATTTTCGCTTTTAAATCTTTACCGTTAATACGCAGCGGCTCTGAACCACGATCGCCGACTTCTGCATGCGTTTCCGATGTTGCTTTAATGTATGTACCGATACCACCATTCCAGATTAAATCAACCGGCATCATCAGACATTCACGAATAAGCTCGTTCGGCGTCATACTGACTTTGGTGGTTCCCAGCATTTCTTTCATTTGCGGTGATAGTTTTATCGCTTTAGCACTACGCGCAAATATACCACCACCCTCTGAGATCAAAGATTTGTCGTAGTCTTCCCAGGTAGAAGTTGGTAAATTAAATAACCGCTCCCGCTCTACATAACTGGTGGCAGAATCCGGGTTCGGATCAACAAAAATATGCATATGGTTAAATGCCACCTGCAACCGGATATGCTTAGACAACAACATGCCGTTGCCAAATACGTCACCGGCCATATCACCAATACCAACACAGGTAAAATCAGTGGTCTGACAGTCTATACCCGTTTCCCGGAAATGCCGTTTCACTGCTTCCCAGCCACCACGGGCAGTAATACCCATTTTCTTATGGTCATAGCCGTTCGAGCCACCCGATGCGAAAGCATCGCCCAGCCAGAAGCCATACTCTTCTGAAATGCCGTTTGAAATATCAGAGAATGTTGCAGTGCCTTTATCGGCCGCAACTACCAGGTAAGGGTCGTCTTCATCTAAGCGGGTTACACTTTTCGGTGCAACAATACTGCCTTGCACAATGTTATCGGTGATATCCAGCAAACCACGAATAAAGGTGCGGTAACATTCCTTGCCTTCAGCAATAAAAGCATCACGGCCACCGGTTTCCGGCAGTTTTTTACAGACAAAACCACCTTTAGCACCTGATGGTACAATGACGGTGTTTTTAACCTGTTGGGCTTTAACCAGACCCAATACTTCGGTCCGGAAATCTTCACGGCGATCAGACCAGCGCAAACCACCACGAGCCACCTTACCAAAGCGCAGATGCACCCCTTCTACTCTGGGTGAGTAAACGAAAATTTCGTACATTGGCAATGGCAATGGCATATCGGGGATTAAATCGGGTTTAATTTTAAATGAGATATACGGCTTATCAGTGCCATCAGCGGCGGACTGATAATAGTTAGTGCGCAGCGTCGCGTTAATCATATTAACGAAACGGCGGATAATCCGGTCATCATCCAGGTTAGCAACATTTTCCAGTTGTGCGGTAATTTGCTCTTCCAGCTTTTCAATGGCTTTTGCTGTGGCTTTAGACGATGGAGCAAATTTTTTATCAAATAACTGCACCAGCAGTCCCGCCAGATCCGGATACCGGGTAAAGGTACTTTCTACATAAGTCTGACTGAAAGTTCCGCCAATCTGTCTTTTGTATTTGGCATAAGCACGGATAATTGAAGCCTGACGCCCCGTTAAACCTGCCCCCAGAATTAACCGGTTAAAACCATCATCTTCAAGCTGCCCGGTCCACACTTTAGCAAAAGACAACTGGAAGCTTTGCTGGGCTTCAGCAAAATCAAGTGGTACTTCGCCATTTAGCTCCATCGAGAAGTTTAAAATCCAGCTGACGGCGCCGTCGGGAGATTTAACTGCGTAAGGTGTTTCACCAATTACCCGTAAGCCAAAATTTTCCAGCATAGGCAGTACATCTGACAAATGGATCGGATGGTCTTTATGAAACAGGTTTAACCGTACCGCCTTACTGTCTTTACTTTCTTCCTGCGGCCGGTAGAACAGCATCTCCAGCTTGTTGTCGTCATTGAGCGCTTCCAGCTTGCCAATATCTACCAGCGCATCGCTTGGCAGCATTTCCTCTTTATAAGCACGGGGGAAACTGTTGACATATTTACGGCCCAACTCGCGGCCCCGGGCTTCACCGTAAACACCGGTTAACGCCGATTCTAATTTATCTTCCCAGGTACGGGCTGCTTCAACCAGATTACGTTCAATATCTTTCACTTTATACTCGACATGGCTATCGGTGATCCGTACCAGATAATGGGTACGGGCCAACACTGATTCTGAAAAATAGGTAGTAAATTCTACCGGCTCGTCGGTGCCAAGGGCCCGTTGTAAAATGGCCTGGGTTTCTTTGCGCAGCTGAGTGTTGTAGCGCTCACGGGGTACATACACCATAGCGGTAACAAAGCGTCCAAAGGCGTCCTTGCGCATAAATAAACGGGTCATATCCCGTTCCTGCATTTGCAATACGCCCATCGCAACGTGCAGCAGCTCGTCTGCACTGGCCTGGATCAGCTCATCACGTGGATAGGTTTCAAGAATATTCAGCAGTGCTTTGTAGGCGTGAGTGCCAGTAGCAAACTCAGACATTGCCATCACTCTGCCAAGTTTACTTTTTAGCAGTGGAATATCGGCAGCACTGTTATTGTATAACGATGAAGAATACAGGCCTATAAAGCGGTGCTCACCTACTACTTTGCCATCTTTATCAAATTGTTTAACCCCAACGTAATCAATATAGGCCGGACGGTGAACCCGTGATTTATTATTAGTTTTTGTTAAAACCAGCACCGTAGGGCTTAACGCCTGCTTGCGACCTGCGTCAGGTAATTCTGACAACATTAAGTCTCGGGACTCTGAGCGACGCATTAATCCCAATGAGCTGGTATCAATACCGGAAATTTTATAATCACCCTTTACCGGCGTCATTTTATATTCACGATAACCGAGTAATGTAAAATTATCTTTTACCAGCCAGTTCAGAAAATCTGTTGTTTCTTTTATTTCATCAGCGGCAGCTTTACCACTTTGTTTGGCAAACGTTTTTATCACATCGAGCAGTTTTTGGCGGGTGGGCTGCCAGTCCTGCACGGCTAACGACACATCTTCCATTACTGAATGCAGTTCAGCCTTCAGGGCGTGAATTGTCGTTTCATCGGTTATTCTATCAATTTCAATGTGAAATACGGTCTGCTGCGTGCTTGAATCAGGCTTACTGCCCAATTTGAAAAAATCTGTAATATGGCCTGCTTTATCACGTTGTGTTTGCAATGGGTAATGCAGAAGTAAATGCGCGGCAATACCATGCCGGTTCAGCGCCATACGAACAGAATCAACTAAAAATGGCATGTCCTGAACAACAATTTCAACAATAGTATGCTTAGACTCCCAACCATGCCTCGAAATCTCGGGATTGTAGACCCGGATCCGGGCCTGAGGGTCGGCATGCTGGTTAAATGTTTGCCATAGACTAAGTGCTGCGCCATACAGATCACTGTCATTACGGCCCACTAAATCTTCATTCGACATGTTGCCATAGAGGGTGTAAGCAAATTTCTCTACCAGCTTGGGCTGATCTTTTACTTTTTGAGTTATCAGTTTGCTTACGTTTTGTAGTAGTACAGAGGGATGACCGTCTATCAGTGCCATTATTGTATCCTTTTTCAGAGCACAGCTTTAACAGCTGGATCTACCTAACATACAAGGTCTTGTCTGCTGCGCAGTGTAGTGACTATTGTAGCGCTTTTGAAGCACTATTTCTGACTTTAATGCTGGTTAAACCAGTGGTTTTTAAGGCTTTTGACAACTTATTCAGTTGGCTTAAATAGAAAATGGCCTTTCGGCCATTTTCGTGTTTAAACATGCAAAAATAAAATTTAGCTGTTAGCGGTTTTTTCGCCATAAAATTGCAGCTAATGCAGGAAGCACCACAATTGCACCAAGCATATTGACTACAAACATAAAGGTTAACAAAATCCCCATATCAACCTGAAATTTTAATGCTGAGAATACCCAGGTACTTACGCCTATAGCCAAAGTAATGCCGGTAAACAGCACGGCGCTGCCCCGCTCTTTCAATGCTTCAAAATAAGCCTGACGCAGTGGCATTCCGTCGCGCAGTAACTGGCTCATGCTAGACAGAATGTAAATACCATAATCAACACCAATACCCACACCCAATGCAATGACCGGCAACGTTGATACAGTGAGGCCAATTTGCAGCTTCGTCATCAGCGCCATTGCCAGCACCGATACAACATACAATGGCACTACTACCGCAATTGTCGCCCGAACAGAGCGGAAACTCAGCAAACACAGAGCAATTACTGCACCGTAGACATACCACATCATAGGCTGCTGCGCCGCCGATACTGCTTCATTGGTAGCAGCCATTACGCCTGCCGGGCCGGATGCCAGCATAAACCGGGTTTGTTCATCACCCAGCTCTGCCCCATACTTTTTAGCTGCGCTAACCACCCGCTCTATAGTTTCTGCTTTATGGTCTTCCAGAAATACCATTACCGGCATAACTGAGCAGTCCGCATTCAGCAAACCAGTGCTGGTTTCTACTCTTGAAGTTGCTTGCACTAAAGACTGGGTGTTGCGAGGCAGTACCCGCCATTTCTGGTTGCCTTCGTTATAAGCAGCATTAATGGTTTTCGATACAGACGACAGCGACACTGCCGACTGAACACCAGGAACATTTTCCATTAACCACTGGAACTGATCTATCCGATCCATAATGTCATGTTCAGTACAGGCACTTGGCACGGTTTCAACCATGATATTGATGTAATCGACCGAAATCGCAAAACTGTCAGTAATTAATTTGGTATCAAGGTTATATCGCGAGTCTTCATGCAGCGATGGTGCGCCTTCATGCAAATCACCAATTTTAAGTTGCTGGCTCTGCCAGTAACCGGCGGTAAATAGTAAGGCTGTAATTACCAGGATACCGTATGCAAAACGTTTGGTAGCAAACGCCGACATCGCATACCAGAATTTATCTGCCTTAACTGACGGTGCGGCAACCCGGGCTTTATAGGCTGCACTGAATTTCACGTAAGACATCAGCACAGGCAACAGAACCAGATTGGTTAAAATAATCACCGCCACCCCTAAACTTGCTGTAATAGCCAGTTCACGAATTACGCCAATTTCAATAATCAATAAGGTTAAAAAACCGACGGTATCTGATAATAACGCGACACCGCCTGGCACCAGCAATTTACGGAAACTTGATTCAGCCGCGGTTTTTGCATCCATACCAGCAGCAACCCGCTTGCCGGTGGAGTTAATCATTTGTACCCCGTGACTGACGCCAATGGCAAAAACCAGAAACGGTACCAGAATCGACATTGGGTCGATGCCAAATCCAAGCACCGTTAATAAACCCATTTGCCAAACTACTGCAATCAGTGAACAGGCTATTGGCAGCACCGTTAACATCACTGATTTAGAAAAGAAATATACCATCAACGCTGTTACAGCAATGGCGACCAGGAAAAATAACACCACACCTTTAGCACCGTCAGCAACATCACCAACCATTTTGGCAAAACCGATGATATGCAGACTAATTTGGTCGCTCTGATGTTTTTCCCGGATATTTTGCTCTAAGGCAGCAGCAAACTCGAGTGTATCTACTGCCTCACCTGTTTCAGAGTCAATTTCAAGTAACTGAGCAGTAATCATTGCGCAGCTGTAGTCGTCAGCAACCATTCGCCCAACGATGCCGGCTTTTTCAATATTGGCCTTAACCCTGTTCAGGCCTTGTCTGTCAGCAACGAAATCAGCGGGAATAACCGGCCCGCCAGCAAAACCGTCTTCAACAACTTCAATAAAACGGGTGCTGGGACTGAAAAGTGACTTCACTAAAACCCGGTTAACGCCCGGGGTATAAAGCACCTCATCATGGACCTTACGAAAGGTTTCAAAAAATGTCGGGTTAAAAATGTCGCCACTTGCATCGCAAACCGCTATCAGAATGTTGTTGGCGCCACCAAAATCGTCAGCGTGTTCCAGGTAAGTCTGCATGTATTCGTGTTGCAGTGGAATATTTTTGGTAAAAGCAGCATCTAGCTTGATATCGGTCGCTTTGATCAGTAAGCCTATGGTAACCAGAACAAAAATAATCAACACCGCCAACCGGTGGCGGAACAATGCGTACTCAATTTTATTAACCAGCGAATTTACACTCATATTATTCAGACTTATCCAGATTTAATACTTTAATGCCAACTTCAGTAACCAGTAACAGTTCATTTCCGTGCACGACACCATTTAAAATTGCTTTACCATCTGCCTGTGAACGCTCGGTAAAATTAAGCCCATCATCTTCGCTTTGTAATAAAGTCCCTGAGTTACCGGCCAGATAGATGTTACCGCCAGCATCACTGAATACGCTGTTTAGGGTTGCTGAATCGGCAAGTTCAATCTGTTGCCAGCTTTGGCCATTGTCTTCACTACGGAAAACATGGCCCCGTAAACCAACTGCTAACAGACTCATATCAGGGGTACGATGCAAATCAAACAGTGAACCGTTATAAAATTCTTCCAGACGCTGCCAGCTAACCCCGAAATCACCACTTTTGGCGATAAAACCTGCTTCTCCAACCATATAAACCGTATTACCATCCACAAATAACCGATTAAAATGCGGCAAAATAGAACTTAGTTCAGCCCGGTATATTTCCGGATCAGACTGTTGCAGGTCCAGCAGGTATTCTTTATCGTCTTCAGCGGCCAGTTCAATAAATAATTCCTGCTGCCAGCTGTTGCCGCCATCATTGGTTTTATAAAACAAGCCATAGGCGCCAACTGCGATGCCATGTTGCTTATCACGGAAATACACATCAAGGAGTGGCTTATCATCTTCAGGTAGAAACTGCTGTAGCTGCCAGCTGTTGCCACCATCACGGGTATTCAGGATCACTGCATCATGGCCCACTGCCCAGCCGTTTTGTTCATCAACAAAATAAACAGCCGTCAGCATACTTTGTACAGGTACTGCAGCTTGCTGCCAGTCAGTGCCATTGTTACTTAACAACACATGGCCACGCTCTCCCACTGCTACAAAAAAATTGTTGCTGACCTTCTGCACATCAGTTAACAGTGATTTATCAGCCATTGGCACCATGTAAGCTGCCTTTACCTCTTCAACGGAATTGACATCAGCAAGCACTTTACATCCTGTACTACTTAGCAACACACAAGCGCAGGTAACAAAAAGTTTATTAAACATAGGCAGCGTAACTACTCTTTTAATTCATTAAATTGCTGACAACTCAAACGCCGGCCAACAATTATTCCTAAAAAAAACGGCCGGCTAATGCCAGCCGTTTCACCAACAACGTTATTTAGCGGGTACCTTCACGACGCAGCGCTGCTGGCGTGAAATCATTGTCAGAAAGAGTAACTGAAAAGTCATACATTCTATCTTCATTATCAAGACCGATAGCAATATAACGACGTGAGTTCAGATCGTGATACACTTCCAGGGTACTCCAGTGAGTCGGTACTTCATAATAGTTCAAGCCATGCGCCACCGCTACCCGGTACATGTCACCACGGTTGTCATACAAATCAGCGATGTGGATCTGCCAGCTGTCTTCATCAATATAAAATACACGTTTACCGTAAACGTGGCGGGTACCATCTTTCAGGGTAGCTTCCACTACCCACACCCGGTGCTTTTCCCAGCGAACATAATCGGGGTTAATATGACCGGCCATCAGAATATCGTCATACTTCGCTTCTTTGCTATGCAGTTTGTAATCGTTATAAGCGATATACATTTCCTGCTTGCCTTTCAGCTCCCAGTTGTATCGATCTGGTGAACCGTTAAACATATCAAAATCGTCAGTAGTACGCAGACCATCAGAGGCGGTACCCGGCGCATCATAAGCTACATTAGGTGCGCGACGCACCCGACGCTGACCCGTATTGTAAGTCCATGCCTGACGGGGCGTTGCCACCTGGTCCATCGTTTCATGCACTAACAAAGCAGTACCTGCCAGCCTCGCTGGTGAAGTGACACTTTGTTTAAACCGGAACAGAATGTTCTCTGCCTCTAATGCATCGGCAGTGGCATCCGGATGAGAGTACTTAAACATGATCTGTTCATCGAAACCGATCACGGTATAAGCACCGTTTGAAGTTGGTGCTGCCTGGCCACCATTACGACTGGCTGCGACACCACGGTAACGTACAATATGGTTCCAGATAGCTTCCAGGCCATTAGCCGGTATTGGGAATGGAATACCGATAGCAGCATTTACTAAACCATTGCCGCCCTGAACAAGTTCTGCCTCGGTAGCAATTTTTTTGGTTGCATCATAGAAATACTGTGGATATGACGCGCTTCGACGGGTCGGATACACGTTCATCTTGAAAGTATCAGGATAAATATCAAACAGTTGCAGCATGCCAGGGCTCAGGAATTGCCGATGGTCTGCTACGTTAGACTTATCAATTGTTAATATAATTTCATCAGATGCAAACGGGTTAACATGATGATCACCGGGGCTGTAACCCGCAGGCGCGCTGGTTATACCGCCGGTCCATTCGGGAATTGAACCATCAGCATTACCTGCTTTTTCAGCCCCAACCGGTGTTAAATCATTTCCTAACCTGGCAGCTTGCTCAGCGCTGATTTTCGCTAGTGCGCTACAACTGAATACCAGTGCAATCGCTGAAGATAATAGGGTGAGTTTTTTCATAATTGGCTCTCGTCCCTTAAATAGAGTATTTAATATTAAAAGATACAAAATCACGGTCGGCTACGTTATTTGTCGTACCTGCACCGCCCCAGAACCAATTGTATGATAGTTCAGCTGACCACTTGCTTAAGTAATCAAAACTAACCGCATAAGCCGCTGATTTTCTGTCTTCGACAAACATAAACAATGGATCGGGTGTAATGCCGTTAACGTCATGCGAGAAAACGATCCGCTGCGACATATTAACGCCGGCAAACACGTTGTTATAGTCTGCTTTTGCCAGGATCCGGTAGCCCCAGGCCGATGCTGTTGGGAACGGATTGGTTTCCGCGCCATTTGACAAACCGGTATGCAGGCCTTGTGACGGCCCATTCACGCCAATCAGAGGCGCACCGCTGCGATCGGTACCGGGACCATTTAACCGCAATACATCTTGTGAAGGCATGTCCTGGATTTGGATACCACCCACTTCTGCCAGCATGGTGAAGTTATCAGCTGCAAGCAACGCAGTAGGGCCGAATAAGTGAGTAAAGGTCATTTGCGCTTGCAGGGTATCACGTAAAATATAACCCTGCGCCGGATCACCCGGTTGAACCTTAACCCCTATTTCACGGCCAATCTGAGAGATTCCCGCTAAATCAGGTCGTATTCCTGCATTTGCCAACTGCTCAGGCATGCCGGCATACAAAATTTCAACATCGTCAATTTGTAGTGGATCATCCTGACGATAAGCAATTTCACCGGCAACTGAAGTAGTACCAACAGTCGTGTTGAAGCTGAAGCCATAAAGTTTGATATCTTCAGGATATTCAAGTTTACCTTTTGAGAACGCCAGTAAATTATCGACATTATCTGCAGTTAAATTACCAGCTTGCTGCACCAGATAACCAATATCCTGCTGAATAGCCGCGCTTCTGAAATCAGACGCAACACCAGAGATAACTGGTACACGGCTGTGATAATTCATGTAATAAAGGGCAAATTCTGTATCATTTAACTCAGGCGAAAAATATTCAATTTTAAGACCGTACTGGCCACCGTCTTCCGGTTCAATTCTGCCATCAGTTCCAGTTGGCCGCAGTGCAACTTTGGTTGGATATGCCAGATATAGCTGAGCTGCAGTAGCAGGATCCAATTGCCCAGCAGCAACAGCTGAGCCAATACCATTTAAATTTTGCAACAAATAAGCCAGATCAATGTCAGGGTTACCGGCAAAACCTAACTGAATATTCTGCGCATAACCGCCCCGTCCGGCGAAATCATTAGTTGAAAAGTATGTGCCTGGAGGTGGCAGATAACTCTCCTGCCATGAATACTGATAAAACATCTCAGTTGACAGGTTCTCAGTCCAGCCGACGGATAGTGTAACCATGCCGGTTGGTATAAAGGCTTCTTTTAGATCTGCTCCGGGCGCCCGCAAAATGCCGACATCAACCGGCGTAATATTGATACCATGTGGAATAAAGGTACTTTCACCCCAGCTCAGCACCTGATTACCTACCCTTACTGTCACAGGGTTCATACCATCATTAAACGAGAAATTACCATAAAGGTACGCATCTAAAACCCTGAAATCCTTACAGGCAAGTTCTCTGGATTCTTTATCCGCACAAGGGTCAACCTGTTGACCACTCAGCGGGTTACTGTATGCAAAATCCCCATCGTTCAGGGCAAAGTCGTAGAAATACATAAACCGGCTAAAAAAGCCGATGTTGTCATTGGTAATCGATAATTCATGCAGGCCTTTAAACAGGCTGGAGAACATGTCGCCACGGTCAAAGTTCAGATTACCTGCATCGCCGTTACTGGAATATGCTCCGGGTTGCGCCCAGATATCCGCAGGTTGATAAATAACATTCGTGGCAGCGTTATAGCCTGTCCAGTCAAAACGTGGGTGGTTTACTTTTGAAATGGTATCCCAGTTACGTTCTTCAGTACGGATACTGGCGCCATAAGAAAAGGTTGAGTCGAATACAACCTGGAAATTGCCAACGTCAAAGGTTGCTGCTTGTGCAGGCACAACGGACAAAGCCAGTAGTGCAGATGCAACCCCCAAGGCTAACGGACTTTTATAAAAAGTATTAGGCCTTCTATTCATCTTGTGATCTCCCCCCTGTCCCTGCAGGTATGTTTTGTGTCTTTTTAATTATTATGCTGAACCAACTGCTCGGAGCTCAGCTTGCATCAAAGAAATAATTACATCATTTTAGGGTGTTAGCAAGGCTTCTCCGTTCGTAAATCTGTTGATTTTTATTCAATTTTTACATATTGCGGTATCTGCTTTGGCAGATAAATGTGTTTTCAGTTTAACCAACGATTGAACCTGACATCTGCCACATCATAAGCTAATGAAATTAAAGGTCAAACCAGATAAAACTGCAAGGCTTTGTTTTAATCTGCCGTTTAAAGTAATAGCTCTAATTAATTTGTTCCAACCTCTCAAAAGCACCATTTTCAGTCAATGTCAGTCTGAACCGCCCACGCAGGCCCAATGCAGAAAAATAAGGCTGAAAGTGTTTCAGGCCAAGTTGCACCCGCTCTCCCGAGTCGGCAGTAACGACGACATAGCGAATGCTCCCCTGGTAATAGAGTAAACATTTTTCTCTGGCCAGATAGGCGCTAAACAGATACTGACGTTTCATGGCAAGCTTTTAGATATTTTCTCATAGAGGTCGTTACTTAAATTTGATGTTGCCGCCAGTTGCTTTAACTCGGCAAGCATATGGTCACGACGTTGATCATTAAAGCGCTGCCAGGCCAGTAGCGGCGTAATAAGGCGGGCCGCAACCTGTGGGTTTATCGGGTCCATCCTGGCTACAACCTGAGCCAGACAACTATAACCTTTACCATCAGCACGATGAAACTGTTGCGGATTACGCATGCTAAAAGCACCAAATAATGCACGAACCCGGTTAGGATTTTTCCAGCTGAAAAGTGAATGCTGACTCAGCGCTGTTAAATGAGTAAATACTTCATCAGTCGGATCACAGGCCATTAATGAAAAGTACTTATCTGTAACCTGCACGTTGTTTTGCCATTTATGGCTAAAATCAGTCGCTAACTCGCCAAAGCTAGCTAACTTTGCCTGCTGTGCTGATGTGAGCGCAGCTAAGGTATCGGTCATATTGTCTGAATCTGAATAATGCTGCTGCACAAGCTGTGAGCCCTGTGGAACAAGCGCCAGATAATTTAAGCAACGGTTACGTAGCGCACGTGCTCCAACTTCATTTTCATTGTAATGATAAGGCCCGCTGGTTGTTGCCTGATAGCATTGCTGCCACTCTGCTGCCAGAACATCAGCAAGTTGCTGCTTAATTGATTGTAAACCACAGAGAATAGCCTCTACTGGTATATGCTGGTATTGCTCGGCCAGGGTGTCAAAGTCTGGCAACGACAGCAATTCCGCGGTTAATGCTTTGTCTGAAAGTGGCTGTTGCAACCATTGCCGCATCAGCTTTATCAGATCATCAGGAAGTGTAAGCGACAAGGTTGGTTGTTCTGCTTTTTGCCGGATAAGATCGGACCAGAAAACCTGCATTGCATCCCATCTGGCAAAACCATTGCTGGCGTGCTTTGCTATTAATAGCAGTTGGGGCAATTTATAATCCTGTTGCAGTTTGACCGGGGCAGAAAAATTCTCCCACACCACCACTGGTTCGCTGGCAATATCCGCAAAAGTAAACTGCTCTGTCAACTGACTAAGCATAATAAGATGTTGCTGATTAACCTTTCTATCTGAGCTTAATAGCTGAACCTGCAACGGAATAAGTAACGCCTGCTTGTCCGGCTGACCGACGGTTGCTGTATGTCGTTGACTTATACTAAGATGCAACGTGGCGTTGTCGCTATCGTATCGCTGGTGAATGGCTACAGTGGGCGTACCAGCCTGACTGTACCATAAACGAAATTGCTGTAAGTTAACCTCGTTGGCATCTTCCATTGCGCTGATAAAGTCATCACAGGTTACCGCCTGACCATCGTGCCGCTGCAGGTAACAGGCTAAACCACGATTAAATCCGGATTGACCAAGTATAGTTTGCAGCATCCGGATAACTTCGGCACCTTTATCATATACGGTAACCGTGTAAAAATTATTCATTTCCAGCACTTGCTCTGGCCGGATGGGATGCGCCATCGGTCCGGAATCCTCTGCAAACTGTGCCGTTCGGATTAATTTTACTGCATCAATCCGGTTTAACGTGGCTGAACCCATGTCAGCACTGAATTCCTGATCCCTGAATACGGTTAGCCCCTCTTTCAGGCTTAGTTGAAACCAGTCGCGACAGGTAACCCGGTTACCGGTCCAATTGTGAAAGTATTCATGTCCAATAATGGACTCAATATTAAAGTAATCTTTATCTGTGGCAATGCTATCGTCCGCCAGTACATATTTACTGTTAAAAACGTTGAGCCCTTTATTCTCCATTGCGCCCATATTAAAGAAATCAACCGCGACAACCATATATACATCCAGGTCGTACTCCAGATTATAACGGCTTTCGTCCCAGCGCATTGCCCGCTTCAATGCCGCTATTGCAAACTGCCCTTTTGATTGTTGCCCTGGCTCAACAAATAATTGCAAGCTGACTTTCCTGCCACTTGCTGTTGTAAAGCTGTCGCTCAGACAATCAAAATTACCGGCAACCAGCGCAAATAAATAACAGGGTTTGGCAAAAGGGTCATGCCAGCTGACCCGGCTTTTGCCATTGGCAAGTTTTTCCGTTGAAATGTTGTTGCCGTTCGCCAGCAGATAAGGATATTGCTGTTGATCAGCAATAATATGGGTGGTGTAGACCGACAATATGTCAGGCCGGTCAGGGAAAAACATAATTCGCCGGAAACCCTCAGCTTCGCATTGGGTACAAAATACATTGTCAGCCAGATACAACCCTTCCAGCGCAGTATTTGCCGCAGGGTTAATTGTTGTGGTTATCTGTAAGCTGAATTCAGCTGGCGCATCTGAAATAATCAGCTGTTCACTAGTTAATTGATATTGATCAGCGCGCAACTCAATATTATTGATTGCGATATATTGCAGCTCCAGTTGCTGGCCATCCAGTACTAAAGGCACTGTTGGTTGCTGTCGCTTGACCTGCATCAGCGCAGTTACCCGGGTAGCGTCAGCTGCCAGCTCAAACGTCAGCTCAATTTGCGGGATTAAAAAACCCGGTTTGCGGTAATCGGCCAGTCTCCGGCTGTTACGTGTTGGTTCACCACTCATATTCGCTCCTTTACAGCGCTACTTTCTCTGACGCTAAGGGTAAAAAGCCTGAAATTATTCAGGCCTTTTATCATTTGATTAATTCTTTATCGCCTGAGCCGGCGGCATACCAGCAGGTGGAGACAGTCGCAGAATTTTAATGCCAAGGTAAGCATAAACAATAGACAACAGCGGATTAATTAAGTTAAAAAATGCATAGAAAGCATAGTCCAGCGGGCTGACACCCAGGACACCGTGCATGTAAGCACCGCAAGTATTCCAGGGAATTAACGGGCTGGTAATAGTGCCGCCGTCTTCCAGAGAGCGCGATAAATTTACCGGTGCCAGACCACGACGTTCATACTCTTCCTTAAACATCCGGCCAGGCATCACAATTGACATATATTGATCTGCCGTTAGCAGGTTGGTTACAAAACAGGTAGCAATCGTGCTGGTTATTAACGACCCGGTGCTGCGGGCAAAGAATAAAATAGATTCAACAAACTTACGCAGTAAACCAATTTTCTCAATAGTGGCCCCAAACATCATGGCGCAAAATACCAGCCAGATCGTATTCAGCATGCTGGCCATACCACCACCGCTTAATAAATCATTTAAATTGCTGTCCCCTGTTTCCACACTGAAACCAGCGTAAAAAGTATGCCAGACCAATTTAAACACTCCAACAAAACCCGGCAGTGTTTCGTCGGCTAGTTGCGCCAGCAATTCCTGCTGAAACAACACCGCCCAAACGGCGCCTAGCAATGCACCAATGAAAACGGTAGGAAAAGCAGGCACCTTTTTAATGGCCATTGCCAGCAACACCAGTAATGGCACCAAAGATAACGGGCTAATTGCGAATTTTTGCTGTAACACGGTACTGATCTGCTCAATTCTGGCAAAGTCAGCCACAATATCGGTGTTAAAGCCAATAATAGTGAATAAAATTAATGCCAGAATATAGCTTGGCACCGTTGTCCATAACATATGCCGGATATGCTCAAATAATTCAGCACCAGCAACTGCCGGAGCTAAATTGGTTGTTTCGCTGAGAGGCGACAATTTATCACCAAAATATGCGCCGGAAACAATTGCTCCGGCAGTAATTGCTGGCGACAAACCCAGGCCGGAAGCCACCCCAATTAATGCAACACCTATGGTCGCTGCTGTGGTCCAGGAGCTTCCAATACTCATTGCTACGATACCGCACAATAAACAACTGGCCGCATAAAACCAGCTTGGATTTAACAGCTGTAAGCCATAATAAATTAATGTTGGCACAGTACCTGATAACATCCAGGTGCCAATTAGCGCCCCAACTGACAGCAATATAAGCACAGCACCAAGCGATAAAGAAATACCGTTAACCATGGCCTGTTCCATTAACTGCCATTTGTAGCCGTTCTTAAGACCGATAATTACCGCTACTGCGGTGGCAAGAAACAAGGCAATCTGATTTGGACCGTACGATGAGTCACTACCGAACAGATAAACTGATGCCGAAAGCAAAACTATCAGTACGATTAGTGGCAAGGCAGCATCCAGAAAACTGGGATGTTTTTCAGTCATTAATGTTGCTCCATCAGGCAAAGGCGCCCGCAGCGCCTTTTATTATTATTGTTAGATTATTTTGCAGTGAACACTTACAGAGACCGATAAAACATCAGTAAAATAATCACCGGGCAGACAAACCTGACGTACCAGGGCCAGATCCGCCAGAACCAGCTATGCTCAGCGCCGGCATCGCCTTTTTTCAGCTCAGCCAGAATATTATCCCGATGCCACACCCAGCCGGCAAAAATACACAACATTAAGCCTAATAAAGGCTGGCTGTATTGGGTGGTAAGCGCAATCACAAAACCAAACAGAGTTGTAAAATTAAGCAGAATAATCACACTTAATGAAAAAATGACAGCAGCGGTCAACCATACCGCTTTATGACGGTCAACTTTACGATTTTCGACTACATAAGACACCGGCACTTCCAGCATCGAAATAGACGATGTCAGGGCGGCTATCGACATCAACAGGAAGAAAGCACAGCCAACAACCAGCCCAATAGCACCCATTGACGTAAACAGCGAAGGAAGTACAGTAAAAATAAGAGTATCTTCTGCGAGCAACTGACCTTCAGCACCAAAAATTTCTACGCCATTATGCAGGGCAACATACATAGCGGGAATAATCAGTAAACCGGCCAATACTGCTACGCCAATATCAACCAGCGCCACCGACGCACCCAGTTTTGGCAGATTTTCTTTATGGCTGACGTAAGAACCGTAAATTAACATTGTTCCGACCCCCAGTGACATTGAGAAAAATGCCTGGCCCATTGCACTTATCAGCAAATCAGGGTTCAGCACTTCGCTGAAATCGGGTAGCAGGTATACTTTCAGTCCTTCCAGGGCGCCTTCCTGAGTCATTACATATCCAAACAGCAATAACATTAAGGCAAATAATGTCGGCATTAACCGAACTGACCATCGCTCTATACCATTAACCACACCACCACCAACGATGCCTACCGTCAGCAGCATAAACAGGGCACAAAATATAATATTTCGGGTTATAGAAGAGGAAATAAGCCAGCTTGCGACTTGTTCGAGGCCGGCCAGGCTGGCCAATGCTTCCAGGGTATACGACAGCATCCAGCCACCAACAATACCGTAAAACGCCAGAATAAGTGAAACAGTAATAATACCCCATATTCCGACAGCACGTCCTGTGTTACTGCCGGAGACTTTGCCAAGGGCATCAACCACATTCGATTCAGTTGCCCGACCAATTAACAACTCAGCCATCAGCACAGGATATGCCAACACAAAGGCCAGCACTAAATACATTAGTACAAAAGCTGCACCACCATTACTGGCAACCTGAGATGGAAAACCCCAGACATTACCCAACCCGACGGCTGAACCTGAAGCGGCCAGAATAAAACCCAGCCTTGATGAAAAAACACCCCGTGTCGACATAGTTAACCTTTATAATTATTATTTATTTGGCTGAGCCTAACAAAAAGCGGTAATAAATACCGCTTTTTTGTTAGTTATTATTAACGTAAGACTATTTTTTAGCCAAACGACTGACCATCAGTAAATCAGCAGTAATGCTGGCTGCTTCTTCAAGAAACGGGTCCAGTTCATTTATCAGTTCCGGTGCATCATCAACTGATTCCACTTTTTCAAGCTCAAATCGCACTAGACGTTCATTAAGCCTGGCCAGTTGTTCTGCCTTATCCTTATCACGCTCACTGATCCTTACCGCTTCTTTTAGCGACACGGTTTTCTCTTCCTGCCGCTGCTGGTAGTCACTGATATCAGAAAGCAAATAAGCAAACTCCTTTTCCTTACCAATACGGCGCTGATGTTTTTCCAGCAGCACCGGTACCAATTCCTGAATATCATTAACACTGGCGTAATTAGCTGGCGGAATGGAATCCCACGGTAACGCATGTTGCTCTTTACTTTCACCCCACTCTGCCGGGTCAATTGCTGTCGGGAAATGAATATCCGGTATCACACCCTGATGTTGGGTACTACCACCGTTAATCCGGTAGAACTTGGCAATTGTGTATTGCACGCTACCCAATGGTTCTTCAAACATGTCATAAATCCGGCCTAAACCACGGTGTTGCTGCACCGTGCCTTTACCAAATGTTTGCTCACCAACTATAATTGCCCGGCCATAGTCTTGCATTGCTGCGGCAAAAATTTCTGATGCAGAAGCACTGTAGCGATCAACTAATACCGTTAACGGGCCTTCATAATAACTAACCCCATCGGTATCCGGTGATTCTGTAACTTTACCATCACCTTGTCTTATCTGCACCACCGGGCCACGGTCAATAAACAGACCGGTAAGTAAAGTGGCTTCCTGCAACGAACCTCCGCCGTTACCACGAAGGTCAATAACGATGCCGTCAACTTTCTGCTCTTTTAACTCAACCAGAAGCTTCTTTACATCTTCAGCCAGGTTGTTATAAAAGCCAGGTATACTGATTACACCAATATTGTGTTCGAACTCGTATAATTTCGGGTCAAGCACTTCTGCTTTAGCTGCGCGATCTTCCAGCCGGATTTTATCCCGCACTATTGTTACCACGTCAGCTTTGTTGGCAGAGATATCGCTGCCTCCCAGCACCTGCAACCGCACCGTGCTGCCTTTTGGTCCCTTGATTAAATCGACAACATCGTCGAGTCGCCAGCCAATCACATCAACGAAATCTTTGGAATCCTGGGCAACGCCGATAATTTTATCTTTGGGTTTCAATTTCTGGGTCTGGTCGGCCGGGCCACCGGGTACCAGGCTTTGAATTACCGTATAGTCCTCTTCCGCACGCAGCACAGCACCGATCCCCTCCAGCGATAAATTCATTTCCTGCTGAAAACGGTCGGCATTACGTGGAGATAAATAGGAGGTGTGAGCCTCAATTGCCCGGCCAAATGAATTCATCACCAACTGGAACACATCCTCACTGTTGGTCTGGCTCAGACGCTTCTGGCTATTGCGGTAGCGTTTAGTCAGGATCTCTCTGACCTCGTCATCATTTTTACCGGTCAATTTTAAATTTAGTGCATCAAACTTTACCCGCTGGCGCCACAATTCATTCATTTCAGCCTGATCTGCCGGCCATTCTGCATCTTCCCGGTCATACTGGTAGCTGTCATCGCTGGTGAAATCAAATTCCTGCGCCAACAGATTGATGGCAAAGTCAAAACGCTCCGCGCGACGTTGCAGCGTTTGATTAAACATATCAAAAGCAAAATCCAGGTTACCTTTATTCAGTCCATCGTCGAATTGGTCCCGATACCGTGAAAACGCGTCAACATCAGATTTTAGCAATACATTACGATAATAATCGAGGTTTTTCAGATACATATCAAAAATACGTTCTGACAACTCGTCATTAAGTTGCACTGGTACGTAGTGGCTGCGGGTAAACAGCGCCGTTATCCTTTTACTGGCTGTTGCATGATGAGAAGCCTGGGCCACAACAGGCAATACCACATTCTCTTCTGATTTTTCGGGCTCGGCGTGAACCGCCAGAGCCATCATCAAACTTGCCGCTAAAATGGATAATTTTTTCATAAGCTACTCTGCATGTCTCAGGCCTGATACAAACTGTCCCGATGGGTTTTCACCACCATTCCAGACGCCAGCTGTACGGTCACATCGTCTTTGTGCACTTCAAGTATGGTCGCCGTCATTGGTGATTGGCCTAATTTAACCAGTACACCGGCACCTACTTTAAGTTGCTCGTTCGCTACAGCATTTAAGGCAGGTGCTGTCGCCACAGGGCTGACAGGTTTCGTCACTGCTTTACTGCTTAGCTTAGTGCTGTTAGAGCTGTTATTTGCCGTTTTGTTCGGCTTTTTTTTGTAAGCAGGTTTGTCAGTAACAGGTTTAGCTTTCGCTTTTTGCTCTGCGATCCGTGCTTTACGAACCTCAGCAGCTTTCTGTTTACTCTCGGTAAGAGTGCTCAGCGCATGATCTGCCTGCTGCTGATCAATTTGCTCACCTGCTTCACCCGATAAATCTACGCGGGCCACCCCCGGCTGGATTGCTTCCAGATATCGCCAGCTTGACGTGTACACCCGTAATGCCTGGCGTAACTGGGTTTTACTAACCAGACTATCATGCTCCAGTTTGGCCGCAAGGTCCTGAAAAATACCTATTTTCAGTGGCTTGGCTTCACCTTTCACACTAAAACATAACGGAAATTGCTCTGCCAGATAGGCCAATACTTCTTTTACGTTCGCCAGTTTTCTGGTTTCAGGATGACTGGCCGTTGTTTCAGGCTCTGGTGTTGTAGTATCGGCAGTAGTTAAAGTGTCAGTGGAGGTTGTCATTAAAATTTACTCTTCTTCGTCGTCTGCACTGTTATCTGCCTGTTCTGCTTCTGCAGCGTCAGCTTCTTCAATGCCCAGTTCAATTTGTTGCCGCATATAGACCAAAGCCCAACCGGTCAATTCATGTTCATCAACGTCAAGCAGCACGGTATCACTGCCTAACTGCTGCCAAATTTGCGGCATAATCCGCTCAATTTGTTCAGTGCTTAAATCATCCGGCAGAGCATCCCAGACCGCATGAATAATACTATTAATTTTGTCGGTTACCAGTTCCTCTTCGCCATCCCAGTCACCAACTTCAGACTCATTTAACAGATAGTCTTGTACTGTCAGTGCGTCTTTCATAATGGCCCGGTCAACCGTTGTTCCAGCAACTCAACTAACGCCACCAAATGCTCTTTATCGGCATTATCGAAGCGCGACAATAACGGGCTGTCGATATCCAGTACGGCAATAATTTTATTGTTATAGCGCACCGGCAGCACAATTTCCGAATTACTGGCGGCATCACAGGCAATGTGACCAGCAAACTGATGCACATCTTCAACCAGCTGCACCTCACCGGTGGCAACGGCTGTTCCGCATACGCCTTTGCCTACCGGGATCCGGACACAGGCAACCTGCCCCTGAAACGGGCCAAGCACTAACTCCCCGTCCCGCATTATGTAAAAGCCAGCCCAGTTTAAATCAGGCAGACTGTTATATAGCAGTGCACTTAGATTGGCCATATTGGCTATTACATCGGATTCATCGGCGATCAGCGCCTGCGCTTGCTGTAGCAGCAAGTTGTACTGAATGTGTTTTTCGCTAGACATCGGTTTGCGGTTTCAACTTACCAGGTATCAAAGGCACTACATTACTTGGTTTGCCAGCTAATTTAAACCTTTTTAGTGTGAAAGACTGCCTCGACCAGCCGGAATTATGCGGATAGTTAACTAAACTGGTTATAAAATATCCAGGCAGCGGTTTTAGCCAGTATATTGCAACGGGTTTGCAGGATAATAACAGGCTGCGGATTGCGGTTGATGCTCAAAAAAGCGGGTGTCTTTATACGGTAACTTCATAAAACCACCAACCCCCTCACCACTTATCAGCGGTACTTTAGCCAGAATGTTTTGCAACAGTGCCGCAAATTCAGGCTCAGCGTCGCTGTCCAGCAAACGGTAATAACTATGCACTTTCATATACAGCGGCGTCACTTCGAAAATAATACAACCGGTATGGCGGATCAGGTTTAACCTGGCGATATCGTCCATAATCACGTCTGGCAATACCAGTTGTTCATCCGGATCTTTGCCATCTTCAAAATAGGAATGCTGCTTGCTGGCCTCTTCCTGACTTAACACCGGCGCCTTCTGATAACGAATTTCTGCTCCAGCCGGCACGATAAAAGGTTGTTCAGTACTTTGCCGGCTGATATGAATGGTATTGCGGGCATCAAATAAACAGGCTTTAAACACCCCTAGCTTGCCAATAGCGCGTGCCAGGCTAACCACATTATTAACCGCATGACTAAATGCCACCTTTAGGCTGGCATTGTATAAATTTAAACTGGAATCGATGTACACCCCGCTCGCCTGCCAGTGGATGGCAAGGCCACCCACTACCGGATAGCGCGCTAACCGGCCTACTGCAGCAATAAAGGCTTTCTCAGTCTCCCCCATACCTTCCAGATAGTTCTTGTAGTACCGCTCTAACTGCACATCATCGACATAATGCAAGTCGGCCTCTTCCTGATGTTCCCGTAAAAACGATTTGCGTGACGAGTAAACCACAGTATCAAGTTCCTGTACCTGGCCGCTACACCAAACAGGAAGCATTGCAGTATCCGGTAGTAAACTAATTGGTGGCAATACCAGTTGGCTGAGAGTTGGCATTCTGCTTATAAAATAGTCACCAGCCTGCCTGCGCAAAGCCTCATCGTCTGCTAGCATACTGTCGAGCATGGTGGCAAACTCCACTGGCAGACCAAGGCTTCGTGCCGGTATGGCCTGACGGCCAAAGCGGCAGGACTGAGCCGACGCCAGTGCGTACAGCGTACTGGCAACCCCCTGTTCATCAAATCGGGGGCTGGATAAAGCACCGGCCCGCTGCTCCGGCCCGATAAAATAAACATCACCCATTCTGGCGTTTGAGTGCTGTAAATCAGCCGACATCAGTTGCATAACATTGTTCGCCAGATACTGGCCCTGACTGTCCAGCTGGGCATGCACTGACGAGCCCCAGTCAATCAGACTTATATTGCCGGTGTGCTCATCAAACACCAGGTTAGATGGCTTGATATCGCCATGAACTATCGGTGCGCTGTTCCCGCCTAACTGTTGCTGACGTAAAAACAGCAACAGCTGTGCCAGCTGCACCGCAATGTCGATGATTAGCCTTACCGGTAACCGCCCTACTTTCAGACTGTATTGTTCGAGGTCCAGCCCTGTGGCCCGGCCCATCATTAATATGCCCTGTTTTTTTATCACCTGGTAGGTAACGTACTGCGGTATGGCCGGATGCTTTACCAATGACAACATATAAGCTTCGTCAGCAAGGCGTTCCTGAATATGCTGGGCTAAATTAATTCTGGAAAATTTAAACACATAAGACACACCGTCCTGGCCAAAGCCGGCAAAAGCGAAGCCGTAGGCACCTTTACCAATAAGTTCTATCTGGCGATAGCCAAGCTTTTCCAGCTCCTCAATACAAAGCGCCACCCAGTCTTTGAGCTTTTTTGCATCATTGGCATTAAGTAAATATACCGATTGCTCTTCCGGAATATAAAAATTACGCAACGAGGTCTTGTCAGGTTTATCCGGCATAGCTGTCCGTCAGGTAGTTGCTCTGGGAAAAATTACCCGATAAAAAGTTGTCTGCTAACGTGCAGAAAAAACTAAACATCAGGCGATAACACAGCGCTGATTAGCCCAGTGCCTGAGACTGGCAACCCGTTCAGCCATCACCACAGACAGTGGTTGGGTTTCAGCCAGTTCAGCCAGTAAATGCTGTAAACTGAAACCACCGCCGTCAGTGTGCATCCGGTAACTGGCGCTCACCACCGCCTGCTCCAGTTCAGCGCCGGAAAAGCCCTGGGCTAAGGTAACACACTGGTTTAATTCAGCATCGCTCAGGCTTAAGTCACGCCGTTGCAGATGCAGGGTTAATAGCGCTTTGATTTGCGGCTCATCAGGCAAATCAACAAAGAATATCTCGTCAAAGCGGCCCTTCCGTAACAGTTCCGGCGCCAGCTCCTCAATATTATTGGCGGTTGCCACTAAAAAAACCGGTTTATTCCGTTCAGCCATCCAGGTCAGTAAGCTACCCAGGATTCGGCGGGTTACGCCGTTGTCGTTATCGCCACCGGCCAGGCCTTTTTCTATTTCGTCAATCCACAGCACACAGGGTGCCATAGCATCTGCCTGGGCCAATGCCTGGTTCAGGTTTTTCTCGGTTTCACCAATATATTTATTGTATAAGGCCGCCATATCCAACCTTAGTAGCGGTATGCCCCAGCCACCGGCTATAGCTTTTGCGCTCAGGCTTTTACCGGTACCCTGCACGCCTGTCAGCAAAATGCCTTTTGGTGTATCCTGGCCGTTTTGTTTAAAAGCCTTTTGCCGCTGGCTTAACCAGCGTTTGAGATTTGGCATACCAACTACATCATCCAGACTTTTGGTATCAAAAACCTGACTTAAAGTACCTGCTGTCTGCAGCAAATTAAATTTGGCCCGGTTAATTCTCGGAATATCAGCGCCGGTAATAGCACCATCATCTGCTATAGCTTTATAAGCTAAACGTTTCGCTTCATCAAACGTCAGGCCATGTAAATTTGTCACCAATGCGCTGACATCAGCTGGCGCCATCTCTACCAATTGCCCGTGCTCACGGCTGTATTTCTCGGCGGCCTCACTGATCATTTGCCGAATTTGCTGATCGCCCGGCAGTGATAACTGAAAACGATAACTTAACCGGGCCAATTCTGGAGGTGTATCTACTGCATAACTTAGCAAAATAAGAGTATGTCCCAGGCTATCGTGCGCCTGGGCAATCTCCTTGATAAAGCGGATATGCCGCGGCTCAGATAAAAACGGGTGGAAGTCACACAACACGTAAATACCAGGAATGCGGGTACCTTTTATCTGAGCCAGCAACTGGGCTGGCTCGGCATTAAAGGCTTGTGGACTGCTTTCGCGATCGGTACGTTGCAACCCATCGGTAATGGTCCATTGAAATACCGGCCGCATTAAATTCACCGCCAGCCGTTTTATCAGCGCCAGCGCCCGCAACTCTTCATAGGTTTCAATGATAATTAGTGGGCTTTTGGCCTGCACCAGCACTCTTAAATCTTCAAATTCGTACATCTTACTTCCCTGCGACGGCTATAATGCCAACCATAAAAAAACCCACTGCTAACGTGGGTTTTATCAGAAACGTATTCGCTTGCCAACTGCTTAAATCATGTTAACCAGCATTGACGAAGGTTGCTCCAGATACTGCTTCCACAGATTAGTAAAGCGGGCAATGGTGCCGCCATCAATAATCCGGTGATCGCCCGACCAACTTATTTGCATAAGTTGTCTGGCTTGTACTTCACCTTTGGCATTAAAGCGTGGCAGGCTCTGTACTTTACCAAGCGCTACTATCGCAACTTCCGGCTTATTAATGATTGGAGTGGCAACAGTACCGCCAATTGCACCAATGTTAGAAATGGTAATAGTGCCACCTTTTAAGTCTGCAGGGCTCACCCGGCCCTCGCGGGCCGAATCGGTTAAGCGACCAAGCTCGCGGGCAATATCGACAATTGACTTAGCCTGGCAACCTTTCACATTTGGTACCAGTAAACCAACTTTTGAGTCTACCGCTACCCCGATATTATGCTCACTGAAATAGCGCAGCTCAGTGCAATCGCTGTTAGGCTGGCTGTTCATAACCGGGAAGTCTTTAATCGCCAGCGACAATGCCTTCATAAAAAACGGCATCATTGTCAGCTTCACACCTTGCTTGGCGTAACTGTCTTTCAGGCTTAAGCGCAGGGCGATTAGCTCGGTTAAGTCGATTTCCTCGCAATAAGTAAAATGCGGAATAGTCGCCACAGAATCGGCCATCTGCCGCGCCATTGCCGCCTTGATACCTTTAATAGGCTCAACTCTGTCTGCAGCCTGGGCATTGCCCTGAACCGGCGCCGCGGTTCTGGTTTCAGATTTAGTTTCAGTTTTGCCTGCGGCGGCCGGTTTACCGGTACCTTCAGCAAACGCCTTCACATCCTCTTTGTAAACCCGGCCTTTATCACCTGAACCCTGCACCTTCGCCAGGTCAATGTTAAGCTCACGGGCCAGCCGGCGTACCGCCGGGCTGGCTAATGCCTTACCACTACTGACTACCGTATTATTATCGGGCTTTGCCAGCGTGGCTTTGCTTTGCTCAGCACTTTCAGCTGTTGAGGCGGCACCCTGCGGCGCGGCAGCCGTTGCTTCGCCACTTAGCTGCATCGCAAATAACGGCGAGTGTACTTTGGCAATCTCGCCTTTGGCATAATACAGTTTACTAACTACACCAGAGTATTTAGCCGGAATTTGCACCAGCGCTTTGTCAGTCATTACGTCACAAACCGGCTGATCTTCAGTAATAGTATCGCCTTCCGCTACCAGCCACTCGACAATTTCACATTCAACAATACCTTCACCAATATCCGGCAGTATAAAGTCTTCGTTGCGACTGTCGGAAGTATCTGTACTGGCGCTGCTCTGAGCTGGCGCCGTTGCGGCTTGCCCCTTATCCGCTTCTGGTTTTACTTCGTTCGCGGGTGCTGCGCCGTCGCCAATCTCCATTTCAAATAACGGAGCATGCACCTTGGCTATTTCACCTTTGGCGTAATACAGTTTGCTAACCACACCATTGTGCACCGCTGGTATTTGCACCAGCGCTTTGTCGGTCATTACGTCACAAACCGGCTGATCTTCTTTTATGGTGTCGCCTTCGCTAACCAGCCATTCAACAATTTCGCACTCGACAATACCTTCGCCAATATCCGGCAGTATAAAATCCTGTTTCATGCCATCTCCTTAGAAATTAACCGAGCGCATAATGGCTTCGTAGGTTTTAAGATGATCGGCAACATACTCTTTTTCCAGTGCCAGCGGATAAGGCGTATCTAAACCACACACCCGTTCTATCGGGCTTTCCAGATGCAGGAAACACATTTTCTGGATGGTCGCAGCAATTTCACCGGCAAAACCGCCGGTTAACGGTGCTTCGTGGTTAATTACCAGCCGGCCGGTTTTCTGAACAGACGCGGCAACGGTGTCAGCGTCCCATGGCAAAATGCTGCGTAAATCGATAACTTCACACGACACGCCCTGCTCTTTGGCCATTGCCACGGCTTTATCAACAATCTCCATTTGCGCGCCCCAGGCCAGCACGGTTATGTCATTGCCCTGCTGCACAACTTCAGCCTTACCCAACTCAATTTCATAGTAATCTTCCGGCACTTCACCGGTAGACGCACGGTACAGCTTTTTTGGTTCAAAAAATATAACCGGGTCCGGACTGGCAATAGAGGCCAGCAACAGGCCTTTTGCCTGATACGGGTCCCGTGGGATCACCACTTTTAAACCCGGGGTATGCGCAAAATAAGCTTCTGGCGACTGGCTATGATAATGGCCACCGGCAATACCACCGCCATAGGGGCTGCGAAACACGATACCGCCAACATTAAACTCATTGCCTGAACGGTAGCGGAATTTGGCTGTTTCGTTGACGATTTGATCAAAGGCAGGAAAAATGTAATCTGCAAACTGAATTTCGGCTACCGGTTTCATACCCTGGGCCGCCATACCGTTGGCGAAGCCGGCAATACCCTGTTCAGTTAACGGCGTATTAAAACAGCGCGCTTTGCCGTATTTTTCCTGCAGCTTGCTGGTTGCCCGGAATACGCCGCCAAAATGGCCAACGTCTTCACCAAAACACACAACGCTGTCATCTTTAGCCATGGCGATATCAAGCGCATTATTAATCGCTTGCAGCATATTCATTTTTGCCATTAGTCCATTCTCCCCGACGTCACCGGATACGCATCCGGGTATTTTCTGATATGTTGTTTTAATTCATCTAATTGTTGTTGCAATGCCGGGATCGGCTGTTGATACACATCAGAAATTAAATGCTCTATACCCGGCTTTGCCACTTTCTCAGCTACTTTCAGGGCATCCAGTATTTCAGTTCTAAGCTTGTCCGTTTTGGTTTTATCTGCTTCCTCATCCAGCCAGCCTTGCTTAACCAGCCATAAGCGGAAACGGGAGATAGGATCGGTTTTGCGCCACAGTTCTTCTTCTTCTTTTGAGCGATAGCCGCTGGGATCATCTGACGATGAGTGAGCCCCCAACCGATACGCCATTGCTTCAATTAAAACCGGTTCGTTATGCTTAAGGGCATGGTCACGGGCCATTTTTGTGGCCTGGTACACAGCCAGAATATCGGCGCCATCTACCCGGATTGCTTTCATGCCGTAGCCCACAGCCCGGCAAGCAATGCCATCGCCAACAAACTGTTCATTTGCCGGGGTAGAAATGGCATAGCCGTTGTTACGGCAGAAAAACAGCACCGGTGCCTTATGCACCGCCGCCATATTTAAACCGGCATGAAAATCGCCCTCGGATGCAGCGCCCTCGCCGAAGTAGCAAATGGTGGTGTTATTCAAACCACGCAGCTTCTGGGCATAGGCATAGCCACTGGCTTGGGGAATTTGGGTGCCCAGCGGTGATGATATCGTCATGTAGTAAATATCTTTACTACCATAGTGCACCGGCATTTGCCGGCCTTTACCCAGGTCTTTCTCGTTAGAGAACAACTGGTTCATAAACTGTTCCAGAGTAAAACCACGGTAACGCAATGCACCCTGTTCACGGTACTGCGCCATGATCATATCCTGCTCATCCAAAGCCGCGGCACTGCCAACTGTTGTCGCCTCCTCGCCCAGACATTGCATGTAAAAACTAATCCGGCCCTGGCGCTGCGCTGCCAGCATCCGTTCGTCCAGCACCCGGGTAAATACCATGGTGTCGTACATTTTCAGCGCAGTGTCTTTATCAAGGTTTGGTTTATCGGCACCTTCGTGCAGGCTGCCGTCGTCTTGCAGAATACGCAGAGTAGGAATTTTTAACGCATCACCGGCAGTAAAAGCTGCAGTATGCACCGTGGTGATGGTGGCGTTATTAGGGTTTGTCATAGCAATCTCTTGGGTTGTGGACACACTGTCGATTATCGTTATTTGCGGGGAACTTTACCTTTACGTAAACTGCATTGCAACCGTGCCAGGGTACAAAAAAACCTGACCGCCGGTTAAGCTGTCAGGTTATATTTACTGTCTGTCAGCCCTGCAATGGCAGGCAACAACCCTTATCAGGCAAGATTGTCGGCAACCGACGTCGGTACTACCATCAGCATGGCTCGCTGGCCAATAGCGACGTTGGCATTGGGGAAAATTAACGCCTCACCTTCCTGCTCAACCCGATATTCTAAATCACCATCGGTGGCCAACAACGTACCCACCGGGTAACTGGTGAAATTTTCAATATCATCGGCAAAATGCAGCTTAAAATCCTGAGTTTGTTTAATTATCGACCGGTATACCTTATACATATTAAATTTTTTATTATCAAAGGCACCGCTTTTAACCGGTTTACCTGAGACCAATGCCCTCAGACTTTTGTCAGCACTGGCAAAACGGTTCATATCATTCTGGCCAAAGGGCTTCACTTTGCCCAGCTCAATAGTAAACGAATTGGCACCGTGTTCATTCGATGCATAGTAGCTAAAGGTGGTGGCAGGTGTTTGCATTAACAGCACAGTATGCACATCGCACTCTGCCAGAAAAGCAAACTCAGTTTTGCGCCAGGGTTTGTCGTGCAGAAAGGGGCACACTGCAAATTTTTCGAATCTCGAGCCGCGAATAGCGGTATGTAAATCATATAAGCTGCGGTTACGCGTACCAGTTTCGGTTACGCGTTCTGCCTGATAAAACTGGCTGACATAGTGCTCCAGCGCTTTAGCCCGGCGCCTTTCAGCATTAATCAGGCCCGCTCCTTTGCTATGATGACCGGAAAATAGCCGGTTCAGGTTTTCCGTTATTTCGCGTTTGCCGGCATTAATTGCCGGTGGATTACCGAACAGCACCAACAACCTTACCGATGGGGTTAACTGCTCTGTCAGAATGTCATGAACTATCGCCGCACAAATTTCAATAGGTGCAGTTTCATTGCCATGCACACCACACGACAGCACAACATCCTCATTCACTGCCCCGACCGGTTCAAAACAAATCACACCAGTATCCCATACCTGCACCGTGGTGCCGTTATCCAGCTCGCCCTGAAATGGTGCCAGACCATCAGGGTTAGCCAGGGTAAGTTTAAGAAAATCTGCTGCAGGTATTAGATGCGATAGCATAAATGAAAACTCCATGGACTTGGCAAATTAATGCCGCGAATAGCAAGGCTATTCGCGCTCAGTTTGCTGATATTCGACGACCTGATTCCGGCCTTTGGCTTTTGCCTGGTACATTGCGTTGTCGGCGTTAGCCAGTAGTTGCTTTACCTCATAACCACTGGTAGCACTGCCGCTGACGCCAAAACTGGCACTAAGTCTAAACTGATGCTCAATACTGTTGCAATCAATACTGACGATAGCATCGCGGCAAATTTCAGCGAGCAAGGTGGCTTTATCAAGCTCACAACCTGGCATCATAATAACAAACTCTTCGCCACCGATCCGGCCAAAAATATCATTGGAACGCATAAACTGCTTACAGGCTTGAACTACCTGCTCCAACGCCCAGTCACCGGTGGCGTGGCCAAACTGGTCGTTAATTCTCTTAAAATGGTCAAGATCGAATAAAATCATCGCCACCGGTATCTGTTTCGCCTGGCAATACTTTAACGCCTGCTTCGCCTGGTTATTAAAATGGTAACGGTTGCTGATGCCGGTTAACTGATCATATTCAGCCATTAGTTTAAAGCGTTTACGCCCTGTCAGGCCACGGTAAGCCAGAATCAGGGTAATAAAACCAAGTAGCGCGACCAGCATTAACCATAAGCGGCTGTTTTTGGCCTCTTCCTGATAAATACTTTGTTGTAAAAACAGCAGTTCGTTATCCCTGTCCAGTAAGTTTATCCGCTGATTCTTTAGTTCAATTTCTGACTTAACCGTATGATACGCAATTTGCTGTGAGGTTTTGCTGGCGTTAAACTCATTTTCAATCTGCTGTTTACGTTCCAGATAAGCTAATGCCTGCTGATAGTTCTGCTCTGCTTTAGCAATTTGGTATAACACGTCATAAGCTTCAACCAGCGCCACATTATTAGGGCTACTTTGCGCCAACTTCAAAGCATTCAACGCCAACTGTAATGCTTGCTGATAATCACCATTCTTAAAATGCGCTGATGCAGCGAGCGTTTTTACTCTGGAGATCATTATCGGGTAATTAGTGAGTTCTATTTCGCCAATATGTTGCCGATATATTTTTAGTATCGAAGAAACTTCGTTTTTGTTTAATAAATCACGCATTTGTTCAAAACGTGCGAGATTTGCCGGAATCGTTTCTTTGGCAGCGATACAATGATTAATCACTTCATTAACTGCAGCGTCAGTAACTGTGACTTCTGGCTGTAAGTATTTGGCTTCTAAAGCAATAACTCGAATTCGACAGGCAAGTTTATCAGAAACAGAGCTGTAAGTGATGTACCGTTCGTAGATTAAAGTGAGGTCAAAACGCTCAAGCTGGTTATAAGTAAACATAACTAAAAGAATAACCTGAGCGAGTAACTCAGGCTCGGTAATGGTTGGAATGGTATTAAGCAGCTGCTCAAAGTAGGTAAATGCCAGCGCATGGTTGTTTGATAACAACAGCACATTGACCGCCATGATGCGGGACCTGGTAATAATCTGGTTGTCAGTAGAGGTTTTAAGTAAAGGTGTCAGGATGGCCAGTACTTTGTCATATTGTCCCTGCAACGCCTGTTCATAAGCATTCAGCAAGGTTAAATACTCAATATCGGCAAGCTGCGTTAAAGGTAACTGTCTTATTTTGGCCAGTTCCGCTTTAAACCGGGGTTGGTCTTCCAGTCTTATTTGATCAAGCAGAACCAACTGCTGATGAATAGTTAAATTGCTGGCAGTAGTATATTCCTGTTCCGTTGTTAAATACGGCCCGTCAGCAAATACAACGGCAGTTGCCAGCAACAAAGCCATATATAACACGTTGAAACTAAGCACTTTCAAAGGCTCAGCCCTGAAATCATCCGCTTCCCATCTACTTATCCAGCCTGCTTTATCTCAGTTTCAGGAGGCTCTGGTACATCTTCCGGTTGTTTTGCTGGCTGATCTGCAGGTTTATCCTCAGGCTCTTCAGCCGGAATTATCATACAAACAATTTTATTATTAGCATGAACCAACCGGGCCAATGTAATATCGTCTTGCTGAGAAATGGCCTGCTGGATTGCCGGATCCAGATTTAACGGGTTAATAACTTTTTCCAGCTGAGTATCTGCCAGATGGCGCAATGCCGCATCTTCACCCAACCGTTGTAATAACTGTAATACATTATTCATGCTGAACGCCCTGTACGTTATTTTATTATTATTTTTCTAATTTATAGTAATTAGCCTGCTTACAATACACAAAGCCCAGAGCCGTAACCAGCTTTTTTGCCGCCAGATTACCGTTGGTAATATTGCATATTATGTTATTGACTTCGCTGCGTCGCGACAACCATTGGCACAAGCCAGCTAGAGCCTCGTGAGCCAGGCCTTTACGCTGAGCAGAGGGTAACAGCATAATGCCAACTTCTGCGTTAACGCTGGCAGCAGATGATGTTGCATTGGCAGCTGTAAATGTGGCGGCCATTAAGCCAACCGCTAAATGAGCTGGCCGTTCAGCAATCACCAGAAAGAGCCGGCCTCCCGCCACCAGCTCATCCGATGCGCCGTTGTTATATTGCAGCGCCGCGGCAAAACTGCTGATTAACCGGGCATCAGTTAATGGCTCAGCAATCCATTGCATTATCTTTTTACTGCTAAAAAGCTGCCGGTAAAGTGGCTGATCAGATACGGTCATTGTTCTTACCTGCATCAATGGCGTATCCAAACAAAAGCGGTGGTTTAGCGGATTCCCATATTTATCATCATTAATATTTGTCATCGTCAGCCTGCAATGCCGCCAGTTTATCCAGCATCTGCTGGTTGGCGACCATTTTGGTGGCTGGCGGGATCACCAGAGTGGTTTTGGGATCCATTTCGGCAGTCACCAGCTCAGCCAGCGCCAAGGTTGTGATCCGCGGCTGCTGAATAGGCAAGGTTACCGCCTCATACAATATAACCTGATGGCTTAACGGATAATATTCCGCTAATACCTCAATAAGTAGCTGCCGGTAGCGACCATCCGTGCCACGCTTAGCCAGGCTGCGATCACCTGCCACACCTACCTGCCATAAAATCAGGTATGCTGCTGAATCAATGGTGCGTTTATAAAACATAAACTGGCTGGTTTCAAAATGTTGGCAGCCATAGGTGCCTGGGTCTATCGCTAAATCGGCTATCAGGCAGTCCTCTGCCGAAATGCCAGGCTCCATATGGGCAGCAAAGCCAGCAGCTTTCGCCTCGGCAATCGCTTTATGCGGCACCCAGGCAAATACTCCGGGGTGGCCATAAAAGGCGCCAACCACTTTTTTATTTTGCCGCACTTCAGCCAGTATTGCGGCAACCATCTGCTGATAGCTGAGCATTCGCGATACACCGGTCTGATAATAGGGCTGCAATGAACGCACATCACTGTTCATCTGCGCAACCCACTGCTCGGTAATACCATCTGCTACCAGTAAGAACACCACATCGGCCTGCTCAATATAACTGCGGCTAAGCGGGCTAATGTGTGAGCCCAAAGTCATGCCGGTACCAACACAAACTAAACTTCCCTGCTTTTCCAACTGATACTCCGCTTTATTACTAATTATTGTCGTAGTCCTTGTGCTGCTTCAGCAGCGCTATCGTCAAACTTTTGCAGCCATTGCTGGTTAAAACTTTCAAAGTCGTTATCATCGCTGCGATTGTTACTATGCCACAACTGCAATACCTCCAATAGCTCTGGGTCTTGTCGTATCCGGGAAATAACCTTGTTTATTTCCGCAATTTTGCTTTGGCCCCAAGCCGTGTTGGCACAACCAATAGCGCCGGCAACAGGCCGCCCATTAGTCTCCGCAATTTCCAGTGTTTCCATGTTGCGGCTATAAAGTTGCTGGTAATAATTGGCAACTATCGGATAGTCGATGGTGTAATCAAGCCGGCCTGAAGTTATCATATGCAATATCGCCACCGCACCACCGGTACCCGCCCTTGCCAGATAAGGGTCATGCTCGTTCAGTAGTGGCTGTAATACCCCATAACGGCGTCCTGACGGATAACCCAGCCGGAAACGCGGATCATCCAGCAACTTTTCCAGTGAAACCGGTTCACCATATAGTGCCCTGAGGGTTTTTGCTGTCGCGGCACTGGTAATAATATGGTGCGGGTAATAGAAATGGGTAGGCAAACTGTAAACGGCTCTGGCTTCTCCTTCAGGCTTGTAAATCATACAGGGGAAGCAGACCGGCTCTTTGTTATCCAGGGCCTGGGAAATACGCGGTTGTGGCATTTGCAAATAACTTAGCTGCTGCTCGGGCAGATAGCGATGAACTACCGAGGTGAGCACATCACAAATACCATTACGCTGATATTCGCCATGTAATACATGAAACGGCGGCGCATCATTTATTGCCCAGTGAATCACGTTAGTATCAGTTTCAGTAACTGGCACTGATAATCGCAGCTCTGGTCCATCATTTTCCTGTCCGGCCAGGCCTGAAGTACCGAGCAACATTAACACTGCAGCAACTTTGCTAAATCCAGCAATCATAGCGGAGCCTCGCTGTTCTAATCGTAGAATGCATCTATCTACAGACTAACGATCAACTTAGCTGTTTGCTACTAATCAGCAATAAAAAACCCATCTAATGATGGGTTTTCAATTCGCTAACTTGTTGCTGCGGCGCGCTTAGCCCGCTATTTTACAAGGTTTTAATTGCCATACCCTGCTAACATAGTCTTCTATAGAGCGATCCGAGGTAAATTTACCTACTAACGCTGTATTCAGAATAGCTTTTTTAGCCCAACCGGCTTTATCACGATACCAGCTGTCTATTTGCTGCTGCGCATTGGCATAGGACTCAAAATCTGCCAACACCAGATAAGGGTCACCGCCTTGCAATAAACTGTGTTTAATCGCCGCCAGCTCACCGGGTTTACCCGGTGTAAAATAGTCCGTTTCCAGCCAGTCTAAAATGGCTTTGATTTCCGGGTTATTATGATAGTAATCATAACTGTGATAGCCCGAGGCATGCAGTGCTTTAACTTCGTCTACGGTTAAACCGAAGATCGCAATATTATCGCTGCCTACTTCCTCGGCAATTTCAATATTGGCGCCGTCCAGGGTGCCAACTGTTACCGCACCGTTTAATGCCAGTTTCATATTGCCGGTACCAGATGCTTCCTTACCTGCTGTTGATATTTGCTCCGACACATCTGCAGCCGGGATCATTTTCTCTGCCAGCGTTACCCGGTAATTTGGCATAAACACTACTTTTAAACGGTTTTTCACCCGTTTATCGTTATTTATTTTGTCAGCAATTTTATTAATGGCATAAATAATTTCTTTTGCCAGTTTATAACCCGGCGCCGCTTTGGCACCAAAGATAAATACCCGCGGCACCATGTCGTAATCCGGGTTTTGCAGAATCCGCCGGTACAAAGCCAGAATATGTAATAAATTCAAGTGTTGACGCTTATACTCATGCAAGCGTTTGATCTGAATATCAAAAATGGCGGCCGGATCAATATCAATTTTAGTGAGTTTCTTCACTTCTTTGGCTAAGTCAGCTTTGTTCTGCTGTTTAATGGCCATAAAGCTGTCCTGAACCTGCGGGTCATCAGCAAACTCGGCCAGTTTGCTTAATAATTTCAGGTTTACCGGCCAGCTGTCACCTACTTTCTCATCCAGCAGTTTCGACAACCGTGGATTACAGGCTTTCAGCCAGCGCCGCGGCGTTACACCATTGGTAACATTGGTAAACTTATCCGGCCATAGCGCAACCATTTCCGGGAACAAATCTGACTGCACCAACTTCGAGTGTATTTCGGCCACACCATTCACTTTAAACGAGCCTACCACCGACAAATGCCCCATCCGGACCATCGGCTCGTCACCTTCTTCGATAATCGACAGCTTGCGCTTTTTAGCATTATCGCCCGGCCATAGTACGTCAACCTGTTCCACCAGAAAACGACGGTTAATTTCATAAATAATTTCAATATGCCGTGGCAACACTTTTTCAAACAACCGAACCGGCCAGCGTTCCAGCGCTTCTGGCAGCAAGGTGTGGTTGGTATATGCAAATACCTGCTGGCATAGCGCCCAGGCATCGTCCCAGCTCATATCGGCCCGGTCAATCAGAATGCGCATCAGCTCAGGAATAGCAACCGCCGGGTGAGTGTCATTCAGCTGAATAACCACCTGCTCTGGAAATTTACTCCAGTCATCGCCGTGCGCACGTTTGTAGCGACGAATAATGTCTTTTAATGAGCAGGAACAGAAAAAGTATTGCTGAATAAGCCGCAACTCTTTACCTGCATCGGTTTCATCGTTGGGATACAACACTTTAGAAATGGTTTCTGCTTCAATATTCTCGCGAGCCGCATCAATATAGCCACCGGAGTTAAATACATCCCAGTTAAAAAAGTCGCTGGCCCGGCTTTCCCACAGCCGCAGCACATTAACTGAACTGCCATTATAACCCACCACCGGAATGTCCCACGGCACGCCTTTGATGATCCGGCCTGGATGCCAGACCTTTTTCATTGCGCCCTGTAAGTCGTATACGGTTTCAACATAGCCGTACACCGATACTTCCTGCACCGATTCCGGCCGGCAAATCTCCCACGGGTTACCATATTCGCGCCAGCTGTCTGGCCGCTCTATTTGCCGGCCATCCTGAAAGCTTTGTTTGAACAGGCCATGTTCGTAATGAATTCCATAACCAATTGCCGGGTAATTTAAGGTTGCCAGCGAATCAATAAAACATGCGGCTAAGCGGCCAAGGCCACCGTTACCAAGCGCCATATCTTCTTCCTGATCTTCCAGATCAGCGATATTCATACCAAGCTCTGACAATGCCTGTTTTGCCTGGTTATATAAGCCTAAGTTGTGCAGGTTATTGCTGAACAAACGGCCCATCAGGTATTCAAGGCTGAAATAATGCAACGCCCGGGTGTCCTGCTGATAATGAGTACGTTGGGTGTTCCGTAAACCGTCATACACCTGCTCGTTCACGGCCGCACAGGTTGCCCGCCACCAGGCCTGACTACTGGCTTTATTAACGTCTGTACCTAGGCTTGAATGCAAATGCTTAACGATGTTTTGTTTGAGTTGTTCGGTAGATGAACCGCCGGCAGCGGTTTTAGCTGAGGTTGCTTTCTTCATTGCCAATCCTGAAATTTACTGAGCTTATTAATTAAGCAAATCAACATAGCATTGCCAGTTGATATTATTGTTTAATGTAGAAATATTACGAAAACAATACCTCAATTTGCTGCAATTGGCAAAACAAAGGCTGCTTTTGTAATTAAATTACATAACCACAGCAGCCATTTTAACAGTTAGATACCACTGAATACCTTGTCGACAAAGGCTTTTGCGTCTGTTTCTAGTTGTTGCAAGTGTGATTGGTCGACAAAACTTTCCAGATATATTTTATAGGCATTTTCAGTACCGGATGGCCGGGCGGCAAACCAGCCATTGCGGGTAACTACTTTTACCCCACCGATATCAGCTCCGTTACCGGGCGCCTGGGTTAACACCGCAAGTATCGGATCGCCAGCCAGTTCAGTCTGGCTGACACTGGCAACATCCAGTGATTTCAGTGCCGCCTTTTGCTGAGCCGTTGCCGGTGCATCCAGCCGGCGGTAGAGTGGCGAGCCCAGCTCTTTGGTCAGTGCCTGATATTGTTTATATGGATCAACCCCGGTTTTTGCCAGCATTTCAGCGCCAAGCAATCCTAAAATAATGCCATCTTTATCGGTTGACCAAACCTTGCCATTTAACCGTAAAAAGCTGGCGCCGGCGCTTTCTTCACCACCAAACGCCAACGTGCCATTAAACAGACCATCTACAAACCACTTAAAGCCAACCGGCACTTCGCATAATTTACAGCCGCGGGCCGCGACGACACGATCAATCAGCGCGCTGGAAACCAGTGTTTTACCTATTTCCAGGCTGGCTGGCCAGCCTGGCCGGTTAGACAGCAAATAATTAATAGCAACAGCCAGATAATGATTTGGATTCATCAGGCCACCGCTACGGGTAACAATACCGTGCCGGTCAAAATCAGGGTCATTACCAATGGCGATATCGAACTGATCTTTTAGCTGAATTAAGTTGGCCATGGCGCAGGCAGAAGAGCAATCCATCCGGATCTGGCCGTCTTTATCAAGCGGCATAAAAGCGAATGCCGGATCCACTTTGTCATTAACAACGGTAATATCGAGACCATATTTTTCAGCTATTCGTGGCCAGTAACCAATGCCCGAGCCACCCAGCGGGTCTACACCGATCCGGATCCCGGCTTTGGCAATGGCTGCCATGTCAATAACATTTTCTAAGTCGTCAACATAATGCTGAATATAATCAATGTGCTGACAATAACCAGACTGAATGGCCAGGTTGTAGGGCATCATTTTAACGCCCTCTAAATCTTTCGCCAGCAAGGCATTTGCCCGTTGCTCTATCCAGTTGGTGACGTCGGTGTCAGCTGGCCCGCCATGCGGTGGGTTATATTTAATACCACCATCTTCCGGTGGATTGTGTGAGGGGGTAATGACAATACCATCAGCAAGCTTATCATCACCACCGTTGTTTTGGGTTAAAATAGCATGTGAAATAACCGGGGTTGGCGTGTAGCCTAAATCTTTCTGAATACAAACCTGAATTTTATTGGCAATGAGAACTTCAAGTGCCGATGCAAACGCCGCTTCCGATAAGGCATGAGTATCCTTGCCCAGAAATAACGGCCCGGTAATTCCCTGCGCCTTGCGATAATCAGCAATGGCCTGACAAATTGCCAGCACATGGGGCTCATTAAACGAGCAGGCATGGGCACTGCCCCGGTGGCCAGAGGTGCCGAAGCTTACTTTATGCTCCGGATGCTGATGAACATCAGGTTCCAACACATAATAGGCGGTCATTAACCGGCTGATATTGGGGATGCGGTCGTTTGGTACCTGTTGCCCGGCCAGGGGATGTAAAGACATACTCTTTCCTTATAATAAATCGCGGATCCGCTCAGCGTCCTGCTCACTATAACCCAGTTTGATGGCAGTTTCGGTAAGCATCATTTTTTTTCTGGTGGTATTGGAGTTGGTAATGACCCAAAAGCCGGTATTTGGTATCTGCTTAGGATTGGTGCTGCTTCCTGCTTCAGATAGCGCCTCAGCCGAGGTTGCAAAATATAGCCGATTGCGGCCTTTTATCTCCAGTACCTTACTGAACTGCTTTTTATGAACCCGGGCCAGTACCGAAAGCAAATATAGAAAGCGTCCTACTACACTGGATTCAGCCTGTAAGTCTTGCCGGCTAACCAGATCAAATATGCTACCGGGGCTGCTGTTATCGCGGGCAGCTGCACTAACTTCCGGCGCCGTTTCAGAAACTGCGGCGCTTTTGCTTGCCTCTGGCGTTTGACTGACCTGCTGCTCACCTAACAGTAAACGACGTAGAATATCAGAAGCACTTTCGCCAATCTGGCGGGTCTGGGCGGCGATGTAGTGATATAAATCGTCTTCTATTTCAATGGTTTTCATAAGTTTTTCCGTCAACTGAAAGTTGTCCCATTATATAAAGGCTTTGCCACTGACGCCAGCAGCTTAATTTGTTAAAATCCCGGCTTAACTTTTTCAGTGAGTTAGCGATGATTCTACATACCCACAGCACTGGCAGCGGTGAGCCGCTCGTTCTTATTCACGGCCTGTTTGGCAGTTATGAAAACCTGGCCGGCGTTGCCCGGGCATTAAGCGACCAATGGCAGATTATCAGCATCGATTTACCCAATCATGGTCAGTCACCACACGCTGAGCAGATGGATTACCCTGGCATGGTGGCCGACTTAGCTGCCACCCTCGACAGCTTGGAGCTGACTAAGGTGGCTATGTTGGGGCATTCACTTGGCGGTAAACTGGCGATGGCATTTGCACTTGCCTATCCAGAGCGGGTAACAAAACTTATTGTCGCCGATATTGCCCCGGTAAATTATCCGCGTAGTCATCAGAATGTTTTTGCCGGTCTGAATGCAGTAAAGTTAACAGAGATTAGCAGCCGTGGCGATGCTGATAAACAACTGGCAGAGCATATCAGCGAGGTCGGTGTTCGCCAGTTCTTATTAAAAAGTCTGCATAAGTCTGCCGAAGGCTTTAACTGGCGCTTTAATTTACCGGCACTGGAGCAGAGCTATGATCAACTGTTAAAAGCGCCGCAGTCTGATAGCAAGTACAGCGGACCGGTACTTTTTATTAAAGGAGCAGAATCTGACTATATTCTGCCGCAGCACCGGCCGCAAATTCTGAGTTATTTCCCGGCGGCAGAAGCAAAAATAATAAATGGTACCGGCCATTGGTTACATGCAGAAAAACCCGCCGCTTTTGCCAGGCTGGTACGTGACTTTTTATTGAGCCAGCACACTAAAAAATAGCTATTTTTGTGCTATAGTGCCGCCAATTTTTCAGTATGGCCAGTATCAATGACTGTTGCACAATTTGAAACCATAGGTTTGTGGCTTGGCTTAACGGCCCTGTACATTTTTATTGTCCTGGCAATTAATGACGTGCTGAAAAAAAGTCAGGCACCGCGGCTCGGCCGCTTTTTTGTCTGGCTGGTGTTGTTTTTATCACCATTGGTATTTGTAGTTAAAACTGTCGTCCAACACTTTATTGAATAACAGGGTTGAGATTAATGGCTAAAATCGCCACTGATCGCACCACCATTGATTTGTTTGCAGCTGAAAAGCGGCCGGGGCGGCCAAAAACCAATCCGCTACCCCGTGAAGAGCAGCTTAAACTTAATAAGCGCAACCAAATTAAACGCGATCGTAATAACGGGTTAAAACGTATTGAATTTAAGGTATCGGGCCAGCTGTATGCCGCATTAACGCGGGCAGCAGAGCAGGCCAACACCACACGCGGTAACTTAATTGAACAACTTTTAGAACAGGCTTTATCCAGGTAAGAAGGCATTAAACCATGGCAACTGTAGGAATATTTTTCGGTAGCGATACCGGCAACACTGAGCATATTGCGAAGATGATCCAAAAAGAGCTGGGCAAAAATCTGGTGGAGATCCGCGATATTGCTAAAAGCAGCAAAGAGGACATTGCCGGCTTTGACCTGTTACTACTGGGTATTCCTACCTGGTACTATGGTGAAGCGCAATGTGACTGGGACGACTTCTTCCCGGAGTTAGAAGGCATCGATTTTAATAATAAATTGGTTGCATTATTCGGTTGTGGTGATCAGGAAGATTACGCAGAGTATTTTCTTGATGCGATGGGTACCCTGCGCGATATTATCGAGCCAAAAGGCGCTATTATTGTCGGCCACTGGCCAACCGCCGGCTATAATTTTGTGGCGTCCAAAGCGCTGGCTGATGACAGCCATTTTATTGGTCTGGGCATTGACGAAGACCGTCAGCCTGAGCTGACTGAACAACGGGTAAAGCAGTGGTGCAAACAGGTTTATGAAGAAATGAGCTTACAGGAGTTTGCTAACCTGTAACGCGTTATTTGTACGTGTTATTTAAAAAGAGGCGAAAGCCTCTTTTTTATTGTGTTAAGTCCGGCGACGCCGGTATTGGCAACAGCAGTTAACGATATTTGGTTTTTTTACGAATATAAACCGTTCGGTTCACTTCACAGACAATAGTGTTGTCTGCATCCTTTATATGAACCAGAAACTCTGGAAAATACTTATCGCCGGCTGCCGTTTTAGTTTTGATGTCTTCCAGTGTCTCATCTGTCAGCAGAAACTCAGCGGTCAGTTTCCCCAGTCCCGGCTTTATGTAATCAATGTCTGCCTGCTTATCCCAGACCATGTATTCTTTACCAAGCGCACCCATTAATAATAAAGGATAGATAGGATCTGTCATAGCAAACATTGAACCACCGAACTGGCTATTATTAATATTGCGGGTCCATGGTCTGTTTTTAAGTTCAACTCTGGCGTAACGATAATCGTCAGCCAGGCTTGCGATTTTAATCCCGCTGAATAATAGAGGAGGCCAGAAATTTAATAACTTTCGCATAACTTGTGGTTTAAACGCCCAACGCATAGCAGACACCTGGTATGACCTGTTAAAAGGCTATTTTAACCAGCTAAAGTAAAAGCACAAGGGCATGCCAGTGAAATGAGCGGCACTCGGCCATTTCAATATTGAACTAATGTCTTTATAATCGATGCAAATCCACCAGCAAGACAGAGTTTTTTATGTCAGATCATAACATTGAGCTACGTAAGGCCGGCCTGAAAGTTACCCTGCCGCGGGTGAAAATACTCGAGATTTTACAAGATCCAAATCATCAGCACATAAGTGCTGAAGACGTTTATAAAATCCTGTTAGAGCTGGGTGAAGATATAGGCCTGGCAACGGTATACCGGGTACTGAATCAGTTTGATGATGCGGGCATTTTAACCCGGCACCATTTTGAAGGTGGTAAATCAGTATTTGAGTTAACGGGCAACAGCCATCATGACCATCTGGTATGCTTAAAGTGTGGTAAGGTTATTGAGTTTGAAGATGAAATTATCGAAGCCAAGCAACTGGAAATTGCCGAAAAAAATGGCATTAAGTTGACCCACCACAGCCTGTATTTATATGGTGAGTGCACTGATACAGAACAGTGTCAGAAAAACGCTGATTCTCATTAACGCTTACTGATAAACATGGCAGCAGTAGTTGCCATGTTTGTTTGTCCTTTGTTCAGGGCTAAACGGTCAGGCAACACCACTGTTAATTCGTGCCATTGCCAGGGCACTGACATAATTGCCATACTGAAAAGCAAAATCTGCCAGCTCAGCTTCCACTTCAAAACCAAACCGCTCGTACAAGGCTACCGCAACCTCATTGCTACTATAAACGGTCAGCTCCACCCGCCGGATATTCAGCCAATTATCCGCCATTTCCAGCGCAGCCCTTAGTAGCGCTGAACCAACACCCTGCCCCTGATGCTCTTCCAGTACACCCATGCCTATTTCAGCAACATGACGGCGTCGTGGGTTCTGGCATACCTGCAGCCCTAGTTGCCCTACCACTTTATCTTCATCTTCTGCCACCAGATTATAAAAACCCGCACCAGCGTTAAACAGTCTCTGCCAGCTGGCTAAAGGCTGGTAGGGTAACTGTAACGTGTTGGCGAATACCGTTGGTTGATCATAAATAGCTTTAATCGCTTCTATATCAGCGGGTTCAGCATGGCGGATCACGACAGACATGGTTTATGCATCCCTGGTAAACAATGTTTTATCTTAAGTCTTATAATACTCAGCTCACAAGAGCTAAAATGCAAAAAGCCAGCAATTGCTGGCTTTTTCAATTACCCGGCTATTTATCAAAGCTGCTGTTCAAATTCTGGCAATACCGTAAACAGATCAGCCACCAGACCATAATCAGCAACCTGAAAAATCGGGGCGTCGGCATCTTTATTGATTGCGACAATTACTTTAGAGTCTTTCATGCCGGCTAAATGCTGAATTGCCCCTGATATACCCACCGCAATATAGAGATCCGGCGCCACAATTTTACCTGTCTGACCAACCTGCATATCATTGGGGACAAAGCCCGCATCGACTGCCGCCCGCGAGGCACCAATAGCAGCATTCAGCTTGTCCGCAATGCCATTTAGCATGGCAAAATTTTCGCCATTTTGCATGCCTCGTCCGCCAGAAATAATGACTTTAGCGCCAGTAAGTTCAGGCCGGGCTGATTTAGTCAGCTCTTCACTGACAAATGACGATACCTGCAGATCTTTGACGATATCCAGTTTTTCAACTGGGGCATTATTGTCCTCAGCTGCGGCATCAAACGCCGCACCACGCACTGTTAATACCTTGATGGCATCAGCAGATTGCACTGTCGCGATAGCATTGCCAGCATAAACCGGACGAACAAAGGTATCGGCACTTTCGATGGCAATCACATCTGACAGCTGGGCTACATCTAACAGTGCTGCCACCCTGGGCAGCATATTTTTGCCGGTCGTCGTCGCCGCAGCCAGAATGTGGCTGTAATCCCTGCCAATTTCCGCTACCAGCGCTGCAACGTTCTCAGCCAGCTGATGGCTATAAACACTGGCATCAGCGACCAACACTTTACTTACGCCAGCGATAGTTGCCGCTGCAGATACTGCATTATCACAATTTGCACCGGCAACCAGCAGATGAATATCACCACCGATGCGGGTTGCGGCCTGAACTACCTTGTGGGTATCTGCTTTAAGTGCATCATTGCTATGTTCTGCAATTACTAAAATCGTCATCAGATCACCTTCGCTTCATGCTTTAATTTTTCAACCAGTTCCGCTACTGACTCGACAATAACACCACCCTTCCGACTTGGCGGCGCAGTAACCTTCAAAGTCGACACTTTTGAGTCCAAGTTAACGCCCAGACTGTCAGCCGCTTTAACGTCTAACGGTTTTTTCTTTGCTTTCATAATGTTAGGTAGTGATGCATAACGAGGCTCGTTTAGTCTTAAATCAGTTGATACGACTGCCGGCAACGATAATTCAACAGTTTGCAGACCGCCATCAATTTCACGGGTAACCTGAACTTTATCGCCATCAACCACCACTTTTGAAGCAAACGTCCCCTGCCCCATGCCTGTCAGCGCAGCCAGCATCTGACCGGTTTGATTATTGTCAGAATCGATAGCCTGCTTACCCAGAATAACCAGCTTAGGCTGCTCTTCTTCAACCAGTTTTGCCAGTAATTTTGCTACCTGCAAAGAATCCAGATTATGCTCAGTTTCCAGATGAATAGCCCGGTCTGCACCCAATGCCAGTGCCGTACGTAACTGTTCCTGCACTGCCTTAGCCCCAATCGATACGGCGACCACTTCGGTAGCTACACCAGCTTCTTTCAGGCGTACCGCTTCTTCAACAGCTATTTCGCAAAACGGGTTGAGTGCCATTTTAACGTTGGCTAAATCGACACCGGTTTGGTCTGCTTTTACCCGGACTTTCACGTTGTAGTCAATTACCCGTTTTACCGGAACTAATATCTTCATATAATCCTCTTCAATTGCATGCAATTGCTTGCCAGACAGCAGGTTTACGTTAAGGTAAACATAACGCCATATATTGCTGCACAATCTACTTACTGTTGACGTTAACGTCAACCTGCAATACCCTTATCAGCACAATAAACACAGTGAATACTGTAAATATAAGCATCCAAGGGGTAACGATCGTGGAAAGAGAAGCAATGGAGTTCGATGTCGTAATCGTTGGCGCCGGGCCAGCGGGCTTATCGGCCGCGATCCGGTTGATGCAACAAGCGCAGCAGACCAGCACAGAGCTGACCGTTTGTGTAGTGGAAAAAGGCTCAGAGGTGGGTGCCCATATTTTATCCGGGGCAGTATTTGAGCCAAGAGCATTGAATGAATTGCTACCTGACTGGCAGAGCACCGGCGCGCCGCTAACTACACCGGTTACTCACGATGATATATATCTGTTCAGCGACGAACAGCGCAGCCGAAAGTTACCTGGCTTTGCGGTACCAAAAACCATGCATAACAGTGGCAATTATATTGTGTCAGTCGCCAACCTTTGCCGCTGGCTGGCGGAACAAGCAGAAGCTCTGGGTGTCGAAATTTTCCCGGGCTTTGCCGCCAGTGAGTTGTTGCTGGAAGACGATGTGGTTAAAGGTATCGTTATTGGTGATATGGGGCTGGACCGCGACGGCAAACCGAAAGACAGTTTTACTGCCGGCATGGAATTACGTGCTAAATATACCTTGTTTGCTGAAGGCTGCCGCGGCCATCTTGGTAAACAACTTATCAACCATTATCAGCTGGATAAAGATGTATCGCCGCAGCATTATGCTATCGGCTTTAAAGAAATCTGGGATGTACCAGCCAATAATCATCATCAGGGACTGGTGGTTCATTCAGCTGGCTGGCCGCTTGCAGATGAGGCCTCTGGTGGTGGTTATCTGTATCACGCCGACAATCAGCAGATCGTGGTCGGCCTGATTATCGACTTAAATTACAGCAACCCCTATCTGGATCCGTTTGCTGAATTCCAGCGGTACAAACAGCACCCGGTAATTAAGCAGTACCTGGCTGACGGCAAGCGCGTCACTTATGGTGCCCGAGCTATCGCCAAGGGCGGCCTGAACAGTTTGCCGAAAATGAGCTTTGCAGGCGGTTTATTGCTGGGCTGTGATGCCGGCACACTGAATTTTGCAAAGATTAAGGGCAACCATACGGCGATGAAATCAGGCATGCTGGCGGCGGAAACAGTGTTTAGCGCTTTAAGCAACGACGATGCTGGCGGTAAAGACTTAACCGAATTTGCTGATGCCGTTAAACAAAGCTGGCTATATGACGAATTACACAGTTCTCGTAATTTCGGCCCGGCAATGCATAAATTCGGTACTTTCTGGGGTGGTGTGTTTAATACCATTGAACAAAACTGGTTTGGCGGCAAGCTGCCGTTTACCCTGAAAGATAACAACCGCGACTATGCCCAGCTTAAGCTTGCGGCAGATTGTCAAAAGATTAATTATCCAAAGCCAGACAATATACTGAGTTTTGACAAACTGACATCTGTTTATTTATCTAATACCAATCATGAAGAAGAACAGCCCTGCCACTTAAAGCTGGCTGATCCAAGCATTCCTATTGAAGTTAATTTACCAAAGTATGATGAGCCAGCCCAACGCTATTGTCCGGCCGGCGTCTATGAAGTGATTAAAGAGGATGGCCAACAACCTCGTTTTCAGATCAATGCTCAAAACTGTATTCACTGTAAAACCTGCGATATTAAAGATCCAAGTCAGAATATTACCTGGGTTACTCCCGAAGGTGGTGGCGGACCAAACTATCCGAATATGTAATTACATTTAAAACATTTATTAATTTATAAAGCAGTGGCCTGACCGCTGCTTTTTTTTGCTCAAAATTGTATTCAGCTAAATTCCCGACTACGTTTAATCAGTATCTTTATGCTTTGGTATAGCTAAGGTTTAACCGGGGTAAGCGTTATGACGAGTAAAATAATAAATAAACAACCAACAACAGTTGCTGCCGTCAACAGTAAAGTTAAGTCTGCAGAACAAGCCGATAATACGCATAGCGAAACCACGGTAGCCTTTGCCAGTGAAGGTTATCTGTATTTTACTGAGCGCGATTTAAATCGCATTCTGGCTAATCTTGATGCACTACGCACTAGCGTGTTTCCGCAGATGCAAACAGACAACGAGCTGGAAAACCGGAAACAGCAACATTTTCCATCAGTATGCCTGATTGGTCTGGGCCGTTGTGGTTCAAATATAGCACTGGACGTTGCCTCACTTGTATACAGTGCCCGTAATTTCTATTTAAATGAATTTAATAATGAAGAAAAACAAAGCCGTGAACAAGAATACCGGCCAATGCGCTGGATTAAACGCAGTTTACATTTGTCACAAAACAATAGTCTGAAACCGGTTTTTTTAATAGAACCGTTAGTAATGCTGGGCGATCTGGACAAAGATATTGAAGGCCGGATCCGTTTTTCACATAAAGGTGAGAAAAGCGGTTTTTTGCATGACTATACCAAAATGAAAATAATGGATTTATCTGAAGTCCATGCCGGAGGCGCCGGTAACGCCCCGATTCTTGGTCAGTACTTAGCCAAGATAATTTTAAATAAAGATACTCAGCGCTTTTCAAATGCCGAGTGGAAGTTTATTCATTCTTACCTAATTGACTCCTGCGGTATCAAGGCCAACCAGTCACGCTTATATTTTTACATCTTCAGTGCCGGCGGCGGTACCGGTTCAGGTATGGCTTCTGAGTTTGGTCTGGCCCAGCAATATGCTTACATGAGCAAAACCTTTGACACCCGACCGGTCAATGAAAGCGAAGAAAACCGTGGCCATTCTTTTGTATTTGAGCCGATATTTACCAGCGGTATTTGTATTTTGCCAAACATTTCAGACCATGGTGTCGAAATGTCTGAAGCCCTGCATATTAACGCCGGCCGTTTGTTGTGCAAATATCTGGCGGAAGAATGGGACTTTTCTTACAACTTTGATAACGAAAACAGCAGTGAGTCCAGTGTCATGCATCGCATCCGGCCATGGAACGCTATGATGTTGATTTCAAATGACATTATGCGTTACGCGGAAGAAACTGACGACGGTGATATACAGCACATCGACGTCAATGCCATGGAGAAATATGCAAACCAGTATATATCACAACAAATTTTCAATATTCTGACGGCTCAGGCTGTGACCACAGACTATGACGAAAACTATTTCAGGCGGGCGGGGATTGATATTGGAGAAACCATCCGGCTTGATGCCAACGACTTATTTATGAGCCTGGCTGGCCCGGTTGCTGTGGCGTACGCCGAATCTGTAATTCCAGCTAATCAACGGGATAGCACTGAGAGGAGTAAGGCATCTGATAAAAATGGTTTAAATATTGATGATCTGTTTTTCCGGTCAATTGATCTGCCCCACTTTAATAAAGTGACTCAGGCAATTGAAGGAATAAGCTTACTGCCAATTGAGTCTGGTCGTTACCGCCAGACACTGGCAAGTTACGTAAAGAATGGCTACAACGCGGCTGAATTAAACAATCTGCACTTTTTCAAAAATTGTTCGTCTGTCGTATCAATAGTATCGTTGCCCAAAGACTATAAACTGTCTTACATGGATTTAAACCGGCTGAAATCGCATTTAAATAACTTATTTCCCAATACTACATTAAAGCGCTACGCATTAGTGATTGGCGCTTCAGCCAATATTTCTCTTACCACGCTAATCGTTAAAAGCCCTTGTTTAAGCGACGACTTTTTAACCCTGATCGTTGCTTTTATTAAGCGTTGTTTTGCTAAGGACAGTTACCGTTTTGATGAAAAACTCGATCAGGCTATGCTGGATTTTATCCGCATTGATGAGTTTGATGAGCAGAGAGTCGACGCCATGCTGAATGAATTTGAAAATCCGGCAAAAATTCTTGATACCAACTGGTATGCGATAAAGCCGATGTATGAGAAAAAATACCGTGAGCTTATTCATAACAAAGATAAATTTATTTCAATCAATGATATCCGGCTCAGTCGTGAAAGTGTTAAAAAAGCCATTAAGTATCTGCGGGAAATTTACCGGCATAAAATAAGCAAAACCAAGGTTATTTCACTTAACAGCCCAACGGCAAAAAAATCTACGGCGACAGACTAAGCCAAATGCTTGCTGCGCGAGCTGTCAGCCCCTAAACTAGGGGCTGTTTTTATTGAATCAAGAAGCCAATGACAGAACCTACCCTTTATCGTTTAAATAAATTTATCAGTGACACCGGCTTTTGCTCCCGCCGTCAGGCCGACAAATATATAGAACAAGGTTTAGTGACAGTAAATGGCCAGCCTGCCCCGGTAGGATTAAAAGTGTCTGCCAGTGATGAAGTGCGGGTAGAAGGTAAGCCCCTGAAAGAAAAACCAGCAAGGATATATCTGGCATACCATAAACCTGTTGGCATAACCTGTACCACTGAGCGGCATGTTAAAGGGAATATTATCGACGCAATCGGTTATCCCGAGCGGATATTTCCGATAGGAAGGTTAGACAAACCCTCTGAGGGGTTGATATTTCTAACCAATGACGGTGATATCGTCAACAAAGTATTACGTGCGGGTAATGCCCATGAAAAAGAGTATACCGTTACAGTAAACAAGCCTGTAACGGCGAACTTTATTACTAAAATGGCCAGTGGTGTGCCAATTCTTGATACGGTTACCCTGCCCTGTACCGTTACCCAGATATCCAAAAACACCTTTAAAATAATTCTAACCCAAGGTCTTAACAGGCAAATTCGCCGGATGACCGAATACCTTGGTTATGACGTGGTAAAACTTAAACGTACCCGGATTATGCATGTACGACTGGCCGAATTGCGTGCAGGACAATGGCGGTTGCTTGACGAGTTTGAACTAAGCCAAATGGAGCAGTTATTGCAACATTCCAGCAAAACGGCAACCGACGCCAGCCAGAATCAGCAGGATGACGAGGAGTAACCACACCGATGAACCGGCTACATTCAGGCTATCTGCCATCGCTTCTGGCTGGTCCGGCAGTATTTCTGCTGGTTTTACTGAATGAGCCGCTGTTTGCCGGCATGTCACAAAGCGCCTGGTGGCTCAGTGGCCTGACCGCCTGGATGGCGATTTGGTGGATAACCGAAAGTGTGCCAATACCTGCTACATCACTTTTACCGATTGTGGTGGTGCCGTTGCTTAACCTAGACTCCGTCGCCAATGTTACTGCGCCTTATGCTGATCCGCTTATTTTCCTGTTCCTCGGCGGTTTTATCCTCTCCATTGCCATGGAGCGCTGGAACCTGCATAAAAGAATTGCCTTGTTAACCATGTTGGCGGTCGGCACGAAGCCCAGCCAGCAAATTGGCGGCATGATGCTGGTTACGGCATTTTTATCTATGTGGATGTCTAACACTGCGACCGCAGTTATGATGCTACCTATTGCTTTGTCTATTATCGGCATGCAAGACAATATCAGCGAAAAATTTGCTAAAGCCATGCTGTTAGCCATCGCCTATGCAGCCAGTATTGGCGGTATTGCCACCATTATCGGCACCCCACCCAACGCTTTGCTTGCTGGTTATTTACGTAATCAATATCAACTGGAGGTGGGTTTTGCCCAATGGATGTTACTGGGTGTACCGGTGGCAGTTGTTATGCTGCTGGGGGCCTGGTATTGGCTTAGCCAATGCCATTTCCGCTTTGGCGACAATGAAATACAGGTTAGCCGTCAGCTGTATCTTGATAAGCTGAAGGCGCTTGGGCCGATGCAACGGGCAGAAAAAATAGTGTTGGCGGTATTTTTACTGGCGGCTTGTTTATGGGTATTTAAAACCTGGCTGGTCAGCCTTACAGGCTTGCCATTAAATGACACCTTAACCGCCGTTTTCTGTGCCAGCCTGCTGTTTATTATTCCTGTGAACTTTGCCAGCGGCCAACGGGTACTAACCTGGGAAGATTGTGCCAGCTTACCCTGGGGCATTTTAATCTTATTCGGTGGCGGTTTAACGCTTGCTGCTCAAATCCAGCAATCCGGTCTTGCTGATTTTATCGCCAGCCAGGTTAGTGCCCTGGGTACTATAAACTTATTGCTGCTGATAGCGTTGGTTACCACTATTATTATCTTTTTAACCGAGGTTACCAGCAACACCGCCACCGCCGCGGCGTTTTTGCCACTGCTAGGCCCTGTTGCGGTATCGCTTGATACCAACGCATCTATGCTGGTGATCCCCGCTGCAATAGCAGCCAGTTGCGCATTTATGATGCCAGTGGCTACCCCCCCTAACGCCATTGTTTTCGGCTCGGGAAAACTCAAAATTGCAGATATGGTAAAAGCAGGTTTAGTACTCAATATACTGGCAATTTTCATTATTACCGCTGCTGTATGGTTTATCAGTCCTTGGCTATTTAACTTTTGATCAGGCCAACGCCAACATTGCGTTAGGTAAAGCAGACAAAATAAAAAAAGCAGCTTTAAGGCTGCTTTTTTTATTTAAATTTGGAGCGAGTAACGAGGTTCGAACTCGTGACCTCGACCTTGGCAAGGTCGCGCTCTACCAGCTGAGCTATACTCGCGAAATATCTGGTGTTGTAACTACTTATAATAAGCAGTAAATGGTGCCCGGGGCCGGACTTGAACCGGCACGGGGTTTCCCCCGAGGGATTTTAAATCCCTTGTGTCTACCGATTTCACCACCCGGGCAGACAACTTTTTCAACCTAAACGTGTTATGGAGGCGGGTCCCGGAGTCGAACCGAGATAGACGGATTTGCAATCCGCTGCATGGCCATTCTGCCAACCCGCCAATAATCAAAACGCCACTCTCAGTCTGATTTAAACTAATCGTCAGATCAAAATTAAGAGTTGGAGCGAGTAACGAGGTTCGAACTCGTGACCTCGACCTTGGCAAGGTCGCGCTCTACCAGCTGAGCTATACTCGCAATGCGTATGGCCATTGCCTTAACACGTGACGCATTCTACTGTTTTAATTAGGGCAGTCAATAACAAATTAGTAGTTTTACATCTGACTGCTTAATTTTTAACTGACTTGTACTAAATATCTGCAACCAGGCTACTGCTGTGATAAATCGTGCCAGGCAGCAGTAAGATACTGATACATTGACCATAGCGTTAACACCGTTGCGAGATATAACATGGCGTACCCCACTGGCGTAAACCAGGCCAGTAACGCAAACTGCGGCTGCCAAATCAGGCCAATTAATGCCAGCATCTGGGCAATGGTCTTATACTTCCCCAGACTTGAAACGGCTACATTAGCTCGTTTACCAATTTCTGCCATCCATTCGCGCAATGCCGAAATGGCAATTTCCCTGCTGATGATAATGATGGCCGGAATACTAAACCATAACGATTGCTCATGGATTGCCAGCACTACCAGGGCAACAGCAACCATTACTTTATCAGCCACCGGATCTAAAAACGCACCAAATGGCGTTGACTGTTCTAGTTTTCGGGCCAGGTATCCGTCAAGCGCATCGGTGATTGCCGCTAAACAAAAAACTAATGCGGCCCAAAACCGATAGTACTCCCAGCCGGAATAGAAACAAAAAATAAACACAGGGATCAGCAGTAGCCTGAACATTGTCAAAAGGTTGGGAATATTCCACATATAACGGTTCTCACAAAATCAATCTTGCTATGCTACTTGTTATGACAGGCCTGGTAAATCTTTTCTGCTTGCTGACGGGAAATTCCCGGCACTGAACTCAATTCAGTTATTGATGCTTTCATCACCCCTTGCAAGCCCCCCAGATATTGCAACAACGCCTGCCGTCGCTTCTCTCCAACGCCGGCAATATCTTCCAGTGGGCTTCTGGTCATACTTTTGCCCCGCTTGCTGCGATGGCCGGTAATGGCAAACCGGTGAGCCTCATCGCGAATTTGCTGAATTAAATGTAAAGCCGGACTGTCTGGGGATAAATGTAACTGCCGGCCACTGTCTCCCAGAATTAACGTTTCAAGGCCAGGTTTACGACTGACACCTTTGGCAATGCCAATAAGCAATGGCATTTTTTGATGCGGCCAGCCTGAAAACTGTGTCAGCGCGATATTTAACTGACCCTGGCCACCATCGATAAAAATAATGTCAGGGATTTTTGATTCATCAGTTAACTTACTGTAACGCTTATCCAGGGCAAATTGCATGGCAGCATAGTCATCGCCCCCGGTAATGCCGGTAACATTGTAACGCCGATACTCCTGCTTATAAGGGCCATCGCCATCGAACACCACGCATGAGGCAATGGTCGCCTGGCCCATAGTATGGCTGATATCAAAGCATTCCATTCGTTGAATATTATGCTCAAAGCCAAGCAACAACTTTAATGCAGCGTAACGCAATTGCATTTTCTGACCAGCAGATTGTCTGCTATCACATGCCAGGCGGGCATTTTTTTGTGCCAGGCTTAGATATTGTGACTTTTCGCCGCGTTTAGCTGCAATTATGCGAACTTTACGCCCTGCTGCTTCGCTGACGGCCTCAGCTAAGGAAGCGGCATCGTCAAGTTCCAGCGGCACTACAATCTCAGGTGGGATTTGCTGACCACCACCGCCACTGAGATAAAACTGCAGTAAAAAAGCAGTCAGTACTTCATCTGTTTCAGTGTTAGCGGGAACTTTAGGATAGTAAGACTTTGAACCAAGGATTTTCTGCTGACGCACAAACAGCACATGTACCACCGCCACCTGGCCTGCCATGGCAAAGCCAATAATGTCCAATTCAGCGTGGTCACCACTGACGTACTGTTGCTCCTGAACTTTACGCAATGCCGTTATCTGATCGCGAATACTGGCTGCTTCTTCAAAAGCCAGTTGCTCACTGGCACTGTTCATTTTCTGCACCAGTTGCTCAACCACCTGCTGGTTTTTGCCAGTTAAAAATAAACTGGCCAGCTGTACCTGCTCAGCATATTCCTCATCTGAAATTTTGCCTACACAGGGCGCCGAGCAAAGCTTTAACTGGTATTGCAAACAAGGTCGGGTGCGGGCCCGGTAAAAACCGTCCTCACACTGACGAATAGGAAAAATCTTCTGCAGGGTTTTCAGGCTTTGCCAGACTGCACCGGCATTAGGGTAAGGGCCAAAATACTGACCGGCTTGTTTGCGCGGGCCCCGGTGTGAACTGATGCGTGGATGTTTGTGCCCGGAAATAAATATATAGGGATAAGATTTATCATCCCTGAGCAGCACGTTGTATTTGGGCATGAATTGCTTGATCAGGTTATTTTCCAGGATCAGCGCTTCGGTTTCACTGTGGGTTGCAGTAATTTCTATACTGGCTATCTGGCTGACGAGGGCCCGGGTTTTAACGCTGTCTAGCTGCTGCCGGAAGTAGCTGCTTAAGCGCTTTTTTAAGTTTTTCGCCTTACCGACATAAATGACCTGCTCTGCCTGGTTAAACATCCGATAGACACCGGGTTGAGCAGGTACTGTCGTTAAAAACGTTTTAGGGTCAAACATCAAATCAGGAAGATACCTTGGCAATGTCGATCATGCCATGACGCAACGCCAGATGCGTCAGCTCAACGTCACCACTTATTGCCAGCTTCTCAAACATCCGGTACCGGTAGGAGTTTACTGTCTTGGCACTCACGTTTAACTGTTCAGCAATATCGTTGACCTTCTGCCCCCGGGTAATCATCAGCATAATTTGCAGCTCGCGGTCAGACAAACCCTCAAACGGATTCTCACTATGGTTGTTTACCTTAGAAAGGGCCATTTTCTGAGCAACTTCATCAGAGATATGCCGCGCACCGCTATAGACTTTACGAATAGCGGAAACCATTTCCTTAGGAGCTGAGTTTTTAGAAATAAAACCAGCAGCCCCTAATTGCATCACCTTTGTGGGCACAGGTTCTTCACAAGAAACCGACAACGCCAACACTTTAATATCAGGACAAAAGTGTAAAATTCGCTTGGTGGCAGTCATACCGCCCATACCAGGCATATTCATATCCATCAGCACCACATCAGGTTCATGCTGACGACAAAATTGCAGAGCTTCTTCACCGGATCCTGCTTCGCCTATCACCTTGATACCGCGCTCGTCCATTAGTATGCGACTGATCCCAGTTCGTACAAGCTCATGATCATCAACTAACAGCACGTTAATCAACTTGGCTTCTCCGTCTCACTGGTTATTAGAATTTTTATGCAGCTAGCATAGTCGAGCCTGAGCCTTTCTGCTAACTGGTTCGACACCAATACTATTGATTTTGGCTTTTCGGTAGCTAGTGTGCCAGAAAGGTAAATAATAGGAAACATTATTCCATATCTATTTAACCAAAACACAAAATATTTAATAGAAGAATAGAAAGAAAATTGAAGATAGGTGCAATTTAGAAAAGTGGCGGAGGGAGAGAGATTCGAACTCTCGGTGGGCTATTAACCCACGCCGGTTTTCAAGACCGGTGCATTAAACCGCTCTGCCATCCCTCCGCGCTATGGGCCGAATATTAAGAACTCCCCATTACTTTGTAAAGCAGTTTTTAGTGACTTTTGCCTGTTTGGCTATTAATCCGCCAACAACAGGGCATTTTTCAATATTATTGCCATTCGCGGTAACATAGGTGATTAAAACGCAAAAACCACCTTGCGGTGGTTTGCGTATAATCTCAACTAAGCGTTGAGTGGCGGAGGGAGAGAGATTCGAACTCTCGGTGGGCTATTAACCCACGCCGGTTTTCAAGACCGGTGCATTAAACCGCTCTGCCATCCCTCCAGCGCTGCGTATACTAATCAGTTTGGCAGAGAAAAGAAAGCCAAAAGTTAAAAAAATTCATCAGATGCAGTTTTTTATCTGATAACTACTGGAGATACGGGAACTTAGTCAGTATGATAACTGCCAAACAGACATAATATTCAGCTAACAGGAGACTGCGTATGTCGTACAGAGAAACCAGTACTATCAACACCGTCAGCAGCGGTATTGAAATAAATAAAGTACTTCGTAATACCTATTTTTTACTTGGTCTGACCCTGGCGTTCAGTGCACTTACTGCAGTGATTGCCATGGCAATGAACCTGTCACCAATGGCGTCAATTGTCTGCTTTGTAGCAGGCTTTATTATGCTGTTTGTGGTAAACAAGAAAGCTGACTCTGCCAGCGGTATCTTTTGGGTGTTTGGTTTTGCCGGCGCCATGGGGGCATCGTTAGGGCCACTACTTAATGCTTATGCTGGGTTGGCAAATGGCCCAAGCCTGATTATGCAGGCGCTGGGTGGTACAGCTGTTATCTTCTTTTCGCTGTCAGCCTACGTGTTAACCACCCGCAAAGACTTCTCCTTTATGGGTGGTTTCCTGATGGTGGGCATGATAGTGGCGCTGGTTGCGGTTATCGCTAATATCTTCCTGGATATCCCGGCACTTAGCCTGGCAATCAGTGCAGCTATCATTTTAATCATGTCTGGTTTTATACTGTTCGATACCAGCCGGATTATCCACGGTGGTGAAACTAATTATATCCGGGCAACAGTGGGATTATACCTGAACATATTCAACATTTTTGTTCACCTGCTAAGCTTGCTGGGTATTATGGGTGACGAGTAACCCTTTGCCCCATTGTTAAGTTCCGTTAGAATACCCCGTCCTGTACGGGGTATTTTTTTATGAGGCAAATTTGACCACCTTCAGCCTGTTATTGACAACCAGCCCACTGGCCAGCCAGGATTTTGCCAGTGCCCTGCAATTTGCCGGCGCTGCGCTGACGGCAGGCTATCAGGTTGATCAGTTTTTTTTGTATCAGGACGCGGTATTGGCAGCTGCGGCTGATATCGATTTACCCGCTGACGAGCCCAATCTGAGCCAGCGGTTGGCCGATTTTTGCCGGCAACATCAAATCCCTTTACTATACTGCGTTACGGCCGCTGAAAAACGCGGCATCGTTACTGTTAACACAGGTTTTATCGCTGCCGGGCTGGCAGAGTTTGCCATGCGCCTAACCGATAGCAAGCTGGTGCAATTCTGATGCAACATATCACCATTATTCAACGGCAAAGTCCGTTTAACCACAGTAGTGGACGGGAGGCACTCGACCTGGCACTGGCGCTGGCAGCCGTTGAGCACCAGTTAACTATTATTTTCACCGGTGATGCAGTATATCAGCTGCTTGACTATAACCCAGCCACTGAGTTCGCCCTGAAACGATATCAGCAAAGCTTTAAACTGTTCGGCTTGTACGATATTGAACATCTTTATGTTTGTCAGGCATCACTGCAGCAGCGTCAGCTTGATAGTAATCAACTATCCCTTGCTGCTAAGCCGGTTGACGCTTTGCAAATTCAGCAATTGCTGGCCAGCCAGCACCAGGTAGTGTGTATTTAAATGAAACTGATTAACCTGACCAGCCCAGCGGTAAACGTTGCCGAATTAGCCCTGTTATGCCAGGCCACTGATACCCTATTGTTAAGACAGGATGCAGTGTATCTGGCCCGGCGCAGTGATATTGCATGGCCATGCGATACTATCCTCGCCCTTGCTAGTGATCTCGAGGTACGCCAGATAATACCGGTTACGGCCATCGGCGCCATTAGCGCCGCTCAATGGGTAGAATTAACGGCTTCTGCTAAACAGGTTATCTTATGGCGTTAAGCTCTATTTGCATTGCGGGTAAACAGCTGGAACTGGATAAACATGGTTATCTGGCCGATATCAATCAGTGGCAACCAGCTGTGGCTGAACACTTTGCGCAGCTGGAGCAATTAACCTTAACGGCCGCTCATTGGGAAGTAATTCAGTTTGTCAGAGATTTTTACCAGGAATTTGGTACGTCACCAGCCATCCGGGTACTGGTGAAAGCCATGGCTCAGCAGCTTGGCCCCGATAAAGGCAACAGTAAGTATTTGTTTATGTTGTTTCCGCAAGGCCCCGCCAAGCAGGCAACCCGCCTGGCTGGCCTGCCTAAACCCGCCCGCTGCCTGTAACAGCAACGGGTCGAGAAGTAACGAGGCTATTTGAGGTGCGTTTGGCCAGCCATATAAGGTTGTAGCACCTCGGGGATCAATACCGTTCCGTCTGCTTGCTGATAATTCTCAAGGATAGCCACTAAGGTTCTGCCTACAGCGAGACCCGAGCCATTTAAACTATGCATCAATTCAGGCTTTTTCATATCAGGGTTACGATAGCGTGCCTGCATCCGACGGGTTTGAAAATCGCCCATATTACTGCACGACGAAATTTCCCGGTAGGTATTCTGGGCTGGTAACCACACTTCCAGATCGTAGGTTTTACAGGCACCAAAGCCCATATCTCCTGTGCATAACAACATTACCCGGTACGGTAAGCCCAGTAACTGTAATACTTTTTCGGCATGGCCGGTCAGTTGCTCCAGTGCCTGCATTGATTGCTCGGGTTGAACCAGCTGTACCAGTTCAACTTTATCAAACTGATGTTGACGGATCAGGCCCCGGGTATCCCGGCCATAGGAGCCGGCCTCGCTGCGAAAGCATGGCGTATGGGCGGTAAACTTTAACGGCAAATCAGCCGCATCAATAATGCTGTCGCGAACCAGATTCGTGACCGGCACTTCTGCAGTAGGGATTAACGCCAGACCCTGTCCTTCTTCAGTGGCAGGCTGAGTGTGAAATAAATCTGCACCAAATTTGGGCAACTGGCCAGTACCATACAAGCTGGTGTGATTTACCAGATAAGGCACATACAGTTCGGTATAACCATGCTCAGTGCTGTGTAAATCCAGCATAAACTGAGTCAGAGCGCGGTGTAGCCTCGCCATCTGACCTTTCATTACAATAAAGCGGGTTCCGGATAATTTGACACCGGCGGCGAAATCAAGCCCCTCGGCATAGGCTTCACCCAGCTCAACATGATCTTTGACCGCAAAATCAAACTGACGCGGCTCACCAACCTGGCGTACCAGCTGATTCTCAGTTTCATCTTTACCTACCGGCACGGTTTCATCCGGTAAATTGGGGATAGTTAAGGCCAGCTGCTCAACCTCAGCTAACACAGCCTCTAATTTTGCTTTCGCCGCATCAAGCTCAGCACCTAAGCCGTCTACTTCTTTTAGCAAAGGCGTAATATCTTCACCACGGGCTTTCGCCTGACCAATACCTTTCGACTTGCTGTTACGTTGATTCTGCAATTCCTGGGTTTGTACCTGCAATACCCTGCGCTGCTCTTCCAGTTCAGTGAATTTATCAACGTCAAGTGTAAAGCCCCGGCTGGCTAAATGCGCTGCGGTTGCCGCTAATTCAGTACGTAAAAATTTTGGATCTAGCATAATAATGAGTTCTTCTGTCGGCTGAAGCCAAAACTGGCAGACAAGGTTGAAATTTCAGCCCCGAATATTAACCAGCTCGGACTGAAATTGAAATGCTTTGCTTAAATAAAGCTTACTCTTTATAGCGTTGTTGCAAGCTTTGTGTATCGAGCTCACGTAAATAACGTAGCTTTTCGGCTAGCTGTTTTTCCATACCCCGCTCCGAAGGCTGATACCATTGTTTATCTGCAAGCTCTGGCGGCAGATAACGCTCACCTGCAGCATAACCACCGGGTTCATTATGAGCATAACGGTACCCTTCGCCATGGCCGAGTTGCTTTTGCAATGAACTGGGGGCATTACGCAAATGCAGCGGTACAGGATAATCAGGTAACTCTTCAGCAAGCTGACGCATCTGATTAAAGGCGCTGTATACTGCATTACTTTTCGGAGCCAGCGCCAGATACACTGCCGCCTGAGCAATGGCCCGCTCGCCCTCTGCCGGCCCTACGCGGCTAAAGGTATCCCAGGCATTCAGCGCCAGCGTTAATGCTCTGGGATCGGCATTGCCAATATCTTCACTGGCTATTGCCAGCAGCCTTCTGGCCACATATAGAGGATCACCACCACCGGCCAGAATTCGACAAAACCAGTACAACGCGGCATCAGGATCTGAGCCCCGCACGGATTTATGAAAAGCCGATATCAGGTCGTAAAACATATCGCCTTGATTATCGAATCCGGGCAGTTGTCTGGGGACTATCTGCTTTATAATTGTTTTTGTGATCTGACGGCTACTGTCTGCCGCAACCAGGCATAACTCAGCAGCCTGCTCAATAATATTCAGTAATTTGCGGGCATCCCCGTTTGCCAGTTGCAATAATACCTGTTCTGCTGCCGGCTCTACTGTCAGCTGCAAGTCACCAAGCCCAAGCTCAGTGTCGGTTAACGCTCGCTGTATTACCTGACGTAAATCGTCATCTGTCAGACTTTTCAGCACGCAAACCCTGGCTCGGGACAATATCGCATTGTTCAGGGCAAATGCCGGGTTTTCAGTAGTCGCACCGATAAAAATAATGGTGCCATCTTCAATGTATGGTAAAAAAGCATCCTGCTGTGCTTTGTTAAAACGATGCACTTCATCAACAAACAACAAGGTGCGTTGCTGATACTGCTGCTGGCGTTGCTGAGCAGCACTGATCGCCTCGCGAATATCTTTAACACCACTGGTTATTGCAGATAACTTCTGCAGAACTGCTTTTGCGTGACTTGCTATCAGCTCAGCCAGGGTGGTTTTGCCAGTCCCAGGCGGGCCCCATAAAATAAGCGAAAATACTTTGCCAGCCAGTATTGCCTGATGAAGCGGCGTACCAGGACTAATCAGGTGTTGCTGACCAACATAGTCATTCAGGCTAAGTGGCCGCAGCCTGGCTGCCAACGGCCTGATATCATCACTGAAGTCTAGCGGGAGATTAGCCACGGTTTTTATTGTTGACGCTGATCATCAATATCAACACCTGCAGGAACAGTGAACTGAAATTGTTTATCATCAATTTCCGGATTCAAGCGGGCATCTGAAAACCGAAAAACACTCTGCTGCTGATTGATGTCAATAACAGTCATTTCACTGATACCATTTTCATTAAATGCCAGCATTAATTGCTGAACCGGGTTATTGGTATCCAGCGGATGAATAATAAATACTTCTTGCTGGGCGATCACCTGGTACTGCTGCCACAATTCAGGATCCGTTGTGGTTAGCAGGGCGAAAGCGGTTTGACCAACCTGAGCCTGTGCATTGTAAACACTTACCTGTTCCAGCAGCTCATTATAAAACCACAGATTTGTCCCGTCGCTTACCAGCAATACCGGTTCGGGCTCCTCACCTTCAAACCTGAATTGCGCTACTTTTTTAAGCAGCAACTTGCCCTGACCCTGTTGCAGCAACTGCTGTTGCTGGTCAAAAACCTGCTGCTGGTATCGTGCAGAAAAGCTGTCTATTCTGGCCAGTTCAGCTAATAACTCAGCACTGCCATCAGGTGCACTTAGCCGTTGTTGCTGCGCCTGCTTTAAATGCGGTGCAAAATCGGCCGGGGGGGCTTGCTGCGCAAGCGCAAAATGACTGAACAACAATGCAATTAACGCCAGTTTTTTCATTTAATACCCTTTAGGTTGTGCCGGAACCATGACCTCACGGTTACCATTATGGCCAGGACCACTGACCACACCACTCATTTCCATTTGCTCTACCAGCCTTGCTGCCCGGTTATAACCTATCCGGAATTTACGCTGGACCCCAGACACCGATGCCCTGCGACTTTCAATAACGTGGGCCACAGCCTGATCATATAACGGATCAGCTTCGCCATCGTCACCTTCCAGCGTTTCCCCGGGCAACAGGCTTTCTTCGCTGGTTTCTCCACTTAATATTTCTGAAATATAATTCGGTTTACCGCGTTTTTTCCAGTCAGCCACTACCGCATGCACTTCGTGATCATCGACAAAAGCACCATGCACCCGGTTTGGCACCCCCGAGCCTGGTGGCAGGTATAACATATCGCCCTGCCCCAGCAGGCTCTCCGCCCCTTGTTGATCAAGAATGGTTCTGGAATCAATTTTTGATGACACCTGAAACGCAATCCGGGTTGGAATATTGGCCTTAATTAAGCCGGTAATCACATCTACTGAAGGCCGCTGCGTGGCAAGTATCAGGTGAATACCTGCAGCCCTGGCCTTCTGGGCAATCCGGGCAATCAGCTCTTCTACCTTCTTACCAACGATCATCATCATGTCGGCAAATTCGTCAATTACCACCACAATAGCCGGTAATTTTTCCAGCAACGGTATTTCAGTGCGCATATCGTCCGACGGTTTCCAAAGTGGGTCTTTTAAAGGCTCACCCGCCGCTATTGCCTCTTTAACTTTGGCATTATAGCCTTTTAGATTCCGCACACCCAACGCAGACATCAATTTATAACGGCGCTCCATCTCACCAACACACCAGCGCAAGCCATTAGCCGCATCTTTCATGTCGGTGACCACTTCAGTCAACAGATGCGGTATCCCTTCATAAATAGATAACTCAAGCATTTTCGGGTCAATCATTAAAAACCGCACATCATCCGGCGTCGATTTATACAGCAGACTACAGATCATGACATTAACGCCAACTGACTTGCCTGAACCGGTAGTACCGGCTACCAGTAAATGCGGCATTTTTGCTAAGTCGGCGACCACAGATTTACCGGCAATGTCCTTACCAAGTACCATGGTTAATGCAGATTTCGACTCGGTAAATACTTCATCGCCTATCACTTCAGATAACCGGACAATTTCCCGGTGTTGATTCGGCAGCTCCAGGCCGATGTATGATTTACCCGGGATCACCTCTACAACCCGAACACTGATTGCCGATAATGAACGTGCTAAATCTTTTGCCAGACCGGTAATTTTACTCACTTTTACGCCTGGCGCTAAATCCAGCTCGAAGCGGGTAACAACGGGCCCCGGATGTACACCTACTACCCGGGCTTCAACGTTAAAATCAAGTAATTTGGCTTCAACCAGTCGGGATACCCGTTCTAAATCTGCCGGGTCAATCGGGTTCTGGGCTTTATCTGGTCTATCAAGTAGTGCCAGCGACGGCAGCTCTTCCAGCGTATGCTGCACTTCTTCACTGTCATCAGGATCTTCTTCGTCTTCAGGAAACTGCATCAGCGGGTCCAGCTGCTCGTGCGGCTCAAGCTGAGCGAGCGTTTTTGAGACATGCTCCCGATTTAATGGCTCATCAACGGCGCTGAAAGACAACTGCTCATCTGCCAGTTGATCCATGCTGTAATAGGATTTTGCTTCTGTTTTTGGATTTAATGGTTTTATCGGCAGTGGCTCAGTTATTTTGGGTTCTGAGAATAATGCTGGCTCTGACCGCGGTTTAGTCAGCTGTTGTTGTGGCTGATTCAATGCCAATGTGGCCGGCTCATCCCGGTTGTCATCATCTTCTGGTGGGGCGCTGCCAAAGCGCTCACCCAGCCAGCCGGGCAAAGCTGCCAGACCTTGTCCGGCCTTAAAACAGGCAATGCCCAGATAGTCAGCTACTGTTAACCAGGAAATACCGGTCATCAGGGTAAGCCCGGTCGCAAAACCTGCCAGCAACAGTAAACTGGTACCAATAAAATTAAAATAAGGTAACAGCACGCTGATGGTGACGTCCCCAACTGCTCCACCCGATGAGAAATAATAAATATCATTAAAGTTCATACTGCTGATAGCAGTTGCACTTACCAGGGTTAGCAACAGTCCAATCAGACGCAGGCCCAGTATAAGATAATCCAGGGCAAAAACGTCGTGATAACGCTTAAACAGTAAGTAGCCAAATACTGCGATCAGAAACGGTACAAGGTAAGACACCCAGCCAAAACTAAATAGCAACATATCCGCTATCCGGGCGCCAATGGGGCCGGCATAATTATTTACACTGGTTTGATAGCCGGTTTGAGACCAGCTTGGGTCGGCAGGGTCAAACGAAAATAATGCCAGCAGTAAAAACAGCGCTAGTGCCCAGAACAGGATTAATCCCACTTCGAGCAAGCGTTGTACGCCATTTAACGGAAATAATTGTTTGCTTTGCAAATGAAGGGCCTCATTATTTTATACTGTCTGCGCAGACCTTAATACCATACCAGAGCCAGCAAAAAAGTGCATCTGCGCCATAACCTGGCAAGGGGTTTATTTCGATGCTGTTGCCAGCTGTCGGATGACAAATTTAAAGCTAGCTTAGTTAAAATTAACGTCCGCTGTATCCTTTTTATCCCGGAATAACCAGAATTACGCGCCTGGTCAGAATGCTATGATGTCATTGCCACAAAACTACTTTGCTTTACTTCTTCCATCACTACGTAAGTCCTGCTTTCCCTTACACTGGGTAACCTGAGTAAAGTTTCTCCTAAAAGTTCACGATAAGCAGCCATATTAGCCACCCGGGTTTTTAGCAAAAAATCAAAACTACCTGAAACCAGATGGCATTCCTGAATTTCAGCCAGCTTCTGTACGGCCTTACTGAACTCGTCAAAATCCTCAGGCGACGTTTTACTTAAAGTTATTTCAACAAAAACTAATAACGCGGCCCCAACCTTATGGGGGTCAACCAGAGCGGTATAGCCTATAATATAACCTTCGGCTTCAAGCTTACGAACCCGCTCAAGACAAGGAGTCGGACTTAACCCTACCCGCCTTGCTAATTCAACGTTGGCAAGACGGCCATCGTGTTGCAGTTCGGTCAGTATTTTACGATCAATCCGGTCTAACTTCTTGATACTTTTACTTAAAGAGTACATAGCAGTGAAAACCACCTATTTTAATATTTAAACAGGATTTTGCACTAACTCAACGCCTTAAAACAAGCATTAATTCTGCATTTTACTCTGTATACTGCGCACAAATTTTACCTCATACCTACAAGGCGAAATATTATGATAATCGGTATCCCAAAAGAGATTAAAAACCATGAGTACCGTGTCGGCATGACACCGGCCAGCGTGCGCGAACTAATCGGCCATGGTCACAATGTCTATGTTGAGCACAATGCCGGCATCGGCATTGGTTTTACTGATGAAGATTACACAGAAACGGGCGCTGTTGTATTAGCCAGCGCTGCTGAAGTATTTGCTAAAGCAGAAATGATCGTAAAAGTAAAAGAGCCCCAGGCTGTTGAGCGGGCTATGCTGCGTGAAGGTCAAATCCTGTTTACTTATCTGCACCTGGCTCCAGACTTAGCGCAAACAGAAGACTTAATTAAATCAAAAGCGGTATGTATCGCTTATGAAACGGTAACCGACAGCAAAGGTGGCTTACCCCTGCTGGCGCCAATGTCTGAAGTTGCTGGCCGGATGTCAATTCAGGCTGGTGCGCGGGCACTGGAAAAGTCCTGTGGCGGCCGTGGTGTATTGTTAGGCGGCGTGCCTGGTGTCGCACCGGCAAAAGTTGTGGTTATCGGCGGCGGTATGGTTGGTACTAACGCAGCGCAAATGGCAGTTGGCATGGGTGCAGATGTCTCTGTATTAGATCGCAATGTTGATGTACTACGTCGTATTAACGCTCAGTTTAACGGCGCTGTAAAAGCAATTTATTCAACCGCAGCAGCATTAGAGCAGGAAGTACTGGCAGCTGATTTAGTCATCGGCGGTGTGTTGGTGCCAGGTGCTGCGGCACCAAAATTAATTACGGCCGAACACATTAAACGAATGAAACCTGGCTCAGCCATCGTTGACGTTGCGATCGACCAGGGCGGCTGTGTTGAAACGTCTCGTGCAACTACCCATGCCGACCCAACATATATTGTGGATGATGTTGTTCACTATTGTGTGGCAAACATGCCGGGCGCTGTGCCGCGTACCTCTACCTTTGCCCTGAACAATGCTACCCTGCCATTTATCATCCGTCTGGCAAACAAAGGTTACAAACAGGCCTTGACCGAAGATAAGCACTTGCTGGCTGGTTTGAATGTTTATCATGGCAAGGTAACCAACCAGAGTGTTGCCGAAGCGTTAGGCTTTGACTACGTTGCACCAGAGCAGGCTATCGGCAGCAACAAATAGGCGGCTAGTCTTAAAAAACCAGATAAAAACCGGCTTCAAGCCGGTTTTTTGTTGTTTTTTTCAAATAATTTCAATAAATCAATAATAAAGCTATACATTCGGCTCAGACCTGTTAAAGTGACAGCCGGCCTGTAAAGCAGACCTATGTAACAACATGTTTTTGAAAACTTCGCTACACAGCTTCATAGTAAGTCATGTCCCTGAAGATTCACGCACGTTTGCCCGCATAAGTAAATTTAACAGTCAGGCTAACAGCGCATTAAGCGTAATTTAGTTTTATCAAAATTTTTAGGAGTCATTCATGGCTAAAGTAACTGGTGTAGTAAAGTGGTTCAACGCAGATAAAGGTTTCGGTTTCATTACTCAGGATAACGGCGGCGCTGACGCGTTCGTTCACTTCCGTGCAATCCAGACTGAAGGTTACAAAACCTTAGACGAAGGTCAGCGCGTATCGTTCGAAATCGAACAAGGCCAGAAAGGCCCTCAGGCTGCTAACGTAACTGTGCTTTAATAGCTAAGTTCGTTCAGCAAAAAAACCGGCTTTAAGCCGGTTTTTTTTTATTTGTATTGGATTATTAATAACACTATACAATTTAACCAGAGCTGATATTATTAGCGCCGGCCTGTAAAGCAGACCTATGTAACAACATGTTTTTGAACACTTCGCTACACAGCTTCATAGTAAGTCATGTCCCTGAAGATTCACGCACGTTTGGCCGCATAAGTAACAGTCAGGCTTACAACGCATTAAGCGTAATTAATATTTTAAATTTTTTAGGAGTCAGTCATGGCTAAAGTAACTGGTGTAGTAAAGTGGTTCAACGCAGATAAAGGTTTCGGTTTCATCACCCAGGATAACGGCGGCGCTGACGCGTTCGTTCACTTCCGTGCAATTCAGACTGAAGGTTACAAAACCTTAAACGAAGGCCAGCGCGTTGCTTTCGAAATCGAACAAGGCCAGAAAGGCCCGCAAGCTGCTAACGTAACCTTGCTGTAATAGCAAAACACGTCTTACGCCCATTAAAAAAGCCGCTTACAGCGGCTTTTTGCTAAACCCTCATATGGCTATGGTTTGGCAACCGGCAAGGTTGGGTATTTAATGCCTGCCATATCATTCATCACCCGGATAACCTGAGTGCTGTAACCAAACTCGTTATCGTACCAGACATACAAGACGCAACGGTCACCATCAACAATGGTAGCTTGCGAATCTACTACGCCGGCATAACGTGAACCCACTAAATCAGATGAAACAATCTCAGTTGAGCTGGTGTAATCAATTTGATCCTGTAGCTCAGAGAACAAAGAGGTATGCTGTAAAAACGCATTTAACTCATCCCGGCTGGTTTCTTTATTCAGATTTAACGACAAAATGGCCATTGAAACATTTGGTGTCGGTACCCGGATAGCATTACCGGTAAGTTTACCTTTTAGCTCTGGCAATGCTTTGGCGACTGCACTGGCCGCACCGGTAGAGGTAATAACCATATTAAGTGGTGCTGCCCTGCCCCGGCGTTCTGCTTTATGGAAGTTGTCAATAAGGTTTTGATCGTTGGTGTAAGAGTGCACGGTTTCAACATGACCATTACGAATACCAAATTCATCATTCAGCGCTTTTAGTACCGGCGTTATGGCATTTGTGGTACAGCTTGCCGCAGAAACAAACTTATGTTCTGGTAATATCATTTCCTGGTTTACACCATAAACAATATTAGGCACTTCGCCTTTTGCCGGTGCCGTTAGCAATACCCGGGCTGTCCCCTTACTCTGGAAATGGATGGCTAGTTCTTTGTCATCTTTCCAAATCCCGGTGTTATCGACCACCAGCGCATTATTTATACCATATGCTGTATAATCAACCTGCTCGGGTGAGCTGGCATAAATAACTTTAATGAAAGTACCGTTGGCTTTAATGCCCTGGTTTTCTTCATCAACTGTAATGCTGCCGTTAAAAGGGCCGTGTATAGAGTCACGCCGCAATAAACTGGCGCGCTTTTCCAAATCACCTTTTTTGCCGCCGCGAACCACTATTGCTTTTAGTCGTAATTTGCTGCTAGGACCAGAGCGTTCAAGCATTAGCCTGGCCAGTAAACGGCCGATACGGCCAAAGCCATACAGGACAACATCTGTTGCCTGTACTTTATCTTCCCGGTCCAGAATATCGCTCAATTCACGGGCTAAATATTGCTCCAGATTTAAGCCTGCGCCTGAATTCTTAAATAAAAAGCCATATGCCAGTTTACCGATATCGACCCGTCCAGGTGCCAGATTCATTTTGCTAATGGCTTCCAATACCGGGAAGCTTTCGCGCAGCCGCAGCTTTTCGCCTTCAAAGCGTTCTACAGTTTTATGCGCTTTAATGATATCGATTGTCGTAGCGTTTACCAGCGGGCGGCCATAAACCACCACTTCAATTCCTTTATTACGGTATAAGCGGCCAATAATAGGCTGCATATTCTCGGCATATTCCTGGCGTTCCTGCCAGCTTTTCTGGTATTGCTCTGCGTGTGATAGGGTCATGTGTCGGCCTTTTACTTCAAGAAGATGAATTAATCGGAGCCTTACGCTGTTTTGTAGGGTACAGCTTATTTATTAAAGGCGGCACATTGTAATAGATATTGAAACCTTACCACAACCACAACAGGTTAATTTCAGGTTTTCGTTGCGTGTTGAAACCTTAAACTTACCGAGTTTACACAATATCGTTGCCCGGTCGGTGCCGGGCCGTCTTCAAACACGTGGCCGAGGTGGGCATCACAGTTGCTGCAGACAATCTCGGTACGCTGCATACCATGGCTGGTGTCAGTGTGATATTTTACTCTGCCTTCCAGCGCCTGATAAAAACTGGGCCAGCCACAACCCGCATCAAATTTAGTATCGGAGGAAAACAACACGGCACCACAGCAAATGCAGTGATAGGTACCATCTGCTGTATGATGAAGTAACTGGCCGGTAAAAGGGTATTCAGTACCTTTTAGCCGGGTTACCCGGTATTGCTCTTCGGTTAAACGTTGTTGCCATTGCTGCTCAGTTAACTTCATAATACCTTCCTGCTGACCACGACATAGTTGCAATAATGCAACTATTGATTACTAATAGCTTAGCGTTATTTTGCAAGGTTACCTTTAATATATAAAAAATGCCGTTAGACATAAAAAGCGCCACTTACTTTTTTCAGTGATTACACTTACCTGACAGTAACAACACCAACACCGCAAAGGAGATTATTATGCAAAAGTTACTAGTATGGTTCAGTGCTTTACTAATAATAGTAGTGTCGTTTCCGGGAGCTGCAGAAAAGCTTACCGGGAAGTGGCGCGGAAAAATGCAGATGGCGCCGCAGGCAGCATTGACGTTAGGTATTAATATCAACAATACACCTGAAGGATACTCGCTAACGATAGACAGCCCGAACCAGGGAATGTTTGATTATCAACCAAGCCAGTTCAGCATCGACAGTAATAGTGTGCAATTCCAGGACGATAAACTGAATGCCAGTTTTAGTGGTAGTCTGGTACAAGGTCAGCTGCAGGGCACCTTTGTCCAGGGTAAAGCCCGCGAGCTGAACTTAACTAAGCTTGACGAGCAGCAGCTTAAATTGCTGGAAAATGAGGGCAGCTGGTATGGTGATCTTATTATCAACAACAGTGCCCGCCTGCCGCTGGTACTTAATATAGCGGTAGCAGGTCAGGATTATCATGTCACGCTTGACAGCCCTAAACAGCAAAGCTTTGGAATTCCGGTTGATAAATTCAGTATCAGCTCAGACAAGCTGGAATTCAGCTCTGCCATTATAAATGCCAGCTATAGCGCAACCTTGCAGGATGGCAACTGGCAAGGCACCTTTGTGCAGGGTGCGGCTATGCCGTTGGTTCTAAAAAAAAAGCCAGATTGAGTAAACCATTGCAGCCGACCTTAGCTGATATAGATCAATGGTTAGATGCAGAATTCGCTGATGCTGGTGTTGCCATTGCCATCATCAGCGAAGGTCAAACCCGGTTTTATCTGCATGGCCTGGCCAATAATCAGCAGAACCAGGCTGTCAGCAATAAAACGTTATTTGAAATAGGCTCAGTCACTAAACCTTTAGTTGGTTTGCTGACTGCGCTGGCTGTCAACAACCAACAACTATCAGTAAACAGTACTATCGCCTCGCTGTTAAAAGACCCTGTATATCAGCATCATCAGTACAGCATTGCCAACTTACTGAGCCATACCAGCGGATTGCCGCGTTTACCAGCTAACCTGCCACTCTCTGACTTAACCGATCCTTATGCAAATTATACCCATGCAGATTTAATGCAAGCCTTGCAACAGGTGAAAACCGGTGAACAGCAGTTTGAATACTCGAACTTTGGCTTTGGTTTGCTGGCAGAGATAGTTAGCCAGCAGCAGAACAGCAGCTTTGCGGCACTGCTTCAACAACAAGTATTTCAACCCCTGGGTATGGCCGACAGTGCCGTTGCCATAACAAACGGCCGTTATCCAAAGCGGGCAAAAGGCTACCATATTGACGGCAGCACGGCTGCAAACTGGCATTTTCAGGCGCTGGCGGGTGCGGGCGCTGTGTTATCAACCATTGACGACATGGCGTTACTGGTTCAGCATTATCTGCAAGCTACCGCGATCTCAGCGTCTGAACCCGTTTCTTCGCCGGCACTGGCAGATGCTATGCGTTTATCGGTAACATCTTTGCTTTCAGACCCGGCTGTAGGCTATGGCTGGATGCTGCACCCCCGGGGGTTGGTCTGGCACAATGGTCAGACTGCCGGCTTCAACGCTTTTGTCGGTTTTGCTCCTGCCGAACAGGTAGGGATTGTGATCCTGAGTAACTCATCTATTCCGGTAACACCTGGCGGTATGGCACTTTTGCAGCAATTACAGCAGCCGCAGCAATTACCCCAACATGCCGGGGTAACAGACAATGAGTTATCATCCAAATGAATTACCCTACCCTGGCTTTTGTGCAACGACATCTTTACCTGATATGCCAGCTTACTGGCTGGCTTTTACTTTTAAGCGTGATCTGTATCGTGGCATGGATGAGGGTAATCTTTACGCCGGTTGAATGGCTATACGCTGCGGTGCTGGTTGGCAGCACTGCTATTGGCTCGCATTTTATCCGCAACGGATATAAAGCATATCTGCGGGGCAAAAATATCTGGCAGCAAGTGTGTTATCTGACCGCTGGCAGCATACTGGTTGCCGCTACAGCAACATTGTTGCTAATTATAACGGTACTGGTCCTTGCCCACTTTGGCGTAACCAATCCGATACCGGCAGCACAGCGTTGGTTTGTGATCAGAGTCGTGTTTTCCGGTAATTTTTTCAATATGCTACTGGCATTACTATTCTGGTCTGCTCTGTACTTCAGCATTAGTAAGGTCAGACAACTGCATCAGACCAGCGAATTGCTGAAATCCAGTAAGCTTGATGCATTAATACATCAGCTTAATCCACATTTCTTGTTCAATGCTATCAATAATATCAGGGCATTAATTCTGGAAGACCCAGCCCGGGCCAGAGATATGCTGGCAAGGCTGGCTGACATGCTGCGGTACAGCCTGAGTAAGGACGACAACCCGAAAGTTACGTTGGATGCTGAGCTTGCCATCGTTAATGAATATGTTGCGCTATGTTCAATTCAGTTTGAAGACCGATTGCGTTTCGTGATTAATACTGAACTGACATGCCGGCAAGCACTGGTGCCCAAATTATTGCTGCAGCTTTGTGTTGAAAATGCCATTAAGCATGGGATCAGTACTGAAATTGATGGCGGCAGTATTGATGTAACAGTGCATTGCAACGATAGTATGCTGGACATTGTTATCAGTAATGATGGCAATCTTCAGCAACCAGAAAACTATCGGGGCCTGGGCTTACAGAACATCCGGCAACGGCTGCGACTGCTGTACCCTGACTGCAAACAAACCGGTTTAACACTGCAAAGTGAGCATAATAAAGTCAAAACGCACATTCGAATACCACTGGAGTATTAGCATGCAGGTACTTGTCGTAGATGACAGCCGGCTGGCCCGGTTGGAACTGTCAGAACAATTAAACCATATCAATGGTGCCACCCTGATTGGTGAAGCTGCCAATATTCGTCAGGCTAAGCAGCAAATTGAGACACTTAAACCAGACGTAGTGCTGCTGGACATTAATATGCCAGGTGGTGACGGTTTTAAACTGCTTGAGCAATTGGATTACTTGCCGCAGATTATTTTTGTTACCGCCTATGATCATTACGCCATTAAATCTTTCGAATATAATGCGCTGGATTATTTACTTAAACCGGTAACCTTAAAACGCTTACAAGCTGCTTTTGATAAGTTAAAACCAGTTAGTCAGAATGAACAGAAATTGGCATTACACCAGCAATTTTTTCTAAAAGATGGTGATAATTGCTTCTTTGTCACCTTAGCTGATGTCATTTGTTTTGAAGCGATGGGTAATTACACCAGGGTACATCTGGCTAATGCAACACCAGCGACATATCGCAGTATCAGCGCGATTGCAGAGCGGCTACCGACCGAAAGTTTTTTTCGGGCCAGCCGAAGCTGGATAATTAATACGCACTATATCAAAGAGATAACCCCATCTGTTGCTGGCGGTTTTGACGTTCAGCTACAGTATGGTAAGCAGGTAGAAATTTCCCGCCGTCAGGCCAGTGCCTTTCGTCAACACTGGAGCTTATAAGATTTATTTTTTTGCCATTGTTCCGGACTGATTTATTAGCCGACAGGCACAGATATTGCTTAAACAGATATTGCTTAAAACGAGGATAACAGGACGACAGGCACAGATATTGCTTAAAAGGAGGATAACAGGACAGACACAAACCAGCAGACACAAACCAGCAGAACCAGATTGGTGACACAAATGATGATGAATACCAAGGTTGTCAGACTTGATTTAAACTATAACTGTGAGGCGTTAAAGCTATTTCAGCAACATCGTCACTATATTGCTCCGTATCAACAAGAATCAGCTGAACACTTTGCCAGACGACTACTAGCGTATCTTATATTGTACGACTTACACCCGACTCTTAACCAGCACCCCGGCTTTGGTAAATTGCCAGATTTGTATTTGCGGGACGACCAGCAGCATTTTACACTGTGGGCTGTTGTTGACCCGCTGCCAGACAAAAGCCTTCGCCGGGCTTTGCATCAGGCTGATCAGGTTGTTTTGTTTCTGACAGAACAGCAAGTCAGAATAAACGATGGCCAGGCAGCCAATGCCAATGCCGATTGCTACATGTTTAGTGATGCAGACATAATGGCGTTAAGCTTGATGCTGAAAACGCATATGAAGTTGAGCGTGTGGCGCGAAGCTGAACAACTCAGCCTGACTGACGGGACTCAGGTTCTCGATATTTTACTGCAGCGCAGAATCTATCATTAAAACAAGCTTAACCTGGTTGCTGAAAATTCAGAAAATCAGAAGATCCCGCCTGATTTCCTGCATTAACTGGCGGGTTTTTGCGTGCAGATCGCTGCTGGTTTGCTGCAACTCATCACCCATAAATTTCACTGCCTGATGATCTTTACTTAGCGCAACGGCGACAAGTTTATTCATCTGCTCAGTGGTTACCACCAGCAACTTTTGACAGAGCAGTTGAATATCCGTCAGAATTTCCACAACATCATCAGCAGCACTGAGTGTTAGTTCTGCCGTCTTTTTATCGAGCGCTGTCAGTTCGTTATTATTTTTGCTGCTGACTTGTTGAATTTCGCCACAAAACCATAAAGTCGCTAAAGAGGCAGCAGCGGTATCTTCAGCCGCATCAGCGGCCTGATAGCGCTTACTAAATTCGGTATAAAGCGGCAGGAACACACTTTGGTAATCATTCTGATGCTTAAGCTGAAATGTCTCCAGCTCATGGCAGTAGTCTTCATACTGACAAACTTTAAGTTCGTAAACTTTGCGCCGGCGCTCCAGCTCATGGTTTAATGAATGCTGCAATTGCTGGTAACGTTTACTGGCGGCATATTTACTGAAACAAAATAATGCAAACCACAGCAGATTTATAAAAATAAATAACCAGATGTAATATTCAGTTTTTACCGAAAAGCTGCCAAGTATAGCCGTAACGGAATCCATTCGTCTCCCAATCCCTGCTGTGCCGCGACTTATGATTAAAAAATTCGCAAAGGCGGCACATTACCAAAATCAGAGTGTAACCTTAAAGCCGACCCAATGAACCAATCCTGAACTAGCCGTACTACCTTTAATTTCGAAAAAGCTGCTCAATATTGCGCTGATAACGGGTTGAATGACCGTCTGATTTTTGCATATCCGCAATTAGCTGTCTGATCTGGCTTTCACTATCAGCCAGTAAATAACTGTAGCCACCACTGGCGGACGTTAATATACCCATATTCAATTGTACTGAACCGTCATCAGAACGGATAAACACCAAATTATTGCGAATTTTAAAACGCGCGGCGCTGTACTGAAAAAACTGTAACGAATATTCCAGTTTTTGAAATGAGGTTGGGTAGCCATTGCGCTTGGCTGGGTAATCACTAACAGAGTTGCTCAGTAAAGTTTGATCAGCATAAACAGAGTCAGGCTTAGGATCGATAAACTCAAAGTGCAGCCGGCAGAAACCTGGCTTTCTTTGTTCTATAATCTGCCAGCAGGCAGCATTCCGCTCAGAATTAAACTGCACGGTTACCGCAGCAGCAGCCTGAAACGACAGCGACAACACGCCAACAACAACCCACACATATGGCTTTAAAAAACTACTCACACTGCGTCCTCCATTACACTTTTTAACTGCTCGTACCTCTTACTATCGAAATACGCATATTAAGTTATAGATGGATTAATGTCAGTATGCAATTGATAATTTTGTTTTTACTAATTTAGTCAGTTTTTTGCCCATATTATCGAAGTTACTGGTAATACGCAGCGAAATAAACTTCAAAAACACAATACGGCATAACTTTGTAATTGATTTAGAAAAAAATGTTGTTTAGGTTAGCACACTATTAATTTATACATCCAATGACAACGACTAAAGGAAGGTCAGATGAAACTGACAACATTTTCCCTATTTCTTTTTTGCGTGCTACAACTGCCAGCGGCTGCAGCAGAAGAGACGGCCCGTTTGACAGCCCCTGGTATAAGTGTCAGTGACAAGAATTTTCCCTGGCAGCTGGTGGTCGACAGAGGCAAAATTCTCGGCTGTGTTTATGACAATAAATTTTACTCATTGGGTGCGATTTTAATTTTAGAGTCGCTCCCAAGAAAATGTGAACTAGCTTCAGACAGAAATGGTCTTTGGGAGCAACTTTCTGAAGCAGAGCTGCTGTTACTGCAGGAAAATATTCAAAAGCAGCAAGCTGTACAACAAGAGGCTACTTATATCGGCCAGGAACCGATAAATGATGAAGAGGCAAGACTAATTCGCTATTTACGTAGTGCCAAAAAACGTGCTGAAAGTCAGTAACTTAAATCGAGTTAAAGTACTGTTCGCGATTTAAAACGGCTCGCTAATTAAAATAATTGAAATGCCCGGTTATCGGGTAGGAAAATAAGACGTCTTCCAGTTGTGGGCCGGCGCCAATATTATGTACGATCATTGGCCGCTCAGTGCCGGCAACCAGCCTATCAGTAACAATACCTACATGTGGCAAATTACCGGGCAACATCCAGCTGACAATGGCGCCGGGTTTATAATCTGCCGCCCGCTGCGTTACTGGCAGCGAGGTGCCATGACGACGAAAAAACACCTGTAAATTAGGTACCCGGCGATGATCAATATTACTGTCAGGCCTGGTTAGCCCCCAAATTCGTTTTGACGGGTAACTGCTGAAGTTATCGCGCATATCTTCATGCACTAATTGTTGTAAATCGATTCCAAGGCTACGATAACTACGAATAACCACATCAGTACACACCCCAATATCTGCCGGAACGTCACCGCCCGGATACTCAATACGCATGTATGCACCGTCATAACGAACCTGATGCTCGGTTCGCTGCAGCGCTGCCTGCACCAGTTTTGATGAAAAGTCAGCAGGCTGTGCGCTAACTGCACCAGAAATAACACTTAACACAATAAAAAACAGGGCGCGCATTCATTCTCCATAGCCGATACTTACTGAGATTTAAAACGTTTTAATGGAAACGATTATGGTTTATTAAAACCAAACATAGCCCGGCACTGATCGGCAAAAGCAGTAAACTTTTCTTTCATGGTTTTTTTCAGCTTTATATCCAGCGAGCCAAGAACAGAGTACCCCTCTACCACAATTTGTGGCGCCTGGCGGTCGCCCATGCAAGGCGCACTGTTATCAGTACTGCCAATAATATTAAACATATTGGATACCACGTTTACCTGCTCGGGTATCAGAATGGTTAAACTGCCAATTAAGTTATTAACCCGGATTACAATTCGCTGGTGCTGGAAAATTGCTTCAGAAAAATCCAGTTCTACCGTGCCAAGCACGCTAACAATGCAGATTTCAGCAGGCACCAGCCATTGACCACTGTGCTGATTTGATGAAAGGACGCAAATAATACGTTCGTTGCGGGTATCATTGCCGGCCTGATATCGCGGCGAGAATGTTCGTTCACGTTGCTGTTGATACTGGTTATCTGGTTGCAATGACAGGTCAGACACGACATCTATCAGTTCCTGAATGCTGCTGGCATCAGAGGCAACGTCAAGCCGCCGCTCAAAAGCCTCAGCTGATATCACACCATGGCTGTAATTCATAATCAGCTGATCAATAGCCTCTTGCCTTACCTGATCAAACGGCCGGTCTTCAATTTTTACACCACTGGTATCAATCGCCATTATGAACTCCTGTTCACGCTATTTTGCTGCTGAAACGTTAGCATAGTTTAGGCAAACGAATGTCATTTTTTAGTATCAAAATGTAAATAATATATGATTTCATGCTGGACGCAGTTGGCGCGACGGCTGCGTCAATACAGCACAGTGCTGCAGCAATAACAAAACGGTCTTGGGCAAATAAGCGCCTTGGTTTATTCAGGCTATTTGCGGCCAGGTTCAAAACTATCAAAACGCGGCAGGTTAGCGTCCAAATCTTCCCAATTGGCTTTTGAACTATAAAAATTGTGTGATTGCGGTCGCTCGCTGATAGCCGTGTTGAGAATACCTAACCTGACTCTGATGCGCGTAGTATCATCTGCATTACTGCTGTACACTGGTGAGCCACAATTGCTGCAGAAGTGCCTGATGCGACCTGGCTTAAAAGCAAATTGGCTTAACAGCGCAGCACCTTTTACCACGTTGAAGTCCGTTGTCTGAACAAAGCCATTAGTAGCAAAGGCAGTGCCGCTGGATTTACGACACAGCGAACAATGGCAATGAATAATACTACTGATAGGCCCATTAATTTCAATGGCAACCTCGCCACACAAACACCCGCCCTGGTACATGGTTACTCCTCAACGGCGGCGGACGACAGCACCGCCTCAACTAACGTATCCCGATAAGCCGGGAAAAACTGACTATCGTTGTTAGTCATAAAAATAATCAGCAATTGTGTATCGGTGTAATAGCGAAAATCAGTATTAAAAATGCCGTTACTGCCGCCATGACGCACCACTTTACCCGCTGGGCTAGCGGTTTCAACAATCCAACCATAACCGTAAAACACACCTTCACGAGGCGTTGCAACATGTGGCGTGAATAATAGAGAAGTTGATGCTTGGCTGAGTATTGTTTCGGTTTGCAGTGCCAGCTGCCAGCGGTGCAGATCGCCCATCGTCGACAAAAAGCCGCCATTCGCATGTAAGTTCCACCAAGGGCCATCTTTATCCCAGGACTTTTCAAGTGGCGTGCCCCAGCGCTCGCTGCTGCCATCGGCTTTACCACCGAATAAGCTATCGCGTTTTAGCTCATACCCTGTTGCTACGGGTAAACCAGACCAGTCAGGGATCCGATAACCAGTATGTTGTAATCCGGCAGGCTTTAGCAAATACTGATGCACATATTGCTCATAATTCAGACCAGATAGCCGTTCAATAACTAACCCCAGTAGCGCATAACCGGCATTAGAGTACGAAAACTCTGTACCAGGCGTTGCATTAAGTTTTGAGCGAAACAAACGCTTAATAAAGGTGTTGCGGCTAACTCTACTGTAATCGCCACCAGATAAATTGTTTACCAGGCCAGAGCTATGGGTAAGCAACTGATGTAATGTAATCGCTTTTTTGTCATTTCCAGCCTCAGGAAAAAACTGGCCCAGAGTATCGGTAAGCTGCAGTTTGCCCTGCTCTTGTAGTTTTAAAATAGCGGCAGCAGTAAATTGTTTGGTCAATGAACCAATATCAAATACGGTATCTGTAGTAAAAGCGCGACCGGCCTCATAATCAGCCGTGCCAAAAGCCTGTAATAACAGTGTTTCACCCGCTTGCCTTACCAATACCTGACCGTCAAAGCCTTCAGCAACAGCTTGCTGCTGCCAGTGCTGCAATGGTCCGGGTGCAGGTTCAGAACTTAGCGTGGGCATTGCAACTATACTGCAAACACCCAGTAGCATGTAAGGCAGATAGTTTCTTATCTTTTCAAAGTACATTTACCCTCCGTGGCATTCAGAAATCATTTTTTGATTTAATTCGTTAGCGGTTAGTCCAATTGCTCAACCAATCGTGTTAACTCTTGCACAACCAATTGCGGCTCATCAAACTGGACATAGTGGCCGCTTTGCTCAGTTAACACAGCCCGCCCTTGTGGAAAAGCTGCAGCCCAGCTGTGCCAATGCTCACCCCAAAGCTTGCGGCCTTGATCAGTAAAAAATAAGTTGGTTGGGTTTTCTACCTTTTTCACTGAAACAATGACTGTAGTTGGCATTGCTTTAATCTGGGGATAATCTGGCAAAGGCCTTTTACTCCAAAAATCCAGATACTGGTTTGACATACCGTCTTTCATATCGTCCAATTTAATCTGGGCTATTTCGAGGTTGCCCTGCTCTAAATTAATAGCTCGCAATATATCAACATCATGCTCAGAAGACGGGTCCAATAAAAGTAAGGCTTTCACTTTTTCAGGGTAAGCAGCGGCAAAGTCCCGTGCCACACTGCCACCATAGGAATGCGCGACCAGAATAACCGGCTCTGCGATGTTTAATTTTTTCAGCAACTCACTGGCATGGTCTGCATAATCGCGCGAGGTAAAATGGCGTTTAATCTGGGTTGAATTGCCATTACCAACCCGGGAGTAGCGAATAACTGTTGCCTTCTCTGTTATCTGGCTAAAAACCGGATCCCAATCTGTCATCGCCGATCTGCCACCGGCTTCAAGCAATACGACGTGCTTACCACTACCGGCAATTTCATACTCCAGCTCAAATTCATTAACCTTAATAAACTGAGTAGGTAAGGCGAAAACACTGAAAGACAGTGTCACCAACAGAAGTGTAAAAAATTTCAAAATAGATCCTTAAAAAACTGCGCTATATTCCGCTAGCCCGGCATTTTCAATAATTGTGCTTTTTCGCGTAGTAGCGTAAACAACTTATACCCGCCCCATAGCATCATGCCACCACCGAATACCAGACAGCTGGTTACCACTGTTGGGTTATTTAATACCGGTAAAAACGCCTCGCCTTCTGGCGTAAAGGTGGCGTATAGCCCTGCAGCAAACAGCAAGGTCCCCGGAACATCAAGAATACCAGCGATGATTAACTCTTTCTCAATAGCTTTAAGCCGTTGTTGTTTATTATTCATGGCCGGACATCCCGTTATCATCTGCTAATTACAACGCGCTTGATGCTAGTGGATTTTATTCGTAAAGTGAACAACTTGTTTCTAAGAAATGGCGAAATGCAGTGCCCGACTGGACTGAACATTTGAATACTCTGGCCAACCAGCTGTGGCGGCTGAGCCCGGCTTGCCGGATAACGGCTGACCCTGGCCGTTTAAAGCTGGTGGCGCATCGTGGTGCTTATATTGCGGGCATTAACAGCCTGGCACCAGAAAATACCCTGGCAGCCTTTGACCGTTGCCTTCAGCACAACATCTGGGGCATTGAACTGGATGTGCGGCTGACTCAGGATGGCGAGCCGGTGGTGCATCATGATCCGGCTTGTGGCCGGCTATTTCAGCGGCCTGATTTACAGATTGCTAACACTACTTTTGCCACACTGCGCCGCGAACTGCCGCAAATACCGCACTTACAGGAAGTGATTGAGCAATATGGCAAGCAGCTGCACCTGATGATCGAGCTAAAAGTATCCTGGCGTGATTACAAACCATTGCAGCCTCAGCTAACCAGGTTATTAACAGCGCTTGAACCTGCCGAGGATTATCATCTATTGAGCCTTGAACCGGATCACCTGGAAGGGTTTCGACAGCTGCCACCAGCCGCGTTAGTAGATGTGGCCCTTACTAATGTCAGTGACATTCTGCGCCAGAACCAGGCGCTGGGGCATGGCGCGGTGGCGGGCTCTTTTGCGCTGATTGGCAATGCCACGATCCGCCGACTGCAGCTAGCTGGAAAACAAGTGGGCACAGGCCAGATTAACCTGCCTGACATTATGAACCGTGAAGCAGCCCGCGGCGTCGACTGGTTGTTTAGCGATAAACCACTAAGTTTGAAACCGATGTCATAAAAAGAGTTATGACAACTTAAACTTTCTCTCGCCGCACAGCTAAACCTGCCTGCACAAGTGCCAACCCCAAACTGTCAGACATAAATATCATGCTTTTCCCCGGCATGTGCAAAGCAACAAGCTTAGTTTGTTCAAACATAATTTTTTTTATTAACATCCATACTTTAGGTGGCCAACTATTAGCCCTGGGTACAAAACGTGTTTGATAACTTTGCTCAGACAATTCAATCTTAAGCTGTAAATCGTAACTTGTATTTGGAACTTCTGCACAATGTATAGCTGAAACCGGTAATCTGAGTGCCGTTAGACTTTTAGTAAGTGTGTTAATGATATCGGCTTTTTTCATTAAGCTTGTCCAACCGTCATAAATCAGAAACCGACGATCATGCCTGGTAAATGCATTAACTAGATCAAAACTTTGATTAGGAGCGAGCGTCCCGAATTCACTATCAGGGATGGCATCAAAATCCCGATACTTCATAACGAGATCAATTGCCTTGGGATGCCACATTTCCAGATAATCCCGCTGTTCCTTATACCAACGTGCGTCGATAAACCCCTCCTGTTTGCATAGTGTAAACAGTGGCTGAAGCAATGCAGGATCCACATCCAGAGATTCAGCGTGTTCAACTAAGTCATATCCAAACAGCAATGCATTTGCAGAACGGGTTCTTTTGCCTGTCATCTGCGTTCTACTCCAATCCCGGCAAAAATGCCAAAATAGCGGATTGAACTTCAGCTATGGGAAGTTGTGCCACTGAAGAATACGAAACGTTCGTGGTTAGGGGAATGTTAAGCGTACTAGCGCCTTCTCGCTCAAAAGACACTGTAAAGTACTTGTCGTAAACATTATCAGTAAGCGTGATAGTGCCCGCTACATACGACAGCTTTTTAGTCTTTCCAATGTGAAAACTATCGCAGTACGTGTCCGCAAATAGACGCTGGCGAACGTCGATAAGACTGTCACTGGAAGTTAACTGTCTTAATAATTCACCTAATCTACTTTCCGGATAATTACGATACAGCCGCTCTGCGGCAGCAGGCCAGGATTCAGCTTGCCCCTCCGGCTTACGTTTAGTTTTTTCAGGCGCTTTGGCAAGCTTGGCTTTGACATCTATCTTGTCTTTATATGGGCTGTCTTTAAAGTATTTTCTGTCATCAGCATAAAACTGGCCACGCGCTTGCAATTCCTGATATAACGCGTAGCAAATATCATGGTAACCATTTTTGCTGGCAACACTGAGTGGTGTTCTGCCATTTCGGTTAGTTACTGCCGGATCAGCACCTGCTGCCAGTAAACGCCTGACAACTTCTACATTACGATTCTCTTTAAGGCCTGAAACCTCAACATCTCCGCATGCAAATAAAAGCGGGGTATTACCTGCAGCATTAGCAATATTAACATTCGCGCCAAGCACCAGCACATCCTCCACAATGCAGCTGGCAGGTGTTTGAACTAGTAGCATCAGAGGATTGTATTTGTGATATTTATCGAACGCATCAATATCAGCGCCATTTGCAACGAGCGCAGTAATAATATTGATTAACGCCTGTTTTTTAGCGGGATCAACTGGCGTATTGCCGTATCCATCTATTGGTGAACTCAGATATCCGGAACGGTCAGACTCTGAAATCATACCGCAAACAAACAACAAGTGTGGCTGTTTACAAACTTCTGGTTTTGCGCCTGCTTGCAATAAAGCATGAATAAGAGGCTCGATAAGCACTGCATCCATCCGCACACTCTGGCAGGCTAAACTTAACGGACAAAACTTATCTCTTTGAATTTTCTGTGGGTTTACGCCTGCATTAAGCAATGCGATAGCGACAGCAACATTTTTCTGTATGGCATGAAATCTGTTACCCATTTCACAAAGTAATTCATTTAACAGCGGCAGTTTGCGCTGCCCGAAACGCAATAAATCAGGGTTAATATCTTTTTGTTTTATTAACCAACTGATCCTATCTGCAGCATCCCGGCGATGCAAAACCTCGGTTAGTTCGTCCTGAGTGAGTGTATTTTTTGACATGATATGGCTCTTATAGCTACTTTTTAGCAACAACTGCTTCGCGTGCTATTGCGGTAAAGAAAGGAAAGATGCTAATTGAATTCAGCAAATAGGTGAATAAAATTAATTACATTTTATGTTTCTGGCAATGTATTTTTTTGCTCCGGTAAGGTCTGAGTAACCAGTCCAATAAAAAACCACCCGCAGGTGGTTTTAGTGTAGCCGGTAACTGCCTCCTGAATACTAGCTGAGCGTCACTTTTAGTTGACTGATAACATTCAGCGCTTTATCTGTTGCCGCTTCAACCGTGTCGCTCAGCGCCAGTGCAACACCCATCCGCCGCTCGCCCTGTACTTCCGGCTTACCAAAAATACGCAGTTCGGTATCCGGCTCACTCAGTGCGTCCGCCAGGCCCTGGTACTGAATATCTGAACTGTGGCCGGGGACCAGCAATACAGCCGACGCAGCCGGGCCATATTGTTTTATATAAGGAATGGGCAAACCCAAAATGGCTCGGGCATGTAGGGCAAATTCGCTTAACTGCTGCGAAATCAACGTAACCATACCGGTATCGTGCGGCCGTGGAGATACTTCAGAGAAATATACCGTATCGCCTTTGATAAACAACTCAACCCCAAATAAACCAAGGCCACCCAGGGCTTCAACTACCGCTTTGGCATAACGTTTAGCTTCAGCCAATGCCCTGTCGCTCATAGCTTGTGGCTGCCAGCTTTCCCGGTAGTCGCCTTTTTCCTGACGATGGCCAATCGGTGCACAATATTGGATCCCGGTCATCGAATTGACAGTCAGTAAGGTAATTTCATAGTCAAAATCAATAAAACCTTCAACAATAACCCTGCCCTTACCGGCCCGGCCACCTTCCTGCGCATACAACCAGGCGGCATCAATATCTGACTCGCTGCGCAGCACACTCTGGCCTTTACCGCTGGACGACATAATAGGTTTGACTACACATGGGTAGCCAATTGCGTTAACCGCGGCGATAAAGCTCTCTTTGTCGCTGGCAAACCGGAACGGCGAAGTGGCGAGCTTCAGCTCTTCAGCTGCTAAGCGGCGAATACCTTCGCGATTCATCGTCAGGTTTACTGCTCTGGCACTGGGTACCACGTTAAAACCACAGTCTTCCAGTTCAATTAATACTGAGGTGGCAATGGCCTCCAGCTCAGGCACAATTAACGCCGGCTTTTCACTGATCACCAGCTGGCGCAACGCTGCGTTATCCAGCATCGACATTACTACTGCTTTGTCTGCCACCTGCATCGCAGGCGCATTAGGGTAACGGTCTACTGCAATCACTTCACAGCCATAGCGCTTGAGCTCTATACACAACTCTTTACCCAGTTCACCAGCGCCTAACAGCAACACCTTAGTGCTGCTGTTCGCCCCGGGGGTTCCTATCTGTTCCGGAGTTTTTGACATTTTATCCTGTGGTATCATTTTATTTTCACCATTGGTCGTGCCGGATTGCTCCAGTCGACATGAAACATTTTACCTTTGGCTTTGTCAGTACGCTCAAAGGTATGGGCACCAAAGTAATCACGCTGGCCCTGCAATAAATTGGCCGGTAATACGGCAGTGCGGTAAGAGTCATAATAACTCAGCGCTGAGCTTAGCGCCGCGACCGGTATACCAGCCAGGGTGGCATTAGCCACTGCCTTACGCCAGTTTTGCTGATACACCGAAATTTGTTTGGCAAAAAACGGGTCAAGCAGCAGGTTTTCCAGCTCGTCATTGCGATCAAAGGCATCGGAAATCGACTGCAAAAATACCGCACGAATAATACAGCCAGCGCGCCAGATCTTTGCAATTTCAGCAAAGTTCAGTTGCCAGCCGTGCTCGTCTGCTGCTGTCTTCATTAAATGAAAACCCTGAGCGTAGACGCAAATTTTGGCACAATACAATGCATCGTGCAGCGCCTGAATAATTTCATCTTTCTGCTCGGCAGAAATTATATTCTGGGCTGGCCCCGCTAACACGGTAGCAGCCTTAACCCGCTCATGTTTCAGAGCTGAAAGTGAACGGGCATAAACCGCCTCAGCAATTGTTGGCGACGGGCTTCCAAGTTGCAGGCTGCTTACCGCCGTCCACAAACCTGTGCCTTTCTGACCGGCTTTATCCATAATAACGTCAACCAGTGGTAAACCGGTTTCCGAGTCTTTGGTTGCCAGTACTTCAGCACTGATACCAATTAAATAGCTGTTAAGGGGGCCATCATTCCATTGCTTAAACACCTCAGCAATGCTGGCTGAGGTCATACCCAGAATATCCCGCATTACCTGATAAGCTTCACAAATAAGCTGCATATCAGCGTATTCGATACCGTTGTGCACCATTTTTACATAGTGGCCTGAACCGCTGGGGCCGATATAGGTGGCACAGGCCTCGCCTTCAGTTACGGGGTTGCCGGGTTCAAAGCGTTCGATAGGCTTACCGGTAGCAGGGTCAACTTTGGCAGCAATTGCCTGCCACAATGGCTTAATGCGGGTCCAGGCATAGGGGTCACCACTTGGCATCAGAGACGGCCCGAAACGGGCTCCCACTTCACCGCCTGAAACAGCGGTAGAGAAGAAAATAAACTTACCCTCGTACTGTTTTTCGCGGGCAACCGTATCTGTCCACAGACTGTTGCCGGTATCAACTATAATATCGTCGGCCTGAATGCCGGCATCAATCAGTTTATGGCAGATATCATCCACTGGCTTACCCGCTGGGACGGATAACACGATTAGATGCGGTGCAGATAAGCGTGACAATAGTTCTGTGTAAGAGCTGCAGCCAACAACCCGGGCGGGTTTATCGCCACGCTCGGCAGCGTCCTGCGCTAATACCGCTTCCAGTTTCTGATGGTCTAAATCGAAGGCCGCTACCCGGTAGCCATTATCTGCAAGGTTTAAAATGAGGTTTTTACCCATTACCCCGGCTCCGACAAAACCGATGTCACAAAGTGGCGCTGTATCAGTCATCTGACGATCCTTTACTTAGTATTGCTAAGCCAACAACAGGCTCGGAAAATGGCGAGCATTCTACTGTAAAAGCATGGTAAAAGCAGCAATAAACCGACAACCTGGCTGTTGCCATTTCAGATAGTTACTTAATGCCAGACCGAAATACTATGTGCAGCCTGTAAATAGTCGGTCACAATGTTGCTGTCATTATTCAGTAAGCCGTCATTGACTGCCGTATCAAACACCAGCTGCCAGCCGGCACCCTCAGACTGATCAGGCAGATTTAATGCTACCGGCTGCATGGCACCATTAAACACAAACAATAATGCCTTGCCAGTTTGCCGGTTTGTGATTCTGAAAATACAAATTGCCCGCTCCGGATCATGCCAGTCGTGTTGTTGTTTTTCTGTACCGTCAGCCAGAAACCAGCATACTTTATGCTTATCGCCGTGCAACTGGTATTGGTCATCCTGCAACGATATTTGCTGTAAGCAACTAAACTTTTTGCGTAATGTAAGCAGCTGACGTACAAATTGCAGAAACTTTTGCTGCTGACCGTCTAACTGCCAGTTCAGCCAGCTTATCGGGTTATCCTGACAGTAGGCGTTGTTATTGCCAGCCTGAGTATGGCTTAGTTCATCTCCTCCCAGCCAGTGGATCATGCCCTGGCTAAGCAGCAAGGTCGCCGCCAGATTACGTTTATGCAGATACCGGCTGGCAATAATATGCGGATCATCGGCCGGCCCTTCCACGCCATGGTTTGTGCTTAAATTATGGCTGTGACCATCCCGGTTCTGCTCACCGTTTTGCCAGTTGTGCTTATCGTTGTAGCTGACAACATCCTCCAGCGTAAAACCATCGTGATAAGTCAGGAAATTTACACTGCAACTGGCTGGTTTGTGATGCTTCTGGAAGATATCACGCGAACCAAGCAAACGGGTGGCAAAGTCTGCTAACACCCCTTTGTCACCGCGCCAGAATGCTCTGAAGGTATCACGGCATTTATCATTTAATTCAGACCAGTTGGCAGGAAACTGGCCCAGATGATAGCCAAAAGGCCCGACATCCCATGGCTCAGCAATCAGCTTAGCCTGCGATAATACCGGATCCTGGGCAATGATCTGGAAAAAGCTGGCATAAGGGTTAAACCGTTTATGCTCGCGGCCCAGGGTCACCGCTAAATCAAAACGGAAACCATCAACCTGCATTTCAGTTACCCAGTAGCGGAGCGCGTCCATCACCAATTGCTGGGTCGCCGGATTGGCAATATTCAGGGTGTTACCGCAACCGGTGAAATTGCAATAGTTCTGGTAGTCAATCATATCGGCGTGGCTGTGAAATAAGTAATAATGCCGGTCGGCAAGACCACGAAAGCTTAGTACCGGACCATCGTCCCCTGCTTCGGCACTGTGATTAAACACCACGTCCAGAATAACCTCAATGCCATGCTGGTGTAAGGTACGCACCATTTGCTTAAATTCGCTAACCGCATCTTCCAACTGATAACGCGGATCTGGTGCAAAAAAATTCACCGGGTTATAGCCCCAGTAATTAGTCAGGCCCAGCGCCGTTAACCTTGGCTCCGCCATAAAAGCGGCTACCGGCAGCAGTTGCACCGTAGTAATACCTAACTGCTTTAAATGGTTAATAATACTGGCATGACACAAACCCAGATAGGTACCGCGAAGTGCAGCCGGCACATCCGGGTGCAACATGGTAAGGCCCTTAACATGCGCCTCATAAATTACGGTTTTTTCACGGGCTATTCTGGGTTTAATGCTTTTTTGCCAGTCAAATGCTGCACCGGGCCAGTTGAAGGCCGCCGGATCCAGCACCCCTTTAGCTAATGCCAGATGGCTTTTTTGCTGATATTGCTCACTTTGCCACACCTGCGCCCGGTTAAGTTTCCGGGCGTAGGGGTCAATAAGTACCCGGTTATTGTCAAAGCGTAAACCTGCACTGCTGTTTGCTGGTCCATCCGCTTTTAACGCATACAGGCTGCCATCGCTGACATCACTGATTTGCACATGCCATATATTACCGGTTCGGGCGATAAACGGCAGTTCAGCCAGCTCTTCTTCGGTATCAGGCTGATATAAACATAATGTCAGCGCCGATGCATCGGGCGCAAAAACCGCAAAATTCCAGCAATTTTCCGCCACTTTTGACGGCCCCAACGGATAACTGCTGCCGTGCGTTACAGATAATAACGCCGTTTTGCCGGCGGTTTTGTCAGGCATTAATCATTGTCCTTTTTCCGCAGATACAAACAGGCCAACGCTGGCAGGTTTAAGCTGATAGCATAGTTTTTGCCATGACAGCTACGCTGCTGCGCCGGTAAATAGCTACCCACGGCATAATTGCCGCCCCAGTAATACTCACTGTCAGTATTAACAATAACCTCATATTCACCGCTTTGCTCTACCCCGAGCATAAAATTATCGCGCGGCACCGGCGTAAAATTGGCAACAATATAAATGACGTTGCCGGCACTGTCGCGGCGGATAAAGCTCAGGGTACTTTGCTCAGCGTCGTTATGATCCAGCCAGCTAAAACCCGATTGCTGATAATCCAGCTCATGTAATGGCTTACAGTGCTGATAACTGTGGTTTAAATCACGATAAAGCTGCTGAATACCCTGATGCTTGGGATAGGCCAGTAAATGCCAGTCCAGGCTTTGGGTATGGCGCCACTCATGGCTTTGGCCAAACTCGTTGCCCATAAAATTCAGCTTTTTACCCGGATGAGCAAACATAAACGCAATATAAGCCCGCAAATTGGCGGCCTGTTGCCATTCGTCACCCGGCATCTTATTAATTAAACTGCCTTTACCATGCACAACTTCATCGTGAGATAACGGCAGAATAAAATTTTCGTTATAGGCGTACACCATAGAGAAGGTTAAATCACTATGATGATATTTGCGGTAAGACGGATCTTTGCTGATATAACGCAGGCTGTCATTCATCCAGCCCATGTTCCATTTAAAACCAAAACCCAGGCCACCACTGTCGACTGGCCGCGAAACTTGCGGAAATGACGTTGACTCTTCAGCGATAGTCATCGCCTGAGGAAACTTGCCATACACTTCGCTGTTCAGCCACTTGAATAAACTGATCGCTTCATAATTATGATTGCCCCCGTCGATATTAGGTACCCACTCGCCCTCATTTCTTGAGTAATCCCAGTACAGCATCGAAGCCACAGCATCAACCCGGATGCCGTCAATATGATAATGTTCCAACCAGTACAAGGCACTGGCGACTAAGAACTGCCGGACATAATCTTTGCCATAATCGTAAATGCAGGAATTCCAGTCAGGATGCCAACCGCGACGCGGATCGGCATATTCGTATAAATGGCTGCCATCAAACCGGGCTAAGCCGTGGCCGTCTTCAGGAAAATGCGCCGGTACCCAGTCCAGAATAACGCCAATGCCGGCCTGATGGCAGGCATCAACAAAGGCTTTAAACTGATCCGGGCTGCCAAACCGCGAAGTTGGCGCAAATAAGCCCAGCGGCTGATAGCCCCAGGAACCATCAAAGGGGTGTTCCATTACCGGCAGCAATTCAATATGGCTGTAACCCATGTCTTTAATGTAAGGAATTAACTGTTCAGCCAGCTCAGCATAGTTGAGTGGCTGGTTATCATCTTTTCGCCGCCAGCTACCAATGTGCAGCTCATAAATGCTGATGGCGCTCTGATAAGGGTTGACCGGCGATCTTTCGCGCCAGCTTTTATCCTGCCACTGATAGCTATTGTGGTCATACACCAGAGAAGCATGTGACGGGTACTGTTCAGCATAAAATGCCATCGGGTCAGCTTTATGGGGCAGCAAGTGGCCGTCTCTGTCTTTAATTTCAAATTTATAACGTATTCCGCTTGTGACTTCAGGTAACACCAGTACCCAATGGCCGCAATCTGTGCGCTCCATTGGGTGACAGCGACCATCCCAGCCATTCATATCACCCACTAAACTAACGCTGCTGGCGGCCGGTGCATACACCGCAAAGCGGGTTGCGGTTAATGGCTTGCCGTCGACATCAAGGCTGATGATCTGCGCGCCCAGCTGGCGATACAGGTTCTCTGGCTGGCTGTTAACGTGGTGTACCGCATAAAAAGCCTGTTCACGGAACTGATACGGGTCGATGCAACGATAAGTAGTATGCGGGTCAGTCACTTGCAAATAATAGGCACTGGCTTTGCGTTTGCGGGCCAGTACAAGTTCATACACGCCAGCATATTCAGGATGAGCCGTTAAGTTACCGAGGCTTTTACCACTTTTTAATTCAAAAGCTTCAACTGTCAGCGCATGCGGCAAATAAGCCCGTAACAGCAAACCGCTACCTTTGGCACTGTAGCTGTTGGTCTGCCATCCCAGCACAGCAAAAGGATGGGCACAATTTGCCTGTTGTAATTGCGCTAATGTCATAGTATCTGCCCTTTTATTATTAATTAAATAGCCGCGCAGCGTATTAGCTGGCCCGTGCTTTCGTTAGCTCTGTCAGTAACCGCTCAATATGCGGCTCAGTAGTCCATTGCTCCAGCTCACGGCTTAATTTACGCCGCCAGTTTGGATACTCATCACTGGTTCCGGGTACATTCACCGGCTGGGTCATTTCCAGCCAGTCCTCAAGCTGCAGACATAATAGCTGACTGCTGCCGGCAGCCAGGTGGCGTTGCAGTGCATAGTTTAGGGTACGATCCATGCCAAGGCTATCTACCGCTCGGGGGTAGTCAGCGGGCAAGATGCCATGGCCGTGCAGCGAATCGAGAATTTGCTGCTTGTTGGCATGGCGCTGCTGATATAAACCCTGCAGCTGCTGCTCGTCCTGATATAGCCCTAATTGCTGACCAAGTTTCAAATCGTCACAATGCCAGAAACCAATTAAGGTCGGTAAGTCGTGGGTACTCAGGGTTGCCATTGCCTGCACCGGGTAATGAGCAGGTGAAATATAACCGCCATCGGCAGCAGTCTCAAAAAAGAATACCCGGTATGAATATATGCCATAGTCTGCTAACAACTCGCGAATGCCATCGGGTACCGTACCTAAGTCTTCACCGATAATGACTGCCCCCTGGCGCTGACTTTCCAGTGCCAGAATGCCCAGCAAATCCATAATCGGGTAATAGACATAAGCGCCGCCACCTGCGTTTGCTGCGGTTTTTGGCACCCACCATAACCGCAGCAATGCCATTACATGGTCGATCCTGAGGGCACCGGCATCCTGCATATTACTGCGAAACAGTTCAATCATTGGCTGATACGCCTGGCTGAATAACTGATAAGGCTGCATTGGCGGCAAGCCCCAGTTCTGACCCGCAGGCCCAAGCGGATCAGGCGGTGCACCAACGCTGGCATCACGACAATATAAGTCGCCGTTACCCCATATTTCAGTGGACGCCTCACTGACGCCTACGGCTAAATCACGATACAAGCCCAATAACATGCCGGCAGTTTTCGCCTGTTGCTGCACGGCTTTAAGCTGCTGCGATGCGATAAATTGCAGATAACAATAGAAATCCAGTTGTTGCTGATGATCCCTGGCAAACTGTTGCACGGCATCACTTTCAGGGTCGCGGTATTGCTCTGGCCAGTTTGGCCAGCCCCAGTAATTACGGTCCTGCTTAATCAAAAAGGCATGCAAGGCATCGTAAAGGGCAAGTTGCTGCAAACTTGCACCACCTTGCTGTTTAAACTCAGCAAACTCAGCCGCTAAATGCGCTTCGTTACCACAGTGCTGTACAAACCATTGATACAAACTGTGCATCACCGGCAGTTTCAGCTGTAATACGCCACTGTAATCAACCCAGTCACGGCTGCGCTGCTCGTTAACCGATGTAACAAAGGCCGGGGCAGTAACCAAGCGCTGGGTGTTACTACATTGCTGGTAACCCGGCATTGCACAAACATCAATATAAATAATATTTAGCCAGCGCCGTGACGATGGGCTATACGGGCTGGCACTTTCCGGCATGGCAGGATAAAGAGCGTGAATAGGGTTTAAGCCAATAAAGTCAGCGCCATGAACAGCCAGATAAGAAACCAGGGTACTTAAGTCGCTAAAGTCTCCGATGCCCCAGTTTCGTGCAGAACGCAGCCCATACAGTTGCACCGATACGCCCCACTGCTTTTGTTGATTAAACTGCTCTGGCTGGTAACATTTGCCGGGGCTGACAATCAACCTTTGCTCAAAACTAAAACCGGTTTCACTACAGCTGAGGGTTAGCTGGTGATAACCAGGGTCCAGCGGATAATCCAGACTATGCTGATACTGCTGGTATTCTTCATCTTCAATAATAGCAACCTGCACCAGTTCGCCGGCAACGGGCTCGGTGCTGAATTGATAGCAGGCCCCCTGCTCTGTTTGTAATGTAAAGTCAAAACGGCTGTTTGCCAGTGCCAGAGGAACCTGCAACTCAAACGTCAGGGGCTCACCCAGCAGTTGCACAGACACCGGCGCCAGAATTTGCTGCCAGAAATCCAGTTGGCGCTCGGTAAGCTCGGCCCTGGCAGCAGCATCATCTGCTATATTAAAGCCCTGAGCAGCCAGCAGTGCCAGCTGGTCAGCGCTGGCAACCTGAGTAGGTTTACCCCAGGCATCATTAAATTCGGTTTCTATTCCGGAAAATGCAACCAGTTCGGCCAGCAACGCGGCATCCATTATTTAATCCTTATTATAAACAGCAGCTTGGCATTACTTTACTACTTTATGCTACCAAACTGCCAAATCAATTTACGTTATTAAATTACATAAAAGCAATTTATTGCCGTTTTAAACTTGAAAAATGCCAGCATTAATGTAATTTTACTACATATTATTTGCTGAATACGTTTTCAGCCTTATTTTCTAAAACTAACTCTGGAGTCACTATGTCTATTCGGGTTGCAATTAATGGCTTTGGTCGTATCGGCCGCAATGTATTACGTGCTTTATATGAAAGCAGCAAAAATTACGATATTAAAATTGTTGCCATTAACGATTTAGGCGACGCGGCTATTAATGCACACCTGCTGAAGTATGACACAGCGCATGGTATTTTCGCTGCCAGCGTCAGCCACAACGATGAAGCTATTTACGTTAACGACGACCAGATTAAAACCCTGAGCATCCGTAACCCGGCTGATTTGCCGTGGGCCGATTTAAAGGTGGACGTTGTATTAGAGTGTACCGGCTTATTTACCGATCGCAAAACAGCAGGCGCCCATTTAACCGCCGGTGCAAAAAAAGTCATTATTTCAGCGCCAGGCAAAGATGTCGATGCCACGGTAGTATATGGCGTTAACCATCAGGTTATTACGCCACAGATGACCATTATTTCAAACGCGTCCTGTACTACAAACTGTCTGGCACCGATTGCCAAACCGCTGTCAGACTCGCTTGGTATTGAATCTGGTTTAATGACCACAATTCATGCCTACACCAATGATCAACGCTTAAGTGATGTCTATCATACTGATGTACGCCGGGCCAGAGCTGCGGCAATGTCGATGATCCCCACAAAAACCGGGGCAGCGGCGGCAGTTGGCCTGGTGGTTCCTGAGCTGAAAGGCAAGTTTGATGGTCTGGCAGTGCGCGTTCCAACCTTAAATGTGTCGCTGGTTGATTTGACCTTTATCGCCGGCCGTGAAACCAGCATAGAAGAAGTGAATGACATCATCCGTGCAGCGGCCGCAACTAGCCCGATGAACCAGGTACTGGCAGTCAACGATTTGCCACTGGTATCAGTTGATTTTAACCACAACCCAATGTCATCCATTTTTGATGCTACTGAAACCCGGGTAAATGGCCGCCTGGTCAAAGTCATGTCGTGGTATGACAATGAATGGGGCTTTAGTAACCGGATGCTGGATAACGTGGTTGAGCTGATGAAGTAAAACCATAAAGTACCGTTTTTAAAGCAGGCTTTATCGCTGCTCTGCTTAACATAGCAGAGCAGAAAATTCTTTCTGCACCGCCTTCAACAGCACATCCCTGTGCTGTTTCAGCCTGCGCGGTATCCATGCCGCTGTTTCGAAAGAACACCTACTCCGCTATGCTATCGGCAAGTTTATCTGCATTTGAAGGACTTTTTATGCCACAACAAAGCATCAGTACGATTACCGGTTTTGGCCAGCTTGGCGATTTGCCCTGTCTGAAATTGCAGTGCGGGCAAGCCAGGGCGGTGATTTCATTATATGGGGGCCAGTTATTGTCCTATCAGCCGACAGCTGGCAATGAAGTATTGTGGTTATCTGACAAAGCACAATGGCATAACGGCGCAGCAATTCGCGGCGGCGTACCGGTTTGCTGGCCGTGGTTTGGCCCTGCTGACGATAAAATAAAGCAGCACCAATCATTGCCTAACCATGGCCTGGTACGTAACCGGTTTTGGCAGCTTGCCGACAGCCGGGTTAGTGCTGACAGCGTTAGCGTGACTTTAAGCATTACTGTTACTGATATACCACCGGCGTTATGGCCAGCCGATTCTGCTGTAATTAGCGCAACGGGTAACACAATATCGAAGCCCATGAAGCTTTTACTAAACCTGCTACTGAGTGACAGCGAACTGACAATACAACTTAAGTGTGACACTTCGCTTTATCAACAGGCAGCGCTTCATAGCTATTTTCGGGTATCTGATCTGCAGCAGGCCAGGGTTAAAGGTTTAAGCGAGCATTACTTTGATAAAGTGGCGAATGTTATGCAGATATCTGCCAGCAACGAAACAGGTTTTAACGGTGAAACCGACCGGATTTACTATAACACCAGTAGCCAGTTGCAACTGATAGATCAGCAAAAACAGTTAACTGTTATACAAAATGGCCATGATGCCAGTGTTATCTGGAATCCAGGCCAACAAAAAAGCCGCGATCTGCCCGATATGGCAGATTGCGGCTTTACTGAATTTGTTTGCGCGGAAACAGCCAGGCTTGACGTCACTACTGCCAACGAGTTACATCTGTTACAAACAATCCGGGCCCGGCAGTGACATCAGCTTTCGCCCTAAAGCTGGCCCTGCAGAAATTGCTTCAGATCCTGTTGTGGGTAACCCAGCTGATCCAGTAACTCCGGAAACTCTTCCTGAGGTAAAAAAACGCTATCAAAATGCTCTAAAATAACTGTTAAATCAGCACCTTGATCCCGAAGTTGCTGAGCGGTAGCCAAATGGATATTACGGACAAAATCACTGGTCATTTCAGGTAACCTCAGATTAGTTTTAGTTGTATCTTCTGTCTTTTTCGCCTGCCTATACTGAACAAATTTTAGCCAGCTGACAAGCATTAAAAACCGCTTTTTACCAGCTTGAATTAAACTGCTCTTTTAACGAAAGTTTTCTGCCATCTGCGAACTGTACTGTCACGTTCAGTTGCCATAACATGGCTGGATCGCTACAGGCACCCAGTAAAAACTCTGCCTGCCATTGCTCTGCACCACCACTGTCTGGCGTACTTAGCTTTTGAAAGCGCAACGGGACAACCCCCATGTACATACTAACGCCGGTAACGTCAGCCGTAATATTGCTTATTGGCTGCCGGCTGACCAACTGAAGACGCAACGGTGTTTCTACCGGAACTGTTCCCGGCGTCAAACCAAGGGATATGTCCGGGCCCTGAGTAAACACCCTGGTACTGTGATCGGCTCGTTGTGGCTGGCACGCCGCTAACACTAGCAAAAACATCAGCAGGCATACATGACAAATAATACTGTTTTGCATGGGCAACTTTGGGCGGCGTGAAAACACACATTTTACCGGCTTTTCTGCAAAAGGGCTAAATTGTGACTACAATTGGCTACTTATTGTGCAGAGACTTTGTTCTACGTCATAAAATGGGTGAGTTTACCTATCTTTTAAAAGTCAAAACTCGTATCATTTCGCCCAAAATTCAGTGGCCGCAACCGCAAAGTTAACATCTTGTTAGTTGCCCACTTTATAACAATAGGGCCACCTTAAGGTGGATTTTAGTAACCAGCATAACTGCAGCGGAACTCAACATGAGCCAGACCAAACCGTTAAATGTTGAATACAACTATAGCGTTGTCCGCCACTTTGCCATTACTACCGTTTTATGGGGTATTGTTGGCATGGTGGTGGGCGTATTACTCGCAGCCCAGCTTTACTGGCCGGCATTAAACTTTGATATTCCGTGGCTAACGTACAGTCGTTTACGGCCACTTCATACCAACGCGGTGATATTTGCGTTTGGTACCAGTGCCTTGTTTGCTACCTGTTATTACGTGGTACAGCGAACCTGTCAAACCCGGTTATTTGCTGAAAAACTGGCGATGTTTACCTTCTGGGGTTGGCAAACGGTTATTGTTGCCGCAGTCATAACATTGCCGCTTGGTATTGGCCAAAGCAGTAAAGAGTATGCTGAGCTGGAGTGGCCAATAGATATACTGATCACGATTGTCTGGGTCTCCTTTGCTATCGTGTTCTTCGGTACTTTAGTAAAACGTAAAACCAGCCATATTTATGTCGCAAACTGGTTCTATGGTGGTTTTATTATCACCGTAGCAGCCCTGCATATCGTTAATAGTATGGCAGTACCGTTAAATCTGTTTAAATCCTATTCTATCTATGCTGGTGCAGTCGATGCCATGGTGCAATGGTGGTATGGCCACAACGCAGTGGGTTTTCTGTTAACTGCTGGCTTCCTTGGCATGATGTACTATTTTGTGCCGAAGCAGGCTGGCCGGCCAGTTTATTCTTACCGCTTGTCGATAGTTCACTTCTGGGCCCTGATTGCCCTCTATATCTGGGCTGGACCGCACCATTTACATTACACTGCCCTGCCTGACTGGACCCAGTCGTTGGGAATGGTCATGTCTATTGTGCTGTTCGTACCCAGCTGGGGTGGCATGATTAACGGCATCATGACGCTGTCAGGTGCCTGGCATAAACTGAAAACCGACCCTATTCTGCGCTTTTTAATTGTCTCGTTATCTTTCTATGGTATGTCGACCTTTGAAGGCCCGATGATGGCAATTAAATCGGTCAATGCCTTATCTCATTATACCGACTGGACCGTCGGCCATGTCCATTCTGGTGCCTTAGGCTGGGTAGCCATGATTTCTATAGGCGCTATGTACCATGTTATTCCGGTGGTTTATAACAAAGTGGGTATGTACAGCACCAAGCTAATCAACACCCACTTCTGGTTGCATACCATTGGCGTGGTGTTGTACATCGTGGCCATGTGGATCTCAGGTATTATGCAGGGCATGATGTGGCGCGCGGTAAACACTGACGGCACCCTGACTTACAGTTTTGTGCAAAGTCTGGAAGCATCTATGCCATTTTATCTGATGCGCTTTATTGGTGGGGTTTTTGTAGTCACAGGTATGTTGATTATGGCATACAACGTTTACAAAACTGTCCGTAGTAAAGATGAAGTGGCACAAGCTGTGCCAGTAACGGCATAAGGGGCAGGTCATGTCGAAGAATCATCATGAAAAAATAGAGAAAAGTGTTGGTTTACTGGGGATTTTTACCGTTATCGCTATCAGCTTCGGTACTCTGGTGCAGATTACACCGCTGATGTTTATGGAAGAAACCAAACAGCCGATCGACGGTTTAAAACCCTACACTGCGCTACAAATGGAAGGCCGGGATATTTACATCCGGGAAGGTTGTGTTAATTGCCATAGCCAGATGATCCGTCCTTTCCGGGCCGAAGTTGAGCGTTATGGTCACTACTCTGTCGCAGGCGAAAGCGTATGGGAACATCCCTTTTTGTGGGGTTCTAAGCGCACAGGCCCTGACCTGGCCCGGGTTGGCGAACGGTATAGTGATGACTGGCATTATGCCCACTTGATGAACCCACGCTCAGTAGTGCCACAGTCTAATATGCCGGGGTTCCCCTGGTTGGACACTAATGTTCTGGATGGGAAATATACTGCCCGCAAGCTTGAAATCTTCCGTGGTTTTGGCGTGCCTTATACCGATGAAGACATTGCCGGCGCTGCTGATGCAGTTAAAGGTAAAACTGAAATGGAAGCCTTGATTGCTTATCTGCAATCGCTGGGCACAGCGTTGAAGTAACCATTATGGAATTTGCAACAGTTCATAGCGTGTTAACCGTGATTCTGTTTGTTGGCTTTGTTGCATTCGTTATCTGGGCATACGGTAAAAAACGTAAGAAAGATTTTGACGAAGCTGCCAACCTGGTATTTGACGACGAACCAGAATCGAAAGAACAAAAAATCAAACGGGAGTCAGATCATGAGTAGCTTCTGGAGTGCTTGGATCATTGTTTTAACTTTACCTGTGCTAATTGGCTGCTTTATTTTACTGCGCTGGAATTTAACTAACTATGTCGGTGTGCCGGAAGATGAAACCACTGATCATGAAGTAGACGGCCTGAAAGAAGTCAATAACCCACTGCCAAAGTGGTGGACGTACATGTTTTACGGCACCCTGATCTGGTCGGTATTTTATCTTGCCGCCTATCCGGGTTTAGGTAACTGGCCGGGCTTTTTAAACTGGACCAGCTCAAACCAGGGCATTAAAAACCTGGAAGAGTCGCGTGCAGCGGTAGCCCAGGCAAAAGCTGAAGGGCGTTACGTCCAGCTGGATGTTGAACAGGAAGCTGCGGCAGAAACCTACGGCCCGGTTTTTCAGCAGTTTGCCAAGCGTGACGTATTGGATCTGGCCTATGACCCGGACGCATTAAAAATTGGTCAACGGCTGTTTTTGCAAAACTGCGCGTTATGCCATGGCTCCGATGCCCGTGGTCAGCGTGGTTATCCAAACCTTACTGACAACGACTGGTTGTATGGTGGCAGCCCGGACAAGATTAAAGAAACGCTGCTATATGGTCGCAGAGCAGCCATGCCAGGTTGGGAAGCAGCGCTTGGTGAACAAGGTATTAAGGAAATGACTGCCTATGTTCTTAGTTTGTCTGGCCGTGCAGTAAACGAGCGTGATGCCAGCGCCGGTAAAGCCAAATTCGGTTTATGTGCAGCCTGTCATGGCGCTGATGGTAAAGGTAGTGTTGCCCACAATCTGCCATTTGGTGCGCCTAACCTGACTGATAATATCTGGTTGTACGGTGGCTCAGCTGGTGCCATTGAAGAAACACTGATAAAAGGTCGTTATGGAGTGATGCCTGCTTTTAAAGATACGTTGGGCGAAGATAAGGTACATATACTGACAGCATATGTTTACCGTTTGTCGAACCCGGAAGATCTGCGTTAATAAAGATACGCAAAAACAGGCTAATAGCAACTAAGCCCCGTAAAGGGGCTTAATATTATCAACATAGAGGTAATGATGCAGCAGGACACAAAACCCTGGTATAAGCAAGTCTGGCCCTGGATCCTCATTGCCATACCGGTAGTAACTGCATTACGGGCCATTTATGCCGTGGTTCTGATGAATCAGCAACAACCTGATCTGGTGATTGACGACTACTATAAAGCCGGTAAAAGCATCAATTTACAATTGGCAAAATACCGTGAAGCGGCATTGCGTAATTTAAATGCGACAGTGCTGATTGCCGGTAACCGGGCTGTGGTGAGGTTTACTGAGAATGCCGTGCTGGACAGCAGTATTCACCTTGATTTTTATCACCCTACCCTGGCAGCACAGGATTTTGCGGTGGATGCACAGCGTAGTGGTGAGCTACTGTATGTGGCTACCCTGCCCCTGACGCCAACCGGAAAATGGCGCTTGAATGTCACTGACAACAGTAATGAATGGAAATTAAGAGCCACCTTCGAGCTGCCGGCAACACAGGAAATTAAGCTCGGTTATTAATTACATACTCAGTTTTTAGTTGAACAAAAGCAGAGGCCCGGTTGACAACACTAAGCTGTTTTCATTGTCTTGAGCCGGTTATTACCGGCGAGCGTTTTCAGTTAACCATCAATGGCAAACCGGAGCTGTTTTGCTGTGCAGGCTGTCAGGCGGTAGCCCAGACTATTATCGCCAGTGGCCTGGACGACTATTACAAATTTCGAACCGAAGCTGCAGCAAAAGCTGAACTCATCCCAACTGAGCTGCGCGCCAGTTTACAACAATATGACAGTGCTGATGTGCTGGCCGATATCAGCCAGCAACATCAGAATGGCGCAGAGCTTGAACTGGCTATTAGCGGCATGAGCTGCGCTGCCTGTGCCTGGTTAATTGAAAAGCACCTGAATAAACACCCTGCTGTTAATAAAATCAGTATTAACTCCTCCACCCAGCGAGCCTTACTTAACTGGCAGCCTGAGCAATTAGCACTCAGTGAAGTGTTATTGCAGATTAACCAGCTGGGTTATCAGGCCAGTCCCTTTGTTGCCGACCAGATGGAGCATCAGTTTAAAGCTGAGCTGAACCGCTTTTTAAAACGACTGGCGGTATCTGGCATTATGACAATGCAGGTAATGATGCTGGCCTTTGCCTTGTATTTTGGCGAATACAGCGGTATTGACGAATCGCATCATGGCTATCTGCGCTGGATTAGCATGCTGCTCACCCTGCCGGTAGTACTTTATGCAGCGCTGCCTTTTGTTAACAGTGCCTGGCGCAGTATTAAAGCACGACAAATGAATATGGATGTGCCGGTGAGCCTGGCAATTTATTACACGTTTTTTGCATCGGCCTATGCCACTGTTATGCAAACCGGTGACGTCTATTTCGAGTCGGTCTGTATGTTTACCTTCCTGCTGCAACTGGGTAAGTTTTTTGAATACCGGGCCCGGGCGCAGGCGCGGGATGCAACCAGTAACTTACTGAAAATCATGCCGGTATCGGCTACATTGTTGCAGAATGATCAACAGCAGGCGGTTTCAGCCCGTCGTCTGGTTGCCGGTGATATTATTCTGGTAAAACCAGGTGAAACCCTGCCGGCAGACGGTATGGTACTTAGCGGTAGCAGCACTGTCGACGAGTCAATGCTGACCGGTGAATACACCGCCATCAGCCGGCAGCAGGGCGATATGGTGCTGGCAGGCAGTATAAATCATGATGGCCTGCTAACGATTAGTGTCAGCAGTACTCTGGTACATTCGCGCCTGGGCCAGATCATTCAGTTGCAGCAACAAACCTTGCACAACAAACCGCGGCTGGTGGAAAAAACCGATCAACTGGCCCGTTATTTCGTCGAGCGGCTTTTGCTTATTGCCGCAGCGACTTTCGCCCTCTGGTATTTCTGGTTAGACGCCGACCGGGCATTCTGGGTTACGTTATCAGTGTTAGTGGCAACCTGCCCCTGCGCATTAAGTCTGGCCACCCCTACCGCAATAACCTGCGCGCTGTCACGGTTAAACCGGCTGGGTATTCTGGTAAAGAACTCACAAGCACTGGAAACCCTGCCAGAACTTACTCATATTATTTTTGATAAAACCGGTACCCTGACTGAAGGCCGCTTCAGTATTGTTAATATTCAACGTTTTCAGCCGGTATCTAGCCGTCAGATCACCGACAACGAACTGTTAAATGTGGTCGCAAACCTGGAGCAGCACTCTGAACATCCTATTGCCCGGGCCTTTGTCAGCCACTTAAAACAGAATTTGGCGATTAGCCAGGTCACCATCAGTATTGGTCAGGGTATCAGCGGCATCTGGCAGGACCAGCAACTTCGTGTCGGCAGTGCCGAGTTTTGTCAGATTAATAACCCTGAGCAAATCGGTGCGGCTAATGCGAATGTATTTGTGACTATCGACCAGCAATTAGTGGCTGCCTTCACGCTGGCCGATAATCTGCGGCCTCATGCGTTAACCCTGATCAGAAATTTACAGCAGCAGGGTTACCGGCTTGGCATGTTAACCGGTGACAGTTCAGGTCAGGCTGCAGAGCTTGCCGCCGACCTTAACTTAGATTTTATGCAGCAAGGCTGCAGCCCTGCCGATAAAGTAGCAGCAATTACTGCGCTGGTTAATGACGGCCATAAGGTGTTAATGCTCGGCGACGGTATTAATGACAGCCCCGGGTTTAACGCGGCTCATATTTCTGTAGCGGTGGATTCAGGTACTGACTTATCCAAAAATCAGGCAGATGTGGTACTGTTAAAGCCGGATATCAGCTTGCTGGCATTCTTACTTGCTGCTGGTAAACAAGCTTCCGGCATTATCCGGCAAAATTTGCTGTGGGCTGTGGGTTACAATCTGTTAATCATCCCGCTGGCAGTCGCCGGCCTGGTGTCACCCTATATTGCGGTGTTGGGAATGTCTTTCAGCTCATTACTGGTTGTTTCTAACTCACTCAGACTATTGAAAAAATGAGTTTTTAATATGAGCCCTCAATATTACGGTTTTTTAATCATGAGTATCATATGAGTATCATTTACGTCTTGATCCCTATCGCTATTTTATTTGTCATGCTGGGCCTGGCTATTTTCTTCTGGGCTGTGCGCAGCAAACAGTTTGAAGATCTGGATAAAGAAGGTTTCAGCATTTTATTTGATGAACAGCAAACAACCGGCAACCCGGCATCAAAAAAAACAAATCAAAGCTCAGCAGTTATGCCAGATAAGCAGGCTGAACCCGCTGCTAAGCAGCAGGATAAACCAGGGTCATGACAACAGACCTGTTTGCCGCGCTACTGATAGGTTTTCTGGGCAGTAGTCATTGTATCGTGATGTGTGGTGGTATCATTGCAGCACTGCAACTGGCCATGCCCCAACGCAGCATTGGCTGGAAATTTGCCATGCAGTTATTGTTAAGCCTGGGCCGATTAACCACCTACGCCTTACTTGGCGCACTGGTCGGCTACTTTGGCATGCAGGCCATGGCACTGGCAGGCATATCACTGATTTGGCTGCGGTTAATAGCCGGTTTGTTGCTATTGCTGATGGCATTGTATATTGCACGGTTATGGTTTGGGCTTACCGTCCTTGAACGGGGTGGTCAACGGTTATGGGCCCTGATACGGCCACTGAGTCAGCAGATTATGCCACTGGATACTTTACCTAAAGCATACCTGTACGGCTTGTGCTGGGGCTGGTTGCCCTGCGGCCTGGTTTACTCAACCCTGGGGTGGAGTCTGGCCAGCGGCAGTGCCATTCAGGGCGCACTTATTATGTTATTTTTTGGCTTGGGCACCCTGCCCGCACTGCTGACATTCGGTAGTTTGGCCAGTACACTCAGTAAATTTAAAAACCGGCCAGCCGTACGTTATAGCGCGGCGGGAATATTAGCTATTTATGGTGTTTATACAATATTCCTTGCTTTAAAAAGACTAGTTTTTTAAGCTGTAGCGGTTATTTCGGGGACAATCAGGAAACCAGATTATGCAACGTTCAGCAATAAATTGTCAGGATTGTGGTTTCAGCCAGCTATGTCTGCCGTTTTCCCTGAATGAGCAGGAACTTAGCCGGTTAGATGATATTATTCAACGCAAAAGGCCGTTGCACAAAGGCGACATGCTGTTTGAGAGCAATAAGCCATTAACAGCGCTGTATGCTATTCGTTCCGGGTCATTCAAAACCTTCACCCTTACCGAACAAGGTGAACAACAAATTACCGGCTTTCATTTACCTGGTGATGTTATTGGCTTTGATGCAATAAACAATGAGTTACATAACAGCTATGCAGAAGCGCTGGAAACCGGCATGGTATGTGAAATACCCTATCCCAATCTTGAGTCATTGCTGGATCAATTACCAAAGTTACGCCAACAGTTAATGCGTTTAATGAGCCAGGATATTCAGGCCGATCAGCAAATGCTGTTATTGTTAAACCGCAAAACAGCTGAACAAAAGTTAGCGACTTTTTTAAACCATCTGGCGCAACGGTTTGGTAATCGTGGTTTTTCTGATAAGGCATTCCGTTTATCAATGACCCGCAGTGACATCGGCAATTATCTTGGTTTAACTGTTGAAACCATCAGCCGTTTATTAAGTAAATTACATAAAGAACAGCTAATTGTTGTCGATGGCAAGCTAATTACCATTACTGCACCGGCTGCTATGCAGCAGTTAGCCGGTAATTGTTAGTTTTTTTGATTTAGCACAAACTGAAGTTCCCCCTATTACGGTTTTATTGACTACACTTTTCAGTAGCAACAAAAAGCAGCGCCTGCCAGCACATTAAGTTGCGCATGGCCAACCCCTTATTGTAACAAGGCCTTTTGTAACAAGGAGAGTGTAATGACCGTTTTCAGCAATGTGTTAGTGGTACTTGATCCGACAGATAGTCAGCATAAAGCCCTGAACCGTGGTTTAGAGCTTGCCCACAAACAACCTTGTAAACTAACCGCTTTTTTATCGGTATACGACTTTTCCTATGAAATGACTACCATGCTGTCGGGTGACGAACGGGAATCGATGCGCCAGGCTGTTATTCATGACCGCGAATTATGGGTCGGTGAGCTGATTAATGATGCCAGAAATCAGGGAGTTGATATTAGTGTAAAGGTGGTGTGGCATAACCGCCCCTTTGAAGCGATAGTGCATGAAGTGCTGGAGCAAAATTTCGATCTGGTTATCAAAGGCACCCACAACCATGACATCTTAAAATCGATGATTTTCACTCCGACAGACTGGCATATTCTACGCAAATGTCCGTGCGCAGTATTGCTGGTTAAAGAGCATGCCTGGCCTGACAATGGCAATATTATTGCTGCAGTAAATGCGGGTAGTGAACAGGATCATCATCAATCGCTGAACCAGCGGGTGATCAGCAATGCCAAAGCCATGGCAAAAGTGTTGCAGGGTAAAGTTCATCTGGTTAATGCCTTTCCCGGCACGCCGGTTAATATCGCCATCGAAATTCCGGAGTTTAACCCACAACAATATAATTCTGCTATGCGCCGCCATCATGAAAACGCGGTAGCTGAGCTGGCCAGTCAGTTTGATATGGCCGAACAGGATACCCATGTGCTGGAGGGCATGCCTGAAGATATTATTCCGGCGCTGGCTACCGAGCTGGACGCAGAAATGGTGGTTATTGGCACGATTGGTCGAACCGGTTTTTCAGCCGCCATTATTGGTAACACCGCAGAACACTTAATTGACCAGCTTGACTGTGATGTTTTAGCGTTAAAACCGGCAAATTTTGTCAGCCCGTTAGCAAAACACTAAAATCCGCCCTATGGTATTGGCGCACACTTGGTTATAATGTGCGCCATTTTTCTGCAGGGTTACCGAAGTTATGTCGCACGCAGCACAAGCAAAAGCACAGTATAATTTAAACAAACTGCACAAACGGCTGCGCCGCGGCGTGGGTCAGGCCATTAGTGACTTTGGCATGATAAGCGAAGGCGATAAAATTATGGTCTGCTTATCCGGTGGCAAAGACTCTTATACCATGCTGGATATTCTGCTTAACTTACAGCAATCTGCGCCAGTCAGTTTCAGTATTGTTGCGGTTAACCTGGATCAGAAACAACCGGGTTTTCCGGCACATGTATTACCCCAATATTTGCAGAGCATTGGTGTTGATTATCAAATTGTGACTGAAGACACCTATGCCATTGTCAAAGATAAAATTCCTGAAGGTAAAACTACCTGCTCCCTTTGCTCGCGCCTTCGCCGCGGCATTTTATACCGCACGGCAAAGGAGCTGGGCGCCACTAAAATAGCGCTGGGCCATCATCGCGATGACATGCTGGAAACACTGTTTTTAAATATGTTTTATGGGGGCAAAATGAAATCGATGCCACCTAAGCTGATCAGTGACAACGGCGAGCATATCGTGATCCGGCCACTGGCATATTGTAAAGAAAAAGATATTGAAAAATACTCTGAAGCGCGCCAGTTTCCGATAATCCCCTGTAACTTATGCGGCTCGCAGGATGGTTTACAACGTCAGGTTATAAAAGAAATGCTGCAAGACTGGGATAAACGCTTTCCGGGCCGGATTGAAACCATGTTTCAGGCAATGCAGAATGTGGTGCCATCTCATCTGGCTGACAACAGCTTATTTGATTTTGCCGGCATATCAAAAGATGGCCAGAATACCGTTGAAGGAGATACGGCTTTCGATCATCAGGCCGTACCGGCCATTCCTGTTGGCCTTGCCAGCGACGAGGAACAAGACGAATACTCAACCTTAGCAGACAAACATCAACTCAGTAACAGCCTGAAAATTGTGCAGTTATCATAACTGCACTTAACTGCTACATTTTGTTGCTCAGAGATTAGTCTTCCAGAAAGCGCCGGTTAAAGCGGATCATACTGCTTATTTCAGCAATATACTCATCACCGCGTTCTGAATAGCGGCCTAAACCGGCCGCAAGGGCCTCGCCACGCACAGGCTTGCGCTCGGCTCTTAATTGCGCCCGGATTTCGCGCAGCGGCTCGTAGGTATGAAAGGTGTTCAGGTTGTAAAAATAGCTGCGGATACTTTTGGCGGGACTATCAAACTTTGCAACCTCATGGCTCATGTCGTCAGCACGACTAAGCGGCACCAGACCACACCCCTCCCGAAAACACCACTGACCAAAAAAGTTGTAGCCTTCAACCGCAAAGCGGCTGGTCCCCCAGGCAGATTCATTGGCGGCCTGCATTAACACCAGGCTAGCAGGTAAAATATCGACCCTTTTCAGTAATTCCTGCAGCATTTGCGGATCTGATTCGGCGACGTCCATCCGGAACTCATCATACAAGCTATACAGAAATGCATATTCGTTGATGGTGAGCCGTTGGTTTTTCTGTTTTTTTTCTGCAAGCTCGATTAATTGCCGCCGCAAATTGCGCAACCGGTTATTTTCGCGCTGTACATGGGGTCGCAGATAATTAAAAAAAGCTCGCTTTTTGGCATTGGTATCAGTAATAGCACTAAAATCTGGCAATGCAGTAAAAGGAATAGCGGGTTCGGTATAGGCTAGCCGTTCCAGCACCTTTTGCTGATCAGCCTGACTCAGCGCCGCGATTCTGCCAGGTCGTTGCCATTCATCGAGTGAGTCCTGCTGTGGCACCGGCTGCAGCCCGACAAAAGGGCTTAACGCCGCATACGCAACAAGGCACCAGCCTGCTACGATCACACTTTTTTTAATCAAAAATTCACCATTACATTCTGCACCATCGCAAGCCATCTAAAGTAACTGAATGGATTGCGGATTTGAAATTTAGTTAGCTATTTTAGCCTTTGCCTGGCTCAGATTGAACTAAAAAATATTTCAGCTGGTTTTTTTACAAAAATTTGTCAACATTTCTGGTCGCCGCATTGCAAATCTGCCGCGGTTATGTGACAACTACACCCTGATATTTTAGCTATCTGGATGGATATTATTATAGGGGGCAAACCGGTTCAGGCTATGAAACCAATTGAACGTTCAACCAAGCTCGATGGAGTATGTTATGACATTCGCGGCCCTGTCGCACAGGAAGCCAGAAGAATGGAAGAAGAAGGTCACCGTATTCTTAAACTGAATATCGGTAATCCGGCACCTTTTGGCTTTGAAGCACCAGATGAAATACTTAAGCATGTTATTCATAATCTGCCTACGGCTCAGGGCTATTCAGACTCTCAGGGTATATATCCGGCAAGGGTTGCCGTGGCGCAGTATTACCAGCAACGTGGGATCAGAGGTGCTGACGCTGATGATGTGTATATTGGCAATGGTGTCTCAGAGCTTATTTTAATGTCGTTGCAGGCTCTGCTGAATAATGGTGACGAAGTGCTGATCCCATCGCCCGATTATCCACTGTGGACAGCGGCGGTTAATCTGGCCGGCGGTAAAGCAGTGCATTATCGCTGTGATGAGCAACAGGACTGGTTTCCGGATCTTAGCGATATTAAGCAGAAAATCGGCACTAAAACTAAAGCAATAGTGTTGATAAACCCGAATAACCCTACCGGTGCGGTTTATGATCAGGCTTTTTTGCTGGAACTGCTGAAAATAGCCCGTGAGCATCGGTTGGTGGTATTGAGTGATGAAATATACGATAAAGTGCTGTACGACGGCATCGAGCACGTCAGCACAGCATCGCTGGCTGATGATCTGATTATGCTGACATTTGGCGGCCTTTCCAAAAATTACCGGATAGCCGGATTCAGGGTTGGCTGGTTATTTATTTCAGGAGCCAAAAACCTGGCCCGGCACTATATCGAAGGTTTAAACGTGCTGGCTTCAATGCGGCTTTGTGCCAACGTTCCCTGCCAGCATGCAGTGCAAACTGCACTTGGCGGCTATCAGAGCATAAATGAACTGGTGGTGCCTGGCGGCCGTTTGTACGAACAAATGGATCTGGCCCATAAGCTGGTTAACGATATTGATGGGTTAAGCTGCATGCGGCCTAAGGGCGCCATGTACTTATTTCCTAAAATAGATCGCAAAAAAATCCGGATTAAGGACGATGAGCTGTTTGTTCTGGATTTTTTGCGTCAGCACAAAGTTCTACTGGTGCATGGCCGGGCTTTTAACTGGCCGGAGCCTGATCATTTTCGCATCGTGTTTCTGCCCCACAAAGAGCAACTGGCCGCGGCACTGGGTAAGCTCGCGCAATTCTTGCCAGGTTATAGTCAGTAGGATTCAAAACCGCTGTCGCCCTGAGCGGCAGCGGTGAGTTGCCAGAGATTTCCGCAGTAAACACCGTGTTCTGCTGGTAAATCACCGCAAGCCACGGTTTAATTTCTTGTTTCTGCATTCATTTAACAGTAGGCTGGGCGAATCAAATAGCCATCCATACTGCTGATTATAATAATGATAACTGACTTCTCATTCCAACAAATGTTTGAAAGCCTGACGTCAAAACTGGCCTCTGTGGTTTTCTACGCTTTTGAAATCAATGGCGTTGCCATACCGATGGTTTTAATCTGGCTGATTTGTGGTGCCCTGGTATTTACCTGTTATCTCGGTTTTATTAATGTCCGGGGGTTCAGTCATGCTATTAGTTTACTTAAAAAAAATAAAACAACAGGGGCCAGCGGTGAAATCAGCCCTTTTCAGGCACTCAGCACCGCGTTGTCCGGCACAGTCGGTACCGGCAATATCGCCGGGGTGGCCATTGCCATAAGTTTAGGCGGACCGGGCGCCACCTTTTGGATGATCATCGCAGGTTTATTGGGTATGTCGACCAAGTTTGTTGAATGTACCCTGGCGGTAAAGTACCGGCAAATTAACAGCGACGGCAGCGTTTCCGGCGGCCCGATGTATTACATTAAAGCCGCGCTGGATAAATTTAAACTGCCAATGCTGGGTACAGTACTGGCTATGGCTTTCTCGGTATTTGTTATTTTTGGCTCAGCAGGTTTTGTCCATGTTAATCAGGGTTTTGTGCAGGTACAAAGTGTTACCGGCTTTGACAACGCCTGGCTGTTTGGTGCAATTTATGCGCTTTTGGTAGGCGCAGTTATTATTGGTGGTTTAAAAAGTATCGCCCGGGTAACCAGTAAACTGGTGCCATTAATGTGCGGCATTTATCTGGCGGCTTCGTTGTTGGTGATGTTTACCCACTTTAGCGCCATTCCCGCTGCCCTGTGGCTAATTGTTCAGGGCGCCTTTACCCCTGAAGCCGGCTACGGTGGTTTTATTGGGGTGCTTATTCAGGGCTTCAGGCGCGCAGCTTATTCTAATGAAGCCGGTATTGGCTCCTCACCTATTGCTCATGCTGCGGCGCAAACCAAAGACCCGGTCAGCCAGGGTTTTGTCGGTTTACTGGAACCCTTTATTGATACTGTAGTGATTTGCACCATTACCGCGCTGGTTATTATATTAACCGGCGCCTACCAGACCCCGGGCCTGGACGGCGTACAAATCACTTCTGGCGCTTTTGCCTCGGTAGTTAGCTGGTTTCCGTGGGTTTTAATGGTGGCACTGTTGCTATTTGGTTTTTCCACCGTAATCAGCTGGTCTTACTATGGCTTAACCGGCTGGCGCTATCTGGTTGGCCATAATCAGCGTTTGACTCAGCTGTACAAAGTGTTTTTTTGTTTTATTGTCTCAATCGGTGCTGTGCCAAATGTTATGGCAGTATTTGATTTTATAGACTCGATGATATTTTTAATGGCGGTGCCCAATATTCTGGCATTGTATCTGCTGTTACCGGAAGTAAAAGCTGACTTAAAAGCGTACTGGCAAAAGCGGGCCATTTAGCACCAGCCAATATGGGCTGATGCTAAGCCAGTACCCATCCTGCCAGCCAACAGCGGCTTGCCTGGCATTATTGTCAAACCTGCTTGATCAGGCAGCCTGGCCGGTGACAGTTTTCTTGCCGCCTTTTTGAGCTGAATTGTCATCAGAATTAGCTGTTTCACCTACAGCAGTGGGTTTAACTGCTGCTTTGGCCGGCGCTTTTGCCGGCTTTTTTGCCCCTAAGGCCACCAGTAAAGCCTCTTTATTCTGAGCCAGGTATAAGGCCAGCGTTTCGGTTTGCGCTTCATCTGCCAGTAAGCTGCTGGCAGTTAAAAAGCTGGCCAACTCATCAGCGGTATCCAGCATTTTGTCATAGGCGTCCGCCTCCGCTTTTGAGGTAAAAGTCATTTTCTCTACTCCATTGCGCTCTACAATATATTTTATTAACACTGCCATTTTGCTGCCCCTGATTAATTTTAACTGTTATTTTATACAGTATAATTTAGCCGGTGTCGAGTGCTCGAAATAAAATCAATAGTCGCGTACTATAACGGCTCTTGCTAAGCTGTTTTACCATGATTAAGGAAGGTTATGTTAGCAATTTGGTCAGCGCGACATTCTGAAGACAGCCACGACCGGCCAAACGATCAACGCTCGCCCTGGCAACGGGACCGGGCCCGCATTCTGCACTCTGCCGCTTTCAGGCGTTTGCAATCTAAAACTCAGATTTTAGGCATTGGCCAGAATGATTTTTATCGTACCCGCCTTACCCATTCACTAGAAGCCGCGCAAATAGGCACCGGGCTGGTTAGTCAGCTGGTCAGAAAATCTACTGACGATATTAAAGCCATTCTGCCCGACCCAAGCCTGATGGAAGCCCTTTGTCTGGCTCATGATATTGGCCACCCGCCCTTTGGCCATGGTGGTGAAACCGCGCTGAATTATAAAATGCTGGCCGATGGTGGTTTTGAAGGTAATGGCCAGACTTTACGGATTGTTGCCAAGCTGGAGCCGTACACTCAGCAGCATGGCATGGATTTGGCCAGGCGCACCTTATTGGGTTTGCTTAAATACCCGGTGTTACAGCCAGGTTTCCCGGCTGTTGCTAATACTGACAACCCACTTAACTTAAATAACTGGAAACCTGCCAAAGCGATATTTCAGGCAGATGCCGATATTCTTGATTGGATACTACAACCCCTGAGTAGCGCCGATCGTGCTGCCTTCCAGCAGGTAGATACGTTAGCGCAATCACCTTTTATTAAATCCCGTTTTAAGTCGCTTGATGCATCCATTATGGAACTGGCCGACGATATCGCTTATGGCGTGCACGACCTTGAGGATGCCATCGTGCTGGGTAATGTCAGCTACAGCCAGTGGCAGCACTATACCGGCGATGATATGCAAACGCTTGGTGCCAAATTATTCAGCAGCGAGCACCACATCCGAAAAGATGCAATAGGCGCACTGGTTAACCGGTTAATCACGTCAGTGGAGCTGTATCAGGCCCTGCCGGAGGCCTCAGAGCCGCTAATCCGGTTTAATGCCAGGCTGCCCGGCGCAGAAACTGCCGTGCTGCATAGCCTGAAACAGCTGGTGTTTAACTGTGTAATTCGCCAGCCGCTAATTCAACAATCACGCTTTCGCTGTCAGAATATGCTATTGCAGTTATTTGATGCTTTTGCCTCTGATCCCAGTCGCTTATTACCGGTTAATACCCAGCAACGCTGGCACAGCGCCAGTGAACAAGGCCAGGGCATGCGGGTAATTTGTGATTACATTTCAGGCATGACAGATGACTACGCTGAACGAATACATAAAACTCTGTTCGGACCAATTTAATTACAACAGATGCGCATAAGCGACAGCCAAAGGAGACCCCAATAGTTTTGAATAAGCTTCGTGTTCTGGCCGGCCCCGGGGCTATGGCCCATATTAAACAACATGGCCTGCAAGCCAATGATATCAGTGTGATGGTAGGTGCCAGCGGTGGTCCGAAATGGTTTAGCTTATTCGGCCTGGACCAGTACCTTCTTAGCGATTTTTTTGCTGGCCGCAGTAAGCCTTTGCATTTACTTGGCAGCTCAGCCGGTGCCTGGCGTTTTGCCTGCTATGCCCAGGCCGACCCTGTCGCAGCGTCAAAACGTTTTGCTCAGGCCTATTCCACGATCCGTTACCCGGCGGGTGCTGATATTAACGAAGTTACCCGCATTTCCACGGCAATTATCGACGAAGTGTTCCAAAACGAACAACAGGTAACCGAGGTGCTGAACAACCCGGTAATGAAATTGAACCTGATAGTAGCCAAAGCAAAAGGGCTGAACCGCAGTCAGCGCAAAATTTGGCAAGCCGCCGGCTTAACGCTTGCTGCCGGTGCAAATTTACTGAACCGGCGCTATTTGCAACACTTTTACCAACGGGTACAGTTTTATCCGGAGCAATGCCAGGCGCCGTTTCATCGCTACACCGGCTTGCCTACCCAGCACGTGCCATTAAGCCAGGCCAATTTACGCCAGGCAGTAATGGCAAGTGGCTCAATTCCTTTGGTTTTATCGCCGGTTAAAGATATCGAAGGTGCCGGCCCTGGTTTTTATTATGATGGTGGCATTACCGACTACCATTTTGACCTGCCGTTCAGTAATCATGGTTTGGTGCTGTATCCACACTTTTACCCGCAGCTTACCCCTGGCTGGTTTGACAAGGCATTAAAGTGGCGACGGGCACACTCGGCGCACCTGCACAATGTGGTACTGCTCTGCCCCAGTGCCAGCTGGGTTGCCAGTTTACCGAATGGCAAGATTCCGGACAGAAATGATTTTAAATTACCAGACAAGCAGCGCCTGGCGAACTGGCAGACTGTGCTTGAACGCTCACACGAACTGGCCGCTGATTTTGCCAGCGGCCAGTATCAACTCGAAGCGTTGTAAGTACTGCTACTGCGGTCTTGGGTCGTCCACTATGCTATCTGTAGAAGTATCTGCAGTGGCGGTGGGTGTTAATGGCGTAATACTGAAGCTGGTAGGGACAATATCCAGTTTTACACCAAAGGCACTGCCGCTATCTAGCAAGCCATCCAGATACTGCCAGTAGCCTGTAGTGTATTCGTCCTGACTGAAACGAAGGGTAAAACCCCGTCCTTCGCCCTGATGCAAATAGCTGATAACTTCGTTCGTACCTTTATTATCAACCAGATCGAACGTCAGCAAATCTTTTAGTCTGCTATTACGACTGAACACGCCTGATGCCACCGGTTTTGCCAGATCAAGATACTCATGACCGACAGTGGCAGATTTAAGGGGGTTAGCAACAAATTGCTCGGTATCAAAATGATAGTGATCATTACCCTGCATCACACTTACTCTGACATTTTCAATATGGTAACCATGAGGGTTGTCTACCCGTCTGGCATGAGTAACGTCTATCGCGGTAACCGCCCCTGCACCAATAACCTCAGCACTATTGTTAAACGCGGTGTATACCAGTGCTGTGTTTTCATCAATACCAAAACCGAGCGGAAAGGTCGCTTTATTAAGCTCCGTTGCCACAATTAGCCGGCCAAAACGGGCTTTACGATCGAAATGCTGATCTACAATAGCGTGGGGGAAAAAGCCCAGCCCCTTTGCCAGCAGTAACGGGCCGTTTTCCTGATCCTGCATGCCATTATAAGTATCAGTAGTACCTTCGGTCAGAGCCCCCCAGGAATCGCCGGCCGCAATCATCACTTCACTCATCATAGCGGCACCTGCACTGGTGCCACCAACCACGCCCCCTCGCTGATAAAGCGCCCATATAGCATCCAGCAGCACAGAGTTCTGCCCCTCAGGTGCCAGAGTAGCGGTAATATTTAACTGATCGCCCCCTAAAAACCAGACAGCGGTAAACTGGCTAAGCTGCTCAGCCAGTTTTGGGTCAGTCGCACCCCGCCGCCACTGACTTTCATCAACATCTTTGGTGCTTTTATCATCATTAACGGCTACCGGAAACAAGGTCATCTGGTCTTCATCCAAGCCATAGCGCTGCATATCTTGCTGAAATTGCCTGAAATATTTTACCGGCTGACCACTGGCAGCCGGGATGACGGCTATCCGCGCCTGCAATTCTCCGCCAGCCAGCTCAATAAATCGCTGATAAACTTCAGCATTAGAACCTGCAAGTGCGCCACCAACTAGTACCAGCGCCCCCTTGTCTGCCTGCGGTGTTGGCTCAGGAATAACCACCTCAGTACAGCCGATTAACAGGCTTAAACTTAGTACTGAAACCGGCAATGAAACTGAGTTAGAAAAAAAAGTGTGCTTCACCAGATTTGCTCCATTTTTATGCTTTTTAATATTTTGGGTTTATCAGGGCTGTTGTTTTTATTGTCGCCCATCGCACAGAGTATCAGATTTAAACTGGTAAGGTCACTCTCTAAGCAGTAAGCTGTAACTGGTTTATTGTTTAATTATGACAGCGTTACCACTGCTGTACCGGAGGGTTTTTACTATGCTCAGTTCTTTACTAGTCACGCTATTCATTGCCATGCTGCTGCCATTTCTGGCCAAAGCGCCCCTCGCCTTTGCCATGCAAAAAGCCGGCGGATATGACAATAACAACCCGCGGGAACAGCAAGCTGCCTTAAAAGGCTTCGGCCAGCGCGCCAATGCCGCCCACTACAACAGTTTTGAAGCATTAATTATATATGGTTGCGCAGTGCTGACAGCAATAGCAATGAATGCGGTGGATAACACCAGCGTTATCCTGGGCTGGGTGTTTATCGCCAGCCGGCTGGTTTATTTTTTATGTTACTGGTTCGATTATGCCACCCCGCGCTCCACTGTCTGGCTGGTGGGAATGATAGCGGCTTTTACTATTGCAGGTCGCGCGCTGTTGGGTTGAAAACCGCCCTGGGCGCCACTAAAATAATTGCTCGGTGAATGATGTATTAAATATTTATCTCGTGATATCTGGCATCAACTTCATAGGGCGAATCGAGATATCCAAACCGGATAATGTCGCCGATATAACGAGTCAGAAAGGCTTCGTGCGAACCGGCCTGCTCATACTGATGCACATGCCGAAGTTCGTGTGATAGTAAACGTCTGGTAAGGTAACCCTGTTTAATGTAAATGCCGTAGCCCAGCGTTAAGCCAATGGTATCTTCAGTCAAAAACCCATACTCTTCGCATAACGCCAATAACTCGGGCTCATCCGGGCGCGCAATAACGGGTACTTCATAAAGATGTAATGGACAGGCATAGTAGCCAAGCTGACCATATTTAGATGTAATGGACAGGCATAGTAGCCAGGCATAGTAGCCAAGCCGACCATATTAACAAAATCTTGACAGCTCAACAAACGATTACTAATCTATTAACTGTATATTTAAACAGTGAAAGGGTGCGTTGTGCCCAGACCTCGTAAAGCACTTATCGCAGTAGAAGACACTCCTTACTACCATGTTGTATCTCGTTGCGTGCGTAGATCTTTTTTGTGTGGTATTGACAGAGAAACGGGTAAAAATTACGAACACCGCCGAGCCTGGATTGAGCGATGTTAGATGTAATGGACAGGCATAGTAGCCAAGCCGACCATATTAACAAAATCTTGACAGCTCAACAAACGATTACTAATCTATTAACTGTATATTTAAACAGTGAAAGGGTGCGTTGTGCCCAGACCTCGTAAAGCACTTATCGCAGTAGAAGACACTCCTTACTACCATGTTGTATCTCGTTGCGTGCGTAGATCTTTTTTGTGTGGTATTGACAGAGAAACGGGTAAAAATTACGAACACCGCCGAGCCTGGATTGAGCAGCGCATCCGCTTGCTGGCCTCATTATTTGCTATCGACATCTGCGCCTATGCGGTAATGTCAAACCACTTGCACATCGTGGTGAAAATTCAGCCAGATCAAGCAAATAACTGGAATTTGCAAGATGTGCTGGCTCGCTGGACCAGCCTTCACAAGAGTACTCTGCTGGTGCAGCGCTATTTGGCAAAGGGTAAACTTAGCACCGCTGAGCTTGACACAGTGCACAGCTGTGCCGACGTATATCGTGAGCGGCTGACCAGCCTGAGTTGGTTTATGAAATGCCTTAACGAACCCATTGCCCGTCAGGCGAATAAGGAAGACGGTTGCACTGGGCATTTCTGGGAGGCAAGATTCAAATCTCAAGCATTGCTAACCGAAGAGGCTTTACTATCCTGCATGGCCTACGTAGATTTAAACCCGGTACGCGCACAAATGGCTGAGACACCAGAAAGCTCAGAATTCACCAGCATCAAAGAGCGTCTGATGCCCTCATTCGATATATTACAAGCTATTGCTGAACAAACCCGGCAAGGTAATCTGCAACACTTCAGGCATCCTCTCAAACCTCTGCTTCCTTTCGAAGGGGCGCTGGTTGCCCCACCACAACAAGGCATATTATTTAACCTATCTGACTATCTGCAGCTGTTGGACTATACCGGTCGCGTTATCAGCAGCGACAAAAGGGGCTCCATAGCAGAACTACTCCCACCTATTCTGCAGCGGCTCAATCTTAGCCAGCAAGAATGGCTGACTCGCGCCACGCAATTCGAGGCTCGCTATACAACCTTATTTAGCCGACGAGCCCGCCGTGACGCAGCCTGAACATCTCTTCTACCCTCTCAACTAAAAATTATTCAGCGTCACAACCTAGCATTCAGGAACCGTTATACCTGACAATACCTTACAACAGTTACTTTGCGCGAACTTTTACGTTACCCGTAGCATATTAACTGCAGCGTCAGTATTTGATGGAGCAATATAGGACCTTCTCAGCTGTGCCAGTCCTACATTGACTTTCAGATGTGCCTGTCTTATATTGATTGCTGTCCGTGCTGTGAAATCAGTCATAAATTAATAATTGCCTATAATTTGGTCTAAGCCAATTTGAATATTTTTAAGCAAAAGTTCTTTTTCAGCAGCACTAGCGTTCATGGGAGGCAGCACATTCGACAAATCAAGATCTCTAGCAACAAAATAGTGATTTATATGTTCAGAAATGAGTTTCAACTTATTAATGTCATATAAGTTTGCCAACTTATTTTGATGCCGCTCATCCCAAGAGAAATCATCAGTAATTCTTTCAAACTGAAAAGCATATAAGATTAGAGATAACGCACTTGAGTCTGTTTTTTGAATTTTAGTTATCATTAAAAGTCGTTCCAATCATAAGGTATGTCGTCACCGTCCTGCCATTTATTTGCTTCATCAAACTTTCTATGCGGTTTTGGAGTCATATACTCCCCAGAGTCATTTACACCTGACCTAGTAATATTGTCAATATCTGACTTACTCATCCCTTTTAATTCGAGCTCAGTAAACAATTGGTCATTAGTAGACTGAGTAGGACGATAGTGCCCACTCAAGTTTGATACATCTGAAATCTCACTATCGTTGACGACCATCTCGCCAGCTAATGCGACTCCCGCGCCAGCCAAAAAATCTTCTAAGCTGTGCCTGTCCAATTCTTCCCGCAATTCTTTCCGTTGACTGTCCCTGTCCTATATTGACTTGAAACTAGACCACAAAGCTTTACAACTAGTGTTTAACAATACTCTCTTCTAATACTTTTTCTAACGTTCTAAAGAATTCTTCTGCCCGCTTAGGATTATCATAATCTTGCACAGCAATTGCGTAATCGACCGAATCAAAGTGTGAAACAGACATAATCGCTTGAAGCATTTTTTCCACATTAACCCTAAACCTATGAAATAATTCATATTTCAAAGCATGTATTTCATTAGAATTAATGTAATTTCTATAAAGATGCCTCATCAAACTCATATCAGGAGGGTAATCAACATAAAATCTTAAAACCTCCTCCTTTTTTATATGTTCAGGAATCAGCCGTTCATTAAATGTTACCCCAGCTAACTGAAACATATCTTCATGTAAAAAAATGGTGGCTTTAGTTGCCGCAAAATTGATTACATGCTGATTGGTGTAGGCACGAGCAACAGCTCCACTGTAGTCGGCATCCTTATTACTAAGGATCCAAATTATAGCTTCACAATCGAACTTTAGTGCTGCAAGATCCTGCTTCGCTTTGGCCGCATATTTAGGGGTAAGAAAAGTCATATATTTATGCTTCACTCCACCCCACATTAAGTAAAGAAACGCAAATACTGGCCTTGGCAAATTAGCAATCATATGCATGGCTTCCCCCTCATCCAAATTGCTGTATGATAATATTAATCAGACAATTATCTGGTTTGTAGCCATGTCTAAAAACATTATAAATCAGAGATGTTTTAAAATAGTAAATCTCGATATTCATTTTAATAATTATTTCAGCATCAGCAAGTGAGACCTGTTCATTGTTCCATTCAAACATACATTTCTCTGAGAACTCTGATACTTTAGAAACAGCAATATGCCTACGAATATTAACTAACAGTCCAGTGCGGTAACACTTAACTAGTGCATCGATCAGTTTGGCTTTAAATTCGGATTCTTCAGCAGAAAATATTTGGCTAGGGTCATAATCGGGAATATTAATTTCAGTATTTCCATGAATATAGATGCCTCCACGTGCATTTTCGAATATCATGCTTTTATCCATTTGCCAGCAACAACTAGTTAATCGTCATAAGTTTATTTACCTCAAAGGTGCTGACAGGCTGCTCCCAATTCGGTCAACACAGATACTACCTATCGGGAGTGACCTTTCCCCGGAATTAATACCAATCCCGTGATGAGATTTTCCAGCTTATGCTGCCTGTTTTGCATATTCAACAGGCGACATGTAATTCAATGAGCTATGCGGTCGTACATTGTTGTAGTGCTCACGCCATAACTCGATTTCATATCTGGCTTCATCCAGTGTTCTGAACCAGTGTTGGTTCAGGCATTCGTTCCTGAATTTACCGTTCAAACTCTCAACAAACGCATTCTGCGTCGGCTTACCTGGCTGAATAAAACTTAAAGTGACACCTGTTTCTTTGCTCCAGAAGAACATAGCCTTGCTGGTAAATTCAGTTCCGTTGTCACAGACCACCTTGCCAGGCTTACCGCGTTGTTCAATCAGCAGGCTCAGGAATCTGGCCACCTGTCTGCCGCTGATAGACACTTGAACTAATTGACCAACCATTTCACGCGAATAGTCATCCACCACATTCAACACCCGAAAGCGTCTGCCGTTACTAAGCTGGTCTGACACAAAGTCCATTGACCAACGCTGGTTAGGGGCTGTTGGTACTTCAATCGGCTGTCGCGGCCGGGTCAGTTTTTTGCGTTTCTTCGTCCGAACCTGTAAGCCTTCTTCGGTGTAAAGCCGGTACGTGCGTTTACGATTCTTCACCCAGCCCTCGCCGCGTAGCAAGCCATGCAGCATCAGATAGCCATAGCGTGGGTATTGCGTTGCCAGTGCCTTTAAGCGCTTCCTGAGGCCACTATCTGCACTTGTCTTAAGTTTGTAGCGAAATGCCGTTCGGCTTACCCCCGCCAGCTTACAGGCCACCCGTTCACTCAGACGAAATGCGTCAATCAGATGTTGAGCAACCGGTTTCCGTGCCGCTGGCGTCACCACTTTTTTGACAGCACATCCTTCATGGCTTCGACTTCCAACATCTTGTCAGCCAGCATCTTTTTAAGCTTATTATTTTCGACTTCAAGCTCCTTCAGCCGCTTGGCTTCGTTCACTTCCAATCCAGCATACTTGCTACGCCAGTTGTAGATGTAGTGGTCAACTAATTCCGGACAGTAAATTAGATAGATCCTCAGCTTTTGCCGGTGGCACACCATTGTTGAACTGATGTGGCCTGCTCCAGTTGTAATAATCCATCAGGTAAAAACTGATATCACGCTGTGCTTCTGCTTTGCTCATATAACCGGTTACCGGCACCCACTCAGTCTTTAAGCTTCTGAACAGTCGTTCCATTGGGGCATTATCCCAGCAATTACCCCGGCGGCTCATGCTTTGCGTCATCCGATAACGCCACAGCCGTTGGCGGAATAAGCGGCTGGCGTACTGGCTGCCCTGGTCAGAATGGAACATCACACCTTGCGGTCTGCCACGTTGCTCATACGCCATATCCAGTGCTTTAATCGCCAGCTCTGCATCAGGCCTGGCCGATAACGCCCAGCCAACAACACGACGACGGTACAAATCCAAAACCACAGCTAAATAGTGCCACCGGCCTTCTGCCCAGATGTAGGTAATATCACCACACCACACGCTATCAGGCGCGCTGACATCAAATTCTCTGTCGAGATGGTTAGGAATATCAACCCGTTCAACCTGAGCCGTTTTGTAACGATGTGGTCCCGGCTGCTTACTGATGAGCTTTGCCTCCCGCATCAGGCTCATGACTTTAAAGCGACCAATCTCATAACCCAGCTCCCGCATCATGCCAAGCAAGGTTCTGCTACCGGCAGAATGACGGCTGGCTTTGAACAGCTCTTTGATTTTACTGCGCTGTTCTAACCGTTCGACATTGATTTGCTTACTGAGCTGCTTATGTTCGTAATAGCTGCTGACGGGCACATCAAACACCTCACAGACCACTTCTACCGCTTCATGTTCTCTTAACTGGTCTATCAGCGTGTACGTTCGAACTCGTCTGACATTAAGAGAGCGGTTGCCTTTTTTTAGTATGGACTTCTCCCGCTCCAGCCTGTTGACTCTGGCCTCCAGCTCCTGAATTCGCTGCTGCTCCGGCGTCAGAGCCTTTGCCTTCGGTGTGACACCACCGCGCTCTTGCTCAAGCTGCTCTACCCAGCGGCGAAGTGCACTCTCACCAACACCAAGGGACTTAACTGCTTCTGCAATGCTGTAGCCCTGGTCAAGCACCAGACCGGCAGCATCACGCTTAAATTCTGTTGAAAACGTACGACGTTGTTTTGCCATTGAACACCTCTTCTAACGTGGTAATCTTACCACCTAAAATGGTGTCCGGTTTTATTAGACCACTACAAGAACGTGCCAACAGAAACGCCCATGTCACGGCAAATGTCGTCGACCTTTGCCCCGGCTTCATGCTGCTTGATAGCTTTGATAATTTGCTCTTCGGTGTAACGCTTTTTCATTTTGAGATCTCCATTGGCTCCATTTTATTGGAAATCTCATCGATGTCATGGTTTTAAATTTGGGGGAAAGGTCAGGAGTAATACGATTTAATGACATTGTTATTAGTTTTATCTACCTCTACAGTAAAAACTTTTTTACCCACACTACCTCTTTGGCCGACCGGATAATCGGACGGTTGATAGACGACTATCCAAACCTGTTCGTTCTCCAACAAGATTACGTCGTAACCTGCTATATCAAAGCCTTTGTCTTTAAAACTCGCATATGTTCTCTCGAGTACTTTAGCCTGTAGTGATTTAATCACTAATACTTCTGTAGGGGAACTCACGTCAAAGGTGTAAAATGCTTGTCCTAAATCAACTTGTGTTCTGAACTGATCTACCCTAATCTACATAACGATTTGTTACTACTGTTTAGTGATAGTTTCATTGAGTGTTTGTTCTAAAGTTCGGAAAAATTTTTCAGCTCGTTCAGGATGATCATAATCTTCAAGAGCAATTGCATAATCGACTGAATCAAAATGTGACATTGATTCTATAGCCTGTAGCATATTCAGAGTTTTACCCATAAATTTATCAGAAATATCACTTTCTAAAGCTTTTGAATCTTTGCAATTACTATATAAATATCTCATTATATTTATTTCTGGAGGGTAATCCACGTAGAATTTCAAAACATCATTTTCACTAATTTCACTTATTAATTTCTTTCGATCGAATTTTATACCACAAAAATCAAATATTTTTTCATGCTCAAAAATTATCGCTGTACTAGAAGCAAAATGCCAAACATCTTCTCTGGTATAACATTTCGCAACGGTCTCAGTGTAGTCTGCATCTTTGTGGGAAAGAATCCAAATTATCGCTTTACAATCTTCAGTAAGTTTAGCTAAATCTTTTTTAGCTTCTTTAATTTTTTTTGGTGAGAGAAATGTAAAGTTTTTATTAGGGATAATCCCCCACATAGTATGTAAAAATGAAAACACGTTTCTTGGTAAGTTATTAATCATTAAAAATCCATCCAGTCATCAGGAATTTCCTCACCCGTCTGCCAACTCTCTGCTCTTCTAAAGTCTGCATGAGTTTTTTCATTCATTGAAAAGCCGTCTTGTCTATATCCAGTTCTTTTAACTTTATCTAAAAACTCCTTTTTCATGCCACGGCTCTCTAATTCCTCGAAAAACTGATTATTATGATTTTGGGTCGTTTCATAGTGACCTGACTTATTACTCACTTCAGTTAATAATCCATCAATGACTTGCAAGGTACCCGCTGATGCAACGGCAGAACCACTCGCTAACGAAGAATGATGAAATATCTCTCGTTCTTGATAATTAGAAGCATATATGCGACCGTCGGCTTCCATAATAAATATAGCACCACCCCAAATTGAAATTGACTCCCCCGTATCGAAAGGCTGACCTGAAATTTTGTTTACTAGTAAACCATTACTGACTTCAAGTTCAAAACTTAGTTTTTGTTTTTCATTAAGGTATTCAACTACATTAGGTTTATTCCAACGATTACAATTGTCTGGATCATTTTCACCTATATACCCAGGCAAAAGATCAGTTATTTTGTAACGCGGCTTACCCTCCTTACAACTCAACCCCAGCGGGTCAATCCAATTCACATGATTAGGCGCATACTGATAGTGGTTAATACCGCCGAGTAGGCCTATTGGATCCTGGCTGATAAAACGTCCGGTTTCGGGGTCGTAGTAGCGAAAATGGTTGTAGTGTAACCCGGTTTCACTGTCAAAATACTGGCCCTGGAAGCGGATTGGGTTATCAGTTTCGTTACGCGTAACGGTCGCTTTACCGAAAACTGAGTAGCTGGCTTGCCAGACTATGTTGTTGTTGCTGTCGGTAAGTGACAACGGCGTGCCGAGCTGGTCCAGCTGATAGTAATACACCGCACCATTTTTCAGTAACAGCAGAGGTTTGTTGCTACCTGGCTCATATATAAACCAGCTATATTCACCAGCCCGGTTTTCGCCGATAAGCTTATCACCATCCCAGAAGTATTCGGTGCGCTCACCGTCGCTGATTTTCGCGCTGCGCCGGCCAAAAGCGTCATACTCGTAACGGCTGATGGCACCGTTACAACTTACGCTGGTGAGCTGGTTTAAGCCGTTAAACTCGCGCTGCTGACCGGCAGGGCCAGAGACAGCATGTATCTGATTGCCGCTGTCATCATACTGATACTGTTTATTATGATAGCGCAGCAACCTGTCCTGTTTAACCTCAATACCGTCGCCTTGCGGGTTACCAAAGCTGTCCCACTGATGGCTTTCGTTCTGGCTGGGGTCTGCACTATGTTGCTTGCTGATTAGCTGATCCAGCTTATTGTACTGATATTCAATATCACCAAGCTGGTTATCCGTTACTTTTTGCAACTGATGTAATGGCGAATAACTGTACTGCCGCTGCTGAGTTTGCTCGCCCCGCTGCCACTGCTGCGAGGTTAGCCGGTTAAACGCATCAAACTGCTGCTGTAGCAACAAACCACTTTGATACTCGCGGGCGGTTTCGCGTCCGGCACAGTCAAATGTGCGCCATAACAAAGGTTGCTGATTAACAGCCAGTTGTGTCAGTTGCCCCTCTTCGTTATAGCGATAATCAATAAGACTGCCATCCGGCAATGTGGTGCTGCTGCGCTTTCCCTGTTGATTGTACTGATGCGCAATACAGCTGTTATCCTGCCATATTTCCGTTACTTGGCCGTTTAAATGATAACTGAAACGCAATTTGCGCTGGCCGTTACTGGCCCGCAATACCCGGCCAATTTTATCGTAATGGAAATGGTTGCTGGTCAGGTTCTGGCCATGCAATGCGGTTTGCTCGACAATACGGCCACACTTGTCGCGTTTTACTTTAAGCTGCCGCTTACTGCCATCACGAACGCTGGCGACGTTACCATTAACATCATACTGAAACTGTTGCTGGCGGCCATCAAAGCCCTGCAGTCGTACCGGTCGCTCCAATGCATCGTAATCAAGCTGATAACGGGCACCGTCGCTGCGCATAATAGCTGTCAAGTTACGCTCGTTATCGTACTCGTAATGAAAAGCGCTGCCATCGGCCTGCAGTAAGCTGGTAGGCTGGCTTAAGCCGCCGTACTGGCGTTCAACGATATCTCCGTTGGCATTGGTAGTGCTCAGCAAACGGCCACTTTCATCGTAGCTGAAGTATTGCTCCAATACTGGCGCATCAGCCCGGCTTGCGCTATCAGCCGGGTATTGCACCTGTTTCAGTAGTTTACCGGCAGGGTTGTAATGGTACTCTGTTACCAGACCACTGGCATCGACCACACCGTTTAACCGGCCCAGGCTGTCATAACTGTAGCGGGTTAGCGCGTCATTATGCTTTAGTGCCAGCAACTGACTTTCGTCACTCCAGAGTAAACGCTGAGTACTGCCATCGGGCAGATACACTCTTTCAAGCTGATTATTGCCACTGTATTGATAACGCGTAACCGAGCTATCAGGATTAATTTCAGACAACAATAAGCCTGCAGCACTATATTCACGGCGCCATTGACGGCCTTCTGCATCAATAATGACATTGCGCTGGCCCAGCTCATTGTATTGGAAATGGGTAATGGCACCATCGGCCTGTTCCCGGGTAACCAGCTGGCCTTTTTCGTTGTAATAAAAACGGGTGGTACTGCCATCAGGCGTGGTCTCAGCAGTTTTTTTACCCTGTGCATTCCAGCTGTACTGCCAGGTCGAGCCATCTGGTGCCACCTTCTTAATCAGCAGATTGCGTTTATTGTGAAAGTACTGCCAGCAATGGCCGTTGCCATCAATACTACTGGCACTGCGGGTTTTATCATCATAACTGAAACGATAGTCATAAATGCCATCGTCACCCCAGTTACGAATACACCGGGCAGCCGGGCCGTTGCCCTGCCAGCTGAAGTAATGGCAGAAGCCGCTGGCCCGCTGCCGCACTGTTAATAAACGCTGGCTGTACTGATATTTTTCGGTCTGGCCAGCACTGTTTGCGGCGCTGATTAACTCCTGATCGTCGTTATAGCAATACTGTGCCAGCACCACTGGCGGAGTTTGCGCTGTTTTGCCGGGCTGTTCAGTTGGGTTACTGAGGCTTACCGCTTCAATCCGGCTGAGTAAGCCAGCACTGTTGTAATGCAGCTCAATACCTTTTTTACCGGTGTAATCTATCCGGCTTAACTGGCTTTGCGAATTATAGTAAAGCTGTAAGTGGCGCCCGACACTGTCCATCACCTGATGTAACAGCCAGCGCCTGCTCTTAGCAGAACCGGCATTGCTGTTAGCGGGCACAAATACCCAATGGGTATTATCTGGTTTTAGTAACACCAGGCTGCCATCAGCTTCCGAGCGCAGTGCCAGCTCTTCTGCCAGCTGATAACTGGTTTGTCCCGGTTCAGGCCTGGCAAAGTGTAGCCGCCGCCCTTCCTCGTTAACTAACTGCAGGGCAACGGTGCCGTCGTCAGCCGTCAAGGTGTCGATATATAAATTGAAATTACTGCGCCAGCCGTAACCAAAACCAATATTCTGATGGCTTTGGCTCGAGCGATAAGTTCGGATCCATTGCATTGGCAAAGGCCCGGCCAGCTCAAAATCAGTAAGTTCAAGAATTTCTTCACCGGTACACATTGCTACAGGATCGCCGCAAGTTTCCACATTTTCCGTTGCCGGCGTCGGGTTATTTGCCGCATTAGTGCCAGCCAACCCGCTGGCTACACTGGAGTTTGTCGTCGGGGTTTTGTCAGTGGCTTTGCCACCACGCTCGAGGGTTTTGCTGCTGGCAGGCGCAGGGGTAACCGACTGCGGGGCAGTTAAAACCGCTGTTCTCTCCGGTTGCTGCAAGATAAGCAGCTTGCCTTCCAGCACCGCAGTTGCCAGGGTGCGGCATAATTCAGCGTCACGTACTGCACTCCAGGGCGCCAGCAAATCTTTCGCCGACAATTGGCCGGAAAACCACTGATAAACATTACGGATACTGTCACTTTGGCTTGGATGGCGATCGAATGATTGCCTAATCCACTGGCTTGCCGCGTCACAGCTGGCAAACTGCAAAACTGTGCCGCTTTGCCCCTGGCTTTCAGTACAAAACAGAAACATTTTGCCCGAACGGGATTTAAGGGTTAACGAGTGCACAGCCATATCAGTAATTGTCCTTAATTTTCAGATAAGCTGCCGGCGTTCTGCCAGCTAAAAACGGCCACTGCGCGATATAATCGCTCAGAGATCTCACACTGCAGGCTTAAACCACTTTGGCTTGCATTGCTATAACTGAGATATAACAGTAAAAACCGGTAAAGTCCGCCTGCAGCCCCCAGTTCACCGGTGGTATAGGCTGGAAAACACAATTGACTTGTTTTACTGATTACCGGCGCCAGATGCAGATAATGCGGTTGCCAGCAAGCTGTTAGTTCGCTTAAGCCATTATCGGGCATATACAGCTGCGCCATACTGCTGCCAGCCTGTGACGCTGCTCCCTTAAACAGCTGAGCCAGCGCCAACTCATCAACATCGTTACCTACCGTGGCATCTGACGCCAGATACTGACAGCTAAGCCCGGTATCGCTGTGCTGCAATGCCATGCCTATCGCGCCTTCAGACCATACTACCTGCTCCACCTGCTGATCCTCAGAAATTAGCTGCTGGGCAGCAGATGCTGATAGCTCTGATCCCATTGTTTGCAGCAATGCCACCGGACTATCCAGGCCAATGATCCAGACGACAGGCTCGCCGCTTTCCAGCAGTTGTCTGGCCGCTGAGAGTGCCATCAGACCTGCACTTCGGCCGTAGGGGAATAACTGACATCCGCCATGACTTAACAACGTTGGAAACTGTTGTCGTAACTGCTGAACAAAAGCAGACAATACTGTCTCATTTGCTAACAGCTCGGGTAGCACTAACAATACCGGTGCATTAGCCGGGCCGGGTTCAAACTGAGCCAATAGTCTGGTTAACATTGCCAGTAACCTGCTGTTAAATGGCAGCGCAGCATCGATGCCGCTTAAAGTGTTAACTTGTCGCAACTGGCCTGCCTGCTGGATAAGTATTGGATCCACCGGCATCACATCCAGCTGCAATGCCCAGTCAGTATCAGATGTTTTGCCCACAATTACCGCATGTTGTTTCAGCGCTATGCAACTGGCCATAACCCTCCCTGCCAGCTGTTTGGCTCAGCCAGCGCCAAACCCGGTTGCTGTAAAACCAGCAGTGCTGCCGCAGCAAAGCGCTGATACTGATTACCATCAGCCCATAGTGCCGGTAAATTCAGCGTTTCAGCTGTCATGCCGCCAATCAGATGCTGATTGCTACTGTGCTGCACGCCGTTTACTGTAAGTGGGTCGCGCATTTGCAGGGTCTCGGCACTCAGATTACCGGACATGGTAATAAGCGCACTTTGCGCAGCTCCCTGATACGCTGGATCGGTTGTAAGCTCATGCAGTAAAGGCAAAAATTTAGTTTGACCACTAAACCCCATCGCATTGATCGCCAGGCCGATATCAATGACAGACAACGCATTAACTATTTTGACTTTATCCTCAGCAGGCGCCGCCAATAACAGTAATTGCAGCTGCCTTGGTGTCAGGCACTCTGCTTGCTGCAGCGACAGCACTAAATCAAACTCGTTGGTACGTTGCCCCAGCAAATATAAGCTGTAATTCAGCTCGGCCAAAAGCGTTGAGTTGGTTCCGGGCTTTGAAGAAAACTGCTGTAACAGCCCACGTTGCTCTGTTAATCCGAACTGGCCGGCCAGCTGCACTGCGCTTCTTAAATCCAGTGCCTGCATTGCTTGGTACAAATTTGCCGCCAGTGCTTTGTTTACTAATAAACAGAGCAGCGGGCTTTGCTCCGGCCGCTGATACTGCTGAACGTAATGGCTCGCGGTTTTCTGATGTAATGCCAGCCATAGTTCAGCCAGCAAAGCCTGGGCCGAAAGCGGCAGTGGTATGGTTAGCACTGTGCCCAGATCTGCAACCCGGTTATCCAGCAAAGCGTTAAGCCATAATGGCAATTCGGGATCGCTACCACTCAGATATCGCTGACATAATCTGACACTTTGCAGCAGCCGGTTATCATGCAACTTTAGCTGACTAAGGGTAACGTAATCACTGCTTGTCAGAGCCAACCGCTGCAACCATAGTAAGTGGGTGCGCTCGGCCAGATCAGTATAGGTGTGCATCATTTCTTAAACCTGCTTGCGCCATTACTCAGCCACCAATCAGCACAGTGGGCACACCAACCACAATTTTGCCGCCATGGGCGGTGTCATCACCTAAGCGTGCAGCATTTTTGCCATTAATAAATACCGTAGCAGAACCGCTGCTAACACTGTCAGGCGGGCCGACGCACAGTAATTTATCGCCCTTTCTTGCTGCAGGCATTCCTGCAATACTGACATTCGGTGAGCCTTGCAATACCGGGCCCCCGACATGCGGCACCTGGCCTGTGGTTTTAGGACAGAGGTGCATACAACCGATTATCGCAGCGGGTTTGCTCATATTTTACCTGCATAACATTAACGTTAACTTATGGCGCTATCGTAATACCGGCCAGGGCTGATAGTTAATTAATACTGACCTTGGCGCCATTAATGGTAATTTTTACGCCTTTAATGGCAATAGAGCCGTCGCTTTTCATCGCAATCGAGGCGGCACCGGTTTTTATGGTAATTGCATCGCCTGCTTCAATTGTCAGCGACTTACCCACCTTATGGGTTTCAGCGCCGTCAATGGTGCTGGTACGGTCTTTATTAACGGTGTCCTTATCATTCCCTTTAATTAGCCGGGTGCTGTCATTATCAACATTAATCTGCTGATCATTTTCCACCTGCAGTTTGAAATTCTTTTCTGCATGCAGATAAAGCAACTCATCGCCTTTTTTATCTTCAAAACGAATTTCATTAAAATTGCCTGCACCGCCCCCTTCACTGGAGCGGCTTTTAACGCCACTCTGGGTTTTCGCAACGGGCAGGTCATATGGCGGCATATGATCGGAGTTATAAACGGCACCGATAATCACTGGTTGGTCCGGATCGCCATTTAAAAACTCAACCAATACTTCCTGATCCCGGCGCGGATAAAAGAACATACCCCATTTTTTTCCCGCCCAATTCTGGCTAACCCTGATAGGGCAAGAGCTTTCATTATCAGTAATATCACTGCGATCCCAGTGAAACTTCACCGTAACCCGGCCAAGCTTATCAACTGATATCTCTTCGCCACCTTTACAGGTTACCGTCGCCGTTTGCACCCCTTTTACCAGGGGTTTCGGGGTTTGCAATAACGGCCGGTATGCCACGTCTTTTGGCACGCAACGAAAACTGTTGGTAATAAGGTTTTCTGCACTTTGACTTGCGCCAGCCTGGTTAATCACTGCTGCGTCTAACCGCAAGTCGGTAATCACATACTGCTTACCTTCTTCTGCCTTATCTTCATGTTCGCTGATGGTAAAAGTGCGACCGGCGGTGAAACTACGACAACTACTGGCGCCCTGCTGCATGGCCATATCCCGTTGCAGCGCTTCTAACCTAAGGGTAGCAATTGCCTTCGAGCGCTTATGGGTATCGGCCTCTGCGCCGTAATGAAATATTTCATAGTCAGCATGTTTGCTGATAAGACTGCCGTTGTCATAGCTACCGGTAGGCAGCGCTTTTGGTTTTTCCAGATTGTAACCGCGCTCGACAAATTTCCCCGGTACCATCCGCAGCGCCTTTTGCCACTGACTGATATGCGCTTCTGCCAACGTGCCGGTGTGAAATTTAACGCTTTTCTCGATACAGGGTTCGTACGCTGATGCTTTATCAGCCAGGATCAGTTTATGCTGGCCCTTACTGTGTTCAAAAAAATAGAAAATGCCTTCCTGCTCCAGCAGCCTGCTGATAAAACTGAAATCGGCTTCTTCGTACTGAACTTTGTATTCATAATCAGGATAACTGCTGCTGATTTTGGCGCTGGCATCCAGTTTAATACCATGTTCAGATGCCAGGGTTTCGACAATTTTCAGTACATTCTGTGCTTTAAAAATGCGACTATTCACCTTATGCTGCATATACCAGGCGGCGGGAACGATAGTAAGGTGATAGTCGCGAAACTTGTTGTCACCGGCGTCTTTATTAACCCTTAAACCCAATGATGTTAAGCTGGCTACAACGCCATGCACATAACGTTGGCTGTCATTGCCCATTTCAAGCGTTATACAGACCTCTTTACCAATCAAATCTTTAGCTGCAATTTCCTGGCCATTGGTATACACCGTGGCCGCCACCGAAAATAACCGGGAGATCCCTTCATCTAACACAAACCGGGTCAGATAAAGTGCATCTTTACCCAAAGGGGTATCAATTCTGATGCTGTTCTCATCCTGGGTAGCTTTTTGCATCCGTATGCCTCAATCAAGAATGGATTGGTAAAAATTCCGGGCTATCATAAATAACAAGTAATGCAGCTGGCACCGCACAGGGCGCCAACTGCAGCTGCAACTTACAGCTTGGCGCCTTTAACACCGCTGTAACCGTATACCAATGGAGCAGTAACGTTGTTTTTATCGTCAGTAGGTGTAACAGTCATCATCAGCTCGGTGTAGCTGATTACGATAGTTTCAACCGGACGGTCACCAGAAACTGACATCTGATAGCTGCTGATCATGGCATCAGTCAGTTCAATTTTCATGATTTCTTCAATTTTGTCGCCCTGCTTGGTAATGTGAAATACTGCCTTCTGGCCTTTACCGATAGTGGCTTCTTTGAATAAATCCGGTGATGCTTTGTCTTGCAGTTTAGTAATAACAATATCGTTTAACCGGGTAGAGCTGGCTTCACGGTCCATCGCAGTACCGGTGTATGAAGTTAACTCACGGTGAGAACCCCAATCCATCGATAGTACGGTGATCATGTCTTTGAATTCATCAGCGGTTGATTCGCCTTTGATCGCGCCATACTGCAGGTAGGTATTTGCTTGCATGCTATGCTCCTTTTGCATATTTAAAATAGTGTCCACTCAGGACAGGTATAAACCCGGGCAAACCACACCCCGGCCAAACGCCAAAAAAACACTCCCTTCAACCACTCTGCGTACAGCAAACATAATTAACAATGTTTAAACATTAAAGCGGAATTTGTCGGTAAAGCACTTTTTTAAACTGAACAAATTATACATTCAAAGTAAGTATGATCAACTTTTAATTAACTATTTATATCTATTTTTAACCTTAAAGATTGCAAGCTATATTCATGATAGCTTGAAATCATATTTGTTTAATAAATGTAATATTTAATCAACAGCAAAGTCGAAATGTTCATCAGTAACACGCAGAGTAACGTGCCCGATGGGTTGCTGCCGGGCACTGCGTTGCAGGATTAACACCGACAACTCTGGTAACAAACTGTTTTGCAGAATATTGTGAATGGTACGGGCACCGGAGCCGGCGTCCTGACAACGACTGACGATAGCATCAATCACCGGCTGCTGATAACTGAAAGCCGCGCCGTAATGTTGTTGCAGACGCTTTTCAATCCGTTGCAGTTGCAGGCGGCTAATCTTTGCCAGAATATCGTCAGCCAGAGGCAAATACGGAATGACATTCAAACGTCCCAGAAAAGCTGGCTTAAAAATTTGCAGTAAGTCATCTTTTAGTGCTTTGCCAAGGCCTTCAACTGACGGCGCAGTATCAGGATCTTCAAACAACCGCATAGTGGTGTCGGTACCCACATTTGACGTCATAATTATAATGGTGTTTTTAAAGTCGATATCACGGCCTTCACCATCTTTAATGGTGCCCTTATCAAAAACCTGATAAAAAATATCCTGCACCCCGGGGTGGGCTTTTTCCATTTCATCCAGTAATACAACGCTGTATGGTTTGCGCCGCACCGCCTCGGTCAGAATGCCCCCTTCGCCATAACCGACATAGCCCGGGGGTGAGCCCAGCAGCAGTGATACTTTATGCTCTTCTTTAAACTCTGACATATTAATAACGGTCAGATTTTCTTCGCTACCATACACCTGCTCAGCGATTGCCAACGCGGTTTCAGTTTTACCAACGCCACTTGGCCCGGTTAGCAGGAAAATGCCGTTTGGTTTCTTTTCATCAGCCAGTTGCGCCCTTGAGGTTTGCACTGTTCGGGCAATAAGCGCCAATGCATGTTGCTGGCCCACAACTCTTTCAGCCAGGTGCTGCTCCAACGCCAGTACATTATTAATTTCATCGATATGCATTTTGCCAAGTGGAATGCCGGTCCAGTCTGCCACCACTTCAGCAATAAGTTGCTCTGTCACCTGCCAGTGCACCATAGGGCTGGCAAGCTCCGCTAATGATGCCCGGATCTCAGTTAATTGCTGTAACAGCTGTTCCTTTTCGGGCTGCGCAGCAGTACCGGGCTCTGCGTCAGCGTCAGCCTTATGCAGGGCTGCAGCCAGCTCACGAGCGCGCATTACCCACTCGCGTTGGGTTTGCCATTGTTGCTGCAACTCTTGCAGTGTAATTTGTGCCGCTGCCAGTTGCTGCTGTAATTCCTCCAGCTGACTGGTATGTTGCACGCCCAGAGTTTGCTCTCGTTGCAGCACGCTGATTTCGCTATGCAGCTGGTCTACCCTTCGCTGCTGATCCTCTACCGTGCCGGGCACCGCATCCTGGCTCATCGCCACCCGGGCACAGGCTGTATCAAGCAAACCCACTGCTTTATCGGGCAACTGACGGCCATTTATATAGCGATCTGACAAGTATGCTGCAGCCTGCAGCGCCTTATCAGTAATACTGACACCATGGTGCTGTTCCATTACCTTAAGTAAGCCGCGCATCATTAACACGGCTTTAGCCGGGCTGGGTTCTTCAACTTTAACCACCTGAAAACGTCGGGTTAAAGCTGCATCTTTCTCAAAGAACTTTTTATACTCAGCCCAGGTGGTGGCAGCAATGGTTCTTAGCTCCCCCCTGGCTAACGCCGGTTTCAGTAAATTAGCAGCATCGTTTTGCCCGGCCTGGCCACCGCTGCCAATCATGGTATGAGCTTCATCAATAAACAGAATAATCGGTGTGGGGCTTTGTTTCACTTCGTTAATCACGTTTTTAAGGCGGTTTTCAAATTCGCCCTTCATGCCGGCGCCGGCCTGCAGTAAGGCCAAATCAAGCACCTTTATTGCTACAGACTTCAGCTTTTCAGGCACGTCTGCCGCGGCAATTCTAAGCGCCAGACCTTCTACCACGGCGGTTTTACCCACCCCCGCTTCACCGGTTAAAATAGGGTTATTCTGGCGCCGGCGGGTTAAAATATCTATCATCTGGCGGATTTCAAAATCGCGGCCAACAATAGGATCAATTTTCCCGGCCCGCGCCTGCGCGGTTAAATCAATAGTAAACTGATCGAGCGCCAGCGTTTTGCCGCTCTGTGCAGCGTTTAGCATGGCAGGCGCAGTGCCCTGCTCTGCTGATTGTGCCGCCAGACTCGGCCAGACCCGCAGCAACTCTGCCGGATTAACGTTATCCAGCTCTGGGATCCGGCGCAGCACTAATCCTGCCAGACTTTCATCCTGTAGTAAGGTGTACAGCAAATAAGCACTGCGGATCTGACGATCAGAAAATTCAATAGTGGTATTAAGCCAGGTTGCTTTTAACCAGCTGATAAGTTGCACAGATATGCCGGGTAATGAGTTATTACCGGTTTTCAGCTGCTCCAGCGCTTGCTGCAGCTGCTGTTGAAGTTTGCCGGTATCGACGCCAAAGCTGCGAAACAATAAATTAAAATCAGCATTGCCTTGCTGTATCAAGGCGTCCAGCCAGTGTTCAATTTCCACGGTATAGTGGCTGCGTGACTGGCAACGTGCTGTCGCCGCTTCCAGTGCCTGCTTACAATCATTATTAAGTTTTTCAACCAGACTTTTCAGAGAACTTGTCGACATACATGCTTCCTGTGCAATGTTTAAAGCCGGCTCAGGCTAAAACCAACCTGAGCAGGATGCTGCGATATTGCAGCGCGAATAGTTAAGCGGCTACCGCGGCCAAGAGCAGTTTGCCGGCTACCCAAACGGGTGCAGGCAAAATCCTGGTGCTTTCCTTTGATAACCAGCCGTACCTGCAGATGAGGGTCAAGATAACGGCTAACCATTTGCTGAATTAACCGATAACGGCTGGCGCCTGGTAATAAGTCGGGTAGCTTTTCAGGCGGGGCATCAACCTCAATCACTACCGCAGAACTGACATCCCACACCCGTTGCCCAAGCATACTGGTATGGCCAAGTGCACCACTCTGCCCCTCCGGCATTGTGCGGGAAGAAAGCCGGCTTTGTTCAGTAACATCCAGAGCTAACCAGCGTCCGGTCAGTGATAATACCCGGGCGGTAGCACCCACTAACTCTGTTAACATTTGCTGCAGAAACTGGGCCGGGCGATTACGCTGACTAAACGCACCGGCGTAATACAAACCAAGGTTATCCCGACAGCCTGTTAATTGTTGCAGCAGCTTACTAAACGGGTCATTCAGGCCATCTGCATTTTCATACTGACAGGCAAAACGGTATTTTTCCCATGCCCGGTAATACAATGAGATCAGCCGGTGATTAAACATATCGTAGAAATCACGCATGGCGCCGTCGCGCTGCTTCAGACGTTGCAGCACCATTTCAGTATAATGCTGGGGCAGCACGCCACTTGGCCCGGTTAACCCCAGAAAACTGACATAAAGCTCCAGTGCCAGCTTGTCATTACTGTTGCTGCGGGCATTGGCCTTGTTAATTGGCTGGCCGGCAAACCCCAGATGCTGCTCTGCTTTAAACCGGACTAACTCTGCCGCTGGAAATGCATCACGGCCGACACCATGCCATTGTTTTTGCTCGGTACTCAGCTGGCGCTCTATCTGGTATACCGCCTGGTAGAAGTCGAAATCTGCCGGGCTGGCCACTAATGTTGCTAAGCTCATGCAGGTAACCTCACAACAACACCCTGCTGCCTACTCTGGCGGGCCAGCGATGATAAATCTGCTCGTGCTCTTTCAGCTTAACGGTTAGCCTTGTGTAGCTGTTGATACTGGCGTACTGGGCAAAAAAAGCATCCAGAATATTGGCAAAAAAGTAAACGTTGCTACCCGCATAAGCCGACTGACTAAACTCAAGCAAAATTTCAGTGCCGCTGCATACCGCAATCCGGCCCTGCTGATTAACTCTGGCCGAGCCGCTGCTCAGGCTCAGGCCAACAATGCCATCTATCAGTGCTTTAGACTCCGGCGTACAACGAAAATCATATAGTCTCAGCGTTTCCTGCAACACGCTAAGTGCTTCATCGCCACTGAAATGATTCAGGGTAAGATGATTAACCAGCTGCCAGCGGCTGCTTTCGGCCAATGCCGGACGAACACTCATTGTTGGTGCGACCAGACAGCGAACTGACTTAATTACATCAGCATGTTTACTGATCGCAAATTCCGGCTCTCCACCACCAAAAGGCAAATATGCCGGCTGGTTGCGGTTGCTGCACAGGGCATTAACCTGAATTACCCAGTTTTGCTGCTCATCATCGCTGCTTACCCCTTTAAACTGACGGTCAACAATAGATAAATACACTTCGGTACCAGCTTCTGCATATCCGCCAGCCCAATCGACAAATTCCCGCCGGGTGTGCCAGAACAACTGTTGCTGCTGCAAATAATCCGGGTGCCCCTGGCTGTAATAAGGATTAAGCGTTAATTCATTACCCTGTGGATCAAATGCCTGAACCTGCTGCACCTGCACCACTTCACAGACATCGGCATCAAGGTAACGCGGCGCCAGCCGGTATTCATACTGGGCCGACTCTAACTTAACCGGCTCAAGCTTCTGTTTAAATAAATTAATAACCGGTGTACAACCCAGTAGTACGCTGTCGGCGGTAACATGCCGTTCCAGCTCATCAGCGCTTTCTGCCAGATAAAAATACAAATCGACTTTATCGGCAACACCAGGCCAGTCCGGGTTAAGATCCGTCAGCGCGAAAAACAGAAACTTTTCCGGACATAAAAATTGCTCGACTAACAGCCGGTAACCACTGAAGCTGCGCTGGCTGTAAGGCACCACCTGCTCGTCATCTGCAAAGCCAACAGCCTGAATGTGCCGGGGCTGCAAAAAGCGCATCTGCTCAGGCTGCCCGGCCGGCGCCACCCCGATACTGATCACCTGCCGGACAATAAGCTCAAACAGCTTGTACACATGGTGGCGTTGCCCATTCAGATAAAACCGCAACTTAGCAACGGCCAGCTCACTGAAGGACGTGTTATCAAATTCACAGGCTAAGCTCAGTTTTAACAACGCTTTAGCCGTCTGACTGGCGGGCGGTTTCGGCGCGTGAAAGGGCGCATTTTTAAATTCGGCCTGGACAACTTCAACCGGCCAGATATCGGTGTTATAACAACTTTGAAAGGTACAGGGCTTTAAGCCTTCTGCCCTAGTTTCAAATTCTGTACCGCGTTTAATGGTGATGCCGGACGTCGATAAATTCTGACTAACCATCTTCAGCACAGATATTGACGGGATTGGCGCCTGATAATCGGGATACATCTGGCCAAGCAAGGCATCGGTTAATTCCGGAAAACTATCGTCTAACTTTTGCCTGATCTGGGCGCTTAGCAGGGCGAAAGCTTCGATCAACCGTGATACATGCGGATCTTCCACGGTTTCTTCACTTATCCGCAAGCGGCCGGCAATTTTCGGGTACTTTTCAGCGTACTCGGCCCCCATCCTGCGAATAAAAGTCAGCTCACGATTGTAATACTTCAACAACTCATCATTCATTACTGATAATCCCTGATGGTCAGCCCTAAGTGAACCGGCTCTACTTCGGAATCAAACATAATGTGTTCCGGCTCCGGATCTGCGTACAACAGCGCCTGAATGCGTAACCGCAGCACCCGTTCAATACTTTGCTGCTCGTCTGGCAGAGACACTTCAACCTCAACAAAGCGGGGTTCAAAACGGCGGATACACTGCTCCACCGCCCGACACAGTTGCTGACGACCTTCAGTTGAATCGACAACCATTACTGAAAAATCCGGCAGGCCATAGTTAAGCAAACTTTGCGAAAGCTCACTGTAGCTCTCGGGCCAGACATGCCATTGCACCCGGGTGTTGAGCAGGTTTTCCAGATCACGCCGGACACTCTGGCGTAACGCTTTTAAATCAAAGCCACGACGTTGCCGGCCCGAATCCTTCAGGCCAGGTGCTTCATCTATCAACCGATCAAGCAGCGACATTTGCAGCGCCTGTTTCTGATGCACTTTCATCCAGATTATTCAGCCAATGCTGCCGTAGCAGATACGGCGTATTCATTTTGGTCACTGCGCGCATCCAGCTCAACCAGATCACTTAGCGCCACGGCTTGCTCACCCAGTAAAATCATCTTCTGGCCACTGCCGGTAACCAATCTGGCATCGTGCTCATGCCAGTCGGTTTCCCTGCCAAGCTTAAGCGACGGATCACTGCTGCTAACAGCGTTTTCCGCTGTCGCAGCAACATAAATCAGCGGCAAAAATGCTTCACCCTGAGGGCCATCAATAATACTGATATCAACCCGCCGCCAGATAATATCCAGCAGGCTTTTCGGCGGATGCAACTTTAAACTGGCTATCTGCTCAAAACCGGCCAGGTAATATTTACCATCAGTACCAAACAACTCCAGATAACCACCCAGACTGTCATCCAGATCGCGAATATCGGTATGCAATTGTCCAGCCTGCTCCATCGCCACCCGGGGCCGCAACTGCTCCATTTCTGCCGCCGCCAGCGCTGCAGCGCTGGTATCCTGTTCGTGCAGCGCTAAACGCAGCCGCAGCAAAGCGCTGAACATGGGTGCAGGTTCACCAAATAAGGTAGCGGTCATGCCGCCCTGGTAAAAATCCCGCCTGGCAGTTTCAGCCCTGATTAACTGCCTGACATTGACTGCGCCCAGTAAAAAATCCGGGTGCTGACGTACTATCATATCCAGCTGGGCATCGGCTTTATCCAGCTCACCGGCAATACACAGCAACTCAACATATACTGCGCGCATCTGGGCATTCAGCGGGTCATCTCTGAGCACCGTTAATGCGTGCTCTAATGCGCCCTTTAGCTGACCGCTACTGATTAATGAATTAAGTTCTTTCATAAAAATTTCCTCAGGCTGACGCCTTTTGTTTCGGAGACAGCTCCGCGACTAATTTTACTGATGTCACCATCTGGTCCAGCTGAAAATGCGGCTGCAATTGAATAACTGAATAGTAACGACCTGGCTGGCCGCGTTTCTCTTTTACCTTTATCCGGGCCTCACGCAGCGGTCTGCGGGCTCTAACCTCATAAGAGGCATCTTCTGAGGCGGTGGTATAGTTATGCAACCAGCGCTGTAACTCCTGCTCACATTCTTCTGCCGAAACATAGCCGCCAACTTTGTCACGGCCAATAACCTTGATGTAATGGGCAAACCTGGCTACGCATAAGATGTACTGCAACATGGCAGATAAACGGGCGTTCACCGTAGAAAGAGTTTTGTCGTAGGCTTTTGCCTCCTGCACTGAGGCATTGTTGTAAAATGCATAGAAATCACTGTAAGGCACGGCCGAAAGCGGCACGAAGCCAGCATCGGATAACGAAGCCTCAAACCGGTGTCCCACCAGCAAGTTTACCGATGGCTTGTTAAAAGACTGATACTTATCAGTTTCATACTGACTGACTGGCAAATGGCTCACCAGGCCAAAGTTATAATGCCCTGCTTTCATACCCCGGATCTGCCCAAACCAGCCCGACTCGCTATAAGCCCGCACCAGTACGCCGGCAAACGCCCAGGCAGCATTACCCCACAAATAATCGCGCTGCGGCCGGCTGAACTGCTCTTTAAACACAAAGCCTTCACTGCGGCTGCCATCATCTTTATAAGGTGGTCGCATCAGTACCTGCGGTAGCACCAGGCCTAAAAACCGCGCATCTTCCATATTACGCAGTGCCCGCCACTTTACATATTCAGGTTGTTTGAACTGGCTGGCGATATCAGCTACCTGGCCAAGTTCAGAGAAATGATCAACCCCGAAAAGTGACGGATGAGCGGCGGTAATAAAAGGCGCGAATGCGGCGGCGGCGGTACGGGCAACTTCTTTTAAGGTGTCCAGATCATTAATGCTCTGGCCGCGGCGGATCTTATGGCTTATCTGATAATCGCCAATAATCACGCCAAAAGGCTCACCACCTGCCATATCAAATTCATTGTCATAAATAAGTTTGAAAAAATCACTCTGATCAAAATCAATTGCCCGGTTGATATCTTTACTCAGTTCAGGCCATGACAGGGATATTAATTTAACTTTTACTTTCTGCTCGCGATCATATCGCTCAGCCTGCTCAGTTAAGTACAACAGACCACGCCAGCTTGCTTCCAGCTCTTGCAGGGGGGCGGAATGTAAAATGACATTGATTTGCCGATTAATCAGATTGTCAATTTCAGCAATGGCCCGCCCCAGCACCGGGGTAACAAAGGCTGCGCTGATGCATGGCCGACTTTCTATGTGCTGTAACCAGTACAATATTGCTTTTAACGGATCCGATTCACGCAAAAACCGGCTGAGCAATCCCTTGCGCGCCGCGCTGGCATAAGACGGACAAGCCTTACAGTCTTCCTCGATATCGAAAACTGTGTCGGTAACAAACTTAACTGCGTCAACCATGACCTGTCCGTCCTTACTTCAACAAAGCCGCTGTTAATACTCAGCCAGCCTGGCTTAGCTGCCCATTTCCGGAATTTTGGCTACCAAACGTAACGAAGTAGACAATTCTTCCAGTTGCAGCCATGGCCGCAACCACGCCACGGCGTTGTAAGAACCCGGTCGTCCCGGGATCTCACGAACCTGCACTTTGGCATCAGCCAGCGGATAGCGGGCACGCACTTCCTGGCCGCTTCCTTCTGAGGCGTTAACGTAGGTTAGGATCCAACGGTTGAGCCACACTTCCACATCTTCGGCTTCCATAAAGCTGCCAATTTTGTCGCGGGCCAGTACTTTTAAATAATGGGCAAAACGGGAGGTTGCCATCAGATAAGGCAGACGGGCAGAAATAGCAGCATTAGCCGTTGCTTCCGGGCTCTCGTATTTCTTCGGCTTTTGGGCGGTCTGAGCACCAAAAAACACTGCATAATCAGTATTCTTATAGTGACAAAGTGGTAAAAAGCCCATTTTACCAAGTTCAGCTTCACGCCGATCGGTAATGCCAATTTCAGTTGGGCACTTCAAATCCGGGTCGCCATCATCACTCATAAAGATATGTGATGGCAGGCCTTCTACCTTGCCGCCGCCTTCAGCACCCCGTATTGCCGTGCAGAAACCGTACTGAGCAAATGCATTCGTCAACCGGCTGCCCAGCACATAGGCGGCGTTCATCCAGCAATAATGGTTATGGTTAGTATTTTTGGCGACGGCCTTCTGGGTATCAAGTTCAAACTCTTCATAGCCAAACTCCTCCACCGGACTGGTAGAACTGCCGTATGGCAGACGGGCAAGTACCCGTGGCATCGTCAGTGTAACGAAGCGCGAATCATCGCTGTCACGGAATGAACGCCATTTCGTGTATTCCAGCGATTCAAAAATCTTCTCCAGATCGCGCGGTTTCGACAACTCAGTCCACTCATCAAAGCCGAATAACGCCGGCGACGCACTGGATAAGAACGGGCAAAAGCCAGCGGCAGATACGTTTGACATATAGGTCAGCGTTTCAATATCTTCCGGATGGTTTGTAAATTCGTAATCACCAATGATGGCGCCATAAGGCTCGCCGCCAGGGGTGCCAAATTCAGTCTCGTACACCTTTTTAAAGGTCTGGCTCTGATCAAACTCCACCGCTTTGCTTAAATCTTTGTACAGCTCTTTCTTGCTCATGCTAATCATGCGGATCTTCAGCGAGCTGCCGGTTTCAGAATTTGTTACCAGGTGATTCAAACCGCGCCAGCTGCCTTCGAGTTTCTGAAAGTCTTCGGCATGCATAATGGCCGCCAGCTGATCAGATATCAGACTATCCAACCGACTGATGGCCTCATTAAAGGTTACGGTCAGGTTTTTGTTCCAGCTGACTGTGCCGCTCATCGCTTCTTCAGTCAGAGTACGAATCAGCTCTTCGGCGCGGGATGCGTCAGTTTGTTTGGTGGCTCCGATGGCCTGATCAAGCAGCGATGCTAATTCTGCGCTGCCGCTTTCATGGCTTTGTGCTAAGGCTTCCGTACTCATTTTATTTGTCCTCTAAGTTCAGTTCCTGCGCCAGTTGTTGCAGGTCAGCATCACTGTTAAGTACCCGTTCCAGGATATTTTCCAAATCTTCAGAGCGATCAATCTTGGTCATTAAATCGCGCAGTTTATTCCGGGTTGCCATCAGTTTTTCCAGTGGTTCAACCTGCCGGACAATGGCAGCAGGCTCAAAGTCCTGCATTGATTTAAATTCCAGATCTACAGCAAACTCACTGCCATCACCGGCCAGCTTATTTTCCACTTTAAAATTAAGCTTCGGGTTCATCCGCTTTAACACTTCGTCAAAGTTGTCGCGGTCAATCTGGACAAAACGACGGTCTTTCAGTGGCTTCAGCGCCTGGGTGTTGTGGCCGGCAAAATCGCCCATTACACCAACGACAAAAGGCAATTCCTTCTTAACTGCGTTACCTTCTGTCTCAACATCATAGGTAATGTGGACTCTGGGTTTGCGCACCCGTGACAACTTGCTGTGAATACTTTCCATTTACTCTCTCCTATCATTTGTCTGTCGTGGCCGCGCAGGCAACGCTGGCCGGTTGCACTACTTAGTCTGCGGTATCCCCGCCAGACGAAAATAATTGTTTCGGGTATTACTATCGTCAATCAGCTCTTGCAGCAGCTCCGGCAATGTCAGATCACTCCAGCGGATCACCTGTTCAAGCGCGTAGGACATTGGCGAATGAGGCTCAGTCTTTCGGAAAAATTCGACAGCTTGCTGCAGCGAGCGAATAACCTGCTGGCGTGACTGCAGCTGCTCATCAACAGTATTAATACTTAAATTGGCAATCTCACCGTCAGCATCGGCCACTGCGGCGCTATCGTCTGTTACTTTCAGTTTATCTGCTGCCAGGTAGGTCACCGCATCCAGACATTTCTGCATCGCTTTGCTTATTGCGGTTGTTGGCTGTGGTTCGCCGCCCATGGCTGCGTCCATCGCATCCGACAATAATTTAAATTCGGCGATAGCCAACTGAATGTCGTTAAATAACTGCTGATAAAAACCCGCCGTAGATTCCTGTACAGCCTGCTGAATAAGCTCAAGGCTTGCTATTCCAGCATCGGCGCGTTGTTTTTGTTTTGTTTCGTCTTTACGCGATAATTCTGCCGCGCGCACATATTGCCAGCAGGCAAAGCAGCCAACCGACGTTACTTCGGTCAGCGGAATACTTAGAATTGGGGTAATCAGTGCACCATCGCCTTCATAGCCGTTAAGGCCAATCAAAGGGGCGATTCGGGCCTCCATGCCCTCGTCATCCGGCAACGGATAAATATCCTGCCAAAAGTGTTCAATAAGAAGCCGGGTCGCTTTAAAACCTGCAGCCAGACCGGCAAAGCCCTCTGTCCGGCACCAGGCTTCAATCAGCCAGGCTGCGTACTCAAGATCTTTGCTCTGGTTCATCAGAATATCGGGTAAGGCCTGAGCCAGTGGCCGCCAGTCCAGCACCAATGATTGGAAATCGTCGTCTTCAAACAGCATCGCCCGCTCATTTGCCCGGGCCTGACTACGAACATCTTTTAACGTGTAATATTGCGAGGTGGGAGAAATATCACTGCGTGGATCAATGCCCGCGGTGGCCTGGGCCGCCACGGGGTTAATTAACATATCAAAATCTATTAATTCACTGCGATCCATCACAATTAACCATTTAAACCATTAACAGCAAAATATGTTACTTTATAGTTCACCAAATAACAACAATGCAAACTATATTTATACATTTTTTAAGTTTAACGGTATGGTTTTATCACTTGAGTTAACATTACTTATACTTTGCAGCTTTACCAAGATACTGGTGACGTTGTCTTTAGCCCCGGCAACCAGCGTAGAATGTAGCAATGCTTTACTGGCATCGGCTAAATCATCATGTTGTAAATACTGGAAAATTTCATTATCAGGTAACTCTTTTGTTAATCCGTCTGTACACAATAAAAATAAGTCACCTGGTACAGATTGATCAGATACCACTGCAACGTCTAATTCAGTATCCACGCCAACAGCCCGGGTAATAACATTCGCCAGTTCATGACTTTCAGCTTCACTGGCAGCAAGTAGCCCCTGTGCTACCATTTCGTTTACCTGGCTATGATCGTGGCTCAGTTGTTGTAACTTATTATTACGCAACAAATAGCAACGACTGTCCCCTGCCCACAACAGATGATAACGATCAGGCTGAATAAAGAGCACGACAACCGTTGACCCGGCCATGGTGCCAAACAACCGCTGCTTGCTGTATTGAACAAGCGCTTTATTTGCATTTTGTAAGGCCTGGCTCAGCATCGCAGTGGTTAATGCCTTGCCAGCACCATCGACCACTGTTTTTAACATATCCATCACCATCTGACTGGCCACATCGCCGGCAGCATGGCCACCCATGCCATCCGCCACCGCCCACACCCCTGCTTCTGGCAGCGCCAGGCAGGCATCCTCGTTAAGTTGTCGAACTAACCCCTTGTGACTCTGGGCATGAAAAGCAATTTGCATAAACTGAAACCGTCCGGATTAATATTGAATATGTTTTTGCTGCCAGTTCCAGCGTGACCAGTCGCCGTCAAGCATGGCTGCGTACTGACTTACCTGGGGTAAACCAGATGTAACCAGCAGACAGGGTGCAACCTTGTCAGAGCCGGCAGTCCACCACAGGCAGTATCTGGAAAACTGTTGTAAATAGCTCTGATGAAGCAGCGCAATAGTGTCCAACGGCTGACTGGCACTGATTGTCCAGGCCGGGCGGATAGCCTCGTTACTGCTTTGGCTGACGCTAAACCGCGGCGATGTTGGCCAGGCAAAGGGCGTATCTGCAAGGGTTTTCAGCCAATGTTGCAAATTAAAACCCTCCTCCAGCGTTGCCAGCGCCTGCTGCTCAAGCGGGCCACACCAATCCTGTTCATGCCACGCCTGAACCGGGGTAACGGCCAGCTCAGCGGCCAGAGTAAAAGGGTAATGGCGGCCAACCTGATCGACCGACGGCATTAAGGTTCCCGCCATTGCCTTATCACTACACACCCCGGCTGATAACGCAAAATGCCAGACCGGGCTGGTTAAATATGTCTCCAGCCAGCTCTCAGCCAGTTGCTCACGGCTGACCGCCAATACTGCTTGTAGCCATTCGTTCCAGCTGTCAACAAAAGCAACATCGAGTCCCTGCGCCAGAAAGTCGCCCTGACTGACCACTTTGCCGCAAATACCAACGCTTGCCACAGGGCTGCTTGCTATAGGCTGGCCGGACACGAGAAGGCCTCCAGCTCATTACTCCAGAACGGGGTATTAACGGTATCGGGTATCAGTTCGAGTCGCGCTTTATTGCCTTGTACAGCCAGATGCAAAACTTTATCAGTGCGGGTTTGTGGCCGCTCCCGGGTAAGTTCGTCCAGTAAGCGGAACCACGACCACTCGCCTTCATAACTGGCATTGGCTGACAAGCCCGCATTGGCCGGGGTAAACACTAAGCGGGTTTTAAGTTTATTGCGATCGCCCGGCCAGTAGAACTGGCTTGAGCGGGTTGGGCCATGCCGGTATGACAACTCCTGGCCATCGATATCCAGCATCAGATGGGTAATATGCCGATCAAGAAACAATGGCTTTAAACTGAAGCCCACTTTCAGTTTCTGACTGCCCGGTTCAAAAAAAGTACTACGGATCCGCTGGGCACGCTGAAAGGTTTTCAGCACTTGAGCATCCAGGCCGATATCTTTTTTAAAGGTCCAGGTAGTGCGGCTGGTGTTGACAAATGGGCTAAGGTAATCAGTGAAAAAGCTGTCAAGGGTGCCGCCATAACCGAAGAAGCGTTCAAAATCACGCAGTTTAATATCTTCAACTGCCTTACGGTTTAACGGATAACGCCCTGCTATTGCGCCCCGGTATTCAGATAATACTTTACCCTGCCAGGCTTCATTGATGTGCTGCCGACTGCCGCTGGCAAATAAACGGGCCGTGTCGCCGGAAATATTTCCCAGCCAGGTACTGAACGGCGCAGGTACTTCACTTTGTATACGGCGCAGCGCGACACTCAGCTCGTTGCCTTCTTCAGAGTTAAGCTGATTGGCATATGCTTGCCGCGCCCGGCCACCCGGCACATATAGCCGCTCTAAATATTCGTAATAACGTCTTGTTGTCTGGCCAATTTGCTCCAGTTGCTCCGCCTCAATTGCCAGCAAAGCTGAGAAAGCAGCTTCCACTTCCTTACCCGGTAAGCTACGGCTGACATCAGGCATTTCATCCGGCAATACCCGGTTCAGGCGGCTGGTTTGACTGGAAAACTGGGTTGTCGCTACTTTACCGGCCACATCTGCCGCCATATCAAGTTCTGCCGATTGGGGCAACTGAGTCAGCCGCAAGTTCTGCTGTGCCGCCTTAATAATATTCTGAATAGGTTGCTCTGGTCCTGCCAGAATTTTGGTTTGTGCCAGCCCCTGCTCTACATTGGTAATAGCCTGCAGTTCAATGTCGTTTAATAACTCCTGCCATAAGTGGGCGTAATCACGCATGTAGCGCATGGTTACCTGAGCTGACAAATCAGAATTACTATGCTCATCGACATTTTCATCTTCGCCATACACCCAGCTATCGGCCATGAGCTGGCGAATTATCCGGCGTTTTTCAATATTAAATACGCCATGAAACCCCTGATAAGTATACAAACCCGGGATCCCTTGCCGTAGCGGCTTACCACTGCGTCGGCTGAATAACGTAACACTGTCGGTTGCCAGCACATCAGATAACCTGAAATCCGGAATATGACTATCCATCAGTTCTGTGCGAATGCGCTGATACGCGCGTTCGGCTAACGGCACCGTCATCAGTAAATCCCGGCTGGCAGCTACCACGGTCTCATCATAGCGGGCACCCTGTATTCCACCCTGCAGTAACGCATCAAGATGGCTTTGCAATGACACACGCAGTGGTTGGTTAATGTCTGAGGGCAACATCCGTTCGGTATATTGCGTAAACCAGACTTGCAGCTGCTCTGGCTGATAACGCTGCGGCTGGAATATCATCAGATAGGTTTTCAGGGTTTCATATAAATAGTCACGGTGATCGGCATGCTGCTGCATTTCAGCGGTAAGACTTTGCAATAAAAATGGTACAAAATCAGCATATAGCGCACGTTGATAAGCGGTCCTGGCCGACTGCCCCAGTTTATCACCCTGATACAGCCCCAGATTCTTCGGACCGTCAACCGGTAACAAACCGGCATAGCCGGCGGGCATATCACGCAACACATTAAGCTTTTCATTTAGTTGCAGCATCGACTGCTCTGCCTGCTCCTGCTCCAGACGCTGATACTGCTCCAATGATAACGCTACCTCGTCAACCAGTTGCCGGTTCCAGTTATAGCTTGAGGTCCAGGCACTGAGTAACCATACCGAGGCGACAGCAGTCGCGGCCAGCGTGCCGTGCCTGATCCATCGGTGCTTATTTTTATGTTGCAGATTAACCGAGGCCAGCTCGCGCTCAGGAATAACGATTTGTTCAAAAAAACGTTTCAGGAAAAAACTTTTGCCTTCACCGGTATGTCGGCGCAGGGGTGGTTCAGCCAGGCCGAAACTGCCGCCCAACTGAGCCATAACCCGGTCGATTGGTTGCCCTTGCTGCGTGGCACTGGCAATATAAACCCCACGCAGCATGGTCGCCTTTTCAAAAGGATTAGGCGCAAATATTTCTTTTAAAAAATCATCTGCGGCACTTTGTAACAGCCGCAGCTGCCGGGGAAACTCGTAAATCGCGGCGCGGCTGGACTGCTCCCGCTCGGTTTGCAACCGGCTGTACAGCCGCTGATGCAAGCGATTAACCATGGCATGGAATGCTTTATTAAACTGGGCAACCACGCCTTTTTCGTCGTCTTCCGGCTCCAACGCAAAGGTTGTACCCCATACCTGCTCTCTGTCTTCCGGCGCCAAATCATCAAAAAACTCAGAAAAACCTGCGATCAAATCGGCCTTTGTAAACATTACATAAACCGGAAAACTCATGCCAAGCTGGTTTTGCAGCTCCTGCACCCGTTGTTTAATGGCCCTGGCATGCAGGTTGCGTTCGGTGCGGGTCTGGTTCAGTAAATCCGCCAGGCTGACAAAAACCACCACGCCGTTTATTGGCCGGCGTGGCCGGTGCTTGCGCAATAAGCCGAGGAAGCCCTGCCAGGCAGTCGCATCCTGCTGAGCATGACTGTCCTGCGTGGTATAGCGTCCTGCGGTATCGATAAGAACGGCCTGATTAGTGAACCACCAGTCGCACTGACGGGTACCGCCGATACCTTCTATTGCGTCAACACCCATTTGTTCTTTCAGGGGAAATTCCAGCCCGGACTGCTGCAAAGCGGTGGTTTTCCCTGAACCCGGCGGGCCAATCAACATATACCAGGGTAGCTGATAAATATCACGGGCTTTGCTAAAGCGGGCATGCTTTAAAATATCCAGCGCTTTTTGCATCCGGTTACGCAGAATTTCAATATCCCGTTTTGCCATTGCATCGTGCTGCTGCTCATCACCATTTAGCAAGGTATCAACTGCTTGCTTATTAGAGCGGTTTTGGCGTAAGCCCCGGATATAGTGGCTGGCTCCCCAGATAATCGCAATTACCAGTAGCGTAACCAGCCTGGCTGTTGTGCTGGCAAGTGGCTCAACACCGGCAATAGCAACCAGCGGGCCACCAAACCAAATCAGCAGTGCCAGCGCGGTTAAACCCAATAGGGTAATAACCCAGCCCGCGGTCAGAGTGCGACGCAATGAGAGAAAAAATCCTTTAAATTTCATACATCTGCTCCTTGCTGTTTGCTATTGCGCTAACAAATCTATTTCAACACGCCGGTTTAATGCCCGGTTTTCAGCCGTATCATTTGGCGCTATCGGATCGGCCTCTCCCCGTCCTTCCGGCCAAAGCCGGCCATGCAACTGGCCGCCAGCGGCAAGGGCATCGGCCATTGCATTTGCTCTGGCCAGCGATAAATGCCAGTTTGACGGGTATTTACTGGTGAATATTGGCAGGTCGTCGGTATAGCCACTAACCAGGATCCGGCCATCGGCACCTTCCAGCGCGCGGGCAATTTTGGTAATAACGGGTACAAAGCTTTCGTTAATTGTCACGCTGCCAGGGGTAAACAAATGATGCAGGCCAACCCGGATCCTGACCCGATCAGGTAAAGTAATAACCTGCAGCATGTCACGGCGTATTTCTGTCTGCAGTAATTGTTGTAAGCGCACTGCATCCAGCTGAGACTGACCGTTAACGCCCGATTCTGCTTCAGGTTGCCAGTTAACCAGGGTATTGAGCTGGCGATGAACCTGATCAGAATAATCATTAACTTGATAATTAAGATACATATAAACGCCAAGCAATAGTGCCGCAACAACTGAGCACAATACCCATAAAGGTAACCTGTGCTCCAACGCACCAGATTGCTCAACATCGCTGCGCCAGCTGGGCGAAAGCTCACGGGGCGGCTCTTTACGCTGACTGCGGATCGCTTTGTAGGCACGGTCTTTAATCAGTTCCAGTTTTTCATAGCCGCGGTCTGCCACCCGCATTTTGCCAACGAAGCCAAACGCCAGACACAAGTACTGCAATTCCAGTAGCATCAGATTTTGGGCCGGGTGTTCAATAGCGTTTTCTAACAGGGTGAAAAAGTACTCACCGCCAAAGGTTTCATTGTGGAATGTCGACAACAGACTCTCAGTGGCCCACTCACTGTTGCCTCCCCAGCTGGTATTGAGAACAATTTCATCAATAAAGCAACAAAGGGTATAGCGGGCCTGCTCAATGACTTCAGGTACTACTGCCCGGGCCCGCAGGCGCTGCTCGTACTGATTAATTAAGTTAACACACTGTTTTTTAAGACCATTTACATCGTTATGGCTGGCCGTACTGCGAATGGGTGCCACCAGAGAGAAAAGCATTGCAGCTTCGTCAACCAGCACATTATCGCTGACAGATAAACTTTGCACAGCCGGACCGGCTGTTGTGGCCCTATTGCCGGTAGCAATCCGGGTTTTATCATTATCTGTGCCGGCACCGCCGGCGATAATATCTGGCCCAGCTGCCACAGATTCTGGCTTTATAGTAGCAGCGGCTGCTGCCTGGCTGCTGCGACCGCCCGGCCGCGGTTTCATAATGGTTTGATCTGACATTGCCAACTTTCCCTGTTAATCAGGCCTTAATCGCCCAGAGCTCCAGCTTTAACCCGGGGTAATTACCGGACAAATGCAAAGCCAGTGCGCCACTGTTAGCCAGCCTTTGCCAGTAAATACTGCTTTTATCCAGCTGAAAGTAATGATATCCGGCATGGTACGGTACCTGGCGTGGTGCCACCGGCAACCCGGTAACCGCAATACCTGGTAATTGGTTATTTACCAGCTCACGAATATGCTCAACCGGACCAATTTTCAGTCTGGCTGGTAAATGTTTCCGAATATCTTCCGCCGGCACATCAGCGCTTACTGCCAGCACAAACTGGGCATGATCCAATAACGTTTTGTCGGTTAGCGGTGATACCAGTATGCCGAACTTTGCCTGCTCTAATGGCAGGGCTTGCGCGGTTTGCTCCAGCACTACACTCAGCGTCTGGTTCATAATCACCGCTAAGTTTCCGAATACCATGGTCAAATCGTCATGGATGTAAGCAGGAAATTCAGGAGGCCGTTTGTCTTTGCTGGTAAAGGTTGCCAGTTCTCCCAGCATCGACACCATCAGCTGATACATAGCCAGTGGGTTGCTGCCATCCATTTGCTGCCAGTGTTTTAACACCGGCTCATACCTATTAAGTACCTGCAGCATCAAAAAATCGGCGATAGAGCTGCTATTGCCCTGACCTTTACCAATTCGTCCGCTCAGTGCCTGTGCCCGTTGATTAAGCATGCCGAGCGTTTCATTAATCAGGGCTTTTAAGCTTGAATTACGCTGAACGTTAAGCAACGGCGGAATAAACTTGTCATCGAGCTTTACTTCCCCCTGATCGGTCACTTCTCTTACTCTGGCAATCGGCAAACCAACAAAGCCACTTCTGTCGTCACTTTCCAGCTTCAGCAACAGCCGCAATCGGGCTAATTGCAAGGTTTCAACCGTTGCTTCGGCTAAGCTGTTATCAGTGAGGCTATGATCAGCGAACTGAAAGCGGGTAATTTGCTGACTTTGCTGATCGGCAATATTCAAACCGTTCGCCTTATCGATAGCCAGACATAAAAATATCTGCTGATCCCGGCACCCCTTTGCAATACTCAACGGCGCAGGTAATGGCTCTACATCCGGCAGTTCCAGCAAGGTTCCGTCAGCTAAAATGCCTTTTAACCTGGTTAAACCAAACTGACTAAACTTAAGACACTGACTGTCCAGTTGGTAGTCATACACACCCCAGCAAAAAGGTGCTAGCTGAGCCTGCCGGCTTTGATCTGTGTAATGCAGATGGCGTTCTTGTTGCTGAAAATGCTGCGGCCGTAAAAACATGCCCTCTGACCAGGCAATTTTACTAAATTCACTCATTAAATTATTACTCCGGGTAACGCCGCAATCAGCGGGCTGGCCGCTCTAAATCGTGTTCACGGATATACACTGCTAACTTATCAACATAGACATAAAAGTCGTCATAGCCGGTTGGTTTTACATCAACCACTGCCCGCCAGCGTGCGCCTTCGATATCACGATAAGCAGCGATGACTGCCACGGCTTTGGTTGTCGGCAACAAAGCCATTTTGTATTCATTACGCTGGCCGGGTTCAAATACCAGCTCATCAATTTTGAGCAGATCGGTACGCAGGGTTTGTTCCGGGTTATCGTACAACGCAAAAAAATCCTGATTCTCAAATACCGTCTTTGACGCCAGTTCATACACTTTGATAATAACGGGCGATGGCCGCTCATCAGCATCAGGGTTAATATCCTCAGCCACCCTGAAGTGCAATGTGGTGGAAGGTGGGAAAGTAGAATAGACAGCCTGACACCCTGTTACTAAGCTCATTGCTATCAAAGCGAACATCAGCAGATAGATCCGTTTCATATGTGACAACTCCATTAATCTGTCATTTTTGATTTGTTAAATACGCTTCATAAGCCCGGATAAAATCATCATTTACCCCGCCTTTGGCCGTACGGCCTACTTCAGCCAGCAATTCCTGATGTAAGGCCTGATATAAACTCCAGTAGCGGTTATAGCGTTGCGCCGGGTTAACTTTATCAATAAAGCTGCCACCAAAATCGCGCTGCTCAACCATTGCCGGCGTCAGTTGGGCCAGCAACCCCTGCATAGCGCCAGCGGCACCGGCCACAATTGCTGCTTCATGCTGGCTGATATCGGCGAACGCAGCGCTAACAGCCTGCCGTGGCCCCATAAAACTACTGGCGTTGTGGTTAAATAAATTATGAAATGCTTCGCTCACTGAGGCGGAAAACTTCAGTGGGTTATTTTCGCGTTGCTGAAAGGTTGTCTGGTTCACCCGTAAGCTGCTTTTCAGCTCAGAGCGGGAGCGCATTACCTCAATAATGCCCTGTAACGAGGCTTGCAATGCTTCGCCCAGCTGTTGCCACCAGGCGGGATTATTCAAATACTGCTCTGGCACAGCAGGCACATTAAGGGCACGGAGAAATGCCTGTAAACACTGCTGCGCAGCGTCGGGTTGTGAGCGGGACATTGCCTCATCAGAACTGCCGGTATTAACAGTTTGCTGTTGCGCTGCGGCCAGCTTAATTGGCTCATCAGGCAAGGTTTGTTGCTGCCACTGGGGTTGCCAGTCATCGGGAATAAGGCTGTGTGGCGGAGTAAAACTTTCGCTAAGCATATCATTATTTGCCAGCACGTTTTCCCCCTTGCTGACCAGTGTGGCAGCGGTCAGACTCTCGCTTTCCGCCCCCTGAGCCACCCCTGACGCGACACCGGCCGATGATGACAGGCCGTCAAAGTCAAAATCACTGACCGCCAGGCCCTGGCCTGCCTCTTTCGCTGCCGGGCTTGTTGAAAAAGCCATAGCACTTTGAGCTGACGGATTAATAATGGCTACCTTTATTTCATAGTCGCCCAGACAAATTAAATCGCCATCAGCGAGTTGGACTTTGTTCCCGTTGCCCAACGGCGTTACCGAACGATTAACAAACAGGCCATTAGTTGAACTGTCGGTGATCCAGAAACCTGCGTCGTTAAAACTGATCTGGCCATGAATACCAGATACCACCCGCTCCGGATCCGGTAAGTGCCAGTCGGCATGCTCAGCACGGCCAAGGGTGCCGCCATTAGCATCAAATCGTTTTAACGCTACCTGGCGAGGTGATAAACGGTGATAACTTAACACCGACAGTTCCAGTAACATATCCGTCTGACTCACTTAACACTCCCTGCCAGCATTGCATTAGTTGACTACATTTAATTTACTAAAATATGCAGCGGCAAAGATTAGCGCCTAAAAAGAATCAGGTCAATATATATCTTATTTACATATTTGCAATTTAGCTTGATGTTTTTTCATCTAAAGCTAAAATAGCGAAGCTTTAGTGAGTGCGTTCTGGCCGGTTAGTCGTTAACCGCCCAGAATTTACCTCACAATATTATTGCAAAAAGAATTATTGTCACTCATTTGTTAACGCTGAGCCACTTACAGCAACATACATTCAGTACACCGCTGTGCATGGATGAATAAAACAGCAGAATAAATAACAAGGTAACCCTAAAGATGTCTGATAACGCCGATAAAACGACACCTCCAGATAATATCGCAGCAGCTGATAACGATATTACTAAAGCGGGCACTCCAGATAACACGGCAACGCAGGTCGCTGACGATAATGAAAAAACCCGATTTGCCAGACCAAATCAGCCTGCCAGCGCGCCAGCCAGCGATTTAAGCGGTAAAACCATTAAGCAACGTTATTTGCTGGAATCAAAAATTGGTTCCGGTGGCATGAGCGACATTTACCGGGCACGGGATACTTTTTTAGCCGAGGCAGGGGTTACTGAAAATCAGGTTGCGATTAAAGTGCTGCAACCACAGTTTGTCAGTCAGCCAGAAGCACTACAGTTATTGCTGCAGGAAGCTCACCGGACCCAGCAGTTATCGCATCCGAATATTGTCAGGGTATTTGATGTTGACTGTTCACAGGACTGCTATTTTATCGTTATGGAATATCTGGACGGTGAAAGCCTGGATCAGGTTATCAAACGTTACAAACCGAAAGGTTTACCACTGACAGCCGCTGTTAAATTGCTTGATCAGCTTGGTGCAGCCCTGTGCTTTGCCCATAGCAAAGGCATTGTCCATGCTGATTTAAAACCAGCCAATATTATGGTTAACCGTAGTGGTCAGTTAAAGGTGCTCGATTTTGGCGTGGCGCATACCCTGCAGCTTAATCATGATATTTATGCTGCAGAGCAACATAACCCGGCTGCGGCCGTCAGTGGTTACACCCCGGCCTATGCCAGCACCGATTTACTGGGGGGTAAAACCCCGTCGGTTAGCGATGATACCTTCTCATTTGGCTGTATCAGCTACGAATTGCTGACTAGTAAGCATCCGTTTGAGCGGATCCCGGCCGATAAAGCGGCTAAGCAACAAAAGCAGCCAGCTAAACCTGCGCACCTGAACCTGTTACAATGGCTGGCACTAAAACGCGCACTGCAGTTTGAAAGCTCCGCACGTAACACCACCATTGATCAGCTGTTACGCGCTCTGAACCGCCGCTACTGGCCGGCTGCAACGGCGGCTTGCATTGGTGTACTGGCAGCAACCGGACTATGGCAGCTGCATAATCAGCAACAGCAACAATTGCTGGCAATGCAGCAACTTCAGCAGCAACAACAACAACAGCAACAGCATTATTTGCAACTGGCTGACAGCGATGCCGCTGAGTTTTTACAGGCTTATGGCCGCCTGGAAACTGCTGAGCCGCTGGTACGCTCTGGTTTGCTACGATTACAGTCTGACAAGCTACTGGCCTATTTTGAACAGCAAATTGACAGTGTGATCAGCGACCGGCGGCATAATTACCCCGATTACCCCCAAATTGAACAATTGCTGGCGCAGGCGCAAAGTCTGTATCCGGATTCACGGTATCTGGCAGATATCGCCAGCAGCATGAACCGCAGTAAGCAAACAGCGCTGGATGTGCTGCGTAATCAGCTTAATAGCCTGCTCGTTAATCAGCAATATCAGGTTAATACTGAAGAGACTGATATTTATAATATCCTGGAAGATATCAACCGCATAGATCAACGCTATACCATAGTGCCGGATGACGCTGAAATTGCCGCCTACCAAAGTGCCTTTGCCGATGCAAGCAGGGAACACGATGCGCCGGCTTTAAAGGCACTGATTAAAGCCGGCAAACAATTTTTTGCTAACAGCGGACAACTGCAGGACCTATTGGCCCACGGTGAACAACTGCAGGCAGCGGTTGAGGCCATGGCGGCTTATCATGCGGCGAAAGAAACTGACGTACCACTGCCCTTCCCCCATCAGGAGGCGGCGGTGTTTTATCAGCAAACCTTTGATCGTCTGAGCGAAGAGTTAACCAGCAGCCGGTCAGCGCGTGATACCGATACTATTTATCAGCAGTATCAGCTATACAGCAGCCAGTTGCCGGCTGATTTCAGTTTACTGGTTGGTTTAAAGCGGCAACTGGCAGACAAGTACCTTACCCTGTCAGGTGAATTGTTAAAAACCAATCAGGTACGCAGTGCTGAACGACTTATGCGCAGAGCAAACACCCTGATGAGCAGTATTAACAGCTAGCGAAACCGATCCAGCGCCTGACATAGCTGTTCAATCCCCTGGATGGTGCGGGGGCTGGTGCGGTAAAGTAAGTCGGCGTCAACCGTTACAAACTGATTGCTGGCAACGGCAGGCAGCACCGGGTACTGTTGCCAGAAACGGTTATCGGCAGGCCTGGCCCCCGCCGTTGCCTGAATAATAACCTCAGGCTGAGCCTGCAATACCTGCTCTAACCCTGGTTGCGGGTAATCGCCTTTCGCACCGGCAATAATATTATCTGCCGCGCAAAGACTCATTGCTTGTGCCGGCCATGCCTGATTAGCCACCGACGTTAATGGTTCAGTACCCATACTGAAAAACACTTTTAAGCGGGGTTTATCTTTATATGCCTTACGAATTGCCGCTAATTGCTGCTCAAACTGGCTGGCCAGAGTATTGGCCTGTTGTTGATTGCCAGTCAGCTGACCTAAATGACGTAACTCAGCGGCAATATCAGATATCAGCAGCGGATCAGAGAACGCGACGTTGATGCCGAACTGTTGTAAGCGGCTGACATCAGCAGCAACATTACCTGTTTTCCAGGCAATCACTAAGTCGGGTTGCAGTGCTAAAATAGCCTCGAGATTTACCCCGGCATAATTGGCAACTTCAGGTAATTCCCGGGCCGCGGCCGGGTAATCGCTGTACGCACTTACTCCAACCAACCGCTCACCGGCACCAACTGCGTACAGCATTTCGGTAATATGCGGTGCCAGGGCAATAATCCGTTGGGGTATTGCAGCAGCTTTATCGGCCGGTACCGGTTCAGTTGTACTGGCAGCACTGGCAGCGCTGCCACAACATACCAGCACCAGCCACAATATGGCAGACATAAGCCCATGCTTTATCACCAATCAATCCCCCGCTGTGCCTTAATGCCGGCATCAAACGCGTGCTTGACCACCTGCACCTCACTAACCGTGTCAGCCATCTCAATCAGGGTACGATGACACGAGCGACCGGTAATGACCACGTGCTGTGACGCCGGACGGTTTTGCAAAGCTTTAACAATACGTTCCAGCGCAATATAGTGATAACTGACCATGTAAGTCAGCTCGTCCAGCAACACTAAATCAATGGCAGGATCAGCCAGCATCTGCTCTGCCCTCGCCCATACCTGCTCTGCCGCGGCAATATCCCCGGCTTTGTCCTGGGTATCCCAGGTAAAACCGGTAGCCATAACCGCAAATTCCACCTGATGCTGCTCAAGTAAATTCCGCTCACCGCAATCCCAGCTGCCTTTAATAAACTGCACTACTGCTGCCGTTAAACCATGGCCCACGGCCCGCGCTACGGTACCAAAGCCTGAGGTAGACTTACCTTTGCCATTACCAGTGATAATCAGTAACAACCCTTTCTCGGCGGTCGCTTTAGCGATACCTTGCTGCACATGCTGCTGTAACTTTTGCTGGCGCTGCTTATGGCGTTGCTGGCTGGTTTGCTCACTACTACCAGTATTAGGAGTTTTATCGTTTTCAGTCATATTTTTATCAGTCATATTTTATCAGTCATATCGTTATTAGCCATGCTGTTAACAATGAATGCTAGGCGGCACTTTTGCGCTGACGCATAATTACCAGGAAAAACACACTGCCAAGCACCGAGGTAATGATCCCAAGCGGGATCTCCTGATTCAGCAATGCACTACGGGCCAGATTGTCAATCCAGACTAAAAATATTGCGCCAAACACTGCACAACCCAGCAGCAACGGCACGGCAGTAACCCCGACAAAATAACGAACCAGATGCGGGATCATCAGGCCAACAAATGCAATACCGCCACACTGCGCTACAATACAGGCCGTTACCAGCGCCGTTAGCAGTAGCAGAATAAAACGTAAGCGGGTTGGGTTAACGCCAAGCGTCTGAGCACTCTCGTCGCTAAGTAATAGCGCATCAAGTTGGCGGCGCAGCATCAGTGCTATCAGCAATAATACACTGACAGCAGGCGCGATTAAGCCAACGCTGCTCCAGTTGGTCCGGCTCAGGCTGCCCATCAGCCAGAAAATAACTTTGTTGGCGGCGAAAGGCTCGGCAAAGTACAAAATAAAACTACTAATGGCACTGAGCATAAACGACACGGCCACCCCGGCCAGCAACGTCATTTCAATTTTCCGCCATTGCCGGCCCATACATACCAGAAACACCAGTGCTACCGCAAAAAGTGAGCCAAGGAATGCAGCAACAGCCAGACTTAGCATATGTTCAGGTAACACTATGCTGGCGATACTGGCCCCAAGGCCGGCTCCGGCCATTAAACCAAACAAGTAAGGATCAGCCAGCGGATTGCGGCTGGCGTTTTGCAACACAGCCCCGGCGACAGCCAACCCTGCCCCCACGAGCATGGCACACAGCAAACGCGGTAACCGCACCTGCCAGATAATGGTACTGGCAAGCGGGTTATTCGCGTCACCCAGCAAGGCGCGCCATACATCAGCCACTGATAAACTGGCACTACCAATGGTCAGGCTCAGTAATCCGCTGCAAAGTAATGCCAGCAGCAGTAACATCAGAACAAAGGGTTGCTTCATTCCCACACCCCGCTGGCAAAAAAGGTAATTTGTAATTTGCCATGCACCGGGTGCAGTTTAACTTCACAGGGTAGCTGAAATACCTGGCTTAACTGTACTGCTGTCAGAACCTGCTCCGGTGAACCAAACGCCAGTAACTGCCCCTGGTGCAGCAATGCAATTTTATCGCAGTAACGGGCAGCTAAATTAAGGTCATGCAGACAGGCAAGCACGGTTTTACCCAGGCCCCGGCTTAGCTGTAATATCTGATGCTGATACAACACATCAAGATGGTTAGTTGGTTCATCCAGTAATAGCAACTCAGCCTGCTGCACTAAGGCCCTTGCCAGATAGAGCCGCTGTAATTCGCCGCCAGAGAGTGTTTCAACCAGTGCCTGGCTTTTGTGTTCCAGGCCAAGTTGCTGCAGTGCCAACTTTATATGTTGTTCATCTTCGCTGCTGTTAACGTCAAACCAGCCTTTGTGAGGTAACAAGCCCATTGCGGCAACCTGATACACCGTTAACGCAAACACCGGTGGGCTAACCTGGCTGACGCTGGCAATGCGACAAGCCCGCTGGCGGCTGCTCAGTTTTGACAGGGAACGTTGCTGAAGCAGAATATCGCCGGTTGTTAATGGCTGATTACCATTAATCAGCTTTAGCAAGCTACTTTTACCCGCCCCGTTTGGGCCGATAATACCAATAAACTCGCCTTTGCTAACGCTAAAACTAACGGGTTCAAGGATTGTCTGACCATCGATAACTAACGCGGCCTGATTAAGTCGTAACAACGCCGGGGGCACACGCCGCTCCTGAATTATCCTGAATAAACAACACTGCCGGCAGAAAGCCGGCAGTGAATGGGTTTGATTATGCTACGCGGCGATGATAGCCGGTAATACCGGCCTTAGTCCAGATTTGCCAGTAAGGTTTTATCCAGGCCATCTTCGTTTAAAATTTTGACAATCGCCTGACAATGGTCAAGAGTAAAATCGCCTTCACCAATTTGGGTATTCAGCATCGCCCGGCGCTTAAGCACAATTTCAGCAACCTGTTTGCCATCACCCAGTTTGCTGTGCAGTTTATCTAACCATGGATACAGTTTTTGCTCTGCCTCATAGGCAGCCTGTCGCACCTGCGGATGAAAATCCTGGCAGGCATTAATATTCAACAGATAAAAATTTAAATAACCCGCCACCGTTATCAGCTTGTAGTCCTGGGTGTTTGCCTGCACCGGTGCAGTTACTATCAACGCGGCCACTGCGGCACCTAACCATTTTTTCATTGTTATTCCCTGCCATCTGTTGCTAATTATGCTAACCAATCTAAACAGAAAATCATTGTTTTGCAATCTTGCCACCAAAAAAAGCCGCCAATCAGGCGGTAAGTTTTACATTGCACGACGCAAATATTTAATATGAAGTATGGTGGCTTACCGGTGGCATCTGGGCTTTTCTGAGCAAACCGCTAATTGTCAGCTGTTAGTGTGTTATCGTTGCCAAGCAGCATATACACCAGCGTCTCATCTGATTTTTCAATCTGTTCTTTAAACCCCAGGCTTTGGTAAATCGCAATAGCTGCCTGATTATGCCGGTATACATTCAGGCTAAGTATGTCTGCACCACGCTGCCAGGCCAGATTAATCAGCTGGCTGCAAAGTTGCCGCGCCACACCCTGCCCCCGGCATTGGGGGTTAGTGATGATGCGGGCCAGATGATAGCAATCTTCATTAATTTTAATAAGCTGGCCAAAACCGGCAAGGCCGTTATCGTGCTTTAAGCAATAACTGTTATCCTGACAAAACATAATTTCAGCAGCAAGTTGTGCTGGCTGCAGCGGATAAGTTACCCTTGGTCCGGCCCAGGTCCGGCTCTCATCTGCATTGCTTAACCAGGTTATTACTTCCGCCAGATCTACGATAGTAGCTTGCTCAATATTCATAAAAAACGATCTTTTTCAGCCTCTGCCGGTACTCTGCAACTGTTGGCTTTGCCAAACATTTTGTAGCGGTTGCGGGCAAACAGCCGGTAACACCAATCACGAAACGATTTGGGTACTACTTTAAACACATTAAACAGGTACCAGTAGCCACGAAGATCTTTTGCAATTTCCAGGGCCGCATCTGACAGAATGTAAATTTTGCCATGTTTCAACAGTATTAAAGTGTCCGGATCACTGCTGCTAACGCCGTATCGCTGCATAATTTGTTCCGCATGCTTACTTTGCATGGGGGTAAATACAAACTGAGCATCGGGGTCACGCTTAATAATGAAATTGACCGCCCCATTGCAAAAATTGCACTCGCCATCAAAAATCACGACATGTCTGTTATCCATATTGCCCGCTTTATTTTGCAAACCTTAGCCTATTCCCTGCATGCTGGCATCCATAACAAATATGCACCAACCCTTATTAACATTGACATTAAAATTACAGGCTCACTTTGAATCCTCATCGCGGGGCGCACCATCTTGCTTCGTAGCTTGTTTCTTTGCCATTAAAATGCCAACAGCAACACCGATAGCTATCCCAGGGCCAATACCGATTGCCAGGTTGCCAATCGCCAGACCAAAAGCAATACCGACCGCGACACCGATAGAAATTCCAGCGCCAATGTAACGTTTTTGCTGATCGTTATATTCGTCTGCCATGCCAGAACTCCCTTAAGTTTTGATGCTTTCAGTAACATTGCTAAAACTCCCCAGCAGCTGAAAGTCTCTAATACACCTTATTAAGCCAGAGTTTAAAAAAGCAATTTTATGCCCGCAAAAAATTTTAGTAACTTGTCTCGGGATAAGGCCGGAGCCCTTTGTTTAAGGCGTTAGTTGACCCTGAACTGCCAGCTTTTTTACAAACACTATTTTGTCTTCCGACCCACAAGCACTTTTATCTATACCGACTATTTTATAGCCGTTAGATATCAGCATAATAAGCATGCCAGGAAAGCGATTCATGGATTTAACCTTAATTTGTTTGTAACCTAAATTGCGAGCCCATTCTTCCTGATAGTTCAGCAGCAATGTAGCAACACCTTGTTTTCTATACTCAGGAATAACTCCACCCAGCCAACTATAAAAAGTATCTTCAGTTAATTGATAACCAACTTTATAGCCAACAAGCTTCCCTTCATACTTTGCTACCAGAATTAAACCAACTACTCCATCAAGCCTGCTCTGTAATCGCTCAAGAGTTGTTGATTGCTCAAACTCAGGTATCTGTTTGCTAAGGGCTGCAATATTCGCAGCACTGCCAATTTCTATTTTAATGCTCATAGCTCAACTAAAGGCATAACGCGAAGTTTTGGGGCTGCCGTAGCGCAGCGTAGGCAGTCCCAGCCGCGATAGCGGCGACAACAGCAAATTGTTATGTGCTTTAACCATTACTACTGCCAACAACATACTTTTTATCATTTATTAAATTGACGAAGTTGAATGTGGTTACCATCACGATCTGCGATGTTTGATACTTTAAATACTGGATTGCTCCACTCACCCTCGAATGCTTTACCACCTAATTTAACAGCCTCCTCACGCGACATAGCCATATCATCTACCGTCAGGAAAAGCTTAATGGGGCTGAATGTTTTCTCCGGCATATCGAACGGCGGAACATGAATAATTAAGTTAAAACCATCTGTTTCCAGGCTGATAAAATCATTGGTTTTACGAACAACCCGCATGCCGAAAAGTTTTTCATAAAACGCTGATAAGTTGCTCAAATCACCAGAGTAAATAACAACACCATTTTGTGCTGGCCCAGACATATGCTTTTCCTTGCCGTGAACTGTGGATTGAAATAATGCAGATAAAACAAACAATGTAACAGCAAAATATTGTTCTTACCTATTAATAGTCGACACTCGGCTATGCAAATTGGCGTTCAAACCCAGCCGGGCTGATATCGCCAATTTTTCGTGCTTTTGAATAAAGCTATTTTTCAGCGCCGCATACAAAACACTATCATTCGCACCTGATGCTCAATGATAACTCCATTCGCTTTTAACAGTCTGCGTCAGCGGCGGTTGGCAGAAAGTCCGCAGCATGCTTTTTTGTTGGGAGGCGCCAGTTCTTGCCACTACTCAACAGCCGGAGTAGCGACCAGGAGCAACATCTCCGGCATGTAAGGAATGGCCTCCTCGACGTTGTTCCACAATATTACAACACCATCCGCGTCAATTATCCGTTGGAACATCGCGCTCCCTCCGGATCCCGCACCGCCATGCTCCGCGACGCGAACCCGGCGCCCATCTTCAAGCTCCAGAACGGGAAGGCTAAAGCCATAACCGTAGGGTGCACCGTGCGCCGGGTGAAACCGCTGAGCAAGCGAAGGGTCACCGTGCGGGGTGAAAACGAGGTTCCAGGAAGCTTGTGAGAGAAGCAAATCAGACCCCAGTGCCCGTGCGAAGAGCAACATGTCATCAAGCGTGCTGACAATCCCCGCCTCCCCTTTTTGAATACGTTCAATCGGAGCTGGCTGCTCACCCCGATAGCGAATGGCAACACCCCCAGCCTTGGCCGGAATTGACGCCCAGTGTGTCTCGCGCATGCCAAGAGGTTCGAATACGCGAGAGTGCAAAGCCTCCTCAAATGAGCGCCCGGTAACCTCCTCTATGATTTTCGCCAGCAGAATGTAGCCCGTGTTCGAATAGCCAAATCCCGTTCCGGGAGCATACTCCAGGGGTTGCTCAGAGACTATTCTAAGTACACTGTCACGCTGGAGATTGGGGAGATTGTCCCAATAGTTTGGGATGACAGAGACATAGTCGGGCACACCTGCGGTATGGCTCAGAAGGTGATGGATCAAGATTTTCGCTGCCCCTGGTCCTTGGTAATCCGGCAGATAGTCGGCGATGCTGCCGTTGAGATTGAGCTGACCTGACTCCACGAGTTGCAGCACAATGATCGCAGTAAACGGCTTCGAGACGGAGAATAGGTCAAAGGGCATTTTTGCTGTGTTCGACAGCCCAGCATCACGGTCCGCCTGGCCCACCGCCCCCCGGAAAAGCACCGTCTTGCCGTCAGCGACTAGCAAGCCACCATGCCATTTCCCGGTCGTCGCGTACTCTCTGGCGATCGATTCTGCTTTGGCAATACGCGGGTCCCGGGGTGATGCGGTATCCCTGCAACCAGCGAATACCAATAATAGAATGGATATGCCGACCGGCATCCACATAGGTGTGTTCATCCTCATAAGTGCTTACTCCCTGTGCATAGCATTGGGCGTCACGCGAAAGCCCGTCGAGCCGCAGCATATTGTTTGGGTTTGTTATACCTTGTTTTACAGAGCGTGTACCAACCAGTAGATGATCTTCACTACGCAACTAAAAACCAAAAAATACTGAGGAACCCACGTTTTTCTAATTAAAGACCAAATTGAGCCAACAAACAAAAGCAGAGACAGTGGAGCGAAGATATTTACTCCGAGAATGAACAAATTCTCACAGTTAATATCGACATACCTTCCATAGCAAACTCCTGACACAGACCATACAACCAACGCTGCAAAAGCTGTTGAAAGTAAAATCTCTATTAATGCCAGATTTTTAAGCACGTTGCGATTTACTCAGACAGTTAACGCCCAAGTTAATTGGCCAGCGCAGCGAGTCCGGCGCCGGGAGGTGCGAACTAACACGGATTTTTATGTAATAGCCGTTCACTCTGGCAGCTTATCGAATTCTGGTACATCATCTAAATCTTTATCCCAAACAGCTTTGCTAGACGTAAAGATGTGAGCTGTTGGTGACATAGAGACTGCCGTATCCAGACACCCTGCGGGAACGAGAAGCAAACCGCCTTCATGAATGTTAGGCAATGCTGAACCGCAGAACTTGCAAAAACTTTTCGTGTGGCGGGTGCCTGGAAGCGTGAAGGTAGTCACAGACTCTGAGCCTGCCAACCAGGACAACTTAGCTGACTTCAAAAATAAATTAGCCGCATGAGCAGACCCTGTATCCTTTTGGCAATGCTGACAATGACACAGGTAAAAACCGTCGAACGTCCCTTGCACTTCAAATTTTGCATTGCCACACAGACAAGTACCATAATAATCAGTCATCAAGTCTCCGTCTGTTGTCTGTAGTTTGCGCACACATAGACATAATGACTCCCCAAGAGGTGCTGACCTCCGAGTTCGTGGGTTAGTTTTGCAACCAGAGCCATACTGT
>NZ_JAHRID010000004.1:342782-345782 GCF_019100565.1 Arsukibacterium indicum | reverse complement strand
AACTTGTTGTCTGTCTTTAACTTAGCAAGCTGATATTGGGTTACTCACAACCGTATTCTTTCTACACGCTTCTCGCGCAAAACATCTTGGGCGTTGTATGGTTAAGCCTCTCGGGCAATTAGTATGAGTTAGCTTAACGTGTCACCACGCTTCCACACCTCACCTATCAACGTTGTGGTCTCCAACGACCCTTTAGTAGACTCGAAGTCTAAGGGATGACTCATCTTGTGGCCGGCTTCCCGCTTAGATGCTTTCAGCGGTTATCCGTTCCGAACATAGCTACCGGGCAGTGCCATTGGCATGACAACCCGAACACCAGCGGTTCGTTCACTCCGGTCCTCTCGTACTAGGAGCAACTCCACTCAATCATCCAACGCCCACGGCAGATAGGGACCGAACTGTCTCACGACGTTCTAAACCCAGCTCGCGTACCACTTTAAATGGCGAACAGCCATACCCTTGGGACCGACTTCAGCCCCAGGATGTGATGAGCCGACATCGAGGTGCCAAACACCGCCGTCGATATGAACTCTTGGGCGGTATCAGCCTGTTATCCCCGGAGTACCTTTTATCCGTTGAGCGATGGCCCTTCCATACAGAACCACCGGATCACTATGACCTACTTTCGTACCTGCTCGACGTGTCTGTCTCGCAGTTAAGCTGGCTTCTACCATTACACTAACCGTACGATGTCCGACCGTACTTAGCCAACCTTCGTGCTCCTCCGTTACTCTTTAGGAGGAGACCGCCCCAGTCAAACTACCCACCAGACACTGTCCGCAACCCGGATTCACGGGCCTACGTTAGAACATCAAACATACAAGGGTGGTATTTCAAGGACGGCTCCACCAGAACTAGCGTTCCAGCTTCAAAGCCTCCCACCTATCCTACACATGTAGGGTCAATGTTCAGTGCCAAGCTATAGTAAAGGTTCACGGGGTCTTTCCGTCTAGCCGCGGGTATACGGCATCTTCACCGCAATTTCAATTTCACTGAGTCTCGGCTGGAGACAGCCTGGCCATCATTACACCATTCGTGCAGGTCGGAACTTACCCGACAAGGAATTTCGCTACCTTAGGACCGTTATAGTTACGGCCGCCGTTTACCGGGGCTTCGATCAAGAGCTTCGCTTGCGCTAACCCCATCAATTAACCTTCCGGCACCGGGCAGGTGTCACACCGTATACGTCCTCTTACGAGTTTGCACAGTGCTGTGTTTTTAATAAACAGTTGCAGCCAGCTGGTCACTGCGACTCTCTATTGCTTACGGAGCAAGTCCTTCACAACAAAGAGCGTACCTTCTCCCGAAGTTACGGTACTATTTTGCCTAGTTCCTTCAGCCGAGTTCTCTCAAGCGCCTTGGTATGCTCTACCTGACCACCTGTGTCGGTTTAGGGTACGGTCACCAATACCTGAAGCTTAGAGGCTTTTCCTGGAAGCATAGCGTTAACAGCTTCGACTCCGTAGAGTCTCGTCTCGTATCTCAGTCTTAAGCATCCGGATTTTCCTAAACGCTCAACCTACATACTTTCACGCGGACTACCAACGCCGCGCCTGCCTAGCTTTCTCCGTCCCCCCATCGCAGTATTGGCCGGTACAGGAATATTAACCTGTTTCCCATCGACTACGCCTTTCAGCCTCGCCTTAGGGGCCGACTCACCCTACCCTGATTAGCATGGGATAGGAACCCTTGGTCTTTCGGCGGGGAAGTTTTTCACTCCCCTTATCGTTACTCATGTCAGCATTCGCACTTCTGATACCTCCAGCCATCCTCCCGGATAACCTTCACAGGCTTACAGAACGCTCCTCTACCACTTGTGCAAGCACAAGTCCGCAGCTTCGGTGAATGATTTAGCCCCGTTACATCTTCCGCGCAGGCCGACTCGACTAGTGAGCTATTACGCTTTCTTTAAAGGGTGGCTGCTTCTAAGCCAACCTCCTAGCTGTCTATGCCTTCCCACATCGTTTTCCACTTAATCATTACTTTGGGACCTTAGCTGGCGGTCTGGGTTGTTTCCCTTTTCACGACGGACGTTAGCACCCGCCGTGTGTCTCCCGAGTAGTACTCATTGGTATTCGGAGTTTGCATGGGGTTGGTAAGTCGGGATGACCCCCTAGCCCAAACAGTGCTCTACCCCCAATGGTATTCGCTCGAGGCGCTACCTAAATAGCTTTCGAGGAGAACCAGATATCTCCGAGCTTGATTAGCCTTTCACTCCGATCCACAAGTCATCCCCTACTTTTTCAACAGTAGTGGGTTCGGTCCTCCAGTTAGTGTTACCCAACCTTCAACCTGCTCATGGATAGATCGCCCGGTTTCGGGTCTACACCCTGCAACTATTCGCCCAGTTAAGACTCGGTTTCCCTACGGCTCCCCTATTCGGTTAACCTCGCTACAGAATGTAAGTCGCTGACCCATTATACAAAAGGTACGCAGTCACCCCACGAAGGGGCTCCCACTGCTTGTACGTACACGGTTTCAGGTTCTATTTCACTCCCTTTACAAGGGTTCTTTTCGCCTTTCCCTCACGGTACTGGTTCACTATCGGTCAGTCAGGAGTATTTAGCCTTGGAGGATGGTCCCCCCATGTTCAAACAGGATACCACGTGTCCCGTCCTACTCGTTTTCACTATAAAGGCATTGTCGTGTACGGGGCTATCACCCTGTATCGCTACCCTTTCCAGAGTATTCCACTAACACCAATTTAGCTTAAGGGCTAATCCGCGTTCGCTCGCCGCTACTAACGGAATCTCGGTTGATTTCTTTTCCTCGGGGTACTTAGATGTTTCAGTTCTCCCGGTTTGCCTCCCAACACTATGTATTCATGCTGGGATAGTGCATAAATGCACTGGGTTTCCCCATTCGGATATCTGCGGGTCTAACGCCTCTTACCGGCTTCCCACAGCTTTTCGCAGGTTAGTACGTCCTTCATCGCCTCTGACTGCCAAGGCATCCACCGTGTACGCTTAGTCACTTAACCATACAACCCCAAAATGTCTT
>NZ_JAHRID010000004.1:0-340000 GCF_019100565.1 Arsukibacterium indicum | reverse complement strand
CCATTTTAGTGATTTAAACCTGACTGTCAAGGGTCTTTTTTAAAGATTTTTGCAATCCGGTTTATCTCACCTGAAGCCTGCTTGACGCAGCCCCCGTCGGCATGGCGCGCATTATAGGGGGTTTTAGCTACGCTGCAAGCTTTAAAATAATAAAAAACTACGGCAATGATTCGTTCGCACAAAAAGCAGACGGTTTAATCAAAATACTTACAAAACCCGCTTATTTTTTCTGCGCTCCGATAATAACAGCAGCCTTAAGTCGCTTTTTGCCATAGCTGAAAGCTTTGCTAAATACTTTATACTCGATTGGAATGTATTGTCGCTCCGCTGTCGACAACCAGGGAATGTCAGCTGTATCAGGATCGTTAATATAAATAAAGTTATCATCGGCAGCGCACACCACCACCCAGTGGGGTGCTTTGCTCTTATCAAATTGCCAGGTACTGATAAGAGCAATAATCAATTTATCTTGTTGCAAATACCGTTTAATTGCACTTACCGTAAGCTCAGCATGATGAACGGTGACACCTTGCTGCTCAGTTTGTTGCCTGAAAGCGTCATGTACCCGCTGCAGTACCGCTTTTTTAGCCTCACTTCTCACACTGTCACCAAACAGTAAACCATCATTATTCAGGTAGACTTCAGCAGTAAAACCTCTACGATGCGCCGCTAATGCTAATCCTCTTGGGCCACAACCGCCGTGTCCACTGGTCATAAATATGGTGGTGGCCTCCCTCCATAGCTCAATTTCATGCTGATAAGGATTAAATGAGCCTGGTTCAAAATAATTGAAGGCCATTAATAAACTGGCCGGCCCACATGTAAAAGGTGTAGTTTGTGCGATATAAGGAACCTGACGGGTACCCGAGTCACGCTTAAACTGAATCACTTGCTTCTGCATGCAGATTGCGTCTGAATGATCTTCATAGAAGTCATGTTTTATCGCAAACTCATGGTACTGTAGTTTTTTATAGAGTTTTATTGCTGCTTCGTTATCTTTACGTACTTCCAACCTTAACAATGCACAATGTCGATTAGCCGCCTGGACCTCAGCTTCAGCCATCAGCTTTTCGGCAAACCCTTTTTGCCGGAATGCAGGATCCACGGCTATTGAATACAACCGCGCCAGACTCGTGCCTCTGCGGTAGATCAATAGAAAATAGCCTGCCAGTGCCTCGCCAACTTCCAGTACAAGCAAGTCGCTACGTTTTTCAGTAATGAACCGTCGAAAACTACGAATACTTAACCTGTCTGAAACAAAGCAACGGTGCTCAATAGATTGTAAAGCAGGAACATCAGCCAGCATGGCAGGTCGTAATCTGATATTGTGGTCCTGCTCTGACTTAACCATAAACTTTTACCTTAAACATCATTCTTAATAGCATCTTAAATACATCACAACAGTTATCCTTTTGAAATGCCAGTAAGAAATTCTGATGCTATGCTGAAAAATAATTTGCTGTCATTCAATGCCATAATAAGTCAGGCTTAACCCGCTAACAGGAGGCAACATGGCGAAACTGATAATAATAGTAGATAAAGCTCAGGACTGGGCACCATTTCATCAATACGACGGTGTAATGAGCTTACCCGCCTATCTGAAATGGTCCGCAAAACAGAAACAGCGGGTACGGGTCATTAATCTGTGCCGTCAGTCACATTATCTGGGTAGTGGTTACTATTGTTCTTTGCTCGCTGAAGCACGCGGCCATAATGTTATGCCGTCGGTACGGGCTTTTAATAAGTTTAACCGCCACGAAATTGCTGATATTGCTGATGAAGTACCACTGGCGCTACTGCAACAATTGAATAAAGATCTTGCTGAAGAAACCGCAAGCCAGCTAACGTTTAATATTTACTTTGGGGAAACGGAGCATAAAGCATTAAAAAAAGTTGCCGCCTATCTGTTTGAGGCTTTTCCGGTACCCATCCTCAGAGTCGAGCTTCAGAAGAAAACCCGCTGGCAGGTTAAAACCCTGAAAATTGGCAGTGTCAACAAACTCACTGAAACGGAGCAAAGCCTGTTTGGCAATATTCTTGAAAAATACAGCCACAAAATATGGCGGCTGGAACCGGCTAACCGCAAGTTTAAATATGACCTGGCTGTGTTAGTTGATCCGAAAGAGAAGTTTCCACCTTGCACGCCCAAGTCATTGGATTTGTTTGTTCGGGCGGCAAAAAAAGCAGCAATGGATGTGGAGCAGATCACCTCGAAAGATATTCACCGGCTTGCCGAATTCGATGGGTTGTTTATTCGGGAAACAACAGCGGTAAATCACCATACATTTCATATGGCACAAAAGGCCGAACGCGAAGGATTGGCAGTAGTAGATGATCCAAGTTCTATTTTACGCTGCGGTAATAAAGTTTATCTGCACACGCTGTTTGAACAACACAAAGTACCGATGCCCGATGGCCTGATGTTATTTAAGCAGGATGAAGATAATTTGGAACGTGCTGCCGACAGCCTCGGTTTACCATTGGTTCTGAAAATACCCGACGGCAGTTTTTCCCGCGGGGTTATCAAAGTAAAAACCCTGACAGAATTACGCTCTACTCTCACCAGTCTGTTTGAGCAAAGCGCTATTATTCTGGCACAGCGCTATACCTTCACCGAATACGACTGGCGGATTGGCGTATTAAACGGCCAGGCGATATTTGCCTGTAAATACTTTATGGCCCGCAATCACTGGCAAATATATAAACATGGCAAAGCAAAAACAGAAAGTGGTGGCTTTAGTACCTGCGCAGTAAATGAAGTACCGGCGCATGTGCTGGATGCGGCAATCCGCGCCTGTGCACCTATTGGTGATAGCCTTTATGGTGTAGATGTTAAACAAGACGGCGAAAAGGTTTACGTCATAGAAGTAAATGACAACCCTAACATTGATGACGGCGTAGAAGACCTGCACCTGGGTAACAAACTATACGATATTCTGGTAGAAGACTTTATCCGCCGCATCGAATTAAAACGGTAACATGTAGATGCAAAAAAACCGGCCAAGGCCGGTTAATTTGGTGCAGATGGAGAGACTCGAACTCTCACGCCTTGTGGGCACAAACACCTGAAGCTTGCGTGTCTACCAATTCCACCACATCTGCGTATGTTTTACACTTTGCTTTAAAGCAGGTGCTTAACATGGCGAGCAGTATAGCGATTCAAAATAACTAGTCAACTATTGAATTCAACTATTCTGCTCGTTTTTACTCGTTCGCTTATTTGCTGAGCAGCGCGCTATTTATTTCGCCTTTTTCAGCAAGCCAATCTCTTCCAGCCGCTGCATCAAATAATCGTTTGAGTTGATTGGCTCAGGATAGCGATTAGGTCGATCCTTGCTGATACAGGTTTCCAGCGTTTCAATGACAAAGTCCGGATTCGGATGCATAAAAAACGGAATAGAGTAACGTGGCTCACTGGCCGCTGCACCAGCTGGATTGACAACCCGGTGGGTTGTAGATGGTAACACATGGTTAGTCAGCCGTTGCAACATATCACCAATATTAACCACTATAGTGCCTTCAATGGTGGTTACCGGTAACCAGCTACCGTCGCGACGCAAAATCTCCAGGCCTGCTTCATTAGAGCCAACCAGCAAGGTGATCAGGTTGATATCCTCATGCTGTCCAGCACGGATAGATTCAGTAGTGGTATCTTTAATAGGCGGATAGTGAATAGGCCGCAATATAGAATTACCGTAATTGACCTTATCAGCAAAGTACTGCTGCGGCTGACCAAGATACAAGGCCAATGCTTCCAGTACACGGTTGCCCAGCTGTTCCAGCTCAGTAAACAGAGTATAAGTTGCCTCTTTAAAGCCAGGCACCTCAGATGGCCAGATATTCGGATATAAGCTTGGGTGCGGTGCCGGGCCATCCAACTCGCGACCAACATGCCAGAACTCTTTTAAATCCGGATGATTTGAGTCTTTGGCTTTTTCAACGCCAACGGCGGTATAGCCGCGCGCACCGCCCTGCCCTGGTTTATGGTATTTTGTTTTAACCTCAGTCGGTAAAGCGAAAAACTGCTTAATCGCGCTATAGGTATTTGCTACCACTTCATCTGGAATACCGTGGCCACTGATGCCGCAGAATCCAAACTCAGTGTAGGCTTTGCCAATTTCGGCAACAAAGTTATCTTTGTCGGTGGCAAACCGTCTTATATCTAACGTTGGAACTTGCTGTGTCATATAAAAGACCTGTTTGTTAGCCTAAGGAAAAAAAGAACCCTGCTATTGCAGCGCTCATCAAGTTAGCCAATGTTGCAGCAAGCAGGGCTTTTAACCCCAGTTGTGCAATATCAGCCCGGCGCCCCGGAGCCATGCCGCCCAGGCCACCTAATAAAATAGCAATTGAAGAAAAGTTAGCAAAACCACAAAGGGCAATAGTCACTATTACCTGAGTATGAGCACTTAGCTGATCTTTCACCTGCACAAAGTCGAGGTATGCCACAAATTCATTAATGACCAGTTTCTGGCCAATAAAGCTGCCGGCCAACCGGGCTTCATCCCAGGACACCCCGAGAATAAAAGCCAGCGGCTGAAAAACATAACCAAAAATCAATTGCAGTGTCAGGTTCTCCATACCAAACCAACCGCCAATGCCACCTACAATACCATTTACCAGCGCAATTAAACCAACGAACGCCAACAACATAGCACCGACATTCAGCGCCAGCTGCATACCACTGGAGGCGCCAGCTGCTGCCGCGTCAATGACATTAGTATGTGGTTTTTCAGTGCTTATTTCAGTTAGCTCATTCTTTGGCTGCTCAGTTTCTGGCAATATTATTTTTGCCATTAAAAAGCCACCAGGCGCCGCCATAAAACTTGCGGCAATTAAATACTTCAGTTCAATCCCTAAACCAGCGTAACCAGCCAGCACAGAACCAGCAACTGACGCCAGGCCACCTACCATTACTGCAAATAACTCTGAGCGGGTCATGGTTGGAATAAAGGGCTTAACCACTAACGGTGCTTCAGTCTGACCAACAAAAATATTTGCCGCCGCCGACATAGATTCCGGCCGGCTGGTACCTAATAGTTTTTGCAAGCCACCGCCAATCAGCCGGATAACCCAGCTCATTAAACCAATATGGTAAAGCACCGCAATTAAAGATGAGAAAAAGATAATTATCGTTAACACATGAATGGCGAATATAAAACCTTGCGAGAACTTGCCTAAATCGCCGAATAGAAACTGAATACCGGCATTGGCGTAGCCGATAACATTGGCCACGACCTGCGATATACTGTAAAGCACGTCCTGGCCCACTGGCACGTACAGCACAAAAGCACCAATTGCCAACTGAATTGCAAAAGCACCACCAACGGTGCGCCAGTTTATCCGGCTACGGTGTGCTGATGCCGCAATTGCCACCAGCAATAAGGCAAGAATGCCCACTAATCCCATCATACGTTATTCCCTGATTATTATTATTCTGCCAGCAGCTGGCGAATTTTTGCTTTTATAATATCGATCGCAATCTGATTTTTACCACCACGGGTTACCACCAAATCAGCAAATTGTTTGGAAGGCGCTATAAACTCGAAAAAAGCCGGCCGCACTGTTGTTTCGTATTGCTCAGTTACTGACGCCAGGCTTCTGCCGCGATCTTCCAGATCGCGCTTTATCCGGCGCAGTAAACAAATATCCAGTGGTGTATCCATAAAAACACTAATATCAAACTGCTGGCGCAATTTTTCATCATTCAGCAATAAAATCCCTTCCACTAAAATCACTTTTGCGGCTTGCACTTTAATTGTTTCATCTAAACGGGTATGCAATTTGTAACTGTACTGCGGCATTTCAATACTCTGGCCAGCACGCAAACGTTGCAGGTGCTCAACCAGTAAACCATGTTCAAAGGCAGATGGATGATCATAATTGGTCAGGATCCGCTGATCAAAAGATAAATGGCTTTGGTCCCGGTAGTAAGCATCTTCGGATAAAATAGCGATACGTTCGCCGCCCAGTTCTGCTACCAGCTCCTGGTATACTGTTGATGCAAACAAACTTTTACCAGATGCCGAAGCACCAGCAATAGCAATAATAGTATTTTTAGCCACAACATCGCCTACTTTCCGGAAAACAGCTGGTGATTATCGCTAAAAAAGTTTTATTAAGAAATACAAAAATGCAATTTAAAACCCTTAAGACAACTAGAACATGAAGACAATGTCACGTCAGCTCTATAAATTGCAGCCCTAATTCAAATGCCTAAAAACCCTCAAACCGAAATAAACAACCTAAAATCTAAACATATTTAAATTTAATGTTGCATATATGGCCGATTAGCCATACATTAATAACACTTCATTAACCCACAAAACACAAAGGTAATAAAAATGAAGAGAAATATAATTAAATCCCTTGCCGCGACTGTAATTTTTGCAGTTTCAGCTCCTGTATTTTCTAGCGCCTTCGACATAACATACGTTGCATATCAAAGCGGTATCTCGTCAAGAGGCAATGGTGCTGGAAGTGCATATGTTTTCACCAATAACGGAGATTCTGAATTTCATATAGATGGATATTCTGTCTATGTTGATGAACTGATTGAATACTACGAACTGCTCGAGCATCGAAGTTTAGTTGAGTATGTCAATAGCACTTATAATACAAGTCTTACTGACAACAAGGCTTATGCCGCTGTATACAGATTGCAAATAGATGTTGATACTGATTTGGACGGTCAGGCTGATGAACATTATTGGCATTCAGACATCATAAGTGGCTCTGATTGGGACAACAACGGTTTGATAGACGTTTTAGAAAATACTTCAGTTTTACGACATAGGAATGTAGGTGAAGTTAAACCTAGATAGTTAAATTTATCAAAGAAACATTTAGGCAGCACCTTGCTAACTTAAGCTCCTCATCTTTACAAGATGAGGAGCTTTTTAATTGGTTTGCTTTATATGTCTAATTAAACTCCAAAGGATAACCTAAAGTTTTTTCAAGCAGTGTTAGTTTTTCGAGTCGCTCATATATATGTCAAATGACTGCCCACTACTATGCCGCGAGGGCTTCGTAAGTATCAAAATGAGCTATATCAATAAAACCAAAAAAACTTCTTAAGTCGACTTGAAGTAGACATTTTTCAAGTTTTCCTCGCTAAGAGAACAGCAGAAAAAATAAAAGCTGCTAAAAAAATGCCCGCATTAAGCGGGCATTTAAAACAACAGTCGAACTGGCAGTTAGAAGCGGTAGCTTACGCCCACTTTTAGGCGCCAGGTTGAATCCTGAGTATAGAAGGTGTCCCAGTTGCGAGTATTGGTAGACGGGTTACCATACACGTACTGACGCGTCGCTGGGTCAATAGTAAACTCAACCAGTTCAACCGTGCCAAAGTCACTACCATACACTTTACCTTTACTGCTATCCAGCAGGTTCAAGAAGTTGTCGACAGTTACGTACACTAAACCTTTATGTCCTTCCATAAACCCAGGGATTTCCTGACGGATACTTAAATCAAGTGTGGTGACCCAAGGTGTGGTGTTTACGCCTTTTGGTAAGTAACCACCAGCATACTGGCTCAGACCCAGCGCATTAATTGTGTTGAAGAAGGTCGCTTCTGCCTCTGGTGAAGCAAAGCGCACATTCGTATCACCCTGCGTTGGAATGTAAGGCAAGAATGAGTCGGTAAAAATGCCAGGACTCAGAAGGCCATACGGATCGCCCAAATCACCAACACGGTTACCATCAGCATAATAAGTGATCGGCTTACCTGAACGACGCTCAAAGAACATATTCACATTGGTTTTGTATCCAGCAAACAGCTCTGTTTCATAGCCAAAATTAACAACGAAACGGTGCTCAGTTTCAAAGGTTGAACGACCAACGATAGCTTCGTTCCGGTTAATTGTCGTATTAAAACCATAGTTGCTGGTCGCTGTCGAGCTTGTACTAGTGTGAGAATCAGTAATATCCTGATTAGTATAAGAAGTGGTCAATGTGATACCATTGTCCCATTTCTTGAATAATACAGTACTAAAGATCTTCGATTCACCGTCTTTGTCGGCATTAGTTAGCATCAAGTCGTATGTACTGCCATCTTCATCATCATAAATGATTCGGCCGCCATCAGCTGTAGTACCGTCTTCATCACCAATTAAACTGGCATCTTTCCAGAAGGCTGTGTTCTCGCCTTTCTTGTACATAAACTCTGTAGTCCACAGAATGTTGTCACCAACGTATGGTAAATCAAAACGGTAGTCCGCCGCCAACTGGAAACGCCAGTCTGAAGGCAACTTGAAATTTGGATCTGTAAAGTTGGTGCTTGCAAAACGGGTTGAATTGGCAACAGTATCCAAAACATTTTGTGGGATTTGGTCAATACGGATATTGGCCAAATCTGGGCCGCTACGCAATGTAACCTCACCAATTCCAACTCCTGGATTCGAATAGGAATTCGATACCCAAACTGTTGGCTGACCACCAGAGAACCGGCCCACACCACCGCGCACAACTAAGTCATCAGCAGCATCCCAAGTGAAACCGAACCGGGGTAAAAGAATACCAGTACCGTCAAGGTTTTCTGTATTGGAAAAACCTGTGCGTTCTTCGGCCTGTGGGTTATAGGTTGGGGTATCGCTAGACGCTAGCATTTCATAGCGTAAGCCGATATCTAACACTAACTCAGGGCTGATATTCCACTCATCATGTATGTAAACCGCGTGCTCATCACGGGTAAACGCAGCGGCTGCATCAACAGGGTTAAGACTGGTTGCGTTTTGATAGCGTAAAAACGAGGCCTGCTGGTTAGCGAAGTCTTCAATACTGTTGAATTGATATTCACCCTTGGTACGCTGTAAAAACAGGTTATAAATATCAAGGCTTTTGTATTGATAACCAAAATTAATGCTGTGATCGCCCACCAAATAGTCGGCATCAAATGCCATAATTAACGATTCTTTTTTCAGCTCGTTTGAATGACGCGATAAATCAGAGCCTAAAGCGATGTTTCCTGTTGGGGTGAAGATTGTTACATCACCGAAATCACCATAAGAAGCCTGAATAGTTGGGTTATCGATATAAGTTAAACTAAATTGAGTTGAAAAATCTGGCGTCCAGTCTGAGTAAAGTTTAAACGCATAGTTATTTAACTCTTCCACTCTGTCGTACCAATGAGATGAAAAGCGTAACTCACCGGCAAAGTTAGACGCATTTGAGGTACGATTACCTTTTGTATACTGATACGTTAATGCTGCACGATGGTCATAATTTATGTTCCAGTCTAACTTTAACAATAACTTTTCATCATCAGTAACCGGTGATGCATCCCACACCCCGGCATCAACACCATACACAGTTCTGGCAATTTCCTGAACAGCGAGATACTGCTCGTTAGTTGCTTGTGTCTGATTAGGAGCACCAGACCCTGCCGGACCCCACTCAGCAAACGTCTCAGCTTCAAAGTATTCATAGGATGCAAAAAAGAACAACTTATCTTTGATAAAGGCGCCACCTAAGGTCGCTCCATAAGTTGTTTCATCAAAGTCGAGTGGGATTTCATTCATGCCGTTTTGCGGAGTGCCAGCTAACTTATCGTTTTGCGTTTCATAGAACACAGAGCCAAACAACTCGTTGGCACCTGACTTCGTTACCGCATTAATTTTAGCCCCCTGAAAACCACTGTCTTTGGCGTTGAAAGGTGAAACGTCGATCGTTACCTGATCAATTGCTTCCAAAGAAATAGGAGAACGGGTTGTTGGGTAGCCGTTGGCGTTTAAACCAAAGTCGTCATTCTGTGCAATACCATCCACACTGATACTGTTAAAACGTGGGTTTGTACCCGCTACACTTAACTCACCGTCTTTTGATGATAATACTGCCAAAGGGTTGTTACGGACGATATCTTTAATATCGCGAGTAAAGCTTGGTGCATTAGCAATATCATCGGCGTTAAAGTAGCTACTACTGCCTGTATTATTGCCTGTGGTAATGGTACTACCAGTTACAGAAATACGCTCAACCTGTGTCGCCTCAAGTTGAGCATTTAAGCGAAATGACTCTCCCAGCGATATAAAAATATTTTCATAGGTTTTAGCGCCTTCAGCGCTGGTGATGGTCACAGTGTAGGGTCCACCAACACGCAAACCTGAGCTTGAAAAGGCTCCAGATTCGTTTGAAACTGCTACAGAACGTGTGCCTGACGGTACATGTAAAATCTCCACACGAGCGTTAGTCGCAACCTGTCCGCTTGGCGTAACAACATTTCCTCTAATAGCTGATGATGTATCAGCATAGGCCATAGTGCTTACACCCATTGCGAGTGTGACCGCCAACGCTAAATGTTTTATTTTCATATCGTTTTCACCTGGTAGTTAATAGTAGTGTTCTAATTCCGTTTGAATACAGATGTTATTTCAAGCTGGGGCTTAGTGTAACTATTTTTTATGTCACTTTCGTTACATCACAATTTAACCGGGAACTTTTTAGCTCTTCTTAAGTCAAAGTGCGTCTGTCATCCAAGTGTAACATGGCTGGTCAGAGTTGCGAATAATCACGTCCTAAATTGCTCAAAAAATATCATTCAGGGTGTATATCTTTGCTCTGCTGGTGTTTTTATTAACGCCCCGTTATGCTTGCAAGCCGTTTTACTAATTCTTTTTTACTATGCTTAAACACTTTTATTTTGCCTTTTTATTAATGCTTACGCCCGGAGTAGCTATGGCCGCACCCCCCACTGAGATTAAAGTTGCTACGTTTAACGTCAGTATGGAATCAAGCAATTATCTGCCGCGGGGTGAAACCGGCAACAACAAGGTGCTGGCTGGCATTCTGGCAAAAGGTGACAACCCACAGGTAAAAAATATCGCAGCGATAATTCAGCGGGTAAGGCCCGACGTTATTCTGCTTAATGAGTTTGATTACATTGCAAATCCCGAAGAAGGTGTGCAGCTGTTTATCAAAAATTATCTTAATCAGGCTCAGCAAGGCAGCGCGGCGATAGACTATCCTTACTTTTACTATTCAACCGTCAACACCGGCCAACCCAGCCCGTTTGATCTTGATAACGATGGCAAAGCTTCCGGCGTAGGAGCTGATGCCTGGGGTTACGGTTTTTACCCGGGCCAGTATGGTATGGTTATTTTATCAAAGTTTCCGATTGATACCGCAAATGTAAGGACTTTTCAGCATTTCAAATGGCGCGATATGCCAGGTTTTATGCCAACAACAAAACAGGATGGCAGCCCCTGGTATAGCCCCGAAGCCTGGCAGCAAATGCCTTTGTCATCTAAATCTCATTGGGATATTCCGCTGACAATTGATGATAAGACGGTACATATTCTGGCCAGCCACCCGACGCCACCGGTTTTTGATGGCCCGGAAAACCGCAATGGTATCCGCAATCATGATGAGATCCGCTTCTGGCTGGACTATCTTAATCCAGCAAAAGCAGATTATATTTATGATGATAATGGTAAGACCGGCGGTCTGGCTGCAAACAACCGTTTCGTGCTACTCGGCGATTTAAATGCTTCTGCTGATGGTGACGGTGACGCTATTAACACTGCGATAAAAGCATTGGTTAATCACGATAAAATAAAACAAAATTTTACCCCTGCAAGTTTAGGCGCAGCGGAAAACACTCCTGAACTGGACCACGCCAAATATCACACTGCAGGCTGGCGGATGCGGGCAGATTATGTTTTGGCATCAGACTTTGGTTGGGAAATAAAAGATGGTGGCGTATTCTGGCCGGCAAAAAATCAGCCTGATTACCCGTTGGTAGGCACCAGAGGTGCCAGCTCAGACCATAGATTGGTGTGGCTGACTCTTGAATTAAGCGCTGATTAATTCAGTGCTTAATTCAATGAAAGAAACGCTTAGAATTTCAAAATAAGGTTTTGCACGTGTACCGTGACTTCTTCACGGTCATGGTACAGATGCTTAACTTGCAAGCGAAATTTAATATCGGCATCTACCAGCCGCTGCTCCAGCAGAGCCAGTATCCCGGTTACTGTTTCATAGCGCTTTTTCATCGGCAGTTTTAAGTTAAATATGGCTTCCTGACACCAGCCGTTAATCAGCCAATCCCCCATCCGCTCAGCAACCCGTTGCGGCTGCTCAATCATATCGCAGACAAGCCAGTAGACATTTTTCTTTTGCGGCTCAAACTTAAAGCCATCTACCGTTAAATGCTTGACCTGGCCGGTTTGCATTAGTGACTCAGCCATAGGCCCGTTATCAATAGCGGTTACCATCATGCTGCGTTTAACCAACTGATAGGTCCAACCACCGGGGCTGGAGCCTAAATCCACCGCATTTAGGCCACCGCCTAAACGTTTATCCCATTCAGACTTAGGAATAAACTGCAGAAATGCTTCTTCCAGTTTTAAGGTGCTCCGGCTTGGCGCTTCGTTGGGAAACTTTAACCGCAAAATACCGTTTTCCAGCGGGCTGTTATTTTCCGGATAAGACAAGCCAACATAACCTTGCTGACCACTAAGTAACAACAGGTGTAAAACCGGCGCTCGTTTTTGCTCTTTCTGCAATAATATGCCCGCTTTACGCAAAGACTGACGAAGAGGTACTGTTAATTTACGCGCCAGGGTAGATAAGGTTTTACCATCGTTTGTTTCAGGATATTCAACCCGTAGCTCGCCACAGCCGGTTAAGTCAGCAGCTACAAGAGCTTCAAGTACCGGCGCTATTCGGTCTTCAGACGGCAATTCAATCAGTTCAGCCTGTAACAGACACCATTGTCGGATAAAAATGAAATGCTCAAACGGATAGTCCCGATAAAACGCTGCCAGACCATCTTCATCATAGGCTTCGAAAATAACGTAAGCTGAATTTGCTGTGAGCTTGCAAAAACCAAACACATCAAAGCTACTGGCTTTGTCCTGAATTTCTGCGGCACATTCTTTTTCAAAACCTGCCCGGCAGTATAGTAATAGCTGTTTCATTTAACATCCTTTTGCCAGGCGCTTAGTGCAAGCAGCAACCAGCCGATAATCAAAATTTGTCCACCTGTGGGTGCCAGGGCAGAATAGTATAACGGTAACTGCAGGACACCAGCACAAAGTGTCCAGACAAACAGCCAAAGTCCGAGATGCCACAACAGTACCACCACTTTTATCAACCTGAACCGGCCAGGATGACGACCAATAATTAATAGCGCCGGCACATGAAAAGCTAATATGCTGATTGCACTTAACAGCCGACCGAAATCTGTCGGGTTAAGCCCGGCCCATAAGTGCATTGAAGCGGCAGCCAACCCTACCACTGCTGCCCCGTACATTGCCGATAAACAATTAGTGACCGGCCAGAAGTATTTCATCTATTACCCCATTGCAATATGCCGCAGCAGCTTTAATAACTTGATGTTGCTGCCAGCCGCTAATTTTAGTCGGTTTAAAATCATGATCGGCTGCATTTAACCAACACACTGACACTTTTGGCCAGCTTAGGTCCGTCAGCTCTGTCTTTTTGCCAAAAGGGTCACGTTCTCCCTGCAAAATATGCAGTGGACTTGTCAGTTGACTGAAGTGCTCAGTCCGCCACTGGCTTTTACCCGGTGGATGAAACGGATAGCCAAAAGCGAAAATTGCCTTAACTTCCGGCGTATCTCTCAGATCCAGCATACTGGCGACCCGGCCGCCCATCGATTTGCCGCCGATAAAAATCGGCAAGCTGCCATCGGTCTGTTTAATCTGCTCAGTAAAATGTGATTGCAATACCGCCATTTTATCCGGCGGCCTTTTGCTGCCCAGTGCAATAATGCGCTGCATATATGGAAAATTAAACCGCTGCACGACGATATGGTGCTCTGCCAGCGCCCCGGCAAGCTGCGTCATAAAAGGGCTGTCACAATCTGCACCGGCACCATGCGCCAGAATTAAGCGGGCTTTGGCATTAATCAATGGCAACGGCATTAGTAAACTGTTGCTCAGTAAACAGCAATTGCTCGGCGGCTACCATATCGACCATCCACTGCCGGAATGCAGTAATTTTACCAAGCTCTGCCTGACTTTCACGGCAGACCAGATAGTAAGCATCTTTACTGATCAGCACATGATTAAACGGCACTATTAACCGGCCAGAATTAATATCCGGCCGGGCCAGCACGTTGTGCGCTAAGGCGACGCCCTGACCATGGATAGCTGCCTGCAATACCATTGATGAGTGGCTGAAGATCGGTCCCTGATTAACATTAAACTGCTTAAAGCCCTGACTGGTAAACCAGGCTTTCCAGGCACGACGCGAGCTGTCATGCAATAAATTGTGCCTGGCTAAATCAGTAGGTTCATTCAGTGGCTTGCCACTATTTAGTAATAACGGTGAACAAACCGGGAGCAAATATTCGGTATGCAGCTTATCCGCATGTAAATTGCGCCAGTTACCCCGGCCATAATAAATTGCGACGTCGACATCATCGGTCAATGAGCCTTCGTCTAAATCGACAGCTTTAATCCGGACATCAATATCCGGATGCTGCTCACTAAACTGATTTAAACGGGGAACCAGCCACTGAATAGCGAAACTCGGCTGCAAGCTGACTGTCAGGGAGCCCTTGGCACCACGAGCCAGTAATTTTTCAGTAGCTTCATGTAACTGCAGAAAAATTTCTTTAATATCCAGAAAGTAACTTTGGCCTTCTTCTGTCAGTAACAGCGAACGGTTCTTCCGCATAAACAGCTTTAAACCCAGATGATCTTCCAGTGCTTTAATCTGATGACTGATAGCGGCCTGGGTAACATACATTTCTTCCGCCGCCTTAGTAAAACTAAGGTGTCTGGCCGCTGTTTCAAAGGCTTTTAATGCGTTTAAGGGTGGCAGACGACGCGCCATAACTTTACTTTACTCAATAATTAGCTGGCTGGCGGCTTATAGCCTTCGATTTCAATATCCTGGCCCTGAAATAAAAAGGCTTCCATTTGCTGCTCCAGAAATTGCCGGTGTTCAGGATTCATCATATTCAGTTTTTTCTCGTTAATCAGCATAATTTGCTTCGCCTGCCACTTACTCCAGGCTTCTTTGCTGATCGAGTCAAATATTTTACTGCCCAGCTCCCCCGGATAAAGTTGAAAATCCAGGCCTGGTGCTTCTTTTTGTAAATACTGACAGAAAACCGTTCTGCTCATAAAAATTACTCCTTATTCAGTGGGCTGTAACGCCTGCAGTTGCTGTAGCAGGATTTTAGCGGGTGCGGACAGCCCCACCTGCGGTAATTGCGCTATTGTAAACCATTGTGCGTTGCTTTGCTCCTGCACACTGTCAGGTAACGTTTTAATCTGTACCAGTTGCGGTGTTATCCATAAATGAAAATGGCTGAAGGTATGGCGAAAGGCTGGCATATCAAGGCTGGAGCTAACCTGCAGCTGATTTAGCGCTATATAATCTGTGCGTAGCTGCTCACTGCTAAATTCAATAAAACCGTATAATCCTCCCCATAAGCCACTGGCCGGCCGCTGTTGCAGCAACACCTGCTGCTGATGTTGCAGCATTAACCAGTAACTGTGCTTTTCAGGTAGGGTTTTAGTGGACTTTTTACCGGGATAAAGGCTTTGATCCCCCGCCAGCGCAGCCCGGCAATTTAACTTGAGCGGACACTCTGCACAGCGGGGCTTACTGCGGCTGCAAAGTGTTGCGCCCAGGTCCATCATCGCCTGATTAAATGCAGTGACGTCCGGGCCAGCCGGAGTAACCTGCTCTGCCAGCTGCCATAGCTGCTGCTCCACCTTTTTGTTGCCGGGCCAGCCGGCAATGGCAGCAAAACGACTAAGTACCCGTTTGCAGTTGCCATCTAAAATGGGGTAATGCTGGCCCAGTGCCAGTGACAAAATGGCCCCGGCAGTAGAGCGGCCAATGCCGGGTAACGCCAGCACCTGCTCAAACTCAACCGGAAACTTACCATTGTGTTCAGCAGCGATAATTTGCGCGGCTTTATGTAAATTGCGGGCCCGTGCATAGTACCCCAGCCCGGTCCACAGATGCAGCACCTCGTCCTGCGAGGCTGCGGCCAGACTGGTTACATCGGGAAAGCGCCTGGTAAACTTCTCAAAATACGGAATAGCAGTGGCAACCTGGGTTTGTTGTAACATCACCTCACTAAGCCAGGTTTTGTAAGGGCTTTTGTTAATCTGCCACGGCAGGGTTTTACGGCCATGCAATTGATACCAGCTAAGCAGCTGCTCTGAAAACCAATTAGCAATATCTTTTTGCAACTGCCTTCCTCTCCTGTTTCACTAGCTTTTACAATGGCTATTTCACTACTTTGTCAATTGCTGCGCAGTATAAGCAGCTTGCAGCAGAATGCCAACGCAAAACGTCGGTTGAGCTTAGCCGCTAATATCCGCATAATATGCGCCGCAGTTTTATTCCGGAGCCAATAATGAGCAACACCCCCGTGCAACCAGAATCAGGGCAATCTGAATCAGCGCAACCTGAACCACAGCAAACTTCAGCAGACAGCGGCCAAAATGTACCTTACATGCGCAAAATCCGCTCATTTGTGCTGCGTGAAGGCCGGCTTACCAAAGGTCAGCAAAATGCGCTTGATAATCACTGGCCGGTATTAGGCCTGAATTATCAGAGTAGTTCACTGGATCTGGCCACAGTTTTTGGCCGCAGTGCGCCTGTAGTACTGGAAATTGGCTTTGGGATGGGGAAGTCTCTGGTTGAAATGGCTAAAAATGCCCCTGATAAAGACTTTATCGGCATTGAGGTACATAAACCCGGCGTCGGCGCCTGCCTTGGTGATGCTGCAGCAGCTGGCCTGAGTAACTTACGGTTATTTGAACATGATGCGGTTGAAGTATTAAATGACAGTATCGCTGACGAGAGCCTTGATACTGTTCAGTTGTTTTTTCCGGATCCATGGCATAAAAAGCGCCACCATAAGCGGCGTATTGTCCAGCCGGAATTTGTCCAGCTGCTACGCAAGAAGCTAAAGATTGGCGGTGTATTTCATATGGCAACAGACTGGCAAAATTATGCAGAGCATATGCTGGAAGTCATGCAGGCTGCTCCGGGTTTTCAGAATGAGTCTGCGTCGGCAGACTACGTTGAGCGCCCGGCACACCGGCCACTAACCAAATTTGAACAGCGCGGACAGCGGCTCGGCCACGGTGTCTGGGACCTTATGTTTAAAAGGATAAGCTGATGCTAGCTAATACCAGCCAGATGCTGCTGCGTAACATCGCAGATTTAACCGGCACTATTTTAATTGTGGAGCCACCGGCAGATGGACTGGCCCGTAATCTGCTGCCAGAACTGCCAGCTGCCGCAGCGCTTTGCTGTTATACCACCAATGCGGCAACGGCTGAACAGTGGCAATTGTCTGACGTAACCTGCTATTTCAGTGCGCTACCTAACTTTGAGCAGCAATTCGATACCGTTGTTATTTATTACCCGAAAAGTAAAGAGCAGCTCAGCTTGAGTCTGGCCGCCATTGCCCCGGCATTAAAAAACAGCAGCCAGATTTATCTGGTTGGTGACAATAAAGGGGGGATCAAAAGCCTGGGTAGTCACGCCGGTAAGCTTGGGCTCCAGGCGCATAAACTTGATAATGCTAAACACTGCCTATGGTATTGCCTCAGTGGCTCATTGACTGATTTAACTAAGCCCGTTTTCAGCCAGCATAAATTTACCATTGGCCAAACCACATTAAACATATGTTCAATTGCCGGGGTGTTTAATCATGGCAAACTGGACACCGGTACCGCATTATTATTAAATCATTTGCAGCATATTACTAAAGGTTCAGTTCTGGATTTTGGCTGTGGCTGTGGGGTTATTGGCGCCTTTCTGAAGAAAAACCACGCTGAAATCAGCCTGTACTGCTCTGATGTCAGTGCGCTGGCAACAGCAGCTACTGAGCAGACATTGCAAGCCAATAACCTGCAAGGCACTGTCGTCAATGCTGATGGGCTGCCGGCCCAGCCGACTACATTTGATCATATTGTTAGTAATCCGCCGTTTCATACCGGCATTAAAACCGACTATAGTATCAGTGAAGCGTTTATCAGTCAGAGTAAAGCCCGGCTTAACTCTGGTGGCAGTCTGACCCTGGTTGCAAATACTCATCTGGCTTATCAGACATTGCTGGAGCATACTTTCGGAAAAGTTGCGGTTCTGGCAAAAGCTAACGGTTTTGTTATTTATCAGGCAATAAAAAGGTAATGTAATGAAATTGCGGTCAATCATGCTGGTTTTAGCGGGTGCTATAGCTATCTTTACCCTGATAATACCGGTACAGGCCGCAGTTCCTCAGCAATGCATTCAGCAAAAAAACCGGGTTAAAGCTTGTCCACACTTGTTATACCGGGCCGACAAACTGCCATCGCACAATACAACACAATTGCTTTGCATCTGTGTTACTGACTTTCAGCCATTACTCTACCAGCCGGATAATGAGCAGCAAAAAATTGAGCAAAATATGACAAGGCGACAGTTCGAAGCTGAGTATGGTGATGATTTAGCAGTGATCCTTGCTATTTTGCGGCATCAGCGTTAATCAGCCAGTAAAATAACCCTGCTGTCAAATAGCCCCAGATACTCTTCAGACTGCTGAAACAGCACCGGAACCAGATACAATTTGTTTTGTTCAACCCAGTAAATAGCATTTTGCTGTAAGTCACGCCCCAGCTTTAATGCAAATGCTTTATCACAGAAAACTATCCAGCTTTTTTCCTGAAAACGTAAATCTGCCGATGCCCCGGTCACTGAGCGAAACGGAATTCTCGCCTGTTGCAACAGCCCTTCAAATCGCTTGTCCAGGCATAAATTCACATGCGGATTTTGTAATTCACCAGCCGGGTTCTGAGCACTGATAATGGCGAAGTCGAGTTGACGTGCCAGACGTTGCCGACAGATAAACACACTGTCTTTGTAAGCATCCCATAATGACATCTGTAACACTCACTTCAATTGACCAGAGTAACTATAACTGTGTGCCAGAAAAACACCAAACAGGTTTGCTAAAACACCATTAACTGCATAACATCAATACTTAATCTGGAACAGTTGCAGCAATGTCAGCTAAAAGTGAGCAATGCATGAAAGCAGTAGTCAACACCAGCTCAAAAACCACAACCATCCGAAGTGCGCTGTTTATAGGTGTAATGACAATTTGCAGCCTGACTATCTGCGTCTCTATGCTTGCTTCAACTATCCAGGACATTAAACAGCAGCGAACATCGTTAGTTAATGAGCTTAAAAGTTACGCCAGCATCATCGCTTTTAATGCCAGGGCCAGTTTTGCCGAAGCAGAGAAAACCATCGAGCAAACAGGAGCAGGTTTTGCCGATGAGCGGGAAAATATCTATAACGATTTTGCTCATACTGAAGAAAGCCGGCTTCGCTCATTCGAAGCAGTTCCGATGTTCCACAACATTCATATTTATCGTTTGCAACAATCCACCGGCAAGTTAGTGCTGTACTCAATATATAATGCACGCGGAGTTGGCCCATATCCGGCACAACTAGAAAAGGTTGCCGCGTTTACCGAACCATACTTAAGTGATAACTATATTGAATTAAGTCAGGAGATCAGACTGGACGGTAACATTGCCGGCTATGTCTTTATCAGAGCCAGCCAGCAGGAACTACAACGTTATATTCAAAACCGGATTTTAATCGATTTATTTATTATTGTTTGTGCCTTAATTGTCGCCTATCTGCTTACCCGCAAGCTGGAACAGCGGTTTACTGCACCGATTAATCAATTACTGCAGCTGGTGCAAAGAGTCGCAAAAGACAAAGATTACCACTTACGGGCACCACAAAACAGCATTGAAGAATTTACTGTTTTTGGCAAGGCACTTAATACTATGCTTGATAAAATAGAGCGTCAGATTATCAAGCAGCAACAAACCGAAACGGAAATCCGTGAACTCTATCAGGGCATGGAGCAAAAGGTAAATGAACGGACGGAAGCGTTAAAATCATCTAACCAGGAATTACTCAACACTCTCGCCACGCTGCATCAGTATCAGAACCAGATCGTTGAAACTGAAAAGATGGCCAGTCTGGGACAAATGGTGGCAGGGGTTGCTCATGAGGTAAACACCCCGATTGGTCTTGGAGTAACCGCTTCTACTTTGCTGCAGGATAAGCTGACCGGAATTGAGCGGGCATTTAATGACAAAAAACTCACCTCGTCGCAACTGGGACGCTTCTTAAATGAAAGCAAAGAAAATCTTGGCATTATTTATCGCAATCTGGAACGGGCGGCCAGTTTAATCAGCAGCTTTAAACAGGTGGCAGTCGACCAGTCAAATGACAGTCAGCGCAGTTTTAATATGTCTCAGCTTATTAACGAAGTGCTGTTGTCACTTCGCCCTAATCTGAAGAAAACCCGTCATCAGCTGCTGGTGGAGTGCCCTCCTGACTTAATTATTGAAAGTAAGCCCGGGCCAATTAATCAGATACTGATTAATCTGATAATGAACAGCCTGATCCATGCTTTCGATAATATTGAACAGGGCGAAATTGATATTTCAGTCAGCATAAGTGGCACCCGTTGTCAGCTTTGCTACAGCGATAATGGCAGCGGCGTACCTGAAAATATTAAAAAACGGATTTTCGACCCCTTTGTTACCACTAAACGGGGTGAAGGTGGCAGTGGCCTGGGCTTACACCTGGTTTATAATCTGGTTACGCAGGCGTTAAATGGTAAAATCAGCTTTGAAAGTACCCTTGGCTTTGGGGTAAAGGTACTAATCGACTTCCCGGTGATAAACAACAGCCACAAAAAATAATTGCGATATATCCAATTGTTTTAGTTAGCTTTTTAATTAAATTATTAGCCTTCACTAATGTATAAGAGCCAATTGTTAACAAAAATCTTGTTAACAATTGGCCGGCCCGCTATAATTGCGCCAGTATTTGACATGTCCACAGCAACTATAGTAATTAGTAAGCTATACTGTTCACAAAAAACACATAAGGTTTAACTCTAATGCAAACACCTGTGATTCTGATTGTTGAAGATGAAGAAGTTACCAGACTCAATCTGGTTAATCTGTTCCAGGGTGAAGGCTATGATGTCATCGAAGCAGTTAACGGCGAAGAGATGTATCAGAAGCTGGAACAAAACCCGGTAAACCTGGTGGTCATGGACATTAACTTACCTGGTAAAAATGGTCTTATTCTGGCCCGTGAGCTGCGTCAGAAAGAAAACATCGGTTTAATTTTCTTAACCGGTCGTGACAGTGAAGTGGACAGGATCCTGGGTCTGGAAATTGGTGCTGATGATTATCTTACCAAGCCATTCAATCCTCGTGAACTCACTATCCGCGCCCGCAACCTGCTGGGCCGCACTGTCGCCCAACCGGTAGTGGAAGAGCATAAAAGCATTGTTAAGTTTAATGGTTGGACCCTGGATGAAAACAGCCGTAATCTGACATCACCGAAGGGTATGGCGCGTCGCTTACCAAAAGGTGAATATCGTGCACTGCGTTTAATGCTGGACACCCCGGGTAAAATTTTCACCCGTGAGCAGTTAATCCGCCATATGACTGGCCGTGAGCTGCGGCCAAATGACCGGACAGTTGACGTAACCATCCGCCGCATTCGTAAGCATTTTGAATCTGATATAGACAGCCCGGAATTAATCAGCACCATTCACGGTGAAGGTTACCGTTTCGTTGGCAAGATAGACAAATAACACGTTTTGAACAACCCGGAACATCGGGTTGTTAATTTGCTTCGATAAAGTCATACAGAGCAGCCAGGTGCTGCTCTGCTTTTAAGTGAAAGTCCACCAGTTGTCGTTCAATACCTTGCCAGGCCATGGTTTCCTGCTCAAACTTTTTAGCCTTCTGTTGCACCCACAATAAGCCAACCGACGCAGCGGCGCCTTTCAGCTTGTGGGCCGACTCTTTAAAATCGTCGGGGTGCTGCTGCACTGCTGCTTCAATCATCTTGTTAATGTAACCAGGCAGTAACTGGGCAAATAACTGGGCACTACGCTTCATCGCATCAGGCCCAAGTGATTGCATGTAGTCCTGCAACGTTGCCACGTCAAGGATCTGGTCTTCCCCACTGGCAGGCTTCACCGGGCTTGGTTGTTGCAGTTTTAACGCACTTGGCGAAAATAACCGGGCCAGCATCTGATCCAACTTATTGGTGTTAACAGGCTTTGCCAGGGCACCATCAACCTGAACATCTGTCAGTTGTTGTTCGGCTTTTCTGACGTTGGCACTTAGCACCACTATCGGAATTGTCTGTAAATGGCTTTCAGTTCGCATATAACGGGCAATCTGATCACCGCTCATATCCGGTAACTGCATATCCAGCAATACCAAATCAATATCGTCTTCCGTTTCCAGCAGCGCAATGGCATCTTCTCCGGTCTCGGCGTGGATCACCGTATGTCCCCGCTGCTCAAGCAGCGCGGTTGCTATTTCCGCATTCAGTGGCACGTCTTCAATCAACAGCACTGTAAGCTCAGGGCAGCTTATTGTACTGACAATTGGCGCCTCAGCTTGCTCGGTGGGCAGTTCAACGCTGAAACAACTACCCTGGCCTGGCTCACTGGTCAGGGAGATTTTGCCGCCCATGGCTTCAACCAGAGCCCGCGACACCGACAGGCCTATACCTGAACCCACTATACTTAACCGGCGCCCGTCGGTAGATTTATAGTACATATCAAAAATACGTTCCTGTTCAGCACTGGCAATACCTATACCGGTATCATGCACTTTAAACAGTAAGCTGGCTGCGCCGGCCTCAGTCCTACTCAACTGACACTCGAGTGATATCTGACCCTGAGCAGTAAATTTCACCGCGTTATTTAATAAATTCCACAATACCTGACGCAGGCGGGTTGCATCCAGCTTCAGATAACAATCTAAATCGCCCTGGCTGTTCATCTCAAAACTCAAGCCTTTTTGCTGACAAATCAGTTCAGCAAAGTTTGCGATATCATTTAAAAAGCTCTGGATATGGATACTTTGGAAGACGATATCTAAGTCCTGACGGTCAATTTTATCCAGGTCGATAATATCGTTAAAAATATTGCCAAGCGTCTCAGCACTGCTGAAAATAGTATTGGCCCAGCTATGCTGCTCAGGCCCTAACTCACTGTCGAGTAACCGGCGGCTTAGACCAACGATACCGTTAAGCGGGGTTCGCAGTTCGTGGCTTAAGGTAGCAATAAACTTACCTTTGTCCTGATAGGCTTTTTCAAGCGCCTGCTCTGCCAGTTTGCGCGAGGTAATATCCCGCCCAAAACCAAGTAATCCGATATAACGCCCCTGACCGTCATAGAAAGGTACTTTACGCATTTCGAACCAAAGCAACTGGCCATCCGGTTTCACAAACTCAACATCCAGGGTTAATTCAGTATGTTCAGCAGCAGCTTTATATTCTGTTAAAATAGCAGCCTGAGCACTGTCTTCAGTGTAAAGTTCTGCAGGGTGATAGCCAATCAGCTCCTGCGCTGGCTTACCCATAATAATTTCAAACATTTTATTACAGCTGGCCAGGTGGCCGTTTTCATCGCGGTAATAAAATAAGTCAGGCGAGCTATCAACAATTGAACGGATCAGCAAACTTTGCTCTTCCAGTTCCAGCTGGGTTTTTTTACGCTCTGAGATTTCTTTACGAAGCTCATCAACAGCACGCCGTTTTGCCTGAAAAGCTTTTTTCCGTTCTTCTATCTCGAAATTCAGCTGGCGGATACTGTCCTGCATATTCTGATTAAGCAGGCGTTCCTGATGCGCAGAGTCTTTCAGGTAAAGTAAGGCCGCATCAAGGTGCAGCACCAGATAAAAAATACAGAGAATAACCAGAGGGCTGGCCAGCATTGTCAGAATAAGTTGCGCCCGTAGCATTGACCAGTCAACCTCAACCGCAAACAATGCGGCGTAGGTGTAATGCACCAGCACCAACACAGCCAGCAAACTAAGCCATAACAACAGGCCCAGGCGTAATTTGCCCAGGCGTTTAATCAATGCAGCAAAAGCTTTAACCTTTGGGTGCACCGGACTTTGCATTATGCGCTACCCTTTACCTGGTTTTCAGCTAACTTCACCCTAATTTGCAGGTTGCAGGTCAACCATCATGTTCCGATATGAACAATAAGCTATTTCTTCGCCCTGCTGTCTGAAACTGCCCTGACGAGTGTAAGAGCTGTGATCTTTATATACCGCAACTGCATAGCCCTGCCCTACTTTTACGGCACGTCCTTCTGCTTGCCTGGCCTGTGTCATACACAACAGATGGCTTAGCTGCTTGTAGTTATCCCGTTCAAATATATCACCGGAGGTCAGCAGCGGCTGTGACAGATTATTCGGCGCAAACTTCCAGTTGGCGAAGCGGCTGCGTAGCTGATTAGCGATTATTTCCATTTCATCGCCCCGGGTCAGGTAATGGGTAACAACATTTCGCAGATTTAACGCGCTACCCTCTCCACTACTGTTGGCACTATTCATATCCACTACGTATACGCCGGCTTCGCCCAGTACCGCCATTTTTACTGCCGGCGCTTCAGCACCCTGACCAAAGCCGACCAGCAAGCCGGTATTTTCGTCAACACCAAAACCATAGCGACTTTGCGTGTCATGCAGTAACCGGATTAAACGGCCCTGGCGGCCCCGCTCTGAAAAATGGGTATCCAGCACGCCCCAGCTAAATAAACCAAGGCCGCCAGTGCCGCTGTAAGTCAGATGGTTTTCTGCAAGGCCATTGCTGCAGCTTTGATCTTTATCACAACCGACTGCCGGCGCAGGCAAATCAAAAGCACCAAACTGCATAGCACTGTAACTATCGCCGTTGCTAATCATCGGCGTGCGCTGACCATTATAGCTGCCACCTGACATTACGGCAGTACCGGCACTGGTGCCGGCAACCACAATCTGGCCAGCTTCAAGCATCCGTTCTATCTGCTGCAATTCCGCCGATGCTGAACCATCAGCTAGCCGCAGTGCTTGCAGGGTTAAGCTTTGATCGCCGCCATTAAAGAATATGCCATCAGAACGACGGATTTGGGCAACTGCAGCTTTGCTGCCAGCTTTACAAAACTCGGTTTTCTGTGCCATCAAATCAGGGTATACCCGTTGCCGCTGATAACTACCATGCTGCTCGGCAAGATGTTTATCCAAATCTTCACAGCTGTTTTTATCACCACTTTGCCACGCAGCCTGATAGGCAGCGCTGATTGGCAGCCAGCTGACATCTGCTCCGGCTTCGGCAAATAAATTAGTATAAAAATCGACTGCAGCAAACGGATCGCGTGATGATGCGGTAACCACCAGAATGCGTGGTTTGCGCTTATCCCCCGCTACCTGTTGCGCCATTGCAACAAACTTTTGATACAGCTCAACGGTAAAATTATTTTTGGTGTTAGCTAAATCGGCATATTCCCGGCTGCGTGGGTTGCTGCGATTTGCGTCTTTACTCACCATTACCGGCACTTCCAGCTGGTCGAGCACAAAATTAAGCTCGCGGCTGCTTAAGCCTGCATAGACATTCCTGCCTGACACCCAAATACCATCAACTTCAATTTCAGCACCACGCCATAATCTGAGCAACTCGCGTTCAGAAACAGGCTCGTTTGCAAGCTGTCCGCGCAAAAACTCCAGCACAGCTAATGTTTGCTGCTGTTCAATAATCCGGTCTTCAGACCAGAACCCTGAGCTGTTAATTGCCTGCAAATGTTCAGGACTTAACTGAAATAAGCTATGTTTTTTGGCCGCAGCAGAAAACACCTCTTCATTCGAACAATGCCGGGTGCTCATTGAACTACAGGTAGCCAGTCCACCACCCATTAGTAACATTGAGTACTCAGGCATGGTTTTATTTTCATCATTGGCACTAAGAGTAAAAACCGGCATTGCCACTAAAATGGCTGATAAACAAGCAGTTATTTTTTTCATCGGCTCTTTCTTATTGTTTTTCAGGCAGTCACTGCCTGCAGACTACTGATAATGCGCCAGGCGCTAACCCCATATTTAGTGGTTGTAGATTATCCTGTATTGACATCTTTGCCAATTAGAAGTAGAAATAAGATTACTTTTGGCGCTGTTTTAACGCACAGCCAACGGTAAAAAAGTTTTATCTGATAATTCACGGTGATTAATTATTCACGGTTTAAAGTAGCGATATGTTAAAGAAAGCACTAATGCTCGGCTCATATCACTATTCGTCCTACTACCTTTCCGAGTGGTTTAACGAATAGACACCTATCAGGCAACTGCGGTTGACCTGAGGTTCTCTGTTTGAACAAACCCATTAAAGCAAAAATAAAGCAAATAACAGGCATTGCTGATCTTTAGCTGATCGCATGCCTGAAAAACACAGGTGTAACTATGCGTAAATTAACCCCGCTGGCGCTGGCTATTGCTGGCAGCTTACTCGCGTCTCCTTTTAGCTATGCACAACAGGAAACGGCCAAAGAAGAACAGAAAGTCGAACGAATTGAAGTAACCGGCTCACGGATCAAAGGCGTTGATCTGGAAGGCACCCAACCGTTAGTGGTTATTTCAGCTGACGATATTAAAAACTCCGGTGCCAGTTCAGTATATGACCTGCTGAAAGACTTAGGTCAGGTGCGTGGTGGTAGTGGCACTTTTTCTACCTCTGAAAGTGGCGCGACATCAACCTCTACCCCAGCCGGCCAGGCCGCAGCGTCGTTGCGGGGTCTGGGCCCTTCGTCAACCTTAACCCTGGTGAATGGCCGGCGGGTGGCAGCATCTTCTTTTGCGGCAGGCACTCAGAACTTTGTTGATGTAAACAGTATTCCGCTGGCAGCCATTGAGCGGATAGAAGTACTGGCGACCGGCGCCTCGGCAATTTATGGCGCTGATGCTGTAGCCGGGGTAATTAACTATATTCTGAAAGATGATTATGAAGGCGCAGAACTTAATTTATCGTATGGTAACAGTACCGCATCATCGGACGACGGCCGGGTAAATGCCAACATAGTGCTAGGCACCGAACTGGCTGGCGGTAATTTAACCCTGTTTGCCGATATATATGATCGTAAAGGCTACACTGCCCAGGACCGTGAATTTACCCGTGAACCTAATCTGGTAAGCAATTACTCTTATTTACCAAAGGGTGTGCCAAATATTTATTACTGGTCAGCAGTAGATGGTAACGAAATAGCCAGTCCGGGCTGCACCACAGAGCTGGTGACCACCGAACTGGGCGAAGAGATCTGCGCTTACTATGCTAATCAGGACGATGTACTGGAAACCCCGTTTGAAAGCGGCTCAGCCGGTTTTAACTTCCGCAAAGAATTCAGCAACAATCTGATCTGGAATACCGACTTCTTCTATAGTCATACCTCGTCGGTTTCATCGTCCAGCCCGGCACCTATTAACCAGATAAGTGATGAAGAAGGCCCATGGGTGCAGGAAACGGCGCTTGATGTATTCCCTGATGCCGTTCGGGATAGTTTATTAGATCAGATATATATCGACCCGTTTACCAGCGAAGCAGGTCAGCGGTTATGGGGTTTCCGGTTTGATGCCCGCTTTAATACCCCCAGAACAGTAGAAGTTACCAGCGATTCTTTCCGGCTGGTCAGCAGTATTGCCGGCAGTACAGAAAACTGGGACTGGGAAACAGCAGTATTACTTTCCCGTTCAGAGTCAGAACAAAAGGCTATTGCCGGCATTTATAACCGTTATAAATATCACGCCGCAATTGCCGGCGAGCTATGTCAGGATGGCAGCGTTGCCAGTTACAACAGCGATACCGATACCTTAAATTGTAGCAGCGGCGCTGGTCTGGCCGGTACTTACAACCCATTTTTAGCCAATGACGCCGCCAATGAGGCACTGTTAGCTCTGGCGCAGGAAGTACCGACCCGCGATGGCGTCAGCACGGTTTATGGTTGGGATGCCCGCTTCAGCGGCGACTTATTTGAATTTAATGGTCAGCTGGTGCGTTCGGCTTTTGGTCTGGAGCTGCGCAAAGAGGAAATTACCGATACTCCGTCTGCTAATGCCCAGGCCAGTGCCGCTAATGGCTACCTGGTCGATGTGTTTGGTTTTGGCTCGAGTTTGTCTGCCGCCGACCGCACCCAGATGGCTGCTTTTGCTGAAATTTATGCCCCGCTAACTGATACTGTCGAGCTGCAACTGGCAGGTCGGTATGATCACTATGACGACTTTGGCAGCACCTTTAACCCTAAAGTGGGTATTACCTGGCGGCCAATTGACAGCCTGGTTGTGCGTGGCTCCTGGGCAACCTCGTTCCGGGCACCTTCGTTAACTCAGGCAGGTGTAAAACTCAGAACCACTACTGCCACTTTTGACTGCAGTGCTAATCAGACTGTGTCAGATCTTTATTGTGAAGGCGCCGGTTTCACCAGCACCCCGAATGTACTGGAACTGGGTAACGCCGCCCTGCAAGCTGAAACCTCAGAGTCTGTTAGTGTTGGCTTTGGCTGGAGCCCAACCCAGGACACCACCCTGACAGTTGATTACTGGCAGTTTGAACATAAAAAGTTGGTTGATACCGACATGACAGCCATGCTGGCCCGCACAGCAACCGACGCCAGTGTCCGTCATTGTGGTCTGGTGCCTGATGGTGAGCTTGGGATCTCTTATGATCCGGCATTGTGTGATGTTACCGATCTGGCAGGGCGTACGGTTGAGGATGAAGGTGCCAATATGGCGGAAATTCTCGATGCCTGGGTTGAGTATGATGATCCGCGTTTTGCTGAATTACCATTATTCCGTGACCACGTTATCCAGCTTGACAACGTTGGCCGTCAGGATGTCAGGGGTATTGACGCCAGCTTCAGCCACACTCTGGATTTGGCCGGTGGCCGCTTAGGTCTGGACATTGACTGGACTCATTATCTGGAGTTTGATCGCAATAAAGCAGGCTCGGATGAAGTAGAAGCATTAATTGGTACCTTCCGTTACCCGGAAAATATCGGTAGTGCCCGCATTTCATGGAGTGGTGAAGCGCTTTACCTTGGCCTGACTGCACTTTATACCTCGTCATATCAGGATGATACTGCGCGGCTGCGTAGCCGCAATCTGGATGAACTGGATGAGTTAGGGCTGATTGATGCAGACGGCAATCGTGATGTCTCATCATGGACCACCCTGCGAGCTAATATTGGTTATGACTTTGAGCATGCCTCGCTGAACTTCACTGTTGATAACCTGCTGGACCGTGACCCACCAGCCGTGTATGGCAGCAGCCGTGGCTTCGACTCAATAAACCACAACGCCTTTGGCCGCAACTATCGTGTATCCTTTAGCTATTTCTTTTAATTAGCAAAGAGGCGGGCGGGAGAATATAACGCTCCCGCCCGTTAATTACAGATAGCTATTACAAGGCTTACACTATGGCTAACCAAATAAAACAACCGGTGTCGATGCCGGACGCCTTTGTCATCCTGTTTTTTGTGATGGTACTGGCAGCATTAGCATCGCACCTTATTCCGGCAGGCTCTTTCGATATTATTGAAGTAGCAGCGGAAACTGACAGTGCAGTTAAAACCAAAAGCCGGATTGACCCTGCCAGCTTTACTCTGGCCACCGACAGCAGTGCCGGCGTGCCGCTGTTTGCGGAAGGCGGCGGTGTCGGCTTTTTAAACTATGCCTTTGAAGGCATGGTGTCAGGGAATAAGTGGGGATCGGCAGTCGGCGTTATCGCCTTTATCCTGCTTACCGGGGGTGCCTTTGGCATCATTATGAAAACCGGTGCCATCCATAATGGCATTCTGGCGTTAATTGAAAAAACCAAACGGCTGGAATTTGTATTTATTCCTTTGCTGTTTGTGTTGTTCTCGTTAGGTGGTGCCATTTTTGGCATGGGCGAAGAGGCTATTGCCTTTTGTATCGTGCTGCTGCCGCTGATGCTGGCGCTGGGCTACGATGCGATTACCACCGTGCTGGTCACTTACATTGCTACCCAGATAGGTTTTGCCACCAGCTGGATGAACCCGTTTAATGTCGCTATTGCTCAGGGCATTGCCGAGATCCCGTTGTTATCTGGCGCTGATCTGCGCTTAGTCATGTGGCTGGTATTTACCCTGTTCGGGGTTATTTTTACCATGCGCTACGCCGCAAGAATTAAGCGCGAGCCAGAAAGCTCTCTTAGCTTCGAAAGCGATCAGAAGTTACGAAGCCAGCAACAGCAGCAAGCAGTAAATAGCTACAGTACAATCGATAGTATGATTTTACTGGCGTTTTTTGCCGGTTTAGTCTGGATAATCTGGGGGGTTACCGCCCGCCAGTACTATATTCCTGAAATTGCCAGCCAGTTTTTTACCATTGGTATTGTTATCGCCATCATTGCGGTAATGGGTAAAAGGCTCCGGGTAAACGAGGCAGCAGACGGTTTTAAGCAAGGTGCTGCTGAGTTACTGCCAGCTGCATTGATAGTCGGTATGGCCAAAGGCATTGTATTGCTGCTCGGTGGTGACAATCCGGAAACCCCGTCAGTGTTAAACACACTGCTGTACTACTCCGGCCAGGCACTGGGTGACTTACCTGCCTATTTATCTGCCTGGTTAATGCTGGTTATTCAATCGGTATTTAACTTTTTCGTCGCCTCCGGCTCCGGCCAGGCCGCGCTCACTATGCCGCTAATCGCGCCGCTGGCGGATATGGTCGGCTTAAGCCGGCAAATTGCGGTGCTGGCTTTTCAGCTGGGCGATGGCCTGACTAACTGCATTATTCCTACATCTGCCGCACTAATCGGCTGCCTGGGCGTGGTTCGGGTAGACTGGACTATCTGGCTGAAATTCGTCTGGAAATTACAACTGTGGCTGTTTGCCCTGGCCAGTATCTTTATGCTGGTTGCGGTTGCTATTGGCTATCAGTAACGAGGTTATTTTGAACACAATTTTTCTGATTAAAAATGTCGAAGTTTACGCGCCACAGCATCTTGGCAAACAAGACATCGTTATGGCCGGTGGCAAAATTATTGCCATGGGTCAGCAATTCAGCACTGGCGGCACTGATTTACCCCTGACAGTAATTGATGGCAGCGACAGTATTGCCGTGCCAGGTTTTGTTGACTCGCTGGTGCATTTTATTGGCGGCGGTGGTGAAGGCGGCTTTGCCACCCGCACCCCGGAAATGCAACTTACTGACGCAACCTTAGGCGGTGTTACCACCGCGATTGGCGTACTGGGCACCGATGCAACCACCCGCACCCTGACCAACTTACTGGCAAAAGCCCATGCGCTGCAAACTGAAGGTATTACCACTTATTGTCATACCGGCTCTTATCAGGTGCCTTGCCGCACTTTAACCGGCAGCATTACTGATGACCTTATTCTGATTGATAAATTTATCGGGGTCGGTGAAATCGCGATAAGCGACCATCGCTCGTCGCAACCCACCACTGATGAGATCAGAAAAGTGGCATCAGCGGCTAAAGTGGGCGGCATTCTCTCAGGCAAGGGCGGTATTGTCAGCGTTCACATGGGTGCGGGTGAGCGTATTCTGCAGCCAATTTATGATGCTGTTACCGGCACTGAGCTAAGCTTATCGCAGTTTTACCCAACCCATATGAACCGCAACCGCGCGGTATTTCAGGCAGGCCTGGAATTCGCAACTAAAGGCGGTGTAATTGACTTTACCACCAGCACTACCGAGTACGATCTGCAGCATGGCGAAGTTGCAGCGGCTCAGGCGCTGGCCGAGGCGTTGCAGGCGGGTATTAAACCAATGCAACTTACCCTGAGTTCAGACGGCAATGCCAGCCTGCCGATTTACAGTAAAAATGGCGAGTTACTGGGGCTGCAGGTTGGCCAGGTAAAAACGCTGTATCAGTCGGCCCGTGATGCAATTTTACAGCATAAGGTCAGCATCAGTGATGCTATCTGTGCCATCAGTCAGGCACCTGCTGCTGTCCTGGGTCTTAACCAGAAAGGCAGGCTGGCTAAAGGACTCGACGCCGACTTGATTTTGCTTAATCGAGATGATTTAGCAATAAACCAGGTATTTGCCATGGGCAAGCAGTTAGTGGTAGCTGGCAAAGCCACGGTTAAAGGCATGTTTGAGAAGTAATTCAGGCCTGCAGCAATGTTTAGCATAAATATTTGCAAAGCATTGCTTTAACCAGAATCAAAAAAGCTGCTACGGCAGCTTTTTTTTATGCCAACCTGCTATAGATGGCGGAAATAACGCCAATTCATGTAATTTATTTTCATTTTGCACAGACTAATTCCAATTTCAAATAGACGGCCAGACGGTTAAACTTCACTTGCTTTTTCAACTTTTTCTTAGTATACCTGTTCAGCTCGCAGTGTTTAGACACATGGACATATTAGAGCAAATACACTACAACGCATTAAGCACTGAAAGAACACTCGTTATTTTCTTTCACATGCATAAAACCATAAAAAAAGAATAATAATTCAAGTTTTATAAATAATTATATATTTGCAAGGCAAGTTTGGAGGTTAGTCATGGCGTTGTATCAGCATAGTCAGGCGCGGGAAAATTGTGGCTTTGGCCTGATAGCACATATTGAAGGTGCGGCCAGTCACCGGATTGTCAGAACTGCCATTAACGGCCTGGATCGGATGCAACATCGCGGTGGTATTTCAGCCGACGGAAAAACCGGCGATGGCTGTGGCTTATTAATGCAAAAGCCCGATAGTTTTTTCAGGGCTATTGCCGAAGAAAATGGCTGGAATCTGGCAAAAAAATACGGCGTTGGCATGATCTTTCTCAGCCAGGACCCGGTAAAAGCCGCTGAAGCAAAAGCAATTATCAATAAAGAAATTGCCCGCGAAACGTTAAGCCTGGTGACCTGGCGCAAGGTTCCCACTGACAGCAGTGTACTAGGTCCGCTGGCGTTGGAATCTATGCCGCAAATTGAGCAGGTATTTGTTAATGCCCCGCACGGCTGGGGCGATCATGATTTAGAGCGCCGCCTGTATATGGTGCGCCGCCGGGTAGAGCAGCAGCTAAGCGCCGATGCCGATTTTTATATCCCGAGTTTCTCATCGCTGGTTACGGTATTTAAGGGCCTGATGATGCCGGCCGATTTGCCGCGCTACTACACTGACCTGGCCGATATCCGGATGGAAACCGCCATTTGCGTCTTCCATCAGCGTTTTTCTACCAATACCATGCCACGCTGGCCATTAGCCCAGCCATTTCGTTATCTGGCGCATAACGGTGAAATTAATACCATTACCGGTAACCGCCAGTGGGCCCGGGCCCGCCAGTATAAGTTTGCCTCGCCGCTATTACCTGATTTACAGGACGCCGCGCCCTTTGTCAGCCAGACCGGCTCTGACTCCAGCTCGCTGGATAATCAGCTTGAGCTGCTGTTAGCCGGTGGCATGGATTTATTCCGCGCCATGCGATTACTGGTGCCACCGGCCTGGCAGGGCAACCGGGTTATGGATGATAACTTAAAAGCCTTTTATGAGTTTAACTCCATGCATATGGAGCCGTGGGACGGCCCGGCCGGCATTGTGATGACCAACGGCCAGCACGTGGCCTGTAATCTTGATCGCAACGGCCTGCGCCCTGCCCGCTTTGTCATTACCCGCGATAAACTGATCACCCTGGCCTCTGAAGTCGGGATTTGGGATTACACCCCGGATGAAGTGGTCGAAAAAGGCCGGGTTGGCCCGGGTGAAATGCTTGCCGTCGATACCACAACCGGCCAGATCTGGCGCTCGGATGAAATTGATAACGATTTAATGGCCCGCCATACCTATCGTAGCTGGCTCAACGACAACGTGCAGCGGCTGGTACCTTATGAAAAATACGAAACCGATTTAATCGGTAAACGGGTATTTGATGATGACACCATGCAGGTGTATCACAAGCTGTTTAACTACAGCTATGAAGAAATTGAACAGGTAATGACGGTACTGGCCAAAGATGGTCAGGAAGCCGTGGGCTCGATGGGTGATGATACTCCAATGGCGGTGTTATCGCGCAAGCCACGCACCCTGTTCGATTACTTTCGCCAGCAGTTTGCTCAGGTTACCAACCCGCCTATTGACCCGCTGCGCGAAGCGCATGTGATGTCGCTGGCAACCAGCATCGGTCGCGAGCACAACGTATTTAAAGAAACCGCCGGTTACGCCCGCCGTATTCAGTTTGAATCGCCGGTGATGATGTATTCAGACTTAAAGCAGCTGCGACAGGCTGATGAAAAATACTACAAAAACCAGGTGTTTTCGTTAAATTTCGACCCGCAGCAACACAATTTAGAGCAGGCCACCAGGGCGTTATGTGATGCTGTAGTTACTGCAGTACGTGATGATAAAGTGGTACTGGTGATCCTGACCGACCGAAGGATTGAGCAGGGCCTTATTCCTATTCCGGCCGCGATGGCAGTCGGTGCCGTGCAGCTGGCACTGGTTAATGCCCAGCTGCGCTGCGACTCCAACATTATTATTGAAACGGCCAGCGCCCGCGACTCGCATCATTTTGCGGTGTTAATTGGTTTGGGCGCGACCGGCATATATCCGTTTTTAGCCTATGAAACGGTCGAGCAACTGGTGGAAAAAGGCACCATTAATTTAAGCGCCCGTCAGGCGGTGCTGAATTACCGGAAAGGCATTAATAAAGGCCTTTATAAAATCATGTCGAAAATGGGCATTTCCACCGTGGCCAGTTACCGCTGCTCTAACCTGTTTGAGGCAGTGGGTATTAATAAAGATGTGATGCAACTTTGCTTTGCCGATGTCGCCTCACGCATTGGCGGTGCCAGCTTTATTGATTTTGAACAGGACGTGCAGCAACTGGCCAATATGGCCTGGTTAAAGCGCAAACCAATGAACCATGGCGGCTTATTAAAATACGTGCACGATGGCGAGTACCATGCCTATAACCCGGATGTGGTAACCAGCCTGCAAAAAGCGGTGCGCTCGGGTAAATACGAAGACTACCGGGTTTACAGCAACCATGTTAATCAGCGGCCGGTGGCCCATTTACGCGATTTGCTGCAACTGGCGAATGACACTGACGGCGTAAAACTTGAAGAAGTGGAAGCCGCCGAAAACTTATACCCGCGCTTTGACAGCGCAGCGATGTCTATCGGTGCCTTAAGCCCGGAGGCGCACGAAGCACTGGCCATTGCGATGAACCGCCTGGGCGGGCGCTCTAACTCTGGTGAAGGCGGTGAAGATCCGCGGCGCTTTGGTACCGAGAAGAACTCCAAAATTAAACAGGTTGCCTCGGGCCGCTTTGGCGTCACGCCGCATTATCTGGTGAATGCCGAAGTAATTCAGATTAAAGTGGCTCAGGGCGCCAAGCCCGGTGAAGGCGGCCAGCTACCCGGCGAGAAAGTGACTGCCGAAATTGCCCGGCTGCGCTACTCGGTGCCCGGCGTAACGCTGATATCGCCACCGCCGCATCATGATATTTACTCGATTGAAGATTTAGCCCAGCTGATTTTCGATTTAAAACAGGTTAACCCACAGGCACTGATTTCAGTAAAACTGGTATCAGAGCCCGGTATCGGCACCATTGCCACCGGCGTGGCTAAAGCCTATGCCGATTTAATTACCGTGTCAGGTTATGACGGCGGCACTGGTGCCAGCCCGCTGACGTCGGTGAAATACGCCGGCAGCCCTTGGGAGCTGGGGCTGGCTGAAGTGCACCAGGCCCTGGTTGAAAACGGCCTGCGCGACAGGGTACGGCTGCAGGTAGACGGCGGCTTAAAAACCGGCCTCGACGTAGTAAAAGCAGCGATTCTAGGTGCCGAAAGCTTCGGATTTGGCACCGGGCCCATGGTGGCGCTGGGCTGCAAATTCCTGCGAATTTGCCATTTAAATAACTGCGCTACCGGCGTTGCTACCCAGGATGAAACGCTGCGCCGCGACCACTTTACCGGCCTGCCGGAAATGGTGATGAACTACTTTAAGTTTTTAGCGCTTGAAGTGCGCGAGCTGATGGCAGAACTTGGCGTAACCGAGCTTACCCAGTTAATTGGCCGCACCGATTTACTGACCGCCAAAGCCAGCGAAACCCAGAAACAAGCAAAACTGGATCTGACCCCTATTTTGCAGGCCAGCGGTGTGACCTCTGATAAACCGCTGCATTGTGTTAAAAATAACACGCCATTTGACCCGGGTGCATTAAACCAGCTGCTACTGCAGCGCTGCGAGCAAATGGTGATTAATAAAACCGGCGGCCAGCTCAGCCTGCCGATCCGCAACACCGACCGCTCAGTCGGCGCTGCGTTATCAGGCTTTATTGCCAGTAAGCACGGCAATCAGGGGATGGCGACTGATCCTATCCGCTTGCGCTTTACCGGCACTGCCGGCCAGAGCTTTGGGGTGTGGAATGCCGGTGGCCTGCACTTAGCGCTGCAAGGCGATGCCAACGATTATGTCGGTAAAGGCATGACCGGCGGCCAGATAGCGATATTCCCGGCCAAAGGCGCCAGCTTTGCTAAAAACGGCTTCGCCATTGCCGGCAATACCTGTTTATACGGCGCGACCGGCGGCCGCTTTTATGCCGCCGGCCAGGCCGGCGAGCGCTTTGCAGTACGTAACTCAGGTGCGCTGGCGGTGGTAGAAGGTACCGGCGATAACTGCTGTGAATATATGACCGGCGGTGTGGTGGTAGTGCTTGGCTGCACCGGGGTTAACTTTGGTGCTGGCATGACCGGTGGCTTCGCCTATTTGCTGGACGAGCAGAACGATCTGGAACTTAGGTTAAACCCGGAGCTGGTCGAGGCGCTGGAGATCAGCACGCCAATATTGCAAGAGCATTTACGCAGCCTGTTGCATCAACACGTGGAAGAAACCGGCAGCGATAAAGCACAGCGCATCCTGTCTGATTTCACCAATTACTTAAGCAAATTTAAGCTGGTTAAACCAAAAACCAGTGATGTAAATACCTTGCTCGGACACCGCGCTCGCTCTTCTGCCGAGCTGCGGGTTCAGGCGATGTAAGGGGACGTTTATGGCACAGAATGTATATCAGTTTATTGACGTCAAACGGATTGATCCGCCAAAACGCTCACATAGCGAACGCACTATCGAGTTCGTGGAAATTTATCAGCCAATGACCAACACTCAGGTGGAAGGTCAGGCCGATCGTTGCCTCGATTGCGGCAACCCTTACTGTGAATGGAAGTGCCCGGTGCACAACTATATACCGCAGTGGTTAAAGCTGGCTAATGAAGGCAAAATTATTGAGGCAGCCGAACTGTCACATAAAACCAACAGCCTCCCCGAAGTATGTGGCCGGGTCTGCCCGCAAGACCGCTTATGCGAAGGCGCCTGTACTCTGGATGAAGGCTTTGGCGCGGTTACCATCGGCAGTATTGAAAAATACATTAACGATAAAGCCTTTGAAATGGGCTGGCGGCCGGATTTATCGGCAGTGATTAAAACCGACCGGCGGGTAGCCGTTATTGGTGCCGGCCCGGCCGGCTTAGCCTGTGCCGATGTGCTGGTGCGTAATGGCGTATCACCGGTGGTATTCGACCGCTATCCGCAAATTGGCGGCCTGCTGACCTTTGGTATTCCGCCATTTAAGCTGGAAAAAGAAGTATTAAGCCGCCGGCGCGATATTTTCGAGAGTATGGGTATTGAGTTTCGGTTAAATACCAATGTCGGCGTTGATGTCAGCTTCGACAGCCTGCTGGATGAATACGACGCGGTGTTTTTAGCCCTTGGTACCTACACGCCGATGAAAGGCGGCCTGGTGAATGAAGATGCCCCTGGCGTGTATGAAGCCCTGCCGTTTTTAATTGGCAATATTAATAACCTGATGGGCTGGCAAACCGAGCATCCGTACGTCAGTTTAAAAGACAAAACCGTGGTGGTATTAGGCGGTGGTGACACCGCTATGGACTGCGTGCGTACCTCGATTCGCCAGGGCGCTACCAAGGTAAGCTGTGCTTACCGGCGCGACGAAGCCAATATGCCGGGTTCACGCAAAGAGGTGCAAAATGCCCGCGAGGAAGGCGTAGAGTTTTTATTTAACCTGCAACCGCTTGGCATAGAAGTGGACAGCGAAGGCAAAGTATGTGGCGTAAAAGTGGTCAGAACTGAGCTGGGCGCACCTGATGCCAAAGGCCGCAGAAGCCCCGAGCCGGTAGCAGGCTCAGAGCAGGTACTGCCAGCCGATGCGGTAATTATCGCCTTTGGTTTTCAGCCAAGCCCGCCACAATGGTTAATTGATATGGGTGTAGAGCTCGACAGCAAAGGCAGAGTGGTAGCCTCTGAGCAAAGCCCTTATGCGCTGCAAACCAACCAGCAGAAGATCTTTGCCGGTGGCGATATGGTGCTGGGCTCTGACTTAGTAGTAACCGCCATTGCCCAGGGCCGCAAAGCCGCGGAAGGGATGTTGGATTATTTGCAGGTGTAAATTCGCAATTATAAAGCTAATCGGGTTGGCTGCATGCAGTTGCCAACCGCTAAGCCGGAGTTAATAAGCGAGATTAGGTTTGCCCTAAGCCAACCGTCTACGCCCTGGACGGGCGTAGAGGAGTCTATAGGGACATATTCACGACGTGTTGGCGTGGGCAAACCGGTTCGAGCAATACTCATAGCTCTACGCAACAACCAAAGGACTAAACCCATGCCCTCATTTACCCTACCCGATCTCTGCGACGCCCACGCTGACTGCATTCGCGTAGCCGAGCCAATCTTTCAAAACTACGGCGCGAAAGCGTGTTTTGGCGGGCAAATTGTTACCGTTAAATGCTTTGAAGATAATTCCAAAGTAAAACAGCTGGTGGCAACACCGGGCCACGGTAAGGTGCTGGTAGTTGATGGTGGTGGCTCAAAACGCCATGCCCTGCTTGGCGATATGCTGGCAGAACAGGCAGCGAAGAACGGCTGGGAAGGGTTTATTATCAACGGCTGTATTCGGGATATTGACGAGATACGCCAAACGCCGCTTGGCGTGCAGGCATTGGGCATACACCCGATGAAAACCGATAAGCGCGATTTAGGTGATATTAACTTAACGGTGACCTTTGCCGGGGTAGACTTTATCCCCGGCCAGTTTGTCTATGCCGATAATAATGGTGTTTTGGTGGCGACTAAGCAGTTGGTGTAAGCATTTGGTATAAGTAGCTTTATTTTTAACGAAATTTCAGAATGGTTCGCAGGCAGTACCTTGATGAAAAATCATCTGCCACTTTTCACCATCAAAGCGCCAGATTGAGCTTCGCACCGAGTAGCTTGGGTCACAGTCTGCTCGCTGTATCGTGGCGCGGTAAGTTAACTGCGCCAGCCCTTCAGCTAAAACCCGGCAGTCAAAATCTTGCTGGTTGATAACAGGCGGCTGTTCAGTTGGCAGGCGCTCAAGCACATCAGCTTTACCAAAACAGCGGCCGGTCGCGGCAATCTCATAAAAATCATCGGCCAGATGGTGGTTTAGCATCTCAGCTGACAATCGAGTGGCAGGCTGAACCAGTAGTTGTTCCAGTTCAATTATTTGCTGCTTAATGGTGTTGGAATCCACTTTTTATACTACTCCAAGTGTGTTCAATCTAGCCTGCCAGGTTTACCGGAGTATATTGCATCCCCACCCAGTATTGCTATGCGGTTCACAACGGCAACGTATTGGGTCGACTAAACCGTTGGTTCAGCCAGGCAGAAATCAGCCAATTGTTTTACTTATTTCCTTCGGCTGCTTTGAGCGAATTTAAGACAGTCGCCATATTTCTATCTAATTCAAAGCGGTCGTTAAGCTAACTTATCCCTGTCCTGTAATGAGTTGCCTATTGAATAGCTTCAGGTAATTGCCTTTGACTAGAAGGTGTAATACTCTCAAAACAATAAATAGGGTCGGAAGCAACATGTTTATTGATTGGTTGTCAAAAAAGGATTTAAAGGATTCTGATAGTTTAATCATCAGGGTCGCCGCAGTTTTTTTGTTTGCAGGCTCAGTCTTCATACTAGATGAAGTCTTAATATGGAACTTAAGCTTATTAGCACTACTAGGTATTTCTATAGTTGCTGGTAGTATTGGATTTTTTGTCGTAAAAACTTCTCCCATTGCGATTAAAGCAATTCCACCGCTTATATTTTTCTCCGTAACAGCATTGCTTTCGAAGGAGCTTTACGAGAGCTACTCATTCCAAAAAGAGAGAGCCGTATTTTTAGCTGAAACAGATAATTGTAAGGTGTTAGGCCTGCAGATTGTAAACAAAGGTTCTCGGACCCCTGTGTGTATGGAGAGAGATAAACTCGCCAACAATACAGCTTGCTCCTATTTTAGGGATAACGAGTGGTTTTGTAAGACATATAGCTACTCGGATGTAATGGCCATGTCTAAAAGGCCTGAACTTTCCCTAAAACGTTAGACTCATTCTGGCCGCAATTGGCACATTGCGGTCATCCCCTTTTAGCGCAACTTCAATTGCGCCAACGTATCCGGTATGGCTAAAATACCTTACCTTTTGTGAAAAAAACAGCCCGGTTCCATCCATTCCTGGTAACAGCACTAACTTCAATTTCATTACCTTTTAAAAGCCATTATTCTAAGGATTCCCGGCCCTGTTTTATTTTTCATTAACCACAGTTGATGGCACTGTTTCAGTTGCCCCTTCACCACATAATATTCGCATTATTAAGCGCACGTTTTGCTGATAACCATGCTCGTTAAAGGCGCTTGACTCCGGATTCATAAAGCCATGTTTAAAGTGCGTGTTTTGTGCGCTTACATTCGGCTTGCCTTGTAACAGCGCACAGATATCAGCCACGGCAAAATGCGGCTCGCTGTGGCCAAAAATAACCTGCACCGGCACAGCCGGTGTTAGTGCCTGATGCTGATGTATTTGGCCAGGGTAAAACAGTATCGCCTGCTTAAGTTTGCTACTGTCAGTGGCAGCTAAGGCACGCCATAGTGCAGTAGCACCGGCGCTAAAGCCGATCGCGATGTCGAAGCGCAGCCCACTGCCTTGCAGCGCCTGCGCAGCAATAGCGGCATAAGTATCATGGCCGCACTGCGCAATATACTCAGCATAAGCACTGGCTTCATCGGTAAACTGCTGGCGCTGGCCCTGATAGGGGTCAACCAGCTGAACAGCGGCACCGGCCTGGCTTAAATCGGCCAGCAAAGGTTCCAGACCGGCACATAAGCCGAAGATATCGCTTAACACTAATACATGCTTTGTCATTTTTTTATCCACGCCAGTATCTGCGCCCTTGCATTGTTATTGCTAACCCTTGCATCTGCAGTAGAGAGAAAAGGGATCGGAGTAAATAATCCAGCTGGTGACTTTGCTCAGCCGCTTAGCTTTTACGACTGGTAAGCAGAACAACACCTAACCAGGAAAACCAGACAATTTGGCTTATACCAAAAATTTCAGTGAATATATCCGCCGGGTAAATAGTGAGAATACCCACCATACCAACGAAAAGCCCAAGGTAGTTAAGCGTTTTAGGAAGTGCTTTACCGTAAAGCGCGGCAATACTTAATAGCAGTACCCATAACCCACCAACAATTTCATTGCCCCCACCCAGACCTTCGACTACAGCGTTAATCGTTCTCCAGAGTGTCATAGCCTGTTCTGGTTGCTGAACTGATAGCTCCAGAGCCACAGCTAAACCAATATTCGAGACCATGCCGCTGGCTATTACCAACCCCACCCAAACAACGCCAAAAATAGTAGCCATTTGGGAAAGAATTGGGGTATTAGCTTTTAATCGCTCATGTAATGCCAGAACTAATACTGCTAAAAGAATGCCAAATAGCACATAGATAGTGAAAGTTACGATGGACAAGACGCCCTGATTTTCAGCCAGAAAGGCAAATTTTTGGATAGTGTCAGCATCGGCAGGAAAATTCCAGAATGCCCCGAAAAAAACGAAAGCTGAAATGTAAATAGCCGCCTGAAGAACTGCTGCGACCCCACCCGCTTTTTGTAAGTTATTCATTGCTCCCCCCTTACTCGAAAAAAGTTAATTTAGCATGAGGTGGCAGCTATTAACGGCTTTAAGTTGTAACAAAAACTAACTCTAAGAAACACACGGGGCAGGTCGCTGATCAAAGGGGGGTTCGGCTTCATTAACAGTATCACGATTTACATAAACAGTAGTCAGTCGCCAATGTCAATCAGCGCTGGCCAGCGCTCGGCCCAGGTGTAGTTGCTGCCCTCGCCGGCGGCTTCTAATGCACTACTGATAAACTCAATAAACACCCGGACTCTGGCCGGTAAATAATCACGCTTGGCATAAATGGCAAACACACCATTGTCCGGCTGCGGCGGCCGGTAATAAGGGTATAACGATACCAAGGCGCCGCTTTGTAAGCCCTGTTTAGCCAGGAAATGCGGCAACTGCGCAACGCCCAAACCATTGGCACACATTGCTGCCATGGCTTCGCCATCATCGGTAATATGGCTGCGCGTAAGCTCAAAGGGCTGATAGCTGCCGTGCTGATCCGGCAGAAAAACCGGCTGTAATTGCTGAGTTTGCTTAATCCAAAAGCCAATCCAGCTGTGCAGCAGAAAATCATCAGCACAACGCGGTGTGCCCCGGGCGGCTAAGTAATCCGGCGAGGCACAAACTAAAAAGTCCATCGGGCTTAAGCGGCGCGCCACTAAACGGCTGTCTTTTACCAGACCGGTGCGCAGGGCAATGTCAATGTCGTTATCAATAATATCGACGTGTAAATCGTTGATCTCCAGCTGCAGCTGAATTGCCGGGTAACGCTGGCAAAATGCCTGCAACAATGGCTGCAAATACAAATGGCCGTAACAGGCGGCCGAGTTAATGCGTAGCGTACCGCCCGGGGAGTCATTTAAGTGCTTAAGCTCGTGCTCGCACGAGCTTAAATCCTGCAGCAATTTGCGCACCGTATCGGCATAGCGCCTGCCGGCTGCGGTAATGCTTAACTGCCGCGTAGAGCGCTGAAACAAGGTAAAACCCAACTCCGCTTCCAGCCGGTTAATCGCCTTACTCACTGTTGAAGGGTCGGTGTTACAGCTTTTTGCCGCTGCGGCAAAGCTGCCGGCATCACAGCTGGCAATAAAAATATCCAATAAGCGCAGTTTATCCATAGCGTGCCGTCCTCAACAGGCTTGCAGAGCCCTTTGGCTGGTGGCTGAACATAACATAAATATTCATGAATAGTATTCACGACTGTATGGAAAAGTCGGCTATTTTTCTCATCTTTACTGCAGCCTACCATGGCACTATCCATCAGCTACCGCCACCGGCAAGAGGCATTATGTTACCGCAGTCTGCATTAGCAAAAGTCGCCGTTATTCACCCTGTCAGCTACTTTCTACTGGCCTTTAGCGCCATGGCCGGGCTGGCTTACATTAACTTTTTACCCGGCGTGGTCAGTGCGCTGGCCGGCGGTATTGGCTTTAGCGAAGCTGAGGCCGGACAAATCGTGGCACTAAACGGTTACGGCGGCCTGCTGGGCAGTATTGTGGCAATTTTTTTAGTGCGCAAACTGCACTGGCAAAGCACCATGCTTACCCTGTTGGCACTGCTGGCGGTAATTGACTTGGCTACGGCTTGGTTTACTGACTACAGTGCGCTGCTGGCCTGGCGTTTCGTTGCCGGGCTTTGCGGCGGCCTGAGCCTGGGTATCGCTTTTGCAGTACTGGCACGGCTGGATAACCCCGACCGCGCCTTTGGTGCGCTGCTATTTGTGCAGTTTAGTATCGGCTCGCTGGTGATTTACCTGCTACCGGCGCTGGAAAGTTTGCTTGGCGCCTATGCGGTGTTTTATCTGATGGCGGCCATTGCCGTGCTGGCGCTGCTGTTTTTGCTATGCCTGCCAACGCCAACGTTAACGCCGGCTTCGGCAAATCAGGCAAAGACAGTTGCCGGCACAGCGCGCGCCGGTTTAACGCAACACGCTGTGTTATTGCTGCTCGCTATTATGCTGTATCAAATTGCGGCCAGCGCCATCTGGGCCTATGCCGGGCTGATTGGCCAGGCTGCCGGCATGGCCACTGCCAGTGTTAATAATACTATTGCGCTAACCGGCTTGTTGGGGCTGGCCGGTGCCATGCTGCCGGTACTGACCGGCCAACGCTTTGGCCGCTTAAACCTGCTGCTGGCGGGTATCGTTTTGTCGCTAAGCGCGGCGTTACTGCTTAATGTTGCCGGGCACAACCTGCTTTATATCGGCGCCCTGGCATTGCTGTTTTTCGCCTGGCCGGCGGTGCTGGCCTATCTGTTAGCGGTAATAGCAGCAACTGACAGCAGCGGCCGGCTGGCGACGATCGCCGCTGTGGTGTCTTCAATCGGCATGGCAACTGGCCCGCTGCTGGCCTCCGCTTTGCTGGATAACGGCAACTTCTCGGCCCTGCTTTACAGCTGTGCGCTGTTGTTTTTGTGCAGTTATGTACTGCTGTTTAAGCCGGTGCTGGCCTTTAAAAAACCAGCAGCGGCTTTAGCGCCCTGCAAATAAAGTGTTTAACCGCCAGGCAATAACCTAAGGTGACTCAGATGCTTCGATATATGTTTAACAGGATGCTGCTGGCAATGCAGCAGCGTTACGCTTACGACGTAGGCTATCAACAGGATATTCTGCACAGCGATTTAGCGGCGTTTTTAAAATTCAGCGGCTTTCAGACTATGGCATCACACCACGGAAATCTGCCGGCCGGGCCACTGTATGCCGCCAGAATACGGGCCATAATTTTTGACGATTGCGGCCCCTGCAGTCAGTTAGTGGTAAAAATGGCGCTGGAAGCCGGACTGTCGCAAGCTTTGGTGCGCGCCATTATTGAGCAAAACCTAGCGGCGCTGCCGGCAGATATGGCTCTGGCTGTGCAGTTTACCGAACGGGTGTTAGCGCACGATCCGCAAGCCGACGCGTTACGCGATAACATACTGGCGCTGTGGGGTAGCAAAGGGTTAATCACGCTTAGTTTTGCTATCAGCGCTTACCGGGTTTATCCGGCACTGAAGTACAGCCTGGGTTATGGTAAAGCCTGTAGCCATATCCAGCTGGACGATGAATCCGTTGTGCCGCAGCGCTCAAAAAAACCTGCTACCGGAGCAAACAATGCGCAAAGCTAAAACAGTTGCACTTCTTTAGGCCTGGGCACAACAACAGGCATTATAGCGGCCCTTGTTGCCGGCAAACCCGATTTGCCGATAGTGGTGAACCATGCGTATGCTGCTTACGCCTACAGGCTATGCGCTGGCTGCCGGCTTTATGTTTAGCGCGACACAAAATAAACCGCTCTTACAGTTCAGCGACTTTTTGGTCACATTCCTTTTGCTAACCTTGCCCAAGTTTCATCAGATAACTGTGGTTTCATCAGATAACTGTGGCGGATAGTAAGAGGATTAAGGATATGAGCAGGCAATTTACAAAGGTATCGTGGCTGTCACTATGGGCACTGCTTGGCATGGCCCTACTTGGCTTGCCAAATTTTGCCAGTGCAGCAGAAGCACCTGGTGCCCTGACTTTGGTTGTAAAGAATCAGAATACCGACCGGCCACTGGCAGCAGTGCAGGTAACACTTACCGAGCGCGAAACCAATTCCAGTCAGGCGCTGGAAACCGATGCACAAGGCCGGCTTGTTGTTGAACAGCTCGACCCGGGGCTTTACTCAGTAAACCTGACAAAGAACGGTTTTGCTTCGGTATACGAGCCCAGTCTCAGGGTAATTACCCGTAAAAACAGTAAAATCGAATTCAAACTTAATGAAGTGCAAATAGAAACATTAGTAGTGCGGGGCCGGCAAGCCGATGCATTTGCAGCTGGCTCCAGCACCTATCTGGACCGCGAGGCATTGCGAAGCGCAGTGGGTGGTGGCGCCGATCCGTTGCTGTCGCTGGACGGTTTACCCGGCCTGGCCTCTGCCAGTGAATTCGCCAGCTTTAGTGTTCGCGGCCGCGGCCCCAGAGATAACCTGATATTCGTTGATGACTTTCCATTTGATAAAGCGGTGCACTTTGATGCCACTTTGGGTGAAGAAGAAGATGTTGGCGGCGGTGGCCGCTTCTCTATCTTTGCCCCGAATGTGATCAGCGGCGCCGAGTTCTCACCCGGCGGCTGGGAAGCAGCGTATGGTGGCCGCGCTGCATCGCTGTTGAAACTGGAAGTTGCCAATGGCAACCCCAGCCCGTCGGCAAGCCTGCGGCTTGACCTTGCCGGCTATGAAGTAGGTTACGACGGCCCTGCCGGTATTACCGAAGATGCAACAATGCTGATATCTGCCCGGCGGCTTGACTTTGGCGCCTTGTTTGAAACTATTGAAGAGCTGGACATTGGTGAGCCCGTATTAAGGGACGTTATCATAAAATCGGTGATCCCCATTAATCAGCAGCACACTTTCGAAATTCTGCTAATGGATACCCACGAAGACTACCGTCGCAACGTAACGCATGTGTTCGAATCGCCCAACTTTGAAGACGCTGCGCTGCAATATTCTGAGCAGGATAGTGATTTGTATGGGGTGACGTTGCGTTCATTAATGGGTGACACAGCGGTTTGGACTAACAAACTTTATTACCGCGCCAGCGACAAGCTGAGCTCAGAAGGTGAAGCCTTTCCTGATCTGGCACCTGAAGGCGCACCCGCCTCTGAGTTTCCGGTGCGGGAAAACATCATTACTATTGGTGAAGCAGAAACTGAAATCGGCTGGCGTAGCGATTTTGAAGCAATGAATAAATGGGGGATGTTCAGTGCCGGTATCCGGCTAACCCAGATTGAACTGGACTACAGCACGGTGCTGGATGGCGATTGGATCCGCTTTGTTTACGACGATGATGATTTCAGACCAGATCCACAGCAGCGCTATATTGTGCTTGAGCCCGGCAACATTAACTCGGCAATACGTCAGAAAGAAACCAACTATGCCGGCTACGTCGAGCAGATTTTTCAGCACGGTGACTGGGATTTTGGCGCAGGCTTAAGGCTTGAGCGGGACGGCTTTGCCGACGAAAGCCTGGCCTCCCCCCGCTTCAGTGTTAACTGGCAACCAGGTAGCACGATTCGCTACTTTGCCACAGCCGGGCTGTTTCATCAGTCGCCCCGGTATCTGGAGCTGGCCGCTGACAGCTCAAACAACCTTAAAAATGAGAAAATCAGCCACGGCAGTGTCGGCTTTAAATATTTCCCACACAGCAACTGGTCAGTATTAACCGAGGCTTATTATCAAAACCTGGATAATCTGGTGGTGGATCTGGACCGCGCCCGCGGCACTTTCGCTAATCTGGGTGACGGTAGCTCGTACGGCGTTGATATAGTGGTAAACGGCACTCTGTTCGAAGGCCTTTACGCCAGTGCCACCTACTCTTATAACGATGCGGTGATTGACCGCAAAGACGGCCGTGGTGACGTCGCTGCAGAATTTAACCGCAAACATGTCGCCACTCTGGGCCTTACCTGGGAAATAACTAACCGCTGGAAAGTTGCCGGGCGTTACAAATATCTGTCTGGCCGGCCGGATGACAGCTTTATTATTCATGAAGACGTGCTTGGGCCAGGCCAGCCATTACGTTATTCAAAAGAGATCACTGAGCGCAATGTCGGTCGTAAAGACAGTTCTGGCATCGTCAATGTCCGGGTAGACTACCGGCGGGCCCTTGGCCCGATAGATATTACGGCCTTTATAGACGTGATTAACGTGACGGCTGCGTCATCGGGTGATGAAACCGAATTTGACTATCGTCGTGGCGTTCTGGTAGAAGACAGTAGCGAAGCTGAGCCATTAATAGGTTTGCGACTTGATTATGCGTGGTAAATCAGGCGTGGTGAATCAAGCCTGCTAGTTCACGGCAGGTATAAAGGTTAAGGAGTGGCGGCAGATGGTAAATGGACCTGGTGCAGCGCCGGTAAAAGTACTGGTGGTTGAAGACAACCGCGACATTTGCGAAAACATTGCCGCCTACCTGGAAAAGCATCGCTATATTCTGGACTTCGCCTATGACGGAATAAGCGCCATGCAGCTGGCGTTAACCAACCGGTTTGATGTTGTTGTGCTTGACCTGATGCTGCCAGGAATGGATGGCCTGAGTTTCTGCCAGCGGCTGCGAGCTGAAGCCAAATTGGAAACGCCGGTGCTGATGCTGACCGCCAGAGATACACTTGACGACAAACTGCAAGGGTTTGCCGCAGGCGCGGATGATTATCTGGTGAAGCCATTTGCGTTACAGGAGCTGCATGTGCGGCTGCAGGCACTTTACAAGCGAAGTCACGGCAGCACCGACAACCTGTTAACTGTTGACGATCTGACACTGAACAAGGCAACGCTGCAAGTGCATCGTGCCGGCAAGCTGCTTGAGCTCAGCCCTGCCTGTTTGACGCTGCTGCAACGCCTGATGGAGCAAGCGCCGGCCGTTGTGGCTCGTGATGTACTTGAAACCTTATTGTGGGCTGACGAGCCACCCGATGGCGACGCCCTGCGCTCTCACCTGTACAAGCTGCGCCAGGTTGTCGACCGGCCGTTTCCCCGACCGCTGATCCATACCGTGCATCGGATTGGCTACCGGATTGCCGGAGAAGAATAATGTACCGCCGCAGTTTACGTCAGCGTGTCGCTTTTGCTTTTGCCGTGTGTGTGGCGGTACTCAGCATTATCTGGGGCTTTGCCTTCCTGGCGGCGGTAAGGCTCAGTGAAGACCGCGTTCTGATGCAGCAGTTGCAGAATGCCGCTGATAGTTATCCTGCTATTCCGGCCAACATTCGCAGTTACAACAGCATTTCCAGCCTGCCACCATCACTGCAGCAATGGGCAGACACCAACCCTGCAGAGGGTTTATACGAATTCAGCGCCGAGGAATTGCATGTAGCGGTACTGCCAGCCCGTGACGAACAGCCAACCGCATTTGTGGTGTTTGACGTTGCCGGAATTGAAGCGGCCTCGTCGGAAGACTGGTGGTTATTGCTGATTATCAGCGGTGTGGTCGGAACCCTTGGCGTGCTGGGTTTCGGGCTTGGCCTTGTTGTGATGCGCCGGGCTGTTGCCCCCGTGGCCCACCTGGCAAAAGTGGTGGCAGAGATTGATCTGGAACATTTGTCGGCCGAAGATTACAAACGGATAGAATCTGGCCGCTTTGGTGATGATGAAGTTGGCTTACTGGCTGCCACTATTGAGAAGACCCTGGAGCGGATCAGCGCATTTATTGCCCGCGAGCGATACTTTACCGACTCCGTCAGCCACGAGTTGCGCACGCCTGTAACTGTGATCACCGGCGCACTGGAGCTACTGGCTCAAAGCGAACTGTCAGCAACCGATGAAAGGGCCGTGGCACGGATAAAGCGGGCAACACTGGAGATTAAAACGACTATTGAAATGTTTTTGTGTCTGGCGCGCGAAGCCGACAACGGGCGGTATGACGAGCAATTTCTGGTGCTGCCACTGGTACACAAGGCGATAGAGCAACAAGGTTACCTGCTAACTGGCAAACGGGTAGAGGTTGAGATTGACCAACATGCAATGCCGGAAGTTTGCGGCCATCCGCAGGCATTTGCTATTGCGGTTAATAATCTGGTGCGTAATGCCTTTGAGCACACGCTGGACGGCTGCGGACCAATCATTATCCGGATTAAAGAATACGAGCTGTTAGTCACCAATCAGCTTAGTAATGCTCCGGATAACAAGCGCACACCGGCAGCGACGCCGACGCAAGGCTATGGCCTGGGCCTGGGTATTGTGCAACGGTTGTGTGAGCGCAATGGCTGGGCATTTTCGCTGCGTACCGATAACGCGCGGGTCGTCGCCCGCCTGTCATGGTGACAATGTCCTGCATACCAACTTAACAGCGGTCCATCAATAATCTGGTTTACATTGGCTGCCACTGTCTTTACATTAAATCTCTTTACATTTAATTCCTCTATATTAAATCCGTTGCAATAAAAAGAATAAAACGCCGAGGCTACAATGAAACTGAAAATGATCATAACGGTTGCAAGCTTATCTTTACTAAGCGCGTGTAACCCTGCAGATACCGCAAAGCAAGCCAATCAAGAAGTGCAAACACCGATGACAACAAGCATTAGCGAAGCACCGCTATGGTTAGAAGAAGTTGAAGGCGAACAGGCCCTTGCCAAGGTAACAAACTGGAATAAACGCACACTGGACAAACTTACCAGTGATCCGCGTTTCAGCCAGTATCAGCAAGCAGCCTTAGATATTGTCAATGCCACCGATAAAATCCCGTACGGCAGCTACCGCAACGATATGGTGTACAACTTCTGGCAGGATGAAAACCATGTCAGGGGCGTGTTACGCCAAACTACTCTGGCCGAATACCGCAAAGCGCAACCGCAATGGCAAACGCTGCTGGACATTGATGCCCTCGCTGCCGCTGAAGGTAAAAACTGGGTGTTTAAAGGAACGACCTGCGCAGAGAGTAATAACAACCTGTGTATGGTGTCGTTATCTGATGGTGGCAAGGATGCGGTAGAAATGCGCGAGTGGAACCGCGCCAGCAAAAGCTTTGTTGAAAACGGCTTTTATCTACCAGAAGCAAAAACAGCGCTGAGCTGGAACGGCTCAGACAGCCTGCATGTTGGCACCAACTGGGGAGATGGCATGCTAACCGATAGCGGCTACCCCTATGTTATTAAGCAACTGCAACGCGGCCAGTCGCTGGACGAAGCGGTGACAGTATTCAGCGGCACTAAAACCGATGTCGGGGTATTTCCTTATGCGCTGAAACACCAGGATCAACAGTTAAATATGGTGGTGCGGGCCATTACATTTTACGAGTCTGAGTACTATTGGCTACCGGAAAAAGGCGATCCGGTGCAGTTACCGATCCCCAACACCTCCAGTATCAACGGTATTTTCAAAGGCCAACTTATTTTAAGCCTGAAACAAGACTGGACACCGGATGGCAGTTCCACCACCTTTAAAAGTGGCGATTTAGTGTCTTTTGATATGCAAAACTGGCTGCAGAGTAACAAAATTGGCGCAGTACAATTGGTGTATCAGCCGGATGAACGTGCCACGCTGGATGGGGTATCGATTACCGCCAGCAAACTGGTGCTTAATGTGCTGGAAAACGTGGTTAACAATATCTATGTTTATGACTTCGATGACGGTAACTGGCAGCACAACAAGCTGGCATTGCCGGATAACAGCACGATGTCTATCTCTTCAGCCAATGATGACAGCGACATTATTTTTGTTAATCAGGAAAATTTTGTTTCGCAAGATACCCTGTATCAGGTCAATGTCAGCAACGCTGATATTGTGGCAATTAAATCTACACCAGCCCGGTTTGATGCCGCTGATTTGGTGGTGCAACAATATTTTGCCAGTTCCACTGATGGTGAAAAAATACCGTACTTTGTCGTGCACAAACAAGGCATCACCCTCGACGGCAGTAACCCTACTCTGCAATATGCCTATGGCGGCTTTGAAGTATCAATGAAGCCCAGCTATTCCGGCATTCTTGGTAAAAACTGGCTGGAACAAGGCGGTGTGTATGTACTGGCCAATATTCGCGGAGGCGGTGAGTTCGGCCCGGCCTGGCATCAGGCGGGGTTAAAAACCAAACGTCAGATTATTTTCGACGATATGATTGCGGTAGCAGAGGATATCATTGCTAAAAAAATCACTTCGCCCAAACATCTGGGGGTAATGGGGGGCTCAAATGGCGGCTTGTTAATGGGCGTAATGTATACCCAACGGCCTGATTTATGGAATGCCGTGGTGTGTCAGGTGCCGCTGCTTGATATGTTGCGTTATCACACCTTACTGGCAGGCGCTTCATGGGTAGGTGAGTATGGCAGCCCGGATATTCCGGAAGAGCGGGCTTTTCTTGAGAAGATATCACCGTTACACAACATTGACCCCAAAGGCGAATATCCTGCAATATTTTTTGTAACGTCCACCAAAGATGACCGGGTGCATCCGGCTCATGCCAGAAAAATGGCTTATATGTTAGAGCAGTATGGCCACAATTTTGAATATTATGAAAACATTGACGGCGGCCACTCTGCAGCAGCGAATTTGCAGGAAACCGCCAAAAGAACTGCACTTGAGTACACCTTCTTAAGTCAGCAGTTAATGAGTTCGCAAAAGTAACCGGATGCGCACGTTATTGACTGTTGCAGCTTACCTGCTGGCAGGCTATTGCCTGCTATGCTTGTTGTTGTATTTGCTGCAGCGCCAGTTAATTTACTTTCCGGTAACGGCTCAGCTGCCGCCAACTGAGCCGCTGCTATTACAACAAGCCAATGCCAGCGTGCTGGTAAGCCGGCAGACACGAGACAGCCAGCAGGCGCTGCTGTATTTTGGCGGCAATGCTGAAGATGTCAGTGTGTCTTTGCCGGAATTTGCGGCGGCCTTTCCCAACCATGCGATTTATTTAATGCACTATCGAGGTTATGGGGGCAGTACTGGCAAACCTTCAGAGCAGGCATTGGTTGCCGATGCGCTGGCGCTTTATGACAAGATTCAGAGCAAACATAGTGAGATTACGGTAGTGGGTCGCAGCCTGGGTTCCGGGGTTGCAGTGCAACTGGCGGCACAACGTAAGGTAGCACAACTGGTACTCATTACCCCGTTTGATAGCTTAAGAGCTCTTGCCGCTAAGCAGTTTCCGCTATTTCCGGTTAAGTGGTTATTAAAAGATAGCTATAAATCGGTTGAGTATGCGCCAGCGATTAACAGCCCCACCCTGCTGTTAGTAGCAGAGCAAGACGAAATAATAGGCGGCGCCCACAGCGAAGCACTGTATCAGGCCTTTGCGCCAGGTGTGGCGACGCTTATTCGTTATAGCGGCAACCACAACAGCTATTTGCCAGCCACTCAGCTTGCCGATTGGCTTAGTGTTGCAGCGACTCAATAACCAGTACTAATAGCCTGCCAATTCGGCATAGCCTGTACCGTTAAATCCGTTTGTTGCTTTTACCCGACCTTCCCAATATTGGGTCGACAGCCTATTTAAAGAATCTTTGGTGATGGTTTCAATCAGAATAGGTGTTGCGTCAGCCAGTTCAATTCTCCAGTGACTTGGATATTCTGTGCCATCGATCGTGATATGGTCTAAAACGATTACACGTATCTCGTGCCGGGGAATTTGAGTTGCCTCGCCGTTTTCGGCAATCCGGGTACCACTGCAGTAGTCATATTGTTGCATTGCATCACGGATACAAAATAACATTAAGCCTTGTCTGGGATCTTGCTCACTAACCAGGCTAAACCAATCCCAGCCGAGTTGACTTTTATCCAGTAAACTTGCCGACCATTCTCTGTCATACCACGCATTACCCGATACGTTGAATTGTTTGCCATTAAACGTCAACGTACCGCGTGTTTCTAAAAACGGGTAGCTGAAATAATAAGACGCATGGCCGCTAGCTGTTTTTTGGCTGTAACCATTTTCACCATGTAAGATGAGTGGGCTGTTACTCAGCGATACATCAATAGCGTAGCCGCCCTGCTCAGCTTGCAGTTGCAGCGGTAAAAAGCTTTGTTGTGTGCTTTTTAACGACCAATCATCTAACTGCGCAGAGAAAGGGTTTGCTGAAATCGCGGCTTGTCCTGCGCGGGCAAAGCGTTCAAAGGCAATATGGGTTTGCTGGTGTTGCAGCGCAAAATGGGCAAAATATAGCTGGTTGTCCCACCAGGTGGATTTAAAAGGTAATGGCAGCTTTGTTCTGAATAAAGTCCACTGCACACCAAATGCTTCACCAGTGTCTGCAGTGAGGTTTGCGGTGATGTACCACCATTCAATGCCTTGTTCAAAGTGAGGGCCATGATCTTGCGGAAAAACCAGCCCTGTTTTCTTGTCGACCGGCTCACCGCTTACTGTCTGTAATGCCTGCGAGTTTTTTGATGTTGCGGCAGGTTCACAGCCCAACAGCAATAACGTTAGAAATAACATGAAGAGAAGCAGAAAAGCGTACTTAATCATCGGTTAATGCCTTTTTGGATGCAAACTGGCGGTAAGTTGCTTAACAGGCAGATAGGCGCATACCACAGCAGCGAGCAGCAATAACATACAGGTACTTAGCAGCGCTGGCAGGTCTGCATACATATGGATAGTCCAGCCAAATGCGATAGGCATCACAAACTTTAATAAGGCAAACCCAAGGGCGAACCCTAATGGCAATGCGAACAGGCAGGTAAAACCCACTAACAGTGTTGTTTGCACCAACTTTAGTTTTTGCAACTGAGTGTCATCGACCCCTAAATTGTTTAAAGCGGCCAATTGCTTTGCATGCTGGGCACTCAAGCTCAGCAGGCTGATACAGAGGCTGACTAAAGCAATAGCGAGAATAAACCCATTCAATACTTTTGTGACCTTAAACGTGTCGTTAAACAGCCTGTTGGCTATTTCTTTAAAGCGTTTGTTCTCAGTGATAAAGCTGCTATCAATGTGATAATCGTTAATAAGCCGCTCGGTCAGTTGCGCTACTGTAATGTGCTCATTTAACGTGACAGACAAACCATACACTTGCCAGTGCAATGGGCTCGCTTGCAACCTTTGCTCTTCGATAATAAGGCTTAAAGCAGTGTTTCCATAATCGTAGGCAAAGGCCGAGATCCGACATGCAAAGATATGCTGGTTTTGCTTAAATGCCAGCATGTCACCTAGCTGGTGCTTATATTTTATGCTGGCTTGCTCGTTCGCAATACAGCCATTGTTGGCAAAGTGTCCGGCATTAACCGCGTCACCAGAAGTCAGATTAATGTGAGCAAATGACTGCTGCCCATTACCAAAACTAGCAAGCGTGGCAGGTACTTGATTTACATAACCATCGCCCGACATGTAGATGCCAACCTGTTTTATGTCAGGATCTGCCGCAAGACGCGCCCGAAGTTCGGGCTGATACTGTTCGATCTGAATATACACGTCTGCGCTTAATTGTTGTTCCAGATGGGCATTAAGTGTGTTACTAAAGCTTTCAACCATGATCTGCATGCCAATGGCACTGCCAAGCGCCACCAAAATGGCCACTATGGCAATACGCAATTCTTGCAACTGCAATTTACTGTCAGCATATAACCACTGCCACAACGGATCCCCGAACGGGTTGCTGCAGCTAAGTAAGCTTTGCAGGCATTTTGGTGTGATCAACACAAACAGCAAGATAATAAAGAAGCAAAGCAACAGTGCCTCAAATTCAGATTGCGCATTGAAATACAAGTAACCAATGGCCGCAATGACCGCTGCTAAACCTGAATAAAAGACTGAGCGGCTGTTATTTTGCAGATTGTTTTTTTGGGTCAGTAGATTTTGGGTTATTAGCATAAGTGCCATGGTGGCGAGATTAACCACAAAACCCAGCGCCAGAGTTTGCCATTGCCAGCTGATAGTAAGCGCTTGTTCCAGTTGATAAAGCCCCACCAGTGTGCGGTTGATATCAAGCACCAGGGCATTAGCAATAACAAATCCCAAAATGCTGCCCAGTAGTGCTGTGAAAAAGCTCATTAAGGTAAACTCAATGCCAATGGCGGTGCGAATAGCCTTTGGCGAACACCCTAAAATAGCAAACTGAGTAAGTAGCTTTTTCCGACCGGCAATAGCAAGCTTGATAGCATTAAAACTTAAAAAAGCCGCTACAATGTAGCCAAGCAATGCCAGTGCGGCGAGGTTAAAAAAGAAAGCCTCCGACAAGGCATCAAAGTCTTGCTCCTGAGCGGCGACTAATCTTGCATTGTCAGCCAAAATGGCTTCGATTTTGGGGATTTGCCCGGGCGTCAGGCCTATGAATTCGATAAAGCTGATTTTCCCATTAGCTTTAAGCAGCATATCAGCATAAGCAATATCGGTAATCGACCACATGCCAATGTCATCCACCAGGCTGAAATGAGGTGTATGCGGGCTATTGGCAAGCTGCAGCGTGTTACCACTAAACGCTAATCTGCTGCCATTGAGCGCTAATCTGGCGCCCGTTTTGCTGTCTATCATGATGGAGTCAAAAGCAAAAACTGTATCGCTATTACTGCCTGATTGCGTAGCGCTTGCCGGTAGCTGTTGTGTCAGCCAAATCAGGCTATCTATGCCTTGCAGATAAAGGGTTTTACCTGAAGCCAGGGTCAGCTTGCCGCGTAAAACCGGTTGGGCGTTGGTAATGCCCTGCTGGCGCAGTGTTATCCACAGTTTACCGTCGATATATTGCTGGCCCATTGGCGGTTTTGCAATATGACTGACTGTCGTATCGATCAGTGCAGAGGACTTTTGGTGACGATTTTTGGCTTCCTGGTTAAGCCCGGCAATTGCGGTAAGTAGCGCGCTTCCTAAGCTCAAGCCAACGATAAACAATAATAACAACCAGGGATGACGTCTGAAATAGGCAACATGCGTCATTAAAATAAGCTTAATTTCAGCCATTGAACTGCCCGTTAGCCAGAACTTTTACGCTATCAAAATAGCGGGTCAACTGGTGTGAGTGCGTCACCATAACCAGGTTAATTTGTCGCTCTTTACACAAAGTTGTCAGCATTTCGACAACCTGGTGAGAGCGGACCTGATCGAGGTTGCCTGTTGGTTCATCAGCTAAAATCAGTTTGGGTTGATTAAGCAGCGCTCGGGCAATACCGACGCGTTGTTGCTCGCCTCCTGACAGTTGGCTGGGAAATTTATTCAGCTTGTTACTTAACCCCAGTTGTTCAACCAGTGCGTCCAGCTCTGCAGGAGTTTGCCGGGGGAAATTGAGTTTATATTGAAATAAAATATTCTGTTTAACATTAAGACATTCAAGTAGTTGATAGTGCTGAAAAATAAGACCTATTTTACGGCGATAATGTGCAAGCTGTTGCTCGTTGTACGCAGAAATGAGCTCGTCATTGACCTCAATTTGACCACTATCAGGGCTGAGCAGGCCAGCTAACAAATGCAGTAACGTCGTCTTACCCGAGCCACTGTCACCAAGCAGGGCAACTTGCTCTTGTGCTGCCATGTTAAAACTAAAGCCATCAAACAGAGTGTGAACTTGATCGCCATCTTGGCGACGAAAGCATAAATCGGTCACGCTTATCACTGTAAGTCCTTATTGTACCTACTACAACTACTCAGTTAGTCCACTTAATCTGAAACTCAATTTCCTCACTATCGCCCTCACGCTCATGTTCAATACTAAACTTGGCGCGCACAGGCACATAGATACGTTCGCCTGCTATCTGGATCTCGAACTTTTCACCCTTTTCAATGGCATCGGCCAAACGCCGCAGCTTTTCGACAAATTCGTTATTGGGATAGGTTTTTTCGATATCTCTTTCAGCTTTCATTGTGGATCCTTATTTTGACTGGTAGCCAGAACTTACCTGACTTGATGCTTTATTGCACTAGAAGTTCGCTGTCATTGTATTTTGCAACGGCTTCTGGCAGGGTTTTAACATGACAAAAGTGATCCGCTCCGTCCTGCTTATTCTGTCAGCACTGCTTATTATGGCGGTCGGTTACCTGTGGCTGACTTTTGTTAGCCCCTTTGGTTACACGCCAACCGTTGAGCTGCCTGAAATAGACGACAATGCCAGCTATTCGGTGTTTGTTTATGGCACGCTAAAACAGCCCTGGGTGCGATACCTGGTTATAGGCCGTGCCGGCAAAGGTGTGCCGGCAACTCTGCCTGGTTACAAAAAACAAGCACTTGATATTAAGCCTGCGCCGGGTGAAGTAACTGAGGGGTTTGTTATTATGGTCAGCGGCACTGAGCTTAGAGCTCTGGATCGCTATGAGCGGTTGGGAGTGCGTTATCAACGGGTAGAATTGCCGCTTGAAAACGGAGAGACTGCCTGGGTGTATCAACTTATGGACCCAGTGGCGCCGGAACTCCCTGACCAACACACCAATTAAAGCGCTGAGCCGCCTGGTAATGGCCGCTGCAGCTGGCAGGTTAAGCCCAGAGTGAGGCCAGCGCTAAATAAGCCCGCTTCCAGCATGGCACTGACCGTGCCTGCGATACTAAAGCCCTGCGCCGGACTAAAACCATCCAGCGCCAGCAAGCCAGCGGCGGCTGTATCCGGAAATTCGGCAGCAAGTTGCGCCAGGCTTCCTGCCAGCAACACACCACCGGCCAGACTGATTAGCAATCCGGCCAGCAGGCCGGGTAACGCGGCTTTAAACACTGCAACATAGTTAAAACGGTGCCTGTTGGCGCTTCGCCGGGTTGTTAACAGTAACCAGTAGCTAACGGCTGTTGCCGCACCAATTGTTAAGCCTTCTGCAGCACCGGTAATATTGGCCGGGCTGCGCCCGACAAACAGCGAAAAAGCCTCCTGCAGCAGTAAACTGACAAAACCACCTACTAATAACCCTGCCAACCCCCCACCCAGCAATAAATAGCTGAGCCTTCGCGCTTGAAATGACCTTGCCGCAGCCAGGCCGAATGACACCGCCGCACCAGAGAGTATTGCAATTATCGTGGTAACCGTAAGAATTACCAGCAACACCGAGAGCGCCTGACTACCCGTCGCCAGTGCCTGCGCAGCGCCAACCAGGCCATACAGTCCACCACCAAGCAGCCCGGCTGCAGCAGCCCCTAATGCCCCCTGCCCGGTTAAATGCCAGAGCAGCTGGCGCCCGCCTGGTTGCTCCGACGCTTGTGTTGCTGTTGTAACCGGACTTGCGCAGGTAACGTCGGCAATAAAGCGATAACCATGTTTCGGTACGGTTTCAATAAAACGGGGTGCCGCCGCGCTGTCATTTAACTGCTTGCGCAGGCTGCGGATACATTGGGTAAGGGCCTCATCGCTTACTACCATGCCCTGCCACACCTCGTTGAAAAACTGATCTTTACTAATCAGCTTACCGGCATCCTGCACCAATAGTAATAACGCATCAAGATAGCGGGCATTCAGCACCAGCTGCTGACTACCACAAAATAACTGGCGCTGTGCCGGATCCAACACAAAATCGGCAAAATAATAACGCTGTGCCGTCATAAGACCAAACTACTCCCGGCTTATGTAGCCCGATGGGCTGCATTACAATGGCTTTATTATGCATCAGAAGACGCGCTTGCGGCGAGTATTGTGCCGGCATTTCGTAGTAACCCGGCCGCCAATAACCATAACAGCGCAAAAGCGGCATTGATAATCGGCGCCGCACCCAGCCCGGCGACCTGAATTACTACCTCTACTGCGATTTGCAAACCGGCAGTAAATAGCAACACATAGCTCATGCCCTTGGCATTAAACCGCACCAATAATGCCCCCAGTGGTACCGATGCCAGAACAATAAGATACAACTGGTTAGCCGGATTATCTTCGCTACCGATTATGCCCACTGCCAGGTTTATCCAGATCAGCAGCAACGAGGTTAATACAGTTACTACCCAACCCGCGCGAGCGGCGCCACTACGGCTAAAGCGACAGCCAAGTTCAATTAATAAGCCGGTGCCGCCAAGCAGAATACCAGCTGCCACAAAATCGAAGCCGGTCCAGTTTACTTCCGCGGTAAATCGCATGGCGATAAGCGGTAGCAGCAACAGGCTGAGTATTAGCCCCCAGCCTGCGATACGCCATGGGTTTTGCCAGAATAGTTTTTTAGGTGCAGATGTTTGCATAGCTTTTTTCCTTTTGATTGCGGAAGCTGCAGCATGACCTGGCCAGACTAAAAATACATGAGCAAAAGATGAGGAAGTGCTGAGATTTAAAATAAAAGCGTTGTATCCGGCATATATGCTGCCTAACCAGAACTAAGAGTTAAGTAACACCCACCAGGTCAGGCCTGAGACCACAAGCCACAGCAGCGGTATAATGATACTTAACCACAACAACCCGCCCCGGAACATAATCAGCAGCAGCCCCAGCGTAGTTAGCGCGGTAGGATCAGCATAAATGCCAAACACCGCTGCCTGATACCAGGAATCGCCGCTTAGCAGGCCAATAAAGGGCCAGCCAACCAGCCCGGTTAAGGCGAGCACCAAACCAATAATGACCGTTGGCCGTTTGTCGGGTGCTGTTTTAGCAAGACCTTTACCGCTTAGCGCGATACATAGCAGCAATACCGCCTCGCCGATAAAAGCATAGCCAATATAACTGCCAGCCCAGTTCAACTCAGCGTAGTGGCGGATGAAAAACGCCACACCGACGACCAGCCACAGCGGCGCCAACAACAGACTGCCGGCCCGGGCCTTGTGTTTTAACGCCAGTAACAGCACGATGACACCCAGCAACAGCGTGGCAAGATGCCAGGGCCAGTAGGTTTCACCTATCCGTTCCAGCAGCCGCAAATAAACATCATGGCTAAACGGAATAAACTGCTGCAGCTGATAGCCAGCACCGCTACTCATAGTTCCTCCGTCTACAATGCTGCAACATAACGCTGCATACGCTGCCGGCCTTCAGCGGTGGGCATTGGTCCATGACCTGCCGCCATATTCTCCTGCATATGAACAACCTGGGTGGTGGCAGGAATGGCGCAGGTAATGGCCGGATGGCTGACAATAAACTTCAGTAAAAAATCGGCCCAATTGCGGCAACCGCATTCAGTCGTAGCCCATTCTGGTAGCGGTTGATTGCGCCGCTGCAGGCCTTTGATCAGACTGCCGCCATCATATGGCCGGTTAGCAATTACCGCGATGCCCTTTTCCTGTGCTAGTGGCAGCAAACGCTGCTCCACCTCACGGTGCGTTATATTGTAAGTCAGCTGGATAAAGTCGATATCATGCGCTGTCATTATCTGTTCCAGCTCCTGATGGCGCCGGCCATGTGAAGTGGTAATGCCGATATGACCGATTTTACCTTCAGCTTTCATTTGCTGCAGTGCGGCAAGATGTTCGCGCCAGTCGGTCAGGTTATGTATCTGCACCAGATTAAACCGGTCAACCTGCCAGCGACTTTTCAGCTCTGCTACCTGCTCTTGCGCTGAGCCACCGGCCGGGCTCCAGACTTTTTCTGCCGAGAACAGGCTGTCAGGCTGGCCCAGCTTCTGCAGGGCATAGCCCATAACGTCCGGTGCCGAGCCATACATGGGCGAGGAGTCGATAAGGCCACCGCCCAGTTCAAAAAAGGCTTTAACTACCTGGGCCCGGGCGTCCAATAGCTTTGGGTCGCTACCGACATTAAAGGTACGCCAGGTGCCCATGCCGATAACAGGCAGTGTTTTGCCGGTGTTATCAAATGGCTTTTGCAAGATCCCGCTATCGTCAGGCTTTGGTAAGTTGGCAAATGCCGGCCAACTGAGCAACGGCACAGATGGCAATAAACCTGCTGTTACTGCTGCTCCAAGCAATTTCAGGCTCTGTCGGCGGTTTAGCCGGTTTGACATAGCAACCCTCCCCTTACTGTTATCCGGGACCAATAGCTCAATTAATCAACAAAGCATAACAGTAGCAGCGCAATGTCGCCAAACCACAAACTGGCAGCTGCCAGCATAGACAGTTTTTTCCGGGCAACGTACACTGGGCCAAAATTGATGACTACATAAGGCAAGCAACGTGAGCAGCGAAACATTAACTGAGCAACAACAGGCCGAAATTAAAAGCGAATTTGAATTTTTTGACCGCGATGGCAATGGCCAGATCGATATTACTGAATTTATTGAACTACTGACGGTGCTGGCGCCAAAAACTAAAGTCAGCCATGTGCAGGAGGGCTTTAAGCTGATTGATAAAAACAATGATGGCTATATCGACTTTACTGAGTTTCTGGATTGGTGGCAGCAGTGCTGGTGGGAGTATTAAGCAGCAGGCCCGCCCGCTGCTTAATACTCAGCAAATTCAGAAAAACTTCGACCAGGACAAAAATGCCGACACCCCACTATCACGGTCAGTTAACGGGCTATTACTGATACTGGTGTCATACCAATGGTGTTCAATGCCCAGCCTGGTCATGCCACCAAAAAACACCGGGGTGCTTAACGATATACCGGCGTTGTAGTTAAATGCCGATTTGGCGCTGTATGGCATCCGGCTGGAGGTAGCCTCATTCAGCCGCACGCCATAATAATAGTCGACCAGTTTGCTGTCGGCATAACTGATACCCACTTTGGGCTCCAGCAACACCGGACCAAACCGCATATTGTAACCGACTGCCAGCTTTGACTCCTGGCCGTTGGAGTTACCTAACAAATCTACTAAGGTTTCTGCCTCTACTACCCAGCTTTGCAGGCGATACTGCACACCGATACCGCCATCCAGAGAGCTTTTACGCTTGGCCATGCCTGCAAACACATTGCTGTCAGACTCATCAAAGCCGGCGAACCTGGGCGCGAGCTTAGCGCTGACACTGAAATTAGCATGCTGCAGCAGTTGATAACTGACAAAAGGGCCGTATACCGACAGCTTCTCGCCACGGTAACCAATTAGCGGCAGTGGAATAGTACGGCGTTTATAACCGCGGTAAATTTCCTGATTGATACCAATACCCACCCCATACAAAAAGCCCTGAGGCGGTTGTTGGCTATTTTGACTCTGGCCTTGCTGCGTATGGCCTGTGCTGCTATTGAACCCGGCGAAAGCCAAAAGCAACGTAATGAAATACCGACGAATTTTATCCATGTGTAAACCTTAGTTTGTGTCTGTTCCTGAACTTGCAGCGTATAACACTGTCAGGCTTAGTACTGTAGTCAAATGTAATCCGATCAGCCGGAAAACCGAATCTGCGCTGGCGGCCTTATCATTTTGACAGAAAAGGCAGCATTTTATGCGGCCAAATTGAGGTTGCGCCCTGTAAACTAGGGAAAAATAGCCAAATTAAGCCAGCACATTCTGCTACATTTTGATTAGTATGCACGCTTGCTTTCGTGCCACCCAACCGGCAGGAACTGTCAGGTTCAGCCGTCATTTTGCTAAGGGTTTATTATGTTATTTACTGGTGATTTAACTACCGACTGTCCTATCAGACAAAAAATCCGTGAGTATTACCGGATTGACGAAAATCAAATCATTAATATGCTGTTGCCTCTGGCAGAAGTGGGCGTGAAAGCACGCAGCCGCGCCTGGGAACGGGCCCGGCAAATTGTTTTAAATATCCGTAAAGATCAGGATGGCCAGGGTGGCGTTGATGCCTTGCTGAACGAATTTTCGTTATCCAGCGAAGAAGGTGTGGTACTGATGTGTCTGGCCGAAGCGCTGCTAAGGGTACCGGATAAAAAAACCCAGGACATGCTAATCCGCGATAAACTTGCTAATGGCGACTGGAGCTCGCATTTGGGCAGCAGCGAATCACTTTTTGTTAATGCCTCATCCTGGGGTTTGTTAGTTACCGGTAAAATGGTCAATTACTCTGATGTCAATAAAGCAGAGCAGTTCGGCATTCTGAAAAAGACCCTGGGCCGGCTGGGTGAGCCGGTTATTCGTAAGTCAGTTAATTTTGCCATGAAAATTATGGGCAAACAGTTTGTAATGGGCACCACAATTGATGATGCAATTGATCGTGCCGCTGACACCGAGAAAAAAGGCTATGTCTACTCCTATGATATGCTGGGTGAAGGCGCCCGCACTATGGCGGATGCCGATCGTTACTATCAGAGCTATTTAACTGCTATTCATGCTATTGGTAAAGCAGCAAAAGGCCGGGGCCCGATCAAAAGCCCGGGTATTTCAGTTAAATTATCTGCTATTCATCCGCGTTATGAGTTCAGCCACCGCGAGCGGGTAATGGCAGAACTAGTCCCCAAATTAAAAGAACTGGTCCTGGTTGCCAAAAAGTATGATATCGGTTTTACCGTTGATGCCGAGGAAGCTGACCGGCTGGATATTTCGCTGGACATAATTGAAGCCATTTTCAGCGATCCGGATTTAGGCGACTGGAATGGTTTTGGTCTGGCCGTACAGGCATACCAGAAACGCGCTATTTTTGTGATTGAATGGCTTACTCAGCTGGCCCGTAAAGTTAACCGCCGGCTGATGGTACGCCTGGTTAAAGGTGCCTACTGGGATACCGAAATTAAAACCACCCAGCAGGATGGCCTGGAACACTTCCCGGTATTTACCCGCAAAGCCTCTACCGACGTATCTTACAAAGCGTGCGCCATTAAATTGCTGGAAGCGCGTGATGTCCTGTACCCACAATTTGCTACCCATAATGCTTATACTGCTGCCACCATTTTAGAAGTGGCCAAAGGTGATAACACCGGCTTCGAATTTCAGCGGCTGCACGGCATGGGCGAATCGCTGTTTGATCAGATTGTCAGCTCAGAAAAAATTCAGTGCCGGGTGTATGCCCCGGTAGGTGAGCATGAAAATCTGCTGGCGTATTTAGTTCGCCGCCTGCTGGAAAATGGTGCTAACTCATCTTTTGTTAATGCGATTGTCGATACCACCAAGCCGGTGGAAACGCTGCTGCCAGACCCGGTAGAAACCCTGCAGGGCCTGCGCAATAAATACAATACTCAGATTAAAATGCCGATCGATTTATACGGTGCAGAACGCGCTAACTCACGCGGCATGGATTTAACCGATATTAATAGTCTGATGCCGTTCAAAGCTAACCTCGACCGCTGGTTTGAAACCCACTTAACGTCTGAAGACAAGCTGCCGGAAGGCGCCGTACCGGTAAGAAACCCGGCCAATCATCAGGAAGTGATTGGCCATGTGACAATGCACGACAGCGAACAAATGCAGCAGCTACTAAGCAACGCCGATAAAGCCTTTGCTGACTGGTCGCAAACACCAATTACCCAACGGGCGAATCTGCTTCGGCGGATAGCTGATATTTTAGAGCGTCATCATGACGAGCTGGTGGCTATTTGTATTAAAGAAGCGGGCAAAGTGCCCCAGGACGGCATTGATGAAGTACGGGAAGCCGTCGATTTCTGCCGCTATTATGCTGCCCGTGCTGAAGAGCTGGCCAAAGACGAACGGTTTGAGCCGCGCGGTGTGATTTTATGTATCAGCCCGTGGAATTTCCCACTGGCTATTTTCTTAGGCCAGGTTGCCGCTGCCATTGTTACCGGCAACACTGTTATCGCTAAACCAGCCGAACAAACCAGCTTAATTGCCCTGCGCGCCATCGAGCTGATGGGGATTGTCGGTTTACCCGAGCATGTGGTGCAGGCAGTTATTGCCCGCGGCAGCGACGTGGGTAAAACCATCGTGCCAGATTCACGCATTCAGGCGGTGATGTTTACCGGTTCAACCGATACCGGCACCCTGATTGCCCAGACCCTGGCAAACCGGAATGATATTCAGGTACCACTGATTGCCGAAACCGGCGGCCAGAACTGTATGATTGTTGACTCAACCGCCCTGCCTGAGCAGGTGGTGGACGATGTGATAAGCTCCGGCTTTCAAAGTGCCGGCCAGCGCTGCTCAGCGCTACGGGTGCTGTTTATTCAGGAAGATGTGGCCGATGGTATTATTGCGATGCTAAAAGGCGCGTTACAGGAATTGCATGTCGGCGATCCGGCATTGCTCAGCACCGATATTGGCCCGGTTATTGATGCCAAGGCACTGAAAAACCTGGAAGATCATGTTGAGTATCTGAAAGACAAAGCCACTTTGCACTATCAGTGCGATATTCCGGACAACAGTAAAAACGGTGCTTATTTCTTTGCACCGCGTTTGTATGAAATTAAAGATTTGTCGGTATTAAAGCGCGAAGTATTCGGGCCGGTTGTACATATTATCCGCTTTAAAGCGAAAAATCTGGACCAGGTAATCGACCAGATTAACGGCACCGGTTATGGTTTAACCATGGGCATTCACTCGCGGATTGAAGAACGTTGCGAGTACCTGGCCAAAATGTCACGCGCCGGCAACGTTTACGTTAACCGCAATATGATTGGCGCCATTGTTGGCGCCCAGCCTTTTGGCGGCCGCGGCCTGTCGGGTACCGGCCCTAAAGCAGGTGGCCCGAACTATTTACTGCGGCTGGTAAAAGAAAAAGCGTCGCCGGAAAACGTGCAGATGACCAACCTGACACCGGATGAGCTGGATTTACACCATACCGCCGATGCGGAAGCTCAGGTACAGCAGCTGATGGAAAACTCAATCCGGGATGAGAAAAAGTGGCGTGCCACCAAGCTGAATGACCGGGTGTCAGTGGTTCGTCAGTTACTGGCTAAAATTGCCACAGTAGATATTATCGATGAGCTGGCAGACGACTTAGGCTCAACCCTGGCCGATGCGAGGGCACAGCTGAACCGGCTGGAAAAACACATGCGTAAAGCCATTGTGTTGCCAGGGCCTACCGGTGAATCGAATACTCTGCACTATGAACCTCGTGGTTGCGTGGTGTGCTATGCCGATAAGAGCACGTCGTTTAACTTCTGGACCTTGTCTATTATTACTGCCCTTGCCGCCGGTAATACCGTTATTACTGTCGCCTCAGAGCTGTTTTATGACGAAGCCCAGGCGTTTCGCGATAAGTTTATTGCCACCGGGGTGGCAGAAGGCGTATTCCAGGTAGCCAAGCCTGATCAGTTGCAAGCCATTCTGGCCCACCCGCATTTAGCCGGTGCTGTAGTCGCAGCGCGCTCGTCGCGCTTAGGTTACTTCAGCCAGCAACTGGCCAAGCGTGAGGGGGCAATCCTGCCGGTAATCAGCGCCGAGTACTACGACACGCTGATTAAACGCTTAATCACCGAGAAAACCATCAGTATTGATACTACGGCCTCTGGCGGTAATACCTCACTGATGACGATGGTGGAAGACGACGAGTCATAAGTAAATCACTCTGACCCTTTTTCTCGGACTCAGGCGCAGAGTGACTGGTGTGCTTACGGAACAGCAGCATGGATGCTGCGCAGGCTGAAGGGGCACAAGGATGTGCTCCTTGAAGCCGGTGAAGTAAGTATCTCCAGTCACTTGGCGCCGTTTGTACGAGACTGACCTCCCGGCAATGTCTTCAATTTACTGAACGTTATTTCAACACTTGCAATAAATTACTGCGCTGATCTGTCCAGCTAACGTCAGGATTAAGCGCTGATGGCCACGGGCTTAGTGCCTGCTGAATAACCGGCTGGCTGATAAAACGCTGGTTAGCGGTAATTAACACCCACTGGGCTGCCGGGTTAATGCCCTGCGCGTCGGTTGCGATAAAATAGGCGTCTAGCCCCAGCTTTGCCGCCTGATTGCGAAGCAAGCTGGTTAAATCCAGATAATTATTGGAAACATGCACCGCCAGCACACTATCGCTTTGCAAATGCTGCCAGTACAGCTGCATGGCTTCAATAGTCAGCAGATGCTGCGGAATACTGTCGCTGCTAAAAGCGTCCAGGACCAGCACATCAAACTGTTGACTGCCTTGTTGCACCAACTCTGCCGCCAGGGTTAACCTGGCATCACCTGGTACAATGTCAACTGTCGCAGCACTGTCAGCCAGATAACTGAAGTACTTCGTCGCCACGTTAATCACAGCCGGGTTCAGTTCATAAAATGTCATGCTATCACCCGGCCTGCCATAGACCGCCAGCGCACCGGCGCCCAGCCCCACCAGGCCGAAATTCCGTTGCTGTAGCTGATTAATGTTACGGGTAGGTGCTGCCGGCAAAAAATGCTGCAGAGCAAGTGCTGCACCAGTGCCCGGCCGGTAGTAGCTTTGGGCAGTACCGGCGAGTGATGGCGCAAGATACTGGGCACCATGGCTGGTGGTGCCGTCTATCAGCTGACGTTGCAGCTGGCTATTACCGGCTTCGTCAATGATAGTAAGATCCCGCACCACCAGGCTGCCATAAAAATTACGTTCGCTATAGACATTATGCTGCCCCAGCTGCCATTCCAGGCCGGTGATACTAAGCCCGAATAACAGGCCGCCAGTTAGCCACAACCCTCGCTGCCACCTTGGCTTAACTGCAGTATCCGGCCACAGCATTAACAGGTAAATCGCCAGTAATACCAGCAAAAATTCCCAGTACTGGCTGAACACCAGCGGTGCCAGCAGGTTAACCGTGGCACTGCCCAGCACGCCGCCGGCCGCCAGCAACAGATAAAAACCGGTTAAATATTGCGGCTCTGGTTTTAAGCGCGCCAGCTCGCCATGACAGAGCATACAGCCGCTGAATAAGATAGTCAGGTACAGCAGCAGCTGGGAAATCAGATCAAACTGACGCCCCAGATAAAACAACAGTAAACCAAATACCATACTCAGACAGAAAACGTACAGCCACAAGCCGCGCTGATACCAGCCAGGCTTGTTAAATACCACAATATAGCTGAGTAAATATAAACTAAGAGGCAGCACCCACAAAAATGGTACCGGCGGCACATTCTGGGTAAGTTGCTGAGTTACCGCCAGCAGCAGCACCACGCCACAGGCCGACAGCGCCAACCAGTGCACAGTAAATTTTTTATCAAGGCGGGCACTAACAGCACGCACCGCCGGAGACAACTGCCCCAGCTCACGCCACATAAGCAGCAGACAACACAAGGCAAACAGCACAAAACCCAGCACCCAGTACTGGCGTTGCTCACTCAGGCTGAATACTGGCTCCAGAATAAAAGGGTACGCCAGTAGGCCGCCAAGCGAACCTAAATTAGATAACGCATACAACCGGTAAGGTGAGCGCAAGGGAAAGCGGCTGGCAAACCAATGCTGTAATAACGGGCCGGTGGCAGACAGCAACAAATAAGGCAGCCCGGCCAGTAAGGCTAACTGCACTAAAATGGCAGCCAGTGGCGTGTCGTCAGGGGCTGAGGCAATTCCAGCATGCCACATTAACGGTAAACTACTAATAGCCAGCACCAATAACGTACTGTGCAGCAGACGCTGGGTTTTCGGCGCCAGATAGCGGCCCAGCAGATGGGCGTAGCCATAGCCTGCCAGCAACAGACTCTGAAAGAACAGCATACAGGCCGCCCATACCGCAGCGCCTCCACCGAAATATGGCAGCAGCTGTTTAGCCAGCATAGGCTGTACCAGAAACAGCAAGGCTGCACTTAATAAAATAGTCAGGGCAAACAGGGCCAAGGCGGGCTCCACAATCAGCAATTGCATATAAAGGCGCCAAGCCTATACAAAGGGCGGCTTACAGGCAAGTGCCCGCCTTACTGGTTGAGTTTGTGGTGCAGCCACAGTTGGGGTAGACTCCATTGCTTTTCATCAGAATAACGCTGCGGAAACCGCACATTTTATAATCAAGGTTTTATTTATGGGACTGTTTAACCATGGGCAAATTTAAAGTACCTCATACCCTTACCCTGCTGTTTTCCATGATGGTGATAGCAATGATCGCCACCTGGATAGTGCCGCAAGGCGCATTTGAAATGCAAACCCTCGAATCTGGCCGCCAGGCTGTTGTACCGGGTACTTTTACCCTGGTTGAAGATAAAAACTATATGACGCCGTGGCAGTTGCTGACCGCCATACCCCGCGCCTTTGCCAGCGCGCAGGACGTGATTTTCTTTGTGATGATTTTAGGTGGCGTTTTATCAATAGCCCGCGCCACCGGTACTGTTGATGCATTGATCGGCCGGATGCTGGAACGTTTCGGTGAAAAACCACAAATTCTGATTTTCATGGTGGTGTTCTGTTTTGCCATGGCCTCCAGCTTTATTGGTACCGCCGGCGAATATATCCCCTTTGTGCTGATATTGGTGGCCTTGTGTAAGGCAATGCGGCTCGACGCCATGACGGCCGTTGGCATGACAGTGGCCGGCTACGGTATCGGTTATGGTATTTCAGCGGTGAACCCGTTTACCCTTGTTATTGCCCAGCAAATTGCGGAATTGCCAATCCTGTCTGGCTGGCCGTTGCGGGCAGCCATTTTCCTGCCGTTTGTGTTAATTGGTTTTCACCATGTCTGGAGCTACTCGAAAAAAGTACTGGCCAACCCGGAAAACTCAATGGTTGCCGATATACCTTGTCCGCTTGGCGACAGTCATGCAACAGACTACCCAAAACTGTCTGTCAGACATCAACTGATCCTGGCCAGCTTTCTGACTACTATTGGTATTGTTGCCTACGGCATCCGGGTCCATGGCTGGTATCTGTACGAACTTGGCGCCTGCTTTATTGCCTGGGGCCTGTTAACCACAGTAATCAGCCGGATTGGTGTTGATGTTGCAGCCAAAAAATTTATTGACGGCGCCATGGAGCTGACCACCACAGCTATCCTAATCGGCGTGGCCCGTGGTATTTCTCTGGTTATGGAAGATGGCCAGATTTTACATTCTTTAGTGCACGGTATGTCGCTGCCGTTATCTTATGTTGGCGCCGAAATTGCGGTAGTCGGTATGCTGATTATTCAAACCTTGCTTAACTTCTTTATTCCGTCAGGCAGTGGCCAGGCTTTTGTCACCATGCCGTTAATGGTGCCACTGGCAGATTTACTGGAAATTCCCCGTCAGGTAGCGGTATTGGCGTACCAGTTTGGTGATGGTTTCTCGAACATGATTATTCCAACCAATGCCATTTTAATGGGTATTATTGGTATTGCCGGGGTGCCTTATGGCCACTGGTTCCGGTTTTGCCTACCCCTGATGGCCAAGTTAATGCTGGCAGCGTCGCTGGTATTGGTGCTGGCCGTGGTATTTGGCTACGGTGATGATGTACAACCGCAATTAAACCAGGTAAGCAGCGTTAACAGTAATTAAATGCAAGGACAAAGCAGGTGCGCCCCGGCACCTGCTTATGCATTGACAAGGATACGCGCGGGGTTTAACGTAACGTTAACCTAAAGCGGCGGACTTTTTATATTGCTGATTTTTATCATATTATTCGTGTTCTTTTCAGCATCAGCTCTTGCAGCCCCCACGCCGGCTGACACTGAACCACCACAGCTTAACGCTGATTACAACACTCAGAATATAGCGAATCATAACACCATTGCAGATTGCGGCCTGAATGAAAGCGCCCAGCAACTGGCACTATTGATTATTCAGGATCCGCAGCAGCAACGTACCACATTAAGCTGCCATCCCCTGCTGGCCCAGGCGGCAGCAGACAAGGCCAAAGTGATGGCGCAAAAAGGCATGGTAAATCACTATGTTGGCGGCCTGGGTGCAAACCAGCGCTTGCGGATGCTTGGCTATAACCTGCCGCCGTTCTACAGCGGAGCCATTGGCAATCAGGTGGAGGCTGTTGCCGGCGGCTACAGTACGGCAGCAGAGGTATGGGAGGCGTTTAAAGCGTCAACAGCTCACCGTAGCCACTTACTTGGTGAACTGCCATTCTACCGGCAACAACTGCATATCGGGGTTGGTTTTCACTATAAATGGTCAAGCCCGCATATCGAATACTGGACGGTATATATTGCCAGAGAAGCGGTGGCTGAGGATGCCAACGTAACATGCTATGATATTGGCTGCATACCACATTAATAAGAACAAAAACGATGGCCAGAGCCCGACAAATCGCTGAATTAATCCTGCAGGGCTTCCGGAAGCATTTCAAACTGTTTCAGAATGTCACGGCGAAAGCCAAACAACGGTTTGAGCTGGCCGATTGGCGCGCTTATCAGCAGGACAGCTCTGAGCGGATTTCGTTTTACGATCAGCGGGTGGCAGAAACCGTTGCCGAACTGAAACAGGCGATGCCATCAGATTGTTTAAACGAGCCATTGTGGCAACAGGTAAAACAACAGTATTTAGAGTATTTATTGTTTCACCCGCAAGCTGAACTGGCAGAAACCTTTTATAACTCGGTGTTTTGCCGGTTGTTTTCCCGCAAGTATTACCACAACCAGAATATTTTTGTTGAATCAACGTTAAACCTGCAGCACCTGCCGGCACCGATTTCATCGGTGTACCAAAGTTATTTCCCGGCCCAGGATGGGCTGAAACAAAGTATCCGCAACATTGTCGCTGACTTTGCCTTTGCCACCCCTTTTATTAACCTTGAGCGGGACATCCGCCTTATTGTAAAAAGTTTTGTCAGCCAGTCTGAGCATGGCCGTTATCCTGTCCATCAAATCCGGTTTGATATGCTTAAATCCGTTTTCTTTCGCAATAAAGCGGCCTATATCGTTGGCAGGGTGGTAACACCCGATGGCCAGCAACCCTTTATTATTCCGCTGCTGCACCAGCAGGGTGCCGGCTTATATCTGGATACGCTGCTGACCGAACCGCAGCATATGAGTATTATTTTTGGCTTTTCCCGGGCTTATTTTATGGTGCAGTGTCCGGTGCCATCAGCATTAGTGCATTTTTTACGGGAACTGTTGCCCCATAAAACCCTGGCTGAGTTGTATGCCAGTATTGGCTTGCATAAACAGGGTAAAACCGAGTTTTACCGTGAGCTGCTCAGCCACTTAACCAGAACTAATGATCAATTCGTCGCCGCCCCCGGTATTCGTGGCATGGTGATGATGGTGTTTACCTTGCCATCATTCCCCTATGTGTTTAAGGTTATTCGCGACAAGTTTGCGCCTAGCAAAGAATTTGACCGCGCTACGGTCAAAGCACGTTATTTGCTGGTTAAAAAACATGATCGGGTTGGCAGAATGGCCGATACCCTTGAATATTCTGATGTTGCGTTACCAAAAAACCGCTTTACCGCTGAACTGTTGCAGGAACTGAGCGAAACGATTGGCCAGTCTATGCAAATTGAAGACGACCTGATTGTTATCAAGCATTTATATATTGAACGACGAATGGTGCCGCTGAATATTTATCTGGAGCAGGCTGATGAGCCGGAGAAAGCTTTTATCATGAATGATTACGGCAAAGCGATTAAAGAAATGATTGCTGCTAATATTTTTCCGGGAGATATGCTGTTAAAAAACTTCGGGGTAACCCGGCATAAACGGGTTGTTTTTTACGACTACGACGAAGTGCAGTATCTGCTGGATGTAAATTTCCGGGCCTTTACCAAAACAGATAATTTTGAAGATGCCATCAACGCAGAGGCAAACTGTTGTGCCGCGCCCGGCGATGTTTTTCCTGAGCAAATTGCCACTTTTGTTACGCCGCAACCGCATCTTCGCCACTTGCTGTTCAGCAAACACCCTGAACTACTCGATGCAGCCTATTGGCGAGCCAAGCAACAGGCAATCCGTGCTGGGAAAGTTGAAGATATTTTCCCCTACCCCGACAACCTGCGCTTTTGTCTGCGCTATGCTAATTATGACACTGTCCCTGAGGCGGATAATGATTAACCTGACTTAGCCACAATACTGAGTAGCCAATGCCAGCCAATACCACAACAGCCGAAATATATCCTGTCGACCCCAGCCAAAAGCAGCCATTGTTCCGGGCTGACAGTATTCGCCAACTGGAGCAGCGGGCAATAACCCAACTTGGCAGCGACGGTGGCTTTATTTTAATGCAGCGGGCCGCTGCAGCATTGCTGGAACTAATGCAACAGCGCTGGCCGGCGCCGCGAAATATTCTGGTGTATGCCGGCGCTGGCAATAATGGCGGCGATGGCTATCTGCTGGCCGCACTGGCCCGGGCCAAAGGTTATGACGTGCGACTTTGCCAGCATGGCGATCATAGTAAGCTCAGTAACACGGCGCAGCAGGCAGCTAAAGCGGCGGAAACCGCTGGTGTTTCGCTGGTGACGCAGTTCGCAGAAGCAGAACTTCTGGTTGACGCGCTGTTTGGCATTGGCCTGAACCGGCCGCTGGATACAGCAACTTATCAGCTGATCCGGTCGATAAATGACAGTAAGCTGCCGGTACTGGCGGTCGATATTCCAAGCGGCATCAACGCAGATAGCGGCGAGGCGATGCCCACAGCGGTAAAAGCGACGGCCACTGTCAGTTTTATTGGCCTTAAAGCAGGTTTACTAATGCAGGATGGCCTGGATCATTGCGGTCAGTTATGGCTAAGCCTGCTGCAATTGGCCAGCGAGCTGAATGAAGTTAACCCGGCCTGTCGCAGCATCAGCAGCTCAGAACTAAACACATTACTGCCCTCACGGCGTGCTAACAGTCATAAAGGCCATTTTGGCCACGTACTAGTGATTGGCGGCGACCATGGCTTTGGCGGAGCAGCCATTATGACCGCCCAGACTGCAGTAAACTGTGGCGCAGGTAAAGTAAGTTTGTACAGCCGACCTGAGCACATCAGTGCAATGTTGAGCCGTCAGCCGGAAGTCATGAGCCGCAGCCACGATTGCGCTCAGTTACTTGAGGCCGCATCGGTGATAGCCATTGGCCCTGGGCTTGGTACGAAAAGCTGGGGCCAGGCTCTGATGGCTCAGGCGCTGGCAACCGACAAGCCATTGTTAATGGATGCCGATGCCCTGAACTTTCTGGCCAGCCTGCCAGCAGCACAACAGCAGAGCTTAAAACGGCAAAACTGGGTGCTGACGCCCCACCCGGGTGAAGCGGCGCGTTTACTTAACTGCAGCAGCAAAGCTATCCAGCGGGACCGGTTGGCCGCCGTCAGCCAGTTACAGCAGCGGTTTGGTGGTGTTGTGCTACTTAAAGGGGCTGGCACCCTGATATGTGATCAGCACGGTAACACAACCTTACTGGCAGCGGCGCATCCGGCGCTGGCCAGCGGTGGTATGGGAGATGTACTCAGTGGTGTCATTGCAGCATTACTGGCCCAGGGTTTGAGTGGCCGGGAAGCCTGTCAACTCGCCGCCTGGTTACATCTGCATGCTGCAGCCCATCTTGCCCGGCAACAACCGCGGCCGTGGCTGGTGGCAACTGATTTGATAAACCAATTAAAACTACAGTTAATTAATTGATTTTTAATAAAAACAGACGTAAATTTAACCTACTTCGTGATTACCGTGAGCAGTACGCCTTGGCGCATCGTTTTCTGACAAAGTATGTTCTGATGCTGGTATCCAGTGCAACAGTCTTGCTACTGACCGCAACCCCTGGCTTCGCAGATGCGGCTTCCGACATCGCCGCACCTTATTTCCCACCAGCAAGTGAGTTTTTTGTCAGCGTAGCTGACCGCCAGCATATTCCCGACAACATCGTCACCAAACTGGCACAGGACAGGTATGGCCGTTTATGGATTGGCAGCGCGGGCGGATTAATCCGCTATGACGGTTATCGATACCGGCGATATTTGCAAGCCGGGGCTCAGCAACCAGGCAGCAACCAGACAACCGGTTCGATAGCAGGCAATTTTGTCCGGGATTTATTTCAGGCAACTGACGGTACCTTATGGCTGGCAACTGCCCCTGGCGGAATTCAGCGCTATGAAAGCGCCAGCGACAGCTTTTATCAGCCGAAAATAACGGCCCCCGGTATCTCAAACGACTTTGGCTATCAGGTGCAGGCGATTGCAGAAGACAGTAATGGCAATATCTGGCTGGCGGGTAATCAGGGGTTAGCGTTGCTGGGTCGGGATGGTCAGGTTTTGCAATTTGTACCGCCCCAGGCAGAACTTTTGGATGTCAGAGCCCTGCTCTCTGATCAACAGGGCAACTTGTGGATTGGCAGCCGCAGTGGCTTATTTCTGCTTACCCCCGGCAGTGCCAGCGTGCAGCAAATCAAAGCCCCGGCTGCAGAGCTTGGTCAGGTGCTGACCCTGGCCAGGGTAGCCAACCAGATCTGGCTGGGAACCGATAGAGCCGGCGCCTTTGTGATAAATCCAAACCGAAGCCTGACGGCATTATCACAGAATTTAACCAGCAGCCAGGTAGCGGGCCCGGTCTATGATATTTTACAAATTAGCGATGATGAAGTATGGCTGGCAGGTTTTGCCGGTATCAGCAGGCTGGCGGTTGATGACAGACGCGTGCTTGGTCGTTATCAGCACGATATGTCCAATCCGTTCAGTCTTGCTCATCAGGATGTTCGCACCCTGTTAAAAGACCATGCCGGTAAAATATGGTTAGGCGGCTATGGCGGCGGTTTACAACGATTCGATGGTCAGGATGGCGTCAGCACCCTGCGACCCAGTCTGGCAGATAATCACAGTATCAGCAGCGGTAATATAAGCAGTATTCTTGAATTAGCCAATGGCCAACTCTGGCTCGGCAATCGTGGCAACGGCATAGAAGTCATTGATCCGGTCGACGGTATTGTTGCCCGTCATCAGCCAGCACAGGATGTTCCGGGCAGGTTACAACATGGTTGGATCACGGCCATGGCCGAGCAGGCGGATGGCACTATCTGGGTAGGAGTTAATCCGGGCCAGGTGTACCGGTTTCAACCGCAAAATGGTGAGTTTAGTTTGCTGGGGCCTGAGCATGGGATCTGGCGCACCAATGTCCGGACCTTATTTACTGACAGCCAGCAACGGTTATGGCTGGGCAGTAGTACCGGTGTCGCCCTGTGGCTGCCAGAGCAGCAGCGCTTTGTCAGGATCAGACAGGATAACGGTGAACCGTTGCAGGATTACATTAACGCGATAGTGGAGGACCAGCAGGGCAATATCTGGCTTGGAACCGGGGCCAGTGGCCTCTACCTCATTCCCCCTGCTGCCGGGGCTACCCCGACCGGTAACGCCATACAGACAGAACAGATAACCAGCATTCTGGGGTTGTTACACGACAGCCAGAACCGCTTATGGCTTGATACCCCCTCCGGCTTATATCAGTTTAATTATCAGCAATATCTGCAACCAGGCCCTGCTGACCAAGACGCTGCATTTCGTAAAGTAACCTTTGCAAATTACATTTTAAATGAGGATTTTGGTGCCAATTTGCTGGAAGATCATCAGGGCAATATCTGGACTGCTAAATTTCACTATAATCCGGTCAGTGGCCTGCTTTACCCGCTAACCCCGGCAGATGGCATTGATATAGGTTCTCCCTGGTACCGGGCTTACCACAAAACCCGCGACGGTTTGTTGTTATTTGGTGGCAGCAGTGGACTGCTGGTGATTAATCCTGAACAATTCGAAACATGGCAGTATCAGCCGCCGGTTTTGCTGTCTGAGCTGAAAGTAAAAGGCCGCAGCCGGCAAATAGCACCTGATCAGCAGGCATTAACCTTACAGGCAGACGAACGCAGCTTTAATGTTGAATTCAGTGCCATGGATTTGTCGGCACCACAGCAAATACAATATCGCTATCAGCTCGAAGGGTTTGACGAAGAATGGCAGTACTCTGATGCCGGCCAGCGAATTGCCAGTTATACCAACTTATGGCCGGGTCAATACAGTCTGCGCATTCAGGCCACCAATCGTACCGGCCAGTGGAGCGAACACCAGACCAGGCTGCAATTAACAGTACTGCCGGCATTCTGGCAGCAATGGTGGTTTGCCCTGCTGTTAATGCTGAGTCTGATCCTGGCGATTTATTTACTGGTAAAAGTACGAACCCGGGTAGCACAACTACAGGCACGGGAATTGGCTCGTCAGGTTGAAGAGCGCAGCCAGCAACTGAAACTGGCGCAGCAAAGCTTACTGGAAAATGAAAAAATGGCAGCACTCGGCCAGACTGTGGCCGGGGTAGCGCATGAAATCAATACACCAGTGGGTGTCAGCATTACCGCCAGCAGCGCCCTTGCCGGTAAGCTGGCAGAATTAAAACAACACTTTGACGAGAAAACACTCAGCAGCAAAGCATTTAGTCAGTTTGTCAGCGACAGCGAACAACATTTGCAGCTGATTAACTACAACCTGCAACGGGCTGCCGATCTGGTCACTCAGTTTAAGCAACTGGCAGTAAATGAAACGGTGACAGATACGGTTAAAGTAAAACTTAAACCCTGGTTACAACATCTGGTTACGCGGCTTAATCCGACAAGCGCCGCTATTGGCATAGTACTACAATGTCCTGATCACCTGACGCTGAAATTGCGGGCAAGCGCTCTGGCAACGGTATTAACCCATTTACTGGAAAATGCGCTGTTACATGCTTTTGAACCGGATGCCAGCGGCGAGATCAGACTGGAGGTGCAGACCAAAGACCAGCAGTTGTTACTTAAGGTTTGTGATAATGGCAAAGGCATTGATGAAAGCATTCAGGATATTGTATTTAATCCATTTGTTACCACCCGCCGGGCAAGTCACAGTAAGGGTCTGGGCTTGCACCTGTGCTACAATCTGGTCACTCAGGTGCTGCAAGGCAGTATCGAAATGGAGACTGTTATCGGCAAAGGCACAGAGTTCAGGTTGATTCTGCCGCTGATAGCGGATAAAAACCCCTAATGCCGCACATTCTGAATGTTTAAGTGAGCTTGCAATGAAAATATGGGTTGATGCCGATGCCTGTCCGGTAGTGATTAAAGAAATTCTATTCCGGGCTGCCGTAAAGCGGCAAATCAACACGGTACTGGTTGCCAATCAAATGATCCGGGTGCCACCTTCGCCTTTTCTCAGCAGCCTGCAGGTGGCGCATGGCTTCGATGAAGCTGATAATGAAATAGTCCGGCGCTGCCAGCCAGGCGATTTGGTTGTTACTGCCGACATTCCGCTGGCTGCTGATGTCTTAGCAAAAGGTGGCCATGCCCTTAACCCGCGGGGCGAGCTGTACAGCACCGACACCATTAAACAAAAACTGACCATGCGTGATTTTATGGATACCTTGCGCGGCAGCGGCGTACATACCGGCGGGCCACCACCACTTAGCCAGAGCGACCGCCAGGCTTTTGCTAATCAACTGGATAAACTACTGCAACAGCACCAGCAAGCTGGTTAACGCCAGAGCTAGGCAGGCCAGGCAGTTAGTAACTGCTTACTATTAAACCGGGTTAATTGCTGATTGATCGGATCGGTAAAACTTAGCTGTTTTGCCAACAGCTGCAGTGGCGTCGCAAACTGAGGCGGCTGCTTTGGCAGCAACTGCGGGTAGTAATTGTCATATAAAATAGGCATGCCCAAACTCAGCATATGTAAACGTAACTGATGTGTTTTACCACTATGCGGCGTTAATTCAAACATACCCAGCCCGCCGGCTTTAGCCACCAGGGTAATATCAGATACCGCATTAACCTCGCCCGCTACAATGGCATTGATAAAGCGCGGCTGACTTTTTTCAATCCGGTTTGCAATATGCCAGTGCTGCGGCAACGCCGCTTTTTGCGCATCAGCTGTTAATCTTGCCACGGCCTGATACTGCTTCTGAATAGCCCCCTGACTAAACAACTGATAGTACGCCGGCCGGCTATCCGGGTTTACTGAAAACAACACCAATCCGGCGGTATCCCTGTCCAGCCGGTGCACCGGCACCATATCAGTAATACCGGTTTCGCGCTGTAAGCGGGCCAGCAGGCACTCGTTAACGTAGTCGCCACCCGGGGTTACCGGTAAAAAGTGCGGTTTGTCGGCAACAATAATATGTTCGTTCTGAAAGATAATATGATGGACCAGCGGAATCACCGGCTCTGCAGCAACTTCGCGGTAATAGCATAGTCTTTTACTTGGCGAGAAAGGGGTGGCCGGCGTTACCGTATCGCCATTAAACCAGTGCACTTTGCCTGATGCCATCCGCTCGCGCCATACCGCTTCACTGATAAACGGAAACTGGCTGCACAAAAACTGCAGCACGCTATCCCAGCCCCCATTAATCGCTGGCAAAGTAATTTCAGAGGCCTGACGGGCTATCGACATAACGTGTTCCGGCAAAAATAAGCGCTAGATTAACACAGCTGCCGGATAAATTGGGCTATTTGCCTGGCCAGCCAGAGCGGATCATCCAGCGCAATATCATGACCGGCCCAGCTATGCTGCTGATGAGCGGCTTGAAGATAATCTGCCAGCGCCACTGAGCATTGCGGGTTAACCAGTTTATCGGCCTGACTACTGATAATCAGCGCCGGACAGGCTGGCTTAGCCTTCAGGCTGAACCGGCTGGCAGCCAGTAACTGACGCAGCGCGTTGCCAGCTGACACTGGTCGTTGCTGCTGCCAGGCCTGCCACTGGCTGACGATCTGCAGGTCCTGATACGCACGGGCGGTGGTCAGCGCTAAAATACGCTGCTCGCGCTTATTGGCTGATAGCAAAAACAAGCCGGCCAGCGCCGGGTAATTCTGCCAGCGCAACCGCTGATAAAACGGCGCCAGCGGCCTGGCACTGCTGTTAATCAGGGTGATTGAGGCCACTTCTGCCGGAAAAGCCAGCGCCCAGTCTGCCGCCAGCATGCCACCTAATGACAACGCCACCAGATGCACTTTACCGGTAAACGTAGAGTGGTTCTGCAACTGGCTGCGAACTGACTGCCGCAATTCCGTAACAGTCGTCGGCGAACGTAGCTGGTACAGCTCGCCGCTGCCGGCAAAGTCAAAACCCAGCACCGGGTTAGCCAGCTTGTCAGCCAGCATTGAGCTGAACCGGCCCCAATGGCGCTGCTCGCGGGTTAAACCACGCAGCAGCAATACCGGCGTGTTATCGTTGGTTACGGATACCATAGCCTCACCGCTGCACTATCCAGTTGCTGTCGATTGGTTAACGGTAACCAGTTCTGATAAGACAAGGAAGCATTAATCAGAAAGTTAATCAGGATCAGATGACTGCGCAGCACCCGTTTTACCCGATGCGGTTTCACCGGATGAAACATGCCAAGACTGGAGAGCAACTGAAACGGATTTTTCCGCACCCAGTTCCATGAGCCCATTTCAAGAGTTAGTGGCAACATCGTTGTGTGTTGCGCCAGCGCCTGATCGTACAGATAATCCCATAAATCGCCATGACATAAATAATGCTGTGATTGCGGTTCAAAAATATAGTTCTGATGCGGATAAGTCTGAAAAAACAGCTGCCGTAAACGGTACATCTCAGCCAGATGCGATATGGGCTGGCGGGCACTTTTTGCATAGGGAAACCAGATCCGGTCGGTGCGGCCAAAGCCGGAATGACAATCCAGTACCAATGAAAACGGCCGGGCAAACAACTGGCGGGTGATAAAATTTGCCAGCGCCTGGCTTTCCGTTTCCATTTTATCCAGCCTGCCGCGGTGCCAGGGTATGGCCCGGCTGAAGCGCTGGCCGCCGACCAGCCAGGCCGCACCCTCCTGGCACTCTACCGGCGCATTGCGCATTAAATCAACGCAGTTACCGTTTGCCCGCCAGCCGTTTGCCATGCCAGCAGGGTTAAGCAGCGGCACAAAATAAATACAGCAGTGTTCAAGAGTATGTTGTAAACATTTGTCCCATGGAAGGCGCTGCAACAGGGTTTGCAGGTAGGCCAGCACTACCTGGGTGCCTATCCGCTCCAACCCGTGGACACCACCAACCAGCACTACCGCCGGTAGCGACGGTTCAGGGTTACCCAATGCCAGCGCATATACCGGCAGTTGCTCCGTCATATGCGGCACTGTTGCCAGTATTTCACAGCGCAGCGCCTGTGGCGCACTGGCAATTAATTGCTGCAGCTGTTCAAGCTCCGGCAGCATATCCTGCAGTTGCAACTAAACCTCTTATAAACAACAATATTAGCGATAACACAGCATATCTGATGTCTGGCGGCTGAACATGGCAGTTTTATGAAGATTTTCTCTGGTTTTACCCCGGATTTTCATCCGCTTATCCACAGCGCGCAGCAAAATCAGCCGTGGCAATTATACTAATGACTGATTAAGCCTGTGGGGCCGGATATGCCGTTAGTCTGTCGTGGAACGTTATTACGCTTTAATCTGTACTACTGGTTAACCATTTTAGTGCTGGGCCTGCTTGCGTCCTGGCAGGTTGCCGTTATATCAGAAAAGCCCTATGACTGGACATATTTACCGATGATGCTGGCCAGTAAACTGGTAGCCATGCTGCTGACAGCGGCACTAGTTATCTGGAGCCATCAACAGCTTGCCCGCCAGGCATTTAGTAACTTACAGTTAATTCTGGGTGTTGCTCTGGTTGCGCTGGTTTATATTCCGGCAGAGAATGCTTTCTGGCTGCTGTTGTGGGACAAAGAAGTTGTCGATGCAAGGCTGCTGATTGGCAATCTTGATACCTCAGTACTGGCATTTTTTGTCTGGACAGCCTGCTTCCTGACGGTATTATTGTATCAGCAGCAGCTGCAGCGGCTGGCCCAGACCACCGAGCTTAGCCAGAAAATTCAGCAGCTGGAACTGCAGGCATTAAGCCAGCAGCTGAATCCACACTTTACCTTTAATGCGTTAAATTCGGTTTGCGCTTTACTGGAAGCTGAACGCTACGATGATGCCGAAACGATGTCGGAGCAACTGGCGACATTTTTACGTTATTCGCTGAGTAAATCACCCGACAGCCTGGTACAACTGGCTGACGAGCTGGCCGCTATCGATGCTTACCTGCTGCTGCAGAAAACCCGCTTCGGTGACAAACTGAAAGTTAACTGGCAAATTGATGAACAGTTAAAGCGGCAGCGGATCCCAGCCTTATTGCTACAACCTCTGGTAGAAAATGCCATTAAATACGCGGTTGCCACCCGCAAACAAGGTGCCACCATTACCATTGGCGGTAAACGACAACAGGACAGCCTGCAACTGTGTGTCAGTGATGACGGCCCCGGCTCTCAGTTACAAGCTGATTGCGGTGGTGCCGGTGTTGGCCTGGATAATATTCGCAACCGCCTGTTACAACATTTTGGCGATAAAGCCCGGCTGGAAATTGGTGCCAGTCCTCAGGGCTTTGCCGTCAATATTTGCTTACCATGGCAAACGGCATGACAGCAACCAGCGCTGGACAGCAGCGCATGGCGAGATTCTGGTACTGGCATCTGCTGTACTGGTTAAGTTATCTGCTGGTTAAGTTTACCCATCTTAGCGTGCTGGTACCGCTGCAGGATGAGTCAAGCTGGCCTTATATTTGGATATACTCGCTGGTTACCCTGCTGAATATTTTACTTACCGGCATCCTGGGCCAGCATGAACTGGCACAGCAACGACCGTTGCTGGTTCAGTTAAAACGGCTGCTGCTGGTGCTGCTGCCCTGGTGGCTGCTAATGGTGCTGCTGCGCCAGTATCTGATTACAACTTATGCTTCCGATATGCTGCAGGACGTAAGCTCCAACCTGAAATATTTTCTGGCATTTAACCTGGTGTTACTGCCGTTAGCCGGCTGGCTGGCAGTATTTATGCTGTTGAAAACTAACCAGCTGCATTTCGCGGGGCTGGTTAAGCAGCAACAACTGGCAAAACAGGCGCGCCAGGCCAGATTAAAAGTACTGCGTTACCAGCTGAACCCGCACTTTATGTTCAATACCCTGAATGCACTTAACGCCCTGATAGTGCAGCGCAACGGCCACGATGCCGAACAGCTGATCCAGCATCTATGTGTTTACCTGCGCCACTCGCTGAAAAATCAACAAGATGAATTTATTCCGTTACAGCAGGAACTCGACGCACTAACAGCCTATATGACAATTCAGCAAGTCCGCTTTGGGCAAAGGCTGCAGATAAGCTGGCAATTGCCACAACCGTTACCTGAGTTACTGATACCGCCACTGTTGCTGCAGCCACTGGCGGAAAATGCTATTCAGTACAGTGTTGCAGAAACTGCAGGCGCGCTTTGCCTGCTGGTCCGGCTGGAGCAGTCTGCCACGCACTTACACATTACCCTGGCTCAGCAAGGCGCTGAGCACAACGCTGGCTGGGCTGACGCGCAGCGACCTGTCAATTTAACTAACCTGACAGAGCGGCTGCAGCTGCTTTTTGGCCAGACCGCCAGTTTAACCCTCAGCTACAACGCAACGGGCTTTTACAGCCAGCTTAACATTGCCACGGAGGCCCTGCATGAACCAGCCGCTTAGAGTGATTATTGCCGATGATGAACCTCTGGCCATCAGCAACTTAAAAGCCAAATTGGCCTCATACCCGAACCTGGATATTGTCGACTGCTTTGACAATGGCGATGACACCTTACAATTTTTACAAACCGCACCGGATATCGATGTGGTTTTTCTGGATATTCAGATGCCAGGGGTTAAAGGCATTGATATTTTGCAGCAAACCGGCAAAGGTTCTGCCATGGTACGGCCACTGTTTATTCTGGTTACCGCATACGAGCAATTTGCGTTTGCCGCGTTCGAGCATTTTGCCTTTGATTATCTGCTTAAGCCGGTGTCGCGTCAGCGCCTGGCCCAATCGCTACTGGACGCCCGAACCGCGCTGGATAAACAACCAGAGCAGCCACTACAGGCCCCTGCCAGTAAACTGGCTTTTAAAACCGGTGGCGCCACCCTGTTACTGAACGAATTTGAAATTCTGCTGATAGAAGCAGCCGGCAACTACATGTGCATTTATACCCTGAACGAAACGCTGGTGATCCGGGAAACGATGAAAGACTTACTGCAACGCCTGCCGGAACAATTTGTGCAGGTACATCGCTCCACGTTGCTGAATCTGCATCATGTTCATAAACTGCAACCCCATAATAACGACTACCAGTTTGTGCTCAGCAACGGCAAATTGGTCAATGGATCAAGACGTTATAAATTAAACTGGGCCGAACAGCTAACCGCACTGCCACAGCACTGAGCACTGCGTAAACTATTCGTTCACCGGTTATCCCTTTTTACCGTCAGCTGGTCACTTGATAACAACTGTCCTTCCTCTTAACCCAAAGCAGCGGCGCTGTCAGCGGCGCTCTGCCAGAATCAAACCATGGCATACGCCATTAGCAAAAAAGAGGACAGAACCATGAAAACAGCACTTTTTTTCGCAGTATCGCTGGCAGCGGCCAGTGTGGCAGTACCAGCATCTGCCGATGAGTTTATTCAGGACCGTTATACCCGTAATGCGTTAGTGCAGGTTTGCACCGAAACGGCCGATGACAATCGGCGGGGTTTAACCAAAACTCTGCGGGAATATCGGATCAGCAAGCAAAATGCGGTGGAAAAAGTTGTTTGTAACGGCAAAAACTTAATGGATTTTGCCAGAATAAACGAAGCGTTCAGAGTTGCTGCTATGCTGCAGCCTTATGAAGACCGGATTAAAGGCCGGGTAACCATTCACGATGTAGCAGCCCCGGCACCGAATTAATGCCAAAGCAGAAAATCAGCGCGCAGTTACTGCCAAAAGCCGCTACAATAGCGGCTTTTTAATGGCTGGTAGTTTTTCAGGATGTCGCAACCCTTGCCACCTTCGCGCAATGCAGTGCTGGAGCTCCGGACAGAGCAACTGGCACAATCAAAACGGGTATTTAACGCCCGCGGTAGCAAGGTGGTACGCTGCGAGCATTGCCTGCTGCCTGCAAGCGAATGCATTTGTGCAGCTAAACCGCTAGCCGCTGGCAGCTGTGCCTTTTGCTTTATTATGTATACCGGCGAGTGTTACAAACCCAGTAATACCGGCCGGCTGATCTGTGATGTTATAGCCGATAACCATGCCTTTGTCTGGGACAGAACCCAGCCCAATCCGGCGCTGCTGACGCTGTTAACCGATAGCCGTTATGCGCCAGTATTGGTATTTCCGCAGCAATACGCCGCAGCAGAGCGTTGTTTACAAGATAGCACCGAGCTTCACCAGGCAACTGAGGGTAAAATTCCTCTGTTTGTCATGCTGGATGGCACCTGGCGCGAAGCGAAAAAAATGTTTAAAAGCGCCTATCTGGCTAAGTTACCGGTACTGGGTATTCAACCGGAACAAGCGTCGCGCTATGCGCTGCGCGAAGCAGCCCATTTACATCAGCTTTGCACGGCTGAAGTTGCTATAGCAGTACTGGCAATGGCAGGTGAGCACGATGCCGCCAGTAAACTTGGCGATTACTTCAGTGAGTTTCGCCGTGCCTATCTGGTAGGTAAACCCCATTTAAGCTTAAGCGACCCCGCTTAACGCAGTGACTAAAAAGGCCTTTAATATGAGCAACAAACGTGATGTTATTCTTACTAAACAACCGGTTGAACTGTATAAAATTTTAAAGTTTGAAGGGCTATGCGACAGTGGCGGTGCAGCAAAAGCTGCCGTGGACGCGGGCCTGGTAAAAGTAAATGGCATAGTGGAAACCCAGAAACGTAAGCAGGTAAATGCCGGTGATATTCTGACTTTCGGCAACGAAACCCTGGTGCTGATTTCAGGCTCCTGAACGGACAGTCAGCCTGAGCATCGGCTTGCTAGCTACTGGTATTAATGCAATCGCGGCCTTCTGCTTTGGCGCGATATAATGCGGTGTCGGCAGCACAAAGTAGCGCCATGCTGGTACGATACTGGCCGTTTACTTCGGTGGCTACACCCTGGCTTACTGAAACACTGGTTGTTACAGGTAAACCGGCGTCGCGAAACTGTAACTGGCGCACGGCCTGCTGCACTTGCCGCGCCACTTTTATGGCACTAATTTCATTATGGTTAGGTAAAATCAACGCAAACTCTTCCCCACCGTAACGCGCTGCCAGTTTGGCATCAACCGGCATGGCCTGCACTATCGCTGCCGCAACCTTACGCAGGCAGGCATCGCCCTGAATATGGCCATAACTGTCGTTAAACTGTTTAAAAAAGTCGATATCAATAATCACCACACTTAACGGTAACCTTGCTTCAGTGCATTGCTGCCACTGCTTGTGCAACTGCTCATCAAAACCACGGCGGTTAGCCAGGCCGGTTAACGCATCTGTAGTGGCTTGCAACCGCAGTTGCTCGCATTCTGCTTTATAACGGCTTAAATCGCGCATTACCAAAACCAGCCTTGCTGCCGGCTCCGGCAAAAATGACACTGACAGTTCGATATCTTTTACCACGCCATCAGCGCAGCGCAGCGCCATTTCGCTCGGCCCTGCCTGCAACGACAACACCCGTTTCGCCACCAGCTGCACCAAACCCTCATACTGCTGCTGACAGCGGCTGGTTAAAAACTCCGGCCACTGCCGGCCAATTAACGGGGTACCAATGCAATTTAGCAACAGCGCGGCTTTAGCATTGGCACATTCAATGGTGCCGTCGGGGCTGACAATCAGTACCGCCTCGGCCAGATACTGGACAAAACTACCAATATCCAGACCACTGGCCACGCCATTTTCGTCATCCCACAGGCTGTCATCATTCAGGGCCAGTGGTTGCAGTTTGGTTTTATTGTGGGCAGTTTTCATCGGCGTCGTTCACTCAGTTGGCTTAACTGCTGCCAACTTTAGCCTTTACTTCGCGCAGGAACCTTCTGACAACCTTCTGATTTATGTTGTTGAATTTACTTAACTTAACAAAGAATAATTACTAAATATAAAAAAGCCCGCGGACGGGCTTTTTTATATTTATCTGCTAATCTCAGCTGTTATTGTGGTGGTACATTTTTAACTTCAGGATCCGGGCTTAAGATCATCAGGTTGTTTGTCGTGTTTGTCAGAACAAACTGGAATTTACTGCTGCCAGCTGTTTGGTCAGTATCAACCATTTGCAGTTGCATGCCATCAGCTGACAGGTTAACACTGTCGATCACACCATCAAAAGGTGTGGTAAAACCGGCACCGGCAAATTTCAGGCCTTTGCCGGTATTATCGATCAGCTGATAAGTTATGGTTTCGGCCTGTGTCACAGTCACATCACCATCAATTGGCTGACCGCTACTGTCTAAATAGCTGAATTGAGGTTCACCGTTTACCAGATTAACCGTAACCTGGATTAATTCTGCAGCCTGTGAATTGGCCATATGTTTTTCCTTTTTTGTGTTTTATAGTTGAGTATTAAAAATTAAGCATTAAAAGTTAAAATTCAGGATGCCATGTTGCTTTAATAGCATTACAACGCCGGACTGATTATCCAATGTCCCCAGACAGTCCAGCGCTTTAACATAGGGAATGGTAAATTCAGGCTCTTTGTTTTCCTTGACGATATCTGCAAGATCGACCAGCGCATTTTGACAATACGTTTGCGCTTGCTGCCAATCGGTTTTGGACAGCGCTTTTGCCAACAGCAGATAGCTATTTGATCTGGCAACAATAAAACGAAGATTACTGCTATTCTCTCTGATCAGTTCCTGATACGCTGCAAGTGCTCGCTGGCCATAGTTGATACTTGATTGAACATCTCCTCTGGTAAGTAACAGTTCTGCAGCAGTCAGCCATTGCCTGGCCAGTAGCAGTCTGTCTGTCAATCCAGACAAATCTGAGCCGTCCTGTTGTAACAACTCAGCCAATTGTGCCGGACTTTGCGTAATATGTTGCACAGAGTCATCTGACGAAAACTTCAGTGACTGATAAAAAGCATAGTATTTGTTGTTCCGCCAGCGACGGCTGTCGGGGTCTTGCGCCAGAGCTCTGTTGATAATCACAGTAGACGCCGTAACATTCCTTAAAGCTTCTGAATTCTGCCCCAGAAAGCCCAGTAAATTGGCAGACAGTTGGTAACTACTGACTAATATCTCCAATAAGTAGAGTTCTGCATTATCGCCAGCATCCAGCATCGCTTGCTGAATATCGTTATGCACAGATATTGCTGTACTGATATCGCCCTGTGCCAGCGCCGCACTGGCCAGCCAGGAGCGTGTGTTAGCAATATCTGCCAGTAGTTTTTTATTGTCAGGCTGACTTGCCTGCACCATTAATCTTAATTGCAATGACTCCTCAAAATTCTGCCGCGCTTTATCAAACTGCTGGCGCTGCATCGCCAGTGACCCCAGCGAATTGGTGGCGTAGGAGAGCTCCATAATGGCGTCTAAATCATCTGATGCCAGTTCATACATCCGCTCACTGTACTGGTAATAGCGCTCAAACTCCGGCTGGGTAGCCTGCCAGTTACTGGCGTCATACTGAATTTGCCCAAGCCAGAAGGCATTGGCGCCAAGGGTTTTTAACAACTCTAAATTCTCCGGCTGTTGCAGCAATACTGCCTCCAACTGCACCCGGGCGGCTTGTAATGCTGCTACTGCTTCATCGGTTTTACCGCGCGAGTAGGCCACCTCGCCCATCGCTTCCAGCGTCTGGCCATGCTGCAGTCGCGCTTCGGTACTTAGTGCCGAATCATCAGCTGAGTAATCGGTAAAGTATTCCAACGCTTTATTGCTGATACCGTCGAGTAAGTCCATCCGGCCGATGCTGCGCAGCTTATCGGCAAACTCCCCGACCATAAACCCCAGCAGGTTTTCTGCCGCCAGCCGCTTTTGCTGCGCCTGCTGCTCAGCATTAAAACTGCGCACACTCATCGTCGCGGCAGTAACGGTAAGCAGACATAACACGACAAGCGTGCCCCGACGGGTCCAGCGTTTTAACCGCGCTTTAGCGCTTGATGCCTGGATAAACTCGGCTTCTTCTTTATCCAGCTGAAACAGCTGGTTTTGCTGAAGCAAAAGCGCTTCCTGCAAGGGTTTGCCTTCGGCCAGCAGATAAGCGCTGTTTTGCTGTTCGCTGCGCCAGCGCTGACTTAAATGCAGCAGCCGGCTTTTTACACTTAAGCTGTCAAAGTGTTCATTTATCCAGGCAGTAGCTCGTGGCCAGCGGCGCAGCAGTGCTTCGTGGGCAATACTGAAACAGGGCTCACCATGTTGCAGATGCGACACAAATAACCGCTGCTCGATCATGGTATTTACCAAAGCCCGCTCAGCATCAGTGTCAAGCTGCTGCAACCGGGCGCTGCGGCTGGTAATACTTTGCTCATCTTCCCGCAAGGTTACCAGCAACGACAATACCCTGGGCAAGCTGTCCTGCTCTGCTTTATTTAAGCGGTTAATAGCCTGCTCGGCATTTTTACCTATCGCCCCTTCAATCCCGCCTAATGCCTTGTATACACTAAAGCGCAGCTGGTTATCGTTGCTGCGCTGTAAATACAACTGCTGCAGCGTGTATTGCAACATCGGCAAGGCATCGGGGTTACTGGCCGCTTCGCTGCATAGCAGCTCATCTAAGGGGGTGGCGGTATCGGGATCAGTAGCAAAGTTTAAACCGGCAGCCAGTGCCGGTAAGCGGATCATCTGCAATAGCTCAGCGCGTCCCGGCGGTGCCAGGTCAAAATGGGCGCCGCGGGCTTTACCTGCCATTAAACTGGGATAAGCGACTAAGTCAGGATAAAACTCATTGCGACAGGCGCTTAGTATCAGCACTGCAGAACTGCTGGCCAGTTGCTCCAGCAACCCAACAAACTGCAGGCGCTCATCCTCGCTAAAGAGCGGTGACGATAACAGCACTTCTAAGCGGTCGACAAACAGTGCAAAGCGCCGTGTTTGCTGCCGGTTAGAGTCCAGCAACTTTTTACACTGCTGAAGCAGCGGCTCTGGATGCTGAAGTTTTTCTGCCAGGCTGGCGGCACTGTCACCGGTAAATACCGGCTCGTCATTCAGCTCCCAATCGAGCAGGCTACTGGCCAGACTGCTGAATAATTGATTTTTACTGACATCAGCTAAATCCAGGCTGCTGTACGACACCACTTCAACGCCATTAAAGCCGCCCGCTTGCATCAGGTTGGGCATTACCCCGGCATTAATTAACGACGACTTACCACTGCCACTTGGCCCCAGCAACAGACAAAAATCGCGGCCGAATTTTATTTGCTGGGCAATACGGCTGAGCAAGGTATCAATTTGCGCGCCGCGACCAAAAAACACGCTGGCAAAACGGGCGTCATAGGCCTGCAAGCCGGGAAATGGTGAGCCCTGCTGCCAGCTTTGCTGACTAACGCTCTGCTGCTGGCCCAGCGGAAAACGTACCTCGGCCGCGGTGCGGTAGCCGCGTTTACGGATAGTTTCAATAAATGTTGGATTAGTAGCGTTGTCGCCCAGTGCTTTACGCAGCTGGGTAATGGTTTTATGCAGCGGGTTATCACCGGTATCGGTATCCGGCCAGCACTGCCGGACAATATCTTCACTACTGTGAACCTCGGCTGGTTTGCTGCACAGCAATACCAACACATCCATGGCTTTGGGCTCAAGCTGATGCACCTTTCTGCCTTTACGTAAGGTATTGGCAGCGGGCTCTACCTGCCAGTCACCGAAAAAAAATGTGTCCGTCATTTTGGTTTTAATTACTTACCATCCAAACTCTGCTGCACAACATAGCATGTGCTAAGCGATTAGTTTAGAACTTGTTGCCTGCGGCAAAGGTTTACTCTGCTGCGCTAAAGGTCGGTTAGTTAATAACGAAGCCACTCAGGGTTAAAACCAGGCCAGTGTTGCTGCAGAACCTGCTCACTATTCTGATATGGCAACTGCTCGGGTGTTAACACAATACCGTATTCGCGGTGACTTAAGTTCAATGGCTTACCCTGTAAATCAGTCGAACCATACTCACGCCAGCCGCGGGTGCTGTCCGGCACTGCAGGGTTGGCTACCGGCTCGTTATTGACCGGCCCGGCCCAGCCAGCTGGCGCAATATGACCACCTAACTGGTTGTTTAGCATCAATACCTGATCAAAATAGGCAGGCCGGCCGGCACTGCGGGCTAAAAACGTACTACCCGGCCGGATCCGGTTGCCGGTTGGCCCCCGCTGGCTGGTAAAGCGGTTGTTGATAAAAATAAAGCCCGGCACATCACTACTTATGCTGCGGGCCTGCAATATGTAACTACCGTCAACATACTCTGAATCTGGCTTTGCAACAGAATTGCCCACAGAACGAATTTCATTTTGTTCAAACAGGCTTAAATAATTCTGTCCCCAGATAAAGTCGACATTACCGGCTATCAGGCAGCGGTATAAGTAGGATGTACCTTTTAACATCAGCGTATCCTGCTCGCTGATAAAATTGCTGGCTACTGCCAGCAATTTTCCTGTACCGTTAAAATATACGGTTTCGGCCTGATTGCGTACTCCCTTTTGCCGTTGATGTAAGTTGGTTATGCTTAACTGCTTTAATGTCAGCTGGCCAACATCTTCTGCCAGAAACAGACTTCGCCCACCGGCAGTGTGGCCAGCCACAACAGCCACCCCCTGTCCCAGGCCACTGTTAAGCGAATCATAATTGCTAAACTCAATTTGCGACATTCCGGCCCCGGCACCTTCCAGTGTCAGGTTTGCAACACCATACAGATAAAGCGGTTCGAAATAACGCCCGGCGGCCAGCTTTATGGTGTGCACCTTGTCACCGTCATCCGCGTTCATCACAAAATTAAACGCACCTTGCACAGTACTAAAATCTGCAGCTGCACCTGCTGCCACCTGCATCACACTGCGGGCCCTTGGCTTCGCTTTAGTGCTGAACGACCAGTTGGCATCAAAACCTACTCCGGCAAATGGCTTGGCTGGATCAACAAAACGAACGGTATCTGCTGCAATCACAACCTGATAACGTTTACCCCATTCAAGTCGCTGACCGTGCGGTTTAATCAGTAACGTATTGCCATTACGCCAAAGCATTTCCCGATTAATCGCCCGCAGTTTGCCCGCACTTTTTTTACCAAACGTATCGCTTTCACCATTAACGCGAATTTCATCCACTAATAGCCTCTGGTTGTCAGCCAGCACCTGATAAATACGCACCGCACCGCTGTCAGCTATAACAAAAGGTTCAGCCAGATTGATGCGTAACAGGGTGTCTGCCGGCACCTTTGCATTGATCGCCGGATAGGCATCAGTCAGCAAATCCGGCCTGGTTTTTGCGGGAAAAGTCAGCGCAGGCAATACGTTGATATGCAACTGTTTAAACACATGAGGCTGAGATTTACTGCGCAGCAGCACACCAGCCTGGCCTGGCTGTCTATAATTAATGCGGAATGTTGCAGCTTGCTGGCTTAGGGTAATCAGTTCCGGAGTCAGATTTATCAGTTCAATGTCGTCGCGTGTCGCGCCGCTGACCTGCCATTCAATCTGCTCACTGCTTTCAAATTGGTAACCTGACAAGGTCTGATTTTCCCGATGTTGCAGGTTTATATGCGGTGACGTTGTCTTGGTTGATGGCACAGCAGGTTTGCCAACCCGCAGAAAATCCAATTCAAACGAGCGATTAAAACTCCAGATCCCTAGCTGCTCAATTTTCTGGTTACCGATACTGTCATCGCTCAACACAAGCTGACCATCCAGGTACAACTGCAGGCTACCGCTACGCCGCTCCGCTCTGAGTAAATACCACTGGCCATCGATGTCATCCTGCTTACCCAGAATTAAAGATGCCGGCTGTTGTGCTAATACCTGAACATCATTGCCCTGTATCGTTGCCAGTTCTAACTTTGAGGTATAGATACTGGTGCCGACAACAAAGCCTGCACCATAGTGCGTGTCACTATCAACAACTTTCATCGTCAGAAAAAAGCTGTGACGGTCGGTTGTACTGTTAGCAAACGGCCGCACCAGGGCTTCGTAGAAAAAATCACTACTGTCAAAATTGCCGCTTTGAAAATTGTTGGCGGCATCAGTGTTAATCGTTAACACCTTGCCGCCAATCCGCCCCGCCTTATAAACCAGCGTTTGCCGCTTTAAATTATGACTAAACTGGCCATTTGGCTGACCAGGCGCTGCGCCTTGCCCGGCCAGCAACGACAAACCAGTAGCAGAGTCAGTAAATGACTGACAAAAGTTATCTGACTGGTCTGGCAGACACTGATACTGCGGGTAGTGCTGCAAACTGAGTTGCTGCGCCAGTATTGGCGCCGGACAAAACAGCAATACGAAAGTCAGCAGGCTGTACTTTAACAAACAACAATAAAGCATCTCAGGGTATGCTGAAAAACACCGATGCAGCATAAACCACTGTCTCATACATTGTTGCTGGATAAATTGTTGTTGCATAAAAAGTCAGTCCAGGATGAGGCGTTAAACTTGCGGCATTGGCATGCCACCGGTGGCAATGTTATAAACGATAACGCTGGTCAATACAACAAGCCTTGTATTTCAGTTAACAGCTTACGCCAGATACAAAAAAGGCAGCCTTACGGCTGCCTGGGGTCAAGTGACCACGTAGCGGAACGGTTAACTCAGCTTACAACCTGATAAATCAGGCCAATGCTTAGAACTGGTTCATGGTGTTATGTTTGCCACCGGCTTTTAATGCTGCCTCACCCGAGAAGTATTCTTTATGATCATCACCAATATCTGAACCCGACATATTCTGGTGTTTAACACAGGCAATACCCTGGCGAATTTCCTTACGCTGCACGCCGGCAACATAGCCCAGCATACCAGCTTCACCAAAGTACTCTTTGGCCAGATTGTCGGTTGACAACGCCGCAGTATGGTAGGTTGGCAGGGTAATTAAGTGATGGAAAATACCGGCATCGCGCGCCGCATCAGCCTGGAAGGTACGAATGCGCTCATCTGCTTCCTGCGCCAGTTCGGAAGTGTCATACTCAGCGCTCATTAGTGCTTTACGATCATACTGGCTGACATCTTTACCTGCTGCCTGCCAGGCATCAAATACCTGCTGGCGGAAATTCAGGGTCCAGTTAAACGACGGGCTGTTGTTGTAAACCAGCTTGGCATTTGGTACCACTTCGCGAATACGGTTAACCATTTCAGCGATCTGACCAACATGAGGCTTTTCAGTTTCAATCCACAGTAAATCAGCGCCGTTTTGCAGCGAGGTAATACAATCCAGCACTACCCGATCAATACCGCTGCCCTGTTTAAACTGGAATAAACCACTGGCTAAACGTTTTGGTTTTAACAGTTTGCCGTTGGCCTTCACTACCACGTCACCATTGGCAATGTCGTCTGCACCGCTTATTACATCGCCATCTAAAAAACTATTGTATAAGTCGCCTAAGTCACCCGGCTCATTGGTTACTGCAATCTGTTTGGTTAAGCCTGCGCCCAGAGAGTCGGTTCGCGCTACAATAATGCCGTTATCAATACCAAGCTCTAAAAAGGCATAACGCACGGCATTAATTTTTGCCAGAAAATCGGCATGAGGCACCGTAACTTTGCCATCCTGGTGGCCACATTGTTTTTCATCTGACACCTGGTTTTCAATCTGAATAGCACAGGCACCCGCTTCAATCATTTTCTTAGCCAGTAAGTAGGTGGCTTCAGCATTACCAAAACCGGCATCAATGTCGGCAATAATAGGCACGACATGGGTTTCAAAATTATCAATTTTTGCCTGAATGTCAGCTTTTTTAGCTGCATCGGTCGCCTCATCTAACTGGCGGAACAAACCACCTAATTCACGGGCATCGGCCTGGCGTAAAAAGGTATACAGTTCTTCAATTAAGGCCGGTACAGAAGTTTTCTCGTGCATCGACTGATCGGGAAGTGGCCCGAACTCAGAGCGCAGTGCCGCAATCATCCAACCGGATAAATACAGGTATTTTTTCTTGGTAGTACCGAAATGTTTCTTAATAGCGATCAGTTTTTGCTGGCCAATAAAACCATGCCAGCAACCTAATGACTGGGTGTACTGGCTGGCATCAGCGTCATAGGCTGCCATGTCGGCCCGCATAATGTCGGCAGTATACTGAGCAATGTCCAGCCCGGTTTTAAAGCGGTTTTGCAATTTCATCCGCGCGGCATATTCCGGGCTGATAGCATTCCAGGCAGAACCGGCCTTGTTACATACATTGTCGAAGTGTTTGATGTCATCTTGATAAGCTGTCATGGCCGTTTCCTTTTACTAAAACTGTTGTACGGGTTGTTGGCATTCACTATAGATAACAAAACGACAATTCATCTAGCTGATTTTAATTATGCTCGTCATTTTTTCAGTGAATGTAGTTTAGCTATTGACTGCGCTGTGCTGGCTAATGCTATGATTCAATTCAGTGATAGTTTAAGGCTAAGGCATTTTGCAGATGAATATTAATAAGATGGATTTAAACCTGCTGGTTTATTTAGATGTGCTATTGCGCGAAAAGAATGTCACCCGCGCGGCAAATCAACTGAATATTACCCAGCCTGCGATGAGTAACGGCTTAAAACGGCTGCGCGATTTATTAAATGATCCTATTCTGGTTCGCACTTCAGATGGCATGGTACCAACTGAACGCGCCCGCGAATTGGCGCCCGTGGTGCGTGGCGTATTGCTCACGTTGGAAGAAACGCTGCAACCTAACAAAGATTTTGAGCCACTGAACAGCCAGCGGGTGTTCCGGATTATGGCCAGCGATTACGCTGCTTCGACGCTCATACCGGCATTATTGAAGAAGATGCGCGTACAAGCTCCGTTAACCAGCCTGGATATTATGACGCCGTCAGACGTCACCTTTCATGATGTCGAAAACGGCAAAGTGGATATGGCAATTAACCGCTTTGATCAACTGCCACAGTCGTTTCATCAGAAAACAGTATGGCGTGACAGCTTTTCCTGCCTGATTAATGCCAGTGATCCTATTGTTAAACGCTTTAACCTGGACAGTTATTTAAAGGCTCAGCATATCTGGGTTAGTAAAACCGGCTTTGGGGTTGGCGTTGGCATGGATCCAAAAGACGTGCAGAAACTGGGCTGGGTAGATGAGGCCTTAGCCAAGCTGGGTAAACAGCGTAATATCTCAGTATTTACCCGCAACTACCATGTGGCGATGCATCTGGCCGTGGGTATCGATTTAATTGCCACCCTGCCCAGCCGCGCCGCGAAGTTGTATGAAAATGACCCGACAATGGCCATTATGGACCCGCCTTTTGCTATTCCGTCAATAGAGTTAAAGATGATCTGGAGCCCGCTACTGCACCAGGATGCCAGCCATATCTGGTTCAGAAGGCTGATTGTTGAAACAGCAGATGAGTTAAACTAACGCGGGGTGTTGCAGCTGTTCTCCCCCCACATGCCGGATACAACACTCTTCCTCACTCGCCGGGGCAACTCGCCCGTTGCCTTGCGGCAGGGGCTCAGACACTCCCCGACTCCTTCAAATGAGGTTCTATCCTCTATTGATTAAACGGAATTAAAAAAGGCGCTGTCAGCAATGGCAGCGCCTTTGGTTTGGTTTACTCAGGTTAATCAAGCAGCTGATAAGCCGGTAGTGTTAAAAACTCTACCAGTTCATCAGCTGTGGTAATGTCCAGCAGCAGTTGCTTCGCCCGGTCAAAGTTTTGACTCTGCCAGGTCTCCGCCCCTACTTCCTGCAACACTACTTTTGCCTCTTCCTCTAAAAAGTCGGCAAACAGGGTCTTGGTAATTAACTTACCGTTACTTAAACTTTTACCATGTTTAATCCACTGCCAAATCGACGTGCGTGAAATTTCTGCTGTAGCCGCATCTTCCATTAAGCCGTATATCGGCACACAGCCTTTACCACTGATCCAGGCGGCAATATATTGCAGTGCCACCCGGATATTAGTACGCATACCCTCTTCGGTACGCTCGCCATCGCACGGCGCCAGCAACTCAGCAGCGGTAATTTCTTCATCCTGCTCGCGGCTAACAGCCAGCTGGTTTGGTTTACCGTCAGTCAAATATTTGGCAAACACGGCATTGGCAGTTGCAGCCAGGCCAGGGTGTGCCACCCAGGTACCATCGTGGCCATTACTGGCTTCAAGCTCTTTATCAGCGGTTACCCGCGCCAGGATTTTTGCGTTTTCGTCTGCGTCTTTGGCCGGAATAAAAGCTGCCATACCGCCCATCGCTAGCGCGCCGCGCTTATGGCAGGTTTTAACCAGTAAACGCGAGTAGGCATTTAAAAATGGCTTGGTCATGGTTACTACCTGTCTGTCAGGTAACACCCGGTCCGCATGGTTATTTAACGTTTTGATATAGCTGAAAATATAATCCCAGCGGCCGCAGTTAAGCGCAACGATATGATCTTTTAAGCTATATAGAATTTCATCCATTTCAAACACGGCAGGCAGGGTTTCAATTAACACCGTGGCGCGGATAGTGCCTGTGGCCACCTTAAATTTCTGCTCGGTAAAGCTGAATACCTCATCCCACCACTTAGCCTCAGTATAGCTTTGCAATTTTGGCAGGTAGTAATAAACCCCGGAGCCATTTTTCAGACGGGTTTGCCAGTTGTGGTAAAAATACAAGGCAAAATCGACCAGCGAACCGGGTACCTGCGCACCATCGACTAACAAATGCTTTTCCCATAAATGCAGACCACGTACCCGGGCAATGAGCAGAGCCGGGTTATCTTTTAGCGCATAATGCTTTGTGCTTTGTGGATCGGTATAACTTATTGTACCGAGGTTGGCGTCACGCAGGTTAATCTGGCCTTCTATAACTCCGGCCCAACTGGGTGCCTGTGAGTCTTCAAAGTCAGCCATAAACACTTTTACATCGGCATTTAAGGCGTTAATAATCATTTTGCGGTCAACAGGGCCGGTGATTTCCACCCGCCGGTCCTGCAAATCAGCCGGGATTGGCGCTACCTGCCAGTCAGAACCGCGAATGGGCGCAGTTTCCGGCAGGAAATCAGGTAAGGCACCGCCGTCAAACTTCTGCTGCCGGCTTATTCTGTCGGCCAGCAATTCAGTTAACCGCGGCCGGAACTCACGCACCAGCTCAGTGACAAAAGCACAGGCATCGACCGTTAAAATTTGTTCATACTCGCTGTTAAGCTGGCCGGTGATAGTTAAACCCGCCCGGGTAATAGTGTCAGACATTTCCAGACCCTTTGTTGCTGTTGCTAGTTGTGCCCTAACTATAAGCCCTTTCTCACTATAAATACCATTAATGGCTAAAATGCTTAGCATCACCTAAAGCAATAGTCTAATCGCTAAACATTTGAAAATCATGGCACGACTTGTGCTTTATAATTGGAGTGTAACTGCGTTTGTCAAATTATCGCCGGAGGTGAGCATGGAATTTATTATGTTGTTGCTGGTAGCACTGGTAGTGCTGGTAGCTATGGTTGCCAGTCGCTTTATCGATAACAGTAACCCGTTTCAGGTGCAAAAACGCAGCAGTTTATTCAGTCCGGTTGAGCGCTCGTTCCAGAACCTGCTGGAAAAAGCGGTTGACGGAGAATACAAAATTTTAAACCGGATAAAACTTGCCGACGTCATCGAAGTAAAAGAAAATGCTAATGAAAAGGCCCGGCGCAGCACTCTGGTAAAACTGAATGCCAAGTATCTGGATTTTGTATTGTGCGCTGCGGATGATTTGCGGGTAATAGCAGTGCTGGATTTAGTTAATAACAGTAATAAAGATGGCCACAAAGCGGCACCTGACTGGTTTGTCAGCGGTGCGCTGGAAGCCGCCGGCATACCCTATTTACGAATAAAAATTAAGGCCGGTTATACCTCAGCTGATCTGCAGCAGGCGCTGGCACAACGCCTTGGTAAACCAGCGGTTAAAGTAGAGCCATTATATAAAGGCCTGGTCAAAAAGGGCCCGACCCGCCCGGTGCGCTCTTACAAACCGGCGCAACCCGCTGGCACTGCGCTAACCCCGGTGTTATCGCATTCACAAATTAAAGCGCAGCAAACTGCGCTGATACAGGCTTCTTAACGCTTTGGAGAAATGAGTCACTCCGCGCTAAGTTGGAATGCCGCCCGCTGCAACGGGCGGCATTCATTTATCTGAATACTACCAAAATTTAAAATACGGCAAAAAAATGCCTAAAGTATTCTGGCCAACTGCCGATACAGTGCTGACGTATTGTGAATAGGAGGTACTATGAGTCAATCCGTTGGTGCTCTGGCAACTGCACAGGGCTTTGAAGTACTGGGCGCTGTGATGGCGAAAAAGCAGCAAAACCAGCAAGCGCAGATGACCAACATGTTGGTCCAGAGTGCGATGCAAACGGTTGAGCAAACATCAGCAGCATCACCAGTAGGCAATATCGGTCAGAATATTAATATCAGCGTTTAGCTGAATGGTGCTCTCCGGTATTTATCAAGGCCAGCAATTGCTGGCCTTTCTTATTGCTGATTACCAAAATAAGCCATGCTGGCAAAAACTTGCATTAGTCCGGATTACACTTAAGCTTAATTATAAACAGCCGTAACAAACCATGGTTCCTGTAACTGTCAAAGGAGCATAACTGAAATAGCCAACAACATTTAAGTGAGGCCTCCACCATGTCTGCTTTTTCAACTCTTTCTAAAAATATGAGCGTACGAACCAAGCTTCTCACTGGTTTCGGTCTGGTATTGATAATTCTGATAATAAGTTCCGTATTAAGTTACAACGCCCTGGGCAGTATGACTGGCCGGTTTCAGGTGGTAACGAATGTCAGTGAGACCAACCTGCTGGTCAGTGAAGCACGCCATCAGGATAAAAATTTCCAGATCCAGAAAGATCCGCAATATCTGCAGCGGGCGCTGGACATCAGCAACCAGGCAAAACAGTTAGGTGAAAAAACCCTGCCAATGTTTACTACAGAGGAAAGTGCTGCACTAATGCGGGAAATGATAGGGAATATCAATACTTATCAGCAGCAGCTATCCCAGATGATCAGATTAAATGGCCAAACCAATCAAAGTGAGCTGCCTGCCATTGAGCAGCAAATGGTAGCCGCGGCGCTTGCTGCAGACGATGCAGGCACGCGTTCTGTCGCCAATCAGCTGCAAATTCTGGAGCAGGAAACTGGCCAGCTGAAACTGATGATCATTATTGCTGCTGTTATCGCTATTATCATTGGCTTTCTCGCAGCGCTTATTATTACCCAGATGGTTGTTGCACCGTTACGGCATGTGGTACAGGTTGCAGAGAAAATTGCCGCCGGTGATATCACTGAAGACTTGCCGACCGACCGCCAGGACGAACCTGGCCAGCTGATGCAGGCTATGCAGAAAATGAGTGTCAGTTTAAGGGCGTTAATTAATAATCTAACCTCGGGGATTGCTCAGCTGGCAACCGTAACTGAAGAGATGGCAGCCATTTCTGAACAAAACTCTGCCGGGGTGAGCAAGCAAAAAGAAGAAACCGAACAGGTGGCGACCGCCATGAATGAAATGGCCGCCACGGTGCAGGAAGTGGCGCGTAGCGCAGAGGATGCATCCACTGCCGCCACTGAATCATCTGGCCAGGCAACAGTTGGCGAGCAGGTGGTACAAAAAACCATTCAGCAAATTAAAGCGCTGGCGCATGAAGTTACCACTTCAGCAACTTCGCTGGGTGAGTTAAAAGAGCAAAGCAATAATATCGGCTCGGTACTTGACGTTATTAAAAGCATTGCTGACCAAACCAATCTGTTAGCATTAAACGCGGCGATTGAAGCAGCCCGAGCCGGTGAGGCGGGTCGCGGCTTCTCAGTGGTAGCAGAGGAAGTCCGGGCGCTGGCATTTCGCACGCAGGAATCAACCGGACAGATCGAGCAGCTGATCAGCACCTTGCAACAAAAAGCAGAAGCGGCCGTCAGCAACATGCATAAAAGCTCCGGGCTGGCTAACGAAACCCTGGAAAGTGCAGATGATGCCGGTGATGCTATTCAGGCCATTAATACTGCAGTTACCAGTATTCAGCAGATGAACCAGCAAATTGCTGCAGCTGCGCTTGAGCAAAGTACCGTAGCTGAAGAAATTAACCGCAGTATTTTCAGTATTCGCGATGTTGCCGAACAATCGGCCACCGCAAGTGAAGAGACTGCAGCCGCCAGTAATGATCTCAGCCAGCTGGGTACAGAGCTGCAACAACTGGCCAGCCAGTTTAAGGTAGCGTAAGCAATAGCTGGTTAAAACTGGCTGCTGGTAGTATTTACCAGCAGCCAGTTTTAGCTGTTACCTCCTGCCAGTTTCATAACATTAACGCTTAAACCGCACCACCAGCTCGTGCAACTCACCGGCAATTTTCTGCAATTTACGGGTGGTGCTGGCAGAGCTGTCTGCCTCACTAAGACTACTGTGAGCCAGCGATGAAATATTCTCAACCTGGCGATTTACATCCTCGGCAACATGGGCCTGCTCTTCCACCGCTGCGGCCATTTGAATTGACATAGCCGCAATAGCGCCCACAGCATCTGATATCCCATTTAACATTTGCTCAGTTTCTTTCACCTGTTGTAAGCCGGCTTCTGCACCATCACGCCCTTGCTGGGCCACTTCTACCGCGGTGTTGGCTCTGGCGGTAAGCTCAGTAATAATGCCGTGAATTTCTTTGGTAGAGTCCTGGGTGCGGCTGGCCAGATTGCGCACTTCATCGGCGACCACAGCAAAACCACGGCCCTGTTCGCCGGCCCGCGCAGCCTCAATCGCTGCATTTAACGCCAGCAAATTTGTCTGCTCGGCTATTTGGGCAATAATTTGCGCTACTTTGGCAATTTTCTGGGTTTGCTCTGCCACCTCAGTTACCGAGTGACTGATGTTACTGACGGTATCGCGCAGTGTTTCTATTGACTTGCGGGTGGTAGCGGCCGTTTGCCGGCTGCGCCCGGCCAGCTCGTTCGATTGTTCAGCCCGCTCAGCAGTTTCCTGTACGTGCGATGACACGTCAGCTATGGTTGCCGTCATCTGATGCATAGCTGTGGCGGCTTGCTCGGTTTCAGTTTGTTGTTGCTTAATTTTTGCTGTAGTAGACTCGGCCTGCGCCAACCCCTGTTTAGCCTGGCGGGCGACATTAATTGCTGAATCTTCTATCCTGGTAAGTACCGCGCCCAAATGCGCTTTTGAACTCATAATGGCAACTTTCAGCTCACCAATTTCCGGATCATCATCGGTAAAGGTCATAACGGCCAGTTCGTGTTTGAAGGCATTACTGAGCAGCGCCTTCACGCCGGCCATTGCCCGCTCACGCCATATATTGCTGAGTATCGCATAGCCCAGCAGCGTGCCAAGCAGCGCCAGTAACACCCAAGCGGTTGATGTGAACGCGTATAGCAAACCACACACTATTAAACCGGCCAGCAGCAACCAGGTGTCTGGCCGCAGATGCCAATGATGTTTTTTAAAGTTACCGGCATTAATGGCCTGGTAAAGTTTTTCAGCCCGCTTTATGTCCGTGCGGTCCGGACAGGACCGAACCGACTCATAGCCTATTACCTTACCGTGCTCAGTTACCGGCGTAACATAAGCATCTACCCAATAATAATCGCCATTTTTACTGCGATTTTTTACCAGGCCCATCCAGGGCTTACCGGCTTTTAAATGTTCCCACATTATCTGATATGCCAGAGGTGGCATATCAGGGTGGCGAACAATATTGTGAGGTTGACCAATTAGCTCTTCCCGCTTAAAACCACTGATCTCTACAAAGGCATCATTGCAATGCAAAATTTTACTGTTTAAATCGGTGGTGGTAATCAGCTTTACATCTTTACCAAAGGTCCGTTCGTTATTCGTTACTGGTAAATTGCGGCGCATAGAATTAGCTATCCATATGTAAACACTTAACTAAAGATAGCTGGCATCAGTTGAATGGCAATACGGTTAACAATTTAAAGATTAAAAAGTTAAAGATTACAAATTAGTCTGTTAACTTTTATCCTGCTTTTCCAGAAAGTCACGGAATTCAATAGTATACAGCTTAATCAATACATGGGTTAACGCGAAGATAATAGGGCCGTAAATCAGGCCGATAATACCGAAAAGATGCAAACCGCCAATCAGCGATAAAAACAGCACCAGGGTACTCATATTAGAGGCACCCTGCATCAACACTGGCCTTAGGAAGTTATCAATTGACCCGACAACTATTGCCCCCCACAGCGTTAAAAATAGCGCCCAGGGCCAGTCACCTGTCAGCAACAGGTATAAGGCAGCCGGCACCCATATTAATGCCGCGCCCACTACCGGAATAAGTGACGCAAACACCATTATGGTGCCCCAGAACAGTCCCGGCATCCCAACAATAGCCATACCAATACCACCGGCAACACCTTGCGCCAGTGCTGTCAGAAAAGTACCCATAACTGCAGAACGTGCCACCAAATTAGCTTCTGACAGCAATTTTTCTTCCTGAGAACGGGCCAGTGGTAACACCCAATGCAGAGATTCGATAATTTTTTTATGGTCACGCAGCAGAAAAAACAGCACAAATAACATCAGGAAAAAACTGACAATCATCCCCGTCACATCACCAACGACTTTAGTACTCAAATCGAGCAATTCTTTACTAAAACCAGAGGCAAATGCAGTGAATTTTTCAACTATTCCTTCGATGCTGAAATCGCTTGCAGGTAAAAAATTATTCAATTTTTCGATCGTATTTTGAATAAAAGGTTGTTGCAGTAAGGCTTCAGCCCCACCATTTTCAACCCATTGGTAACTCTGTTTGGCAAAGGTAATACCCTGCTGAACAATCGCCATCAGGACAAAGGTAGCCGGCACCAGGATCACCACCACCAGCAACGAACAGGTTAAGGTAGACGCCAGGTTAGGCTTATCAGGAAATTTAGCGACAATACGCTGATGCACAGGAAAACACAGCAAAGACAAGACAAAAGCCAGCACTATAGGCCCAAGATAGGGCGCTATCAGCAAATAGCTGGCATACAGCGCCAATAACAAGAAAACAATAAGTACCCAGTGCCCTGGCTCAATTTTAACCTGATTGCTCAACGGAAAACTCCCTTTATCAAAAGACGCCCAGCCGTTGCTATGGCGCTACCTGTTGTAAAATTAAGCCGCAAATATAAGCACCATAAGTACCCAGGCCATAACCCAGAACCGCCAGTAACACCCCAACCGGCGCCAGTGACGGATGAAATGCTGCGGCCACCACCGGAGCAGATGCCGCGCCACCTACGTTCGCCTGACTGCCGACAGCCAGATAAAACGTTGGGGCTTTAATTAGTTTAGCCACCACCAGCAATAGAATGGCATGAACCAGCATCCAGATTATCCCAACCAGAAACATCAGTTTATTGCTTAAAATAGCCGTAACATCCATTTGCATACCGATGGTTGCCACCAGAATATACAAAAATGCCGTGCCGACTTTGGATGCCCCTGCCCCCTCCAGTTTGCGGGCAGGAGTCAGTGACATCAACAAACCAACCGTAGTGGCAATAACCACTAACCAGAAAAAGCCACTGGTTAAACTGTAATCGGCCAGAGAGGGTGCAACCCGACCAATCCACGGGGCGATAACGTCTGCCATGGCATGGGCCAGGCCGGTAACCCCAAAAGCTACTGCGACAATCAACATAATATCCTGAATGGACGGAATACGGGAGTTTTCAGCCTGATACTGTTCTATTTTTTGCTGCAAATGACCAATAGCACGGGTATCGGCTCCGTTCGCGGCGTCAATTTGTTTTGCCCGGCTGGCCATAAATAACAACACCGCTAACCAGACATTAGCGACCAGCACATCGACCGTTATCATCACTGAAAATAAACTACCATCGACTTCAAATACCTCTTTCATCGCCGCCTGATTCGCGCCGCCGCCAATCCAGCTGCCGGCAACTGTTGTCATGCCGCGCCAGACATCCCCGCCCAGTTGCTCCGGAAAGAAATAGCCAACGCTTAACAGAGCGATAGGTCCGCCGATGATAATGCCGAGGGTACCGGTAAAAAACATGATCAGTGCTTTTGGCCCAAGGCCAAGGATAGCTTTAAAGTCGACACTCAGGGTGAGTAAGATTAAGCTGGCAGGCAGCAGATAACGAGAGGCCATCTTGTACAGACCTGATGCTTCTCCATCAATAATGTTAAAACTATTTAATAAAGACGGAATAAAGTAACAGAGCAACAGGGCTGGCACGTACTTGTAAAACCCCTGGCAAGTGCGGTTTGCACTATTACTGGTGTAAAATACCAGCCCCAGAATAACAGCCAGTAAGCCAAGAACCACTGCATCGTTTGTAAACATGGGAGGTTGAGACATATCGTGTCCTGTGTCATTTTATTGTTGTTTTGGCAGCGGCAAGGCGCCGCTTTTTCATCAACCCGAACTGTGTGCAACATAGCACAGCGCACCCGTTGGAGAAAATAGCCTGCTGCCCTGTAAATTGCAGATAATTCAAGCAAGTGATAATAAAACAGAAGGAAAAACCATGGTTAAGCCTTTACCCCAACCGCTGCAGCAGCGAAAACTGTCTGCCGCAAGCTATGTCAGCACGGCTTTGTTGAGCGCGGCTCTGTTCAGCCCCGTACTGACAGCAAAACCGATTACTCTGGAGCAAACGGTATCCGTACAAAGTGTAACGGAACTTGCGATCAGCGCCGATGGCCAGCAAACAGCCTTTATTCGTAATCGCCCACGCAACCCGTATCAGGACGACGATGGCAGCAGTTATCGTGAACTTTTTATGGTAGATAAAAGCGGCCAGGAAACTTCTTTTATTACCGGCGACGTCCGGGTAGCAAACCTTAAATTCAGTCCTGACAACAGAACGCTTTATTTCACCAGTAAACGTGGCAAAGATAAGTTCGCCAGCTTATATAAAATTGCAGTTAATGGCGGGGAAGCAACTCAGGTTTACAGCCATGGTAATGCTATCGCCAGCTATGATATCAGTCAGGATGGCCGTAAAATCGCCTTTATTGCGAAGCCTGCCGAGCCGACATCAAAAGAGCAGTTAACCAAAAAAGGGTTTAAAGCTGAGGTATACGAGGAAGAGTCTGAATTAAACCAGTTGTGGCTGGCAGATCTGAACACGCCGGACATTAGCCCAAAAACCATTACCGTTGAAGGTAACGTTTTGTCTGCAGATTTTGCACCAGACAATAAGCATATCCTGATCCGTACTGCCCCTACGAGCCTGATTGACGACAACTATATGGCAAGTCGTTATCAGCTGATTAACCTGGCCGGCGACACCGTGCAGCAATTTGTGACGGCCGGTAAGCTTGATAAAGCCGCATTTTCTCCCGACGGCAAAAAACTGGCCATCATTGGCAGTGAGGATATTCACGATCCATCAGCCGGTCGCTTGCTGCTGGCCGATGTAGCAACCGGTAAGCTTAGCGAGATTTTGCCTGATTATATGGGGCACGTGCAGGATATTGCCTGGCGCAGCAATACTGAGCTTGATTACTTGGGCCATGTTGGCACCGAGGCCGAAATAGGCCGGCTGAATATCCGAAACAGTAAACGCAATATTATTGTCAAAACCGGTAACGGTATTGCAACCCGGCTGGCTTATGCTAACCAGAGCGAACATGCCAGAGTATTGCTGAATAAAGCTGCGCATCCAAATGAAGTTTATGCACTGAGCAAAAACGGCGACTTAAAACGGCTGACCAACTCTAACCCCTGGTTGGCGGAAATCGACATGCCAAAGCAGCAAACATTGCGCTATCAAGCCGCAGATGGTCTGGATTTAGAAGGCATTTTGGTGTACCCGCTTAATTACCAGGAAGGACAGCAGTATCCGTTGGTGATGGTAGTACATGGTGGCCCTGAAGCCCATATTTCTAACGGCTGGCTGGACCGCTACGCCAGCCCGGTAAAATTAATGGCGGCAGAAGGCTATGTCCAGTTTTTCCCCAATTACCGTGGCAGTACCGGCCGGGGTGTGGCGTTTTCAAAGCTTGGTCAAAATGACTACGCCGGCAAAGAATTTGATGATTTGGTTGATGCCAAAAAACATCTGGTTGCCAGCGGCCTGGTTGATACCACAAAAGTTGGCATTACCGGCGGCTCTTATGGTGGCTACGCCTCAGCCTGGGCAGCCACCAAACAAACTGAACATTTCGCTGCCAGTGTAATGTTTGTTGGCATCAGTAATAACTTGTCCAAATTTGGTACTACCGACATTGCCAATGAAATGCATCTGGTGCATGCCCGCAGTTATCCATGGCAGAAATGGCAGTGGTATCTGGAACGCAGCCCTATTTTCTATGCTGAACAAGCCAGAACGCCTATTTTAATTATGCACGGCAAAGAAGATACCCGGGTTCATCCCAGCCAGTCGATGGAGCTGTATCGTTACCTGAAAACACACGGGAATGTACCGGTGCGTTTAGTATTGTATCCTGGCGAGGGCCATGGCAATCAGAAAGCAGCAGCCCAGCTGGATTATGGTCTGCGCTTAATTCGCTGGATGGATCACTTCTTAAAACAGGGTAACACTGCATTACCGGATCACCAGCTTCCGCACGCCGATAAAATTAAAGCAGCAAAAGAGTCAGAAGATAAACAGGTAGCACAAACCAATAATACCGCAGCCTGATAGATTATAGATTTTGTGCCTGGCAACAGGTTAGCTTGAAAACGCCAAAGCACTGACATAACGTCAGTGCTTTATTCTTTTAATCGCAATGGTTGCTGTTCAAAATGCACACCGTCCCAGCCAGTTCGCATAAAATTACGGATATTCTGATGATCTTCCCCTTTTGGGTTTGCCAGCACCGTCTGATAATAGTCACCGAACAAAAACAGGGTCTGCGGCTCTGACAGCTGATGCAGGGCGCCAAACGCCAGTATCTTACAGCTTCCGGTATTTTCACCTGCTGCATTGTGCAGTTCACCATTTTTGAACGCACAGGGCTGAAAGTGATACATCTGATCGATAATACCGGTACTTTGCTGAAAACTGATGGTTTCAGGCTCAGTACTTAACTGAATAAAAAAGCTCTCTAACATTGCAACCCCTGCATTATTCCGGCCTCGCTGGCCACTTGTTATCCTGCCCATGGCATACAGCACCTGATATTAAGCCGCTGTGTCACGAACTGCAATAAGACAAAAGCCGCAATAACACTAATTTACTTTTTAGTTCCGGATATGGCCAGTTTTCTGAGCGGCTGTTGTTATACTCCTGCTACCTGAAAGCAAAAAGCCACTTTTATGTTAACTGATGCAGTGTGTCAGCAAGCGAGGCTGGCAAGAGACGCACGATTTGACGGCCTGTTTTTTACTGCTGTAAAAAGCACGGGCATTTTTTGCCGGCCAATATGCCCGGCAAAAGCACCGGCCGAGCGGCAAGTTTGCTATTATTTTTCTGCAGCTGCCGCCAGTGTGGCAGGTTTCAGACCATGTTTACGCTGCCGGCCAGACAGTGCCCCTGGCTCAGCGGCATGGCAGGGTACTCACACCACCCTACACCGGGCAATGCGCTTAATTGACGAAGGTGCCCTGCAACAGCAGAGTCAGGCTGAACTTGCAGCACGTCTTGGTATTTCAGATCGCTACCTGCGCAAATTATTTCAACAGCAAATGGGGTTAACCCCAACTCAGTATGCGCTGAGTCAGCAAGTGCTGTTTGCTAAAAAATTGCTGCATGAAACTCAGTTAGCTATTACCAATATTGCGTATCAGGCTGGCTTTCAAAGTGTTCGCCGTTTTAACGACGCTTTTGTTAAACAACTCAGGCTCAATCCTTCCGCTATCCGGCGCCAGCGTGAACATGTTGCAGGGAATAGTCTGCAACTTGAACTTAGCTACCGGCCCCCACTAGCCTGGCAGCAGATGCTGGCATTCTGGCAGGCCAGAACCTTAACCGGTATAGACTGGGTGGAGGGCAACTGCTATGGCCGCACCTTCAGCTATTTGCAGCAACCTGGCTGGTTTGAAGTTTCGCCCCAAACCGACAATAGCCTTGGTTTGAAGTTACACTGGCCGGGCTCAACAGGGTTAGGGGCATTAGTTCAGCAGCTGCGCCGGTTACTGGATTTAGACGCTAACCTGCTACAAATTGAGCAGCAACTGGCAAACCATTCTTTTTTCAGCAGAGGATTAATCAATGGTCTGCGGATTCCGGGGCTTTGGAGTACCTGGGAGGCAGGTGTTCGCGCTGTCCTCGGTCAACAGGTTAGTGTAGCGGGTGCCCGCACCCAGCTTAACCGGCTGGTGCAGGCACTGGGTGCTCCCATCAATGCCGAAAAACGGCTATTCCCAAGCCCGCAGGCCGTGCTTGACAGTGACTTGCAAATGATAAAAGTACCGGCGTTACGCCGGCAAACATTAAGGGATCTTGCAGCTTTTGTGCTTGCGGAGCCTGACGCGGCACCTGAGAGCTGGCTCAGTATTAAAGGAATTGGCCCATGGACCGTTAACTATGCCAGAATGCGTGGCCTGGGCGACAGTAATATCTGGCTGGCTGGCGATTTAGGTGTCCAGAAAGCGCTGGCCAGAACCAAAAATACTAAGGTAAATAATGACAGCCTGGCGCCATGGCGCAGCTATGCCACCTTTCAGCTGTGGTTTCAGACCGGAGATTAATATGTTTCAGCAAACGATCGACAGCCCGTTAGGTCCGGTGCAGATTTGCGCTGATGATCATGGCATCTGCAAAATTAATCTTGGGATAGTAACGCCAGCGCCAGATCTGCCGTCCACACTGACAGCACAGGCCGCCAGTCAGCTACAGCAGTATTTTGCCGGCACTTTAACCCAATTCAGTCTGCCTCTGACTGCCACCGGCACGGTATTTCAGCAACAAGTGTGGCAGGCGCTTTGCCGGCTACCGTTTGGCCAAACCTGCAGCTATGCCGATATTGCCAGAGAAATAGCTAACCCAAAAGCCGTGCGGGCCGTCGGCGCCGCCAATGGTAAAAACCCGATAGCCATAGTGGTGCCCTGCCACCGGGTAATTGGTAGCAATGGCACCCTTACCGGCTATGCCGGTGGTCTGGATAATAAAGCCTGGCTGTTAGCACATGAACGAAAAGTTAAGCGACAAGATTGCGCAGAAAAGTGAATAGGCGCCGATAAAAAAGCCGGGCGAAGCCCGGCAAACCTGCAAGCAAAAGTGTTAAGACGCCGCGGCTATCTCAGCAACGCCTTGTCAGCCTGTTGTTAGAACTGGTAAGAGACACCAAAACGAAACTCGTTTTTAGTATCGCCGCTGTTCAGCGCCAAATTACCACGAATGGCCCAGTCCGGGCTTAAGAAATAAGCAATACCGCCAGCCAGGCTACCATGATCGTCATACACAGTGTGATAAGTTGCTTCGCTGTATAACTCAACCTGTGGGGTTAACGGATGACGAACACCCACACCGGCATAAGCGCCTGTTTCATCAGCATCGCCTGACCAGTTTTCAATACCACCTAACAGATAAGTCTGAGTTTTAGGTGAAAAATCCAGAGTGGTACCCATAATGTAATTTAAACCGGCTTTCAGCTGGTTCGCATCGAACGGACCATTTGATAAACGGGCATAGCTGGCGTCCGCTACCCAGTTGCGATTCAGACGGAAAGAACCTTCAATATAAGGGCCATCGCCCGCGGCATCAGTATAGCCGGCACCGACATAATCCCATACCGGGTTCGCCTTACAATTTGCGCTTAACGCCATTGTCACCAGAGCAGCTGCTACTAAAACTTTTTTCATGTTAATACTCCATTACGTTTTCAGGTCAAACTGTTAGTGTTGCATTGGGCAGTAGCCTACCTTTTCAGACTTAACAGTTGCTGAACTTCCACCAGTTTTTCGTAATCATTCAGCTTTTTCGAACGAATAGTCGCCAAAAATGGCATTTTATATTCTGATTAGTTGCGCTCTAATGGCAGCAGTATCGAAAAGCCATGCAATTCGGTGTCTGGCAGGAGCAAACCATGAGCAATCGCAGTTTACAGCAGATCATTCTCGCTATGTCGGTATCAGATGGTGCCGGTGTAAAAATTAAACGCAGTCTGGGGCTGAATGCCCAATTACGGTTTGACCCATTTTTAATGCTCGACTGCTTTGGCTCTGAACAGGCAGATGATTATATTAAAGGCTTTCCACCGCATCCGCATCGCGGCTTTGAAACCGTTACCTATATGCTGGATGGCCATATGCTGCATGAAGACCACCTGGGCAATAAAGGCCATTTAAAAAGTGGTGGCGTGCAGTGGATGACTGCTGGGCGCGGCATTATTCACTCAGAAATGCCCCAGCAGGAACAGGGGCTGATGCGTGGATTTCAGTTATGGCTTAACTTACCGGCAGCAGAGAAAATGAAAGCGGCCGCCTATGTTGATATCAGCCCAGAGCAGATACCACAGCGGGACGTCGCGCCTGGGGTCTGTGTTAAAGTGATCGCCGGTACTTTTGAATATGCCAACTCAATGGTTACCGGACCAATTAATGGCTTAAGCACTGAACCCGTATTCTACGATATCCGGATGAAAGCCGGCACTGAGCTGACAGTACCGTTGCCAGCAGCCCATCATGCGCTGCTTTATCCGTTTGCTGGCAGTGTTGCCGTGAAACATGCCGCCAGCCTGCAGCAATTAAAAGAGCATCATGCCGGCTTACTGAATCAGGGTGACAATGTGGTTCTGGTTGCCAGCACAGATGTCAGTTTAATTTTGCTGGCAGGAAAACCAATCGCCGAACCTGTCGTTCAGTACGGCCCTTTTGTTATGAACAGCAGTGCTGAAATTGAACAGGCAATTCGCGACTACCAGCAAGGCAAGCTTACTGCTGGCGGACCGGCGACAGAAATTAAGCTGCCTACCTCAGCGTAATCTTTGTCAGTCTCAGCATAATCTTTGCCGCTCTGAACTTTATTTACAGAGGATTTTCCGGCGCAGGGCCTTTATACTAGCATTTTTAGTACAGAGGCCCTGTTATGAAACTATTTGGTATTATCGGCGCAATGGAACCTGAAGTTGCGTTGCTCAAACAGCAGCTCAGTGCAAGCAGCACCGAACAAATTGGCAATTATCAGTTTGTTCGTGGTCAACTGGCCGGCAACGAAGTTGTTATTGTCCAGTCAGGTATTGGCAAAGTTGCCGCCGCAGTTGCCACGACCTTACTGATTGATCACTTTAAACCCGATTGCATTATTAATACCGGTTCCGCCGGAGGCTTTGATCCTGAACTGAACGTGGGCGATATCGCCATTGGTACTGAAGTTCGCCATCATGACGTTGACGTTACTGCTTTCGGCTACGAATATGGCCAGGTGCCGCAGATGCCTGCAGCTTTTACTGCCCATCCGGCTCTGGTCAGTGCCGCTGAAAAAACTATAGCCAGCCTCGGTTTTTGTAAAACCAAAGGCGGCCTGATTACCACCGGTGACAGTTTTATGTGTGACCCAGAGCGCATTGCACAAACCCGGGCCCGTTTTCCCACTATGCTGGCGGTTGAAATGGAAGGCGCTGCCATTGCCCAGGTGTGTCATATGCTCAGCACACCCTTTGTGGTGATCCGAAGTTTAAGTGATATTGCCGGTAAAGAGTCACCGGTGTCATTTGACGCCTATCTTGAAGTCGCTTCAAAAAACAGTTCGGCGATGGTGGTGGCCTTGCTAGGCCAGCTTAGCACTGTTAACTTATAATTATTCACTGACTTAACGTTGTGATGTCGACATAATGCAATGGCTTAACGCCCTCCCCCCCTTGCTGGTAATCGCCTTGCTGGCATTGCTGGCCAGCAGGTGGTTCACGCTACCCGGGACCAGGGTGCCTTTCACCGGCCTGGCAGTCATACTGCAGCGACTGGCGAAGAAAGTGCACCCTGATATTAACCGCAGTGCCTTTCAACAGCAGTTATCCGGCTCCCTGGCATTGCTGTTAATACTTGCACTAGGTATAGCGCTGACTTATGGTTTTTATCTGGTGTCAGAGTTGCCACTGGTGCTCGATGCACTGATTTTATATTTTTGCCTCGGTAACAGAGCTACTCTGAAAAACGCAGCCGCGGTTGCCGAAAGTATTAACCGGCAACAATTAACCCTGGCCAGAGACAGGGCTAAACCGCTGTTACTGCGTGACCGGCAAAATTTGTCGGCAATGGGTTTAAGCAAAGCCTGTATTGAAAGTGTATTGCAACATAACGCCGCTAACCTGATAGCAGTGATCTTCTGGTTCTTAATCGGCGGTGGTTTAATGACTCTGGCTTATACTCTGCTGCAAGTTGCCGCCCGCCAATGGAACAGTAAACTGCCTTACTACCGTCACTTTGGCCGCACTGCCGCACGCTGGTATCAGGTAGCGGTTGCCCCGGGGCTGATTATTTCGGCAATATTACTGGCGGTGCAAACGGGGCTTATCGCCGCCTGGCGCAATTATCGCAACGCCGGGTCACTTTTTCTGAATATGCCCAGCCGTCTGCTGCTTGCCACAGGTGCCAGTGCTCTTAAGTGCAAACTTGGTGGTCCGGCTTTTTATGCTGGCTCTAAAACAGCTCGCCAGCGATTGGGTAGCGGCACTGAACCCGGCGCCAATGATATTCTACGGTCAATATTACTGGTAAACGCCCAGCACACGGCACTAATTATGTTATTTTGCAGTGTGTTAGCCTGCTATGTTGCCAGCATTATTTTATTGGCCTGAGCTGTTTAAGTTATATACGCGGCACTGGGCACTGAACACTAGACAATACTGGTATAGTCAGTATATGGTCTGTCGCAGCAAGATGGCTGTAGCACTAATAACGATATAAAGCTGCCGGAGTGGGAAATTACGTGATATTCAGAGTTGATCTTTTGGCTGAGCAAAGCAGGTTCTTGTGCAGAACCATGCTGTTAGGCCTGTTGTTGATCGTATCTGCTTCAACTGTGGCGCAAAAACCACTGTTGCAACCGCTAACACCGGATCAGGGCTTGTCGCAGGGTACCGTCCGTGATTTGATGATCGACAGCAATGGTTTTTTATGGGTAGCTACTGAAGGTGGTCTCAATCGCTTTGATGCAAACAAAGTAACCCATATGCATGCCGCTGAGCACAATTCTAACGATGTTGCATTCAGCCAGATAATAGAAGATAGACAGGGCCGGATCTGGGCCGCAGCAGAAAGTATCGGTTTATATCTGTACGACAAAGACCGCGGTGTTTTTGATTTATTTATCACTATCCCAACTGACAATGAGCAACCACAATATCAGCATCTTATTGATGTTATTGATCAGGATAAAGATCACCTGCTGTATATTGTGGATGATAAAGTACACCGTCTAAATAAAAATACCGCCAACAGCACCCTGTTATACAGCTTAACTGAAGACAATATTGAGAATGGCTGGTTAAGAACGCTTTTTTTATATAACGATCAATTATTTATTGGCTCTTTTAATGGTCTTATCCAGTATGACTTGGCCACTGACAGCCACCATTATATACCCTATTTAGACAACAAAACGGCCACTGACGACCAGCAACAGGTAAAACACCTCAGTATCGCTGCCGGCCGCTTATATATAGGCACTGTTGAAGGTCTGTACAGTGTAAGTCTGAACGACCTGGAAGCTGCAAAACCAGGTAGCGAACTGGCAAACCAGCCTTTGCATGCCAGACACCACATTGCCGATTATAATATCTGGCAGATGCACTGGCTGGGCGATACCGCGCTGGTTGCCACTGAGCAGGGTCTATTTAAGTTCTCCAGCGATGACAATACCCTGCAATTTTTGCTGCGCTTCAGCGACAGTGATCTCGGCGTGTATGACAACAATATTGTGGAATTAGTGGCCGATAACTTTGGCGGCTATTGGTTAGCATCGCGGGATGATGGCGTTTTTTACTGGCATCCCCGTTCTCTGGCATTTGAACATATCAGTCGCCAAACCACCCTGGGTAAAAGCCTTAGCAACGATAAAATATATCAGCTGGCAGCGGATACGAATGACAATTTATGGATTGGTACCAGTAATGGTTTAAATAAAGTAAATGTTGCGACCGGTGTAACTCAGTCTTATTTTGTGTCTGATGATCTGAAAGCCACCTGGCATTCGGGTACTATTGTTCAGGTGATGTTAGATCCTAACGATGCCGGACTATTATGGTTTGTCTCGTCTGATGGCCTGAATTTGTTCGATATTGAAACGGGTAAAAAACTACCACTGCCGGTTGCAGATGAACAACAACGTTCCCTGCTTGGCAGCTCCAGCTATTATTACTACGCCACCAGGCAACCAGAAAACAGTCAGTTTTATTTTAGTCATGATGCCAAAGTTTACCGTTATACTCCTGCCACAGGATTAATAAAAGAACTTGAAGTATTTCAACAGCTTCCTATGCATTACTACGGAGGCATTGTCGGTGAGATGCCCGGCAATCCCGAGCAGCTGTTAGTCACCACATCTGATCAGCTATGGTTATATGATAGCCAGCTTAATACACTGACACAATTGTATCTGGCAAGTCCGTATCAACCCGAATTGCAGCGCTATGCTGATCAAATGGTGTCAGACGACTACGGGATTTTATGGCTGGGCATCAATAGTATTGGTTTGCTGGGTTTTGACAGAGATACCCTGGAACTAAAGCACCATTTCAGCACTGCCAACAAATTAATAGCTCAGCAGATTTATGCCCTGCAAAAGGATGATGCCGGCGATATCTGGTTTTCCTCGCATAGCGGACTGAGCAAGTTGCAACCGGACACCCTGCAGATAGAACACTTCAGTAAAGCCGATGGTTTAAGAGTGCATGAATATAATGGCACTGCGTCTGCCGTATTAGCCGATGGCCGGCTGGCTTTTGGTAGTATGCGCGGAATTACCCTGGTAGACCCGGCAAAACTGGCCAGCCTGGAACCGCGTCCTGAGGTAAATATTACTGATATCAGTGTACTTAGCGGTAACTTTCAAGCCCGCAGTGGTTTACTGAACAACAACGTTTTTCAGCTGGACCATGCAGACGTGGGTATCCAGCTGCAGTTCAGTGCAATGCATTTTAGGGACAACCATAAAATGCGCTATCGCTTTTGGCTGGAAGGGCGTAACACTTTGCATTACCCGGAACAACAAGCAAATAGCGTGGTATTTCCGACCCTTCGTAGCGGCAACTACCGCTTTAACGTGGTCGCCATTGCGCCTCATACCGGCCTTGAAAGTGAAGTCAGTTCAGTAGCCCTGAAAATTGCCCCGGCACCCTGGCGTTCCACCTGGGCCATGGTATTTTATGCGGTTATTGCCCTTGCTTTACTGTACCACTTTTACCGGCTGCGCCGGGAACAACAGCAGATAATCAGTGAAGCCCATCAGGAAGTAGCGATCAGCGAACAGCGCTTAAAGCAGGCATTGGCTTCAGTAGACAGCGGTGCCTTCGAGTGGCGGGCCGATAAAAACAGCTTATATGGCTCCAGAATGCAGTTGATGCTGGGCTACGGCGAGCTGATGAACAATATCACCTTGCAGCAGCACCTTTCGCTGATCCATCCGGAAGACAGAGAGAATTATCAGCAGCAATGGCAACGCTTTTTACAACAGCCTGACAGCAGTTTTGATATTACCTACCGCTTAAAACATAAAGGCGGCCATTGGCTGTGGTTCCGCGATCAGGGCCGGGCAACGGAACTGGGACAAAACCAGCAAGTTGAGCTGGTTACCGGTACTTATAGCAATATTACTGAAACCAGGGCCAATATGGAGAAGGCCAAACTATTTGGTGAAGCCTTCCAACAAACACGTGACTGGGTAGTCATTTTGGATAACAAACAGCGGGTTATTGCTGCCAATCAGTCATTTTCAACAGCGTTTGGCAGTGTGGAGCAATATCTGGATAATCCGCGCACCCACCATCTTGGGATCAGTCTGGTACGGCGGCGCTTTTACACTAAGTTACTACATGAATTAAAGGCCGGCGCGCACTGGCAGGGCGAAGAGCAGGTTATCACACCAGACGGCAGAGAACGCCCTACCCTGATTAATATCAGCGCCATTGGTGAGCAACAGCAGGTTGCTTTCTATGTTCTGGTATTTACTGACATTACCGCCCAGAAAATGGCGGAAGAAGAACTGCGCTATCTGGCCAATTATGATTCATTAACCGGCCTGCCAAACCGGGCACTACTGATGGACCGTATTCTGCATGCGATGGAGCAATCCCGGCGCGAGAAAAAATCACTGGCGCTGTGTTTTATTGATCTGGATAAATTTAAGCAGGTGAATGACTCGCTGGGCCATGATATTGGTGATTTGCTGTTAAAAGAGGTAGCCCGCCGGCTGGGCTTATCGTTGCGCGAACGTGATACGGTTGCCCGGTTGGGCGGCGATGAATTCGTGGTGTTACTGGAAGGATACCGGCGTGGCGAGAATGTCAGCATGGTAGCCCGTAAAATGTTGTCGGTAGTCAGTGAACCCATGCAACTGGGCCCTCACACCGTTGGTGTATCACCCAGTATTGGTATTGCACTGTACCCGGATGATGCACTTACCGCTCAGGAACTGCTGAAGCATGCCGACGTCGCGATGTATCACGCTAAAGAAGCCGGGCGCAATAATTTCCAGTTTTTCACCAATGAAATGAATGAAAAAGCCCATATGCAACTGGCCAGGGAAACCCGGCTGCGTAAAGCACATCAAAACAATGAATTCTTCAATGTCTATCAGCCAATTGTTGATAGCGCTAAACAGGAAATGGTGGGGGCTGAAGTCCTGATGCGCTGGCAAAGTACTGACGGTATTGTATCCCCGGTTGAATTTATTCCACTGGCTGAAGAATTACGGCTGATCGTCAGCATGACCCAGCAATTACTGGAGCGGGCGCTGGCTGATTTAAGCCAGTGGCGCCAAAATGGTATTGATATTTATCTGTCGGTAAATTTAGCGACCCAACATCTTGAGCAAACCAATCTGGCAAGCCATACCGCATCGCTATTAAACAAATATAATCTGCCCGCCAGTTGCTTGCGGTTTGAGGTAACCGAAAGTGCGCTGATGAACGATCAGCAAAGTGCAATTGAAACTATGCTGGCCCTCAGTGCCTTGGGCGTTCAACTGGCGCTGGATGATTTCGGCACCGGTTACTCGTCACTGAAATACTTAAAACAGTTACCCATTGATGCCATTAAAATTGATCGCAGCTTTGTCAGTGATATCGGCATCGATAAAAGCGATGAAACCATTATTGACGCTATGTTAAGCATGGCCAGCAGCCTTGGCATATACTGTATTGCCGAAGGTGTTGAAACCACGGAGCAGTTGGCCTTTTTCACTGATCGCCATTGCACCTTAATCCAGGGATATTTTTACTCTAAACCTCTGATTGCAGAACAGATACCGCTTTTCTGGCAGCAGGTAAAATCAACAGACATTAATTGCTAAGCGGCAGCCGGTGCTGCCATTGCGACAAAATTGGCAATACAAGTCGTTTTGCATCGCCGGCGCCTGTTATACTGCGCAGCCAACGTTATCCCTGCCAGGAACCCTATGCAACCTCACCTGCTAAAAGGCGCATTACTGCTATTGCTGGCGGAAGCCTGCTTTGCCGGTATTGGCGCTGTGGTGAAATACAGTAGTGACATGGCAAGCGAAGTACAAATTGTGTTCTTCCGCAACCTGTTTGCCTTACTGTTGATGCTGCCCTTTTTATACCGTCATGGCTTTGCCATGTTAAAAACTAAGCGTTGGCATTTGCATTTAAGCCGGGCCTTAACCGGTCTGATCTCAATGTACTGCTTCTTTTACGTGTTATCGCAGTTGCCTCTCGCCCAGGCCATGATGGTGATAATGTTATCACCGTTTATTGTACCCATTCTGGCCCGTTTCTGGCTGAATGAACGCCCCAGCCGGCTGACCCGTTTTGGTATTGCACTGGGTTTTATCGGTGTGATGCTGGCATTGCCCAGCCCTGATCCAAGCCTTAATCTGGTGTTGTTACTGGCATTGTTTTCGGCATTTTTAGTTGCGATAACCAAAACCACCATCAGAGCGATGGCCAGCACCGAATCAGCGGTTCGAATTGTATTTTATTTTTCGCTGCTTACCGCCTTACTCTCCGCGATACCGGTGCCATTTTACTGGCAACCGCTGGCTGGCGAAGTATGGCTGGCCTTTGCTGCAATGGGCATTCTGGCCGCTATTGGTCAGCTGGCCATGACCCGGGCTTTTGCTGTCGCCCCGGCCAGCGATATTGGGATGTGGACTTACAGCAGTGTGCTTTTTGCCGGCGCTTTTGGTTATTTCTTCTGGCAGGAGCCGGTAACCTTAAGCTGGCTGGCAGGGGTTATCGTTATTTTTTATGCCGGCTATGTTACTACGCGTCAACGGCTTTTTTAATTCCGCGGGGTTAGGTGGCAAAAAGCTTTTACCAACGACGCTGGCACTGTGGCGTTGAACAGGCTAAAATACGCTCCCTTTTTCAAACGCGACAACACAGGTAACGACCAACAATGGGCAAAAAGCTGCACATTAAAACCTGGGGCTGCCAGATGAATGAGTATGACTCGTCAAAAATGGCAGATCTGCTGGATGCAACACACGGCTATACTCTGACCGAGGAAGCGGAAGAGGCAGATGTGATTCTGCTGAATACCTGCTCGATCCGGGAAAAAGCGCAGGAGAAAGTGTTTCACCAACTTGGTCGCTGGCGTCCGCTAAAAGAAAAGAACCCGGATTTAATCATTGGCGTCGGTGGTTGTGTGGCTTCTCAGGAAGGCAAGGCCATTCGTGAACGGGCACCTTTTGTCGATATCGTATTCGGCCCGCAAACCTTGCACCGGTTACCGGAAATGATTAACTCAGTGCGCGGTTCACACTCGCCGGTAGTTGATGTGTCGTTTCCGGAAATTGAGAAGTTTGATCGTCTGCCTGAGCCCAAAGCCGAAGGCCCAACCGCTTTCGTATCTATTATGGAAGGCTGCTCTAAATACTGTACTTTCTGTGTTGTACCTTACACCCGGGGCGAGGAAGTCAGCCGGCCTCTGGACGATGTGCTGTTTGAAGTCGCGCAGCTGGCTGCACAGGGTGTGCGGGAAGTAAACCTGCTCGGTCAGAACGTCAACGGTTACCGGGGCGAAACCCATGATGGCAATATTTGCCATTTTTCTGAGTTGTTGCGCTTAGTGGCAGCAATAGATGGCATCGACCGTATCCGTTATACCACGTCGCACCCTATTGAATTCAGCGACGACATTATTGAAGTGTATCGTGACGTACCCGAACTGGTTGATCATCTGCATCTGCCGGTCCAGTCTGGCTCTGATCGTATTCTGAATCTGATGAAACGTGGCCACACTGCTCTTGAATACAAAGCGCAAATTCGCAAACTGAAAAAGATCCGGCCAAATTTAAGTATGTCATCAGATTTTATCATCGGTTTCCCGGGTGAGGATGATGCCGATTTTCAGGCAACGATGGACCTTATTCAGGCCATTGATTTTGATATGAGTTTCAGCTTTATTTACAGTGCCCGCCCAGGCACCCCGGCCGCCGATTTACCTGACGATGTCAGTGACGACACCAAAAAACAGCGGCTGTATATTCTGCAAGACAGAATTAACCAGCAAGCCCTGAAAATTGCCCGCAATATGCTGGGTACTGAACAACGCATTCTGGTTGAAGGCCCATCAAAAAAGAATATTATGGAACTGACCGGCCGCACCGAAAACAACCGGGTGGTCAATTTTGAAGGCTCACCAGAGATGATTGGCCAGTTTGTTGACGTTAAAATTACTGACGTGTTCAGTAACTCATTGCGCGGCGATTTAATTCGCACTGAAGCAGAAATGGGACTGCGCCGTGACGTGGCACCGGCCCAGATTTTAGCAAGACAACCCAAAGTTGATCCTCTGGGTGTCACTACCTTTACGCCCTGAGCTGGCCCGAACCGCGAGTACACTATTGAACACTGAAAACCTGAATGTAGCAGAGCTGGTACTGGAACCGGCCGACAATAACAGACTTAACCTGCTTTGCGGCCCCTATGATGATAATTTAAAGCACATTGAACGTCGCTTGCTGGTTGATATCAGCTATCGTGATAACTGCTTTAAAGTCGCCGGCCCTGACGTTAACGTGTCAGCGGCCAGTGATATTCTGCTTCAGTTATTTCAGCTTACCGCCGGTGGACGTCAGCACGCTGCGGCGATAAGCCCGGAGCAGGTGCATCTTACTATCAGTGAAAATTTTGATATTCAGTATCAGAGTGACAATGGCAACCGGACCGATTTCAGTCTTAAAACGAAAAAAGGCTTAATTAAAGCCCGTAACCCGAATCAGGCCAGTTACGTTGCCAATGTGCTTAACCATGATGTTTGTTTTGGTATTGGCCCGGCCGGTACCGGTAAAACTTATCTGGCTGTGGCCTGCGCCGTTGACGCGCTGGAAAGTGGCCAGGTTAAACGGATAGTGCTGACCCGCCCGGCAGTGGAAGCAGGCGAAAAACTGGGCTTTTTACCCGGTGATTTAGCCCAGAAAGTCGACCCTTACCTGCGGCCGTTATACGACGCCTTGTTTGAAATGCTCGGCTTTGAAAAAGTGGAAAAGTATCTGGAGCGTGGCGTTATTGAAATTGCGCCCCTGGCCTATATGCGCGGTCGGACGCTGAATGATGCCTTTATTATTCTCGATGAAAGCCAGAACACGACCACTGAGCAAATGAAAATGTTCTTAACCCGGATTGGTTTCAGCGCCAAAGCGGTTATTACCGGTGATATTACCCAGGTTGACCTGCCCCGGGGCCAGTATTCGGGGTTAAAGCATGCTATTGATGTGCTTAGCGATGTCAATGAAATCAGCTTTAATTTCTTTAACGCCAAAGATGTGGTCCGCCACCCGATAGTGCAGCGTATTGTCCAGGCATATGAAGCGCATGAAGCTGAGAAGTTGCAGGGCAAAACCGAATAATGAGCATAACGCTTGATTTACAGTTAGCGAGTTCAGAGCCCGGCATCCCAGGACAGGCCGATTTTCAGCGTTGGCTTAATGCGGCAATTTCACCATTTCAGGCCGAAGCAGAAGTCACGGTCCGGGTTGTCGACACTCCGGAAAGCCAGCAGCTTAATTTGCAGTACCGTGGTAAAGACAAACCGACCAATGTACTAAGTTTCCCCTTTCAGGCCCCACCCGGTATTAACTTACCCTTGCTGGGCGATTTAGTAATTTGTGCCGGGGTGGTACACACAGAAGCAGCCGGGCAACAGAAGTTGCCAAATGATCATTGGGCACATATGGTGGTACACGGTTGCTTGCATTTATTGGGTTTTGACCATATAAATGACGACGATGCTGAAGTAATGGAAGCTGAAGAAATTCAGATCCTTGCCAGTCTTGGCGTCAAAAACCCCTATTTATTGGATGATATTTAGGTTTCTTTTTACTAACGGAGCATAAGTTCACGAATGAGTGACGACAACCCCCACTCTAGCCGCGGTTCTGCCGGCAAAACCTGGTTAGAGCGTATCGCCAGTATTTTCAGTGCAGAACCACAGGACATCTCAGACCTGGAAGATATCATAAGCGAAGCGGCCAGCCGCGAACTTATCGACAGTGATACCAAAAGTATGCTTCAGGGCGTACTGGATGTATCTAAAATGCGGGCACGCGATATTATGGTGCCGCGCTCGCAAATGGCAACCATCGACATCGAACAGCCGGTCAGCGCGTTTTTACCTATTTTGCTGGAAAATAATCACAGCCGTTATCCGGTCGTCAATGAAGACAAAGACCATGTTGAAGGGATTTTGCTGGTAAAGGACTTACTGCAGTATGCGTTAGACCCCAACCAGACCGACTGGCATATCCGTGAATTTCTGCGCCCGGCGGTGATCATTCCTGAGAGTAAACGGGTTGATGCGCTATTAAAAGAATTTCGTCAGAAACGCTATCATATGGCCATTGTGGTTGACGAGTATGGTGGGGTTTCCGGCCTGGTAACCATTGAAGATATTCTGGAACAAATCGTCGGTGAAATTGAAGATGAGCACGATGATGAAGAAGACAACGATATTAAGAAAATGGCGTCGCGGGTTTTTCAGGTCAGCGCCCTGACCCCACTTGATGAGTTTAATGAGAGTTTTAATACCACTTTTGACGAAGAAGATGCCGATACCATTGGTGGCATAGTGCTGCATGCTTTTGGCCATATGCCAGAGCGCGGCGAAAGTATTCAGCTTGGTGATCTGACATTCAAAGTTAGTAAGGCAAACAGCCGTCGTTTGCTGCAATTGCAGGTAATTAAAGCCAAGGAAAGTGTCATGACAGAGGACGCCGGATCATAGCAACCGTTACTGCAAAAACAGCCTTTATGGCGCTGGCGCTGGCTGGTGCTGGCGCGTTAAATACGCTGGCATTTGCGCCCTATACCCTGTGGTGGTTGCCTTTTTTCAGCCTGGCGTTGCTGGTTCTGGTCATCAGTCATGTTAACCACTGGCGTCAGGCACTGCTGGCCGGCTTGTGTTATGGCGCAGGCTGGTTTGGTGTTGGCATCAGCTGGGTACATGTCAGCATTGATCAGTTTGGCGGGCTGCCGCTTGTTGCCAGTATTGGCCTGATGGCTTTGTTGGTTGCTTATCTTTCATTATTTCCGGCAATGGCTGCTGTGTTAAGTTACTGGCTAACCAAAAAAGCACGCCACAGCGGAATATTCAGCCTGCTTATTTTTGGCGCCAGCTGGACTGCTGCTGAATGGATACGCAGCTTTTTGCTAACGGGTTTTCCGTGGTTATCACTCGGATACAGCCAGACTTCTGCCGGCCTGGCCGCGTATGCGCCGCTTATCGGTGAAACCGGCATTACCTTTATGCTGGCAGTTATCGCGGCGGCGCTGGCCCGGCTATACCAACCCGTTCCTGTGGTAGTGAGAGTGCTGCCGGCTGTGTTGTCGGCATTAGTTATTTTAACCGCCCCACTGCTGGACAATATTAAAGGCTGGCAGTACAGCGACCACAGTGTCAGGCTGGTTATGGTGCAGGGCAATATTAAACAGGAGCTGCGCTGGCAGCCCGAGCAGGAATGGCCCACCATGCTCAAATACCTTGATTTAACCCGGCCACATTTCAGCAACGCCGACATTGTTATCTGGCCTGAGGCCGCAATTCCGCAACTGGAACCGTTGGCAGAAGCCTTCCTCGATAACCTGAATAAGGCCGCGTTTTATAACGATGCAGCGTTAATAACCGGTATTCTTGATTACCAGCGGCAAACTGAACAAGCCTGGAATAACTTAATTGTCCTTGGTAAAGATACCGCCACAGCCAGTGACGGCAACTATTTTTATGGCCATGCCAACCGGTTTAGCAAGCATCATTTACTGCCGATAGGCGAATTTGTGCCGTTTGAAAACTGGCTGCGGGCGCTGGCACCCATTTTTGACTTACCGATGAGCTCATTTAGTCGGGGTAGCTACGTTCAAGCCAATTTGCTGGCTAATGACTACCATCTGCTAAGCGCCATTTGCTTTGAAATTGCCTTTCCCAGGCAAATACGCGCTAATTTCACCGCCGACACCGATTTTATTCTGACCGTAAGTAATGATGCCTGGTTTGGCGACAGTATTGGCCCGCATCAGCATTTGCAAATAGCCAGAATGCGCGCTAAAGAATTTGGCAAACCTGTACTGCGCGCCACTAATAACGGCATAACCGCAACCATTAATCCAGATGGCTCTGTCCGTCAGCGTCTGCCTCAGTTTCAGGAAGCGGTGTTACTCGACAACGTGCCGCTGAGCTCTGGTAGTACAATGTATGCCCGGTTTGGCGATTGGCCCCTTGCTATCTGCTGCCTGCTGCTGCTTGCACTGGCTGCGTTAAGACGGCACAACTGAATTCTTTGCTTTACGCAGCGACTGCGGATCCTCTAAACTGATTACTTGTTGTTCAATTTCCGGCACAGAAGCAAAACGATGAAAGTTTTCCTCAGGTTAGCGATGTTCGCCTTGCTGTTCGGCAGTGCCATGTTTGGCAGTCGTGCTGAGTCTGACTTCACCATTATTTATGCTGCTGAGATGGCAGAAGCTAATCATCCGCAGGCCAATTATGCCCACCTTGCCAGTTTACTGACCAAGCACCGATCTGCCGGGCGTCCGGTTTTTTTTCTGTTTGGTGGCGGCAGTATTGGCCCCAGCCCACTGGGCTTTTTTGACCGCGGTGCCCACATTATCGACATACTGAATACCTTAGACCCGGATGCAATGGCCGTATCGCACCGTGATTTTGCCTATTTCTCTGAAGAATTGTCACAGCGGGCTTATGAAGCGGCCTTTCCACTGGTGCTAAGTAACCTGTACGACCCGATCACCGAAGGCAACCTTGACGGGCTGGTAGACAGTATCCTGGTGCAGCAGGGCGAGATTAAGCTGGGCGTTATTGCCGTTGTTGCGCCCTATGTGATTCAGCAATATTCGCTGGAGCGTTTACAGGTTACCCCAGCCGAGCAGGCTATTTCAGTACAGGCCACTAAACTTCGAGCAGAAGGTGCGAACCTGCTGGTTTTACTCCATACTACCGAGCTGGATTTTTTGCCAGAACTGCTGGCCAACGGCACAATAGAACTGGCATTTCGCAACAACTATGATGGCCAGCAATTACTGCCGGACCAGCCCAATATTATCTTGCAGCAACAGCTTAATCAGGCACTAGTTGTAACTGCAGAGCTGACCGATCAGCAACAGCTGGACAACCTGCAAACCCGCTACATCGCCCTGCAGACGCAACCCGCTGAGCCTCAGGTAGCCGAACAAATTCAAAACCACAGCCAGCGCCTGCAACTACTGTTAGAAGAGCCACTTGGCCGCAGTACCTTCAGTTTTACCACTTTGCGCGATGAAGTACGCAATCGTGAGAACGCTTTCGCCAATTTTGTGGCAGATACTCTGAAAAACTATACCGGAGCCGAGCTGGCGTTTGTTAACAGCGGTACTATCCGGGGCGTTAAGGATTATCCTGCAGGCACCATGCTGACCCGCGGCGATATTCTGGCAGAGTTGCCGTTTCGCAACACGCCCGTGTTACTGGAACTTAGCGGCCAGGATCTTATCAGCGTATTTGAACATGGTTTAACAGGTTTGGACAACCAGCGGGGGTTTTTCCTGCACAGCTCAGGCGTTACCCTTTATTTTGACAGTAGTGCACCGGCGGGCAAGCGGATAAAAAAATTACTGGTAAATGGCGAACCGGTTGTCGCCAGCCAAATATATAAAGTTGCTACGCTACAGTACCTGGCTGAAGGAGGTGACGGCTTCAACCTTCTTAGTAGACGAAGCAAACTAAGTTTTTTTAATCCGGATGACCGTAACATTGCCGACATTATTGCTGCTGCCATTAAAAAACAGCAAAACATTAAACTGGTGACAGATGGCAGATTGCAGGATATCAGTCAGCAGGGACAACCATGAACTTTTTCAGTAAACGCTACTACTCGAGTGCCCGGCTGTTATTTGCGTCTTTACTGTTAATTTTACTGCTATTTATTTTGCTCAGTTTACTGTTTTATCATCGCCTGCAGCAAGCCCAGCAAATTGTCAGCAATGTCGCTGAGCAAGCAGTGCCGGCAGTACTTGAAGCCAGCCAGGTGCATGACAAAGTAAAAGAGCTGAACCTGCAATCAGAATTATTGCGCGATGCCATCAGTCAGGCCGCCCGGGCCAGAGCATCGCAACAGATCAGCCAGATTATTGTCCAGATTAGCAGCCTTGATCATCAGCAGTATGTGCAACATCAGTACCAGCAACAACGTCTCAGGCTGATTGCTGACGAAGCCCGCAGCCTGGATATGCTGATAGCAGAGCGCCTGGTGTTGCAACAGCAAAGCCGACAATGGCTGGAGCGGCTCAGCCAGCTGCAACAGCAAAGTCAGCAATTTAATACCAGCAATACCAGTCAGCCGTGGTTACTGCACTATTCCGGCTTATTGCAGAATGTTACCGCGTTGTACAACATCGATCGACTGTATAACCTGCGCCAGAGTGGTGTTGAACTTGAAAAACTGCTGAGCACAAACAAGCAACTGCTAAACCAGCTATCGCAAGCTGAGCGGCAAGCTGCAGCAGCGCTTTTTGAGCAACTGCATGCAGCACTGTTATCCGAACAGGGTATTTTTTCGCTGCGCGAAGCGGAGCTCAGTAATATCGCCAGGGCAACCGGTAAAGCGAACTTTCTGCGCAGCCTGGTAACAGATTACGCCAGTGAAACTGAGCTTAATGCCTATCAGTCTGCGGCATCACTAATGCAGCTTAGCCAGCAATCATCAATAGCGTTGCAACGGCAAAACCAGTTTAGTTTTGGCCTGGCATTGGCAGCAATATTATTGTTACTGGCCATCATGTTTTATACCCAAAAACGGGTTATTAAACGATTAAAGCTGCTGAATAAAAAAGTCCTGGCTGGCAGCGGCTTCGAAGATGATGACATCTTGTTTGCCAGCAATGATGAAATTGCCGATATCGCCCGCTCTTTTACCGAGTACCGCAAAACGGTTGCCGCTCAGCAAACGGCACTGGAACGTCAGTCATTAACCGATGGTCTGACCGGCATTGCCAACCGTCGCCATTTTGACAGCCAGTTAAACAGCGCTGTCGCCATGGCCAAACGTATGCAACAGCCTTTGGCCGTGCTCCTGCTGGATGTTGATCATTTTAAAGCCTACAACGACAGCTATGGCCACCTTGCCGGCGATGATACCTTAAAAGCGATAGCCAAAACGCTGGCCGATACGTTGCAACGACAAATTGACCTGGTAGCCCGGTATGGCGGTGAAGAATTTGCCTGCATTTTACCCAATACCAGCCCGGAGCAGGCAAAGATTATGGCCGAGCAATTGCGACTCGATGTATTGGCGTTGATGTTACCGCACCATGCCAGCCCGACAGCTGGCTTTATCACCATCAGTCTGGGCATTTCCTGCCTGTTGCCAGGCCAGGATATCAGCGACAAAGTATTACTTAACCAGGCCGACAAAGCACTTTATCAGGCGAAAAGTCAGGGCAGAAACTGCTGTGTTATGGTGTAATTAGAGCCTTTGTCTGAAAATAAGCATCAGCGAATAATCTTCACGCCAATTTCCAGCTCAACCGGTTGCTGCAATTTCTGTTCAATCCGCTGCTTTACCCGGTCCATCGTTGCGTTATCTACCGCACTGCCAGATACCAGCGTTACACTTATTCGCAGCGGCGTTCCGGGCCGTACCGAGACATCGCGTAATTTTACTTCATCGAGCATAATGCCATCGAGCTGCTGCACTATCCGGTGCTCAGCTACCATATGACTGAAGCTGATTGCCAGTGGAATGCACAATATCGCAGCCAGAATAAGTGTTAATGCCAAACCGCGCTTAGCGCGATGAAACGGGCTGTAGCCCAGAAACATAAAGGTAACAACCGCCGCCAGCACAATGCCGACCAGGTTAGTTAAAAACAATAAAAACGCACCCCAGAATACCGCTAAATCCAGCCAGCCCAAGCCAATACCGGCTACAGCAAGCGGCGGTACCAGGGCCACCGCAATGGCTACTCCGGCTAAACTTTTTGCCACTTCTGCCCTGGCATGGGCGTAGGCCCCGGCAATACCGGAAATAACCGCAACCCCCAAATCCAGTAAGGTTGGGCTGATCCTCGCGGCAATTTCACTGTTAATCGTGGTCAGCGGAATAAACCAGGTAGCTACCATGGCACAACCCATTGCCAGGCCTGTGCCTACCGCAATGCTGCGGCTGCTAACCAGCATAAGGCCTGCATCCTGGCGCAGTGTGCCCAGCGCCATTGAGATAATCGGCCCCATTAATGGCGCCAGAATCATTGCGCCGATAATCACCGGGGTGGAATTGGCAAACAAGCCAAATACCGCTAATAACGTGGCAAGAACCATCAGTGTTAAGTAAGACGGCGATGCTTTTGCGCTCTCGCGCAGTGACATAAACAACTCTTTAAATTCGTCTGTTGCCGCATGATGGATCCACGGTAGCGGATAGGTTACCAGCTCGGTTTTGGCTTTACCCGCTGGCAGCGCCCTGGTTCGTACGGCCTCTTTACTCTCTGTTTCAGCCTCTTCCAGGCCCAGATAGCGGCCCGGCGCAAGTTGTATAACCCTCGGCTCCACTTGTAACTGTAACGTATTGCTTTTTTCAATCAGGCCATCATGGGTGTAGCTTATCTGTTTGGGGCTACTGATGCTGAGGCTGCGGCTTTTAATATGGCCGACAAAAGACGGGCTGTTGTGATTCCAGTAATCACGTAAAAATAAAGATGCGAATAGAAACCGTAGCATTTCAAAAACACTGCGCGGTGCCAGTACCAGTGCATGCAACATGCCGTCATTAACGCTGGAGTCGGCGACCAGCCGGCGGGACAGCACCGAACTGCGGCCATGTTCAACCACCACAATGCCAAGTGCCGCAGTATCGACTATTTTTTCTTTGTAAGTGGTAATTTTAAAAGCATTAAAGGTAACATCACCAATACCTTTAACCAGCCGGAAAAACCGTTTAATTCGATGGGTTAACGGTTCTGCCAGGGCTTCACCCGGGGTTAAGGTCAGTACGTCACCCACCACCACTGAGTTAAAAACCGGTACCGTATTACACAGCAGCAGGTCTGCCTCAATGGCACTGTTAAGCAGGGCATCGGACATGGCATCTTCCATTTTACCGGCAATACCAAAGCCATAGCGGGCATGTTTCATTTCAGGGTGCGGCAATAATGCCAGGGTATAAGGCTGGCTGCGAATTTGTAAAACCAGCTCGCGCAAATGCTCATCGCTTAAGTAACAGATCAGCCTGCTACCGGGGTTTAGCGTTAATGGCAGTTCCGGATCAAACACTTGCTCTTTGTAAGCAACGGCGCCTGCAGCCAGACGATCATTAAGTAAGGGCACCACCTGCTGCTGTACCCTGGTTGCATCCAAATCGGCGTACAGTAAAACAACAGGCTCAGCTGTCAGTACATTGCTATTCATCCAGACTTCCGTTAACCAGTTCCGCAATTTCTGCCAGACGTTGCATAGCACGGCCATTTACCGATTTTTTCGGATACTGGCCGCGCCGGTTCATTTCACCGGCATCTTCTCCGGTAAGCAGGCTAAGCGCTTCATCCACGGTTTTTACCACATAAATATGAAACTTTTGTTCTGCCACCGCCGCGATAACCTCAGCACGCAGTACCAGATTAAGCTGATTGCTGGCCGGAATAATCACACCCTGCTCGCCGGTCAGGCCACGCGACTGACACAAGCGGAAAAAACCTTCTATTTTTTCATTTACGCCGCCGATAGCCTGCACCTGGCCATGCTGGTTAATTGAGCCGGTAACAGCCAGGCTTTGCTTGATCGGGATATCGGTAATGGCTGAAATCAGGGCACACACCTCTGCCAGAGAAGCACTGTCGCCGTCAATATGACCATAAGACTGTTCCATGGCGATATTGGCACACAAGGTCAGCGGAAACTGGCGGGCATACTTTGCGCCCAGGTAACCGGTAAGCAGTAATACCCCTTTAGAGTGAATGGCTTTGCCGAGCTCCACTTCACGTTCAATATCTATAACGCCACTGGAGCCAGCAAACACAGTGGCACTAACCCGGGCCGGGGTACCAAAGGCGGTATCGCCAATTTCCAGCACCGTCAGGCCGTTTATTTTGCCGATCGCCAGGCCTTCGGTATCAATTAAAATCTGCCCTTCCTGAATATCTTCCAGAAAACCTTCGCTGATCCGGCCGGTGCGATGCTGCTTACCCTGCAATGCCTGCTGCACATGGCTTTCGTTTAAACAATCACTGTCATTCTGGGCCGCGTAGTAACACGCCTCGCGCACCAGTTCCAGTACATCAGCAAAACGGGCAGACAGCTTGCGCTGGTGTTCTGCCTGGCGAAAACTAAACTGCAATAACTGACGCAGGCCACACCGGGTTAACTGGTTAATATTCAGCTGCTGCATTTGCAGTTGAATTTGCCGTGACATATAACTCAGGGTTTGCTCGTTGTATGGCAGGTAATGTTCAAAATCGGCCAGCACCCGGAACAGTTCATTAAATTCTTCGTCTACTTCCTGCACCAGATAATACAAATCGCGCGAGCCCAGCAGCACCACTTTGACATTAAGCGGAATCGCCCGTGGGGTAATAATGGTTGAATTGGTTACTGCATGCTCGCTTAGGGTGTCAATGACCACTTCACCGCTTTTTAATGCCAGTTTCAGGGCATCCCATACCGAAGCCTGTGATAGCAGACGATCGGCATCCAGAATTAAATAGCCGCCGTTGGCTTTATGCAGCGCCCCGGGGCGGATCATCCGGTAGTTGGTATAAAGCGCGCCACTGGACGAGTTATACTCTACCCGGCCAAATAAGTTGCCGTAACTGGGGTTAGGCTCAAAAATAATGGGCGCGCCCGACATCGTTTCGTGATGCACCAGCACATTTGGCACAAATTCTTCGACAAAAATCTCACGGCTATCAATTTCTTCCTGCTTTTCGCTGTCTGACTCATCCGGTAATAGCTCCAGCACCGCTTTTACCAGGTGTGGCCGCATTTCTTTCAGATATTTCAGCACCCCAAGTTCAGTGCTGTAATCATGCTCCATTTCTTTGAGCATCGGCTTAATGGCCTGCTCTATCGTCTCTTTGCGCAGGGTCCGCAGGTTCTCTGACAATTCGCGTTTCCAGCGTGGCAACTCAAGCAAGGCATCGTTTAACACGGTTTCCAGCTCTGACACCAGCGAGTAAAAATACTGGCGTTGCTCGTCTGTCATTTTGCTGAATTCACTGTCGTCCAGCGGCTTACCGTCAATAATGGGCGAAAAGCTGACGGCGCCATTATCCTCATATAACACCACTTTTTTTTCCAGGGCGGTTTTTTCAACCCGCTCTATCGCCTGCTCATATTTGTCATCAAACTGGCGGGCAATGGCTTTTTTCTTGCGCTGATACCCCGGGTTATCAAACGCTGCCGGAAACGTATCCAGTAATTCATCGATTAACGCTTCCAGTTTTTTTACCAGCAAGCGGCCATCGCCGGGCAGCAAACGCAGGGTATTGGGCACCCGTTCGTCTTCAAAATTATTTAAATAGCACCATTCCATCGGTGTGGCCTTTTCGGCCGCAGCATGTTGCAGAATATCCTGCACCAGAGTAAAGCGGCCTAATGCCGGCTCGCCCATTACATACAGGTTGTAGCCCGGCATATCCATACCAATGGCGAAAGCCAGCGCCGATTTGGCCCGGTCCTGGCCTATAAAGCCAGGAACCAGCTCTGCGGTGGTCAGTGCCTGTTCAATCTGAGCGTCAGCTAATATCGGGCCAAGGTGCGCAGGTTCAAGTGCTGCTGGCAAACGGCTGTGGGTCATATTATCCCTTAATTAAAACAACAGTATTAAAGCAAGAGTTACGCAAGCGCTTATGCCGACATACTACCAAAAAGCCGGCAAGCTGTGCTGGCAATTTTGCTTTTTTAAAAAGCCGGTTAAAGATCCTGCCACCGGCGCCGATACAAGCTTAGCAACAGATATCAAACTAAGCCGGGGTTAATATGAACGAACGAAATTGTCTGCAGAAAATTCGCAATCTTGGTGTTCGTTTGCAGGAGCTGGAGTTGGTGCAACTGGAACCGGGCAAATCATACGCTGCTACCGCACTGAATTTCCTGTTCGCAGACCATGGTGCGAAGCGCCCGGCAGGTGCGCCGTTGGATCATACCTTACGGGCACTGGGCGAAGCGATAGTAGCGAATCGTAAGGTACGTTTCAGCACGCTGGACCCGGACAGTGTTATTGACTTTTTCTGTCGTTTTTACCGGGTACATTGAAATAAGCAAATTTTTGAAATACCTTTGCTATTGGGCAGGTCTTATAACTGACTCTGACAACCAAAAAGGTAACTCGCAATGAAAACACTGAATAAAACCCAACTTTCTTTTGCCCTTGGCGCGCTGGCTTTAGGCTCAGTCGCCTCTGGTGCAGCCCAGGCCGATACTAATCCCTTTGCCGCTGCTGAACTTAGCATGGCTTACCAGTTGGCTGCCACTGAAGGCAAATGTGGCGAAGGCAAATGCGGTGCTGATAAAGCGAAAGATAAAGCCAAAGACAAAGCCAAAGAAATGAAATGCGGTGAAGGCAAGTGCGGCGCCGACAAAGCCAAAGCCAAGGCAGAAGATAAAGCGAAAGAAATGAAGTGTGGTGAAGGCAAATGTGGTGCCGACAAAGCCGCCAAAATGAAAGACGATGCCAAAGCCAAAGCGGAAGAAAAAAGTAAAGAAATGAAATGTGGCGAAGGCAAGTGTGGAGCAGCTTAAGCTGTGACAAGCCAACGTCTGTTAACCGGCGCGGGCCTTGGCCTGCGCCGGGAAATGCTGTCTGAAGTACTGGCCGCTGATAACCAGGCAATTGATTTTTTTGAAGTTGCCCCGGAAAACTGGCTGCCTTACGGTGGCAAACTGGCCAGCCAGTTTAAGGCACTGACAGAACGTTATGCCTTTGCCTGTCATGGCTTGTCACTGTCCATTGGCAGCCCCGACCCGCTAGATATCGACTTCGTTAAACAATTAAAAGCATTTTTCAAAACTCACAACATAGCCTTGTACAGTGAACATTTAAGCTACTGCTCGGCTGGTGGCCATTTGTACGATTTAATGCCTATTCCGTTTACCGAAGAAGCGGTAAAGCATGTGGCCGCGCGGGTACGAACAGTGCAGGATATTCTGGAGCAACCGCTGGTGCTGGAAAATGTGTCGTATTACGCTGCACCCGGCCAGCAAATGACAGAGCTGGAGTTTATTTGTGAAGTGCTGAAGCAGGCAGACTGCCAGTTGCTGCTGGACGTTAACAATATTTATGTTAACTCAGTAAATCATGGTTATGACGCCGAAGCATTTTTGCAGGCACTGCCGACAGAGCGGGTTGCCTATTATCATGTCGCTGGCCATTATCAGCAGGCCGCCGATTTACTGATTGACACTCATGGTGCCGATATCCCCGATCCGGTTTGGCAGTTATTGCAACAGGCGTATCAGGAACATGGGGTGAAACCGACCTTATACGAGCGTGATTTTAATATTCCGGCACTAAGCAGCCTGCACCATGAGCTGGCAACGATCAGAACGTTGCAACAACAAGCGCTTAACAGCAGTGCCCGGCAGAAGTTTGCAGTATGAGCACTGTTAAGCAGCAACCAGCCATGGTCGATTTTAAACAACTGCAGCAGCAGTTCGCCGCTTATATTCGCGCCCCGCACACTACTGCGCCGCCTGCAGGGATAGAGCAGCGCCGGTTGCAGGTGTATAGCGAGCTGTTTTTTAATAATGTTAAAGGTTTTCTCGATACCGCCTTTCCGGTATTAAAAACTCTGTACAGTGAGCCGGACTGGACTGGGCTGGCCCGGCAGTTTTTCAGTAACTATGCCTGCCACAGCCCCTATTTTCTGCTTATCGCCGAACAATTTGTCAGCTTTTTGCAGGATTACCAGCCAACTGCTGCCGACCCACCATTTCTGGCCGAACTGGCCCATTATGAATGGGCCGAGTTGTATATTGCTACCGTAAGCAGTGAGCAGCAGTTACCGGCACTAGATCAGGCAGAACTTAACGGTGATGCGCTAGACAATACCCGCCTGCAATTGTCTGAGCTGGCCATGCTGTGTGCTTACCAGTGGCCGGTACAGCAAATATGTGTTGATTTTCAGCCTACCGAACCAGCGCAACCGGTGTTTTTTCTGCTTTATCGCAATAAGCAGGACGAAGTAAAGTTTGTCCAGCTTAGTCAGGCAACCTTATTACTGCTGAATCATTTAGCTGAGCAGCCCGGTCTGACCTTTGGCCAGCTGATCAGCGCTATCAGCCCGCAATTACCCGGTTTAACCGCGCAGCAACTGCAACAGGGCGCCCTGCCCTTAATCCGGGATTTAGCCGGCAAAGGTGCCATTTGCCGCTACTTAGTATAAAAATGCAAATTGGTAGCCAAACCCTGAAATAGTAAAACCGTTGCCGCGGTCCTATAAGATAAGATTTTATATTCACCTGACCGGGCAATATTATGTTTAAAAACCTGCATCGCTATTATCAGCGCGTTAAATGCAAGCTAACCGCTATCAGTGGCCTGGCGCCTTTATTACTGCGGCTTATTCTCTCGCCGGTGCTTATTCAGGCCGGCTGGAATAAACTGAATCATTTTAATGACACTGTGGCCTGGTTTGGTAACAGCGACTGGGGGCTGGGTTTACCTTTGCCCTGGCTGCTGGCCAGTCTGGCCATAGCCGCAGAACTACTTGGGGGCATTCTGCTGCTACTGGGCCTGCTAACCCGGTTGGTTAGTATTCCGTTGATGATAACCATGCTGGTTGCCATTTTCGCTGTGCACCTGCCCTATGGCTGGCCTGCCATAGCCGATACCAGCAGCTGGCTGGCCGACGGTACTATTTTACTGAATGAACGGGTAATGGATAGCAGCGACAAGATTGACGCTGCCCGCAGCCTGTTGCAGCAACACGGCAATTACGACTGGCTGACCGCCAGCGGCAAACTGGTCATTCTGAACAACGGCATTGAGTTTGCGGCAATGTACTTTGCCATGCTGTTAAGCCTGTTGTTCACAGGGGGCGGCCGGTACGTCAGTATCGATTACTGGCTAACGCGCAGCACTGAGCGCTCAGCACCAGAGGTGCTGCAATGAACTTAGTCTGTTGCCGGGTAAATGACTGCTTTACAGGGGCTGGCTATGTCAATTAGGCTGACAGCTCTTTCATCTGATGTTAAGTCTTCTGTTATGGCGCCATCAAGACATAGCCTGTTTAGTTTGCCGGCCTCGTTATTTAAGCGTAAAGCGCAAAGTAACAGCCAGCGGTATGAGCAATTAGTGCGGCTTTACCATGCAGATATATACCGCTATGCGTTTTGGTTATGCCGGGATCAGCATATTGCCGAAGACATTGTCCAGGATACGTTTTTACGGGCCTGGAAAGCGCTGGATTCGTTACTGGACGACAACGCCGCCAAAAGCTGGCTTATTACTATTTTACGCCGGGAAAATGCCCGCCGGTTTGAGCGCAAACAACTGGACTACAGCGATGTAGAGCAGGAATTGCTGACCGATGATATTAACCCGGGGCTGGAGCAGCAATATGACAATGCCCTGCTGCAGCAACAGCTGCTGTTACTGCCACCAGAATACAGCGAACCATTGCTGTTGCAGGCGCTGGCCGGTTTTAACAGTGAAGAAATTGGTCAGCTGCTGAGTTTAAATGTCAATACGGTAAACACCCGGTTATTCCGGGCCCGGCACTTACTGAAGCAGCGCCTGCTCTCGCAACAAAAAGCGCAACAAAATGTGCAGCAAAGTGCGCAACAGAATACGCAGCAAAAGGGGTAATAAAATGACTGAGTTAACCCTGAAACAAGCCCTGATAGCCGATCCACGGGCGCAAAGTGCTGAACTGGCCAGTGCCGTGGCAGCAGACCCTGAATTGCAACAGCTGCAACGCCAGCTATTGCTCGATCAGGCCAGGCTAAAGCAGGCTTTCGAGTTTACGGTACCGGCTTCGCTGGAAATTAACCTGCTGCGCCAGCAAATGCTGCAAAGTCAGCAAACCCAGAAAAGGCGCTTTAGCGCGGCCATTGCCCTGGCAGCGTCGGTAGCTTTTGTCGCCGGCCTTACCCTGAACTGGTTTAATTATGGCTTTCCAGAAATGACCTTAGGCCAGCATGCGCTGGCTCATGTTTATCATGAACAGCCTTACATGGCGCAAATGCAAACGCCGCAGCCACTAAGCCAGGTAAACGCCAAACTGGCCAGTTTTGGCGCGGAACTTACCGACTGGCAATACAATATTGTGTACGCTAACTTTTGCGACTTTCGCGGTACCCGCTCACTGCATCTGGTAATGCAAACCGAGCACGGCCTTGCCACGGTGTTTTTTATTCCGGATGAAAACAGCCTGAAATTTGAACATCATTTTTCAGACGAGCTTTATCGTGGCCGCGGTCTGGCGTTAAAAAATGCTGATTTAGTGGTGGTAAGCGAAAATGATGATGACTTACAGCAACTACCGGCTAAACTAAAGCAGCAAATTAAATTTATCTGACCGACGACATACAAACCGTCAGTCGCAGGGACGCAACATGACAGAAAAAAATCAGGCCGAATGGCTGTTAGTTCAGCAAAGCTACGATAAACAAGAGCAACAGGCGCTGTGGCTGAAAGTTGTTACCATTCTGGTGTGGTTGTGGCTGCTGAAAAACGCCGCCGCCATTGAACTGCAACTGGGCATTATCGGGCTATTCTGGCTGCATGAGGCCATGCTAAAAACCTTTCAGCAACGCGCCGCCGACCGTTTGCTACAACTGGAGCAGGCCATTTTACAGGCGCAGGATATTGGTTGTCAGTGGCACAGCCAATGGCAGTATCAGCGCCAGGGCCCGTTCCAGCTAATCCTGAGCTATGCCAAACAAGCACTAAAACCCACCGTCGCTGTCACCTATCTGGCATTAATCGCCGCCAGCCTGCTAAGGCTGTGGTTGTAGCAGCAAAGCTCGCGCTGATTACTATTTCTGGTTAGTACCAAATTGCGGACATTCCTTTCGGTATCTCACTTGGGATTTAAGTGGTGTATTTATATCCAGCTTGCTGCTAAAAACGCCCCGTGCTTGTTAGACGGGTTGACCCGTATTTGTAGCAATCATAAATATCAGTTGTACCTATAAGTTATTGTAAGTTTTAAAAAAACGATGTAGTGTTCTGTACATTAAATTTACAAAGACGGAAAAGTCCGTGTTTAAGTGCGGGTCGACCCGCCCAATAAGCGTTAGGCCGTAAGAGGATATTCTTTAACAATGAAGTTAGCCCAAGTTTTTGCAATTCCACTATTAGTACTTAGCTCTGTAGCTTGCTCTGACTCGCGTAAACCTACAGACGAGTTTTTTGCTGCAAATTTTTCTGTCTCATCATGTATTAGATATGCTGGAAACGAAAAAGGTATTGAATCTCTAATGAAGCAACAGGGTGTTGCGTTGCTGACTGATGATAAAGCGCTGCATTTCCTGGGAAGTAATACAGGGAAAGCATGGTCGTTTACTTCGCCAAATGGGCAATTTGCACTTACTTATTTAAATTCTGGTCTTTGTACCGTATTTGTCCGCCGTGTCAATACACACAAATATGTTGAAGAAGTAAGCAATAGTTTTTCACGCATTAGTAAGAAAACTGGCTGGTCTTTCACACCAAGTATTGTTCCCGATTTCGCAGGGGAAACTGAACTTGAGACATTTAGACTCGAAGCCAAAACTACAACCGGTCAAACTGTCGAAATCATAATCAGTGCTACTGAAAACACGGCCGGTAGTTATCAGGTCGCTCTGAGTACGCAGGTCATTTAAGCTGTGTGGCCTAACAAACGCAATCAAAACGGGCTTTCGCCCTCGACTCGCTACGCTCGCGTTTGTTGCGGGCGTTAGCTTTCATGGAGGATCTGTGTACAAATTTGGCATCGTAGTATTTATGATTGCTGCATCGGTGGTGCTTATCGGGGGTATATTTCAAAGACATGCAATTGCCTGCGATATGCTGCCGCTAATGAATTACCAGCGGCTCAATAGTGAGGTATTTCTTGCGGGTGACTTTGCTGAACCGCAAGCCCAAATCATAAGCGAACTTATTGATTCGGCGTCAGAACGAATTAGTCATGTTTATGATAAACCGATATCTAAACCGAGATTTGTCATTACTGCTGACATTCAAGGTGCTGCAAATTGGGGGGCAAATGAGACGGCCTCGATGCATCGAATGCCCTGGCGAGCTTGTATAATAATTGGCCCTAAAGGTCAGAACGTTGATGTGATCGCCCATGAGTGGCTCCATGCTGAAATCCAGCATCGAGTTGGTTTCTTTCGTTTCCTAAAGGAAATTCCTGTTTGGTTTGATGAAGGCGCCGCACTTACACTTGATTACAGAAATCCGTTTTTACCTGAAAATATTAACCTGCCTGCTGAAGATGTTACTTCGGTAAAAGACCTGAAAAGCGGCAAAAGTTTTTTTTCGAATAACATAAGGCAAAACTATCAGGCATCACGAATTGCCGTAGAACCTTTGATACGCCCGAAACAGTTTTTCAATGACCTTGAGAAGATTGCTTCTGGTGAGTCATTTGAAAATGTATTTTTAAAAGCTAACAAGTCAATACAGCCGACCGCTAACGCGTCGCCTGATTGAAGCGTTAGCAGGTGTTCGGGTTTTAACGGTTTCAGTCAGCAGTTTTATTCCGGCATTGCTCGAGTTTGGCTTTTCAAGCGGCACTGGCAAATAGTCAAAGCTCGCCCGTTTGTGGGTTTGTTGCAAACGGTGGTGGTGGTAGCGTTGTTCTTCTTGGCTTCGCTCAAGAGTTTTACAGGTTCCGGTTGGCTCGCTGTGTCGCAGCTGGCTGGTTAGTTTTTAAATTTGCAAATTGGTGTACTTGTTCAGCTTCGCCAGTGCGGCAGTGCCGCGCGGGTTGTCATTCAAGCTGCTAACAAGGCGCATCACTCGCGGCCTGTGGCCGCTGGGACGCCAACCGCTGCGCGGTCGTCGCCCGTGTGCTTAGCGTTAGCAGGTGTTCGGGGTTTTAACGGTTTTCGTCAGTAGTTTTGTTCGGGCTTTGCTCGCGTTTAGTTTATTTAGCGGCAGCGCCAAACGGTTAAGTCCGCCAGTTTGTGGGTTTGCTGCAAACAGTAGTGGCGGTAGCGTTGTTCTTCTTGGCTTCGCTCAGTAGTTTTACAGGTTCCGGTTGGCTCGCTGTATCGCACTTGGCCGGTTTAGTTTTTAATAACAGCAGCCTGCCGTTGTTCAGGTTTGCCAGTGCGGCAAGCCGCGCAAGTTTTGTGTAGGCTGCTAACAAACAAAGGCAGCCGACGCGTACCGCGCAGCTGCTTTGGGCGTTAAATGCCTGGCTTCGTCGCTTTTGGGTTTGGTGTTTGGCCGCAGTTTGGCAGTTTCAGGCAGAACACAGCCGCCAGTCAGTCAGCGGTTTTGGCAGGCATCTCGGTGTTCAGGTTGCAGGGCAATCCGGCGCGTTCATAGGAGTTTTCTACTCATGCAGTGTTCTGGTTCCTAGCGCCATGGACGAGGCTGGTGCAACGTATCAGGAGTGGCATTCAGCTTGGGTGCCACAATAAAGTGCCGGGTAACCGGCATCTAACAATTCGCATCAGTACGCGGCCGGTGGCCGCCGGACGCCCTTTACGTGGCTCCTTCGTCGCCACTCCAAGGTCGCCGCTGTGCTCCGCGTTAGGCATGCCCTTGAGTGGAGAATTCTTTGAAAGATAAATTACAGGTTTCAAACTATTGCGCATGTTTTATTGATTTGCTCGGACAAAAAAATGTGTTGTCTGGGCAAAGTCTTATGCCTCAGTTTATTACAGATAAAGAAAAAAGTGATTTCCTTAACGTCATTAGACAATCCGTTGGTGCCATCGAACGATTGCAAAAGCAAGCTCAAAGTTTTAGACAAGGAAAAAATAATACATTCTCAATAAGAGACCAATTAAACGAAAAAGAAAAAGAGCTATATGACGAGATGAAAAAAACTGTTGCAAAACAACAACGGTGGTCTGATGGCTTAGTTTATTACAGCTCACTTGATACTGAGTTTAATAAGTGTCCAATGAGTGCAGTTATGGAAATATTCATGCTAGCAGGTACTCTCTGCTTTTTGGGGCTTGCAAATGAACAACCTATCCGTGGAGCAATAGAAACAGCTTGGGGTGTTGAACTGCACGAAAATGAGTTATACGGGGCTGTTGTTGCCAATAGTTATGTCCTAGAAAGCCAAGTCGCACAATACCCAAGGATCGTTGTTGGTGAAAAAACCATTGACTATCTCAATGCCTATATAGAAACCCCCGTTGATACTAGTGATAAATTAGCCCTTTATAATCGTAACTGTGCTCAACTGTGTCTTAACATGACTGCCATAGATCAAGATGGTTTCCACGTGATTGATTATTTGGGTAATGAATTTACTCGAAGTGTCACTAATTCGGGCAGTAAAGGTTTGTTTAAATTGGCTTATAAGTTTATTTGCGAGCAGTATGAGTTACATAAAGAAAAAAGAAATACCAAATTGGCATTAAGATACACATGGCTTCGAGGTTATTTTCACCAAAATAAGGAAAGGCATACCTAACAAACGCCCAAAACATCGCGGCCTGCGGCCGCTGGACTCGCAACAAGTTGCTCGCCGTTTAGGCGAGCGTTAGCGTTAAAAATGCCCACCTTAGTGAAGGTTAGCATTCTCAAATTTTAGGAAGAACAGTGAAGAAATTAGTTTATGGATTACTGCTACTCATCATCGGAAGCCACTGGAATAGCTGGGCTGCCACTAGCCTGCCTGTATTGCAAGAGCAGATGATTGATAGTGCTGTACTTGGCGAAAAGCGTAACATGGTGATTTACCTGCCCGCTAGCTATCAAAATAGTCAGGACCGTTACCCAGTACTATACCTGACCGATGGCGATATTCAGGGGCCACATACCGCTGGCACAATAGATTATTTATCAAAATTCGAGCAGATGCCGCCGATGATTGTTGTCGGTATTGTTAACCCGCCTGAAACACGTGCCAGAGACCTGACTCTAACCCCTTCAGAGAAGCAAAACCCTAATCAACTGGAAAATGCAGATAGATTTCTAGCTTTTGTCGAGAAAGAAGTTATCCCTTTTGTGAAACAGAATTACCGTACTTTGGACTATCAAATGCTGTCAGGCACGTCACATGGTGGTCAGTTTGCTATTAATGCATTGGTGAAACGACCTGGCTTGTTTAATGATGTTATCGCCATCAGCCCATCTTTATATTGGAATAACCAGCAATTGTTGGCGTTGGCTGAGCAGGCTTTAAAAAGCGAACAGTTACAAGGGCGCTTGTATGTGTCGATAGCTAATGAAGAACCAACCATGACAGAGCCGTATCAACGGTTTGTTGATTTGCTAGCTCGTTATCCATCTAATAATTTGGCTGTCGCGTCCGAGACTTTTAGCAATGAAACTCACAATACAACTGTACTACAAGGGCAATATGCCGGGTTAAAGTATTTATTTTCCGAATGGCCTATTCCTGAAGGTGAGCCTAAAACTTTGGCTGATTTGCAGGCAAAATTCGACAGTCGCTCGAAGCTACTCAAAACAGACATCATGATCCCGCAAGATAAAGCCAACGGTTACGCTGGGTGGCTGCAATATTTAAACCGGCAAGATGATGCGTTGGCGTTACTGAAGTGGAGTCGGGCAAATTATCCTCAATCTTTGAATGCTCATACAGCCTTAATTAAAGCTTACTTACATTTCAAAATGCCAGAAGATGCCGAAGCTGCACTTAAAGATGCATTGAAAACATTAAGTGAGCTTAGCCCTGAACAAAAAGCACAGCTTGAGGCTTTGTTTGCTTAGTGTGTACTCTCGACTTCAGATGCGCTAACGAACGCCTTAAACATCGCGGCATGCAGCCTCTGGGCTGGCAACAAGTTGGGAGCCGTATAAACGGGTGTTAAGTTTTCAAGGAATTGATGATTTGGAATCTCCTTACACAGCATTAATGAGTGGTTTAGCTATATTTTCTGATTTCTTATTTCCAGTACTGATGGTTGTAGGTTTATTTCTGCTGTTATGGGAGTCTGTGCAGTATAAAAAAAGAATTCGGTACCTGGAGATCACGTTAGGTGCACTCTCTAAGCTTAATGGTATTCAGTTAAATGACCCTACTCTTGTTCCCCCTGAAGTGCGTAAGGCGCTGGATGAAGGTCATAGATTAAAAGCGATTAGGCTTTATCGAAAAATCACAGGTGCAAATTTAAAAGAAGCAAGCGAGGCCGTGGATGTATTGCTCAAGAAAAAATAACAATACGTCTATGGGCTCCCCCCTCTATTGCATATGTTCTTTAGAACCGCTTGTTGAAGTTACCGCGACATAAACACTTACAATCGGAAATAACACTAATTTAACCTAACGTGATAAAACTTCCCGCTATCACTAACTCGGGATTGTCATCATGGCTAAACATTCACCAACTAACACAGTCAAACCGCGTGCTGGCATGGCCTGGTTTTCTGGCGCTATTAAATCAATATTGCTGGCGGTAGCAGTTTCACCAGTTATTAGCCAGGCTATTGTTATTCGTCACGATGTGGCGGATGAAAAATATCATGCCACGGCAGATGATTTTCCACCACTGGCCACCCTGTATAACATTGGTGTACATGGCACTTTAGTGCATCCGGAGTGGGTGCTTACTGCCGCGCATGCGGTGTTTTGTATGAACCCGGGGCAGCAGATTAAAGTGGGCGATGAGGTTGTTACGGTGTCTGGCCGGTTTAGCCACCCCGACTATCGGTTGGGGGATAAGCATGACATAGCGCTGATCAAATTAGCCCGCCCGGTTATCAGCACCAAACCAGCTGAGCTATATGGCGAGAGTGACGAAACGAATAAAGTGGTGTGGTTTATTGGTGTGGGCGGTACTGGCACTGGTAAACAGGGGCAGACCATTAGCTACAAAGAAAACAACGGTAAATTAAGAAAAGCGCAGAATAAAATTATTAACGTGACGGACTCCGACATCGTTTTTAAATTTGAGCAGGGCGATAAAGGCGAAGCGTTAGAAGGGGTGTCTGGTAACGGCGATAGCGGTGGGCCGGCTTATATCAAACTGCAAGACAAATACCACTTGCTAGGTGTCAGTTCACGCACCGATTCCTGGTTCTATGATGTTGGCGAGTATGGCGTTACAGAGCTGTATACGCGGGTGTCGTCTTATCGAAATTGGCTACAGCAAGTAATTAGTGCCAAAGATGATGCCGCCAGAGTGGGCTTAAGCACCCAAGATCCATTTTTGCAGGATAATATGCCAGCAGACAATATGGATAAGCTGTGTGCCTCGTTAGCGGTACCGAATTACCAGGGTCAGTAATTATCAGGATCAGAACAAAGTTAATTTGTCAGACTGCTTTTCTCTCAAAGCAGTCTTTGAACCAATTTTATCAACCTGGCCCATAGCGCAATACCAATATAAGCCAACAACAGGGCCTGCGTTGATTAGCTAATTGGTCACCCGCTTTTTATGCTCTGACCGGGTGTTCACCCGGCTCAACTGCCGCCACAGATATAAGCCATACCAGGCGTTAAACCAGAAGCCGCAATACACTATGGCGGTGACATACAACTCGCGGGAAATATACAGCGGAATGGCGATGGTATTAACCAGCAACCAGAACCACCAGGTTTCCAGTTTGCGGTTCATCAGTAAAAACTGGGCAATCAGACTAAACATTAAAATTGACGAGTCAACATAGGGCGCATAGGCATTGGTCAGGTTGTGCAGCAAATAACCGTGCGCTGCGGTAACCAGCAAGGCAATACCGGTAAACAGCAATAAGTGGCCTATCCGGCTTTTGCTGACGTGCTTAACGCCGTGCTGGCGGCCCCACTGGTACCAGCCGATAAAATTGGTGGCAATAAAAAACAGCATCAGCATGCTTTCGGCATACAGCTGCACCTGATAAAACAACGCCGCAAATAAGCCACAACCAATAATACCCAGCCACCAGGTATGAATGCTGTTACGCGCAGCCAGAAACACCGCCAGCAAATAAAAGCCATTAGCGGCATATTCCAGCGCGGCTAAGGTAAATAAGGGGCTGATTAATTCAGATAATGCCATACCACTCCCTGGCGCGGATAGGGCTGCACCACCAAATGACAGTGCAGCTTGCTTCAGACAACCGGGTTACTTAGCTAACCCACCCAGACATAAATACTTGATATCCAGATAATCATCCAGGCCATATTTTGAACCTTCCCGGCCATAACCGGACTGTTTAACCCCGCCAAATGGCGCACTTGGGTTAGATACCATACCCTCGTTTACGCCGACCATACCATAGTGCAGAGCCTCGGCAACCCGCCAGCAGCGGCCAATATCCCGGCTATAAAAATAGGCTGCCAACCCTGATTCGGTGGCATTAGCCAGCGCTATCGCTTCAGCCTCATCATCGAAACTTTGCACCGCGGCTACCGGGCCAAATATTTCTTCTTGCGCCACTGCCATATTATTATTAACACCGGTTAGCAGCGTTGGTAAATAAAACAGGCTGTCTGCTGCCTGGCGTTTACCGCCACAATGTACCTTAGCGCCGCTTTCAGTTGCTTGCTTAAGCAACTCGTCAACTTTGTCGCAGGCATCGTTATTTATCAGCGGGCCAATGTCTACGTTTTCATCAGTGCCGTTACCCAGTTTCAATTTGCCAATAGCCTGCTGCAGTTTGTCGGTAAAGGCTTGCTGCACACTTTTTTGCACCAAAACCCGGTTAGTACAAACGCAGGTTTGGCCGGCATTGCGAAACTTTGATGCCATCAGGCCGTCAATGGCTGCATCTAAGTCAGCATCGTCAAATACAATAAAGGGGGCATTGCCGCCAAGCTCTAGCGATACCCGTTTAACTGTGCCGGCGCACTGTTTGGCCAGCTGTTTACCGACGTTGGTAGAGCCGGTAAAACTGAATTTGGCCACCCGCTTATCCTGGGTTAATACATTACCAATGGCTTTGGCATCGGTGCCGGTAACCACATTAAACACCCCGGCCGGAATACCGGCGCGCTGCGCTAACTCTGCCATTGCTAATGCCGACAGCGGCGTTAACTGCGCGGGTTTAACCACAAAGGTACAACCGGCTGCCAGGGCGGCTGCCGCTTTACGGGCAATCATGGCATTAGGAAAATTCCACGGTGTAACAGCGGCAACCACACCCACCGGCTGTTTAATAACAATGATCCGCTGATCACCTGATTTGGCAGGAATAGTGTCGCCATATACCCGCTTCGCTTCTTCAGCAAACCATTGCAGGTAAGAGGCACCATAGGCTATTTCGCCTTTGGCTTCAGCCAGCGGTTTGCCCTGCTCCAGCGTTAACAGTAAGCCTAAATCGTCCTGATGCTCTAACAGCAATTGCTGCCAGCGCTGCAGCAAATCTGCGCGCTCTGCCGCAGGCCGGGCAGCCCAGGCGGGGAAAGCATTATCAGCAGCCGCAAGCGCCTTTTCAGCATCAGCGGCACTGGCATCTGCAACCTGCGCAATAACATCGCCAGTTGCCGGATTAATAACATCAAAACAAGTGTCGGCGTTATGCCACTCGCCCTGCCAGTACGACGCATTTTTCAATAAACGCTGATCTTGAAGTTTAGTCATTGCATCTCCTCTTTTGCATTGCCCACTCAGCCAGCTAAAACGCTGGCTAAGTGAGCAGACTTTCAGGCTGTGCGGCTAAGCTTAGCAGCCCTGAGATAGCATGCAGATGTAAATCTCTTTAGCTGGCCATACCAAATTCAGCGAAACTGCCGGCATTTAACCATAAATGCACCGCAATACTGGCAATGTAGCCCAGGAAAATCACTGGCGTCCATTTCAGGTGGCCGGCAAAAGTATAATAACCTCGTGCCTGGCCCATTAGGGCCACACCAGCCGCCGAGCCAATAGAGAGCAAGCTACCGCCCACCCCGGCTGTCAGGGTGATCAATAACCAGTGACCATGTGACATCTCCGGCATCATGGTAAGCACTGCAAACATCACAGGAATATTATCAATTACCGCTGAAATAAGCCCCAGCGCAATATTGGCGTAGGTGGCATCCCATTGGGTGTACAGCACGTTCGACATTAGTTCCAGATAGCCCATAAAACCCAGGCCGCCGACACACATCACGACACCGTAAAAAAACAGTAAGGTATCCCACTCTGCCCGTGCTACCCGATTAAACACATCGAATGGCACAATCTGCCCCAATGATTTGATCCGCTCCTGATCGCCGGCCCGCTCAGCCATAGCGCGCTTGCGTGCCAGTGAACCGGGTAAAGTCACCCGCAAGAAAAACCCAAAAAACTGCAGATAACCTAAACCTGTCATCATGCCTAATACCGGTGGTAAGTGCAGTATAGAGTGAAAAGCAACGGCTGTAGCAATAGTTAACAGGAACAAACACAAAATCCTGATGGCACCGCGTTTTAATTCAACGTCCTCAAACACCGCCGAGGGTTTACGTTTTTCAACAAAGAAACTCATAATAATGGCGGGGATCAGGTAGTTAGCCACTGATGGTAAAAACAGGGCCAGAAACTCCATAAAGCGCAATACACCAGCTTGCCATACCATTAACGTGGTGATATCACCAAAGGGGCTGAAGGCACCACCCGCGTTGGCCGCGACCACAATATTAATGCAGCACAGGTTGATAAATTTCTTATCACCCTCAGCCACTTTCATCACAACAGCACACATTAACAAAGCAGTTGTCAGGTTGTCGGCAATAGGCGAGATGAAAAATGACAAAATACCAGTGATCCAAAACAACGACTGGTAGCTAAAGCCCTTTCGGATCATCCAGCTGCGTAACGCATCAAACACCCGCCGCTCTTCCAAGGCGTTGATATAGGTCATCGCGACTAACAAAAACAGCATCAGCTCAGCAAACTCGAGCAAAGTATGGCGGAACGCATCCTCGGTAACCGTTGGCATATCAGCCTGAATATAGCGCCAGCCAATCAGTGCCCAGATAATACCCGCCGCCACCAGTACCGGCTTTGATTTACGCAAATGAATTTTTTCTTCCAGCATTACCAATAGGTAGGCAATGATAAAAACAAATAAGGCGATATAACCCGTTGTCGAAGCAGTTAACACCAGAGGACCGCTGGCAGCAAATACAGCAGGTGAACACAGTAACGCGAGCAAACTACACAGAATGATGCTGAACTTAAACATGATTGGTTACTTCAGATTTAAACAACATTGATATTACGATAAAACAGACGACCCGGCAGGGAGCCGGGCTGCCTGTTTTATCAGCGAAGGATTAACAAAGAGCATTTCGCTTTGCTAATCATGGCAGTAGTAGTACTGCCCACAATAAACTGACGGATACGAGAGTGACCATAAGCCCCCATAACCATCAGATCGATATGATGCTCCTGCTGGTACTGATTTAACACTTCGTCCGGCTCGCCGCCAACAATAGCCACCCGGGTATCAAAACCGGCGTTGCGCAAAATAACGGCCGCAGTTTCCATTTGCTGCTGCGCAGCTTCAATATTGGCACCGGCCATTACCAGATGCACCGGTAAACCTTTGCCCAGCGGGCTGGCGGCCAGCATTTCAAGCCCTTTTAAAGCGGTTGCGCTGCCATCATAAGCCAACATTATCCGTTGCGGCTCTTTGTAACTTTGCTGGGTTAATAAAATAGGTTTATGTAAGCTGCGGATCACCCGCTCAACATGCAGCCCCAGATGGCCATGGGCATCAGCACTGCTAAAGCCCCGTTTGCCCAGCACCAGTAAGCGGGTTTCTTCTTCCAGTTCAACCAGGGTTTCAACCAGAGAGCCATGGCGCAACCGTTCATCAACGCCCGGTACGCCGGCTTGGCCGGCCCGGTTTTTGGCGGCATCCAGCATAACCCGGCCGCGCTCCATTGCCAGCTTACCGTGTTTTTCATCCAGCTCGGCTAACTGCTGCAGTAGCACTTCCTGTGACCCCAGGCCAATGCTGCCGCTTAAATCCGGGGTATGGGTATGCTGGGCTTTATCCAGCACATGAATAACGGCCATTGGCACCGATAAACGTTTTGCAGCCCAGACCGCATAATCACAAACCGCTTCGGCATAAGGCGAGGCGTCAATACACGCCATTACTTTTTTAGTCATTGTTGTTTCTCCTGTTGCCTTTAATCAATGGCCCATCAGCTTGGCTACCGCATCAGGCTGATTGTGAACAGCGAACTTATCAACCAGGGTGGCGCTGGCTTCATTTAAGCCAATCAGTTCTACGGCAGTGCCCTCACGGCGGAATTTCAGCACCACTTTATCCAGGGAACTCACTGCCGTAATATCCCAGAAGTGGGCCCGGCTTAAATCAATGCTGACTTTTTCTACCGCTTCTTTAAAATCAAAGCCAGCGATAAACTGCTCGGCAGAGGTAAAAAACACCTGACCGACAACCTGGTAATCACGCTGATGGCCATCGGAAGTGAGCTTTGAGCCAATATACAGAATCTGGCCCACCTTGTTGGCAAAAAACAGTGCGCTTAGTAACACGCCCACCAGTACACCGTATGCCAGGTTGTGGGTAGCGACCACCACGATGACCGTCATGATCATTACCACCGAAGAGCTTTTCGGGTTTTTGCGTAAATCTTTTACTGACGACCAGCTAAAGGTGCCGATAGATACCATAATCATAATGGCAACCAGCGCCGCCATTGGAATCAACCCCACCCACTTATCTAAAAACACTACCATTATCAGCAGTAAAATGCCGGCTAACAGCGTAGATAAGCGGGTGCGGCCACCGGATTTCACGTTAATAATTGACTGGCCAATCATCGCGCAGCCTGCCATACCGCCAATTAAACCTGAGCCTATATTCGCGACACCCTGGCCCACACATTCACGGTTTTTATCACTGCTGGTATCGGTTAAATCATCAACAATGGTCGCCGTCATCAGTGATTCCAGAATACCTACCACCGCCAGTGCCAGTGAATACGGGAAAATAATCTGCAGGGTTTCCAGCGTCAGAGGTACTTCCGGCCACAGGAATATCGGCAGACTATCCGGCAGTTCGCCGATATCGGCCACAGTGCGGATATCCAGGCCGAAATACAGCGACAGCGCAGTAAGTACGATGATACAAATTAATGGAGAGGGTATGGTTTTGGTCACATAGGGAAACAGATAAATAATCGCCAGCCCCAGCGCTGTCATACCGTATACCATGGTGGTACCGTAAGTGCCGCTGAGCTCGGGTAACTGTGCCATAAAAATCAGAATGGCCAGCGCATTAACAAAGCCGGTAACCACCGAGCGTGAGACAAAGCGCATTAAGTCGCCCAGCTTAAAAATACCGAACACAATCTGAATCACACCACAAAGCAAGGTGGCCGCCAGCAGGTATTCCAGACCATGGTTTTTTACCAGGGTGATCATCAGCAGCGCCATAGCACCGGTAGCAGCGGAGATCATCGCTGGCCGGGCCCCGGCAAAGGCAATAATTAAACAAATAGCAAAAGAGGCATATAAACCGACCTTAGGATCAACCCCGGCAATAATGGAGAAAGCAATCGCTTCCGGAATAAGGGCGAGCGCGACGACAATAGCAGACAGAACATCTCCTCTGATATTGGAGAACCAGTTCTGCTTGAGGGAATTAATCATTTACATGTCCAACAGGTTATTTGCTGAAATACAGCACAGCTGCTGCATTTCCTTTTTACTCAATGCTTTTTGGGCAGCATTTATTGCTAAACGCTTATTGCTCAATAATTGAACACTGTGAAAAAATAAGCGCGTATTATAGGGGTTTAAACGCGCTAAAACCAGTAAAAACAGCGACAAGATGGCTTGCAGAGTCATAACAGGTCAAAATCATTACTTTGTTATCACCGCCGCCTTTAACAGATTAGATCAGACAGGCAACCCTTCCCGGTAAAACTGAACCCCGCCACAATGGCTGCAGGCTAATAAGTCAGCTGGATGGGTGTAATCGATATGCTGATAACAGTTGCTGCACCGGTAACGGCCCATACCTACCATTTCGCCCTGATAGTAAACGCCCTGATGTTTAAAATCCTGAGTCAGCTCCTGCCACTCCAGCTGGGTTTTATCGGTGATATTGCTAAGCTCCTGCCACAACGCTTCAGGCCACAGCGATGGCGCAGTTTGTTCAGCAGGCGGGTTTTGCTCCGTGGTCTCGTCATACTCATGCCATTGCCGCTTTAATGTTTCAATAAACAGCCGGGTCTCGTATGCGCTAAGATCTTTACCGGCCTTAACATAAGCTTTTAAGGTATCGGAAAATTTAAGTAACGGGTTGTCCTGATTATCCGGATTTTGCTGCATGTCACGGTTAAATCCGGCCAGCCAGCGCTGATACTTTTTATAAAAATCACTCATATTGCCTCCTTGTTGGTTTTTCCAGTATAGACAACACGCTTGCTTATTGTTGTCAAAACCGTGCTGCGGTATGCTATAGCCACTTTTCCCGGCCATGCCGGCCCTGCCAGAACTTTATCGTGGATGATGTAAATGCAACAACAATATGACCCGCAGCAAATTGAAACCGCTTTGCAACAACAATGGGAAGCCGACAACGCCTTTAAGGTGACGGAAGATCCCAGCAAAGAAAAGTTTTATTGCCTGTCAATGTTCCCCTACCCAAGCGGACGTTTGCACATGGGTCATGTGCGTAACTATACCATTGGCGATGTGGTAAGCCGTTTTCAACGGATGCAGGGTAAAAATGTTATGCAGCCAATGGGCTGGGATGCGTTTGGTTTACCGGCAGAAAACGCGGCGATTAACCATAAAACCGCGCCAGCCAAATGGACTTACGAAAATATCGATTACATGAAAAACCAGCTGAAACGGCTGGGCTTTGGTTATGACTGGAGCCGCGAAGTCGCAACCTGCAAACCCGACTATTATCGCTGGGAGCAGTGGTTTTTTACCAAGCTGTATGAGAAAGGCCTGGTTTATAAAAAAATGGCAACCGTTAACTGGGACCCGGTTGATCAGTGTGTGCTGGCTAATGAACAGGTAATTGATGGCCGCGGCTGGCGCTCCGGTGCGGTGGTTGAGCAGCGTGAGCTGGCCCAGTGGTTTATTAAAATTACCGCCTATGCTGAGGAACTACTGGCTGATTTAGAGCAGCTGACAGAATGGCCTGAACAGGTACGAACCATGCAGAAAAACTGGATTGGCCGCTCTGAAGGCGTCAATATCCGGTTTGATATTGCCGGTAAAGACACTGAAGTTGAAGTGTACACCACCCGGCCGGATACGTTGTATGGTGTAACCTATCTGGCCGTGGCGGCGCAGCATCCGCTGGCCCGCGAAGCGGCGGCAACCAATCCCGAGCTGGCGGCGTTTATTGACGACTGCAAAGGTGGCAAGCTGGCTGAAGCCGAGCTGGCAACCATGGAGAAAAAAGGCTGTGCTACCGGCATTTTTGCGGTTCACCCGTTAACCGGTGAACAACTGCCGGTATGGGTAGCCAATTTTGTGCTGATGGATTACGGCTCTGGCGCTGTGATGGCTGTACCAGGCCACGACCAACGCGATTATGAATTTGCCAGCAAATATGGTTTGACCATTAAACAGGTTGTTGCCGCCAGCAGTGGCGACCCCGCTGATTTAAGCCAGGCGGCCTATACTGAAAAAGGCACCCTGATTAACTCGGCAGAATTTGATGGCCTGGAATTCAGCGAAGCCTTTAAAGCAATAGCTGCCAAGCTGGCCAGTATCGGTAAAGGCGAGGTGAAAGTGAATTACCGGCTGCGTGACTGGGGCGTATCACGTCAGCGCTACTGGGGTACCCCTATTCCGATGTTAAATCTGGCTGATGGCTCTGTGGTACCGGTGCCGGCAGATCAACTACCGGTGCGGTTACCGGAAGATGTCGTCATGGACGGTGTCACCTCACCGATTAAAGCAGATGCCAACTGGGCTAAAACCGAATACAACGGCGCGCCGGCATTTCATGAAACCGACACCTTTGATACCTTTATGGAGTCGAGCTGGTACTATGCCCGCTATTGCAGCCCGGATCATGACCAGGCGATGCTGGACCCGGCTAAAGCCAATTACTGGCTGCCGGTAGACCAGTATATTGGTGGTATTGAGCATGCCATTTTGCACCTGCTTTACGCCCGCTTCTTCCATAAATTGCTGCGTGATGTTGGCCTGGTACAGTGCGATGAACCTTTTAAACGCTTATTGTGTCAGGGCATGGTACTGGCTGAAACGTTCTATCGCGAAACTGAAAATGGCGGTAAACAATGGTTATCACCGCAGGATGTAACAGTAGAACGCGACGAAAAAGGCCGGATCATTCAGGCCGTACTGCAGACTGATGGCTTGCCGGTGCAATCTGCCGGTATGAGCAAGATGTCCAAGTCAAAAAACAATGGTATCGACCCGCAGCAGGTTATAAACCAGTACGGTGCCGATACAGTGCGTTTGTTTATGATGTTTACTGCCCCACCGGAGCAAACCCTGGAATGGTCAGACTCAGCCGTGGAAGGAGCACACCGTTTTATTAAACGGGTTTACACCCTGGTGCATGACGTGCAGGCTGCCGGCACGCCTGAGCCGTTGCAGCTGAGTGCTTTAAACAACGAGCAGAAAGCATTACGGCGCGAGCTGCATAAAACCATCTTTAAAGTCAGTGATGATATCGGCCGGCGCTATACCTTTAATACCGCTATTGCCGCCATTATGGAGCTGAGCAATAAACTGCAGCGGGCCAGCCTGGCCAGTGGGCAGGATAAGGCCGTTATGCATGAAGCCGTGCTGGCCATGTTACAGCTGCTAAACCCGATCACCCCGCATGTGGCACAGTATTTATGGCAGCAAATGGGCCAGAGTCAGGGTATTGAGCAAACGCCATGGCCGGTGGTTGACCAACAGGCGATGGTTGAAGACGAAAAACTGGTGGTGGTGCAAATAAATGGCAAAGTGCGGGCTAAGGTGACGGTAAGTGCCGACGCCACAGAGCAACAGGTGCTTGAAGAGGCTAAACAGGATGATAACGTCCAGCGCTATCTGGACGGCGTTACCGTTCGTAAAGTGATTTACGTGCCGGGTAAACTGCTGAACCTGGTGGTTGGCTAAGATGCTGAAAATGGCGATAGCAGCAGTGCTGACGCTGACGCTGAGCAGCTGCGGTTTTCATTTGCGGGGCAACCTGCCACTTAGCCAGTTCCCGGCTGTTTATGTGCAAAGCGAAGCACACTCTGAATTGGCTAAGCTGCTAAACGCGCGGTTACAACAGAACAGCGTTCGCTTACTCGGTAGCATGCAGACAGACGCTCCGACCATTCAACTGCTCAGTGACACACTGGAGCGCCGGACCCTGTCGTTGTTTCCCAGCGGTCAGGTTGCCGAGTACGAACTGATCTATAAAGTCAGTTACAATTTAATTATGCCAGGCGCTGAGCCGGCTTTTAATCAGTTTGAACTGTACCGTGATTATCAGGACGACCCGAATCAGGCTCTGGCAAAAGCGCGCGAGCTGGACTTATTGCTCAGTGAGTTGCGCCAGCAGGCCGCGAATCGGATCATCCGGCAGCTGGCCCGGTTAGGCTGATGCAAAAGCTGTACGCTAACCAGCTGGTTACCCAGCTTCAGCAAGGGTTAGCGGCATGCTATCTGGTTTTTGGTGACGAGCCGCTACAAAAGCTCGAAGCCATTGATGCCATACGCCAGGCAGCAAAAACCCAGGGCTTTGCCGAACGGCTGAGCTTTACCGTAGATAACCAGTTTGACTGGAGCCAGTTGCATAACGAACTGGGTGCCATGTCACTGTTTGCTGACAAACGGCTGATAGAGCTGGAACTGGGGCAGAAGCTGCCAGCCAATGCCAGTGAACAACTAAAACAGTTAGCTAATACGCTGTCACCCGACATCGTGCTGGTGTTGCATGGCCAGCGCAGTTTTGCTGAGGTCAGTAAGCTGGCGTGGTTTAAACAACTGCAACAGCATGCAATACAGGTAGCCATTTATCCGCTGGACGATCGTCAGGCCTACCAGTGGCTGCAACAACGCGCCCGCCAGCTGAACTTACAACTTACGGCCGATGCCTTTAACCTGTTGCAACACCACAGCGCCGGCAACCTGCTCGCTGCCCGGCAGGAACTGGAGAAACTGGCCCTGACCCATCCTGAACAACGGATCGATGCCGATATGCTGGCAGACTTTTTAGCTGATCACTCCAGCTTTACTGTATTTCAGCTAGGTGATGCCATTCTGGCAGGCGAAAGCCAGCAGGCATTACACCGGCTTCAGCGCTTATTAGAGCAGGATCTGGAGCCGGCAATAATCATCTGGCAACTGCAGCGGGATTTACAACAGTTGCAGCAGCTGCAACATGACCAGTTACAGGGTATTGCGCTTAGCCAGACCTATAAACAACTGGCTATCTGGCCCAAACGCCAGCCGCTGTATCAGCAGGCACTACAGCGTTTATCGTTAAGTTACCTGAATTATTTATTGCAGGAACTGGCCGCATTTGACCGGTTGTATAAAGCGGGCCAACTGGCCGATGTTACCACGGCGCTTGGCCATCTGGTTTGCTTATTTATCAAACCGGTACCTCGTGCCTTTAGTTTACAACAACATCATGACGACTAACCAAACGAAATCAGCTGCTGTTATTGGCATTTTAGGCGGTACTTTCGACCCTGTTCATCAGGGCCATCTGGCCTGTGGCCGCTATGTCATTGAGCATTGTGGCTTAGATCAATTGCAATTAATGCCCTGTCATTTGCCGCCTCATCGGGCAAGCCCCGGTGTCAGTGCCAGACAACGGGCAACTATGGTTGAACTGGCCATTGCTGATGAACCTGACATGCAATTACAACCACTGGAACTAAACCGCGACAGCCCCTCATACACTGCTGACAGCCTGGCAATGTTAAAGCAACAGATGCCCACCGCTACGCTGGCTTTTGTCATTGGTATGGACTCACTATGTTATTTTAAGCAATGGTACAACTGGCAACACATCCTGCAGCTGGGCCACCTGATTGTCTGTCAGCGCCCGGGCTACAGTAATCAGAATGGCGATGCGCCTGCACTGCTGGCAGAGTTTGGTGCTACAACAGCCGCATTGCGGCAATCTGATCATGGCTGTATTGTCGAGCTGGATAATCCTGAATTTGCCATCAGTGCCACAGCGATTCGGGCCGCACTTGCCCGTAAGCAGCAAAATATCCCTGAAGTTTCTTTGCAAGTACTGAACTATATTCAGCAACATCAACTCTACCAGAGCGAAGCGCTATAACAGTGGCAAAACTGTGTTAAAATAGCCGCTTTTAGTCAGCATTGAGGAAAATAGGTGCAAACGAACGAACTGGTTGCCTTTGTCACAGACAAAATTGATGATTTGAAAGGCCGGGATATCGTCACTTTAGATGTCCGGGGCAAATCAAGCGTAACTGAATTTATGGTGATCTGCTCAGGTACATCGACCCGTCATGCCAAATCTGTTGCCGGCTACCTGGCTGCAGCGTGCAAAAAAGCCGGTGTTCAGCCACTGGGTATTGAGGGCGAAAGCAGCGGTGAGTGGGTATTGCTCGATTTAGATTCTGTTGTTGTCCATGTGATGCTGGAAGAAACACGCGACTTTTATCAGCTGGAAAAACTCTGGAGTGCCTGAGCCGGTATGAAGCTAAGCCTGATCGCCGTTGGCACAAAGATGCCTGACTGGGTGCAAACCGGTTTTAACGAGTACGCCAGACGTTTTGGCCGCGATATGCCGTTGGAGCTGATAGAGATCCCGGCCGGCAAACGCGGCAAAAATGCCGACATAAAGCGGATCCTGGAGCTTGAAGGCGAAAAAATGCTGGCGGCTGTCAGCAAAGGCAGCCGGATTGTTACCCTGGAAGTGACCGGTGACAACTGGAGTAGCCCGCAACTGGCGCAGCGGCTGGAACAGTGGCAGCAGGATGGCCGTGATGTTGCACTATTAGTGGGTGGGCCGGAAGGCCTGTCACCGGCCTGCATTGCTGCCAGTGAAGCCAAGTGGTCATTGTCCGCGCTTACCCTGCCCCATCCTATGGTGCGGGTGGTCCTGGCAGAAGCACTCTACCGGGCCTGGAGTATCAGTACTAACCATCCTTATCACCGCGAGTAGTTATGCTTAAAAAACGCGTTGCTATGCAGGACATTGCCGCCGAAACCCGTCTGTTTAACAGCAGAGCGGCGATAGCGATGCTGATAGTTTGCTGCTTGTTCAGCGTGATTTTAGTTAATATGTATAACCTGCAGGTGCGCTCTTATCAGGATTATCAAATCCGCTCTGAAGGTAACCGGATAAAAGTATTACCGCTGGCACCTAACCGCGGTTTAATTAGCGATCGCAATGGTATTTTACTGGCAGAAAACCGGCCGGTGTTTTCCCTGGAACTGGTACCTGAACAAATTGATGATATCGACGCCACCCTCGCCCGCCTCGCGGCACTGATTGAAATATCTGAAGAGCAGCAACAGGATTTTCTGCAACAAGTCAGGCAGCAACGAAGGTTTAATTCTATTGCGCTAAAAGAGCGGTTAGACGAACAGGAAGTGGCCATTATTTCCGTTAACCTGCACCGTTTCCCTGGTGTAACAGTAGAAGCCAGACTTAGCCGTCATTATCCTTTCGGTGATTTATTTACCCATGCCCTGGGCTACATTGGTAAAATTAATACCAACGATCTGCAACGCCTTGAAGAGCAAGGTGTGCTGGCAAACTACGCTGCCAGCCGGGAAATAGGTAAGCTGGGGCTGGAACGGTACTACGAGGAACAACTGCACGGCACCATGGGCTTTCAGGAAGTAGAAGTGAATAACCGCGGCAGGATTATCCGGGTATTGCGCTCTGTACCTGCCCGCTCTGGCAAAAATATTCGCTTAAGCCTGGATGTTGGCCTGCAACTTACTGCTCAGCAAACACTTAACGAAAATCGCGGTGCTATTGTTGCGATGGATCCACGCGATGGTGCCGTGCTGGCATTTTACTCTAACCCCAGTTACGACCCGAATTTGTTTGTGCACGGCATAAGTAGCACCGCCTACAACGCACTGCTCCATTCACCCGACCGGCCGCTGATAAACCGCGCTACGCAAGGCATTTACCCGCCGGCGTCAACGATTAAGCCCCACCTGGCGCTATTAGCGCTGGAAACCGATACCGTGCAACCGGATACCAAAATTTGGGATCCGGGCTTCTTTACTCTGCCAAATAGTGATCACCGGTTTCGTGACTGGAAAAGGGGCGGCCATGGTTGGGTTGATGTATACAGCGCGGTGGCCCAAAGCTGCGATATTTACTTTTATGACCTTGGCATAAAACTGGGTATCGACCGGATTTCCGATTACATGCGCCAGTTTGGGTTTGGTGAGCGCACTGGTATCGACATTCATGAGGAAGCCAGCGCCAATATGCCGTCGCGCGGCTGGAAGCGGGCCCGCTTTAACCAACCCTGGTATCCGGGTGATACGGTGCCGCTAAGCATCGGCCAGAGCTTCTGGACAGCAACACCATTGCAACTGGCAGTATCTACCGCGGTCATTGTGAACAAGGGGATGATGCCTACACCGCATATGGCCGCGGAACTTCATTCAGCAGACAGCAATGAGTTAGTCGACCCGGGCCTGCGGCCTGGTGTGAATGTGATTGATGAACGAAACTGGGACATTATTGCCGATACCATGGTAAGAACGGTGGTCACAGGTACGGCCCGCAACGCATTTAGCAATACCACCTACACCTCAGGCGGTAAAACCGGTACCGCTCAGATTGTCGCCATTGCTCAGGATGCCAAATATGATGCCGATGCGCTGGACGAGCGGCTGCGTGACAACGCCATGTTTATTGGCTATGCGCCGGCAGTAAACCCTACCGTGGTGTTTGCGGTAGCGGTTGAGAATACCGGTGGTGGCAGCAGTGTCGGCGCACCTGTTGGCCGGCAGTTTTTGGATTACTACTTTTCTGCCGGAGTCAATAGCAATGAATAGCACTATGGTTGACCCGGCACAGCGCAGTGGCAAATTTGCCGCCTTTCATATTGACCTGCCATTGCTGCTTGGCCTGCTGGCATTGCTGACGTTTGGACTGGTAATTTTATACAGTGCTACCGGCCAGAGTGAAGCGATGATGAAAGCGCAGGTCATCCGGCTGGGTGTTGCGTTAGCCGTTATGGTTGGGGTCGCCCAACTTGACCCGCAAACCATCAGACGTTGGGCTATTGCCTTGTTTAGCGTTGGCCTGCTGATGCTGGTTGCCGTATTATTGTTTGGCTATGTTGGCAAAGGTGCCCAGCGCTGGCTTGATTTAGGCTTTATGAAGTTTCAACCTTCAGAAATTATGAAACTGGCTGTACCAATGGCGGTTGCCTGGTTTATTGCGTCTCATAATTTACCGCCGCGTTTATGGCATTTATTTATTGGCTTTATGATGTGTGCTATTCCAACTCTGCTGATTGCTAAGCAACCCGATTTGGGCACGTCGCTGTTAATTGCCATGTCAGGTGTGTTTGTATTGTTTATGGCTGGCATGAGTTGGCGGCTGATAAGTTTTATTGCCGTGCTGGTATCAGCGTTTGCCCCGGTAATGTGGTATTTTTTAATGCACGATTATCAGCGACAACGGGTGCTGACTTTTCTGAACCCGGAAACCGATCCGCTGGGTTCGGGTTATCATATTATTCAATCGAAAATTGCCATAGGTTCCGGCGGGGTTAACGGCAAAGGCTGGTTACAGGGCACCCAATCACAGCTGGAGTTTTTACCAGAGCGCCACACCGACTTTATTTTCTCGGTTTTAAGTGAAGAGTTTGGCCTGATTGGTGTCATTTTTCTGTTGGCTATTTATTTGTTTATCATTGGCCGTGGTTTAATTATTGCCAGTAAGGCGCAGGATAATTTCAGTAAACTGGTCGCAGCCAGTTTCACCCTGACTTTTTTTGTTTATGTGTTCGTCAATATCGGGATGGTTTCCGGGCTATTACCGGTAGTAGGCGTGCCGCTGCCTCTGGTCAGTTATGGCGGCACTTCGATGGTAACCCTGATGGCTGCATTTGGGGTGTTGATGTCGGTTAGTACTCATAAGCGGATGTTAGCAAATGTTTAGACTTTATTGTTTTACAACACTAGCAACCATGCTGTTGCTACTGACAGCTTGCAGTTCAGCACCAACACAGGTATCGCCCAATGCCGGCCGTTATCAGCAACAGCAGGACAGTAAACCGGCGCGGCTACCTACCTTACTGGAAATGACAGATCCGGCGCCGAAGGCTGAACCACTTAGCCGGGGCGGCAACCGGCCGTATCAGGTTTTTGGCCAGCACTATACGCCGATAGCGGATGCTACCGTATTTACCGAAACTGGCATTGCTTCCTGGTATGGCAGTAAATTTCACGGCCATCTGACCTCCAATGGCGAAACATACAATATGTTTGCCATGACCGCGGCCCACAAAACCCTGCCGCTGCCATCTTATGTTAAAGTAACCAACCTGGATAATGGTCAGAGTGCTATTGTCCGGGTAAATGACCGTGGGCCTTTTCACCGCGATCGGATAATTGATTTATCTTATTCTGCAGCCAGTAAAATAGGGATGTTGCAGCGGGGTACAGCCAGAGTTCAGTTAGAACTAATAAAATCTCCGGCCATGCTGGCGCAGGATTTAGTGAATACTAAACAACAATGTTATATTCAGATTTTTGCCAGTACCGATAACGATAAACTTAACCAGTTAAGTACTGAAGTTACTAAAAAACTTGCAGTACCCACCCAAATTCAGGCGGCAGATGGAATTTTCCGGCTGCTGGTGGGTCCGAGTAAAGACAAACGGCAAGCCCGTGACTGGTTGGCGAAATTAAAAGCTAACCAATACCCTGGCGCCTATTTTTTCGATAGCACCGTATGCAGTTAAACAAAGGATGCAGTTAAATAAAAAATGCAGTTAACAGTATGCAGTGACATTTTACTTTCACCATTTCAAATAATAAAAGAACGGGTCTCATGAATAGTTACAGACGCATCGTTACCTCCGGCCTTGTTGCCATCAGTAGTTTTTGTTTTGCCAGTTTCACCCAGGCTCAGGTTGTGATCCCTCAGGCTCCCACTGTTGCCGCTAAAGGCCACATCTTAATCGACTTTGATACCGGCAAGGTGTTGTCTGAAGAAAACGCCGATATGTCATTGTCGCCAGCCAGTCTGACCAAAATGATGACCAGCTATGTTATTGGTACTGAGTTGAAGAACGGCAATATTAGCCTGGATGATAAAGTTACCATCAGCGAAAAGGCCTGGGCAAAGAATTTCCCGGGCTCGTCCCTGATGTTTATCGAAGTGGGCACTCAGGTATCAGTGGCTGATTTAAACAAAGGCATTATCATTCAGTCCGGTAATGATGCCTGTGTGGCAATGGCCGAGCACATTGCCGGTAGCGAGAGCGCCTTTGTCGATTTAATGAATGCCCATGCCCAGCGCCTTGGTATGGACAATACCCGCTTTGGTAATAGCCATGGCTTGCCGGTAGCCGAGCAATATACTACCCCCAGGGATATGGCTAAGTTGTCAGTGGCCATGATCAGAGATGTGCCGGAAGAATATGCCATTTATGCCGAAAAAGAGTTCACCTACAATAATATCCGGCAGTACAATCGTAATTCACTGTTATGGGACCGCAGTCTGGATGTTGACGGTATTAAAACCGGCCACACCAGCGAAGCAGGCTATAGCCTGATCACCTCTGCCACCCGCGATGGCATGCGCCTGGTATCAGTGGTGATGGGGGCCGAGAGTGAGCGGGCCCGCGCCAACGAAAACAAAAAACTATTGAGCTATGGTTTCAGGTTTTTTGAAACCTTTTCACCCTACCAGAGCGGTGAAGAGTTTGCCGAGCAACGTGTCTGGCAGGGCGACAAAGAACAAATTAAACTGGGCCTGCTGCAAAGCACCCCAATCACCATTGCCCGCGGGCAGCGACGCAACCTGAAAGCAGAAGTCAGCTTGAATGAGGAACTGATCGCCCCCATAAACAAAGGCCAGGTTGTTGGTACCATCTACCTGAAACTGGAAGGTGAAGATATTGCAGAGTATCCGCTGGTTGCCCTGGAAGAAGTTGGCCGTGGTGGCTTTTTCAGCCGGATGATTGATTACGTAAAAATGCAGTTTAACTAAACCGCGTGCTGCCTGTCAGACAAGTCCCGGCACCTGCCGGGATTTTTTGTTACAATAACGGGCAGATATTCGGCACTAAACAGTAGCAGTAAAACAACAGCGACAATGAGAGTATAAGTATGGCGAACGAAGTAAAAGACACCAAATTTGATCAGTACCTGGAGTTTCCGTGCCAGTTTAACTTTAAAGTGCTGGGCCTGGCTGAACCTGAACTGGTTGATGAAGTGATGAGCGTTATTTGTCGCCATACCGACGCGACAGATTACAGCCCTAGCGTTAAACCAAGCGCCAAAGGCAACTATCATTCAGTATCGGTAAAAGTAACGGTAACCAGTAAGGATCATATTGAACTGCTGTATACAGAGCTTGGCAAAATTGAACGTGTTCGCTACGTACTTTAATTTGCTGAACTCGCATTAGCGGCACAAATCGCTATAATGCAGCCAGTTTTAGAGCGGAGAAAGCCGTGACTCTCAGCCAGCAACTTGTTATCCGTGATTTAGGCAGCCAGGACTATACCCAGGTATGGCAGGCTATGCAACGCTTTACTGATGAGCGGGATGAACACACAGCCGACGAGCTATGGTTGCTGGAACACCCTGCGGTGTTTACCCAGGGCCAGGCAGGTAAGGCAGAACACCTGCTATTACCGGGCGATATACCGGTGGTAAAAGTGGACCGTGGCGGTCAGGTAACGTATCACGGCCCCGGTCAGCTGGTGGTGTATGTGCTTCTGGATATTAAACGCCGCAAACTGGGTGTGCGCGAACTGGTTAGTTTACTGGAGCAGGCGTTAATTGACCTGCTTGCACAACATGGCACAACGGCTAATGCCAGACCCGATGCGCCAGGCGTTTATATCGACGGTAAGAAAGTTGCTTCGCTGGGTTTAAGGGTTCGCAAAGGCTGTACCTTCCATGGTCTGGCGTTAAATGTCGATATGGATCTGAGCCCTTTTAACCGGATAAACCCCTGTGGTTACGCCGGAATGCAGATGATCCAGAGCAAAGATTATGGTGGCCCCCTGACAATAGGCCAGGCGAAAACCGAGATAAGTAACATTTTTCAGCGGCTTCTGGCCGTATCAGAACTGAGTTTTAAAACAGGGTTAGAGTGGTAAAATGACGAAAACAGCGCGTATGGAACCCGGTGTTAAATTACGTGACGCTGACAAAATGGCATTAATTCCGGTTAAGGTACTACCAACCGAACCTGATGAAATGCTGCGTAAGCCGTCGTGGTTAAAAATTAAATTACCAAAAACTACCGAGCGGATCGATCAGATTAAAGGGGCTATGCGTAAACATGGCCTGCATTCGGTGTGCGAAGAAGCCGCCTGCCCTAACCTGCCGGAATGTTTTAATCACGGCACCGCAACCTTTATGATCCTTGGTGCTATTTGTACCCGGCGTTGTCCGTTTTGTGATGTTGCCCACGGCCGGCCATTGCCACCCAGCGCTGAAGAACCGGAAAAGCTGGCGTTAACCATTCGTGATATGAAATTGAAGTACGTTGTCATTACCTCAGTTGACCGCGACGACTTACGCGACGGCGGTGCCCAGCATTTTGCTGACTGTATTACTGCGATTCGCAAATACAGCCCGGAGATTAAAATTGAAGTGCTGGTACCGGATTTCCGGGGCCGGATGGATGTGGCACTGGAAATTCTGAGCAAAAGCCCACCGGATGTATTTAACCACAATCTGGAAACCGCACCGCGGCTTTATAAACTGGCGCGGCCGGGTGCCGATTACAAATGGTCACTGACTTTATTAAAACGTTTTAAAGAAGCGCATCCACAGGTGTCTACCAAATCCGGCTTAATGGTTGGCCTGGGTGAAACTACCGAAGAGCTGCTGCAGGTCTTGCAAGACTTACGCGATCATGATGTCGATATGCTGACCGTAGGCCAGTATTTGCAACCGAGCAAGCACCACCTGCCGGTAAAACGCTATATGCCGCCAGCCGAATTTGATGAAATAAAACACTTTGCCAATAGCATCGGCTTTAAACACGCCGCCTGCGGCCCCTTTGTGCGCTCGTCATATCATGCCGATCGCCAGGCGGCTGGTGAAGAAGTTAGCTGACTGCTGTATTTTAATATAAAAAAGGCTGCAATATTGCAGCCTTTTTACTTATAAAATCAGATACTTAATTTTTCGCTTTGAAACGGCGCATTAATAGCAATAAGCCACCTGCAAATAATGCTATACCAGCAGGCTCAGGAACTGCTGTTGCCGCAAGTTCAAAGTTATAGGTTATCGCAGGGCCACTGCCAATTTGCAGGGTAAGGTTATCACCAAATGCAAGGTAGTCTGTGGTTGCGCCACTGCCTGCCCCCATGCTTACCGCAGAGATATAGGCACCGTCAGAATACAAACTTTGCCAGTCAGTCAATGTCCGGTTGTATATCTCTGTTACCCCAACCCCAGACACCCACTGATAAAAATTATCAGTGAAGGCTGTCTGATACCAGGTATCTTTGCTGATATTGCCGTAAACGTCATTGTAAGCACCTTCCCAGATCAGTTCACTGCGCTGACTACCATCCCAAATATGCAAACGAAGCGCCGGAGTATAGTCCGGGTGATAATTGTTGCTACTGGCTGAAGAAATTGCCCACTCAAAACTGAAATCCAGCAGCTCATCCAGTAAGCCAATATTACTTAACGGGTCGAATGGATTACCCAGGCCAAAAAAGCGGGTTCTGTCGCCTTGCAACTGCACTGAGCCATTACCGCTGCGTGGCGCAGTATCAGTGATTGCGCTGTTGGCATCACCAGCCCACATGACATTGTCCGGGGTAACTTCCATTATTGTTGCTTGCGCTGAAAACGCAGCGCTGGCTATCAGAATTAATCCTACGGTTTTAGTCTGCTTTTTGATTGATTCTTTTATTTGCTTTAGCATGTTAAGTCCTTACTTTTTTATCATCACTAATGTGTTAGCAAAATAGGGACCAACTTTAATAAACATTAATATATGTTATTTACCAATAACTTAATAAGATGATGCTCTTTTAGGTTAGAGAATTTATTTCTATTGTAAAAATAACTGACAATTTTTCACTGCGGTGACATCGATGATTCGCTGCTATTTACCGTTAAAGCAGCTACACTAGCATCAACTATTGTATGGGGGTTCTATGGAACAGCGACGGTTTAGCCGGGTCAATTTTCAGGGTAAAGCTCATTTAGAAACCACCGACTACAGCTACCCTACTGATGTGCTTGATTTATCCTTAAAAGGTGCCTTAGTTAGCCTACCAGCAAGCTGGAGCCCTGCCACGCATGGACCACTGACATTACGGGTGCATTTAAGCGACTACCCGCTGGATTTCAGTATGCAGGTCAGCATTGCCCATCAGCATGATGATATGCTTGGACTGCACTGTGTCAAAATTGATCTGGAAAGTGCTGGCCACTTAAAACGGCTAATTGAGCTTAATCTGGGCGACAACCAGCTTTTAAGCCGGGAGTTGTCAGAATTGTCAGCCAACGAGTAGCTTAAACATTGTTAAAGGTATTGCAGCGCATTGACCGCATCATGATAACCATAATCTGCGGCAAGCTGCATCAGCGTTTGCCATTGCTGCCAGGCCTGCTGCTGTCGGGCCAGATAAGCAAAATAGTACTGCACTGGCATTATAGTTTCAGGCCTGGCCAAAGCACGAACCATTAGCTGTTGGTACAACTCAGGCATTGCTGTCTGGTATAGCTCCATCGGATTGACCCTGGCCACAACCCGGTACGCTTGCCGTCCCGCGGCCTGACAGGTTGTTACCGCATTAAGTTTCAGTTTACCTGTCGTGTTTGCTGGCAACCAGTGCCGGTGCCAGGCGGCTATTGTTTCTGCGCTGTTATCAAATATCAAATTAGCGACAAAAGTACCGGGGCGGCACAAAGTTTCAGCAGCCTGTTTGCTTAGCGGGTACTCATCAATAAAACCCAGCACATGCATAAACTCATGCTGCAGCAACGCCAGGCTGGCAGTATCGGGTAGTTGCACAATCCCGTTGTTGTAGCTGGCCAGCCCCTCGCCGGCAATAATTAACAACTGACTAAAGGCTCCGCCAAGTACTTCGTCGGTTAACGAGGCGTAATTGCAGTTTATCCGCAGTGCCGGCTGCTCTGAACAGTTCAGTTCAATGGCATTTACCGTAATCAGATTATTAAAACACACCGGCAGCTGACTCAGAAACGTATCGGCCGACCAGGCGGCCCGTAAATGCTGCCAGCGTACTATCCCTGCCTGCTGGCTGGCAACAGGTTGAATTGTCAGGTTACAGCCTGCAGCCGCCTGATAGCCGCTATTGGTAACAACTGAAGTTGCTGGTTGCCATAAACCCAGAGCAGCGCGTTGGCTGCTAGTGACAAGCGACGGCTCAATCTGGTTATTATCTGTGGCTTGTTGCAGCCACTTGGCCGTAGCTAACCGGCCATCCAGTCGCTGCTGCAGCTGCAGGGCATGATCGAGTGCTTCAGCATCGCCCAGCGTTGCTGCCTGGCGGAACCAGCGTAAGGCGTCAGACAGTTCATTATTTGCCAGGCGCTGCCGGGCGAGCTGCAACGCAGCGGTTGATTCTGTGTCAGCACGTTGCATAAGTTGTTGCTGACCTTCTTGCGAAGTTTGCGGCGTGCAGCCCAACAGCAATAATGCAAAAAAGCCAGCAAGCTGGCTTTTTACCGGCAAAACATCTTTAAGCCTAATGAAACTCATCCGTCTCTCCGGCTAATGTTTCACCTCTTAGCCTGGCGATCTCCAGCCTGGCATAGCGGTGTTCAACAAATTCATAGACATTTGTTGCCAGAACTTTTTTATAATAATTAATAGCCTTTTCAGGTCTTTGCTTGGCTTCATGCCACTTAGCCAGGTAAAAATAAACCTCACATAAACGCTCAGCTAACAGCCGCTGACTGCTTAAACCATCAAGTACAGAGTTAAGCAGTTGCTGTTCAGATATATCACCATGATAAAACCGTGGGATATTGGTGGCCCAGTCATCTGCATCCAGGGTGGCAAGATTGGCGGATAACCGGCTATTAGCGTCAGCTTCCGATATATCCGACTCTGCCAGATATAACCAGACTACCCGGTAAGGATCGGCTGGTCGCAATTCCAGAAACCTGACAAAATCCGGCACCGCTAAGTCAGCCCGGCCAGCATAATACAAGGCGATGCCGCGGTTAAGGTAGGCGTACTCGTAATCAGGGGCAAGTTCCAACGCAGAATCGAAAGCTTCATATGCCTGATCAAAACTGCCATTGAGCGTGTAGTGAATACCAACAAAATTGTAGGCATCGGCCATATCAGGTTTTAAGCGAAGTGCCCGCATAAAATCAAGCCGGGCCAGCGAACGTAAGCCTGCACTGTCGTACATCACTCCGCGATCGTAATATAAACGCGCTGACTGCTCTTCAGTCAACTCAGCACGTTGTAGAATTTCTGTTAAGCGGGCAATGGCCAGCTCAGTACGATAAGGTACCGCCAGCGGCTCTGGCGTTAGCCAGGCCGCAGACGATGACGGTTGGCTGGAAGCACAACCGTTTAAGGTCAGCAGCGCCAGTAACAGCGCTACTATACCTGTTTTAACGCTAACCATTTTAAGCGTCTTGCTCTGCATTAGCTGCAGTTTCGGCTGGCTTGGTATTCGCTTCTTTAATACTTAAGCGAACCCGGCCCTGCTTGTCCACTTCCAGTACCTTAACAGCCACTTTCTGACCTAACTGTAAGTGTTCAGACACATTGTTAACCCGCTCATCAGAAATTTGCGAAATATGCACTAAGCCGTCTTTACCTGGTAAAACATTTACAAAGGCACCGAAGTCCACAATTCGTACTACTTCGCCCTGATAGATGGCACCTACTTCGATATCAGCGGTAATAGCATTAATCTTATCAATAGCAATTTGCGCTGCTTTGGCGGTGGTTGCAGCAATTTTGATACTGCCATCATCTTCCAGCTCGATTGTGGTACCAGATTCTTCAGTGATCTGACGAATAACCGCACCACCTTTACCGATAACTTCGCGGATTTTCTCCGGGTTTATCTTCATGGTGTAAATGCGCGGTGCATATTCAGACATTTCTTCACGGTGGCCGCTGATAGCCTGATCCATTACGTTCAGAATGTGCAAACGGGCCGCTTTGGCCTGCTTTAACGCAATTTGCATAATTTCTTTGGTAATACCGTCAATTTTGATATCCATTTGCAGCGCAGTAATACCCTCAGTAGTACCAGCAACTTTAAAATCCATATCACCTAAGTGATCTTCATCACCCAGGATGTCTGACAATACAACAAAGTCATCACCTTCTTTTACCAGACCCATGGCAATACCAGCCACAGACGCCTTAATAGGCACGCCGGCATCCATCAGCGCTAATGACGAACCACAAACAGAAGCCATTGAGCTGGAACCGTTAGATTCGGTTATTTCAGATACGATCCGCACGGTGTATGGGAATTCTTCGAAATCCGGCATCACGGCTAAAACACCACGCTTCGCTAAGCGACCATGACCAATTTCACGGCGTTTAGGCGAGCCAACCATCCCGGTTTCACCTACAGAGTAGGGAGGGAAGTTATAGTGCAACATAAAGGTATCTGTTTTCTGACTTAATAAGTCATCGATATTCTGGGCATCACGGGCGGTACCTAAGGTACAGGTAACCAGCGCCTGGGTTTCACCACGGGTAAACAATGACGAACCATGGGTACGTGGCAGTACGCCAGTCATAACGCTCAAACCACGAATCATTTCCGGATCACGGCCATCAATCCGCGGCTCACCTTTGGTGATCCGGCTACGCACGACTTTACTTTCCAGGTCATGGAAAATATCACCGAATTCGTTTTTGTCCAGCTCTTCGCCCTCGGCCAACTCCTCTGTCAACTTAGCATGCAGAGCTGATTTAATTTCGGCAATTCGCTCATAGCGTTTCGCTTTTTCAGTGATCTGATACGCAGCACCGATATCAGCAGTAGCTAGTTCAGCAACCTTAGCAATCAAAGGCAAATTCTTTGCCGGCGCCTGCCAGTTCCAGGCTGGCTTAGCGCCTTCAGCTGCCAATTCATTGATCGCGTTAATAGCCGTTTGCATTTGCTCATGGCCATACATTACGGCACCCAGCATCACGTCTTCAGATAAAATGTTAGCTTCAGATTCCACCATCAGTACTGCATTGTGCGTACCTGCAACCACTAAATCCAGTTTCGAGCTTTTCAGCTCTTCTTCTGATGGGTTAAGTACATACTGGTTGTTGATATAACCAACCCGGGCAGCACCAATAGGGCCTGCAAATGGAATACCTGATAAAGCCAAGGCCGCTGACGTACCAATTAATGCAACGATGTCCGGCTGAATTTCCGGCTGTACTGATACCACAGTGGCAATAACCTGCACTTCGTTGTTGAACCCTTCCGGGAATAACGGACGGATAGGACGGTCTATCAGACGGCTGGTCAGGGTTTCACCCTCACTTGGCCGGCCTTCGCGTTTAAAGAAACCGCCCGGGATCCGGCCAGCTGCATACATTTTTTCCTGGTAGTTAACAGTTAACGGGAAGAAATCCTGACCAGGCTTAGGTTCTTTTTTACCAACAACCGTTACTAAAACTGAAGTATCTCCCAGGCTGGCCAGCACTGCGGCATCTGCCTGACGGGCAATAACGCCGGTTTCTAATGTTAGGGTATGTTGGCCAAACTGAAATGATTTTACGATGGGAGTCACGTGTGTATTTCCTTTATCTTAATCGCCGAATTGCGATGTTTTTCTCTGTGTTTTCTACCTGCACAGTATACTCTGTAACCTGTTACAAAAGATAGTTCAGTAAAAATCGTGTTGAAAATAAATCCCATAAAAAAAGAGGCCCGAAAGCCTCTTTTTTACAACGTTATCGCCAAGCGATTAACGACGTAAACCTAAACGACCAATCAGGGTAGTGTAACGGGCCTGATCTTTGCCTTTTAAGTAATCTAACAGCTTACGACGCTGGCTAACCATCCGTAACAAACCACGACGAGAGTGGAAGTCGTGTTTGTGCTCAGCAAAATGGCCTTGCAGGTGAGTGATTGACGCAGTTAACAGGGCAACCTGTACTTCTGGTGAACCGGTATCGCCTTCTTTAACAGCATAGTCAGCAACAATTTTTGCTTTATCAGCAGCGCTTAATGACATATTTAACTCCAATGTGAGTGAACTAAAATAAGGGAATCGCCGATCACTCATCCAGCAGACCCCAGAAAACCGGGCGTATGATAGCACTTTGCTATCTTTTTACAAGGCGTTTATCTCAGGCACGGCCTGCGGCAGGACACTGGTATTTAGCAAGCGGCGGGAACTTAACACCCCCTGCTCCACCTGACCAATACCAAAGAAAATATTTGCCGGCCCCAGCAACCTGACCGCCGCAATATCATCCGTTTCTACCTTGCAACTTTGGCCATGTTGTAACTGATGCTGTTGCTCAATGCCAAGCTTAATAGCCGGCATGCTGACAATCCCCGCATCCAGTGGCAGCAGCAACGCATCCAAAGCTGTAAAGTCGCCAGCGCTATGACATGGCTGCTCTAAGGCATCTAACTGAGCAGGCTTAACCATTTGCTCTGCAGTAAATGGCCCTACCTGGGTTCGGTGCAGTTTGCTGACATGGCCACCACAGCCAAGCAACTCACCGAGGTCATCAATTAAGGTGCGGATGTATGTCCCTTTTGAGCAATGGACAATAAAGTCGGCAACGTTGCCATCCCGTTTAAGCAGCTCAAACCGAAAAATACTGATTGGCCTGGCTTCGCGCTCAATAGTGATGCCCTGGCGGGCATATTTATAAAGTGGCTGGCCCTGATGTTTTAACGCTGAAAACATCGTCGGTACTTGCAGGATGTCTCCGCGTAAGGTTGTTAACGCCTGCTCTAACTCCGCGTCAGAAAAACGGACAGGCCGCTCACTGATAACCTCGCCTTCGGCGTCACTGGTGCTGGTTCGTATTCCAAAACAGGCTGTGACCAGATAGGTTTTATCTGTATCAAGTAGAAACTGACTGAACTTAGTTGCCTCACCAAAGCAAATTGGCAATAAACCGGAAGCCATTGGATCAAGCGCACCGGTATGACCAGCTTTTTGAGCCTGATACAACCAGCGTACCCGCTGCAAAATGCCATTACTGCTGACTTCAAGCGGTTTATCCAGTAACAGAATGCCATTAACTGCTCTGGCATTTTTGCGAGCCATTAGTCCTCAGCTCCGTCATTATCTGTCGGCTCGAGTCCGGCATCTTTACGTTTACGCTCATCTTCCTGACGCACTGAAGTTACCAGACTTGCCATCCGGATCCCTTCATTAAGTGACTGGTCAAACGCAAAACGAATATGCGGCACAATCCGGGTCTGAATACGCTTGCCTATTAAACTGCGTACAAAGCCTGACGCATCGTTCAGGATCTTAAGATTGTCTTCAACCTTGCTGTCGTCCATACCCAGAAAGGTAACAAACACTTTGGCATGTGACAGATCGCGTGATACTTCAACATCAGACACGGTGATCATGGAGTGCAGCCGTGGATCTTTAATTTCACGCTGCAAAATTACCGCCATTTCCTTTTTAATATGTTGCGACAACCGGTCAACGCGGGAGAATTCTTTTGCCATTATTGTCTAATCCAATTTTTGAGGCCAGGGAGAACACAACAGGGGCACTAATGGCCCCTGTATTATGTGTTTTGGCCAGCGGTACTTTATAAAGTACGTTCAACCTGAATGGTTTCAAATACTTCGATCTGATCGCCTTCACGAACATCATTGTAGTTCTTCACGCCGATACCACATTCGAAGCCATTTCTGACTTCGTTAACATCGTCTTTAAAGCGACGCAGTGATTCCAGTTCGCCCTCGAAAATAACCACATTGTCACGCAGAACCCGAATTGGCGCGTTACGCTTAATCACACCCTCAGTAACCATACAACCAGCTATAGCACCAAATTTCGGCGAGCGGAACACGTCACGCACCTGTGCCAGACCAATAATTTGCTGTTTAAACTCAGGTGCCAGCATACCAGTCATGGCCGCTCTTACTTCATCTAACAGCTCATAAATGATGCTGTAATAACGTAAATCCAGACCCTCATCTTCAATCATCTTACGGGCTGAGGCATCTGCACGTACGTTAAAGCCTATAATGATTGCTTGTGATGCAGCTGCCAGAGTAACGTCAGTTTCAGTAATACCACCAACACCACTACCGATGATTTTGATTTTCACTTCATCAGTAGACAGTTTAGCCAGTGATTCAGAAATTGCCTGAACTGAACCCTGAACATCACCTTTTAATACCAGGTTAAGTTCAGACACATCGCCTTCTTCCATATTGGCAAACATGTTTTCCAGCTTGGCTTTCTGCTGACGCGCCAGTTTAACATCACGGAATTTACCCTGACGGTATAACGCAACTTCACGTGCTTTACGCTCATCTTTTACCACGGTAACTTCGTCACCGGCTTGTGGCACACCTGATAAGCCCAGGATCTCTACCGGAATAGACGGCCCGGCAACTTTAATTTCACGGCCATTTTCGTCACGCATTGCCCGAACCCGGCCATACTCAAAGCCACAAAGAACGATATCACCCTGGTTCAGCGTACCTTCCTGAACCAGGATAGAGGCAACCGGACCACGTCCTTTATCAAGCCGCGATTCAATAACAGCACCACGTGCCAAACCATTCTTAACGGCTTTTAATTCCAGCAGTTCGGCCTGGTTCAGGATAGCTTCAAGCAGGTCATCAATACCCTGGCCTGATTTTGCCGATACCTGAACAAACTGGGTATCGCCGCCCCAGTCTTCAGAAATAACGTCAAACTGCGATAACTCATTACGCACCCGATCCGGATCCGCTTCTGGCTTATCAATTTTGTTTACCGCAACCACCAAAGGTACGCCAGCTGCTTTTGCATGCTGAATGGCTTCTTTGGTTTGTGGCATAACACCATCATCCGCAGCAACCACCAGAATAACGATATCGGTAGCTTTCGCACCACGTGCCCGCATTGAAGTAAAGGCGGCGTGGCCTGGGGTATCCAGGAACGTCACCATGCCGCGGTCAGTCTCAACATGGTAAGCACCAATGTGCTGGGTAATACCACCGGCTTCGCCAGCAGCAACCTTGGCTTTACGGATATAATCCAGTAATGAGGTTTTACCATGGTCGACGTGGCCCATAACGGTTACTACCGGCGCCCGCGGCTCCAGCTCACCTTCACCGGCACGATCAGACATTACCGCTTCTTCTAATTCATTTTCTTTAGTAAGGGTAAACTTGTGGCCCATTTCCTCACAGACAATGGCCGCAGTTTCCTGATCAATTACCTGATTAATGGTTGCCATCGCACCCATTTTCATCATGGTTTTAATAACTTCAGACGCTTTTACCGCCATTTTCGCTGCAAGTTCGGCAACGGTAATGGTTTCACCAATTTTAACTTCCCGCTCTACCGGTTGGGCTGGTTTATTAAAACCGTGCTGCATACTGGTTGGGGTTTTCTTCTTCTTGGTATGACGGTTAGCGCGATTAAACGCTTCCTTGTCATTACCATCATCTTTCTTTTTACCTTTGGCTGGTGGCGCTTTTTTGCCTACACCACGACGACCGGCGCGCTCTTCTTTGGCGTCCACCTCATCTTCAGCCTGCTTGGCAAATTCGTTACTGGTCAGGTGATAGTCGTCTTTTTCGGTTGACTTGGCTTTCTCCTCCTGAGCCCAGCGCTCACTATTCTCTTCTGCCAGTTTACGGGCTGCTTCAGCCTGCTTTTTCGCTTCTTCTTCCAGCTTGCGTAAAGCTTCAGCTTCCTGCTGCTGACGAATATGTTCCGCTTCACGCTTAGCTTCTTCTTTAGCCGCGCGGCGGGCCGCTTCTTCAGGATCATCTTTTAGCAGCTGCGCCTGTTTAGCTTCTTCACGTTTCTTTGCTTCAGCTGCTTTACGTTCGGCTTCTTCTTTCGCTTTTGCCGCAGCAATTTCACGCGCTTTCTGCTCAGCTTCCTGCTTAGCGCGGTTTGCTTCAGCGTTGGCTTTTTCTTCCGCTAAACGGGCTTCTTCCTGTGCTTTAAGCGTTGCCTCATCGACAACCGGTTTTTTGATGTAAGTTTTCTGTTTGCGCACTTCTACCTGAATTTCACGGTTACGGCCAGCGCCGCCAGCAACACTCAGGGTCGTTTTCTCTTTGCGCTTCAGCGTAAGTTTTGATGGTTCTGATGAATTACCGCCATGCTGCTTGCTTAAATGCAATAGCAAAGTTTTCTTTTCGTCTTCAGATACCTGCTGCCCTGCAGCTTTGGTAATACCTGCATCAGCAAATTGTTGTACTAACCGATCAACAGTTGTACCGACATCACTGGCCAGCTTCTCTATGGTGACTTCTGCCATTTGTGTTGTTACCTCCGTTGACTACTCAGTTACTTTCACTAAACCAAACAATATTTCGCGCCGCCATAATCAGCTCTGCGGCTTTTTGCTCAGTTACATCTGCTATATCTAATAAATCGTCGACACCTAACTCAGCCAGATCATCCAGGGTGGTCACACCTTTGCTGGCAATGACATAAGCGGTGTGAGTATCTAAACCGTCCAGCGCTAACAGCGCTTCAGTTGGTTTGGCGTCTTCAAGCGATTCCTCGCTGGCCAACGCACGGGTGGTTAGTACGGCTTTCGCCCGACTACGCAATTCTTCAACGATTTCTTCATCAAAACCATCAATAGACAATAATTCGCTGATTGGCACGTAAGCCACTTCTTCCAGAGTCGAGAAGCCTTCTTCTACCAACACGTCGGCAAAGTCTTCATCGATTTCCAGCGCATCCATAAAGGCCTGGCGAACTTTTTCAGTTTCTTCCTGATGCTTTTTCTTCATATCTGAAACTGACATCACATTCAGTTCCCAACCGGTTAACTGACTGGCTAAACGCACGTTCTGACCGTTACGGCCAATTGCCATTGCCAGGTTAGAATCTTCAACTGCGATATCCATAGAGTGAGCATCTTCATCAACGATAATGGAGGCAACCTCTGCCGGGGCCATGGCATTAATGACAAACTGAGCGTCATTATCGTCATACAGCACAATATCAACCCGCTCACCGGCCAGTTCGTTAGATACGCCCTGCACCCGTGAACCACGCATACCAACGCAGGCACCAACCGGGTCAATCCGGCGGTCATTGCTCTTTACTGCAATTTTAGCGCGTGACCCTGGGTCACGGGCAGCGCCACGAAGTTCAATCATCTCTTCGCCAATTTCCGGCACTTCTATCCGGAATAATTCCAGCAACATTTCTGGCCGGGCCCGGCTCAAAAACAACTGAGCACCTCGCGCCTCTGGTTTTACATCAAACAACAGGGTACGAATACGATCGCCTGGCCGGTATGTTTCGCGCGGCAACATTTCTTCCCGGGGTAACATGGCTTCAGCGTTGTTGCCTAAGTCAACAATAATACTATCGCGGTTGACCTTTTTAACGATACCGGTTACCAGTTCACCCACCTGGTCAATATAAGCTTCTACAACCTGAGAGCGCTCGGCTTCACGTACTTTCTGGACAATAACCTGTTTGGCCATCTGGGTAGTGATCCGGTCAAACTCGATAGAGTCAATTTGCTCTTCGTAAAAATCGCCAATTTGCACTTCAGGTGCATCGAATTGCGCAGCTGACAGGGTAATTTCGCGGGTAGGATGTTCCTGCACCGCATCATCCGCAACAACTTCCCAACGACGGAATGTCTCATAGGAACCGGTTTTGCGGTCAATATTCACCCGCACTTCAATATCGCCTTCATTTTTCTTTTTAGTGGCTGCAGCTAATGCAAACTCCAATGCCTGGAAAATCTTTTCCCGTGGTACTGACTTTTCATTCGATACTGCATCGACAACCAATAATATTTCTTTTGCCATTGTATCTGCCTCGTTCTGACGCGACCCGAATACCTTAAAAAACCGGTACTACGTTTGCTTTGTCTATATTATCCATCAGCAAACGATAGGGTTTGCCATCGACTTCCATAACCAACATGTCAGCGTCTATTGCCTGCAACATGCCTTTGAATTTTCTTCTGTTATCTTGTGCTATTGTCAGCTTAACTTCAATTTGCTGGCCGACTGCCTGTGCAAAATGGGCCTCGGTAAACAGCGGCCGGGCCAAACCCGGTGATGACACTTCTAAGGTATATTCGGTGGGAATAGGATCTTCTACGTCCATGATTGCGCTGACTTCACGGCTAACCAAAGCGCAATTTTCTACAGTAATACCGTCGCTATGATCGATATAAAGCCGTAACGTGGTATGCCTGCCAGCCCGCAGCAACTCAATACCCCATAAATCAAAACCGGCAGCTGTTACTGTCGGGCTCAACAACTCTGTAAGCTGTTGTTCTTGTTTAGTCAAAAAGACCTCCGAATACACCAATAAAAAATGGGCATAGCGCCCATTACTGCTTAAAACTGACACGCCAGATACGAAAACGCCCCGAACAAGCGGGGCGAAATAACATCCGAACAACACCCATATCGCCAATGAAATGTTGTTTTATTTGGTTGCGGGAGCCGGATTTGCGACCTTCGCCCTGTGATTATAAAGAGGAGCCCTAGGGCGCATTCTCAATATAACTGTTCAACCTAAAGTTGGTTGCGGGAGCCGGATTTGAACCGACGACCTTCGGGTTATGAGCCCGACGAGCTACCAGACTGCTCCATCCCGCGTCCGTCTAATGGCGCATATTATATAGCGCCTTGCTTGTTACCGCAAGCCTTGCAAAGTAAAGCCGCGAATATAGTTGGTGCCGAGAGCGGGACTTGAACCCGCACGTCCGAAGACACTACCCCCTCAAGATAGCGTGTCTACCAATTTCACCACCTCGGCAAAAAAGAGAGGTTAGCCTACCGGAATATCACTGTTATCGTCTTTTTTAACCGGTGCTTGTTCCACAGCCGGCACAGACAGATCCCATTCATCAACCGGTGCGCTTTGCTTTGCTGTATAGTTGCCTAATACAATACTTAATACAAAAAATAACGTTGCCAGGATGGTCGTCGTTTTTGTTAAGAAATTACCGGTACCAGAGGACCCAAACACCGTTGATGAAGCGCCAGCACCAAAGGCCGCACCCATGTCTGCACCTTTACCATGCTGAATCAATACCAGACCAATTAAGGCCATAGCCACCAACAAATATAGAACAATAATAATTTCGTACATGTTATTCCTTTGCACTCTGACAAATTTGCATAAATTCTGATGGTTTCAAGCTGGCCCCGCCAACTAAAGCACCATTAATGTCAGGCTGAGCGAACAACGCGCTGCAATTTGTCGCGTTTACACTGCCACCATATAAAATTCTTACCTTTGCTGCACCTGCGGCATCATACTGAGCAAGCTGCTGGCGAATAAACGCATGGGCTGCCTGCGCTTGTTCAGGTGTTGCCGATTCACCCGTACCTATCGCCCATACAGGCTCATAAGCCACTACCGATTTTGCCAGCAATTCGGGGTGCGAAGCATACACCGCCGCTAATTGTTTCGCAATAACCTGCTCGGTATTTTCTTGCTGACGCTCAGTTAATGTTTCACCAATACACAGCACTGGTGTTAAACCGCCATTTACTGCCTGCTGCAACTTCAGACAAATCAGTTGATCCGATTCGCCATGATATTGCCGCCTTTCAGAATGACCAACGAGCACATAGGTCGCACCGGTTTCAGTGATCAGAGTCACATCCAGTTCACCAGTATAAGCGCCTTGTTCATGCTCACTTACATTCTGAGCACCCAGCGCATAATGCTGGCTGGCAGGAAAAAGAGGTAACAGCGTAGCGGGTGGGCAAAGCAAAACATCAACTTCTGGGCTCAGGTTTGTTAACTGCTGCACGACAGCCTCTACCAGCGCCCTGGAGCCGTTCATTTTCCAGTTGGCAGCGATCAGTTTTTTTGCAGACATAACTTTATTTCCTGATTAAAAGCGCCGGAATACTAACTATGCCAGCGTCGGACAACAAGCTTTAACGACATAGTTCATGGCTGACTGCGGTTATAATGTACAACCGCAGTCGTTAGCGTTTAACTTGCAAGCTTAACTGCAGCCGCAATTTGCTCGGCGTAGTCCCGCACCAATACCTCATCTTCACCTTCCACCATAACCCGGATAAGCGGCTCGGTACCCGATTTGCGGATCAGCACCCGGCCTTTGCCGGCCAGTAGAGTTTCCACCTCGGCAATTTTCTGCTTAACGTGCTGCTTTTCAAGTGGCGCAGTGCCTTTTTCAAATTTCACGTTTACCAATATCTGCGGCAATTTATGCATACCATCACACAGTGCGGTCAAATCTTCACCTGTCACCAGCATAGCATTTAATACCTGTAACGACGCTATAATGCCATCGCCGGTGCAGGCATGATCAAGATTGAGGATATGGCCGGAATTCTCTCCGCCAATTCGCCAATTTTTTTCACGTAATAATTCCATCACGTATCGATCACCCACTGCGCTGCGGGCAAAAGGAATATCCAGTGCCTTCAGGGCAAGCTCCAGGCCGAGGTTGCTCATTAATGTACCAACTACACCGCCCTGCAGCATATTTTCACGTTGAGCATAGCGGGCAATAATATAGACAATTTCATCACCATCCAGTACCCGGCCCTGCTGGTCTACCATCATTACCCGGTCACCATCGCCATCATAAGCAATACCCAAATCTGCCTGGTGCTCCAGCACTGTTTGCTGCAGTAAATCGGTATGGGTTGCACCACATTTGTCGTTAATGTTGAAACCATCTGGTTTGCAGCCAATTGCCACAACCTCTGCCCCCAGCTCCTTAAAAACAGCTGGGGCAATATGGTAGGTTGCGCCATGAGCACAATCGATAACGATTTTCAGGCCCTTTAACGATAAATGATTTTTTAAATGGCTTTTGCAAAACTCAATATAGCGTCCGGCTGCATCGTCTATCCGCATGGCCCGACCCAGCTTTTCTGACGGCTCACAAACCATAGCTTGTTCCAGCTCATGCTCAATTGCCAGCTCAACATCATCAGGCAACTTAGTACCGTCAGCAGAGAAAAATTTAATACCGTTGTCATAATACGGGTTGTGAGAGGCGCTGATAACAATACCGGCTTCAGCCCTGAAAGTACGGGTTAAATAGGCGACAGCCGGCGTTGGCATTGGCCCCAGCAAACGCACATCTACACCAGCAGCAACCAGACCCGCCTCAAGTGCTGTTTCCAGTAAATAGCCGGAAATACGGGTATCTTTACCAATCAATACTTTTCGGGTACCTCTTGCAGATAACACCCGCCCTGCTGCCCAGCCCAGTTTCATGGCAAACTCCGGCGTTATCGGAAATTCACCTACCCGGCCCCGAACTCCATCAGTTCCAAAATATTTTCTGCTCATGCTTCTACTCCATGGCGCACTGCCGTAGCTACCTGCAATGCATGTACTGTTTCCTTTACATCGTGAACCCGAATAATGCGAGCTCCCTGTAGTGCGGCAATTGTGGCACAAGCAACACTACCTGCCAAACGCTGATTTAACGGGACATTAAGCAGCTGCCCAACCATCGACTTGCGGGACATACCAGCCAGAACCGGATATCCCAGTTGAACTAGCTGCTCCAGCGCCGCCAACAGCTGATAATTATGACTAAGCGTTTTACCAAAGCCAAAACCCGGGTCCAGAATAATCTGTGATTTGCCAATTCCGGCGAACTGACAATCCATTGTCCGTCGTTGCAGAAATTTTATTACTTCAGCAACGACATCATCATAGCGGGGTTGCTGCTGCATAGTACGGGGCTCGCCCTGCATATGCATAATGCAAACCGGCACATTTAATTCGGCCGCACAGGCCAGTGCACCTTCGCCCTGTAATGCCTGAACATCATTGATCATATCGGCACCGGCCTGAACCGCAGCTGACATTACACCAGCTTTGCTGGTATCTACAGATAACACACAGTCAAAGCGCTGCCGGATAGCAGCAATCACCGGTACAACCCTATCCAGCTCCTGCTGTAATGGTACTGCTGCGGCGCCCGGTCGGGTTGACTCACCGCCAATGTCCAGCACAGTTGCACCATCTGCCAGCATTTGTTCTGCCTGATACAGAGCTGCATCAACAGTATTGTGCTGGCCGCCATCAGAAAATGAATCTGGGGTTATATTTAAAATGCCCATTACCACCGGACGGGATAAATCCAACTGACGCTGACGGGGAAGTTTCAATAGCATAAGCTTAAACCTGCAGAAAGTTATATCCCAAAAAGAACAAACCCCGGCAAGCCGGGGTAGGAATTATAAACACTGGCGGCGATTAATGTAAGTTGCCTTCAGAGGGTTTATCTGTTGCAACTGGTCCGTCGCTTTCAACTTTCGCCTTGCCCGACGAATCATCATCGCTGCTGCCATTGTCACGCGGCTCCCAGTTTTCAGGCTGGCGAACTTCGCGTCGTGCCATCAGGTCATCTATTTGTTTAGCATCAATGGTTTCATATTTCATCAATGCGTCTTTCATCGCATGTAAAATATCCATGTTGTCTTCGATCAGCTTTTTAGCGCGATCATAGTTTCTGTCAATAAAAACCCGAATTTCAGCATCAATCGCCTTAACCGTATCTTCAGACATGTGCTTGTTTTTACTTACTGAGCGTCCCAGGAACACTTCACCTTCTTCCTCTGCATAAAGCAGTGGGCCAAGTGTTTCAGAAAAGCCCCACTGGGTAACCATTTTTCTGGCTAAGTCAGTAGCACGCTCAATATCGTTGGAAGCGCCGGTTGTTACCAACTCGAATCCGTAAATCACTTCCTCTGCTATACGGCCACCAAATAACGAGCTAATCATACTTTCCAGATGACGTTTGCTATGGCTTACCCTGTCCCGCTCTGGCAGGTACATAGTAACACCCAGTGCCCGGCCACGAGGAATAATACTGACTTTATAAACCGGGTCATGATCCGGTACCAAACGGCCAACGATAGCATGACCTGCTTCATGATAGGCCGTCGCTTCTTTCTCTTTTTCAGTCATCACCATTGACCGGCGCTCAGCGCCCATCATGATTTTATCTTTAGCTTTTTCAAATTCGTCCATCGATACCACCCGGCGACTACTACGGGCAGCAAATAGTGCAGCTTCGTTTACAAGATTGGCTAAATCGGCACCAGAGAAACCCGGGGTACCACGGGCAATTACTGAGGCATCGACCCCATCAGCCAATGGCACCTTGCGCATGTGAACTTTCAAAATTTGTTCGCGACCTTTCACATCCGGCAACCCAACCACTACCTGACGGTCAAAACGGCCTGGGCGCAGTAACGCCGGGTCAAGCACATCTGGCCGGTTAGTCGCAGCAATCACAATAATGCCTTCGTTGCCATCAAAACCGTCCATCTCTACCAGCATCTGGTTTAATGTTTGTTCACGCTCATCATGCCCACCGCCCAGACCAGCGCCACGCTGGCGACCAACTGCATCGATTTCGTCAATAAAGATAATACATGGCGCTGCTTTCTTGGCCTGCTCGAACATATCACGAACCCGTGAAGCACCGACACCAACAAACATTTCAACAAAATCTGAACCGGAAATAGTAAAGAATGGCACCTTAGCTTCGCCGGCAATGGCTTTAGCTAACAGGGTTTTACCGGTTCCCGGCGGCCCTACCATTAACACGCCTTTCGGGATCTTACCGCCAAGCTTCTGGAAGCGTGACGGATCACGTAAATAATCAACAAGCTCAGATACTTCTTCTTTCGCTTCATCACAACCTGCGACATCGGCAAAAGTCGTTTTAATCTGGTCTTCGCCCATCAGCCTGGCTTTGCTTTTACCAAACGACATGGCACCTTTGCCACCGCCACCCTGCATCTGGCGCATAAAGAAGATCCAGACACCTATTAACAACAGCATAGGGAACCAGGAGATGAAAATAGTTGCTAACCAGCTACTTTCTTCCGGCTTAGCACCAATAACCCGAACATCATTGTCTAATAAATCTTTCATTAAACCTGGATCATTGACCGGCAATACCGTTTCAAACCGCTCACCGCTGGTCCGCAAACCAGTAATTACACCGCTGCGCTCAATTTTCACTTCACGGATCTGGCCCTGATTTATATCTTTGATAAATTGGGTATAGCTGGTTTGTCTGTCTGCATTCTCACTTGGGCCGAAGCTGTTAAATACCGACATCAGTACCACTGCGATAACCAACCAGACAATCAGATTTTTTGCCATGTCGCTCAAGGTTATAACCTCATTTTTCGCTTAATAAAAAGTTACCGGCTACTGTACTAAACTTTGAAGCCGGTCGCCACGATATATGTCTCCCGAGACCTTGCACGGGATGAATCGGGCTTACGTATTTTTACGGTGGTGAACAAGGCTCTGATATCCTTTACAAAGGCTTCAAAACCGTCCCCCTGAAACACTTTGACCACAAAACTGCCATTTTGCTTCAAAACTTTTTGACACATATCCAATGCCAGCTCCACTAAATACATGGAGCGAGCCTGATCAGTCGTATCATTGCCACTCATATTAGGTGCCATATCGGATAATACCACATCTACGGTTTTACCGCCGATCCGGCTCAGTAAAGCGTCCAAAACTGCTTCTTCCCGAAAATCACCCTGCAAAAACGCAACACCTGCCAACGGATCCATCGGCAAAATATCGCACGCAATTACCGTACCAGATGTGCCAACCACGCCAACCACATACTGTGACCAGCTGCCTGGAGCCGACCCTAAATCGACTACTGTCATGCCGGGCTTCATCAGCTTGTCCTGCTGCTGAATTTCTTCTAACTTAAACGATGCCCGTGACCGCAAACCTAGTTTCTGTGCTTTTTGGACAAAGTGATCATCAAAATGCTCTTTTAACCAGCGGGTTGAACTGGCAGAGCGTTTTTTCTTGGTCATGGTACCACTCTTAAATAGTGTTATGCCTGAGATGGCGCTACAATAAGCAAAAATCAAGCTTGAATCTGGATATTCTACCTATATGAGTTTAACCAATAAACAAAAACAATTTTTAAAAGCCAAAGCCCATGAGCTGAAACCTGTTATTTTACTGGGTGGTAATGGCCTTACCGAAGGCGTGGTCGCTGAAATTGAAGTAGCGCTCAACTTTCATGAATTAATTAAAATAAAAGTCCCAACTGAAGATCGCGAGCAAAAAGTTCTTATTATGGATGCGATAATCCGGGAAACTAAAGCCGAAAAAGTACAGGTCATCGGCAAAACTCTGGTGTTGTACCGCCAAAGCGAAGCAAAAAAAATTCAGTTACCGCGCGGCTGATTTATCAGTTAAAAACCCGGCTGCCTGCAAAACCTCGCGGGCAGCAGCCTCACTTGTCGCTACCTGACTGACCAAATCAACAGGCCTTGCCGCAACTTCAGTGGCTTTAACAAACTGCCACATTACCACCGCATTGTCGGCATAAATGGTCTCGACATGGCGCAAATTATGTTCAAAACACCAACGGGTGTTGTCTTTAAGCAAACTGAAAACGCCAGCCGGGCTTAACTGCCAGTGTCGTATATCAAGCACCACGGCCCAGGGCTCAGCCACTATCGGTTTTACCAGGTGCCGGAACTCTTGCACATAGTCATTTGCAGTGCGTTCGTTCCAGACGCCATCGGCCCGCACCCACAACACCTTTTCTTCCAGATTCAGGCTGAATGCTTTTTTATTTTTCATTGGTAACTCCCATCGACTACCGGTTACTCTACGCTATATGCCAGAAATCAAAACTCTGACCTGTACTTAAATTGTAAAAATTTATTTATAGATTACGCCTGACTATCTGTACCTGGTGACGAGTTACCTTAGAACACGCAATAAGCCAATGAAGAAATCATGCAGTTAAGAGACTATCAGCAGCAAGCCGTCAACGCAGCTATTGCCCACTTTAAACAAACTAATCAATCAGCGGTGATGGTACTGCCTACTGGCGCAGGCAAGAGTCTGGTGTTGGCGGAGCTGGCTAGAATCGCCAAGGGCCGGGTATTAATTCTTACCCATGTTAAGGAGTTGGTTGCCCAAAACGCAGAAAAAGTTGAACTGCTTACCTCAGCCGGCAGCATTTTTGCGGCAGGCCTCAAGCAGAAAGACAATTCAGCAAAAACAGTAATCGCCAGCGTGCAATCGGCTGCGCGTAACCTTACTCAGTTCAGTGCCAGTTATTCCATGTTGATAATTGATGAATGTCACCGGGTAAGCCTTAGCGAAGGTAGTCAGTATCAGCTATTGTTCAATCACATACGCCAGCACAACCCAGGCTTAAAAATACTGGGCCTGACAGCCACGCCTTACCGGCTTGGCACTGGCTGGATTTATAAAAGTCATTACCATGGCAGGGTGGGCTCGACGGAGCATGCCACCTTTGACCGGTGTATCTTTGAGTTACCACTGCGACCATTAATCAGCAAAGGTTATTTAGCTAAACCGGTTTTACTCGACGGTTTAACAGCCCAATACGACTTTAGCAGTCTGCAGATGCAAAGTGGTATGGATTACAGCGAGCAGCAAATCGATTCGTTAATAGGTAAAATGGGCAGGGCAACCAAACTGATTGTCAGCCAGTTATGCCAGCTTGCTGACAGTAAGCAAGGTATCATTATTTTCGCTGCGACAGTGCGGCATGCCAACGAGATACTGGGCTTGCTTAACGCTCAGGGCCAGCATGCAGCGCTTATTACTGCTACCACCCCCAATACAGAGCGTGATCAGCTGCTTGTGGCGTTTAAAGCAAAGCAACTAAAATTTCTGGTTAATGTGGCGGTACTGACTACCGGATTTGATGCGCCGCATGTCGATCTTATCGCTATTTTACGGCCCACGGCTTCGGTTAGTTTATTTCAGCAAATGGTGGGCCGTGGTTTGCGCAGCGCACCAGATAAAAAACAGTGCCTGATTATTGATTACGCCGCCAATGGCTACGATTTGTTCTACCCGGAAGTGGGCAGCCCGCGGCCCGCCAGTAAAGCTGTGCCGGTACAGGTGCCCTGCCCGGATTGCCAGTTTGCCAATGTTTTCTGGGGGCTGGTTGATAACGATGGCGATATTATTGAACATTATGGCCGGCGCTGTCAGGGTTTACTGGAACATAGTGCCAATTCTGCGCCCAAACAATGCAGCTACCGGTTCAGAGCCCGGATCTGTCCGGACTGCGGCGGCGAAAACGATATTGCAGCCAGGGTTTGTCAGCACTGTCAGTCGCAGCTTATCGATCCGGACAAGCGCTTAAAAGAAGTGCTTAACAAACAGCATCACCATTTGTTTCGGTGTCAGCAGATGCAGCTTAGTGATCAGCAAGGGGTGCTGCAGGTGCAGTATCTGGATATCGACGGCAACCCGTTTTACCGCCACTTTAAAATGGATACCGACGCTCAGCGCCGGGCGCTATATGCGTTGTTTGTCCACCCCCACAGCCGCACGCCAGGGCTTAAACCGAAAAACTATCGAACTGCCAGCGAGCTGGTAGCCGATCAGGATAAATTCCGGATGCCGCAGCTTATTCTGCTAAAAAAACAAGCCAAAGGCTGGCAGCAGCTGGACAGCTTTTTTGATTACAGTGGTCGTTATCATAATCAGCTTAACTATAGCGACGAAGGCGAATAAGGCAGAATATAATTTGTTCTTTAAGCGGTTTTGGCCGACCAATGGATTATTATCATTTAAGGATTACAATCCATTGACGAAAAGACCGGCGTTGCAGTAATTTAGCTGGAACGCCTTGCGGGTGTAGTTCAATGGCAGAATGAAAGCTTCCCAAGCTTTAGACACGGGTTCGATTCCCGCCACCCGCTCCAAATTTCAAAACCGAAACTTTTCCATATTTTTTGTCACAGCAGGCCATGCTGCCGGTACTTAGTAATGTCTCTCACTTATTACTAAGGACTTATCATGAAAAAGCACAACAAGACTAAACCTGGTTTCTGGGCATACTTTGCTATCAGCCTCACCATTGTTGGCGGCGTGCTCGCTGCTAATGTTAAAGCAGAAACGGCTGACAGTTTTACCGTTGAAGTTATCGGCAAAGGTAAGCCGGTAATTATGATCCCCGGCTTAATGTCTGATGCCCGGGTGTGGCGCCCTACTGCCGAGGCACTGGCCAGCGATTATCAGCTGCATTTAATCAGTATTGCTGGCTTTGCCGGTACCCCGGCTATCAGCGGCGAGATACTGCCGCGGGTGCAGCGTGATTTGCTTAACTATATTGAGCAACAGCAGTTACAGCAACCGGCGCTGGTGGGCCATAGTTTGGGGGCATTTCTGGCCTTTAGTTTAGCCAGCAACGCACCAACTAAAGTTGGCACTATTGTCGCGGTAGATGGCCTGCCCTATCTGGCACCGGTGTTTAGCCGCGAAGCCAACACCACCGTCGCGCAGGTAACCCCACAGGCCGAGTATTTTAAAACCTTATACCAGGGCATGAACGCTGAGCAACTGGCCAGTATGGCAAACCAGGGCGTGCAAGTGCAGGCAAGTTCGGTTGCACATCAGCAGCAAGTGGTGGCGATGGCGGCAGCGTCAGACCCGGCCAGCGTCGGCCAGGCATTGTATGAACTACTTACCACCGATTTGCGCCCCAATGTGCATAACATTAAAAGCAATGTATTGTTACTGGGTGCCAGCGGCGCTCTTCAGGATGAAGCGCAGCGTGCAGCCGCCAAGGCACTTTATCAGCAACAAATTGCCACTATTGCTCATGCCAGACTTGAGTTTAATACTGAGTCACGGCATTTTATTATGCTGGACCAGCCAGACTGGCTAATCAGTCGTATCGCCCAGGTTTTAGAAAATTAAGCTGCAGGAGTAATTGGCATGAGTTTATCAATGATTGAACACCAACTTATTCCTGATATCACTGCCGCACAGCTGGGCGATACAGGTGCTTTTCAGCGGCTGGTTGCACGCTGCCAGCGCAGTGTCAGCAGTATTGCCCTGGCGATAGTTAAAGATTTAGACGCCAGTGAAGACATTGCCCAGCAAGTGTTTATTCACATCTGGCAGCAATTAAACACCTTACAAAACCCCAGCAGCTTTTTACCCTGGGTGCGGCAAATCACCCGCTATCGTGCTTTTAACTACCTGCGCGATAATAAAGTGAGTGTTACCCTGAGCGGCGATGACGCTGATCAGGCTCTGGCAGAGTTTGCCAGCGACATTGAATTAGACCAGGATTTAGCTAAAAACCAGCAAAGTCAGATCATGGCAGACTTTATCAGCCAGTTGCCGGCCGATAGCCGGGAAATTGTACTGCTGTTTTACCGCGAAGAGCAAAACAGCCAACAGGTTGCTGAGCTATTGGGCTTAAGCGAAACTAATGTCCGCAAAAAACTGCAGCGGGTACGAGAACTGTTAAAAGATCAGATCCTGGCTAAATACGGCAAACTGATTTTAAGCACGGCTCCCGGGCTGGGCCTTACCACGGCTATATGCAGTGCGCTGACGCTGGCCAGCCCGCCGGTAGCGGCGGCCTCAGCCAGCGCATTGGCTGCCAATAGCAGTGGCCTGGTTAAATTCAGCTGGCTGTTAGGCGGCGCAATGCTGGGTGCTCTGGGTGGGGTGTTAGGAGTAATTCTGGGCATGAAACAGCCGCTGAAACGGGCGGAAACGCTGCAAGAGCGGCAACAATTGCTGAAATACCGAAATATCAGCATTGGTTGGCTCTTTTTCAGTGGTATTTTACTGGCGATGGCCTATCAGTTTACCGCCGGGGCAATCGCGCCCGTACTGGCTTTCAGCCTGTTTATGGCCGGTTTGGGCTACCTGCAATATGGTGTCTGGCAGACAATTAAGCCCCGTTTACAACAAAAAATGCTGCAAGACCCACAAGCTAAAATTGCCTATAAACGCAACCTGTTCTGGTGCTGGTTTGGTATGGCCGGTGGCAGTATAGCTGGCTTTGGTGGCTTAATAGTTGGGCTGATAAGTAGTGGCCGCTGGTTCTGGGGATAAAAAACGCCAGGGCAAGCCTGGCGTTTTTATTCTGTTGACGCTCTGACCGTCAGATATATTTTACCGCGGTAATTTCAAACTCCACCACGCCTTTCGGGGTAGTGATATTAACCACATCATCTGTTGTCTTGCCAATTAAGCCGCGGGCAATTGGTGAGTTAACAGAAATTAAATTGTTTTTAATGTCTGCTTCATCATCACCTACAATGCGGTAAGTCATTTCTTCGTCAGTATCCAGATTTAAAATAGATACCGTTGCCCCAAAAATCACTTTGCCATTGTTTGGCATTTTGCTGATATCGATGATCTGGGCATTCGACAACTTACTTTCAATATCCTGAATACGGCCTTCACAGAAGCCTTGCTGCTCGCGGGCAGCATGGTACTCAGCGTTCTCTTTTAAATCGCCGTGGGCACGGGCTTCAGCAATAGCCTGAATAATTGCCGGCCGCTTTACCGATTTAAGCTCATGCAGTTCAACGCGCAATGCTTCTGCGCCCTGAATTGTCATCGGGATTTGACTCATCCGTTTACTCTCTTATGTAATTCCTGAATAGAATTGACGTTATTAAAGGCACTGGCGGCATTCGCTTTACAAGTCGCGAACGCAGCGTTAAGCGTTGTAGTATAGTTGGCTTTATGCTGCAGCGCACCACGACGTAATACTTTCGAATCTTCGATTGCCTGGCGCCCTTCAGTGGTATTTACAATGTAACTGTATTCGCCGTTTTTAATCCGGTCCAGAATATGTGGCCGGCCTTCATATACTTTGTTTACAGTACGACAAGGCACACCCGCAGCAGTCAGTGCTTTAGCGGTACCGCCGGTAGCATCCAGCTCAAAGCCGATTTCAACCATGCGCTTAGCTAACTCAACAACCCGCACTTTATCGCTGTCGCGTACCGAAAGCAAGGCGCGGCCACCAGTTGGGATCAGCGTGCCTGAACCTAATTCTCCTTTAGCAAAGGCTTCTTCAAAAGTATCACCAATGCCCATTACTTCGCCGGTTGAACGCATTTCAGGGCCAAGGATAGGGTCGACACCCGGGAACTTATTAAACGGAATAACCACTTCTTTAACCGAGAAATACGGTGGAATAATTTCTTTGGTTACACCCTGCGCAGCCAGCGACTGGCCCACCATACAACGGGCACCCACTTTCGCCACCGCCATACCGGTCGCCTTCGACACAAACGGGACGGTACGGGCAGCCCGTGGGTTAACTTCAATTAAATACACTTCGTTATCTTTAACCGCAAACTGAGTGTTCATTAAACCAACCACACCCAGCTCCAGCGCCAGTTTTTTCACCTGCTCGCGCATCACATCCTGAATCGCCGGGCTTAAGCTATGTGGCGGCAAGGTACAGGCCGAATCTCCTGAGTGGACACCAGCTTGTTCAATATGCTCCATAATGCCGCCGATAATCACTTCCTTGCCATCGCAAATCGCATCAATATCCACTTCGATGGCATCATCCAGGAAGTTATCCAGCAATACCGGCGAGTCATTTGACACGCTGACCGCTTCGGTCATATAGCGGCGTAAATCCTGATCATCATAGACAATTTCCATTGCCCGGCCGCCCAGCACGTAAGACGGACGCACTACCATCGGGAAACCAATTTCGTGGGCACGGCTTAATGCTTCTTCGACGCTGGTTACCGTTGCATTTTGCGGCTGCTTTAAGCCAAGTCGCTCTACCGCCTGCTGGAACCGTTCCCGGTCTTCAGCACGGTCGATCGCATCAGGAGAAGTACCAATAATTGGCACGCCATTCGCTTCCAGCGCCCGGGCTAACTTTAATGGCGTCTGGCCGCCGTACTGGACAATTACCCCTTTTGGTTGCTCGATCCGGACAATTTCCAGCACGTCTTCCAGCGTAATAGGTTCAAAGTACAAGCGGTCAGAGGTATCGTAATCGGTGGAAACGGTCTCCGGGTTACAGTTAACCATAATGGTTTCATAACCGTCTTCACGCAGCGCCAGCGCGGCATGAACACAACAATAGTCGAATTCAATACCCTGGCCAATCCGGTTTGGGCCACCGCCGATAATCATAATTTTATCGCGGTTAGTTGGTGCTGCTTCACACTCTTCATCATAGCTGCTGTACATGTAAGCTGTATCAGAAGCAAATTCTGCAGCACAGGTATCAACCCGTTTGTAAACCGGGTGCAGCTTATATCCGTGGCGTTTTTTACGCACTTCATTTTCACTGACACCCAGCACGGCAGCAATCCGGCTATCGGCAAAGCCTTTACGCTTTAACCGTCTTAAACGATGCTCGTCCAGTGCGGCGAAGCCATCTGTTGCCAGCGCTTGTTCTTCTTTAACTAAATCTTCAATTTGCACCAGGAACCAGCGGTCTATGTTAGTCAGTGCAAATATTTCATCCATGCTCATACCAAACCGGAAGGCATCAGCAATGTACCAGATGCGATGCGAACCAGGCTCACGAAGTTCACGGGTTAACTTTTCTTTCGCTTCAGGCTGGCCAATATCAATAATCGGATCCAGGCCCGATACGCCAATTTCCAGCCCCCGCAACGCTTTTTGCAATGATTCCTGCTGGTTACGGCCAATTGCCATCACTTCACCCACGGACTTCATCTGGGTAGTTAAGCGATCGTTGGCACCGGCAAATTTCTCAAAGTTAAAACGGGGAACCTTGGTCACCACATAATCGATGCTTGGCTCAAATGACGCAGGCGTTCTGCCGCCGGTAATGTCGTTAGCCAGTTCATCCAGGGTATAACCTACCGCTAATTTGGCGGCCACTTTGGCGATCGGAAAACCGGTGGCTTTTGACGCCAACGCCGACGAACGCGAAACCCGCGGGTTCATTTCAATAATCACCATCCGGCCGTCGACTGGATTAATACCAAACTGGACATTTGAACCGCCGGTTTCAACACCAATTTCCCTAAGCACTGCCAAAGAGGCATTACGCATGATCTGATATTCTTTGTCAGTCAGGGTTTGCGCCGGAGCTACCGTAATTGAATCGCCCGTATGGACCCCCATAGGGTCAAAGTTTTCAATGGCACAAACGATAATGCAGTTATCGTTTTTATCGCGCACCACTTCCATTTCGTATTCTTTCCAGCCAATTAACGACTCGTCAATCAGCAGCTCTTTGGTTGGTGATAAATCAAGACCACGGCTACAAACTTCTTCAAACTCTTCCCGGTTGTAAGCAATACCACCACCCGAGCCACCCATGGTAAACGATGGTCGGATAATACATGGAAAGCCGATATCCTCCAGTACCTGATACGCTTCTTCCATGGAATGAGCAAAACCCGCACGTGGACAAGCCAGGCCAATAGAGCGCATTGCTTTGTCAAAACGATTCCTGTCTTCAGCTTTATCGATAGCATCGGCAGTGGCACCGATCATTTCTACATTATATTTAGCCAGCACACCATGGCGTTCCAGGTCCAGCGCACAATTTAGCGCGGTCTGGCCGCCCATGGTTGGCAGCACCGCACAGGGCCGCTCTTTTTCAATAATTTTTTCGACAACCTGCCAGTGAATAGGCTCGATGTAGGTGGCATCAGCCATTTCCGGATCGGTCATAATGGTGGCCGGGTTAGAGTTAACCAGAATGACGCGGTACCCTTCTTCACGCAGCGCTTTACAGGCCTGGGCGCCTGAATAGTCAAATTCGCAAGCCTGACCAATTACGATCGGGCCGGCACCAATTATCAGAATACTTTTTATGTCGGTACGTTTTGGCATTGCAGCTTATTCTCCGTAATTCGTGTTTGCTCAGGCGTTATGCTGTTGCATCAGCGCAATAAAGTGGTCGAACAGCTCAGAGGCTTCGTGCGGACCCGGGCTGGCTTCAGGGTGGCCCTGAAAACTGAACGCCGGTTTGTCTGTACGATGAATGCCCTGCAGTGAACCATCAAACAGCGATTTATGGGTGGCCCGTAAATTGGCCGGCAAGGTGGCTTCATCCACCGCGAAACCATGATTCTGAGCGGTGATAAGCACTTTTTTAGTATCAATGTTTTGCACCGGATGGTTAGCACCATGGTGACCAAATTTCATTTTTGAGGTTTTAGCGCCACTGGCCAGCGCCAGTAACTGATGACCTAAACAAATGCCGAAAAGCGGGATATTGGTTTCTAACAACGTTTTGATTGCCGTAATAGCATAATCACACGGTGCCGGATCGCCAGGGCCATTTGACAGAAAAATACCGTCTGGCTTAAGTGCTAATACCTCAGCAGCCGTTGTTTTCGCCGGAACTACCGTAAGTTTGCAGCCACGGTCGGCCAGCATCCGCAAAATATTATGCTTAACGCCGTAATCGTAAGCTACCACATGAAATTTTTCAGGTGCAGCAGGCCGGTGACCTTCGCCAAGCGCCCAGCTACCTTCGGTCCACTGATAAGAAGATTTAACTGTTACTTCTTTTGCTAAATCCATACCCGCCAGACCAGCAAAGCTTTTGGCTTTTTGCAGTGCAGCAGCTTCATCCAGGTTGTCACCGGCCATAATGCAGCCATTTTGGGCGCCTTTTTCCCGCAGGATCCGGGTTAATTTACGGGTGTCGATATCGGCAATGCCAAGAATGTTATGTTTTGTGAGGTACTGACTAAGAGAGAGTTGATTACGGAAATTACTGGCTAACAGAGGAAGGTCGCGGATAATCAGGCCTTTAGCCCAAACCTGACCGGATTCCTCGTCTTCACTATTGGTGCCGGTGTTACCAATATGTGGATAAGTAAGTGTTACTATCTGCTCTGCATATGATGGATCAGTAAGTATTTCCTGATATCCAGTCATTGAGGTGTTAAACACCACCTCGCCTACAGAAACTCCTTCAGCGCCAATGGCTGTACCGTGAAATACGGTGCCGTCTTCCAGTACGAGCAGGGCGGACTTAGTCAAAATAACCTCCAAACAGCAAAAAACGGGCGAAAACTAACTGTGTTTTACAACCCGTTTTGACCCAAAATTCTAAACCCGATATTCGCCAGAGCGAGTGACCGGGCAAACCTGCTTATTTTAGGCGAAAAGCGTACTTTTGGCTATGGCTATTTTAGGTTTTTACAAAAATACCTGCTTTAACACGTTTTTAAGATTAGTTGGTCAAAAGCTTACGTTAAGTCTGCCAAACCTAGTACTTGCTGCATGGAATAAAGTCCGGGCTGTTTATTTTGCAACCACAAAGCAGCGCGCAACGCGCCTTGGGCGAAGGTGTTTCGGCTGGACGCTTTATGGCTGATTTCCAGTCTTTCCCCTAAATCTGCAAAAAGTGCAGTATGATCGCCAATAATGTCGCCGCCCCGCACCGTCGCGAAGCCAATACTTTGTTGCGGCCGTTCACCTGTTATTCCTTCCCGGCCATATACTGCAACATCTTGCAAATTACGGCCCAGCGTTTTGGCAATAGTGCTGCCAATGGCCATGGCGGTGCCTGACGGAGCGTCTTTTTTAAAGCGGTGATGCGCTTCGATAATTTCAATATCAGCACTCTGGCCCATTACCCTGGCGGCGGTTTGCACTAAATGCAGCAACAGGTTAACCCCAACACTCATATTAGGTGCCCAGACAATCGGAATATGCTCACTGGCCTGTTGCAACTGCTGATATTGCGTATCAGTCAGGCCGGTGACGCCAATTACCATCGCTTTTTTCGCGGCAACTGCCAGCTGCAGATGCGCCAGCATGGCCTCCGGCATGGTGAAATCAACCCAGATATCGGCATGGTTAATACTGTTTTCGCCGGTTTCAGTCAGTGCCAGCCCCAGCTTGCCACAACCGGCCAGCTCACCGGCATCAACGCCAACCAATGACGAGCCGGCACGTACCGAAGCCGCCGTTAAGTTCAACTGCTGCTCGTTGGCAACAGTGGTAAGAGCACGACCCATCCGGCCGTTAGCGCCGAAAATTCCGATTGCTGGCATAATTCACTCTGAAAATAATTAGTAATGGCGGCTATTAAAACAAAAGCGGCCGTTACTAGGAAGCAAAATAGCCATCTTAATGGCTATTTCTGAATTGTTACGAATAATGTTGCTCAGTCCGGGCCCTAACACCTGCCGGGCTCGCCACAGCAACTCGCTACCGCTTTCGCGTTCGCTCAGACACTCTGTGTCGCCCCATCAGGTATTAGCACCCTCCCCCGCGATTGAAGTTCCCTACACCGCTTTTTGCAAAATCTGCTGTGAAACGTCTAAATCAATATCACCATGCTCGCCGAGCTTTACCATGCCATTGGCTTCCAGTTTAGCAACCAGTTTATCCACCGCATCGGCGGCTATGCCATAATCGGCCAACCGGGTGGGCACGCCCATTTGCTCAAAAAACGCCCGGGTATGGGTAATCGTGTCATCAATTAACCGCTCTTCATCCTGATGACTCAGCTGCCATACCCGCTGGCCAAACTGCAGTAGCTTGTCGCGCTTTTGCACCCGCTGCTGTTGCATTAAGGCTGGCAGCACAATGGCCAGCGTCTGGGCGTGGTCTAAACCATACAGCGCGGTAATTTCATGGCCAATCATATGGGTTGCCCAGTCCTGCGGCACCCCCTGGCCAATCAGACCGTTCAGCGCCATAGTCGCGGCCCACATAATATTGGCCCGCACGTCATAGTCATCCGGGTTGCTCAGCGCTTTTGGTCCCTCTTCAATCAGGGTTTGCAGTAAACCTTCAGCAAAACGATCCTGCACCGGGGCATTAACCGGATAAGTTAAATACTGCTCTATCACATGAACAAAGGCATCGACCACACCATTGGCAACCTGGCGTGGCGGCAGACTAAAGGTTACTGTCGGGTCAAGAATGGCAAAGGTTGGGTAAACCAGCGGGCTGCTAAATGACAACTTTTGCTGGGTTTCATAACGGGTGACCACAGAATTGCCGTTGCTTTCAGTACCAGTGGCCGGCAGGGTAAGCACACAGCCAAGCGCTACCGCCTGTGCAACTTTACCTCTGTTAGCCAGTATGTCCCAGGCATCTCCCGGGTATACAGCCGCAGCGGCAACAAATTTGGCGCCATCAATCACGCTGCCACCGCCTACCGGCAGCAGAAAATCAATTTTCTGCTCACGGACTAAATCTGCCGCTTTCATCAGGGTTTCGAAACTGGGGTTAGGCTCAATGCCGCTGAATTCCTGCCAGTCAAAGCCATCAAGCGCAGCCACTACCTGATCATACACCCCGTTGTGTTTGATTGAACCACCACCGTACAACATCAACACTTTACTGCCGGCAGGAATAAGTTTCGCCAACTGATTTAGCTGATCTCTGCCAAAAACAATACGCGTCGGGTTCTGATAGGAAAAATTAAACATTTACACTCCGGATAAACTTCAGCTTGATTGCAGACGTGCTCTGGTTATATGGGCATACCCATTTTGCTTCAAGTTTTCCGGCACATTGTTCAGATAGTTCAACCAAAAAGCCAGCCAGCCTGCAAAAGTGGGCACACCGGCTACGCCTTGTCACCCCGCAAAGCGCGCACTTGCTGCTCCAGATCTGCAGCATTAACTGCTTGTGCAGACAACGGACTGGCCACTACTAACCGTACTTTCGACCACCAGCGGCCTTTTAGCTTAAATGCGCCTTTGCCATGGTGACTGAAAAAAGACCCCCATAATCCCTGCAATGCCATGGGTACTACCGGCACCGGGCTTTCGGCAATAATCCTCTCTATCCCGGGTCTGAAATTATCGATTTCACCGGTTTTGGTCAGGCGTCCCTCCGGAAAAATACATACCAGGTTGCCATCTGCTAATTCTCGGCGAATAGCAGCAAAAGCGGCCTCATATACCTGTTCATCTTTCTGTTTACTGCAAATAGGAATGGTACGGGCCGCCCGGAACAGCCAGTTGGCAACAGGCAAATCATAGATCGCTTTTTCCATCACAAAACGCACGGGGCGACGCACTGCACCGGCAATCAGCATGGCGTCTACATAGCTGACATGGTTAGCCACCAATACCGCAGCGCCTTCTTCAGGAATATTATCCAGCCCTTCACTGCGAACCCGGTACAGGGTGTGGCTAAGCAGATAAATAACAAAACGCAGTGCAAATTCAGGTACCTGGCTGTAAACATACAATGCTATGACTGCATTCATAACGGCCAGAATTAAAAAATATTCTGGTATTGATAAACCAATTACTGCTAAAAATACAATACCCGCAATGGCGCTCACCACCATAAACAGCGCATTGAAAATATTATTGGCGGCAATCACTCTGGCTCGCTGATCAGGTTCAGCCCGCTTTTGCAGCAGGGCATACAATGGCACAATAAACAGGCCTCCGGATACACCTATCAGAGTAAGATCAAACAGCACCCACCAGCCATAAGCCGATTGTAAAAATGCACCTAAACTCAACAGCTCGCTGCTGATAAATTGTGGCGCACTAAAATACAGGCTGCAACCAAATATTGTCAGACCAATTGACCCCAGCGGCACCATTCCCAGCTCTACCCGATTGCCAGACAACCTTTCACACAACATAGAGCCCATACCAACGCCTACTGAAAACGCAACCAATAGCGCGGTCACCACGGTGTTATCTCCACCCAGCACGGTTTTAGTAAAATTCGGAAACTGGGTTAAATAGCTGGCACCTAAAAACCAGAACCAGCTGATGGCCATGACTGACAAATACAATGTGCGATTGGCATAGCATATTTTTACCGTATGTAAGGTCTGCTTAACGGGAGCAAATTGAAAGCGCGCGGTGTTATCTACTTTGCCTACACTCGGTATCGCCCTGCTGGCAATATATCCCAAGCCGGCAAACAGTATCAGTAAACCACCAATCCATAGCGGTGCACCGGGCACACCAACTACTAATCCGCCCAGAATAGTGCCCAGCAAAATAGCGACAAAAGTCCCCATTTCTACCCAAGCGTTGCCTGCCAGTAACTCTTTATCATTAAGTAACTGAGGTAATATGGCGTATTTAGCTGGCCCGAAAAAGGCAGACTGAGCGCCCATCAGAAACAATAAGCCGAGCAAAAGCAAATACTGTTGCAGATAAAAAGCAACGGCAGCGAGCACCATTAACACAATTTCGGTCAGTTTCAACGCACGAATAAGCCGGGTCTTACAAACACTATCGGCCAGGGTCCCCGCCGTTGCTGAAAATAATAAAAATGGCAAAATAAATAGTCCTGCAGCAAGGTTCATGGTGACATCCGTACTCCACGGCAAGGCACCGGCGGCACTAAAGGCCAATAGCAGCATCAGTGAGTTTTTAAAAACATTGTCATTGAACGCTCCCAACCCCTGGGTCAGAAAGAAAGGCAGAAACCGGCGGCTTTTAATAATTTTACTGGCTGACATGACAGTACCTTTAATAACGTTACTCAGGCTTTAACACTGAAAACAGTAGGTTTTTTCACCAAAATACCCTAAGTTAGCTGTCAGAAGCCAGCAGTTGCTGCAAATATTGACAAGACGTCTGGCCATCTATATAGTTCGCAACCCATTTTTATTGAGGTTTCTTATGGTAAACCCACTAAGCCCACCGGGCGCCAGACGCTCATTATTGCCGTTGGGGCTTTTCATTCTGCTGTTTTTAGGCAGTGGTTTATATTTCCAGGCGCAAGACGTTGCCTACGCTTTTTATCAGATCCCAGGCCACGTTGCGATTATACCAGCGTTGATACTGGCCATCTGGCTGCACCGGGCACCGCTACAACAATCTATTGATGTGCTGATTAAAGGTGCCGGGAACCATAACATTATTACCATGTGCCTTATTTATTTGTTGGCAGGCGCTTTTGCCAGCGTAGCCACTGCCAGTGGCGGCGTAGATGCCGCGGTAAATGCCGGCCTGAGTATTGTCCCGAGCGCCTGGCTGTTACCGGGTTTATTTATTATTGCCGCCTTAATTTCCACTGCCATGGGCACCTCAATGGGTACCATTGGCGCGCTGGCACCTATCGCCGCCGGGCTGGCCACAAAAGCAAACCTGGACCCGGCACTGGTAGCAGGCGTTTTATTAAGTGGTGCCATGTTTGGCGATAACCTATCGATCATTTCAGACACCACCATAGCGTCGACCCGTACTCAGGGCGCCAGAATGGCAGATAAATTTAAAGAGAACATAAAAATTGCCTTACCAGCTGCAGTTCTTACGCTGCTGCTATACTCATTTCTCTCCAACGCCACTGCACCGGTCGCTGCCGCTGATTTCAGCTGGACTGGCGTGCTGCCTTACGCCGCTATTTTAGTACTGGCAGTGATGGGCTTAAACGTATTTTTAGTACTGCTACTGGGCATTATGCTGGCTGCAATACAAGGCAGCATTTTCGCCGACTATCAGCTCACTGGTTTAGGTAAAGATATTGCAGAGGGCTTTGCCAGTGTCCAGGAGATATTTCTGCTGGCCATGCTGGTAAGCGGTTTAAGTGAGTTTATAAAGCAGCAGGGAGGACTAACCTGGATCTCTGCCCAAATTCAGCGCCTGACCGGCACACTGAAGCTGGCGGGTAATAAAGCGCAGCAACTGGCGATAGCTGCGCTGGCCTTTAGCAGTAACCTTTGTATTGCCAACAATACTGTCGCTATAGTTCTTACCGGTGATGTGGCAAAGAACTTAGCACAACAACACCACATCTCGCCGCGGCGAAGTGCCAGTCTACTGGATATTTTTGCCTGTATCAGCCAGGGGCTGGTGCCTTATGGTGCACAGGCTTTATTGCTGGGTGCCAGCTTTGGCATCTCTCCCTGGCAGGTGGTAATGCACAGTTATTACTGCTTAATTTTACTACTGGTCGCCACTGCTATCATTCTGATCCGCAACAGTATTGCAAGCATACCTCATGGTGAGTCGGCTTAGCGCTCTGTTATTTGTTCTGCTGCGGGATTTGCTTGCCTCGCTGCTGCCAGGCAAGCTTACCTTTTACCCAAATATGTCGTAGCAGTGCCCGCCAATGCATTTTGTGCTGATACCCCCGCAAATACCACAGGGCACCAGCAAGCCTGGCAGATATGCCACCTCCCAGCTGCTTTATTACCAGGGCTCGTGCCAAGCTACGTTGATAAGGGCTGCTGGTAATTTGTGCCGCGATATCTGCAGGTAAACAACGTTTAAATAATGTTTGCACCAATAGCAGGGTGTTGATTGTTGGCTCCAGCGCTCCAAAGTGTTCTGCATCAATCAGTAACTGCGCCAGTAAATTCTGCTCAAGCAGCTGGCTATAAAGCAAATCTAAATCAATTAAATCCTTTACCAGCTTATGCTGCTCTTCCTGCCAGAAAAAATGGATGGCGGCATGAATATATAAATAGCTTAAACTTGGCACCTGAAAACATGAACCTTCTATAGGACGGGCACTTGCAAAAACCTGCTCAGTAGCCAGTTTTTTACGTCCCGCCAACGGAAACAATGCAAAATGAATATCCAGTGCAGTTCCGCGCTTAACGTGATAAAGGGGAGGATTCTCGTGCGACAGCTGCAAATAAAAGTATTTGTCATACGCTGACACCGCGGGTTCGAAAAAACCGGCAAAAAACAATTTGCTTTTGCAGTCATCCAATTGATACCGATCAATTAGCAAATCAATATCAGAATACAGCCGGCCCTCACTGACAGTCAGGCCCAGCGCCTGGTAAGCTGCACCTTTTAATAGCAAGCACGGATAGTTCGCCTGTTGCAAACAGGGTTCAAGTTCCATTAATTCATAAAATAAACTGGCCTGCTGCTTCTGATAGTATCGCCAACCCCAGGCAAAGTGTTTCTGGACGGTTGCAGGTAACCGGTCCCATAGTTGATGCCGCTCGCACAGGGCTTTTAACTGGGCGGTCATGCCCAGACTGCGGGCATCCTGCAGCAGTCGGGTCCAGCAGTCTGCACTGGCCGTTGCCTGAAACGCGAGCGGATCTCTGAAACACTGGATCAGTAAAGGCACTAACACAATTGCTGCTCCAGGATCTCAAGCACCAGCTCAGTGTCACGGTATTCCAGGCGGTAGCTGGCAGTATTTTCCACCAACTGACTAAGCAACCGGAAACCTTCGCCAGCAAATACGGCATAATTAAAACTATTTTGTGCCAGATAAAGCAGAGTATCCGCCTTAGGCATTGAAAACAGCGCGACCGGCTCTGCTGCGTCAGCCTGATATGCCGGAAAGAGGATCCAGGCTGGCTTTGCCTGAATATGCCGATGCTGCCAGCTTAAATCAGTGGGACGCAAATAAGCGACAGTACCTTTTTCAGTATCTGGGGTGCGATGAAATACTGCCACAGCTGGTTGATGCTGCTGAATAACGTCAATAGAAGCATTTTTTAAGCTTACCGGACGCACATAAGGTTGCAACTGGCCATTCGCCGGGTCAATCAGGCACATTTCGTCCGACAGTAAACGCCAGCCTCTTAGCATCAACAGCGCACATAATGTACTTTTGCCGCTACCCGGGGGGGCAGGCATAATTAAAGCCTTACCATCCTTTTCAAGTACTGCAGCATGAATAGCCAGATATTGCTGCTGGTAGGCAGACACACACCAGTTTAATCCCCACTCAAAAGTGGGGATGAGTTGATTAGCGTCAGCCATCCGGAAATGCTCAGTACCGGTTCGAAAATGATAAGGCCGGCTCTTGCCACTAAAATGGCGCTTATAATCAATATGAAAATCATAAATATGGTAGGCAATTGGCACCGGCTGCAAAACATCAGTGGGATAGAGCGCAGATAAATCATTAGATAACGTAGAGCTGTCGGTTTCAATACGAACGGTAAAAGGGGGGGTATGCAATGAAAAAAGCGACAATCTTACTCCTGCCCGGTACCGCGATCCGGCAAAGTCTTAAAAGTTGCAAAACTTACTGTATCAAAACTCACAGAGGTGCCATCTTCACTGAACAACGCCTGAACTACACGTTGTTCAGCAGATGCCTGCCTGACATTCGCCAGCCAGGCAGCATAATTGGAAACATTTGGCTTGGCGCCGTTTTCGTGCATTAAAACTCTTTCTGGCCGTCAATATACATTTGCAGTACTTCTGCCAGCTGATCTGTTTTGCCTGTCAGCACCGCATTGCTATAGGCTTGAACAAAGGCATCAGGCTCAGGATACTTACCCTGGCCACGATAAAACATAGAATGCAAAAATAACGCTGCTATGTCGCGTTCCAGCGATGTTGAGCCATGCCGCACAGCCTCTTCCAGGCTAATCCCGGCACCACCAGAGAAAATAGTGCTAAACATGGTTTTTTCGTTAATAACGGTACCGTTATAAATATAAGTTAACTCAGCAAGATGGTGATAGTTAGGAGACTGTGAATGAAAATACCCTTTACGCTCACTGCCATTACCATTACCTAAATGAAAATACTGCTTTGCGGCACCATGAGAGTCAAATGACGCAGTGCAGGTTTCAAACTGCTCTGCCTGAACTGATTGCATTTGCGACATGCTGGCACTGAGATTACAGTTTTGGGTACTATAACCCCAGGCACCCTTGCTTTTCAGGGCCATAAGCACGGGTAAAGAACCCATACCTGCGCGCACTAAAAACTTACGGCGGCTGCTTGCTGCTTTGATATCCTTATTGTCCATAGACTGTGTCACCCTTGTCCTGATGTTTCAGCTGACGCTATTTTCTAGCCTCACCCATGCAAATTTCAATCCAAACCTGTAATAACCTGAAATCAATACATTTACTACAGAAGCTATATCAGCATCACTTTATATTGTAAATTAAACTGACGGTCGCAATCGCGTATTAATTCTGCTATCGGCGGCAATTCGGCAACCGACCCGCTTTTTTCCGCTCGTTAAAAGTGGCCATCGCTTCCGGCATTCTGGCCCGCAACTCTGCTATCCGGTTCTCCGGGATCGGATGGCTGGATAAAAACTGCGGGGTATTGTTGTTACTGGCTGCCGCCATATTCTGCCACAAATTTACCGCCTGGCGCGGTTCAAAGCCTGCTTTGGCCATTAAATCCAGCCCTATAATATCGGCTTCTGACTCATGAGTCCGACTAAATGGCAAGGTTACGAACAATTGTGAGCTCACGCCCAACGCAGCCATAATTTCCTGCTGATACTTTACACCGTAAGCTTTGGTTCCCGCATCGCCCAGTGCCAAAGCAGACTGAATAAACTGATTGGTGGATAAACGCTCGTTACTATGGCTCGCCATAACATGGGCTATTTCATGGCCAATTACCGCAGCCAGTTGATCCTGATTTTCAGCGACTTTCAGTAACCCGGTATAAACCCCGATATTGCCACCTGGCAAGGCGAATGCGTTAACCTGTTCGCTGTCAAACACCACTACTTCCCAGGGTGTAGCCAGGTATTCTTCCGGCGTTACCCGTAACAAAGCACTGGCGATACATTGGACATAATCATTAGTTTTGACATCTTTGCTGATTGGCGTTTCCGCTTTCAACGTTTCAAAGGTTTGCTCACCCATCACACTTAGCTGTTTGTCATCAAACAGCATTATCTGATTGCGACCTGTTGGCGATTGGGCGCACGATATCAAAACGATAGCCGCGACTGCAGCCAGTGAAAACTTTTTCAACATATCAAAATCCTTATTAAGGCATGGACCGCAACTGTACCCATGTTGCTAATTGTATCGGCAGTTGAAAAAAAAACCACCCGAAGGTGGTTTTTAATAGCGTTAACCGGTTAAATCATCAAAGAATTTTTTGACGCCGTCAAAAAAGCCCTTTGATTTCGGCCTGTGCTTCGCCTCACTCTCGCCTGCCATGCTTTCGTCAAGCTGACGTAACAACTCTTTTTGCTTGTCACTCAGATTAACCGGCGTTTCAATAACTACCTTGCACACCAGGTCTCCCACGCCGCCGCCACGCACCGACTGCACGCCTTTGCCACGTAACCTGAACATCTTATCTGTCTGAGTTTCGGCCGGAATTTTCAGCTTAATTCTGCCATCCAGGGTAGGGACAGCAATTTCACCACCCAGCGCTGCGGTCGTAAAGCTCAGCGGCACATCACAGTACAGGTTGTTGCCATCGCGCTGAAAAATCGGATGCGCTCTGACATTTACCTGAACATACAAGTCACCTGCCGGTGCACCATGCATGCCTGCTTCGCCTTCGCCAGTTAAACGAATACGATCACCGGTATCAACACCAGCAGGAATTTTAACCGACAAGGTCTTGGTTTTTTCCACCCGGCCTTCACCATGACATTTGCTGCACGGCTCAGGAATAATTTTGCCCCGACCATTACAGGTTGGACAGGTTTGTTGCACCGCAAAGAAGCCCTGGCGCATCGTCACCTGGCCTGCGCCATGACAGGTTGGGCAACTTTTGGCTGAGGTACCTTTTTTGGCCCCTGAACCATCACAGCTGTCACAGTTAACGTAAGTAGGTACTTTAATATCGACCGACTTACCCTTAACCGCTTCTTCTAAATTAAGCTCAAGGTTGTAACGTAAGTCAGAGCCCCGTTGCGCCCGGGACTGGCCGCGACGTCCACCACCGCCAAAAATGTCGCCAAACACATCACCAAAAATATCGCCAAAATCACCGCCACCAGCGCCACCACCAAAGCCACCACCACCGCGGTTAGGATCTACCCCGGCATGGCCAAAACGATCGTAGGCTGCGCGTTTTTGCTCGTCTGATAAAACCTCATAGGCTTCCTGGACTTCCTTAAACTTCTCTTCCATGCCTTTATCACCCTGAGTGCGGTCAGGGTGAAATTTCATAGCGAGGCGTTTATAAGCCTTTTTGATGTCTTTATCATCGGCGCCTTTAGCGACACCCAATACTTCATAGTAGTCACGCTTTGACATAAATTCAGTGCTTACTTCTTAGTCAAAGGGCTGCAGCATGCTGCAGCCCGGGCCTGTATTATTTGTTGTCGTCTTTCACTTCTTCAAATTCAGCGTCAACAACATCGTCGTTACCAGCACTTTGCTGCTGGCCAGCATCGGTGCCGCCCTGCTGGCCTTTAGCCTGCGCCGCCTCCATCAGCTTCTGCGAAGCCTGAATCAGCGCCTGTGACTTAGCATCAATCTCTGCTTTGTCGCTGCCTTTTAGCGATGACTCCAACTCGCTGATGGCCGTTTCAATCGCGGCTTTGTCATCACTGGCTAAGCTGTCACCCACTTCTTCCAGCTGCTTGCGGGTCGCGTGCACCATGGCATCAGCCTGATTACGGGTTTGCACCAGCTCTTCAAACTTCTTGTCTTCTTCAGCATGTGCTTCAGCATCACGCACCATCGCGTTGATTTCATCTTCCGATAAGCCTGAAGACGACTTGATAGTGATCTTCTGCTCTTTACCAGTGTCTTTGTCTTTCGCCGACACATGTAAGATACCATCTGCGTCCAAATCGAAGGTTACTTCAATCTGTGGCTCGCCACGACGTGCCGGACGAATACCTTCTAAATTGAACTGGCCCAATGATTTGTTATCGGTAGCGCGCTTACGCTCACCCTGCAACACATGGATGGTAACTGCAGCCTGGTTATCATCAGCGGTTGAGAACACCTGCGACTTTTTAGTCGGAATAGTGGTGTTTTTCTCAATCAGCGCAGTCATTACGCTACCCATGGTTTCAATGCCCAGCGACAATGGTGTTACGTCCAGTAGCAATACGTCTTTAACATCACCAGATAATACCGCGCCCTGAATAGCGGCACCTACTGCTACCGCTTCATCCGGATTTACATCTTTACGCGGCTCTTTGCCAAAGAAAGCTGTTACCGCTTCCTGCACTTTAGGCATCCGGGTCTGACCACCTACCAAGATTATTTCGTTAATCTCGCTTACGCTTAAATCGGCGTCGGCTAAGGCTTTTTTCAGCGGCTCTAAGGTACGCTGCACTAAGTCTTCTACCAGCGATTCGAGTTTGGCACGGGTTACTTTAATGTTTAAGTGTTTCGGGCCTGAAGCATCTGCCGTGATGTAAGGCAGGTTTACTTCAGTTTGCGAGGCTGATGACAGCTCAATCTTGGCTTTTTCTGCCGCTTCTTTTACCCGCTGCATGGCCAGTGAGTCGTTACGCAAGTCCATGCCCTGCTCTTTCTTGAACTCTTCAACCAGGTAGTTAATAACCCGGTTATCGAAGTCTTCACCACCTAAGTGAGTGTCACCATTGGTTGATAACACTTCAAAGGTCTGCTCGCCGTCAACATCATCAATTTCAATAATAGAGATATCGAAAGTACCGCCACCTAAGTCATACACTGCAATCTTGGTGTCGCCTTTCTTTTTATCCATACCATAAGCCAGTGCCGCAGCCGTTGGCTCATTGATAATCCGCTTAACGTCTAAACCGGCAATCCGGCCGGCATCTTTAGTTGCCTGACGCTGCGCATCATTAAAATAAGCTGGTACCGTAATAACTGCAGCAGTAACTGCTTCACCTAAGAAATCCTCTGCGGTTTTCTTCATTTTCTTCAGCACTTCTGCTGAAATTTGCGGCGCAGCAAGTTTTTTGTCTTTAACTTCAACCCAGGCATCACCATTATCCGCTTTAACAATTTTAAACGGCATAATCTTGATGTCGCGCTGAACTTCTTCGTCTTCAAAACGACGACCAATTAAACGCTTAATTGCGTAAAGGGTATTTTTAGGATTAGTGACCGCCTGACGTTTTGCCGGCTGACCAACTAATACTTCACCATCTTCAGCATAAGCAATAATTGAAGGCGTGGTGCGGGTGCCTTCTGCGTTCTCTAAAACCCGAGGTTTGTCGCCGTCTAATACAGCAACACATGAATTGGTTGTACCCAAGTCAATACCGATTATTCTACCCATAACTGCTCTCCACTTATATTCTGAACAATTAAAAATTGCGTTGACTGATTAGTGGGGATTAGCCCTGATCGATTCAAGGTTATTCGCTAAAAATTTTTAGAATAAACGGTTGTTGTAAAGAATAGACCAGAATAATTAGCACACCTGGTTGCGGCCTGCATGTTTAGCTTTGTATAAGGCATCATCGGCACCGATGATTAATTGTTCGGCATTGTTGTATTTTTTATCGCAGGTTGATGCCACGCCAGCTGAAAACGTGCAGCTGAATTGTTCAATGGCGGTATTAAAGTGCAGCACTGCAAAACTGGCTAATATTTGCCTTGCTAATTCGCGGGCCTGAGCGGCATCACAATCGGGCAGAACCAGCATAAATTCCTCGCCACCATAGCGGCCGGCCCGATCGGTTTTACGAATGCGCTTTTTCAGTAAAGTTGCCAACGCAGTGATCACTACATCGCCAGTAGCGTGGCCATAGGTATCATTTACTTTTTTAAAATGATCAATGTCCAGCATAACAATACTAAGTGGCTTAGCGCTGCGCTGTGTTCTTTCAAATTCCAACTCGGCCAGATCTTTGATGGCACTGTGTTTAATTAAACCGGTCAGGTTATCTTTTTCTACCAGGGTCTTAATTTGAATGCTGCGCGCTAACCGTACTTTTACGGCCTGCGCCAGCTGGCTGTCGTTAATCGGCTTGGTAATAAAATCATCAGCACCATGCTCCATAGCCCGGTTCTGCACGTTTTTATTTTGTTCAGACGACAAAAACACAATGGGTAGCCGGCGCAGTGGCGGATACTGTCTGATAACACCTGCTAATTCTGCACCGGTGTAATGGGGCATGTACATGTCCATCAGAATTAAATCTGGCTGAAAATTAATGAGCTCTTCTACTATTTTTTGGGGGTGCTTATTAATGACAGTTTCAATGCCAATACGATTTAGCACCAGCGCATAGTGTTCTGCCAGCATAGCATCATCATCAACAATATAAACCCGGCCTTTGCTACCCGAAGAATGCTCCAGAAGTTCTGCAATCCGGCTGATCATATTTGGCACATCAAGTGGTGAAACAAAAAAATCATCGGCATGCTGTTGCGCGGCTTTAATCCGCAACTTAAATTCATCCTGCTCAGAAAAAACCATCAGCCGGCATTGCTGTTGTTGCAATGAATTCAGCAGAAAATTTTGTTTAAATAAATCACTACCATCAGCTTGTTGTATTTCACTGAACAACAAAGCTGGTGTCTCAGTTTGTAATCGTTTCAAGCAACTTTCAAAGTCGGTTAGCTGCACAACAGCATGGCCAAACGCCTTTAGTTGAGATACTAACTCGTCTGATAATTGCTGATTACTCAGCATCAGCCAAATGGGGCGCTGTTCATTACTTTTGTTAATTTGGGCTTCAGTAACCGGAGCAGAGAAATTTAACGCATGGGCAACGCTTTGCTTAAACTGATAAAGCTGCTGATTGAGCTCGGGCATCTTTAACTCACGAAGTTCAGCCGACAACGAACCAATATCAATAACCCGTTGTTCAATTTGCCGGGCCATTTTACCTAGTTCAGCATAGCCAAAGGTACCACAGGCGCCGGCCAACTTATGCGCCTCTGCTTTTAACTGGCCTAATTCATTCCCTTTAGTTAGATTTAATGCCAACGTCAGCATGGTCTCTGCCCGCTCCGGTAAGCTTTGTTCAAACTTTTGCCTTATCCGGCCAAAAGCCTCGCTGATATCAACCTGAGTTTTAGATGTTGGCATAAATTAATTCATAACTTTTTAATTTATAGTAACTCGCTTTGCCGGCAGTGCAAAGTAAAAGGTCGTACCTTTACCCGGCGTTGAATTAAACCCGATGCTGCCACCCATCTGCTGTACTAACTCTTTGCAAATAGCCAGGCCTAAACCGGTGCCGCCGCTTTGCCGCTGATTTGAACCATCGGCCTGAGCAAAGCGCTGAAAGATTTGACCATGAAATTCCGCAGGTATACCTGAACCATAATCGGTAATTTGAAACAGCACATCGTCATTCTGCCGCTTAACACTTACAGCAACCTTAGTGTCTGGCGGCGAAAATTTAATGGCGTTAGACAGTAGATTGGTCACCACTTGTTGTAACCGCAGTGAGTCGGCCTGCACCATTAATCTTTCTGCTAACGGTTGCAGTTCTATACAAACCTGCTGTTGGCTGGCAAATGGTTGCAAATTGTCTATTGCTTGCTGTAACTCAGCCTGCACAACCAGTGATTGAATATTAAACGGCATTTTACCAGCAGCGAGTTTCTCAACATCCAGCAAATCATTAATTAAGTGTGCCAGACGTTCACAATTGCTATCGGCGACATCCATTAATTTTTGCATAGTGGCTGGCAACTGCCCCAACTTACCAGAGTTAAGTAAGCCAAGTGCACCTTTAATGGCGGTTAACGGGGTTCTGAGCTCATGGCTGACAGTCGAAATAAAAGCATCTTTCATCTGCTGCAATTGCATCCGCTCAGTCACATCCTGCACCGAGCCAACCAGTATTTGGTCAGGATTTTCGTGCTGTGGCAACAACCTCGCCAGCTCATGAACCCAGCGAATACTGCCATCCGAACGAATAATCCGATGCACTACATCATGCAGGCCGCTTTCCAGAGAACGCTGCTCACTGGCCGCTACCAAAACCCTGTCTTCCGGGTGTAAAGTGCTTTTGAACAAGGCAACGCTGGGGGTGATATTTTCATCAAAACCAAAAATCTTATAAATTACCGGTGACCACCACAGCTCACCAGTAATTAACGATGCTTGCCAAAAACCAATTAATGCCGTTTCACTGGCCATTTCCAGCCGTTGCTGGCTAAGCTTGTATTCCTTATTGAGCCGCTCGAGCTCTAAATAATGCTGCTTGCTATTGGTAATATTTTCAATATAACCATGCCAAAGTGTGCTGCCATCTGGCATACGCTCAGGAGTAGCACAACCTGACAACCAGATTGTTTTTTTATTATCTAAACAAACCCGATACTGATGTTGCCACAGTGACAAGCTTGCGGCCGATTGAGCAATACTTTGTGTCAGACCTGCTAAGTCGACCGGGTGAATTTTATTAAAAATGATAGCAGCATCGTCTTTTACCTGCTCAGGCATAACACCATAAATTTCTTGAATATTGTCACTGGCATAAGGAAAACAAGCCCGACCATCAGGCCACTGCTGATACTGATATACCACACCCGGAATATTAGCCAGCAGATTTTTGAACTGATCGCGGCTGGCTTTTATGTCCAATTCGGCTTGCTTTTGCTCAGTAATATCGGCATGGGTGCCATACATCATCAACGGCTTATCATCTTTGGTCCAGCTGATAACTCGCCCGCGGTCATGCACCCATACCCAATGGCCGTCTTTATGTTTCATTCGGCATTTACAATCGTAAAAGGGTAACTGCCCGGCAAAGTGCAGTTCTAATAAACGACCCGATTCTGGTAAATCATCAGGATGGGCCAAGCCAAGCCAAGTGTTAATATCGACGGGTGCCAGCTCATCCAGGGTATAACCGACAATCTCTGCCCAGCGTTCGTTAAACACAGTTTCACCAGTTTGCACATTCCATTGCCAGGTACCAATACGGGTACCTTCTAACACGGAACGATACATCAGCTCACTGGCAGCCAATTGTTGATGAGCTTGTTGTTGCAGCCTGTCAACAATCTCCTGTTCAACAACGTTAGCAAACTGTCGCAACATTCGCCGCTCACGCTCGCTTAACCGACGAGGCTTAGGATCAATAATACACAAGGTACCAATGCGATGACCGTTAAAATGCAATGGTGCACCAGCATAAAAGCGAATTAACGGGCCATCGGTAACTAACGGGTTATCTGCAAACCTTTTGTCGTTACTCGCATCAGAAATTTCGAAAATATCATCGTCTAAAATGGCATGGCCACAAAAAGAAATATCCCGGCCAGTCTCACAAGCTGCTAGCCCCTGGCGAGACTTAAACCACTGCCGATTTTTATCTACCAGCGAAATAAGTACTATTTCTGTACCCAGGCATTGCTGCACCAGGCTGGTTATGCGATCAAATCTGGGTTCCGCTTCAGTATCTAACAGGGCAGAGTCAAAAAGCGCAGCTAGTCTTGGAGCCTCATTTTCTGGTATTTGTGGTTGTTGCATACGCCCTGCTTTTGTTGTTTAAGTACTTCGCTATATCCATTAACCGGCTGGCTCTGTTACAGTTTGGCTAAAAGTGAGCCAGAATGTTGAGCCTTGCCCCAGTTGAGAATTAAAACCAATTTCGCCACCCATTTTTAATGCTAATTCTTTGCTGATTGCCAGCCCAAGCCCGGTACCACCATGCTGGCGGTTACTGGCTGCATCACTTTGCGAAAAACGATCAAAAATTCGCGATTTAAAGTCATCTGGTATACCCAAACCCTGGTCAATTACTTCAATCTTAACCTGATCCCGCAGCTGAATTAGCCTCACTACAACCGTGGAACCCTCTGCAGAAAACTTAATAGCGTTAGAAAGCAGGTTATGTAAAATCTGAATAACGCGTGCTGCGTCAACAGCAGCATATAAAGGTGCTGACGCTAATTCGGCTGATAGTTTTACCTGATATTGGTCAGCATAGCTCTGAATTGCCTGCAGCGCCTCCTGAACTAATGGCAACATTGGTTGCGACAGCATGTTGAGCTGCACTTTACCGGCCAGCAACTTTTCCATGTCCAGTAAGTCATTAATCAAAATTGTTAATCGCTGGCTGTTTGCTTCCGCCACCTGCAAAAGCTTATCCACTTTGGGCGGCAGTTCCGCCAGCACCCCTGAGTTCACTATTCTCAATGAACCATAAATAGAGGTTAACGGCGTGCGCAATTCATGGCTGACAGTAGAAATAAATTCATTTTTTAGTTGCTCATTACGTTTTCGCTCTGAGATATCTTTGGCAATCCCCAGATAGCCACTAATCGTATTATTGCCATCAATGATAGGCGTTACGGTTAGTTGCACCAACACCTTCTGGCCATCTTTACGCACATAGTGCCATTCCCAGCTTTCACTGCCTTTTTGCTCCGCTACCACCACGAACGCCTTAAAACCCGAGACTGGCTGTTTTAGTTCGTGCGTTAACTGCAACGCTCTTTGCTGAACCTCGTCAGCCACATGCAATAGTGCCGGCGTTTCTTTGTTTACCAGCTCTTCGGCACGATAGCCCAGTAATTTTTCAGCGCCATAGCTAAAATAGGTAATGATACCATCAGGCGCGGTCGCAATTATCGAAAAGTCCGACGCCGCCGCTAATATCGCCTCTAGCTGGCTGTTGCTCTGCTGCAACTGTAAAGTGCGCTCGGCTACTTGTTGTGATAACTCAGATTCATTCGCCTTGCTCAGGGTAAACGCCTGCAGCAACTCATTGCTCATCAGGCTTAAGCTTCGTGCCAGGCTGTCATATTCTGCCACATTACTGGGAGGGATTTCTGTGCGGCTACCTGCAGCAATGTGTGTTTTCAGTTTTTCGCTGGCCAGCGCCAGACGATGCAACGGTACACTTATTGCCTTGCTTAGCCAGTTTGCAACAACAGTAACCAACAATAAAAAGCTAACTAATAAAATTAGTTGCCTGGCACTATCATGCTCGAGTCTGGCCATTACCTCAGTTGCACTTTGTTCAATAACAATAGCACCAATGCCAGTTAAGCCTGATGGATAGGCCACCAGGATAAAACGACTTTGTTGCCAGCGTTTTAGCAAAGGCGTTACCCCTTCAGGTTGCCAGTGAAAAAACCCAGAATCAGGCAAAATAGTATTGACCAGATCTACACTTGCTATTGTGCCGGCTTTACCAAGAGCATTGCCACTGTCGTCAAAAACCATCAACCCAGCACTTAACTCAGGTAACATTATGTCAAGTAATTCGGATATGCCGGCGTCGTTTGCGGATTGAGACTGAGCCTTGAGCTGAAGTTGCTTTTGCAACATACCGGCGAGTAGTTGCAGCCTTTGTTCAACACTATGCATATACTCTGCCTGCAGCTTGCGGGCATCTAACAATAACGGTACACAGCCGGCGAATAGCGTTAATGCGATTAAAATATGAAATAGCAGCTGACGTAAACTTATCAGCGGCAATGCCAGATAAGGACTTGCCCAGCGCTGCGACTGCAACAGCAAGATGACTAAACTGGCCAACAGCGTATTAAACATACCATTAGTCATTTGCTTTAGCGCAATAAGTAATGCTGCCTGTCCATTTGTATTGAGCCCAAAGGTATAAAATAACGTTACAGCTGGCACGCCAACCACCACCCAGAAAAGCAGGTCCTGCTGCACCAGATTAAGGCCTTTTTCACGGCGCCAGCGCCAGCACAACCAGATAATCTCAGCTGTAAAAACCAAAAAGGCGTAAGGGTGGTTCCAAATGAATAATGTTACTGCAGCGGCAGCCATACCAACCAGAACTGCTGCGGTGCGCCCCAATACTAACAGTGCCAGAACCGCAAAGGTTGAACCAAAGATAAACTCGACGCTAAAAAACAGGGGTAGCCTGGTGAAATTTAACCCCACAGCTGCTATCAGAAAAAGGCCCAACAACAGATACCAAAAGCGGGGTTTGGTGTTGATATGTTGCTTAATAGCAAAAAGCATTATGCTTACCCTCGAACCCAGGCGCTGAAACGTTATTGTTTTTGATAAAGTCGACGCAGCGTATCACCCAGCTGCATTGGTTCAAACGGTTTTTCAATAATGCCAACGGCGCCTGCATCTAAGTAACGCTGCTTCTCCGCCTGTTGTATTTTTGCTGTCATAAATACTACCGGAACTTTTGTCAGGCTGGGGATCTGACGCAATGCCAGCAGAGTTTGCAGGCCGTCCATTTGCGGCATCATCACGTCTAGCAAAATAAGTTGTGGTGCGAAATCCTCTGCCTGCGCCAGCGCACTCTGACCGCTATCACAGCTTAACAATTCGAACCCAGCAACATCCACCAGGGCAATTTCTGCCACAGCACGGATAGATTCGTCGTCCTCTACATGCATTATTCGCTCTAAGTCCATCCTGACTATTCCTCAAGTCTCTGATTAGGGAGTAATTATCTTTACATCTTATCTGTATCGCTGCAGCTATCCAATAAATAAACAATATGCTGATATTCAATTCCGCTGTGGCGCGATAAACCAATTTCACAGGTACGACTGGTTGACACCCCCCGTGAGCACTCACTTACCTGGGCAGCCAAACCAGATAATGCCGCGGCATTCAGTTCAGGCAATATAAAACCCTTATCACCGGCAAAGCCACAACAACTGATGCCCTCCGGCATAACCACCTTGCTGGCGCATGCAGCAAGCAATTGCTGCAATTTTGTCGCCTGCCCCAACTGGCTGGCACTGCAGGTAACGTGCAGCGCAACTGGCTCATGTAACGGGGTAACAGACAACTTTGGCAGCACCTTATCAAACAGAAAATCGACACTATCGATAATCGTCAGTCGCGGGTCCAGTTTGCCTTGCAAAGTTAAACTGCAGGGGCTGCTGTCGGAATAAACTGGGATCTGACCCCAATTACTTGTCTCCAGCAACCATTGATTGAGTTCATTTTGCTTAAGCTTTGCCGCCGCAAACTGGCCCTTAGACTGAAATGGCATACCGCAGCACTGATTGGCGATGCCATCTGGCACAATTAACTGATAACCGGCTTTGGCCAGTAAGTCAGTACTTACCTGCAACAAGCTGCGGTTATCCTGACTATTTGCTTGCGGCGCCATCACCCGGCTACTGCAACTGGCCAGATAAATCACCGGTTTCAGACTACTATCAACAGCGCTTACGCCAGCAGTATTTGCCGCCGGCATCGCGCTGTGCCAGCCCGGTGTTATCGCACTTAATCGGTGACCGAGCTGCAAGCCGGTGCGGGCAATAGCACTGAAACCGGCAAAATGGCTGGCAATAAACTTAGCCAAACCCTGCCAGCGAGCATTGTTGTCAGCGCGAAGGGCCCGGGTTAAATCGCCGGTATTAATGCCAACCGGGCAGGCGCTACTGCACATACCGCAGGCGGCGCAGGTATCATTGCCAGCATATTGATAACTTTTATTTAATGCCTTAAGCCGTTTTGGATCGTTGCCACTGTGCTGCAGGCGCGATATTTCGCGTTGGGTCACAATGCGCTGGCGCGGTGTCAGGGTTAAATTGCGCGACGGACACACCGGCTCGCAAAAGCCACATTCAATGCATTTATCTACCAGCGGGTTGGTCGCCGGCAGCGGTTTCAGGTTTTGCAAATGCAGCTGCGGGTTATGGCTTAGCACCACATCCGGGTTCAGAATATGCTGCGGGTCCAGCAGTTTTTTCAGTTGCCACATCAGCTGATAGGCATCTGCCCCCCATTCTAATTCGACAAAGGGCGCCATATTGCGGCCAGTACCATGCTCGGCTTTAAGCGAACCGCCAAACTCCACTGCCACTAACTGCGTGACGTCCTGCATAAAATTATCATAACGCGCTATCTCGGCCGGGTCGTCAAAACCCTGAGTAAACACAAAATGCAGGTTGCCTGCTAAGGCATGGCCAAAAATTATCGCTTCGTCATAGGCATATTTGGTAAATAATTGCTGCAGCCGGGCGACACCGTCGGCAAGTTGCGGCAGCGGAAATGTCACATCTTCAATAATCACCGTGGTGCCAGTTTGCCGCACTGCGCCCACAGCCGGAAAGGTGCCCTTGCGAATGGCCCAGAGCTGGTTGTATATGGCTGGATCGGTACTGAAATCGACCTGCTGCTCCAGCTCAAATTCCTGCACCACCGCCCTTAATTCTGCCAGTTGCCTTTGCAAAGCCTGGGCGGATCCTGCAGTGCTTTCAATTAGTAAAGCACAGGCGCCATCCGATACCTGTTTTATCCATCCCGGCATACCGGCTTTGTGCTCAACCGAGCGTAAACTGCGCCGGTCCAATAACTCTACAGCAGATACCGGCAGCTGCTTTAATACTGTTACCGCCTGACAACAGCTGGCTACAGACGGAAACACCAGTAAGCCGCTGGCCCGGTTCGGATAGTCCGGCACAGTGTTATACGTGACAGCGCTGATAAAACCCAGGCAGCCTTCAGAGCCAACCATTAAATGAGTCAGAATATCGATAGGGTCGGTAAATTCAGTTAAGGCATTAAGTGAGAAACCCGTAGTGTTTTTTAAACGGTATTTATGGCTGATTTTGGCGCAGAGTTCTTTGTCCTGCCGGGTTTGCTCGGCCAGCAGCGCCAGCTCTGCCAGCAAGCGGGCATGGCTTTGCTTAAATGCGGCAACACTGGCACTATCTTCGGTATCCAGCACAGTGCCATCGAATAACACCAGGCGCATTGCTGCCAGCGTATTAAAGCTGTTATGGGCAGTACCACAGCACATACCGCTGGCATTGTTAGCGACAATGCCGCCAATTTTACAGCTGTTGATCGACGCTGGATCCGGGCCAATTTTACGCTGAAATTTACTTAATACACAATTGGCCGCGGCGCCGATAACCCCGGGCTGCAAACGTATTTGCTCACCTAAGCCCCGCACCTCGCGCTGCTGCCAGTTCTCACCCAGTACCAGCAACACTGAATCGGTCACCGCCTGGCCGGATAAACTGGTACCCGCCGCCCGGAATGTAATCGCCACCTTGTGCTGATTGGCCAGCTTTAGCAGCGCCACCACCTCAGCCTCAGATTCTACCCGAAGTACTAATTTTGGTAATAAGCGATAAAAGCTGGCATCAGTGCCATACGCCAGCGTAGCGATAGGATCGTCAAAATAACGCTCAGCGGGGATCAGCTTTTTAGCAGCAAGGCTAAACGCAACAGGTAACGCCACAACAAAAATCCCCTGAAAACTTGCTTATGACTATTTAGTAACAGGTTTTGCCGGTTTTGGCTATGCCCTGAGCGCCAGGGCATAGCAAGTTTTTCCCCGGAACAGTTAAAACAAAAAATCCGTTGCTAAAAAGTTCGAGCTGCGGGCTTTGACCATTTGCTTAACAAAATCCACGTCGCTATCCTGATATTTGGCCGCGACCAGGCTAGGGGTAGAGAACTGACGCAGCGCATCTACCACCGACAAGGTACCTTCGGCCGAGTCTTTGCGGCCGTTAAATGGAAAGCTGTCAGGCCCACGCTGACACTGGCTGTTGATATTAATCCGCCCGACCTGATTGGCAAAAATATCGACCAGCTCGCCTACTTGTTGCGGGTCCTGACCAAAAATACTCAGCTGCTGACCAAAATTGGAGTTGACTACATAATCAATCACTTCGCTGATATCATCAAAAGGCACCACCGGCACCAGCGGCCCGAATTGCTCTTCGCTGTATAAGCGCATATCGCCGCTAACTGGGTAAAGCACGGCAGGCTGAAAGAACGATGCGACAGTTTGGCCACCGTCCGGGTTTTGCAGTTTGGCGCCTTTACTCAGTGCATCTTCAAGCAATTCAGTTAAAAAGCCGGTTTTACCGGGCTCTGGCAGCGGGGTAATAGTTACTCCGGCTTGCCAGGGCATGCCTGCGGTTAATGCCGATACGGCCTTGGTTAATTTGCTGACAAACTCATCAGCAATACTGCGCTGCACAAACAAAATTTTTAGAGCGGTGCAGCGCTGGCCATTAAACGACAAGCTGCCGGCGACACACTCTTGAATAGTGCGGCTCATGTCTGCATCCCCCAGCACGATGGCCGGGTTTTTCGCATCCAGCCCCAGCACAGCGCGCAAACGGTGGGGTTTGGGGTGCATCCGTTTTAAGTCGCTGGCGCCTTTGTTGGTACCGATAAAAGCAAATACATCAATTTTTCCGCTTGCCATCAGAGCGCCGACGGTTTCGCGGCCCCGGCCATAAATAATATTAATAACCCCAGCCGGGAAGCTTTGTAAAAAGGCCTGCAGTAACGGCTGAATAAGCAGCACACCATATTTGGCCGGTTTAAAAATCACGGTATTCCCCATAATCAACGCCGGAATTAAGGTAGTGAAGGTTTCATTCAGCGGATAATTAAACGGGCCCATACACAGCGCCACGCCAACCGGCACCCGGCGAATTTTGCCCAGGCTGCCCTGTTCAATAATAAAGTGGCTGGCATCGCGGTCTTGCTGCTTTAAGGCAGCAATGGTATCGCGAATATAATCGCAGGTGCGGTCAAATTCTTTGGCGGCATCGGCATAAGGTTTGCCAATTTCCCACATCAGCAGGCGCACCACTTCGTCGCGCTGCAACTGCATTAAACCCAGAAACTTTTCAACATGCTGGATCCGCTCCAGCACGGGCATGCTCGGCCAGGCACCACGGCCTAAGTTGTAGGCTTTAACCGCGGAATCCAGCGCAGCTAAGGCGGCCTGTTCGTCCAGTAATGGCGTGTGGCCCAATAATACCTGGGTCAGGCTGTCGCCATCGCGAATATGCACCGGGCTTAGCACCGGGCTAAGCTCCCCCTGCCAGCTTAACAGTTCACCGTTAATCAGGTATTCGCGCTGGGTGATCAGGGCGTTGTGGGCAAACTGCGCCGGTATGTCGGCCGCTTGCGGAAACAGTGTTGCTAAACTCATGCTTTGCTCCTTCTAACAATAATATTGCCTTGGTTGTTAGTCAGGGTCAGATGTACCGCTCGTCCGGCTTTTGCTGGATCTTTTTGTTTAATTTTGGTTGCAGACTTCACAGCTAAGGGAACGCAAAGACGTCGTGAATACTTCCCTGTAGACTCCTCTGCCGCTTCCCTGCGGCAGACGCTTTGCTATACCCTTAGCTGCTTCGCTTTGATAATTCGACGACACGCCAATCGTTCGAAGTGATGCCGGAAAAAGCTTTTTTACTTCACAAAACTGGATGGCCGGTGCTTGGCCCAAAAGCCATTAAAGTGCTCTTTGCTGACAATGGCCCCGGTATGCTCTACCACAAAGCCCGCCAGGCGGGCGGCAAACTTCACTGCCTGCTGCGGGGCAATCCCACCAAGGCGGGCGGCTAAATAACCGCCATTAAAAGAGTCCCCTGCTGCGGTGGTGTCCACCACTTTCTTCACCGGGTGGGCAATGGCGCTAAAGCATTCTTGTTCAAAGCGGCCGTTAATGCCGTTCTTGCCGTCTTTGACAATGATTTCCGCCACGCCCAGCTCGGTTAACTGCTCCACCACCTGATCGGTTCGCTCAGCCTCAAACAGCACTTTATGGTCATCCAGCCCCGGTAAGGCGATATCAGCTAAACGGTATGCCTGAACAAAGGCCGCTTTAGCGGTATCGGCATTGGGCCACAGCGCCGGCCGGTAATTTGGGTCAAATGCAATCTGGCTGCCATCCTGCCTTAGCTGCTCTATCAGGGTAAATAAGGTGGTGCGGTCAGCATCGGATAAAATGGCCAGGGTTATGCCCGAAAAGTAGAACATATCGCAACCCTTTAGCGCCTCGTAATTACTCTGTGCTGAATAACACTGCATAACCTGTTTTGCTGCCGAATTATCCCGCCAATAGACAAAACTGCGCTCACCAAAGGCATCGGTGTTGATCATATACAGGCCAGGACGGGCGGATTTGCTGCGAAGCATCAGTTTGGTATCAATTTTTTCGCGCTCCACTGCCCGCACCAGCTTGTCGCTAATCCGATCGGTACCCACGGAGGTGAAAAACTGCACGTCTACGGGTACTTCGCAGGTGCGCTTTAAATACACTGCAGTGTTAAACACATCGCCGGCGAAATTCTGGTGATAGACATTATCGACCAGCTGGTAAAGCTCGACCATACACTCGCCCATAATCACAATTCGTTTGCTCATTCATTCCTCCTCAGGCAGCCGCTTTCAGTTTAGTAGCAATAGCGGTAGCCTGGGCGGCCAGCTCACTAATTTGCTGCCAATGCCCGGCTTTAACCAAAGCAGCAGGAGTTAACCAGGTACCACCTGCTACAAATACATTGGGCAAAGCCAGAAAATCTGCCAGGTTATGCTGACCAATGCCACCAGTAGGACAAAAGCGTACTTGCTGAAAAATACTGCTCAGCGCCCTTAACATTTCTATGCCGCCTGATAAATGCGCCGGAAAAAACTTCACTTCAGTTAAGCCATATTCAAAGGCCATGGCAATTTCGGACGGGGTAGCCACCCCGGGAGCAAATGGCAGGCCGCAGTCAATCATCGCCTCCAGCAGTTTAGGGGTACTGGCCGGGCTGACCAGAAACTGAGCACCGGCCGCTTTGGCGGCTATCGCATCCGCAGCGGATAAAATAGTGCCTGCACCCACCAGTAAATCCGGCAGCGCGTTACGAACCGCGGCAATACCTGCCAATGCCTCTTTGGTACGCAACACCACTTCTACCGAGCCAATACCGCCGGCACTCAGGGCTTTGGCAATATCCACTGCCTGCGCCGGGGTATCGGCCTGAATAATAGGCAGTAATGCCGGGCCTTTTACTACGCCAGACAAAGGTAAAGGTAACGATGACATTAACGCGCTCCTGCAACTGCCGCAGGCGTGGCCTGACGGGTAACAATATGTTGATAGGCAGTAGCCACTGCCTGCTGAAATTCGGGGTTTAAGCTGAGCTCTGGCGGGAACACCGTATCCACTGCCAGAAATAACGGCACGTCAATCTGTGCTTTGCCGCTGCACTTTGCAGCAACGGCGAGCAATGGCTCGGCTAATGGGTCGACCAGCTTTTCATTATCGTTATAACGCTTAACAATAAAGCGGCACCAGGCAGCAATCGCATAAGCCAGTTTGGCGATAGGTTGGCCTTGGGCCAGATTGTCAGTAATAGCCGGCAATATTCGCATCGGCAGTTTTTGTGAGCCGTCCCAGGCGATTTGCGACAGCAAATGACGAATAGCCGGGTTACGAAAGCGTGCCAGAATATCCTGGCTATACTGCTTAACATCCAGCTCTGCCGGTGCTTTGAAAGATGGCATCAGCTCATCTGTTATCATCTGTTCGACAAGGCTTACCAGCTGCTGGTCCTGCATGGCGTCATACACGGTTTCATAGCTGAGCAAACTGCCAACATAGGCTAAGGTTGAGTGTGGCGCATTTAGCAAACGCAACTTGGCTTTTTCAAAGGCACTGACATCCTGGGCATAAATCACCCCGGCTTGCTGCCAGGCCGGACGGTCGGCAGGTAAAACATCTTCAATTACCCATTGTACAAAGGCTTCGCGCTTAATTGGCCAGTTATCCTGTACTCCCAACAGATCAGCGACCTGGGTTTTAATGGCATCGTCGGTGGCCGGCGTTATGCTGTCAACCATGGTGCAGGGGCAAATCAGCTGCTGGGCCAGCCAGTTGGCGACCGTGGCGTCTTTCTGCTCAGCATAAGCGATAATGGCCGCCCGCAGTTTATGGCCATTATCCGTCAGGTTGTCACAGCTAATCACGCAAAATGGCGCGATATTGGCCTGATAACGCACCGAAAGCGCACTGAATAGCATGCCTACAGCAGTAATCGGCTGCGCCGTGCCGTTTAAATCCTGCTGAATTTGCGGATGGCTTAGATCCAGTTTGCCGGCATTATTCAGGCAGTAGCCTTTTTCGGTAATAGTCAGCGTAACGTACTTAGTAGTGGCTGCCGTTAAGCGGGCCTGTACTTGCTGGTATTGCTCGCTGGCAATTAAGACTTCTGCGACAGAGCCAATCACCTGATAGCTTTGTTCAGCGTCGAGCACCGCCAGAGTGTACAGGCCATCTTGCGGGCTTAGCGCCTGGCTGACATCCGGAGATCGCATAGAAACGGCACTAATGGCCCAGTCGCCGCCAAATTGCAGCGCCTGCTCGGTATACCAGGCCTGATGACCACGGAAAAAGGCGCCGGGGCCAATATGAACGATACCAATTTGTGGTTGCTGTTCTGCCAGCCGGTAGCCGGGTATCGGCAGCTTGCCGTTCAGGCTGGCCAGGGTTTGATTGTTTAGTTGCTTCATAAGATGCCTGTGTCTGATTTTGCTGTTCAGGCTGCACTCAGTAACAGCACACAAAGACGCCGTAGACCCATCCTTGGGGGCTCCTCTGCCGCATCCTTGCGGCAGACGCTTTGCTTAGCTGTTACTGAGCTTCGCTTGCGATTTTAGCGAAATGCCCCGGTCTAATATCCTGTGAAACCTTATTTCAACTGATACGCTTTTTTCACTAAGCCATACGTCAATTCATAAGCCAGCTCATGGGCTTCGTTTTCCGTTAACCGGTGTTCTGCTACTAAACCGGCCAGAAAGCGACAATCGATGCGCCTGGCGACATCGTGCCGGGCCGGTATCGATAAAAAGGCCCGGGTATCGTCGTTAAAGCCAACAGTGTTATAAAAACCGGCGGTTTCGGTTACCTGATGCCTAAAACGTAACATGCCTTCGGGGCTATCGTGGAACCACCAGGCAGGGCCCAGTTTTAAGGCCGGGTAATGGCCAGCCAGCGGCGCCAACTCGCGGGCGTAAGTGGTTTCGTCCAGGGTAAATAAAATTATATTCAGGCTCGCTTCGTTGCCATATTTTTGCAGCAACGGCTTTAAGTTGCTGACAAACTCGGTCGGGCTTGGAATATCGGCACCTTTATCCGGGCCAAAGCGTTCAAAAATCACCTGATTATGGTTGCGATGGGCGCCCGGGTGAATTTGCATCGTCATACCATCCTGCAGGCTCATGCCAGCCATTTCGGTCAGCATCTGGCCGCGGAACAGCTCAGCATCAGCAGCGCTGGCTTTACCGCTTAAGCATTTGGCAAATAACGCCGCGGCATCGCTTTCGCTTAAATCAGCAGTTATCGCACTGGGATGACCATGATCGGTAGCGGTAGCACCATGCTCACGGAAAAACGCCCGCCGCTTCCGTAGTGCTGCCAGGTAGCCCGGCCAGCTTTGCGTATCTTCGCCTGTTAGTTCGCCCAGTTTTGCGACATTAGCCGTAAAATCAGCGCGGTCGGCATCCACTACGTCATCCGGCCGGAAGGTAGTTATCACTTTATGCTCATAACCACTGCCTGTTAATTTGGCATGGTGCTTTAAGTCATTTAATGCACCTTCGGTGGTGGCAATCAGTTCGATATTAAAGCGGTCCAGCAGGGCGCGGGGCTTAAACTCCGGCTTAGCCAGCTGCGCGTTGATACTATCGTAATAGTGATCAGCAGTTTGCTCGCACAGGCTGTCGGTTAAACCAAATACTTCAGAAAATACGCTATCAAGCCAGATCCGCGACGGCGTGCCTCGAAACAGGTAATAGTGTTTGGCAAAAAGTTGGAAAATTTTACGATAGTCGCTTTCAACCACTGCACCATCTTTACGGCGAATGCCTAATGCTTCCAGTTTAATGCCCTGACTGTAAAGCATGCGGAACACGTAGTGATCAGGCAGCAGCAACAGGGCGGTGGCATTGTCAAAATTAGCATCATCGGCAAACCAGCGCGGATCGGTATGACCATGCGGGCTGACAATCGGTAAGTCTTTAATATGCTTATAAAGGCGTCTTGCAATATCGCGCTGTACAGGATCTGACGGGAATAGCCTGTCGGGATGTAATACTAATGGCTGTACCTTTTTCTTTGCTGAATCTGTCATAATAAAATCCTGTTGTACTGTTATCAATGTCTTAGCGCTTTTGCCGATGCCTGAAAAAAATTACAGTGTCACGCCATTTTTCCAGATGGCGATTTCGCGATTGTCTGTCTGTTCATTGCGGGTCGATTTTCCTGACGCCACTTCCAGCAGGTAGCTGAAAAACTGCTGGCTAAACTCGGTAGCGTCCTGGCCTTTTTTCAATAAGCCACCGGCGTCATAATCAATCCATTGCGGTTTACGAGCGGCCAGCACCGAATTGGATGAAATTTTCACCGTTGGTGCCGGAAAGCCCAATGGTGTGCCGCGTCCGGTAGTAAATAGCAACAAGGTTGCGCCGGCTGCGGTTAGCGCCGTGGATGACACTGCATCATTGCCGGGCCCTTCCAGTAAGGTTAAGCCGCTATTGCTGGCCATTTCACCGTAGCGAATAACCTGCCGGACAATGGCAGATCCGCCCTTCTGAATTGCGCCCAGCGATTTTTCTTCCAGGGTGGTTAAACCGCCATCTTTATTGCCCGGGCTGGGGTTTTCATACACCGGCTGCTTGTTGTCGACAAAATACTGTTTAAAATCGTTTACCAGGGTAACAATGTCGCCAAACACCTTTTCATCGGCGGCGCGGGCCATAAACACCTGTTCAGCACCAAACATTTCCGGGGTCTCGGTAAGCACCACTTTACCATTGCCTGCAGCCACTAAATCGGCAATCCGGCCCACTAACGGGTTAGCGGTTAAGCCGCTTAAACCATCCGATCCGCCGCATTTCATGCCAACCACTAAGTCAGATACCTGACAGGCGCTACGTTTATCGTGGCGCATTTGGGCGACCAGTTCTGCCACAGCTTCCAGGCCCTGTTCTATTTCATCTTCCACCTGCTGGGCATTAAAAGAGCGGATGCGGCTGTGATCCACCCCAGGGCTGGCGGCCAGTAACTTACTTAACTGATTGTTCTCACAACCCAGCCCCATTACCAGCACGCCACCGGCATTCGGGTGCTGAATTAACCCCGCCAGCAAAGTGCGGGTATTGGCTAAATCATCACCCAGTTGCGAGCAACCAAACGGATGGGTAAAGGCATGAATACCGTCTATTTCGCTGCTATATAGTTTGCGCGCCTGCTCGGCCACCCGCATGGCGGCGCGGTTAACACAACCAACGGTGTTAATAATCCACAATTCGTTGCGGGTCCCCACTTTGTCATTAGCCCGGCGGTACCCCATAAATTCGGTCGGCAACCCGGCGGGGAAGCTTAACGTCGGCGCCTGACAGCCGTCGTACTTATAATCAACCTGGCCGCTTAATAAGGTCGCCAGATTATGCGAATGAATATGCTCGCCCACCGCGATATCAGCGGTGGCGGCACCAATAGCAAAGCCGTATTTAATGACCGGCTCGCCTTTGGCAATAGCACTAAGCGCTACTTTATGGCCGGCCGGTACATCCTGCTTTGCGCTGATATGCTGATATGGCGCAGCCAGAGTGGTGCCAGCGGCCAGCGGTTGCAATGCCACCAGCACATTGTCACGCGGGTGCACCTGCAGCAGGGTTAATTGCTCGCCCGGATCAGCCGGTGCGTTTAGCGTAACGCTACAACCTGGTTTTTGCTCTGTGTTCATAATTTAGCCTATCTCTGTTTTGTCTAGCGGTGGCAAATAGTTTATAAAAAATTGCGGTCTTCCAGCCTGTTCAGGTTGCCGCCCCACCAACCCGATTAAAAACTGTAGCGATCACAATTTTAGTTCCTGGCCATTTAACGTTAAATCGAGCTGATCCAACTGCGCTACATTCTCCAGAATGCCTAAACTGTCTGTTTGTTTAAAATGTACATTATGCAAACTAACCCCGGTAATCGGCGCCCGCTCAAAGCCACGCAGCACAAAGGCGCGCTGGGCTTTTTTAACCTGCAAGTTGCTGATGTGTAAGTTTTTCACCTGCGGCATAAATTGGCCGGCATCGCCTTCTTCATAAAAGAAATTAATGACAATAGCATCGCGCACCTCACCAATTTCAATATCGCGAATGTAGATGTTTTCAATTAAGCCACCGCGCACCGAATTGGTTTTAACCCGGATACCGCGCGCCAGATTAGGGCTGCTCATCCGGCAACGCCGGGCAAAAATATTGCGGGCACCACCGGAAATTTCGCTACCCAGCACCACGCCGCCGTGGCCGGCACGCATTACGCAATCCTGAATAACTACATTTTGCACCGGAGTTGCCAGCCGGCGACCGTCATTATTGCGGCCCGATTTCAGCGCAATACAGTCATCGCCGGTGTCAAACAGGCAGTTTTCAATCAGTACCCGGTTACAGGATTCAGGGTTACAGCCATCAGAATTGGGGCCGTAACTGATAAAGTTAACATTGCGGACAATCACATCTTCCGATAGCACCGGATTAATCAACCAAAAAGGCGAATTCCGGATAGTAACGCCGTCTATCAATACCCTTTTGCAGCCATACGGCTGGATAAAGGGCGGACGCAAAAAGTTTTCGGCGAACACCCGCTCGCTAACAGGGACACTACGCTCAGCCATCCCAAACAGTGGCGTGCGGGTTAACGCCTGATCGACACTGGCATCGTAATCCCAGCTGCGCCGCTCCCAATCACCTTTCCAGGGCCACCATGCACTGTTCGAGCCATTGCCTTCTAAAATCCCGTCTCCGGTAACCGCAATATTTTCCTGTTCAAAAGCATAAATCAGCGGTGATAAGCCCATCAGCTCAACACCTTCCCAGCGGGTCATCACATAGGGCATGTAGTGTGCTGCATCGGTATAAAACGACAATACCGCATTTTGTTGCAGGTGCAGGTTAACATCAGACAATAAATGCACTGCACCGGTTTCAAAGCGCCCCTGTGGCACCACTACCCGGCCACCGCCAGCAGCATTACAAGCTGCAATAGCCGCTTTAATTGCAGCGGTATTATCAAAACCGCTGGATGCTTTGGCACCGTAATCAGTAATTAAGAATTCACGCGCAGGAAACTGAGTGGGGCTGATACCGGCAATAATCGCATCAGCTTGCAGCCATTGTTGCTCGTCGTCAGTTGTTACTTCGCCATTGTTTTGATCAGCAGCAGATAACGCCATACCAGAGCATCCTTGAAGTGACATTATCGACAAGCCAGCGCCTGCCAGACCCAGGGTTTTCAAGTGTAGGCGCTTTCGCAAATTGATCATCTGATGCTCCTGTATACGGTGTTACTGTTATACCTACTGACGGCTATAAAACCAGGCTGTCTTAAATACCATTACACATATAATAACCAATTTGCCACCGGTGGCAAGCAAAACGCCAATTTTTTTGCCATCGGTAGCAAAATAATCAAAGCAGCTGATTCCGCTGGCTGCTTTCGGATAAGTTATTACTCTGTTGTTGAACTGGCGACCCGGGCTGTTGATTCGCGTACTACTAATGTGGGCGCCACTTTTGCCGCAACATTACTGGCAGCTTTATCGTTATTTTCAATCGACATAATCATTTTGCTGGTAGCCAGCAAGGCCATTTGCCGCACCGGCCGGCGAATCGTGGTTAGCGCCGGGATTACTCTGGATGCCAGCATGTTGTCATCGAAGCCGGCAACAGAGAGTTGCTCCGGTACTTTGATGCCCATGCTATGTGCCACTTTCAACACGCCTGCTGCCATCTGATCATTATTGGCAAAAATAGCAGTGGGTTTATTGTCGGCCTGCAACAAAAGGCGGGCACATTCAATGCCCGTTTCATAGGTGTTATTGCCTTCAATAATCCGCGCCGGGTCTATTTTGATGCCATAAGCAGATAAACCAAGCTGGAAGCCCTCCATCCGTTCGGTAGACGACTTGTAGCGCTGAGGCCCGCTGATAAACGCAATTTCTTCGTGGCCCAGCTGAGCAAAGTAACGCGCCATTTCAGCGGCAGCGGCACGGTCGTCTGACACCACAATATGCTTGGGTTCATCTAGAGCCACTGAGCTTAACCGCACATACGGGCTACCGGAATCTTTTAACGCCTGCGCCAGATTCTCCAGCTCTGACACTGGGGGCAATACAATTACCCCATCCAGTTTTGAGCGTTGCATAAAGCGCAGACAGTCCTGCACCAGTGACTCGCTGCGATAGCGACACGGGTGCACCACCAGCTCGTAGCCCAGGTTAGAGCACACCTCCAGCACGCCGCGCTGGACGTCGTCTAAATACAGTGCATCCGGGTTATCGTAAATCAGTCCGAGTAAATACGACCGGCTGGAGGCTAAGCCCCTCGCCTGGGCATTGGGCGAATACTTTAAATCGCTGATGACTTTTTCAACCCGGAGCCGGGTAGCATCGCCGACGCTGAGCGAACCATTAATAACCCTTGATACGGTGCGCTTTGACACCCCGGCTATCCGGGCAACGTCATTTATAGTGGCTTGTTTCTGCATACGTCTCATCTTAATGATTGCTGGCTTTACTGGCATGCAATTGCGGCCGGTAGGTGCTAAGAGCAATATCAATAGCGGTTTGTTTTAAGGCTGCAATAATAGCAGTGATTGGCTGTTTGCCAAACACTGCCAGCGGGCCGGTAACACCCACGGCTGCCACAACCTGCCCCTGCGCGTTTCGCACCGGTGCTGCCAGACAACGAACATCGTTATGATATTCCATCTCGTCAGCAGCATAACCGCGGGCCAGTATCCGTTGCAACTCACTATACAATTGCACCGGCTCAGTCTGACTGCGGCAGGTAAGATTTTTAAACAAGCAGGAGTCAGCCAGCTCACTCAGTTGGTCAATGTAGTGATGCGCCAGAAAAATTTTACCGGCTGCTGAGCAGTTAAAGGCTGCAACTGTTCCCGGTCTGGCAGCCGGGCGCAAAGCATTTGGGCTGTCAACGACCTCAACCAGCAGCGCCCCTTCTGCATGAGGCAGTGCTAAATGACAACTTAACCCCATTTTCAGGGCCAGCTGCTGTAAATATGGCTGGGCTTGCTGCGGCAGCCGTTGCGAACTCAGCACATTTAAACCAAGTTTAAATAGCTGAGCCCCCACCTGATACCTTTTACCTTGTTTTATCAGTACTCTTTCCTGACAAAGGGTTTGTAAAATCCGAAATGCGGTGGTTCGGGGTAACGCCAGTCCTTGCTCTAACTCGGTTAAACTTAAACCCTGCTCAGATTCGCTGACCAGGCTGATAATACGACAGGCATTGGCCAGATTGGGGATCACGTAGCTTACCATCGGTTCTCTCCCACTGTTAATCGTTGTTAAAAGCCAAACTGCGCCGGCAACCATTCACTGATCGCCGGAACATAGGTTACCAGCATCAGTACCACAAACATTGCAAAGTACAATGGCATCAAGGGTTTAATAATTGCCTCTATCCGGGTTTTGGCGATAGCACAACTAACAAATAAAACACTGCCAACCGGCGGCGACACTAAACCAATAGACAGATTAAGCACCATCATGATGCCAAAGTGCAGGGGGCTCATGCCCAGTTCAACCGCCACCGGCAAAAAGATTGGCGTAAAAATTAATACCGCCGGGGTCATATCCATAAAGGCGCCCACCAGCAGTAAAATCAGGTTGATCATCAGTAAAATCAGCAACGGGTTGTCACTGATGGTCAGCATTGCCGCGCTGATTGCCTGTGGAATTTGCTCATAAGATAAAATCCATGACATGGCAGATGAGGTAGCAATCAACGCCATAACAATGGCGGTAGTCTCTGCCGCCTTCATTAATACAGCAGGTAATTCGCTGGTTTTAACCTCGCGGTAAATGCCAACGGCTAAGATCAGCGAATACACCACAGCTATGGCACCAGCTTCAGTAGCGGTAAAAATGCCGCTGATAATGCCGCCAATAACCAGAAAAATCATAAATAAGCTGGGTATGGCAGCCGCTACCTTCTGCACCACCAGTTTAAGTGGCAAACGGGCACCTACCGGGTACCCCTTAATTCTGGCGTAGCCAGCACAGACAATCATTAACGCGATACCCAACAAAATACCTGGCAGGTAACCGGCAATAAACAGTGCTGCTATCGATACCCCGCCACTGGCGATAGCGTAAACAATTAATATATTGCTCGGTGGGATTAACATACCGGTGGTAGCAGCCGCAGCAGTAACTGCAGCACTATAGTTGACGTCATAGCCCTGTTTTTTCATTTCCGGCAGCATAAAGCTACCAATGGCCGAGGTGGCCGCCACTGCCGAGCCCGAGATAGCACCGAAAAACATACAGGACACCACATTAACCAGCGCTAAACCGCCGGGCAGCATGCCAATCAGCGCCATAGCACATTCAATTAACCGTTTGGCAATCCCGCCGCGGCCCATTATCAGCCCTGATAAGATAAAGAACGGGATGGCCAGCAAGGCAAAACTATTAATACCACCAGCCATGCGCTGTGCCATGGTAGTGACCGCCGGCATAAAGTCGACACTGAGTAAGATGGTGGCCAGCGTTGCCAGGCCAATACAAAATGAAATAGGCACATTTAGCAGCAGTAAACCAAAAAATACCAGTAACAAGACTAAAATGGCTAATTCCATTAGTGTACTCCCTCAACAACTGGTAAATTTTGGTTGGTCGCAAGTGCATAAAGCTGACAGCACCCATAAAACGCAATCAATACGCCTGAGATTGGAATAGCCAGGTAGATATAAGCCATTTTAATATCCAGTGCGGCTGACATCTGGTTCAGCTCGTAAGTTAACCGCACCAGATTACCACCACCAATCACCATTACTGCCACGGCAAATGCAGCAACGGCGGCCGTCAGCACTGCAGCTATCTTTCGTTGGCCAGCGGGGCTGAATTTCTGAGTCAGAATATCAAGCCCCAGGTGCACCCCGGTGCGATACGCAAAAGCAGCGCCGATCATGCCTATCCAAATCAGCAAAGTGCGGGCCAGCTCTTCAGTTATTGAGCTTGGCGCATTCAATACAAAACGTGACACTACCTGCCAGCACACCACCAGCACGATGGCTGCCATTAAGCATGCCAGAAACCATTTCAGCGCATTATCGATTAGCCGGATAAACTTAATCATTGCTTACCTCCGCCTCGTCAGCCAGCGCAGCAATTTGCTCAAGCACCGGGCCAATTTCTGTCTGTTGTAAACTTTGATGAAAAGGTTTTACCGCGTCGCGAAAGGGTTGTTTATCAGGGTAAATGACCTTAACTCCGGCTGCCTTTACCGCAGCAAGCGCCTGCTCTGACGCTTCAGCCCAGGCCGCACGCTGATAGGTAATAGAATCCTCTGCCGCCTGCTGCAGCCATTGCTGCTGCCGGGCAGTTAACCCCTGCCACACAGGCAAACTGACAATAAGCACGTCGGGCACCGAGGTATGCTCATCCATCGTATAATATTTACTGAGTTCATAGTGACGTGACAGATAAAAACTTGGCGGGTTGTTTTCAGCGCCATCCACCACGCCCTGCTGCAATGCGGTGTAGAGCTCACCCCAGTCTACCGGCGTGGCAGCGCCGCCCAGGGCCTCCACCATTCGCACTGCAGTCTGACTGGCCAGCACCCGGAATTTTTTGCCACGTAAATCAGCCGGACTGTTAATTTCGGTGTTGGTGGAGTAAAAGCTGCGACTGCCGGCATCGTAATAGCCTAAACCACGTAACCGGGCCGGCTCCAGATCCAGCAACAACTGCTGGCCGGTTTCACTTTCCAGCACGCGCCACAGGTGTGCATTGTTATCAAAAATATACGGCACGCTAAATACCCGCATCTGCGGCACAAAGCTTTCTACCGAGCTGGCTGATACTTTAGTCATGGCCAGGCTGCCAATCTGCAGCAATTCGATAAGTTCCCGCTCATTGCCCAGCTGGCCGCCACTGTATATTTCGACTTGCATGCTGCCATCAGAATAGTGCTGCAGGCGCTCGCCCATCAGCACCATCGCCTTATGCACCACATGTTCCTGATCCAGCGTGTGAGCCAGGCGCAACGTCAGGTGTTCCTGCTGCGGCTGACAGCCACTTAGCCAGATACTGGCCAGCAGCAACAGCCCCGCTGCACTCTGGCGATTTATTTTTATCATATCCCGTCCTGCCCTGTTGCCAAGCATGGCATGTCTTATTGCATGCCTTACTCAATTAAATATTGCTGCAGCAAGCCTGCAGCTTTTAAGCTTATTTCATTGCGCTGGCCGGGAATTTATCCATGTCGTGATAATCCAGGTTTTCACCGGCCATTCCCCAGATAAAGGCATAATTACTGGTGCCACAACCACTGTGAATAGACCAGGCCGGTGACACCACGGCCTGCTCATTCGCCACCCAGATATGCCGGGTTTGCTGGGGCTGGCCCATAAAATGACAAACCCGCTGATCGCTATCCAGATTAAAATAGAAATACGCCTCCATTCGCCGGTCATGCTGATGCGCCGGCATGGTATTCCAGACACTGCCCGGTTTTAGCACGGTTAACCCCATTTGCAGCTGGCAGGTTTCAACCACGTCATTAATCATTAACTGATGAATTGCCCGCTCGTTCGAGGTTTGCAATGAACCCATCTGCAGCACAGTGCATTTATCCATGGTCAGATGCTTGGTTGGAAAAGCCCGGTGGGCCGGCGCTGAATTTAAATAAAACTTCGCAGGTTTGCTGCCGTCGCCGGAACTGAAACTGACCTCACGCGCCCCCATCCCTACATACAGCGCCTCGGTATTTTTCAGCTGATAATCTGTGCCATCAACATTAACAGTACCAGTGCCCCCAACGTTGATAATTCCCAGCTCCCGCCGCTTTAAAAAGTACTCTGCTTTTAGCGGCTCTGGCGCTGCCAGCTTTACCGGGCCTGCCACCGGCACAGCACTGCCAACAATTACCCGCTCGTAATGGGTATAACACAACACCAGCTTGTCGGCCTGCATCAGGTTATCCACCAGAAAATGCTGCCGCAGCTCATCCGTATCATAATGTTTTACGTCGTCCGGATGCGTCGGGTAACGGCTTTCAAATAACGTTGTCATAATCACCTCTTAGAAATTTAAAATTCAGCGGGCCAGCCAGCCACCATCCACCGCCAGTAAATGTCCATTAACATAATCACTGGCACGGGAGGCCAGAAAAACTGCCGCACCGGCCAAATCTTCCGGCTCGCCCCAGCGGGCGGCAGGAATTCGCGCGGTAATCGCGGCATTACGCTCAGTATCGGCTTGCAGCGCAGCAGTGTTATCGGTCCGAAAATAGCCAGGGGCTATCGCATTTACCTGAATGTTATGCTGGGCCCATTCATTCGCCAGTGCTTTGGTTACACCGGCAATCGCGTGTTTACTGGCAGTATAGGCGGGTACCGTAATACCACCGCTGTAAGACAGCATCGACGCAATATTGATTATTTTCCCTTGCTTACGCGCGATCATGGCGGCGCCAATACGCTGGCTCAGTAGAAAGGCGGCATCTAAGTTGACCGCGATCACTTTATGCCACTCCTGCATGGGAAACTGGTGGGCCGGTGCCCGGAAAATCGTACCGCCACAATTAACCAGAATATCAATCTGACCGGTCGCCAATGCATCTGCCGCCAGCTTTTCCACTACCTTCTCATCGCTTAAATCAGCAGCCAGAGCGGTTGCTTTACCGCCCCCGGCAATGATTTTCTGCACAGTTTCCTGACACCCACCTACTGCTGAACTGGTACAAATAAGTTCTGCGCCTGCCGCCGCCAATGCCACGGCTATGGCCTGGCCCAAACCGCGACTTGCTCCGGTAACTAAGGCTCGTTGCCCTGTCAGGGAAAATAATGCTGTCATCAGTGCCTCCATTTTCTGAAATCGTTGGAATAAAGCGCCATTGTTTGCCAGTCAATAGCTGGTTGCATCTGCCATCAATTGTTCATATATGAAACAGTGCAAAAAATAAAAAAAAACAAACAAAAAACATTATAAACAACAACTTAATTAAATCTGGCGTGCTTTTGTTACAATTTAAGCTGATTTTATTTAAACCACTAATTGACAGATTTTAGTTGATGGTGTTAGCTTTTTGCCATCGGTGGCATAAAATTGCAAGCTTTTTTTGCCACCGGTAGACAAAGCGTTAATGCAGTATAGAACGAATAACGAATTAAACAAATCAACAGGCAGCAAACTGGTTTGCTCCTGAAATAAATCTAAAAATGCCGGGCATGACTCAGGCTAAGATAACAAGACAAATCAGGACGAGGTGAACACAAATGGCTTATCGCAACACGCAATTTCGCCCTACCAAACTGGTACGGGCACTGACACTGGCAGGTATGGCGACAATGCTGAGCGCATCCCCATCGGTGCTGGCCCAGCAAACCGACGAACAAGCTGCTGAACAGGCTCAGGAAGAACAGATTGAAGTCATTTCGGTAGTTGGCAGTTTCCGGGGCAGTCTGGCCAGCGCACTGAATCAGAAGCGCTTTGCCACGGGTGCTACCGATACCATTAAAGCTGAAGACATCGCTGATTTTCCTGATTTAAACTTAGCCGAGTCACTGCAACGACTGCCGGGTGTTGCAATTAGCAGGGTAGCCGGTGAAGGCCGGCAAATTTCAGTTCGTGGCCTGGGCCCTGACTTTACCCGGGTCCGGATAAACGGTATGGAAGCACAATCTACCAGTGGCGGTACTGACGCTGTCGGTGGGGCAAACCGCGGGCGTGGCTTTGACTTTAACACCTTTTCATCTGATTTATTCAGCGAGTTAACAGTACGCAAAACCGCTTCAGCTAATGTTGAAGAGGGGTCGTTAGGTGCCACCGTTGACTTGCGCACTGCGCGTCCGTTTGATTATGACGCACTGACCTTTGCCGCTAATGTGCAAGCTGGTTACAACGACTTGTCAGAAGAAGTTGATCCTAAAGCCTCTTTTTTATTCAGCAATATTAATGAAGACAGCACCTTTGGTTATCTGATTTCAGCAGCGTTTTCTGAGCGGAATATTATTGACGAAGGCGCCAGTACCGTACGCTGGGATAACAGCAATGATTTTGGCAGTTACCAGGGCAGTGCTGATGCCCCTCAGTTGCAGGAAATTAATGATGCATTCCGGCCCCGGTTGCCACGTTATGACTCATATACTCACAATGTCAAACGCACCGGTGTGGCTGCCGCTTTTGAATTCCGGCCGACCATGGAAACCCGTTTTAATCTCGACGTGTTGTATTCAAAAGACGACTCAACCCGCAATGAAGTGTTTACCCAGGGCATATTAAACAATAATGCTATTGGCGCGGCAATGAACGTGCTCGACTATGAAGTCGATAACACCAACACTGTCACATATGCATCGTTTGAAAATGCCGTGGTACGTAACGAAAACCGTTACGATGAATTATCCACCGACTTTCTGCAATTTACCTTATCGGGCCAGCATCAGCTGACCGATGATTTAAAAATTGACGGTATGATTGGCCGGGCAAAATCAGAGTTTGATAACCCGATCCAAACCACCGTAGTCATGGAAAAACGTGGAGTAGACTTCAGTTACGACTACCGTGGAGCAAAGCGTTCAGCTCCGGACTTGCTCTTTGGCGCCGAGGTTTATGACCCGACAGGCTGGGCCACCAACAGTGTGCGGTTACGGCCACTGGGTGCAGAAAATACCTTTGATAACGCGGCAGTTAATCTGGAATATGCTCTGAGCGACAGCCTGACCTTACGCGGTGGTTTGCATTATAAAACCTTTGAGTTTGAAACCCGCGAAGCAAGACGTAGCTCTGAAAATGCCGCCGGCATTGTAATGACCCCGGATCTTATTGCGAGCTACGACTCTGGCCTTGGCTCACAGGGCCCATGGCTTATCCCGGATCTGGCGGCAATTGATGCCCGTTACAACATTTACAGTAATACCGGCGAATTTGAAGTCAGCACTGATTTTCGCCGGGTAGATAATTACTCAGCTGAAGAAGACACCTTAGGTGCCTACCTGCAGCTGGCTTTTGATACTGAAATTGGCGATACCACCATCCGTGGCGATGTTGGCGGTCGCTATGTTCGCACCGATCAGTCTTCAACCGCCTGGGCAACTGTTGGTGGTACGCAGGAACTGGTTACTGCTGAGCACGATTACAACGAGTTTTTGCCATCACTTAACCTGGTATTTGAACCAATAGACGATGTCCTTATCCGCTTTGGTTATGCAGAAGTAATGGCCCGCGCCGGCCTGGCAAGTATCCGGCCCAATGTTTCAGTCTCCGTTTCTGGTGGTGCCCGCAGCATTAGTGGCGGTAACCCAACCCTTGAACCGACTAAGGCTAAAACCTACGATTTAGGTTTAGAGCTGTACTTTGACAATGAATCGCTGCTAGGTGTCGCCGTATTCCGTAAAGAAATCGACAGTTATGTGCAGGGCTTGCGTGAAACCAAACCTTTTACTGAAACCGGCTTACCTATTCAGGCAGCTATTGATGCCTGTAATGCCGGCCCGGGTTACGGTGCCGCAACCGGTTGTACTGAAAACGATCAATGGGAAACCAATACCCCGCTAAATGGCCCTGGTGGTGATTTATATGGCTTTGAAATTCAGTACCAGATGCCGTTTACCTTTTTACCGGAATTCTGGAACCGCTTTGGTTTTATCGGTAACTTTACCTACGTAAAAGCGCAGTTGGATTATGTAAATGCAGATGGCCAGATTCTGGCTACCCGTGACTTACAGGGCTTGTCGCAGAATACCCACAGTGCCACCTTGTACTATGAAGATGATAAATTCAGTGCCCGGGTGTCCATGGCCTATCGTGACAAGTACTTAACCAATGCACTGGGCCGCAACAATAATGATATGGAAGGCACCAATGCGACCCGCAATATTGATGCAGCTCTGGCCTATCAATTGACTGACAAATGGAAAGTCAGTTTTGAAGCCCTGAACCTGAGTGATGAAGTAGATGATCAATGGGTAGATTCAAGCGGTAACCGCTTAACCTATTACCATGGTACCGGTCGTCAATATTATCTGGGTGCCCAGTACAAGTTCTGACGCAAAGCAGCAGGCCCTCGTGGCCTGCTTTTTCTCCCGGCGACAAACTTCCCCCGGTGGTTTGTCGCTTAGTACCTTCGCGAGCCAGGGATGGCCCGATTTTTTTCAGACGGATCATCGTATTAGTTAAACAGGTGTTTTATTGTGAATAAATATCTTCGATATTCTCTGGCCACCGTTAGCCTGGCGATACTGGCAGGCTGCAACCCGGCAACACCACCCACGCAACAACAGATTGATGCCGATGCCGGCAGCAACACCAGTCGCAGTATTGCCTCCCTGAAAGTTGCCAACCCCTCAACTTTTGAGCGCACTGAAACCCTGTATTTACCCTTTGCCGACTTAGGTGTAACAGCCGCAGAGGCACAAACTCTGGTAGCAAAGGTTGCTGGTGAGATTATCCCCTCGCAGTTGATTGACCGCACCGGCGATGGCAAGAATGACACGTTATTTCTGCCGTTAGTATTAGCCGGTACCACGGCGCAAAGCCTGACTATTGAGCATAACCCAACGCTATTTGCTACCAGCCAATGGCCGGCGCAGACACAAGCTGAAATATCCCACAAAGTAGGCGGCCAGTGGCAAGATGCTAAATATATTGGCGGTACCTTTCAGAATGTAACTGAGCTGACACCGCCCGCCCAATATACGGATCACTCAGAATGGATCCGTTACGAAGGGCCGGGCATTGAGTCTGACAAGGTGGGTTACCGCATTTACCTCGATTGGCGAAATGGCTTTGATATTTTCGGTAAACAGACCGCAGAGTTGGTGCTGCAGAATGTTGGTCAGGACGGCTATCAGTCTTATCATGAATTGGCTGACTGGGGTATGGATATCTTAAAAGTAGGCAAGTCACTCGGCGCGGGTGGCTTCGGCTACTGGGACGACAAGCAAGTGCAACTGGTTTCTGAAGTTAGCGGCCATACTGCCAAAGTCATTGAAAATGGCCCGCTTTATTCAGCGTTGCAAATTCAGTATCAGAACTGGCAAATTGCTGGCAAAACCGTGAACCTGACGGCTGATTTAAGCATGACAGCAGGCTCCCGCCTGGTTAACACCCGTCTGACCCTGAGCGAGCCGTTAGATAACATGGCTATTGGTCTGGTTAAACTACCTGATACCAAAGTGCTGCAGGGCAACCTTGATATTACTGGTCATGCCTGGACATATCTCGCCACCTGGGGCAACCAAAGCTTATCGGCCCCAGACAGCAAGCTGGGTATGGCTGTATTGTTTAAACGTGGCCAATTACTTAATCAAACTGAAGATAACAACAGTCATGTTGCGGTAATGCGTCCGGCAGGTAATGAGTTGGAATATTACTTTCTGGCGGCCTGGGACGGCGAACCCGGTGGCATCGGCAGTGAAGCAGAATTTGTCCGCTATCTGCAGCAACAAGCTGAACAGCTGACCCTGACACCAAGACAAAGCCTGAAAACAGCTTTAGGACAGCAGCAAAAGTCCGGCCCGTTGACAGCAGAGGTCGCATTAAACTGGAGTGAGCGGTTAGCACAAAGTGAAATGACCCGGCAAACACCATTTTATGCCTACGGCGGCTGGGATTACGAACGCCAACGGCCAAGTAAATGGGAATATACTACCGGTTTGCAGCTGCAAGCCTATGACGACCTGCTGCAACTACGGCCCAACCCTGAATGGCAGCAGGTATTAACTGACGTTATCGGTTCTTTTATTACCGAAGACGGCGATATCCGCACCTATAACATCAGCAATTACAACATCGACAGCTTAAATACCGGCAATATGTTATTGCGCGAATATCAGCGCAATCAGCAGCCTCACTATAAAAAAGCACTGGAATTACTGCGCCGGCAGCTTGCAGAGCATCCGCGCACCAGTGAAGGGGCATTCTGGCATAAAAAAATCTACCCTCATCAACTCTGGCTCGATGGCGTTTATATGGGTATGCCGTTTCTGGCCAGTTACAGTAGTGCCTTTGAGGATGGCCATGCCTTTGCTGAAGTAGTAAAAGAATTTACCGTTAGTCGCGACAAGCTGCGTGATCCCGCAACTGGTTTGTATTATCACGCCTGGGATGAAGCCCGCGAGCAAAACTGGGCCGATAAAGAAACCGGTCTGGCCAGTCAGTTCTGGGGCCGCGGTTTAGGCTGGCTGGCAATGGCACTGGTGGATGTACTGGAGATTATTCCCGAGCAGCAAACTGCGCTACGCCAACCCCTGTTAGACATGACTGCCGAGCTGGCAGAGGCATTGGTAAAAGTGCAGGACGCTGACAGCGGCGTATGGTATCAGATCCTGGATAAACCCAACGCAGCGGGTAATTATTCAGAGTCGTCAGCCAGTAGCATGATCACTTACTTTTTTGCTAAAGGAGTCAATAATGGTTATCTAGACAGCCGGTACCGGGCAACAGCATTAAAAGCGTATCGGGGCCTGCTGGATGAGTTTATTCTGGTCCACCCTGATAACAGTATCAGTCTGGTTAATACTGTGCAGGTTGCCGGACTGGGCTTTGGCCGTGATGGCAGTTATCACTACTATATGAGCGAGCCGGTTTTTCGGAACGATGCCAAAGCAAACGGGCCTTTTATTATGGCCGGCGTGCAGATAGCTAAATTGCTCAGCAGTGAAAAGGAGTAGCCGATGAAAAGCCTGGTGTGCTTGTGTCTGAGCATCTTAGTGCTGCTGCCACTGCAGGCCAGTGAACTGAAACGGGTTAAACTGCACCTGGTCGGTGACTCGACCATGTCGGACAAACCCAACCTGGCCTATCCTGAGCGCGGCTGGGGTCAGCTTTTACCACAGTTTTTAACGCCGCAACTAACTATTGTTAACCATGCAGCGAATGGTCGCAGCACCCGCCGTTTTTTAAACGAAGGCCGCTGGCAATTGCTGTTAAGCGAGCTGGGTAAAGGTGATTATGTACTGATCCAGTTTGGGCATAACGACTCCAAACAGTCGGATCCAGCCCGGTATGCAGCAGCTGACGGCGACTATCAACGTTTCCTGCAGCAGTTTATTACCGACGTGCGCGCAAAGGGCGGCATACCAATGCTGGCCAGCCCCATCTGCCGGCGCAACTTTGCCGATGATGGTAGCTTAAAACGTGATTTAGCCACTTATGCCAACGCTGCAGCTAAAGTTGCCAGTGAGTCAGAGGTGAGTTTTTTTGATTTACAGCAGCAAAGCTGTGACTTCTGGCTGCAACTGGGTAAAGCCGCTGCACAGCCTTATTTTATTCAGGTGCCGCCGGATCTGTATGCCAAGTTCCCGGACGGTACCACTGACAACACCCATCTGAGCGTGCAGGGCGCCAGCAAAATAGCCCAGTTTTTTGTCCGGGATTTAAAAGCACAGCAACATCCCTTGGCCGCTTATGTTTATCGGGAGCTGTTATAATTAATAAAAAACCGGCTTTCGCCGGTTTTTTATTAATTCATTTATTCTGGTGCTTTTGACACACCGACCATCGCCGGACGCAATAAACGGCCATTGAGTTCATAGCCTTTTTGCATTACAAAAGTCACGGTATTAGGTGCGACATCAGCTGACGGTTGAATGGTCATTGCCTGATGCTGATCCGGGTTAAATGGCTGGCCTTGTGGGTCAATTTGCTGGACACCGTATTTGGCAACCGTATCCAGGAAGCTTTTCATCGTCAGCTCCACCCCTTCAACAATACCGGCAAAGGCTTCATCTTCACGGTTAATGAAACCAAGCGCCCGCTCCAGATTATCAACTACCGGCAATAAATCACCTGCAAACTTTTCCAGGGCAAATTTATGGGCTTTTTCAACATCCTGACTGGCACGACGACGGGCATTTTCAGCATCTGCTTTAATGCGCAACATTAAATCCTGCTGATCGGCCAGCTTAGCCTGAGCCTGGGCCAATTCAGCTTCCAGCTTAGAAATTATCGCTTGTTCACCAGATAATTCAACAGTGTCAGCCTGCTCATTAGCCGTGTTTTCCGGCTGTGGTGTATCCTGTTTCATCTCTTCAGCCTGCTCGTTCGGCTTTGCTTGCTCTGTCATGCTAACTACTCCAAATGAAAGTAGGTCTATTATGGGGATGGATTTTGTCGATTCAAGTTTAAATTTAAGCGATGAGCACAGGCTTCCACCAGTGGCACCAAGCTGGCGTAATTCATCCGTCTTGGTCCAAGCAACGCAATAAAGCGATGAGGGTGAGCCTGATAACGCTGACTAATCACACTGACCGGTGCCAGCTCGACAAAGCCGGACTCTTTTCCCAGAATAAGCTTTGGATGTTCGTCTGTCGTTACCTTCTGTAGCAAGTTAATCAGGCCTGTTGGTTGTTCCAACATCTGAAAAACCTGTTGCAACGCCTGGTTATGCTGGTACTCAGGGCTTAGCAGTAACTGATGCTGACCAAAAATCAGCGGTTGATGCTGCAAAAACTCATCCAGACTAAGTTGCCCCAGCACATTGTTTATCAAAAGCTGGCTGCAACCGGTTTCGTTCCTGGCAATACTGGCAAGCCGGGCAATACCATCCTGCCACTGGCCATTTGCCAGCGCTGCATTTAACAGACACAGCACTTTACCCAGTGTACTGCTGTCAATACTCTGGGCACAATCAAGCACCCGGTGCAGAATATCACCGTCTTCATCAATCACCACCAGTAACAAGCGGTCACTGGTAAGCCGCACCAGATCAATTTGTCTGACTTCACGGCCACTGGCTTTGGGCGCACTGATAATAGCAACACAACCCGTCAGATTGGTAAGTAGCTGGCCGGCTTGCTGACACAACAGCGACACCGGCAGGGTAGGCACCAGCCGACGCTGAATTTCGGCTTGCCAGCGGCCACTAAGCGGCTGCATGGTAAGCATTTTATCAATAAATAAGCGGATACCACTGGTAGTAGGTACCCGGCCGGCCGAGGTGTGAGGTGAGCGGATCAACCCCTGCTGCTCTAATTGCACCATGGTATTTCGTACGGTAGCTGAGCTGACATCCAGCGCCTGATTTTCGGCAATAAGCTTGCTGGATACCGGCATACCGTCCACCAGATATTGCTCTACTATCAGCTTTAAGATCAGCTCTGCCCTGCTTAGCGCAACCGCCATACTACTTAATACCTTTATCTGTGTTGCTTTTGGATCTGGGGGCTAAAATAGCAATATCAAGTTGATAATTCACTAAAAGAGTGCAGACGCTGGTCGCGGACCAACAGGGCCGCTATACTGGCAAAATGACAGCCAGGAACAAAAATATGAGTCATGCGTTTACGAAAATCGGCCTGATCGGCAAGCCTAATCATCAGGGAGCCAACCATACGCTGGTAAGCCTGTATCATTTCCTTTGTGCCAAGGGCCTGGAGGTTTTTGTCGAGGAACGGGTGGCGCAATCACTGGCACTGGCCGACGCTAAAGTACTTGATTTGGTTGATCTGGGTAAAACCTGTGATTTAGCTATTGTTGTGGGTGGCGATGGCAATATGCTGGGCGCCGCACGTGTGCTGGCCAGGTTTGATGTTGCAGTACTTGGCGTTAACCGTGGTAATTTAGGCTTTCTGACTGATTTAGCCCCGGAGTTTTTCGAACAACCGCTGTCTGATGTATTGGATGGTAACTTCGTTACTGAAAAGCGCAACTTACTGGAAATCTCCGTTCACCGGCATGGCAGCATTAAAAGCAGCAACAGCGCAGTAAATGAAGCAGTGTTACATGCTGACAAAGTCGCTCATATGATTGAGTTCGAAGCTTATATTAATAACGAATTTGTCTACAGTCAGCGCTCTGACGGACTTATCGTCAGCACCCCTACCGGTTCCACCGCCTATTCACTTTCCGGGGGTGGGCCTATTTTAACGCCGGATTTAGATGCAATGTGTCTGGTACCCATGTTCCCGCATACCCTGAGCAGCAGACCCTTGGTAGTATCGGGTAACAGCGAAATATGTTTGAAGGTCGCCGACAGTAATGACGCTCATCTGCAAATCAGCTGTGACAGCCATGTTATTCTGGCGGTAATGCCCGGAGATGAAATTTATATCCGCAAACACCCTACCCCACTGCGACTGGTCCATCCGCCGGGGTACAGCTACTATCATGTTCTGCGCAATAAACTGGGCTGGGGCGCAAAACTTTACTGACGAAACTCTGCTGTTCGCAAATCAGGCTTGCATAAATTTAAATTACTGTATAAATTTACACTGTAACTAAACACAGTATTGTTCGGTAATTAATCCTGACGGGAGTCAAGCATGTTAAGCCATCTTCATATCAGCAACTTTGCTATCGTGCGGGCACTGGAAATAGACTGGCAAGCCGGCATGTCCACCATCACCGGTGAAACCGGTGCCGGTAAATCTATTGCTATTGATGCGCTGTCACTGTGTTTAGGTGAACGGGCCGACGCCACGGTGGTGCGGCCCGGCGCTGATAAAGCCGATATTGTGGCAACGTTTGATATTGCAGCACTGCCCCAGGCTCAGCGCTGGCTGGAACAGCAAGACCTGGCAATGGGCAGCGAATGTATCGTCCGGCGGGTAGTCAATAACGAGGGTCGTTCCCGCGGCTATATTAACGGAGTGCAGGTGCCGGCTCAGCAACTTAAAGCGCTGGGCCAGTATTTACTGAGTATTCATGGTCAGCATGCCCATCAGCAACTGTTAAAGGCCGATTATCAACGCCAGTTACTTGATGCATTTGCCGACAATGCCCCACTTCGTTCTAAGCTGAAACAATGCTATCAGCAATGGCAAACTTTTAAACAGGAATACCAACAACTACAACACAGTCAGCAACAGCGTGATGCCCAGCGCCAATTACTGGAATACCAGGTGGCAGAGCTGGACCAGTTTGCGCCAGCAGATGACGAGTTTGCCCAGCTGGAAGCAGAGCAAAGCCGGCTGAGCCATGGCCAGACGCTGCTTAGCCAGAGCCAGCAATGTATTGAACAACTTTATGACAGTGATGAAGGCTCTATTTATCAGGCACTGTCAGTGGTAAACCAGCAACTGGAGCAGCTTTGTCAGCTCGACAACAGTTTAACTCCACTGCAGCAGATGTTAGCCGATGCGCTGATGCAAACCGAAGAAGCCAGCCGCGAGCTGCGCCGCTATGCTGATAAAGTAGAATTAGACCCGGAGCGGCTGCAGGAAATCGACGAGCGAATGGGCCAGTGGCTGACATTAAGCCGCAAACATCAGGTTACCTTTGAGCAACTGCCGGAATTTCACCAGCAGCTGGCACAGCAATTAGCAGAACTGACCGGTGATGACCAGCGGCTGGTACAGCTGGAAGCCGAGCTGACGGAAGCAGAGCAGCAGTATCAGCAACTTGCTACCGAGTTACATCAGCAACGCCAGCAGGCTGCCGGCAAGTTAAGCGCCCTTATTGCCGGAAGTATGCATGAGCTAAGCATGGCAAATTCGCGCTTTGAAATTAATGTCCAGGCGCAAAGTCTGGAGCAGGCCAGCAATCATGGCTGGGATCTTATCAGTTTTACGGTATCAACCAACCCGGGCCAGCCCTTGCAACCACTGGCTAAAGTGGCTTCAGGTGGTGAATTATCAAGAATAAGTTTAGCGGTGCAGGTGATTCTGGCAGATAAAATTACCACCCCTACCCTGATTTTCGATGAGGTGGATGTTGGCATCAGTGGCCCGGTGGCTGCCGGCGTCGGAAAACTGCTACGCCAGCTCGGCGAAACTACACAAATTATTTGTGTTACCCATTTACCGCAGGTCGCCAGCCAGGGGCATCAGCAGCTGTTTGTGGAAAAATACACTGACGGTCAGGCCACCGAAACCCGGATGCGTTGTTTAAGCGATGAACAACGTATCAGTGAAATAGCCCGCTTGTTGGCAGGTGAAAATATCAGTGCCAGTGCGCTGGCCAATGCCCGCGAACTTTTGTGTGCACCGGCAGTCTGAAAGAAGATTTTTCAGTGAGGCTGTCATAGGGTATGATAGCCGCAACCGGACTTAACAGACGAAGATGATGAATAAAGTAGTACAAATTTTAGCCTTATTGGGCCTACTGGCCAGCCTGAGTGCCTGCTCTAACGTGATATACCGGATTGACGTGCCTCAGGGTAATTATCTGGAGCAGAAAGACATTGATAAACTGCGGGTCGACATGACCAAAGAACAGGTAAAATTTGTACTGGGCAGTCCGGTTGCTGAAAATGCCTTTGACAACGACACCTGGCATTACTTTTATTCGTTAAAAGGTGGCCGCGGCAATAATTTTGAAAAACAACTGATTGTAGAATTCAAAGATAACAAATTGCTGGATATTTCCGGTGACTTTAAAAAATCAGAAGATTTTAATACCCCACTGGATATCTGATAAATCGCCATAACAATCTTTATACAAGAATCAGTTTACCCTAAAACGACCGTTGAAGCCCTGGACGGGCGGAAACGAGGCCCCATGGATGGGTTTACGACGTGTCGTTGTGGGTAAACTGGTTCGGCAGTCACTCCTACTAGTGTTCCTGCTTTCTACCACCGGTAACTTTGTCAGCCCGCCCCTCTTCTTTTGCTTTCTCGGCCCGGCGCCGGCGTAAGTCTTTAGGGTCGGCAATAAGCGGCCGGTAAATTTCGATTCTGTCGCCTTCTTTAACCAGTTCTTCCGGCTTTACCGGCCGGCTCCAGACACCAATTTTTTGCTGGCTTAAGTCTATATCGGGGTACTGCTGTAAAATACCCGACTGTTCAATAACCTGTAGCACAGTACTACCTGGCAATACTGATAATGTCAGTAAACTTTGCTGCTTCGGTAACGCATAGGCCACTTCTACTGTTAACTGTTCAGCCATTACCGTTTGCTCCATAAACCACTTTAGCCCGCTGGGTAAAAGCATTGACCATGGCTGCCGCCAGCTCAGAAAATACTTTACCAAAGGCAAATTGCACCAGTCTGCTGGAAAATTCAAACTCTAGCTGCAGTACCACTTTGCAGGAGTTTTCGCTAAGTGGCCTAAACTGCCAGCCGCCCTGCAGGCGCTTAAAAGGCCCGTCGACTAATTGCATATCAATGCGTTCATGCGGGTGCAAAATGTTGCGGGTGGTAAAAGATTGACCAATGCCCGCCTTGGAAACCTGTAACTTAGCCACCATCTCATTATGAGTCTGGCTTAAAATGTCTGCAGAAGTACAGCCAGGCAGAAATTGTGGGTAATCTGGTACGGCATTCACCAGGTCAAACATTTGTTGCGCACTGTAAAAAACCAAGGCACTGCGCTCAATTTGTGGCATACTCACTCCCCTTAAAACTCGCTGCTGATTGTAACAGAATAACGCGGGGCAACAAGGCCGGTAAGCGCGGCCTCATCGGGATCCAGAGCAGCGTACCCGGTCAGCGCGTTAGCAAAAATAGCGGATTATGAGCAAAAAAAAACCAACTAAAAACACCAACGGCACTATTGCGGTCAATAAAAAAGCCCGCCACGAATATTTCCTGGAAGACCGGTATGAAGCTGGCATAAGTTTGCAGGGCTGGGAAGTGAAGAGCATTCGCGAAGGCAAGGTAAACCTGTCTGACGCTTACGTTATTCTGAAAGACGGTGAAGCTTACTTATTTGGCGCGCAAATCCAGGCCTTAAAAAGCGCGTCCAGCCATGTTATTTGTGACCCGGACCGCAGCCGCAAACTGTTATTACATAAACGTGAGTTAAATAAGCTTATCGGCTTAAAGGAACGTGATGGTTATACCCTGATTGCCACAGCCATGTACTGGAAAGCCTGCTGGGTAAAGGTCGAGTTTCATCTGGCCAAGGGTAAAAAGCAGCACGATAAACGTGATGACATTAAAGACCGTGACTGGTCACGCGAAAAAGAACGGATGATGAAACACAGCAAGCGCTAATTTTACCCCCGGCCTTGAAACTTCCGGGGCCTGTCACCATCTAATGAGGGTGACAGTTAGAAAGTAAGACCGGCAATTGAATACCCTGCAACATATTGCTCCTTGTTATAAGCAGATAGCAGGCGTACAATAGCCAAACACTGAGAGTGTTAGTGTTACACCAAAGAATTCGGGGCTGATACTGGATTCGACGGGATTCACGAACTCCTAGGTGCATGCCGAGGTGCGGTAGGCCTCGTAAAAAAACCGCAAAAAACTAGTCGCAAACGACGAAAACTACGCAATCGCTGCTTAATAGGCAGTAGATAGCTCTTCCCCTCACGCATGTCTGTAAGCTGAGACTCTGGAAGATCACCCCTAACAGAATCGCGTCGCGTCTTCGCCTGGAGACAACACGTTAAAACCAATCAGGCTCGCCCGACGATAGCCTGCCATTCGGCGCTCATAGGGTTAACTAAATGAATGTGCTAAGCATGTAGTACCGAAGATGTAGGTTTTTCGGACGGGGGTTCAACTCCCCCCAGCTCCACCACACAAACCAAAAGGCCAGCGCAAGCTGGCCTTTTGGTTTTCTGCTTGCAAAAGCAATTACCTAGTTTACTAAATTGCCTTAGCTATTGAATCAATTATAATTTTCTGCCCGGTTTGCTGATTGTATTTTTAAAACGCTGTGTAATACTAAGCGTTCATACCCCCACCACAGGCCTTTCTTATGTTTAAACATCTGACCCTAAGCATCTTGTTTCTTGGTGTATTTGGCTGCTCGCCTGCAGACAAACCCGTGTCGCAAAGCAACACTAGTAGTCAGCAAGCAGTAAAAAGTAATGAAACCTATGCCGTGATATTTGGTGGCACCCAGGTGGGTGAGCTTAAAGTTGAACGACTCAATAATCAGCTGAATATTGACTATGGCTATAGCAACAATGGCCGGGGCTCAAGCAGCGTTGAAAGCCTGCGGCTATCTGATACCGGTTTGCCATTAGCATGGCAAATTGATGGCAAAACGGTGTTTGGCAATGCCGTTGCTGAGTCATTTCAGAGTGCTGACGGCAGCGCATCATGGCAGGATGCCGCTGGCGGAGGTACCGAAACGGTCTCGGATGAGTCAATGTATGTGGCACAAAACGCCAGCCCTTATGCTCTGTATATTTATGCCAGGGCGCTGCTTAATAGCGAAAACAATACGTTACCTGCGCTGCCTGGCGGCGAACTTCGGATAGCGCAAATTGATACCATTCCCCTGCAAAGTGCCAATGCCGATTCGCCGGTAGAGGCCAGTATCTATGCTATTTCCGGGATCAGTTTAGACCCAAGCTATATTGCGCTTGACAGCAAGCGGCAAATGCTCGGTTATTTGTCACCTCGCTTTACATTGCTTCGGAATGACCTGATAAGCGAAGATCAAAAATTACGGCAGCTTGCGGCAGAATTGAATGCTTCCCGCTTTGAAGCGATTGCAAGCCGGGCTACCAACATATTTGACAAGCCGGTACGGATTAACAATGTGCGGATTTTTGAACCACAGACATTATCACTTTCCGAGCCGAAATCTGTGCTGCTGGATCAGAATAAAATTGCTTCGATCGACGCCGTGGTGCAAACGCCTTCCGCCAATGAGGTCATCATAGAAGGCAACGGCGGCACCCTTATTCCGGGTTTATATGAGATGCATGCTCATATGAGTGACGATGATGCCCTGTTAAACGTGATGGCCGGGATTACCTCGGTACGCGATATGGGCAATGAAATGGATGTACTGGAGGCCCTGGAAGATAAAATCGAACGCAATATTTTAATTGGGCCCCGTATTAGCAAAAGTGCTTTTATTGAAGGTAAAAGCCCGTTTTCAGCTGCCACCGGTGAGTTGGCAGCAACTGAACAGGAAGCGGTGGATTTAGTAAAAATGTATGCGGAGCGTGGCGGCTATCATCAGATTAAAATTTACAGTTCGATCAAAGGTGACTGGGTGCCGGCCATGGTGGCTGAAGCCAGAAAACACGGTATGTGGGTGGCAGGCCACATTCCGGCGTTTTCGAAAGTTGATGAAATGATGCAAAGCGGCTATGACGAAGTAACTCATATTAACCAACTTATGCTGAGCTGGGTGCTGGACCGGGAAGAAGATACCCGGACCTTATTCCGGATCACTGGCATGAAACGCTTTGCTGAGTTGGACCTCAATAGCGAAGCGGTTAAAACCTCGCTGGATATTATGGTTGATAAAAATATTGCGATAGACCCAACTATAGTGATCCATGAATTCGGCCTTACCGGCCGCAACGGCGAAACCCGGATTGGTATGGTTGATTACATCGATAATATGCCTATTGGGGTGCAACGCTCGGCCAAACAGGCACTGTTAAACGTAGCTGACGACGAAGAAGATAACGCCTACCGGGCGGCTTTTGACAAAATTTTGGCGACATTGAGCCTGATGCACCAGCGGGGGATATTTATTGTTCCCGGTACAGATTTAGGTGGTGCGTTCGAGCTGCACCGCGAGTTAGAGCTGTTTTCAAAGATTGGCATGTCAAACGCAGAGGTTCTGCGCCGGGCCTCTTACGATATGGCAAACTATTTAGGGCACGGTGAGCAATTGGGCAGTATTGACGCTGGCAAACTGGCCGACTTTTTCCTGGTACCTGGTAATCCGCTGCAAGATTTACGCGCCATTAAAAAAGTAGCCATGGTAGTTAAAGATGGCCAGATTTATTTTCCATCTCAGGTGTATCCTGAATTTGGTATTAAACCCTTTACTGACGTGCCGCAGGTGCATATCGGCAACTGATCACAACTCAGATATAAGCAAAAGGCCAGCATATGCTGGCCTTTTGTATCTGAGCCCGTATACCGCTAATGCTCTGGCTTGCCCTGGCGCAAGGCCTTGGTTTTACTGCGCTGTTTTTTGCCTTCTAACCGCCGTTGCTGGCTGCCGTACGTAGGTTTGGTCGCTACCCGCTTTTTCTGGACTTTAGCAACCGATTGCACCAACTCAATAAACTGGGCCAATGCCAGTTCGCGGTTCATTTCCTGGCTGCGGCTCTGCTGGCATTTAATAATAACTTTACCGCTTTTGGTAATACGATGATCGCTGCGATTCAGTAACCGATGCTTATAGAACTCAGGCAGCGATGACGCAGCTATATCGAAAATAATTTGCACTGCGGTGGCGACTTTATTAACATGCTGACCACCAGCACCGGAGGCACGGATAAATTGCCATTCCAGTTCACTGTCTTCGATAGTCACACTTCCTGATATTGTAATTGCCACGCATTCCCCGCTATTTTTCGTGTAAAACGCCGTTTTATGAACTTGCGCTTAATTTATCAACGAAACAGTGATAAAAAAGTTTAAAAAATTAACAACTGTAAAATCAAGTCATTACTCAATTTTTATCTTTTATTGAAACAGAACAGCTGATTTCAGGTTTGACCCATCGTGCTCAGATCTGCATAGTAAATGCGCCTCAGCACAATGAAGTGCGCCCTTACTTTAGCATGGACGGTTATGTCTTATCAGGCCAGGCATAGAAAACATTAACCGTAAGTTTATCGATAGGTTTGGTAGTACTATCATCTTTAGGGCAAAACGATGACACTGTTGAATCCGACATTACGACAGCCGGAGCGAGACGATTTTGTGCCGGCATTATCTGCAACACAGCCAGACAACCAACTAAACCTATCTGATTTCAGTGATTTTTTTCAGGCTTCCCAGGCTATTAGCCACCAGCAAAAGAATAGTGTGTATCGGTTGCGGCATAAAGTATATTGTGAAGAACTTAATTTTGAACCGCCAAGGCCATCAGGGCTTGAACAGGACGAATTTGATCGCCGGGCCCTGCATTGCAGTCTGGCTGACGCCAGCTCGGGTGAAGTTGCCGGTACTGTCCGGTTAATTCATTGCGAACAGGAACCGGGCCCATTGCCTATTGAGCAATATTTTGCAGGTCGTTTTACTGCGCCGAATTTAATGCCAGCCTGTTTCCCCCGCCAGCAAGTTTGCGAAATTTCCCGGCTGGCTGTTGCCGCTAAGTTCCGGCGCAGAATTAAAGACGCGGCAGCCAAAGATTTACCGGCATTAAGCAGTTCATCCCGCCCTTTTAACCGCTATATTGCTATCGGTTTATACCTGATGGCGACCGCAATGTGTCTGGAGAAAGGCTATTATCATGGTTTCGTTACCATTGAGCCCAGCCTGGCCAGAATACTGCAACGGATTGGTATTAATTTTAACCAGATTGGCGAAGCGATTGACTTTAACGGTAAACGTGCCCCCTATTATCTTGATGCCAGGCAAGTTGTTACCAACCTGCAGCCAGAATATCGTGAGCTGATGCAGCGTCTGAGCAGCCAATTGTTAACTGAGCCACAAGAGGTTGCCTCAAGCCGGCAATTGCTCTCCAATACCGACTTAAAATGGGCCATAGCCTGATAAGTGCCGTATTAGCAATACTGTTAATATTCAGACCACTATTATGGATTCATTAAGTCAGATTTGTTTAGGTGCCGGCGTCGCGACCCTGGTTATGGGTCGCAAAGTTCCGGTTAAACAAGCCGTAGTATGGGGCGCGGTAGCCGGCACTTTACCCGATTTAGACGTATTATTTAGTTCTGGTGACGCCATTGCTAATATGGTCAGCCATCGGTCAAACTCTCATGCCCTGCTTTATCTGGCGTTATTCAGCCCGGTGCTCGCCTGGCTTATCAGCGCGGTTCACCGCCAATCTGCGCTCTTTCTCCGCTGGTGGCTGGCAATAGCATTGGTGCTGATTACCCACCCGCTACTGGATGTGATGACGATTTATGGTACCCGGCTGGGCTTACCCTTTACCGATACCCCGTTTGGCGTTGGCAGTATTTTCATCATTGATCCGTTATATACTCTACCGCTGTTAGGTGCTCTGGTTATAGCGCTGCTCAGGCCGCAGTGGTCTAGCAAGGCTGCAGCATATGGTTTAGGGTTATCATCAGTTTATCTGTTCTGGAGTGTTGCAGCCCAGCAATCGATAACCGCTACCGTACAGGCTGAATTGCCTGAGCCGGCAGCTGAAGCAGTATTGGTTACCCCTACGCCTTTTAACACCTTGTTATGGCGCGTACTGGTAATGACTGAGCACGGATATTATGAAGGTTTCTATAATATATTGGGCCAAAGTGCAGCTATTGAATATCAGTTTTTCCCGCAAGACAGCCTATTAAAAACCCGCTATGCCAACCATCCTGACGTTGCAAGAATTGCAGCATTCAGCCATGGCTTTTATAGCCTGCAGTCGCAGGACAATAAACTGGTATTAACTGATTTGCGAATGGGGCTGCGCCAGAACTATGCATTCAGCTTTCTGGTAACGCCGGATGCGTCATCACCGGCCACAGCGTTGCCAAGAGCCTATGATATGGGCACTACTGTACGCTGGATGCAGCAACAACTGGTTGCCGCTGATTAAACGGCAACCAGCTACTTTCAATTACCAGTGTCCGGACTACCAGTACTGTTCACCACTACAGCCTGATCGCCAGGCCATCGTTTAAAGCCCGCCGATAAGCGGTAAATGCCGGAATACAAGCCAGCATAGCACTGACCAGCAAGACGGCACCGGCCCAGTACAGAGTTTGCAAGCTGAACGGGTTGATATTGATAAACAGGCCATAGCTGCCTGCCAGGGTATCCTGTAATGCCCATAACGTAATAACCAGTGTTACTGCTGCAGCCAATAAGGCCAGAATAGTCAGTAGCAGCACCTCCAACTGGATTAGCACAAACAAGTACCATGGATGGGCACCAACAGCCCGCAGAATAGCCATTTCCCGCTGCCGCTCTTTCATCGAGGCCAGTAGCGTGGTCATCATGCCAACTAATCCTGCCACCAGTACCAATAACGTAATCAGCAGCAACAGGTTTTCCACCATACTAAGCATTTGCCACAATTCAGCCAGCGCTACGCCAGGTAAAATCGCTGACAGCGCTTCTCCCTTAAATTCATTAATTTGCCGCTGCACCACGAATGTGGCCATTCTGGACTCCAGCCCAACCATAAAGGCGGTGATCGCTTTGGGCGTCAGGTCTTGGGTCAACGCTTGTTCAGCACTGATGCTACGCCCCGGCATCGGCGCCCCCTGCTGCCAGTCAAGGTGAATAGCCTCAATCCCTTCCAGGCTTACATGCACCGTTTGGTCCAGCGGCGTGCCGGTTGGTGCGAGAATACCGGTAACAACAAATGGCTTATCTTTATGTTCACTGAAACTGACTGCACCAACACCATGCGCCAGGGTAATCTGATCCCCCAATTTATAACCCAGCTTAGCAGCGACCTCGGCCCCGAGCACAGTGTCATAAACTTCGTTGAACGGCTGCCCCTCTTTGAACTGTAAAGACTGGCCATTGGCATAGCGGTAATGTTTAAAGTAATCGAGGTTTGTGCCCAGCACCCGGTAGCCGCGATGTGAATCCCCCAACGACATTGGAATAGTCCAGCTTATTTGCGGATGCTTGCTTATCCGCTGGTATGTTGCCCAGCTGACGTTGGCCGTGGCATTGCCAATTCTGAATACTGAATACAGCAATAAGTTAAGCTGGCCTGAGCGGGCACCGACAATTAAATCAGTGCCAGAAATGGTACTGGTAAAACTTTGCCGTGCTTCTTTACGCAGATGATCAATACCGAACAACAGTACCAGGCTTATTGTCAGGGAAAATAACGTCATCAGTGCCGTGCCACGGCGGTTCCAAAGGCTTTGCCTGGCGAGCTTTAACAACATGGTTGTACTCCTTGTGCCAAATGCTGCATATCCAGCTGCTGATTAAAATAGCGCCGTAAACTGGCGTCATGACTGACGAAAATCACACTGGTCTGGCAGGCTTCAGCCTGTTCAAGCAATACCTGCATAAAACTATCACGGTTATCAGCATCGAGGGCGGAGGTGGGCTCATCGGCAATCAGTAAAGCAGGCCGGGTTAGCAAGGCACGGGCAATAGCAACCCGCTGCTGTTGGCCGACACTCAGTGCTGCGGCCTGTTGCGTGATGAGCTCAGGGCCCAGACCAAGACTTTGCAATAACGCTCTGGCCCGCTGTTCGCTGGCGGCTTTATTCAGGCCGGCAAAATGAGCACTTAACAGTACATTGTCCAGTACTGATAAGTAAGAAATAAGGTTAAGCTGCTGAAACACCACACCAATATTACGGGCTCGCAGTGTGTCGCGTTTTGCTGGCGATAAACCACTGAATGGTTCACCACCGAGTTTAATTTCGCCTTGTTTTGGCGTGATAATGCCGGCAAGCAAATTAAGCAGTGTTGTTTTGCCGCTGCCTGAGGCGCCTTTGATAAATAGATGCTGACCTTGCGGCAAGGTCAGTTCAGGTAAACTAAGTTGCCACGCTGCAGTCTGATAGTAGAACAGCACATTTTTGAGCTCAATGGCAGGAATTTTCGGCTTGTCGGTCACAGGTTGAATCCCGGTCATGTTATGATTGCCTCGTTAGTGAGCGTCTATTATGCAAAATTAAGAGGGTAAGCTCCAATGCTTAACAAGTTATCTGTTACGTTATCTATGGTATTGGTCGCAAGCTTTAGCATGTTGCTAAGTGCCAGCGAAGTTAAAACCATCGAATGGACTGATTTAATGCCAGAAGAAGATCTGGCCGCATTACAGGCAATGCCGGAAATACAACATGATTACAGTCAGCCCTCACCCTTTGACGATAATTATAATGGTGACGACCCGGCTGCCGGCCAGTGGCAGCAAATTTTACAGTCTGCCAAAGTAAAAGAAGAGTTTAATAACACTAAGGTTCGGATCCCGGGGTTTATTGTGCCACTGGAATTTGACGACCAGCAAAATGTCACCAGCTTTTTTCTGGTGCCTTATTTTGGCGCCTGTATTCATGTACCGCCACCACCACCAAATCAGATTATATTTGTCAGTGGTGCCAAAAACCTGAAAGCCGATATGATTTACTCGCCATTCTGGATTAGTGGCACCATCACCACCCAGCCAATGAGCCATGATCTGGCAAACGCGGCCTACAGCCTCAAGGCAGATTCAGTGGAAGAGTATACCTATTAGCCTTTAGTGCCATTTAGCTTTTAGTGCAAAGGTAAAGCCCTCGTTTAACCAAAGTTAACGAGGGCTTTTTAATTTTAGGCCGGGTAATTTTGAGGGTGATTAAAATGACACTGTATTATTAGCTAAGCGTAATTCGGTTGCTCCCTGCTGACCGTTTATTACCCACTGCACCGTTATTTTCTGCACGCTTGGCACCAGGTTGAATAAACTAACGCTCATTTCATTAAGGCGAGCCGGTTGCTGGCAAACCAGGCTGATATTGGCGTAAAAATCGCTGTGGGCGCTACTGACTTCAGCAGTTAAATCGGTATTGGCGTCTGCTTCCGCTATCTCACACCCTGCCTGTGGGTTAATTGCAAACCATTTACCACCACGCAGTACATCCAGCGCCGCGTTGATTTCCTGGCGTTGTTCACTGTTTTTTGGCGCATGTTCAAAGCCAACGATATTATATGCTGCTGATTGCAACGCTACCATTGCTTCATTGCCTTCCAGTATAACGGTTAACATGGCTTCGCCATGGACATGAGTGCCGGCATTTGTGAACGCTTCCTCATCGTGCTCGTGCTCATGCTCATGCTCATGCTCATGCTCATGCTCATGCTCATGCTCATGCTCATGCTGTTCAGAGTGTTTATGATTGTGCGGCTGCGCCAGCACAATTTGTGGTGTTATCAGCAGCGTGCTGATTACCAGCGCTTTTATCCAGCGGCCAGTCGCTGCCCCAGTACCTAAATCCGCCATCTGCAAAGTCCTTATGTTCTGAATATTGTCATTATCATACCCGCTTGTTAACCCAGCGCAATATGCCGTTGCAGCAAAAGGCCACAACAGGGTAAATCGTTGATCTGCGCCACAGAGCGACGCGTACCACTGACTATTGTTATCAAGAGTCAGGATGTATGGCCAAGCTTATCGTTATTCTGGGAGATCAGCTCAGTCCGGCTTTATCAGCACTTCGTGAAGCTGACAAAGACGACATTTTTCTGCTGGCAGAAGTGAAGCAGGAAGCCAGCTACGTAAAACATCATAAACATAAAATTATTCTGTTGTTTAGCGCAATGCGGCATTTTGCCGAAGTATTGCGTCAACAGGATAATAAGGTTATCTACCTGGATTATGAGCAAGGCTTCAGCTCACTGAGCTCAGCCGTGGAGCATTGCCTGCAGCAACACCCCAAACTAACCGGCATTATGATTACTGAGTGTGGTGAGTATCGTTTAAAGCAGGAATTGGATAGCTGGCATGAAACCTTTAAGGTGCCAGTGGACATCCTGGAAGATGACCGCTTTTTATGTAATGCAACCATGTTTGCAAAGTGGGCTGACGGCCGCAAGCAGCTGCGGATGGAGTATTTTTACCGGGAAATGCGCCGCTACACCGGTTTATTGCTCGACAGCAAAAAGCAACCATTGGGTGGCCAGTGGAATTTTGACAAAGCTAACCGCAAAACCCCGCCAGCTGACTTGAAAGCAGTCGCACCCATGCAATTCAAACCGGATGAGATCACCTCAGAGGTAATAAAACTGGTCGCTGAGCATTTTGCAGACAACCCCGGAACGGCGGACAACTTCTGCTATGCGGTAACGGGAAAGCAGGCGCGTCAGGCTTTTAATCATTTTGTCAGCGAACAACTGGGCAAATTCGGTGATTACCAGGATGCTATGCTGATGGACCAACCCTTTTTGTTTCACAGTATTTGCTCCATTTACTTAAATTGCGGCTTACTGGATGTTCGCTGGATGTGTCAGAAAGTCGAAGCCGCTTACAAACAGGAAAAAGTTGCCATTAATGCCGCCGAAGGCTTTATCCGCCAGTTAATTGGTTGGCGAGAGTACATCAGGGGCATCTACTGGCTGCTGATGCCAGACTATAAAACCCGCAATTTTCTTAACGCAGAGCGCCCCCTGCCTGGCTATTATTGGCACGGTAACACTAAGATGCGCTGCATGCAGCAAGCTATCAGCCATACCATGACCCATGCATACTCTCATCATATTCAGCGTCTGATGATAACTGGTAACTTTGCCCTACTGGCCGGCCTGGATGTAACAGAAGTGACTGACTGGTATCTGGCTGTTTATGCTGATGCATATGAATGGGTGGAACTGCCAAATACGCTTGGCATGGCTTTATATGCAGACGATGGAGTATTAGCTTCCAAACCATACGCCGCCAGTGGCGCATACATTAACCGGATGAGTAATTATTGTCAGCATTGTCATTACAAGGTTAAAGACTCTACGGGTGATGATGCCTGCCCGTTTAACGTGTTGTACTGGGATTTTCTGGCACGCAATGAGCAAAAGCTGGGCAGTAATGCCAGGATGCAACTGGCTTATAAAAACTGGCATAATAAAGCGCCCGCCCAGCAACAAGCCCTGCGTGATAAAGCAGAAGATTATCTGATTAAACTGGACAAGTTATGAGCCGCCTGATACTGCTGAACCAGGCCTTGCGGCTGCATGATAACCCCTTACTTTGGTACGGCTCTGATCCAGGAAAACCTGTAGATAACCTGCGGCAGGTAGCGGTCGTTTGCCTGGACAAGGCCGCCTTCTTTGCAAAGCAATATGGTATAGCCCGTGCCAGCTTACTGAGGCTGCAACAACACTTGCAACTTATAGCCGATACGAAGCAAGCCCTGGCCAGGCTAAATATAGGTTTGATTACCCTGTTTGGCGAGCCGCTTGCAGAAATCTCCAAATTAGCCAGGCGTCTTAACGCAAGCGAAATAATAGCGGCCACCCCAACCGGTTATCGTAAGCAGCAAATTATCGAGGCACTTAGCCGGCAATATCGGGTTGCTACTCTGGATATTAACAGCCTGTTGGGCAGTGAGCTGTTAGCCCCATCGCTGGAAACGTTGCCAGACAGCTTTAGTGCATTTCGAAAGCAACGGGAGCCACTGCTTCAGGTTGCCTCTGCTGTTGCTGAATATAAGCCACAACCAGAGCAGCATTGGCTGACACCCGGAGAGTCAGATAAATTAACTGAGAATTTCAGTCAGCTCGCTGCATTCAGCCAGCAAGTAGATCAGCCTGGCAGCAACGAGCAGCTGGCGCTAGAACGGTTGGATAACTACATCTGGCGGCAACAGGCTATCAGTCACTACAAAAGCAGTCGTAACGAATTAAACGGCAATTACTACGCCAGCAAATTTTCGGCACCGCTGGCTACAGGTTGTTTATCTGTGCGCTTCTGCTGGCAGCAAATTCTTAAGTATGAGCAACAGGTCGAGGCAAATGATTCAACCTACTGGCTGAAATTTGAATTGTTGTGGCGGGAGTTTTTTCGCTGGCAGTTCCGTAAATATGGCAATGCCTGGTTCAGCAGACAGGCCATTAAAGGGCCGCTCGATTTCAGTACGCCTGTTCTGTCTGGTCGCCAGAAGCAGCAATTTAATAATTGGTGTGCTGGTGTAACAGGGGTGCCATTTATTGATGCAAACATGCTTTTGCTAAACAAAACCGGTTTAATGAGCAACCGCGGGCGGCAGAATGTTGCCAGTTTTCTGATCCACGACCTTGGCATCGACTGGCGGCTGGGTGCTGCTTACTTTGAACAGCGTTTGCTCGATTACGACGTCGCAAGCAACTGGGGTAACTGGGCTTATATCGCCGGTAGTGGTAACAGTAGTGAACGACAGTTTAATGTCATTAAGCAAGCGCTCAGCTATGATAAAAACGGCGACTTTGTCCGGGCAATGCTACCTGAGCTGACAGCACAAGGCAGTTTAGTTCATCAGCCATCGCCGGATATTACCATACCCGACCACTGGCAAAGCTGGCTGGCAAAACTAACCAACAAACCGGCATAAACACATGACCAGCCTGGTTTGGTTTAAACGCGATTTACGCATAGATGATCACCAGCCCTTATGGCATGCGGCCAGACAAGGTGCAGTATTGCCTGTATATATTATTGAGCCCGATTACTGGCAGCAACCCGACGTATCGTTGCGCCACTGGCAGTATATAGCACAGGCACTGCAGCAGCTTAATCAGCAGCTCACGGCTTTAGGCCAGCCGTTACTGGTTGTAAAAGGTGCAGCCACTGCCGTTTTACGCCAGCTTTGCCAGCAATACGCTGTGCAACGCGTACTCAGCCACGAAGAAACCGGTAACCTTTGGACTTATCAGCGCGACCTTGCCGTAAGCCGACTTCTGAAAAGCCTACAGATACCCTGGCAGCAGTACCGTCAGTTTGCTGTTTTTCGCGCACTTAAAAACCGGGATCACTGGTTTGAAATGGCAGACAGCTGGCTAAGGTCACCAGCTTGCCCACCCCCCGGCTCGCTACCCTGGTTAACATCCGGCCCTGACAATTTAACCAAACTGGCGCCCCAGCGTCGTGATGACTTGCCAGCTGTCAGCATTCTGCAGCAACCATCAGACCCACAGCAGCTATTCAGCCGTTTTATCACAACGGGTAGTCGCCATTACCGGCAACATATTTCGCTCCCTGCCAAAGCTGTTAACAGCTGCTCCAGATTAAGCCCCATAATAAGTTATGGCCAATTGAGCTTACGCCAGTTGCAACAGCAAAGTTTGTTGGCAATTAAGCAGCAAAATGATGGCTGGCACCGGCAAGGGCTCCAGGCATTTTTCAGCCGCTTACGCTGGCATTGTCATTTTATGCAGAAGCTGGAAGACGAGCCGGCAATAGAGTTCTTTAATATGCACCCTGGCTTTGACGGTTTACGGGAAACAGAATTTAATCCGGAATTTTTCAACGCCTGGCGCACTGGTTATACCGGCTTTCCGTTGATTGATGCCGCGATGCGCTGCCTGCTGGCAACCGGCTGGCTGCACTTTCGTGGCAGGGCGATGCTGGTGGCTTTTGCAACCTATCATTTATGGCTGCACTGGCGCCCTGTTGCGCTGCATCTGGCGCAATGTTTTGTCGATTATGAACCGGGTATTCACTACCCTCAAATTCAGATGCAGGCTGGCACAACCGGCATTAATCCAAACCGGATGTACAATCCGTTGAAACAAAGCCAACTGAAAGACCCTGAAGGCCAGTTTATCCGCAAGTGGTTGCCAGAGCTGGCAAGGTTGCCAAACAGTTGGCTGCACAGCCCATGGCTGATGCCGCAAACTTTACAACAACAGTTTGGTTGTACCATCGGCCGTGATTATCCGGCGCCAATCATTGAACTTGAGCAAGCAAGACAGCAAGCCAGAGCAAAACTCAGCAATTGGTTGCAAAGTCAGCCGGCTTGTCGTTGGCAACAACAGAAAAACAAAGTAATAGCCCGTCATGCCAGCCGTAAGCGACCAGTAGCGAGAAAAGCGGTTAAAAGCAAAGACCAACTAAGTTTCGACTGGTAGCTTACAGCCTTGCTTTGCAAGAGCCTCTCACCAACCAGCTCGATCAACTGCAGAAGTTGCCAGCGGTTAAATCGCTTCTTCGTCTTCTTCGCCGGTACGAATTCGTATTACCCGTTCTACTTCAAACACAAAAATTTTGCCATCACCAATCCGGCCGGTCTGGGCAGTTTTCATAATCGCTTCGACACAACGCTCAACCAACTCGTCACCAACCACAATTTCAAGCTTCACCTTTGGCAGAAAATCCACCATATATTCTGCACCACGGTATAATTCGGTATGGCCTTTTTGTCTGCCAAAGCCTTTTACCTCTGTCACTGTCATCCCCGTTATATTGATATCGGCCAGTGCCTCGCGTACATCATCCAGTTTAAAAGGCTTAATAATGGCTTCAATTTTTTTCATCACGATTTCCAAAGCTCAGGTCCAGAAGATAGCGCCAGTATAATACAAGCGCTCGTCAGCATCAGCTTTTTAGCAGTAATTAGTTGATCCTATTATCGCCAGATACGTTAAGATATTGTGCACTTTCAACTAAGGGCTAAGCAACATGCAGGCAGAACAGATTATTGCCCAAATGCGGGTGTTACCAGAAATTGATACCGACGCTGAGATAAGCCGCCGGGTTAATTTTATTAAGAAACAATTACAAAGCGCAGGAATGACCAGCCTGGTACTTGGCATAAGCGGTGGCGTCGACTCCACTACCTGTGGCCGGCTGGCTCAATTGGCTATCAATGAACTAAACAAAGAGCACGGCGGTGGTTACCGGTTTATCGCTATGCGTCTGCCATACGGCACGCAGCGGGATGAAGAAGAGGCACAACTGGCTGTCCGGTTTATCAGCCCGACGAAAGCACTCACTGTTAATATTAAAGATGCCGCTGATGCTTTACATCAACACACCCTGGCGGCACTTGAAGGCCAGAGCAATATTGATGACGCAAAAGCCGATTTTGCCAAAGGTAATGTTAAGGCCCGCTGCCGGATGATGGCCCAGTACCATATTGCTGCACTTAATAACGGCCTGGTGCTTGGCACCGACCATTCAGCCGAAAATATTACCGGCTTTTATACTAAATGGGGTGATGGCGCCTGTGATTTAGCGCCATTATTTGGCTTAAGTAAACGCCAGGTTCGGGCCATAGCAGCCAAACTTGGTGCACCAGAGCAGTTAGTCGGCAAAACTCCAACCGCCGATTTAGAATGTCTGAGCCCGCAAAAAGCCGATGAAGCGGCGCTGGGTTTAACTTATGATCAAATTGATGACTTTTTGGAAGGTAAACAGGTGGCAACTGAAATTCGTGACCGGATCATCAGTATCTACCTGAAAACCCAACATAAACGGGACCCAATCCCCACGATCTACGATTAACATAGTGGCATTTTCAATGCAATTTATCGCCGGCCCCGGCTGGCGATAAAACATTTATAAAATAACTTTGCTACACTTTGCTTACCATGTACTTTGGCAAGGGTTGTATTGTGAAACAGGGAAAATCGCAAAACGGACTCTCTCTACTCGAATTAATGCTTGGCCTGGCGATTATGGCGGTTTTGCTACAAATTGCCCTGCCCGCTATGGCAGAGCTGATAAACAAACAGCGAGCCAGCAGTTATATGCAACAGTTTAGTCGTCACCTGGGCTATGCCAGGATCCAGGCGGCAAATAGTCAGCAACCGGTACGGTTGTGTCCGCTTGCTGGCAGCGAATGCCAGAGCGACTGGCAAACGTATCCGCTGGTGATGAGCTTAATTAATCCACATAACGATACCGAATTTATGTTGCGGCAGATCCCGGCTGTTTTTGCTCAGCACCAGTTAAAATATAACCGCAGTCAATTACAGTTTCGCCGGGACGGCAGCTTAAATGCGCTGGAGAACGGCACTTTTTATTACTGCCCGCAAGCAACGTTTAACTGGCACTATTCGCTGGTGTTAAATCAGGCTGGGCGCAACCGGCTCTCCTTTCATCAGACACCTTGTCCGGCTTAATGCCAGCAAAATAGCGAAGCAGGTAAACTACTATTACGCTGACCTGTGTGGTCAAGTGTAAAAACCAGGCAATCCCGATCAGCTGTTTGCGGCCCTTGTGCCGATGCACTCAGCTCAAAGCTGTTACTATCGCTGAGGGTAACCTGTAATTTGTAGCGTCCGCTACTGATGCTGCCATCTGCGGCAACACCTAACAGCAGCAAATTGTCGGTATAGCTGCCGTGATCTGCCAGTTGCCGTTCCTGAATATTAGCCGCGCTGAGCAATAACCTGCTGGCTTCGGCGCGATGTGTTTTTAATACATATTGCTGATAAGCTGGATAGGCGATAGCACTGAGTATGCCAACAATCGCCACAGCAACCATTAACTCAATCAGGGTAAAACCCTGGCAGATAATTTTCGGGTGCGTCAAAGGTTGCTGCGATATTGATTGAAAAAGCTTTCTTATCATTAGTGGGCCCCTGTCTCCTTACGGTAAGTAGCCAGTTTCAACCAGCGTGGAAACTGATCCAGCTGCAATAGCTCAGTACAATCTGCACATGAGGGCGAAATCATCTTCAGGTCGGTAAGTACTACCTGTTGTTCATCGGTGTTATCTAACACCAGCGCAGCAGAACCATCGGCTTGCTGTTGTAATGTCAGCTGTCCTTCACCGTTTAAAAGCCGAAAACGCCTTTGGTTATAAACCAGACCAGCACTGTGCAAATGCATCGCCATCAGACTGTGTTCAGCACTCTGATCTGCACACTCCTCCGCATTAAAGTCACTGGTGGCTACGGCGCTGTATATTACGCCGGCAACAACTTTTGGTGGCTGAGTAACCTGCCCGGCTAACCGTACCAGCCATCCGGCGTTGTCAACTATATCCAGCCATTGCTCATGGCTTATACCGCTTGCAAGCTCAGTCGCAGTGATAACGGTGCGATCAAGCAACGCATCAAAATTTACCAGCTCTGGCTCAGCTGAAAAGCCAGGTATGCGCATGGCAACCAGTGCATCTTCACCGGTAACAATGTGTCGCGCGATCAGCAATAGTAGACGGTAGCGGCCATTAAAGCCCGCCGGACGCAATGGTAATGGTAAACTGACATCAGTTACCCCAACACTGGCAATATAACGCCAGTCAGTATGCGACAAATCTGCCAACAGCAAAGTAGTGCCAAAGCCGGTGGCGGCAATATTGGTTAACCAGACACGTCCTCTTAAATCTGTGCTGATAAGCTGGTCAATAAAGCCATCGTAGTCACTATCTAAAGGTTCAGGACTGATAAAAAAAGGTGCTGCTAAACCTGTACTTTCAGCCAGTGGCCAGGCCGTCAGTGACGCCAGCGCTAATGCACTGTCAGGTGGAAACAAGGCCAGCCTGCCGGCCCCGTCAAGCTCGTCATGGTGCAGAAATCGTTGTAAAGGACCAGAACTACCGCTTCCTTTGAACTCCAGTGCACGCGGCGCAGCCGGCTGCCGCCAGCAATCAGGTGTAGCGGCCAGCACACTGAAACAAAATACAACCACTGCCAACAGGCTGAGTAATAAGATAGCTACCAGCGGGCCAAGCCTGACCAATGGGTGACACTGTGCTGCCATTCTACTGGCTGCTGGTTCAGATGATTGCTTTAGTTTGCTACTCAACATCCAGCACCTCTCCGTCAACAATTTGCTGGCGCAGTAACATCGTACGATAACTGGTGGCAAACCTGCTGTCGTCAGACAACAGACTGGTTGTCATGCTTAGCAAGTCACAATCGATTATTGACTCTGACCAGACGGCATAACTGGCCGGACAGCGGCTCATTATTGTTAACTCGGCTTCACTACTACCCAGGGTTGCATCACTTACAGAACTAAGATGCAGCTCCAGGGCGCGTTGCTCAAATAACAGCTGTCGCTGTGCAGCCTGTGCCGATTTGATACTCATCTGGCTGATAAATAAATTGGCGCTGACAATTAACAACATGACCAGCAGAAAAATTAAAGCGCTTATCAGCGCCATACCGCTCTGTCGCATACAACCTCCCTGTTTCAGGTAGTCTCTATATGAATGAAGTTACTGCCTTTTTATGTGTCGCGATGGCCTGTGGCCACTGCCCGCTGTTGCATTAAAAATGGTTAAAAGGTGGCATTATTAAAATAAACACTGCCGGCAAGCAATAAACGCCGGTAATGATCATCAGGAGCGTCAAACCGGCTCGCCCCCATCTGATATGTTTGCCTGTTGATATAGCTGGGATCCGGCAGCGTGCTGCGCAGCAAAATATAGAACCGGATACTGACGATATGGCCAAGTTGCTGTTGCCAGTGTTCATTACTCATCAGCTGAGTGGGCAACATATAATTTAAACGGCCGTCAAGATTGGCATCTATGCCGAATTCGAAATGCAGGCGTTCCACGCCATCAATCATTGAGTCGGTTGCTATTCTTGCCATACCACTGGCGGAGCGCACCAGGCGTTTGCGCATTAACACCGGCACAGTCAAATCATCAAGCCGTTGCGGCTGAATGTAAAAGACTAAATGCTGATATGGGTAAAACACATCATCCGCTGTAAGACCCGAACTATCCTGATGAACAAAGCGGCTTTGTTGCCAGTGCGGCCTAATGTAAAATCGATTTGGTCGCAATTCGTCGCGGCTGACTGCCAGACCAATCGCCCGCTTTAACTGTAATATCTCACTCTCTGGTGCCAATCCAGTAAGACAATTGAGCTGCCGGCCACTTACTGCAACCTTGGCATACAGGCTGGCAAACACTTCACCGGCAACCGGAAAACTGCCACTATCCAGGCCGTCTTCACGGCAATCTGGTCCCGGCGGCGCAAACCCAACCTGGGCCCCGGCAATATCATTAAGACTTACCCCGCCCCAGAATCCGGTGTTCTGAAGTTCGTTGTGCAACAGGTTCAGTGCCAGCTGACCATTCTGTTGCAGCTGGGCTAGTTGCTGACTTTGTCGCGATGACGCACTAAGGCTGGCAAAAATCTGCACAGTAAAACCAAGCAACAGCAGTCCAAGTAGCATGGCAATTAACATCTCAACTAATGAAAAACCGCGGCTTTGCATCTCTATGGGATCCTTGCTGTTAACGCCAGAGCTGAGCGTCCTGGTCCGGGTTCACAGCTTATGCTTGTTGTGCTTTCTGCGTTTGCACGTTGTTGCCAGCTGGCCCGCAGTTGCAGGCTGTTATCAGCAAACTGTAAACAAAACTGAGGGTCAAACAGCGGTGCGGTAGCGCCGGTTGTCATGCTTTGCTGCCACAATTGTTGCCAGCGCCCCAGCTGATAATCACGCAGTTCTGCTGAACTACAAATAGCTGTTGCAGAGCACACGGGCACTTCTGCAGGGCTGGCGGGTGTAAGTTCAAGGGTAAAAGCAGGGTGGTTGTTGTTAAGACTGGCAGCAAGATCCTGCACCAGCACAGCACTCAACGCTACAGCGTTGGTTCGCTGAGTGGCATCGATAACGTATTGCAAAGCAAGGGTTTGCCCGGCAAGTACACCAAGCAAACCCAGCTTTAAAATAAGTAAGGTGATAAGAACTTCAAGCAGACTGAAGCCTTGTTGTAACTGCATATCCATATGCCATAGCTAATTTATTTAACTATAAAGTTACAACAATATTTCAAAAGATCAAATTTTAAGCGTTAAATATTTACCAGCACTCAGCAACTGTTGCTGCATCACTGGCGCCATCAACCAGCTTTGTTCCTGCCTGATTCATTCCCAGTACTGTACAGCCGGTATCATTAACTTGAGGACCTATGGCCGTTGCAGTCACGGTGTATGTCCGCTGCGCCTGTTCACTGGTGTAAGTGTAACGGGTGGCTGACTCCGTCATACATTGCAGATTTGGCAAGGCAAAGTCTGCTGAGTTGTAGCGCATATTCTGGGTATAGTTACGCTCCATAAACTGCGACAACTCTAATAGACAACTGGTTGCCGCAGCCCGGTGGCTACGTAAAATATGGTTCTGATACGAAGGGTAGGCAACGGCGGCAAGAATGCCGACAATTGCCACCACTATCATTATCTCGATCAGGGTCATACCTTTTTGTTTAGCTGTTAAAATAGTCATTAATTAATCAACTCCCGCCATGATAAACGTCCACGACGTATCCGCAAATTTGCCGGCTCTCGATTCAATCCTACATTAGAGTCACCGAAAATTAATGTCGAAGAATCGCCCTCAGTAAATAGCACCGGCTCTCCTGGCATACCATCGAATTTCACGCCACTGGCTGCGTCACCATTAACTAATCCATCTGAGTCTAAAAATTTATCATCCCGTGATAAATCAAAGAAATGATAATTCAAACGGGTACCTTTGAACGGATCCACTGCCATTATCCAGCCGTCTCCCTGCGGATTACATAAATCAGTATCCGGGATAATTGAATTCATTACTAGATTTCCGCCGATAACTTGTGGTTTTGAGGTTATCCGCTCACGGGTATCAACTAAGTCCATTACCCAGCCACGCTTACCGTCCATATCATTACCTGGAACATAAGGCAGACTGCGGCCACTACGTGTTTCACCCGTGTCAGGATTAACATAATCAACATTTGTCATGGTCCGGGATACCAGCTGGCTACGGTTTGATATTTCTGCCCCATCCTTCAGTCCATACCAGCTTTGCTGATCGGCATTAACACTATCGCCGGTTTCAATAAATTTACCGGTACCAAAAAACACCCATAACTCTGCTGTTTCAGGGTGGCTCTCCAGGGTAACACCACCAGTAATAGGTTGGCGCTTACCAGTGTTATCCTTGGCGACGAACAATGGTGAGCCGCCGTAAGCAACATTCCAAGAGCTGGCAGAGGAAGAACTTAAATCAAACTTCCAGACGTTACCATTAATATCACCGGCAAATATCCAGTCAATATTACCATCTTTGTTCTGATCCCAACCTTCAACCTGGCCAAGACCATAGGAGTCGGTCGCCGATGTCTGCAGTTTAATAACTGGCATATCAGCACCTTTTTCGACATCTACCACCAATAGTCCGGATTTTCCGGCCGTATTGTTGTAACCATAGCCAGTAACAACAGACCAACGACCATTATTCAACCGGGTAATTACCGGCTTATGTGGCATCAAACCCAACTCCGGGATCTGAATATCCCATAACACAGTCACCGCGGTCGGATCAGTGATATCCAGTGCAAACATCCAGTCACCTCCACGGCCCAGAGTACTGACTAACACTGTGCGCCAACTACCGTTAAAAAACACATCAGCCACAGTGGGCGAACCGTCAGTATAAAACCTATGCTCATAATCCTGACTGGCAAAATCAGCTAGTCTGGCAGCCGGCTTAAGCATTGCCTGTGGCACATAGGCAAAGGTTTCGATACCTGCGGTATCCGACGAAGCGTCTGCATTAAACGCATGTAGCATGCCATCGTTGGCACCAACAAGTACCCGCGGGGCTCTGGATTTGGTCGATGTCAGATAAGTCTGATAGCTTGATGCTTCACCCCAGCCAGTGTAACGTTGATAATTGCGATTCTGTGCTGCACCGACATAAACCGGTGACGAGTGCGCAATATCGCCTAGCAATGACGTACGTTCGCGGAAAATACCTGTTGGATTTGAGCCTGACTTCTCTTTGGCTCTGCTACCACGCAGATAGTTAACGGTATCTTCATTATTCAGTGCGGATTTTTCTGTAGTAGATAGATTACCCCAATTGAAGGCAAAACTGCTGGGATTAGCGCCTGCTCCGCGACTGGTTAAAATATTACGTCCACTCCACTCAGGAAAGTTTGCTGTCCACTGCACGTTCGTTGTTTCAACATCACGGCTAACCAGATCACCACTCCAGCTGGAGGTATTAAATGAAGCCTGGAACACGCTATTATCTTCTTGCAAAGACGTTGTGGTGGCAGCCAGATTAGACGCAGACGCCACCCTGTTGACAATATTTCGTAATGTATTGGTCAGCTCTTTATTAAATGTTTCTGGATCCCTCGCACTGAAGAAACCGCCACGGCTATTTACCCCAGCATGCAGCAGATCATCTATTTTCCTCGGGTTACTATCCGGTTTTGGCCAGCGGCTATCGTTTATAGGCCATTTTTTAGCATCTTCAACATTGGTTATTGTGCCATCAACACCCAAACCTACGCCATAGGTTACCATATGTTGCCAGTCTGCCGGGTCAAGGGTACCACTGGGTACATTATTTGCTAAATCCAGCCGTAAGTCAGTTTTCCAGTAATAGTGCGCTATATCAGCCAGAGTATCACTGTGACCATCACCATCAGAGTCACTGAAACCACGGCTTTGATTGGTATAAAAACCGTCCGTCATTAATACAGTAAAATTCTGCCGACATGATACCAGCCCACTGCTGGTGTTTTCCGGCTCAGCCCGGTAAGGCTCGTTAGTTTTGTAATAATCACCTGCGGCTTGTAACGTCGATTTCAACGGCGTCCCTGATGTTGTATCAGGTCTGCCATACAACCAATTATAAAATTGACTCTTAGCTGTTCCTTCAAATGCTCTTACGCCCCGTTCGACTTCCGGGTTACGGTTTAACCGGCCATAACCAACCCTTATCCTCTCTGGTAAGGTTTGGAACGCTGTGCCGATACCGGCTTTAGATAACATTAAACGGCTACGGTAATAAGAATACCAGTTAGCAAAGTTTTGCTTTATTGCCTCACTTTGATCTGCAACCAGGTATCTGCGGTAACAGCTGTTATTATTCGGATCTGAGCAAAGCGTTGTATCAAATAAGTAATAATCTGCGGCGCCGGCATTACCACAATAAGCATCACTGCCGCCATCCTGATAATGCCAGGTTGCTCTGAAACTTGTTGACAAATTAACAACCGACGAACCACTGTCATAGCCATTAAATCTGGCTGCAGTAAATGATGCATTCGGATAAACAGTACCATTTGCCCGGAGTGGCGGATTATAGGTTATGTCCGGATCAAAATAGGCTTTGTTGATATCAGGTGATCTGCCACGCGCTCTGTTAGTGACATTAGTACTATTATTACAAAGACCACTGATACTATCTGGCATATACGACCAGGCCATAGAGCCAGAATCATCCAGCATAAACAAAATATTGGGCGGTACATCACTGCCCGTTTGTAATGGCACCTGAGGAATTGCAAGTGTCGTTGCCGCATGGGCAGTCGACACCCCAAACAATACGCCAAAGCTTAACAGCAGTAAGCTATGTCCCGGCACTATGTTAAATCTGCTCATTTTAAAAATCCTCATAACCCTACAAACGCCAAATGGTTTGCATTAACACTTCCGGCGTACCGGGCGTAACAATGTTTCTGGCCGTTACACGGAACGTAGGCGACAAACAATCGGTAGTGATGGTTGTGTTATTCGCACAATCAGGTCTTAGCGGTGAAGGCCACTCTCCAAGATATTCGATAAAATACTGAGCTGAATTGGCCATGTCAGCATTAATAACTGGTGCAGCACGCCATTCTGTTAACGGGTCCCGCCAACGATCATTATTCGTTAATACCGGCACGTCATAAAACCAGCCATTGGCCGCAATTTGCGCTCTTGGATCTGGCATTTGGGCCGCAATCCAGTTTTCAGCAGAGCGTAATGCCGCTTCCACTTGCTGCACCGCAAGTTGCCGCTCATATAAATTTGCGGTCATTCTTTCCTGCATTACCGAACGTTGCATACTGGCAACGGATACCAGCGTTATAACCAGTAATAACAGCAAAGCAACGACCAGCACAGCACCACTTTGACGATAATAGGTTTTCATTTTATTACCTCATAACCTGTTGCGCACAGCGGCAAAAAATTCAATAGTCCGCATTTCCAGCGGCAAATCAGCGTTTGTAAACGCATCAGGGTCCATTACCAAAGAAACCTGAACCCCGGTTACATTGCCCATATCAACAGCTGCTGAAAATGGGACTGGTCCAAATGGCTGGTTGCCATCCTGGTATGCCAGGTTCAGGCTGGTTACACCAAATAAGACTTCTTCACGCACCAGGTTTCCGCCAATGACTATTTCACGATATAACGAATTAATGTCTGGATTATCGGTGCTCGGTGCAACTAACCATAGCGCAGACTCAAAACGCATTAACATAGCACCACCAAGAAATACCCGCGGCCGGGCGTCCGCGCATACGAACGGCGCCTGAAAACCTAAATCGCCGGAGCAATTTAACGGTGCCCCAGCGGCGTGGCTGACAACATTTGGCGCGGTGGCAGCGACCTGAAAGATTGCCGCCAGGGTGTCATCACATAACATGGCAATGTCACCAATCTGCAGAGGAGAGGCTTCATTAAGGTTCAACAGTGGCGGCACGTGGCTGCTCACTGACGCTGTATCACCGGCACCGTACATTAACCGTATTGATTCGCTTACTCCATTGGTTGCAGCGCCGAATCCTTGCAGGCCTCCCTGCCATTGCGACCACAGCGGCGCGCCGCCAATAACACTGACAAACCGGGTTGAATTGTTGCAACCAGCGAAACCGGCGCTGCGGATATCCTGTGACATTAACTGAAAAGCCAGCCGGGCACTGCTTTGCAACGAAGCCAGCTCGTTATTAACCCGGTTTGTAGTCTGATTGGACAAGAAAACGCCGATAACGCCGCCTAGCAATACCAATCCCAGAACTAACGCAATCATTAGTTCTACTAATGTAAAGCCCCGGCTCGCCTTACATTGCCTCATGGCCTTACCTCCATTACTACCACTGAACTGTCATTCAGTCGTTGATCAGACCAGTCGATAGTAACGGTGTAAACACCATCAGCCCACTCAACCAGGGCGCATTCAGATGTCACCTGCTTTACATCTTCCTGCCAGTCTTTGGTTACCGGTATTCCGCCCACTCCGTCACAGGTACTCATTTCAAAAGCGTTAGTTCTTGCCACCGGGCCAGTGGTGCGCATTACCTCAAACAATGTTTCCGATAATATCACCGCCATTGCCCGCTCATGTGCAGTATTGGTACTTCGCAGGCTGACTGACTGCAAGCCCACTACACCTAAAATTCCAATCGCCAACACTAAAACAGCAATTAGTACTTCAAGTAAACTTGTACCTTGCTGCTTGCTATATCCACAAAATTTATTCATTTTAATATTCCTACGGAGCTGCACAGTCAGCGTTTTGCTCGCTGATAACCGCTAATTGACCGCCTGAACGGATTCTCAGGTTACGACTATTGGGGTTGATCGAAGATGTCGGATGACAAACACGTAAAGTCGCCTGCAGCGGCAAGCGATTACCCGTTCTGAGTAGTCCCTGAGGGGTAATTCTAATCTGATCATCAGCGTCTGACAGCGACTCACTTGCCAGAATAACCAGCTGAGGTGATTCCAGAGTACCTGCTCTCATTACACTACCGGCTTCAATTCCCGAGGGGTTAGCAGCAAGTCCCACTATCCAGCCTTGCCAGCCGGCAGCCGGCGCCGCACTGCAACTGCTACCATTAGCTGAATGACAAAAGGTGACTGTTGCATTGCTCTTAACGGCTTCTGTTTTGGCATACTCAATGCCCGCCAATAACAGGTTTGCCTGGGCGTTTAACCTGTTGCCATTTACCAGATTGGCAAAACTAGGCACTGCCACTGTCAGCACAATAGTCAAAACGGCTACTGTTACCATCAATTCAATCACGGTAAAACCACGAAGCCGGTGGGCCTGAGGCTGCGGGCCTTGGCTGATATCTGCTACCACTAATGCCATGACGTTTCCTATTCTTTTAATTAAATCAAAACAATTTTTTGCTAGCGTTACCCTAGCAAAAGCACTTGTTAATTCCCATAATGAGGTGGATTAAAGGTTTATTCAGCCGATAAACGGCAATTCGACAGCAAGCCTGCAAATTAACCCAGGTTTAGATTTAGCGCTTGCTTTACCTGACTAAGCGCTCTGCGACTGACTTCCAGCCGGGTATCGAGGCCTGTTAATTCGACATAATGTTTACCATCTGGCGCCGCACGTAATGCGCTGAAGTAATGCTTGTTTATCAAGGTACTGCGGTGAATACGAACTAATTGCCCGGGATAGCGTTGCTGTAACTGGTTTAGCGATTGCTCCAGCAATGCCTCGCCTTCGCCAAACACCATCCGCACGTATTTGCTGTCTGCGCTGAAATACAATACTTTGCTTAAATTAATCTGACGGGTAGCAGAGCCAAGCTGATAACTGATAACGTCATCGTTTGCCGGCAACTTTTCAAGATGGGCCCGGGTGCGATTACCAAGCCGGGCCAATGCAGAATGCAGTCGTTCAGCAGAAACCGGTTTTAATACATAATCAGCGGGGCACACCTGATAAGCGTCCAGCGCATGTTGCGGATGAGCGGTTACAAAAATAATGGCCGGAGGCAGGGCTTGGCTGGCAAGCGTTGCAGCCAGTTGCAAACCATCACCACCAGGCATGGCAATGTCTAGCAGCAGCACATCGGGCTGCAATTGCTGGCATAGCTGCAGTGCTTGCTGACTGTTTTGTGCTTCACCAATACAACTAAACCCTTTTTCAGCACCGAGTAAACGCCGCAAGCGAGCACGGGCCAGAGGTTCGTCGTCAACAATCAGTACTTTCATCCGTTATTGCCAGCCAAGTTTTTGGGTAGCACCAGTTTAACCCGAAACTTACCATCAACAATACTGCGGTTTAAACTGGCACTGTCACCAAAATACAACTGTAACCGTTGTCGTATATTCACCAGCGCAACGCCATTGCTGCGGCTTTTATCCAGGGCTGGCGCAAACGGATTACTGATAAGAATGGTCACCGACTGGCTGCTGTTAATAAGCTCTATATCAATACTGCCGCCGTACTGACAGCTTTCAATACCATGGCGTACTGCATTTTCCAGTAGTGGCTGAATGGTTAGTGCCGGCACCTGCAATTTAGGCATACTGGCGGGCAACTGCCAGTTTTGTTTCATCCGCTCTCCCAGACGCCATTGTTCTAACGACAGATACTGCCGGGCCAGTGTTAACTCATCGGCCAGGCTTATCTGCTCGCCGGCATGCATGGCAGCTCGGAATAAATCGGCCAGATTTAACAGTGCCTGCTCGGCTGCCTGACTATCGTGCTGGGTTAACTCTGCTGCGGTATTTAAACTGTTAAACAAAAAATGCGGTTGGATCCTTGCCTGCAGCGCACCCAGCTCGGCCCGGCTTTGAGCTGCCAGTTGCTGGTTGCGTTCTGCGTGCATCAGACCAAGTTGAATAGCCATCAGGCCAACCACCAGCGCAATCATCAGGTTGGCCAGAACAAAATGCAAAAAACTCTGGGATAACAGTACGCCCGCATCGTGCAGCCACAGCCAGGCAAGGCAACTGATTACAAAGGTAGTGAAAAAAAGTAGCAACAGGCAACTTGCTGCAATGGTAAGAGGTCGTTGCCGGCTTAACGCCGGCCGAAGTTTGCAATAACTATAACCCGAAAGCAGTGCGATCCAGTGGACAAACAAACTGATTAAACCCAAGCGTTGCCAGGGGCTTTCCATCGTGCCGGGGGCAAATGCCAGTAATATCGCCACTGCCTGGGCTAATACCAGTACCCTTAACACCATTCGGCCATGACACAGATCAGGCAGTGGATATACCGGATAAGGTGTTGCAGTTGCTGCCCTATTCACCTTAACTCCTTAGCTGCCAGACCTGATGCTTTTTTATCGCAGTTCCGCCGGAATGGCAAACACAACATTTTCCGGCCGGCCCGGATTTTCATTAACTGTCTTGCCACCCCACAGTTGCAACTGCGCGACAACTTGCTGAACCAGCACCTCGGGTGCCGAGGCGCCAGCTGTCACACCAACGGCATTGACATTTTCCAGCCAGCTTTGCTGAATATCGTTGGCCGTATCAATTAAAAACGCCTTACAACCCATTTTCTCAGCCAGCTCCCGTAACCGATTAGAATTACTACTGTTTTTAGCACCAACCACCAGTAACAAATCGGCTTTTGCCGCTAAATCACGCACTGCATCCTGTCTGTTCTGAGTGGCATAACAAATATCATCTTTACGCGGCCCGTCAATGTCGGGAAAACGCTGACGTAATGCAGCAATAACATCAGCTGTGTCATCAACCGATAACGTCGTCTGACTGGAGTAGCATAGCTGCGCCGGGTTTTTAACCTGCAATCGGGCGACATCTTCGACTGACTCAACCAGATAGATACCACCTTCAGGGTTATCGTACTGGCCCATAGTACCTTCAACTTCCGGATGACCGGCATGGCCAATTAGGATACATTCAATGCCTTTGCGGCTGGCCCGGGTTACTTCCATATGCACTTTAGTAACCAGCGGACAGGTGGCGTCAAACACTTTCAAACCGCGTTGCTTAGCGTTCTCCCGCACCGCTTGCGATACCCCATGTGCACTGAAAATAACAATATTGCCATCGGGCACTTCATTAAGTTCATCAACAAAAACCGCACCGCTGCGCCGCAGGCCATCTACCACAAACTTATTGTGAACAACTTCATGCCGCACATAAATAGGGTGCTCGTATAACTCCAGTGCCCGTTCCACGATACTGATGGCCCGGTCTACGCCGGCACAAAAACCGCGGGGGTTAGCTAGCAAAATATCCATTGGTTCAGCTCACTTTTACTATTTCGACATTAAAAGTCAGGGTTTGCCCGGCCAATGGGTGGTTAAAATCGACCGTGACAGAATCGCCCACAACATCGCGTACCAAACCTGGCAACTCTGAGCCATCAGGCATGGTAAAACCAATAATACTGCCTACTTTTGCTGGCGCATCGCTGGAAAATTTACTGCGATCAACATAGTAAATATTATCTGGGTTTGGCATGCCATAGGCATCCTGCGGATCCAGGGTAAAGGTTTTTTTACTGCCTTCAGTCATCCCCATTAAATGGGCTTCGAAAGCAGGTGAAATACTGTTATCGCCCATTTGCAGCCTGGCTGGTTTATTATGCACCCGGGTACTCTCTGCTGCGCTACCGTCTGTCAGGGTAATATCAAAATGAAAAAGCACAGTACTGTTTGCGCCAATCTGAGCTTGTGTCATGTTTTAACCTCGGCTGAACTGCTGAAACTGTCCCAAATTAACAAGACTGCACCAATAAAAATAACCGAGTCTGCCAGATTAAATACCGGGTAACTCCAGCTTTTATAAAACACATGCAGCATGTCAATAACATAACCATATACCAAACGGTCAATCAGGTTGCCAATTGCTCCCGCCAGCACAAACGCCAGCGCCAGGCTTAGCTTAAGCTGTGCCCTGCCTACCCGGCTGAGCCAGATTGCAATAACACAACTTATTACCACAGCAATGCCGGTAAAAAACCAGCGTTGCCAGCCGCCGGCATTACTTAAAAAAGAGAAGGCTGCACCTCTGTTATAGACATGTGCCAGCTCAAACACCGGTAATAACGGGATGCTGCCCTGATAAGGAATTGCATGCAGCACCCATTGCTTTGATGCCTGATCCAGGACAATAAACAGTAAAATTAACCACCACCAGCGCCAGCCGGTTTCTTTAAATAACTGCATCAGGCAAATTTCCTTTGCTCACCGCTGCCCGCGACATTACTAACACAGCGTAAACAAATGCCCGGATGCGCCGCATCGGCGCCAACATCATGCCGATGGTGCCAGCAGCGCTCGCATTTTGCCGCAGCTGAAGCTGTTACCAGCACTTTTAAGCCGGCCAGTTCGGTGGCAACCGCCTCAGCAGGAGCCTTATCGCTGGTGACTTTTGCGGTGGAGGTAATTAACGCAAAGCGTAATTCATCTCCCAGCTTGCCGAGGGCCGCAGCCAGCTCCGGGCTGGCAAACAAGGTCACCTCAGCCTGAAGTGAGGCACCAATTTTGTCGTCGCGCCGTGCCGCTTCCAGCACTTTGTTTACTTCGTCACGTACCTGCAGCACCTGCTGCCAGTAGCTGTCGTCAAACTGCCCCGCCGGCACACTGGCTAAGGTGGCATACCACACCTCTGTAAACACATACTTACTGCGCTCACCAGGTAAGGCTTGCCAGATTTCCTGAGCCGTAAAGCTCATGATCGGCGCCATCCAGCGAACCATGGCTTCAGCAATATGATACAAAGCTGTCTGGCACGATTTACGGGCGACACTGTTCTGATGCGCGGTGTACTGGCGGTCTTTAATCACATCCAGATAAAAACTGCCCAGCTCAACCGTACAGAAATTCATCAGCTTCTGACTTACCTGATGAAACTGGTAATTGTCATACGCATCGACAATTTCCTGCTGCAATTTGGCAGCCCGGCTGACCATCCATAAATCCAGTTCCACCATCTCTTTGAACGGCACTAAGTCAGTTGCCGGATCAAAGCCGTTCAGATTCGCCAGCAAAAAGCGGGCAGTGTTACGAATGCGCCGGTATTTATCAGCCGCCCGGTTCAGAATCTCGTCAGATACTGTCATCTCAGAGGTATAGTCGGCGGTAGCCACCCATAACCGCAGAATATCTGCGCCCAGTTTATTCATTACGTCCTGCGGTGACACCACATTGCCTAACGATTTGGACATCTTGCGGCCTTCGCCGTCAACAGTAAAACCGTGAGTTAGTACCTGACGGTAAGGGGCATGCGTTTTGCTGGCAACACCGGTCATCAGTGACGACATAAACCAGCCGCGGTGCTGATCGGAGCCCTCAAGATATAAATCTGCCTGTTTGGCATGATTAAATTCAGGCCGTTGGTCAACCACGAAAGCATGGGTAACACCCGAGTCAAACCAGACATCAAGGGTATCGCTTACTTTGACATACTGCTCTGCATCGGCACCAAGCAAATCAGTGGCGTCCATATCAAACCAGGCCTGAATGCCACCCTGCTCTACCTTTTTTGCGACCTGCTCCAGCAGTGTCCGGGTTTGCGGATGCAGTGCTCCGGTATCTTTATCAACAAACAGCGCAATAGGAACGCCCCAGGTACGCTGGCGAGAGATACACCAGTCGGGACGGCCGGCAACCATTTTTTCAATCCGTTGCTGGCCCCAGTCCGGGATCCAGCGGGTATTGCTGATTTCAGCCAGTGATTGCTGGCGCAACCCCTGTTTATCCATACTAATAAACCACTGCGGCGTGGCCCGGAAAATAATTGGCGTTTTATGGCGCCAGCAATGCGGATAGCTGTGTTTGTAAGCTTTGTGCACCAGTAAAGCACCGGCGGCTTTTAATGCCTCAACCACACTGTCATTCGCTTTAAATACGTGTTGGCCGGCAAACAATGGTGTATCAGGCAAATAAACACCGTTGGCGCCAACCGGATTAGCGACTTCCAGACCATATTGTTTACCCACGACAAAGTCTTCCTGACCATGGCCCGGAGCCGTATGCACACAGCCGGTGCCTGATTCGGTTGTGACATGTTCACCCAAAATCACCGGTACACTGAAGTCATATAACGGATGACGTATTTGTACCAGTTCCAGTGCTTCGCCTTTGCAAAAACCCAATGCATGGTAGTGTTCAACATTGGCGCGGGCCATCACCTCGTTCACCAGATCGGTGGCAATAATTAACCGCTCCGGGCCATTAGGGCCCTGCTCCACCTGCACCAGGCTGTAATCCAGTTTTGCATTAACCGCTACCGCGCGGTTGGCCGGAATAGTCCAGGGCGTCGTTGTCCAGATAACCACTGATACGGGGCCCTGACCACGGTGTTGCTCAGGATGATCGAACTTATCCACCACCTGCTCATCTGCAACTGCAAACCGGACATCGATTGCCGGTGACACCTTGTCCTGGTACTCCACTTCCGCTTCAGCCAGCGCCGAACCACAGTCGGTACACCAATGCACTGGTTTGAATCCTTGCTGCAGATGGCCGTTGTCAATAATCTTTCCCAGCACCCGTATAATGTTAGCCTCAGAGCTGAAATCCATCGTCCGGTATGGGTTATCCCAGTCGCCCAGCACGCCTAAGCGGATAAAATCGGTTTTCTGCGCTTCAATCTGACTTTGTGCGTAATCACGACAATGCTGGCGAAACTCTGCTACTGTTAATTTGGTACCAGGCTTGCCGTATTTCTTTTCAACTACCAGCTCAATTGGTAAACCATGACAGTCCCAGCCCGGCACATAAGGAGCATCGAAGTCTGACAGCGTTTTTGCTTTAACAATAATGTCTTTCAGGATTTTATTAACAGCATGGCCAATGTGGATGTTGCCATTGGCGTAAGGAGGGCCGTCGTGCAAAATAAAGCTTTTCTTGCCTTTTTTGGCCGCACGGATCTGCTGATACAGACCATCCGCTGTCCATTGCGCCAGCATTTGCGGCTCGCGCTGGGCCAGATTGCCGCGCATTGCAAAGGCCGTTTCAGGCAAGTTAAGGGTATGCTTATAATCGCTCATCCGTTTTTATTCCGTTTTAAAAGTTAGCTTATGCTGCCGGCAGTTGGTGCCAGGCGACTAAAATACGTTTTGGCAGCATGCATATCTGCCGTTATTTGCTGTTGCAACTCGCCCAGATCAGCAAAGCGCTGTTCGCTTCGTAGTTTATGGCGCAAGGTTACCGCTATCTGTGTACCATACAAATCAGCTTTAAAATCAAACAGGTGCGCTTCCAGCTGTTCACGCTGGCCCTGCACTGTCGGGCGGTTACCAATATTTGCCACGCCCTGAAAGCAACCATATTGGGTTTCGGCAGTAATGGCGTAGACCCCGTGCACCGGCAACTTACGCCGGTATAACCAAACATTTGCCGTTGGAAAGCCCAAATCCCGCCCAAGCTTGCGGCCATGTCGCACCCGGCCTGTTAAACTGAAAGGCCGGCCAAGCATGGCTTCTGCTGCTGTCAAATCATCATGTTGCAGTGCCTGACGGATCAAGGTGCTGCTAACCCGTTGCTGTCCTAACATTAAGCTGGACGTGCTGGTCAAACCAAACTGATAACGCTCAGCAGCCAGTGCCAGCATGGCAAAATCGCCAGCACGGTTATTACCAAATTTAAAATCATCACCCACAATCAGTTGCTGAGCACCCAATTGTTTTAGCAACAGCTGCTCGATAAATAGCTCAGGCCGCATCGCAGCAAATTTTGGGTTAAAAGCAACGCAAAGTAAGCGGTCAATTCCCAGCCTGGCCAATTCATTATATTTTTCCCGAAAGCGACTTAACCGGGCTGGCGCCGCATGGCCTGCAAATAACTCTAATGGCTGCGGCTCAAACACCATGACACAAGAAGGTAAATTTAGGCGGGCAGCAATAGCCTGTACCTTATCCAGCACAGCCTGATGCCCCAGATGAACACCGTCAAAATTACCTATAGTCAACACACAGCCGTGATGCCTGGGTTGAATGTTGTGTAAGCCGCGAATTAACTCCATGCCTGCCTTAAGGTTGCTGCTACTGCTTTTAAACGCGGCATTATAACCACTAACTTAATTGCTTTCAGCAATAGTTTGCACTCGAAAGTGGGATAACCGCACCCCCAGTAACCATAGCATGACAAAATAGTTGACAATACCCAGCCCACATAAAAGCAACAGCCGGGTAACCTGCGCCCAGAAATCAAAGTTCAGCCAGGCTGTAAAAGGCGGACTAAGCCAGAACAAACTACCAGCCATTACAAGGCTGGCCAGAATTATTTTCGCCAGGAAAAACCAGGTATTCTTCCTGAAATGAAAAACGCCGGCCAATGCCAGACCGCGGTACAATAAAAACGCGTTTAAACTGGCCGACATTGCCGTAGCCAACGCCAAACCGACATAACTTAGCCAGGGCGCCAGCATCAGGTTAAACGCCATATTGGCAACCATGGCAATAATACCGATGCGTACCGGAGTTTTAATGTCCTGCCGGGCATAAAAACCAGGCGCCAGCACTTTTATCAGCATAAAGCTCAGTAGTCCCGTGGCATAAGCCATCAGGCTGTATGATACCATCAGCACGTCGTGCTGGCTGAACTCCCCGCGCATAAACAGCAGCATAATTATGGGCTGCGCCAGCACCATCAGCGCGGCCATCGCCGGCACGCCAAACATGGCAATAAAGCGGATTGCCCAATCCAGGGTATGGCGAAAGCTGGCGCTATTTGCCGTAGCGTGATGACGTGACAAATTAGGTAAAATAACAGTGGCAATGGCAATGCCAAACAATCCCAGCGGAAATTCAATTAACCGGTCAGAGTAATATAACCAGCTAACCGCGCCGGTCAGCAGGAAAGAGGCGATAACGGTATCCAGCAGCAAATTAATCTGACTTACCGATACCCCAAACAGCGCTGGCAGCATCAGGGTACGGATTTTTTTTACATCAGGGTCGCTCCAGCCCCATTTGGGCATAACCAGCAAACCGGCTTTTGCCAGAAATGGTAGTTGGAACAACAACTGTACCAAGCCTCCGGCGAACACCCCCCAGGCCAGCGCCATAGCTGGTTCATCAAGCTGAGGCGCCAGATACACTGCAGATCCAATAATCGCAATATTTAAAAACACCGGGGTAAACGCCGCCACAGCAAACTTATTATAAGTATTTAACACCGCACCGCTTAGTGCTACCAGGCTGATAAACCAAAGATAAGGAAAAGTAATTTTCAGCATCAGGCTGGCCAGCTCATATTTCTGGGCATCGGGGCCGTCATTTAACCACTCGATAAACCAGCCCATACCAAATAGCAACGCAATAACGGGCGAGGCAATCACGCCAAATAAGGTCACCAGGGTCACAATTACCCCAAGGGTACCGGAAACTTTAGCAATCAACGCTCTTACTGCATCATCACCATGCTGAGCTTTTACCTCGCTTAATACCGGGACAAAGGCTTGGGAAAAAGCGCCCTCAGCAAACAGGCGCCGTAAAAAGTTTGGGATCCGGTTAGCAAAAAAGAACACATCTGCCGCCGCTCCTGCGCCGACAAAATTTGCTACCACCACATCACGAATTAAGCCTAACACCCTTGAAATCAGTGTCATAGCACTGACAATTAAGCCAGATTTTAATAGTTTTCCTGACACCCGCTGCTCCTTTATTTGCGCCACAGCTATTTTGGCCCCTTATCGCTATCGATTACCAGTAGCTAAAACAATTTAATTCCGGCACTTTCATCGGAAAGCATTTGACAACGGGCCATTAAATAGGCATATTATGCGGCCTTTAAAGAGTCCGGTTTTAGTTTTTAGGAGTGTTACCTTGGCTAACATTAAGTCTGCTAAGAAGCGCGCAATTCAATCAGAAAAACGTCGTCAGCAAAACGCCAGTCAACGTTCTATGATGCGTACTTTCATCAAGAAAACCTACGCAGCGGTATTAACTGCTGACGTAACCGCTTCAACTGAAGCGTTCAACAACATGGTACCTGTAATTGATCGTATGGCGGCTAAAGGCCTTATCCATAAGAACAAAGCAGCACGTCATAAAGCCCGTTTAAATGCGCATGTTAAGGCATTAAAAGCTGCTTAATGAACAGTGACCCACAAAAAAGCCAGCGTAAGCTGGCTTTTTTGTGGGTGTTTAACATGTATCAGCTGCAATACAATTTGTGCATCAAAGCAATAAGTTGCTCAACTTCGTCACTGCTTAAGCGATAATATACGGTTTGCGCTACCTTACGGGTTTTAACCAGTTTATGGCGACGAAGTAATGCCAGATGCTGCGACAACGCCGACTGACTTAAGTCAAGCTTGTCATTAATATCCCCTACAGACATTTCACCTTCCAGCAAATGGCATAAAATTATTAAACGTCGTTCATTCGACACCGCTTTTAACAGTTTTACTGCTTGTGCTGAATTTTCCAGCATGTCATTTAAGTTCATTTTCATTTCTCTGGCTTTCTGAATTTGGCTGATTATTACCGATTAAACCAGAATGCGACAAGATAATCATTCTTATTTAACAAGATTAAACATTAAACGAACATTAAGTAAGCAAAAATCAGTATTCACCATTAATGCTGAAGTGACTGTACTAAATTACATATTCGTTTTGCCGAAAACGGCTTAACCACAAAGGCTTTAGCACCACCGGCAATCGCATCCTTTAGATTTTCGACACTGGAATAAGCAGACACCATAAACACCTTAGTTTGCTCATCCAATTGCTTGAAACGCTTTAATAGTACTTTACCGTTGATGTCTGGCAGCTGAATATCAAGAAAAACTAACTGAGGATGATAATGTGCAAACAATTGGTCAGCAGTGGCACCATCAGCTGCTTCGTATATCGTGGTAATGCCAAGTTGGGCCAGAATTTGCCGCAGATAGTCCCGAACAGAGCTGGTGTCGTCAACCAGTAGCGCTGATGTGTAAGTATGTTGAGCTTGCATCCGTGAAGCCTTGTCCTGAGCAAAATGCATTTCACCGCCCACTGCTAGGGCTGATATAAAAAGCATGCTAAAGTCCCGATAATGTAACAACACTAAGGCAGAATGAAAAGATGAAATTGTGGTTAACAACAATGATAGCGGCGACAACCATCGCCATCGGCCAGCCGGCTCAGGCCAGTAAACCAGAGTTAAATAATGATCTGGCCTACAAACTTGTAGAATCTCTTACCGTAGAAGTAGGTCCCCGACTGGCAGGCAGCGAGGCAGATGCCCGCGCCGTTGCGTGGGCAGAACAAAAGTTCAGGCAGCTCGGTTTTGATAAAGTATGGACTGAACCTTTTACCATGCAGTACTGGGAGCGGGGCAATGCCAGCCTGCGCGTTGAAGCACCATTTAATCAGGCCCTGGTGTTAACTGCGCTGGGTGGTTCGGTTGGCACACCTTTTGACGGCATTACCAGTCAGGTTGTTATGTTTGATAACCTGCAACAACTGCAACAAGCCAACCCGGCAGAAGTTAAAGACAAAATCGTATTTATCAACCAAACCCTACGTAAAGATATTCGCGGCAGCTTTTATGGTCAGGTAGTTGGAGCCCGGGCCCAGGGCGCGGTTGAAGCAGCCAAACTTGGTGCCAAAGCCATTATCATCCGCTCTGTAGGTACCAGCAACAACCGTTTTGCCCATACTGGCATTATGCGGTATTCAGAAGATGTGCCACGGATCCCGGCAGCAGCGATTTCAGTACCCGATGCAATGCAGCTCAGCAAAATGCTGGCAATTCATCCTGAAACCAACTTAAGCCTGCATATGAAAAATAACCTGCCGGGCGAAGTGACCAGTCACAACGTTATTGCCGAAATAACCGGTAGCAAGCGCCCGGATGAGATAGTGTTGATCGGCGCCCATATCGATTCATGGGATGAGGGTACCGGCGCACTGGATGACGGTGCCGGTGTGGGTCTGGTAATGGCAACCGCAGCCCTGCTTAAACAGCAAAAGCCAGAACGTACAATCCGGGTGGTACTATTTGGGAATGAAGAAGGGGGCCTTATCGGTGCCCGGGCCTACGCTGCACACCATGCGGCTGAGCTGAAGAACCATGTGTTTGCATCAGAATCAGATTTCGGTGCAGGCCGGATCTGGCGTTTTGATACCGGTTTTGGTGAGCAGGCCCTGGCATTTGCTGCTGAGCTTCAGCAGGATCTAAAACATCTTGGCATTGAAGCAGGAAGCAACACTGCGTCAGGCGGCCCTGATGTATCGGTATTAAAAGCACAGGGTGTGCCGGTTGCCAGCTTACAACAGGATGGTACGGACTATTTTGACTTTCACCATACTCCAAATGACACACTGGATAAAATTGATCCGGCAGCGTTGCAGCAAAACCTGAAGGCCTGGCTAATCATGACCAGTAAAATTGCTAACAGTAATGTCGATTTGAGAAAATGATAATAATGTAACTAGTTAAGCAGTGCCGGTCGATGCCGGCGCTGCATATTGCGGGTTAACCACAATTGCACCCCGACGATCAGCAAAATAACAGCTGATGGGTAATAGAACTGATTAAATGGCAAAATAAATATAGTGAGTGCTGTTACCAGGCAGACAAAAGGCAATAATTCATAACCCCAGAAAGGTACAGGGCCGTTTTTTCGCTCAGCAAAAACGTCATCCTCCCTGCGGTGTTCAGAGCGCACTATCCATACCAGAGCACCAGCTAGAAATAATAACGCCCCTGAAAATACACCAAGCACCGACGGTACTAAGATCATACTGGCAGTTCCGGCGAGCATGTAACTGTATGGTAAAGGTTCATATAACTTAGTTGGTAGCACGACATCACCCTCTAATATCAACCAAACAACACTATTAATTATAGAAGCTCGCAGACTCTTTGCTGTTTTTTTAACCCAAAATACCTGAGCTTTAATTATCAGATTAGCTTTTCTGAGAGAAAAGCCAGCATCAGTTGTTGATAATCAAGCGCTTAGCTTGATATGTTTAAACAAGCCAGCAGCAATCTATTATTAAAAGTAATGCTTAAACAGTAAAAATACTCAGTTGATGAAATGTTAGCCACTGAGCATAATGCGCGCCATTCTAGTAGCGGCATGGCGGTTCAGCGTGGAAAATCTGGTATACGACATTATCAGCTGGGTTGGTTTAACTATCTGTATTGGTGCTTTTTTTATTAAAGATGTGCTCTGGCTCAGATTAGCTACATTAATAGGTTGCAGCCTGCTGTTTGTCTATTACAGCCATATTGCTATCCCGCAGGGGGTCATTTCTAACCTGCTGGTGCTGCTGATAAACGCTTATTATTTAGTTAGATTTGCCAGTGCCCGCAGAAAAGCAATCAGCGACGGTAAAATATCTTCCCCGGCAAGCTCTGTTTTAACAACAGAGAATTAAGCGATAGCGGCCAGATGCTGCCCGGGCTTTTTTCATACCGGGTGGCACGCTATACTTAGCGGCTCTATGCACACTTTGGCGCAGTTGGAGCCGGCATAATGCAAGATAATGACCTTGACCTGTTTTTGCAGGAAATGACTGATGTTACACCGCTATCGCAAGATGAAGTGCGGCAGCAGACTGAATTCAGCCCAACCTTAGCCCAACAAGCCCGGCGCAAAGCGGCTGAGCAGGAGATGGAATACGATCCGAACTATCTGAGCATGGAGTATGTTGATTTAGTTAAACCGGATGATCCGTTTGCTTACTGCAAAGACGGAGTGCAACAGGGCGTATACCGAAATTTAAGGCTGGGAAAATATCAACTGGACGCTACCCTTAACTTGTTGGGTAAGTCGCTGACTGAAGCCAGAAGCCAGTTGTCACACTTTATCGATGACTGTCATCATCGCGGTATCCGCACGCTACTTATCCATCACGGCATGGGCCGCAACAGCAAGCCCCATCCGGCAATTTTGCGCAGCTATGTGTTTAAATGGCTGCCACAGTTACCCGCCGTTCTCGCCGCACATACCGCCCAACGACAGCATGGTGGTTACAGTGCGACCTATGTATTACTCCAGAAAAATGCTGAGCAAAAACGGCAGAATCGGGAGCGTCATACTAAGTCCTGAAGTGTCAGGGTAAACCTGAAGCATCAAGGGGTTAGCGTTTTTCACCAGTATATACTGGTTACAACACTAACCCCTTGATTTTTGGTCATTCCACTTGACCGAATTTTTTCCTGCAGCCGTAAGTTTAATTAACCTTTCAGATTAACCACCAGGCCGCTTCGGCTTTGGTCAGAAACGCCGACAGTGCCATCAGACACACAACAACGGCGATTGCAGTAAAGCCAAAACCACGACTGGACGCTTTACTCATAAAACATACCTCAATGACGCATTTTATTCTTTTTATTAAGATTTAAGTCTAAGTTACCTTAAACCGCTGCTGAGTGTAGTTAACTTGTAACATATTTACAATAACTGTGTTTTTATCCAGTTAATAGCCCCGTATGGTATCTACCGGGTTCAGCAGGCCGCTGCCTCGCAGGGCACGCTGGTAGTTTTCGACAATCTGCGCGACCACAGTACTGACATTGGTGACGGCAGAAACATGCGGGGTAATAAGTACAGCCGGATGCTGCCAGAACGGGCTGTCCTTGGGCAGTGGTTCCTGACAAAAAACATCGAGGCAGGCAGCCGCAAGCGGCCCGTCCTGAAGCGCAGTCAGCAACGCCGAGTCGTCGACAATAGCGCCCCGGGCAACATTTATAAAAATGGCACCGGGTTTTAGCGCCTGAAAAAACGCCTGATTTAACCGCTGCTCTGTTGCCGGCGTTAATGGTAACAGACAAATAATAACATCTGCCGCTGCCACCGCATGCTGTAACTGCTCTTCTCCGGCAAAACACCTTATATTTGCGAGGCTTTTGCCACTTCGCGCCCACCCGGCAACCTGATAGCCTGCTTTGTCAAAATGATTTGCAACCGCCCCACCCAGCTCACCCAGTCCCAGCACCGTAATACTGGTTAGCTTTCTGGGGCTTTTCGGGCGCCATAGCGATTGCTGTTGCTGACGGGTAAAAACATCCAGCTGTAACCGATAGTAACTGACTATGCCGTCAAGGTACCCGACCATTGCCTCTGTTAACGCAGGGTCAACAATTCTGCTTACGGGCAAGTCGGGTAAGGTGGGATCAGTCAGTATTGAATCGACACCGGCCCCAAAACACTGAATAGCTTTTAAATTAATTAAACCACTAAGACAACCATGCGGTTGTTTCCAGACGACCGCAAACTCAACGTCAGCAGGGTCATCCAGTTCAGGCCATATTTCAATCCGGGTGTCCGGCAACGCTTGCTGCAGCCGTTGTTGTAAGTCATCCAGTTTACGGTCTGGAATGATCAATGCAATGCTCATAGCTAATTCCGATTATGTCTCCGCTGGCATGTTATTCCAGAGTCTAACGCAAAACCTGCGCAGCTGGCGAATCCGGAAATATTCAGTAAATTGCCATAAAACTGTCGCCTTGCCGTCATATATCAGGTTTAGCCTGCAGCTACAGGCCAATTAGCCGGCAATATGCGGGAGCTGTTATGTTTAATGTCGAGCAGGTTATTCAGCAACAAATGCCCGGGATCAGCAGTAAACCCTGGTTGTATAAACCCGTTAAAGGCGCGTTAAGTTACTTACTGCATGAACAGGAGTTTGTTGCCTTCAGCCAGCAATATCCTCACCTGCAGGGGCTGGATTTTGTCGAGCAGGTACTGAATTATTTTAACTTCAGTTACAGTGCCCGCGATAACGAAATTGCCCGGATCCCAGCCAGTGGCAAAGTGGTTATTATTGCCAATCATCCTATTGGCTCACTGGACGGCCTGGCGCTGATTAAACTGATCAGCGAAATCAGGCCAGATGTAAAGATTATTGCAAATCAGTTATTAATGTCCGTAACAGCCCTGCACTGCCTGCTGCTACCGGTTAATAACATGGAAGGGGGCACAGAGCGAAACCGGCTGAGCGAAATCAGAAGACATTTACAACAGGACGGTGCCCTGGTGTTGTTTCCGGCCGGAGAGGTATCACGGCTTAAACCTAATGGTGTTAGGGATGGCAAGTGGCATAATGGCTTTCTGCGCTTTGCTACTGGCGCTAAAGCGCCTATTTTGCCGATCTACATTGACGGCAGAAACTCTGCATTGTTTTATGGCGCATCGATGCTTTATAAACCACTGGCAACCATGCTGCTGGTGCAGGAGATGTTTAAACAACAACGTAAAAACATCACAATGCGGATAGGCGAGCAGATCCCGTTCGACAGTTATGGCCAGTTGCCGCTGTCTACAAAAGAGCAGCTGAAATTATTTAAAAAGCACTTGTACCGGCTGGCAAAAGACAAGGCGCCACTACTTCGCACCCAAAGTACCATTGCCCATCCCGAGCTTCGCAGTGAATTAAAAGCAGATCTGACTCAATGTCAGCAGCTGGGCACCACCAGCGACGGCAAACTTATTTATTTGTACCACCACAAACAGAGCTCAGCACTGATGCGCGAAATTGGCCGGTTACGTGAACTGGCCTTTCGGGCCGTGGGCGAAGGTACCGGCAATAAACGTGATATCGATAAGTACGACAGTTATTATCATCATTTAATACTATGGGACCCGGCTGAGCTGGAAATGGTCGGTGCGTACCGGCTTGCGCCCAGTGGCGATATTATTCGCAGTAGCGGCGTGTCAGGTTTGTATACTGCCAGCTTGTTTCGGTACAACCAGACGATGCAACCCTATTTAGAGCAGGGTCTGGAATTAGGCCGCAGTTTTATTCAGCCGCGTTACTGGGGTAAACGCAGCCTTGATTATTTGTGGTATGGCATTGGCGCCTACTTACAACATAACCCGCAAATTCGCTATTTATTTGGCGCAGTAAGCATATCCGCCAGTTACCCGCAAACTGCCCGGGATTTACTGGTGTATTTTTATTCGCTGTATTTTGGCGCGGATCAGGTATTGCTGCAGGCAAACCAGCCTTATCTGCTATCTGATGAACAACGACACCATCTGCAGTCACAATTCAGCGGCACCGACTATACGGCCGACTTTACCCAGCTAAAACACCTGCTGGCTAATATGGGCCTTAGTGTTCCCACTTTATATAAGCAATACAGCGAACTGTGTCAGCCTGGCGGCGCGAGCTTCCTGGCATTCAGCACCGACCCGGCCTTTGCCGATTGTGTTGACGGCCTGGTGTTAGTTGATTTACAACAGTTAAAGCCGGCTAAACAAGCCCGTTATCTCACTCAGGCGGCAAGCAAACGCAACGTAAAGGCTGTGTAAAGATTAACCGAAGTTCAGTTAGTATTAAGTCTCAGCGGCCTATAACACCTATACTTTGTGTAAAATGTCGTCAATGTTGTTGGCGACAATACCGCCCACTGTGGAGGAAACCACTATGTATAGCACCAGTTTACGCTTAAAAGCCCTGTTACTGAGTGTGTTGCTGATCTTTAGCGTTAACGCAAAAGCCAGCGAGAGCATGTCTCAGGCAGAACTGGACCAGATTTTGGCACCGGTGGCCCTGTACCCGGATACCGTGCTGACTCATGTGCTGATCGCCTCAACCTATCCGTTGGAAGTTGTCCAGGCTGCCCGCTGGTCTGAACGCAACCCTGATCTGAGCGGTGACGCAGCCGTACAGGCCGTTGCCAGCGAGGACTGGGAACCAAGTGTCAAAGCATTGGTCGCCTTCCCTGATTTACTGAAACGGCTAAGTGATGATTTAAGCTGGACCCAGCAACTCGGTGAAATGTTTTTAACCGACGAAGCCGCCGTACTTGCCAGTATTCAGCAATTGCGGGAGCGGGCCTATCAACAAGGTTCGCTGGATAAAATGAAGCATTTAACCGTGCAGCGTGAGCGTGAAGTGATTATTATTGAACCACGCCGTCCGGAAGTTATATACGTACCGTACTATGATACCCGGGTAGTATACGGCAACTGGTGGTGGTCGGCTTACCCACCGGTATACTGGCATGCGCCGCGTGGTTTTTACGCCAGCAGTCATTTTTACTGGGGGCCGAGCTTCAGTGTGCGGCCATCATTTTACTTCAGTATTTTCGACTGGCACCATCGCCATATTGTAGTAAATCATCACTACTATCATAAACCGCCGCGTTACTATCCGCGTCGGAATAAGCACTATACCGACGCACGTCGCTGGCAGCATGACAGCTACCACAGACGCGGCGTGCACTACCGGCATGAAGTGTTGAACCGCGAGCATAATTTTGGTTATGCGCGTCAGTTGACCAAAGAGTACCGGGCCGAAACGGGAAAACGTCGCGAGCAGCAACATCGTAACCAGTTTAATGCCAATCAGCAAAGTCGCGAGCACAATGTAATGCAGCGTCGTACTGCGGAGCAGGTCAACTTACGTCAGGCACCTGCAATTACAACCAGCCGCCAGCTGAACAGTCAACAACGGGCGGAACGGGTAGAGCGAATTGAACAAATGGAGCGCACCCAGCGGCCACAGTTCAATAACCGTGAACAACAAACTAACCGGCAGCAACCGGCCAGAACTACAGTAAGCCGGCCGATGGAAACCAGCGGGTCAAAAACGGCTGAACGGCAGCAACTGGCGCGCCAGCAACAAGTAGGACAGGAACAACGGATCACACCAGTGCAGCCGCAACGTCAGGTACAACCGCAACGTCAGGTGCAACCACAACGTCAGGTGCAACCACAACGTCAGGTGCAACCGCAACGTCAGGTACAGCCGCAACGTCAGGTGCAACCGCAACGGCCAGCAGTCAGTACCAGCCGCGAGGTTCGCAGTAACCGTGATGCCCGTAGCATCCAGTAACTTGCCACGATAAATAAGCAATACTAAAAAACCAGGACAACAATGCCCTGGTTTTTTTGCGACTAAAGTTGGGGCTGGTACTGATCGCAGCGCTGCTTTACAGTAGTAGCCAAGGTCTCTTTCGGGATAACGCGTTGATGGCTTCTGCACCGCTAAACTGGCAACAACTGCTCAAATCAGGTAACCGGATATTTATCGGTTCACACGCTGCCGTCCCCACCGCGTTAATTGACGACTTAATTAATCATGCCAGCAGCCTGCACGACATTGAAATTGTCCAGCTGGTTACCCTGGCTGACAATAAATGGGCCGAGCCGCAATATCAGCATTTATTTAAAGTGAATACCTTTTTTATCGGTGGTGAAAAAATCCGTCAGGCTGTTGCTGAAGGCCGGGCTGACTACACCCCTTGTTTTATGACCGACATTCCGGCTTTGTTTACCGACGGCGTACTGCCACTGGACGCTGCATTAATTATGGTAAGCCCGGCAGATGAACACGGCTATCATTCCCTTGGTGTCTCTGTCGATGTGGTTGCCGCTGCTGCTAAAGCGGCTAAAAAAGTCATAGCGCAGGTAAACCCGCAAATGCCGATTACCTATGGCCAGTCGTTTATTCACCGTGATGATATCGACACCTTATATTATGCCGATCAGCCACTGCCTGAGGCACAGATGCCAGAGCTGGATGCCCGTACTGAAAGGATTGGTCAGTATGTTTCACTATTGGTTGAAGACGGTGCCACTATCCAATTGGGCGTTGGTCGCATATGCGCGGCAGTTACCCGTTACTTAAGTAACCATAAAGATTTAGGCCTGCACAGTGAAATGATCACCGACGGTGTGCTCGATCTAATCAGAAAGGGGGTGATAAATAATCGTCGTAAAACCTTTCATCCTGGCAAAAGTGTGGTCAGTTTTTGTATTGGCAGCAAAACGCTGTATCAGTTTGTTGACCAGAACCCACATATTGGCTTTTACCCAAGCGAATACGTTAATTCACCGGCTAATATTGCCCGCAACGATAAAATGGTCGCGATTAACAGCGCTATTGAAGTTGATCTGACAGGCCAGGTGGTATCTGACTCTATTGGCCATCAATTTTACAGTGGTATTGGCGGTCAGGTTGACTTCAGTCGTGGTGCCTCGATGAGTAATGGCGGTAAACCGGTTATCGCCCTGCCCTCTACCGCCAAAAATGGTTCGATATCCCGGATAGTGCCGCACATCCGGCAAGGTGCAGGGGTGGTTACCAGCCGGGGCCATGTTCATTATGTGGTGACCGAATTTGGTGTGGCCTCACTGCGTGGCAAAAGTGTCCGCGAGCGGGCGCTGGAACTTATCAGAGTAGCCCACCCGAAGTTTCGCAGCCAGTTGCTCTCAGAAGTTCGAAAGTTTTACTGGGTGCCGCATTATCAGCTGCAAACCCCGGTAGAAGTCGCCGAGCTTGGCGCTGTCGGCTTTAAAGAGTTACAGATAGACGGCGAAAGCTTTGATTTACGGCCGCTAAATCCATCTGACGAGCGCCGCTTGCAGGAGTTTTTCTACTCTCATACCAAAGAAACATTACAAATGCGGTATAACACGGTACCTACTCAGATGAGCCGGGAGAAATCCTGCACCCTGGTTAGTGTTGATCAAACGAAGGATTTAGCGCTGTGTATTGTTAAACAAAAAGGCTCTGTCGTCGAAATCCAGGCAGTTGGCCGCTACTACCTGATTGCTGGTGACAACAGTTGTGAAGTGGCCTTCGTCACCAGAGAAAAACATCAGGGTAAAGGCATGGCAAAAAGGCTGCTGCAGGAAATGATCGACATTGCCGGCAGCCGTAAACTCAGCAAAATGGTGGCCTATGTCCGGGCTGAAAATAAACCGATGCTCAGTGTCTTTACCAAAGCCGGCTTTAAACGCAAAAGTTATGACGACCCGGGCGAAGTATTTCTGGAACGTGATCTTGCTGGTACAGCAGTAAAAGGAGCCGGTTAATGGCCATTACCCTATTCAGCCATGCTATATGTCGCCAGCATAATGCCGGCGATGACCACCCGGAGTGTCCGGCCCGCTTAGATGCCATTAACGATCAGTTAATCCGCTCCGGCCTCGATTATATTCTGCAACAAAAAGATGCCACTGCTGCCAGTAAAGCTGATTTATGCCGGGCCCATAGCACGCTGTATGTTAGCGAGTTATATGCCAAAGCACCCACTGAGGGCCATATCTGGCTGGATCCGGATACCCAAATGATGAACAAAACCCTGCAGGCGGCCTTGTATGCTGCCGGCAGTGGCCTTAATGCCGTAGACGAAGTTATGCAAGGCAATGATAAACAAGCTTTTTGCGCTATTCGGCCGCCAGGACATCATGCTACCCATGACCAGGCAATGGGCTTCTGCTTTTTTAATAATATTGCTGTTGCCGCTGAATATGCGCTGGACAAGTATCAGCTTGAACGAATTGCGATTGTCGACTTTGACGTACATCATGGCAACGGCACAGAAGATATTTTTAAACAGGACGCCAGAATATTGTTCTGCTCTTCGTTTGAATACCCACTGTACCCGAATACCGGCGCTGACACCGTGTCAGATCATATTATTAATCTGCCGTTGCCGGGCGGCTGCAAAGCAAGCCAGTGGCGCGCTGCTGTCAGTAGCGAGTGGCTACCGGCACTGGATGCATTTGCCCCACAACTTATTCTGGTATCCGCCGGCTTTGACGGCCATGCGGAAGATGAGATGGCGCATTTTATGCTGCGCGAAGATGACTATAATTGGCTGGCAACAGAACTAAAAACCATCGCAAACAAACATTGTCAGGGCCGGGTTGTAGCTATGTTAGAGGGCGGCTATGCTCTCAGTGCGCTGGGCCGCAGTGTGGTGGCTTTTTTAAAAGGCTTGATGTAAGCAAACCAGGCGCTTAGCTACCGTTTTATTGATGCAGAACAAAGTAAATCACTGCCAGGGGAGCCTGCTTATTTTTTTATTGATCCAGGCCAATATCCTGTTTTAGCCAGGGCGCACAATACCCACAGAACTAACCTGTGGAGCATAAAATGAAAACCGCTTTAATCGCTATTCCCCTGATCTCTTTACTAGCCGCCGCCCCGGCCTCTGCTGATTTTGCCGTTAATATCGGTGCCATTAATGTTGCGCCGGATGACAGCAGTTCAAGCTTAAACGTAATTGAACAAGTCGCTGGCCTGCCAAATGGCTCAACTGCGCTGGCAGTAGACAGCAACACCCAGCTTGGCCTGACGTTTGATTACCGGCTTAAACCAAACTGGGCCGTCCAGTTAATTGCCGCGACCCCGTTCAGCCATGACATTATGGTGAAAGGCTCGGCTATTAATGGCCTGAAAGTAGGTAAAACTAAGCACCTGCCGCCTACTTTACTGGCGCAGTATCATTTTATGCCAGAGCATCAAATATTTGATCCCTTTGTCGGAGTCGGCCTGAACTATACAATTTTCTTTGATGAGCAGATCGACAACCAGTTAAAAGACACGCTGCAAACGCTGGGTGTTACCAGCGCTGATGACAGTGTTACCTTAGAAGCCAAAAACTCGTTTGGCTTGGCACTGCAAGCCGGAGTGAATATTAAACTCAGCGAGTCCCTGGGTATACACATGATGGTGAGCAAAATGGATATCGACACCACTGGCCGGGTGCAGGTAAATGGTTCAACAGTGCAAAGCGTAAATATTAATATCGACCCGTATGTAGCCATGATTGGCTTGCGCTGGAGCTTATAATCCGTCTGGTTGCTTTTCTAACAGTCAACTTTAAGCAATTAAAAACCCTGCAACTGCAGGGTTTTTGATTACGTGTTACAGCGGTTTTAACCGAGCCAGACCCGGGCGTTACGGAACATCCGCATCCATGGGCTGTCTTCCTGCCACTCATCAGGATGCCATGAGTTGGCAACAGTGCGGAATACCCGCTCCGGGTGCGGCATCATAATACTGACCCTGCCATCGGTGGTAGTCAGTGCAGTAATACCCGCTGGCGATCCATTCGGGTTAGCCGGATATTGTTCAGTAACCTTGCCAAAGTTATCAACAAAGCGCATCGCTACGGTACCGCTGTGGTTAGCTTTCGCCAGCGCTTCACTGCTGACAAATTCGGCATGGCCTTCACCGTGTGATACCGCAATCGGCATCCGCGAGCCGGCCATGCCGCTGAAGAACAGCGACGGGCTTTGCTGAATTTCCACCAGGCTGAAACGTGCTTCGAACCGCTCCGACTTATTGCGGACAAAGTGTGGCCACAATTCAGCACCCGGGATCAGGGTTTTTAAATTCGACATCATCTGACAACCATTACAGACCCCTAACGAAAAGGTCGTTGGCCGCTCAAAAAATGCTGCAAACTGCGCCCGGGCTATGTCGTTAAACAACACTGATTTTGCCCAGCCTTCGCCGGCCCCCAGTACGTCACCATAAGAGAAACCACCACAGGCCGCTAAACCGTTAAAGTCGCTGAGTTTTACCCGGCCGGCAAGGATATCGCTCATGTGCACGTCAACTGCGCTAAAACCGGCACGGTTAAAGGCTGCGGCCATTTCCAGATGAGAGTTAACCCCCTGCTCGCGTAAAATAGCCACTTTCGGCGCGACGCCTTTAACAATATAAGGCGCTGCAACATCGTCATTCTGATCAAAACTGAGTTTTACATTAAGGCCCGGATCAGTGTCATCAGCTTTGGCGGTAAATTCCTGCAAGGCTCCGGCCGGGTTATCACGCAGTGCCTGCATTTGATAAGTGGTTTCGGCCCAGATGCAGCGTAAATGGGTGCGGCTGTCACTGAATACCTCTTTACCGGCACGGCTGAACATCAGCTTATCACTGGCACTTACCGTGCCCAGAATATGGCTGCATTCTGCCAGATTATGCTCAGCCAGAACTTGCTGCACATAAGCCAGCTCACTGTCTTGCACCTGAATAACGGCACCCGGCTCTTCGCTGAACAGCACGGCTAAATCGTCGTCTCCCAGGCTGGTAATATCGGCATTGAAACCTGCTTTACCGGCAAAGGCCATTTCGGCCAGGGTGACAAATAGGCCACCATCAGACCGGTCGTGGTATGCCAGTAGTTTCTGCTCACGCAGCAGTTGCTGTATGGCAGCGAAGAAGTTCAGTAATAAATCCGGGCTGTCTAAATCAGCCGGGGTATCACCCAACTGCTTGTATACCTGAGTTAAACAGGACGCACCGAGCCGGTTGGCACCCTGACCTAGATCAATCAGCAGCAGGCTGCTGGCGCCTTTGTCAGTGCGAAGCTGCGGGGTGACCGTTTTGCGGATATCTTCTACCCGGCCAAAGGCAGTGATCACCAGTGACATTGGTGAAGTCACCGCCTGCTCGCTGCCATTTTGCTGCCATTTGGTTTTCATCGACATCGAGTCTTTACCGACCGGGATGGTAACTTCAAGTGCCGGACATAACTCTTCGCCAATTGCTTTAACAGCAGCATATAAACCGGCATCTTCGCCCGGGTGACCGGCAGCAGACATCCAGTTAGCTGACAATTTAATCCGTTTTAAATCACCGATATCACTACAGGCAATATTGGTAATAGCTTCAGCCACTGCCAGCCTGGCTGAAGCGGCAAAGTCCAGCAACGCTACTGGTGTGCGCTCGCCCATCGCCATCGCTTCACCATGGTAGGTATCATAGCTGGCCGCAGTAATACCGCAGTTAGCTACCGGCACCTGCCAGGGGCCCACCATCTGATCGCGGGCCACCAGACCAGTTACCGTGCGATCGCCAATAGTTACCAGAAAGGTTTTCTCGGCAATAGCCGGCAGGCGCAACAAGCGCCCGGCGGCATCGGCAATGGTAATACCGGCGCGATCCAGCGGCTTGCCTGCAGCTTTTGCACTTTGCACATCACGGTGCATTTTCGGTGCCTTGCCCAGCAATACGCTCAGCGGTAAATCAATCGGGGTATTACCAAAATGTTTGTCAGTTAAAGTCAGGTGCTGTTCACTGGTAGCTTCACCAACCACAGCATACGGCGCCCGCTCGCGCTGACAAATCTGCTCAAATACCGCCATTTTTCCCGGCGGAATAGCCATCACATAGCGCTCTTGCGACTCGTTGCACCAGATTTGCAGTGGCGACATGCCCGGTTCATCATTTGGCACATTGCGTAGCTCAAACTTACCACCAACACCGCCATCGTTTACCAGCTCAGGGAAGGCATTGGATAAACCACCGGCGCCAACATCGTGAATAAAACAAATCGGGTTGTCGTCGCCCAGCTGCCAGCAGCGGTCAATCACTTCCTGACAGCGCCGTTCAATTTCCGGGTTCTCCCGCTGCACTGAGGCGAAATCCAGATCTTCTGCTGACTGACCAGACGCCATTGATGAGGCGGCACCACCACCCAGACCAATGTTCATGGCCGGGCCACCTAATACCACCAGTTTGGCACCAGGCGGTAACTCGCCTTTTTGCACGTGATCAGTTCGAATATTGCCAAGACCACCGGCGATCATAATGGGTTTATGGTAGCCGCGGATTTCCTCACCATTGTGGCTGCTGACTTTCTCTTCATAGGTCCGGAAATAGCCGTTAATGGCTGGGCGGCCAAATTCATTGTTAAATGCCGCGCCGCCCAACGGGCCTTCCAGCATAATATCCAATGCACTGACTATTCGCTCTGGCTTGCCAAAGTCAGTTTCCCATGGTTGTTCAAAACCAGGAATACGCAAATTCGACACCGAAAAACCGACCAGCCCGGCTTTAGGTTTGGAACCCACACCAGTTGCACCTTCATCACGAATTTCGCCACCAGAGCCGGTAGCGGCACCCGGATAAGGCGAAATAGCAGTAGGATGGTTATGGGTTTCCACCTTCATCAGAATATGAATATCTTCGTGGTGATAGTTGTATTCACCCGTGGCCGGTACCGGGAAAAAGCGGCCGGCGGCTGAGCCGGTCATTACTGCAGCATTATCTTTATAAGCGGATAATACGTAGTCTGGTGTCTGTTCATAGGTATTTTTTATCATTTTGAACAGCGATTTAGGCTGTGCTACGCCGTCGATAGTCCAGTCGGCGTTAAAAATCTTGTGCCGGCAATGCTCAGAGTTCGCCTGGGCAAACATATACAGTTCAATATCGTTCGGATTACGACCCAGCTGCTGAAAATTCGCAACCAGATAGTCAATCTCATCATCGGCCAGCGCCAGTCCCATTGAAATATTGGCATCAGACAGCGCCTGACGGCCACCGTTAATAATATCAACCGAACTTAACCCGGCTGGTGCAGCATGCTGAAATAATGCCGCGGCCTGACTAAGCTCAGTAAACACCACTTCCATCATCCGGTCATGCAGCAGGCCACTAACCAGCGTAACTTCGTCAGCCGTTAAATTACGACTGCTTTCAATATAATAAGCAATACCGCGCTCTAACCGTTTGATTTTTGCCAGGCCACAATTATGGGCAATATCGCTGGCTTTAGATGACCAGGGTGAAATAGTACCGGGCCGCGGAGTGACCAGTAACAGCTGACCAACCGGCTCATGGCTGGCAATCGCCGGGCCATAGGTTAGCAATTTATCCAGGGTACTTTGCTCGTCGCTGCTAAGTGCAGCGCTGGTATCAGCAAAGTGCATATACTCGGCATAAATTGTGCTAACCGGCAAGGTGCGTTCAGCACACTGCTCCAGTAACTTGGCAATTCGGAATTCGGACAGTGCAGGTGCACCACGCAGGATCAACATAGGCTAGGTTTCCGTTGGTTGAGCGTCGATGGAAGCTGATTTAAGCGCGCTATTATAAAGAAAATTGACGCTAAGTGGTATGTGAAAAAACTGACTGCTCTGCTTAAGTTTGATATAACTGTCGCCAGGGTAGTAAATTTCAGGTTATGCATGCAATTAAGAGTGCTTTTATGGCTGGTTTTTTGCCTGCTTAGCGCATGTACGCCGCTGGTGGAGCAAAGTTCGCAGCTTGACACAATATATCAGCGCAACAGTCTGCGGGTAGGCTTGTTACATGGCCCAACCAGTTACTATATCGGCGTTGACGGCCCGGCAGGTTTTGAATACGAACTGGCTCAAACTCTGGCACAACGGTTAGACGTTGAGCTGGAGTTGTTTCCCAGCTACCACCTTGATGAGTTGCTGCAAAAACTGGATACCGGCCAGGTCGACTTTATTGCCGGCGGCTTAACGTTAACGCCAGAGCGGCTAAGTCGTTACCGGGCAGCACCGGCTTATCGCTGGATCAGTGAATTGTTGGTATTTCGCCAGGGTGATGACTGGCCCCGATCACTCGACGACATAACTGAACCAATTGTCGTGATCCAGGATAGCAGTCACGCCCAGACGCTCGACCGATTAAGCAACGATTATCCCCACCTGAGCTGGCTTGAACAAAAAGATCTTGATGCCGACGACGTGCTGCAACTGGTTGTTGACGGCAGGATCCCCTACACCGTTACCGATTCAAATCAACTGGCGATTAACCGCCGTTTTTATCCTAATTTAAGCATTGGCTTTACCGTTAGCGAAAATCAGCCTGTGGCCTGGTTGTTGGCAAGCAACAATGACGATTCGTTGTTAAGCGTGTTGATAGAGTTCTTTGGCAACATTTATCAGAGCGGTGAGTTAATCACTCTGGAAGACCGCTATTTTGGCCATGTCAGTCAGTTCGATTACGTTGACACCCTGCAATATATTGATGCGATTAGCCAGACACTGCCCACTTATCAGAACCTGTTTATGCAGTACGCCGGTGAACTGGACTGGCGCTTACTGGCGGCGCTGTCATATCAGGAATCACACTGGGATCCTAAAGCGCGCAGCCCCACCGGGGTGCGGGGTCTGATGATGCTGACGTTACCCACTGCCCAGCAGATGGGCGTCAGCAGCCGGCTGGATCCCGAGCAAAGTATCAGAGGTGGTAGCCGTTATTTACACCGTTTAGTCAGCCGGATCCCTGAGCGGATTGCTATGCCTGACCGGCTGTGGTTTGCATTGGCGTCTTATAATGTTGGCTGGGGTCATGTTGAAGATGCCCGGATCCTTACCCAACAACAGGGCGCCGATCCGGATAAATGGCTTGAAGTAAAACAGCGCCTGCCGTTACTACGACAAAAGGCCGTTTATCAGCATACCCGTTATGGCTATGCCCGCGGTGATGAAGCCGTAACCTATGTTGAAAATATCCGTCGTTATTACGATACCCTGGTCTGGACCGATGAAAAACAACAAGCAGAGCAAAGGCTGGAGCAGCAGCGTCTGCGCCTGACCGAACAATTGCCAGCAACAACGGACAGTACCGGCCCCGATATACAGCTGCAACACAATATTGATCGCTGATTATAAGCGGTTTCAACTGCCCGCCCCTTGTTGTCAACTCAGCCTGGCCCTATAGTATGCGCATTAGGGCATTGCATTGGCAATGCCAGACAAGTTTCAGGTAACTTATGCTCAAACGAAAAAAACCGGCGTTAAAACGTCGTAAACTTAGCAGTTTTGCCATCAGCTCGAGCCGGCGCCGGGTAAAACGCAATACCGAATTACTGAAGTTACATCGCAGGCGGCGTAACTATCAGACCATTATGCAGGATCATCCGGGGTTGGCGGATCACTCAGGCCAGGAACAACTGTAGCAGCAGTTTGTCTGGCGGCCTTTTTTTCCTGCCGTCGCCGTTGAAAAAAAGCTGACAACCCGGCAGCGCATTGATCAGCCAGCACGCCGCCGGTGACTTCAAGCTGATGATTTAACTGCGGATGCTGTACCAGATTCATTATCGAGCCTGCCGACCCGGTTTTATAATCGCTGGCGCCAAATACCAGCCGCGCCAGCCGGCTGTGAACCAGCATACCTGCACACATACTACAGGGCTCTAACGTTACATATAACGTACAGTCTGTTAAACGGTAGTTCTGTAACAACTGGCCAGCCTGGCGCACCGCCTGCATTTCGGCATGTGCTGAAGGGTCGTTTAAGCTAATCATCTGATTATAGCCTTCAGCAATCAGCACACCATCTTTAACAATTACCGCGCCAACCGGCACTTCGCCCGCTTCTTCGGCTTTAGCTGCCAGTTGCAATGCTTGTTGCATCCAATATTGATCGGTCATAAACCCTTACAATTTATTCGATTACCTATGGTAAGTTTACCACTACTATCTGGTGATATTGACTAACCTTTTAGCTTTTATCCATTAGCTTAATTAGCCAAAATTACCTATGTTACTAATTTATATCGACAATAAAAACTGGCATTCGCATTGCTTTTAACCAGCTATTATTAAAAAAGGGAGAATATCATGGGACCATTTGAAATTGCCGCTCTAGCCATTGTTGGTGGTTTTGTTTATGCAGGCTATGAAGTCTATATGAAAACCAAAGACAATGCCGGTAAAGGTGAGCTGGAAGCACTGCAAGCAGAATTACAGCGACTGAAAGAACGGGTAAGTACCTTAGAAAGTATCGTTACAGACAAGTCATATCAGCTAAAAGATCAAATCAATAAGCTATAACAGCAATATTTTTAATACTAAAAGCTGCTGAGTTCCCGGCAGCTTTTTTATTGCCTCAGCTATTTGTAGTTTCGCCATTATTTAGTGAAAACCACTATCGCAGCTTCAAACTGCTAGAACACCCCAACACAATTTAAATATAAGCAATTGTTTTATATATAAATAAAAACATGGCATAGCTCTTGATACTTTTTTGCTATAAAGTCAAAAAGGAAATAAGCTGATGAACAAAACTATTATTATTATTTTTGCTGTCGCCCTGGGAATTTATTGTCTGCCAACCATTCTGGCTATTGTAGGCTCGGTAATAGGCATTCTGCTCGGATTGGTTGCAGCGGTATTAGCTATCGGCATTACTGCCGTTGTCACACTGGCACCGTTATTAATATTTATCTGGCTGGTATGGTGGCTGGTACGGGATAATCGTAAACAGCGCCAGTATTAATAACTGCTTACCCAACTAAAAAAACCTGTCTGGAAAATACCAGACAGGTTTTTTTACTGACTCGGGCAGTTACTTATTAAGTTTGCGCAGGCGTAAAATATCGCGAACGATCTCGTAACCAGGAATAAGGCTGGTGATCAGTAAGCCGCGTTTTATTGCTTCTTGCACGGCTTCCGGACTGAAGTATCCGCTCCAGTTAGCAGTATCAAGCTGCAACACAGGCCCCATAGTTGCCAGTAACACCAGGATAATCACAAAAGCAAGATTCACAATCAGGTTAAGCGATAGCATTGGCCGACTCCAGAGCCGGCGCTGCAACTGCCACAAACTGCTCAGCACGCCCAGCAAAATAAATGGACTGAACCACATCAGCAACTGCAGTGACTTTAAAGTGAATACTGAACTTACCGGCTCGCCTCCGGCAAACCATTGCTGCCCCAGCGGAAACCAGATTATCAGCAACAAAAAGATGTAAGTGGCTAAATCGGTAAAAACGTCACTTAAGCTGATATGCTGCCAGGCTGCGCCGACAGGCGGCAGGTCTGCCGGTTGCCACTGGTCAGCACTTTGACACTGGCCAGACCGGGTGTTCGCCGGCATCAGGGCAAACCCCAGGGTAATAGCGGTAAAACCAAATATCGCATCTTCAATAAAGCCTGAGACGATGCCAAGCACAAACGAGATTGGTCCGAAATCGCTGCCGGTTAACCAGTGGCTGGTCATAAATACTACCTGCAGTAGAAACAATACACCCAACACCATATACATCGTATATTTGTACAGCGGCATCAGGTGTGCCGGAATAAGCGGCTGGACCGGACAGAACTGACGGGCTACCTGTTGTGGCGGGCCCATATTCTTGAGAACATCAGCCACTTGCTGCTCTGAAAGCGCCGCACCTTGCTGATCGGCCAGCGCATCAAGCTGGTCCATTACGTTGGCCTGCAGTTCCCGGCCAATTTCCTGCCGTTTTTGCTCGGGTAATTCGCGTTGTACTGCAGCAATATAGCGTTTAACTAATTCCATTAGCCTTGCTCCTCTGTTTGCTTTGCTGACGCCGGTTTTTGTGGCTGTAACAGCGGCCCCAGCGCGTTATTTAGGGTGGTCCATTCGCCGGTAAGCTGCGTCAGCAGTTCAGCGCCCAGCTCAGATATCTGGTAGTAGCGCCGTTCCCGTCCTTCTCCCTGCTGCCATTCACTGTCCAGTAAGCCCTGCTCGGCCAGCCGCCGTACCAGCGGGTACAAGGTACCCTCGTCGATATCAATACCGGACTCCTGCAAGTGCCGGCGCAGCGAGTAGCCATAGTGGCGTTCGCGCAAGGCTGCCAGCACGGCCAGCACCAGTACCCCACGACGCAGTTCCAGCCGCATTTTGTCTAATTGAGCCGTTGTCATATACAGTCCCTTAACAAGGTGTGATATATACTGTGTCACGCATACTGTGTAACACACAGTAAATATACTAGGTGTCACACAGTATAAAAGCAAGTGGCCAATGGTGAGTTTTGCTAAAAAATAGCTGATTTTTAATTGCCGCCTGGCCAAGACAAATCTAACAATATGTTTTGATTGAAAAATAATGATGGCGCGATTTCTGCCTGCTAAAGATATCTTTTTAAAAAGGGCGTTAATAATGAGTGTGTTCAGACTAATATTTAATATTTTGTGGTTTGTGCTGGGTGGTTTTGTCATGGGCTTGCTATGGTGGCTGGTGGGTTTGCTGTGCTTTATCAGTATTATTGGTATTCCGTTTGGCCGCAGCTGTTTTGTGATTGGCGAAATGGCGTTCTGGCCCTTTGGTCAGGATGCAGTAAACCGGCGCTACATTAACCGCTATGATGACATTGGTACCGGTACTCTGGGCACCCTTGGCAATATTATCTGGTTTTTACTGTTTGGGATCTGGCTGGCACTGGGCCATTTAGGCCATGCTGTAGTTTGTTTTATCAGCATCATCGGTATTCCGTTTGGCATTCAGCATTTAAAACTGGCGATGCTAAGCCTGGCACCTATTGGTAAAACAGTTGTAGCCCGCCGCGCTATCTGAATAACAGAAATAACAATATATTACTAAGCAAAAGTTGGCGGCAGTAAAAGTTAGCGGCGCTGGCTACCCGCCAGCACGCTTGCCAGCCAGGTGGGCGCGACCAGAATATGGAAACCCAGCAGGCTGATAGCTAAAGTAACCCCACTGCTTACAATAAATTTTGTCCACAGTGCCAGCGGCAAATCAATCAGGATGAACTGTACAAAAAACAGCAGCGGCAAATGCACGATATACAGCCAGAAGCTAACATTTGACAGATACGCCAGAGCACGGCTATTCCAGTTCAGATAGCGTCTGGCATACAGCAAGGCGCAAAGCGTCCATAGCACCGCACTGCAACTTTCCAGCGAAGTGATAGCCAGTTTCAGCCAGCTTTGTGGTTGGCTCTGTGGCATCAGAGTGGCCGGCAATAACGCGTAATACACTGCATAGCTAACAGCACCCAGTAGCAAATAGTAATGCCGGAGCGGATCAAAACCAGCTAACAAAGCAGGCATGCTGAAACAGGCATAGCCCAGGCTAAAAAACACGCCATAAAACCACAACGCCCACAAGGCAGGGAAAATCCACTCCGGCGCCGGAAATGGCACCGTCACACTGTACAAAGCGGGCACACAGGCCAGTATTAACAACAGCACCAATGTATTTGGCTTCAGTTCAGTAATCCAGCTGAGCATCTGGCGGTTTAGCAAAATGCGGCCGCTCCAGGTTAGCAGATACAAAAACAGCAAATGGTATAAAAACCACAGATGCATAGTGCTCAGCGGCATAGCCGGCGGCTCAGCCTGATTTAGCATCGACTGGATAAAAGCTAAAAACGGCGGCTGATGCTTAACATGGGCCATGCCAAACTGTATCACCGCGCCAACAGTCAGCGTTAGCAGTGGTAAAAATAACAGCAAAGGTAAGCCTATACGCCGTAGCCGGTTTTTCCAGAACATGCTGTCACCATATTTATGCAGTAGCATGGCAGCGAAAAAGCCGGCCAGCAGAAAAAACACTGGCATCCGGAACAAATGGCTGGCCCAGGCAAATACGTCAAACAGCGGATGGTTCAGCACATCGGCACTGGGCCAAAATGGTTGAGCCATAGGGCTGTAAGCCAGAGCAGCATGGAAAAACACACCGGCCAGCATCGCCAGCGCGCGCAGATTATCCAAATAAAACAGGCGTGCAGATCCCATAACTTGCGACCCTATACCTTGTGACATAGTACTGGTTTCTTTTAGCAGCCATTACCAGACTGGCTTTATTGAAAACCGGAGTTATAAAAAGCTGGTTTTACGCTTTTGTAAGTAGGCTGTCAGTAGCAAAACGCTTAGCGTCAAAACAATACCTGCCAGCAACAAACCAAGGGTGGTGCTATTCCAACTGGCGGTTGGCGCTTCCAAAGTTTTATGCACAGCTGGCATGCGGATAATCCAGAAAATAAAGCCATTCAGTAACAGGTTGGTGATGATCATCACCGTCACCGTGTAACCCTCTGAATATGTCAAAAGTGCGGTGGCAAGATAACAGCAGTACGACAACAATATAAACACGCTAACCAGCACCACCAGCGGGATCACGCCATTGGTTACCGGCGTGCTGACAATCACCAGCAGCATACCCAACACCAGCAGCAACCAGGGTACCAGATACAGCGCCAGATTCGAGCCAAGCTTGGCCAGCGCATAGTCCTGGGAGGTAACCGGCAAACTCATCATAAAAGCCAGGGTTTGATCTTTCTTTTCATTTACCACCAGTTCAATAGCCGAACGGGCTCCAATGACAATCATCAGCGTTATCATCAGGATGGCGCCGCTATTGAACATCAGCGGTGTGGCCATGCCCATCATACCGATGACCACCACGCCTCCAAGCATATAAGCCGCCAGCGATTTTTTCACCAGTTGCCAGTCTTTTACCATCAAGCGTTTAATCATCAAGGTGTTATCCAGCGCATTAAGCATCTTACCTGCTCCTATCTGTTACGTTTGACGTTGGCGACAAAAATTTCCTCAAGCGACATCCGATGCTGCTCGATCACTTTAAAGCCAGAGTGCTGCAGCGCGACGGCAAAATTACCGCTGCTCTGATCGGTGATAACTTCTGCCAACTGGCCGCTGCGACGAATACTTACTGCACCGGGCACACTGTCCTGCGCCTGCGGCATTAGCTGACAGCGATAACGCGACCAGCTTTGCACAAAGCTTTCTTTGTCCTGCAGTGCCAGTAACTTTCCTTTGTCTAAAAAAGCAATTTGGTCCGACAGTTTTTCGATGTCATGGGTGTTGTGCGATGAGAACAACACACTGCGCTCGTCATCACGTAATATATCGGCCAGCTCGGTAAGCACTTCGTCACGGGCAACCGGATCCAGCCCGGTGGTGGGCTCATCCAGTACCAGTAATTTCGGCCGTCTGGCCAGAACCAGTAACAGACAGGCTTTCACTCGTTGGCCATGCGACAAGCCTTTCATCTTCTGATCGGCAATCAGCTCAAAACGCTGCAATAAGTCTTTGGCATAGCCGTGATCAAAATTCGGGAAAATGCTGTGAATAAAATCCATATGCCACTGCAATGTCTGATTTTTGTACAAACGCATATCATCCGAGGCAAAACCAATATCGTATTTGGCCTGAACCTGCTGAGCTGGCAGTTGATAGCCAAGCACGTCAACCTGACCGGCATCAGCTTTTACCAGCCCCATTAAAATACGGATAGTGGTAGATTTTCCGGCGCCATTTACCCCAACCAGCCCCAGCACCTGGCCTTTTGCCAGGGAAAGATTCAGGTTTTCCATCGCAAAATGCGGGTAGCGGATACTGATATTGCGCATGTCAAATGCATATTGCTGCATCGCTTTATCCTCGTTGTCGCAGCGGGTTACCCCTGCGAATCCAATTTTTGTTGTAACTGTGTCAACAGCTGTTGGTCTGTCAGTTGCATTTGTCTGGCTAGCTCCACCAACTGCTCCAGCTGCTGCATCAGTTGCTGCTGCTTGAGCTGCTGTAAATCCGGATGTGCCGATACAAAAGAGCCGCGACCGGGCTGGGTCACAATTACCCCCGAAAGCTCCAGCTCAGCGTATGCGCGTTTAACTGTGATCACACTTACCTGGGTTTTTGCCGCCAGTTCACGAATAGACGGCAACGGCATATTGGCCGGCCAATCACCCAACAGTACCTTGCTGGTGATTTGCTCGACAATTTGTTCATACATTGGCTTTTTGTCTGTTGCCGACAGAAATAAGCCATCAGTCATAAAAGTTCCCGCATCCATACCAGCCGTGTATATTCTACATGCACAGTATATACACAGATATACACAGTGCAAGTTAAATTTTCGATTTATGTTTGCGCACAAACATGGCGATAGCCGGACTGACATTACAGTGTTAATTTAATATCCGGCACAGGAATAAGTTAAAGGAAGTGACACCATGGCAGCAGATAACTACCAGCGGATTTGGCAAACGGTGTTGTTAATTCCTGCCGGCAAGGTGGCCAGCTATGGTCAGATTGCAGATTTAGCGGGTTTACCCGGCAAAGCACGTTTAGTGGGAAAAGCGTTAGGTTATGCGCCCCAAGCACTGGCCGTGCCCTGGTACAGGGTACTACGTAGTGACCGCAGCCTGGCATTTGTACCGGGCTCTGCCACTGCACTGGAGCAACGACAGCTACTGGCAGCTGAAGGCGTGATCCTGCAAAACAACCGGGTTGCCAAAACGGATTTATGGCAACCTGATCTGGCCGAGTTATTGTTTAAGTTGCAATACTAGTTGTCACTTTGCGCCTTAACGGCCATAACGGCCATAACGCCAGCAACAGAATACCAATAGACATACTGCCACCGGAAGAACCGGTCGCTGTTGGCGGCGGTGGCGGCGGGCTGGCCACAACCGTTAACGTAATGCTGGCAGTTGCGGCTGCACCTCTGGCATCAGTAGAAGTTACACTTAGCACTAACTGACTGCTACTGGCTGGGGCAATAAAATTTACTGTACTGTTATCCGCGTTTTGTAACGTTACACCAGGGCCACTTTGCTGCTGCCACTGATAGCTGATCGAATCGCCTTCCGCATCCGTTGCCACTGCGGTGAGGCTGACACTCTGGCCGGCGTTAACCTGGCGGTTTTCACCAACACTGACCACAGGTGCGCTGTTAGCATCATTATCGAGAATTGTCAGGGTAAGTTCGGCAATATCGCCGGTTACACTGCCGGCAACGCCTGTCAGCTTTAACACCGCAGTCTCATCTTCTTCCAACAGTTCATCATCTATAATTTGCAACTCAATCTGCCGCTCGCTGCTATCGCCATCGTCCCAACTAAGCTCGCCACTGGCTGCGACAATATCCTCACCAATGCCAGCCGTGCCACTTTCCAGTTGGTAAGTTACGCTGATAGCACCATCACTGCCACCTAAACGGCGCACCACCACGGCAACGGTGGTATCGGCTTCCACTACCGATAATGCAGACTCAACCAGGCTTACTACGCCAGCACGCGGTGGGTCTTCGCCAAAACGCAATCGCAGATAAGACGGGCTGCTCAAACTAGCGCCATTTGCCGGATCAAACAGCCGCACAAATAACTCACGCTCTGCGTTCAGGCCACGGTCCAGCGTAGCGATACTAAGAGTTTTATCACTGGTATCGTTAGCGGCCCAGTTTAACCTGCCGCTACTGACCTGATAATCCAGCTCCGGTTCAGCCCGGGCAGCCAGGATTTCATATGCCACGTTAATAGCCGCAGTACCGCCCGATCGCTGCACCGATATTTGTGCCACGTCGCCGGGGTTTACCCGCAGTTCGGGTTCACTGAATGACACGGTTCCTGCCAGCGGACTAACGGTATTGTCCCGAAACAGATAAAAACCACTGTTGATATCGCTGCCCAGAATAAGGCCCGACGGTAAGTACGGATATACACCCCATAAACCGTTAAATGCCGCACTGTCAGACGCCGGAAAGGTATCAAAAAAACCAGCCTGCTGCGGTGCGGTTGGATCGGTAATGTCGAGAATGGTTAAACCGCGCTGGTAGTTCGACATATAGTAACGATTACCGCGAACAAAGCCGTTGTGATCAATGGCTTTGGTAGGCCCGGTATAGGTTGCGGCCGGTACTGGTGCTGTTAAATCGGTTAAATCAAAAACACGTACTGTAGAATTTAAACCATGATTGGTTTCATCCAGCTCATCATGCACCAGCAAATATTGCTGATCTTCAGTCCACCAACCTGAATGAACATAACTGGCCAGACTATACGTGAAGTCGGCCAAAGCCAGATTGCTGGCACCGGTGATATCCCATAATTTGATATTCTGCTCATTGAAGTCAAACAACACCTGGCATGCCGGCCGGTCACACTGACTGCTGGCCCGCGGATCAGTCACCAGCATCGACGAAACATCATGACTGTAATCACTGCGGCTGGCACCGGTTTGCAGCCAGTTTGGATTGAGCTGCAATGGGTTAGCCAGGCTGTAACTGGATACCGCACCACCCTGCTGTGGCTGTCCGGCAATATGCAGGGCCGGTTGCTGACCGGTTAGGGCAGTGTTGGTAGTGTAATCGACATTACTGATGTATAGATTGTGGGCCGAACTGGCCGCACTATCTGCTGCGGCCAACCGTATACTGAATGGTAAATTGTTTAAATCTATTATCTGAATGTTATTGTTGGCTTCAGACGACACGTAAGCGTAGGCCTGCCAGCGGCCAAGATCATCATCAAAAAATTGCAATACCTTAATATCGCGCCAGGTCGTATTACTGCCTGGTATAGTACCAACCTCTACCGGACTACCTGGATCGGCCAGGTTGATTACCGCGGTTCCATTGTTCAGGCCCATTAACGCATACTCAATACCACTGTTAAGATCAGTATGCCCCCAGATATCGCTTGCTGAGCTGGGCCCGGAGCTAAGATCAGCGAGCGCCAGATGGGCGATTAAATCAATACTGTCACAATTGTAGACGCCAGCCTTTCCTGTAACACAATTTGCGCCCGGCTGGCTTTGCTGCAGGGCACTATGAGCAGCAAGCTGCTGCACGTCGATGCCAAAGCGGCCCGGGCCATCGTTAATAATCTGGAAGCCGCGCTGGTGCAGCCGGTTAACAAATTCTGCCGGCACCCCGGTTAACACTGTTTTGTTAAGCTGCGGCGCCTGCTGCAGAAAGTGATCAAAACGGTTGAATCCGCCAAGCACTGGTACAATTTCACTCAACAACAAAACGGCATCGTCGGCATTGGCAAGCTGATACTGGCCCGCTGCAACCAATACTTTATCGCCTTTGCCCGCCTGGGCTAAAGCGTAGCCTATCGTCCGGCAAGGCCGCAACACATCTGCACAACGACCACTATCACGTCCGGTTTGCGCAACAAAGCGAGCTTTGTCATGTTCAGCATGAGCCAGCACCCCGGTGCTGAACGTGCTGCCATATATAACGGCAGCGACTGTCAGCCCGACAGCACCCTTAATTTGCCAACATTTACCAAAATTCATTTTTGCTGCTCGTTATATAACGTCTGTCTTTAATTGTAGCCACAATCAGCCGCCAGTCTGTTCGATTTTCAGCTAAGTTTAGAGTATTGTTTACCGCAGTTTTACTAAATACAATCAAATTATGAACGTCGTGCCTGCCCTTATTGCCACCATAGGTTTGTTATCAGCTGTCAGCTTATTGAGTAGTTGTCAGCCCGAAGGGAAAAGCCCACGTACTAATCTATTACCGGTTAAGCTTAGCTGGCAACAGCAAGCCATCAGTTGTCACCACTCTTTTGAACTTGAGAACCAGCAGTGGCAAATCCGTAACCTTAAGTTTTATTTAAGTGATTTCAGCCTGGATCAGCATCCGTTGTCACTGGTTGCATCAACATGGCAGCAATCTCAACTGGTGCTCCTTGGTACCAACTGTCAGGGCAACAGTAACTGGCAAGTGCATTTTCAGCAGCCTCTGATATCAGGCCAGTTAAGTTTTACCCTTGGCCTGCCGTTTGCGATAAACCATCAAAACCCACTTACAGCAACTACACCGCTTAACCACGGTGATATGTTCTGGAGCTGGCAACTGGGCTATAAGTTCTTGCGTCTGGACATGCAGAGTCAGCTGCAAGGCTGGGCGTTTCATCTCGGGTCAACCGGCTGTCAGTCTGCCAGTGTATTACGTCCGCCATTAACTCCCTGCAACGCTGCCAACACCTACAGAATTACACTGCGTTATCAGCCAGGTCAGCACCTGCACCTGGATTTAGCTCAGCTTTTAAACCAGCTTGTACCCACTGTCGACAACAGCTGCATGTCTGATAATCTGCTGGCCAGCTGTCAGCTTTTATTTAATAACCTGGCGCAGCGACAAATATGGCAGATGGTCAGCACAAATGATTAATTATAAGCCGTTGCTTAAAGTGAGTTTCAGAATACTCTTTCTGACGTTGCTTTCAATTATAATTCTGTCGTCGATGTTAAAGCTTAACCGTCTGAGCAATGCCGACACTCCTGTAGCTGGCTGGCAATGGTTAATCCCTGCAGGCATGCCCGAGCCACTAGTGCCTTCCGAAAACCCAATGACGGCCGCCAAAGTGAAATTAGGCCGCTACCTGTTCTACGATACGCAACTGTCAGCAAACGGCAGCCAAAGTTGCGCCAGCTGTCATCAGCAGCAGAATGCTTTTGCTGAAGCCAGAGCGCACTCTTTCGGCAGCACAGGGCAGCAGCACCGGCGCAATGCTTTGGCGCTGGTCAATATTGCCTATAACAACACCCTTACCTGGGCACACGATGGCCTGACAAATATTGAACAACAACTGCTGATACCCCTGTTCAGTGATAACCCGGTAGAACTTGGTATTAGCGGCCATGAGACAGAGGTGTTACAGCGCCTCAAACGTAAGCCTTATCCTGAATTATTTCAGCAGGCGTTTGGCAGCACTGAGCCTGATCTGCAAAAAAGTGTGCTGGCTTTGGCCAGCTTCGTGCGAAGCCTGTTGTCTTTTCAGTCAGATTTTGATCGCTATGCTTACCAGAATGATGACGCGGCGCTGACCCCAGAGCAAATTGACGGTATGAATTTATTTTTTTCTGAGCGACTGGAATGCCATCACTGCCATGGCGGCTTTAATTTTACCCAGGCAACCAGTCATAGCCGGCAACCACTGGATTTAAGACCATTTCACAATACGGGGCTGTATTATGTGCAGACAGGCGACAACCATGCTAACGGATATCCGCAACGGGACAGGGGCCTGGCAGAAATAACCATGAACCCGGCAGACGATGGCCGTTTCAGAGCACCTACTCTGCGTAATATTACGCTGACTGCCCCCTATATGCACGATGGCAGCCTGGCTACGCTGGAGCAGGTCATTGATTTCTATGCCAGCGGTGGGCGGCTAATCAATAGCGGCCCTGATGCTGGAGATGGCAGACAACATCCTCTAAAAAGCCAGTTTGTCAAAGGCTTTGAACTGACTGACAGTGAACGTGCTGCCCTATTGGCATTTTTAAACAGTCTGACCGACCCGCAATTTATTACCAACCCGGATCACAGCAACCCATGGCGCACACCACAATAAGTTACACCAGCGATTTAATAAGGTCATTTACTTACCCACCGACACAAAAAAACCGGCCTTTTCAGACCGGTTCTTTATTTCTGGGGTTTTGATCATGCACCTGGCATGCCATCAGCTTAGTAGTTTTTCTTCGCTACAGTCAGCTGGTTATCAACCCGCTTCACGTCGTTAGTTTTTTTGGCGATAGCTTCAGCTAAATCTTTTTCTGCATCAGAATCGACTTCGCCTTTTAGCACCACTACGCCGTTTTCAACGTCCACGTCAATCGCGGTACCACTGGTTTCCGATTCAAACAGCAACCGGGTTTTCACCACCGTAGCCACTTTAGCATCAGTTAAACCGCCTACGTCTTCGTCGTGGTCTTTTTTATTCCGCATTTTGCTGTCTTTGACAACGGTCAACTTATTGTCAACTGACGTTACGCCTTCCAGATTTTCAATTAATTCAGCGGCAAGAGCTTTATCCACTTCCCGGTCTACTTTACCGGTCAGGGTAACTTTACCATTTTTTACATCAGTATTGATATCAAACGAATTCAGGTTACCGTTCAGCAGTAACGTCGTTTCAGCTTTACCATCTATCCAGGCATCCTTGGCGCCATCTTTCCAGTCATTGGCAGTTGCTGTTACTGAAGTACCAGCCAATGCAACAGTCATCATTACAGCTAAAGTAGTACGTTTCATAAAATCACTCCTTTGTTGTGAGACACTATACTTATTGCCAGTTTGATGCCAACTTTCCAGAACTTTATAAGTTATTGTTTTAATAATGAATGTGATAATGACATTCATTTATTGTTAATTTTTTAATTGTATTTTTAACTTGTACACCGGTAAATATTTCATATTTTACTGTTTAGCAGTAACGGGCAGAGTTGGTCAGTAACAATTTGCAGACCCGCTGTCAGATTAGCCAGCGCTTTCGCGTTGTCCGCCGCAGTCAGAAGCCGGTTTAACCGCTTAAAAGTATCAAGCTGCCAGCGAAGTTGTTGTGGTAATTCAGCTAACCAGGTTTGCTTTTCGTCGGCAGGCTCGGCAGCGTAACAGCGATACCATTGGCAAATTGCATTGATGTCCTGATCGCTGGTAACTTTAATATTATCCGCAGCGGCAAATAATTCAGCCTGCTGATGCAGCAGTTCTAATTCAATAAAATAACGACGAATATTAATATCGTTTACAAAAGGCGCCGTTCGCTGATAAAACAACCTGGCCTGTTCACTTACTGCCACTACCAGACTTAATACAGACTGATCACCCTTGGTATGCTTAACTGTTCTTGGGTCGTATGCCAGCACAATTTTGCCTCCTTATACATCTACTCCCATTAGTTCATATTCAATTCATATACCAAGTTTAAGTTCATGATTTTTAATAATAATTAAAATTTACGTTTTACTTTTTATGATCTTCCAGTAAATTTTACTAATGGCCATTGTTAATTTTACATTGCTGGACTAGAGTAGTTCACCACTACAGGAGTGATGCTATGAGCAAGCCCAGGCTTTTTATTCATCTGCATGACCAGCAACTGGCTGAAAAAATATTGCAGTCACCGGTAGTCAGGCAATTTATTATTGTTAAAAGCAGCAGTAGTTCAGCCTGGTCAGATCAACTAGAGCAACAGGATTGTGATTTGGCGCTCATTGAATCTGACGACAGTGACAACGATGAGTATCAGCAGTTGCTGGCAAGTAAAGTGTTAACCACAATTGACTTTATTTTTATCAGTAGTGGCACGCCAAATGAGCGGCTGGATACGTTAATGCGCCGGGGCGCGGGATACCATTTCAGGGAACCTCTGGATTTTGGCTCGGTTATCGATACCCTGCAGGATTTCTATCAACAACTGAGCACTGATCGAAAACAGGTTAAAGCCACCTGCAGTGAACTGGACCAGTTTGGAATGTTGGTTGGGTCGTCTAAACCTATGTTGAAGCTTTACCGGACTATTCGTAGAGTAGCCATTACTGAAGCTAACGTGTTGATAGTTGGCGAAAGTGGTGCAGGTAAGGAACTGGTTGCTAATACCCTGCATCTGGCCAGTTTACGAGCCGACAAACCCTTTGTGGCAATTAACTGTGGTGCGCTTAGCCCGGAGTTAATTGACAGTGAGTTATTTGGCCATATTAAAGGCGCTTTTACCGGCGCGCACCGGGATCATCAGGGAGTGTTTGCCCAGGCTGAAGGTGGCACTCTGTTTCTGGATGAAATTACTGAAATGCCAATTGAGCAGCAGGTAAAGTTACTGCGGGTACTGGAAAATGGTGAATACCGGCCGGTAGGCAGTGATAAAACCGCCACCGCAAATGTCAGAATAGCCGCCGCAACAAACCGCGACCCGATGCAGGCGATTGCCGAGGATATGTTGCGGGAAGATCTCTATTTCCGGCTGGCACAATTTCCAGTAGCCGTGCCCCCCCTGCGCGACAGAGATGAAGACATTCTGGGCCTTGCCCAGCATTTTCTGGCATACAGAAATGTGCAGGAGCAGCAAAGTAAACAATTTTCAGCACCAGCGCAAAGCCTGATAGCCAACCATTGCTGGCCTGGTAACGTGCGGGAATTAAAACATGCTGTCGAAAGGGCTTATATTCTGGCCGACAGCCTGATAGAGCCAGAACACTTATTGTTGGATGAACTCCATATTGATAGCACCGATAACCCGGTAGCAGACACCATCCCGGCCGGGGTGCGCCTGGATGAGTTAGAAAAAGCGGCAATACTGCGCACGTTAGCCAAAAATGGCGGCAATAAAACCGATACCGCGCAGCAATTGGGTGTTAGCGTAAAAACCTTGTACAACAAGTTGGAAAAGTATCAGTTAGAAGGCTGAGAACTTTATAAAAAAAGCCACTGCATAGTAAGCAGTGGCTTTGTTATTGCCTGGCGTTGGCTTTAATTACATCTTTGGTGTTCGGCCTCTTAAAGCACCGGCAAGTAACGAGATAACCAGCAGCACAATAAAAATAAAGAAAATAATTTTAGCAATACCTGCTGCAGCTCCGGCAATCCCACCAAAACCCAGTACGCCGGCAATCAACGCGATAACTAAAAAGGTTAATGCCCATCCTAACATTTTTGCTCCTTAGTGCATGATTCGCACTTTTCCTGAAAAATCCACTTAAGCTAATGCGAATGGCATGCCAACAACCAGTAAAACATAAGCTGTTGATATTTATAACCTTTTAAAAAGCGTCTTAGTAAAGGTTGAATTATAAAGCTGGTGATCAGAAATAATTACTTACTGTCAGGTAACTTTTTCCTGACAATTAATTATTGTTATCTGCACTGCTTTCAGCACTGAGTAAAATTTGCCAATAAGGTAATAATTCGAAATGTGAGGCAATAATCTTCAGACACACTAATAACGGAATCGCGATTAGCACCCCTACTGCCCCCCACAGCCAGCCCCAGATAAACATCCAGATCACCACCAACAGTGGATTCATATTAAACCGCTTGCCGAGTGCCATAGGTGTAACCAGCTGCGACTCTATAACATTCAAAACCAGAAATGCGGCCGGTACCAGTAACACCTGGCCCGGGCTTTGAAATTCGATAAACCCCACCGCTGTTAGTAACAGCGTCAGAACAAAAGGCCCAAGATAGGGTGCAAAATTTAAAATCGTTGCCAGCACACCCCATAATAACGGGTCAGCGACGCCTATTATGCTAAGTACAATAAAGGTAGCCACTCCCAGCATGGTATTAATGACAGTAATGACCAACACATAGCGGCTGATGTCCTGTTCAATCGTCTGGTACATTTTAACCAGATTCTTCTTTTCATGCAGGGTTGACGCAGCACGTACTATATTGCGCAGCAAGGTGCCCCCGAACAGTAAAAATAAATAGGTAAGAATGATCACTGTCGCCAACTGAACCAGCATTATTGCAGTGGTTTGTGCCAGCATTGACAGCAGCGGCAGAAAGCTGGTGCCCAGAGCAGAGTTCAGCGGGTTTTCTTCTTCCTTTGCAGCTGCTGATGTTGAGGACTCGGGTAACATCGATGCCTTTAGGGAGTCTAGCGATTCAGCCACACCATCAACCTGCAGTGCCAGTTTACTGCTGAGCAAAGGCAGGCGTTCCAACCAGGTTGCGGCTGGAGTGTACAAAAGGCTGACACCGTAACCTACACCGAAAATAATCACGGTGAGGATCAGTAATGATGATAAAGGCTTAGGACATTTTAATCTGACCAGAAACCGGACAGCCGGACTGGCAAACAGTGCTATCAGTGCCGCTACAATAATTGGCAGAAGCAAACTGCGCGCAAAATATAAGGTATAGAGCACTGCCAGCAATGTCAGAATTTTCAGGGACAACTCGGCATTTAAGCGACTTAATCTTGCCGATTGCCTTGCAGGAATTTGCCCGGTGCTCAACGAGCTGACTCCTGATCAATTCTCATTGCTGTTTTCGTCACTAATTTCGTCACTAAAGTAACCGCCGCAGCCACTGCACTGCACCAATACCACGCATGGTCTTCACCATGGCATTTCGGCGAAACTGCATCAGCATTCCGGCACTGAAACTAAGCGTAAGGCCGGGGGCTGACCCTAGAAATTGCTTGGTACGCTGTCCGGCAAGCCATAAATATGCATGACGTAACTTCTGACGTTTCTGAAAACGGGCCGCACACTGCTGTAATTTTCGCTTGTCTTTTTTAATCAACAGATCTATTAACATTATTGCCTCCGGCCGGTCCAGTTGAGAACCGCAGGATTTCCTGAAGCTGAGCCAACGTGTTACTAAAGCCTACCTGCTTTAACGCATATCGCATATTTCGCAAGCACCAGAACAGCATTACAATTTGTAATCCAAACAATAATGCCGCCGTAAGCGGTACTGATGCTGTAGCCTGATACAATAAGTAACCGGCAAATGCCAGTACCGATCCCCAGAACATAATCACCCCAGCGCCAAGCGCTACCAATAAGCCAGCAGCCAGCATTAAGCTGCGGCGAGATAAGGCCATTTCAGCGCGGGCAGTTTGTTTAGTAAGCTGGGCTTGTTCTTTATATTCGCCGGCAGTAAGACTCAGTAACGCTGCTATCTCGGTTAACTGAGCCATCACCTTTTCAGGCAATGGCTCATTTACTGAGTGTTTCGGCTCAGGTTCACGCTCTTCAGCCATACTTAGCTGCCACGACGAAGCAGCGCGCTTACCAGCATACCTGCAGCAAATGCAATACCTGCTGCTGCCAGTGGGTTTTCCTGCGCAAACTGTTTACTGCGCTCGTAAGAGCCCTGCATTTGCATTTTCAGTTGCTCCTGCTTCTCATCGATCGTGGCTTTCGAACTGGCAGCAGTTTTACGTAGAGAATCTTCTGCTGATGCTGCTTTTTCAGCCATAGCATCAACTGCATGATGGGCAGCTTGAGAAGCTTTTTCCGTGACAGGCGAATTAATTGCAGCATTGCTGGTTGAATTGCCTGCATTAGCAGTGCGAGCTTGAGTTGTAGCCATTGTAAACCTCCTGCTTATTGAACAAAAACACGCTTGCACTTAGTAACACTAGCTAAGCACACTGTGTATTGGTAAAAGTATCTTAATAACTGCAATGCTTATGCCAGAACAGGGAAATAAAAATAGATCAATACAATCAAAAACTTAAGAAATACCAATCTGACAGAAGCGATAAAGACTGTGTCAGTATAGTGTAGAAGTTACCTGACGACAGTAAACATTACAGGTAATACTGAAATAAAAAGCCAGACCGGAGTCTGGCTTTTTATTTATTGAAAATAATTACTTATCGTGTTGCAGCCGCATATGTGGGAACAAAATCACATCGCGAATTGAGGCTGCATCGGCCAGTAACATTACCAGGCGGTCAATACCTATGCCCTGACCGGCTGTGGGCGGTAGGCCGTGCTCCAGCGCAGTAACAAAGTCTTCATCGTAAAACATTGCTTCGTCGTCGCCGGCATCTTTCTGCGCGACCTGCTCCCGGAAACGCTCAGCCTGATCTTCAGCATCGTTTAATTCGCTAAAGCCATTGCCCAGTTCACGGCCGCCAATAAAGAATTCAAACCGGTCGGTGATCTCCGGATTATCATCATTACGCCTGGCCAGTGGCGATACCTCGGCCGGGTATTCGGTAATAAAAGTAGGATGGCGCAGCTTGGTTTCGACAAGTTCGTCAAACACTTCCATCAAAATACGGCCATGGCCATAATTGGCTTTTACTTCAATACCAAGACTTTTTGCCAGTTCAGCTACCGCTTCCCGCGTCGCCAGTTGTTCTTTGGTCACGGTCGGATTGTAGTGCAATATAGAGTCAGTCACTGACATCCGCGCGAACGGCTTGCCAAAGTCGAACACTTCGCCCTGATAAGGCACTTCCGTGCTGCCCAGCACATGCTCTGCCAAACCACGGAATAACTTTTCGGTTAAGTCCATTAAGTCGTTGTAGTCAGCATAGGCCCAGTAAAATTCCAGCATGGTAAATTCAGGGTTATGACGGGTCGAAACACCTTCATTGCGGAAGTTACGGTTAAGCTCAAACACTTTTTCAAAGCCACCTACCACCAGTCGCTTTAAGTACAGCTCGGGTGCAATCCGCAAAAACATTTGCATATCAAGCGCATTATGATGCGTTTCAAAAGGCCGGGCTGATGCACCACCCGGTATTGCCTGCAGCATTGGCGTTTCAACTTCTAAAAAGCCTTCGTCGTTAAAAAACCGGCGAATATAAGCCACGGTTTTGCTGCGGACAAGAAAAGTATGTCGAGATTGCTCGTTAGAGATAAGATCCAGATAACGCTGCCGGTAGCGCGCTTCGTTATCGGTTAAACCATGGAACTTGTCCGGCAGCGGCCGCAGCGCTTTAGTCAGCAACCGGATATCGCTAAGCCAAACGGTTAATTCGCCGGTCTGAGTTTTAAATAAATGACCAGTTGCGCCAATAATGTCGCCCAAATCCCACTTTTTAAACTGTTCGTTGTACACGCCTTCCGGCAGGCTGTCGCGGGCCACATACAACTGAATTTTGCCACCCATATCAGCGATAGTGGTAAAACTGGCTTTACCCATTATGCGCCGGGTCATAATACGACCACCCAGGCTAACGGTAATTTTCTGCGCCTCCAGCTCTTCCTTACTCAGCTGATCATATTTGGCAATCAGCTCAGAGGAAATGCTGTCGCGCCGAAAATCATTCGGAAACATAAAGCCGTCTTCACGTAGTGCCGTTAATTTATGTTTTCGCTCAGCAATCAGTTTGTTAACGTCCTGAATTTCGTCATTTGGGTTATGCTGTTCAGCCATTTTTGATTCCTGAGTCATGTGAGTATTAGCGTTATAGTACTTATAAACCGGCTTTTAAGCTGGCTTCAATAAACTTGTCGAGGTTACCATCCAGCACTGCCTGGGTATTACGGGTTTCAATACCGGTACGTAAATCTTTAATCCGCGAGTCATCCAGTACATAAGAGCGGATCTGACTGCCCCAGCCGATATCCGACTTGGTATCTTCCAGCGCTTGCTTCTCGGCATTTTGTTTCTGCAATTCAAACTCGTACAGCTTGGCCCGCAATTGTTTATAGGCATTTTCACGGTTTTTGTGCTGGGAGCGATCATTCTGACATTGCACCACAATATTGGTGGGCAAGTGGGTGATCCGAACTGCAGAGTCAGTCCGGTTAACGTGCTGACCACCGGCACCCGACGCCCGGTACGTATCAATCCGTAAATCGGCCGGATTAATTTCAATTTCAATATCATCATCAATTTCCGGCGCAACAAACACCGAAGCAAACGAGGTGTGGCGGCGGTTACCGGAATCGAAAGGACTTTTGCGGACTAAACGGTGCACACCGGTCTCAGTACGCAACCAACCATAAGCGTAATCGCCACTGAATTTGATAGTACAACCCTTAATACCAGCGACATCACCATCTGTTACTTCATACAATTCCGGTTTGAAACCTTTGTCTTCGCCCCAACGCAGATACATCCGCATCAGCATGCTGGCCCAGTCCTGTGCTTCGGTACCACCAGAGCCTGCCTGAATATCCAGATAGCAGTCATTCTGATCATTTTTACCAGAGAACATCCGACGAAACTCCAGTAACGCCAGCTGTTTTTCCAGCTCAGCTAATTCTGTCTTGGCCTCTTCAAAGGTTTCATCGTCTTCAGCCTCAACGGCCAGTTCAACCAGACCGGCAACATCTTCCAGGCCCTGATCCAACTTGTCGATAGTGCCTACTACCTGCTCGAGTGCTGAGCGCTCTTTACCCAGCGCCTGGGCTTTTTCCGGGTTATTCCAGACAGCAGAGTCTTCCAGTTCACGGGTAACTTCTTCTAAACGCTCTTTTTTGCCATCATAGTCAAAGATACCCCCGAAGCACATTGGTGCGTTCAGTCAGATCTTTAATGCTGTTGTTTACCGGATTTACTTCAAACATGGGTTATCTCAGGCCTTGAAACGGTCGAAAAAATTGTTGCGGATTATAGCAAAGATATGGCTGGCAGTGCAGCCATCTGTTGATGTTTTTCTAGGTTGGTCTGGAGATCGCCGCAGACTGCTGACAAATAACCTTAGTTTCGCGCCAGCATATGCCTGACAATAAGCTGTAAGCTGTATTTATCGCGGTACTCATTGATATCCAGCTGATAAGCCAGATGCACTTTTTTAACGTTTACGTCAGGCCAGGTTTTTGTATCGGCATTAAACCAAATTGCATCAACTAACAAGCCATTCGGCCCTTGTAACATCAATTTCAGGTGACGCTCGGCCAGCATTTTCTGGTTTACTAAAACAAACTCGCCATCAAATACCGGTTCCGGAAATGCCTGGCCCCAGGGGCCGGCATTTTGCAGCAACTGCGCAAAGCCAATATCAAAACAGTCTGCTGCCAACTCACCATCACTGTAAACCACGGCTGTCAGTTGCTCGGCAGTTAAGTGTCTTTTAGCGGTTAAACTCAGCGCCAACTGAAAGGTTTCCAGTCGATCAGCAGCAATCGTTAAACCTGCCGCCATGGCATGGCCACCAAACTTTTTAATCAGCCCGGGGTACTGGCTGGCAATTTCCTCGAGTAAATCACGGATGTGTAAACCCGGAATGGAGCGGGCCGAGCCTTTCAGCTCACCGTTATCACCTTCGGCAAATATAATTGTTGGCCGGTGAAACTGCTCTTTTATTCTGCCGGCCAGAATCCCTATTACTCCCTGATGCCAGTCACTGCGATACAAGCACAAACATTCTGGCAGATTACTGCCATCAAACGACAGTTTGCTTAAAAAAGCCTGAGCTTCCAGTTGCATACTTTGTTCTATTGCCCGGCGCTCAACATTCAGGGCATCCAGCTCAGCCGCATACTGGCGGGCAAGCCCCAGGTCGGGAGCCAACAAACAGCTAATGCCCAGCGCCATATCGTCCAAGCGCCCGGCAGCATTAAGCCTGGGGGCCAGAGAAAAGCCAAAATCACTGGCCGTTAGCTTTTCAGCCCGCCGGTTAGCCACATCTATTAATGCCTGAATACCCGGCCGGCATTTGCCACTGCGAATGCGCATTAACCCCTGGTGCACCAGAATCCGGTTGTTGCTGTCTAATGCCACCACGTCTGCGACAGTGCCAAGGGCGACTAAATCAAGCAGTTCAGCAATGTTAGGTTCAGGCAGGCCTTTGTCATTGAAGTAGCTTTGCTGGCGTAACGTGGCACGCAATGCCATTAGCAGATAAAACGCCACGCCAACACCGGCCAGTGCTTTACTTTGGAAAGTGCAGCCAGGTTGATTAGGATTAACGATAGCATCAGCATTGGGCAAGACATTGCCTGCTAAGTGGTGATCGGTAACCAACACTTTAACGCCGGCCTTTTTGGCTAACGCGACGCCATCCACTGCCGAAATGCCGTTATCAACGGTGATAATAAGTTCAGCCCCCTGCGCCACCACTATCTCAGCCAGCTCAGGTGTTAAGCCATAACCGTACTCAAACCGGTTCGGCACCATATATTCCAGATATTTAAAACCAAACGCTTTTAAACCGGCCATTAACACGGCAGTGCTGGTAGCACCATCGGCATCAAAGTCGCCAACAATGACGATATGCTGCTGTTGTTGCAAGGCATCAACCAACAGCTGTACCGCCTGGTCAATGCCTTTTAATGAGCTAAAGGGAAGCAAGCCGGCTGCCCCACGCTCCAGCTCCGACTGATTACTGATACCACGGTTCTGATATAGCCGGCGCAGCACCGGATGCAGGTTCTCTGCTATAACCTCACCGGTTAGGGGTTCCCGCCGGCTGATTTGTTTTAACTGCACGCCTGATACCTGCTAAATATTTTAAACGGCGACTTTACGAAAAGGCGATAAAGGTTGTGATAAGCAGACTGCAATCTTCTTACCTCAACGCTGTCAGTTTGCCTCAAATTGTTTTAATAAACCGGCAACCGGTTGGTAGCCCGGAATAATCCGGCCGGTGTCAAGAATAAGAGCCGGTGTGCCGTTTATGCCGAACGACTGGCCTAATTCATAATGTTTTTTAACCGGGTTGTCACACATTGCCGGTGGATTGCGTTTGTTGTCTTTTGCCAGGTCCATCGCCTTTTGCTGATTACGTGAACACCACAAGTGTTGCATATCCAGTGCAGTTTTACTGTTTAAACCGCCCCGGGGGAATGCCAGATAACGAATGGTAATACCGGCATCGTTATACTGCTTCATTTCACTGTGCAACTTTTGGCAATAACCACAGGTTGGGTCGGTGAAGGCATACACTACGTGTTTCTCATCTTTTGCTTTGTATTCAATATAGCTGTCAGCTAAAGCGGGCAATTGCTCTGAAACGTAGCTGCGCATTTGCACATCGTTTACCAGCTCAGCTTTTTGCAAATCAAAAATATTACCTTCAATAAAAAAGCGGCCGTCGCTGCTGGTAAAAAACAGGCCGCGCTGAGTAAAAACCTGTAATAAGCCAGGCATCGGGCTATTGGCTACCGCATTAACCTGTAAGCCCAGTGGCGCCAGACTCTGAGAGACTTCAGCAAGATCCGGAGCCTCGCTTGCCTGCTGTGCAGCAACGTTAGCGCTTAAGCCAAGGCTAAAACCCAAAATGCCCAGTGTAAGAGCGCCTGATAACCAGTTTTTCATAAGCTTTCCTAATTTAGCGTGGCTGATACCTGCTAGCCACGCGGATGATGTTGTTGATGCAGCCGCTGCAGTCGTGCCTGGGCCACATGGGTATAAATTTGTGTTGTTGATAAATCACTGTGCCCCAGCAGCATTTGTACTACCCGTAAATCGGCACCATGGTTCAGTAAATGAGTGGCAAATGCATGACGCAGAGTATGTGGCGACAATGCTGCCTGAATACCCGCTACTTTCGCATAAAACTTAATCCGGTGCCAGAAGGTTTGGCGGGTCATCTGGCCGCCGCGACTGCTGGCAAACACTAAATTACTGTCACCTTTAACAATATCGGGCCGGGCTTGCTGCAAATAACGGCTCAGCCAGTCCTGGGCTTCCTCGCCCATGGGTACCAGCCGCTCTTTATTGCCCTTACCCAGCACACGCAGCACTCCCTGATTAACACTTACCTGTTGCAGGGTCAGGCTAATCAGCTCACTAACCCTTAAGCCACAGGCATAAAGCAGTTCCAGCATCGCTTTATCGCGAAACTGAATAAGCTCATTGCAATCAGGTGCCTGTAACAGCGCTTCCACATCCTGCTCTGACAAGGTTTTCGGCAAACTACGGCCAATTTTCGGGTTAACCAGTTCGGTTACCGGATTTACCCTACAGCGTCCGGCTTTATGGTAATGGCGGTAAAACCGCCGCAAACTGCTTAACATACGGGAGCTGCTGCGCGGGCTCAGTTGCTGCTGATAACGGATAGCCAGAAACTGATTAATCAGCTGGCTGTCGGCATTTAATAATTGCCGCTGTTGGCCTGCCAGAAAACGTCCAAACTGAGTTAAGTCACTGCCATAAGCACTTAATGTGTGCTGGCTGACATCTTTTTCCAGCCATAGCTGGTCCAGAAACTGCTGGATCAGGGCCTGCTCGGCCGGTTCAAGCACTTGGGTATGTTCCGGGTTCATTGTCCATGGCCTGGCGGCGGTATCGCTGAAATTTGTGGCTATCTTAGCCGATTGCCGCGTCAGGGCATAGTCTGGCTTGGGCAGCACCATCAGCTTCTGCTACAATGCGCCGCAGAACCAGTTGGCGGAACTCAGATGAAAATAGGCTTATTTTACGGCTCAACCACCTGCTACACCGAAATGGTGGCAGAGAAAATTCAGGCATTAATTGGCGCAGATGTTGTTGACTTACACAATATTAAAACAGTGCCGCTGGCCAGAATGGCCGACTATCAACTGTTGATCCTGGGGTTATCAACCTGGGATTTCGGTGAAATTCAGGAAGACTGGGAAGCACACTGGGACGAGATCAGCCAGGTTGACCTAAGCGGCAGAACAATTGCCATTTATGGCATGGGCGACCAAATAGGTTATGCCGAATGGTTTATTGATGCCGTTGGCATGTTGCACGAGGCTATTGCCGGGCAACAGCCCAACCGTATCGGTTTCTGGCCTGCCAGTGGCTACGACTTTATTGCCTCTAAAGCACTGACTGCGGATGGAGAGCTGTTTTATGGTCTGGCGCTGGATGATGAAAACCAGTATGAGCAAACTGACGAGCGCCTGAACGCCTGGGTCAGTCAAATCCTGACTGAGATCGCAGAACAGCTTTAAGCAACGTATCGCCAGAAAACATCAGAAATTAAGGTAAAAATCGCGCAGTAAATGCCGGTACTGCTCACTGTACCCCCCGGTATCGCAATAAATAACCAATTGCTGCAGAACGGGCTGGCACGGCTGACGTTGCCACTGCATTAAACGCCTAATCGGTGCTTTATCCGCCCTGCTGTACACCTGACAAACAGCACTGGCAAACCAGCCGTGCAGGCCAGCTTTATTGCTAAAGTGTTCTGCCGCTGCCTCTGGCAGGATCAACGCAAAACTACCCGCTGGTGTTAATAGTTCTGCCGCTTTTGCCAGCAATGATGGTAAGGGCAAACTTGCAGTATGCCTGGCCTGATTACGCTTTGGATCAGCGCCCTTAAGTGCATTGTCAAAAAAAGGCGGGTTAGAAACGATTAAAGCGTAACGTTCAGCAGGCTGATAGGTTAGAATATCGCCTTTTAGCAGTTGCAAGCGATGGGCAAAGGGGCTTTGCCGGAAATTAAGTTCAGCTTGTGACGCAGCGGCGGTGTCCAGTTCAATGGCGGTTATTTTCGCCTTTTGCGCGCGCTGCGCCAGCATCAGGCTGATTAAACCACTGCCGCTGCCGATATCTAAAAATGAGTTTCCAGCAGCGGTTGCAGCAGTAGTTGTGCCGCAAACCATGGCTGGTAAGCTGGCCCAGGCTCCCAGCAATAAGCCATCAGTCCCGACTTTCATTGCGCACTGATCATGGGCCACGAAAAATTGTTTACACTTAAAACCAGCTGACATTTTCACCTCTGCCCCAGTTTACTGGCTGCCAGACCGGTTTGTCACCTGAATACTGTCGACCCTGAGGAACACCTTTTATGAGCTTTGCCGATTTTCAATTCGACGACTCTATCAACCAGGCACTGGAGCAGGCTGGCTTTACCGAGCCGACCTTAATCCAGCAACTGGCTATCCCGCCGGCGCTGGATGGCCGTGATGTACTGGCTAGTGCGCCTACCGGTACTGGCAAAACCCTGGCCTTTGTCTTGCCGGCAATTCAGTATTTACTGGATTTCCCGCGGCGCGACCCGGGCTTTTGCCGGGTACTGGTAATGACCCCAACCCGTGAGCTGGCGTTTCAGGTGTATGAAGAATTTAAGCAACTGGCACAATACACCAAGCTTAATGTTGGCGTGATTACCGGCGGTATTAACTACGGCAGCCACAAAGATACGCTGGAAAAAAATAATGATATTCTGGTGGCAACGCCTGGCCGGTTAACCGAATATCTGGACGAAGAAAGTTTCCAGGCTGACGAAGTCGAAGTGCTCATTCTGGATGAAGCCGATAGGATGCTCGACATGGGCTTTATTGGTGAAATGAACCGGATAGTGCTGGAAGCAAGGCGCCGGCGTCAGACGTTTTTATTTTCTGCTACGCTGGAAGGCTTGTCATTAGAGCGTTTTGCCGAGCGGGCATTAAAAGAGCCAGAGCAAATTGAAGCTGTGCCGTCACGCAAGGAAAAAGCCAAAATTCTGCAGTGGCTGCACCTGGCTGATGACAACGTGCATAAACTGGCCTTGTTAACCCATATCCTGAAGCAGGAAGAGGTAACCAAAGCCATTGTTTTTGTAAAAACCCGCGAGCGGCTGGCCAGCTTAACCGGTCAGCTGGAAAGCGCTGGCATTAAATGCTGCTGGTTACAAGGTGAAATGCCGCAGGACAAAAGGTTGCAGGCAGTACAGCGTTTCAGTAAAGGCCAGGTGCCGGTGCTGATTGCCACAGATATTGCAGCCCGCGGCCTGGACATAGACGACATTAGCCACGTTATTAATTACGATATGCCGCGCAGTGCTGATACTTATGTTCACCGGATAGGCCGCACCGGCCGCGCCGGCAAAAAAGGCACTGCAATTTCGCTGATTGAAGCCCACGACATGGCAATGGTGGCCAAAGTGGAGCGCTATACCGAGCAGAAACTTAAGAGGCGGGTAATTGACAGCCTGCGACCGAAACATAAAGAAGCGAAAATAAGTACGAAAAAGAAAAAGCCCGGCAAGCTGGCAGCAAAGAAGCTGGCTAAAAAAAAGCCTAAAAAATAACCTCAGTCTCCGCCCTCAATTTATCCTCTGTTTGCAGCATACCAGCGTTTTTTGCGCCGGTTTGCTGCATTTTTAACAAAAGCATGCTATCAATAGCGATAAAACAGGAATAATTTATTACTAAGGGGCATCAACCTATGAATAAACGCCAATTTCTGCAGTCCGGCGCACTGGCGCTAAGTGTAATACCGTTGGGATTACTGCCACTTAGCAGCTGCGCGGCGACAGGTAGCAAAACCCAGGCAGCCGGTTTGTCCCGCGATATTATTCTGCCACAGCAACTTAATCCGGGCGATACAGTAGCATTAGTCAGCCCGTCGAAAGCTACTGACGAGCGACTGGATATTCAGATTGCCAGCGAAGTGATGCAGGCACTGGGCTTTAAGGTAAAGCTGGGACAACACCTCGACGGCCGACGCGGCCATCTGGCCGGCACTGATGCAGAGCGGGCCGACGACATAAATGCCATGTTTGCTGATCCACAGGTAAAAGCGATTATTTGTCTGCGCGGCGGCTCAGGTGCCGCCCGGTTATTGCCACTGCTCGACTACCCGCTGATTAAACGCAACCCCAAAGTATTGCTGGGTTATTCTGATATTACTGCGTTGCACAATGCCATTAATGCCCAAACCGGGCTGGTGACCTTTCATGGCCCAAATGGTACAGGCAGCTGGAACAGCTTTAATGCAGAGCAGTTTCAGCGGGTGTTTTTTCAGCGTGAACAAATGCTTTACCAAAATGAGCTGAATGCCAAAGATGAACTGGTACCCCGGCAGAACAGAATAGAAACTATTACCGGCGGCAAAGTGCAGGGCCAGTTGATTGGCGGTAACTTAACAGTGTTAACAGCATTGGCAGGCTCACCATATTTACCTGATTTTACTGGTAAAATATTATTCTTAGAAGATGTTGAAGAAGCGCCGTACCGGGTAGACCGAATGCTCAGCACCTTAAAACTGATGGGCGCACTGGATAAAATTGCCGGCTTTATTTTTGGTGAGTGCACAGCCTGCCGGCCAGGTGGCGGCTTTGGCTGGTTAACGATGGATCAGATTTTTGATGATCATATTAAACCGCTGAATATTCCGGCTTACCGCGGGGCAATGATTGGTCATATCAGCAAACAGTTTATTGTGCCGCACGGCGCCACAGTAGAAATGGATGCTGACGCCGGCACGTTCAGGATGTTACAAGGTGTGTTTCAGAGCTAAGCCTTTCTGAGGGAGAGTGCGGATTACTCTAAGACTACCGTTGAAGCCCTGGACGGGCGGAAACTAGCCTACAGGGATGTATTTACGGTGTGTCGTCGTGAGTAATGGGTACGCTCCCGGGTTCCAGCGACTAAGCTGGAAATCCCGCTGTGCTCGCCACAGCAACTCGCAAGCCATCCCTGGCTTGCTCAGACACTCTGTGGCTGTGCATCGGGACACCAGCTCAGTACGCTAAATTTATCCGTGAAGCGATTTACCGTTCCCAGTACGCTTCTTCCAAACTATCTTCGCGCTCGGGCAGGCCTTTTGATAAGCGCGGTGCATTCTGCACCAGAATTTCATAACTTACCCTGTTGGCATACTTACATATCTGAGCAAAGCTGGAGTACGCCAGATACGGCATTTCATGTTTACCTGATAGTGGCTGCACCTGTTTATGGAAGTGATTAGCCGCCATATCGTGCAAAATGGCCGACAAAGCACCATCACCGGCACCATTGGTATTTTTAATCCGCTCCGGGCCACCCAGATAGGGGTCGATATGCGAATACACTTTTAACGGTTGCTCGCAGTATTTTCGCAACATGGGGCGGCTGAATTCATACTGGTTAAAATCGGCCAGGGTGGCTGACTTAATAGGATTGCTACTTTCCCGCTTTACACTGTCATCGGTATGGCCGCACAAATACAAGCCCTCTGGCCCGGCAGTGATCAGCACCATATCAGTGTGATCCAGAATAGCTTCCGCCGCTTTTAACGGGTCGCTGAAACCGGTAAGCGCTTCGGCTTCCAGTTCATTCATTGCCAGCACATTAACGTAATTTTTAATGGTAGTAATGATTTGTTCGCGGTTCTCTTCAACCAGATGACGGGTACCCAGGCTCATCACCACAGGCACATCATGCGCTTTGGCATCTTCCAGCGCCTTGTGCATGGCTCGCTGGATGGGCTGACCAACGGCCCGCAAAGGATAAGCACTAACCACAAAAGCTGAGGCGGCCGCAATAATATCGGTTGGAATATAGTCCGGTTCCAGCTGATCCATATCGCTTGGGTCAATAACAAAAGTTCGCTCACCATCTGGGGTAATCATGGTAATACCCCTGCCAATATCGCCCGCTACGCCCTGCAAATGGTTCATATCCACTTTAGAACTGGTATGGCAGACATAGTGGTAAGCCGGCGAGCCAAGCGCAATGTTGGCTGACATTACGCCAAGCAGTACCGACTTATCGTCTGCTAAAACTGAATAATTATGAATGGTATTACCTATGGTGCCACCGGCAAAGTGATCAGATATTGCTTGTTTAGCCACCAGTTCCTGATAAATTGCATTCGCTTTGGCATGCTCAACCAGGTTTGATAATCCTTTCTGAATATCGTAGCGGGCCAGAAAATCGTCAGTAACGCTGGCCACCACATCAACGATAGTCTGGTCCAGGCCGACGATATAAGTATCCAGTTCAGGCCGCACTTCAAAGCTGGGCAGTTGTGGCTTAGGCTGAGACACAGGAAAGTAATGCTTAATTTTACGCAGGCCGGGAAATTTCATGCTAAGGGCTCAACAACAAACAGGCCGTTATTTTAGCAAAAATGTTGGCAAAGCCTAAGCGCCTTATTAACGCTTTACTGAATTATTCTGGTTGCTGGCGCAAAAACACGGGTTTATCAGCCGTTGAATCGTCTTTACTGTAGTGATAGCCAGCCAGATTAAAGCCGGTAATAGCTTTGGGATCAGTAATTTGTTGCTGAATAACATAGCGAGCCATTAAGCCACGGGCCTTTTTCGCAAAAAAGCTGATAATTTTATACTGGCCGTTTTTAAAGTCTTTAAACACCGGGGTTATCACTTTAGCTTGCAAACCTTTGGGTTTAACCGCTTTAAAATATTCCTGCGACGCCAGATTAAGCAACACCTCTGATTTCAACTCAGCAAGTTGCACATTCAGATTGTCAGTAATCTGCTGCTGCCAGAAGGCATAGAGGTCTTTGCCAGCAGGATTACTTAACTTAGTGCCCATTTCCAGCCGGTACGGCAGCATTAAATCCAGCGGCCGCAGCACACCATATAAACCACTTAAAATCCGTAGATGCTGCTGAGCGTACTGCAGCTGCTTTGTGCTGAGGCTGGCTGCATCAAGCCCCTGATACACATCGCCATTAAACATAAACAACGCCGCTTTGGCTTCATCAGCAGTGTATTCGGGGTGCCACTCACTGAAGCGGGCGGCATTTAAACCAGCCAGTTTGTCACTGATATGCATCAGTGAGCCAAGCTCTGCCGGGCTGAGTTTTTTGCAAATGTCCGCCAGTTCATTGGCCTGCGGTAGCAACGCAGGCATAGTAGTAGTCAGTTTGAGTGAAACGGGACTGGTATCAAGATCTTTTGCCGGGGATACAACCATCAACATAAACATTACCTGTATTACGAATTCATTAAAGTGTAACTTTTCTGGCGTTATTCCAGATACAACTCTGGCAGGTGTTCAGTCAGGCCTGCCAACCTGCTGCGATCTTTAGCAGATAATGCCTGACTGTTAAGCAGCTGCAACACGCCGCTGGCCAACGGTTTTAGTGCCTTATGACCAGGCAAAATGCCCAATACCTGAACCAGGCTAAGCGCGGTGGCACTGTGACCAGGGCATAACAGAAAGGCACTACGCAGCGCCTGTAATGCGGCTTTCGGCTTGTTCTCCTGCAGCTGCTGGCTACCTTGCTGTTGCCATACTCTTAATTGCTTGCTACTGCTGGCAAGCATGCTGGAAAAATGTTTTACAATAAGGCTGGCCATGCCTTCACCGCTTTTACTTAATGTGTTGGCCGCAGCAGTAGCTTGCTGCAGCCATTGACTGGCGGCCTGACTATCGTTACTGGCAAAATAGTACCAGGCCAGATCCAGCATACTGCTGATTGGCAGTTCGAACTCAATGGCTTGCACCTCAGCAATTAACGCTTCGCTTTTAGCGCCTTCACCTTGCAACAAATAACCATGGGCCAGCAAAATTTTTTGCCGGGCAGCACTGTCAACTGTCAGTAGTTTTAGCGGCACGCTGTTCAGGGTATCAAAAAACTGTTTAAGCTGCAGGTTGAAGCCCGCCAGATCAGCAGCTTGCGCCGCCTTTAATTGGTTACGGCCTAACGCGAGATAAGGTTCAATATGATCAAATGCAGAAAACCGGTATTGCTGCAGCAATTTCTGCCAGTAAGCCGTTGCGGCGGCATCGTCGGCCAGCAATTGTAATAAATTACCGTAATATTGCTGATATAGGTTGTCAGTAGCATTGTAGCGTAACAACTCAAGCACCCAGTCTCTGGCTTGAGCCAACTCACCCTGTGCCAACGCCAGTTGCACCAGATGCGCCAACGCCTCAGGTTTAATATCTTCATGCTTTAGCAGCGCTTGCAGCGCAGCGTCTGCCTCTGCAAAGCGGGCAAGCTGCAATAACGCAATAGCCTGCCCCAGTCGGGCCCAGCTGAAATCACGTTGCTCACAGACATATTGGTACAAGGCCAGGGCTGAGCGGCCATCGCCGGCAGCCAGCATAACTTCAGCTTTTAACCTTAATGTTTGCAACGTAAGGGCCGGGTACTGTTTTACTACCTCATCGGCCTGAGCTAAAGCTGCAGGGTAATCTGCTGCTGCGGCCGCCTGGAAAATTTTTCTAAGGGCAATACCCGTTTGAAACGCTTTGGCCAGTTTCTTTTCCAGTTCGACATAACTGAAAGGTTTAAGTAAATAGCAATCAGGTTGGCCTGCCAGCACGCCATGAACCGGCTGGCGCACGGGCTCGGCCGACATTATTGCAAAGCAGGCACCATTTTTCAGCCAACCCTGTAATTTTAATTCAGTAAAAAACTGGCTACCATCTTTGCCATCACCCAGCTGAAAATCCGCTAGAATAAAATCAAACTGTTGCTTTTGCGCCTGCACCAATCCGGCACTGGCATCAGCAACAGCGGTAATTTGTTCGAAACCTATTTGTTGTAGCATGCCTTTAACCGATGCACGCACAGGTTCACAGTCTTCAACCAACAACAATTTTTTACTTTTATAAAACCGGCTTTGTAAGATCATTTGCATCCTGTGCTAAGGTGATCATTAAACTGCGACGCTGGGCATAAATGGTGCGGAATAGTGCCATGGCAATATAGTAATTTAGTGATATCGGTGCAACGCTTTTTCAGAAAACTGATATATACCCACTAATTTTGTTGTAATATTCCTACATTTATTGCCTGAATTCGTTAAAAACCCTAGAATGCTTCAAAAAAACGGTAATTAAACAATATGAGTGATTTATTAAGTCAACTTAAAGCCGTCACCACCGTAGTGGTAGACAGTGGTGATTTGGGCGCAATTGAACAGTTCCGGCCAGTAGATGCCACCACCAACCCCTCTTTATTACTCAATGCCAGCCAGCTTGATTTTGCCAGGCCCATGCTGAAAAGTGCGATTAATTATGCCAAAACTCATGGCAGTGGCAGTACTGCTGTGCTGGAACTGGCCTGCGATAAGTTTGCCGTTGATGTTGGCACCGCCATCAGTAAGCTGGTACCGGGCCGGGTTTCCACCGAAGTGGATGCCCGCTTATCCTTTGATACTGAAGCAACCGTTGCTAAAGCCCTGCAACTGGTCGCACTATACCAGCAAAATGGTGTCAGCACTGATCGGATCCTGATTAAAATTGCCTCGACCTGGGAGGGTATTCAGGCCGCTCGTCAGTTAGAGCAGCAGGGCATTCAGTGTAACCTAACCCTGCTGTTTCATATGGCCCAGGCCCGGGCCTGTGCTGAAGCGGGTGCTTATCTTATTTCGCCATTTGTTGGCCGGATCCTCGATTGGTATAAAGCGAATACTAAGCAGGAATACCATGCCGAAAACGATCCTGGCGTGTTGTCGGTGCGGGATATTTACCACTTTTACAAAGAGCACGGCTATCCGACAGTAGTAATGGGTGCCAGCTTCCGTAATACCGGTGAAGTGCTGGCGCTGGCCGGTTGTGACCGGCTGACGATCAGCCCGGCACTGCTGGACGAATTGAGTAAGCAGAACGGTACACTGGATGTAAAACTGGTTGATGGCGGCGCTAAAACAGCAAAACCACCTGCGTTAACTGAGAGTGAGTTCCGCTGGCAGCTGAATGAAGATGCCATGTCGACGGAAAAGCTGGCAGAAGGGATCCGGAAATTTGCAATTGACCAACGCAAGCTGGAGCAGGTTATTGCCGGCCAGCTGTAACTGCAGGCGTCACTGAATACACAGGGAATAGCACAGGAGTACCTTATGTCGGGCAGCATTAATGATCGATTGAGCCAATTGAGCGCTTTGGCCGAACAAAGTAGTAATATGCGTGACGCCTTTGATAATGACGCCAAACGAGCCCAGCGCTATAGCGTCAAGGCTTGTGACATTACTCTGGACTATGCAAAAAATCTGATTGATGAAACCAGTTGGCAGGCGCTGCAACAACTAGCCGCAGACAGTAAAATCAGTACGCTGCGCCAGCAAATGCTGCAAGGTGCGGCAATTAACAATACCGAGCAGCGGGCCGTTTGGCATACCCGGTTGCGACAACAGGATGTCAGCGGTCTGGTGCTGGACGGTGAAGATATTGGCCAGCAAATCAGTGACTGTCGGGCCAGAATGGCGGCATTGGTCGATACGCTGCATCAGCAACAGTATCTTGGTTATCAGGGCAGTGCCATTACCGATCTGATTTGGGTAGGTATCGGTGGTTCATTGCTTGGGCCACAAATGGCAGTAGAGGCGTTAACACCTTATCATTGCAGTCCGGTAAAACTGCATTTTGCCGGCAATATTGACGGGGCGGTTGTCAGCGATATTGTCAGCGGCCTCAACCCGGCCACGACCCTGGTGGTGGTTGCCTCTAAATCATTTGGTACCGAAGAAACCAAACAAAACGCGCTGGCCATCCGCCAATGGTTCACTGACCATGGCGCCGATAAATCTGCGATTGCTCACCACTTCTGGGCCACGTCTTCCAATATTGCTGCTGCCGCCGAATTTGGTATTGAGCAGAAAAATATATTACCGATGTGGGACTGGGTTGGCGGCCGTTATTCACTCTGGTCAGCAATTGGCTTACCCGTCGCGCTGATGATAGGCAACCAGAACTTCCAGCAGCTGCTGGCAGGCGCTGAAGCGATGGATCAGCATTTTTTCAATGCGCCTTTTGCCGAAAATATGCCGGTGATTATGGCGTTACTCGGTATCTGGTATATCAATGGCCACCATTGCCAGGCTCAGGCGTTGCTACCTTACAGTCACTATCTGCGCTTACTGCCATCTTATGTGCAGCAACTGGACATGGAGAGCAATGGTAAAAGCGTTGACCGCGACGGCCATGCCCTGCCCTATGCCAGCGCACCGGTGATCTGGGGTGATGCCGGCACCAATGGCCAGCATGCATATCATCAGCTGTTACACCAGAGCGCCCTGGCGGTGCCAGCCGATTTTATCTTGCCATTAAAAGTGAAACATCCGCTGCAAGACCAGCATAGCAGACTGGCCGCGCATTGTTTCGCCCAGACTCAGGCCTTAATGCAGGGAAAAACATTGCAGGAGGCCACAGCAGAATGTCTGGCGTCGGGCATGAGTGAGCAACAGGCAAAAGCCCTGGCACCACATAAAGTTTCGCCGGGCAATAAGCCCAGCAATACTCTGCTGCTGCCTGAGTTGTCCCCCTACTATTTAGGCGCGTTAATTGCCCTGTATGAGCACAAGGTATTCTGTCAGGGCGCTATCTGGCAACTGAACAGTTTTGATCAGTGGGGCGTGGAGCTTGGTAAGCAGTTATCCGGCCCTATTTATCAGACGCTTACCGGTAACGATAGCCACACATTTGACAGCTCGACCACCGCCTTAATTAAGACGTTTCTGGCAGCTCAGCACTAACCAGAGCACTGTTCCAAAACAACAAAACACCGCTTTAGTTCAGGCAAGGCGGTGTTTTTTATTCCGCCTGCTGCTTGGTTAAGCCGGCAAAATTCGACTAACCTGTTAGTTAAAGTTATATCCCTCTGCCCGTATGTTGATGTAACCGGCAACGTTGCTAGCGACCCCAACCAGACAGGAGGACATACTATTAACGCCGCACATTCTAATCCTCAGCAGCAAGATACTAACCACAATTCCGCATCGGCAAAGCCAGTCAGGCAGAAGCCTGTGGTACTGATCACCGGTTCGGGTGGCAATATTGGTACCGCCCTCGCTGACAGTCTGCGACCGGATTATCAGGTGGTCGGTCTGGACAGGGATGAAGCTGAAAATACCCTTGTCGCTGACCTGACTTCTGCAGACTCCCTGGCGCTGGCATTTCATCGTTTTCGTGAACAATATGGCGAACACATCGCGGCAGTCATTCATCTGGCAGCCTATTTTGATTTTACCGGTGAAAAATCACCGCTGTATGACGAAATAAATGTAAAAGGCACTAAGAATCTGCTGGTAGCACTAGCTGATTTTAAAGTAGAACGGCTTATTTACTCCGGGACTATGTTGGTACACCAGCCAGTTCAGCCTGGCGAGCTGGTCAGTGAAACCACACCAATAGCCCCCAAATGGGCTTATCCCGAATCAAAAGCTGAAACCGAAACCACCATTCGCCAGCATAGCAACGGCATTCCCTGCACATTTTTGCATCTGGCCGGTCTGTATAACCAGCATACCGCCGTGCCAACGCTTAGCCATCAGATCGCCCGCATTTATGAACGGGATCTTAAATCTCATTTATATGCAGGTAACCTGGAAGCCGGCCAGTCGTTTATTCATCAGGATGATATGAACGAGTTATTCCGATGTTGTGTAGCGAAGCGGAAAGACTTGCCGGATGACTGCACAATTATTGCGGGAGAACCCGATGCGTTAAGCTACAGTGAACTACAGGATCAGCTTGGAAAATTAATTCATGGCGAGCAAAGCTGGCAAACTATCAGTTTGCCACAACCTGTGGCAAAAATGGGCGCCTGGCTGCAACTGAAAGCCGAACCTGTGGTACCCGATGCGATCGATCACGGCGAACAGCCGTTTATCCGGCCATTTTTAATTGAACTGGCATCTGATCATTATGCGCTGGATATCAGCCACGCCCGCCAGCTTCTGGACTGGCAACCACGCCACTCTATCAGCGAGATGCTGCCGAAAATGGTTAATCAGCTTAAAAAAGATCCGGTAGCCTGGTATCAGGATAATGGTATTCGGCCGCCTGACTGGCTGAAAGAAGCTGAAGAACTTACCTCCAATCCTGAAACCCTGCGCAAACGGCATGAAAGCTGGTACCGTCAGGAGTACAGCCGCAACCTGTGGGGGCCGATGTTTAACTTTGGCCTGGGGGCTTGGTTAATCGGTTCTATACCACGGCTGAATTACCAGTCAGATGCTCAGATATATAGCGACCTTATCTCAGGTGTACTGCTGATGCTACTGGCAGCATTGTCTTTGTCATGGCGATTACCTGCTGCCCGCTGGGCCAGTGCCGCTGTTGGCTGCTGGGTGTTAACTGCTCCACTGTGGTTCTGGACACCAGAGCCCGCAGTCTATTTAAACAGTACGGTTATTGGCACGCTGGTGATTGCGTTCTCGGTGTTATTACGCCCTGCGCCCGGAGTATCGCCGGTGGCGGTGATGACCGGGCCGGATATTCCGCCCGGCTGGTCGTATTCGCCATCCACCTGGTATCAGCGGTTACCCATTATTATTCTGGCATTTATCGGCTTTTTTATCTCTGCCTATATGGCGGCCTATCAGTTGGGGCACATCGACACTATATGGGACCCATTCTTTGGCGGGGCAATTGCCGGCGATGGTAAAAACGGTACTGCGGAAATCATTACGTCATCAGTGTCAGAAGCCTGGCCAATACCGGATGCCGGTGCCGGCGCACTGGTTTATCTGTTTGAAATTCTGGTGGGGGTGGCGGGTTCGCGCAGCCGCTGGCGTACCATGCCCTGGCTGGTGATTTTGTTTGGTTTTCTGATTGTGCCAATGGGGGTGGTATCTATTACCTTTATTATTATCCAGCCTATTATTCTGGGTACCTGGTGTACCCTTTGCCTGATAGCGGCCAGTGTTATGCTGTTGCAAATTCCGTTTTCACTGGATGAACTGATTGCCACCTGTCAGTTTTTAAAACGCCGTCGTCAGCAAGGACAATCGGTATTAAGAATATTTTTTGTTGGTGATACCGATGACGACGATGGCAGACGGGATCGGGATGATTTTGCTGATACCCCGACGAAAATTATCCGTGATGTGTTCGGCGGTGGCGTACGCTGGCGTTGTCCGGGCTTGCTTATTTGTATTGCTGTGGGTGTATTACTGATGTTCAGCCGGCTATTGCTGGGTGTAGACGGTGCTATGGCAAATGCTCATCACTTACTGGGGGCGCTTGTTGTCACCATTTCAGTGATTGCCCTGGCAGAAAGTGGCCGTGCCCTGCGATTTACTAACCTGTTTCTGGCGCTGGCACTGATGATTTGTGCTTTTGTTATTCCGGGCAACACCAGCACGATGATTGCCAGTTTAGCTGCTACCGCACTGATTATGGCAGCCAGTATTCCCAGAGGCCCGGTACAAAGCCGCTATGGCCGCTGGTCGCGGCTTATTGTCTGAGAGCCGCTTCAGACTATTACCGGGCCTGCGAGCATCTGACACATCAGCTGATATAGCGCAAGGGCCGGGGGCATAATTGAGCCGACTTTATTTAAGCTACGCCATTGATCCCCTATGCCAAGTCCCTTAGACTTCTGAACATCTATTAGCAGGCTGGCAGGTTGCCGGAGGTAATGCATTGCAATCTTTACCCAAACTTAATTTGCAATCTAAAGTCAGTGCAGAGGAATGGCAGCTGCGGCTCGATTTAGCGGCCTGTTACCGCCTGGCAGAGCATCATCGCTGGGGCGATTTAATTTATACCCACTTATCAGCCCGGCTGCCCGGCACCGATCATTATTTAGTCAATGCCTTTGGCCTGACCTTTGATGAAGTTACTGCCTCTAACCTGGTAAAGGTCGATTTACAGGGTAATATTCTGGATGATACGCCGTTTAAAATTAATCCGGCCGGTTTTACCATTCACAGCGCAATTCATGAAGTTCGGCCCGATGCCCATTGTGTTATTCACCTGCATACCAAAGAAACTATCGCGGTAGCGACCCAGCAACAGGGGTTACTGGCGCTAAGCCAGTATTCGTTATTTTCGCTGGGTTCGCTGGCGTATCATCAGTATGAAGGCCTGGCGGTTAACCAGGATGAAAGAGCCCGGCTCCAAGCCGATTTAGGCCAGCATAACCATATGCTGCTGGTAAACCATGGCGGTTTAACTGTAGGGCCAACCGTTGGCGATGCCTTTATGCGCTTTTACGATTTACAACGCGCCTGTGAAATTCAGCTGGCGCTGCAGGCCAGTGGTCAGCCAGTTATCCCGATACCACAGCCGATAGTCGACAATATCAGTAAGCAAGCCAAGGTGGTTCATAGTGGCAGCACCGGCGGGCAGTTGGCCTGGCCGGCGATGCTGCGTAAAGCGTACCGGCTTGATCCCGGTTTTGCTCAGTAACCGTTTGCGATTTAACAGGAGTCAGCATGAAAGTTACCCGCGTTGAAGTATTCGATATTTATTGTCCGGATCGTCCGGCCTGGACCCCGGTTTTTGTGCGCATACATACCGATGAGGGTATCAGCGGTGTCGGTGAAGCCGGTCTGGCTTACGATTTAGGCCACAGCGCCGCTGCGGCGATGATCAAAGAAATGGCTGAAGCCTTTTTAATTGGCCACGACCCGTTTCAGACTGAAAAGCTCTGGTCACGGATGCTGCGCGAAAGCTTCTGGGGCCTGGGTGGCGGTCCGGTTATATACTCGGCCATGAGCGCGATTGACACCGCCCTGTGGGATATAAAGGGTAAAGCCCTCGGTTTACCGGTTTATCAGCTGCTGGGCGGTAAAGTTAACGATAAATTACGTACTTATGCCTCACAGCTGCAATTTGACTGGGGCCCGGAATTTAAAGCGCTGGTGCACCCCGAGCAATATGCGGAAGCGGCGCTAAAGGCCATTGCCGAGGGCTATGATGCGGTAAAAGTTGACCCTATTCAGTATGATAAAAACGGCAACACTTACTACGATCGCACCAATATTATCTCGCGCACTGAAATGAAACTGTACCGGGCCCGGATGCAGGCTATTCGTGATGCGGTAGGTGATGAAGTGGACATTATTTTTGAATGCCACAGCCTGCCAGGTGCCACCTCGGCCATTCAGATTGGTGAGATAGCAAAAGAATTTGACTGCATGTACTTTGAAGAGCCGGTAAATTACCTGAACCATTCTTTGCATGCCAAAGTCGCCGATAAAGTAGCGGTGCCGATTGCCGGCGGTGAGCGGCTGTATAACCGCTGGGGCGTGCGGCCCTACCTGGAAGATCAGAGTATCGACGTGCTGCAGCCGGATATTGGCCTGTGTGGCGGTTTTACCGAAACCAAAAAAGTCTGTGACTACGCCGATATTTTTGATGTGCGGATTCAGGCCCATGTTTGTGGCGGCCCGGTGGCCACCGCTGCATCGCTGCACTTAGAAACAGCAATACCTAACTTTTTAATTCACGAGCACCATACTTATGCCATTAAAAAGTGGAACCGCGAGCTGTGTATTCAGGATCCGCAACCGGTAAATGGCTTTTTTCAGGTATCAGAAGCGCCTGGTATTGGTATTGAGCTTAACGATGAAATCGTAATGCGCTCACAACGGGTTGAGATTAAATAGCTTTAGTTAATCAGTGTTAACGCCATAAAATGCTCTGGCTGTGCCGGCACTTAATTGCTGCCAGCCAGCTCCCCCGGGGTCACGCTTTGTTGTTTTTGGTTAGGTTAACTTATCCCAACTCATCAAGAACCGAAGAGTAGGCCAACCAAAAACTTATGGTTTAGTCCTTGCGTAACACTTGGGCACAAACTATATTCATAATTGTTAATTTTGAATATAGCTGAGGTGCCACTTGGCAACTACAAGTCTAAGTTTAGGCGAGCATTGGGAAGTGTTCATTAAGAATGAAGTGTCCAGCGGCCGTTATGGCTCTGCCAGTGAAGTGGTTCGCGATGCTCTGCGAGCTATGGAAGAACGTAAGAGCAAACTTGAAGCGTTACGAGCGCATTTATCCGAAGGTGCAACACAAGCCAACAATGGTGCTTTTGTCGAAAGCTTCTCTATGGATTCGCTTATAGATGAACTGGATGCTGGAACTTAGTGCCGCAAATAACAGGTAATAACTACCGGGTTCCCCTTCGTGCCAGGGAGGACTTGAAAAATATTGGACGCTACACTGAAGCAACGTGGAGCAAAACACAGCGTAATCACTATTTAAAAGAGATCGAAAAGCGCTTTAAATGGCTTGCTGAAAATCCCCGGCTTGGCAAACATCGCACTGACATCCATGAAGGTTATTACAGCTTCCCTCAAGGGCAGCACGTGATATTTTACCTGATAGGAAACAGCGTTATCGATGTTATTGCTGTGCCTCATAAAAATATGGACATTATTAGCTACTTTCCCGATATTACTGGCTCATAGTTCCCAATTTTCTTGCCATGATGACGCCTCGTAGCAACGGCAGTTTGCGATAGGGTCACCAATATGGTCATGTAAGTAAATATATTGCTTAGTGGTGCCTTCAGCTAATAGCTGGCCTTGTGGGCTGTAAATAAAGCGTGTGATATTACTGCCGACTTTTTTATACGCCCGCTGGCCCAGCGCATTATATTGATAGTCGGTAGTGCCGGCTTTTACCATCCGGTTTTCGCTGTTGTACACATAGCTAAAGTTACTGCCGTTAAATTGCTTTTCGTTGGTAACATTGCCGTTGTTATCATACATAAACACTCGCGTCTGGCTGCCCCGGGTAACCTGATTAAGCCGGTTAGAGCTGGTGTTTTTGCTGTAACTTTCGGAAAAAGGGGGCGGAGATAATTAAAGGCGGGTCAGATTAATCCTATGCATTTCAGTGCCTTGCAAATGTATAGCGATTATTAGCTCCGCCCCCTTTTTCTGTGCGATTATTAGCTATCTCTATTGATCTTCCTGACCCTATTGATCTTCAAGACACACTCATAACCGCGATACCAGAGTGCTACTACTTATATTCACACTCTTGAAGTAAAGAATTCCATCGACCACCATTATCGAGGCACTTATCAATAGTTGTGTAGTCTGACAACACGATAAAAATTACTAAAAATGCAATTACAATCAAAGAAGTAGACAAAAATAGCTTACCTTTCATTGAATTCCGATACTCTTTATTTGAAAGCACAAGAACTCCGACAGTCATTAGACACAAAACAACAATAAACAAAAACATAATGACCTCATTCAGTAATGATTAGGTAATCCATTTGGGCGAAATGGTGTGCAAATCATCGCGCATTCCCCATGCGAGGCGTTCGCACCATGTTTTCGGCCGTAGTTATTTGCTTCACGATCAGCATCACAATCCATTTCTGAATCACCTTTGTAATACTGATCTGACAACTCTCTTATCTCACTAAGAAGATAAGATTCGAATCGGTCACCAACGCCCCTGCTTGATGCTTGGCAGTTAGCTTTGCAATGAAAATATTTATCCGCTCCGATGGTATTGGCTTCGCGCATGTGTCGATAATTTCGATAGAAGTCACAATCTGCGCCAATTGCATTTGGGATAAATTCAATGATTTCTTTCCCAGGATATAGACCATAGAAATCTGTATAAACTAGAGGATTACCCCCAACATACCCATAAGTATTTAACCCACCGGCTAAACCTATAGGGTCGCTCTGCAAATACCGGCCTAAGTGGTCGCATCGCTAAAAGCAACGCGACCATATAATTTCTAACTTTGTTTATAGGCCTGCCAAGAGGGTTTCCATAACGTTGACTTTACTTAACTTCGTATATAGAAATAAGTATGTATTTGCCAGAAAATGACAAATATAAAAAGCACAATCAAATTAGCTTTGCACAATACGGCAAACAACTTAAGTTGTTTAAACTGCTTTTCATACTGAGGTTCATATACCCGAGATTTAAGCATTTTGTTAACATCTTCTTTGCTGCAACTAAGGTCTTTTTCCACGCGCTGGCTTAATTTGAGGTAAATATAGAGCGTGGTTAAACAACTCATTGAAAGAATAACAAATAATGAAACCATTACGTATGCAGTTGTATTCATTTTTTATCTTCCCTTGCTGAGTTTGTAAGAGACGCCCAGGCACACGACTGTCGCTGTAGCAAATGAACTGAAGACACTACTACTTCTCGCTAGATCTGCAATTTCTGTGCGGATTACGGCATCAGTCTTTTCTAAAGTTGTAATAGCGCCGTTAACATCATCGGAAGAGCATGTGCCTTTGGTCGCAGCTTTCTGAATTTCACCAGCTAATCTTGCACGTGTGTCAGTCAATGCTTCCAGCCTGTCTTTCCTTTCAATTACATCTAAATATGATCTAACAGTACTGCCGCCAGCATATCCAGTGCAGAAAAAAAACGCACCTAATGTTCTACTCAATCCATTAGTATCGACAAAACTTATAGGATTCCCCCCAACATACCCATAGGTATTAAGCCCACCCGCTAATCCTATCGGATCACTCTGCAAATACCGGCCTAAAGTCGCATCATAATCCCTGAAGTAGTTATACCAGCTTAGCTTTTCGGCATCCCGCTCTTTATAAAAAGCAGGCCGGGATGTAGTGGCACACTAAATTTGGCCACCTGATTAGAGGTGTTATCATACACCTCATAGATGATTAGGTGACACTATGA
>NZ_JAHRID010000024.1 GCF_019100565.1 Arsukibacterium indicum | reverse complement strand
GTCAATAGCGTAGAGAATCCGTTGCGGAGGAACCCGATGCGTATTGGTCAGTTGGCACAGTCAGTAGGGGTAGATACACAGACGATCCGCTTCTACGAACGGCAGGGCTTGTTGCCGCCGCCTGGTCGGCAGGAGAACGGTTACCGTGTCTATACCGAGAAACACGTTGAGCGGCTGGCCTTTATTCGTCGCTGCCGCATCCTGGATCTGTCACTGGCAGAAATTCACGAACTAAAGCGCTATCAGGACGCCCCTCATCAGTCCTGTACCGCTGTCAATGCCTTGCTCGATGATCACATCTCTCATGTGCGGTCGCAGATAACCGCTCTACAGGCGCTTGAGAAACAACTCGTTTCACTAAGAGCGCGTTGCAACGATGACCGGGAAGTTAAGGCGTGTGGGGTTCTTGCTGGAATTAGCGAGGGAAGCATGCATCAGCAGTAGGTGAAGCATCAACCAGATAATCCGATGAGATGCCGGTCTGTCTCACTCTCATGCAAAGGTAAGATCAACCATTTAATCCGCTTACCC
>NZ_JAHRID010000003.1 GCF_019100565.1 Arsukibacterium indicum | reverse complement strand
TCATAGTGTCACCTAATCATCTATGAGGTGTATGATAACACCTCTAATCAGGTGGCCAAATTTAGTGTGCCACTACAAAAGCTATTTCAGGTTCTTCAAATCCCCAAATGAAGAAAGCTGATTTTTTAGATGCATAATAATGAAGTGCAGATGCAATATATCTTGCTTGCAAGCCATCCCCTCTGAATCTCAATGGGATATCGCCGTGTGAAGTAGTTGTTGAAATAATAAATGATTGAAACAGCGCACTTATGGAACTGGGCGGTCTAATATTGGTATCTACACTAGTAGCTCTTTCGAAGTCGCTTTTCAAATCATAAATTTGATCACTAATGCTTGAAGCCAGACTCGATGCGCTTCCGGTTAATCCTTCGTCATCACTAACCGAATTATGTAGCAAATTTTCTTGGAGTTTTACGAGTAAGTTTTTGAAGTAGTTTCTGTCTTTTATAGCAGGAACGTATTCAAATACTATTTTATTAAGAAATTTCGTTAAATTGCTTTGAGCTGAAGATAGTGTATTAGGGATTTTTTTCTGCTTTTCTAAAGCAGCCAGGTTGTCTTTTTGGTCATGTGTCTTACTCTCCCGATGCCATTTTCTCTCGACCGTAAAAAACTCAGGGAGGCTGTTTTTATAAGATTTTGGTCTTATAAACTCTATGGATATGCTTATGAATTGTTTGCCTTTTATACTCTCTGATCGTACTTCAGAAAGTCTTTTGTTTGAGAAGTTCTCATAGAAATCGAAACCGGAGTCATAATCAGTAATTCCATTAAAAAATAAATTTAGAGCTTTGATAACATTTGATTTGCCGACATCATTCCTTCCGGAGAAAATGTTTAAGTTTCTACAGTCAATAACTTTGGTTGAATGTATTGATCTGAAGTACTTTATTTCGATCTTTTTTATCAATTTCAATTTATTAGATCTCTATAATAAGAAAAAAACATATTCAAAATACGAAGTGATTATCTAAAAACAAATTAAATCAGTAACTTTAACTAATTCCCTAAAAAATCTAACCGCCTTATCCAAATCATCTTTCTTTACCAAGTGCGCTTTCTGTGGGTTACCACTTTCACATGCGCTGTGCACTGCGTCGCCGCGTTTAGACAACCAATGATTGAGCTGCTGCCGGGCTTGTGCGGGTTCGGTATTGGCCCATTTCCAATGTTCGGTAATATCACACCGCAAAAATTCCTTGGAAAGTTGGCGCACCTTATCGCCACTGGGGTTATTCAGCCTTTTAATCTCAGCTTCAAATTTCTGCTGAATAAAATCACCGGCAAAGCTACCTTGAATACCGTTAATCTTTTTAATCAGTAACTCATGCAGGTAGGTCTCGATATAGCTTTCCCACGCGGTGGTGGTCATGACTAAAGCTGCACGTTTCAGCACTTCATATTGCTGACGGTGTTCTTGTGATTCAAGATTGTCAAACAGCTGAATCAGCTTGGCGACATCCTGCATTCCGGTTTCAAAAATGGCATAAGCTCGGCTGGTCATAACTTCCTTTTACTACTGCAGGCAGGTAGTCCTTTATTGTTTAATTACCTTAACCTAAGCGAAGTAAGAAATAATTCAAAGCATTTTTTGGTACATTGGTAAGCAAGATGTAGCAAGGCCCCAAATTTCGGGGCCCACGAACTGGAGGGGGATTATTGAAGTTTAAAACTATCGGCTACTAAAGCTTGTTTGGCAAAGCGGCTGATACCGGCTTTGTCTTTATGATCCAGGGTTTGTGCGCCAAAAGCTGCCAGTTCGCGCTCTACTTCTTTAAAGGCGCCAAGCAGTTTGCTGTCGTTTAGGTTTGGACCTTGTAAAGGCAACAAAATATTGTCTGTTTGCAGCACATTATGATTTACCAGGCGCCGGAATCGACCAAGCCATTGTTCAGCATGGTCAAACACGCGAATAGCGGTTTGGTGGCGAAAGGCTAATGGCCTAATCACAAAAATATCGTTGGTTTTTGCTACCAGCGGCAATGTAACTTCGATAAAGTTATCGTGAATTTTACCCTGCTTAAAATGCGTTAGCTTTTCAGCTTTTAACTGCTGGCGTATAACTTTAACCATCAGGCTTTCCTGATACTCTTCGGTAATGAAGGTACGATGCACCAGGCGCTCAAATAATTGCTCAATAACAGCTGCAGGTTTTTGTTCCAGATATAAAGAGCGCAGCTCTGAGTAGCGCACCAGCGTTTCTCTTGGCCGAACTACTTCCTGCATCTGCTGTGCTAGCTCTTTTGGTGTGAGACGTGTTACGTAGGTTTGTAACCGCAGCAACTCTTGTTCTACCGTTTGCAGCGTCGCTTTGTAAAGTTTGCCTTCAAGATCTTCAAAAAAATCGGTAACGCGGGCAAAGCAGCCAGGTGCCAGTCGAAAATCGAATAAGCCTAATTCAGGAGCGCACAGTACTATGCCGACGTTAGCAAACTCGCCCGTCTCAACATGCGGTAAAAACCGTACAATTGCATACTGATAAAGTGTTTTCATATCAGTACCTCCCAAAATTCATCGCTATTAAACAAAGATAGTGCGTTGTTTATTTCTGCCAGATGCCCCGGCGCTTCTTCCAACCATGCGGCCGGTAAAGTCGCAGCATACTGGGCAAGCCCTTGCAACGCAATCGCTAGTTTCGCGCTGTAATGCGTGCGCCAAAGCGCATCATGTTGTTCACTGAACCAGGCATTGTAAGCCAAATGGACGTTCGCATTACTATTAAAATTATAGCTGCTGTCAAATGCAAGGTTGTGGTCCAGCACCACATATTGATTGGAACTTGCCCGATAAAATAAGTTCGGGTTGCCACCGTTTTCTGTCATGGCGCGGTCTTCATTTCTAATCCAGTAATCAAACAAAAAAAGATCTCGGGCGTAATGCGCTGGTATGTTAAGCACACTGGTTGGTGTTACTTCTAGCAAGTCAGGTATCAGTTCTGAAGCAAATACCATGCTATCACTTGCGCCTAAAACACGGCTGGCCGCGTCGTCAAAGCGCAGTATAGCTTGTGGCAAGAAAGCGCAGCAATGCGGTGGCAAGCTCAACTGTAAAGCTCTACCCAGAAATGCACAAACGGCTTCATTGATCAGACCTTTAGCCCCAGCCTGTGGTCCCTTTATATAATAACGCTTGTCGTCAGATAAGCGACATAAATAGGGTTCAGTTCTGCCCTGACTGGCTTTTTGCTGAATTTCGATCACTTCAAGCACCGGAACCCTCCATGCGAATTATTCTGAATTCCTGGACTAAAAAACAGCTTTTAACTTAGTCAGTTAGTGTTGCTATAGCAAGTGGTTTGAGTTTTAGCCAAACGAGTTCAGTTAAGGAGGCCAGCTGATTTATTGCGTTTCCGCTGCCAACGCCTGCAACAACGTCTGATGAAAACGCTCGGGTGCCTGAATATGGGGCGAATGGCCTAAATCGGCAAAGCGGATAAGGTTTGCGTTAGGAATGGCCGCGGCAGCAACCGGGCCGAGTTTGGCGTAATTACCCAGGGTAGATCGTAACGCTTCTGGTGCTGCATCTTTGCCTATCGCAGTATTGTCTTGATCGCCGATCAGCAATATCACCGGCATTTTCAGTTGCGGGAATTCGTAAACTACCGGCTGGGTAAAGATCATATCGGCGGTAAGTGCTGAGTTCCAGGCGACCTGCTCGCGGCCTTCGCCGCGGAACATACCGGCCTGCATTTGTACCCAGGGCTCAAAATCATCGCGCCACTGACCGGCATAGTAGGTATTACGCTGGTAATTGCGAATGCCATTGGCAGAGGTGTTCAATGCGCGCTGATACCACTCGTCAATGGTCCGATAAGGCACACCCAGTGCTTTCCAGTCTTCCAGGCCAATACGGTTCACCATAACCAGCGTGTCTGTGATGTCCGGATATTGTAGTGCAAAACGGGTGGCCAGCATGCCGCCCATTGAGTGGCCCATTACCGCGACGTTATTAATTTTCAGCTGGTCCAGCAGTGCTTTGGTATTCGCCGCCAACTGATGGAAACTAAACTGATACTGCTGGGGTTTAGACGATTTACAAAAGCCTATCTGATCAGGTGCTATAACCCGGTAGCCCGCTGCACTCAGCGCTTTAATGCTGCCACCCCAGGTCGCGGCGCAAAAGTTTTTGCCGTGCATGAGTACAATGGTTTTACCATTAGCCGTACCTGCCGCGGCAGGCACATCTAAAAAAGCCATTTCCAGTTTTTGTTGCTGGCTCTGCAATTCAAAATATTGCACCGGGTAAGGATAAGTGAAACCCTCCAGCCGCGGGCCATAAACAGGCTGCCCGCTTGCCTCTGGCTTAGCGCCGTTAACCGGCCAGGCGCTGACAAATAGTAAGGCGATAAAACCTAATAAAAAGCTGCAGTATTTCAAACCAAACTCCTGTTAATTAGCTCTGTTTAAACGGGCATACCAAACATCAACCATAGTTCAATTTACTAACCTCTTCTGGCAACAACAGACACAACGCCGATAGTAAGCGGTGAACTGTTGCAAAAATGGTTATAACTTTGCGGCTGCAATACCTGACGAAGCTTAATTTTAGTATTGCGAAATCTAAAATGAGATGCTTTAATAACGTTTTATTAATATATGCAACGATCAGGGACGACACTATCATGATGCGACCACACCCGCATACCAGCCGCACTCAGCTTGAAACGGCTTTTAATGAAAATCAACATGATATTTATGTACAGGATTGCCGTGAGTTAGTTGAACTTTGGGTGGCTGAGCAAAGAAGTAAAGGGAAGAGCCAACAACAGATTGAATCTTCTTTCGAGCAAATTACTGGCGTCAAACTAATTGAAGCTCTTGAACAAGCGGGCCGAGCATTTGGCTCAAATATGATTTCTGCTGCAACAGATAGCAAAATGTTGGTAGCGCTGGCGGGTGAAATGAAACGCTCTGGTAGTATACTTGGCCGATACTACATCGATACTCGTGGTGGCAAACAATATGTTATTTTCAAAGGTAGGCCAGGACTTCGGAGAATTCTTACCGGTACCCGCTATTTGGCTACAAATACTAAAGTGATGAAGATTGGTGTTGGCGGTCAGGCACTACGCGCATCAGCCAGAGGCGGTTTCATCGTCTCTGTGATTTTCTCTGTTACACTCAACTCAGTAGATTGGGTGCTGAATGATGAATTTCGTTGGACTAATTGGATTGCAAATGTCAGCACAGATATCGTCAAAGCGGTTATCTCCGGTGCTGCGGGCTATGCTGCAGGAATGTATTTTGCGGGTAGTGCAGCCACCATTGCTATTCTGCCGCTGGGTGCAGCAATAGTGGCGGGTATTCTAGTAGCCGGGGCGTTATATGCGTTAGACAACCATTTTGGCATCACCAAAGCAATTATTGACCATTTGGAGCGTGCAGAAAGGAATGTAAAGAACGATTTCCGTGACGGTGTTTATTACATTATTCAATCAACAGGTCATGCTGTGCGTCGGCAATTAGAATCACATGTTCGTAGCTATATCTCTGGCTTACTGCGCAGGTTTAATGGCATTCCGGTAGTACGATGAATCAACAATCTATATTTAAAGACATTATTGCCTTGTTTTTTTTCGGCATTCTGCTGATTGCGTGCACTTGGACACTACTTTACTCGCTGCAAACCCAATTAGCTGAGATTAGTAGCATCAAGCCCCTTATCGTACTAAGTAGCTTTCATGGTTATTTACCAGGTGCTCTGCTGGCTCTGGTGTTTATGCTTGGCTATGCCGCAAACCGACTGTGGCGCGCACTTAGGCAGCAACGGTTATCTGCTGACAATGGTAAGATCACTGCAATAGGCGTGTTAGCGGGTTTAGGCTTAGCATTTATTGGTAGTTTCGTTATTAACGCGTATTGGGATAGTAGGGCAGAATATGCAGGTTACCAGCCTTGCCCTTCGCTTACGTTGTTAACCAATCGGGTCACGATGCAAGCCTGGACTAAGAACGAAGCCTTATGTTTCGATAACGATGTAAGGCGGATTATCGTTCGCGGCACTGCAGATGAGACAGCGCAAGTAGCACAACATCTAAACGCAAGGGAAAAACAGCGAGACGCTAAAATGCAGTTTTTGCAAAAGGAGAATGAATTGAAGCAGCGTAAGGCTTCAGCAAAAGGTAGTTGAGTTGGTTTGAATAGTTGAGTTAGCCACACTGGCATGTTACATAACGGCTATCTTAACCAAAACATACTTTTATTATGTGGACTATTGCTGTGGCGTCGGCCAACCCGGCCAAAATTAATGCGGTAAAACAATGCTTTAAAAGCAACTTTCCCGAGCAAACTATTAAAGTCAGCGGCTATGCGGTGGCCTCGGGTGTTGCCGAGCAACCGCTAACCAGTGCTGAAACCTTACTTGGTGCGCAAAACCGCTTACAGGCACTGAAGCTGCAAATCGCAGCTGATTATTATGTGGCAATTGAAGCCGGCCTGGATATTGATATGACCTTTGCCTGGATGCTGATTGAGCATAACGGCAAACTTGGTAAAGCACGGTCAGCCAGTCTGATGTTGCCGCCGGAGGCGCTGCATTTGCTGGCAGAGGGCTTGCAACTGGGTGATGCCATGGACCAGCTATTTGGTACCACTAATATTAAGCAAGCCGGTGGTGCTATTGGCCTGCTGACCCACAACCACTTAAGCAGGGCCAGCGTGTATCAGCAAGCGCTGACCCTGGCGCTGATCCCGTTTTTAAACCCACAGCGTTTTTAATTTTCTGAAGAAGCAAGCTGATTGTGAGCTTTCAGCCGGCGTTGTTCCAGATAGGCATACAACTGTTCAGTGAAAAAACCGTGCATTAAAAAGCGCTGGCCTAAATTCCATGGCCCGACCAAATAATGCGGGTATTTGTTATAGGCCATTTCGGCCAGTTTGGGCTCGCCGATTAAATCGCCAATCCTAATGGCAATAGACTGATCAAGGTTAAAGCCATTAATGGCATCGCGGTATTGTTCACGGGTTAACAATAAACAGAATAAACACATAAACAACGCATGGGCACTTTCGAAATCGAGCCATTGGCTGCGTTTTTCTTTTAGCTGAAACTGTTCCATATCAACCGGTTGCCAGTGCTGCCAGTTAAGCTCGTCTGCTTTTAACGGCTGTGCCGGATGGTGCCAGCTGCCCAGCTCGCCAAATAAGCGGAACAGCTCCTGATCATGCTCAACAAAGCTGGCTTGTTGCATATCACTAATGCTTTTCGGATAAAGTTGTACCGGGTTGAATTCGGTATTGGGGCTGTTGGCCGCCAGAAAATTTAATACATTCGATTCGGTTGCGTAATGGCGCAGGATCAGCAAATTCGCTTCTTTACTGACAAAATGGGTGCAAAACCAGCAAATCAGCTTTTGTAAGCTAGTGTGGGCGCTGAATTGCGGTAACGGCAGCCGTTTAAAAAACCAGATAATATGCAGCAAAATGCCGAAAATAAACTGCAGTAACGGCCGCACTCCCCAGCGCAGAGGGTTTTGTAAGTCTTTCAGCCATAAATCCAGCGCTGCCTGCTCAATTGGCAACGAATTATCGTTGGCAATGGCCTTGAGGTAAGCGCTGGGCTCAGATTTTCGGCTAGTATTCATTATCAACCTCTTCCAGTTGCAGGCAATACAGCCTGGCAGTAACCCGGGCGGTGCGCACTATGGCGGCAAGTTGCGACGGATTCTGGCAAAGCCTGTCGAGCAACTGATACAGTTTTTGTAAGTGATCATCATCATTGGCACCGTGGTAACGCATAAAGCGGGTAAAGCTGCCATCACCACCGGTACTTTTGTCGATTTGGGCTGCCCAGTCGCTGGCCATTTTCTGGCCTAAGCCTTCAATTATCCACATGGCGCCCACTAAATCGACCGGGTTGCTCTGACTGGCCCGGTACATAAGAAAACCATGTAAGGCTTCGGTACCAATATTACGCGCTGCTTTTTGAATATCGGTAAGCGCGCCACCAGCAGCAACATAGTCCTGCTCCAGCATTTCATAGTCGCGGTGCTCTTCGCGGGCGTGGCCGATAATGACTGAGCGCACATCGCTATAGTCGCGATCAAAACTGGATGCGCAGCGGCTGATCCAACGTGAGCCTTCAATTACCTGCTGACGCCAGTTTATTAGTAACTGGCAATAATCGGCTTTACTGAACTGGCCCCGGTCTAATCGCTGCAACAAAGGCACCCGGCCAAGCTGGCGTTCAAATTCAAACCAGACCCGCATTAATGCCTGTAAGCATTGCTGGCCCTGCGGGCTTAATACCTGCTCTGTCATTTACGCCTCCACCACGGTTAACTGCATATAGGCATTATTAAAACGACCACTTTCCGGCACCATACACAAGATAGTGTCACCCACCTGATGTGGCTGGCTGCGGCGAAACTCGTCCAGCATAATAAAAATAGACGCGCAGCCGGTGTTACCACGGCTATACAGGTTGCTGTACCATTTATCTTCAGCAATTCCAACGCCGGCGCGTTGCATCATATCGAAAATTTTGCCGCGAAAATAATGCGACGAATAATGACACAATACATGGTCAACCTGAGCAGGTTGCACCCGGCCTTCGCTGATCAAGCGCAAATAGCCATCGACCCCCAGCTTAACGATATTTTCTAGCAGTCGCACATCCTGCCGGATAAGCAAAGCACCAGCCGCTTCGGCCTCAGCATAGGTGGCATAATCCTGCCAGCTACGGCTATCGCTGCTGTTGCCGGGGTAACCCACGCTCATACAAACCGGGTAGGCATCGGCATGGGAAAAACTGCGGATCCAATCTACCCGGAAACATTTGCCCCGGGGTTGGTTCTCCAGTAGCAGCGCACCGGCGCCGTCAGACAGCATCCAGCGTAAAAACTCGGCATTAAAATCCAGCTCGCTACCGGCAGCCTCATAGCGGCTCGCTTTAAACAGGCGCGAGGTTAGCTCGCTGGCCACCACTAAGGCGTTAGTCTGTTCACCAGCTAACAGATTGGTATAGGCGGCTTTTAACGCCATCATGCTGCTGGAGCAAATGCCATGGCTGCTATGCAGTTCAATATCGCTCAGGCCAAGCTCGGCCTGCAGCATCGAGCCAAAACCGGGCAACACCACATCGCCCTGACTGGTAGCGGCGCTAAGCATTTTTATCTGTCGTTTACCGAGAAAGCTCTCACTTAAGCAATGCTCGGCCGCTTTCGCTGCCATGCCGGCATTGGAAATAGTGGTGTTGTGGTTGGCATCAATAGCATAGTGGCGGGTTTTAATACCATTTGACTGCAGAATACGCCGCTTTAAACGACTGGGTTTGCCGTGCACTAAACCCAGTAGTGGCTCCATCTGATCATTAGTTATCGGCGGGCCAGGTAAAAAATGGCCGCTACAGGTAATAAACACGCTCATAGTTTTACCTGCGGATGCTTTAACGCAGTAAATAAACAGCGCAGGTTTTCTTCCAGATACGGCAGTACACAGACCACCGCCATAAAGCCCAGATAATAAGGCAGGTAAGTATCACCACCATGAGCATAGGGCATTCGTTGCAGGGTGAACTCACCCTGCCAGTCAAAGCTTATCAGCTTTATAAAAACCGGGTAGTTAATAACAATGATCAGCAGCAACATATACAACGGCAGGGTCGCCAGATAGTTATGAGCATGCATTTCCCATACACTGATATGACGCTTGGGCGCTGCATAATGCACATCGTAATGGGCTACGGCTTCATGTGCCAGCCAGGCCACAATGCAAATCAACATAATCAGCACATTAACCTGAAATAGCAGGCATAACAGGATCGGCACCGCCATCTGAATACCCATTAATGAGTGGATAAGCGATTCACGCAGGCCTGAAGTGTATTCAATGCGGGTGGCCCGGTGGCAGCACCAGTCAACAAAACCGGCAATACCCCACAGCGGTAAAAACACATACAGCATAAGCTGAATTAATAACTGGCTGGTTTGCAACACCACACTCCTGTTGCTGTGAAAGACTGCCGGTTACTATATCTTAAGGTTAATGGTTTGTAGATTACTTTATAAAGCCGCTACCTAACCTGTAGAGGCTATTTTCCGGGCTTGGCCTGCCAGCGCGCCAGAAAGTAAAGCGCGGTGCCCAGTAGCACAAACAATGCTGTCGCCAGCAACGAAGACACACTCACCTGTAACGCCAGCCAGCCACAGGCGGCCAGGCCCAGCAGCGGAATGGTATAGCCCAGTGGCAGCACAAAGCTGTCGCTTGCAGCCAGTTTTGGCCGCAGCACCGGCACGGCGGCGCAGGTAAGACCGTATAACAGTATGCGCGACACCACAGTCGCGGCAGCCAGCCATAAAAACGAGCCATATAAGGTTAACAACATCGCTAGCACGCCAAAAAATATAATGGAATTAGCCGGGGTTAAAAAACGGGGCTGGACGGCAGCAAACCAGCGTGGCAGGCTGCCATCTTCAGCCAGCGCGAAGCTGGCACGGGGGGTTGAGAATATGGCGCCGAGTAAGTTAGCGGCCACCGACGCCACCACTCCCAGCATCAACACAACCGCACCCGCCTGTCCGTAAAAACTGGCGGCGACATCCAGCAGTGGGCTGCTGGAGTCGGCAATATTGGGTACCGCCGCTACACTGACCAGCTGAATGCCAACATAGAGTAAGGTAACCAGCAGCAAGCCCAGGAGCAGCGCCCTTGGCATATCACGCGCCGGGTTTTTTGCTTCCCCGGCCGGCACCACAACTGATTCAAAGCCGACAAAAGCGTAAATCAGCAGTAAGGTCGCGCCGCCGATATCATAGGGGCTACTGAACACATTGGCCGGATTAAAGGTTGGCAATATCTGACCGCCCAGATAAGCCGTGCCGGCCACTACCAGTAACAGTAAAACAGCAAATTTTAGCACGGTCAGCAGTGCTAACGAGCGCATCGCGCGCACCGAGCCGATAACATTTAGCAGGGTCAGGCAGCTGATGATAATAACGAGCAGAATGCTGCGATTAATACCGGCCGTGGCGGCCGGCCAGAAGTAAGCAATACTGTCGACCAACAAAACCGTATTGGCAGCAAAAGACACCAGCCGGGCAATGTAATACAACCATCCCGCCTGAAACCCAATAAATGGGCCGAAGGCCGCAGTGCCATATCGCACCGGGCCACCACTACCGCGAAAGTAACTGGCCAGTTCGGCCATACAAAGCAGAATGGGCAGAATAAGCAGGGCACAGAACAGATAAATCAGCGGGCTGTATTCGCCGGCTAGTTTTGCGGCGCCACCTGGTAAGCCGAAAATGCCGGCGCCGATTAAGCCATTTACCACCAGCAGCCAAAGGCCGACCAGGCTCAGGTGACGGGGCAGGGTATTGGCAATGGCAGCTGTTTTCAGATCAGGCATAGCATTTATCCAATGTGGGTAAGCCCCTACTATAAAGTGATTAAACGCATACTGCACAGTTTTGTTTGCTATGCGCGCCAGCGCATCGATCAGACCAAATACCAGACGTCGTCTATACTTAGTAATCCGACAGCGCCGTTCAAACCACTATTGAGTTTACCAACGGAGGTAATATGGACTTTTTTTCAAACCAGAATACAAGTAAAGATACCGTTCGCCGTGGCTTAAAAACGGCCAGAGGCACCTGGCATAACGCAATCGATAACGTAACAGACAAAGCCGCACCCGCGTTCAGAAGGATGTCTGGCAGAGCATCTAATGTTGCTGACAAAATGGCAGATGGCGCCCATCATGCTGTTGACGTTATCTCTCATAAGGGCGAGCAGTTGCACGGTCTGCAACAGCAGCTGGTTTCAGGCACCCGCAACACAATAAGAAACCGGCCATTACTGGCGGTGGGTATTGCCGTTGCCGGTGGCGTGCTTCTAAGCTGGTGGTTAAGCCGTCGACAGCATCAACACCAGGAAAAGTACACAGATGAGCAATAATGAAGGTATTGGATGCTGTGAATCAGGCCGCAATAATGCGGCCTGTTTTATAAAAATACCTCCCCAGAGTTTGTTACAGATATTGTTTTAAAAATGCCAGATAGGCTTTTTGTGCTTTGATTCTGTTGCTCTTTTTCAAAAAGCCGTGGCCTTCATCATCAAATAACACATATTCTACCGGCACATTATTGGCGCGAATGGCCGCAACCATTTCATCGCTTTCCACCTGCAGTACCCGCGGGTCGTTGGCGCCTTGCACCACCAGAACCGGCTTTTTCACCTTGTCACCATGAAATACCGGCGATATCCGGCGCAGCCGCTCGCCATCTACTGCCGGGTCACCAAGTTCAGCATAAAGCGCTTCGCGAAATGACTCCCACCACGGCGGAATGCTTTCCAGAGTGCGAACCCAGTTGGTTACCCCGAATATGTTAATTCCTGCTTCAAACTCATCGGTAAAAGCCATCGCCGCCATGGTCAGGTAGCCGCCGTAGCTGCCGCCTATCACGCCAATACGCTCGCCGGCAACCCAATCAAGCTGTTGCAGGTATTTTTTGCCATACACAATATCTTGTAAATCATCTTCGCCATGGCGCAGGTCGTCCAGGTGATAAAAGGTTTTACCGTAGCCTGATGAGCCCCGGTTATTAACTGATAACACCGCATAACCATGGTTAACCAGATGCTGAATCATCGGACTGTAGCCGGTGCGTGACTGGCCACCCGGGCCACCGTGGATCCAGATTAATGCCGGCACTTTGGCATCAGCGCTCGCCTGATGAGGCTTATATAACAAGGCCGGTATGGTCAAATCATCAAAGCTGTTGAACCGTACTACCTCACTTTGCACCAGATGTTGCTCGTTAATACTGCTGGCCAGGGCCTGAGTTAACCGCCTGGCCTCTGGGCTGCCCAATTGCCAGACATAGAGATTTGACGGGCTGTTATCGGCATTTAAATAAAAGCTCATATATTTACTGTCATCAGAGAACGACACGCCGCGTAAGTCACCGGCCGGTAGTTTGGGTAGTTTCAGGGCTTTACCATTTTTAAGGTTGGTAATATTAATTACCGTAGAGGCATCGGCATTAACGCCTTGTACCCGGTATTGTTTGTCTTCACTGAAGTAAATAAAACTGATATCCCAGTCGGCCTGGCTGTAAGGCGTCGTGGCGCCAGTTTGCAGGTCGTAATGATAGGCCGCGACAAATTCGCTGTTGCCATTGGCGCCAAACAACAGAGCGCTGTTATCGGGAGTGAAACCATAAATCTGATGTGCAATATTGCCCTGATGTTCAGTAATCAACATCGGGCTGGGGTTGGTGCTGCTAAGGTCAACCAGAAACAGATTATTGTCGGCGTTATTGCGCTCTTTGCTCAGTGCCAGATAGCGACCATCCTTGCTGACATCGCTGATACTGTAACCATCGTCATTCTGATAGACCAGCTTGCGGCTGTAATCCTTACCATTGTAATGATAAAGGTCAAAAAAACGCGGGTCCCGCTCATTAGTGGCAATATAAAAACTGCCATCGTTATGCCAGCCGGCAAAATACGCTTTCAGTTTATCGCCGGGGGTCAGATCCCGTACAGTGCCGTCAATTTCACGCAGATAAACATGGTTTAGCTCGTTGCCGCCCTGATCTGCGGTATACAGCAGCCGGTCGTCATTGGGAAACCAGCTGACCGGGAAGGCCGGATCGGTGGTAGACTGGGTTAACGGCTGCCAGTTGCTGCCATCCATACTGACCCGGTACAGGTTAAACACACCCGTTTCATCTGAGGCAACCAGCATCGCGCTGGCATCATGATTAATATCATTACCAAAATAGGTTTTGGTAGCAAAAAACTGCTCGGCACTGTACTGGGGGACGTTGACCGTAGCTGCCTGAGAGGCGCCACCTTGGCTGGAGGACGAAGCAGATTCGACGTTAGCGGTTTCGGTAGTACTATTGCAACCACTAAGCATGGCACTGGTTAGCATGGCAACCAGCGCGAAGTTAACGCGTGATAACATAAAGATTCCTTTTTAACGTTATGAAAAGTCATCACGACTGCGTTGCTGTGACGGGTAAAACCATATTTTTATTTAGTAAGACTTTACTGCACCTGCCGGTGGTTAGTCTAAAAATTTTTTAACATACCAGCAGCTGGCGTGAATCGTTAAATGCTGCTCTCTGGCCCAGGCAAGGCCGTGGCGTACCAGCTTTTCGGCCAGGCCTTTGCCACGCAACTCCGGCGGCACAAAGGTATTGGTAAAGTTTATTGTGTTACCGGCTAACTGATAATCGAGCAGCGCCTGCTCACCATCGCCCGCCAGCACAAAACGCTGGTTCCAGGCCTGATGAATAATTTCGTCAGTTGTCATCGTTATCACTCCTCCAGCCAGGGCGTTTTTGGCAGCAAATTAAGGTGGCTGACGTAGCGTGCTAAATTAAAACTTTGCTGACGTTCAATTACATCGACCATTTCCGGTGCCAGCGCACAGGCAATCAACGCAATAGCATCATCATAGCTGTTGCCAGTCATCCGCAAGCGCATCAAGGTCGCTTTTACTTCAGTGGGATAGTTGTCGGCCAGCTGGTTTTCAACCACTTCAAATAACATGGCCTGATCAAGCTGTTCATCCTGCATGTTGTTACCTTTTACCTGTTGAGCTGCGCAGTAAAACTGTTGCTGCATCATTAATTTGCTTAGGCTAAGCTAGCCGTAAATAAATAACAATAAGCAGTGTAGACTATGCAGGCGCAGCAACAAGGCTGGCGTGGCCGGATTCAGGCATTAGGGCCGGGTATTTTAATGGCAACCGCAGCGATTGGTGGTTCCCATCTGGTGGCTTCCACTCAGGCCGGCGCGCTATTTGGTTGGCAACTTATCTGGCTGATATTGCTGGTAAATATCCTGAAATATCCGTTCTTTCGCTTTGGTGTGCAGTACACCCTTGAGCACAATGAAAGCTTGCTGCAGGGCTATCAGCGCAAGGGTAAAGCATATTTTTATAGTTTCATTGGTTTAAATATTATTGCCGCCGTGGTTAATACCGCCGGCGTGTTATTGCTAACTGCCAGTTTGCTGCATTATGCCCTGCCATGGCCGGTAGCCGTACCGCTGTTATGTACACTTATTCTGGTGGTATGTCTGGCAATTTTACTGCTGGGCCATTACCGGGCGCTGGATAACGTGGCCAAGCTGATCATGTTATTGCTGACCATTACTACTATCGCAGCTGTCATTATTGCTGCGGGAAATGGCATGAATGCGCCGGCTGACTTTGTCGGTCCCTCGCCCTGGCAACTGGTGACCCTGGGTTTTCTGGTAGCGCTAATGGGCTGGATGCCGGCGCCGATTGAAATTTCTGCGATCAGCTCGCTGTGGCTCAAAGCTAAGCTGCGTCAGCAGGCTATAAGCAGAAAGCAAGGGCTATTCGACTTCAATCTGGGCTACTGGTTAACCGCAGCGCTGGCTTTGGTGTTTGTCAGTCTTGGTGCCTTGGTGCAATACGGCTCAGAGCAGGAGATTGCGCTGGCCGGTGCCGCCTTTGCCCAGCAGCTGATAGGCATGTACGCCACAACCATTGGCGACTGGGCAAGGCCGCTGGTGGCGCTTATAGCCTTTTTATGTATGTTTGGCACCACCCTGACGGTGCTGGATGGGTATGCCCGTACCTTAAATGAATCTTTTACCCTGCTCGGCTGGCAAAACCCTGCAAATCATCACACGCAGAATATCTGGTTGCTGGCACAGGCGGCCAGTGGCATGGCATTAATTTTGTTTTTCAGTGCTGCGCTCGGCCCGCTACTTACCTTTGCCATGACTCTGGCTTTTTTAACCACACCGGTATTTGCCTGGCTGAATTACAGCCTGATGGCTGGTAAAAATGTTAGCAGCCTGAGCTTGCCGCTAAAGCTGCTAAGCTGGGCCGGTTTGCTTTATCTGGCAGGTTTTGCAGTGCTTTATCTGAGTTGGTTAGTAGGGCTGTTTGCCTGAGCCGTCGAATGGTTTCAATACCAGCGGATATGCAGACTGTCGATCAGGTCCTCGTTATTATAAGTGGCTTTTATTTCACTGTGATCACCATACAGAGTAAGTTGGCTCAGGCTGTCGAATGTGTCAGGGAAGCGCATTATAAAAGCCTCTCTGGTTGTCGGCAGCTCGAGTAATGTCAGCTGTTGCTGAATCTCCCGCACCGCATAATCATTTACGATATTGGTTATTGTCAGCCCCACTATCTGCTGATCATTGAAGCTCAGCGCTAACGCCGGGCTTAACACAGCAAGTTCATTGCCGTCACGTAAGCGGATCCGGTTAAAAAACGCGATATCCGGCAGGGCGAGCGGCCCTTCAGCAGCTGAAGTGGCAAGCGTTGCCAGTTTATCTTTCAGAAATAGCAGCGAGGCGGCTTCTGGCAATTTAAGCTGTATCTGGCTGGCTGAAAAAGTGCTTGCGGTCAGGCTAACGTCTACTAATTGCAAGTGGTTGCTGTTAGTTTTCACGTCCAGATATGGCGCAAACTGCATAATAAGCTGGTTATGGTCGTGTTGCAGGGTGAACCGATACTGATCTAAAGCTATCAGCTGGTCCTGATATGTGGCTTTAATCTCAGTTAAGCTGGCACGACGGCTGAAAGCGTTATCCAGACGCCATTCGAGTTGCTGAAAGCGCGGGTTCTCAACCATACGCTTCTTAATCTCGGCCGACAGAATGTTATTCTTCTGGCTAAAAGCAATAGCGGCATTGCCGGCAAACAAAACCTGATGCTCCAGGCCATATATCCAGGCCGTGTCATTATTTTGCAGTGTCAGCTCAGCGTCAGGCATGCCAAATAATGCTTGTATTTGCGGTGGGCTCATACCAATCTTCGCGCCATAGAATCCCTGTTGCAGCGAAATTGTATTGGCCAGCGGCGGCGCTTCGATATTGTCGGGCAGCGCTTTGGCTGGTATCGCAATCGTAAACTGCATGGTGGTGGCAACTGCAGGCTGGCTGGTTGATGCTTGCTTAACACCGGCACTGTTATAAGGCGTGTAAACGGTAGGTAAGCTCTGGTCTTCCTGACACAATGAAATTAATTCGGCGGCTACCCGGAACCTCACTTCGGCGCCAGCATGTCTGATAGTCCTTAGCGATTCACTATTGCTCATAACACCCTGCACATCCGTTAAAATAACAGCTTCTGCGCCGGCATCAGCGGCTTGCTGGCGAATTTTAACGATAGCATTTTGCCGTAAGGTCTGTTTGGCAGCCTCGACATCATCATCCCGGGCTACAGTTTTATCTGTGGCCTCAGCTTGCTTTATTACCTGATAATCGCACTTAGGATAGCTGTTTAATACCGGCGGCAAACCAGCATCTGCATGGCAAACACTGCCAATGGTTGTGTTCAGGGCTACGCCAACAAAGAAAAGTACGCTGGCTGAGTGCATTGGTGTTATCCTTCTGAGCTATAACCTGGTTATAACGCCAGGGTTTTTTCACCGCGGGCAATACCCGATACACCGCTGCGTACCACTTCCAAAATAGCTGTGCCGCTTAATGCCTGAATAAAGGCATCCAGTTTATCGCTGGTACCCACCAACTGCACCGTGTAGGTAGTGGCGGTAACATCGATGATCTGGCCACGGAAAATATCAGCGCAGCGTTTTACTTCATCACGCTGGGCGCCACTGGCTTTTACCTTAACCAGCATCAGCTCGCGCTCCAGATGGGGTGCATCATTCAGGTCAGTCAGCTTTACTACTTCAATCAGCTTGTGCAGCTGCTTGGTAATTTGCTCTATCACCTGATCATTACCATGGGTTACCAGGGTCAGGCGCGATAAGGTCGCGTCTTCAGTGGGCGCCACGGTCAGTGAGTCAATGTTGTAGCCACGCTGGGCAAACAAGCCTACCAGTCGTGCCAGGGCGCCTGATTCGTTTTCCAGCAGCACAGAAATTATATGTCGCATGTTAGGTCCTCTCTGTTTTGCTTAAAAACATCTCATTCATCGCCCCACCCGGAATTTGCATCGGGTACACGTGTTCTTTCGGGTCAATATGAATATCCAGGAATACCAATTGATCCTTCAGGGCAAAAGCCCGCTCCAGTGCCGGAACAAGCTGTTCCGGTTCGGTTACCCGAATGCCGACATGGCCATAGGCTTCTGCCAGTTTGACAAAGTCGGGTAGCGAATCCATGTACGAGCTGGCATAACGTGACTCGTAATTCATATCCTGCCACTGCTTAACCATGCCTAAATAGCCGTTATTCAGGTTGATGATTTTCACCCCCAAACCATATTGTTTGCAGGTAGACAGCTCCTGAATATTCATTTGAATAGAGCCTTCGCCGGTTACACATACTACGTCAGCATCGGGGTAATTCAGTTTTACCCCCATCGCTGCCGGCAGGCCAAAGCCCATGGTGCCAAGGCCTCCGGAATTGATCCAGCGGTTAGGTTTATTAAAACCATAATACTGAGCGGCAAACATCTGGTGCTGGCCGACATCACTGCAGACATAAGCATTGCCTTTGGTGATTTTACTCAGCTGTTCAATAACATACTGCGGTTTCAGTAACGGTGCAGCGTTGTCGTAACGGCCACCATGCATGGCGCGCCAGTCATCTATTTGCTGCCACCATTTCTTTAAAGCTGCACTGTCCAGCTTCTTTTTCTTTTGCTTCAGCAGCGCCAGCATTTCCGTTAACACTGGCTGCACCAGCCCTACAATCGGAATATGGGCATTAATGGTTTTACTGATGCTGGCCGGGTCGATATCAATATGGATAATAGTGGCATCAGGGCAGAATTTTTTAGTGTTGTTGGTTACCCGGTCGTCAAAGCGGGCACCCACAGCCAGAATAAGATCGGCATGATGCATCGTCTGGTTCGCTTCATAGCTGCCATGCATACCCAGCATCCCGATAAACTGCTTATCGCCGGATGGGTAACAACCCAGGCCCATCAGGGTGTTGGTAACCGGTAAATTAAGCATTTGGGCCAATTCGGTCAGCTCAACCGAGGCGCCACCCATTATTACCCCGCCACCGGCGTACAAAATCGGTTTTTTCGCCGCCAACAGCGCCGTAATAGCTTTTTTAATCTGGCCGCTATGACCTTTCAGTTTGGGCTGATAGGAGCGCAGTTTTACTTCGCAGGGGTAATGATACGGAAAAGTCTGGCTGGGGATGGTCATATCCTTCGGGATATCAATCACCACCGGCCCTGGCCGGCCGCTTTGTGCAATGTAAAAGGCTTTCTTGATGATTGCCGGAATATCCTCCGGCCGGCGCACTGACATATTGTGTTTACAAATCGGCCGGGAAATACCCAACATGTCGGTTTCCTGAAAGGCATCGTCTCCAATTAAATGGCTCATCACCTGTCCGGTTAACACCACCATCGGAATAGAGTCCATATAGGCAGTGGCAATGCCCGTTACGGCATTGGTGGCGCCGGGGCCTGAGGTTACCAGCACTACGCCGGCTTTGCCGCTGGCCCGGGCGTAGGCATCGGCCATGTGGGTGGCTGCCTGCTCGTGGCGCACCAGTACGTGCTTTACTTTGGTTTGCTGAAACAGGGCATCATAAATATGCAGTACAGCGCCACCAGGATAGCCATAAAGGTATTCTACTCCTTCATCGGCCAGCGCCCGGATAACCATAGCGGCACCCGATAACATCTCGGTTTGTTTTGTTTGGCTTGTCATGGTGTTGTCTCATAGTTTTTATAGCAAAAGCGAATGGTCAACGCCGAATAACCGGCATTGGCCCAATAATCTGCAGCGCGCACTGTGGCACTACCTGTTTGCTACGTGGACGGGTTGTTAACTATGGCGTTCTTGTTGTTGCTTCTTATGAAGTCGTATTATCTGAACGCCCTGATAATTTACGGGATGTCAGCGCCAATGTCGATGCTTTTGTCGATGGTTTTTTCGGATTTGCCGCCGGTTACCGTTACCTTGTAAAATGGCAGCTGCGGCCACATAGTAATGCCATTACGGCGAAATACAGGACCAGTCAGTTATGCAAAGCCCGATCATTGATGTCACCATCCAGAATGTCCGCGAGGTACTGGAGCAATCGAAAAACCAACTGGTAATATTTCAGTTCCATTCGGCCCGCAGTGAAGGCTGTCAGCAGTTAACGCCTGTGTTAACCGCAATAGTACAAAAGTACCCGCAGCAACTATTACTGGCCCGGGTAGATTGCGACCAGCAACAGGATTTAGCCATGCAGTTTGGTGTGCAGTCGTTGCCAACGGTAATGTTGATTAAAGACGGCCGGCCGGTAGATGGCTTTGCCGGTGTTGAAACCGAGCAAGCGATTATGGCGCGATTGCAGCCTTATTTACCCAAGCCGGAAGATGAGCTGATAGCCCGGGCGCAGCAGTTTCTGGCCGAACAAAACCCGGCTGAAGCATATCCGTTGTTTAAGCAGGCGGTCGATATCGCGCCAGAGCGTGCCGACCTGAAAGTCTGGCTTGCGGATACAGCCATCAGCCTTGGTCAGTTACCGCAGGCCCAGGCTTTACTGGCAGAAGTAAAGCTGGCCGATCAGGACAGCGTATATAAAGCGGTGCTGGCAAAATTGGAACTGGCGCTGGAAGCGGCCGATACCCCGGAAATCCGGGCTCTGGAGCAACAACTGGCGGCCAGCCCTGATGACAACAACCTTAAAGAGCAATTAGCCGTGCAGTATCAGGCAGCACAACGCAGTGAAGAGGCTTTGGCGCTGTTACTGGGTATTTTGCGACAGGATTTAAACTACGGTGACAGTAAAAAACTGTTTCTGGATATTCTGGCTGCCTTACCTAAGGGCGATGCTGTTGCCAGCCAGTACCGGCGTAAGTTATACAGCTTGCTGTATTAGCTGCTACCGGTGACTAACAACTCTGCACTGCAACAGGCGTTTAACCACTGCAGTACCTTACTTAAGCAGTACCAGGAGTACTGGCAACTGGTGCCTTTTGCCTGCCAGCAATTACCCTGGCATAATCCGGCGCTGGTGGAAAAGCTCATGGGTCTGCCAGAGGAAGCGCTGGCAGAGATTGACCAGGACCCGGCCTTACAACAACAATATTTTGCAGACTTTTTCAGTGGTTTGTTTGAGCTCGACACCTATCTGCGAGCCACCGGTAACACCCTGACCGACAACGAGGTAAAACCTATACCTTTCTGGCTGGCCAACGGCATTGGCGGCCGTAAATTAGAGCAGATCAACGCTTTTGCCCGGCGACTGCCAGCAAGTTCGCTGCCAATGCTGGAATGGTGCGCAGGTAAAGGCCACCTGGGGCGCTTACTGGCCTGGCAGTTTCAGCGGCCGGTAACCAGTATCGAGTGGCAGCAGCAACTGTGCGCTGATGGTAGTGCCCTGGCCAGCCAGTTTCATATCCCGCAACGCTTTGTTCATGCTGATGTGCTAACAGCGCAAGGCAGTGCTGTGCTGGCAGCGCAGCAGCAGGTACTGGCGCTGCATGCCTGTGGCCAGCTGCATATTCAGTTGCTGCAACAGGCGGTTGCGGCCGGTTGCCGGCAGTTGCATATTGTTCCCTGCTGTTACCATCTGATTCACGAACAGTGCTATCAGCCATTATCAGCACTGGCAAAGCAGCATGACCTAGTGCTGAGTCAACATGATTTAAAGCTGGCAGTGCAGGGCCAGGTAACGGCCGGCGCCCGGGTTGAAAAGCTAAGGCATACCGAAGTGCAGTGGCGCCTGGCTTATCAGGCTCTGCGCACAGACCTGACCGGTGATAACCGTTACCAGCCATTGTCGTCAGTTGGTAAGCACTGGTTCAGTGGTGATTTTGCTGATTTTGGCCGCTGGGCCGCTCAGCAACATCAGCTGCAACTGCCTGCAGCACCTGACTGGCATCACTATTTGCTGCAAGGTGCCAAACATGCAGCACTGGTAAGGCGAATTGAACTGGTAAGGCATTTGTTCCGGCGACCGCTGGAGCTTTGGCTGGTATTGGACCGCGCGCTATACCTGCAACAGCATGGTTATCAGGTTACCCTGGCCGCGTTTTGCGATTATCAGGTAACACCACGCAACCTGCTGCTGCAGGCAGAGCGCTGTTAAAGCTGTTGGCCTGGGCGCAAAGCTTGTTGCTGTGCGGTAGTGGTTTGCTGCTCTTGCTGATAAAACGCCTGAATATACTGATCTTTAGCCTGCCAGCGCTGATTCAACCAAAGCTGAAAGCGCTCGCGAAATGCCGGATCATTGAAGTAGTCGCCAATTACCTGTTCATCAACTGCCAGCACATCTGCTTTAATCACAATTCTTTTCAGGCGGCCCATCAGCATGTCAAGCGCAACATGCTGCTGGTTATCCGGATAAATCAAGGTTAAATCCAGAATAGCATTAAACTGTTCACCCATGCTGGCCAGGGTAAAGGCAATTCCGCCGGCTTTTGGCGGCAGCAAATACTGAAACGGACTCTTTCTGGCCAGGCGTTTTTGTTCCGTGCAGCGGCTACCTTCAACAAAATTAATAATGGTGGTGGGCACCGTTAAAAATTTGGCGCACGATTTACGGGTGGTGGCGATATCCTTGCCTTTTAAATGCGGGTATTTAGCCAGCGTTGCTGCACTGTAACGCTTCATATAGGGCATATCGAGCGCCCAGCATCCAGTTCCGAGGAACGGGATCCATTTTAACTGATCTTTTAAGAAAAACTTGGGTTCTGGAATAAGGGGATGGGCAAAGCCACTAACCACCGGAATATCCAGCCAGCTTTTGTGATTAGCAATCAGCAGATACCAGCTTTCCCTGTCAAGCGTCTGCTCGCCACTGATTTGCCAGTTAACGTCATTAAAAAGGTTAATCAGGCCGGTATTCACCATAGTCCAGCCGCGAAAACAGCTGCGGCCAGCCATCGCCAGCACTCTGTGCGCACCTTTAAACGGCAGTAGCAGTTTAAAGATGCCTATAGGGGTAACAATAATACCCCAGAACGCCAGGTTCAGCGCAAAACAACTAAAGCTGACAGGTAACAGTAACCAACCGGGTAAAAAGCTTAACATCAGGCTACTCCTTTTTGCGCTAATGCGGCCAACTCCTGATCTTTATGCTGCCATAACTGGTTTACCCACTGTTGAAAGTGCTCGCGGTAAACCGGATCGTTATAGTCGCCAATCAAATCGTTGGTGATCGGTAATACGTTAATGTTGACAGTTATATCACGAACTTTACCGGAAATATAATCCCAGAAACTGGGGATGCCCTGCGGATAATAGATGGTCACATCCAGCATTTTATGCAGCTGATTGCCCATGGCACCGAGCACGAACGCCACGCCACCGGCTTTCGGTTTTAACAGCCGGCTGAACGGTGATTGCTGCTGATCATGCTTTTCTTTGGTGAAGCGGGTACCTTCGACAAAATTCATAATAGTGGACGGTTTAAACTGAAACTTCCGGCAAGCGCGGCGGGTGGTTTCAATGTCTTTTCCTTTTAAATGCGGATTTTTCTGCAGAAAGCTTTTGCTGTAGCGCTTCATAAACGGGAAATCGAGCGCCCACCAGCATATGCCCAGCAGTGGCACATATATCAGTTCTTTTTTCAGGAAGAACTTAATAAAAGGAATTTTGCGGTTAAAAATGTTCTGTAAAACCAGAATGTCTGCCCACGACTGATGGTTGGCCAGGATAAGGTACCAGTCTTTGCGGGATAACTGCTCCAGCCCCTGGACGTTCCAGTGGATCCGGGTAAACAGCGCGGTGGTAAAATTATTAACGCTAATCCAGGCAACGGCACAGGCGTCCAGCAGGTAGGTCATCCAGCTTTGCCAGCGGCTGACAGGAGGTAGCTTTAATATGGCTAATATTGTTACCGGCACAAACCAGAACAAAGTATTGAGGAAATACAGTATTACTGATAATACGCCGACAATCGGCTTTGGTAGAAACGATAACATAGCGCACCTGATTATTTAGTGTAGCCGGTAACAGCCACAGGAAATAAGCCTGAGACAAACAGAGCAGCCCTGGGCTGCTCTGTACTTGTCCGATCAGTGGCTATTCTAGCTTAATCTTCGAAATAGGTATAACCATATACGCCGGATTTAAGCTCATCCAGCAAGGCGTCTTTCTGCACAGCCGTCATATCCAGTTTAGCAAGCTGCTTAGTATATGATCTCAGCAGCTTATCAGCATCAAACTGGACGTAGCGCAGCACATCGGCCACCGTATCACCTTTAATAATATTGGTTAACTTATAACCGCCATCATCCGTCAGCTCAACATGCACAGAGTCGGTATCACCGAACAGGTTATGCAAATCACCTAAGATTTCCTGATAGGCGCCAACCATAAACATGCCCAGTAAATACTGTTCATCTTCTTTGTATACCGGTAGTGGCAAGCTGGATTCGATACCATTGCCATCGGCGTAACTTTTAAGCTGGCCGTCAGAGTCACAGGTTATATCCTGAATAATTGCCCGGTGATCCAGCGGCTCTTTCATCCTTTCCAGCGGCATTACCGGAAACAGCTGGTCGATACCCCAGGCATCTGGCATTGACTGAAACAGCGAGAAGTTAACGAATAATTTATCAGCAAGTTTCTCGTTCAGTTCATCATGAATTGCCCGGTGTGAGCGCGCAGATAAATCCAGGTTGGCCCGTACTTTGTTAATGGTGGCAAAGTAAATCTGCTCCAGCAGCGACCAGTCCTGCAGCGTCAATAAACCATGGACATACTGGGCATGCGCATCGGTAAAGTAGTGAATAGCATCGTGATAGGCTTCAATGGCTGAGCGTGGCGTCACGTTTTGATAGGCATCCCATAGGCCTAAAATAACGGTCGGCGCATCTTCGCTTGGCTCGGGCAGATTTACCAGACCGGGTGCCCGTTCAATATCAATAGCGTCGGTAACCAGTACTGCGTGGTGCGCGGTCATCGCCCGGCCTGATTCAGTAATAATATTCGGGTGGGGTAAGTCGTACTCGTCACACACTTCCTTTAAACCAGTTACCACATTACGGGCATATTCCATCATGGTGTAGTTCATTGAGCATGCTGAGCGTGACTTTGAGCCTTCGTAGTCGACCCCTAAACCGCCACCAACATCCACCGTGGTAATAGGCACGCCCAGTGTGCGCAACTCAGCGTAGTGACGGGCACATTCGCGAATGGCGTTATGAATATCGCGGATATTGGCAATTTGCGACCCAATATGAAAATGCACTAACTGCAGCAGGTCGAGCTTGCCGGCAGCGCGTAGCACATCAATCGCCTGCAGTACCTGGGTAGCCGTTAAACCAAACTTACCCTTCTCACCACCGGTGTTTTGCCACTTACCTTTACCAACTGAATTTAAGCGAATTCGGATACCGATACGGGGAGCGGCGCCTAAATTATCAATTTCCCGTAACAGGGTTTTTAATTCAGACAGTTTTTCCACTACGACATAGACAGTGTGGCCCATCATCTGGCCAATGGTCGCCAGCCTGAGAAATTCGCTGTCTTTGTAGCCGTTGCAGACAATCTGCAGTGGTTTTTCGGTAACACCCAGAATGGCCATCAGTTCGGGCTTACTACCCGCTTCCAGACCAACTTTGCCGCTTTCATGGCTGATCAGGCGTTTGACCACCGAAAACTGCTGGTTAACTTTAATCGGATAAACAGCCGTGTACTGGCCCTGATAATCTTTTTCAGCTTTGGCATTTCTGAACGACTTGATCAGGGTATCAACCCGGTGCTGCAATATATCGGTAAAACGCACCAGTACCGGCAGGGTCAGGCCTTCTTCTTTAAAGCGGTTAGTCAGCTCCGGAAAGCTGATCCCCGCTTTACTGTGATCCTGATCCGGATAGGCAATTAAGTTGCCATCCTGATTCACGTCAAAGTAGCCTTCACTCCATACAGCAACGTTATAAATAGAACGTGCCTTTTCAATACCCCAATCAGCCATTACGGTTCCTTAAAAATTTCTCTGTCAGATAGTGTAAAGCCTATGCCATTACGCTGCAGCAAAAAACGATAAAAATTTGTTTGTTGCCGCCCATACAGGCAAAATATGCGACCTATACGTTAAAGGGGAATGAAAATGTCAGTATTTGATGACAAAAAGTGGCTGACCGAAGTTTTTGCTGACAGTGGCAGCGTCTTTGGTCTGGCGATTACCAGAAAACTGGATGAAGTGCAGTCGCCGTTCCAGAAAATTGCGATGTATGAAACCAGTCATTTCGGTAATTTAATGGTGATTGATGATGTGATAATGCTCAGCAGCCGCGATAACTTTTTGTATCATGAAATGCTGAGTCATCCGGTACTGTTTACTCACCCGGATCCAAAAAACGTGGTAATTATCGGTGGTGGCGACTGCGGTACGCTGCGTGAAGTATTGAAACACCCCGGTGTCGAGACAGTCACCCAGATTGATATCGACGAACAGGTTACCCGGATGGCAGAAAAGTATTTTCCGGAGTTGTGTGCATCAAATAATGACCCGCGGGCAACCCTGCAGTTTGCTGATGGTATAAAGTTTATGCGTGAAGCGCCGGCAGGCTCGGTTGATGTAATTATTGTCGACTCTACCGATCCTATTGGTCCGGGAGAGGGGCTGTTTAACCGGGCGTTTTATGCCAGCTGCCTGCAGGCGCTGCGTTCAGGCGGAATTCTGGTACAACAAAGTGAATCGCCGTTAATTCATATGCCGTTGTTATCAGCAATGCGCCAGGCGATGAGCGATGCGGGCTTCGCTGCCCTGCAAACGCTTAACTTCCCGCAGATGGTGTATCCGTCAGGCTGGTGGACTTGTACACTGGCACGCAAAGATGCCGCTTTTAACGGGTTTCGGGAAGCTGATGCCCAACAGGCCCCATTTGCAACAGAATACTATAACGTTGACATTCATAAAGCCGCAGGCGCCTTGCCAAACTTTATGAAAAAAGCCCTGCAAACCAATTAAGTGGAAGTTCAAAGTAGACTGTACAGAGAACGGCCAGCGAAACGTAAAAATAAATAAAACACAAAGCTTGCTTAATTGGCAAGCCTTTTGTACATTTATTGCTCATAAAAAGGGTGAAGTAATATGAGATACTTGTCGTTATTATTTTTTGGGGCGTTTTCAGCGCAGGCGACGGTGTATAAATGCGAAACCAATGGCGTTGTCGAGTTTAGCCAGTTTCCATGCGCAAAGGATGCTGAAGCAGTTGATATGCGGCCGGTAGGCACGGCACTGTCGGGTACACCTGGTGAGTTTAAACAACAGGTTGATGCAGTAAAACGGAAAAGTCGCTTTGTCGAGTTTCAGATAGCAAAGCTTGAGCAGGAAAAAAGCTTGTTGCTTGAAGAGCTTAAAGCTGAACAATATAAACTCAGACGCAGTTTCCCGCGGGCAGAAGAAGTTACCGCAATTGCTCAGAAAATCGAACGTACCGAACAACGTTTTGCTGAGCGTATCAGCGCTGAACGTGCTACTTTGCGTGGTTTACAGGCACAGGCAGTAACGCTTGAGCGGCAATACGCGCAAGCAGGAAATTAATATTCAGTATTAGATTCAGCATTTTCAAAGCGAATTGTTTAACAAAAAGGCTCCGCAACGCGGAGCCTTTTTGTATTTATCGCGTTATAAAAGCTTTCTGAATTGTCTCAAGGGTTAATTTAAACCGACCTGTGTTAATTTGCTGTTTTTTATGCTAAACCATGGTTGCAGACTAAGTTGTAGTACGCAACGCAAATAACAATAAGGAAGCATATGAAAACGTTATTTAAATTTTCCCTCTGTGCGCTGGCAGTAAACTCTCTGGTTTATAGTGAAATCAGTGCGGCGCAACAAAACTCAGAGCAAGCAACTTCGCAACAGGTTGAGCGAATCGAAGTTACTGGCTCCCGCATTAAACGCAATGATTTGGAAGGTGCCGCTCCTATTGCTGTAATTGGCCGTGATGAAATTGCAAAGTCAGGTTTTGCCAATTTACAGCAGTTGCTGGAGCGCACGCCGGTTGCAGGTACCGGTACTTTCTCTACCCGGGGTAATAATCAGGATTCTACCGCTAACGGTGGTGCGGCGATCAGTTTACGTGGCTTTGGTTCAGATGCCACACTTGTGCTAATTAATGGCCGGCGGGTAGCGGTAAGTGCTTTTGCAGAAAACATTGCGAACTCTTTTGTCGACATTAATAGTATTCCGGTTGCGGCAATTGAGCGGATTGAAATACTGAAAGATGGCGCATCAGCGGTTTATGGTTCAGATGCCGTTGCCGGTGTTGTTAACATTATTTTACGCAAAGACTTTGACGGTGCAGAGCTCAGTGTCAGCCACGGCGGTACGACCGGGCCCTCGTATGATGAAACCTCAGCAAGTCTGGTATGGGGCACAGAAACAGATGATGCCAATGCCACCCTGATCCTGGATTACTTTAAAAATACCGTCATCACCGGAGCGGAAATGGGCCGGTTTGGTACAGCGAATCAGGCGCCTTATGGCGGCCTGGATTTACGCTCTTCGCGGGGCTTTCCCGGCAACTTTATTGTAAATGGCGAAACCCGGATTGATCCTGGGTGTCCGGCGGATCAGGCATTTGGTCAAACCTGCGTATTCGATTACGGGCCCTTTGGTATGGTTGTGCCGGCAGCAGAACGGGTTGGTGCTATTTTTCAGGGTAGTCAGCAGCTGACAACAAATTTGCAGGGCTATGTTGAGCTTGCTGTGCAACATAACCGTTCGCAGGCATCAGGTGCGGCAACACCGCTGGATGGTGATGCCGGTTTAACGGTGCCAGCGTCTCACCCAAACAATCCCTTTGGTGAAGATATTGCAATAAACCGCTTTCGCACGGTAGATGCGGGCCCCAGGGTTTGGGATATTGAGTCTGACTCTCTGCGCCTGGTGGTCGGTTTACGCGGCCAGTTACAAAACTGGGACTGGGACCTATCTGCGCAGAAAGGCCGCAGTGAGTCTATGCAGACAGGTAGTAAGCAGCAAGGCTGGGTGCGGACAGACTTCCTGCAGGAGCAAATTAATCTGGGCAATTATAACCCGTTCGGTGGTGTTTATAATTCAGCTGAAGTAATTGACGCAATAACCACCTCGCTGGTTCGGCGTGGTGAGTCGCATATTACGGCATACGACGCCAGCATTAGCGGCGAAGCCTTTGCTTTAGGTGACCAGATGGTGTCGTTGGCTGCCGGTGTGGAATATCGCGAGGAAGATGCATTTGATCAGCCAGATGATCAATTTCAACGCGGGCTGATTTTCGGTACGGAGTCGGTCTCTGCCCAGGCAGCCCGGGATCAATATGCGGCATATCTTGAACTGTTAGTGCCGGTATCTGATCAGCTGGAATTTACTGTGGCGGGTCGCTATGACCACTACAGTGATTTTGGTTCAACCACCAACCCTCAACTCACGATGAAATGGCGACCAAGGGATAACTTCACCCTGCGGGCGTCTTTTGGTCAGGGCTTCAGGGCGCCATCCCTGGCTCAGATTGGTTTAGGACCATCTCAGGAATCGGTGTTTTTTACCGATACCTTCCGTTGTCCGACCGCGGATCCAACTAACCCGGCATGTGCCGCTACCGACTATACCATCGTTTTTGTTGGCAGCGAGGGGCTGAAACCTGAGGAATCAGAAACATTTAATGTTGGCGCTGTCTGGCAGGTTAATGATCAGTTTGATGTTACCGTCGATATCTGGAGTATTACTCAGGACAATAAAATTGATAAAAATGATTTTGAGAACGTCTATAACGCCGAGTGTAATAATCAGAACAGCACCGTTTGTGTCCGCTTAGACCCCTTGCCAGGACAAACGCTTGGTGAATTGTCCAGACTGTTTAACAGCTATGTTAATGTCAGTTCGCAGGAAGCAACAGGTTTAGACCTATCAACATCTTACCTTCTGGGGTTACAGAATATGGGGCAGGTAAGGTTTAACCTTGACTGGTCGTATATCAGTAAATTTGAGAAAAATGGTATTGATTACGCCGGTGAATATAACTATCCGCAACATCGCTGGTTGGCAGCCGCAGACTGGAGTCACGGGGATTGGGGAGTGGTGACCAGCCTGAGTTATATAGGTGAATTTGAAGACTACGCTGCACCAAGTGACGTTGAAAGCACCTCGACGCGGTCGATCAGCGCTCAAATGCTGTTAGATGTGCAGCTAAGGTACAGTCTGAACGAGAAAACCCAACTGGTGCTGGGCATGAATAATGCGCTGGATGAAGATCCACCATTTGCTATAGGTGATGGTGACGCCGACTTATATGGCTATGCATCAAGGGTTCACAACCCCCGAGGTCAGTTTATTTACGGCAAAGTGAGCTATCGCTTTTAGTCGACACTAAAAAATTTCAGTCCTGAACTAAAACAGCGCCAAATGGCGCTGTTTTCTTTATGTCGGTTAGCCTGGACAGCTATTCAACAATTGGCTCAATATGAATTTCTACCCGGCGGTTTTGCGCCCGGTTGGCGTCTGACGTGTTGGGTACTGCCGGATAGTTCGGGCCGTAGCCCTGAGTTTCTAACCGGATAGATTGCACATTTTGCGCCATTAAATAGTTTTTCACGGCGTCTGCCCGCGCCATTGACAGGTTCATATTGTACTGATACGGACCGGTATCGTCGGTATGGCCGGCAATCACCAACATGGTTTTTTCATATTCGCGCAGTACTTTGGCGATATCATTAAAAACCGGATATAAATTCGATTTAATGTCAGAGCGGTTAATATCAAAGGTTAGCTGGGCCGGAATGTCCAGTTTCAATATATCGCCTTCGCGAATAACTCTTACACCAGAGCCGCTCAGTTCTTCGCGCATCGCTTTTTCCTGATTGTCCATGTAGCTACCGACAGCGGCGCCAGCCAGGGCGCCAACAGCGGCGCCAATCACCAGCCGTTTATCTTTATGGTTGCCGGTAGCTTTACCTGCAATAGCACCGGCTACGGCACCAATGGCGGCACCTCTGGTTGCGTTAGACTGGTTAGCACAGCCAGCCAGCACCAGGCTGGCGACAAGGGTTGTAACTGCAAAAGACATCAATTTCATAACAAGCTCCTTAAAATTACAGGTTGAGCATAGCACCGTTCTCTGAATTGCTGCTGAACTTAATAATTTGCTTAAGTGGGTGTACTTTCTTTACGTTTTAACTTTTCAGCACTTGTAGACTTAATGTAAATAGAATTCCCTTTTCCCGTATTATTGGGTAAGGTAAGCAGGTTTTGGGTGGCAAGAATGGCTGCCTGCTGTTTAGGGATAATCAGGACGTATTTTAATGATAACTATAATTCGTTGTTTTTGCTTTCTATTAGTTTTGGGATGGGCAATGCAAGTCCACGCAAGTGTGTTTAAGTGCACTGCAGCTGATGGCAGCGTCGTTTTTCAGGGCTCGCCTTGCGTTAGCGGAGATGAAGCGCAAATTAACATGCTGTTCGGTGAGCGTGAAGCGCAGAAGCCGCTGGCGTTGCTGGCGGGTAGCTGGTGTGAACTGGGTACGTCTAAGGTACTTGACGGCACGGTTTACCGCGATGAAACGCTGAGCAAAACCTGGGTATTTGCTGAAAATAAAATGACGCAGCATATTCAGCAAGGCCAGCGCCATGACACCTTTAATTACAATATCCGCCAGCAAACGGGCAATTTTGTCATTGATCATCCCGCGTTTGGCAGTGGCCAGGTAAGTTGGCATGTGCGCCGGTATACCGAGCAGGAACTGGTCATCGCCGCTTACGGTAACTTTACGCATTTAACTGCAGGTGAGTGTGACGTTGCTATGGTGCGTAATTAAGGTCCGTGCTTAAAAATTTATAGACATATAGACACCTGAATCGTAAGCTGCTGCCATTATTAAGCGGGAGTGTGTTATGGCTTTTACGTCATGGCGTCGTATCGTTATTAAAGTAGGCAGTGCCTTAATTGCGCCGGCCGCGCATGGGTGCTCTACCCGTTATTTGTTAACCATCGCCCGCTTTATTGCTGAATGCCGCCTGGCAGGTAAAGAGGTGGTACTGGTGTCTTCCGGCAGTGTAGCAGCCGGGCGCAACGCCATTGCCGCTAAGCAACAGCCTCTGCCAATTAACATAAAACAAGCCATGGCAGCAGTTGGTCAGAGCCGGATGATGGCTTGCTGGAGCCAGCTGTTCGACTTTGATTGTGCTCAGATCCTGCTTACCCATGACGACCTGCAACATCGCCGCCGTTACCTGAATATCGATAACACCCTGCGCACGCTGCTGGCTAACCAGGTGCTGCCGATTGTCAACGAGAACGACTCGGTGGCAACGGCAGAGCTGAAGCTGGGCGATAACGACAATCTGGCGGCACTGGTGGCAATAGTGGTGGATGCTGATGTGCTGGTAATTTGCTCAGACATTGACGGTTTGTACACGGCAAACCCCAGGCTGGTATCAGATGCCCGGCACATTAGCGAAGTCGCGGCAATTACCCCTGCGATTTACAGCATGGCCGGCGGCAGCCATCATGCTATTGGCACCGGCGGCATGTTGACTAAAATTCAGGCAGCAGAAAAAGCCACCAAAGCAGGTATCGACACCCTGATTATTAATGGTCAGGATGCCGGCAGCTTTGATCGCTTGCTGAATGACTTACCTGCTGGCACCCGTTTTGCCCGGCAGCAAGATCGGCTAAGTGCCAAAAAACATTGGATCCTCAATAGCTTAAAGCAGCATGGTATTGTTGAAGTGGATAAGGGTGCTGAGGCTGCACTGCGTAGTAAAGGCGCGTCGTTACTTGCCAGTGGCATTATCAGCAGCAAAGGCAGCTTTGACAAAGGCGATGCGGTACTAATCGTTGACCAGGCCCAGCAACCGCTGGCCAAAGGGATTTGCCAGTATAGTGCGCAGGAGTTAATGAAAATTGCTGGCTTGCACAGTAAAGATATCGCTGCGGTGCTGGGATACTGCCCCGGTGAAGAGGTAATACACCGCAACGATTTAGTGTTGCTGACTTAGTTGCCCGGCGCAGCTTCCAGCCGGGCTAATAACTGACTATGCTGGCCATACTGATTTTTTGCTTCACTTAGCTGACGCTGCAGGCTGTCCAGTTGCACTCTCAGCTCTGTCAACTGGCGGTTATTATCCTGCAACATTACCTGATGACTATTGCGTGCTTGCTGCAACTCTGCATCCAGTTTGGCCCGGGTGTCCTGCTGCTGTTGTGTCAGTTCGGCCCGCACCGTATTGCTCTGGCTGCTTTGCTGGTCGCTGAGCTCAGCTATCTGTTGCCGGTAAGCTGCATTTAAGGTATCCAGTGTGCTACGTCTGATTGCATTATGCTCATCTTCTTGCTTTTTCAGCTCAGCCAATTGTACCTGATATTGCTGTTCAATCTGCTGATAGGCTTGTCGCAGCTTTTCATCGGACTCTGCTTTGTAGACGGTATAATCGGCCCGGGCCATATTTTTACGGGCAGCGCTGGTGTCGGCGGAAAACTCATCACGTGTTTTGGTTCGCGCGGCGCTACGTGCTTCCCGGGCACGGGTGCGCTCTGCAGAAAAGTTAGCCCTTGCCAGCCGGTGCTCAGCATCCACTTCAGCCACTTTTTTATCATATTCCTGTTTAAACAGAGCGGTTTGTTGTTGTCGTTCAGCTTGTAACTGGCTGCTTAACTCACGGCTCTGGCTGCTAACCTGCTGCTGTAAATCAGCCCGTTGTTGCGAAAACTGCTGTTGTAAACTGGCCAATTGCTCTGCCGACAGCCGGGTTTTCTCCTGCAGCTCGCGGTTTAATTCGTTATAACGGGCGATACCTTTTGCCAGTTGTTCTTCATCTACCGCAATTTTCTGTTGCTGCTCCGTTAAACTTTGCTTAGCCTGTTTTAGCAGTTTTTTATAATCTGAACTGCCTTGCAGTACATGCTGCGGACTAAAGGCTGCTAAAGGTTTACCCGGCCGGAATTGAGGCACGGTTTGAATATCGAGCCGGCTGCGCCACTGACCTGCTTCCAGGCTGGAGTACGCAATACCGTGCAACTGAAATTGCTGTTTCTTTTTCTGAGCAACTTCCAGAATATCGGTCTGCAGTAAATTACCAACCCTATAGTGCAGGTTCTCCTTGGGTGCCATGCTGGCCACAATCCGGTATTGCCATACCGGTTCAACCTTACTGCCTGTCTCTTCGCTGGCTTCAACATTAAAGCCGGTCAGTTGCCAGCCAGCAGGAAGGTCTTTTTCCAGTTGCTGTTTAACAGCAGCCAGCTGTGGTGGCTCGCTGCAGCCAATCAGCATGGCTATCAGCAGGAGTATATAGCCACAATTTCGCCATGTTTTCATTGTTTATGCTCCGTCATCAGTTAATCTGTATCAGTAGATCAGCAGACACCAGGTTAGCTTTGGTTGCTAACAAGATGCCGGGCAGCCGTTACCACAAATTACAACGGACATTGACCTAGTTTAGTCAGTAAATTCCTGAGCCTACAAGTATCATTGTTAATAAGTTTAAGGAGCGTTAATGAAGCTGGCGATAGTGGGTGGAGGCATTAATGGCTTGTCCAGTGCCTGGCAATTGGCGCTGGCAGGTCATCAGGTAACGGTATTTGAGCGCGACACCCTGATGGCGGCCACCAGCAGTGCTTCTTCTAAATTACTGCATGGGGGGTTGCGATATCTGGAGCAAGGCGAGTTTCGTTTAGTACGGGAAGCATTGCAGGAGCGGCGCTGGTGGTTAAAAAAGGCGCCGCAGCTGACCCGGCGGTTACCCATTCTTTACCCGATATATAGCGACTCGCGCCGATCCCGCTGGCAACTGAAAATTGGCTTATGGCTATATGATGCCTTTGCCGGACGAAAGGGCATAGGCCGTCATCGCTGGCTGAATGCTGCACAGGCGCTGCGTTGCTCTGCCACGTTGAAAGCAGAAGGGCTGCTTGGCGCTTATTTATTTTTTGATGGCCAGATGGACGACCGTAAACTTGGTTTGTGGATGGCCGCGCAATGCAGCAAAGCGGGCGTTCAGCTTTCAGAACATAGCCCGGTTATACAGGTAAGCACCGATGGCCGCATTCTGCTTGAAAGCGGTTGGCAGCAATATGACCGGGTTATCAATGTGGCAGGGCCATGGAGCCAGCAGCTGCTGGCAAAGTCAGGCCTGGAGCAGCAGCCACTTGATCTGGTGCGTGGCAGCCATTTACTGTTGCCGCCAATAAGCCGGTATGGCCATATGCTGGAAGTGCCCGCTGAGGCACGCATTATTTTTGTGCTGCCTTATCAGGGGAATACCCTGTTAGGAACAACAGAGGTAAGACAACAGCTGGATGAGCCCATTGCCTGCTCGGCTGAAGAACGGGATTATTTACTGGCAACCTATAATCATTACTTCCAACCTGCCGCAAAGCCAGACGACGTGCTGGCCGATTTTGCCGGCGTACGGCCATTACTGGGCGGCAGCGAGAATGCCAGTAAGGCCAGCCGCGAATATCAGCTTAACTGGCAGGGACAGCTACTGACGGTTTCGGGTGGTAAATGGACCACTGCCCGCGCACTGGCCAGGCAGGTTCGGCAAGCTGTTTCCGAGAGTGCTACAGAGTAATTCTGCAATTTTTTTGTTGCGATAAAAGCTCGCATTGTCATCTGAATTCAGTATGATTTCTGCCATGAAAATAGCCATTACGGGGTTGGCATGGTTTCTTCTTTTAATAAGATGACAGTTAAACAGCAATTTGTGCTGGTATTGGTTCTACTGATATTACTCAGTTCAGTTTTAAGCGGTGTGCTCGCCTACCGTCAGGCGAAACAGCTGGTTGTTAACCGGATGCTGCAGCATGAAATGCCGGCGGTGGTGCGCCAGATTAGCCAGACTCTGGAAAGCCAGGTAAGCCAGATGACCACAGCAACCCGTCAGTTGGCTGAAAACCCTTATATTTTGCAATGGGCTGAGCAAGGTTTCTCTGGCCAGCAGGAAGCCTTACTCCTGCAGCAAATCCGCAATGTTAAAAATCAGCTTGGTCTTGACGCCGCTTCCTGGGCAGATAGGCAAACTGGCCGCTACTGGAATCAGGATGGTTTTCTGCGGGTACTGAATCAGCAGGAAGACGGCTGGTTTTTTGCGTTCAGGGATTCGGCAGCCGCCACCAACGTCAGTTTGTTCACTGAGCCTGGCGGCAAGGTACGGATGTTTGTTAATTATCAGCAGCTAAATGGCCGTGGCTTGTCGGGCATTGCCGTATCGCTGCAGCAAATGGTCGACTTTCTCAGCAAAGTGCGGATTGCCGATACGGGGCTGGCTTATCTGGCAGATGGAGATGGGAATATTGTTATTCACCCCGACACCAGTCTGATTGGCAAGCAAACCATGGCGCAGTTATACGGCAGTACCGTAACCGAAAAATTGGTAGCGGGAACGGTTTTGCGCACCCAGGTAACTGACGATTTATTACTGGTAAGTGTGCCGGTGCAGGGCACGGTATGGTCTGTGGTGGCGCAGGTGCCGCTGGCTGAAGTGCTGTCCCCGGTGCGGCAATTACGTAACACCTTGTTGTTAACAGGCTTAGCAGCCACGCTGATAGCGGGCTTACTGGCCTGGTTACTGGCCAGCTCTTTAACCCGCCGTCTGCATTCTGTGGCAGAAACCCTGCAAAACATTGGCGAGGGTGAAGGTGATTTACGGCAACGTTTGCCTGCAGATGGTGCGCTGGAGGTCAGGCAGATAGGTAGCGGCTTTAACAATTTCGTCGAAAAAATTCATGGTCTGATTACCCGGTTGCATCAGCAAAGTGAACAATTACAGCAGTCGGCTACTCAGGTAGATGACAGCGCCAGCAAAAACCGTGATTTGGCCCAGGATCAGCGCGACAAACTGGCCGGTATTGCCACTGCAATTGAAGAGTTGTCAAATACCATAAGCGCAGTGGCTGGAAATGCCGCAAAAGCAGCAGATACAGCAGAACATACAAATCAAAATGCCAGCAGGGGGCTTGCAGTAATCAGCAATACCAGCCAAAGCCTGCAAAAGCTTACTCTTGAAGTGGATCATATTGCCGCGGTAGTAACAACGCTTGCTAAAAACAGCGATAAAATCGGCGGCATTCTTAATGTTATCCGGGCTATTTCCGAACAAACTAACTTACTGGCATTAAACGCGGCAATAGAAGCTGCCCGGGCGGGTGAACATGGTCGTGGTTTTGCCGTGGTTGCCGACGAAGTTCGGCAGCTTGCCCAGCGCGCCGCCAACGCGACTGATGAGATTCAGCAGATGATTAATCAGTTACAGGCAGAGTCGCAGCAGGCAGTAGGTGCAGCTGAGCAAGGTAAACAACAGGCCAGCGAGAGTGCGCAGGCCATGCAGCAGGCGACGGCGGAATTACAGCACATTGTTGACGGTATCCGGGAGCTGGACCAGCTGAACCGGCAGGTAGCTACCGCTACGGATGAGCAGGCTGCGGTAGTGCAACATCTGGGGCAAAGTGTGCATAACGTTGCCCAGTTGGTTGACGAAAGCACCGGCTCAGCCACTAAACTGGCAGAGTTCAGTGTAAAACTGCGCCAGTTGTCGGGTGAGCTTAACCGGCTGATAGACCGGTTTATTGTATAGCCGCTTGGTTTAATAGCGTTACAGGGTTAACGCCAGGATCTTTGAGCGGCGCTGATAGTTGTATAGCTGCTTTTTCTGGCTGGGCAAATCGTCAACGGTAACCAGCTCAAAGCCCTGCTCTAAAAACCAGTGAATGCTGCGGGTGGTCAGGGCAAATACTTTGTCATAGCGACGCTGGCGGGCCTGCTGAATAATATGTTTCAACAGCAGGTAGCCGCGGTCGGCATCCCGGTAGTCGGGATGTACCGCCAGACAGGCAAATTCGCCCACGTTTTCATCAACAAACGGATAAAGTGCCGCACAGCCAATCACCAGGCCATCGCGCTCAATCAGGGTAAAGTAGTCAATCTCCATTTCCAGTTGCTCGCGCGAGCGGCGTACCAGCAAACCCTGTTGCTCCAGCGGGCGGATTAAATCCAGAATGCCGCCAATATCGCGAATGGTAGCGCGGCGTAACTTTTCAGCTGACTCGGTAACAATCTGGGTGCCGATACCGTCTCGGGAAAATAACTCCTGCAGTAAGGCACCGTCTTCATCATAACTGACTAAGTGGCAGCGTGGCACGCCACCACGGGTGGCAGTAATGGCTGCATGTAAAAACGCCAGGGTGCCAGGACACGCTGATTTGTTTTCCGAAAGTTCTTCTAAAATATTTTCGGCTTCATTTGGCATTAATTCAGCAATAATGTCGCCGTCTGGCTCAGTTATGCCGCCAACCTCGCTAAAACCAATCATTTTATCGGCTTTCAGCTTAATCGCGACCTGGGTGGCAATATCCTCGGCAGTTAAATTAAAGCTTTCACCGGTTACCGATGCGGCAATGGGCCCCATCAGCACAATGCCGTTGTGATCTAACTGACGGCGGATACCGTTAACATCAATCCGGCGCACTTTGCCACTATGATGATAATCAATGCCTTCGTCCACGCCCAGTGGCTGGGCTATGACAAAGTTACCACTTACCACGTTTATCTGAGCGCCCTGCATCGGGGTGTTGCTTAAACTCATCGATAAGCGGGCGGTAATATCCAGTTGCAGTGCTCCGGCTACCTGTTTAATCAGCTTGAACGAGTCGTCATCGGTTACTCTAACCCGGTTATGGTAAGTAGGCTCAAGTCCTGCTTGGCCCAGCGCCTGGTTAATTTGTGGTCTGGCGCCATACACCAGTACAATTTTAATTCCAAGGCTGTTTAGCAGTGCTATATCATTAATAATGCTGCGAAACCCTGGTTGGGTAATAGCTTCGCCGCCCAGCATTACCACGAAGGTTTTGCCACGGTGAGCATTAACATAGGGAGCTGACTGGCGAAATCCGGATACAAGTTCAGTAGTGCGCACGGGTAAGGGGCTTCCTTCTAGCTGAAAATTAACAATGTATAGTATAAAGATGGCAGCAAGCTGACAATTTGCCAACCTTCACTGCGCTAAAAGCGGTATTCTAGGGATAAAGTGGTTTTATATCCACTTTTTAAGCATATTTATTCCTTTTTGTGCGAGTGGTCTAAGCCTTGATGCATCGCGTTTAAAATATGACCATTGTCGCCCGCAAGCTCCCAGGCGAAAATGCCGCCCAGTTGATGTTGCAGAATATAGGCGCCTTTTGCGCGCACCGATCGCGGCGTATCCAGGCTTATCAGGGTATTGGTCGCCGGGTTCCAGATATAACTGGCCTTGGCATTATCATCCCAGCCAACAGTAAAACCATTAATACCGCTGGCCTCTGACCCGCCGATAAAATTGGCTTCAAGTTGCTTATAATTCAAAGATCCTGCCTCGCCCTCGCTGATGCTGGCTGTGGCAGAGCCGCTGAACGGATTATTGCCTTTTACGCCGTTAACATCCTGCCAGCCACGGCCATACATGGCCACGCCTAAGGTCACTTTGCCAGGTGGCACACCGCGCGAGAGTAAATACTGCACTGCTTCATCGGCACTGCGGCCGGTATTTGCTGCGGCTGCTGCAGCAAACAAGCCGGTATGATGCCCCATCAGCTTACTGCCGGCGCCGTAGTAGTCGTAGGTCATCAGGTTGATATAGTCCATATGCGGCGCTGCCTGTTCCCAGTCGATCAACCGTAATTTTTCCAAACCGCCTGACATTGCTGCGGCCAGTTCATACTCACGGCCGGTTTCTGCTGCAAGTTGGTTCAGGGCAAGCCGCAATTCACGCATTAAAATGGCAAACCCGGCACCATCCTGCGGGCTGCCAAGCCCGGCTGTGGCGCCGCCACCGCCGGGAAATTCCCAGTCGATATCAATACCGTCGAAAAAGTCGTAAGTACGGATAAAACCGATAATCGAATCGATAAATACGGCACGGGCGGCCGGCTCAGTGCCAATATCGTACAGCGGATCAGACAAGGTCCAGCCGCCAACCGACGGTAAAATTTTAAGATGTGGGTGCACCTGCTTTAAGCGGGACAGCTGGCCAAAAATGCCACGGTATGGCTGGCCTGAATGGTCGCCCGGGTAACTTTTCTCCAGCGCAGCAAACTTGTCGTGGATGACGACCGAATAGTCCGGTTTACCCGCACATTGGCGAACCAGCAGTGCGTGGCCCTGCGGATTAGCCGATTGCAGTGACGGGTTGTTACCACATACCGGAATAAAAGCGTAATACAGATGTGTCAGGTTTTGTGCTGGTATATCAGCAACCTGGAATCCGGGATTAACAGTACCCCATTCTGTAAAGTAAGCGCCCACCTTTTTACCACTGGTATGACTGAATGGCAGATTATGTGGTTTCAGCGCATGCGGCCAGCCAGATATGGCAGGATCGACGTCAGGGGCAGGGACTGACTGAGCATTGGCAGACAGCGAAAGGAAGCCGATGGCGCAAACTACTGGCTGAACAAGTTTCCTGGTCAGGTTGATCATCTTAATCCTGAGTTATCAAAATGTGATAGTAAACACTACCCTACGCCAAAAATGACAGCGTTGTCAAAGATTGAGATGGCTTTGACTGACAAGTTAGTTCTAGCCTGGTTTGGTGATTGGGGGTACTGAACGCAAAAACTGACTGAAAGCTGCCGCAATATTTACACTATCGCTTGCGGTAGGCTCATATATTCAATCGAGGATTATATGTGGTAAAAATCGTGAACTGTCTTTGGTTATCAGGCTGTTGTCTTCCCGGATACAAATGCCGGCAGCACTGTCACCTACCACCCAGCTGCCAATTAAGGTGTAGTTATCGCCAAACTCAGGCAGTGGCGCTAATGCCTGGCGAATATAACCGCTGTCGGTGTAAGGGCCATCTTCGGATAAACGCTGGCCGTCAGTGGTGACCAGTTCAATATTGGCGCCTTCGCGTGAAAACAGTGGCTTTTTAACCCAGCCTGGCTCTACTTGCTGCTTGTCAGCAAAAAACGCCGGCAATAAATTGGGGTGGCCCTGATATTTTTGCCACAATAGCGGCAAAATGCCTTTATTCGATAGCAGTAATTTCCAGCTTGGTTCCAGCCACTGGGTTTTACTGGTCAGAATGCTGCCGGCAAACTCTTCCTGCAGCATAAATTCCCATGGATACAGCTTAAATAAGCCATTGATTGGAAAGCCATCCATATCAACCAGTTGGCCTTCCATGTCACCCAGTTGTTCCAGCTGAATATAGCGGCAATTCAAACCAGCCTGCAGTGCGATGTCCATCAGGTAATCGACCGTGCCTTTATCTTCAATACTCTCTGTTACGCTGCTAAAGTAAAACGGCTGAGCCAGTGGCAACTGAGCAAATGCCTGCTCCAGTTTATCCTGCAACGAATTAAACTGGTCGCTACCCTGCGGCAGCTGACCGCGCATCAGCTGATCTTCCAGCCATACCCACTGGAAAAAGCCGGTTTCAAATAACGAGGTAGGGGTGTCGTAATTCAGCTCCAGCAGTTTTGCCGGGCTCTGGCCGTTGTAGCTGAAGTCCATCCGGCCGTATAAATGCGGCTCACCACTGCGCCAGCTGGCGGCGATGTAGTCCCAGAACCGTTCGGGAATAGCCAGTTGCTGCAGCAGCTGTTCGCTGGCCAGAATATCGGGTACCAGATCCAACGCCATCTGATGCAACTCTTCGGTCGGCGCTTCCAGGTCCTGCTCGATTTGTTGCAGGCTGAACTGGTAATAGGCACTTTCATCCCAGTAGGGTTCGTTGTCGATGGTATGAAATTCAAACCCGACACTGTTGGCAAAATCCTGCCAGCCCGGCCGCGGCGCAATGCTGTGACGTTTCACTGTAATCAGCCTCCGTAACTACGGGTAGCGCTGCGCTGAGCCGCCTGGGCACCAAAGCCACCACGCCTTGCAAGGGTTGCAGGCTTGGGCTGCACTGCAGACGGTCGGATGTTGGTAGTGCCGGGTTGGCTGGCCACGGCGGTGTTGGTAGCGGTACGAAAGGTATTACGGTCATCGCGAGACTTATATAATGGCTGGGTTGGTACCGTGTTGCGGCCCGTTGCTGCAGCAGTTTGCTGGTTTGCCGGCTGACCTGCTGCCGGCGCTAAGCCGCCACGGTTCAGCATCTGGCCCGCCATAAAGCCCATCATCATTGGCATAAAAAAACTGCCCTGCTGATGTTGCTCAGGTGCGGTTTCACACTGGCCGGCACCAAAGTCGGCTTCGCATTCCTGCTTATTAGCATAGCGCGGTGCCACTTTCGGGTGTAGTTGTGCTGCTTGTGCAAAAGCGGCCTGACATTGCTCGGGCGGGTTGTAAAAGGCGGCACACTCGTCAGGGGTACTGAATACCTGTGCTTCGACCTGCTTCTCGGCACAGCCGTTTAATGCCAGACCGGTTGCCGGGATCATAAAAATCAGCGCGGCTTTACGGCTGCGTTTGCTTTGGCGTACTGTCATATCCGGCTCCTTAATAACTCATACAGGCGGCATTTAATATACCAATAGTGATCGAGCAACCGGCAGAATAAATACCAGCAGCGAGTTCACCCTGGGTAATACGTTGGGGTAACTGTTTCAGGGCAGCATTGCTTACTAAAAAGGTCAGCACCTGCACCACCAGCGCTACTGCGCCCCAGATAGCGCAATCAAGCAATGACATAGAATGGGTAATGGCGCTGGCAAGCGGCCAGGCAAAGCCCACCAGAGCGCCGCCAAACGCAATGGCTGCGGCTGGGTTATTGGCCCGGATAAGCGCGAACTCATCATGGGGGGTTACCCAGGTATACAACCTGATAAACAGCAGCAGCAATACCACTGCTACGGCGAAGTAAGCCAGAAAAGACGGGATACCAGCAAGTGAGGTTAGTGCGGTATTTAACATGTTGCTGTTGGTCATTAATAAATCCTGCAAGTAAACGCGAGCATTGATCCTGCTTAAAATGTTGGCGTAATTCAAGTAAAACCGGTTAAACCGAGGTAGTTTGCCTTTTGTCGCAGCCTGGCTGCGGGTTAACCTGCCATGCTTTACAACGCAGGCAGAGCTTTTACACTCGGGTTATATTTCAAACAATAACAGTTATCGACCAGGGAATCTTTATGAATAAAATATCCGCTTTAGCGCTGGGCGTCGCATTATCGCTTGGCCTGACCGCCTGTAGCAGCCAACCTGTTAGCAGCAATGCAACGCAATCGCCCGCTGCCACCGCCTCACAGCCGTTAGGCTCTGGCATTAATCCGGCTAATATGGACACCAGCGTGGCACCACAGCAGGACTTTTTCCGCTATGTAAACGGTAACTGGCTTAGCAGTACCGATATTCCAGCTGACAAAGCCCGCTGGGGCAGTTTCGATGAGCTTAGAGAAAATGCCGAAAAGCAGGTGCTGGCTATTATTCAGGAACTGGCTGCCGGCCAGCATGCAACAGGCACCGATGCTCAGAAGATGGCCGATTTATACCGCTCTTATCTGGACGAGGCACGGATTAATGCTCTGGGGCTGACGCCATTATCCAGCGAGATCAGCCGGATAGAAAACCTGCAAAGCGCTGCCGACTTAAGCCAGTACTGGGGTGAAAATCAGCGCTATCGTTTTGGCACCCCGCTGGCGGTGTATGTGGGCCAGGATCAGCGGCAGTCTGATCAATATATTACCGGCGCCAGCCAGGCTGGCCTGGGCATGCCCGATCGTGATTACTATATAAAAGACGATGAACGCAGTAAGGTATTGCTGGCTCAATATGGCAGCTTTATTGAGCAGTTATGGCAACTGGCAGGCTGGGACAATGCGCAGCAGGCTGCCAAAAACATTCTGGCGATAGAGACCAGATTGGCCGAAGCACAGTGGAGCCGGATCCAGAACCGTGACCGCAACGCCACCTATAACAAATTAAGCAAAGCCGAACTGGCAGAACTGGCGCCGGGCTTTGACTGGCAGCGGTTTTTAACGGCTGCTCAGCTTGCTGATATTGAGCATATTGTGGTGCGTCAGCCCAGTTATTTTAAAGCCTTTGCCAGCATTCAGGCCGAGGTTCCGCTGGCACAGTGGCAGCAGTATCTGAAGTTTCATTTATTGCGGGCTAATGCCAATAACCTGAGTGAGCCTTTTGTTAATGCCAGCTTCGATTTTTACGGCCGTATTCTAAGTGGTCTGCAGGAGCAGCGTAGTCGCGAAAAGCGCGCGGTCAGCACTGTTGAAAGCAACCTGGGCTTTATGGTTGGCAAAGAGTATGTAGAGCGGCATTTTCAGCCTGAAGCCAAAGCGCGGATGGACGAAATGATTGAAAACCTGCGGGTTGCCTTTAAAGAGGCGATTGACGAGCTGGAGTGGATGAGCCCGGCCACCAAAGTGGAAGCGCAGGCCAAACTGGCTAAATTCAACACCAAAATTGGTTATCCTGATGTCTGGCGTGACTATGAGTGCGTTACCATTGCCGCTGACGATTTAATTGGTAACCTGCGCCGCAGTGCCGACTGTGAGTACCAGCGGATGGTTAACCGGCTGGGCCAGCCGGTTAACCGCGATGAGTGGGGCATGACACCGCAAACGGTTAATGCCTATTACAGTTCAACCATGAATGAAATTGTGTTTCCGGCAGCCATTCTGCAGCCACCGTTCTTCAATGTTAACGCTGATGATGCGGTAAATTACGGCGCTATCGGCGGCGTTATTGGCCATGAGTTTACCCATGGCTTTGATGATCAGGGCCGCCGCTCTGACGGCGACGGCAATTTGCGTGACTGGTGGGTACCGGAAGATGAAAGCCAGTTTCGGGAGCGGGCACAGCGGATGATTGACCAGTACAGCAATTTTAACCCGATTGACGATTTACGGTTACAGGGCGCATTAGGTCTGGGTGAAAACATTGCCGATTTAGGCGGCTTAACGGTGTCGTACCGGGCTTACCAGAAAGCAACAGCAGGCCAGCCGGATCGGGTGATTGATGGCTTTACCCCGGAGCAGCGGTTCTTTATGGGCTGGGCTCAGGTATGGCGGATTAAATTCCGGGATGAAGCACTGCGCCAGCAGGTTATCACCGGGCCACATTCACCGGGCATGTACCGGGTACTGGGCGTGCTGTCGAATATGCCGGAGTTTTACCAGGCGTTTGATGTTAAACCAGGTGATGCGATGTACCGCGAAGAAGATGTCCGGGTGAAAATCTGGTAAGGCAGGGCTGCCACTAAGCGCAGGCCGGATAAACCGGCTTGCGCCAATAACTTAAAAAAGGAATAAATCAGTGAAAAAATTTCTTGTGATACCTTTTGGCCTGATACTGATGTTGCTGTGCAGCCAGTTAAACGCAGCAGCGGTAGATACCGGCTACCGGCAACCGGTTGCCGACATTATGGCAATAGTGGATGCGGCACCCACGCCTGGCGCCAGCTTAAGCCCCGATGGCAACACGCTGCTAAGCCTGCAATTTCCGGCCCTGCCCAGCCTGGCCGATTTAGCAGCACCAGAACACCGGCTGGCTGGCGTGCGGTTAAATCCGGCCAATAATGGCCCCAGTCAGCCACGTTATATCGCCGGTGTTACCTTAATTGATATTGCCAGTGGCAACAGCCGTGAAATTAAAGGCCTGCCAGCAAATTTAAAGGTAATAGCAGCAGAGTGGTCACCAGACAGCCGCTACATTGCTGTAGTGCAACTGGATGATACTGCCAGCAGCCTGTGGCGGATTGATACTAAGAATGCGTCAGCAAAGCGCTGGGGCAAGGTGCAGCCCAATGCAGTGCAGGGAGCCCGGCTGGAATGGGCGGCAAACAGCGATGCCGTGTACTTGCTGGCAGTATCCGACAAGCGGCCGGCAACACCTGTTGCGCCGAAAGTACCGGCTGGCCCGGTGGTTACTGAAGCCCGTGGTCGCACGGCACCAGCCCGCACCTATCAGGACTTATTGGCAAATGCCCATGATGAAGCACTGTTCAGCCATTATTTCAGCAGTCAGCTGGTTAAAATAACGCTGAAAAATAAAGTAACCACCATTGGCAAACCAGCCCTGATCCGTAGCTTCAGCCTGTCGCCGGACAACCAGCATATTCTGGTAACCCGGGTAGTACCGCCATTCTCTTACGCAGTGCCTATTTTCCGTTTCGCCACTAACACTGAAGTATGGAACCAGCGTGGTGAAGTTAGCTACACCGTGGCGGAGCAACCGGTAGCTGATAATCTACCTATTGCTTTTGATGCGGTAGTCACTGGCCCACGCAGCGTCAGCTGGCGCAACGACGCCCCGGCAACCCTGCACTGGGCCCAGGCCGCAGACGGTGGCGACCCAGCCAATAAAGCTGAGGTTCGCGACCAGCTATGGCAGCTGGCTGCGCCTTTTACTACCGAGCCGGTAAAACTGCTGGATATGGCGTTCCGCTTCCGTAATTTACTGGCGGCCAACAGCAATACCGCGTTGGTATACGAAGGCTGGTGGCAGGAGCGGCAGGAAAAAGTCTGGCTTATCAGCCCCGATGGCAGTGCCAAACCGCGTTTATTATGGCAGCGCTCTACTGAAGACCGCTACGGTGATCCGGGTGATCCGCTGATGACCACAGCAGACAACGGCCAGCGCCTGCTTCGGCTGGAACAGGGGCACATGTATCTGACGGCGGTTGGCGCGTCAGAAGAGGGTAACCGGCCTTTTATTGACAAATACGAACTGGCAACTGGCGACACTGAACGGCTGTGGCGCTCAGAAGCACCGTATTATGAATACCCGATTACCTTATTGCCGGGCGGTAAATTACTGACTCAGCGCGAAGCACCTACGGAGCCGGCCGACTTTTACGTGCGTGATTTGCAAAGCGGTGAGTTAACGGCCTTAACCGACACACCACACCCGATGCCACATACGCTGGGCATTAGTCGCGAGCTGATTAACTACCAGCGTGCCGACGGCGTACCCATGTCGGCTAATCTGATTCTGCCTGCCGGCTACGATGCCAAACGCGATGGCCCGCTGCCGACAGTTATCTGGGCGTACCCACGCGAATTCCGTAATGCAGCGGCGGCTGGTCAGGTAGCAGACTCACCATACCGGTTTAACCGGATAAGTTACTGGACCCCCCAGTTCCTGGCCACTCAGGGCTATGCAGTGCTGGATAACGCCACTATGCCAATTGTTGGTGAGGGTGAGGTAGAGCCGAATGATAACTTTATCGAGCAACTGGTATTAAATGCCGAAGCGGCGATTGCCGCCGGGGTAAGCCGTGGTGTAACTGACCCTGAGCGGGTCGCCATTGGCGGCCACTCTTACGGTGCCTTTATGACAGCCAACCTGCTGGCCCATACCAACTTATTTAAAGCCGGTATTGCCAGAAGCGGCGCCTACAACCGCAGCTTAACGCCGTTCGGTTTTCAGCGTGAGCAACGCACTCTGTGGGATGACCCTGAGTTGTATCTGGCGATGTCGCCGTTTTTTCATGCTAACAAGCTAAAAACACCGTTGTTGATGATCCATGGCACCGACGACAATAACTCCGGTACTTTCCCAATGCAGAGCGAGCGCCTGTATCAGGCAGTGAAAGGCCATGGCGGTACCGTGCGGTTAGTTATGTTGCCGCTGGAATCGCACGGCTACCGCGCCCGCGAATCAGTACTGCATATGCTGTGGGAAACCCAGCAATGGCTGGATGAGTTTGTTAAAAACGCCAAGCCTGCCAAAGCAAAATAACGGTAGCAACTAAGCCAATACTTTTAACAAAAAGGGCTGCATGGGCAGCCCTTTGCATTGATGAAAATAACACCACGGAAATGCATTGATTTTTATGATTTTTATAAGCTTGCAGCGTAACTTCATTTTTTTTTCAAAAGATAGAATGTAATTTACACCGCATGAAAGCGTGGACGTTACAATTTATTAAGCTGTTATAGCACTTTAAGGAGTAATGGTGTTCGGCATAGAAAATAAGCATAAACTTGTCTCTCTGATTTGTATTTTACTTTCAGCTGTGTTTCTTGCACTAGCGCTACAGCATATCGGTGCAAATGATGGTTTGACGATGAAGTCAGTTTCTATGTTTGCGGGCGTCATCGCGGGAATTGGCTTTTGGTTGGTGCCTGAAAGGTTCTTCCCATTCGTATCAGAGAAAGTGCAGGGAATAAGGCGCCAGATTTCAGATAAATTAATTGTAAGTGCGGGAGTGCTGGCAATAGCGGGTTTTGTAGGTGCAGTCGTGCTGTAACAAGCAAAGCCAGCCGACGCTTACGCGCAGCTGCTTTGGGCGTTATGCGAAAAGATAATTCATGATTAGCGAACCTGAAAAACCAAAAAATTATCACAGGGATTACGCAGTAATATGCGTATTGGCACTACTTATTGCCGCCCTTCTGATTTACTTTCAAGTCCAATACGTAACCGTCATAATTCCTGTTGCCTTTGTAACCATTGCTCCGTTGTTTTGGTTCCGTGATTACCATAAGGCACAGAAAGCGTACTTAGACAAAAAAACCGCAGCTAAAAATCAGGAACAACACCAGAGCAAAAGCGATGTAAATCAAAATATTGCAAATTACGTTGCGACACAGCGTTTAAAAGGGCGAATAAAAAATGGTGGCAGTTTTGGGTTTAGCTGCGCAGAACAAGCGCCATCAAAAACGCGCCCTCTCGGTGCTCGATTCGCAACAAGTTGCTCGCCGTTTAGGCGTGCGTTAGCTGGGATTGCCTTACCCGCAAAGTGATACTATAGTGTCACTTTAAGTTTAGAACAGGGTGAACTTATGAAAGTTGAGCTAGTTACGAATCTAAAGCGGCAAGCTACAAAGATTCTGGCAGATCTGCACTTGTCGAAAGAACCCGTATTGATTACAGAGCATGGCCAGCCATCTGCATACCTTGTTGATGTACAAGATTATGAATTCATGCAGCGCCGGCTTGAACTGCTTGAGGGGCTCTGTCGGGGAGAGCGTGCTGTACTTGAGGGAAGAACGTATAGCCAGAGTGAGGCCAGAGAGAAAATGAGTAAATGGCTGAAGTAATCTGGACAGAGCCAGCCCTCCAGGAACTGGAAGCCATTGCTGAATATATTGCTTTGGACAATCCTGCTGCTGCAAGCGAACTCGTGAAGGCTGTTTTCGATAAGACAGAACGTTTGGAGCATTTCCCCAAATCCGGGCGGATTCCTCCTGAGCTCCCAGATTCGGTATACAGGGAAGTAGTGGTTCCACCTTGTCGTATTTTTTATCGTGAGGATGAACAGCGGGTTTTGGTCCTCTTTGTTATGCGAGAGGAGCGACAGCTTCGTGCGTTCATGCTTGGAAACAGCTAACAAACCTATCAACAACGACTCACAACAAGTTGCTTGCAGTTATGGCGGGCGTTTTCAAAACAAGGAGTAAGTAAATGGATCAAATAAAAAATCGGGTATTCGCCGTCATTTTAGGTATTGTGTTGGCTTATGCATCAATAGCTATCGCAGGCATTGGTGCTGCAGTAGCAATACCAGCTTACTTGCTAAAACCTGTTGCCCAAGTATCAGGCATACTTGCGTTTACTCTGGTCGACTTGTTCACAATTGCCGTGCCGCTGGCAGCAGCATTTTTAGTGGTAGCTTTCGCCAGTAAGTTGGTAATCAGTAAGCCAGATTTCACTTTTTATGCGTTGTTGCTCGCGCCTCTGGTGCTATTGCAGCTGTATTTTGTTGTGCAATCACAGCCTCAGATGTTCAATAACTTCGTTACAACGCTGCCACGTTATCTGTTGTTGGCAGTGTGTTTTTACTTTTTGGTTCTCAGCGCTAAGCGGGTAAATGCCAAACCAGAGTAGCTAATGTAGGTCTTTTCCTGGTGCCTGAAGGAGTTCAGGCGCATGCTGGCCGCTCAGAAGTTAATTTTGCTAATGTCTACTATTCAGAAGATTGTGACTTAGATTATCAGCTGAATTTGCAGCTTGACGGTGATATGTTGTTTCAAAGCAATCACTCCGCTTATCCGTCCTTTAGGGCAAAATGGCGTCTCAGTGATTATCCGTATATCCAGCTGTATCAGGAAGCGCCCTATCTCAACCTTTACTACCAGATCGAGCCTAGCGAAAGCAGTGATATTTTAGGTACGGTCATCGTTATCCGGCTGTTACCACTAAGTACACCAATGAGGTTGCCGGCGTGCAAATTGGTGCATGGCATTAGGGGCTAGCAAGCTGCTGGCAGGCGTCGGTTGCATAAGCTGCCCTATTCAGGCGTTTTATTCTGCCGCTTTTGGCTATGTTACTGTGTTGGTCTTCCGTCCCAAAAATTTCAACACAAACTTGTTGAACAATTAGGCAATATAGGCTAACTTCAATTTGTTTACAAAATCCATAATCCTATTTACATCAGGTTTGGTGTAGAAAGTATAAATAGCTGTATCAAACCCCGAGGCCAGAACCGGAGCCAGAAAAATGCTTAAATTATCTGCCACTGTATTACTTTGCTTATTAATGATTGGTTGTGCTGCAAAGTCTTCCCATCAGTTAACCGGCCAGGCCCGGGCTGCTATTTCACCGGCAGAGGTTGTGGTGTTCAGCGAGCCTCCGCAGCAGTATTCAGAAATTGCTATTGTAACCGCGACCAGTGGTGGTTCTATCACCCCGGCTAACAAAGGCAAAACAGCAGACGTGTTAAATTGGTTAAAAGCTGAAGCGGCGGCACTGGGCGCCAATGGCATTATTTTAACCAGCCTGGAAGAAGACGTTGAAATGGACCGGGTGCCAACCACAACGGGCACGCAAAGCAGCCACAATAACGTAACTAAGTTTTACCAGATCGCACAGGCAACAGCGGTGTATGTTGAGTAATAGTTGCCGGCAATGTTGAAGCGGGCTGGCCGTGCAGATATTTATCAGGCTGACGTGACCACCCGCAGAAGTTAGCGGATTTATTTTCTGCTATGCTTGTTTAACGTTCCTCTGATAGTCAAACAAGGTCATACGAATGCGAATGCGTTGGCTGGGCGGTATGCTGATAGGGCTTGCCGTCTGTTGTTATGCCATGGCAGCACAAGATAACCAACCTGAACTGGAATGGTGTCTTGATCACTTACCTGACAGGCATGATTATCCTGATGACGGTTTACCCTACGGGCCTACTGTGGATTTTATGCAAGAGGTTGCCCGACGGGCCGGGATTAGGCTGCGTTTTAGCCCCAATACGCCTTTTGCCCGTTGTCTGAGACAGATGGAGCGTGGCACCACCGATGTTATGATCCGCTTGAATGGCAGCCCCGAGCGGGAACGCTTTATGTATATGATTCCCGTCGACTACGCCCGGGAAGAAGTACTGCTGTTAAGAAAAGACAGCCCGGATGTGAAATCAATTCTCGAGCTGCTGTCGTTAAACCTGATCGTTATTCGCAGCTATACCTATAACGCCGATACGGTTAAGACGCTGGCAACACACAGAAAGACGATTAAAATGGACTCTCAGGATTCCGGCCTGCAATTGTTGCTAAAAGGCCGGGGTGACGCCTTAATCAGCACTGTCGAAATTGCCCGTAACAGGATCAGAAGTAACCCGTTTTATCATGGCCAGTTTAAGTTCGCCAGTGTCTCTTTTGATCTTACTGAACCACGTTTTGTGCATTTGGGGCTGTCCAGAGCCAGCCCGCATGCACACTTGCATCAGCGCTTAGCCGACGCTGTTCAGTCTATAATTGCCGATGATCTGATTAATCACTATTTTCATCAGTTGCCATCAGGCCAGACCCAACTTGAAACCCAACGCGAGGCCCAGCCATAGCCTCGCTAAAATTAAAAGTAGTAACGTGCACCAAGGCTAAAGTGACTGGTGTTTTCGTCCAACAGTTTGCCGTAGCTTAACTCTGATGTCAGAGCAAACGCAGGTGTGAAACGGTACTGCGCACCAACGCCAAAACCATACTGGCTTTTGTTTTCTAAATCCGCATTAAGATATTCGTAGTGAACCTGAGCCGACAGTTCCAGCTTCTCGTTAATATTCGAGCGTAGCACCACTTCAGTTTTCACCGAATTTTCTGTGCTACTACCGCTAAAGCTTTCAGCAAAACTTAGTTGCTCATTAACGTAGATTTGAAAATCACTCTTTGCAGCTAACCGGTAGCCGCCGAAATAGCCGGCAAAGCTGATATTTGTTTTTTCACTGATTGGCTTTATATAACCGCCACCCACATAATAACGATCCAAGGTTAGTTTGGTGCTTCCTGTCGCGCGCTCATTACCATTGCTTGCAGTAAATGATTCGCTGTCAGAATAGCGTTGCCATTCGGTGGCAATAAACCAGTTATTATTAAACTGCCAGGCGGCATTAAAGCCCCAGCCGGTATCAGAAAAGTTATCTTCACCTGATTGAGAAATACGCTCAACCGAGCCCTGTACATAACGGTAACTCGGAGCCGTGTCGGCCTGTACCGCTGCACAAGTAAATAACGCAGTAACTAACGCAACTTTTTTAAACAACATAAAACATCCTTTTATATATTAAACACAAGGGCAGCTGGAAATACGGCTGTGTTTATATCCGAAACAAGGATGCGGGTAAATAACTTTATTTAAAATAATCTGTAACAAAAAATGTTAAAGAAAAACATTGGTTAAAAAAAGACCAGAGCCTGGTAAGGTGCTGGTCTTATTTGTTTTTTTGTGATCCGTGCTAATGGTCGGAGCGGCGTTGCTGTGCCATGTCAGTGATCAGTTCGCGTACCTCGCTTTGCTGCAGTGCCTGCTCAAACTCAACAGGCAACTTGCGCCGCCAGTTTGGGTATTCGGTGCTGGTACCCGGAATGTTCACCGGGGTGGCGACCAGCAGCAAATCTTCCAGCTGATACGCCATTAAGCGGGCCGGTGTCGCTGCCAGATACAGATGGCTGTTATAAACTAATTGCCTGGGATTACCATGCTCCAGTTGCAACTGCTCAGACAATAGCTGTTTTTCGTCTTTACGTAATTGCTCCAGATTAGCGGCGATCTGCGCGCTGGGGAATAAATCCAGCTGGTGGCGCAGGGCCAAATCGTGCTCATTCCAGAAGCCCACCAGGGTTGGCATATCGTGGGTGGTAACTGTGGCCAGTGACAGCGCCGGGTAGGTTTGGTCACGGTGCTGATAGCTGCCTGCTTTTTGTTCCAGCATAAATACCCGGTACGACATTACCTGATACTTCGCCATTAGCTGACTGATTTCTACCGGCACTGTGCCTAAGTCTTCGCCAATAACCACACAATGATTGCGCTGACTTTCCAGCGCCATAATGGCAAATAAAGCTTCAGCTGGCATGCTGATGTAACCGCCGGCTGTTGCGTCGGCGCCGGGCGGACAGCACCACAGCCGCAGTAAGGCCATAACATGGTCAAGACGAAGCGCCCCGGCATAGCGCATATTGGCGCGGATAAGCGCAATAAACGGCTGATAGGCCTTCTGGCGTAACGTTTGCGGATTATAAGCCAGCAGGCCCCAGTTTTGGCCTTTCGGCGCCATAATATCCGGCGGCGCACCCACGCTTAAATTCATCAGAAAATCTTCCGGTGCGCCCCAGCTTTCGGCACTGTTGCTGTTGGCGCCTACGGCCACATCGCAGTACAGACCAATCGCCATGCCCTGTTGCTGACATTCTGCTTTTACTTCAGCCAGCTGCTGCTGGGCCAGCCATTGCAGATACAATTGCTGCTCAATGGCATCACTGTGCTCGTCAGCAAATTGCTGCACTGCCTCGCTGTGTGGGTTCTGATACTCAGGCGGGAAATTCTGCCAGCAGGCCATTTGCATATCACGGCTGAATAACACAGCCTGTAACACCTGATAACGGGCCAGACTCCGCAGGCTGGAGTCGCTTTGCTCAATAAACTGCTGAAACTGCTGCGCCCGCTGGCTGTTTGTGGCCAAGTGCTGTTGCTTAAAGTGCTGAAACAGCAGGGTTGCCATTTCTGTTTTCAGGCTGCTGACCGCATGGTAGTCAACATCGGCGGCGGCCCGGCAGCGCTGTAAGCGGCTTTGAAATGGCTGGCTTTGCAGTAACTGTTGTGCCTTGGCACATTCGGCAAATTCCGGGCTGTGTTCCAGCGCCACATATAGGGTATTAAGCCATAACCGGCTGTTCGGGCTGTATGGGCTGCAATCCTGCGGTAGCCCCGGATACAGCGCATGTAACGGATTTAAGCCGATAAAATCATTGCCCAGGGCTGCTAGCGGCGCCACCATATTTTTTAAATCGACAAAGTCGCCAATACCCCAGTTACGGCCAGAGCGCAGTGCATAAAGCTGAATAGCCGGCCCCATAGTTTTATGCAGTACCGCCTGATCCTGCAACTGAAAACAGCGGCCTGGGGCCACAATAAGCTGTTGCTGATAGCTGTGACTGTCAGACTGCGCAGCACCGGTTACCGGTGTTAACTGCAGCTGATGATAACCAGGGCCAAGTTCAACATCAATTTTCAGGTTAACCGCCAGGTATTCAGTTCCCGCCAGCTGCTGCCGTTCAATAATATCGCTGGTGGCAATTTGCAACCGGCCAGAATACCGTTGTTGTTGCTCGGTAGTCAGTTGCCATTGCCACTGGCTGTGCGCGGTGGCTGCGGCTTGCTGAAGCCGGACAGTCAGCGGCTGATCTTCAGATAACACCTGCACCGGGGCAACGGTTTCAGCCCACGGCTGTTGTTGCAGCTGCTTGATTTGACTACAGATAACGTCGCTGTTGCTTAAGTCATAACCCATAGCCGCCAGAATAGCCTGTTGATCTGCCAGCGCAATGTGTTCGACATGCCCCTGAGCGTGCACATAGCTGTCTTGCAGCCCGGCTAATGCTGCAAGTTGCTTAATTGGTTCCATACATCACCTGTCGGCTGGCCAGGGGTTGCCCCGGGAAAGAACGGCTGTTTTTGCTGTTGCTGCGCTGGCGATAAACGCCAGGTGGGCAGCCCTGCCAGCTTTTAAATGCTTTTTGAAAACTGCTTTGTTCTTCAAAGCCCAGCTGGGTAGCAATTTCCTGAATATTGTAAGTATTTTCCTGCAGGTACTGCTGCGCCAGCTGGTGGCGACACTCATTTACTACCTGTCGGAAACAGGTGTTGCTGGCCTGCAGGTAGCGTTGTAACGAACGGCTGCTGATATTAAGCAGTCTGGCCATATCATTCAGCCTGGGCACCTGTGGCAGTTGCCGGCAAATATGCTGTTTTAACAACGGCAACGGGCTGTTATGCCAGTTGCTGCAATTACTTGCTGTTGCGCGGTACCGCCAGAAACCATGGCTTGCAATAGTCATTGTGCAATGCTCCAAATTGGCAGCAAAGCAAAATCCCCGGCTTTGCCCGTTACTGCCATTAATTGGTGCAAGCATAAAACAACGTTGGACTATAGTTAAACATGCTGCATACGTATGCAGCGAAAATAGCCGCAAATATCCGGCAGCTACCAGCGGTAATCCGGCTGGATTTCAGACAGAGTAAGCAACATTGTCGTTGGGTGGCAGCTTTATAGCTGGCTTAGCCAGCAAGGCCTGCACTGCAATTGTGCGCAGAGTAATCACTTTGCCCCGGCATTGTGCAATAAGCAGGGTATGAATACGTATTCATATTGAGCTTAGGCCCGAATAAGTTTAATAAATGACCATAGTAAAAGTTGGTTAGTAAGTTTTCACCGTTTGCAATAAACCGGGAAGGCTCTACTGCTGAACAATAACAACCTCACCGGGGACAAGGGTAATGAAAAACTTTAAATTAAATATGCTGACTGTCGCGCTGATTGCAGCCGGCGCCAGCTCTGCCGCTGTTGCGCAGCAAACGACTGACGCCAGCGAACAGGCAAAAGAAGATAACATCGAAGTCATTGCAGTTACCGGCTACCGCGGTAGCCTGCAAAAAGCCCAGGCCATTAAAATGAGCGAAAGCTCGGTGGTGGAAGTGCTGTCAGCCGAAGATATCGGTAAGTTACCAGACACCAGTATTGCAGAATCACTGGCGCGTTTACCTGGCCTGGCCGGTGAGCGTCGTAACGGCCGTACCAGCGGTTTATCGGTACGCGGCTTTAATGAAAACTACGTTGGCACCTCACTGAACGGCCGTGAGCTGTTAGGTATGGGTGACAACCGTGGTGTTGAATACGACTTATACCCGTCTGAAATTGTATCTACCGCAGTAGTGTATAAAACGCCTGATGCCACCGTTATGGCCCAGGGCATTGGCGGTACTATCGATTTACAAACCATCCGGCCGTTAACTGCAGAATCTACCTTAACGTTTAACGCCAACTTTGAGCAAAACGGTACCTCGTCAGGAAACCCGGATTTTGATAATAATGGCCACCGTTTCTCAGTAAACTTTGTTGATAAGTTTGTCGATGACACCCTTGGCGTTGCCCTGGTGGTATCGTCTATGGAAACGCCTCGGCAGGAGCAGCAGTTCCGCGGCTGGGGTTTTGCTAATGTTAACCTGGCTCGCAATGAAGACGGCAGCTTTGTAAATCCGCGCCGTGCTACTGATACAGTAACCGTGCCGGAAGGTACTGTGGTGTCAGGCGGTCACGATTCTTTTACCCGTTCAGCAATGCTGGAGCGTGACTCGTTCGCCGCCATTGTCGAATATATGCCAAGCGACAAACTGACCGTTAAGTTTGACGCCCTGTATATCGACTTTGTTGAAAACGACGTACGCCGTGGCCTGGAAGAAGGTGGTGCTGAGTGGGGTACCGGCGACTACACCATTACCGGTGTTGAAAACGGCCTGGTAACTTCAGGCTACTATGATGGTTTTCACTCAGTAGTCCGTAACGATGCCCGGCGCCAGGAAGCCGAGTTAATGACTTTTGGCTTAAACCTGGAGTATGAGCTAAGCGATGACTGGACCGCACAACTGGATATGTCCAGCGGTAAAGTAGACAAAACCATTACCGACGTGGAAAGTTACTCTGGTGTTGGCCGTGCCGGTACCCCTGGCCGGCCGCTGGCTGCCCGCTCGTGGGAACTCACCTCAACTGGTGTGATTTACAGCGACCACCCAACCCTGCCATCAGTGGATTATACCGACGCCAGCCTGATGCGTTTAGCCGGTCCACAAGCCTGGGGTGGTGCATTAAACCCTATCGAGCGTTTCCAGGGGCAGCCTGGTTTTGGCCCGGATACCGCGCAGGATGGTTTTGTTAACCAACCGGTATTTGAGGAGACTTTAGACAGTATCCGGCTGCAATTTAATGGTTTTGTAAACTGGGGCATTATTACCGGCGTAGAAACCGGCCTGATGTATCAGGAACGTTCAAAAACCAAAATTAACAATGGTGCATTTTTAACCGCGCCAAGCTGGCCGGGCGATGTGGCTATTCCTAACCCGCTTGGCGTGGCCGATTTAAGCTTTGTTGGTATTGCCGGCGTTACCGCTTACGACAGTTTAGGCCTGTATAACAGCGGCTACTTCATTGAAACCGATGCCGCGCTGTTGGAAAACGGTCGTTTTGGTGACACTTATAAAATTGACGAAGAGTTAACCACCGCCTTTGCCAAGTTTGATTTAAATACCGAAGTTGCCGGCATGATGGTGCAGGGTAATTTTGGCTTACAAATTGTGAATGCCAAGCAAAGTGGTGAAGGTTTCAGCACCACCAGTAATGCCCAGGGCTTTACCGTGGCGACCCCGGTGAGTGACAGCGATGACTATACTGATATTCTGCCAACCTTAAACTTAAGTGTGGAAGTGGCCGATCGTCAGTATGTGCGCACGGCCATGTCAAAAGTAATCAGCCGGCCACGGATGGACAACCTGCGCCCGAATGCTCAGGTAACTTTCCAGTTTAACGATGGCAATATTCTAAGCACTGATCCGGCCAACAGCCCCTGGGGTGGTAATGCCGGTAATACCCGGTTAAAACCGCTGGAAGCAAATCAGTTTGACCTGGCTTACGAGAATTACTATCACGACAATGGTTTTATTGCTGTCAGCTTCTTCTTTAAAGATCTGAAAAACTGGCACCGCAATGAAACGGTAATTGCTGATTTCTCTGATGTGTATATTCCGGGTTTCCACCAGTCGTCTGACGCTACCGGTAATCAGCCGCCAGCCCTATTTGTTGGTGGTATTTCTCAGGTCACCGACGGCTTGCAGGGTTTTGTCCGTGGTTATGAATTCCAGGCCAGTGTGCCGTTTGAAATTGTCCATGACGCTTTAGACGGTTTTGGTGTGGTGGCCAGCGCTACCTTTATGGATGGTAAGCTTGATGACGGTGGCCGGGTGCCTGGTTTATCAGAAGAAATTTACACCTTAACCGCTTACTACGAGTACAAAGGCTTTGAGTTCCGGATTTCCGGCACCAAGCGTGACGAGTTCTTAAGTGAAACCCGTGGTTTAAGTTTATCACTGGCCACAGTGGAAGACCGCGGTGCTGAACTGTGGGATGCCCAGATTGGTTACGACTTCAGCGAGTCAGGTATTGATGCACTGGACGGGCTGCGGGTTACCTTCCAGGTGCAGAACATTACGGATGAGCCGACCTTAAAAACCAACGGTGCTGACGTGCGTCAGGTTACCGAGTACCAGAGCTTTGGTACTAACTATATGTTAGGTCTGAACTACAAGTTTTAAGAAGTAAGTTCTGATAAATCTGCCTGGCCGGCCTGCTATAGTAAGAAGCAGGCAGGCTGAAGCAGAGTAGTTTCTCCCTGGTAAAAGCCCGGCCTGGATTAAGGGCCGGGCTTTTTTTTGAGTGGATAATTATGAATAACGCGATTAAGAAAGTGGTGGTGTTAGGCGGCGGTACTGCTGGCTGGATGACAGCCGCCCTGCTGAAAAAAGTGATCGCCGGTGCTGTTGATATTGAGCTGGTGGAATCAGAAGATATCGGCACCGTCGGTGTGGGTGAGGCCACTATTCCGCCCATTCGCTTATTTAATAATGTGATGGGCATCAATGAAGCGGAATTCCTGCGCGAAACCAAAGCAACCATTAAACTGGCCATTAAGTTTGATAACTGGCGGGTACCGGGTGAAGGCTACTTTCATACCTTTGGTGCGCCGGGAAAAAGCCTGGCATTTTGTCATTTTCATCATTTGTGGCTGCGGGCCCGCCAGCACGGTGATACCACCGATTTATGGCAATACGATTTAAACTATCTGTGTGCTATGGCCGGTAAATTTGCGCCAATTAATGCTAAAGACAGTATTCTGGAGCTGCCGTACGCTTACCACTTTGATGCCGGTCTTTATGCCCGTTATTTACGCAAGCTTAGCGAGCAAATGGGTGTGGTGCGCCATGAAGGTAAGGTACAGCAGGTATTTCAGCACACCAACGGTGATATTAAATGCCTGGTGCTGGACGATGGTCGCGAGCTGAGCGGTGACTTATTTATCGACTGCTCGGGTTTTCGCGGTTTGCTTATTCAGGACAAACTGAATGCCGGTTATGATGACTGGAGCCACTTTTTACCCTGCGACCGTGCTGTCGCAGTACCATCTGAGCGCTTTGAGAAAACCGTGCCGTACACCCGTGCTATTGCCCACAGTGCCGGCTGGCAATGGCGAATTCCGTTGCAACATCGCAATGGCAATGGCCTGGTGTACAGCAGCGCCCATTATACTGACCAGCAGGCCAGCGATTTACTGCTGGCCAACTTAGATCGCAAAGCACTGGCTGAGCCTAAATTTTTGCGTTTTAAAACCGGCCGCCGCCGTCAGCAATGGCAGCGCAATGTGGTGGCGGTGGGCTTAAGCAGTGGCTTTTTAGAGCCGCTGGAATCCACCAGTATTCATCTTATCCAGTCGGCCGTGGTGCGGCTTATTCAGCTGTTCCCCCACAATGGCATTTGCCAGAGTGCGATTAAAGAATACAACCGGCAATCAGAGCTGGAATACACCCAGATCCGCGACTTCCTGATTTTGCATTACCACGTTAACGAGCGCAGCGACAGCCAGTTCTGGCGCGATATGCAGCAGTTAGCCATTCCGGACAGTTTACGCCAGAAAATGGCGATTTTCGCTGATAATGGCCAGCTTTTCCGTGATCAAAACGATTTATTCCTGGAAAGTTCCTGGCTGCAGGTGATGTTAGGCCAGGGCATAGAGCCGAAAGATTACCACCCGATAGCCGGTAATTTCAGTCCGGATAAACTGCGCGATATGCTGGCCAGTATTCAGGCCATTAAGCAGGAACCGCTCAGTAAACTGCCGGATCATGATACCTATATTCATACCATGATTAGCCGCAGCTAACCACAGAGGAATTTTGCAATGAAAACCGTACAATACTGCACCGGCTTATTGATCCTTGTTGTATTACTGCTTAGCGGCTGTGCTGGCAGTGCAGCCGGCAATAACGGCGCCGGCGCCGCTGCCATCAGCCCGGGGGTTACCATGACCGACAGTTCACTGCAACGTTACCAGCCTGAGCCGTACGTTAAGCTCAGTCACCCGCAGTGGAGCAAAGATGCGGTAATTTACCAGATAAATACCCGCCAGTTTACGCCAGAAGGCACTTTTGCCGCTGCCCAGCAGCAATTGCCGCGGCTAAAAGCGCTGGGGGTGGATATTCTGTGGTTGATGCCCATTCAGCCAATTGGTGAAGTAAACCGCAAAGGCAGCCTGGGCAGCCCGTATTCGATAAAAGATTACTACGGGGTTAACCCGGAGTTTGGCAATAAACAGGATATTAAAGCCTTTATCAGCGCCGCCCATCAGCAGGGCATGTACGTTATTCTGGACTGGGTAGCGAATCATACGGCGTGGGATAATCCGCTGACAGAACAACACCCCGACTGGTATATCCGTGACTGGAAAGGTGACTTCCGGCCAACCCCGTGGTGGGACTGGAGCGACATTATCGAACTGGATTACAGTAAGCCAGGCTTGCGGAAGTACATGACCGACGCCATGAAATACTGGATTGAGGACATAGGTTTTGATGGTTTCCGGGCGGACGTGGCTGGCTTTGTGCCGCTGGATTTCTGGGAAAACGTCAGGGCCGAGCTTACAACAGTAAAACCGGTATTTATGCTGGCCGAGTTTGAAGGCCGCGATTTTCATGCCGAAGCCTTTGACGCCACTTACGGCTGGACCTGGCATCAGGCGGTACATGCCGTGGTTACCGGCCATGCTGACGTCAATAAGCTGTATGTCTATTATTCGTGGAACGAGAAATACTTTCCACAGCAGGTTATGCGCCTGCTGGGTACCAGCAACCATGACCAGAACGCCTGGGAAGGCACCGAATTTGAAATGTTTGGCGATGCGCTGCCGGCGGTAACGGTATTGTCGTTTGTCAGTGAAGGCATTCCTATGTTGTATAACGGCCAGGAAGCCGGCAACGAAAAGCGGCTGGAATTCTTTGAGAAAGACCCGATTGTCTGGCGCGAACATGCCAATGGCGAGTTATATAAAAAGCTTATCAAGCTGAAAAAATCGCAATCGGCATTGTGGAATTCAACCTGGGGTGCCCGGATGATCCCGGTACATAACAGCCAGGCCAATCAGGTACTAAGCTTTGTTCGTCAGGATGCCAACAGCAAGGTGTTTGCAATATTTAACTTCTCAGATAAACCGCAACAGGTAAGCTTTAAAGCCCACCTGCATCATGGCAGTTACCACGAGTATTTCAGTGATCAGCGCGCCAGCTTTGGTGCAGATACTGTGCTTACTCTGCCAGCCTGGGGCTACCGGGTTTATCTGCGCCGCTAGCATTGCAATTTTTACAATTCTGAACAGCCAGTTTGAATTCTTTACCTGGCCCGTTCTGATTCTGTGTCATGGCAGTGGCTGAAAGTACCGCCTGACAGGCGGTAAAGCAGGTGGAACAACTTTTGCTGGCTATACTGTAGGTAATCAGCATGGCGACATGCTGATTCTATCCGTGTTAACGCAACCCACTGTTAGTAACAAAAGGAGAACTACATGGCAATTATCAATTGGGCAACAGCAACCTATGAAGGGCTGGGCAAAGATGGCAAAGGACATGTATCTACCCAGTCGGGAGCCTTAAAAGACCAGCCTTATGGTTTTAACACCCGCTTTGAAGATAAAGAAGGCACTAACCCCGAAGAGCAAATTGCTGCTGCACATGCCTCCTGCTTCACTATGGCATTATCATTCGGTCTGGCCAAGCAGGGGTATAGCAAAGGGTCGCTGAAATCTAAAGCCAGTATTACCCTGATGAAAGACGGTGATGGTTTTACGGTGACTAAATCTGAAATTAAGTTAGACGCTAAGGTGCCGGGCATGCATGGCTCTGACTTTGAAAAAGCAGCAGTAGAGGCAAAGCTGAACTGCCCGATTTCCAAATTATTAAATTGCGACGTAACACTGGATATTACTTCTTTCGAAGGCAACTAATTCTGCTTCAGTGTGGCGTTTTGCCATAAATTCTGGTGTGCCGGATCATTAAAAAATTGATCCGGCTGCCAGCAGCGAGGCAATAGTTTGCGCAGATAGCGCGCTTCGCCATCCTGATACAGTGCATTCAGCAACGCCTTTAAACGGTGCTCCGGCAGTACTTCCAGCCGCTCACGAGCCACTTTAAAATACAGGTTGTAATCAGTTTGCAGGCTAATGTCTATGCCGGTGTTGCGGTACTGCTGCTGGCGGCTGACCACCCGGCAATTCGGTTGTTCAGGTTTTTGCGGGTACAGGCCGTTAACAATGGCAAACTCGTAGCGATCCTGCGGCTGATTATCTGCTGCCAGAGGGGTGAATACCACGCCATAACCCTGTGGAAACAGGCCGGTGATTCTTAATAACTGATCAACCAGCAGGCCGTTGTATTCATTGCGACGGGCCCCTTCGCGCATTAACAGCGCGGCTTTGGGCAATAAGGCATAGTTAAAACGCTGGCGGCCCGGTAACACAATAGAGGCATACACCTGCGGCACTTTCAGCAGGCTGCCGAACAGAGTTTTATCGGTAGGGTTTAACTGCAATAACTGGCTAAGCCAGTGCAAACGCTGCTGCTGGGCGGCAAAGTATTGTTCACGTTCTGTTTTATTGTTGCCTTTGTATGGCGCTATGCCAAACCCTTGTTGCAGCAATGCCAGACTGGCTTCACTGCTTATTTTCAGCAGCCGCTCGCGTTCTTCCATTTTTAACGGCCGGTCTGTATCAAACTGGGCTAATTCACCCTGAATAATACCCAGCGCGTCGGGGTGCAGTAAGCCAATATCCTGCAGCAGTATTGCCATAACAATCGGTAATTGCACATGCTGACGATACGGGCAATCATCTGGCGCCTGGCGGTTACGCAGCTGATAATGGCTGACCAGTGCCGGGTCGTCCAGCAATTGCTGAGCAAGCAGATGATCTAACAGCCGCAGGCTGAGCACTGCCCGGTAAAGTGGCTTAAAAGCATACTGTACCCGCTCACGCTGCCGTTTTTCGGTTGGCACCATAATTTGTAAACAGCCCAGCAAACGGGCGCTGAATACCAGGGTTTCGCTGTTGCTCTCCCCCTCCGCCAGCTGCAATAACTGTTCGGCCAGCATGTGTAAATCGGCCCAGCGTATCAGCCGGGCTTTTTCATCCTGATACTGCAATTCACTGTAATGTTGCCGCGCTTGCTGGCGTTGGCTCTGGCTGGTGCCCGGGGCCTGCTGTAGTTGCTGCCAACGTTGCTCAGCCTGCTTAAGTTCCATTTGCTGCTGCCGGTAACTGGCAAAAAACGCTTTGCTGCGCTGATAAAAACAGCTGGCGTCGCCGGAATACAACACATCCAGCAAACGCTCCAGCCGGTACACCATTACCGAGCTTTTGGCCGTTTTTTTCACCTGAGGGTTTCCTTATTGCTGAACAAGCAATTTACGTATCTTGCCCGCTACCATAGCCTGAGTTTACGCCAATGAAAAGTCAGCAAGCGGTTGCACCAATTTGGTTACCGGCAAATGACCACTGCGCCATTTTAGCGCTTGTGAATACGTATTCATATTGCCAGTTGCCCCAAATAGGTTAATAACTAAGCTTACAACAATTATGGCTGCATTATTTCGTGCCCGGGTCGGCTGAACCGTATCGCATGGAAAGCGCATCCAACAATAAAAACAAAACGGGGACGAAAGTATGAATAAGTTTAAGCTTAGTCTGCTTAGCCTTGCTGTTAGCACAGCAGGGCTAAGTTCGTTGGCGGCTGCTCAGCAACAGCCACCAGCGGAAGAACCGGTAGCCGCAGAGCAACAGGTTGAAGTAATACAGGTACGGGGCTTTGCCAGCAGCCTGTTTCGCTCACTGGATACCAAACGCTTTGGTGATGTGGTATCGGAAACCATCTCTGCCGATGATCTTGGCGCACTACCTGATGTATCGATAGCCGATGCATTAACCCGCTTACCTGGGATCTCTGCAGTACGAACCGGTGGCCAGGCTGCAGAAATTAACATTCGCGGTATGTCAGGTGGCTTTGTGTTTTCCACCTTAAACGGCCGCGAGCAGGTTTCTACCAGCGGTAAGCGCAATATTGAGTTTGACCAGTATCCGTCAGAACTGATTAACTCGGCTGCGGTATATAAATCGCCAAAAGCGTCACTGATTGAAGGTGGCGTAGCCGGCACCGTTGAGCTGAAAACCACCAGTGTGCTGCTGAACGAAAAAGACCACAGCTTTAACGTTAACCTGCGCGGGATGTTTAATGACCGGGCAGACGAAGTGCCAGATGGTCAGGATTTTGGCCACCGCTTCAGTTTCTCCTATCAGGGTAAGTTTCTGGATAACACCTTAGGCTTAGCCCTGGGTTATGCCCGGTTGTATCAGCCCAGTGTTGCCACCCAGTTTATTGGTCTGGCGTATAATGGCCAGAAAGATGTCACTGGCGATGAGCAGAACGAATTTATCAGCGAAGGCTTTGAAATTCAGCACTTGGGTGGTGAAGAAACCCGCAACGGTTATCTGGGCTCTATTGAATGGCAACCGCATGATGCCTTTAGTTTAAAAGCAGATGCCTTTATTTCTCAGTTTGATAAAGAGTCGTTTGCCCGCGGTTTCCGGGTTAAATTTGGTGGTGACGCAGCAGCTGTTGGTAATCCGGTATTAAACAACCGCTCGGTAATAGGCGGCACCTTTAACCGTACCTCGCAAAGCTTTACCCGGGTAGAAATTGTTAATGACGATAACCGTGACTATGACGAGGTAAAAAGTTTCGGTATTGCCGCCGACTGGGACATTAACGACCGTACCAACATGGTGTTTGACGTCTCACACTCAACCGCCAGCAGCGATTTCAGAAACGGTCTGTTGTGGGCGCTGGTGGCAGAAGATGCGACAGTGGCAAACCCGCAGTTTGATACCAATGTCTCTATTTCTTACCTGCTGAACGGCCTGGACCTGCCCAGTATTGGTTTTAACCAGGCTGATGCCTTCTCCGATATCGGTCGGGTAATGGTAAGTAAGTATGGTATTTACCCCTTTGTAAACAGCGATGAAGTCAGTGCGGTAAAACTGGACTTAAGCTATGACCTGGATTTGCCGATTGTCCGTTCGTTTGAAGTGGGCGTGCGATATTCAGAACGTACCTACAGCAATGATCGTTCAGTATTTGAATATGGCAGTGATGGCAGCTTTTTAAATTCGCAGCCGCCACTACAGCTAACTGCAGACATGGCAAAAGTAGTTGATTTTAAAGGCGACTTTGCTAACTACCCAAGCTATCTGGCGATTGACCTCGATAAGGCATTGGCCGCCTGGTTTCCGCAGGGTATACCGCAGCCGGTACAAACCTGGGGTGCCGGTAATGTCGGGGTGATTAACCGCGACCCAACTTCGAATGTCGATACCAGCTGGTCGGTACTGCAAAGCGGCGAAGTATATGAAGATGTACTTGCGGCTTATCTGATGGCAAATCTGGATACCGAAATTTTTGATTTGCCGCTGACCGGTAATGTCGGCGTACGCCGGGTAACCACGGATCAGTCGGCGACCGATTTAACCGATGTTGGCGGTGATCCGCTGCGCGGCGCCCAGAACATTACTGACGAAGCTGGCCTGGTGAATAACCAGTATGCACCGGGCATTCTGGGTGAGAAATACACCCACTACCTGCCAAGCATTAACTTAAATTTAAGCCTGACTGACAATACCCAGCTACGTTTTGCCGCGGCTAAAGTGATTTCACGGCCACCGATTAACCGGTTGGCGTCGAACACCTCGATTAATATCAGTGATGATGGTGAAATCAGCGGTTCAAGCTCTAACAGCCCGTTCCTGCGGCCGTTTGAAGCTAACCAATATGATTTATCTTATGAATACTATTTTGGCAGTGGCGCTGTTGTTGCTGCAGTGTTTTATAAAGATATTCAAAACTTTATAAATGATTTTACCATTCAGGAATTTGACTTTGCCGGTGCCGGTTTTGCGGTGCCGGATGTCATTATTAATGAAGACGGTGTACCACGTACTACCTTTAACGGCGCCTTTTCTACTGCAGTAAATAACGACCGGGGCGGCTATATCCGTGGCCTGGAGTTGGCATACACCCATGTGTTCGATTTCCTGCCGGATTTATGGTCGGGCCTGGGTGTCAGCGGCAGTTACTCTTATACCGAAAGTGAAGTAGAGCTGATTAACACCCTGGGTGGTGAAGCCATTACCACTACATTCGAAGGGCTGTCAAAAAATGTCTTTAACGGCACTCTGTTCTGGGAGCATGACGGCATAGAAGCCCGGGTTAATGCCCGCTACCGTTCGCCTTTTGTTTCAAGCCAGGTAGGTATTGATGAGCAGATTACCAACTTCGACAGCGAGTTAGTGGTTGATATGCAATTTGGTTACGAGTTTAACGACAACCTGAAGCTGCTATTCCAGGTAAATAACCTGACGGATGAGCCAACCAAAAGTTATTTTGGCCAGAAAGCTCAGACCGGTACCTTGCAGTTTTTTGGCAGACAATACTTTGTCGGCGCCGTGTACTCGTTTTAACCCAGCGTAACGCCATACTGCAGGCTTTGTCTGGTGTGGCGAGTAACAGAATAATCTGGAGTAACTGAATAATGTTTAACCCAACAATATTTAATATAAAAAGTCTGCTCAGACTGAGTACGCTTGCCGTTGGCGTAGGCGTTCTGGCTGCCTGTGGCGACTCAACCGAGCCCGGCGAAGTATTATTAACCTGTAATGTGCCGCAAATACCTAATGCCAATGGCAGTGCCTGTATTGATCCACCGCCGATTTCCTGCCCGACCGGCACTTTCCCTGATGCTAACAATGAAAGTTGTGTCAGTGGCCGCGACCCGAATGCGCCCGACCCGGTGGTATTTGCCGGCGAGAATCAGGCGGTTCTGTTTTATAACCGGCCGCAGGATGATGCATATGACGGTTACCGGTTGCATACCTGGAATAATGAAGCTTGTGATGCGTATCAGCCTTCGTCGATTGCCCGCTCCTGGGATAACGGCTTAGTTCATGACGGTGTTGACCCGAATTATGGCGCTTACTGGATCCTGAATTTAAAACCGGGCTACGCCGGCACACCAGAAGCCTGTGGTAATTTTATTATCCACATTGGCACTGATGACGCCGGTAAAGATCCTGGCCCTGATATGAAAATGCCGTTGTCGCAGGACGACCCGGATTTTGCCCGGATGAACTGGGTATTTTCTGGTGTTAACGGCGTGTTCGAGTTTCCGATTCTATCGCTGGGTGTCAGCATTCAGGGCGCTGCAGGTCATTGGTTAGATACCAATACCTTTATCTGGAACGCCAGCGCTGCGGATACCGCGCCGGTGGTTAAACTGTTTTATTCAGCAGATGCTGATCTGGCAGTGAATAACAATGACGAGCTGGAAGGCAGCAGCATTGAGCTGACGCCGGTTATGCTTAGCGACGAGCAAAAAGCGCTGGTGCCGCATATGGCTGACGCTGCAGCGTTTAGTATTGATTTAACCGCAGATGAAGCCAAAGCGATGGCTAAAAACCAGCTGGCACTGGCCGCTTACAACAGCGACGGTGAACTGGTGGCAGCCAGTTATGTGCAGGTAGCCAAAGTGCTGGATGCGCTGTATGCCAGTGGCGATAACAGTGCATTGAATGCGCAGTTAGGCGTGCATTATGCTGATGGCAACGTTACTGCTGCCGTGTGGGGCCCGACTGCCCGCAGCATGACCTTAAAAGTGTATAACAATGACAAAACCGTAGCGGCCAGCCACCCGATGAGCCTGGATGCGCAAACCGGCGTCTGGTCATACAGCGGTGCTGCAAGTGCGCTGGATCGCAAGTTCTACCGCTATGAAGTAACCGTTTATCATCCGTTAACCCGCGCAGTGGAAACCATTGAAAGCACCGACCCTTATTCAGTCAGTGTGTCGACCAATGGCCGCTACAGCCAGTTTGTTAACCTGGCTGACGCTGATTTAGCGCCAGAAGGTTGGAGCGAGCGCATCGTGCCGGTGGTGGCGAATCCGGAAGATATCGTGATTTACGAGGGCCATGTCCGTGATTTCAGTATTCGTGATAGCAGTATCAGTGCCGCTAACCGCGGTAAATATCTGGCATTTACTGAAATGGAATCGGCGCCGGTTCAGCACCTTAAAAAGCTGGCTGATAATGGCTTAACCCATTTTCATGTGCTGCCGCTTAACGATCAGGCCAATATTGAAGAGCGGGCTAACCGCCGGATCAATTTAACCGATACCGTAGCGCAGCTATGTGCATTAAATGCTGACGCGCCGGTGTGTGGTGTGGAAAGCGACAGCGCCACCCTGCAATCATTACTGGAAGGTTACCTGCCGTACAGTGATGATGCTCAGGCGCTGGTAGAGTCTATCCGCCGGATTGATGGCTTTAACTGGGGTTATGACCCGCATCACTTTATTGCGGTAGAAGGCAGCTATGCCTCTGATCCGGAAGGTGCAGTGCGGATTAAAGAAGTACGTGCCATGGTTAAAGCGTTAAATGATATTGGCCTGCGGGTAGCGCTGGACGTGGTGTATAACCATACCAGCAGCTCAGGCCTGTTTGATAACTCAGTATTCGATAAGCTGGTACCGGGTTACTACCACCGTTATAACGAAGTCAGTGGTGCAATTGAACGCTCAACCTGCTGTGAAAACACCGCAACCGAGCACAAAATGTTCGATAAGTTTATTAAAGACTCACTGGTTATTTTAGCCCGTGACTTTGGCTTTAATGATTTCCGCTTCGACATTATGGGCCACCATCCGAAAGACAACCTGCTGGCGGCGCGTGAAGCAGTGCGCGCTGTTGATGCCAACACGTACTTCTATGGTGAGGGCTGGAATTTTGGTGAAGTAGCCAACAACCGCTTATTTACTCAGGCCAAACAGCAGGATATGGCCGGTACTGAAGTGGGCACCTTTAATGACCGGATCCGGGAAGGGGTGCGTAGCGCCGCCATTTTCAGCGGGGTGAACAACGATGGTAACCTGGCCGAGCAGGATATTATCCGGATCAGCCTGGCTGGTACCTTAAAAGATTATGTCCTGAAAAATTACCGGGATATTACCGGCCCGGCTTCCAGTGCTAACTGGAATGGTCAGGCGGCAGGTTATGCAGAAGATCCGGCCGACATTATCAACTATGTGTCGAAACATGATAATGAAACCCTGTGGGATATTCTGCAGAGCCGCTTACCGCAGACATTAAGTGTGACCGAGCGGGTGCGGGCACAAAATATGGCCATTGCTATCCCGTTAATGAGCCAGGGTATTCCATTCCTGCAAATGGGTGGTGACTTCCTGCGCTCAAAATCAATGGACCGCGACAGCTATGACTCAGGCGACTGGTTCAACCTGGTTGATTTCACCATGCAAACCAACAACTGGGCTGTGGGCTTGCCAATTGCTGAGAAAAACCGGGATAACTGGGACAATATCGCCACATTATTCCTGAATCCGCAAACTCAGGTCAGCAGCAACGATATTATGTTTGCATCCAATGTGTTTGCTGAGTTTCTGGCGATTCGCAGTGGCAGCCCGTTATTCCGTTTAACCACTGGCCAGGACGTGCTGGACCGGGTAGGTTTCCACAATATCGGCAGCAACCAGACCCAGGGCGTTATTGTCATGTCGATTGACGATGGCACCGGCCTGACTGATTTAGACCCGATGCACGATGCCTTGGTGGTAATGATTAACGGCACCGCGCAGGAGCAATCTCATACCGTGCCTACCGCAGCCGGTTTTGACTTACACCCAATGCAACAGGCGTCTGTTGACACTAACGTTACTATGGCGAGCTTTACCGCGGGTACCGATGAAGGCACCTTTACCGTGCCAGCCTACAGCATGGCAGTATTTGTTAAAGCGCAAATGGGTGAACAAGGCCCCGGCCTGGCAGCCGATGCTACTCTGGGCGCGCCAGATATTCCGCCGTACCAGGCCACTACCGTGTTTGTGCGTGGCGGCATGAATGGCTGGGGTGAAGCTGATGCCTTTAATTACGATGGTGCCGGTATTTACAGTGCAACGCTGAATATTGATGCGGGAAGCTATGAGTTTAAAGTTGCCTCGGGCGACTGGGCTACCGTTAACCTGGGTGCTGGTGCTGCTGGCAATCAGGTAACAGTGGATACGCCGATTGTTATTGAGCCAAGCAATGACAACCTGCGGATAGATATTGCCAGTACCTCATCTTATGTCTTTACCTTAAACGCCAATAACCCGGCAGCGCCAACGCTGACAGTAAGTGAATATGTTCCTTACGGTTCAACAACGGTGTTCCTGCGAGGTGGTATGAATGGCTGGGGTGAGGCCGATGCCTTTGAATATGTAGGTTCAAACCTGTACAGCGTTGATATCAGTATCACAGCCGGCAATTATGAGTTTAAAGTTGCATCCAGTGACTGGGCTACAGTAAATATGGGCGCGGGGCCAGACGGCGCTGCAGTAACAGAGGGTACGCCGCTGCGTATTCAGGGTAGTAACGACAACCTGAATATGAACTTCGCCGAAGACGCGGTATATAACTTCCTGTTAGATGCCACGTTAACTGAAACGCCGGAATTGACGGTGACCAAGAAATAAACGGGTAACATTATGAAAAAAGCTGCAGCCAGTCTGCAGCTTTTTTTTTGCGGTTGCCAGATAGGCAAAAGCAATTGCTGCGGGCAGTGAGAAAGCTGGTCTATACTAATCCAGGTTTTACTACAGAAGGAGCAACTGAATGAAACAGGTGTTAGCTGGTGGGTTGGTAGCAGCATTACTGATAAGTAGTCCGCAACTGGTGGCGCAACAACAGCCCGGACAAAGTACCCATTGTCAGTCTGGCGAGTCGGTTCGGGTGGTTGAGGTGGTTTATCCGGAGGGTGGCGAGCTACCCTGTGAAGTACAATACACTAAAGAAGGCGCTACCAGCGTGTTATGGCAGGCAAATAACGAGGCTGGCTATTGTGAACAGCAGGCCGCTGACTTTGTTGAAAAACTCCGGGGCTGGGGTTTTGAGTGTGTGGCGATGCCGGCAGGCAGCAACACACCGGCTGAGGATAGCAGCACCGGTAACCGGTAAAGTAACCCTGGGTACCGGTTAAGCCAGGCCGTTACAACGCCAGCGTGCTTAGCAATTGTTGCGCCTGTTGCCTGCTATCTTGTTCGGCTACTGAGGTCGCTACCGGCGTTAGCATAACACGCTGCAAGTAGCCTTTCGCTTCGGCCTTGCGGCCGGCTTTTAGCAATATTTGCGCGGCCTGTAAATTGGCATTGGCGTCGTGGGGCAGTGCATCAGCAATGATTTTTAAGGTTTTTAGCAACATATCGCCATTGCCTTGCTGGTGATAATACTGGGCATTGCGGTTTTGCAGGCTTAGCCAGTCCAGTTTACCCTCAACATAAGCCTGACCCCATTGTTGTTGTGGTGTTTGCGCTACCGGAAACTGCACATTCACCGGTTCATCCCTAAACGGATAGTCGGCTTTAAGCTGTAAAATACGCAAATAGCCTGCATGCTCTTCTGCCGGGGTTATGGGCCGCTCCTGCCAGGCAATCTCTGACGGCACTGGCTTTTGCCAGCTACCAAGTGCCTGCTCCCTGCCCAGTGCCTTATAAAAACTGTCGGCCAGTAGAAAATAGCCCTGCACATTAGGATGCACATGCTCCAGTAACAGGCCCTTGCCGGGTATACCCTGGGGCGAATTGGCAGTAAAGGCGGCTGCGCTGTCAACCAGGGTAGCGTTGTAACGCTCGGCCAATTGCCTGATTTGCTGGTTAATGGCTTCAGGGGCCCGAAAACGCAGTAAGTCATGCTCTTTTGCCAGCAAAAATTGCTGTTTTGCCAATGTTGCCTTACCTTGCTGCAGAAAGTGCTGGCCTAGCTGATAATGCAGCTCAGCAGACCCAGCTGCCGTTGCCGCAGTGGTCAGGGCCTGCAGCAACTCTGCATAAGTGGCTGTATTCGGGCTGGTCTGCGCCAGTTGCGCCAGTTGTTGCCGGGTTGCAGCTGGCACCGGCTTGCTGTGAAAAGGCGGCTGGTCGGCTAAATTACTGACCAGGGTGCTGATATATACCGGTATGCCGGCGCGCTGATATTTAGCCAGCAGCCGGCTCAGATTGCTGTCAAACTGCTTCAGGCCAGCCTCAAATTGAGCTGAATCCAGCGCAATGTCCTTATCTCTAGCCACTTTAGCCATAAAAGTACGGCTGTTTTCTGCTGTAGTCTCAAGCATCGGGTTCATTTGCTGATACAGCTGTTCGATAAGCTGAAAGCTGTGCAGTTTTCTAAGGCTGATAAGCAGCCGGGTAACGGCCGGACTCTGGCTGGCCAGATAATTTGAACCTACGCCCAATAAACCCAGGTACTCGTTATGGCCGGCATAAATCAGCACCGCATCGGGTTTAACCGCAATTATTTCGTCGGCCAGATCCAGCAGGGTGTAGCTGTTGACAGCAGCCAGTGCGGTATTGACTACCTCTACCCGCTGCTCAGGGAAAGTACGGCTTAACCGTTGCTCCAGCATAGCGGCGAGTGATGCGCCGGCGCCGTAAGGGTAACCGGCGGCAGTTGAGCCACCTTGTACTACCAGCCTGATAGCATTATCTGGTTTTTCTGCCAGCAAAAAGGCCGGTTCCATTTTTACCGAAGGCAGCGCAGTATTATTGGCAAAGTAGCGTTTTACGATATCCGCTTCGGTAACCAGATAAGCCGGATTGGCCGGGTTAACTTTAAACAGCGGCCAGTTGTCACCGGTACCGGTTGCCCGTATTGCCAGTTCAGCCAGCACCAGTACCAGTAACGGTAAAATAAGGGCAATAGCCCGGAACAGCCATACTCGCATGCTGTTAGTCTCCTGTTGTCAGTTGCTGCTGCAATTGCCGTTGCTGACGAAGCGCCACCGGGTGATCAGGCTGGCGTGCCAGGATTTGCTCTACCTGCGCCAGCGCCTGGTGCAGCTGCTGCTGATAATAATAACTGCGTGCCAGCATCAGCCGGTAATCGGTGTTGTCAGGGGCGAGGGCCACCGCCTGGCGTTGATAACGGGCGGCCAATGCCAGTTGTTGACTGTCGAAGTACAGCTGGCCGGCAACAAACGCCAGATGGCTTTCAGTGGGCAATGCATCGGCCAGCAAGGCGGCTACTTTAGCAGCGTCGCTAATCCGACCCAGCTGCTGATACAGAGTAACCAGCCGCTGACTGGCCTCTAACCAGCTTAAACCGGTACTGCGGGCGCGGGCCAGCTCCTGGTATGGATTATTACTCTTGGCGAAGCTGACCTGCTCTGGCATTGACACAAAGGGATAATCGGCTTTTAGCTGGCGTACTTTAAAATCTGCCAGCGCCAGATCAACTTCGGTCAGCGGGATATCGGCCAGTGCCTGTTCTGTCGTATTCGCGCTATTAGCAGCAAGCCCCAGCTGTTGTTGCACGGCAGGTAAAAACGCTTCGGCCAGCCAGAAATAGCCCAGCTGATTCGGGTGCAGGTGCTCCAGCATCAGTTGGTTGTCAATAATGCCATCCGGGCTTTGCCCGCGCAGCAATGCTTCAGCATCAACCAGTTGCAGATTGTAGTCGTGGCTAAGCGTGGTCAGGGTGCTGTTAATAGCCAGCGGTGCCCGGAAGCGCAGCAAATCATGCTCACGCGCCAGCTGATAATGAGAAAGTGCCTGCTGTTTGTCGCCACGTTGCCGGTATAGGCCGGCCAGCTGAAAGTGCCAGGAGGCGACATCAGGGCTGGTTGCAAGTGCCTGCTGCAACCGCGATTCCGTAGGGTTAGCCAACGATAGTTCAGTTGAAGCAAAAGGCGGTTGATCGGCTTCATTGCTGGCAATAGTGCTTATTATTACCGGTACGCCGGCTGCCTGATATTTTGCCAGTAACAAGCGCATGTTGGCATCAAACTGTTTAATGCCGGCATTAAACAGGGCGCTGTCTTTGGCAATTTCTGTATGGCGGGCAATTTGCGCCATCATGGTCCGGTCTGGCTGCAATGCTGGTGAGTCACTGAAACTGGCATAAAAATGCTGCAGCGCCTGAAACAGCGCCAGTTTACGTAGCTTTAAATACAGCAGTTTAGTGCCGTGGCTGTATTGCCCGGCAAAAGCTGAACCTACCCCCATCACTCCTAAGTATTCGTTATGGCCGCCATATATCAATACCAGCTCGGGCTTAAGCGCAATGACTTCATCACTGATATCCAGCAGGGTGTAGGAATTAATTGCCGCCATGGCCAGGTTAATAACTTCAATATTCTGTTCGGGGTACAACCGTTTTAAGCGTTGTTGCAACATGGCCGCCGGCGCGCCCCAGCGGCCATAAGGAAAGCCAGCCGCAGACGATCCGCCGATAAACACGATACGTTGCTGGCCAGGACTTTTTTCGGCCAGAAAATACTGGGTGTCGGGGCTAACCTGCGGCGCCTGTTCCGGCGAAACGAAATAGCGGTTGATCAGCCCGGGATTAGCTTGCAGGTAGCCTGGCATGGTTGGTGCCGGTACCACTAACGGATAGCGCTGATACAGGCTGGTCTGGCGTAACACGAGTTCTGTCAGCAGTAACAGCAATACCGGGATAGTCAGCGCTATCAGGTAATACAGTATTTTTCGGTTGCCAGTGGCTTTGGTTGCTGCTGGTGGATTTACTGACATCAGGTTTGGGATTTCAGGCACAATAAAAATGACGGTACCTGATGTTGGGGTACTCAGCAAGTTTTGGCGCATTTGAACTACCGGCTGTTGTCAATTAAGGTTACTTTAGATAAGTGTTTTAGAATGGACGGTGCGGCAAAAGCCGGTTTATGCAATATATTCTGGGGATTTCCTGTTTTTACCATGACAGTGCGGCCTGTTTGCTGGTCGACGGAGTGATAGTGGCCGCTGCCCAGCAGGAACGGTTCAGCAGGATTAAACACGATGCGGCCTTTCCGGCCGATGCTATCCGTTATTGTCTGGCTGAAGCAGATATCTCGGTAACTGATCTGAGCGCTGTGGTGTTCTACGACAAGCCGCTGTTAAAGTTTGAACGGTTACTGGAAACCTATCTGGCCCACGTACCCCGGGGCTTTCGCTCTTTTCTGGCGGCGATGCCGGTCTGGCTGAAAGAAAAACTGTATTTAAAAACCGTGCTGCGCCGTGAGCTTCGCAACCTGGCCGGGCTGGATAGCAAAACAACATTGCCTAAATTGCTGTTTAGTCAGCATCATCAGGCTCATGCTGCATCAGCGTTTTACCCCAGCCCTTTTCAGCACGCTGCTGTTATTTGTCTGGATGGCGTCGGCGAGTGGGCTACTTCTACGATCTGGCATGGCAAGGACAGCAGCTTAACCCCGTTGTTTGAACTGCAGTTTCCGCATTCTCTGGGCTTATTGTATTCGGCCTTCACCTATTATTGCGGTTTTAAGGTTAATTCCGGTGAATACAAATTGATGGGGCTGGCGCCTTATGGTGAACCCCGCTTTGTTGAAACCATTTACCGCGAGCTGATTGATGTCAAGGCTGACGGCAGCTTTGCTCTTAATATGGCTTATTTCAATTATCCGGTTGGCTCCCGGATGACCAATCGCAAATTTGAACAGTTGTTTGGCGCGCCGCCGCTTAGCCCGGATGCAACGCCGGGCCAGCTGTATCTGGATTTAGCCAGCTCAGTGCAGCAGGTTACCGAAGAAGTGGTACTGAAAATTGCCCGGCATGCGCACCGGTTAACTGGCGAAGACAAGTTGTGCCTGGCCGGCGGGGTGGCGCTTAATTGTGTGGCCAATGGCCGTTTGCTGCGCGAGGGGCCCTTCACTGATATCTGGATCCAACCTGCAGCAGGCGACGCCGGCGGTGCCCTGGGGGCGGCGATGCTGGCCTGGCACCAGTATTATCAGCAACCGCGAATGGCAGATGAGCAGCAGGATCAAATGCAGGGCAGTTACCTGGGGCCGGCTTACTGCAATGAAGAGATATGTCAGTTGCTTGACAGTCAGCAAATACCTTATCAGCAATTGTCGGATGATATGCTGTATCACAGTACCGCCGGCCTGCTGGCAGCCGGTCAGGTGGTGGGGTGGTTTCAGGGGCGGATGGAGTTTGGTCCCAGAGCGCTGGGTAACCGCTCTATTCTGGGTGACGCCAGAAGTGCCACCATGCAAAGCATTCTTAATTTAAAAATTAAGCAGCGTGAGTCATTCCGGCCATTTGCACCGGCGGTTATGGCAGAGCATGCCAGTGAGTATTTTGACCTTAGTGCCGCCAGCCCTTACATGCTGCTGGTCGCAAAGGTCAATCCTGAATTGTGTATCAGTTTGCCGCCGGAAGCACGCGGTTTGGCGCAATTGGCGCAGCAACGCTCCAGCCTGCCGGCCATTACTCATATCGATTACAGCGCCCGGGTGCAAACAGTCAGTAAACAGGGAAACCCCGGGTTTTATCATTTGCTGCAAACTTTTCATGAGCTGACAGCAACGCCGATGTTAATTAATACCTCGTTTAATGTCCGCGGCGAGCCACCGGTTTGCAGTCCGGCTGACGCCCTCCAGGGGTTTCTGGCTACCGATATGGACTATCTGGTGCTCGGGAATTGCTTAATCAGCAAAACTGAACAGCAGCCGGCGAAGCTGGCCGCAGCAAGGTTGCGGAGTTTTACCGCCGATTAACGGCGTTGTATGCCGACAGGCATTTAAGGAAAGTAAGATGCAGTTACTGGTAAAAACGGACCGCGCGGGGTTGCGCACCTTTGGCTGGCAAATGGCGATTGCTGTGCCGCTGCTATTTTCATTATTGTTACCCTGGCTATTCGGCTGGCTTGCTGCAGGCCAGATACCAATGTGGCCGCTGCTGCTGTCAGCCGTTTTCTTACTGCTGGCGGGCCTGTGGCCAACTGGCTTATATTATCCGTACCGGGCGTGGATGGCCTTTGCCCGGGTCATGGCCTGGATTAACACGCGGCTGCTGCTGGGGCTGGTGTTTTACCTGATGTTATTACCGCTGGGCCTGGTGCTGCAGTTATTTGGTAAGTTGCAATATAAGCGTAAACCGACGGGCGACAGTTACTGGTTAGCGCCTGATAAAACCCCCACGGCTAAAAATTTAGAGGATCCGTTTTAATGCAGGAATTTTTAACTGACTTATGGGCTTTTTTACGGGTGCGTAAAAAAATCTGGTTGTTACCGATTATTCTGGTACTGGCGTTACTCGGCGCCCTGGTAGTGGTAAGCCAGCAATCGGCATTAGCGGGCTTTATTTATACTCTGTTCTGATTAATAGCGGAAACGCAGCATCATTGGCTAATCGCAGGCAAATGCTGTAAGCTGCACGCCCTTCAAAATGAGGGCCACTGCAGCTGCGGCAGATTTTTCTCGCAGCCTTTATTGCGGGAACACGCATGCAATTTACCGATTTAAATTTATCAAATGACATTTTAAAAGCTATCAGTGACAAGGGTTACACCACGCCATCGCCTATTCAGGCTCAGGCCATTCCGGCCGTACTGTCAGGTAAAGACTTAATGGCTGCCGCCCAGACCGGCACCGGCAAAACCGCGGGCTTTACTCTGCCATTGCTGCAAATGCTGAGTGAGGGCAGTAACCAGGGCCGTAAAGTGCAGGCTAACCAGGTGCGGGCACTTATTTTAACGCCAACCCGCGAACTGGCGGCACAAATTGCCGAAAGCGTAAAAGTGTATGGTAAGTACCTGCCGCTGCGCTCAGCTGTGGTATTTGGTGGCGTTAGCATTAACCCGCAGTTAATGGCCATGCGCAAAGGCGTGGATATTCTGATCGCCACCCCGGGCCGGCTGCTGGATTTATACCAGCAAAATGCGATGCGTTTTACCCAGCTGGAAGTGCTGGTACTGGATGAAGCTGACCGGATGCTGGATATGGGCTTTATCCGCGATATTAAAAAAATTCTGGCCCTGTTACCGGCTAAACGGCAGAACCTGTTGTTTTCAGCTACCTTTTCTAACGACATTCGCACTCTGGCTAAAGGCCTGTTGCATAACCCCGTTGAAGTAACAGTGACGCCGCCAAACAGCACGGTTGAGAAAATTGAACAGTGGGTGTACCCGGTTGATAAAAACCAGAAAGCCGCGGCGTTAATCTCGCTGGCCAGGCAGCATAACTGGCGCCAGGCGCTGGTATTTACCCGCACCAAACATGGCGCAAATAAGCTGAGTTTACAGCTGGAAAAAGCCGGCATCAGCGCCCTGGCTATTCATGGCAATAAAAGCCAGAACGCCCGTACTAAAGCACTGGCAGAATTTAAAGCCGGCACTATCCGGGTGTTGGTGGCTACCGATATTGCTGCCCGTGGCCTGGATATTGATATGCTGCCGCAGGTGGTTAACTTTGATTTACCCCATGTCGCCGAAGATTATGTCCATCGGATTGGTCGCACCGGCCGCGCTGGTCAGTCAGGCCAGGCGATATCGCTGGTATGTGCTGATGAAAGTAAAGAGCTGGCTGGCATTGAACGCTTAACCAAACAGCAGATCCCACGCCAGGTAATCGCCGGTTTTGAGCCGGTACAGCAACTGCCTGAAAGTAACCCGAACAGCAAACCTTACCGGCCAAAAAAGCCGAAAACTGAACATCGGGATGGCCGTCGCTCGCCCCGCAGTTAAGCGCTGACCCTGCAAACCCGCCCTGACTGCAAGGAGATAAAAGTTGAGGTGGGTTATTGTTATTGCATTAATTCGGCATATACTAAAATGCGTAAGGTAATGGAGTTACGCAGTTATGTACGGTTATATTGCCCGCCAGCCAATCTTTGCCACTGATAAAACAGTATACGGTTATGAGTTGCTGTTTCGTGACGGCGAAGCAAATAGCTTTCCTAAAATTAATGCCGACGAAGCTACCAGCAAGCTACTGATGCAGCACCACTTGTTGTTGGGTGTTGAAAATATTACCGGTAATAAACCAGCCTTTATTAACTTTTCAGAAGACACCTTGCTGCATCGTTTTCCTACCTCAATTAACCCGGCCAGTACTGTAATTGAAATTCTGGAAACCGTACCTGCCACCCCGCAGTTACTGGAAGTTTGTCAGAATTTACACAGCCAGGGTTATAAACTGGCACTGGATGACCACGACTTTGACCCGAAATGGGATGAGTTTTTACCTTATATTACCTATGTAAAGATTGATGTGCTGCAATTTAACTTGCTACAAATCAGCCGCTATTTGCGGCGAATTGCCGACTATCCGCTGACACTGCTGGCCGAAAAGGTTGAAACCGCTGAGCAGTTTGAAAAGCTGAAAATGATGGGCTTTGATCTGTTTCAGGGCTATTTATTTGCCCGGCCAGAGATGATGAAACATAAGCAGTTAAGCTCGAATAAGGTCAATTTGCTGGCGCTAATTGCGGAAGCCTCACGGCCGGAGCTGGATTTTGACGTGCTGGCCGGTATTTGCCAGCGTGATGTTGGCCTGTCCTATAAGTTGCTGCGCTTTGTTAATAACAGCCAGTTTGCCGCCAGGCAGCCAATAAGCTCATTAAAGCTGGCGATGGTGTCAATGGGTGAACCGGAGTTAAAGAAATTTATCGCGTTGCTGGCGCTTGCTAATTTATCTGACGGTGAGCAGGACGACAGGCTGACAGTAGCGTTGGTACGGGCCCGTTTTTGTGATTTGCTGGCAGAGCAGAAGCATCTGTCAAATAATCCGCCCAGCGCCTTTTTAACCGGCTTGTTTTCTAACGTACACGAGATTATTGAGCAGCCGCAACCGGCAATGCTGCAGCAACTACCGTTACAAGCTGAGATTAAACAGGCATTGCTGACCCAAAGCGGCTTATTGGGCAAGATGTTGCAACTGACTATGGCGTTTGAGCGTGGTGACTGGCAAACCACAGTAGCGTTGGAACAGCAAATCAGCGGCATTGCCGAACTGTCCGAGGTATATCAGCAGGCAGTGCGCTGGGCTGATACTATTCTGATTAACTAGCGCTGAGATCACTGCTTTGATTTTCTGTTATACATACCTGATTTCGGCCCTGCGCTTTGGCCTGATAAAGCGCACTGTCAACTTTAGCAATCAGCTGCTCAATATCTTCGCCATTATGGTATGTGGCTACACCAATACTGGCAGTTAACAGCAAACCTGCCGCCGGCGTAAAGGGCTGTTTAACCAGTTGCTGGCGAATGCGCTCAGCTATCATTCGGGCATTAGCCGTGTCGGTATCTGGCAGCAGCACCAGGAACTCTTCTCCACCATATCGTGCCAGCCAATCTTCTGGCCGCAGAACCTGTTTAAAGCACTGGCTGGCATGCACTAACGCTTGATCACCTATTTGATGACCGAATTTATCGTTAATATTTTTAAAATAATCCAGATCAATCAGTAACACGCTAAATACTGATTGGTGGCGGTCACTGCTACGGGCATGATTAATTAACTGCTGATGCATAATGCGCCGGGTCCATAGCCCGGTCAGGCTATCGCGATCAGCCAGGATGCGTATTTTTAAAGCGAGTAAAGCAATAACGAGAATTAGAAATCTGGCTTCAGCTACGGTTACCATGAAACCTCTCCATTCGTTTTTAACTATAGCCAGCATTCGCAGCAATTGACAATTAATGTTATAGCGGAGCGCCTTGTCGATATGCATACGTATGCACCAAAAAAAGGCAGCCATTTACCGTTATTCTGCGGTAACTTACTGGGTTAACACAGTGGCAGGGGATACCGCAATGACAACGCAATCTAACACCAGAACTAATACAATTCGCCCCCGTTTAAAGCTTTTGCTGGCAGCCTTTGCCGCACTGGGCCTGACCAGCTGCGGCCAGCCTCCGGCTGAACAAGCCACAGCGAAGGCCGAACCTGAACCGAAAGCCGAACAAACTGCAGGCAACCGGCAAGGTAAGCCGGTGGTGTATCAGGTGTTTACCCGCTTATTTGGTAATACCAATACCACCAATAAACCCTGGGGTACCCTGGAACAAAACGGTGTTGGCAAGTTTAACGACTTTACCGATGAGGCATTAGCCGGCATTAAGCAGCTGGGTACCAGCCACATCTGGTATACCGGGGTACCACACCATGCGGTGATTAATGATTACACCGCTTATGGCATCAGCCTGGATGACCCGGATGTGGTCAAAGGCCGTGCCGGCTCGCCCTATGCGGTAAAAGACTATTACAGCGTTAATCCGGACTTAGCTGAAGACCCGGCTAACCGGCTGGCCGAATTTAGAGCCCTGGTTGAGCGTACTCACAAGCATGGTATGCAGGTACTGATAGATATTGTGCCAAACCACGTGGCGCGTGATTATCAGTCGTTGGCTAAGCCTGACGGCGTAGCCGATTTTGGTGCCAATGATAACAGCACTGTTGAATATGCCCGCAACAACAACTTCTACTATGTGCCGGGCCAATCGTTTCAGGTGCCAGCCTGGCCTGACAGCTATAAAGTGTTAGGCGGCGAGCCGCATCCGCTGGCCGACGGTAAGTTTGCCGAAAACCCGGCGAAGTGGACCGGTAATGGAGCACGGGCAGCACAGCCGGCGTTTGATGACTGGTACGAGACGGTGAAAATTAATTATGGCGTGCGACCGGATGGTAGCTATGATTTTGACACGCTGCCCTCAGAGTATGCTGAAAAAGACTGGCAGGCTCATTATCAGTTCTGGCAGGGTAAAGACGTGCCTGATTCCTGGCTGAAATTTCGCGATATTACGCTGTACTGGTTGGATTTTGGCGTAGATGGTTTTCGGTACGATATGGCCGAGATGGTGCCGGTAGAATTCTGGAGCTATTTAAACTCGCATATTAAGCGGGTTAACCCTGATGCATTCCTGTTGGCCGAGGTGTATCAGCCTGATTTGTATCGGGATTATATCAAACTGGGCTTAATGGATTACCTGTACGACAAAGTAGAGTTTTACGACAGTTTAAAGCTGGTGATGCAGGGCAAAGGCCCGACATCGGCGTTGGTAGAAACTCAGCAGCGGATGGCTGATATTGAACACCATATGCTGCACTTTCTGGAAAACCATGATGAGCAGCGCATTGCCAGCCCCGATTTTGCCGGTGATGCCCGTAAGGGCATGCCGGCCATGGTGGTATCGGCGTTGATCAGCACCTCGCCCACCATGCTGTACTTTGGCCAAGATGTTGGTGAGCCGGGCGCAGAAGATGCCGGCTTTGGTAAGCCGACCCGCACCAGTATTTTTGATTATGTTGGCGTACCGCATCATCAGCGCTGGATGAATGGCGGTAAATTTGATGGTGGTGCCCTTAGTGAAGATGAAGCGGCGCTGCGCAACTTCTATACCCGGTTAATGCAATTTAGTGCCAGTGCGCCGGCACTGATGGGCGGCTACTTTGAACTGCACAGTGCCAATCTGGCAAATAACAGCGCGTACAGCGAGCAGCAACTGGCTTTTGCCAGGTACACCCACTCCCATCAGCAAGACGACCAACAGTTGCTGGTAGTTAGCAACTTTAATGCAGAGCAGGCGGTAGAGTTTAGTTTGATTGTTCCGGCCGAACTGATTAGCCAGTGGCAGCTAGGCGATGGCAACTATAGCCTGGCAGGTCAGTTAACAGACAGCGTGGCTGAGCTGCGGGTTACAAATGGCGTTGGGCAGGTTAATATTGCTCTGCCGCCGCTGGGCTCAGTGGTGTATCGTGTGCAGTATCAGGAGTAAACATGCGCCATTTCGAAATATTTAGCCGCTTGCTGGCGGTGCTGGCTTTTTTTGCGGCGACCGGGCTGGCCGCGGCTGACTATAAGTCGCACCGGCAGTTGGGCAATCAGTTGTTGTTAACCACCAGCGATGGTGAGCTGGCCATTACCTTTTTTCAGCCGCAGGTAGCAGAGGTGCATTACCTGCCAGCAGGCGTAAAGCAGTTACCGACTTTCGCTATTGGCACATCACCGGCGCCACTGACGCTGACGGTGGCCGATAACGGCGATCACCTGCTGTACCGTTCGGCAGATATGCGGATAAAAATTGCCAAAGCGCCCATTAAACTGAGCTTTTATAAAGGCGATAAGCTTATTACGGAAGAGCAACCGGGCTTTTTCAGCAGTAATAACCAGCTTGGTTTTAAATTCCGCTTAACAGAGCAGGAAAAGCTGTTTGGCGCCGGCCAGCGCGTGTTAGGTATGGACCGGCGCGGCCATCGTCTGCCGCTTTATAACAAAGCGCACTATGGCTACAGCACAGAGTCTGAACAAATGTATTTCAGCCTGGCCGGGGTGATGTCGAGCAACAAATATATGCTGTTGTTTGATAACTCTGCTACAGGCCATATTGATTTAGGTAAAACCGCCGCCGACACTCTGGAATTCAGTGCCGTTGGTGGCCGTAGTGCCTACCTGGTGGTAGCGGGCGACAGCTTTCCTGAGCTGATTGATAATTACCTTACCGTAAGCGGCAAACCGCCACTGCCGGCACGCTGGACTCTGGGCAGCTATGCCTCTCGTTTTGGTTATCGTAACGAGGCCGAAGCGCGGGCGGTGGTGCAAAAATACCGTGAGCTGGGCCTGCCACTGGATGCCTTAGTGCTGGATTTATACTGGTTTGGCCCGGATATTAAGGGCCATATGGGTAACCTGGCCTGGGATCGCGAAGCTTTTCCGCAGCCGGAGCAAATGCTGGCCGATTTTAAAGCCGATGGCGTCAATACCATTTTAGTAACGGAGCCTTTTGTGTTAACCAGCTCAAAGCGCTGGCAGGAAGCCGTAGCCGCTGATGTGCTGGCGAAAGCGCCTGATGGTAGCCCAAAAACCTTTGATTTTTACTTTGGTAATACCGGCTTAATTGATGTGTTCAATCCGGTGGCGGCCGACTGGTTCTGGCAAATTTATAAAGATCTGGCTGAGCAGGGTGTGGCCGGGGTATGGGGTGATTTAGGCGAGCCGGAAGTGCATCCGTCTGATACTCAGCATTTGCTGGGTAGTGCCGATGAAATTCACAATGCCTATGGCCATCGCTGGGCCGAAATGGTGTATCGCGGTTATAAGCGTAACTTTGCCGACACCCGGCCATTTATTATGATGCGGGCCGGCAGCCTCGGCTCACAGCGTTATGGCATGGTACCGTGGACTGGCGACGTTGACCGCAGCTGGGGCGGCCTGCAACCGCAGGTAGAGCTGGCGCTACAAATGAGCCTGTTTGGTTTTGGCTATATTCACTCTGATTTAGGCGGCTTTGCCGGCGGCGAAACCTTTGATCCGGAGCTGTACATCCGCTGGCTGCAATACGGCGTGTTTCAGCCGGTATACCGGCCACATGCCCAGGAGCATATTGCGCCGGAGCCGGTGTTTCACAGCAAGCAGGTTATCGACACCCTGCGCCCGTACCTGAACCTGCGTTATCAGTTATTACCCTATTTATACACCATGGCCTGGCAGCACAGCCAGACCGGTATGCCATTAATGCGGCCGTTGTTTTTCCTCGATGAAACCAACCGCGATTTTATGGACGAAACCAACAGTTACCTGTGGGGCGATGCCTTTTTAGTGGCGCCGGTAACTAAGCCTGGTGTGCGCAGCTGGCCGGTGAATATGCCGGATGGCGTCTGGTTCGACTTTTTCAGCGGTAAGCGTTATCAGGGCGGTGAGCGAACCGAGGTGCCGGTGACTATCGATACCATACCGGTGCTGGTAAAAGCCGGCAGCTTTGTGCCAATGGTTGAGCCAATGGCCAGCACCAAAGACTACAGCTCACAAAAGCTTACCGTGCATTACTATGCCGACAGCAGCGTAACTTGCGCCAAAGGCCAGATGTATGAAGACGATGGCAGCAGCGCCAATAGCTCTGAAAACGGTAACTATGAGTTATTAAACTTTTATGCGCTGGATGATGAGAGTGGCCTGAAGCTGGAATTTAGCCGCAGTGTTGGTGAGTACCAGGGCAAGCCAGATAGCCGCGAGTTAACGGTAGTGCTGCATAATCAGCCTGGCAAAGCAGACAGGGTTACGGTAAATGGCCAGTTTATCGCCATCGTCGCCCAACCCCAGCGCTTCGCCCGCCAGCAAAACGTGGCGTACTACGATAAAGCCAGCAAGCAGCTAAAAGTTAAAACCCACTGGCAGGGCGAAACGCTGCAACTGCAGGTTCACTAAGCCTTCCCTTTTTATAAATTACCTTTACCAAACGGCAATCTCAGTTTGTACTGGGGTTGTTTTTTGGTAAGTTGCTTCGCTGCAGCCCCCATCCGCCACGCTACTCTCGGCCGCGGTTGGCGGTATAACTCGTATCTCATATTGTGGAGAGTCCTATGAACTTTAAAGTTGTAACATCAAAAGCTGACTATGATGCTTTCTACGCATATACAGCGTCTAAAGTGCTTAAATCGTATACTTGGCTACCAATGCTTAAAAATCTACTTCTTTGGTTAGTGTTGGCTTTTAGTTTTATGACTTTTTTTCAATTTCAGTCTGGTGAAATAGAGAAAAATTTTTTCGTTTCTATTTTGACAGTATCAATTCCTTTTTTTGCCTATGTTGCTCTTAGCAAACTGATGGAAGTAAAGGCCGCGCAATGCTTCACCCCTAACGAAAATGGGATAATGATTGGTAACAAGGAGTTTGAGGTTAGTGCTGATGGTATAAAAGAAATCCATCGGTATGGCCACAGCTTTTATAACTGGGACGTCGTAGAACGTGTTGAAGAGGTCAACGGTTCAATATATATATTTGTGGACAAGGTTTTAGCATTAATTTTCAATAGTGAGTCATTGAAATCTGATGAGCTTAAAGAAGAGCTTTTAAATACATTAAAAAAATACGTATAACAGGCCTCCCAATGCGCCTTCAAAGGGACTACCAAAGGAAACCTAAATGCCTCGAATTTTGTTTTTCACCCTGCTTGTCGTATCTTTCAGCGCAAGTGCAATCGTTATTCGGCACGACGTCGATGATTCGAAGTATCGGGTTCAGGCAACTGAGTTTCCTGCTCTGGCCGACATGCCTGGTGAGGGACATGGCGTATTGATTGCGCCGCAGTGGGTTATTACTGCTGCTCATGCGATCAGTTGGCAATCTGAAATCAAACAGATAATGGTTGGCGGTATAGCCAGAGCTGTTGAACGCATCGAGATCCATTCCGGCTACAAAGCACCGCCGCAACAGCTGCTACAGCAAGCGCTGGCTACCTGGGATTGGACACTTTTCAGAGCTCTGCTCGCTTCCTCAGATGACATCGCCCTGCTGAAATTGGCACAACCCATAACTGATATCCCTCCTGTGGCTATCTACAATAGCAACAATGAGTTCGGCCAAACTGTTAAAGTTATAGGCAAAGGCGCTACCGGTAACGGCGTGGGTGGCTATGAATTCAGTAGCTCTCACCGCACAGAACTTCGTCGTGCTTACAACACAGTCAGCAGTGCCGATGGTCGCTGGTTTTGCTATGTGTTCGACAACCCAGCGGATGCTTTGCCTCTTGAAGGCGGATCAGGTAGTGGCGACAGCGGCGGGCCAGTTCTGATTGAAGCTGAGCAGGAGTGGTTGTTGGCTGGGCTCACTTCATGGAGTGATCTACAAAGCACTAACAGAACTCCCGGGCGGTATGGTCAAGTCAGTTGCAATGTTCGGCTGAGCCATTATCAACAGTGGATTGAAAGTATTATTTCGGCGCAGCTGTAGTGGCGGCTGACCACCGTATTTTTAACATGGCCTTTGCCAAGGTTTATCCAATGTATGTGCAAAAAGCCGAGCGCAAAAACCGCACTAAAGCTGAGGTTGACCAGATTATCTGCTGGCTTACCGGCTACAGCCAGGCCGGGCTGGAGCAGCATATAGCCCTGCAGCATGACTTTGCTACTTTTTTTGCCCAGGCACCTGCCATGAACCCGAACTGCTCGCTAATTAAAGGCGTGGTATGTGGCGTGCGGGTAGAGGAAGTCGCCGACCCGCTTATGCGCAACATACGCTATTTAGATAAGCTGATAGACGAGCTGGCCAAAGGCAAAGCCATGGCAAAAATATTGCGCCAGTAGTGCCTGCTGTTTTAACTGTTATCTGGCCCTACTTTTCTTGCCACCAATTTTCTGCGTTAAATTGATGACAATAACACTATGATATATCTGCTATAGTTAGCGCAGTAAAGGTGTATCTGTTTCCATCTGCCGGCCACAAAAAGGGATGCTATGAGAGTCAATCAGCCTGTTACCCAAAAAGATTACCCGTTTCCAGCCAGTTATCGCCTGATTTCAGGCACAGATAGCCGTGGCCATATTACCTACTGCAATGATGCTTTTGCTGAGGTCAGTGGCTTTAGCCGGGAGCAACTGATTGGTCAACCCCATAATATGATTCGCCATCCGGATATGCCGCCCTCGGTGTTTAAAGAAATGTGGCAAACCATATCGTCAGGCAATGTCTGGATGGGTCTGGTTAAAAACCGACGGAAAAATGGTGATCACTATTGGGTTAGTGCCTTTGTTACCCCGGTATATGACGCTAATAAAATCGTTGGCTATGAATCGGTGCGGGTTGCTGCGCTGCCGGATGAAGTTACCCGGGCAGAACAGGCTTACCAACGGATCAGCGCTGGTAAAGCCGCGGTATCAGGCATGGCGGATTTTGCTGCCACTGCAGCAGTAGCATCGCCGGTTGTTGTTCCGGGCTTACTGGCAACTGCTGGTATTGCTTATTTAGCCTCTTTGCCTGTTGCGGCACTGGCACTGACTTCAACTGTGGTTTCTGCGGGCTGGGTGATCCTGAAACGGCGAGCCGAGTGGCAATCATTACTGGATATCAGCCCTGCCTCGTATAGCAATAGTATGGTGGCACAAACCTACTTTAATGCAGATGTCAGCAGCGCCAGAGCCAGGCTGGCGCTGGCATGTGAAATCGCCAGAAGTCGCACCGCATTAACCCGGATAGAAGATGCTGCGGTAACGCTGGACAACATTGTTGGCGAAACCTTAAAAGAAACCAAAGTAACGTTCGCGGCTACAGAGCATCAGGAAAACGCAACACAACTTGTGGCTTCTGCAATCACCGAGATGTCCGCCGCCATTCAGGAGGTGGCGGGTAACGTTGAAGCGAATGCCCAGAGTGCCAAAAATGCGCTGAACAATGTTCGCGACGGTGCCGGCCTGGCAAAAGACGCAAAAACGGCCATTGATCAGTTAAGCGATTCGGTGGCCTCTATTGCCAGGACCGTCAGGGAGTTATCCGAATCTACTACTGAAATTGGTCAGGCGGCGTCTATCATTTCCTCAATTGCTGATCAGACCAATTTACTGGCGCTCAATGCAGCGATAGAAGCAGCACGCGCCGGAGAGCAAGGTCGTGGTTTTAGCGTTGTCGCTGATGAAGTTCGCTCATTAGCATTGAAAACACGCGAATCGACAGACAAAATTCATAAAATCGTAGAAGTGCTGACCCAGCGCGCAACTAACGCAGTAAATATTTCTCAAACCGGTGAACAGGCGGCAACCCGTGGGGTGGATATTGTTGAGCAGACCCGGCAAGCGCTGGAGTCTATCAACACTGCGGTGGGGCAGATAACCGAGTCAACTTTACAAATGTCTGCCGCAGTTGAAGAGCAAAGTACCGTGGCTGACCATATCAATCAGCAAATTGTCGAGATAGCAGATGGTGCCGCCAGCACGAAAACATCGGCGAACAACTCGTTGCAATCTAATACCCGGCTAAGTGCAACGGTAGCAGATGTGCGCTCAATTATTAAACGTTTTACCGTGCGTGGCCGCAGCTAGTCAGTTGCTACTGCCCTTGTTAATCAGACAGGATTATCAAGGGTTAAAATAAAGGCCTGGTATGTACCAGGCCTTATTATATTCAGAACTGCAATAGTTAGAGCTGAATGGCGGTTACATATCGAACCAGCCGTCATCGCTGGCCTTGTTCCATTCATCATTATCCAGGTAACCACTGTCATCTTCATCGTAGTAGTCAAACAGGGAGATATTAAGCTCGTCGTAGGTCAGGTAGGTATCGCCGTCGGCATCCCAGCTGCTGAAATCATCGGCATCAAATACTGAAATGCCCAGCTCTTCTTCATTCAATAAGCTGTCATTGTTAGTGTCCCGTTTGGTATAGACATCGTAATCAAATACATAACGCTGATATTCAGCTGCAGACACCATGCTATCGCGGTTAGTGTCGGCGGTTTCAAACGTATTCGCAGCGAATGCCATGCTGCTTGCCAGCAACAAAGTGGTGAAAAAAGTTGTGTGCTTAATCATTACTGCCTCCTTATGTAAGGTTGAACATTAATGTTCTTGGCGAACAACAATAGGGTTGCAAACATGGTGCCAGGCTTTTAATGCCTATCATGTTGTTATTAATAGGTTTTAAATGAAGCAGGCTCCGGGGTTACAGCATCAGTGCAATATATTCAGGTTGTTGGGTAAGTTCTACAGCCGCTATTGCCGGGCCAGCAGGTTAGCGCAGTTCCAGCCCGGTATGTGCCTGCTGTGTGGTATAACGAGCTTAATTGCTGCCCGTCACAGACCTATTTCTCTAAATTACTGAAGGCAGCACTGCTATCAGCAGGCTTTTGTTTTACAATTAGCTGCCTATTAAAATACCACACAGAACTGCAGGAAACCGCTTGTGTATACCGCTGATTTTAATCATAAACGGAAATTTATCGTCAAACTGGGCAAGATGCTGCACAAGTACGGTACACCGGCTTACCGGCTGGAAGCCCATCTTATCGAGCTAACTAGCCACCTGGGCATTAAGGGCTCATTTATTATCTCGCCTACTTCGATGACCTTTGTATTGTGGACCGAAGGTCATGAGCAGGAATATACCCATGCCTCAAGGGTTAACCCGGGCGATTTAGATTTAGGGGCGTTGTCACGCACTGATGAATTGGTTGATCAGGTATTGCAGGGCCAGGTGAGTATTCATGAAGCGGATGCCCTGCTTGATGTCATAGATGCCCGCCCCAGCTCGTATAATAAGTTGGCCACGGCAGTTGCAATGATGGCGTCGGGCGGCGCCTTTGCGATGCTGATGGCAACCAGCTGGAATGATGTATTGTGGTCGGCGCTGTTATCGTTGCTGGTGTATGTTTTTGTGCTGTGGGCGCAACGCTCGGCCAGAGTGGCCAATATGCTGGAGCCGCTGGTTGCGATGGCAGCAGGTATTGGTGCCTGTGCCATCAGTAGCTTTATTGATCCTGGCATCAATATCAGGCTTACCGTGTTATCGGCTATTATTTCATTTATACCCGGCCTGGCATTAACCATTGGCTTTGCCGAATTAGCCGCACGCCATCTGGTGTCGGGTAATGCCCGGATTATGGACGCCCTGATGATGCTGTTTAAGCTATATTTTGGTGCTTTTCTGGGAATTGCTATTGGCTTTGCGCTGTTTGGCGTGGTCGATTTTGTTAAACCAGAACCGATATCCCGCCATTTCGCCTGGCTGGCGGTGGGCATTCTGGTCAGCTCGCTGATTGTGCTGTTTAAAAGCCGGGGCAAGTACACCCTGTGGTCACTGGCAGCGGGTTTTATTGCCTATGGTGTCAGTATTACCGGCGCGGGTCTGGTTGACTACACCATGGGTGCCTTTTTGGGAGCCTTTGCGGTGGGTATTTACAGTAACCTGTTTACCCGGCTGGCTAAGGCACCGGCAGTTATTGTTGCAATGCATGGTTTAATTGTACTGGTGCCAGGCAGCAAAACCTATATCGGTTTAAATTCGCTGATCTCGGGTCAGGATTTTGTCGTGTCCGACCGGGTGGGCCAGCAAACCTTTCTTATTTTAATGGCACTGGTGGCAGGGCTTATTTTTGCCAACGTCGCTTTGCCGCCGAAAAAGAGCCTGTAAGCTGCAAACGTATGCAGCTTACCCGCCTCTTGCACTAAAAAGCTGTGCTGACTAAGGTTTAACCTGCCCTAATGCAGGAGAACCCAATGCCTAACGCCCGTACCATTGTTTATAGCCGCCCGGTTTTCTACGCCTGTGCTGCCATGCTGTTTAGCAGTGCCGCGACAGCGCAAAGTGTTAAACGCATTGAGCCGGCGAACTGGTGGGCCGGTATGCAGCACCCGCAGCTGCAATTGATGCTGTATGGCGATAAGCTGGCACAGTGCAACGTTAGCCTTGATTATCAGGGCGTGGCACTTAGCGGCACCACAACCACCGCTAACCCAAATTACCTGTTTATTAACCTGACGCTGGCCGCCGATATAGCCCCCGGCGACTTACCGCTTCAGCTTAACTGCGCCGATAGCAAGCAGACGCTGGCCTACCCGCTGTTAGCGCGCCGCCCCGGCTCGGCGCAGCGTGAAGGCTTTAACCCCTCTGATGTGATTTACCTGCTTACACCCGACCGCTTTGCCAACGGCGACCCGACTAACGACACCCTGCCCGGCATGCTCGAGCCGGCAAACCGCAGCGATGACAACGGCCGTCACGGTGGCGATTTAGCCGGTATGGCAAAAGCCCTGCCCTATTTGGCCGACATGGGTTTTACCGCCATGTGGCCCACGCCGCTGACCGAAAACAACCAAAGCGCCTATTCCTACCACGGCTATGCCGCCACCGATTTATATAACATAGATCCGCGCTTTGGTAGCAATGCGCAATACCGCGAGCTGGTCGCTAAGGCCAATAAGCTGGGCATCAAGGTGATCCAGGACATTATTGTTAATCATATTGGTCACCAGCATTGGTGGCTAGACGATCTGCCAGACAGCAACTGGTTAAATAATCAGGATGTGCTGAACGGTGCTGCTTTTGTCGCTACCAATCATAACCGCAGTACCGCGCAGGACCCTTATGCCAGTAAAATCGACAAAGCCTTATTTACTGATGGCTGGTTTGTCGCCACCATGCCCGATTTAAACCAGCGCCATCCGTTGCTGGCAACCTATCTTATTCAAAACAGTATCTGGTGGGTGGAATATGCCGGGTTGGCCGGTATTCGGGAGGACACTTATTCTTATGCCGACCAGACTTTTTTAAGCGAATGGGCGCGACGCCTGATGCTGGAGTACCCGGATTTTAATATCGTCGGTGAAGAATGGAGCCCCAACCCGCTAATCGTTTCATACTGGCAGCGGGGCAAGCAAAATAAAGATGGCTATATCTCGCACACCCCGGCCATGCTGGATTTTCCGCTGTATGATGCCCTGCTTAAAGCGCTAACCACAGAAGAAAGCTGGAATGGCGGCTGGATTGGCTTATATGAAATGCTCAGCAATGATCATATTTACACCGACCCGTCGAATCTGGTGATTTTTGAAGGCAACCACGATACCGCCCGCATTTTTTCGCTGTTAAATGAAGATACTGATTTGTACCGGATGGCCATCAGTTACCTGTTGACTATGCGTGGTATACCTCAGCTGTTTTATGGCACTGAAATCGCCATGACCAGCCCAAAGCAACGTAGCGATGGCCAAGTACGGGCCGATTTTCCCGGCGGTTGGGCTGGTGATAAGGTTAATGCTTTTACCGGCACCGGTTTAAGCCGCACCCAAAAAAATGCGCAGCAGCTAGTAAAGACACTGCTGAACTGGCGTAAAACCGCCACGGCCATCCAAAACGGTAAGCTGTTGCACTTTGCGCCGGACAGAGGCACTTATACTTATTTCCGGTATAACGACACCCAAACGGTGATGGTGGTAATCAATAAACAGCACGAGCCGGTAACCCTGGATTTAGCCCGCTTTAGGGAAGTGCTGCCCCCTGTTAAAACCGCCACCGAGGTAATCAGTGGCCAGCGAATTGAGCTGGATAAACAACTGACGATACCTGCCAGGGGCACCCTGGTGCTGGATATTTATCAGCCATATCAGCTAACTTTAGCAGTAAGCGCTGCTGAATAGTTTAAGCTGACCAGCGACATTACGTTTAGTTTAAATAGTTGCCTTGGTAACTAATATTGGTACATTATGTTTCAGATTGTAATAAAACATAATGAGGTAACAAATGAAGCTGCATCTGGTAATTGCAACTGCCGCAGCGGTAATAACGTTTAAAGTTAATGCCACGAACTATGCTGATGTGAATGTCAGCTATCTGCACCCGGCACAGTCAGACACTATCTGGAGCCGTGCAAAGCAGGTAACGCCGTTATATCCCTTAGAGCTGGCGAGAGCGGGCACTATTGGTTGTGGGGTATTTAAGGTTAGCGTAGACGGATCCGGTAAAACGACCGATGTTACTCTGGTGAGCTCTGTGCCCGGAAAAGGCATCGCCCGGCCGGCGAGCAAAGTTATCCGCGACTGGCAATGGGTTAATAGCAGTGGCCTGGCTGATGCGCCTGAACAAAAGCTGATCCGGCTCGATTTCTGTATGGGCGGCAGTACCATGGAAGAAGCCCAGGCCCGCTGTCAGGTGCAGGCTACAGCAGCTTGTCAGGGTTAAAACGGAACGATATGCTAAAAGGGTTGTCATTGGCTCTGGCAACAAGCTGGGTATGACCTATACTCCATTCTCAGACCGCTCGTAAAACACGAAGGCATATTGATAATTAATGAAAAATGCATCAAAACTGCTGGCAGCGTTATTGCTGTCGGGGTTGAGTAGTGGCATTAGTTGCTTCGCTAGTGAGGAAGAACGACATATTATTGCTGCGTCAGAGTTAAGTGGGCTTTTTACCCTAAGGCAACCTGGGTTGGGTTCGACTGTGGTTTTTGATGGCGCTTATTATCAGCTTCTGCGCAACGTTCTGGAAGCAGCCGGTTTAGCAAAGCAGTACCGGATTGAAGTCATGCCGGCAAAACGGGCCAAGCTGGAGTTTATTAAAGGAAATGCTGCCTGCTATGCTCCGGGCCTGCAAACATTTAGCCCGGATGAATTGGCGTTAGCACCTGATACCGTAGTTAGCAGCTTGTCGTTCAACCGGGCTAAGGTAAGGGTGATATCTGCCACAGCACGAAGGCTGGTCTCAGGTATAAATGATATCCGCCGCAGTGATGTTATCAGCCTGGTTTATGGCGTACCCGTTAACGCCGAAATGCAGCATATGTTAGACAGAGCCAGAGATAGTGTAATGGTTAACTCCGAAGTCGATAGCCTTAAGTTATTGAGAAGTGGCCGGGTTGACTTAATTCTGGCGTTTTATCCGGATGTTATTTTTGCCTACCAGGAGCTTGGCATTAGTGATGAGTATCCGTTCGACAAGAGCTATAGCCCGCTGCAAATTAATGATAATGTTGTCTGTCATCTACAACATAAAGATGCTATCGATGCCATTAATATCAAGTTAGCGCAGTACCAGCAGAATGGCACTTTGCAGCGTATCCTCGGGCCATTATATATTGCCCCGGCTGAAAGCAATTAAGATCTTATCCGCATTAAGTTTAATGCTATAGTTTTGCCAATTCCCTCAGTGCGGCAAGGCAGTAATATGAACCTGGATAAAGCAAAAAAACGGATCGCTAAACAAATAAATAAAGGTTTCGACGGTTACCCGGAAATCTCGCTGGCGTATTTCGGCACCACAGCTGAATGTGCCACCGAAGTGGTAATAAGCTTTATCGCAGAGGCGGGAGCTGCGCCGCAGCAACAGCGTTTTGTCAGTAAACAGGATGTCCGCGAAGATGAGACAATTCAATCGGTATTAATCAGAATTATCGACCGGGCAGAGGCCAGAACCGTTAGCGAAGTACCGGGTGTAACCCTGAAAAACTAAGGAGAATGCCATGACAGACATTACTACCGCCGAACAAAGCCAGTGGCGTAATCTGGAGCAAAGCAGTGGCAAAAGCCAGGCAGAGTGGCTGCAACTGGCCAGCAGTAAAGGCTTTACCAAACACAGTGAACTGGTTAAGTGGCTGAAAAGTGAATTTGGCATTGGTCATGGCAACGCCAACCTGATTGCCCACCGCGCCAAACAAGCCGCCGTTGGTGGCGAACCGGCAGCCGATGACTTACTGGCAGTGCAATACAGTGGTGCTAAATCAGCGTTAAAGCCGTTGTATGATGAACTGGTCGGCTATATCAACAGCCTGGGTAATGACGTGGAGCTTAGCCCGAAAAAAGCTTATGTCAGTGTGCGGCGCAATAAACAATTTGCATTAATTCAGCCCTCCACCGCTACCCGGCTGGATTTAGGTCTGAATTTAAAAGGCGTTGAAGCCGAAGGCAAGCTGGAAGCGTCTGGCAGCGTTAATGCGATGTGTAGTCATCGTATACGCTTAGCCAGCAGCGCCGATATCGACGATAGTGTAAAACACTGGCTGGCAGAAGCCTATAACCGCAGCTAAACTCTTACCGTCAAAGAGGACGCAATGAAAACAGCACTAATTATTTGTCTGCTATTGGGTATAACTGGCTGCAGCAATAAAGGCGTTTACCAGGATTTACAACGTAACAAACGTAACGAATGCCTGCAGTTGCCGCAGGCAGAATACGACAAGTGTATGCAAACGATGGAAATGAGTTACGAAGAATACGAGCGGCAACGCCAGCAAGCTTTAAAGCCGCTACCGACTAAGAAAGAGGGGCATTAACCATGGAATTAGGTGCATTTTCGGTAAGTTTGGCGGTAAAAGATATCGCCGCCTCAAAAGCCTTTTATGAAAAACTGGGCTTTAGCACTATGGGGGGCGATCAAGCACAGGGCTGGCTTATCCTGAAAAATGGCAGCACAGTGATTGGCTTATTTCAGGGCATGTTCGATAAAAATATTCTTACCTTTAACCCCGGATGGGATCAAAACGCCCGGAATTTGGACGACTTTACTGACGTTCGGGAGATCCAAAGTCAGTTGCAGGCGCAAGGTATAACCCTGCTTAAAACGGCTGATGAAGAGGGCAGCGGCCCCGCCCATATTGTGCTGGAAGACCCGGATGGCAACCAGATTATGCTGGATCAGCACCGCTGATAATGCTTTCACTATCAGATTTTGCAAAAAATAAGGCACCTTTAAGGTGCCTTATTTGTATGCAATGCTAAGTATCAGGCTGCAGCAGTCACTTCCTGCTCTTTTACCAGCCAAACTGATAATGCACCCAACACCATGGCACCACCGGCTAACATCACGATATAAACTGCTTCGTTCTGGAACACTGATCCCAAAATCCAGCCGGCAATTAAGCCGGATATAATTTGTGGCGCGGCAATAGTAAAGTTAAAAATGCCCATATACACCCCGGTTTTATTGGCAGGTAAAGCACCGGCCAGTATGGCATAAGGCATGGCCAGAATAGCGGCCCAGGCAATACCTACGCCAATCATCGGGATCATCAGGCCCAGAGCCCCTTTCGGAATATCGACCTGAGTTATTAACAGGTTAACGTGGGTAATAGTCGGGTCGGTAAACAGCACAAAACTTAAATAGCCCAGGCCACCGGCCAGCAACGAAGCGGAGTAAACCAGCTTACGGCCAAACAGGTTGGCTAATTTGGCCATTATCAGCGAGAACAGTACCGCAAATAACGAGTAACCGGCATACAGTATACCTACCCAGTCACCAGCGGCGCCTTTTGCAGCAGCAATATGTGCTGGTACACCGCCCATTTGTGCAATATAGGCACCATCATACCACTCGACACCGACCCCCCACGCATTCTGGGCAATAGCTGCCGGGAAATAGGTCCACATAATAAACAGGGCAAACCATGAGAAAAACTGCACCACGGCCAGCTGCTTCATAATCAGTGGCATACTTTTCATGGTTTGCCAGAAATCGCTAAGTTTCTCGCCCATACTGCGTGACTTACGCACCTGTTCGGCCAAAGCCTGTGCTTCTGAATCCAGCCCCTTGTAAGCGTAATACTGCTCAGGTGGATACTCTTTGGTACGAAATACTGTCCACAGTACACTACCCAGCAGCACCGTAGCGCCGATATAAAAGGCCCAAACTACCGATGGGGCCACTTCACCGGCCCGTGAGGCGTTATCCAGGCCGACAACGTTAGTAAGCACAAATGGCAGAATAGAGCCAAATACTGCACCAATATTGATCAGCAGAGTTTGCACCGAGTAACCAAGGTTGCGCTGCTCTGGCGGCACCATGTCAGATACCAGCGATCTAAACGGCTGAAAGGTAACATTAAAGGCCGCGTCTTTAATGGCAAAAATAACTAAACCAAACAGCATCGGTGGAATAAACGCCACCACCATAGAGGCATTTGGTAGCAGCATCATGGCTCCGGCTGCCACAACAGCGCCACCGAGCATAAAGGGTAACCGGCGGCCCATCTTATTCCAGGTGCGGTCAGAAGCCGCGCCAACAATAGGCTGCACCAACAGGCCCATAATGGGCGCAGCTAACCAGAACAATGACAGGGACGACAGATCCGCGCCCAAATCTGACAAAATGCGGCTGACATTACCGTTTTGCAGGGCAAAGCCAATTTGCACCCCAAGAAAGCCGAAACTGAGGTTCCAGATCTGCCAGAAAGAGAGCTTAGGTTGTTTCATTTTACGTCCCCGAAGGTTGTTATTATCTTTATGTGCAATATGAGTCAGCTTAAACTACACGAAAGCAGCTTATTTGCGCAAAAGGGTGCATACGTATTCATCTTGTTGTTGCACTGTTTTGGCGCTATTACCAAGCTACAGCTTATGTTAGCAAGCATAGCAGCCGTTTATTGCTTCGCTATGGTGCAATAAACAACGGTGCAGCAAAAACCGGTTTTCAGCCAGCAGGCTGCTACAAACAAAAATGGGGATGGAATGAAAGCTTTTACCTTAATCACCCTGGCACTGGCATTACTGTTAACTGGTTGCCAGCCTGAATCGCCAGATACCAGCAGTATGGCGCAACCGCCAGCAGCAACAGCGCAGCAAACAACATCCAGTACACCTTGGTGGAACGATGCGGTGTTTTATCAGATATGGCCACGCAGCTTCTATGACACCGATGCTGATGGCCATGGTGATTTTAACGGCATGACCGCCAAACTGCCTTATTTGCAGGAGCTGGGGGTGAATGCAATATGGCTAACGCCGATGTTTGAAGCACCTTCTTATCACGGTTATGACTTTACCGAGTTTTATCAGGTAGAAAGCGACTACGGCACTATGGCCGAATTTGAGGCTTTTATTCAGGCTGCTGAGGCTAAAGGCATGAAAGTGATCCTGGATTTGGTTATAAACCATATTTCCAGCGAGCATGAATGGTTTGTCCGCTCTGCTGCCGGTGAAGCACCTTACAGTGACTATTTTATCTGGCGTGATGAGATGCCTGCGGCCGGCAGTGGCTGGGGCCATGCCTGGAGCGACAATGATAAACCGGAAGCAGTATGGCACTGGAATGAAAGCCGCCAGCAATATTATTACGCCGCTTTTGGCGCCAGCCAGCCGGACGTTAATTTACGCCATCCCGATGTGGTAGCTGAGATGGAGAAAATGGCTAAATTCTGGCTGGATAAAGGCGTAGCTGGCTTCCGGCTGGATGCGGTACGTTTTGCGATGGAGGGTGGGCCGGACGCGCAGGCCGATACTGACGAAACCATCGCTTACTGGCAAAGTTTTAATCAGTTTGTGAAAAGCGTAAATCCAGAGGCCTACTTAGTCGGTGAAGCCTGGGTCGATATCCCGGTTGCTGCCCGCTATTACGGTGAAGGTAAAGGCTTGGACCAGGGCTTTGATTTTGAAATTGGCTATAAAATTCTTGGCTTGTTGCAGCAGGACACGGCAGGTGAAGCTCAATTTGGCACTATGCAGTCGAACCAGCAGCAGGTAGCGGATGTTTCAGTACTGCGCCAGAACGTGCAACAACGGCTTGATTCAGTCGCACCGCTAAACTTTTTTGCGCCGTTTTTAACCAACCATGATCAGGAACGGGTGGCGTACCAGCTGAAAGAGCACGATAGTAAAGCCAAACTAGCTGCTGCGATGTTATTCAGCTCGCCGGGAACCCCCTATATTTATTATGGTGAAGAAATTGGTTTAACCCAGGACAGAAGCGGCCACGATGTGTTTAAACGGGCGCCGATGTTGTGGAACAACAGTAACCAGGCTGGATTCACCGAAAGTAATAAAAGCTGGGTCGAACAGCTTGAATTGTTTGGCGAGGGTTTTCCTAACTGGTGGCCGGATTTTCTGACTCAGCAGCTGCAGGCGGCAGATCGCAGTGTTGCCGCGCAACAAGCACAGCCGGACTCAGTCTGGCAGCTGTATAAGTTTCTTATTGCTCAGAAAAAACAACGGCCAGAGCTGGCTACTGCCGGTAGCTATCAGGTGATGCAGCTGGATAACGGTGTCGTGCAAATAAGCCGCAAGCTCGATAGCAGTACAAGCGTGTTTCTGCTTAACCTGAGTGACAGTGTACAGGATATCAGTAGCGTTAACCGCGACGGCCTGCACGTCAGCTGGGGGTTTGACACCGACGGCAATAGCTTGGCCGGCTATGGCTTGCTGGTGCTGCAAAGTGCTGACTAGCCAGCGCGATAACCGCCGCTGTGCTGCAGCGGCGGTTTAGCTTTGCAACTCAGACTAATAGCGCATACCTGAATACCGGGTTGTTTGCTATTGTCTTTGCAACTGTTCTGCGTTGGCGGAGTTGTTGTGTCTCATCGTTCTTATCTTTTTTCGCTGCGCCTGGGTTATGCGCTGCGCGAGGTGCTGGCCGAAGGTTACAGCCTTAATAAACTAAGTAAAGACGTCCTGGCCGGCGTTACGGTGGGTATTATTGCCATACCATTGGCGATGGCTCTGGCCATTGCCTCTGGCGTAGCGCCGCAATACGGCTTGTATACTGCTATTATTGCCGGCTTCATTATCGCCCTAACCGGCGGATCCCGCTTCAGCATTTCCGGCCCTACCGCGGCCTTTGTGGTTATTCTGTATCCGGTTGCCATCCAGTATGGTTTAAGTGGTTTATTAATAGCGACTGTACTCTCAGGGCTTATTTTACTTCTGATGGCCGCCATGCGTCTGGGCCGGCTGATCGAGTATATTCCTGAAGCGGTGACCCTTGGCTTTACCGCAGGAATCGCGGTGGTTATTGCAACCTTACAATTTCAGGATTTTTTCGGGCTTCCCGGCGGTAAATTGCCGGAATACTATCTTGAAAAAGTTGTGCTACTGGTGCAACAGTTGCCGCAAGCTACCTGGCCCAGTGTGCTGATTGCCACTGTAACCCTGATAGTGATGTTGCTGTGGCCCAGATTTAAAACGGTGATCCCGGCTCATTTGCCAGCATTGTTTGTTGGTACCCTGTTGGCAATATTGCTGTTGCAAGCAGGTGTGGCGGCCGACACCATCGGCTCGCGTTTTAGTTACACATTGGCTGATGGCAGTGTTGGTAACGGCATTCCACCTTATCTGCCCTACTTTGACTGGCCCTGGCTGCGACCCGGCCCTGGCGGTGAGCAACAGGGGTTTAGCTGGCCGCTGTTAAAAGACCTGCTGGCCGCTGCTTTTGCCATGGCGATGTTGTGCGCTATTGAGTCGTTATTATGTGCCGTGGTGCTGGACGGCATGTCAGGCCGGCGCCATAGTGCCAATAGTGAGCTATTGGGCCAGGGGCTGGGCAACATTATTACGCCTTTCTTTGGGGGAATAACGGCCACTGCTGCGCTGGCCCGTTCGGCTGCTAATTTCAAAGCTGGGGCGCAAAGCCCGCTTGCCGCTGTGGTGCATAGCCTGGTGATCTTACTGGCGCTGCTGCTGTTAGCACCCTTGCTCTCTTTTGTGCCGATGGCTGCACTGTCAGCACTACTGTTGATGGTTGCCTGGAATATGAGCGAAGCACCGAAAGCTTTGCATTTGCTGAAAACCGCACCACGCAGCGATATTCTGGTGTTTCTCTGCTGCTTTTCACTGACCGTACTGCTGGATATGGTCATTGCTATTACAGTTGGAATGTTGCTGGCTGCAGTGTTGTTTGTAAAAGACATTGCAGAAATGACTAAAGTGACAGATGTCAGCCTGCACAAAAAACTGGTCGATACTGCACTGCCAGCCGGCTGGAAAGTACTGAAAATTAACGGTCCATTATTCTTTGCCGCGGCAGAACGAGTATTTGCTGACATCGCCAGTTTAACCGGGCAATGTCGAGGCATCGTGCTTTATATGGATGGTGTAACGGTATTAGATGCCGGCGGCCTGGCTGCGTTAAATAAACTGATCAGTCAAAGCGCTAAAAGCGGTACCGAACTGATTATTACTGATTTGCAATTCCAGCCTCTGCGCACCATGGCCAGAGCCGGAGTAAAGCCGGTCGCCGGCAGCCTGAGTTTCTATCCGGGCTTAAAGCAGGCGTTAGATGCGCTGGCATCAGCGGCTGCCACAAGACTGGCGGACAATTAACTTCGGTTGAATATGGGTACTGACAATGGCCTCGTTATTTATCAGCCGCAGCAGGTTGTCGACCAGCATTTCGCCTGCCAGCGAGGTGTCCTGTTGAATGGTACTGAGCGCCGGTGTGGCGAAAGACGCAACCGGAATATCGTCAAAGCCCATTACTGCAATATCAGCTGGTATCCGGTAACCCAACTGATGCAGTGCCCGCATAACACCAATCGCGATAATGTCGCTGGCACAAAATACTGCATCAACCGTTTTACCCAGCGCCAAAATCTGGCGGATGGCATGATCCCCTGCATTCTCGGTGGAAATGGCATCGCACTGCGCAATATCAGACGGCTGAATGCCAGCCGCATGCAAGGCATCAGTAAAGCCCTGGTAGCGTTCAAAAAATTCAGGGCTATGTTCAGATGCATTGCCTACAAACGCAAAGTTTTTATAACCATTAGCCAGCAGGTGCTCGCCGGCCAGCCGGCCGCCCTCACGGTTATTGCTGCGAATGGTAGACTCCGGATGATCGTGCACTTCGGCGCCCCAACAGACAAAATGGGTTTGCTGAGCCAACAGTTTTTCCAGCTTTTCTTCATAATCGACATAATCGCCATAGCCAAGCAAAATAATACCGTCGGCTTTGTTACTGTCTTCGTAATCAGCGTGCCAGTCATCACTTAACTGCTGGAAAGAAACCAGCAAATCCTGACCGCGTTTGGCGCAGGCGCGGGTAATACTGCCCAGCATTGATAAAAAAAACGGGTTGATCAGCGACTCATCAGAGGTAGGATCTTCAAACAATAGTAGCGCCAGCGTGCTGCTTCGTTGCTTACGTAAATTACTGGCGTTTTTATCGACTTTGTAATTTAGTTGTTTGGCAATAGCATGCACCCGCTCGCGGGTTTCTTTGTTAACCTGAGGGCTATTGCGAAGCGCTCTGGACACCGTGGATTGAGACACACCGGCCAGGTAGGCAATATCAAAAGATGTCGCTTTGTCTTTCATCATGTGCTCTGCTGTTACAGCGGTGCAGCCCTGCAGATACCTGCAGCAATCTGATCAGCGCGTTATAGTTATAGTTCGCTCATCATAGATGGATTCCTCAACAGATTCAATTTCGGTGTCGCTATCTGTTGTTAGCCCGCTGGTGTAATAAATCCGGTTAATTTGTGAAACTATGTTATTTCTGTTTCAGCGCAAGCCTGCACCTTGCTAAACTAAACAGTCACTGGTAACAGGTAAGCTGTTGTGTATAAAACGCCGATAAAATTAGTATTAATAATCAGTTTTTTGCTTTGTAGTTATGCAGCAGACAGCGCGTCCCGCTGTCATGGTGATGATTGTATTACCGAACAAAAACTGTATTTAAGCTGGGCGTTAGGCTATGGCCAGCGCAGCAATCCGCTGCATGGTGGCAAAAAACTTAACTTAGTGTTGTTACCTGACATTTATTACTACAGTAAATACTGGTTTTTTGACAATGGCCGTCTGGGAAGCAGCATTGCACTGAGCGATGCTACTCAACTAAGTATTATTGGTCAGTTTAATCAGGAAAAAGGCTACTTTCAGCAATGGTTTAGTGGCAATTTGCTGCAGTTCGAAGCCAATAACCTAAGCATGCCTCAATTCAGTAGCAGTGTTGATCGTCAGGCACCGTTTCAGGTTGCTGTCAGTCAGGTTAGCAAAAGGCCTACCGCCTATGATGTTGGCTTGCAACTGGATACGGTTAGCAACGATATCCTCTGGCAACTGTCCTACTGGACTGATGTCAGCGGCCAGCACAATGGTCAGTATGCCAGTGCCGGTGCGCGGCGGGGTTGGCAAAGCCCTTACGGAAAGTGGCAACTGTCCGGATTAATTCACTGGAAAAGCGCCCGGCTGATTGATACCTATTATGGCCTGACAGCATTAGAGGTGCCGTTGGGTCAGGAATATCAGGGTAGGGATAGTTGGCAGGCAGAACTTCGGTTAAACTGGAGCAAACCACTAACAGAACGGCTCAGTGTGTTGGTATTTCTCCGCTATTTACAACTTGACAGCGCAATGACAGACAGCGCTCTGGTTCGCTCTGATCACGTCACAACCTGGTTTGGTGGCGTCAGTTACCGGTTTTACTAATGTGGGTGCTACGTAGTTGTCTCGCCATGCTGCTGTTGGTTTGCCAGAGCAGCATGGCTAACGATGCCACTGATAAATGTGCTGAGCCTTTATGCTGGCAGGTTAGCCCTATAGTATGCGTTGCCGACAAACTGGAGCAGGGCTGCGAAGCCGAACTTCGGGTGATCTGGTTCAGTGACACGCCAAGGACAGTTTGTTTATACCTGGCAGAACAGGCAGAACGCTGCTGGCAGGAAGCAACCAGTGGTCAGTGGCGGCAGCAGGTTAACTGGCGGCTGGGCTGGCTGAGCTTGCGGCAGCAGCAGCAGGTATTATTGAGTACCGAATTGCAGGTATTAAGCCGGCAGCCGGTAAAACGTCGGCGTATTTCGGGCGCATGGAGTATTTTTTAATGGCTAAGATCCTGTTAGTGGAAGATGATGCCCGGTTGGCCGGGTTAGTACAAAGTTTTCTGGTGCAGCATGGTTTTAGCGTGCAGCAGCAAAGCCGGGGCGATCTGGTTGCAGAGCAATGTAAACAATTTCAACCTGATTTAATTGTACTCGATTTGATGCTGCCGGGGCTGGATGGTTTTGGGGTTTGCCGGCAAATAAGGCCCTGGTATAAAGGTCCGGTGTTAATGCTTACCGCTAAGCAAAGTGATATTGACCAGGTGCTGGGGCTGGAGTTGGGCGCCGATGATTATGTTATTAAGCCGGTTGAACCACGGGTGCTGCTGGCGCGGATTAACGCCCTGTTACGCCGCACTCAGGTTAGCCCGCAAGCCGAGCAACAGGAGTTGGCTTTTGGCCGGTTGCTGCTGAAGCAACGGTCACGGGAAGCCTGGTTTGACAAAAACCTGGTAGAGCTGACCAGTTATGAATTTGACTTGTTGTGGATGTTGGCCCGGCATGCCGGGCAGACCGTGAAGCGGGAGGCTATTCATCAGCAGATTATTGGCCGTGAATACGATGGTCTTGACCGCACCGTGGACGTTCGGGTATCGCATTTAAGACGCAAGCTGGGCGACAATGCCGAAGTGCCGTTCCGGATTAAAACCGTTTGGGGCAAGGGTTATTTGTTTGTCGCTGATGCCTGGTAAGTATGCATCGTCTCTTTCTGCACTTTTATCTGTTTTTATTTCTGGTACTTATTGGCCTCGGCTGGACGGTTGACCAGCTTTGGCAATATGCTCAGGGTGGTCAGCCACCGGCATTGGTTGACACGCTGGCTGAGCAAATGGCCTTGGTTATGCGCTTACCTGAAGCGCAGTGGTCCAGCCATCTTGGGCTACCCTATCAGGCTGTGCCGCTTGACAGCGTAAGCTGGCAGCCTGAGGAGTGGCAATTGCTGCAGCAAAACCATTTATTACCTTTATTTCAGGACAACAGTGTATTTTTTTATGGTTTGAGGCATGAGCAGTTATGGCTGGTTGGCCCATTACAATTAAACGAGCGCTCTGGTTTTGACTGGTTCAGTATTTTGTTTTTCAGTTTACTGGCGGTAGCTGTAGCACTATGGTTATGGCCGGTTGCCCGCGACATTCGTTTTTTACAGCAAGGCCTGCAGCGATTTGGCAGAGGGCAACCGGCTGAATTACAGCTGCCAGCCCGCTCATTTATTGCGCCAATAGCCGACAGCTTTCAGCAAATGAGCCAGCAAATTATTTCGTTGCTGGAGTTGCAGCGGGAAATGACGCATGCAGTATCACATGAGCTGCGCACCCCAATTGCCCGGCTGAAATTTGCCCTGGAAATGGCGGCAGAGCTACCACAAAACGACAAGAGTTTGATGCTGCAGGACGTCAGAGAGCTGCAGCAACTGGTTGATGAAATGCTCGATTATGCCAAATTGCAAAGCCATCAACTGAATTTAAAAATTCAGCATGTTGATTTGACCGAGTTAATTAACAACGTTGCCGAAAAGCTGGCACCGTTGCCGGGTGCTGCTATCGAGCTGCAGTTACCGCCTGTATCGATGCTTTACTGTGATGCCCATTATCTGGAACGGGCAATTCAAAATTTACTGGTCAATGCCAAGCGTTATGCCAAAAATCGTATTGTTGTAGACGTAAAGGCCCAGCAAGGTTACTGGCGGATTAGCGTTAACGATGATGGCCCGGGCATTCCGGCCGATCGCCGGGCGGAAGTGCTTAAACCCTTTCAGCGGCTGGAACAAAGCCGTAGTCGGGAAGAAGGTGGCTTTGGGCTGGGCCTGGCTATTGTGCAGCGGATTGTGCAATGGCATCAGGGTAAACTGATTATTGGTGACAGCACGCTGGGTGGTGCCAGCTTGCAGCTATTGCTGCCGGTAAGTTAATTTTCTTCTGCTAAGAGTACCTGTAATGAGAAGTTCTGAGCCGTCTGTCTGGTTACTGATGCTGCTGGCAGCGGTGGTTGCCACCACACCACTGGCTATCGATATGTACCTGCCAGCTATGCCAATGATGGCAACGGAGCTGGCTACCAGTATTGGCCTGGTGCAGCAATCGCTGAGTATCTTTCTGGCGGCTTATGGCATTGGTATGCTGCTGTTCGGGCCGCTGGCCGATATGCTGGGACGCCGGCCGCTGGCGGTATTTGGTTTAACCGGCTTTATTCTGGCCAGTATTGCCCTGAGCCTGGCGAGCAGCATTGAGTGGTTTCTGGCCTGGCGTGCGGTGCAGGCGCTGGCAGGTGCCGCTGCTTCTGTGGTGGTGCCGGGGATTATCCGGCATCTGTACCAGCAACATACCGCCAAAGGTATGTCCTATGTATCAATGATCATGATGCTGGCGCCGCTGGTGGCGCCTGCTATGGGCAGTGGCATTATCTGGCTGGCCAGCTGGCAGGCTATTTTTCTGTTTCTGGCATGTTACGGTATGCTGGTGGTTGGTTTTTGCTGGCGCTTTTTACCTGAGATCCGCAGCGATAGCGACATGCAACGGCCGGCTTTTTTCAGTGGCTATATCAAAGTATTCCGGCACAAAGCCGCCTGGCCTGACATTGCCAGTTCCATGTTTGCCTCTTTCGCGTTTTTTTGTTTTTTAACTGCGGTATCGTTTGTATACATCGGCTATTTTGGTGTCAGCGAGCAGATATTTGCACTGTTGTTCGGCTTTAATGTGCTGTCATTAATGAGTGCCAACTTGTTGAATAGCCGGCTGGTGGTGCGTTTCGGGCCACAACGGATGTTGCGCTTTGGCTTGATAGTGGCGCTGGGCTGCGCAGGTTTGCTAAGTGTTTTTAATTTTCTGGGGCTGGGCCTCTGGTACACGGTGTTTACCGTAGCACCGTTAATGGCCAGCCTCGGTTTGATGGCTACTAATGCTGATGCCATGATCATTATGCAGTTTCCGGATAACAGCGGTACCGCCACTGCGGTAATTGGCACTCTGCGCTTTGGCAGTGGCGCGCTGGCCGGGCCTTTACTGGCATGGTTTTATACCGGCGATGCGCTGCCGTTTTCAGTGTTAATGCTTGGTGGGGTGCTGGCTATTGGGGTAAGCCAGCTATGGCGTCAGTTTGGTCATCAGGGGTTATCCGCTGCCCGGGATTAGCTAGCTGCCAGGCTGTTGTTACCCTGGCCCGGCGATAACGGCTATCAGAAACCGAGGTTTTTCAGGAAATCGTCGTCGACTTCCGGTTCAATATCGACCGTATTCTCCTGGCGGTATTGTTGGGCATTGGCCAGAATATCGTCCGGGTTTTCCTGCTCTGCCGGTTCAAACTCCTGTAACTGAATAAACTCGGTTTTATCCATCGCCAGCTCCATATAAAAAATATTATGTTCCGGCGTACTGAAGGTAACCCGGCGGGCCTGGGGTTGGTCAAGCTGAGTATTAATCAGAATTTGTACCTGCTTATTAATCGCCATCATTTTCGGCTGGCTCTGGTTAATTGAGGTGTGTAAATCCTGGCGCACTTTGTTGGTAAAATCACCGACGATCTGGTTCATTAGCTCGCCCATCACATTGCCAACCTCGTCTGAGGTGTGAAACTGGGCCAGCTCATTTTCCGGCATGCCCATGCTCATCATATATTTCCGGTAAATTTCCAGGGCTGCCGGGGCCGTAAAGTTAATAATGACCAGGCCGGAAAAGCCGCCATCGAACAATACAAAGCAGCCGAGATCGGGGCGCAGACAGGTTTTCTGAATCTTCTGAACCATTGGCGAATGGTTAACAGCCGGGTTGCCGGCCGCAGCCAGCACGCCATTTACGGCCTGACACAAGGTTAGCAAAATGTCATCAGTGGTGATAATACGGGTTTTTTTCATACTGTTATCCAGAGGCAATTTTCTGACAGTATAAGCGCTTATCAGCAGTAAATACTAAATTTTACAGGCGCCGCCGCTACATTCATCATCATCGTCACCAAACTGAGGCTCTGCAGCCCTCGCTTCAGCTTCTGCCTGCTGCTTAGCCAGTGCAGCTTCAGCACCATCAAAATCAAGGTTGTTTAAATCAAAATCCAGCTCAGAATCAAAATCAGACATGCTGTTAACTCCTGTTTATGACACCCTTGTTATGGCTGCCGTGTTATCTGTGGCCAGTGTAGCAAACAGCGGGGGCCGTTTTAAACCGCTGGCACAATTAAAACCGCGCAGCCTTGGTTATTTCCGGCACGGGTCGATTTCACCAATGCTGATTACTTGCTATTATAACGGCCATCTTTTCTGACCCGCCCGGAGCTGCTGATGAGCCAATTAACCATTCAAACCCCTGACGACTGGCATTTGCATTTTCGTGATGGCGATATGCTGCTGGAAACGGTACCCGCTACGGCACGCCAGTTTGCCCGTGCCATCGTTATGCCAAACCTGGTGCCGCCGGTAACCACGGCTGATATGGCCATTGCGTATCGCGAACGGATCCTGGCTGCCCGGCCGGCCGGCAGTAACTTTCAACCACTGCTAACGCTGTTTTTAACCGATAAAACCAGTCGCCAGCAAATTATTGACGCCAAAGCCGCCGGGGTTGTCGCGGCAAAGTTATACCCGGCCGGCGCTACAACCAACTCTACTGCAGCAGTCAGTGCGCTCGATTCATTGTATTCGGTATTCGAGGCTATGGCCGAGCAAGGCATGCTGCTGCTGGTGCATGGTGAGGTAACTGACCACGACATTGATATTTTTGATCGGGAAAAAGTATTTATAGACCGCTACCTGCAGCATATTGTTGCCCGCCTGCCGCAGTTAAAAGTGGTGTTCGAACACATTACCACTGCTGATGCCGCCAGTTTTGTCAGCGAGGCAGGCAGCAATGTGGCCGCTACTATTACGCCGCAGCATTTATTGCTGAATCGCAACGATTTACTGGTAGGCGGCGTACGGCCTCATAACTATTGTTTACCGGTGCTAAAGCGTCGCACCCATCAGGAGGCTTTGCGGGCCGCGGTAGCCAGTGGTTCCAATAAGTTTTTCCTCGGTACTGATTCAGCGCCACACGAAAAGCACCGCAAAGAATCTGCCTGCGGCTGTGCCGGTTGTTACAGCGCGCACAGCGCCATAGAGTTGTATGCTCAGGTGTTCGACGAGCTGGGTTGTCTGGATAAACTGGAAGGCTTTGCCAGCCATTATGGCGCCGATTTTTATGGGCTGCCCCGTAACAAAGGTACGGTAACCCTGCAGAAACAACCCTGGCAGGTGCCGGCTGAAATCACCTTGCCAAATAATAACCCGATAGTGCCGTTTTATGCCGGTGAAACCCTTAACTGGAAACTGGTTTAGGTTTTCAGATAGCTCAGCAGCCGCTCCAGCGCGCGGTAGCTAAGTGCTTCCATCAGATGAGCGCGGCTGATGTTGGTTTGCTGCTGTAAGTCGGCAATGGTGCGCGCTACTTTAATAATTTTATGGTAAGTGCGGGCCGACAGCTTAAAGCGGTGAATGGTGTCCTCCAGAAAACGAGCATCGTCCTGCTTTAACGGGCAGAAGTCGGCTATTTCGCTGCCACTTAGCCGGGCATTTGCTTTACCCTGGCGGGCCAGCTGAATATCACGGGCCGCCACCACCCGCTGTTTGACACTGGCGCTGCTTTCCTCTGTGCTATGTTGCTGGCTTAGCATGCCTTTGGGTAGCAATGGCACCTCTATCTGTAATTCAATCCGGTCAATAAAAGGCCCCGACAAGCGGTTTAAATAACGCATTACCTGCTCAGGTGTGGCGCGGCCATCCTCATGGTGGCCGGTTGGGCTGGGATTAAGTGCCGCCACTAACTGAAACAAGGCCGGAAATTCAGCCTGGCGGGCAGCGCGTGAGATATGGACTATGCCGGTTTCCAGTGGCTCCCGCAGCACATCCAGTACCTTGCGGGGGAACTCGGGCAACTCATCTAAAAACAGGATGCCATGATGGGCAAGGGAAATTTCACCGGGCCGTGGCACTGAACCACCACCAACCAGCGCTACAGCAGAGCTGGTGTGGTGCGGGCTGCGAAAGGGCCGCTGCTGCCAGTCGGTCAGGTTACGTTGCAAACCGGCTATTGAGTAAATTGCTGCCGTAGCCAATGCCTCCTGCTCTGTTAATGGGGGTAAAATGCCGGGCAGCCGCTGGGCCAGCATCGATTTGCCGGTACCGGCCGGTCCCAGCATTAACATGTTATGCTCGCCGGCTGCAGCGATTTCCAGCACCCGTTTGGCATGGCCCTGGCCCCGCACATCGGCTAAATCAGCATGGTGCTGCATCGGACGCTCTGGTAAAGGCGGAATGGCTGGCAGCGCCTGCTGGGCCAGTAAAAAACTGTGGACTTGCAGTAAGTGCTCAGCCCCGTGGATTTTGGCTTTGGGAACCTGCTGTGCTTGTTGCGCATTTAACATCGGCATCAGCGCTGCCCTGCCGGCATCGCGGCAGGCCACGGCCACCGGGATCTCACCGAGTATCGGCCGTATCTCGCCTGATAACGCCAGCTCGCCATAAAACTCATAGTTACCGGTGCTGTGCTCATTCAGCTGGCCGCTGGCTACTATAATCCCCAGTGCTATTGGTAGGTCAAAGCGGCCGCCTTCCTTGGGCAAATCGGCCGGTGCCAGATTCACCGTAATTTTTCGGTCGGGAAAAGCAAAACCACTGTTTACCATGGCGCTGCGCACCCTATCACGTGATTCTTTTACTGAGGTTTCAGGCAGGCCTACCAGTTGAAACGCAGGTAAACCATTGCTGATATGCACTTCAACAGTAACCAGTGGGGCATCCAGGCCATGGCGGGCCCGGCTGTAAATAACAGCCAGTGACATCCTGTCTCCAATAGTTTACTTAAATACTGCATTATGTTTAGCATAGTGTTAATTTATTGCAAGCTTTGCTGGCCTTATATCTAAAAAGCAATATCAATACAGGTGGTTATTCCCTGCTTAGCCAATTGCCTGCTAAGCTGAGAGGCAAACCGGTATACCGTTACACTCAACCTAAGGTAACAACAGATGATTCAGCGCTGGCTGCAGCATATTCTGGCTTATCCGCGACTTGTTACAGTGCTGTGCCTGCTACTGATTGCTGGTAGCGCCATAGGCATTGGCAACTTGTATTTCAGGGGCGACTACCGGATATTTTTCACTGAAGATAATCCGCAGCTGCTGGCCTTTGAGCAAATGCAGCAACAGTTTAATAAAAGCGACAATATTCTGATTGCTATCGCACCCGCCAGTAAGCAGGTATTCAGTGCCGATACCCTTGATCTCGTCAGACAATTAACCGAGGCTGCCTGGCAAACGCCATATTCGATCCGGGTAGATTCCCTCAGTAATTATCAGCATACCGAAGCGATAGACGATGATTTATGGGTTGCCGATCTGGTGGCGGAAGATCTGGTACTGACCAGTCCTGAGCTGGAAAAAATTGCTGCAGTTGCCCTGAATGAACCGGTGCTGGTAAAGCGACTGGTGTCGGCAGACGGTGCAGTTACTGCAATTAATATTACCCTGCAGCTACCGGAAGATAATCTGCAGCAGGAAGTTAAAGAAGTGTGGCAGGCGGTCTCTGACATGCTGCAAACTTTTGAGGCGTCGCACCCCGCTACTGAATTTTATGTCAGTGGGGTGGTAGCAATGAATCATGCTTTTGCCTATGAAGCTGAAAACGACGTTAAAACCCTGATCCCAATAATGTTTGCCGCTATTTTAATTATGCTGGCCTGGTTGCTGCGATCAGTACTGGCCTCGCTGGCGACCCTGATAATTATTGTTGTAACAGTGATCAGCACCCTGGGGTTGGCCGGCTGGGCTGGCCTGTTCTTAAGCACGGCTACTGTTAACGTGCCCACTATATTGATGACGTTGGCAGTGGCAGATTCGGTGCATTTAATAGCCTCTATGCAATTTGCTCTGCGCCGCGGTGACAGCCGGTTACAGGCGGTACAGTACAGTTTGAAGCGCAATACTATGCCGGTATTTATTACCAGCGCCACCACGGCTATTGGTTTTTTAACTCTGAATTTCTCTGACGTGCCGATATTGCGCGATTTAGGCAATATGACTGCGGTAGGGGTGATGCTGGCGTGCCTGTTCAGCCTGATATTACTGCCGGCTTTGTTATTATTTTTGCCGGTTAGTGCCGGCCGGCACGCTGATAATACTGCCGGCAGTGCTGATCCAACCATGTTATGGCTGGCCAATATGGTGATCCGCCGGCAACAGCCGTTGTTTTGGGGTATGAGCATACTGATTATCGGCTGTAGTAGCCTGATCACCCTAAACACCATTAATGATGAAGCAGTAAAGTATTTTGCTGCCGATACTGAATTTCGTCAGGCCAATGATTTTCTGGAACAGAACCTGACGGGGGCCACCACAGTCGATTTTGTGCTCGCCGGCGATAAAGCCGGTGCGGTTAATCAGCCGGAGTTTTTAGCGGCGGTAGCCGGTTTTACCAGCTGGCTGCAAAAACAGCCGGAAGTGCAGCATGTTAACAGTATTACCGACACCATCAAGCGGCTGAATAAGAATATGCATCAGGACGACCCGGCCTATTACCGGTTGCCGGAAACACCAGAGCAGGCAGCCCAGTATCTGCTGATGTATGAAATGTCATTGCCCTTTGGTCTGGATTTGAATAACCAGTTAAATCTGGATAAAAGTGCTACCAAGGTTGCCGTCAGTTTGCAGAATCTGGGCAGTAAACAGTTAACGGCCTTTGAAAGCCGGGCATTAGCTTACCTGGCTGAGCATGCTGGTGCCTATTCGGCCAGTGCTGCCAGTACCGCCCTGATGTTCGCCCATATTGGCGAGCGCAATATGGCGTCAATGCTGCAAACGTTGCCACTGGCACTGGTACTGATTTCATTACTGCTGGTATTCAGTTTACGATCCTGGCGGCTGGGGCTGCTTAGCCTTATTCCTAATATTACACCGGCGTTAGTTGCATTCGGCTTGTGGGGGCTGATCAGCGGTGAAATTAATCTTGCTTTGTCGGTAGTTGCCGGCATGAGCCTTGGCATCATTGTCGATGATACCGTGCACTTTCTCAGTAAGTACCGCGCGGCCAGAATAGAAGGGCAGGCAACAGAGCCGGCAATACGCTATGCTTTTAGCACGGTAGGGCGGGCGTTGTGGATCACCACTATGGTACTCGTTACCGGTTTTGCGGTATTAATGCTTTCCGGATTCCGGCTGAATTCGGACATGGGTATGTTAACCGCGCTGGTGATCCTGGTGGCCCTGATTATCGATTTTCTGTACTTACCGGCCTGCCTGCTGAAATTTGATGCAAAGGAGTATAAAACATATGCTACAGCTTAACCCCGGCATTACGGGCATAGTGTTACTGGTTGTAAGCCTGCTGGCTATGCCGGCCGGCGCTGCAGCAGACGAAGAAAAAGGGCTGCAGATAGCCACCGAGCAGAAAAAGCGTGACACCGGCTGGGGTGACAGTGAAAGCAACGTGCTGATGATCCTGCGCGATGCCAGTGGCAGTGAAAGTATCCGGCGGATGCGCACCCTGGCGCTGGAGGTGCCGGACGATGGTGATAAATCACTGATCATTTTTGACGAACCGCGGGATGTGCGCGGCTCGGCTTTTTTAAGCCATTCCCACCCCACTGCGGAAGACGACCAGTGGCTGTTTCTGCCGGCGATAAACCGGACCCGCCGGATAGCCAGTCGCAATAAATCGGGGCCTTTTATGGCCAGCGAATTTGCCTACGAAGATATGGCGTCGTTTGAACTGGAAAAATACCATTTTCGCTATTTACGGGATGAGGAAGTAAACGGGGTAATGTGTTATGTGATTGAACGGATCCCTGCTGATAAATTTTCCGGTTACAGTAAAACGATTGCCTGGGTAGACAAAGAACATTACCGGGTACAGAAAATAGAGTTTTATGATAAAAAACAAAGCTTACTGAAAACCCTGACGGCCAGCGACTACAAATTATTTCTGGATAAATACTGGCGGCCGATGCTGCTGAAAATGCAAAACCATCAGACCGGTAAAAGCACCGATCTGGTGGTAGAGGAGCTGCAGTTTAATGTTGGCCGCAGCGCAGCGGATTTTGATGTTAATATCCTGGATCGCCTGCGTTGACAGCAAGCGCCAACCATACCGAGGTAGTATGAAAACGCTGTTACATCAGTTATTGCAACGGACCGTATTGCCAGTACTGCTGCTGACTGCGATGACAATTAGTGCTGCCGGTCTGGCTGCAGAACTCGGCCCGGTTACAAAAACCGACACCTTATGGCGGCTTGCTGTGCAGGCCAGGCCGGATGACGCAGTTAGCATGCCGCAAGTGATTTATGCGTTGTGGCAGGCCAACCCGGCAGCTTTTGTAGACGGTGATATTAATAAGTTACGGGCCGGCACTGTATTGCAGGTTCCCAGCCGCAGTAAGATGCTGGCTAACGACGCTGCTGTCGCCAGAGTCTGGTTTTATCAGGCTATAAGAGGACAAGTGGCAACTGCCGTGTCACCGGCTAAAACAGACGCTGCTAAGGTGGCTGTCAAGCCTGCGGCTCAGGCTACAGCAAAGCCTGCACCGGCAACAACGCCTGTGGCCGGGCCTGCCGATACGGCTGCACCTGCCAGCGTTGCAGCGCAACCAGCAGCACCTCAGGAGCAACAAGCTGATGTTGACACCTCAAGCCCGGCACCGGGTGTCGGGCCCGCCGCAGGCTTTAGTCTGCGTCAGCAACATCAATTGACTGCCCAGCAACGTTATTTTGCCGAAACCGGTGCCGTTGGTCAGGCACGTGCCCACACCCTGCTGAGTTTGCTGTCAGACTGGTCGTGGCAGGATGAGGATGGTGTTCATAGTTTTCAGTTTACCCCGTTTTTACGTTGGCACCAGCGTGACAGCGCCAGCAACCTGCTGGATTTGCGCCAGGCATACTGGCGCTATGCCGGCCGTAACTGGGAGGTGAAAGCCGGCAATGACATCATATTCTGGGGTGTCAGTGAGTCGCAGCGACTGGTAGACGTGATAAACCAGGTGGATATGGTTGGCGGCGTCGATATGGAAACCCGGCTCGGCCAGCCAATGCTCAGTTTTAAAGGCTGGAACAGCGCCGGTACTCTGGAGCTGTATTTACTACCCTATTTCCGGGAACGGCTGTTTGCCGATCCGGCCGGCCGGCTGACCACTCCCTGGCCGGTTGAGCATGATATTGCGATATATGAATCGACTGACGAGCGCAACAATCTCGATGTTGCCTTGCGCTGGTCACAACGCTTCAGCTCGCTTGATCTGGGGTTAAGCTATTTTGCCGGCAATAGCCGCGAGCCGTTGTTAATCCTGCAGCCTGTAACTCAGCGTCTGCAGCCTTATTACTTTCAGATGCAGCAACTTGGCCTTGATACTCAGTATGTAGCCGGTGACTGGTTATGGAAACTGGAAACCATTTACCGGCGCAGTGGCCCGCAGGAATTTGCTGCCGCCACCGCCGGCTTTGAATACACCAGGGTTGGGGTATTTAACCAAAGCTGGGATCTTGGCTGGATAGCGGAGTATCAATACGACAGCCGCGGCTTACAGGCGCCGGTTACCGGCCAGAACGATATGTTTATTGGCTGGCGGCTGGCCCTGAATGATATAGCCGGCAGCGAGGTGCTGTTTGGTGTCTTGCAGGATTTAGATCGCAGCAGCAGCCGCAGCGCCCGGCTGGAAGCGTCAATGCGGCTGACTAACAGCCTGCGGCTGCGGCTGAATGCCTGGCTGTTTCAGACCGATGACATCGGCGATGTACTCTACAATCTGCGCCAGGACGATTATCTGGAATTAAGCCTCGACTATTATTTTTAAATAGCAATTTTGTTGAAAAACCGACGCTAAGTTGCAAAGACGCTTTGGTCTGCTGTCAAAGTAAGCTAGCATGGGGGTTTTCGTTGGCGGCAGCAAAGACGCTGCTGCCAGAAGTTATTTCAGCAAGAGTTAACACTATTTTGAATAGCCCGACTGATCAGCACGCCTTCCCACTTGACGAAAACCGCTTGTTGCAATGGTTTGACAGCGCTACCCTGCACCGGGCCCGGGCGTATCTACAGGCTGGCAAAGTGGTTAAGCTGGAGTATAACGATGATTTAAGTCAGGTGAGTGCTCAGGTATGGGGCGCCGGTTTTTCACCTTACCGACAGAATATCGTGCTGGCTCAGACCGACAATGGCTGGGCACTTCGCGATAGCTGCAGTTGCCCGGTGGGCCATCGCTGCAAACATATCCTGGCTGTATTACTAAGGTTAAAGCGTGATTATGCCCAGCAACAATTGCGGATTAAGCAATTACCACAGCTGAAACTGGATAACTGGTTTAACGAACTGGAGCAGCTACAACAACCCGCCCGGGATGCCAGTGGCGATACGGTGTTGTACTTACTGAGCTATGGCCAGGCTGGCCTGCAGTTGTACCCGCGCCGGGTAAGGCCGATGAAAAAAGGCGGTTTTACCAAGGGCCAGGCCATTGGTAAGTACGATTTAGTCAGTCCGCAGCCACCGGCCTGGCTAAGTGAAAGTGACTACCAACTGTTAACCCTGTTTCGCAGCCATAACCTGGCTGAACAATCGGTACTGGAAGACAACTGGGGCTATCAGCTACTACAACAGTTGCTGGCGACAGAGCGTTGTATGTTCAGTGAAGCACGTTACCCGCTAAGCTGGGGCGAGCCGCGGGCACTGGAATTAAGCTGGCATAACAGCAAGGCCGGCCAGCAATTAGGCTGGCGCATCGGCGATGATCACAGCAGCGTACTGGTGTTTACCGATCCGCCCTGTTACCTGGATACCGATAGTTATCAGTTGGGGCGGCTCAACACCCCCCTGAGTGGCCGTGAATTAAAGCTGTTATCGAAAATGCCACCAGCACCCGCCGCTCTGCTGCAAAGCCGGTTGGGCCGCTTGCAGCAGCTATTGCCGAAAATAAGCCTGCCAATGCCTGAAGGGTTAGGCGTTGAGCAAATTAACGTCACGCCAACACCAGTTCTGCAATTAAAAATGTTACCGCGTCACAGTAAAGGCCGGCAGGAGCCGGTCGCCTTACTCAGTTTTGATTATGACAAGCAGCGGCTACCGTTGGATTTACAGGCATCGCAAACGGAGGTGCAGCAAGGCTCAAGAACCTATTTTGTTAAAAGACACCGCGCCAGTGAAACGGCAGCGCTGGAAGTGTTACTGGAGCTCGAGTTACATAGCCTGCCACCGTTACCTGAGCCGCATAGCCAACAGGCCGCTTTTGGGGTTGGTGAAGGCCCCGACAACCCGGAACTGTGGCAACCGTTACTGCAGCAGCTGGACAGTTTGCGCGATGACGGCTGGCTGGTAGAACAGGCCAGCGATTTTAATCTGGATATTCTGGCTGCAACCCCGTATTTGCAAGTAAAAGATGGCAAGCAGAGCGGCTTTGAACTGGGGATCCAGGTGGATATTGACGGCCAGCAGGTGCCACTGCTACCACTTATTAGTCAGTGGCTGCGCCAGAACGGCCTGCCCGGGGATAACCAGCAAATCTGGCTCAGCTTGCCTCAGGGCAAACTGGCGCTGCCAATGACCTTAATACAGCCGCTTATTGATACTATTGTCGAGCTGCTGAATATGCACAAAGCGCCGTTGACTCTTGAATTACCCGATTACAAGGCAGCAATACTACCCCCGCCCGGCGCTGCAGAAATCCAGTACTTAAATGCCAACCGCCTCGCCAGCCTGAACCAGCAACTGCATAATTTCAGCGGCATTACCGATGTTACACTTCCGGAAAACCTGCAGGCTACCCTGCGCGCTTATCAGCAACAGGGCTTAAACTGGCTGAGCTTTTTAAAACAATATGGCCTGGGTGGCGTGCTGGCTGATGACATGGGCCTGGGTAAAACCCTGCAAACCCTCAGCTTTATCTTAAAACAATATCAGCAGGGTGAGCTGCAGCAGCCGGCGTTAATTGTCTGCCCCACCAGCCTATTGGGCAACTGGCAGCAGGAGGCGCGTCGCTTTACTCCTGATTTAAAAGTATTGCAGGTATATGGCCCGAAACGCCGGCCGCTGTTTGAACAGCTGGCTGATTATCAGCTGATTGTGACCAGCTATCCGTTACTGGTACGCGACATTGCCCTGTACCGGCAGCATCGTTTCAGTGTAGTGGTGCTGGACGAAGCGCAGCATATTAAAAATGCCGGTAGTCAGGCGGCGCAAAGTGTCCGGGCCTTGCATCGCGACTTCAGCCTGGCATTGACCGGTACGCCGCTGGAAAACCATCTGGGTGAATTAAAATCGTTGTTTGATTTTGTGCTGCCGGGTTTGCTGGGTACTGAGCAGCATTTTAGCCAGGTGTATCGCAAGCCCATCGAGAAGCATGCTGACACAGAGCGGGCACGAGTGCTACGCCAGAAAATTGCCCCCTTTATGCTGCGGCGCACTAAAGGCCAGGTAGCAACTGAACTGCCGGAAAAAACCGAAATAATTCAGTTGCTGGAACTGGAAGCTGACCAGCGCAACCTGTATGAAAGTATCCGCCTGATTATGGAAACCAAAGTACGGGAGCTGTTTGTCCGCAAAGGCGTGGCTGCCAGTCAGATTGAGTTTCTGGACGCCTTGTTAAAGCTGCGCCAGGTGTGTTGTGATGCCCGGCTGGTACCGATAGAGCAGGCACAAAGTGTGCGCCATAACGCAAAATTGCAATGGCTGCGTGATACCCTGCCCGAAATGCTGGAAGAGGGCCGGCGCATTCTGTTGTTCAGTCAGTTTGCCAGTATGCTGCATCTTATCGAGCAGGAACTGCAATTTATGGGGATCAGCTACAGCAAGCTGACCGGCCAGACTAAACAGCGTCAGACCCAGATTGATGCTTTTCAGAATGGCGAAACCGAAGTGTTTTTAATCAGTCTGAAAGCCGGTGGTACCGGCTTAAACCTGACTGCAGCCGATACCGTGATTCATTATGATCCCTGGTGGAACCCGGCCGCGGAACAGCAGGCAACGGATCGGGCACACCGGATTGGCCAGGACAAAGCGGTGTTTGTCTACAAACTGATTGCCCGCAACACTGTTGAAGAAAAAGTTCAACAATTACAGAGTTTTAAACAGGGGTTGGCCGACCAGTTGCTGGGCGGCACCAAAGGCCAGGTCTGGCAGGGTGAGGCCGCAGATTTGCTGGCGTTGTTCTCGAGTGACGACTAAGCCGGCCAAGCCAGCTAAACCCGGTTCTGCAATGAAAAGCTGCTGCGGCAAGATTGTTATTAAGCAGTTAAGAATGTAATATCGATGAGTTGAGGATTTAATAACAATAGCAAGGAGACAGTGATGCGTAAGTTACTCGTTGCGTTGGCCATTATTGCCGGCGCTATTTATGGTTATATCAAGCTCACCGGCACAGAAAGCCTGGTAGTTGATCATGCTGAACTGGAGTTTGTGCCGGCCGACACGGTATTTTTATCAGCGCAGCTGGAGCCGGTAGATTTTATCGCTTATTTGAATGCGTTTGGTTTAAGCCCCGATTATTACAGCGAAGCCAGTCAGCAGCAGTTAGCGGAGCTTGCCGCTGATACCGAAGAGCCACAGTTGCGTTTTGTGCTGAGCCTGGCCAAAGAATATATGCGGGCACTGGCGCAGCCAGAGCAGTTAGCAGTAATAACCGGTATTAAGCCGCAGGTGCGTTCACTAAGCTACATGCTTGGCCTGGCGCCGGTGGTGCGGATTGAGCTGGCAAATGAAGCGGCATTCTGGCAGTTATTCGACCGTGCCGAAGAAGAAAGCGGTATAAGCCATACCGCGATGCCGGGAGCTAATGGTGGTTTTCGCTCATACGCGTTCAGCTTTGGCGAGTACAGCGCAGAGCTGTTAGTGTCAGTAACAGATGGCTGGGGCAACATGGCCCTGGTATTGTCTACTCAGGGTGAAGAAACCCGCCAGCTGGCTTTAATGGCAGCCAAACCAGAACGCAGCATTCTCAGTGATAATCAGTTTGCCAATATGGCGGCAAACTATAAATTAAACCCTAATGCCATTGGTTTTATCAGCTTTCAGCAACTGGTTACCGGCCTGACAACTACCGATGGCAACCGTCTGGCAAACGATATTCAGCTGCTGGCCAGCCCACAGTTTGTTGCAGCGATGGAGCCATGGCGCAGTGCCGAGTGTCAGCAGGATCTCAGCAGTATTACCAGCAGCTGGCCAGGTATGTATTTCGACAGCAACATTACCAGCAAAGCGGGCCAGCCAACTCATGTACGCGGTAAAATGCTGCTTCCAACCACCAATAAAGACACCATTAATACGCTGAGCAGCATCCGCGGCTTTGTTCCTGACCATATTGCACAAGGCGGCAATCAATCACTGTTCAGCTTTGCCCTGGGGCTGGATATGACCGAGTTTGCGCCAGCGGTTACCAAACTATGGCGTGGTGTAACCCAGCCGGCGTATCAGTGCGCGCAACTGGCAGAATTGCAGCAAAAGATGCAGCAGGCTAACCCAATGGCGATGCTGGCTGCTGGCGCCATGGTGCATAGCGTGCAGGGCACATCGGTTACAATTAATAACCTGGCAATGGATCCAAACACCATGCAGCCAACAGCGGTTGATGCCATGCTAAGCGTGACAGCGAAAAATGCCCGCAGTTATCTGGAAGGGTTAAAAGCGATGGTACCGGGTATGGCGGAAATAACGCTGCCAGCCGATGGTGAAGAGCTGCCGCTGAACACCGTGCTGCCGATGCTGGATGCGTTTGGGGTAACACCGATGCTGCAGGTCAGTGACTCGCATCTGGTGGTGTATGCCGGCGATAAAGGCACGGCTCAGGCTAATGCGATACTGCAGCAGGCCATTGAGAAAAATGGCTTGTTAAGTTTTGGTATGGATTACGCGCGGTTTTTTGGCATCATGCAGCAAGCAATGCAGGCCAGTGGCCAGCCAGTACCGGCAGAGTTCAGTTCATTGACCGACATGAATATGCAGGTGCAGGCCAATCTGGATATTGATAAGCAGGGAGTGGTAATGCAAAGCCAGATGACCATAGGCGACGCGAAGTAATTCACATGTGACAGCGTTAAGTGGATATCAGGGCAGCCAGTGGCTGCCCTTTTTTATATCTGACGTTGTGCAAGCAGCAATATTAGTCAGCTTGCGTTGCAGCAGAGGCTGCTGGCAGCTGCAATGAAAAATAGTAAGCCAGCGCATTAATATCGGCATCATTCAGGCCACGGGCCTGCGGGGTCATCAGAGCATGCTTGCGCTCGCCACCGCGATAAGCGGTTAACGCCGCGCTTAGTTCGTTGGCAGAGCGGCCAGCCAGGCTGGGATAGTTTGGGTGGCTGGAGATACCATTGCGACCATGACACGCTGCGCAGCTGTACGCCTTTAGCTGGCCATGCTCAAACAGCTTACGTTCTGGCTCTGTCAGGCTGGCAATAAGTTGTTGCTGACTGGCATCGGGGCCGGGATCAGTGCAGGCACTGAGGCAAATGGCAATAACTGCAGAAAATAACGTGAACCGGCTAGCGGGAACAAAGGCTTTCTTCATCGACAGCTCCTGAATTTAGTATCCTCAGCCTGCCACAGCGCATAAAAAAAGCCCAGTCATTATTCCGCTAAAAATCAGTCGGCATACCACATTCTGGCCTGACGGGCCGGAATGCTGAAGCCATGATTACTGCCCCCAATACTGAAGGTTGCAGCGCCACTTAATGCATCACGGTAAGTTCGGTACCAATAAAAACGGCCGTTGGTATTCACGTTAAATGTGACCTGACCTCCACACTTGTTAATGCCCACTACGCCCTCCTGACCACGCCGGAATAAAATAGCGCAGTTACTGGATGCCAGTACCTCCATACCCTGACCCTGCATCCGGTTATGAAAGCTGATCATCCGCTGCATAAATGTTGCACGATACGCATTGACCCAGCGATTATTATCGGTGCCGGTGCTGTCACTGAATACCAGCGGTTTTCCGCCATCGCGGCCCATCACATAAGCATAAGCCAGATATTCGTCAGTCGGGTCCATGATCAGATAACGAAAGCCATCATTGGTTGGAATATCGTGAGTAATGGTAAAGGTAACCGCCCGGCTATTGGCCAATGCCTGGCCATAGGCCCCCGGATCGACCAGCTCATTCATGCTGCCACTGGGATTAAAGGCCCGGCGCAGGCTTTCGAATAATGGAAAGTCATAAGCTTTATGGTCGGTATACTGTAAATAGGGTGCCAGATAACTGTTGTATTCGTTATTGCCGGCGCCGCCACTGGTAATTATTTCACCAAACACATACATGCCGTTTTTGATCGTACTGGTGAAGATTTGGTTAATATGCCAGATAGTCATATGTTTGGCTGCATCAACTCTGAACCCTTTCACCCCCATGTTTTTCAAAGCCTGTAAGTAAGCCCGTTGCTGTTGTACCACCCAGCTGTTGGGGTTTAAATCGGGCAAGCCGGTGTCGCCACCGCCGCCACATAACCGCCAGTTCTGCACCTGCCAGACATCGTTATAATTCTGAATACAATTGGCCGGGTTAAAATCCCAGGGGCTGAATAAACCCTGAGTTAAATTGCCGAATAAAAGCTGGTTATTCCAGTATGTTGAGTTACTGCCATAACTGTTCAGCGCAGCCTGACCGGGAAAGTCGGTGGCACCATTGCGCTCATTAGCCATATGATTCAATACAATATCAGCGTACACCTCAACCCGCCGGGCCGGGTTACTGTCGTTCAGGGCGTTAATCATCGCCTGAAATGACTGCTTATTGCCTTTGCAGTGGTCAATTACCCGGATATCCTGTGGCTGATAACGTTGCCACCAGGCGCAGTTGCCGGCATTCGACTTTAACGGCGGGGCAACCAGTACTGCTTTGTAACCAAGATTCTTAATTTCTTCTGCCCGGTTGGCAACCTCGTTATAGTGCCAGTCAAAGGCATGTAAGATAACGTCGGCCAGCGCCTGTGGGGTAATAAACAGCAGCACGCCAAGCAGCATACTACGGTAACTTAATGTAAAAGCTCGCATGTTTTCGTCCTGTAATTTGTTGTTTTGCAAGACATCCGTGCATGAGCCGCCAGCGAAGCCAGCGAAGTGTTAGTGACAACAAGACCCCTTTAACACAGCTTCAGCATACTTAGCTGTTACAGCGAAATATTGTTGTTTCACGCCAAAATGACAATTTGTTTACAGTTTATAAATAATGGGAACGCCGGCGGTCAGACCGTTGCGGTTGCTGCAGCGAAATGACGTATTCAAACTGGCCGGGTCAGGTTATAGTCAGGTTTTAGCAGTTTTCACTGAAGTAAGTGGTAGTGAATGAAGTTTAAATCGTTTGCTGGTGGCAGTTTACTGCTGCTGTTATCAAGCCTCGCCCAGGCCGCCCCGGCTAATTTTGATCAGGCAAAAAAACTGGCGCAGCGCATTCACGCGCCAGAGTCGACCAGTTTCTATTGTGATTGCACTATTCGTTGGCAGGGTAATAAAGGCATTCCCGATTTGAATAGTTGCGGTTATCAAATACGGAAAAATGGCCCGCGCGCCAGCCGGATTGAATGGGAGCATGTGATGCCAGCCCACCATTTTGGCCATCAACGTCAGTGCTGGCAAAACGGTGGCCGGAAAAACTGCGTGAAAACCGACAGTATTTTCCGGTTAATGGAAGCGGATTTGTATAACCTGGTACCGGCAATTGGCGAGGTAAATGGCGATCGCAGTAATTACCGTTTTGGCATACTACCTGCCGCCCCTGCGCAGCACGGGGCCTGCCCGGTAAAGGTCGATTTTAAGCAAAAGGTATTCGAGCCGCCAAAACAGGTAAGGGGCGATATCGCCCGTACCTACTTTTATATGGCCGATAAATACAACCTGAGCCTGTCCCGCGCCCAGCAGCAACTGTTTATGGCCTGGCATAAGCTTGACCCGGTAAGCACAGCCGAACAGCAGTTAAACCAGCGAACCCGCCAGCATATGGGCCACGACAACCCCTTTATCAGTGGCAACCGCCATTGGCACCTGGGCTACCGCCCTACCGGCTATGGTTTGGTAGTGCGGCAGTAAAAAAGCTATGGGATGCTAATTATTAGCCTACAGATTATTTTTATAAATCTTGCCGTCTTTAATAATCAGCAGCAGATTTTGAACGGGGTCTGCCAGCAGCTCTAATTGCACTAGCGGATCCCCTTTTACTAATAAGACGTCGGCCAGAGCACCCGGCTCTATCACGCCTAACTTGCCTTGATAAGGCACTCGTTCGCCAGACAATGCCAGTAGCCGGCCATTGTCGTATGTGGCCATTTTCAGCACTTCAGCCGGGCTGAACCAGCGTTGCATTTTTACCAGCTGGGCGTTCTGATTAGCCGTTTTGCCGGGTGAAAACAAGATGTCAGTGCCCCATGCAATTTGCACCTTGTGTTTTTTTGCCAGGTTGTAGGCGCGATCGGTACCATTGCTTACCTGCAATTGTTTTTGCCGCGCTTCGCCCTGTTGCGGGTTGGCGTACTGGTCATCCAGAAACGGCTGCAGGCTCCACCAGACTCCCTGCTTTGCCATTAACTTTACTGTAGCCTCGTCAGCCAGCTGGCCATGTTCAATGCTTTTCACACCGGCCCGAATAGCCATTTGCATCGCCCTTGGCGTATAGGCGTGTACGGTAACGTAGGTGCCCCAGTTTTCGGCTGCCTGCACTGCTGCCTGCATTTCTTCTTCGGTATACTGTGCCACGTCTAATGGGTCATAGAAGGATGATACCCCTCCACCGGCCATCAGTTTTAACTGGCTGGCACCCAGCATCAGTTGCTCGCGGCTGCGTTTAAGTACCGCGTCTTTACCATCGGCAATGGCGGCCGCGCCAATCCGTTCGGTATGGCTAAGGCCTGTGTCATGCGGTATATCGGTTGGCAAACGGAAATCACCATGGCCGCCGGTTTGAGAAATAAGCGCGCCTGATGGGAAAATTCGCGGGCCGCTCAACACGCCGCGATCAATCGCTTGTTTCAGGCCGAACACCGGACCGCCGACATCACGCACTGAGGTAAAGCCACGTAGCAGCATGGCACCGGCTTCACGGCCTGCCAGGTGGTGGACAAAACCGACATCGCCGGTCAGCGCTGCTATTTGCGGGGCTGCAGCAAAAGTTAGATGGGCATGGGCATCAATTAAACCGGGGATTAGGGTATGGCCGGCACCATTAATAACGGTAGCGCCTGCAGCGGGTGTTACCGGCTCGCGGTGCAACTGCTTAATCGTGTTACCGGCAATTTCCACAGTAAGCGGTGGGGTAAGGCTAAGGTCTTTACCGGAAAACACCTTTACATCTGTTATATAAATCAGCCCGGGTGCAGCGTGCAAACTCAGGCTGCAAAGCAACATAGCAGCGACGACCACAACATATTTCAGCATCAGTTAATTCCCATTGAAAGTTAGCTGCTTAAGCATAGCCCAGTGGGGTTGTATGTCCGTGTTAATGGCGGACTTTTTTGCGTTGTAACTAGAAAAGGAATAAATTAACAATTGAGTGCCAGTATCAACAGTTTTTATAGTAGTATCTTTTGAATAATAGCTTTAGAGCAGTGTTGATACGGTTGTTAAACGACCAATCTTATTGAAGCAGTATTCGTTAAGCGCTTTTAGTACGCGAACCGGAGTAAATAAAGATGAAAAACCTGACTGAACATTTAAGCCAGTATGCGCTGTATCATCGCGACCAGCGTAATATAAAAACCCATTACATTGGCATACCGTTAATTGTCGTGGCCATTTTCAGCTTGTTGTCGCTGCCGCTGTTCAGTGTCGCGGGCGTAATGCTGACCCCGGCGCTACTGTTGTTTGTTGCCACGGCACTGTTTTACTTCCGGCTTGATCTCCGCTTTGGCCTGGTAATGCTGCTATTTAGTGGCAGCTGTTTTGCCCTGGCAACCTATCTGGCAGCCCAGCCTTTTGCTGTCTGGCTTGGCAGTTCGCTGGCACTGTTTGTGATTGGTTGGGTGTTGCAGTTTATCGGCCATTACTATGAAGGCAAAAAGCCGGCTTTTGTCGATGATATCGTCGGGCTGTTTGTCGGGCCGTTATTTGTGGTGGCCGAAATTAGCTTTAGCCTTGGCCTGCGTAAAAAGCTGCAGCATGATATCGAGCAGGTTGCAGGTAAGGTTCATTAAATGGCCTAAGCGGGTTGATTTGCTATTGATGAACGGCCTAGACTGGCACTACAAAAAATAACAAAGGAATGGTAACGTGCCAACTTCATTTATTGTTGTAGATGACTTTCTGGACAACCCGCATCAGCTACGTGATGCCGGGCTGAGTTTAAACTATCCCGATGCGCAGGGCCCTTATCCAGGCCGAAACTCAGCGCAGCGTTTAAACCTGGAAGGGTTAAATGAGCAGGTCTCCAGGTTGGTAGGTGAACCTTTAATGCCAATGGCCCATAACCAGGCGCATGGTAAATTCCGGCTGGCCTCAGCCAACGATGTGGGTACGGCGAAGGTGCATGTCGACAGCTCTCACTGGTCGGGTATTTTGTATATGTCCCGCCCGGAAGATTGCAAAGGCGGCACCGAGTTTTTCCGCCATAAAGCCACTAATACTGAGCGGGTTCCTTACAATGATCAGGAATCATTGCAGCGCTTTGGTGCGCCTTCTGCAAAAAAATGGATTTCAGACCTGTTAGAAACCGACTCGAATGATGACTCGAAATGGGAGATGACCCACCGGATCCCAATGCGTTATAACCGGCTTATTTTACTGCGGCCATGGTTATGGCATTCAGCCGGCGAATCTTTTGGTACCACGCCGGAGAACTCCAGGCTGGTTTATCTGATGTTTTTTGCCTCCGCCGCCGCGCTTAAACGGTAAATATCAGATAAAACCGTAAGCGCGTAGTAACCTATTGCTCTGGAGTAGCGGCCGGCTGACATTGGCTGTTAACTAAAGCAACACTGTTGCCGCTGGCCGGATGGCTTAGCCGGCACTGGTTATCAGCCTGCTGCAGTTCTAGTAATATTGCCGGCTGGCTATGGCGCCCCATAATCGGCAGCCCCTTTTCATCCCGCAATATTGCCTGCTCAATAAACAACTGATGCCGCGTGGCAAAAGCATTGTCAGCCAGCTTTACCGGCTGGCCACCAATCAGCTCAACAATAGCCTGCTGTAACTCAACTTTTACTGCCGGGCTCATATTGGTAAGCAGGGCGGGCTGTGGCTCAGCCGGTGTTATTTTACAGCCTGTCAGTAAGCAAGCGCCTGCCAGCAGGCTGGCGCTTATTTGTATGGTGCAACGCATTATTGGTTATCCTGCGCCGGCTTTATAGGCTGGTTAAGTTTATTTTCCAGAATAAAGGCCTGCATTCTTGGATCCTGACGCTGAATGCTCAGACCACTATCGTCGCTAACGCGCTGCTGCTGGCTCAGGCTCTGGGCAGCTACCCCAACCGGACAACTGTCGAAAGTGGCATAGTGCAGTGCGCTGGCCAGCATCCGCTCAGCCGGGTCGCCTAACTGGGCCGAGAAATCATCAGCCACCTGACAGCCCGGTACATCTGCTGCAAAGATCGGGTTTGGCGTTGGGTAAAAGCCATCGGCATATTCGCCAAAGTCTTTGGCGTTGGCGCCGCTGAACTGAATGGTAAAGTAGGTAGTGCCACAGTTATCGGTTGGGTAAAAGCCATAAGGCTTACCACAGGTTTTATCGCCAATCAGAATAACTTCAACATCGATACCGCGTAAGCCGTTGATAAAGGCTTCGCTGGCCGAGCAGGTATCTCCGGTAGATAATACAAAAATCCGGTTCAGGTTCAATTCTGGTAGTGGTGTGCTGGTTAACCGGCCGGCTTCATAGTCAATTTCAAAACCATAAAATGGCATCGGGCTTAATGTCTGGCCGGTTACCGGATCGCGGTTCGGGTGCTTATCATTAAAAATGGTTTTCTCGAAAATCCGATCCTGGATAATCGCATCGCCACTGACCATATAAGCGAACTGCGAAGCCAGTGCCAGTAAGCCGCCGCCGTTGTAGCGTAAGTCGAGCACTACCTCATTAACATTCGCCGCCGCAAAGCTGTTAACGGCGCTAATCAGCTGCGGCTGAGCCAGGGCAATATGGCTGTTAAACTGCAGGTAGCCGACCTTGCCAGCGGCGGTGTCCAGTACCTGCACATTCTGCACCGGGCTGCTGGCCACATCGGCAGAGGTCATGGTAACCGTTATTGTTTCACCATCATTGGTTAAAAATACAAACTCATGCTGCTCACCGGCGCTTTCCGGAAATAATGCAGCATTAATGGCATTAACACCGGCGTTAGTGTTGTCGTTGACAAAGTCTATACCGTCTACTTCAAGTAAGTCTGCGCCCCGCAATATATTGGCATTGGCGGCCGGCGAATCTGGCTCGGTATAAGCAACAATGAGTGAGCGTGGTGGCGTTGTGCTGCCAAATGACCAGGTAATACCGTAGCCTGAGCTAACGCCCGATTGGGTTTGCTGCTTGTAGCTTGCCGTGCTTTGAGAAAAGTGGAAATTATCTTTTTCAGCGCCCGAGTCAGTTAACTCATCGGTTTTCAGCTGATTGAAAAATGCCAGTACCGAGAAATTGGCCGGGTTATTGTCAGGCAGCTCGCGGTACCATAAATACGTATTATTGCTCCAGGAGCGCAACCACATTTTCTCATGCATGCTGGTGCCTGCCCGGTCCGGGTAAGGCTGGTTGTTGTTATACGGATCGGTACCGCTACGTGGCGAGGCACAGTAATTTTTAAAGTTACTTTCTGCCGCAAATACCCCGGGTGTCCAGGTGGGTGGGGTAACTCCGCTACCACCGCCCGAGCCGCCACCGCCGCCGATATTGCCAGAACCACCGCCACCACAGGCAGTGAGTAAAATAACGGTTGATACCAGTAAGCTGCGTTTAAACATGGTTATCCTTACCACCATTAACTAAAAATGAAGGGCCACGATGCTTGTTAAGTTGTTAACAAATCAGCGAGGTAAATGTAATTTCAAGAGGGCTAAAATTTAGCAAAATCGTAGCAAAACGGCAATTAATAAATAAAGGGGTAGTGTGGCGCTAACCGCCTATAAAGTCGGGTAAAATCGCTGAACTACATGTTTTGTTACAATATACGGCTGCTTAGCCCTGCGTTTAAGCTTAGATTGAACAACTAATATTTAGTTCAGGAATTACCATGATCGCCTCTGTTCAGCCTGAAATTAACCCGCAACCTGCACCTTTCAGGCTTATTCAGGCCGATGGTCAGCCACAGTTTGGCGTTTTCGATCTGCCGGTTACTGAGCTGGGTGTAGCAGATTTTGATTATCGCACTGCGATGGATAAGCCTGCATCCGGGTTGGCGCGCTGGGCTCATTACAAGCAGTTTCAGTTTGTCAGTGTCAGCCATCCGGACTGGATTCTGGCGGCGGCGATTGCCGATATCCGCTACCTGTGCTCTGGCTTTGCGTACTTTTATCAGCGCAGCACGGCCAGTTTAACCGAGTTTAAACTATTGCAACCGCTAGGCCGGCATAGCCAGATGAGTGCCTCGGCCACCGCAGGAGTGGCGCGCCTAACAGGCGGGAATAACAGTATTCGCATCGAGCCTTGCGGCTATAGCTGGCGGCTGGCGCTACAAAGTAAACAACTTAACGCAGATTTGCTGCTAAGCCCCGGCCACATCGTCGAACCGCTGGCGCTATGCTTACCCACTGGCTACAACGGCTGGACTTACACTCAAAAACATAATGCGTTGCGGGTAACAGGTGATATTCAACTGCAGCAACAGCCTGTTGCGGTAACCGCAGCGCTGGGCGGCTATGATTTTTCGGCAGGTTATATGCGCCGGGAAACCAGCTGGCGCTGGGGTAGTTTAAGCGGTTATAGCGGCAGCGATAAAATTGGTTTTAATCTGGCGGCTGGGGTTAACGAAACCGGCGCCACTGAAAACTGCTGCTGGGTAAATGATAAACGTTATTTACTGCCAGCCGTGCATTTTCGCTTTAACAGGCTTAAACCAGATACGCCGTGGCAGCTGGTTAGCCAATGTGGCGCGGTACAATTGCAGTTTATTCCGGCGGCCAAGCGGCAGGAGCGGCTGAACCTGGGGCTGCTGGCCAGTAATTTCCGCCAATACTGTGGCAGCTGGCATGGCACGATAACCCTTAGTGACGGCCAGCAAATTCACTGTATTGGCCAGCAGGGGCTGGCAGAAGACCATTTCGCCCGCTGGTAATGCCTCTCTGAGTTAACAAATTTTTACGACATACCCTCGTTGCTGTTTCTATACTTGACCCGACCTTTGGCCCTGCAGGAGGGGTTGCCCATGCGTGTTTGGCTTTTATTGATTTTTGCCGGTTTACTGTTCGGCTGTAATAGTAGCGATGACACTATTGCTGAGGAAGATGATCAACCCGTAGCGGTTGCGCCCGGTATTACTTTGCTGCGTTCAGCTTTATCTTATCAGCTAACGCCGGCTGCCAGTGATGGCCAGTTGCAACAGCTGGTACAGGATAACAATCAGTTTGCCCTGCAGCTGTATCAGCAGCAGATTAGCGCTGATAACAACCTGTTCTTCTCACCACACAGTATCTCTACAGCAATGGCAATGTTGTATGCTGGTGCCGCCGGGCAGACGGCAACAGAAATGGCCGCAGCGCTGCAATTTACTCAGATGCCGGCGCAACTGCATCAGACATTTAATGCCTATGCTCTTAAACTAAAGCAGGAAATCGCCGATCACCAGGCACCTTTTGCTCTGTACAGTAATAATGCTGCCTTTGTTGAAAAATCTTTTGTGGTTAAACCGGGATATCTGGATTTGCTTGCCCGGCATTATGACAGTGGCTTGTATACCGCCGATTTTAAAGTGCAGGCTGCCTTGGCCCGCCAGCAAATAAACCAATGGGTGGCCCAGCTGACCAATAACCGGATTAGTCAGATTTTGCCTGATGGCAGTGTTAACAGCGACACCGCGCTGGTGTTAGTGAATACTATATATTTTAAGGCGCGTTGGTATCAGGTTTTTACAGCAGCGAATACGGCAAACGCCAGTTTTACTCTGCTCGATGGAACGGAGCGTCAGGTGCCTTTAATGTATCAGTCACAAATGCGGCTACCTTATCACCAGGGCTCAGGCTATACCGCAATAAGTTTACCCTATGAAAATCCGGCACTTGAAATGCTGATTCTGGTACCTGAAACAGGAAATTTTACAGAGTTTGAAGCAAGTATCGATGCTGCAGCAATTGCTGATATCCGTGCGCTGATGCAAGACCGGTTGGTTGACTTACATCTGCCCAAATTTACCTTAGCAACGCAATTTCCATTAAAAGCTGCGCTGCAGCAGTTAGGTATGCAGGAAGCGTTCAGTCCGGGTTCTGCCAACTTTTCCGCTATATCCGACACTAACCAGTTGTTTGTAGACAATGCCATGCATCAGGCGGTGATCAGTGTAGATGAAACTGGTACCGAGGCTGCTGCCGCCACCAGCGCTGTTATCGGCGTTATTTCCAGCCCGGAATATGCGGCACTGCGCATCGATCGGCCGTTTATCTTTATGATCCGCCAGCAAAGCACAGGCGCAATACTATTTATGGGTCGGGTAACCCAGCCTTAAATGCAGTCTGGTCTGGCGATGTTAAAACGCCAGGCCAGCAGATGGCTGCTTTTCTGGCCTTGCTGCATGTTAATTTGTTTTATCTCAGCTGCGCCGGCCTGGCGCGCTGCAGCCAGCAGGGCTTTTAAGTGGCTTTGCTGTGACACCAGGCTGCTGAACCAGCCAACCTGCTCTGCAAATTCAACGCTCTCTTTAATCATTTGCCTGATAAACGCCAGCTCGCCGCCCGGGCACCATAGTTCATGATGCTGGCCGGCAAAATTGCGTTGCTGGGGGTTGTCATTGAGCCCCAGGTTAGTGCGCTTGCGCTGATTAGCCGCGGCTGCTTCGGCAGCCGAACCATAAAACGGCGGATTACAGACGGTTAACGCAAAGGTGTCGCCAGCTTTAATGATGCCGCGCAGGATGCTGTTGCTATCCGGCTGGCGGCGCAGGGTTATCTGGCCGTTTAATTTCGGATTGCTATCAATAATCAGCTGCGCGGCTTTTAATGCTAATTCGTCAATATCGGTGCCGACACAACGCCAGCCATAGCTGCGGCTGGCAATCATCGGGTAAATAAGGTTGGCGCCACAACCAATATCCAGCATGCTGATTTGCTTACCGGTAGGTACGCCAGCGGGCCCTGCCAGCAAATCTGCGGCATAGTGAATGTAATCAGCCCGCCCCGGAATGGGTGGACACAAATAATTTGGCGGCAGTTGCCAGTGGTTAATCTGATAGTAATGCTGCAGCAGGGCAGCATTTAACGCTTGTACCGCCGCGGGCTCACTGAAGTTAATGGTTTGCTCACCGCCAGGGGTGACAGTCAAATGCACCAGTAACGGTGGATAGCCCTTGCTTAGCGTCGCTAAGTCATAGCGGCCCTGATGTGGGTTGCGAGGGTGCAGCTGGGCTGATTTTGTCATAGTGGTCATAGTGACTGCAGTAACTTACTTTGCTGGCAGTTTACGTTATTCCGGCCGGGCTGGCGAGTCGGTACCTCCCTCCTTAAACCACTTAAGCAGCACTAAAGTACTAAATCGAATTTGCGTATTGGCTTCTATAGTTGGTTGGCACCCCAGCTTGCTAACGGGGATCGGAAGTCGAAACAGGGAGAAGTAGCGTCGCTGAGGTGTTCACTTAAACTACAAAAATGATAAGGAACAACAGACGTGAAAATTCAAGCTTTTAACCGGGCCGGCATAATGCTGGCCGGCGTGCTCATTGCCACTGGTTTACTCAGTCAGTCTGCAGTTGCCGGTAGCTGGCAGCAAAATGTCAGTGTCGGCGGTTTTAACAAAGTGCATTTATATACGCCAGACAGTGTTTCTGCCATTGGTCAGGGTCGTGGCTTATTGGTGGTGCTACATGGTTGCACCCAGTCAATTGACGCTTATTTAACTGCTAATTTAACCCAGGCCGCTGAACAGTACGGCCTGGTCATTGCTGTGCCGGACGCGATGAACAAAGCCGGCTTTGGTTGTTGGTCTTACTGGCAGGGTACTAAAGCGCGCAGTGCCGGTGACTATAAAAACCTGATCACCCTGGCTAATAACCTGGTAGCAGATGTCAGTTATCAGATAGACCCCAATCAGGTCTACATTGCCGGTTTATCTTCCGGTGCCGCCTTTGCCAATACCACGGCTTGCCTGGCGCCCGATGTGTTTGCTGGTATGGGAGTGAGTGCCGGGCCCAGTATCGGCACCAGTTCCAGTGGTGCTATTGGCCCCTGTGAAACCGCCAACGTCGCCAGCCGCTGTGCCCAGTATGCCGGCAGTTATGCCAGCCACTTCGACACGCAAATTGCCTCTATTGCTCATGGTCGCAGCGATACCACAGTTAACCTGTGTTACAACGAGCAAAATGCCAATGGCATGGCCGACTTATATAATGTCAGTAAGCTCAGTGGTGAAAACCTGATCAGTAATGGCAGCAGCCGCACGGCGGATGAAACCCTGTGGCAGAATGGCCGGGTATCAATGCTGTGGTTTAATAATGTTGATCATGCCTGGTCTGGTGGTCAGGGCGCCAGTGGCTCATATATCAATGGTAACAGCATTAACTATGCAAGCTATCTGGGCCAATACTTTCAGGATAATAATCAGCGGGTGAATCGCAATAGTGCCCCTGAGCTGACCAATATTAACGTCAGCCAGCAAGCCAGCATCGTAACGATAGCAGGCACTTCTAATGACGCTGATGGTGATGCTGTAACCGTAACCGCCAGCTTTACCGACAGTGTCGGCCAGCAACAACTGGTTAGTACCACACCTGCTGCTACCGGTAGTTTCAGCCTTAGCAGCCCGGCACTGAATGATGACTGGTATCAACTTAACGTAACGGCAACCGATAGCGGCGGTTTGGTCAGTACACCCTATACTGAGCAGTTGTTAATTGGCCCGCCACCACCGGCTACTGCGCCAGAGTTGTCTGAGCTGGCAGCTGCGGTTGATGGTCAGTGCGCTGTGGTGAGTGGCCGGGTGTTTGATTCAAATCGCGATCTGGCATCGGTAACGGTAGAGTTTGCCAGCGCGACTGTTACTGCCAGCATCAACGGTGATCTATTCAGTGCACAGCGTTGCCAGCTGGCGGGTGGTGAGCAAACTGCGCTAATTACCGCCACCGATCAGGGCGGCTTGTTCAGTGCTGAGCAGCTGACATTTAGCATTGATGCCGGCCAGAACGCTACATTAGACCAGCATATCAGTGCCAGCCGGCTGGACTACACCAATTATGCCAATTGTTACCTGGAATATGGCACCGCCAGCTTTGTGCTGCGCGAGCAGGTGATTACCGGTAGTCAGTGTCGCTGGCAGGATAATGACGCCAGCTGCTTTGGCCCGGCGCAAAGTTGCAGTGCTGCAGGCCCGGGTGATGGCGAAGATGATGGTGATAACGGCAATCCGCCGCCACCGCCAGCTGATTGCGTGGCCTTTACTACTAACAACTACAGCCATAAAGTGGCAGGGCGGGCATATAGTACCGGCAACTTCTACACTCCGGACTATTTCGCTAACGGCAGTAACGCGGCAATGGCCGGCTCTACCTGGGGCATAACCACACTCTCGTCAGCTGACGGCAGTTTCTGGCAGGTAGGAGCCTGCCAATAGTAAGGCTGTTCATTACGATACACATAAAAAAGCGCAGGCCAGAGCCTGCGCTTTTTCATTTAGTCAGTGTTTATACCGACACGTGCAATCGCACATCGATATTACCCCGGGTGGCATTTGAATACGGGCATACCTGATGCGCCTGTTCAACCAATTTATCAGCGGCAGCCTGGTCCATACCAGGCAGTTTTACATATAAATCAACGTCTAAACCAAAACCGCCTTCAATTTTGCCAATGCCTACTTCAGCAGTAAGGCTTAAGTTATCAGGCAGGCTGGTTTTGCTCTTCGCCGAAACGGCCTTTAATGCACCAATAAAGCAGGCAGAATAGCCAGCAGCAAAAAGTTGCTCAGGGTTAGTGGCACCGCCATCACCGCCAAGTTGTTTCGGGGCAGATAATTTTACATTCAATAAACCATCATCGGATTTTGCTTCGCCATTCCGGCCACCGGTAGAGGTAACAACTGCTTTATAAAGAATGTCCATAGTAACTCCTTAGTTAACGTTAAATGATCTTCAGTTTCAGCTAAGTTAGCATGCAACAATCTTGCGTGCAAGTTAATTGTGTACTATCTAATTCCTCGCCGTTATAATATCAACCATTGTTTTGCCAACCCGGACCCTGAAATGAGCCAAACCCTGCCACTGGATCAGCAATTGTGTTTCGCCTTGTATAGTGTTTCCAACGCGATGGTGCGGCTGTACCGGCCGCTATTGCAGCCATTTGACCTGACTTACCCGCAGTACGTCGTCTTGCTGGCCTTGTGGCAGCAAGACAATATCAGCCTGGGAACCCTGGGCCGGGCGACATTATTTGATTCTGGCACCTTAACGCCATTAGTCAAAAAGCTGGAGCAAAAACAGTTGCTGCAGCGGGTGGCCAGTCAGGATGATGAGAGGGTGAAACAGGTGGTACTGACAACAAAGGGCCGGGCGTTGCAGCAAAAAGTCAGCGGTGTGATGCAGGCACTGCGTTGTCAGGTTGCTATGGACGACGAACAGCTGATTCAATTGCGAGAGATGGCCCGCCAGCTACAGCAGCAAATTAGTGACGTGGCCAGTTGCAATGTATCTTAGTCTGTCAATCAACCTGATGTAATGCCTGTAAGCGCAATGGTTCAAGTTGTTGCAGCCGCTGTTTGTAGTCAGAATAAAATGGAACACTGGTCGCTATTAATAGCCTGCCACTTGGGTTGCGCAGCCAGCTATACCAGGGGTAAGTTGGCTGTTCATCTTGATTTAAAAGCTGCTGTGCGTGAACGTTTTTGGTATCTTGCAGCAGAAAAAGCGGGCGAACTAAACCATCAAAAATCCTCTCAACAACGCTTAGATTCTCGCTTGCAGCAGGATTACCTTGCAAGGTGTCCGCTAAAATATCAGCTCCATAATGCCATTCACCCGCCATCACCAGCTCAAGACTCAACGCATTATCACTAATGGCACTCGCCCAGGCTGCCGGTACCACCGCTGGGCGTTGGGCTTTGGGCAGTTGCTTTATCATCTCGGGAGCAAACTGAAAATGGTGCTTGAGAGCGCCTGTACTGACCATCTTGGTGATCAGACTATTGCTGTTAGTCAGCATGGTATGCCAGAACTGGTAATCTGCCTGTAGGGCAGCGTTAACCTGTTCAATATTGCCGTTTTTAGCTTCCAGCCAGGTTTGCCATAGAAATAAACGCTGGCCATGCAATAGTCCCTGATAGGCAGGCATGGTATCCAGAGTCGGTGGCGGCTCCTGCCAATGCGGGTATTGCAGCAATTCTGTGTAAAACGTCATTAGCTGATGCTGCTCTGCAATCAGCGCAGTTAAATCGGTTTGGGAATCCAGCGCGTCGTGACAAGACTGTGCTTCGCCGCACTGGCGATATAGTTCTTGCAGCGGCCCGCTTAGCAGCAGCTCATTTTTGGCATTGTGAGCCAGGTAATACTGATAGCCATTTTGCGCTGCCGGTATTGGCGGTTGTTGCAGCAGGCTTTGCATATGCAGGCTGGCGGCATTGGGTTTAGCGTCCTGCCAGTTAATGGCCAGCAAAATCAGATAGAACGCTGTTATCAGTAGCAATAAACCTATTATCAGCTTACCGGTACCGCGGGCTAAGGTTTTTAAAACGGCCATGCAACTTCCTATCTGTTTTAGTTAGCGGATTTAAACATTTGTTGCCAAGAGGTTACCCCGAACAGGCACAATAAGTAAAGCCACTACAGTTATTGCTGCTTAAGCTGAAACAGCGGGTATTGCCAGGTAGTGCGGCATAAAATAATAGTTGTGGTTATACTGCTAGCCATGAGTAAGGCAATTCGCCTGCTGCTTAATAAGGATATCGCGCAATGACAACCGCTTTATACGCCGGCATACTGGCAATTTTGTTTATTGTTTTAAGTATCAGGGTTATTACCAGACGAAATCAGTATCAGGTAGCAATAGGCAGTGATGGCCAGATATTACTTGAGCGGGCGATCCGGGTGCATGCTAATTTTGCCGAATATGTGCCCTTTGCCTTGCTTTTGATGTTTCTGGCCGAATACAGTGGCCTGGCACCGTTGTACCTGCATATTCTGGGTGTTGCTTTGCTTGTGGGGCGGTTGTCGCATGCCTACGGTGTGAGCCAGCAACAGGAACCACTGAAATTCAGGGTTTTTGGCATGATCCTGACGTTTACAGTGCTGCTGCTGGCGGCGCTGGCCATATTTATGTTGTATGGCAGCAGAGCGATTCTGAGCTGAGTTGTAATGGATTACTGAAACCTGACTTTTTTAACGTCAGGCTGGCGCTGACATATTCCCTGCGGTGATTAACTAGGGTATAACGGCGCTATGAAAATACCGAAACGTATTCAGCCGCTGGTCGAAGAAGGGCTGGTGGATGAAGTTATCCGGCCACTGATGAGTGGCAAAGAAGCCGCAGTGTATATCGTCCGTTGTGGCGAGGATATTCGCTGCGCCAAAGTGTATAAAGAAGCCGATAAACGCAGCTTTAAACAAGCGGTGTTATATCAGGAGGGTCGGAAAAGCCGCAACAGCCGCCGTACCCGTGCCATGGAAAAAGGCTCGAAGTTTGGCCGGGCCCAGCAGGAACAAAGCTGGCAGAACGCCGAAGTCGACGCTTTATTTAAGCTGGCCAAAGCCGGCGTGCGGGTGCCACAGCCTTATGGCTGCTATGACGGCGTCCTACTGATGGAACTGGTATGCGATGATGAAGGCATGGTGGCGCCGCGCTTAGGCGATGTAGCCATGGCTGAGGAAATTGCCCTGGCCGATCATGCAACCATGATGCAATACGTGGTAATGATGCTGTGTGAGGGGCTTATTCACGGTGATTTGTCAGAGTTTAACGTGCTGGTAGATGATTACGGCCCGGTTATTATCGATTTGCCGCAGGTGGTGGACGCCGCCGCAAATAACAATGCTAAGTGGATGCTGGAACGCGATATTAATAATATGCGTGATTATTATGGCCAGTATGCCCCCCAGTTGCTGCAAACCCATTATGCCGGCGAGATCTGGGCATTATATGAAGCCGGTGAATTGCACCCTGATGTGGTATTAACCGGCGAATTTACTGCCGATGACAGCGCCGCCGATGTCGACGCTGTGCTGGAGCAAATCAAAGCCGCCTTTGCTGAAGCGGAAGAACGTCGGGCCCGCATTGCCGCGGACCAGGACGATTAGTGCTTAATCAGCGGATGGGTAGTAAACAAAAAACAGTGTTTTAGCGCCGGCAAGCTGTCGCTGCTCCTGCTTAGATGCAGGCTGAATAAAAATGTGTGGGATGCTCATTGCCCGACCAACATCTTTCACGTAGTCAAAACCAGCTGGAACCTGTTGCATGTAAGCAACGTCGGTTGCCGCCATTAAAGATGGCCTGTGTTCCTGATAGTCGGGTAGCTGCCGGCGATAAAACGCCAGCACTTCGGCCGGGCTTGCTGTGGTAACAAAAGATGCGCCGGGTAAAGTAACGTAGCGCTTTTCTGCAATTTCAATTTCACCTTGTGCCGGAATATTTATCAGCAGCTTCGCTTCTGGAAACACCGGCAGCGTAACTAAATCTTCTGAGCCTTGACTGCCGGCAATCATGCCGTCAACCATTTGTTCCAGTTCAGCCACGCCGCGCTGTTGCATACGCTCAATAATCTGGTCCATTTCTCGTTGCTCAGCGGCAGTCGGCTCGCGTTCGCCAATCCGTTCAGTTAGTGCATCCAGTTCTGCCAGTAACGGGTCTTCCTGTTCTTCATCACTGTTGTCACATGCCAGCCAACGATCTGCTGGCACGCCACTACGCCTCTCCAGGCTGGCATGCAGGCAAGCTGTGTGCTGCTGCTCTGATTCTTCTGCGGTTATATCGCCTATGCCACATTCAGTTAAGGTTTGCTGCAGCAAACTTTTAAGGCGGGTTTTGGGTATATCAACGCATTCGGCCAGGCGGGTCATTTCTCCCATATTTTCCATCATGGCCAGCATCATATTAATTTGCTGTTCCTGCTGTGAAGAATTGGCCAACACACTGCCACTGAACAATAACGACAAGACTATTTTTTTCACCCTGCTTCTCCGTTAACAAAGACTGCCAAAATAATAACGCTAAAATTACCTTGTGGTAAATTTATATTTTAAGGGCAATGGAAGCGACAGAACCTGTCACAGGATCCTGACGTATAGCGTTTAAGCAACCAATACAGAGGGCACGATATGAGAACGTTAATGCTGTTGCTTGGTTTACTGCCCGTTTTATGCACCGCTAATGATGCAGCCTGGCAGGCATGGCGCGATGGCAGGGCGGTACTGATAATGCGTCATGCCTTAGCGCCCGGTACCGGCGATCCGGCCGGCTTTGTGCTGACTGATTGCAAAACCCAGCGCAATTTAAATGCTGCCGGGCGACAACAGGCACAAAAATGGGGAGAGGTCTTACGCCAACAAACTTCAGCAGATATTGCGCTGTACAGCAGTCAGTGGTGCCGCTGCCTCGATACGGCCCGCTTAATGAATATCGCTTCGGTGCAACCGCTACCGGCATTAAATTCATTTTTTGCCGGCCGTGGCGATCGGCAGCAGCAAACTGACGCCCTGTTAGCGCAATTCGCTGTGGCGAAGCTACCTGAACCAACGGTTTTGGTTAGTCATCAGGTTAATTTTACTGCGCTTACCGGTTACTTTCCTGCCTCTGGCGAAGCCGCCATTCTGGCGTTGCCCCTCACCGCTCCGGCTACCGTGTTAGCCAGAATTGCCCCCTGATGCGCTTTGCCATGCCGGAGCATATTAATAAGTAGTGTTTTTCACTAAATAATAGCCTAATCAGATTTGCCAGGATAACGCCTCTGATATTAATTCTATTAATATCAATTGGTTAATTTTTGGCAAAGCCTTTGCAAAGTTAACAGCAATAATTAACCAATAAGGAAATAACAATGAAATTCTCTCAATTTGCTGCTGTTACCACTTTCGTTGCCGCCACCGTTATGGCTAGCGGTGTGTTCAGCAATGCAGCTGCCAATGCGCCCTATGGCAATATCGACAAAGTGATGGGTAGCGCTGTGATAGGCAGTGGTGAGCACTATGGTAATGTGTCACTGGTTAACGGCAGTGTGCAAATGGCCAGTAACAGTAGTGCTAAAACTGTATCGCTGGTTAATGGCAGTATTGCGATTCGCGACGATGTGACTATTGACAGTGCTGAAACCGTAAACGGTGCCATTGAAGCCGGCCGCAATTTTACTGTTAGTGGCAGCCTGAGCACCGTAAATGGTGAAATCTCAACCAAAGACAACGCCCGGATTACCGGCGATGTGATGACCGTCAACGGCGACATTACCTTTAACAATGCGCAGCTGGCGCAGAATATCAGTACGGTAAACGGCGATATTCAACTGGCCGGTAATACGGTGGTGCAAGGTGACGTGATATTTAAAAAACCGGGTAAGAAAAAGTCGTTTTTTGGCTGGAGCAATAACAATAAGCCCAGCCTGCATATTGCGGCAGACGCTGTGGTTGAAGGGCAGATAATTCTGGAGCAGCCGGTAGATCTGAATTTTGCTGACCCGGCCATGCAGGCTAAGGTGGTAGAGCGTTTTTAAGGTTTATCGTTGCTAAACAGCTGGCGCTGCAATAAGCGACGGATTAGCTGATTATTCCAGTGCTGAATAATAATCTGGGCGCGAAACAGCGCCCACAATTCTATTACCGAAATTAACACTAACATCGCAATGCCAACTAGTATCATTGGAGTAAACAGTAAGGCGGCACCAACAATAAATACCAGTAAATTAGCCAGGCCGCGGCCCCACAGGCCAAGGTAAAAATGATGCAGGCCGGCTAAAAAGCACCAGTTCAATGTGGCGTAGGTATCAGGATCGCGTAGCAGCGGCTTTAGCTGCTGATAAAACACTTTACGTTGCTCATCCGGCAGGGCGGCAACCTGCTCCCGCAGCAGCTCCTCTTCGTCATCAACCTGTTGCTGATTCAGCATTACATTTTTCTCCAGCGGGTGGTACCGGTTCTAAACACTTACAGAAACTATCGTGCCGGTTACAACGCTTAATCCTTTGCCAGCCCATCACTGCCCCGCGGTATGCACCGAAGCGCTTAATGGCGGTGTAGGTGTAAGCCGAACAGCTGGGCTGATAATTGCAATCAATGCCAAACCAGCGCATGCCACCACCGGTTCTGCGATAGCGCCGAATAAGCCACAACAGCAAGCGCTGCATCTTAGCGGCCCAGCGTGACAACCATGGCTTCACGGGTCCAGAACAGCCAGAAGCGTTTTTGTTCAATCAGCTGAAACACCACCTGCCAACCTTGTGCTGCCTGGGCATTGAGCTCGGCTTCAACCTTTTTTAACGGCAGGCCAGATGCCCCCAGAAAAATAGTGCCACAGCCGCCTTCGGCAATATAAATCATTTTGTATTCTTTAAATGCTGTTGCCATGTTCCACATCCTGTTTAGCGGATTTAAAAATCAAACTGCGCTTCATCGATAAGCATTAAACTGTTGCTCGCCTTGTTGTAGCTGTTGTTCTGAGTTTTGCAATTGCCACTCCAGTTCAGGCAGCAGATTTATCAGATCATAATGTTCAGCTTTCAGCGCTTCAATTTCATTTAATAACCGGATGCGTTCATCCCTTACCAGGCCATCTGCAACCAGTAACTCAGTATGGATGGCAATCTGCTTTTCAACGTTTTTGATTTGTCGATGTTGCCGGTCAATAGCTGAGCGGGCATTGTTCACAGCCTGCTGTAACCCATACAGTTGCTGACCATCCTGATAGCCGCTAAGGAACTGTTCTGCCAAATTAGCAGGGCAGCTGCCCTGATAGCTGGCGCCGCGTAAGCCGACATTAAAGCCATTCCGTTGGGTGCAAAAGTTCTCAGAGCCAGCGCGATGGCCAAGGCGATAGGCATTAAGATCGGGCGAAACCCCATGGTCTGCGCAGTCCTGGCGGTAGCGGCTGATTTCAGTTTCAGGCTTACCACTGGCGCCATCTTCAAAACCAATGGTGCGCCAGTCCGCCGTCAGGCATTGTGATTTATCCATACTGGCGCAGCCATTAAGTGCTGCAAATGCCAGTAGGCTCAGCCAAAGCTTGTGTCTCATAATCATCTCATCATTATTGTTACTGCCACTGGCCAGATAAAAACCGGTGTTTTCAGGCTAAGGTACACGCTATATTCAGGTATTGGCAAGTAACAAAACAACGCCGGTTATTTAGTCGGCATCAGGGTAATTTCCCGTACATCGCATCTTGGATTGGCTGATATCGCAAACAGCACGGCATCAGCTATATCATCCGGGTCTAACTTGTCTGGTTTGGCTTCATCAAAAAACGGTGTATTGACCATACCCGGACAAATGGTGGTGCAGCGACCCTGCCACTCTTTCATTTCGGCGGCTAAATTCTGGCCAAAACCATAAGCGAACCACTTGGAGGCGCCGTATACCGAGCCTTGCAGGGTTATTTTTCCGGCAACAGAGCTGGTTAAAATAAAATGGCCCTTGCTCTGTTTTAGTGCCGGCAGGCTGGCTTTTGCGGTCAGCAATAAACCGGTGACATTAACATCAAGCAGGGTTTGCCATTCATCCGGGTCACCATTTTCAACGCCAGCAGTATTCAGACCGGTGCCGGCATTGGCGAACACAACATCTATTCTGCCAAACTTCTCTTTGGCTTTGGCCACTACATTTTTAATGTCATCCAGCTTTGATACACCTGCGGTTACCGCCAACGCCTTATTGGAGCCCAGGTTTTTGGCTAAGGCATTCAGTTTGTCGGTGCTTCTGGCTGCAATAACAACTTTATGGCCTGCAGCTACCACTTTTTTAGCTGTCGCTGCGCCGATGCCACTGGATGCGCCGGTGATCAAAACTATTTTTCCGCGATTCATCAGCTATCTCCTCATTTCACACAAAGTGCGGGTTAAAGCAAATAACAAAGCAATACCGGTACCACTTTGTAAACGGCTTTCCAGCCCAGTAAAACCAGGCATAACAGAGCAAAAACGTGGCGAAATCGTTCATAATTAATGACGGGAGGGGTAATAATTTTAGCAGTGCAGGTAAGAGTTACCGGCTAGCGGTTGGTATGGTAAATGGCCTGAACTGTTATTTTTTGCCTAGCAACAGCAACTGAACCGCGCCAACCGGTTGTTTATGCAAACCAACATGTTTTCTGACAACGTTAACTGCCTCCAGGTAGGCATGCTGAGTTTTAGCCCGCTCGTTATCATACAGTGCTACTTTAGCGTCATCATAAATCTCAGCATTGGGAATTTTGGAAATAACACTGGCCAGTTCTGTAGCTTCTGTCAGCAATTTATCCATCGCGTCAACAACCTCTGCCGGTGCATAGATGTATATTTTATTAATATTTTTTTTGCACAGCAGTATTTTATCAGCTTGGTCGTGTGTTCCGCTCCCCTCACAATACGCCGCATGATTTATTAAGGTATCAAGTGAGGCAAGGTATTCAGTAACAGCCTCACGTTCCAGCTGTTCTTTATGATATTCAAGATCAATTTCTTTTTGCCGACGGTAGGTGACAATGCCAAGCCATGCTGTGCCCACAGCTGCAAAAATGGCAACAATATTGGCAATTGATAAAAGATCAGCCATGTCTTTCTCCTGACATGAAAAAGTAAATTCGCTACCAGAGAATAGTAGTACAGCTTTTTTCTTATAAAGGGTTATTGCAGATAATTTGTAGTTACATTTTCCCGCAAGCAGTCTGTACCTGATTTTTATTTACTTTAAGTTTACTTAACTCTAAACTCGGCGCCAGATTAAATGCAGGGATGATGAAATGAAAACACTGATACCGGTAATGGTAATACTTAGTCTGACAGGCTGCGCTACGGTAAGAACCCTGCCAGTCAGCACAACGAATGTCAGCATCGAGCACGAAGGTAAGAAAAGTTATTGCCATAGCATACCGCGTATTTACAGCGGCTTATCCTACAACTTATGCAAGCTTAATGGTGAACCAAGCCGCCAGGTAAATCTGGGAAGCAGCTTTAACAACGTACCGTTCTTTATTATCGACGGCACCTTCTCGTTCGTGGCAGATACCGCCGCACTGCCTTACACCCTTTATACCCAGAGCAAGCATGGCAACATTGATGTTAATTAGTTTATCGCAAAGTATTGCTAGCCGATAGCGCAAGCCTCACCATAATCAGCTGGAATGGATTCTTGAAAAGCAGATGAGTTTTGTTTTTAAACGCATTGCCGCGTATTGTCTGGTTGCAGTTTTCAGCTGCTTTGCAATGCCTGTCTTGTCTGAAGAAACATCAGCAAATTGTAGTGATTTGCCTGCAGGCGCTATTGCAGCGTTACCACTTAGTTTTGAATTCCGACACCTTCAATTAGCATGTGATAAATTTGGACATCGACTTGAGCCCAATACCGACGTCTCATGGCTTAGTTTGCTGAATAAGCCCTTCGATGTTTATGCCCGACAACCACTAAAAATGAGCACAGAATCTGACGCTTCTGCGTATTTCTTAGCTGTATCGGCAAAACAGCTGAACAACAAGTATCGAACACTACTGCATCGCAATTTTTTAAAGAAAATCTTTCCTAATTATTCAGTACCTTCTTTGGTAACTGAATTCATTGCTACCACCAGCGAAGGAGTAGAACTCAGGTTATACCTGATGCCTGACAGGGGAATAGTGTGTTTTAACAACTGTGCTTACAGGCAAATTTTTCTGGTTAAATCAAACACACCATTCTGGCAGGATACTAAAAGCACCAAAGAAGATTTTATTAACTATCCGGCCAGTGAATCTGCATGGCCAAAACAGAAAATAGCGTGGGCCATTGTCCTGGTGCTATTTAACTGGCCAGTTCTGACGCTTTATATGTTTTTTATGCTGATGCCGGCAATATACAATGACTTAAATACTCAATCTCCAATTCTGGAGCGGTTTATAAAACATGACCGGAAAGGAGGCACCTTGCTGCTGTTAATTATTGGCATGCAGTGGCGAGTAATACGAGGCAAGTACACTGCAGATGCCAGACAAGCAAATTGTTTAACGATGGTGCGTATAGGTCAGGGAATGGTAGTGGCTAATATCGTTTTGTTTTACTTGTTTATCACGAGCTAAGACTGATTATGCAGTATGATTTTTATCCGTCTTTTTATCAGCATTGTGGCCGGAAAACCCAGCTGCTGGTTATTGTTATTTTTCTGCTACTTAGTTTTCTGCCGCTGATAGTTAATTTTGGCTGGCCAAAACAAATCAATTATGTGTTGCTTATTTTTACACCGATGCTGGCGCTGGTTATTGCTGTATTTGCTGACTTTTTACTCTCGCGCTATTTGTTACCCCGCTATCTGAAGCCCTTTCGGATAAACGCCAGTCAGTTGTTTATCCCCAAATGGTTAATCTATAAAAGAGAGCAGTCTGAGCAAAAAGATCTGATTATTGACGCTGAAATAATCCGCCGGATAATACTCCACACTTATCAGGTCAAAAATAGGCACAGCGTCGATAATTTTATCGATGCTATCTGCATTAAAACCTGGACGCAGGATATCTACCTTGATGGCAAAAAACTGATGTTTAATGGTGTTGCCAATGAGAAGAGTAAATTACTGGAGGCATTTAAGCTATTGGCCTGTGAGACGTTATTCGAACATAAAAACAATTATGGTGATGCCCGCTTGTTGTATACAGTATTCCAGGGTCGCCATCGCACTGTTTACACCGCAATGTATCTGCTGATGTTTGTAATTGCTCTTGGCAGCTTTCTGACGCTGGTGCTTTGGTAGCAGCTAAACGTTGATATAGTTACTCAACCTGTTTTCCAACCACTAACTTGCGAGCGGTTATAGCAGCAGAAGGCTTTGTTTAATCTGGCTGCAAAGCCGCTCTGAACGCTTCTTTATAGCGGCGCGACAGCGCCAGCTGCTTGCCGTTTTTCAGTAAAATATCACCGTCGCCGCTACTGTCATAGCTGATATTGTCGATAGCATTATGGTTTACTGCCAGGCTGCGATGAATTCGGCTAAAGCCTTTGCTGCTCAGTTGCAACAGGGTATTGCTTAGCGTCGCACGCAGCGGATAAATGCGGCCTTTGCTGTGCAGATTGACATAATTGCCGCTTGCCTCCAGCCATTCAATATCGTCGGTGCGGATCAAAAACTCTTTATCCAGTTTCTTCACCAGAAAATGTTCCGGTGCCTTTATCGGTTGTGCCCCGCTCGATTCTTCTTCGCTGTCCAGCTGATATGCCTCACCTTTCAGCCTGCTGTAGAAAAAAAGCAGCAGCCGGTAACCTACTAAAAACGACAGGTACCCCCAGGCATCTTTACGGTACTCGTAAAAGAACTCGCGCAGAATGGGCCCAAAGTTATAGTTGCCGCCCTGCCAGTGATAAACCAGTTCGCGCATGGCGACCATCAGGCCGACATGCAACATTGAGAACAACAGACTGCCAAGCAGATGCGCCAGCAGCTGACGGCGGAGATCGCTGAGCTGCAGCGGGAAGCGATTGAACCACCAGAATAACAGCGGAAACAATAGCAGTGTGCTGATGGCGCTGCTGTATTCCCAGACAATGGGTTCCCACAGTTGCAGCTGATTATCTGCGCTGCGGCTATGTTCCATCCATACAGAGCTGGCATTTATCGCAGCATTGATAAAAAAATAAATAGCCAGTAACAGATAGCTGTATAGCAGCGGCCGCTGGTCAAACTGCTGAAATACACTTTTTGCTTTATCGTTCGTCACACCCTGCCACCTGTTATCCCTGTTTGCTGCCTGTTGGCCATTACGTTGTGTCTCATGCTAGTGCAGCCGTGCATTCTTACGCAACAGAAAACGCAACTGCAACCCCGGAGCTTTAGCATGACAACACTAACCGACAACCGCCGCTACGACTTAGACTGGCTGCGCACACTGGCTTTTGGCCTGTTAATTTTGTACCACATTGGCATGTACTATGTCGCCGACTGGGGCTGGCATATTAAAAGTGACAGCAGCAGCACAATGTTGCAAAACCTGATGATCTTAACGAATCCGTGGCGCATGTCGCTGCTGTTCTTTATCAGTGCTATGGCTTTAGCGCTGGCGCAGCAACGCAGCCGCCGGTTAAGCCTGTTTAGTTTGCGCAGCAACCGGCTGTTAATACCGCTGTTGACTGGCATGTTCATTGTTGTGGTGCCTCAGGTTTATTTTGAGGCGTTAGCGCAGCAGCTTATTGAACCGGGCTTTATCAGTTTCTGGTGGCAGTATATCAACCCCAATACCACGCTATTGCCTGAGCACCATAGCCCGATAGGCCTGTTAACCTGGAATCATCTGTGGTTTCTGCCCTATTTATGGTGTTACAGCGCTCTTGTGTTGCTGACAGCACCGCTGTTAAATGCACTGGCTGGCAGTCTGCAGCCGCTATCGGGGCGTATTGCCCTGCTACTGGCAATGGCGGTACTTATTTGCGCCTGGTATTTCCTGCGCCAGGCTTATCCTTCCAGCCATGCCTTGCTGGACGACTGGTATAATCACGCCAAATACTTCGGTGTCTTTATTGCCGGTTATCTGTTTGCCCTTCAAGGTAACTGGTGGCGCAGCGTCATCGTATTCCGGCGTTGGTTTCTGCTGGCCGCGATTGCCTGCTACAGCCTGATTATTGCCGATCGTAACGGCCTGTTCGATAGCCTGCCGCCCGCTTTTGGCGAGTCGGTTAGTGGCCGCTTGCTTGTTGGCGTGGTACTGGCACTTAACCACTGGGGCTGGATTTTGGCGCTGCTGGGTTATGCCGGGCGCTACCTGAACCGGCCTGCCAATGCCTGGGATAAGCAAGGTAAAGTGCTGCACTACGCCAATAACGCTATTCTGCCCTGGTATATGTTGCACCAAACGCTAATTATTGTGTTTGCGGTATGGCTAAAAGCACTGGCATTGCCGGTAGCTGTTGAAGCCTCGCTGTTAATAGTGCTGACCTGTGTTGGCTGCTGGGCGGGTTATGAACTGGTTAAGCGTTTCTGGCTCAGCCGTTGGCTGTTTGGCTTAAAAGTAAGATTGCCAGCGGTTAAGGCTGAATACGCAACGCCAGTAACCCGTTAACATTGACAAAATGCTAACCCTGCCGCTTTAACCTCTGAATAATCAGCGGCAGGGCTCCGCGTGAGCTATGCCGGCTCTGGTACATCAGATACAACAGCACGAAAAGCAAAATACCCGCTGTTGCGGGTATTAAAGCCATGAGATTGGCGATTAACGGCGTTTTGGCATTAACTTCAGCAGGCGTCCCTCGCTTTGCGCACGTTCATCTTCAAGCACCCAGAGAACACCATCCGGCCCTTCGGTAACTTTGCGAATACGGGCGCCCATGTCATAACGCGCTACCTCTTTAGCCTTTTCACCGTCAAACTTGATGCGCACTATGCCTTGAGCGGAAAGGCCGGCTGCTAAGGCGTCACCACGCCAACCGTCAAAAAGCTTGCCACGGTATACGATAAGATCGGCCGGTGAAATCACCGGTGTCCAGGTAATTGCCGGTGCAGCAAACTCCGGCCGGGTATCGTGATCGGGAATGGGCCTGCCATCATAGTGCTTGCCGTTGGACACTACCGGGTAACCATAGTTGGCAGCGCGTTTAACCAGGTTAAGCTCATCGCCACCGGCAGGTCCCATCTCGATAACCCACAACTTACCGGTAAGATCAAACGCCAAACCCAGCGGGTTGCGATGACCCAGCGACCAGATCTCATCATAAATGGCTTCGCCATCGACAAAGGCATCTTGTTGCCGGTAATTTACAAAGGGGTTGTCTTTAGGTACTGAGCCGTCGTCATGTAAGCGCAGAATTTTACCCATAGATGACTGCATATCCTGGGCAGGCGTAAATTTCTGGCGATCACCTGAGGAAATCCACAAGTGCTTGTTATCATCAAACAGTATGCGGTGGCCGTAGTGGCCATAGCCCAGTACCTTGGGATACTGGCGCCAGATAACCTGCAGGTTTTGCAGCTGCGCGCGGCGGCCTTCTTCAACTAAGGTACCGCGGGCCACGGCTGCACCGCGCACACCGCCAACACCGGCTTCAGCATAGCTGAGGTAGACAAGTCTGTTATTGGCGAAGTCCGGATGCAAGGCAACATCGCCCAGGCCACCCTGTCCGCCATAATCCACATCAGGTACACCGCCGACCAGCGATTTCTCTCCCTGCTGGCTAACGATAGTCAGGCGCCCTTTCTTTTCCGTGACCAGCATCCGCCCATCCGGCAAAAAGGCCATCGACCAGGGTTCATCAAAGCGTGTTATTTCTTCAACCTTAAATGGCAACTTATCTTGTGCCGATATAGAAAATGTAAGAAGTAACCCAAGTAGAGACGCCAATAGCTGCCGGCTCATAAAAACCCTCCTGCCTGTGTTTTAAATGTGAGCGTTCAGTATAGCAAAGCCTTTGCAAACTGCAGTTTCGCTATCTGTCTTTCGCGCTTATATCATTGATTAGTGAGTAATTACGCAGTTACGTTAGGATCAGATCCGGCCTTTTTAACTTAATGGCGGGTGTCAGAAGGCAAAACCTGCACCCGCTTTCTTAACCTAACTAGATGCTAGCATGAGACCATACACCAAGTGCGTCCATTGCCATCATAAAAAAACCTAACATCACCATTCCGTACAAACTTACTTCCAGCCATAACGACAGCCACCACTGAAGGGGGGTTGCTGCTTGCCGCACCGGCTGTAATGCATCGACAAAACTGCTATTGCGCTCGTTGCGCCAGCGGGCAAATGGCACAACAATCGCCATAGCGTAAAAACCACTTTGAAAGGGCCAAACAACCCAATCACTAATGTAATCTTGCTTTGTTTGGCGTAACTTCTGTTGGATTGGTCGTGTAACAAGCATTGCAACTGTGGGATACGAAATTATCGTTAATAACAGAGAACTCACCCACAAAATAGAAAAAAAATCTCGAATCGAAAGCTCCATTAACGACGACCTCGAATACGATCGTAAACATACCCAGTTTCGTTTTGTGCCCAATTGTCCATCGTCGTGGCAGCCATGAACCCAAGTACTGCTGCACTGCCAATCAATATAACCCATCCCACAGGCGTTAACGTTAGTCCCAGGCTAATCGCGCTTATTGCGGCGACAGAACCTTTTCCGAATGCATAACCAGTTAATGCTCCAGCAGCAAAACCTGAATACTGAGTTACTGCCATACGAGTAGCGTCGCCCTGTGTCGTCATTACTTTATGGGTACGCGAACCAAAGTCCAGCACTAACAGGCCGCGTCCAATAATTTGGGTGCCATTAACAAAGCGTTGCACTGTTGCCACTTGCTGACTATTAGCAAAATGCAGAGATTGCGATGTCTGATGACCGCGCCGGCCGCTGCGGGCGATATTTATACCGCGCTCAGCATTTAATAGAGCTGAGCGACCAGCTTGCGAGCTGAGGTTTGCATGGTAGCGTTGCAGTTGAGCCTGAAAACGCTGCACCATCTCAGCATGTACTCGCTTGGCGTGTGCTGCCTTGCTGGCAATTACTGCGTTATGCGCGGATTTGGTTCGGGCGCCACTGGCCTGCGCCTTGGCCTGGCTAGCATCGTGCAAATCTATCAGGGCACGCTGATAACTTAGGATTGAGCGCTGAAACGCAGAGTATTTGCTATTTGCTGCACCCACTAACGCACCGGCAGCCGTCAGACCATGTTCGTCTAATAGCGCCATTACTGGGTTTATTTGCTCTTCCGTAACATAGGCAATAGCCAGGGTATAGTCATCATATGCGGAGGCAACTTGCTGCAAGCGTTGCAACTCCGGGTGCGAAAAGCGGTTAAAGACTTGTAATGTTAAATCATCGCCAGGTGCACAGCTCATTAAATAAGGCTGATTTGGCAGTAAAAAATCATCACGTCTATTATTAAGTTTTTGATATTTCGCAAGCAGGTCTGGTTGCTCAGCAAAAATCTGCTCTGCTCGCTGACTTGAGCGGGAAAAGTAAATTTCTGGCATGGTGATATCCCTATACAGGTAAATTACGCAGAAATTCTAGATTAATAATCTCAATATATAAACATTTTTATTTAATTAAATTTACAACAAGCTCTGGCGTTGTTAGCGCAGCGGTGCGAATTCTATTTCTGCATATTCTGTCGGCCTGGTCCTGTAAGCTGTTCACACAGACGGCGCCGGTAGGGGAGGTTTGGAGTTTTCCGTCATTTATAACAAATGGATCTGACCCTTAACGTTCTAAGCAAGCTGCTCAGCCGAGCAGATTAACCGGTATTAGCGATATTTCCTGCATATTCTGCTGGCGTAGGCCTATAAGTTGCTGACATAGTAGCTGCTGATAGGGTAAAAATGCCGCGCTAACCGACATTTGTTGCAGCCGTTGCTGATATTTAAGTTGCTTATCATCCAGCATGGCGGGGCTGGCGCGCTGGGTAAACTCGCTGATGGCAGGCAGTAACATGTTTTGGCATTGCAGGCTCAGCGCGATGCTAAGCCCGGCCAAATCGGCGTCGCCAAAGTAAATGCTGGGTTTGGCGCTGCTATGCCAGGCAGCAGATAATGCTTTGCAGCCTTTGCTATAGACCTCATCGCCGCGATAAATAACCAGCGGCTGCTGATACGGCAGTGCAACGTTAAAACTTGCCAGCTGATAAAAGCAATCAAGGTTCTCTACTATCAGCAGGGCGTCAAACTGTGCTAGTGGCAGGTGCTGCCAGTCGATATCGATAATATCTGCCGCTATGCCTAGGTTGGTCGCTACTGCCATATTCAGTTTTACCAGCACTCGGTTTTGACGCGGTTGCAGGCCAATGCTTTTTAGCTCTTGCTGGCTGGCGTTGGCATTGTTTAGCCGGCTGTTCTGGCTTAAATTATCCAGAAAGCACGCCTGCTGCAAGCGTTGTTGCACCGAAGCAATATTTTTCAGCAATGCCTGGGTAAAGGTAAAATGCGGCAGCTGCAGGCTGTTGCCCGGTACCAGCTCATGTTCAATACACCAGGCCAGGACCTGCTGTACGGCTTTAACATTGGTTGTTACCCGCTCGCTGCCACTGGCGTTCAGCCGCTGCTGCAGTTGCTGCAGGTAGCGCAGGGCTTGAGCAGTCAGCGGCGGGTAATGCATTACGCTGCCTGAACCTGTAACTGCAGGCTGATATCACGGATAAGCAACAACTGGTTCATAGCGCTTACCGGGGCTTCGTCACGTACTATCGCGAACATCTGCTTTTCGTCCTGTGGCAGTGCCTGGTACTCGGCGATGATCTGATACAGCCAGATCTCGCTGTCCCACTCAAGCGCTTGCTGCTCCAAATACCCCAGGGCACTGAGTTTGCCACCCTGATCAATCACCCGCAGGTAAAAATTCTCAACATCAGTTTTCAGTGCCTGCTGGCGGGCAGCTATTTCATCATCTACCAGCACGCTGCTAAAGCTGGCACTTTCGGTATCAAGCAGTTTTACCGGCTGATAGCGTGGCAGGGCGCGCACCAGTTCTGCCAGGCTTTGCCGGTCGCTGGCGTTATCCAGGGCAATAGCGGCTTGTGGCACTATGCGGGCGGCCTGATTAAACAGGGTCGGTAACTCAGAGCGGTTCGGGTAGTCGGCCGGCTGGTATTTCGGGTGTTGTCGCAAAAAAGCGGCCATATTGGTGATCAGCATAGAGCGGGCCTGCTGCTGGCGGAATTTGGCCAACAGTTCCACTAAGCGTTTTTGTACTTCCAGCAAGCTACTATGGTGCGAGCTTAGCTGATTCTGCAGCTGACTAACCAGCAATTTACGCAGGTGGTTGTTGCCTTCAGATAACTCAATTAACTCGTTAAAGTCGAGTAAATCCAGGCCGTCGAGCAGGCGGCGCAGCTGTTTCTGGGCCCGTTCGTTTTCACGGATTTTATCATCCAGGCTGGCAACAAAACCAAAGTCGCTGTTCAGCCGGTGCCATAAACTGTCGATAGCCTCTTCAAACTGGCCGCTTAAATCGTGCACATGCTCGGTTAAGCGTTGCAGCTGTAACTCAGCCACGCTGTAGTCGCCTTTAAACTGGGCATCACGGTAGGCCTGCACCCGGTTGCGGATTTGCTCCAGCTTTTCCGCCACGTCGGCGTTAATCTGCCGCCGGTTCTCGTCGGCCACCATACTGGCAATCAGCTCGCTGACCAAGGGCCTTAGCGCCAGCGGTTGCTGCTCGTCCGGCCGCCATAAAATACGGGCGGCAATCAGCTTTTTTAACGCGCCTTCACTAAAAGCGGTTTCATCAATAAAACCGTCCAGATAACCCTGCATCAGCGCTTTATGATGCTTGCCCAGCAAGGCCAGGCGATCGCTACCGATAGTAAACAGGTTAGAAGCTATACCGCTATCTGTTGGCGCCATCAGAGTAACGCCTCCTGAGATGGGGTGTCATCGACCGGCAGCTGTTCTTCATCGCGGATAAAGCGAATTACGTCAATTAAATAGTCAATTTTGCCGGTCACCACATAATACTGGCGGTCCTGGTGCGGCTGCAGCAGATAACCATGCTCTTTCAGGCGGCGGAAAATCAGTTTTACCTGATTATCCAGCTGCTCGCTCTGGCTGTTAAAAAAGCGGTCGCTGGCCAGCTGGTTTAAGCGCTGGCGCAAACTCTGGTTATCTTCCGTGCGCAGCACAAATTCCTGCAGCTTAATGGTATCACCTGCGGTTAATGCGCTGTCGCGGCCCAGGGTTTCCTGCACCAATTGCAGCCACTCCAATAGCGGCAACAACGATTGCACTGTAAGTGAGAACTGGCTGCTCAGCTGTTCGCGGGCGGCTTTGTTCAGCTCATGGTAGCCTAAGAAAAACACCGTATTATCGTCATTGCTGACCAGCCGCCGGTTTAGCGGCCGCAGGTAATGGTTAATATCCTGCTGCGTTTGCTCATTGCTTAAATGGCGATACGCATCCTCGTCGGTTATCTGACAGATAAAGTCACCGGCCAGCAGGCGCTCGAGTAAAGGTCCGTGTTGTAACATCAGCTTGCCTCCTGCTGCTTAGTGGCGAGGCGCTCGGCCAGCCGGCTTATTTTCGGTTGGATCCGTTTTAAGCGCCGCTTGCCAGGCTCGTGCTGGTCCGGCTCGATTAAATAACGATGACTGAACAGCATTAATACATCCGATTCCGGGTTAGGGAAGGCGCCGACAATGACAATATTATTGCTGCTGCAGGCGGCAAACAGTTTTTCGACGTTGTGATAGGCCAGGGTGCCGATTTCATCAATAGGCCAGTGAATGGCCACGTCGGCGTCGCCGCGCAGCAGGCGGGTAAAGGCCAGTAAGTACTTACATAAAATCAGGTAGGCCATACCATGGCTGGAAGACTCCAGTAACTGGCGATCATTTTTAATCACCAGCTCAGAGCCGCCTTCGCTTAAATGTAGCTCCAGCCGTAGCAAGGACTCGATGCTGTACTGCTCATCGGCCCGCAGTAATTCCACCACATCGGCTAATGCATTTAAATACTGCTCGGATGGCAGCGCCTTGCCCGAACTGCCCCAGTCATCATAGAGTTTGGCGAAGTGTTTTAATGGCTGCCAGAACCCCAGCTCGTCAATGGTGGATAAAATCCGCACTTCAGAGCGGCTAATGCCTTCGAGCACCAGATCATCAGCTACCGCTTCGCTTAAGCGCCGGCTTTGCAGGGCAATCCGGCGGTTAATGTCACTGAATACAGTGAAGAATTTCTTCAGATCGCCGCCAATATTCTCGCCCATTTCCAACAATTGCTGCTGGGCGTCTTTTAAAATCTGCAGCAGGTTCTGCAAAATAGGTAGTTGCTGGCGCTCGGCGGCGTAATCTGCCAGTTTGCGTTTCTCATGCTCCAGCCGGTCTAAAAATTCCGGGCCGGCGTCTTTACTCAGCACATTTTCAAACTGGGCAACTGCCTGCTTTAATGCACCGTCGGCTTTGCTGCGTTGCTCTAAGGCTTCATTGGCGCGGGCTAACCGCTCCACTAAATCGGCTGAGCCACTGACACTGGCCGGCGTTACCGTGGCCAGATGCAGCTCCTGCAATTTGTGCAGCACTGGTTTTATCTGATTCAGTAATTGCTCGGCCTGGCTCATCAGCTCCTGCTGATGGCGCTTTTGCTCATCCAGCTGTTTGTTCTGGCTGCTGTAATCGGTTTTTTGCTGCTCCAGCGCCTGCTTGACGCTGCGCTGTTGCTGTTTCAGGCCGGTTTCCCGCTCCAGCAGTTGCGGCCGCAGTTGCTGCCAGTCCAGCTTAATAAATTGCTGCCAGGCCGTTAACTGATCCTGGCGGGCTTCGACCGCTTTAATGTCGGTTTTCAGCTGCTCCTGTTTTTGCTTCAGCTCGGTTAAGCGGCGCGGATCAATACCTTTGGCCGACAGCTCTTCACTGAATGCCTGCTGTAAATCTTTAATCTGGTTTTTATTATCTTCCCGCTTATGCTCAAGCTGGCGCTCCAGCTCGTCGATTTGCTCATCAAATACCTGCAGCTCGGCCTGCCAGTCGGCTTTTAACTCCATTTTCTGGCTGTTATGGTCGCTTTGCAGTGCCTGCATATCAGCCTGTTGCTGCTGTTGCAGTTTTTCCAGCTGCTGTTGCTGGCTGGCCAGTTCAGTTTTGATCTTGCTCTGGCGCTGGCTACTCAGTTCCCGCTGCTGCGCCTGCAGCCGGTTGCGGGCATCGCGGGCATAGTCAATATTCTGTTCAAACTCGGTTAGCTGCCACTGGGCCTGCTCCAGCTGACTGCGGCTAAGTTCAGCCTGCTCGTGGCACTGCTGCAGGTGTTTTTCTGCCTGCTGTTTGCCGGCGCTGGCCTCTGCCAGTTGCTGCTCTGCGGCCTGAATGCGATGGCGTATCGCCACTTCGTCCTGAGCATAATCGGGGGTATCAATCGCTGATAACTCCAGCTGCAGGCCGTACAGGCTGTCGCTAAGCGCTGCCAGATGGGGTTGTAAATCCTGCCGCTCTAATAAGCGCTCGTCCAGCACCTTACCTAATTTTTGCTCCCAGCCGCTGTAATGCAGCCGTAAAAAGTGGCGCAGGCTGCCCTGCTCAGGTGTTAACTGACGGTGCAATTGCTGCAGCTGCTGCTCACTCTGGTGCAGGGCCTTGCGGCTTAATTCCAGCGCGTTATCAGCTTTGTCGCGGGCCGTGCGGGCCTGCTGATGCTGTTGTTGTAGCTGCTGCAACTGGCGGGCTTGCTGCTGGGCGTGTTGCTGAGCCTGCTCTAAGCGCAGGTCAGCGCTGCGTAGCTCGTCATGTTCGGTTTCAGTTAATAGTGGCGCCTGTAACTGGCTGTTCAGCACCGCGATGCTGCTGCTAAGCGTGGTTAACTGACCGGCAAATTGCTGCTGCGCCTGCTGCAGCCGCTGGGCAAAGGCCTGCTCCAGCGCGGCCAGTTTGGTATCCTGCTGCTCGCGGATGGCATCTTTTTGCTGTTGCAGCTGGCGGGCTTTGCCGCGGTGCTGTTCGCTTAAGCGGTTAAAGCTCTCGAGCAGTTTTGTTTTGCGCTGCTCTAACTGGCGCTCTAAATCGCCGTGCTGCTCTACCATTAACTGGTATTGTTCGACCAGCTCCTGCAGGCTTTCCCGCCACAGTGGCAGGGCGTCGGTATCCCGTTGCAGCTTTGGCATGTCCTGGCTTTCGAAATCATCATAGCGCTGCTGCAGCTGATCGAGCCGGGCGCTGGTTTCATGTAAATCGGCTTCGGTTTTTGCCAGTTGACCGTTCAGCTCCAGCTGCTGCTGGTTGAACTGCTCTTTAAGGCTTTGCAGCTGGCCGCGCAGGGTATTAACCTGTTGCTCGGCATCGGCTTTTTGCTGTTTCTGCTGTTGCTCATCTTGGTCCAGCAATGGCAATAAACCGGCTAACTGCGCCTCGCTGCCATCCAGTTGCTGGGCCAGCTGCTTTAAGCGCTCAAAATCCTGCTGCAGTTTATCCAGGCGCATCGACTGACGCATTTGCTGGATCCAGTCCCGCGCCTTGGTGTTTTTCACCTTGGTGGTGGGCAGGGTCACGCCGTCTTCTTCAAAAATGGCGGCCAGCATGGCTTTTAGCGTGTCCATTTTGCCTTCTTTGGCATGCACGGCACTGACCAGCTTTTCAATATGGCGCAGCTTATGGCCACTGCTGACTAAACTAAAGCTTGCGGCCAGCCGGCGTAATTTAACGCTATCGGCATTATTACCCCTAAGCGCCGCGGCATCGTTCTGAATAATGCTGCGATACTCGCTGGTAGCGCTGATTTTCGCCGATACCTGCACCTCAGGCCGGCTGCGCATACTGGCGGCCCAGTCGCTGTAACTGAGCGCTTTGACGCCGTCATTGCTTTCAATTAAATAGAATTCACTCTGGTATGGCGCGGCCACAAAGCGGTATTCCACCCCGCCATCACTTTTACGGGTTAATACCACCTGACATAAGGCTCCGCCTTCGCGCTGATATTCGTAAATCAGGTAGCTGTTGCTATACGGCAGATAAAACTCGTCAAACTTTTTGCGGGTTTTCGGTACCACCCGGTTTGGCTGCTCGCCATAAAATACCGGTACCAGCCGTTGCAAAGTGGTTTTACCCGAGGCGTTGGTGCCGCAAATATTGGTGTGCTGATCCAACTGCAATTCCACCACCCCAGGCAGGTGGGTGTGAATAAGCACAATACGAAGTAAACGAGACATAGCGCATCCTGTCGGCGGCGCCATACAGGTGCACCGCTCTGGTCATTTTAATCCGGCTTATTATCCATGGAATGAGGTTAAATGCCAGTTTGAAAACACAGTAAGCGGAAGATTAACCCAGCCAGGAGCTTATGCGTCGGCTGCGGCCGGCAGCTCACTGACCAGCGCGCTGCCAGAGCTGATATTCTGCAGCTGGCTGCGAAATTCTGCTTCGGCGCTAAGCGGCAGGCTAACACTCATTACTACCTGCTGCTGGTAGTCAGTGGCCAGCAATTGGCCAGCTAGTTCATTAATAAGCTGGCGGGCCCGGGTTTCCAGCGCAAAGTCCAATCGTACCGTCAGCTGCAGTTGGGGTAATACCTGGCGGCGAACTGCTTTTGCTGCGGCCTGCGACACCGCTGCCGAGTAGGCCCTTACCAGGCCACCGGCACCCAGTTTCACTCCACCAAAATAACGTACCACCAGCGCCAGGCTATTGCCCAGCTCCTGCTCGGTCAGCACATGCAACATCGGTTTGCCAGCGGTGCCAGCTGGCTCGCCATCATCGCTAAAAGCCTGCATTTCCGGCTGGCGGGTATTGCCAATAATATAAGCCCAGCATACATGGTTGGCAGCGCGGTACTGCTCGCGATACTGGTTAACCAAGCTCATCGCCTCATCACGGCTGCTTACCGGCAACAAAAAGCTCAGGAACTCACTGTTTTTCTCAGTCAGGCTGTGCTCAATCGGCGCAGCCAGTTCGGTGTAGGGGCTCATTTCATTACTCAGCTTGACTGGTAGCAGCTGCCGGCTGCTTACTCAACCGCCGCCATAGCCATTCCAGTGGGCCTTGCGAGTAGTGCTGCAGATACCAGCGGCAAAATAATAGTTGCAGGATAATGGTGGCAACCGCAATGCCCAGTAGCGCCAGCCGGTCCAGGCTGGCAAACCAGTCGGGTTTAAACACTTTAAACAGCGACACCATTAGCAGGCTCTGGCTTAAATACAGCGTGAAGGCCATCCGGCCGCAAGGGGCCAGCCAGGCTTGCAGCCAACGATAAAGCTCAGGCTTGAGGCGGGCATTAATCAGCGCGCTGGCGAAACCAAGTGCCATCAGCAGGGCGCTGATTTGCTCCCACGGCAGGGTTAAGGCCAGGTCGTAACCATAGCCGGTAAGATGATCTAACACAGCTGTGCAGCTACTGATTAAAAGTGACGTCAGCAGCAACAACAGCGTCTTGCGGGGGGAATAGCCCTGGCTGAACCAGCCACTTTTGTAAAGCGCCATACCGAACATCATCAACGCGGCCATCAGCCAGTACAGGGTTAGCGCAAAACCCACTAGCATAACAAAGTTTTGCCAAAGCATTTCAGTCAGCTGGCTAAGATAAGGGCCGGTCCATAACTGTTGTTGCGCCAACAGTTCATCTGCAGCCAATGGTTGCTGTGGTGGAGGCACGGCCAGTAAAACATATACACTGAACAGCACTGGCAAAATTAACGATATGGCAAGATGGATAGCGCCTTTGCGCCAAAGTGCGCCACAATCAAGCTTATAATAACCCTGCCTGAGTACTACCAAACCAGTAAGGGCATACCACAGCAAAATATCGCCAAACCAGATAAAACTGATATGGAGCAGGCCAAACACTGCCAGCCATTGCAGGCGGCGGCTTAAATATGCCTCGCCATATTTTTGAAGTATCAGTAGCAGGCTGACCCCAAACAGCAAATTAAACAGGGTTAAAAAGCGGCCGGTAAAAAACAGCGTCTGCAGATTAAATAACACGACATCTACACTACTGACACCCGGTTGCCAGATAAGGCTGTGGGAGTAGTCCGGCGGGCTGGCAAAAGCAAAAACATTAACCAGTAAAATACCTAAAATGGCCAGGCCGCGAATGATATCGAGCTGAACAAGCCGTTGTTTGTTAATAGTAGGATTATTTGCTGGCTGCAATTCAGGGCTCATTTAATTCGTTATGGTGTTTGCCAAATACCGGAATGGTAATTTGCCATTTAATCGCTGCCAGACGCAGTAATAATAACGCTGACATACCGGCAAGCATTGCCGATAACTGGCCCGAGCCAAGCGCCAGCAGGCTGGTATACACGCCGCCACCGACAATACAGGTTACTGCATACAGCTCACCGCGAAATACCATTGGGATTTCCCGGCACAACACATCGCGGATCATGCCACCGCATACACCACTCATAGTACCCAGCATAATCGCCACTAAGGTTGACGTGCCGTAATCCAGCGCTTTCTGGGTGCCCATAATGACAAAAAACGCCAGACCAATGGCATCCAGAATTTGCAAAGTATTGTTTGGAATGGTTAAGCGGTTGCGCACTAATAAAATAGTTGCGACTGCGGCTAAAAAGATAGCGTAGAAATAACTATTATTGTTTATCCAGATAACCGGGACATCAAGAATCAGATCGCGCAGGGTGCCACCACCAATTGCAGTAACACTGGCCAGCACTATTACCCCAAAACCGTCCATCTGATTGCGCCAGGCTGCCAGCGTGCCTGACACCGCGAATACCGCAACGCCCAATAAATCAAACCAGAAAAAATAGGTGGCCATGATGGGGTCGTAATCAGCTTAAAAAGATAGTGTCACGCTAGCAGGCTTTTAGCAGCAGGTAAATAATTTCTGCTAATGACAGCAACTTATAAAATAAATGATCTGCTGCCTTTTCGCCAGCCAGCGTGATGTGCTACGATTCAACGCTTTTGTAAATAATACGTTTGATAAATAATAGTGAATAAAGGATTACTATGAACAAGTTAGTTGTTGGTGCCGGTATTGTTGTGGTTGCCGCCGCTGCGGGCTTTTATTATGCCAATTCGCAAGCTGAAAATGCCATTAAGGAACAAATTGAACAGGCAAATAAGTCTTATGCGGAAATGGCGGCCACCGGCCTGATGCCAGCAATCAGCATTGGCTATCAGGATGTGTCAGCCAATGTTTTAACGTCAAGTTACAGCGTTAGCGGCATAGATGTCAGCGTTGCAGGCATGGGTCAGGTTGCTACTATTGATCAGGTAACGGCTGTTGGCTTAAAGCCAAAAGGCCTGGCGGATAAGGGCAGTGCCCAGCTGATTGGCGCGAAAGTGGCAGAGCCAATGCTGGCGATGTTACCACCGGATATGAGTGCTTTTATCCAGGGTGTAGCGCTGCATGCCGACTACAGCTACGAATACACGCCGGCTACCGGTGAGTTGTACTTCAGCCAGGATACCCGGATTAACGACGAGTTTAGTCTGGCTTATAATTTCTCTTTCGCCCAGATGCAGGAATTGTGGGCCTTTGCCCGTGATATGAGCGAGAAAACGCCGGAAGAACAACAGCAGCTAACCATGTCTGACAGCTACATGACCGATGTGATGGCGAATCTGGTAAAAGGCGCTCTGAAAAGTGGCGAGCTGGTAGTAACCAACAACGGTTTTATTGAACGTCTGGTTGAAATGGGCAGTGCTCAGGGTCAGATGCCACCATTGGATGCGCTAAAAGGCATGGCACTGATGGCAATCACCGCAGATGAAAACCTGCCGCTGGAAATGAAAGAAAGCCTGACTACTTTTATTAACCAGCCAGAAAAGCTGCAGGTTAACGTCAGCTTTGCTGAACCACTAAGTTTTGAGGCAGTGCAATCTGGTGCCTTAATGACAGAGCTGCAAACGCCACAGCAAATGATTGAATTTGCTAACCTGAAAATGGTTGCCAACTAAGCCAATAAGCTTGTTGAAAAAGGCAGCCAGGCTGCCTTTTTTATTGTCTGTTTTCTAACACTTGCTGTACCCGGGCCTGTAATTTTGGCAATACCGTTTCACTAAACCAGGGGTTACGCTTGAGCCAGATATTATTGCGCGGACTGGGATGAGGTAACGGTATCTTGCGGGGCCAGTAATCCTGCCAGCTGGCTACTGTTGCCGTCAGTGTCGGTTTAACGTCGTCCAGGTGATAAGCCTGGGCATACTGACCAATAACCACCGTTAACTGCAGCTGGGTTAACTGCCGCAATAACACTTGCTGCCAGGCTGGAGCGCATTCTGGCCGTGGTGCTAAATCGCCACTGCTGCCGCTACCCGGGAAACAAAAGCCCATTGGTAAAATTGCTACCAGCCGCGGGTTATAAAACTGCACAGCCGTTAATCCCAACCAGGAACGCAAGCGCTCACCACTGGCATCGGCAAAGGGCATGTTTGCCTGATGCGCTTTGCGCCCCGGCGCCTGGCCCGCTATCAGAATACGCGCATCGGGATGCCATTGTAATATGGGGCGGGGGCCCAGCGGCAAATCGGCCGCACATAAATTGCATTGGCGAACACTGGCCAGTAGCACGGCGTTGGCTGCAGACAGCGGATTATCAGCCATGTTGTTTCGTCCTAACCGGCACCAGATACCAGCTTATCAGCACCAGGGCGGCAAAGCCGGTATACAATACGATAAATACCCAGTCTGGCGCAGTGTAGTACAGTAAATATTGCAACCAGTGCTGAACAAAGGAGCCGGCATAAGTAGCTGCGCCGGCTTTTTCCCTTAACGCCATCTCCCAGACCGTAAGCGGACAGATAACACCCAGCCAGGATTGCAGTACCACAATAGTAATTGCCAGCAGATGCGCCAGCCGGAAGGCTTTATTGCCCACCCAGTACCACTGCAAAAAATGACCAAGATAGATGGCCAGCAGGCCGCCAACCACAAACAGTACGACTAAAAAGTGGATAACCAGAATGGTGTCGGCTAAGAGCAGTAATAAGGTATCAGACATGCGTATTACCTGCTGTCTGGTGCTGCCGCATAAATCCAGCACTCAGTACCTGATTTTAAGCAGGCGCTTACCCTGACATAAGCATCGACTTCATAATCGTCGGCCCGGGCCAGTTCGTCGTCAGTAAGCTCAAACACGGTACCAGGCACTTCATCAATGCTGTTGCCGGTAAAGCGCAGTATTGGGTGAATGGCTTTGCCACTTTCCCGCAGCACCCGCGGGTCGGTAATTGCTATTTCACCGACAACATAGCCCGGCAGAATGTCCTGGCAGCCGGCAAGCTCCCGGCCAAAGTTAGCCAGCTGGACGTTTTTTTGCTGCAGGGTACCGTAAGAAAAGAGTTTGGGCATGGTAAACCTTACTTAAACCTTACTTAAAGCGCACGCTAAACAAAGGCAATCCAGCGGCCGGCAGTTATTATGGCAAGCCACAGGATAATTGAAACAGCGGCGGTAAACTTCAGCAGCAAGCCTGGCGGCTGGCCTGCCAGTAAAAGGCGCCAGGCTGGCAAACTATGTACAATAGCGACATTGATCAAGGCCAGACTCAGCAACACCAGCTTTAGCAGGAAAGCGTTGTTGCCAAGATAGTGAGCAGGCTGCACGCTGAATAATAATAGCCCGCTGACGGCTGCCAGCAACAGCCCACCGGCGGCAACCCGGCTTAATAACGGGGCCAGTTCGCTAAGGCGGCCACGCTTAACAATGTTCAACAGGCGTAAGTCGAGCGTGACAATACTACCAACCAGTAAACTCAGACCAAGAATATGCGCTGAGGATAGCAAGGGATAGCCGATAGCCGACTGACGCAGCGCTGAGGCTAACGCAGACTCACTCAAACTCAGCAGCCAGGTTTCGGGCACTGAGCTTTAGTCCTCACGCAGTAAATTTGGATAAAAGGTATATTGTTTGTTGTTAATCGTGGCGCGTACAGCTTTGATAATCCGCTCATCTTGCTTCGCCGAGCGGTGACCACGGATCAGCACCTGATCACCAACTTTGGCTTCTCCTTCAACAAAACCGGCCGCTTTGGTCTGGCGCGGATTGCCTAAATCGACCTGCCAGCGGCCAACGTCGGTTTCAATCATTAAACGAGGGTGCGGCGGGCCAATATATACCTCTGTGATACTGCCGGTCATTTCTGTTTGTTGGTCTTCGGTCCAGTTCCAGCCATGGTGCGCTGCTGCCTCTGGCAACCATAACAAAATGAGCAGCAGTGCACTGAAAACAGACTTAACGATATATTTAGTCAGCATAGGTTTTCCCGTCGCTTTGATAAACAGGTATTAAGTATACAAAGCGCACAGCGTATTGCCAGTTCAGCCTGCCTGTCTTACCCCAGCCAGGGCAGACTGGCTTTACGGCTTTGCTCAAAATCGGCAATTTGCGGGTTTAACTGCTCACTACTGCCGATAAAATCGAGGCCAGATAGTAAGCGCTGCTTAATATCGGCGTCGATATTAAAGCCCAGCGCCGCATTATTACCAAACATGATCTCCTGGCTCTGCAGGTCAATCTGCCAGTGCTGCGGGCCCTGAGCGCAGCGGTTAAACAGCAGCTCAATATTGGTTTTACTTAACTGAATTAACAACATACCGTTGTTAACACTGTTATTAAAGAAAATATCAGCAAAGCTCTCTGCAATGATGACATTAAAACCATATTGCGAAATGGCCCAGGGCGCATGTTCGCGGCTGGAGCCACAGCCAAAGTTCTCCCGGGTCAGTAAAATGCTGGCACCCTGGTACTCAGGTTTGTTGATGACAAAATCCGGGTTGGGGCTGCCATCGGCTAAATAGCGCCAGTCGTAAAACATCGCCTCGGCAAAGCCGTCGCGGCTGACACTGGTTAAAAATTGCTTGGGAATAATCTGGTCGGTATCGACATTATTTTTATCTAATGGGCACACTAAACCCTGGGCGAAATTCTTACTCATGCTTGTGCTCCCGCTGCTGCTGTTACGTTATATTCAGTGTTCGCTGCAATATTCACAAATTGTCCGGCAATCGCAGCGGCGGCAGCCATAGCCGGGCTGACTAAATGAGTACGGGCACCGCGGCCCTGGCGGCCCTCAAAGTTACGGTTTGAGGTAGAAGCGCAGCGCTGGCCGGCTTCGACCCGATCATCATTCATGCCTAGGCACATACTGCAACCCGGCTCGCGCCACTCAAATCCGGCCTTTTTGAAAATGTCAGCCAGACCCTCAGCTTCAGCCTGGCGTTTAACGATGCCGGAGCCCGGTACAACTAAGGCCCGCACGCCTGCGGCAACCTGTTTACCCTGCACCACACTGGCGGCAGCACGTAAGTCTTCAATCCGGCTGTTGGTGCAACTGCCAATAAAGACCACGTCAACTTTACAATCGGTCAGCTTCTGGCCAGCTGCCAGCCCCATATAGGCCAGGGCGCGTTCGGCAGCGTCGCGCTTACTGGCATCACTGAAACTGGCTGGTGATGGCACGCTCTGGTCTATAGCTATAACCTGCTCAGGATTGGTACCCCAGGTAATTTGCGGTGTAATACTGCTGGCATCAATTTCTACGGTTTTATCAAATACCGCATCGGCATCAGAGTACAAGCTCTGCCAATAAGCTACTGCAGCGTCCCAATGCTCTGCCTGCGGGGCATGCGCTTTACCTTGCAGATAAGCAAAGGTGGTGTCATCAGGGGCAATAAGCCCGGCTTTGGCACCCATTTCAATGCTCATATTGCATAGGGTCATTCGCCCTTCCATACTCATTTCGCGAATAGCACTGCCGCAAAACTCGGCTACATAACCATTGCCGCCGGCGGTACCAATTTTTGCTATTACCGCCATAATCACGTCTTTTGGCGTAACATGGCTGCTTAAATCGCCATTAATTTCGATCTTCAGGGTTTTGGCCTGCTGCTGCGGCAAGGTTTGAGTAGCCAGCACATGCTCAACCTCTGAGGTGCCAATACCAAAAGCCAGCGCGCCAAACGCGCCATGGGTAGAGGTGTGCGAGTCGCCACAAACAATAATCATCCCCGGCTGGGTTAAACCCTGCTCGGGGCCAATAACATGGACAATGCCCTGATCAGGATGGGTTAAATCCAGCAATGGAATATTGTTGTCGCTACAGTTGGCGGCTAACGCTTCCAGCTGTTTGCGCGATGTTTCTCCGGCGGCGTCAATACTGCGGCGCTGGGTGGAGACATTGTGATCCATGGTGGCATAGGTTAAGTCTGGCCGGCGCACGCTGCGGTTTGCCAGCTTTAAACCGGAGAAGGCCTGAGGCGACGTTACTTCGTGAATTAAATGACGATCGACAAATAATAAATCGGTACTGGGGTTTAACTTACCCACCACATGGCTGGCATAAATTTTCTGATATAGGGTTGTTGCGTTTGCAATAGCCTGGCCCATTAACTATTCTCCTGGCGTAAGGTGGCAACAATAGCCGCGCCAACCGCTGCCGTGCCGTAAGTTGATTTTGGATCAATGTCGCGCGTTACGATATGCTGCTCTAAGCAATGCCGTACCGCCTGCTCAATGGCACTGGCGGCCGCTTCTTCACCAAAACTGTATCGCAGCATTAAGGCTGCACTTAAAATCTGGGCGACTGGGTTAGCAATACCCTTGCCTGCAATATCGGGCGCGCTGCCACCGGCTGGCTCATACAAGCCAAAGCCGCTGGCGTTTAAACTGGCCGAGGGCAGTAAGCCTAAACTGCCGGCGATAGCGGCAATTTCATCAGATAAAATATCGCCGAACAGGTTGTCGCATAACAGCACATCAAACTGCTGCGGGCTGCGGATAAGCTGCATGGCGGCGTTATCAATGTACATGTGCTCAAGCGTTACATCTGGGTAGCCGTTAGCAATGCGTTCAACGGTTTCACGCCATAAAATGCTGGTTTGCAGCACATTGGCTTTATCGATTGAAGTGACTTTATTACTGCGTTTCTGCGCTGCTTCAAATGCCACTTTGGCAATCCTTTCAATTTCAGCCACGCTGTAGCGCTGGGTATCAAAGGCATCGCTGTCGCTGCGGCCTTTTTCGCCAAAGTAAATGCCGCCGGTTAGCTCCCGAACACATAGCACATCCATGCCCAGGCTGCTAACCCTTGGGTGCAGTGGCGATAAATCGGCAAACGCCGGATAAATCTGGCCAGGGCGTAAGTTGCAGAATAAATCGAAGGTTTTGCGAAGTGGTAATAACGAGCCGCGCTCGGGCTGTTTATCGGGTGCTAAGCCGGTCCACTTCGGCCCGCCAACTGAACCAAATAAAATGGCATCACTTTGCTGACAAACTGACAATGTTTGTGGCGGTAACGGCTCGCCGGTGGCATCGATAGCGGCACCCCCTATCAGGGCGGGCGTCAGGTTTATACCAAACTGAAACTTGTCGGCCACTACCTGGAGTACTTTTACTGCTTCGGCCATGACCTCCGGGCCAATGCCGTCGCCGGCTAATACCGCAATATTATACTGCTTACTCATTGTTGTTCACCTGCTGCAATTTTTACTGTGTTTTTGTCTGGTGTGTGTTCTGATGCATGTTCGCGTGTGTGCTTCTGGGCGTGCTTATGGGCGTCGATAGTCTGCGCGCGCTGGATCATATTCAGCACATGGACATAGGCCAGCACCGAGCTACGCACTATGTCGGTAGCCAAACCGGCACCATGAAACCGCCGCCCTTCGTGCTCGGCAATAATATCAACCTGGCCCAGCGCATCTTCGCCGCTGCCTTTGGCCTGTAAGTTAAAGTCGACCATTTTAATTTGCAGTTTGCTGATGCGGGCAATAGCGCTGAACGCCGCCTCTACCGGGCCATTGCCGGTAGCGGCTTCGGTAAACAGCTGATCACCACAGCGTAAGCCGACGGTAGCGCTGGCAATATGGCCGGTATGAGTGGAAGAGCTTAAAAAATCCAGCGAGTAGTAATCGTTTTGCTCCTGCATATTTTCAAAAAACACCAGGGCTTCTAAGTCGTAATCAAACACCCGGCCTTTTTGGTCTGCCAGCGCCACAAAGCTTTTGTAAACAGCTTCCAAATCATAATCAGCATCGGTGTAGCCCAGTTCAGCTAACCGGTGCTGGATAACATGCCTGCCTGAGCGTGAGGTTAAATTCAGCTCGTTCTGGCGGATGCCAACCTGCTCTGGTGCCATAATTTCGTAGGTATTTTGTGCTTTTAACACCCCGTCCTGATGAATGCCGGAGCTATGGGCAAAGGCGTTTTCACCGACAATGGCTTTATTTGGCTGGATAGGCATATTGCAGATCTGGCTGACTAAATGACTGCTTCGGTAAATTTCAGTGGTTTTAATATCGGTGTACAGTGGTGCCAGCACGTCTTTGCGGGTGTTGATTATCATTGCCACTTCTTCCAATGAACAGTTACCGGCCCGCTCGCCAATGCCATTTACTGTGCATTCAATCTGGCGGGCGCCAGCCTGAATGGCGCTGATACTATTGGCTACGGCTAAGCCTAAATCGTTATGGCAGTGCACGCTTAAGCGGGCTTTATCAATGTTTGGTACTTTATTTCGCAGGGCGCAGATAATCGCTGCAAATTCGTTCGGAATGGTATAGCCAACTGTATCGGGAATATTTATGGTGGTAGCGCCGGCCTTGATAGCCTGTTCAATGATCCGGCACAAGTCATCGATGGGGGTGCGGCCGGCATCCTCACAGGAAAACTCAATATCGTCGGTATAACGGCTGGCCAGCTTAATGGCTGCAACCGCCTGCTCGGTAGCCTGTTGCAACGTTTTGCGCAGTTTATACTGTAAATGCAGCGGCGAGGTAGCGATAAAGGTGTGAATACGCCGGCGTTCCGCATCTTTTAGCGCTTCGCCACAGGCTTCGATGTCGGCGCTAACGGCGCGGGCCAGGCCGCAGATGATCGGGCCTTTAACTTCACGGGCAATCCGCTGCACCGAGTCAAAATCGCCAGGGCTGGATACCGGAAACCCAACCTCCATTACATCTACTTCTAAGCGGGCAATGGCATGGGCCAGCTGAATTTTTTGCTTCTGGCTTAAACTGGCCCGCAGTGCCTGCTCGCCATCGCGTAAGGTGGTATCAAAGATCCAGATTTTATTATCGCCGCTCATCTTGTGTTTCCTGTTCCGTTAGTCGGTATCGGTGGCAACTTGTGGCGGGGGCTTAAATGCAAAAAACCCCGGCCAGTGGCACGGGGTTTTCGTTATTGGTTGTTACGTTTTTCTACCAATAAACAACACCCCGCGCACCGGTGAGGAGCACGAGGAGGCTGATAATTGAAACGCAACGTTGTAAATTCATTGATTGCTCTTTTGGTAAATTTAATAGCAAAGCGGTACTAGTAATAACATGGTTATTTTTTAACTGCAACAGTATAGATGGCTAAACGCTTTAAAAATTTGCTGCACGGCGGGCTAAGCGCTAGGATTAAACAACCATATGCTATTCTAACTTATTAAAATTAAAGCAAACCAAGGAAGCTGACTATGCGAAACCCTCTGTTAAAACCTTTGTTACTGACTGCCAGCATTGCGTTGGTTGCTGCATGTAGCGAAGCGCCCGAACCGCGGCTGGCCGCAACGGTTGATGTGGATAACATCGCCCGCCAGTATACACAACTGGTATTAGCGCTGGGCGAACATGACAGCAATTATGTCGATGCCTATTACGGCCCGCAGCAATTGCGCGATGAGGCCGTTGCCCGGGGTTTGAGTGCGGCGGACATTGCTGCCGAGGCCAAAACCCTGCTTGAGAAAATTGACACTCAGCCTGCAGCAGACAGTGATTTGCGTAAACTGCGGCTGCATTATCTGGATAAACAGATACAGGCGCTGGCATTTCACGCAGAGCACCTGAGCAATGGCAACAAAGCCAATTTTGAAGCCCAGGCTCAGGCGTTGTATGACACCACGCCGCCCAATTACAGCCTGACTGATTTTGATGAAGTGCTGGCCGGTATTGCCGCGCTGGTGCCGGGTGAAGGCGACCTGACTGAGCGGGTAGTGGCTTACAAGAAAGACTTTGTTATTCCGGCAGACAAACTTGATGCGGTATTTCAACGCGCTATTGATGAGTGTAAGCAGCGCACTGTGGCGCATATCAGCTTGCCGAAAAATGAAGATTTCAGTCTGGAATACGTGCAGGACAAACCCTGGAGTGGCTACAACTGGTATAAAGGTAAAGCCTACAGCTTAATTCAGATTAACAGCGAGCGCCCGATTGATATTTCCCGCGCGGTTGACCTGGGTTGTCATGAGGGCTACCCAGGTCATCATACCTATAATGCGTTGCTGGAACACAAGCTGGTAGATGAACTTGGCTGGCAGGAATTCAGCGTTTATCCGCTGTACAGCCCGCAATCATTAATTGCTGAAGGTAGCGCGAACTACGGGATTGAGCTGGCGTTTCCGGGTGAACAAAAAATGCAGTTTGAACGTGACGTGCTATACCCGCTGGCTGGGCTGGATCCGGCAAGGGCCGCTGAATATGCTGCTTTTTTAAAATTAATGAACCGCTTAAGTTATGCTGGTAATGAAATTGCCCGCCAATATATTAATGGCGAGATTGATGGTGAACGGGCCGTAGCGCTGTTGCAGCAATACAGCCTGAATAGCGAAGCGGAAGCGCGCCAGCGGTTACGTTTTTTTGATACCTATGGCGCCTACGTGATCAACTATAACTGGGGCAAACAACTGGTAACAGACTATATTGAACAAACGGATGATCAGGCCGAGCGCTGGGCCCGGTTTAGCCGCTTGTTGTCATCACCCAGGGTGCCATCTTCAATAGAATGGTAAGCTGATAATGTGGTACCGCAGCCTGCTGCTAAAGCAACAGGCTGCGGTACCACTTAAAAATGTGCTTTAACCAGCAAGTTTACATTGGATTCATGGCTGCGGAATTGCTGGCTGTCGGCAATGCCATATTTATTACGCCAATATACATACTCTACCCCCACATATAATTTATTTTTCAGCCCCAGCAGCGGGTGCAGTGCCCACTTAAGTTGCGAGGTGGCATTTAAACTGGCGCTTTGATCGACTGTGGCACTGCTCCAGTCGATAAAACCATCCAGTAAAAACTGTTGCTCACCCAGGGTAAGCGGCACCGACCAGGTAGTCGTCAACTGCCAGTTGTCGGCTACTTTGTCGTTGTTGCGCCGGTAAAAATTCAGGTTCAGATAGTTAAAGCCCGGTACTGCTAAATCAGCCGCAATACCATATAAAAAATTGGTTTGCAGCGATGACATCTCGACAGTGCTGGTAAATAGCAGATCTTTTACCGGCCCGAACTGAACACTATTGCCGCTGAGTTTGCTGTAGCTTAGCCGGGGTGACCACTCGGCATAGTTACTGCGACTGCCGCTGTCGCCACGCAGGTGATCCAGAAAAAAGAAGCTGTCGCCCCAGCTGGTGCCAGCAACGTGCTCAAAGGTCAGGATCTGCAAGTTGCTGTCGTCAATCCGGTAGTTGCTGCCATTAAGATATGACACGCTGAAATCCTGCCACAAAATTTCTGCCTTAACCGGCACACCGGTCAGCGCAATACCACCCGCAAGCGTAATTGTTGTTATCGTTTTCATTAGTTACACCTTAAATTGGTTAACCAGTGCCGCTAATTGCTCTGCCCGTTGTTGCAGCAGGCTTATCGCTTTAAGCTGTTGTTCGGCATTATCATGAATACTGGCTGCACTGTCAGAGATTAAATGGGCAGACTGGTTAATATGCTCAACTACCGCACCTTGTTCTTCTGTGGCGGCAGCTACCTGATGATTGCCGGCGCTTATGGCTTCAAATTTTTGTTTAATTGCCATTAAGGCAGCAGCCGACTGTTCGGTATTGTCAGCTACCTTTTTGCTGCTGGCAGTGCCCTGCTGTATCGCACTGGTTGACTGCTGTGCTGTATGTTGCAGCTGGCTGATTTGTTCGCGAATTTCCAGGGTTGAATCCTGGGTTCGTTTTGCCAGGTTACGCACCTCATCGGCCACTACCGCAAAGCCGCGGCCTTGTTCGCCGGCTCTTGCTGCCTCAATTGCTGCATTTAATGCCAGCAGGTTGGTTTGCTCAGAAATGGCGTTAATAACTTCCACAACTGAGTTTATTGCTGCCGCCTGATCAGCAAAATCAACAATGGTTTTTTCAATATCGCCCATTACGGTATTTAGCTGTTGCATGGTGCGCGAGGTTAACGCCATGTTGTCGTTGGTGCTGTGGGTATCATGTACTGCTGATTCGGTATCCTGGGCAGTACGGTGGGCAATGCCTGATACTTCGGCAATGGTTTGGCCCATCTCAGTAATAGCGGTGGCAACCTGATCGGTTTGCGCCCGTTGCTGCTCAGTAGAATTAAAAGTGTTGTTGGCAAGCTGTGCCAGCTGTTCAATGCCTGATTTTATTGCTGTTTCGGTATTCTGAATTTCAGCCACCAGTTCCCGGATTTTACCAATAATGGCATTAAAGCCCTTAGCTAAGTGACCCAGTTCGTTATTGTGGCTGTCATCCAGCCGCTTGGTTAAATCGCCGCCGTCGCCTGACATCTGCAGTAAATCATCACCTACCTGGCGGATAGAATTACTCAACGAATTGGCAAAAATAATGGTTAGGCCAATACAAATGGCAGTAAGCACAATACTGGCGATAACAGAGAATAAAATCACACTGTTTATGGCGCTGCTTATTTCTTCTGCCGGCAGCACCGCTACCAGTTTCAGGCCGGTACCTCGAATATCCTGTACGCCAACATACACATCCTGTTTATTCAGCCTGGCTTCGGTAAGGCTGAACCCTGAGTTGTGCTGCTGCACCCGCGCAGCAATATTCTGATATTGTGAAACCTGGCTGATATTTTGCCGGGCCAGGGCCAAATCCCGGTGCACGGTGATCATGCCATTGCCATCCACCAGAAATAAAAAGCCGTTTTCACCCAGCTTATAGCCCGATACCAGGCTGGCAATAGCCGACACGTCATACCCCAGGCCAGCAACCCCGGCACGCTTATTATCAATTTTAACCGCGACATTAACAAACAAGGTCAGCTTGCCGGTGCGTTCATCAGCATCAATGGCCAGCTCGCGCTCTGCATTACTGTTTAAAAAAGAGAAAAACCAGCTGTCGCGTGGCTCGCTGGCAGAGATGGTTTTAAATACCCCCCCTTCGGTATAATAGGTTTTACTGTAATCGGACACCCAGAATAACGTTGAGGCTCCTGCGTCCAGCTGTCTCTGCCTGAAAAACTGCATCACCTCATTATGGTTATCGGCACGGGTTTCACCCTCACGCATCCAGTTATGCAATAAACTATTGTCAGCCAGCGCTTCTGACAGGGTAATAGGGTACATCAGCTCAGAGCGAACCTGCTCGCCAATCCGGCCAACGGTATTGGGCAGGTATTCCTGTTCAGTCTGGCCATAATATAGACCGGAAAACTGGTTAATATTAATCAGGGTGGAAATCACCGTTAACAGCGCCAGCGCTATGGTGACAAAGGCAATAAAGACAGTGCGTAGTTTTAATTGTTGCATGGCTGCTCCGGCATAACGTTCTAAACGTTTCTTGTTGTAATTTAATCCTAGCAGCGGTTTTCAATAACGCCTTGAAATATAAGTAACAAAAAGGGGTTTTTCTGGTTAATATTTACCAGTTTCAGAAAACTACTTGCATAAGGTGCCGACGTTCATTATTATGCGCGCCGTTCTGCCAGCACTTTTCAGTGCACGCAACTCTGCCCGGGTGGTGAAATCGGTAGACACAAGGGATTTAAAATCCCTCGCTCGAAAGGGCGTGCCGGTTCAAGTCCGGCCCCGGGCACCATTTATCTTCCTGATCTAAATATCTTTTTTATCAAACCTAATTCATTTGGCCAGCTTAGTGAAAAATACGCTATGTGCAGGTTATGTGTAGCCGATTTTGCCTGTTCCAATCACCTTGTTGCTGCCAAATGCTGTTTACGTCGCCTAAACGGGCTCAGAAACATTTGCAGCATCAGGTAATGGTCTACTTACAGATTAGTCCTGAACCCGTTCCATAGGCTGCAAAATGACTGTGGCATAGCCAAGTTCTATGCAGTTATAGTGAAATGCAGTCCAAAATCGGACTTTTACTGAATTTGAGGTTTGCTACCGAAATCTCTGGCTTGAATTTATTATTGCCGGGTAAAAGTGGCTCTAAGCGCTTTTACTGCGTTACATACTGCATGGTCGTATGTGCAGTATTGCCATTGGCGGCTTGCCTGAAGTTGATGATGTTAAGACGCGTAAAATTTGTCTTTTCAATAGGCGGTGAGTAAAACGCCATCACTTCCATTGTGAGGGTATGTGTTGGCTTGCCTGTTACAGCACAAGCCAATTTTGGCTTATAATTTAAGTCCTGGTGGCCTTATTTTTTTATTTTTACCAGGTCGCCCTCAACAAAAACACATTCATAGCGTTCACGAACTTTAAAGAAACCTTCACCCTTTTCTTTGTATTCAGTCTTGCGTTCAATTCTGGTGTTGACCAATAAATCGCCATCAATGCCTGATTGCTGACCATTCCGGATGGCGTCATCCATAGCACGCTGTAAAAGATTATCTTTAGGGCCAGAGATATATGCCAGCGTGACCATATTGACTAGATAGCATGATTTTCCGGTAGTGAAAGATACTGTGTTTGTAGACTTTTCGTATTCGAGATTTCTCACGTTGAAAGACGAGGCTGCTGTGAATTGCCCTAATCTCTCATTAGTATCTGGTGGTAGTTGAGCACATCCAGCTAAAGTAGATAATGCAATTAGAGACAAAAACTTATTAGTGTTTTTCACTATACTTCCTTTAAGTGATATTGATTAACAAACTTAATGCCAATTTTGCTAAAACTACTTAAAAGCAGTAGTACCTAAATTAGCGGGGCGACATTATATCGTTTTGATTTCTATTGCAATAAATTAGATGCATGAGCGTTACCCCATCATAGTGATGGCTTCTGCATTACCATAGCGATTCACCCTAACATTATTTATCAAGCTGAGCCGCCGGGCGGTTTAGAACAGCAGGTTTAACTCAAATAACAGCTTTTGAATATTTTGTCGGCTATCCATTAATAACAACAACTCAATACGCTGCTTTTGTTCATCAATGCGATATAACACCATATTATGCTTATCCACCTGCCATTGCCGGTATTCGGCAATACCTATTGCCAATAGCCGCTCGCTGATCGGCGCAAGCCCGGGTTGTGCTGCCAGGTCTTGTCGCAATCGTTGCTTGATGTTTGTAAGTGTATTGTCGGCAAGGGTTGCCGAATATTTTTCCGTTAGAAATGCGGCCAGCCGTTGTTGTGATAACTTAAATAATGGCGAGGCAACAAGCGTGTAAGTACTACTCAAACGCTTGATCCAGGGTTAACTCAGCAGTTTGCAACGATTTCTCAGACAATTTCAGCATTTTAAGAAGTGCCAGCGTGTCTTGCTGAAACTGATAATCCTGATAGGACTGCACCACAAAAGCGGGCTTGCCATTTTTGGTGATTATTAGTTCTTCCCGCAACTCCAGAGTATTGGCATGTTCTTTTAAATATGTAATGGTCTCGGTTTTCATAACCACCCTTTAAAAGTCTTTATTAAGCTTGGTTGAGCTTAGCAGAAAGCTTCACGCTGCACCAACCTTAAGCTTTACCGGCCGAAACTAGTAATACTTCAAACCATCTGCCTTGCCTCTGAATGCATAATAGGCCAGGGCGGTGTAACCAATAATCACCGGGATAACCACCACGGCGCCAAAGAAAATAATCAGTAAAGACTCTCTGGAGCTGGCGGCTTCATACAGCGTTAACTGATTGGGTACTACAAACGGATAAAAACTCAGCGCCAGGCCCAGGAAGCTACAGATAAAAATAATATTACAGATAGCAAAAGGCAGCCAGGCACCGTGGTCTTGTGGCAGGGGCAGTCGCTTCAGTACCAAATAACCAATAACAAACATCGCAAAACACAACAGCGGTATGGCAGCAAACAAATAGGCCATTGGTGGCTCGGTCCATACCTGTAGCGCATTGACGTTAACCAGCGGGTTAATGGTACTTACTGCCAGTATACCGGCAAGCGTAAGTACGCCGGCGATTTTGCACTGCTTAATGGCATGCAGCTGCAACTCGCCGCTGGTTTTGCCGACAAGCCAGGCATTGCCAATCATGGCATAAGCCGCGGTAACGCAAAAGCCGCTGAAACAGGCAAAAATAATGCTGCCGGCCGTGTACTCCAGGCCCATAACATAAATACCCAGCATAAAGCCCTGGCTGAAGGTGGCCAGTACCGAGCCCACTTTAAAGGTATAATCCCAGCGGGTTTTGCGGCTGGCTTTTACTTTGGCCCGAAAATCAAAGGCAACGCCGCGTAAAATCAGCCCCAGCAATAATAACGCTGCCGGCAAATATAAGGCATGTAAAATGGCGCTGTGCGCCGCCGGAAACGCCACCAGCAACAAGCCAACGGCCAGTACCAGCCATGTTTCGTTGGCATCCCAGAACGGGCCAATCGACGCAATGGCGGTGTCGCGCCAGGGTTCGTTTTTCATCGGCAGGGTAATACCGACACCTAAATCGTAGCCATCTAAAATGGCATACAGCAAAATAGCCAGGGCGGTTAAGCCTCCGAAAATAAGCGCTAAGTTTTCTGCAGTTAACCAGCTCATAATGCAGCTCCTGTGCGGGTGTCCGGGGTGCCTTCAGCCTTTTGCGCAATGCGGTTTTCAGCCTGGCCTGGCCGGGTTAAGTCGTATTCTTCCACTTCCACCGCGCGGTTAGCCAGCCAGAACAGGGTTTTAATGTAGGCTACCAGCAGTACCAGATATAACAGCAGATACATGGTCAGGGTTATGGCGACATGCTCGCCTGGCACTGTGGTTACCGCATCGCGGGTTTTCAGTACACCATAAACTAAGTAAGGCTGACGGCCAATTTCAGTAACATACCAGCCAGCCAGAGTAGCGACCCAGCCGGAGAAAGTCATGCCGATCAGTATTTTCAGGGGCAGCGGTGCCAGCGCTTTGTGTCGAAGCAGCTGATAGCTACCCCACCAGGCCATTAGCAGCATAAGCATGCCAATACCTACCATTACCCGGAAGCTGTAAAACACCGGCGCTACCGGCGGATGCTCGCCGGCAAATTCGTTTAAGCCCTTTAGCTCGCCGTCGGCGTCATGGGTTAAGATCAGGCTGGCCAGTTTCGGAACTTCAATCGAAAAATGATTTTGCTTTGTTTCTTCGTCTGGTATGGCAAATAATACTAACGGCGCGCCTTTTTCCGTGTGCCAGATCCCTTCCATCGCTGCAATTTTCTGTGGTTGATGCTCCAGGGTATTTAAGCCATGCAGATCACCCACCAGGATCTGCACAGGAACCAAGACGGCAGCGCTTAACAGCGCTGTTTTCAAAGTCAGCTTTGGTGCTTTTTTATTGTCGCCCTGCAAAATCCGGTAGGCTGATATACCCGCCACCAGGAAACAGACAGTTAAAGCAGACGCCAGCAGCATATGAAAAAACCGGTATGGAAAAGACGGGTTAAAAATAATGGCCCACCAGTCGGTGGCATGGGCTACACCATCTATCATTTCAAAGCCGGCTGGGGTTTGCATCCAGGAATTTAATACCAGAATCCAGAACGCAGAGAAAGTGGTACCAAGCGCCACCAGAAAGGTCGCCAGGGTATGGGCCCAGCGCGGCACTTTATGAAAGCCAAACAGCATAATGCCGAGCATGGTTGCCTCAAGGAAAAACGCAGTCAGGATCTCGTAAGCCAGCAGTGGTCCGGCAATATTACCGATGCTTTCCATAAAGCCCGGCCAGTTGGTGCCAAACTGAAACGACATGGTTATGCCACTTACTACGCCCAGGGCGAAGGTCAGGGCAAATACTTTTACCCAGAACCGATAGGCCCGCATCCATACCGGGTGCTGTGACAGATCAAAGCGTACTTTGAAATAAAACAATAACCAGCCCAGGGCAATGGTAATAGTCGGGAACAGAATATGAAAACTGATATTGGCGGCAAACTGAATGCGCGACAAAATTAAGGTATCTAACATAACCACCTCACTGCTAATAACCGCTAGGCATCTTTTTTCGGCCGGAACTTATCGGTAAACTCCAGCACCTTGCCCACACCAGAGCCCAGCTTCATCAGGGTATTAAGCTTTTCCGGCGATAATGACTGCAGGCTTTGCGTCCATTCGGTAATGTTTTCCAGCAGGTCGTGAATTTCGGTAATCCGTTTTTGGGCATAGGCTTCATCGTTATTGGCTGCTTCGTCCATCATAATGTCACGCAGCAAAGACAGCGTTGGGTCCATTTCACGCTTACGCCGCTCTTCAAATACCCGGTTGGCCATATCCCAGATACTGCCCCGGCTTTGATAAAATTCGCGGCGCTCGCCCTGTTTATGGATTACCTGCACCAGCTGCCAGCTGCCCAGCTCTTTTAAACCCATGCTGACATTACCGCGGGAAATCCCCAGTAACTCGGCAATTTCGTTTGCACAAATTGGCTCGGCACTCACCACCAGCAAGGCATAAATCTGGCCTACGGTGCGGTTAAATCCCCAGCGGCTGCCCATCTCGCCGAAGTGGCAAACAAAAGATTCAATCATCGGTGTCATTTGCATATATGATCCCTACTGAACTTTCAGAAATTTCTGAAACTATTGTACGCCTGGAGCTTGATCTGGATCAAGCGCTTTTTGGATATGGGTGATTTGGTTGATTTTTGCCGCAAATGTGCTGGCCAATTGCCAACTGATTCTGGCCTGATATACTGTATAAAAATACAGTTTAAGGAGTAGCTATGGTTGCAGTATTTATAGGCAACGCTGATTTCTGGCCAAAGCGACGGATGCCGTTTTACAGCGATCCGGTAATGGCCGGCTTCCCGTCGCCGGCTCAGGATTATATTGAACGAACCCTTGATTTAAATGAGCTTTGCGTGCGCCACCCTACCGCGACTTTTTTTGTGCGGGTAGAAGGCGATTCGATGATCGATGCCGGCATATTTGACGGCGACGTACTGGTGGTTGACCGTGCGCTGGATGCCGAGCATGGTGACATTGTGGTGGCAGCGGTGGGTAATGAGTTTACCGTTAAGCAGCTTGCTACCCGGCCTGCGTTGCAGTTGTTACCCCGCAATGCTGCCTATCCGCCTATTTGCCTGCGGGATGGCGACGAGTTGAATATATTCGGGGTAGTTACCAACGTGATCCGGCAGATGAAGCGCAAATGAGCAGCAAAGATAGCAGCGTGTTTGCGCTGGTTGACTGTAATAACTTTTATGCCAGCTGTGAAAAGCTGTTCCGGCCGGATTTAGCCACTACTCCGGTGGTGGTACTGTCAAATAACGATGGCTGTGTGGTGGCGCGCAGTAAAGAGGCAAAAGCACTTGGGGTGAAAATGGGCGTGCCGGTTTTTCAGGTACGCGATCTGATGCGCCAGCACGGTATACTGGCATTTTCATCAAACTATGCGTTGTATGCTGATATCTCGCAGCGGGTGATGAGCACATTGGAAGCCATGGCCCCGGGGGTAGAGGTGTACAGTATTGACGAAGCCTTTATCGATTTAAGCGGCCTGCAGATGCTGCAAAGTCTGTCGGAATTTGGTCGGGCAATTCGCCAGCGTATTCAGAAGTGGCAGGGTATTACCGTTTGTGTTGGTATTGCGCCCAGTAAAACCCTGGCCAAACTGGCTAACCATGCCGCCAAAACCTGGCCAAAAACCGGCGGTGTGGTCGATTTAACCTGCAAAAGCCGTCAGCGAAAATTGCTGGCTTTACTGCCGGTAAATGAGGTGTGGGGTATTGGTGGCAAGCTGACTAAACGGCTGCAGCAGCTGGGTATTAATACCGCACTGCAGCTGGCAGATGCCGCACCGGCTTATATCCGGCAACACTTTTCGGTGGTGGTTGAGCGTACCGTGCGCGAGTTAAACGGCGAGTCGTGCCTGGAGCTGGAGCAGATAGCGGCCACCAAAAAGCAGATAATTTCCAGCCGCTCTTTCGGTCAGCGGATAACCGATAAGCAGCAGATGCGTGAGGCGATTAGCGAATATATCAGCCGGGCCTGCAGTAAACTGCGCCAGGAGCAGCAGCAGGCGAAACACCTGACCGTTTTTCTGCGTACCAGCCCGTTTAGCGACAAAGATGCCCCATACAGCGCCAGTAAGAGTGTTGAACTCGAGGCACCAGCCAGCGACACCCGTCTGTTTTTAGCCAAAGCCATGCAGCTACTCGATGGCTTATGGGTAAATGGTTACCGCTATGCCAAAGCGGGCGTTATGCTGGCTGATTTTTATGACCCCGGCGTATATCAGCCCGGTTTGTTTGACCAGCCAGAGGCCGGCGGCCAGACCGCAGCATATCAGAAACTGATGCAACTAATGGACAAACTTAACGCCAAACACAGTAAGACCATCTGGTTCGCCAGTCAGGGTGGCAAACAGGAGTGGAGCATGAAACGCGAGATGCTGTCACCTGCCTATACGACTAACTGGCGCGAGCTGCCTGTAGTGAGATAACGGCTTGTGTTAATGACTATAAACTACTCAAGGAGGCATGATGACGGATAACTCCCATCAAGTTGAACATAGTATTGCAGACTTTGAAGCACTGAAAACTGCGATAGCCAATAGCGAAACCCTGCTGGTAAAAGAAATAGTGGCTGGCCAGACTATGCAAAAACTCGAAAAAGATTATCTGCTGGAGTTAGCCCGGCTGGGCAAAAATCAGGACATTGTCAAGGTGTTGGAGGTGGTGCCACTGAGAGACAACTAACCTGAATGCCGCTGTTACAGATGAGTTGATAACCGTTAATCGCTGGTGCCATGTTTTTGTTGTGCCCGGCTAACGGCTAACAACTATACTGACAACATGATTGGTGAGTAAAAGTCTGAAACACAGGCTGCAGAGCCTTCATTAAAAAGGATTATTAATGGGTATTAAAACAGGTGCTTTTCTAACCCTTTGTTGTCTGATGTGGCATGATGGATTTGCAACTTCTGATGCAGACAACAATGCCGGCACAATATCTTCGCAGACCATTAATTTAAGTTATGTCAGCCATCCGGTTGTCGAGACCGTATTATTGCCGCTGATCCGAAGCGCATACCAGAATATTCGGGTAGAGGTTAAGTTTACAGCGGTAGAAACGGAGCGGGGTTTGCGTTTGCTGCAGGACGGTATGGTTGACGGCGATGTCGCGCGGACAGGTCAGGTGCTGGCAAAACTTGATAACGTTATTACTGTTGCAAAACTGGCTGAACTTAAACTGGAGTTGCATTGCCGGCCGGGTGTTCAGTGTAAACTGAACGATCTGACCGACCCTGAGGTATTGTTGTTCTTTCCGGAAAGTGCCAGAACGCTAAAAGAACTCGACTTGCAGATAACCGCGCAAAAGTACCATTTGCGTGACTGGAGTCAACTCATCGCGATGTACGATGCCGGCAAGGTAGACCGCTTTTTATGGATAAGCAGCTCACTGGATTGTGCCAGTCCGGTTGCAAACACCACTGTTGTGGCGATCCCGACAGCGCCGATCGACCTTTACCATGTAATTCATGCATCAAAACTTGCGCTGCTGGAGCCACTTAAGAGCGCAATCAATAACGAACTGGAGCTGCTTATAGCGGGCAGGTGTCATTAGTAATGGCATTTTCCTGCTGAGCCATATCAATTTGTTGCTTGCTACTTAGCAGGGTGGCGTTAGTGGGTTCCAGTTGCAATGCGTTTTCTATTAATGCGGTTGCTTTACCGTGGCAACCAAGCTGGCCCAGCAGCACCGCATAGTTATTAAGGTACGGCACCTGTTGTTGTGCTGATGTTATTCCTTGCTCAAACCAGCTGGCAGCAGTTAATGGCTCAGACGAGAAATAATGATTGCCCAGCAAAAAATAAGGTAGCCAGTAGTCAGGCCATTGCCTGGTAGCTGTAACCAGAGCGGCAATGCCGGCAGCAGTTTGTCTGGTGTTGATAAGGTCCTGACAGGCTTTTGTATAAACAAAAGGATCAAGCAGCGGACTACTTTGCTCTGGTGGCAACATCACCAGCAACCAGTAGTCGGCGCGTTGCCAGGTGCGCTCAAAGGTTGAAAAATTAAGACGGTGCGCTGATGTTACCCCGGTATGTAATATCACTTCTTTGTTGTCAATGTCGTAACCCACTACCACAGCATAGTGCCACTGCGGAAACCAGCTAATTGAGTTGTTTTGCAGCACGATAACCGGAATATCATCGGCTATCAGGCTTAGTAGCAGGCTCATCGAGCCGCGCTGCTGATACGCCAGCATACCGAGCTGGCGGGTTGCTGCGGCCATTTCAATCTGTAAGGTACCGTCCAGGCCGGGGGTAAAGGTAGCCGGGGCAATATCATCCGGGCTTTTATTCCGGCCATAAAAGTTAGCAACTTCTGCTAAGGTAGTCGGGCCGCAGAAAAATTCCTGCTGCGGATAAAACGGTACCCTGGCAATAAAATGCGAGCCGGCAATGGCGGGCGGTTCGGCCAGCAGCTGTTTGGTTTGCGGCGGGGTCTGACAGGCGGTCAGACCGATGACTAGCAGAAGCAACAGACCAGCCAGATGGCTGGCCTGTGTCAGGTTACGCATAAAATGCTATGAGCCACCGATAGGGCGGATAAAAGGATAAACATCGGTAATGCCCATCAGGTCGAGTACTGCCACCACTACCAGCACAGTGACTATAGTCCCGACTATCCCGCCTGACGGTAACTCGTTTAGTTTGCTGTTAAATGTCTCGAGCTCGGCATCCGTCATATTGGCGATACGCAATTTAGCATCGGCCGGGTCGACACCCAGTGCAATCAACTTACTTTGTACTTCAGTAGTATCAACAAACGCCAGCACCTGCTGCTTGTTATACTGATGCTGTTGTTCGGCAATGACCTGATCCGAACTGTAAACGCCGGCGGTTGCCTGACCCATACCCACGCACAGCAGAGCAGCGAGCATAGTCACACTTGCCAGGCTTATTTTTAAAAGTTTATTTATCATAAATACATCCTTAAACTTATTGTTTATCGGGCAAACTGAGTTATTGGATAAGCTTTAACTTGTTGAAAATTAACAATGCATAGCCTCAGAAGCATAGCGGTATAAGCTGGCCTTTGCAAACAGATAACGGCCCACATAACCGTGCAGTGCCGTGTTACCTTATCTGATTAAATGCCATTGTGTTTGCCGGCCAGCGAGGTAAATAACCCGCTTGCCGTCAAAATAAGCACTTTGTTCCAGCTTAACATGCACTAACTGATCCCACTCAGGTAGTGCCTGCTTGATATTTCCTTCAATAGCATACGCCGTGTTGGCGTAAAGCGGCCAGTCGCCCTGGACAGGGGTGGGGCCCTGGTTATCCCACATACCAATGGTTGGCCCGGGGGCATGGCCTACAAAACCAATGGCATGGGTATAGGTACTGCTATTAATGCCGGCACGTTTTGCCTCTTTAATAGTGTTGGCTAATATCGTATTACCACTGCGGCCGGTTTTAAATTCGCCGGTCAGGATATCCTGCCAGCGGTTGCCAGTGGCCAGTGCGGCCTTTAAGCCAGCAGGGGCATCGGTTTCAGTATTTTTAAGGACATAGGCCATTTCCTGGGTATCAGTGCACAGTTTCAGGTAACAAATGCCGACATCGGTATGCAGCACATCACCGCGTTGGATAACACCGGACGTGCCGCAGAAGGGGTTATCTGCCTCACAGGCCAGGCCCTGGCGTTGCAGGTTGACATAAGGCATAAACCAGACCGGCAAATCCAGTTGCTCAAACCGTTCACGTAAATACCAGGCAACGTCATCCGTGCTGGTGACACCGGGGGTAATCACTTTGTTGCTGAATGCTTCAGCAATTACCGAACGGGCTAAACTGACAATTTGCGGATATAGCTCCAGCTCTGCTTCCGTACGTTGCTCCAGCCAGCGAACAACAAGCTGCTCGGCTGAAACCAGCCTGTTTTGGTAATCTGCCGGTAACGCTTTGACCAGTTGCTGGTGCAGACCAGAGGTTAAGCCATCGGCTACCGGCCAGTGTTCAGAGGTATTAATCCCAATTTTCTGGGGCTTGCGCTTAACAATTTCAGCAGCCAGGGCCTGCCATTGCTCAGTTAAATTACCGCCTGCCCAGGCTGACTGATAAGGTTCGCCCAGTGGATAGCGATTGACAGACAATTTTTCGATGGTGCCGTCGGCCAGGCGATTAAAAAGCAGCATAGTGGTGCGCCGGGCCGCAAAAGTAGGTTGGGGTACCAGGGTGAAATATACCGGATCTTCAGCATACTCGCGATTAATCACCAGCCACATATCCAGCTCTGATTCAGCCATTAACGTTGGCAGCACTTGCTCCAGACGCTCGTTTAAAATGCGGTTCTCAATCGCTACCCGCTGCCGCGCTGGCAATACCTGATAATCTGAAGCGCTGCTCAGTTGCCGGCCCTGGCTAAACTGCGTGGTATTGGCTGAGATTGTCGCGGATACCAGCATGGTTGCCAGCGCGGGTAGTAGTAATAATGTTTTCATGCATACCCCGTAACAGGATCGGATGTTCACTGTTTTAAGTCAGATAATATTAAAAAGCAATAGCTTAGGCCGAAAGCATTGTTCTTACTGTTGTTTCAATATATAAAGCTTAATTGTTTAATTTTTGTATATGAAAGCAGGGTTTAATGAAAACATTACTAAAAGTATTAGTGGCTATGCTACTGGTGTTGTTGGCGGTTTTATTGTCAATACTGGCGAATGCCACGGTTGAATTAACCAAGGGTGGCGTTTACAGCAAAGTATATTTGCCAATAGTTGTCGGCGAAATAAAGTGGAACGCGGCAGGTAGTGTTCAGGCCAGTGCGCCGGCAGTTTCTGGCTTACAGGGCCCGGTTATTGTTAAAAATGCCTCGACCCTGCAGTTAACAGCCTGGTGTCAGGATGAACGTATTACGCAGGAGCTGCCGCTTGCTGCCGTCAATGTGCAGCTGGATTGTCAGGACCGGCATTATCATTATCAACTGGCCGCTTCGCCGCTAAGCATCAATGCTGAAATAGCGACGCCGCCAGCAGTTGCTGTGATTAGTGATCTGGAAGGCAACATCGCATTTTTTGAGCATTGGGCCCGCAACAACGGCGTAACCGATGCCAATGGTGACTGGCAGTTTGGTAACGGCCAGCTCATTGTTCTCGGTGATGCCGTCGACAGGGGGCGTCAGGTGTATGAGTTGCTATGGCGGTTATACCAGCTGGCGCAGCAGGCTCAGCAGCACGGTGGCCAGTTGCTGCTATTACACGGCAATCATGAGCAATATGTGATGCGTGGTCTGGTTGATCGGGTAGAAACAGAGCATTTTTGGGCAATTGAACAACTTATGCCTTACGAGCAAAGTTTTGCTGCTGATACCGTGTTGGGTGGCTGGCTGCGGCAACAACCCGTTATTGCCAGAATGGGCAACTATTTGTTTACCCACGGTGGAGTAAGCCCGCAAGTACTGGCCAGCGGTTTAACGGTAGCGCAGCTCAATCAGCGGTACCACGCCACTTTGCAGCAAACTAATGGCGAGGTGAGCGAGGCTGATTATGCGTTGTTTTACGGTAGCAATGGCTTAAGCCAATACCGGGCGCTGCTGTCGGCTAATAATGATGGGGTATCTGGTGGCGATTGGCCGGAGGCGCACCTGCAACAGATATTGGCCCACTTTAATGTGAAAGCACTGGTAATTGGCCATACCCCGGTAGCAAAGCCAGCAGCATTGTTTGATGGCCGGTTATTGGCGGTTGAGGCAGAGCAAACCAGCAGTGCACTGATAATACGTGATGGCGAGGCAGAGTTTATCGATGTTGGAATGGTCAAAAACCGCTTTACCGAGCAGCAACACCAATATCGCTCGTTTCGTTTGCTGTCTGGAGCAGACTGGCGGGCACTAATGGCCAATAAACAGCACCTGAGCGATTTAAACCATGCCAAAACATTTTTTAATCGCGAAAAGCCTGTTAAAGGCAACTGACAGTGCAGCGTAGGATAAGGCTGGAACATCAGTCAGCCCTGTGGCGCATTTTAAGATACAATTAAGCCAATTAGTATCTTGAGGAGTTGTTATGCCACGTTATTCTGCTGATTTTATTAAAGCGATGCCAAAGTCAGATTTACATCTGCACCTGGACGGCAGCCTGCGGCTGGATAGCCTTATTGAGATGGCAAAGCGTTCGGCCACAAAATTGCCGTCGCAAAGTGTTGATGGTTTAAAACATTTGGTTTTTAAAGATAAATATCAGAACCTGGGCGAATACTTACACTGCTTTCAATATACCTGTGGCGTATTGCGTGACCCGGAAAACCTGGAACAGGCGGCGTATGAGCTGGCAATTGATAACCAGCAGGAAGGCGTTAACTATATTGAGGTACGGTTTGCCCCTCAGTTGCTGATCGATTTAAGCCGCGGCATTGATTTTGACCAGATCATGCATGCGGTAAATAACGGCTTAAAGCGGGCGAAAGACGAATACAACGGGGGTGAAGCCGTATTAAGTGGCAACAGGCCGCCTTTTGGCTACGGCATTATCAATTGCGCCATGCGAATGTTTGGCGATAAAGGTTTTTCGCCGTATTACACCAACTTGTTCCAGTTAATGCGTGATTTTGCACCAATGGATGTTATTAAACTGGCAGCGATGGAGCTGGTGCGGGCCAGCGTGCGCTTGCGTGATGAAAGCGGTATGCCAATCGTCGGCCTGGATTTGGCTGGTCAGGAGTCAGGTTATCCGGCCAGCAAGTTTAAAGAAGTGTATGAGTACGCGCATCAGCACTTTATGCTGAAAACCTTGCATGCAGGTGAAGCCTATGGCGCTGAAAGCGTGTTTGAAGCCATTACCGAATGCTATGCCGACCGGATTGGCCATGGCTACTCAATGTTTATTCCCGACATGATTCATAGCCCCGAGATTACCGACAAAGCAGCCTATATCCGCAATCTTGCCAGCTACATTGCTGATAAAAGGATTGCTATCGAAGTCTGCCTGACCAGTAATCTGCAAACCAATCCGCAACTTACCGATATTCGCCAGCATCAGTTTAAAGCCATGCTCGACAACAGGATGGCGACAGTCATTTGTACCGATAACCGCCTGGTGTCTAATACCACCGTCTGCAATGAGTATCAGTTGGCACTGGATAACTTTGATATTCCGTTAAAGCGTCTAAAAGACATGGTGGCCTATGGCTTTAAAAAGAGCTTTTTCCCGGGGAGCTATGTTGAGAAACGCCAGTATGCTAAAAATTGTCTCGATTACTTTGATCGCGTCGCCAAACAATATGGGTTTATTTAATTAAAACAGTGCTTTAAATTTGATGTCGCAAAACGCATACAGCTTATGTTATTGATTTTAAAGGAATCGAATAAATCGCTGCTGATAGTGTCGCTTATTGCAGACAGTGTGGGTGGGGGAAGCTGGATTCTGTCGTTCGAAAATGCCATAACATCATGAAAATTAAAGAATATTAAAAGTTGGCACAACACTTGATACACCTATGGTAATTACCGGAGGTGTGTTATGGATTTATTCTTAGTTTTTATCACGATGTTCCTGGTTGCCAATATGATGATAGTGGTAACAATGCTACGTCGGGTTGATTTAAATAACCCCAGTGTTCAGGCCTGGGAGCAACAGCAAGTTGCGGCAATCCGTGGTAATACCTTTACCGATAACCACCCTGCAGCAGTAAGCTATACCCCGGTTTATGCGCCCAAAGCGCAGTAAGCACATCACATTCCCATGAGTTCAGCTCCTTGCTGAATGCTTGTTCAGGCTAGCCCTCCTTACTGGCCTGTTTTTTTTAGTTAAACAGGTTATGCTAACGCTAACTTTCTACGAATTTAACTGCCTATGCGCTTCCATCTGCGAACTGCTTCATTACAGCAACTGGTTATTCTGAGTTTTTTACTGGCGATGATCCCGGTAGGCGTTTTAATGTGGCAAAGCCACAAGGCGTTATCTGGTTTAAGCCGGTTTGCAACGACTGAGGCAGAAAGTGCGGTGATCAGCGTGCGCCGGGCGGAAAGCATGCAAAATCTGGTGGTTGATATTGAACGGGCGGTTCGTCAGTATGCCGTGGTAAAAACCGATGCGCTGGCCCGGGTAGCGCAAAGCCATATCAATAACCAACAGGCCAGCCTCAGCCAGTTATGCAACAACTTACCCGAGCTGGATGACTGCCGGCAACAACAAACCGATTTACAGCAGTTGGCGGCCCAGTTTAACCAGCTTAGCGGAGCACCGCTGGAACAGCTGCTACAGCAAATCAGGCTGCGTCAGCAGCGGATCAGTCAGCAAATATGGGATTTACTGGAGCAGCGGCTGCTTAATCAGCAGCAACTGGTGCAGGATGCCCAGCAACGTCAGGCCTGGCAGACAGTGGCATTGGTAGTGTTAACCCTGCTGCTGGTGCTATGGGCCTCTGGCCGGGTGGCAGCACCGGTGAAAAAGCTGGATAAGATGATCAGGGCTATAGGTCAGCAGCAGCAGTTTCCTGAGGGCAAGCTGGATGGTCCGCGGGAACTTTCCGAGCTTGGTGAACAGTTACGTTGGTTAAGTTCACGCTTACAACAGCTGGAGGCCCTGCGTCTGATCTTATTACGCCATGCCTCTCACGAATTAAAAACACCGTTATCCAGTATCCGCGAAGGGTGTGCATTGTTAACCGAACAGCTGCTTGGGCCGTTAAATCCGCAGCAACTGGAAGTGGTAATGTTGCTAAATGGCAGTGCTGACCGGCTAAGTCAACTAACCGAGCAGTTGCTGGATTACAACCGGTTGTTGCAGCAAGCCAAGCCCGAACTTAGCCGGCAGGTGCCACAGCAATTGCTGCAAGCCTGTTTTGCTGATCATGCCTTGTCGTTGCAGCAACGCCAGCAACAAATTAAGCTCGATTGTCAGCTAAGCAGTTTTTACACCGACGAAACACTGTTCCGGCGAATTCTGGATAATCTGATTAACAATGCGCAGGCTTATGGTGCAGAGAGCAGCCCGGTTTGGGTTAAGCTTTATAAGAAAGATGAGATGCTGGTGCTGGATGTGGCCAATAATGGAGCGCCAATACCTACCGCTTTGCGTGAAAAATTATTTGAACCCTTTCAGCGTGGCACCACCCCAAGGTTCGATGCGGTGCAGGGTTCGGGCCTGGGCTTATCTATTGTGGCAGACTGTGCCCGCCTGTTAGGTGGGCATGCCGATATTGTTGATGTGGTATACGCTGATGTTTGCATCAGAGTGCGATTGCCACTGCTGGAGGAAAAGTAACATGAGATTGATGCTGATATTGCTGCTGGCGTTGTTGTCAGGCTGCCAGTTGTTAAACCAGCAACAGCCACCGCCACCGCCGCTGACGGAGCCGGAGTTAACCGAACAACAGGCCGCCGAAACGCCGGATAGTACTGTTAATAGTGAAGTGGCGCTAAGCCTGAATGATGACCCGGCAACATTGCAAGCCTGGGTTAACTACCGGGCCAGTTTATTGCATAACAAGGCATTGTGGCAGGAATTATTAGCGGATGTGGCTGAGCCGGATCCGGTGCAAATGTTACAGCGGATAATTCTGCAGCTGCATCCGGATACCCCCTATTTAACCCGGTTGCGGGTGCAAATGCAGTTAGCCGAACAAATAGCGTTATTACCACCGGGCCTGGCAGCTCTTATCAGCTGGGATTTAACTTTCAACCAGAAATTACTGGAAACCGAATCTGCAGTCAGCGCCCTTACCCGGCTGAATGCTCAGCAACACGAAAATATTGAACGCTTGCAGAAAAAAAATAAAGATTTGCAGAAAAAAATCGACGCCCTGACCCAGATAGAAGCCCAGCTTAACCAGAGTATCAATGAGGGTAATAATGGCAGACCCTAAACCGCGTTTATTGTTAGTTGATGATGACCCAAGCCTGCTGCGGCTGCTGACATTGCGGCTGGAAGGTGAGGGCTATCAGGTGGTTAGTGCCGATTGTGCTGAGAGCGCTCTGACTATTTTAAACAAACAAAGTTTTGATGTGGTATTAAGCGACTTGCGAATGCCGGGCCTGGATGGCATGAGCCTGTTTGATGAAATTGCCAAGCGTTATCAGGGGCTGCCGGTGGTGCTGATGACAGCACATGGCTCTATTCCGGAAGCGGTGGCTGCCACCCAGCGCGGGGTATTCGGCTTTTTAACCAAGCCACTGAATAATGCTGAACTGCGCGATATTTTAAAACAAGCGGTGCACCAGTCGGTACCCGAGCAAGCCGACTGGCGTGATGAAATCGTCAGTCGCAGCCCGCTGATGGCAGCGCTGCTGGAGCAGGCTTACCGGGTTGCGCAGCGTGATGTCAGCGTGCTGATCACGGGTGCCAGCGGTACCGGTAAAGAATTGCTGGCGAAAGCCATTCATAAAGCCAGCCCGAGGGCCAAGCAGCATTTTGTGGCAATAAATTGTGGGGCGCTGCCTGAGCATTTACTGGAATCAGAGCTGTTTGGCCACAGCAAAGGGGCTTTTACCGGAGCCGTTTCAGAGCATGGCGGTTTATTTCGCGAGGCAGATGGCGGTACCTTGTTTCTGGATGAAATCGGCGATATGCCGGTTTCACTGCAGGTTAAATTATTACGCGCATTGCAGGAGCGGCAAATCAGGCCGGTAGGCAGCAGTAAGAGCATCCCGATTAACGTCCGGGTATTATCTGCTACCCATCGGGATTTGCAACAGGCGATGACCGAAGGCAGTTTCCGGGAAGACTTATACTACAGGTTAAACGTTGTTAATTTACAGCTACCAAGCCTGGAACAGCGACCGGAAGATATTCCGTTGCTGGCCCGCCATGTGCTGGCGGTAAGTGCCGAGCGGCATAACGTTATGGTAACCCGCTTTGCAGACGACGCGCTGCAAATGCTGGCTACCGCCAAGTGGCCTGGCAATGTGCGCCAGCTGGTTAACGTTATTGAACAATGTGTGGCGCTGACCCATAGCCCGGTTATCGGCCAGAGCCTGGTAGAGCAGGCTTTATCGCAAAACAGCAGTTACTGGCCTACGTTGACCGATGCCCGCGATCAATTTGAGCGCCAATACCTGGTAAGGGTGCTGAAAATGACTGAAGGCAATGTTACCCGGGCTGCTGAGTTGGCTGGCCGTAACCGGACTGACTTTTATAAGCTTTTGAAAAAGCATGACTTAAGTGCTGCACAGGTTGCCGCTGAAGACGAGCCGCTGGAGTAACAGCGGCAGCTGTTTTACACTGGCGCTTTGAATAAGAGGAGACCTGAATGAATGCAAAAACACCGCCTAACGGCCAGCTGGCGACAGACGCCGAAACCCCTGAGCTTATAAAAGCGAAGATTATCAGCGAAACGGCCCGGATTCACTGGCCGCAGTTGCAGAAATTCTTTGCCGCTGGCTCGGTGGTTACCGTTAGTGCCGAACATGATTTGGTTGAAGTGGCGTATGCGTTCAGTGCTGATGATAAAACGCAGGTTGCGAACTGGCTGGCCGCTGGCACCGTCGGCCGCACAACCGAGCAACAGGCGCAGCAATGGTTTGATAATAATACCGAATTATGGGCGGTGGTAATTTCGCCCTGGGTGCTGGTGCAGGATAAACCGACCCAGCTAAATTAACAGGATATGGCGATGGCAAATTATAAAACAGTAGCCTGCTCAGAAATCACCTTATCGCAGCTGATGCTGCCATCGCATTCTAACTTTAGCGGTAAAATTCACGGTGGTTATCTGCTGTCACTGATGGACCAGATCGCTTTTGCCAGCGCCTCGAAATACAGTGGCAGTTACTGTGTTACCGCCTCGGTTGATCGGGTGGATTTTCTTAATCCAATAGAAGTGGGCGAGCTGGTCACCCTGAAAGCATCAGTGAATTATGTTGGCAATACCTCAATGATGGTCGGGATCCGGGTTGATGCGCAAAATATACAGACCGGCCTGGTAAAACACTGTAACTCATCATATTTTACTATGATTGCCAAAGACGAAGCTGGCGCAACATTACAGGTTCCACGGTTGCAGTTAACCAGCCGCGAACAGGTGATGCGATATTTAAAAGCCGCTGAGCGGATCAGTGCCCGCAAACAGCGGATTGCCACTGAACCTTTTGGCGGTGACTTAGCCAAAGCGCTGGCCTTTATGGCCAGCGACCATGCTGATGTTGATGTTTCTGCGGTCAGTTAACTATGTGGTCAGGCTGTCATGCCCGCATCATTTTGCGGTTTGTCGCTGATATAGCATACCCTGGTTTGAGCGATTCTGTCGTGCAGACAACGTTTTTCCCGGCCAAAAATCATCAGCGGGTTAACCAGTCCGACGATGAAGTTACCCACCACCGGAATAAAGGTAAGCCCCATCATCGGTAAATGCCGTAATAACAACACATGCTTCAACCCGGCCTGCTGGCCATTTAAATGCTCTATCCGCATGCCAAATTCAGCTTTGCCTATGGTCTGGCCATACTTATGCAGTAAATAACCATGCAGCGCCACATAGCCGGCGAGGCCATATAACGCCGAGCCAATTATCAGTGACAGACTGGGTTCGGCAAATGCTGCCAGGCCAACATACCAGAATAACGGTATGGTGATTAGAATTTGCAGCACACCGTCAATAAGCGCCCCCCAGAAACGATGGCTACGCTTGGCTAAATTCGCCGGTAGCGCTGGTTCCGACTCTGGTTCTGACTGCGCTATCTGTTGCTGCAACTGCTGCTTTAAGCGGGCTTGTTCTGCTTCCAGCCGGGCGATATGTTGATCAATTAATGCTGCCCGCTCCGGATACTGTTGCCGGTTAATGCTGCTGGCAGCTGAATACAAGTCGTCCAGACTGTATTTATCATAGTCAGGGGTTACATCCACTACTACTACTCCATTTATCGTGTACCTGAATGCGCACTTTAATCAGCTGGTTTTGTAAAGGCAAGATAAATTAGTCGTTAAGTATCAACGGGAAAATTGGTGTGCCCGGCTGCAGCCTAGCGATTAAGTTGGGCCGCCAACCATTGATGTAGCCCCTGTGCCAGTTGTGGCGTTGGCTGACCCTGCACCCCTCTGGCATTTTCCGGAATATGGGCCAGCGGATGGTCAGGGTTAAATAAGTAATGCTGCAACATATGTTGCCAGGCCGCTCGCTCGCCCGGTGCCATATGATTAAATGCCTGTATAGCGTGCAATAGCATGGGCAATGGTAGCGCGCTCGCCACATAGGCGTTGCTCCACCAGTAATTTACCAGCACATTAAAACTGCTTAGGGAAGTTACGCTGTGCCACCACGGGCTTGGGATATAAATGGCATCGCCGGCATCCAGTTCAACCGACAAACCGGCCTGATAGGCGTTGGCGTATTGCGGGTGCGCCTGTAAGTCAGGCTGTTGCAGGTTTACCATACTGATCGGCTGCCCGGCCGGGGTTAAATCCAGCGGGCCCACATATAAATTGGCCACCTGCTCAGGTGGAAATAAGGTAAAACGTCGTTTGCCTGCCGCAACCACGGCAATATTGCTGGCTTCATCAAAATGGGCCGGCACGGTTACCCTAGTGCCTAGCCAGATAAACGGCCTGGGTGATGGATTCAGCAGCGGGTTACTTAACTCAGGCAATAATGCATTGAAATTATCTGCCACCGGCACACATTGCACACAGTAGCGCATGTCGCTGTCGTTATCTGCAGCCAGCATAGTATCAATGGCTGACTGCAGCGGTTGCTGACTGGCGGTAAAGTTCATGCCACTGATGCTGCTGTTATAGAACAGCCGGCCGCCAGTGTCCGGGCCAAGGCTTACCAGCTTTTGTGGCTGGTTATTACATCGGGCCTTTAAATAGGCAGCCGCGTCGGGTAACGATTGGCGGCCAGCCTGCACCAGTGGCCAGTTTGCTGCAAAACCACGCAGTACTATCGGTTGGTAATTCGCCACTACCAGCTCATTAAAATTGGCCGCTGTTACGCCGGTAACTTCGGCCGGCGCCGGTAAGTTTTCCAACGCGTATGCTTGCTGCATGTTGTGCCTGGTGCTGGTCATTGCGTCCTCGTTAGTATCCGGCTGCCTGGCCGTCTTTGCGTGATTCCGACGCGCCGATATAAGTGCCGTTTTCATGGTCTTTCATAATGGCCTGATAGCCACCATAACCACCTAAGCCATAACGCACCTCGTGACCTTTTTGCATCAGGCCGCGTACGGTACTGTAAGGCACGCCACGCTCTACCTCAATGTAACCGCCATTGGTCAGGTATGTTTGCTGGCCGTCGGTTGGTTCAGTACTGCCAAGGTGCTGCCAGCGTGCAGCGTCACCGGCTTCCTGCAGGTTCATGCCGTAATCAACCATATTAACCAAAATTTGTACATGGCCCTGTGGCTGCATGGCACCACCCATTACGCCATAGCTAACCAGAGGTTTACCATCCTTAGTAATAAAAGCCGGAATAATGGTATTAAATGGCCGCTTACCTGGCTGATAAACATTGGCGTGGTTTTTATCCATTGAGAATAACTGGCCGCGGTCCTGAAATACAAAGCCAAGACCAGGCACCACCACGCCAGAGCCCATACCGCGGTAGTTGCTCTGAATTAATGACACCATATTGCCGTCTTTGTCGGCAGTGGTCATGTAAATGGTATCGCCTTCGTATAAATGGGGGTTACCGGCATCGACCCGTTTCGCCGCGCGTTCGCCAATCAGTTTTGCCCGCTCGCGGCCGTACTCTTCAGATATTAAGCCTTGCAGTGGCGTTTTATGAAAATCCTGATCAGCATAAAATTTAGCGCGGTCTTCAAACGCCAGTTTTTTTGCTTCTACCAGAGTATGAATACTTTCCGGGGTATTAAAGCCCATGGCTTGTAAGTCAAAGTTCTTCAGAATTTGCAGCATCTGCAGCGCTGCAACGCCCTGACCATTTGGCGGCAGTTCCCACAATGTATAACCTTTATAATCAACACCCACTGGTTCTACCCAGGTAGAGCGATGGTTGGCGAAGTCTGCAAAGCGCAGATAGCCGCCGTTTTCCCGCATAAAACGGTCAATTTTTACGGCAATCTCGCCATTGTAAAATGCTTTGCGCCCCTCTTTGGCCAGGGTTTTGTATGTGTTGGCCAGGGCCGGGTTTTTAAAAATCTGGCCTTTGACCGGCGCCTTGCCGTCAATGGTAAAGGTACCTTTAAAATCGCCGGGTTGCGGACTTAACAGCGGCACTGAGCGGTTCCAGTAATAGGCGATAAGTTCGGTTACCGGAAAGCCCTGCTCGGCATAGTCAATGGCCGGTTGCAGAATGCTGGTCATCTGCAGTTTGCCGAATTTTTCATGCAGTTCAAACCAGCCATCTACGGCACCCGGCACGCTGATTGGCAGCATGCCGTATGGTGGCAGATCGGTGCGGCCAAGTTGCTCCAGCTCATGGGCCAGCATGTCGTAGCTTAAACTTAATGGCGAGCGGCCAGAGGCGTTTAAACCATGCAGTTTGCCGGTTTTAGCATCCCAGACAATAGCATACAAATCGCCGCCAATTCCGTTGCCGGTAGGTTCCATTAAACCCAGTGCCGCATTAGCTGCTATGGCGGCATCGATAGCATTGCCACCTTTTTTCATGGTATCCAGCGCAATCTGGGTGGCCAGCGGGTGGCTGGTTGCTGCCATAGCGTGCTGGGCGATAACTTCTGAGCGGCTGGCAAAGTCGTGACCCGTTACCCGGTCATAAGCAGCAACCGCAAAACTTGCCAGCAGGGCAGCACTGGCGAGCAGGCTAACAGAGGAAAGTAATTTCATGATTGTTTACCTTAGTTATTGTTTATGCCACGCTAGCTGTTGCCGACACGAATAGCCAGTATGTTTCGACCAATGGGTACTGGTTATCGGTCAGCAGGCGCCGACAAATGCTCAGCTAGTGCTGTTTTCTGTTGCTCTGTTAATGGCACAGCTTTTTGACTTTGATAATTAAACTGCACCATTACGGTAGTGCCAGAGGCGCATTTAATGCCGTTTTGCCAGGCTTCCTGATATACATCAAACGAGCTGCCGCCCAGGCGGCTGATAAAGGTACGAATTTCTACTGGCTCACCATACTGAGTTTGGGCATGATAGTCGATAGTGACCCGGGCAATAATTAATGGCCATTGTTGCAGATTAAGATCGGGGGTGAAAATGCGAAATACTGCAGTACGTGCTCCCTCAAACCACACCGCAAAAACGGTGTTATTAATATGCCCCAGGGCGTCAGTTTCGGAAAAGCGGGGCTGGATAACTTCGCTAAACATAACCAGGAATACTCATGACAGATTTTATAGAGGTGTACGATAATGCGTTAAGCGCAGACTTTTGCCAACAGCTAATCAGCCTTTTTGATAGCAGTCCGCATCTGGTGCCGGGGCGCACCGGTGCCGGTGTCGACACCAGTAAAAAAATCAGTACCGACTTATATTTAAACCAGCATCCGGAATATCAGGCGGCAATGCAGCAGATTATTGATGCTACCAGCCGGTATGCTGCCGAATACTTTGCCAAGTATCATTTTGCGCTGATTGCGCCGGTAGGGTTAACCGTCGCTCACCCGCAAACCGGCCAGCCACTGGCGATTACTCATGAAAATTATGCAGAATTTGGCGCACCGAAAGCCAATGATTTTATGCGGACCTTATATCGCTTAGGCCCGATACAAGCTCAGAAGTACCAGGCAGGTAAGGGCAACTATAATTACTGGCACTGTGAAGTGTATCCGCAGCTACCCCACAATGAGCCACTGCACCGTACCCTATTGTTTATGTTTTATTTAAATGATGTGGCAGAAGGTGGCCAGACCGAGTTTTTTTATCAGAACAAAGCTATCAGCCCGAAAGCCGGCAGGATGGTAATCGCCCCGGCGTACTTTACCCATACTCACCGCGGTTGCACGCCGGTAAGCAATGATAAATATATTTTAACCAGCTGGATTTTATTTAACCGCGCTGAACAGTTATATGGCCAGCCGCAAAGCTGAATAAAAAAGCCCCTGATTAAAGGGGCTTTTAAAACGGTTGCCAGCTTAGAAACTGTAGCTGACGCCCAGCTCGAACGAGCGCTCCGGGCCAACGTAAATGCCCTGCCGCAAGCCAGTGATGTACCGTTTGTCTGTCAGATTTTTCACTGCACCAAACACCCGGATGTTATCTGCCACAGTATATTGTGCGGTTAAATCAAGTACGGTGTACGATGGCATCAGACCACCCCAGATCCCACCGGCGGCACCCTCTGGAATATCCACGGTATTGGCGGCATCGCCATACTGCTCACCCCGGTGATGCGCCGACAGGGCCGCGCTTAATTTTTCCAGCTGATAATTCAGCGCCAGGTTAGCAATAAATTTCGGTGCGTAGGGCAGGCGGTTGCCCTGATTTTCACCGGATTTAAACTCTGACGTTGGCACCCAGGTGGCATTAGTGTCGATGCTGAAACCGTTGCCCAGTTTGTAGCCCAGCAAAAATTCCATGCCCAGGTGTTCTGTTTCGCCGGCATTTGACTGTGACAGGTTAGGATCACTGTTACCGGTTACCACCTGATTACTGAAATCCATCATAAAGGCGGCAACTTCATAGTTGACTGCGCCACTTTTGCCACGCAGACCAAGCTCGTAGTTAGTAGAACGCTCGCCATCCAGTTGCTGATCGGTCAGGCCGTCCAGTGCCACGCCATTGGATGCCGGTGAGAATGCCCGGTACACACCACCATAAAGCTGAGCGGAATCAGTCAGATTATAGGTAGCGCCAATACCCGGCAATACTTCGGTATTGCTGGTTTTCGCGGTGGCACCATCGTCGCTAAGTACCACTCGCGTCTGTTCATATGATTCGACTCGCAACCCCGGGGTTACGGCAAATTTATCATTGAACTCAATCCGGCTTTGGGCGTATGCGGCAACGCTGTCGGCAGAATCAATAATATGCCGGTCATTCAGGCCGGTGCGATCACTGCTGCGTACCGCCCGTATCCGGGTATCGTTAGCCTCTTCCTGCATAAAGCGCAGGCCAAATTCACTGTTGGCAACCATGCCGGCCAGGTTATGATCAACATTCAGGCGGGTTTCAATACCCACCCGGTCAAATGAGCGGTTATTACCGGTTAATGCATCAGTGTATACCCAGCGACCTGCTTCGTTGGAAGCTGCGGTATCAACGTTGTAACGCCAGTAATCGCGGCTCATCTCACTCCAGTACAGCAGGGTTTTCAGGGTTGCCTGGCTGGAAAGAGTCCACTCGTGGTTAATATCGAAGGCAGTACGGTCGGTCAGAAAGTAATCGTCCGGCGCCGGGTTATAATCTGCGCCCGCCAGGTAGTCGCCAAGTAGCAAGCCGCGGTATGAAATATTGGCATCGTTTTCATAACGCGATACTTTGATACCCAGTTTCTGCTCATTACTGAAAATAACCCCGGCCTTTGCCATGACGTCGGTCATTTCGTAATCTTTGTCCATAAAGCCATCACTGCTGGCATGGGTAGCGACAATACCGGCAAAGGCGTCGCCAGAGGCAGATTTGCCGCCAGCTTCAACACTGACTTCCTGCATATTAAATGAACCGGCGCGGCCGGTGACTGTTACGCCATCATCCGGCGTTTTGGTCTGGTAGTTTACCACGCCGCCGATGGTTGACGGGCCATAGCGCAGCGATGCAGAACCTTTTAACACTTCAACCTGTTCAACCCGCTGGATCCGCGGATTAAAATAGCGATCATTGCCAATAAATAAACCCGGTGCTACCGGTACCCCATCTTCCAGTATCAGCGATTTTGACTCGCTGGCAGACAAACCCCGGATTCCAAAGTTTGCCACGACTGAGGTTTCTTCCTCACTCTTAATATTTATACCCGGAATACGGCGCAGAATATCTTCGGTTGAAAGTGGCTGAATTTGTTCAATCTGTTCGCGGCTGACAATTGCCACTGTACCTGTCTGCTCCAGCAATACCTGGTCAGCGCTGCCAACAACCCGGATAACTTCCAGCGCAGGCATAATTTTCTTGCGCTCAATAGTGCTTTCATCACTGCTTGCCTGTTGGGCCACAGCACCTAATGACACAGAGGCCAGTGCTACCGCCAGTGACAGACGTGAAAATTTAGTAGGGATATTAGTCCGCATAGTAACTTCCTTGGAAAGTAGACAAAATTTAATGGGCGTAATTAGAACACAGCTAAAAATACGAATCAATCTCATTTAAGTTGAGTTTATGCGCAGCCGATATAAACGTTTATACCGGGTGGTTTACAACATTAATAAGATGACATTGCCACCATGCCGCGGCATGGTGACAATGCTTTTGTTGGAATGCTATTTTTTTGGTTATTGAGGCTGGCGTTTAATCATTTTTAAATGCGGAATATCGTCTTCCAGATAGGGCTCACTGGCGCTTTCAAAACCCGACTCCTGATAAAACTGCTGCAAATAGCACTGGGCTGAAATATGAATATCGGTATTGGGCCAATATTGTTTTGCTACTTCTAATGTTTTTTCCATCAGTACCCGGCCAAGACCAAGCCGGCGTGCAGTTTGCGACACGCAAACCCGGCCAATGCCCGGGAAGCCGGGGAAACTGACGTCCGGGGCTAATACCCGGGAATAAGCGATCACTTTATCGCCTTTTTTCAGAATAATATGGCGGGTTTGCGGATGAAGGTCTTTGTCGTCCAGTTCCGGGTAAGGGCAATTTTGTTCTACCACAAAAACATCAACCCGCAACTGCAGCATTGAGTAAAGCGTTAAGGTATCCAGATCGGCAAAAGTCTGTACTTGCCATTGCATATACTAAGTTCCCTGTTTTACTGCGCTAACGCACTCTGTCAGAACTATATCAGAGGCCACCCGTGCTACGCCAGTAGCCAACGGTAATCTGCCGGGCCAATTGAACGAAAACTATCACAAAATTGCTATTTAATTGTAACCAATCTGCCATTAACTGTCGGTTTAATAAGCCAACCTGTTTATTCATACCCGTTAATTTATAAAAGTCCGGAGCAATAATAATGACCGACAGTAATACCGCAACCAAGTTAACTATCGACAATTCGGGCATCGACCCGCAAACCAATTTTTCTGCTAATCCTGATTTTTCGACTATTATTGCCAGCCGGATGGCGCGCCGGCGCTTTTTAAAAGGTAGTGTAGGCGCCGCAGTCGCTGCTATTATTGGTAGCTCACTTACCGGCTGCAGCAGCAGTGATAATGAATCAGCGCCTGCACCGGTGGTACCGCCAGTGGCCAACGCACCGCTGCTGGGGTTTGCTGCCGTTGCAGCTGGCAGAGCCGATACCATAGTGGTACCTGAAGGATACAGTGCCAATATTCTGTTGCCATGGGGCACTCCGCTGACCGGCAACTATCCGGCCTATCTGGCAGATGGCAGTAATAGTGGCAGTGATCAGGAGCAGCAAGTGGGCATGCATCATGATGGTATGCATTTTTTCCCAATTGACGCCCGCAGCAATGGTGAAAGTTCAAGCGAGGGCTTGCTGGTATTCAACCATGAGTATATTGATAACAACCTGATCCATCCGAATGGCATTGACAGTTTCCCCCGACTGGCTGATCAGGTGCGCAAGGAAATTGCCGGCCATGGGGTCAGTGTGGCTCATATCCAGCAGCAGGCAGATGGTAGCTGGGCGCTGGTAAGTAACAGCCCGTTTAATCGCCGGATCACTGGTGCTACCCCGATGGAGCTGGCTGGTCCGGTACGTGGCAGTGCCAAAGTGGTAACAAAATACAGCCCGGACGGCAGCCGTACCCGCGGTACGCTTAATAATTGTGGTAATGGTTTTACGCCCTGGGGCACCTATTTAACCTGTGAAGAAAACTGGGCTGGCTATTTCGTCAATACTGACGCAGAGCAACCGCGTGAGCATCAGCGGTATGGGGTATCAGCGAGTAACGGCCGCTACGCCTGGGAGACTGCCACGCCGGCTGCCGATCAGTATCAGCGCTTTAATGCCAGCACAGTTGGCGCCAGCGCCAGTGACGATTATCGGAATGAACCCAACACCTTTGGCTGGATAGTGGAAATAGACCCCTTTAACCCGGATAGCGTGCCGCAGAAACGCACTGCCCTGGGACGCTTTGGCCATGAAGGTATTATTTTTGGCAAACTGGAAGAGGGTAAACCGCTGGTTTTATACTCCGGTGACGACTCGCGGTTTGAATACATTTATAAATTTGTCTCGGCAGCACCGTATTATCAGAATACAGCCGGCGGCCATTTGTTAAACGAGGGCGTGTTATATGTGGCCCGCTTTAATGATGATGGCAGCGGTGAATGGTTACCGCTGGATATTAACAATGCTGATTTCATGGCAAAAGCCAGCGCTGCCGGTGTTCAGTTTGCTGATCAGGCTGACGTATTGCTGAATACCAGATTGGCAGCTGATGTTTCTGGTGCGACCAAAATGGATCGGCCAGAATGGGGTGCTGTGCATCCTGACATCGGTGAAGTCTATTTCACCCTGACCAATAATACCCGCCGCACTGAGGAGCAAACCGACGGAGCAAACCCCCGGGCAAACAACTCTACCGGGCACATCATTCGCTGGCATGAACGTGAAACCCAGGAGGCTATGGCTTTTGACTGGGATATTTTTCTGCTTGCTGGCGATATTGGTACCGAAACACCGGGTACTGAGCTGGTATTGGATGCTGATAATCATCTGGCCAGCCCAGACGGCCTGTGGTTTGATAAAAACGGTTTGCTATGGATCCAAACGGATATGAGCGGCAGCCAGCAGGGCGAGGGCCCTTATGGCAACAACCAGATGCTGGTTGCCGACCCGGTAACCCGGCAGATGAAACGGTTTTTAGTCGGGCCAACCGACTGTGAAGTAACCGGCATCAGTGCCACCCCTGATATGAAAACATTATTTGTTAATATTCAGCACCCGGGTGATCGTTCCAGCCCCAGCGCCTTTACCAGTAACTGGCCTGATGGCGGCAGCAGCCGGCCGCGCTCGGCAACGGTTGTTGTTACTAAAAATGATGGTGGAATAGTGGGTAGTTAAACCGGTATTACCGCTATAAAATAAGGCCGGCTGTAAGTTTGCCGGCCGTTCTGAGCTTAATAAGCGCTGATGTATTGCTCAGCGCTTTTTCGGGATCCAGGCCCAGGTCATGCTGGCATTGACTGGCTCAATCCCGGCGCTGTCGGTGATGGTTACCGCTACCGTTACTTCACCTTTATCGTCGTTATGCATGGCAGCTATCTGGTCGTCGGTCAGGGTTGCTACCGCCGTTAAATCGCCCGTTGAGCGTTTTATATAATCAATCTGCATTTGTTTTAGCAGCGGTAATTTGTTGTCGGGCAGGTGAATACCGACTAAAAAGCCGGTAGCTGACTCGGCCAGTAAACCGGTTGCGGCCGCATGCACTGAGCCAATGTGGTTCTGGGCCTTTTTGCGGTTTTTCAGCCGCAGTACCGAGCGCGATCCTTTAAGTTCTAACACTTCTACGCCGGCGGTGCCGGCAAATTTAATTACCCGGCCAAATACCGTGCTTAAGGCAAAAGCCTTGATTGCTTTTGGCAGGCGATAACATTTGCTGACGATGCGTTGCAGCTTATTCGGTTTGGTTGCAGTTTGCTGTTGTGTCTGAGCGTGGTTCATTGTGGTCTGACCTGTGGGTTGTTTACGCTACTATGCCTCTGGCAAATAACAATTGCAAGCAGCTGCGACCTACCGCAGAGATAGCTAACACCACAACTCACTAACCGGCGTGTCGGGGCTAAAACGGTGGCTGATTTGGGCCTGTAGTAATTCAGCACTGGCTAAGGCATCAGTTACCGCATGATGTGGCCGGTAAGGGGGCAGTTGATAGCGGCTGCGGCTTGCATCCAGCCGGATGGAGACTTGCCGGCGTTTGCGCAGTTTATCCCACCAACTAAGCGGCTTTGCCCGGTGTAACCTTGCTTCCAGTTCCATGGTGTCGATAACAGGCAGTAAGATGCTCTCACCCAGCCGCACTTTTACACTGGCAGAGAGAAAATCGCGCTCAATTTGCCGGTAATGAACAACTGCGACCTTGCCGGCAAGCAGCGGCAGCAGCTCTGGCAATACCGCGCTAAGGTCGGGCGCGCTGCTGATTTCTGAATGGGTGATCCGGTGCACGGTAACCGAGTCGTCACTTAGCGCAAAGCGGGGTTTTAATAACCACTGCCTGGCCTGAGAACTGAATATACGTTGCAGGTTAAATGGCACCAGGCCAATACTGACAATACCGTTATTGTCGGCATTAAGGCCGGTGGTTTCAAAATCGATAGCGACCAACGGTACCTGGCTTATCGGCGTACTGGCTGCCACCATGCCGGTGGCATAAAATTGCTGCAGCAAAGGATGTTTAACGATGGCCGCCTGTTGCTGATAATACTGTTGCCAATCGGCGCTGCTGTGTTGTGGTTGGTTATGGTCAGCCCGTTCAGGTCCGAGATACAGCATGCTTACCTCAGGCTTTAAAATGAAACTTCAGGAATTTCTGAGCATTACTCAGCACCTGAAATGCTTCTTTTAAATGTTTACGCTCGAATTCTGACAATTGCTCGGGCAGTACATTGTTATCAGGCTGCTCGCCACTGCGCAGGGCAGCGGCCTGATGGCGAATGCGAGTCATGGCGATCACCTCAAAGGCGTCACGTAAATCTTCGGCCCGGCCTTTGGGCAGTACTTTGGCATCAATAAGCTGTTGCAAGCGGCTAAATGAATTGCTTTCCGTTGAGCCAATCGCCAGCGCATGTACCCTGATTAAATCGACAAAGGGCGCGGTGCCACGGCGTTTAATATTTAACACATTGTTCTGCTTGCCGTCCTGCTCCATGACAAAGTCTTTAAAAAAACCGAGCGGTGGGGTTCTGCTCAGGGCATTGCGGGTCATACTGGCCAGAAATAGCGGTTTTTTGCGGGCCAGATTACTGACCAGCTTCTGCAACTGTTCAGCCCATTGGGTTTGCCCCCATACCCCATCAATATCAAAAAAAATTGAGCTTTGCAGCAGGCGCTCGGCAGTGGGTTGTTCTATCCAGCTTTGAAAATACTGCTGCCATATGTTTAACGGTTGGCGCCATTCTTTATTTGTTGCCATTACCTTACCGGTGCAGTAAGTGTAACCACAGGCTGCCAGGCCATCAGAAACAAAGGTAGCCAGCTGCTTAAAGTAGCTGTCATGCAGTTTGGCATCAAAGCGGTTATCCAGTACCAAGGCATTGTCCTGATCGGTCAGCACCAATTGCTCATCTCGGGCCATCGAGCCCAATGCTAAAAAGCAGTAGGGTACCGGTGGCGGACCTAGCTCGGCCTCGGCAAGCTCCAGCAGCCGTTGTTTAAAGCTGCGACCAATAGCCGCCATGGCGCTGCCAATCATTTGCGAATTAGCATCTTCGTTTACCATCCGCACAAAACAGGCATGCACATCGGGCACCAGCGCCTGTAAGTCTGCCACCGTTTGCTGGCGGAAAATGCGGCTGACCACATACAGGCTGTTTTGTGATTCAAAGCGAATAATATCGGAAATGGCGATTACGCCAACGGCTTGCTGCTGTTTTAGTACCGGTAAATGATGAAGGTTATAACGCAGCATCAGCATCATCGCTTCAAAGATATATTGCTGCTGCTCAATTGTTACCGGATCGGCCGACATAATGTCAGAAACCGCAGTTTCAGATGTTAAACCCGGCGCTACCAGCCTGCTGCGGATATCTTTATCGGTAATAATACCGGCCAGTTGCTGATCCGGGCCGAGGATCAGCAGCGATGACACATTTTGCTCTGTCATTAACTGTGCCGCCTGCCAGACGTTGGCATCACTGCCGATACTGACCGGCTCGCGGCTTAGCAGGGTGGCGACGGTTGCGCCAAGTAAGTCGGCCCTGGCCTGGTTGCTGGCTTTACTGGTTTTGCGCCTTTCACTGTCACCTACCTGGACATAATCGGCGAAAAACTCATTTTCATCAAACAGCTGTTGAAATACCTGGTCAGGAATAAAATAAATCAGAGTATCTTCCAATGCGGTGGCCGGAAACCGGACTTTGCCACCACGCAATAACCCCTGTTCAGCGAAAATACCCCCTTCACTTAAGCGGTTATATAAATCGCCATTGCGCCGAAAGGTTTCTACCGCGCCACTGCGAATAAGGTGCAGGGCATGTAATGGCTCGTTAAAGCGCAGAATGTCACTGCCTGCTTTAAAATAGCCAATATCAATACTCAGAGCCACCTGCTGTAATTGTTCTGCGGGCAGTTCCTGAAACGGCGAATGCCGCTTCAGAAATTCCAGTATTTCAATTTGCTCTATTTCCACGGGCCGGCTTACCTAGTTGCCGCGTGGTTCAGACATTAAGCCTTTTACTACCGCGACGCAGGACGCCAGCAATACGATAGTAAACGGAAAACCGGTCGAGACGGCCATCGCCTGCAGTGCCACCAGGCCGCCACCCAGAATCAGGGCTATTGCCACCAGCCCCTCGAAGGTACACCAGAATACCCGCTGCGGAGTAGGCGCATTAACTTTACCGCCGGCGGCAATGGTATCAATTACCAGCGAGCCGGAATCTGACGAGGTAACAAAGAATACTACCACCAGAATAATGGCAATAAACGATGTAATCCCGGCCAGTGGCAACGCATCCAGCATATTGAACAACTGCAGTGGCAGCGCTGCTTCAACCGCAGCCATGTAGCTGTCCTGCACCACCTGACTAATCGCTGTTCCGCCAAAAACCGTCATCCATAACACACAGGCCAGCGATGGAATAAGCAACACTGAGACTAAAAATTCCCGTACAGTACGGCCACGGGATACCCGGGCGATAAACATGCCAACAAACGGTGACCAGCTAATCCACCAGGCCCAGTAGAAGGCGGTCCAGCCCTGAGAAAAGTTAGCATCTTCCCGGCCAATGGGGTTGGCCAGCGCAGGCAAGTGCTGCAGATAAGCGCCCAGATTACTGAAAAAGCCAGTGAGAATAGCCAGGGTCGGGCCAACAATAATCACAAACAGCAACAGTAACGCGGCCAGGGTCATATTAATTTCTGACAAGCGCTTAACACCCGCTTCTAAGCCGGCCAGTACCGACACCAGTGCTATCATGGTAATACCGATAACCAGTAAAATCTGAGTTGTGACACCTTCTGGCCAGCTGAACAGATAATTTAAGCCGGCACTGGCCTGTGATGCACCCAGGCCCAGTGATGTAGCCAGACCAAACAAGGTGGCAAATACCGCAAGAATATCAATAATGTGCCCAGGCCAGCCCCAGACCCGTTCACCCAGCAGTGGATAGAACACTGAGCGAATGGTCAGCGGTAAGCCTTTATTAAATGAAAATAATGCTAATCCCAGCGCTAAAATGGCGTAAATCGCCCAGGGGTGCAGCGCCCAGTGATAAATGGTGGCGGCCATACCGAGCCGTTCGGCGGCTAACGCATCTCCGGCCGCACCAGCCAGCGGTGCCCAGTCAGTTCGAACGCCATCAACCACTGTGGTGCCGCCAAAAGAGCTATTAAAATGCGACAATGGCTCGGATACGCCGTAAAACATCAGGCCAATACCCATGCCTGCAGCAAACAACATTGAAAACCAGCCAGGATAGCCAAAATCAGGCGTGGCCTCAGTGCCCCCCAATCGCACCTTGCCCAGCGGTGAGACAATTAAAATAAGGCATAACAGCACAAATACATTAGCGGCACTGATAAAAAACCAGTCAAGGTTACTGGTTAACCAGCTGCGCATATCGCTGAACAGGCTGGCAGCCTGGGTGTGGAAGATCAGGGTCAGCAACACAAAAGCGACAATCGTCAGGCCGGAAATTAAAAATACCCGGTTATGGATATCCAGGCCAAATGGGCCCAGTTTAACCACGATATTGTCCTGGCCAACCTGATAGTCGGTATCGATCGGATTAACTTTGCCATCCGGGATCATCGGATCCTTGTCAGTTGTCATTCGTATATCCTTGTTTTTATTTTAGAAGTAATAGCCAATATTAATATTGAAACGGCGTTCGGTTTCACTACTGTCACCGCTGGCACTGCCACCGACAAAGGGTTGATTTTTAGCATGAACTAAATCGAAATAAGTGAACAGTCCTCCGGCGGCAACAGAGATGCCGGTAATGTTCATCATGGTGTCGCGGCTGCCGTCAGACTTGTCGTACACCAGACCATAGTTGTTGTAAAACTGCAGACCTGTTACCGGCCCCCATTCTACCGGCACGCTGTAAGCCAGGTTTACCGTGGCCGAAGTGGCTTCTGCGGCTATTGAATCATAAAAAGCGTAGGCACCAACGGCCATCCTGTCTGCACCGTTATCAACATCGTACTGGTATTGGGTGTACTGTAGTTGCAGGTTCCAGTTGTGGTAGTGGCTGTTGCTATGCACAGCCCAGGCGTGATAATCGCCGGCGCGGGTTTGGCCGTTATGCAGCCCCCCAGCTAAAGCAGACACCCCCAGTTCGGTTTTCAGCTCACCATGACTAACGTGATAGCCAAAACGGCCGCTCAGGGTATTGTACTCACCCAGTGGCTGGGCCGGATCATCATAAATGCCATCGCCGGGCAGGCGGGCGCCAACAATATCGTAGGAATAGCGGTCAGCACGGCTGCCAACATAGCCATCGACCCCGCCCAGTTCATCATTTTTAAAGAAGCCTAAATCCAGCTGCCAGTTATCACTAAGCTGGCGCTTAAATAAAATGCCTAAATCGTGGTCGTCTTCCAGCCCGATATAATAGTTGGTGCTGAAAAACCAGTTGTGGGAGTTATAAGGCCAGTTGCCAAACGGCACCTGAGTAATACCGGCTTGCACCTGCCAGTCGTCAGTAAGCTGATAACCAACATAGGCATATTTGACGGCGGTCATATAATCGAAAAAGCGAATTTCGGCATTCAGCAACACATCGCCAATACTGCCGTTTAAATTCAGCCGGAAAATATCCAGCGCAAAATCGCCGCCACGGTTTTTATTACCGTCACTGTACGAGGTATGGCTGTAATTTGTCCGGATAGCGCCACCCAGTTTAATACCGTCAGTGCTGTCGTCGCTGGCCTTCGCAGTCTCGTCACTGCTGGCAGGCTGCTCCTGTTGCGCAGTAAGCTCACTTTGTTGTTGCTCCTGCTCGGCCAGGCGGGCTTCCAGTGCTGCTATTTGTGCTTTTAGCAGGTTAAGTTGCTGTTTAATATCGTCTGTATCAGTGGCTTGGGCGGCGAACGTTGCTGGGGTCATTATGCAGCCAGCAGCAGCGATCAGGGCGATTCTGCAGTGGGTTTTCATAAGCGGGCCTTATCAATTGCGGAAAAACAGGTAACGCAGTGGATTTAAGAATAGTCTACTAAATGGGTTATACCAAACCGAATAGCAACTAAAATGGTTCAGACACCGCTTCGATAACAATGATTTAGCGTGAAATTAAAGCTGAAAAGGAGCTGAAAACTAAAAAATATCAGCCGACAGATAACGATCGCCGCGATCACATATAATCGCGACTATTACCGCGTCGTCATGCTGCTGCGCCAACTGAATAGCGGCATGCACGGCGCCACCGGAACTAACTCCGGCAAAAATCCCTTCTTCTTTAGCCAGCCGGCGCATGGCATTTAGCGCATCGTCCTGGCTGATATCAATAATCTGATCAACCCGGCTTTTCTCAAAAAAGCCGGGCAGGTAAGCTTCTGGCCAGCGGCGAATGCCGGGGATACTGGCACCTTCGGCTGGCTGCAGGCCAATGATCTGAATGGCTGGGTTTTGTTGTTTTAAGTAGCGTGACACGCCCATAATGGTGCCGGTGGTGCCCATACTGCTGACAAAGTGGGTTATCTGCTGCTGGCTTTGCTGCCATATTTCCGGGCCGGTGCTGGCATAGTGTGCCGCTGGGTTGTCGGGGTTGTTAAACTGATCCAGCACTATACCTTTGCCTTGTGCCTGCATCTGCAGTGCTAAATCGCGGGCGCCTTCCATGCCTTGCTCTTTGGTTACTAAAATCAGCTCAGCACCATAAGCGCGCATCGAGCTTTTGCGCTCTTCGGTGGCGTTATCCGGCATAATCAGGGTCATGGCGTAGCCTTTAATCGCCGCCGCCATTGCCAGGGCAATGCCGGTATTGCCACTGGTAGCTTCAATTATCCGGTCGCCCGGCTTAATAGTGCCACGGCGTTCAGCCTGCACTATCATATTCAGCGCCGGCCGGTCTTTAACCGAGCCCGCAGGATTATCGCCTTCCAGTTTTAATAATACGGTGCTGTTGGTATGGGCAGCCATCCGCTGTAATTTAACCAGCCGGGTATTACCAACTTCATGTTCAATAGTGGGAAATGTCATGCAAAACCGCCGGAAAACAACAACAGAATGGCGCCAGTTTAGCGTAATGCAGTGTGGTTGTTAACGGCTAACTATTATTGACTAAGCCTTAGCAGGTTGTCGCAAATAACCGCTGCGGCAATGCCGACATTCAGTGATTCAGCGCCGCCAAAGGCCGGAATAGTAATCTGGCGGCTGATATACTGGCTAACATCGCTGCTGATACCGTTGGCTTCATTACCCAGCACAATATAACCCCCTGCAGTTTCAAGCTTTAGCTGATGGACATTTTCGCCGCCCAGGTAAGCCCCGTATACCGGCATATTGGCATGAGCCAGGGCGCCGGCCAGCGGCAGGTAATGCAGCTGCACCCGCAGGAATGAACCTTTGGCCGCGGCCACTACTTTTGGGTTATAGCAGTCGGCGGTATCGGGCGAACAAAGAATATGCTTAATACCATACCAATCAGCGATACGGATAATCGTACCCAGATTACCCGGGTCATTAATATTATCCAGTACCAGGGTCCAGCTTTGCGCTTTTGCGCTAAATAGCGGCCATTGCGGTATTTCAACCACGGCCAGCGCAGCATTATTACTGCTGAACGTGCCCACTTTTACCAGCTCTTCACTACTGCATTGTTGCAGTATACCGCCGGTGTTAAGCGCCTGAGCGTGTTGGGTGCTAAACGCTTCGGTAGCAAACAGGGCCCGCACCGGCCAGCCAGCTGCAAGTACCTCTAACACCGCTTTTTCGCCCTCGACAAAAAAAAGCTGCTCGGCTTTGCGGTACTTTTTAAGATGAAGCGATTTGATCAGCTTGGTCCACTTGCTACTTATCATGCTGCTGGCTTTTGTCAGTAAAAATTAATGCCATTTTAACCAGACTTTGCCGTGCTGTCTGATTTTATCAGCACTAAATTGCCGGATCTGGCCTTGCGAATACAAATAATCGTCTCCAGATAAGTGTAAGTGGTATGCAACCATTAAGCGCGGGCAGGGTCTGTAATATGAGTCCCGACTCAGCGTTATTAACAGGAGTAGTCTATGCAAATTCAAATTAACAGTGATCGTAATATTCAGGCCGATGAGCGGCTGGCCGAGTTTGTGCGCGAGACATTGCAGAATAAATTAAGCCGGTTTGCCGACCATGTAACCCGGATTGAAGTGCATTTAAGTGACGAAAACGGCAATACCAAACACGATGGCAATGATAAGCGGTGTTTACTGGAGGCGCGGCCGGAAGGAATGGAGCCGGTAGCCATAACCGAACATGCCGCCACTGTTGGCCAGGCCGTAACCGGTGCTGCCGACAAAATGCAGCGCAAGTTAAGCTCTGCAATTGGTAAACTGCGGGATAAACATACCCGGGCTGGTAGCCCTGATTTTTCTGAACCAGAGCCGGCAGAACCGGTAGAGTAACCATGTTGGTAAGTCAGTGCTTAGCTGGCTTGCTCTTGCTATATTGTTGGTCCCACTGCGCCAGTTTTGGCGTCATTAACCTGAACCATAACGGCGGCAGCAGGGCCAGCAACATGGAGCCAAGATAACCTGTGGGTAAGTCAGGCGCGTTCGGATAAGCTTTCAGCTGGTAAAACGGCAATTGCGCCCGGGCATGATGATGGGAGTGGCGGGTCAGGTTAAAACTGGCCCAGCTGCTGACCCGTTTTGTGCTGTTCCAGCTGTGATAAGGCCGCACTGGCTCATTCAACGCGCGTTCAATACCGTAATGTTCAATATAATTAACGACTTCCAATACAGCTTTCGCCAGCAGTGCGCTGGCGCAAAAAAGTAATAAACCAGCCCAGCCCGCCAGTATAGCCGCCATAATACATAGCAGCAGTGACATGGTTACACCACGTAACACCCTGTTGTATATACTAAACACTGGTTTATGCAGGCGGGCCAGCCGCTGGCATTCAATCCGCCAGGCACTGCGGTTTCCGTAAACCGTAGAGTATAGAATATGCCGGTATACAGTGCGCCCCCGCGGCGCAGTGGCAGGATCACACACCGTGCCAACATAGCGGTGATGACCATAGACATGTTCTATGGCAAAGGTACCGTCAAAACTAAACGCCAGTAACCAGCGACCTGTCAGCATGGCCAGCTGGTCCGCGGTGCGGTGGGTAAGTTCATGTGCGGGCACCGTGCCCACCATAGCAATCAGCAGGCCGGCGCCCAGCCATACCGGCACAAAGTGCCACCACTGGTTGGCGTCACGCGCGGCCAGCACATCATAGCCGGTTATTTGTTGCACCAGCTGGCCGTAGCCAAACAGATCTGTGGTGGCGACACTCCATAATAAAGCACCAACAATTAATACGATAAAAAGCAACGAGCTATACACCAGGCCATTAAGCAGCCACGGCTTTGTATAGGCAGGCTCTGCCCGGTCATCACCCAGCAACAGATCGCCGAACACTACCAGCAGCAATATTGCCACCAGCCCCAGTGCCATCCAGCTGCCGCCGAGGGTAATGCCAATGATAAACGGCAGCGTTAGCAGGTGAAACAGACTGAACTTAATATAGTTAAACATGGGGAGTTGCTCTGCAGTGACTATGCTGCAAGCTTAAGGTAAGGGTAGCGTCGATGGCAGGGCCACAGCAGCCAGCTTATGGTCATTTGCGGCCAGAATATGCCGCGGCTGAGCGCAGTAAGGTACACTTAGCACTACCGTGTTAGCAGGCAATACTCAGGAGCCGCTGCTTATTATGTCCAGCAGTAATAGCATAGCCAACAGTAAAATAGCCGGCAATCAGGTTGCGCTGCCCGGCCATTACCTGCGTAACCTGCTTGAGCTGATTCAAAGCCGCGGCGCTGATCCACAGGCGGTACTGGCGCATGCCGGGTTGCCGGTTACCTTGCCAGAGCAGTTCGATGCCACCCTTAGCTGGCAACAGTTTCAAACGGTGATCACGCGCTGTTGTGCACAGACGAAAGAGCCGGCGCTGGGGCTGTATCTGGGAAGTCAGTTAACCATTACCACCCATGGCCTGTTAGGTCTGGCAACAATGAGCAGTGGCAACCTGCAGCAGGCACTGGCCTTAATCTGCAAATATACCAGCACCCGCAGCCCGCTGTTAACCCTGGCGATGCAGCAGCGCCAGCAGGTATCACTGATTCTGACAGAGTTGCAACCATTGGCAGACATTCGCCAGTTTGTGGTCGACACCTTTGCGGTGGCGTTGCATGCCATCCTGGATTTTGTCTCCGGCCACCAATACCGGTTGCGCCAGGTGCATTTTGCCTATGCCGAGCCGGAATACCACGCTTTATATCAGGCATTTTTTCCGTGCCCGGTGCTGTTTGCGCAAAAAGACCACAGGTTAATCTTCGATGCTGCCGATCTGGCCATAGTGTCGCCGTGGGCCGACCGGCAGGTGCAAAGCCAGCTGACCGCACAATGTGAACAGGAGCTGCAGCGCTGGCAGCAGCGTCAGAGTATGGCGGGTTTAATCCGCTTGATGCTGGGGCGCACTAAAGGCCGGATCCCGGGTATTGAACAGGTTGCCGCTGAGTTTGCGCTATCGAGCCGCACGTTGCGGCGACGCTTGCAGCAGGAGCAAACCTGCTATCTTCAACTGGTCACTGATTGGCGGCGGGATATGGCGAGCCAGTATTTGCTAACCACAGCATTACCGGTGCAGCAAATTGGCTATTTGCTGGGGTATGCCGATCCGGCCAATTTCGGCCGGGCGTTCCGGCGAGAGCATGGTCTCTCGCCACAACAATACCGGCAACAGGCTCAGTCAGCCGCTTGCTGAAAACGCAGCTGGCCGTGCACCCAGGTTTGTTCGGTTTGCACCTGCCATAGTTGGCTCGGGTCGATACTGAAAATATCCTGATCGATTAAAATAAAGTCGGCCCAGCTACCGGGGGCCAGTGTACCCATATTGTCTTCCTGAAAGGCACCGTAGGCAGCATCCACGGTAAAAGAGCGCAGCGCTTCAACCAGAGTGAGTCGTTGCTCCGGCAACCAGCCACCTTGCGGTTGATTTTGTTGATCCTGGCGGGTTACTGAGGCATGTAAGCCGTGAAACGGGTTAGCCAGCTCTACCGGGAAATCAGAACCACCGACAATAATACTGCCCTGATCAATAAAACTGCGCCAGGCATAGGCACCACGCAAGCGGGCGACGCCCAGCCGGTCGCCAGCCATATTCTTATCGGAAGTGGCGTGCACAGCCTGCATTGATGGCAGCACGTTCAGCGTTTTAAAACGTGGTATATCATCAGGTGCCACTATCTGGGCATGCTCTATCCGGTGGCGGCCAGCCAGCCGTTGCTCTGCTGTAGCCAGTTGTTCAAAGCGGTCCAGCACCAGGCGATTAGCGCGGTCACCAATGGCATGCACATTAGCCTGAAAACCGGCGTTAATTGTCAGCTGCATAATCTGAGTCAGCGCATCAGGCTGGGTTACCAGTAAACCAGTATGGCCTGGCTGATCGCTGTAGTCTGACAGTAAGGCCGCGCCGCGACTGCCCAGGGCGCCGTCACCATAAATTTTCACTGAACGGATGCTCAGCCAGTCTGCCGGTTCCTGCCAGATGCCGCCGGCCAGCCAGTCTGCCAGATCAGCATTGCGTGATGACAACATTGCATAGATCCGTATTGGCAACTTACCATCAGCAGCCAGTTGCTGATACAGGGTGGCCAGTTCGCTGCTGATCCCGGCGTCGTGCACACTGGTAATACCCAGCGACAGTAACTGCTGAAAAGCAGCTTGCAAGGCGCTGATATTATCTTCGGTGCTGGTTGCTGGCAGTACCCGCGCGATATAGCGACGGGCATTATTCATCAACACACCGGTTGGATTGCCATCGGCGTCACGAATAATCTTGCCACCGGGTGGATCCAGGGTATCTTTGGTAATGCCAGCTAAAGCCAGTGCTTTGCTATTGGCCCAGCCGGCATGGCCGTCAATCCGGGTAAGCCAGACTGGCCGGTCCCCAATAGCTTCATCCAGCAAGGCGGTAGTGGGGAACTGCTTACTGTCCCATAGTACCTGATTCCAGCCCCGGCCTATAATCCAGGCTGCTTGTGGTTGGCTGCGGGCGAAATCGGCAACCACCTTCACCGCTGCTTCTTCGCTTGGCTGGCCCCGTAAATCAGCCTGACTGAGCTCTTCGCCCAGGCCCAGTAAATGCCCATGGCCATCAATTAAACCGGGTAATACCGTTTTGCCGCCACCATCTACACGGCGGGCATCGACAAACTGCGTTTGCAGCGTCTTGTCACCACGGGCCAGCACTTTGCCGCTGGTGTCATCAAATGCCAGAGCAGTAAAGGACACTAATTCGCGATCGCTATTAAAACCATAGCCTTTTACATTGTGTAACAGCACCGGCTCGGCCGATGCAGCACCGGCAATCATTAAGCTTGCCAGTAGTGTTATTTTGCAGTGTTTCATCGATAACCTTTTTTGTTGCCAATAAGCTGAAGCTGACTATAGCAGTAATATCAGCAGCTTGATATCTGGCGCGGCTAGTGTGCTGTATGTTGCGGTAAAACCCCAGGGCTCTTTTGCAAAGCGAATATAAAAAACCCGGCATGGTCGCCGGGTTGGTTTACGCAGTAAGGGTTAGTCCTGATAACCGCTGATATCACCGATGCCGGCTGGTAACAGGCCTTTTAACATATCAGGCGTGTAAGCACCGGCGTCAGTCCAGATAGCCCAGTCAATAACACCTTTATAGCTGCTGCCGCCAGCGTCACCGAGTTGCAGGTAATTATCGGTTGCATTACTGGCCGGGCGCATTGTAACGTTTTCCAGGTTAAGCAACGGCGTGTTATTACCCTCAACATATAACGCAACATTGCCTGTGGTGGGCGAGGTGAGGCTGATATTAAACTGATACACCCGGTACTGGGTCATATCCAGTGGGTCGGGCTCATTGCCCTTGCCAATGGTGATGGAAGAACCATTGTTCGCATTCTCCAGCTGCACCCCGGCATTGTTACCATCGCCGCGGAAAATAATTTTTAACCGGCTGCTGGCACCTGTTGGTTCGGCATCGCCCAGGGCAATTTCAGTTTCCAGAATACGCTGGCCGTCACTATTGCCCTGCACACCCATTAACAGCGTAAAGAACTTCGGATAGACACCATCACTGGCGACCACATCGTTAATTTTTGCCCGACTGCGATCAGCGCCGTTTACTGTGCTGTCGAAGCTGACAGTGCCATCGCCATTGGCAGTAAAGTGGTTTGGCTCATCAGCACCGCCGCTTTGCTGAGGCGAAAACTGACTGAAGCTGCCATCAGCCAGAACCACCGTATCAGCAGTAAATGGATCGGTATCGGCACTGTAACCATTCCAGTCAACACTGCTTGGCGGTTCTACCGGATCTATTGGTACTGGTTCTGGCTCAACGGGTTCGGGCTCAGCTGGCTCGGGTGCCGGACACAGCCCAGGGCTGGGTGGGGTGTCGATAACGCCCACGCCGGCATAACGTAAGACGGTTTGTTTAACATTGTGCACCGGGATCAGGCTGTTTTGGTAATCGTATGGCACGTTCAGCTCGCCGGTCGATTGGTTATCTTCAGCGATCACTGAGCCTTCGGCCCCCTGTTCCCAGGTAATATTTTCAAAAATATTATCAATCAACTGCCAGTAGCCGATTTCCTGACTGAACATCGACATCACCGGGTTTTTCATATTTGCAAAATGGTTGTGTTCAATCCGGATAACCGCGCCCATGCGCGAATTGATCCCGCTTTCCTGAGCACCATCATAGAAATTATTGTAAATATGACCCTGGCCAAAGCGGAACAGCGGCAGACGTGAATTAACGTTGTACCAGTGATTGTGATGATAGGTCAGGGTACGGTTAAAGTTGTCGCTGTCTGACGAACCTGAAAGTGATGTTTTCCAGCTGTTGTGAAACTTATTAAACGAAATGGTAATAAATTTGGCATCACCCTTGGCATCCACCAGACCATCGTAATAGTCTTTTACCTGATCAAGAGTAAGGGTTGGGTCGTCAACGGTCAGGCTGTTATAAATTTCGTTGTGGTCAATCCAGATATTACTAACCGGTCCTTCCATGCTAATACCATCGCCTGGTGCGCCTAAATTGGCCCGGACATGATGAATACGCAGATTACGAATAATAATATTGCTGGCCCGCACAATGTTAAAGCCAATGCCCGCCATTTCGCCCTGGCTACCTAACCCAATTATCGAAATGTCAGAGACATCTTTGATATCTATCCGGCTGTCTTTAGCATTTTGCAGTGTGATAGGGCCGTTTACCCAAATGGTTAACGGCAGGTTTGGATCTTTATTTTTGATGGCGTTGATCATTTCTTCGCCGGTACAAACCGTTACTTCTACTTTATTATCGCCGCTACCGCCGGTGGTACCGCCGTTTTCTGCAGCAAAACCATATACAGTATCAAAATCGGTTAACAGCAAGGCACTGGTATCGGGTGGTGGCGGTTCAACATCTACCACCGGCGGGACTTCATCATCACTGCTATTGCAGCCAGCCAGCAAAATGCCACTTAACAGCACTGCGACAATACGCTTTTTATACATAACTTTACCCTCTTGATTTTCATTCATTATTTTTATGTTTTCTGGTAATAAGCTGCTTTGTCTACCGGTGGCACTTTTTAGTTAAAAAATCCTAGTCAAAATTCAGCTATTGCTACCAGTGTTTCAAGTTATGGCGAAAGTCGGATTGAGGGGCAAATTATTTGCGGCTACTGACCAAGATTTATGCAATAAGTTTCGTATCTGGCATAAACCAGTAAGCCGCAAAGTTAATTTCAGTGGCTGATCCGGATTAGCTATTGTTAGTTAATCTGGCTGGGTCAAGCAGCTCCTGCAGTTTCTCTTTGCTTAAATCGGTATGCTCCAGTGCGACATCCAGCACCGGGCGCTGCTGTTTATATGCTTGCTTGGCTATTGCGGCAGCTTTCTCATAGCCTATTACCGGATTTAACGCCGTGACCAGTATCGGATTCTTATCCAGTGATTGCTCAATATTCGGCTGGTTTACTTTAAAGTCCCGAATGGCCTGATCAGCCAGGGCGATGCAACCATTGCTAAGTAAATCGATACTTTGCAACAGGTTATAACCAATTACCGGCAGCATTACATTCAGTTCAAAATTACCTGACTGGCCAGCAACGGTAATAGTGGTGTCATTACCTATTACCTGGGCGCTTAGCATCGCCACGGCTTCCGGGATAACCGGGTTCACTTTGCCGGGCATAATAGAAGAGCCTGGCTGCAATGCTGCCAGTTCTATTTCGGCCAGGCCGGCCAGCGGGCCGGAGTTCATCCAGCGCAGATCATTGCTGATTTTCAGTAAGGCAACTGCCAGGGTTTTCAGGGCGCCGGAGCAGGCTACTGAAACATCCTGCGAGCTGATATTAAAGAAGAAATCTTTACTACGACTAAACTGCAGGCCAGTATCGGTGCTTAAATTAGTGGCAAAACAAGCGGCAAACTCCGGATGGGTATTCACACCGGTACCTACTGCTGTGCCACCCTGTGCCAGTTGCTGCAGTCGCGGTAATTGCTGTTGCAACAGCTGTTCTGCATGCGCCAGCTGGCTTTGCCAGCCGCCCAGTACCTGCTCAAACTTGACCGGCATCGCATCCATTAAATGGGTTCGGCCGGTTTTAACAACATGGCCAATCTGCTGACTTTTCGCCACCAGCGCAGCCTGTATATGGCGCAGGGCCGGAATAAGCTGGTTGTGAATGGCCAGCGCACTGCTTAACTGAATAGCGGTAGGGATAACATCGTTGCTACTTTGGCCGGCATTAACATGGTCATTGGGGTGTACCTGCTTACCCAGCTTGGCACTGGCCAGCGTTGCCAGCACTTCATTGACATTCATATTAGTGCTGGTACCCGAGCCGGTTTGAAAGACATCAACCGGGTATTGCTCCATATCCGTGCTGGCAAGCTGCTGTTCTGCGGCGTAAACGATGGCGCCGGCTACTTCCGGTTCCAGCACGCCGAGTTCACTGTTGGTTATAGCGGCGGCTTTTTTGATCTGCAGAATAGCCTGGATAAAAGCCCGCGGCAGGGTTAGCGGGCTTAGCTTAAAGTTATTGATGGCGCGCTGGGTTTGGGCCTGATACAGCGCGTTGGCGGGCACTTGCAATTCGCCCATGCTGTCGTGTTCAATCCGGGTTGCCATTGCGGGCTCCTTTTCCTTACCTGTGCAGGGGTTGAACTTATAGCATGGGCTCCTTTGTGCTGCTTCTCAAGGCCGGTTGGCTAATGTTAGTACTTTGCTGCCTGACCTTCAGCCGGTAATGCGTTTAAAATGAACTCACGCAAATCGTCGTTCGATTTTTTCAGATCTTCGGCCCGCAAATACATCATATGGCCGCTGCGATAGCCTTTAAAACTCATCCGGTCTTTCATTTTGCCACTGGGATCCAGCTGCCACATATTGTATTTGGCATCAAAATAGTTGGTAGCACCATCATAGTAGCCTGACTGAGTCAGTACCTGCAGGTACGGGTTCTGGGCCATGGCCTGGCGCAGATTTTCGCCGGTATTGTCATTACTTCTGTCCCACGGGTGCACCGGCCCGAACATATTATATTTAATGTCGGTTTTGTAATTCAGCTCGGTTCGCAAGTAATGGTTAATGGCCGGCGTAAAAGAATGTAACCAGGAGGTCAGCTCGGCCCAGTAGTCCGGCCGCTCGCCAACATCGTTTTTATCAATACCCAGATAGCGTGAATCCAGCCGGCCAACAGTCTGGCCCCGGTCACGTAGCAATTCTTTCCAGTAATAGCTGGTGCTGATATCCAGGTTGCTGCGCAATACATTTTGCACGCTGATCCCGGAGTAGCGGCTAACCTGTTCAGCAATCTGCTGCTTTTCTTCGCTGCTAATCATATTGCCTTTAGCCAGTGCCGGCAGGTATTGGTTAATGGTGAACGCTTCAACTTCTGGCAAAATGTCGTACAGATCTTTTTGCTGTAAATCAGCAGCAAGCTTGTTGTGATACCAGGCCGTTGCAGCGAAATAAGGCAGGCGGTTGGCAGCTTTAACCGGACCATCGCGACTGATACCAATATCGGTTGGTGAAACCAGTACTACGCCGTTTAAGTACATCCACTGCTGGTTTTGCAGCGCCAGTGCTAACCCCGATACACGGGTAGTGCCGTAGCTTTCACCAATTAAAAACTTAGGTGAGCTCCAGCGCTCGTAGCGGCTGACAAAACTGTTAATCCATTCTGCCAGATAGGTGACATCGGCATTGGTACCAAAAAACATTTTTTGTTGCTGGTCTTTAGAAGGCATTTTGCCATCTTTGTCTGGCAATACCCGTGAGTAGCCGGTATTCACCGGATTCACAAATACAATATCGGCGACATCTAATACCGAATGCGGATTGGCTTTTACGCCATATGGCTGTACCGGGTAACCTTCATCATCCACATTGAGAGTTTTCGGGCCGGTGTAGGCAACATGCATCCACACCGATGCAGAGCCGGGACCACCATTAAAGGAAATCAACAGCGGCCGCTTAGCGGTATCTTTAATATCGGTACGCTGATAATAGGTATAAAACAGCGTAGCAGTTGGGTGGCCCTCACTGTCCCATACTGGCTGGGTGCCGGTATGCGCTTTATAGTTAACTCTTTTGCCATTAATTTCAGTGCGATGTTCGGTAACCACCACTGAGTCGGCTTCAATTTGAATTTGCTCAGTGGCATTCAGGTGCCAGCTGAACGATAGCAGGGCGACGATAAAACCGCTGATTTTGATTAAACGCAGCATAAACAGCTCTCTTAGTTAAAATTACAGGGTTACTGTAGCGTCAAAACCGCGCGCTGCGAAGTCGCAATGCGACTGACAACGGTTTTACAGGATAATCAGGCTGTTAAATGGATGAAAATGCGAATGCTTATTAATAGTATAACTATGATTTATAAAGTAATTTTGCCAAAACTTAGGTTTTAGCCTAAGCTGTTAGCAAGTTATAGCTAACCGGAGCGGAACAATGCAAGGCAACCCCAAAGTACTTAGTAAATTAAATGAAGTACTTACCTTTGAGCTGACGTCAATAAACCAGTATTTCCTGCATGCCCGCATTTACAAGAACTGGGGCCTGAAGGCGTTAAACGACGTTTGTTATAAAAAATCGATCAAAGATATGAAGCAGGCAGATGAGCTGATAGAGCGAATTTTAATGCTGGAAGGCTTACCTAATTTGCAGGCGCTGGGCAAATTACGGATTGGCGAAGATACCGAAGAAATGCTGCAATGCGATATGGATTTTCAGCACGAGCAATTACCACTGCTGCGCGAAGTGATTGCACTATGTGAAACTGAGCAGGACTATGTCAGCCGCGATATCGTAACTGAATTGCTGGAATACGAGGAAGAGCACCTCGACTGGCTGGAAACCCAGCAGCATCAGATTAGCGTAATGGGGCTGGCTAATTATCTGCAAGCTCAGGTAGGAGGCGAGTAATTATGAAAGGTAATCAACAGGTAATAGCCGCGCTGAATACATTACTTGCCAACGAGCTGGCAGCAATGGACCAGTATTTTATCCATTCGCGGATGTACCATGACTGGGGCTTGCATAAACTGTATGAACGGATAGACCACGAGTTCGACGATGAAAAAGGCCATGCATCCAAACTGATTGAACGGATTATCTTTTTAGAAGGCACGCCTGATTTAAAAAACCGGGATGCAATTCATGTTGGTAAAGACGTACCGGCGATGTTGCAAAACGATTTAAACGTTGAATACGCCGTGGCCAAACTGCTGAAGAAAACCATGGCATTGTGTGAACAAGAGCAGGACTATGTTAGCCGCGAAATGCTACAGCAACTGCTTGACGATACCGAAAATGATCATGCGCACTGGCTGGAGCAGCAGCTACGGCTGATTAAAATGCTGGGCCTGGAAAACTACCTGCAATCGCAGATGTAATCGCTTTGCGCTGATTATCCGTTAGCAGCCGGCAGCAATGCCGGCTGTTTTATTACACTCGCTTACACTTTTTTCCGGCCAACTTTAGCCGGCCAGTACCGTCTTATGTTAAGTTCCTGCAAATTGTTTTCAACTCTACATATAAACTATGCAAAAGAACTTAACCTTATCTCAAACACTGCTGGCTATACTGCTGGCGACCAGTTGCCTGAATATCTCAGCGGTAATTGCCAATGAAACCCCGACACCGCCGGTAGCGGTAAAGCAACCTTATACTGTCAGCTCGCCACATGGTGACCGCCAGGACCCCTACTACTGGCTGCGCGATGATAGCCGCACCTCGCCGACCGTGCTGGACTATCTGCACCGCGAAAATGATTATTTTGCCGCTTATGCCAGCAAATATCAGCCGCTAACAGACAAGCTGACCGATGAAATTATTGGCCGGATTAAGCAAGATGACAGCTCGGTGCCTTACAGCGAGGGTGATTACAGCTATTACAGCCGGTACGAAAGTGGCAAGGAATATCCCATTTATGCCCGTAAATCGCTGAAAGACGGTAGCGAACAGGTAATGCTGGATGTTAATAAACTGGCTGAGGGTAAAGATTACTACCGGGTAGCCAACTGGCTGGTAAGCCCGGATCAGAACCTGCTTGCCTATCTGGAGGATAGCAGCGGCCGGCGTCAGTATACCCTTAAAATCCGCGATTTACGCACAGGTAAAGATTTAGCTGACCAGTTAACCGGCCTGTCAGGCAGCCTGGCCTGGGCGGCAGACAACCAAACGTTGTATGTGATTCAGAACGACCCGGTAACCTTGTTAAGCACTACTGTGCTTCAGCATAAACTGGGAAATAAAGCGGCGGCTGCCAAACCTGTATATCAGGAACCTGACAACAGTTTTTATTTAAGCCTGGCGAACAGCCGGGATAACAGTTATGTGGTTATTACTTCTGAGAGCACTGTCTCGACTGAAATCCGGGTTCAGCCCAGTAATCAGCCACAAACTGCTTTTAAAGTACTGGCACCAAGACAGCGTGATTTTCAGTACGACGCTGAGCATCATCAGGGCCGCTGGATCATTAAAACCGACTGGCAGGCGCCAAACTTCCGGTTGATGACTGTGGATAGCAACAAAATAGGTGACCGTGCAAAGTGGCAGCCTTTACTGGCACACGATGAACAGGTTTTTATTCAGGATTTCATCGCCTTCGATAACTATCTGGCTATCAGCGAGCGCAGCGATGGTTTGCGCCGGATAAAAGTGATGCCGTGGCAGTCACCCGATAAAGCATATTATCTGGCCTCAGACGAAGCGGCTTATGTTACCCGTTTTGAAAAAAATCCAGAGCAGAACACCGACTGGTTACGGTACAGCTATACCTCGCTGACGACGCCGGAAACAATCTATACCCTGAATATGAAAACCGGTGACAAGCAGTTACTAAAACAAACTGAAGTGCTTGGTGATTTTGATTCAGCAAATTATGTTACCGAGCGGGTATGGGCAACAGCTGAAGATGGCGTAAAAATACCGGTTTCGCTGTTATATCGTAAAGGCTTGCCGCTGGATGGCACGGCGCCACTTTACCAGTATGCTTATGGCTCTTACGGCAGCTCGTCCGATCCGTCATTCCGCTCCACCGTGTTCTCGCTGGTTGACCGTGGCTTCGTATACGCCATTGCCCATATCCGGGGTGGTCAGGAAATGGGCCGGCACTGGTATGAAGATGGCAAATTACTTAATAAGGTAAATACGTTTACCGACTATATTGCTGTTACCGACTATTTAGTGGCCAAAAACTATGTCGCTAAAGATAAAGTATTTGGTATGGGTGGCAGCGCCGGTGGTTTACTGATGGGCGCCGTGGCTAACATGGCGCCTGATAAGTACCGGGCCTTGGTAGCACATGTGCCTTTTGTTGATGTGGTCACCACCATGCTGGATGAAAGCATTCCGCTAACTACCAACGAGTTTGACGAATGGGGTAACCCGAAAGAAAAAGCGTATTATGACTATATGCTGGCTTATTCACCTTATGATCAGGTAAGCAAGCAGGCGTATCCGGCGTTGTATGTTACTACCGGCTTATACGACTCGCAGGTACAGTATTTTGAGCCGGCAAAGTGGGTGGCGAAGTTACGCACTCATAAAACCGATCAGAACCCGCTGCTGTTTAAAACCAATATGGAAGCTGGCCATGGTGGTAAATCCGGCCGGTTCTCCCGGCTGGCAGAATATGCCCAGGAATATGCGTTTATCCTGAACCTGATTGGCATTAATCAATAACTGATTGTAGTAAGATACCAGAGCCGGGCGATGCCCGGCTTTTTTATTGCTGCTGGCAAATGCTTTACTTGACAGCAAATGATAATTATTATCATTTATTGTTGTCGGTCATTAAATCTCGCTTAGCCGGTGTAACACTGGATTCAGGTAAAGCGCCTATACTGACTAAATTGACTATGCGGGAGCAAGCATGAAGCAATCTTTAATACAGCCACCCTGGCTTAGCAGCCGCAAAGTGCTGGGGACGCTGATTATCATACTGGGCACCAGTTATGCGGTGCAGCAGCTGGTTTTACTGATGCAACAGCAACAAAATGTCCGTTATGCTTTCTATGCCGGAATGGTTGCCGCCGGGGCTACTGCTGCTGGTGCACTACCGGCTTTGTTCTTAAAGCGCTTATCTCACAAGCTGCATGATGTGATGCTTGGCTTTGGTGCTGGCGTGATGCTGGCCGCCTGTATGTTTTCGTTAATAGTACCAGCGTTGGCGATACTTGAAGTTAGCGGGGCTTCTGTCTGGCACAGTTCAGGCAGTGTTGCGCTGGCGATTTTACTTGGCGCCGCCGCTATGCTGCTGGTTGAGCGGTTAGTGCCACACCAGCATTTTATCAAGGAAGAAGACCGCTCACGTGGTTTAAAGTTACGCCGCAGCTGGTTATTTGTATTCGCTATAATTTTGCACAATCTGCCTGAAGGGTTGGCAATTGGTGCTTCTTTTGCCAGTGGCGATACTGCCGCGGCCACTGCGCTGGCAACCGGTATTTCTATTCAGGACATACCGGAAGGGCTGGTGGTTGCCATGGCGCTGCTGGCGGCCGGTTACAGCCGCACGCTGGCGGTGGCAATGGCGATCGTCTCGGGCTTAACCGAACCTGTAATGGCAGTAGTGGGTGCCGCAGTGCTGGGTGATTCAAGCTTGTTACTGCCATGGGGGCTGGCACTGGCGGCAGGGGCCATGTTATTTGTTATCAGCCATGAAATGATCCCGGAGTCGCACCGGCAGGGACATGAGCTACCCGCTACCACCGGCCTGATGCTGGGATTTGTGCTGATGATGCTACTGGATACTGCACTGGGTTAAGCCACAGGGTTGGGCTGACAAACCAAAACGACACATTTTATTACAATCTGCCGGCATGCCGGGCCGGCCGTTTGCTTGCCTATTGATATTGTTTTTTATTACATTGGATATTACAAAAATTCACAATTACTCCAACAGAATAAAAATACAGGTGCCTTAATGAAAAAGTTATTTGTCATCAGTGCTGTAGCACTGGCAGTGCTGACGGGTTGTGCTGCAGAGCGCAGTACAGTAACGGCTGAACAACGGGTTCAGCAACAGGTACCCGGTCAGGTATTTGTCAGCCCGAATGATGAGCGTCAATACAAAACCCTGGTGTTGCCCAACAAACTGGAAGTCATCCTGGTGTCGGATCCGACTACTGAAAAGTCTGCGGCATCGCTTAGTGTTGGTGTTGGCTTGCTGCAAGACCCGATGAGCCAGCAGGGTATGGCACACTATTTAGAACACTTATTGTTTATGGGAACAGAACGCTACCCCGATCCGGCATCTTACAACGGCTTTATGGCGCAAAATGGTGGTGCTGCCAATGCTTATACCTGGCTGGATATTACTAACTATATGTTCCAGATAAATAATCCGTCGTACGATGAAGCGCTGGATCGTTTTTCTGATTTCTTTAAAGCGCCCCTGCTGCTGCCGGAATACACCGAAAAAGAACGTAATGCCGTGAACGCCGAGTGGTCAATGCGCCGGGAAATGGATTTTTTTGGCCAGTTTAAACTGGCCCGCAGCATGTTTGGTGAACACCCGGCCAACCGGTTTTTAATAGGTAACCTGGAAACGCTAAGTGATAAAGAAAACAGTAATTTGCATGCAGAAACCGTAAAGTTTTATCAGCAATATTATTCTGCCAACACCATGAAACTGGCGTTGTTAAGTAATTTACCACTGGCTGAAATGGAGCTGTTAGCCCGCAAGCACTTTGCGGGTATTGAAAACAAAGAAATTGCCAGGCCAGCGGTAGATGCCGAGTTAAACTATCAGGATTTTGGCGCAAAACGCGTTCACTATGTGCCTAACGAAGACGTTAAGCAATTACGGCTCGATTTCACCATCACTAATAACAGTGATGAGTTTGCGGTAAAACCTAATGAGTTTATTACCTACTTGCTGGGTTCTGAAATGCCAGGCTCGCCAGCCCAGCAGCTGAAAGCGCTGGGTTTAATTTCATCACTATCGGCCAGTGCTGATCCAGGTGCTTATGGCAATTACGGTAACCTGACAATCGATATCAGTTTAACCGATGCAGGTATGGCACAGCGGGAGGCCATTATTGCCACCGTTATGCAGTATCTGGATTTGATTAAACGGCAGGGAGTGGACAGCAAGTATTTCAGTGAAATTCAAACCAGCCTGGCTAACCGCTTTCGTTTCCTGGAAAAAACCGATGGTTTTGGTTACGTCTCTAACCTGGCCCACGCCATGCAGTTTGTGCCGGCCGAGCATGCGGTAAACGCACCTTACTATTATCAGAAGTTTGATGCTGACGCTATTAACAGAGTGCTGCAACAGCTGAAGCCTGAAAGCCTGCGGGTGTGGTATATCAGCCAGCAGGAACCCCATGACAGCGAATTACACTTTTATGATGGCCGTTACAAAATTACCGACATCAGTGAGCAGGAAATTGCCAGCTGGCAGCAAAGCCCGGTTGCAACCAACTTACCGGCAGTTAACCGGTTATTGCCGGAGAATTTTGAATTGCGCGCGCCAATGCAGGTGGAAAAACCAGAGCTGGTGGTTGAAGATAAAGGCATTAAAGCCTGGTTATACCCCAGTCAGGAATTTGCCAGCCAGCCCCGTGGCCGTCTGAATATATACCTGAACAGTCCGGCAGCCATTGAGGATATTAAAGCCAAAGTGATGTTTGCGCTGTGGCAGGATTTATACAATCTGGAGCAAAGTGTGCTGGCAACAGAAGCCTCGGTAGCCGGAATGGATTTATCACTGAATGACAGCAATGGCCTGGTGCTAAGCCTGGGCGGCTTTACCGACAAACAGCCAGAACTGCTGCAGCAGGCGCTGGCAGGCTTGACGCCGGAAGTGACAGCCGAGCGCTTCAGTCAGGCGGTTGACCGTTATGTGCGCGGTATCCGTAATTTAGAACGACGCTTCCCGTTTCAGCAGGCGTTTATGGCATTTAACAGCATGTACCGCGGTGGCAACTACAATAACGAACAGTTGATTAGCAGTGCAGAGCAATTAACGGCAGCCGATCTGCAGCAGTTTATGCAGCAAATACTGGCTAAGCATCAGGTTCGGATTTTTGCCTTTGGTAATTATAACCAGGCCGATGTTAAACAGTTGGTTAACACCGTTGCAGCCACTTTACCGGCAGAGCGGACCACAGTGCCTTATACCCGTAGTCCTGTATGGCAACCCGCACCTGGCCAGGTTATAAGCCTGCAGCAGGATTTAGTGGTGGCCGATGTTGCACTGGTTGATATGCATATTCATCCGGACCCGTCAGTTAAACAACTGGCGCGGGGCCGGCTGCTGCAAAGCCATTTTTCCAATAAAGCCTTTGATACATTGCGTACCGAAGAGCAGTTAGCCTATGCGGTAGGCGGCGCCGCGGTCAGCGTTGAAGACTACACCGGTTTTGGTTTGTATATTCAAACTCCGGTGAAATCGGTGGTTGATATGCAACAGCGGTTTGATGAATTTAAGCAGCAATACTGGCTGAGCCTGCAACAGCTGGATGAAGCCGGCTTCGAGCAGTTGAAGCAAAGCTTGCTGGTCAGTTTAAAAGAACCACCAAAAAACCTGCAGGAAGAAATGGCGCCGCTGATCAGCGATTGGTATCAGGAAAAGTTCAACTTTGACAGCAAGCAAAAGCTGATTGCTGAAGTAGAACAGCTAACCCTGGAAGACATAAAAGCCTTTTACCAGCAAACTCTGTTAAATAAAGATGCTGCCCGTATTTCAGTGCAAATGCGTGGCACCGGTTTTAGTCAGCAGCCTTTTGCCACTATCGAAGGCCAGCAGGTGATTACCGATCTGGCTGATTTTCACCGGCAGATGAAAACGCAGTAAGTAAAGGTTTGCCAGCAAAACGCAGCTTCGGCTGCGTTTTTTATTAATGACACAAAAAATAGTTTGAGTAATCACTTTAAACGCCCGTTAGCTTTCACTAATCCTACGCTACCGATTAAGCGCCTGTTAATGCTGTGCCACTGAGCTGCCAATTTTCCGGGCCGTAGTTTATTAAAACAACCAGCCAGCTAACTAGCCTGTACCGTCCCTGTTGTTCCTAAAACCACCTCTTGCGCTCAGCGGCAGCTGTTCTATTTTTGTTCACTGAGTCTGGACAGCATTACCAGTCAGGCGAAAGCACTAAACGCTTTCGTTAATAAAAATAAGATAAAGACGAGGACATGTAATGAAAAAATTAAGCGGGCTGCTCAGTGCAGCTTTACTGGGCGGTTTAGCCGTCAGCTTTAATCTTGCTGCCGCTGTTAGCGGCTATCCGGTAGTGCTGGTGCATGGTTTACAACCTGATCAGCTGGCCAGTCGGCCCAATGCCAGCGAAGTGGCAAACGACGGTGCCGCGTATTGGCAGGCCTACTGGCGCGACCGTGCCGATGTGCGCATTGACTGGCCAGCGCACGAACGGGTTGCCGGTAAAATAGCCAGTGATTATATCTGGCCCAAGCTGCAGCAAATGTCCCGCAATGGTACCTGTGCCAACGGCTGTATTTTTGTAACCCACTCTACCGGTGATTTAGTTACCCGTTATTTGCTTGATAACCAGGCTTTGTGGCTGCAAAATGCCGGGATGCAACCACTGAATATTGTGGCAACTTTTGATTTTGCCGGTGCCGGTGGTGGTTCAGAGTTGGCGGATTTAGCGGTTAATGTCGCCAGTGGTTCAGGCCTGATCGATTTTACCCTGCGGCTGGCACTGGCGGCCTGGCTTGGCGAAATACCTAATGCCAGTACCGTAGGGGTACTGAATGACTTGCGGGTAAACAGTGCCCGTCAGCTGGCGTCGTTCCCGGATAGCCGGGTACCCAGGTTACGCTTTGTTGGTGCCGGCTCAGATTATCTGGGTGCTACCGGCGCATTTTTACCGGGAGAGGATGATGGTGTGGTTGCCAGCCACTCAGCCTGTGGCGCGTCAACTGCTGCCAGTTTTAACAGCTGTTCGCGCAGTATCGCCTTTGACGGTAAGCTGGCAAGTCAGAGCAGCGGTGTACGCAACTTTATGCCTTACCACTATCCGCTATTGATGAGTGAAGGCTACAGTCACGGTGGCTTAATCGAAAACCGGGTACAGGACGAAGTAACCGCTGCCAACAGCAGTGCTACCTATACCAATAACGACCGCTTGCAGTTTAATACCTATGATGAAAGCCGCGGCTGGTGGATATTCAGCTCACGTTACCGGGTAGTGCGTAACTCAAATAATACCAGCATGTCAGCGCTGGTGTATCAGGCCGCAAACTAACAGCTATGGTTTAAGCATTGAAAAAAGTCATCATTGTAGTATTGGGCCTGGCAGCGTTGCTGTCAGGCCTGTGGTTTTTCTGGCCAGAACCAGTGGTAAAAATGGTGCCGGCTGCCGCTCCTGCAGAAATTGCTGAACCGACTCAGCCAGCCGCAACGGCTGACAGCGTGCCAGAAAGTGCTCCCACCATTACGGTTACCGAAAGGGTGCCGGAACCAATAGCGGAAAGCTTTAAGTTGATGGCCAGTGCTTATGCCAGTGAGCTTGAATACCCTGGCTATTCGCGACCACTGAACCCGGATGACAGTCATTTATTAAATCCCAACAACTATGTGCCGCAACAAGTGCCGCTTGAGGGCGGTGCCAGTGCCGCTATCGTATTGCCAAGGTATCGTTTCAGCTATCCACAACCAATACCGGTAACGCTGCAGGTTAGTGGTTTGACGGTACACAGCGTTAGTGTGCAGCTGCATAGTGAGCAAAACAGTAAATTGTTAGCAGCTGAAGCAATGCAAAACAGTGCTGGTCAGGGCGATAGCCAGAGCGCTGAACAATACTGGCAGGTTGAACTAAGTCCGGAAGACGACTGGGACGGCCCGCTGGAAGTCAGTGTTACATTTACTGCTGATGGCCGCGAGCAGACCCTGAAAACCGGCTTTTTATACAGCCATCCGGTTGCAACGATTACCGGCGTCGGTTCTACCCGTGGGGTGGGCAGCGACATGCTTATTCCGGTAAAGCTCAATGTGGAGCAAGCTGGCTACTACCGGTTGCGGGCGAATTTATTTACTGAGAAGCGCCAACCATTGGCTATTCTAACCGGCACTGAAAAGCTGGCAGAAGGTGATGCTGAACTCACCTTACGGGCTTATAAAGCGGTGCTGCGCCAACAGGAGGGCCCTTATATTCTCAGTAGCTTTGTACTGGAGCGCCGGCCTGCGATACCCGGTGAACTGACCCGCTATGGCGACAGTGAGCAAAGCGAGTACTCGCTGGAGTTTTTCTCACTCAGTCAGCTAACCGACGAGCCCTGGCAAGCCAGTGCCGAAGAGCGCCAGCGGCTGCAGTTCTTACAGCAGATGGCAGAGCAGTAATACTGAAATGCAAATAGTTCATGCTGCAGAACTGTACTGTAACGCTATATTTAACAGGAACTTGTATCAAAATCGGATACCAAAAGCGACGCGAAACACGTTGTATTCTGAACCTGCGAGTTGGTACTCAGCAGATAACGAAAGATCATGTTCGAGACGATAGCGGAGGCCGGCACCGTACACTAAACCGTTTTCACTGTAGCCCTTAAGTCGCGGACCCGCGCTCTTTCGGGTTGTCCCGAAACCGATACTGCCGAATAAATCTACTTTATCGGACAGTGGTAGTTCAGGAACAAAGGCAATTGCACTGTGCTCGACATCGCCGCGTTCGTCTAGCGAAATAGACAAGCAATACTCACCTGTTCTGCAACCATTGGTACTGCTTAAGTCGTTTGCCCGCTCGTATAAGCCGCGCACACTGAGGTTTGGGTGCAATGAATAAGAAACTGAGCCACCAAAAACGGTACCATTATCGTCGGTTACGTGATGCCACAGATCATTACCTTCTGCTTCCGTAAAACGATCCAAGCTCGCTCTGCCGGTGTGAACAGATACTTCCCAGCCACGTTCGAATCCCTGTGCCTTGGTATTTGCCGGAAATATCACAGTGATTAGATTTAATCCAACAACTGCAAATGTGTAAAGCGAGCATTTTGTTTTAGTTATCAATGCGAAATCTCCCTGCTGCTGCGGCATTATTAAATCTTTAATCAGTTCGCAGTCTGTTTCTTTTGATTAAGAAAATCCAGAAAAATGTAAGGGTTTTTAGAATACGAATCCCATTCCCGGAGCGATGAGCCTTTTCAGGCCAGTGGCGAAGAGCGGCAACGGCTGCAGTTCTTACAGCAGATGGCAGAGCAGTAAGTAGATCGTAATCACAGGAACCGGCCGGCCTGCAATTGACATTGAGAATCACTCTCATTATCATTCCGTCAGTTTTAATTGAGGGAAGCGTAATGAACGGGTTTAAATTATCAGCAATAAGCGTTGCATTACTGTCGTTGAGCGCAGTCGCAGTGGAACAAACAACTTCAGAACAACCGCCAGCAGAAGCAGCGAAAACAGCAGACTATGTCGAAACAATAGAGGTTATCGGCCGCTTTACCGGCAAAACCTTTTCTGAATATAGTTATTCTGCTACTAAAGTGGCCTCTGATGTGCTTGATATACCGCAGTCGATCAGCGCTGTTACCAAAGAGGTAATCAAAGATCAGGCGATGATGCGCTTAAACGATGTCGCACCTTTTATCAGCGGTGTGAACGAGTTTTCGGTCTATAACGATATTACTATCCGCGGTTTTCGTAACTCTGATGATCGCCGTGTCAATGGCATGCGCACCTACAATGACTTCTGGTCGCAGTCGGTTATTGCCCATGTAGAACGGGTAGAAGTGATTAAGGGCCCTGCCTCGGCCATCTTTGGCGACGCCAGCCCGGGCGGTACCGTTAATATGGTGACAAAAAAGCCACTGGCAGAGCGGCGCAACGAAGTAAGTGCCCGCTTAGGTAGCTATCAGGACCGCTATATTGCTGTTGATACCACAGGGCCAGCCAATAGCGATGAATCGCTGCTGTACCGGTTTAACCTGGGTTATGAAGACTCAGATTCGTTCCGTAATCAGATATTTAATGAAAGCTTACTCGCCTCGCCCAGCATTACCTGGCTGGCCAGCGACAATACCAAAGTAAACCTGGAGCTGGTATACGCTGATACTAAAGGCATTTTAGACCGTGGCCAGCCAAATGTGCGCAATGCATCATCGCTGGGTCAGGTGCCGGTAAAAGTGTCAGTAACACAACCCGGCGATAAGATGGATACTGAGTCGCTGACCAGCAGTATTGCGATTGATCACAAGCTAAGTGATGGCTGGTCTGCCGTGCTGAACTACATGCATCAGGATTATGAGCAAAAGCTGGTTGAGCATCGTATTCGCAATTATGTCGATGGCTCAGACTCCATCATTAACCTGCTGTATGTTGACCGCGATGAAAGTGCGGATGTGTCGAATGTGTCGGCCTATATCAGCGGCATGTTCAACCTGTTTAGCATTAACCACAATCTGGTGGCGGGTATTGATTATGTTGACCGCTCTTATCACTTGGCGCAATTAAGAGCCAATAATGTTGATACTTTTGACATTTTAGCGCCGGAATACCGCGTGCGTGATCCACAAACTTATGGCGCCACCGCAGACGCACCCTGGGGCGGTGATTTTAAAAGCACCGGTTGGTATATTCAGGATCAGATGGATCTTGGCAACTGGTCATTACTGCTAAGCGTGCGTTCTGAAAACTACGATATTATTGATACTGATGGCTTTGGCGCGAAAGACAGCGCAATACTGCCGCGGGCTGGTGCGATTTACAGGCTGTCGGCCAACTCCAGCTTGTATGCCACCTGGGTAACCGGTTTTGAGCCACAGGATTTGTTTTCCAACAACCCACAAAGCGGCGGCCCGTTTGAGCCACAAGACAGCGAGTTGTTTGAAATTGGCTTTAAAACCAAGCAGTTTGATGATGCAGTGCTGCTGACAGTATCTGCCTATGAAATCACCAAAAACAACATCATTTTGTATGATGATGAGGCCACGCAGGCGGCCAATGATGGTTTTGATAAATACCGCCAGCGCGGTGAAGAGCAGGCACGTGGTGTCGAGTTTGAGCTGAACGGCAAGCTGACTGATCAGCTGAATATTATTGCCAACTATGCCTTTAACCGTGCCAGGATTACCGAAGATACTGATTTAAGCCAGGTAGGCAAAGCCAAAGAGGGCGCACCTAAGCACAGCGCCACCTTGTGGGCTAAGTACCAGTTTAATGATAACTGGGCTGCCGGTGCCGGGGTTAGCTATGTCGGTGAGCGCCGTACCTTTGAGCAGGCGTTAACCCTGCCGTCTTATCACCTGCTAAATGCTGCGTTGTACTACAAGGCGACTAACTGGGATGCCGCTTTACAGTTGCGTAATATCACTGATGAAGTGCATTGGACTGGTGGCTATAACTTTGGCCGTATTTTCCCGGGCGATCCGCGCTCTGCCAGTGTCACCTTCAGTTACCGCTTCTAAGCAGAAGCCCCGCCTCACTGCAGGCGGGGCAACTGCACTAACCTGAGACGTCGTTATGAATGCAAAGCAGTGGTTTAACTGGCACAGTCTGACCGGGGTCTGGACGGGTTTATTGCTGTTCATCATTTGCTGGAGTGGCACCTTTGCCACTTTATCCAACGAGCTGGACTGGTTAACTAACTCCAATATCCGGGCGCAGAGCACACAGCCGGCGCAGATATCGCTGGCTGACGCCTATGACATTGTGGCTACAGCGCGGCCAACAGACAAGGTATCCTTTGCCAATGCCCCCCTGGCGCCGGGCTTTAATTACGATGTGGTGATTGAAACGGCGGACGGGCAGTGGCGCCATGTGTATGTTGACCCGGTGAGTGGCGTCATCGCCGGAGACAGCAGCTACTTTACTATCCAGCGGTTTTTCCGCGATTATCACCGGGTACTGTTTGGACCTTTTAACCGGACTTTTGCCGCTTATATGGTGTTTTTGCTGGCGTTGCCGCTGCTTATTTCAATCGTGTCAGCGCTGTATCTGTACCGGCACTGGTGGCGTAAGTTTTTTACCTTAAGCTGGGGCAGGCAGCGCCGCGCGAATGTCGCCAGTTTGCATAAACTCGTTGGTCTCTGGGGGCTCTGGTTCAGTTTGCTGATAGCCCTGACCAGTGTCTGGTATTTATATGAGGCGCTGCGATCTGACGTCATTGATGGCAAGGTGGCCTATATGGGCGCTGGCAGCTATGCGGTTAAGCAATTACCGGCGCTCAGTAACAACCAGGGTGACAGTTTACCTCTGTCGCAGTTGCTGGATAAGGTGCAGCAACTGCGGCCTGAACTGCAGATACGTTCTGTCTGGTTTGACAATGGTTATCTGCAGGTAAATGGCCAGGCTGGGCATGTACTGGTGCGCGACCGTGCCAACAAAGTGTATGTTAACCCGGTAAACAGTGACATCGTGTATAACCAGAATGCCAGCGACTTGTCGTTGTACTGGCGGCTGTCTGATACCGCTGATCCGCTGCATTTTGGTGATTTTGCCGGATTAATCAGTAAAGTGATTTGGTTTGTCTTTGGCTTATTGCTATCGTTCATGGCACTAAGTGGTAGCTATATGTACTTAAAACGACAACTGGCCAAACGGCAGCAGCTGGTATACGGTAAAACTCTGGTAATACTGGTTAGCGGCACAGTGTTGATGCTGGCAGGCAGTATCTGGGCCGGCTACCAAGCCATGTTATCCTACGGTGTCAATAGCCAGCTACCGAATATGCCGCTGGCGACCAGTAGTTTCCTGCTGGGCTGGACCTTGCTAACCCTGCTGATTGTTGTTTACTGGTGCTACCGTTTGCTGGGGCTATACCGGCAGCAATAAAGTATATACTGTCCGGACAACAACATGGCTACACAGGATCCAGCGTCATCAGAGCATAGCTGATGGCTAGGCAGATGAAAGTCAGTAAGGGTTACGCAGTCATGCCAGTTGCCGCCGCGGCTTTTGTAACAGTTTACGGTTATATAAATGACCACTGATTAGTAGCAGGCCGCCTGCTACTGATAACGGCAGCTCTGCATCATGGCCTGCAAAAATCGATACGATTAGCAGTAAAAAGCCACTTAGCCCCAGTACAAACGGTGTTTTATTGCGATGAACACACCAGCCGCCAGGCAGACTCCATACCAGTAAGCCACTTATTGGCAATAGCATCAGATAGTGAAACCACTCTGAACTGAATACACCCAGCAATAAGCCGGAACTGCCCACAGCCAACAGTACCGGCACGGCTAAACAATGCACCACACAGAGCCCGGAGAGCATTGCCGCAATAAGATCTTTCATTGTAACTCCCTGAAAACTTAAAACCCGTTGCCAAAGCTGAATTGAAATTGTCAGCAAAAAAACAATGTTATAGTATAACAAAACAATTAAAAATGTTATAACATAGCAATTATTCGATAAGAATCACTCAGACAACCGAAAGTGTTGCCAGCTATTGGAATAAAAACCGGTACTTTATGGGGAATAAAATGTTTAGAAAAACCATTATAGCCAGTGTGGTTGCAGCCAGCTTATTTGCCAGTCAGGCTATGGCTGAGTCTATTTCCGGTGTTATTACAGACGAAAACGGCAAACCGGTGGCCAAAGCCGAAGTGACCGTTGTCGGCGAAAATCAGCGGGTTGTAACTGATGCTGAAGGGCGCTTTACTGTATCCAGCTTACGACCCGGCGAAGCCGAACTGCATGTTGAGGCTCGCCGTTTTGGGCATCGGAATTTTCACTTTTCTGTGCCTGAGCAGGGGTTAACTAACGTAAATCTAACCTTGCTTAGCAGTACCATAGAAGTTATTGACGTTACCGCCAGCCCGTTTCACGCCTCGGCTACTGAGTCGTCTTTGCCGGTGAGTGTACTGGCCGGTGATGCCTTGAAAATGAACCAGGCGTCAACCCTGGGTGATACCCTGAAAAATGAAGTTGGGGTGCACTCTAACTTTTACGGCAATGTGGCCAGCAGCCCGATAATTCGTGGTCTGGATGGCCCGCGGGTATTAATTACCCAGAATGGACTGGATGCCGGAGATGCCTCCCGGATTGGTCCGGATCACAGCGTAGCAAGCGAGACCAGCACCGCTACCCAGATTGAAGTACTGCGCGGCCCCGCAACTTTATTTTACGGTAGTGGCGCTATTGGTGGCGTGGTTAACGTCGTGGATGAGCGCATTCCAACCAACAATACTACTCGTGCCGAGTGGATGCTGCAGGGCGACTCTGTTAACGATGAGAAGCTGGCATCAGGTTCAATGGTAACCGGTGTTGATAATCTTGGTTTATATGTCGATGGTTTCTGGCGTGATAACGACAGTTACGACATTCCCGGCTTTGCTGAAGCGCAGCCAGATGAAGACGCAGTGAAAGGTCGGGTCGACAATACCGCCGCCACGGCGAAAGGTTTCACTCTGGGCGGCAGCTTGCTGCTGGACAATGGTTTTATTGGTGTGTCGTATGGCCGGCTTGACCGTGAGTACGGTATTCCGGGCCATTCGCATGGTGGCCATGAAGAAGATCATGATGAACATGAAGGTCATGATCATGAAGAACACGGTGCTGAAGAAGACGTGTATGCCGATTTAACTCAAAACAGGTTGCAGTTGTTAAGTGAGTTAAATTCAGCGACCGGCTTTATCCGCTCAGTTAACACCAAGCTGGCCTTCACCGATTATCAGCATAGCGAAATTGAGCATGGTGAAATTGGTACCACCTTTAAAAACCGCAGCCACGAAGCGCGGCTTGAAATTCTGCACCGTACTTTTCTGGAGTGGCGCGGTGGTTTCAGCCTGCATTACAAATTCAGCGATTTTGAAGCACTGGGCGCAGAGGCGTTTACCCCACCATCAGAAACTGAAATGCTGGCGATTGGCTGGGTCGAAGAGCGCCATATCGACAACTGGCTGCTGCAACTGGGCGCCCGTCTGGAGCGGGTAACTCTGAACGCGTCAAATGTCATACTGCCAGAGTTAGCTGCGCATAGCCACGACGACCACGCGGATGAACACGACCATGATCACGAACATGGCCATGGTGTTGAATATATCCGGGTATTTGAGGTAGAGCAGCGCTTTACACCTTACAGCTTGTCGGCTGGCACCGTCTGGGATTTTACTGAAGGTTATAATCTTGGCTTGTCAGTATCACATTCACAGCGCGCTCCTTCTGCAGCTGAGCTTCTTTCTTTTGGCCCGCATATTAGTACTGCCTCTTATGAGATCGGTGCCTTGTTTATGCAGGGTGAAGACGGTTTTGAACTTAACACTCAGCCTGTTGAGCTTGAGAAATCTAACAACCTGGATATTACCCTGCGTAAGTTCAGCGGCAATACCGGCTTTGTGTTAAATGCTTTTTATAACCGGGTAGATAACTACTATTACCAGCAAAATACTGGTCTTTTTGCAGAAGATGGCCACGATCATGGCCATGATGACGGTCATGACCATGGCGATGAGCATGCAGGCGAAATGCCGGTTTACCTGTTCGCCGCGGCCGACGTTACCCTGCACGGTTTAGAGGCAGAATATGTCTGGCAGGTTAATGACCCCTTTAAACTGACTTTACAGGGTGATTATGTACGTGCCCGTTTGCAGGATGGTGGAGACTTACCGCGCACGCCGCCACTGCGGGTAGCAGCTGAATTGGCATACGAGCAGGATGCCGTCAGTGCCGATATCCGTGCAACCCGTTACTTCAAACAAGACAAGGTCGCTGAAATGGAGCAGGCCACTGCCGGCTATACCCTGCTTGATGCCAGTGTCAGCTATCGGTTTGATGTTGGGATGCAGGAGCTGACAGTTTACCTGAAAGGCCGGAACCTGACCGATGAAGAAGCACGGGTTCATACCTCATTTTTAAAAGATAAAGCCCCGCTACCAGGCCGTTCACTGGCACTGGGCTTACGCGGTCGGTTCTGATAACGAGTTGACTTTTTTGCGGCGGGGGCTTCCTGGCCCGCCGTATTTTTTCTTGTTTTGACTGAGTACTCTGGATTAGTACTTTGGATTAGTGTTTAGGAGTTGTTATGTTGCAAACCAAATTAACCCTGTTGGCTGCGCTGGTTGGGGTATCTTTGCTAAGTGGCTGTGGCGACAGTACCACTACCATTATTGAAAAAGACCCGATAGCAGTCGATGATGATCATGACCACGGCGATGATGGTGACCATGACCACGATCATGGCGACAGTGATATCAGCACCGCCGGCCGGCTGGTCATCTCGGCCAAAGATTCCAACCTGGTTTCAGTGTACGAGTTAACTGACGGCAGTTTGCTGGATACCTTCGCCGTAGCCGATATTCCATCAGCATTGGCAGCGTCGCCTGCCAGGCGCTACGCGTTAGCCGTACAACGCACTTCCGACCGGGTAGAATTTATTGACGGTGGTTTGTTTCAGGAAGACCATGTCGATCACCTGCATCCTTACCAGCAGGCACCGGAGCTGGCCAGCTTTGTATTAACTGATAGCCGGCCCACTCATATCACCAGGACTGACAGCCAAACGGCGATATTTTTTGATGGTGATGCAGCCAGCGGCGCACCAGCCGCAGTAGCAGTGACAACCGAAGCGGATATCACCACCGACAGCAATGGTTACCCTGTATTAAATTACACACTGAATATGCATGGCGCGGCTCAGGCCCGGGGTGAATATTTAGTCTCGACCGTACGCGACGCCGATAGTGCGACTACCCTGCCCGATAAGGTGGCGGTGTATCATGCACACGATGATCACTTTGATGAAGAATTAGTGTTCGACGAACTTTGCCCGGGTTTGCATGGCAGTGCGCAAAACGAGCATTTTATCAGCTTTGGTTGTACCGATGGGGTGCTGCTGATTGAACAGGACGGTACTACCTTTACCGCCAGCAAACTGGCTAATACTGCAGACTTTACCGGTTCAATGCGGATTGGCACCTTAGTTGGTGCTGAGGACGCTGAACATTTCGTTGGCTTTGCCGGTGCCAGTGCTTTTGCGATTCATGCCGAAGACGGCGAAATGGAGCTGATCGACTGGCAGGCAACAGAAGGTGCCAGCCTGACCGGTTACGGTTTTGCTGATCATGGCGAAAAGTTCGTGCTGTTAGATAACCAGGGTTTTTTAACTATTCTGAACTATCACGGTCATGAGCATGGCGACGAGCATCAAGGAACTGACGAAGCGGCGTTTGAGTTTGCTGCAAAAGTGCAACTAACGACAGCAGATGTCAGCACTATGCCACAGGGCAGCCGCTTTGAACTGGCTATTTCGGCCAGTGACGACAAAGTGTATGTGTTAAACCCGATTGACCGTAGTTTGCTGACAGTGGATGTGGCTGACGGTGAAGTGGTGGCAACCAAGCAGCTTAACTTTATGCCACATAAACTGGTATGGCTGGGTATTGCTGACGCAGCTGCAGAACACGATCACGACCACTAAATACGGTTGATAAATAAAAACCGCTGCAAGGTTGCCCCTGCAGCGGTTTTTTATTCAGCGTAACTTTTGCAATTAACGTAAATCGAACCGATCGGCGTTCATCACTTTTACCCAGGCGTTAACAAAGTCTGATAAAAACTTTGGTGTGGCATCCGCCTGCGCATACACTTCAGATAAGGCCCGCAGCTGCGAGTTAGAGCCAAATACCAGATCAACCCGGCTGGCTGTCCACTTCTGCTGACCAGTTTTGCGGTCAAAGCCGTTAAAGCTGTCTGACTTACTGTTAGCTGGCTCCCAGCGGGTTCTCATATCCAGCAAATTAACAAAGAAATCATTGGTCAGCTGGCCCGGCCTGTCGGTCAGAATACCCATTTTGCTGTTGTTGTAGTTGGCATTTAATGCCCGCATGCCGCCAATTAACACGGTCATCTCTGGTGCTGTCAGGTTTAACAACTGGGCTTTATCCAACAATAACTCCTCGGCAGTCACTTTAAATTCCTGCGACAGATAATTCCTGAAGCCATCTGCCACCGGCTCCAGTACATCAAAAGAGTCGGCATCGGTTTGCTCGTCACTGGCGTCGGTCCGGCCCGGGCTAAACGGCACCGTAATTTTATTGCCAGCAGCCTCTGCCGCCTTTTCAATGGCTGCCGCACCGCCCAGCACGATTAAATCGGCCAGTGATACTTTTTTATTACCGCTCTGGCTAGCGTTGAAATCCTGCTGAATGTTCCCGAGCGCCGTCAGCACCTTTTTCAGCTGCTCGGGCTGGTTAGCCTGCCAGTTATTCTGCGGTGCCAACCGGATGCGGGCGCCATTGGCTCCGCCGCGACAGTCTGAGTTGCGATAAGTCGACGCCGATGACCAGGCCGTGTATACCAATTCTTCATTTGATAAACCGGATGCCAGCAACTTGTCTTTTAACTGACGGATATCAGCATCATTTACCAGTTCATGATCTACTGCCGGTACCGGATCCTGCCAGATTAAATCTTCCTCAGGCACTTCCGGCCCCAGATAGCGGGATTTGGGCCCCATATCGCGGTGAGTTAATTTAAACCAGGCGCGGGCAAAGGCGTCAGCAAACTCCTCGGGGTTCTTGTGAAAATGCTCCGATATCTTGCGATAGGCCGGATCTTCTTTCATCGCCATATCCGCGGTGGTCATCATCAGTTTCGCTTTATCGCTGGCATCTTCGGCATCGGGTGCGTGGTCTTTGTCGGCCAGATTGACCGCTTCCCACTGATGGGCACCGGCCGGGCTTTTGGTCAGCTGCCACTCATAACCAAATAACACGTCAAAATAGCTGTTATCCCATTTGGTTGGGGTTGGGGTCCAGGCGCCTTCAATACCACTGGTAATGGTGTAGCGGCCCATACCTGTTTTAAACTTGCTCTTCCAGCCAAAACCCATATCTTCCAGCGCACCGCCTTCAGGCTCAACACCTACCAGCGCAGCATCGCCGGCGCCGTGGGCTTTACCAAAGGTGTGGCCACCGGCAGTCAGTGCTACCGTTTCATAATCGTTCATGGCCATCCGCTCAAAGGTGTCGCGAATGTCACGGCCTGAAGCAAGTGGATCCGGCTTGCCATCCGGCCCTTCCGGGTTAACGTAAATCAGGCCCATTTGCACCGCGGCCAGCGGATTGGCCAACTCACGATCGCCCGAGTAACGGCTGTCGGGTTTATCACTGGTTGCCAGCCATTCTTTTTCTGCACCCCAGTAAATATCTTCTTCCGGTTCCCAGATATCGACCCGGCCACCACCAAAACCAAAGGTTTTAAAGCCCATGGACTCCAGCGCCACATTGCCGGCCAGAATAAACAAATCGGCCCATGACAATTTATTGCCATATTTCTGCTTTACCGGCCATAACAGGCGGCGGGCTTTATCCAGGTTTCCATTATCGGGCCAGCTGTTGAGCGGTGCAAAGCGCTGGTTGCCGGTACTGGCGCCGCCACGGCCATCAGCGGTGCGATAGGTGCCTGCAGCATGCCAGGCCATCCGAATCATAAAGGGGCCATAATGACCATAATCGGCTGGCCACCAATCCTGAGAATCAGTCATTAAAGCAGTTAAATCTTGTTTTACTGCCGCTAAGTCGAGTTTTTTAAATTCAGCAGCATAGTCAAAATCTTCACCGAGCGGGTTCGACTTTTTATCGTTCTGGTGCAGAATTTTAATGTCCAGCTGGTTTGGCCACCAGTCTTTGTTGCGGGTACCCCCGCCGCTGCCAGAGCGGGTATTGCTGCCATGCATAACCGGGCATTTTCCACCGGCATTGTTATCGCTACTCATGTCTTGCTCCTTGTACTTTGGTAATAAGATGGGCGTATTGAAAGCCCCGGAACGTTACCACTGAATATAGACCTGATTTTCAAACAATTAAAGCCACTTTAACTGACAGTGTTAATCGAAATTATAGATTAAAACCGCGGGTTATGAGATAGAGTGCTTTACCGGATTATACGATTCATATATGATTCGTATATTGTATGCCGCCAGAACGGAGTACCACTTTGGGTATCGTTAAAATTGCCGATGAACTACATGAAGAGATCCGCAAAGCCAGTGGCGCGATGTCGCGCTCTATTAACGCTCAGGCCGAATTCTGGCTGAAAATGGGCATGCTGGCCGAGTTGTATCCCACCCACAACTATCAGCAACTGCTGCAAATGGTAATGCAGCAGGCGGATGTCAAAGCCGCAGGTGTCAAAGCTGCTGCTGTGCAAGAGCTGACAGGAGGCGCCGATGAGCGACGTTCAGCTTAAAACCCCGACAGAGCTGGCCCTACAACGCGAAGCCGGTCGCTTACTGGCGCAGGTATTTGCCATGCTGGATAAAAACATCGTAGCGGGTATGTCTACTTTGCAGATTAATGATTTGGCCGAGCGCTATATAATTGATGAATTGCAGGCCCGCCCCGCCAGCAAAGGCCAGTATGGTTTTGCTTACGTGCTGAATACCTCGGTAAACGATGTGGTGTGTCATGGCGTGCCTTCGGCAACCCAAGTGCTGAAAGATGGTGATATTGTTAATGTTGATATTACCCTGGAAAAACACGGCTTTATTGCTGATTCCAGTAAAATGTATGGTATTGGTGAGCTGAGTTACCTGGCGCGACAGTTAGTTGATGACTGCTACCAGGCGCTCTGGCTGGGTATTAAAGCGGTAAAACCCGGCGCCCGCTTAGGCGATATCGGCTTTGCCATAGAGCAATTTGCCAACAGTAAAGGCTATAGTGTGGTTCGGGAATACTGCGGCCACGGCATTGGCCGGGAAATGCATGAAGAGCCACAGGTGCTGCATTATGGCAAGGCTGGCACCGGCATGCAGTTAAAGCCCGGCATGGTATTTACCATCGAGCCGATGCTGAATCAGGGTAGCGCCAAAGTAAAAACCAAAAAAGATGGCTGGACCGTAGTGACGCGAGATAAAAAGCTGTCGGCGCAGTGGGAGCATACGGTAGCGGTAACCGAAACCGGCGTTGAAGTATTAACTCTGCGGGCAGAAGAGCAGGCACTGCTATAGTTTGTTCAGGCCTTCACTCCCAGCGTGCATCGTCTTCGCTGATGTTAAATGCAACAACCTGGCCTTTGCTTCCAAGCTGCATCACCCGCTTGGGCGAGCCATCGGTGTTAAGTTCAACCAGGCCAATACCGGCCATATTCAGCAAGCGCTCGCCGGCTTTGGCATTGTCAGGTTTATGCGGTACCACCCGCATGCTACGCCGTTTGGTCAGCCAGTTTAGTGGGGAGCGCGGTGAATAAAGCCAGCGGTTTAACCTGTCCAGCACATCCAGCAGCCGCCCCGGGAACTCATTTTTCAGGCCACTGCTGGTAATTTGCCAGATATCCGGCCCATGCTGATGACCGCGCAGGTTAACTTCGTACACAAAAGAGTAATGCACGTCGCCGGACAAAATAACAAAGTGCTTTGGCGTTTTCGGATGGCGGAACAAATTCATTAATGCATAGGCAGTACCACGGTGGGCCATCCAGTTTTCTGCATCCACCATTAACGGCTTGCCCAGTAAGGTAAATAGCCGTTGAATACCTTCAATCAGTTTTACGCCAAATACCGGTGCCGGTGACACCATTACCACCGCATCATGGCCGATTAAATTCTGCTGCAGTTCAGTTATCGCTTCCCAGTCGAGCAAACCTGACGGATTATCCAGCGCCACTTCTGAGCGCCAACGCCGGGTGCGGGTATCCAGTACCAGTAGCGGTGGTGATGTTGGCCATTGGTACTGCCACTGCTCAAACCGTAATAACTCAGTAATAAACTGCTGATGCTGTGCCGAGCCGCTGTCGGTAAAAGCTTGCTCTGCTTGTTGCAGTAGTTGGCCGTTCCCAAAACGTTCAGGCGTATTACCCCAGCCCTGGCACAGCAAATAGCCAATTAAAGCATTACCAATAATCCGGCGGGAAAAGTCATGGTTGTAGGCGGTTTGTTCCCATTCAGCGCTCAGGTTCCAATCGTCGGTAACGTCGTGATCATCAAAAATCATTGCACTGGGCAAATGAGCCAGCAGGCGGCGTACTTTGCCAAGACCGTTGGCAAAGTTGCTGATGATCACCTGCTGCTCATCATATTGCTGCCGCTCGTGTTCATTCAGATCTGCTGCCAGCTCGTCGCTCAGCTCTGTTGCCTCAGCCTGCCAGCCGGCAGGTGACCACACCAGCAAATACATCGCCATAACCTCGGCCAGGCTGATCAAATGATTACGGGCATGGTCTGAGGTAAAAACCGGCTTTTTAGCGCCTTTAAATACCTGGCTGAGCACAGCCTTGCCAGCCTCAGTTTTGGGCAACAAAGTGTCACGCCGAAAAAAGTGCGGCTTACTTTGGTGTAGCTCTGCAGCCTGGCTTACTGTTGCACAAGGCAGGCTTTCGTCACTGAACTCCAACCGGTTAATTAACTGATGTATTGCCCGTAGCATGGGCGCGGCAACATCATCAGCGTAAATCTGGTCGCCGCTTAGTAACAGTAGTGCCGGCCATTGCTCTGCAGAAGCCTGTTGCAGATGTAAGTCTGCTGCCAACAGGCCATCTTCGGCATTAAAGTGCGGTTTACGGCATGAGCCATGCAGCAGACTTTGTAATTTTGGCTGAATAACAAAACCGGGGTTATCGCGCCCGGGGTATACCAGGTCGGGCGCCCAATGCTGCCAGCCAAGCCACACAGGAGATTTGCTTAGCTGATCTGCCAGCTGTAAATCGTAAGCTATCCAGCAACTGGCAGGTAACGACTGTGCCAGCGGAATATGAATCAGCTGTAAGAACAGCTTGCCGGCGCAACGGATGGTCTGGCAATGCTGTTGCATTTGCGCCGGGTCAAAATGGCGGACGGTCCCGCCATCCGGATTCAGGTTCAGTTGCAACTGGACCGGGTTACTGGTAGCCAGCCACAGGGTAATACTATCTGGCGTTACCGCGCGCAAAATAGGCCCGGCTAATACCAGTGGCAGGCTGTCAGCACCAGATGGACGGGATGTTTGCTGAGGCATTTATTGAAAACTACCGCATTGTCACAAATTCTTCAGCACTGGTTGGGTGCAGTGCTACTGTGGCATCAAAATCCGCCTTGGTGGCGCCCATTTTCATTGCTACGGCAAAACCCTGCAGTACTTCGTCCATGCCTTCGCCAATGCCATGCAGGCCAACGACTTTTTCATCTTTGCCGGCACATACCAGCTTAAAGCGGCTCAGCGCCCGGTGGCTGGTTATGGCGTTATACATAGCGGCAAAACTGGAGCGATATACTTTAACATTAGTATCGCCATATTGTTGGCGGGCCTGTGCTTCAGTCAGGCCGATAGTACCGATTGGTGGGTGGCTGAATACCACTGTTGGGATCAGTGAGTAATCCATATGGGCATCAGGCAGTGCCGGGTTAAATAATCGTTCTGCCAGTTGCCGGCCAGCTTTTATTGCCACCGGAGTAAGCTGGGCTTCACCGGTAATATCACCGACTGCATAAATACCTTTAACATTAGTATTCTGATATTTGTCAGTGCGGATAAAGCCTTGTGGATCGGTGGTTACGCCTGCTGCCTGCAGATTAATATTTGCGGTGGCCGGCGCGCGGCCAATGGCCCAGATCAGGCAGTCTACGTCGGTAAACTCAATATCGTTATCGCAACTTACCGTTAGTTTACCATCGGCGTTCTTAACAACTTGTCTGACATTGGTATGCTTATGCAGTTTTAGTTTGTCCTGCGACATTCGCTCCAGCAACATGTCAGTAATATCGGGGTCAAAGTCGCGCAGTGGCCGGTCGTGGCGGATCAGCAAATGGCTGTCACTGCCAAGGGCGTGCAATACTCCGGCAATTTCTACCGCAATATAGCCGGCCCCAACCACCAGTACTTTTTCCGGCTGGGTAGTTAATTCAAAAAAGCCATCCGAGTCGATACCATGCTCTGCACCCGGCAGATTGGGGATCAACGGCAGGCCGCCGGTGGCAATGGTAATATGATCAGCAGTGATCTGCTCACCATTCACTTCCACAGTGTTAGCACTGACAAAGCGGGCAAACCCTTCAATATATTCCACCCCGTTATTAGCGAAGCCACGCTTATAGCCAGCATGAATGCGTTCGATATAGGCTTCGCGGTTTTTTACCAGGGTGGCCCAGTTAAAGCCCTGTTCATCAAGTTTAAAGCCATAGTCGGCGCTGTACTTAATGGCTTCGGCAATGTGGGCGCCATACCACATTACTTTTTTCGGCACACAGCCAACGTTAACACAGGTACCACCAACCGCTTTGGCTTCAATAACCGCAGCGCTGGCACCCCGCATCGCAGCGCGGTTAGCTGAGGCAATACCACCACTGCCGGCACCAATTGCCAGATAATTAAAATGCCTTGCCATAATTCTGCCTCTGAATAATTTAATAAATGTGCGGCTACGCCGGATATATGCCAGATATAAGACTAACCAGCATGAAAAACAAGGATATTGCGATAACCGTAGTTGTTGTTGCCTTGACAAATGATGCGGCCAACCCAAGATAAGCATCATTATCAGCGTTAAAGGCAGGACACTTTTTTATGTCGCAATCCGTACCTCAATCGCAAGCCCCGGTAGCAAACAGCAATCCGTTACTAAGCTTTACTGATTTACCACCTTTTTCAAAAATCAGGCCAGAGCATGTCAGGCCGGCGGTAGAAGCCGCAATCGCTAAGTCACGTCAGGCAGTAGCACGGGTGCTGGCGGCTGGCAAAATCAGCTGGCAAAGCCTGATAGAGCAACTGGAACAAGACAGTGACCAGCTGGGCCGGCTCTGGTCACCGGTATCGCACTTAAATTCAGTATTAAATAGCCCGGAATTGCGTGAGGCGTATGAAAGTTGCTTGCCACTGCTATCAGATTTCAGCACCTGGCTTGGTCAGCACGAAGGTTTGTACCAGGCTTATCAGCATCTGTACGATAGCGAAGAATTTGTCCGGTTAGACCCGGCCCGGCAAAAGGTGATAACCAATGCGCTGCGTGATTTTAAATTATCTGGTATTGGTTTGTCGGCTGAGAAAAAACAGCGTTACGGGGAAATTCAAAGCCGCTTATCTGAGCTGAGTTCCACCTTTTCAAATAACACCCTGGATGCCACAGAAGCCTGGTTTAAACAAATAACCGATGAGCGACAGCTTTCGGGTTTACCGGCAGATGCCTGCGAGGCAGCCGCTGAAGAGGCTAAAAACCGCGAACTGGACGGCTGGGTATTTACTCTGGATTTCCCCAGCTACATTGCCATTATGACTTATGCCGACAACCGGTCGTTGCGCGAGGAGTTTTACAGCGCTTACTGCACCCGGGCATCAGATCAGGGACCGCATGCCGGCCAGTATGATAACAGTGCTATTATCGATGAAATTCTGGCCCTGAAACACGAACTGGCCCAGTTACTGGATTTTGCCAACGCCGCTGAAGAGTCACTGGCAACAAAAATGGCTGACAGCCCGGCTCAGGTACTGGACTTTTTAACAGACCTGGCCAGCCGCGCTAAACCACAGGCAGCTAAGGATCTGGCTGAGCTGACGGCGTTTGCCGATGAACAGTTTCAGGCACCAACGCTGGCAGCCTGGGATGTCAGCTATTATGGTGAAAAACTGAAACAAGCCCGTTTTTCGGTATCTGATGAGCAATTACGCCCGTATTTCCCGGAAACAAAGGTGGTACCGGGGTTGTTCCGGGTGATTAATAAGTTGTTCGGGGTTAGCGTAACCGAGCGCAAAGGCGTGGATGTCTGGCACCCGGATGTGCGCTTTTATGATATTACCGACAGCAATGGCGAGCTGCGCGGTAGTTTTTACCTGGATTTATATGCCCGCAGCCAGAAACGTGGTGGGGCCTGGATGGACGACTGTCGCGGCCGGCGCCGCTTGCCAGATGGCAGCGTGCAAACCCCGGTAGCCTATTTAACCTGTAATTTTAATAAACCAGTTGGCGGTAAACCTGCACTATTTACCCATGATGAAGTGGTGACATTATTTCATGAATTTGGCCATGGCTTGCACCATATGCTAACTAAGGTAGATGCTGCTGCCGTCGCCGGCATTAGTGGTGTGGCCTGGGACGCCGTCGAGCTGCCCAGCCAGTTCCTGGAAAACTGGTGCTGGGCGCCTGAGGCGCTGGCGATCATTTCCGGGCATTATCAAACCGGCGAGCCATTACCGCAGGATTTACTAAATAAAATGCTGGCGGCGAAAAACTTTCAGTCGGCTATGTTTTTAGTGCGCCAGTTGGAGTTCGCCCTGTTTGATATGCGTCTGCACAGCGAGTATAACGAGGCAACCGGCGGCAGAGTACAGCAGTTGCTGGATGAGGTACGCGAACAGGTATCGGTGATCATACCGCCACGTTTTAACCGGTTTCAGCATGGCTTTGGCCATATTTTCGCCGGTGGTTATGGGGCGGGTTACTACAGTTATTTATGGGCCGAGGTATTGTCAGCTGACGCCTTCAGCCGGTTTGAAGAAGAAGGGGTATTTAATCCGGCTACCGGCCAGGATTTTTTAAACTGGATTTTAGAGCGTGGCGGCAGCGCTGAACCAATGGAGCTGTTTAAAGGCTTCCGCGGCCGGGAACCGTCAAATGAAGCGCTGCTGCGACATATGGGAATTACAGGCTAAACTGTTAATATTTTATTAATTGCTTATTCAGCTTTGCTCTGTCAGGATGAATTTCGCATAACTTAACAAAGGTGGCTTATGAAAAATCAATTAGCCTTACTGGTATTATTACTGGCTACAGCAGGCTGCCAGCAGGGCCAGGCTGCAAATAACGAGCGGGTGGCACCTGAGCCATTGGTGGAAGCGATTGATCCGCAAAAAGATCCGATTGCGGCTGTAAAAGCGAAGGAGAAACAAATGAGCACGCTAACCAATGCGGCTGATGTTGACAGATTGCGCCAGGAGGCACTGGCGTTAATTGGCGATGCCAAAGCAGATGATAATAGCCAGTGCCGGGTAACTGGCTTTGGCCATAAACCCTGTGGCGGCCCGGAGCGGTATATTGCGTATTCAACCAGGGATGGCAAAGAGGCTGAGATCCTGAAAAAAATTGCTGCATATAACGCTGCTGCAGAAGCGGAAAACATGCGCCTTGGCCGGATGTCAGATTGTGCCGTAGTACCTAAGCCTGCCGTTGAGTTGTCAGGTGGCCAGTGCAAACTGGTTAAGCACAACAGCTATTAAACAGCAGTACTTATTACAGGAACGTATGAGCGGGAAAGTAGAAGAGTTTGCAGCTATTTATCAGCGGGCCTGTCAGCGTAAAGGTGGTGAGGCAGCATTGGTGGCGTTAACCAGCAAACCGTTGGCGCCGGCCGGCCTGGCAAAATTACCAGACAACCTGCTGTTAGCCGAGCTAACCAAAAAAGTGTTTCAATCTGGTTTTGTCTGGCGAGTGGTTCGCCAAAAATGGCCGGGATTTTGCGAACTGTTTTTTGATTTTGATATTGAAAAAGTATTGCTGCTAAGCGATGAAATGCTCGAGCAGAAAGCGGCCGATCCACGAATTATCCGCAATTTAAACAAAGTATTCACCATTCGCGATAATGCGCTGATGATCTATGATATTCAGCAGCATCATGCCAGCTTTGCCAGTTTTATTGCTGACTGGCCAGCCGATAATATCATTGGCCTGTGGGCTTATCTGAAAAAACACGGGGCCAGATTAGGCGGCAATACCGGCCCGTATGCGCTGCGTGCTATTGGTAAAGACACTTTTATCCTCAGTCAGGATGTAGAAGCCTATTTGCGCTCTTATGGTGTGTTTGATGGCGGCCTTACCAGCCAGCGCAGCCTTAAGCAAATTCAGCAGCAGTTTAACCTGTGGCAACAGCAGTCTGGCCTTAGCTTGCAGGAAATCAGCCAGATCGTGGCGTTCAGCTGTGGCGAAAACTATGCCGGGATGCAGCGCTGATGACAGCCATTCCCCTGCGGCTAAGTGCTGAGTTAACGGCTGACTACTGCCAGTATTTACAACAACAATTTGGCCTGACAACCACGACCGCGCCAGCAGGCTGGTACCTGTGCATGCAACAGGGTGCATTAGTGCTGTTAAATGCGGATTTGCCAAAGCAGGGCGCTATTCTGGTTGATTTTGCCAGCGGTGCCAGCAATTACCGGCGCCAGCATGGCGGTGGCAAAAGCGAAGCCATTGCCAAAGCGGTTGGACTGAACAAAAAAAGTAATATCAGCGTGCTGGACGCAACGGCGGGCCTGGGGAGGGATGCCTTTGTGCTTGCCAGCCTTGGCGCAGCGGTTACCCTGGTTGAGCGTAATCCGGCGGTAGCCGCCCTGTTAGCGGATGGTTTGCGCCGGGCGGCGGCTGATCCCATGTTAAGCAGCGTGGCTGACCGTATGCAGTTGCGGCATTGTCCGGCACTGCAGGCGCTGCAAAATAGCACCGCGGTAGATGTGGTATTTCTGGATCCCATGTTTCCGGCCAGAGAAAAGTCGGCCCAGGTTAAAAAAGAAATGCGCGCTTTTCATGACGTAGTAGGCAGTGATGATGATGCCGACAGTTTACTGGCACCGGCACTGCAATTGGCACAAAAGCGGGTAGTGGTAAAACGGCCGGGCTATGCCGGCTGGCTGGCAGATAAAGCACCGACGATGGCGGTAACCGGTAAAAATAACCGTTTCGATGTCTATGTAAATGCCGCCATTTAGCAGCTTAAAAGAATCAATAACTCAAAAATTAAACTCAGGGGAAATACCAATGATTAAAACCGGCGATAAACTACCAGAAGTCAGTTTTTCACAACTGACCAAAGAGGGCGTAATGAACCCGACTACCAGCCAGATTTTTGCCAATAAAAAGGTATTAATGTTTGCGGTGCCGGGTGCTTTTACCCCCACCTGTTCTGCCGCCCATTTGCCCGGCTATATTGCGCTGGCCGATCAGATTAAGGCCAAAGGGGTGGATACCATTATCTGCACCGCAGTAAACGATGCCTTTGTGATGAGCGCCTGGGGCAAAAGCCAGAATGCTGAGGAAATTGTATTTTTAGCCGACGGTGGTGCCGCCTTTCACAAAGCCATTGGCCTTACCATGGAAACCGGCGATTTTGGCGGGGTGCGTTCGCAGCGCTACGCGATGATAGTTGAAAATGGTGTCGTCACCAAACTGAATGTTGAAGCACCGAAAACCTTTGAAGTCAGCAAAGCTGAAGTGATGTTAGCCGCCCTGTAATACTTTGCAGCGTAATCTGCCGTTAGTCTTTTGGATTGCGCTGCTTCACGAGATTTTAATATGTCTGTTTTATCGACGCTAAAGCGTCATTTTCAGCGCAAGCTTAAATCATTGAGCGGCATGCCGCTGCAATATACAGCGCAGTCAGTACTAGCGAAACAATGGGCCCGGCGGGCAGCGTTAAAACAGAGTCGCCATCCGCTGGCGGGCGAACTGATCGTAAATCTGACATCCTATCCACCAAGATTCGACACGCTGCACCTGACTTTGAAATCTTTATTATTACAGCATGTTAGTGCTGATAAAGTCGTGCTGTGGTTATATAAACCCGATTATCAGCAGTTACCAGCAGACGTATTGGCATTAGAGCAGCAAGGGTTAACGATAAGGTTAGTCGAGCACGATATTAAATCTTACAAAAAGCTTATCCCGGCATTACAGCATTACCCCGATGCCTACCATGTTACTGCTGATGATGATATTTATTATCGCAATGACTGGTTGGCCGAGTTACTGGCCGGGTATCAGGGTGGCGAGCGGGAAGTCGTCTGTCTGCGGGCCCACTATATCACGCTCGATGACCAGAATAACATCCAACCTTACCGGCTCTGGCAGGCAAAAACTGAACAACGCGGGCCGGATAATCGCTTATTTTTTACCAGTGGCGCCGGTGCATTGTTCCCGCCAGGCGCTTTGCACCCTGATACAACTGATGCCGAGAAGTTTTGCCGTTTATCTCCGCATGGCGATGATATCTGGCTGTACTGGATGGCGACGTTAAACGGTTGCGCTATCCATCGTACTGGTAGCAATAAAAAGCTGATCGTCTGGAAAAGTAGTAAGGCTGTGACTTTGTGGCAGCTCAACAAGCAACCCGATAGTGGTAATGACTTTCAAATTAATAACATGGTGCAAGAGTATGGCCAGCCGACGCTGAACAATTAAATCCAGCGGGCCAGCTCTGATGTTGCCAACTTATTTATTAATCAGCGCCGATTTAATCCGGCGAATGGTTTTACGAATAACCGACACCTTGCTGTCTTCCTTGTAACGACCTTTTTCGGCGTGGCGGATCAGCAGCAGGTTTGGCAGTGCTATCGGTACACCCTGGGTGCCCAGTAACCAGCGTACGGCGCGGTCTTCATAGGTTTTGGTCCAGTGGTACTTCGGCTTCTGGTACACCGCTAAATCATCGCAATAACCACAGTTGCGGGCAACTTCGCCATGAATAATCTGAATAGCACCGGTAGCGCGGTCAAATTTACGGGGTTTAAATTTGGTTTTATCGACTTCCAGCAACTCAGTTTTATCCTTACCGGCTGAAATCATCGGGTCGGCTTCAGTCAGCAGCGGGGTAACCAGCAGGGTGTCCGGAAATAACAGGATTTCCTGGCGGCCTTTTAACAGCTGCTCCAGGGTGTCGAGACAGTCTTGATGAAATACCATATCGCAGTCGGCAAACCATACCCAGTCGGCCTGAGTGGCTTTGGCGGCACGATTGCGGCCTATCGCCCGGCGCAATAGCAACGGCGTGGGTAACGGCTGAAAATTCCATTCCACATTTGGCACACTCAGGGTCTGAAAATGCTGCAGTAGTTTGCTGGTGGCCTCATCTTCTTCTGAGTAAAACACGGTAAAACGCAGCTGCATATTGGTTGGCGGATATTTTACCAGTGAGCTTAGCTGATAAACAAAAAAGCGGGCATAGTTCCAGCAGTGGGTAACAATTTCCAGCTTAATATTGTCATGCACCACCGGTAATTCGCTTTTAACCGGTTGGTTTTTGATAAAGGCAGTGGCCGGAAAGTAGCCTGACGCGGCAAAGCGCAGCAAAATTTCTTTAAAATTATCGAGTGGTGTCGCTCTCCCGATAGTGGTGTTGTCTGAATTAACAGTAGGCATGCACAACTCCAGCGCGTGGTTTTACTTTGGCTTTTAACAAGATAAACCGGCTTAAAAAGAGCAAAAGTTTAGCATCAAAGCGGATATCGCAACAGATTCTTTTGGTGTCACTGGCTGATATTTGGCATCATAGCGCTTTCAGGCAGCGCGATGTCACTGTCAGCTCAAACGGGGTGTTACTCATACGGGGTTTTACTATGGCTCAGGCGCTCAGCCGCTTCGCCTATCAACTGTTATTGTATCTGGGGTTACTGCCGCTGTTGGGCTATTTGCTCTGGCGTTCGCTGCGTGACAGCCGTTACCGGCAAAGGCTGGCAGAACGTTTTGGCTGGCTGCCTGCTGATTTAAAACGTGGCGGTATTGTGGTGCATGCAGTGTCGGTAGGTGAAACAATTGCCGCTATTCCGCTGATAAAGCAGTTACAACAGCGCTACCCCGATCAGCCCATCACGGTTACCGGTACTACACCCACTGGCAGCGCGACTATTATCAGCCGGCTTGGCAATACCGTGCAACATTGTTACCTGCCGTTTGATTATCCCGGAGCGGTAACACGTTTTATTAACCGGCTGCAGCCGCAGCTGATTGTTATTCTGGAAACTGAACTTTGGCCAAATCTGTTAGGCAAGTGTGATAAGGCGCTGATCCCAACGGTGTTGGCTAACGCCCGTCTGTCGGCCCGCTCGGCCCGTGGTTACCGGCGCTTTGCCTGGCTCACTCTGCCGGCACTGCAGCAGGTCAGCTTATTGCTGGCCCAGGATAATGCCAGCGCCCGGCGCTTTCGGGCATTGGGCCATACCAAAGTACAGGTGGCTGGTAATTTAAAATTTGAGTTGCGTTTGCCTGATAACCTGAATGAACTCAGTAGCAGTATGGCACCAGCGCTTAGTGAACGGCTGGTCTGGGTTGCAGGCAGCACCCATGAGGGCGAAGATGAGCAGCTGCTCCAGTTGTACCCTAAACTGAAAGGTCAATTTAGTAACTTGTTATTGGTACTGGTGCCGCGCCACCCGGAGCGTTTTAATAAAGTGGCAGCCCTGGTTACTGATGCTGGCCTGAATTTATGGCGCCGCAGTAGCGGCGGCTTACCCGATGCCAGTACACAAGTAGCGCTGATTGACAGCATGGGTGAGCTGCTGGCCTGGTATCAGCAGGCCAGTCTGGTATTTATTGGTGGCAGCTTAATTGGCCGTGGTGGCCATAACCCATTGGAGGCCATTTGTTTTGGTAAAGCCGTGCAAACCGGTCCGCATTATTTTAATTTTGCTGATGCCTATAATCAGCTGGCGCAGCGTCAGGCGGTCAGTATTGTCGATAATGCGGCACAGTTGCAGCACAGTACTGCTCAGCTGCTAGATAATGCGCTTTTACGCAAACAGCAGGGCGAGCGGGCCCGTCAGTTTTATCAGTCACAGCAAGGCGCTGTTGCCCGCAGCTGCCAGGCCATAGCGGCCTTGTGCAGTGATAACCTGGTCAGTGTTTGCGAGGGGGCCAGCGGCGATGAGGTGTATTGGTTTTATGCCGACATGTTCGACACCGTTGGTGCGGCGCAGTTTAACCCTCAGTGGTGGCAACAGCAGCAGGCAGTTACAGGTAGCTCGACTGGCCGCAATACCGCCTGGTTTGTCCGGCATACACATCAGGACCGCACACATCAATTAGTACTGCGCCATTATTATCGGGGCGGGCTGGCTGGTAAACTGATTAAAGACCGCTTTTTTTACCAGTCTGCCATCAATAGCCGGGCGATGCAGGAATTCAGTTTGCTGCAATGGATGCGGCGACAGGGGTTGGCGGTACCCAAGCCTGTGGCAGCCCGCTATCAGCAAACCGGTTTAAGTTACCGGGCTGATTTACTGATTGAGCGGATAAGCACTGGCCGTGATCTGGCAAGTATCCTTCATACCACCCGGGCCCTGACTGCTGCTGAATGGCACGCGGTTGGGGTTGCCATTGCCCGCTTACACGCTGCTGGTGTCGATCATACAGATTTAAACTGTCGCAACATTCTGCTCGATGCCAGCGGCACAATCTGGTTAATAGACTTTGATAAGTGCCGGCGCCGGTTGCCGGGCAACTGGCAGCAGCAGAATCTGCAGCGCTTGCTGCGTTCGTTGCGCAAAGAACAGGCAAAGCTTACCCCCTTCCAGTGGCAGGAAACGGCCTGGCAAAATGTTATTAACGGTTATCAGCAACAACAATAGCGGTTAAACCCGCATAAATAGCGCTTTGTCGCAGTTTTGGTGTGCTGCTTTACCATTATTTAACGCTTATATAATGGATTAAGCTGTTGGTGTCTTAGTTGAACTTTGGTATAACTATGGCAGCGGAGGGGCATCTATGCGGCTAAATATAATAACAACAGCATTGCTCGCAGTCAGTTTGGTGGCAGCAGCAGATAATTCCGAAATAATGGCAGAGGCAAAAGCGGCTTTTGCTGATGGCAGGCACGCCCGGGCGGTTGAGCTTTGGCAGAATCTGGCAATGGAAGGTGTAAAAGCGGCCCAGTTTGAGCTGGCTAAAGCCTACTCATTAGGCCAGGGGGTCGAGCAAGACCCGTTGCAGGCCTCATACTGGCTGGAGCAGGCTGCGTCTGGCAGCACTGATTTTGCCGAGTTGTCAGCCGCCAGGCGCGATATAGAGCGTGGGGCTGAGCAGCTAAAGGCCGAGCAAACTGCTGAAACTGTGCAAGCCAGGCCCGCGTTGACAGAAAATGTCACCACTGCGACCGTGTCTGCCACGTCCGCAACCAACCCGCCAGCGGTCAGCAACAGTACAGAAGTGAAACTGGGTACCAGTAACCCCGCGGCCGCACTTGCAGCCGCTCAAAACAATACGCAACGTGACCAGAATACAGCAGCAGAGCGCAGCGCTGAAAAGTCGACCACCGATACCCCGGTGGCAACCAGCACTGTCAGCGCGGTAGATGTCGGCTCGGCTAATTTCGATAGTGGCATGCGGGCCTATAATCGCGAAAATTATAGTGAAGCCCTGGCTCAGTGGCTGCCACTGGCCCAGAACGGCCACCTTGATGCGCAGTTTAATCTGGCAGCGCTTTATGCCAATGGCCTTGGCGTGGCGGTCGACTTTACCGAAGCTGCCAACTGGTTTGTTGCGGCCGCAGAGCAAGGTATGGCGGCAGCTCAATATCATCTGGCAACCTTGTTTGCCAACGGCCGCGGGGTAAGTAAAGACGATGCCCAGGCCGTGTACTGGTACAGTCAGGCCGCCGCGCAGCAACATGTGTTGGCGCAATATAACCTGGGTTATATGTACGCCAATGGTCGCGGGGTAACCCAGGACGAGCGTGCCGCGCTAAACTGGTTTGAAAAGGCGGCCGCTCAGGGCGATGTCGATGCCCAGTTTATCGTGGCCAACCGCTACAGCGATGGTCGTGGTACGACAGTAGATATGGCACAGGCTGCCCGCTGGCTGCAACAGGCGTCGGCTCAGAACCACAGCCGGGCAGCCTATCAGTTGGGCTTACTGTATCGTGATGGCAGGGGTGTGGCTAAAAATGATGACACCGCCTTTAAATTATTCTCAAAAGCCGCTGACCAGGGCCTGGCGTCCGCTCAGCGTGAAGTAGGGGCAAGTTACCTGCAGGGGCGGGGCATCCGGGCCAATACCAGCCGGGCTAAAGAATGGCTGGAGCTTGCGGCTGCGCAGCAGGATGGTGATGCCAGTTATTATCTTGGTATGCTGTTGCTGCAAAGCGGCCGGCAGGACGAGTTAAACAGGGCCGTGGCATTATTCGAACTGGCAGCCAGCCAGGGTTCGGCTAATGCCCAGTATCAGTTAGGCTTATGTTATGCCAATGGTACCGGGGTGGCGGTAGACGAAGCTCAGGCATTTAACTGGTTTGAAGCAGCGGCAAAGCAAGGGCTGGCAATAGCACAATACACCACGGCATTAAGGCTGGCGAATGGTACCGGCACGGCCCAGGATGACGCAGCAGCGGTGAGCTGGTATCAGCAGGCAGCGGCTCAGGGTGAAGTGTTTGCCATGTATAATTTGGGCTTTATGTATGCCAATGGCCGCGGTGTACCGCAGGATGAACAACAGGCCGTGTACTGGTATCAGAAAGTGGCGGAAACCGGTGATGCCGACGCTCAATTCAATATGGGCCTGCGTTTTGAAACCGGTCGTGGTGTTAAACAGAATGATCAGCAAGCCGTTTACTGGTATCAGCTGGCAGCCGATCAGCAACATAGCCGGGCGCTGGCCCATCTGGGCTGGCTGTATGAAAAAGGCTATGGCGTACCGCAGGATGAGGCCCGGGCGTTAGCGCTTTATCAGCGTTCACTTGATGCCGGGGTGCCACGGGCATTAACGGCACTGGGTATGTTTTATAAAAACGGCCGTTTAGTTAAAGCGGATGATAAGAAAGCGGTAGAGTTGTTTAGCCGGGCGGCAGAGCAAGGTTACGCCACCGCGCAGTATAATCTGGGCTGGATGTACGAAAATGGCCGTGGGGTAGGCCGGGATTTAATCAAAGCCCGTGATTATTATCAGCTGGCCGCCGAGCAGGATGAACCGCTGGCCAAAGCACAACTACACCGGTTGCTCAATCCGTAACTCACTAATTTTTAATTAAAAAGTAAGGGCGCCAATCGGCGCCCTTAGTATGTCTGTAAAAGTAAACTTATGGCTGGTATTCTGCAACCAGGGTCAGGCCGCTGAAGCTGCGATAGGCCCGTAAACTGATATGATAAGTCGCTGCCTGCGGGTTACTGAAGCTGCAACTTTCATTGTTACCGGTTCGGTATGGGCGGCAGTCATAGGCACTGGTGGTAGGTTGGCTGCCACGACGCACATATAAATCGGCATCACCACTGCCACCTGAACTGGTAACAGTTAGCGAACCCATGCCTGCAGGCACTGTTAGGGTGTAATGCAACCAGTTGCCGGTTGCAGCGCTCAGGTTCTCCAAGGTGCCACCACCACCGCTACCACCGCCGCCGGCCGGCGCCGTATAATCGGCCACCAGTGACACGCCTGAGTAGGCGCTGTAGCCATTGATCATCACATGATAAGTGCCTGCTTGTGTAGTCGCAAAGCTACAGCTTTCTGCGTTACCGCTTCTGTATGGCCGGCAATCATAGTTTGACGTTGTTGGCTGGCTGCCAAAGCGAACATATAAGTCAGCATCACCGCTGCCACCTGTCATATTAAAGTTCAGGTTAGTGGCGCCAGCCGGCACAGTGATGGTGAAATATGTTTTAGAGTTGGTCGCACCGCTTAAACCGGTTTTCGCCACTGCTTTTTCCAGCACATTATCTGCCGGTGGAGTCGGATCTTCACCACCTGAACCTGAACCGTCACAACCTTGCTGATTAATGTAGTCGTAAGCTGCTTTTGCCCGCACCAGACCATGCCCATACGAGTTATCACGGCCCGCGCTGCCTAAATCTTCTGCCGTAACGGCCAGTACATTACGGATTTGGGCATTGGTACATTGCGGGAAATGGCTCCAGACCAAGGCTGCTACGCCGGCAACATGGGGAGATGCCATTGACGTACCGCTCATCAGGCCATAATTGCTGCTACCTGAACTCAGGAATGCTGACTGACCAATCCGACTCATCAGGGCCTGGCCAACCGCCTGGGTTACTGCCAGCGCCGGAATGGAGGTGCCCGGATTATCGCCCAGGGTGCCACCAAAGTCGCCGGTAGTGTTATTGTAAATAATGGCTGCTAAGCCGCCACCGTTTTCACAGGATTGCACTTTTTGTACAAAACTGACATTGCCGCGCTCAATAACACAAATTTTATTGGCAACATTAGTACAGGTGGTTTCTGCCAGGCCGCAGCTGGCCAGGGCAGCATTGGCACTACCGTCACTGGAGTTAGTCATCGGTGAGCTGGCATAGTCGGTACTGCCAACACTCAGAATAGCCTCCAGGCCAGTGCCTTCAGGGTATGTTGAACGGATATCAACGCCTGGTGCTGCCAGTTCAACCTGAGTGTTGCGTTGAGAAAAATCAGCCAGTTGCTTATTCTTATCAATCGCAGCTACCGATACCACTGAATTGTAGGATGCCGGATACGACATGGCAGTGTTGCCATCGTTACCTGCAGCAGCAATTAACAGTACGCCCTGATCAAAGGCTGCCTGCATAGCATTACTTTCAGTGGTGTTAGAACCACCGCCGCCCAGGCTCATATTGATAACGGTAGAGCCATTGCTGACACAGGTGTTGACCGCATTGGCCAGGGTTGAGCTGTAACCCCAACCTTCTTCATTAAATACCTTGATGATGTGCAGTTTTACATTACCGTTTGGTAACACCCCGACCATACCGGTACTGTTATTTAATGCCGCTATTGTACCGGCCACGTGGGTGCCGTGCGGGCCGCCATTGTCGTACCAGTTGCCGGTACCCGAGTTATTGGTACCGGTTATATTGCCGCTTAAAAAATCTTCGTGTGGTAAATCTAAACCCGAGTCAATAACACAGACTTTCTGATTAGAGGCAAATTGGTCGCTAAGCTGATTAGCCTGCACCATATTGAAGCCATAAGGCACCTGTTGCGCCAGTGGATAGCGTTTTAAGTCTTCTTCTACATATTGCACCGATGGGTCGGCCTGCAGTTCTATCAGATCAGCAGCGGTTAAATCAGCGGCGATAGCGGATTGCGGGGTAAGAACATGATGCACCCGCCGGCCCTTGCTTTGCAGTTTACTGGCAACCTGCTGCAGGGCATATGCGGCCTGCGGCGAGGCATTGCCCGGGGCTGCATACTGGGCAACGCCAGCGAAGGCTTCATCTTTATATTTAATAATGTAACGCTTGCCTGACTGATTATTCAGTGATGCAAATACTTTGTCTTTTTTAGCTTTAGCTGCACTGGCCGGGGCAGCACTGGCGTATGGCCGGGCTTGCTCGGTATCGGCCAGCACGGAAGGAGATGCCATAATAGTTGCCGGCAGGCACAATAAAGCCAGCCTGGTAAGTTTAAATTTTGGTTTATACATGGATACACTCTTGTTGTTTATAGTAATTATCAGAATTAAGTTATAAATTCCTGGACAGGATGATCGCAAAGCGCAAACCTGCGACAACATCAAAGTTACTATTAACCAAAGTGTAACTAAGTGTAAATCCGTGAAATGGTGACAACTGTTAACAGCAAAAGCCGGCTATTGCTGCCGTTTCCAGAAAAGGGTTTTATTATTTTTGGCGAAAAAAGCAACAAGTCAGGCAGAGTAAGCCAGCCCGGTCAACACATCGTGACACTGCGGTGACAACCTTTATAACTAATGATTATTAGTTAGTAGCAAACTGCATAAGTGTGGAGATTTTAATGCCGGTGTTTGCATCTGCTGCTGCAGTCGCCGACAATAGCGTTTTTCAGCAGACAGGCAGCAAAGCATGCAGCAGTGGGATGTAATAGTAGTGGGTGCCGGTGCCGCAGGCCTGATGTGTGCCATTGAAGCGGGCAATCGCGGCCGTAAAGTGTTGCTGCTGGACAATGGTAAAAGGCCGGGTCGGAAAATTCTGATGTCGGGTGGCGGTCGCTGTAACTTCACTAATATGTTCAGCAGCCCGGAAAACTTTCTGTCGCAAAACAAACACTTTTGTAAGTCGGCACTCAGCCGTTATACCCAATGGGACTTTATTGCCCTGGTACAAAAGCACGGCATTGCCTATCACGAGAAAACCCTTGGCCAGCTATTCTGTGATGATTCAGCCAAAGACATCGTCGAGATGCTGCTTAGCGAAGCCAAAGCGGCCAATGTGCAACTTGCCCTGCAACAGCAGATAACCGCCGTCAGCTTTGCCGATGGCGTTTATACCGTTACTACGCCGGAGCTTAGCCGGCAATGCCAGAGTCTGGTGGTGGCCAGCGGTGGTTTAAGTCTGCCCAATTTAGGCGCAACCGCTTTCGGTTTTCAGCTGGCTGAACAGTTTGGCTTAAAAGTGTTGCCACTGCGAGCTGCCCTGGTGCCATTAACCTGGCAACCGGGCGATAAAGCGGTATTTGAGGAAATCAGCGGTGTGTCATTGCCGGTAACCGCAGAAGCTAATGGCACCCTGTTCCCGGAAGATATGCTGTTTACCCACCGTGGCTTAAGCGGGCCCGCGATATTACAAATATCCAGTTATTGGCAGCCCGGCGATAATGTGGTTGTGAATATGTCGCCAGACACCAATCTGGCAGAATTTCTGACTTCACAGCAGCAAGCCCATCCGGAGCAGGAAGTTAAAACCGCGCTGGCAAAATTATTACCCAAAAGGCTGGTCGAAAAACTGCTGGAATTAAACGTATTTACTAATCAGCCCCTAAAAGCATTAAACCCGAAAACCATTAAACAGCTTGCTGATACCTTGCATGCTTATGTCTTTAAACCTAACGGCACCGAAGGCTACCGCACAGCTGAGGTAACCATTGGCGGCGTTGATACCGACTATTTATCCTCCAAAACCATGGAGGCAAAAAACCAGCCTGGCTTGTATTTTATCGGTGAAGTGGTCGATGTCACCGGCTGGCTCGGAGGCTATAATTTCCAGTGGGCCTGGGCCAGCGGCTGGGTCGCCGGGCAGTATTGTTGATATAAGAACCCTGACAAATGAAAAAACTCTCCAAAGTACAACTTAAACAGCAGGCCGCAGTACTGGATGCCGTGACCAAGCTGGAGCAACAGTCGCTGGCGGACTTACCGGGGGTGGTGCAGTGCTGGTTTAGTCTGGAATATGAAGCCTTTCCCGGCTCATTGCTGGTTCGGCTGCAGTTTGCAGATGAAGCCGGACTTGCGGCTGCGCAGCCACAGTTGTTAATCTGGCAAAAACGGCTTAGTGGTTTACTGCTAAAAAAGGGCATTGTGCTGAAAGATATGCGCAAACATCTGGTATTTACCCTTAATTCTCCTGATGATTAACCGGATAAATTACACCATGAAATACTTTATTGGCGCTTATGCTGCTTCTCCTAACCACAGCGGCTGGAACCCTGAACGTGAAACCGTATTTTATAACGAATTAAAAGCCTTGCCCAATATCAAAGGGCTGGAGCATCCGTTTTTAGGCAGCTTGCATCAGCATGACGATAACTGGTTTTTAACCAATATCGATGCCTCGTGGGATTATGTGTTTACCTGCATTCCCGGCATTATGAATGCACTTGGCCAGAACCCCAACTTTGGCATTGCCTCGGATGATGATGCCGGCCGGGCGGATGCCCTGGCATTTATGCAACAGGCCTGTGCTGCCATCGGTAAACTGAATAGTCATCTGGGCCGCCACGCGGTTAAGGCCATTATGATCCAGACGGCACCGGCCCGGCATAATGCGGCTTCATCCAAAGCAGCACTGCTGGCTTCACTTAACACCATGCTGCAGTGGGACTGGCAGGGCGCAAAAATTGTCATCGAACACTGTGATGCTTATGTCGAGAACCACGTGCCATCAAAAGGCTTTTTAGCGCTGACTGACGAGCTGGATGTGCTGGCAGCAGTCAATACCGGCTTATCGCCAGAGCAGCAGCTTGGCATGGTCATTAACTGGGGTCGCTCGGTATTTGAAACCCGCACAGTTGCCGGCGCTGTTGAGCATATTAAGGCGGCGCAAGCCGCTGGGTTATTAAGTGGTGTCATGTTCTCAGGTGTCTCTGACCAGGACAGCGAATACGGCGCCTGGCGGGACAGCCACCAGCCACCACAGCAAAGTGAGCGGGTTAAACACGGTGAGCCGGTCAGCTGGATGAGCGAACAGGCGATGCACGACTGTCTGGCCGCCTGCGCTACACCGGAAGCGTTATTAGTACTGGGCGCAAAAATTGGTATCCGGCCGCTTGATGCGACTATGGAGCAGCGTATCGGCACTATCCGCGATACACTGGCGATCCTGGATCGTTATTTCAAAACTGCTTAGAAATGCTGGTGCAGAGGTCAAACAGGTTTACCCACGCCGACACGCCGTAAACCCATCCATGGGGGCTCGTTTCCGCCCGTCCAGGGCTTCAACGGTCGGCTTAGGGTAAGCCTGTTCGACCTTTTCCAAGTTCGGTTTTTCTTCTTACTCGCTTGGCGTACGGTATTTTTCATACCAGGCCAGCATATATTCCACTTTTTCAATCATCCGGCTTGGCGTGTTAGAGATACCGTGCGGCGAGCCCGGGATCCGCACCAGAGCGGTATCAACCCGGCGGATTTGCAGCGCCTGATAAAATTGCTCTGACTCAGAAATTGGTGTGCGGCGGTCCTGTTCACCGGTAATAATAATGGTTGGCGTTTGCACATTACCCACCAGGCTCAGTGGCGAGCGCTGCCAGTAATGTTCCATATGCTCCCAGGGTACCCCCGGGAACTGATGAAAGGTCTGATACAGATAGCTGTCGCCAGTCAGCACTTTACTCAGCCAGTTGATAACCGGCTTCACCACGGCCGCTGCTTTATAGCGATTAGTCAGGCCTATTGCATAAGCGGTGGCAATGCCACCGGCCGAGCCGCCGCCAATAAACAGGTTATTTTCGTCTATAAAGCCCAGGGCCAGCATGGCATTCACGCCACTGTCATGGTCGGCATAGTCTTCCGGCGAGCTGTATTTATTCTGCAGCAATAAGGCGAAGCGTTCGCCATACGATGAACTACCGCGATGATTATTATAAAACACCACATAGCCTTCTTTGGCATAGCGCTGCATTTCTGCACTCCACTGCGCGCCATAAGCCAGATGCGGGCCGCCATGAATTTCCAGTAGCAGTGGGTATTTTTTCGATGGGTCAAAATCCGGCGGTGTCATATACCAGCCCTGAATTTCCTCGCCATCAAAGGATGATTTGTAAATAATTTCATGCACTTGTGCCAGCTTTTTATGGCCGAGCAAGTCTTCATTTAACGCCGTTAATACGGTACTTTTGCCTTTTTGCAGCACCGCCACATCGCTTGGCCGCTGACTGGTACCATGGGTGTAGGCAATAACACCGTTGTCAGACACCGAGTAGCTGCCACTTAAATACGGCTGCGGTTGCGATACCCCACCTAAACTGGCCGTTAGCTCAGTCAGTTTGCCTTTGTGGGTTAAGGTTGCCAGTTTGCGCTGGCCCCGATCATCATACTGCACCACAAAGCTCTGGTTGCTCAGCCAGTTCGCGGCGGCAATGCTGCGATCGAAATCGGCAGCGATATCGTTGATATTATTGCTGCTCAGGTTCAGTATTTTCAGTTTGCTGTTGGTATAGGGAACTAAGGCATTGCTGTTCCATAAAAAGGCCAGTTGCTTACCATCAGGTGAAAACACCGGGGCCGATTCATCACCGGCCATCGTGGTCAGCGCGCTTAGCTTATTACTGGCTAAATCAAGCCGGTACAGGTTGCTGTCCCGGGGCTGAAACTCCCACTCCTGATCCAGGTTGGCGGAGAACAACAACGCTTTGCTGTCCGGACTAAAGGTTAAATCGCTGCCGTAGTGAAACTCACCTGAAGTTAGATGACGAGCACTGCCACCCGTTACCGGCAAGATAAAGATCTGGCGGAATTGCGGTTTTAAAAAGCCCTGACCATCAGCCTGATACCGGGCTCTGTCCAGCACTACCGGGGCGTCTGACCACTTGGCACCGGCTGGCTTTTTAACTTTTTTTACCCGCTTTTTAATATCAGCTTCGCTGGCTGCCACATTCATGGTAAAAGCCAGCTGCTTACCGTCCGGTGACCAGCTCAGGTTGCCAGGGCTTTGCGGTAAACGTGATAACTGAGCGGTTTTGTTTTCAGCCAGATAGTGCAAATGAATTTGGCGGCTGCCGCTGACATTGCTGATAAAGGCCAGCTGTTTACCATCAGGGGACCAGCGCGGCTGGCTGTAGCTATAGTTATCTGCAAATAACGGTAGTTGCTTACCGGTTTTAACATCCAGCAACCACAAACTGCTGCGGGTGCTGTCAGTCATAATATCGTTACTGGCCCGCACATAAACAATCTGGCTGCCATCGGGCGATATTTGCACCTCGCTGGCATATTCCAGCGCAAAAATATCTTCGGCTTCAAAATACTGGCTATTGGTGGTGCTTGCAGCCGCGGGTAATGCAAACAGCAGTGTGCTACCGAGCAGCGCACAGGTAAGAAGTTTAACGGTTAGCGGAATATTGTTCACGGGCATGTTCTCATTATATAAACCTTAACGGCTAAACTACCCGTTTCACCGTTAAGGTTCAAACATGCCGCGACCAGCGTGCGGTTTTAAGCGCTAACGCTGTCAAATAATTGCAAAAAAGTCGGTGTCTGACGAATATGCAGCGGCAAATGTAATCGCCTTGCAATATCCTGGGCGCTGATTACGCCGCGGATTAAATGCGATTCTCTGTCCACCACCACACAGTGCTGTTCGCCGCTTGATTGCAGGGTATTTAATACGTCGGCAATAGTGCAATGCTGTAACTGTTGCCAGGCCAGCGCCTTAATTCGCTGCCGCGGCAGCATTAAATCGGCGACTTTAATGTCGCGCCGGCTGTCACCAAGCGCTACCCGGCGCATAATAGCCTGATCAGATAACTGCTCCAGATGAATAATGCCGCTAAGCTCACCGCGTTCATCAACAACCAGTTTCATTTTACTGCGTTCCAGCTGCATCAGCGCCAGTACATCGCTGGCGGCAAGGGTTTCACTGATCATATCCGGCTTACTTTGCTCAAAGTCTGCTACCAGTTGCAATGCAGGAGAGGTTAATTTGGCCTGATCGAACTGGCCAGGCTGAACTAAATGATCGATCGGTTCTACTGAGAATAAGGCTAAAGTTTTCATGGTATTCCTCGCTGCCAGCATGCAGAGGCCGTGCTGGCTGATAAAAAGTTTTTATTAGGCATAACTGCCAGAAACGTTTCAGGCTAAGGAATAACTCGGCGGTGCGCGCACAGGGTGGGCTACTTTTAGTGGTAATAAAAAAACAGTAACAGCGGGACTATTTACTGACAGGTTAAGCAATAATACCGGCTCAGCTGCGGTTACTGGCAGGCTGTTGTCGTTATCGTCGCTGCTGTCCTGCTCACTGATCAGGCTGGCCTGGCCGGTCAACGGGCTTACTGCCAGTAACTGGCTGTCGGCTAATGGCAATAAATGCGGCGCATGAGCACTTGCCACCTGTGGCGTTACCAGCAGGCTTATATAAAGAATTAAGGCAACAACACTAATCCAACGCATCATCAGCTTTCTTTTACATCCGTTACTAACACTGAGTCTCTGAAGCTAACCAGCACAGTGGCAATGGCAATTAGCTTTATTGATAATGAGCCTGACAAATTGTAAGCGCAAGGGGGCAGACAAAATAAAACGCCTGATTGCGACCAACGACAGCCTTAACAGGGCAGAATAGTTCTCGTAACGATTGTGCCAGCTGGCGTTACTCAACCAGACTGACTACTGCCAGCAAGCGCTGCAGCCAGCCTGCGGGCACGTAAAAAGCCAACCAGATTACTAAGCAGGAACGCCAGCTCCATCAGCACTGCCACTGGTGAGCCAACCAACATGTTATGAATAATCCAGCAGCTGGCGCCAATAGCCATACATAGGCGCACCCGGCCAAGCCGGGTCTGGAAGCTGCCGTAAGTACCCAGCATGGCGGCGGCATAGGGCAGTAAATTCAGCGGGCTGCTGTAGCTGGTTAGCAAAATGGCGGTAGCACCGGCCATAAACAGCAGCATCCAGTGCTGGCGGGGCTGAATAGCCGCCACCAGAAAACGAATTGCCGTCAGGCCAACAAATAAAGCTGCTTCATACTGGCCAAGTAAACCAAAATGGCTGGCATTGAGCACTGCAGAAATAAACCAGAACCTTAGCATGCTGCTGCGCTGCTGCTGCCAGAACGCAAAAATACCGCAGCCAAAGGCAATAGCCGCAAGTAGTTGTGATCCCAAAAATAGTACACTGAGTTCTGGCAAAATATTTCCGGTAGCAGGCGAATAACGGCTGCTATCATACGTTATTGCTTACTGACTTGCCTTAGCGAAGCGGCATAACATATAACTGCAAATTGTTCGATATTGATACAAAAGCAGTAAATAAATCAGCGCGCAGGTGGCTGACAGCGCGTTTTCTGATAGTCTTTGATCAATAGTGACTTCAAGGGAATAGGTATGAAAGCAGTTGGTTATCAACATTCACTGGCGATTAGTGAACCGGACGCGCTGCTGGATATAGAGTTACCGCAACCGGTTGCGTCGGGCCGCGATTTGCTGGTGAAAGTTGCCGCAATATCTGTTAACCCGGTGGATACCAAAATCCGCCGCCGGGTGGCTGCTGCAGAAGGTGAATATAAAGTACTGGGCTGGGATGCCGCCGGTGAAGTGATTGGCTGCGGCGACCAGGTCACCCTGTTTCAACCGGGGGATAAGGTATATTACGCCGGTGCGCTTAATCGCAGCGGTTCTAATGCTGAATATCAATTGGTAGACGAGCGGCTGGTGGCAGTAATGCCGGCCAATTTAAGTTATGAACAGGCAGCTGCCTTGCCATTAACCGCAATCACGGCCTGGGAGTTGCTGTTTGACAGGCTGGAGCTAAATCAGTCCAGTTTAAAGTACCCCAGGCCTATGTTGCTGATAACAGGGGCTGGCGGTGGGGTCGGCTCAGTACTGGTGCAACTGGCCCGTCAGCTTACCAGTGTCTGCATTGTTGCTACTGCCTCAAGGTCTGAAACTCAGGCCTGGGTAAAAGAGCTGGGTGCGCATTATGTTATTGACCACAGTAAGCCGCTGCAACCGCAATTAGCTGAGCTGGGTATTGATACCGTTAGCCACGTAGCCAGTTTAACCCATACCGAACAGCACTACCCTGAGCTGGTAAAGCTGCTGGCGCCGCAAGGCAAGTTGGCACTGATTGACGATCCGGCTGGCGGTATTGATATTATGCCGCTAAAGCAAAAAAGCATTTCGTTGCATTGGGAGTTTATGTTTACCCGTTCACTGTTCACCACAGCAGATATGCATTTACAGCATCAGCTGCTGGCCGATTTAAGCCGGCTGATAGAGCAGGGCCAGATTAAAACCACCTTACAGCAAACTATGGGAACAATTAATGCTGCAAACCTGCGTCAGGCCCATGCATTGCTGGAAAGTGGTAAAGCTATTGGTAAAGTGGTGCTGGCCGGATTTTAGCCGGCCAGCAGTTGAATTCGGGCAAGGTTCAGTGATCAGGCAATTTGCTGGTCACTTTGCTCGAAGCTGTAGCAGGCTTTAAACATTACCTGCTCTAACGCCAGCTGCAGCGCTGTGTTGATTGGGTAGTGCCGGTTGCCTAGCTGGTAGTCCAGTTCATTAACCTGCTCTTTGCTTTGCATCATCAGCGGTGGGAGCGAGCTTTGCAGCATAATCAGGCCTTGCTGATATTTAGCCGGGTGGTCTGCCTTTATGGTTTTACATACAGATAATGACGTCTGACCGGTTTTATCACGATAACCAGCAGCACCGAACATCCGGCAAATACTGGGGCGTTGCTGATAAACACTGCACTGACCTTGTTTGCCATCAAAAGATAACTTCTGATAAAAAAGACAGCCCTGTGGCTCTGTCAGCTGGTCAAGTTGCTCCAGAGTTTGTTCTGCCCGGCCAATATCAAATAAGTGAAGTGCCAATGGCAACATTTCCAGTGTAGTGGCTTCAATAGTTGGCGCCAGGCAACACTCACCACAGCCAGTGCGGCATTGTAAGCCCTGACGTTGCTGATAATTGCTGAAAGTGTCCGCTATTTCGCTATACACAGCCTCCACACGACGCGACAATTCACGCAGCCGTTGCATACAGACTCCGAACGAGATACATATAGGATTTGCTTAATAAAGAAACGACGGATTGTCGCGGCGCCATTTTACGCTGTGCCGGATCTGCTCAGCAAGAGGGCGCTGCAAATATATACTTAACTGGTCGCCATCGGTTCAGTATACAGATGGATCCGGTTCTGACCTTTCTCTCTGGCACTGGCGGCAGCGGCAGCAGCCTGGATCAGAAAGCTGTTACTGTCCTGTCGGCTGTTATCAATTACCCGGATGCCGATATTAATACTGATAGTAAGCTGCTGCTGTTGCCAGTTGAATTTAAACTGCTTAACCTGATCAACCAGCCGGTAGGCAATAACCAGTGCTTCGTTGGCATTTTTTCCTGGCGACAGTAATGCAAACTGATCTTTTTCCAACCGGGCCAGCATATCTGCGGGCGCAAGGTTTTGTGCCAGTTGCTGACCAAGCTGCTTTAACAAACTGTCACCGGCGCTGTGACCCAGGCGGTTGTTAATATCGTTGAACTGGGCGATATCAATAAATAACAAACTACTGTTGCGTTTTGAACCCTGATACAAACTGCGGGTAAGTTGTTGCAGTATAAAATGGCGGTTATATAAGCCGGTAACGGCATCATGATTCGCCTGATAACTTAGCTGCTCATAGGCCAGCTTTTGCTTACTGATATCAATAACTGAGCCGTGGATAAAGGCGGGCTCTGTTGCCGTTGCCGGCACCAGCCGGGCCGATAACAATGCCCAGAACGGGCTGCGGTCTGCCCGCAAACCACGGATTTCAGCCTGTTGCTGACCAAACTTATGCAACTGAGCAATAAAGTCTTGTCTATCGTTGGGGTTAGCGTAAAAGCGGGTCATGCCGTGGCCGCCGACATCCTGACGCAGTTCACTTATTTGCTGATAACCCAGAATTTGCAACAATGCCAGGTTGGCGTCCAGTAACTTACCCTCCGCATTGCCGACAAATAGCCCTTCTGCAGCCTGATGAAACAGGGTTTTGTATTTGGTCAGTTCCAGCATTGTCTGATGATCAGTAGTCAGTTCCGAATGAATATGATCCAGACTAAAGTGAATTACTGTCATGCACAGCAAAATAAGTAACAAGGTTAAATAATGCCATTCCAGCAACTGCTTAAAGTAGCCCAGTTGTGCCATGGTCAGTATTGCTGCACTCATCAGTAGGAAGAAGCAGGCCAGTGCCAGCGAGCGGGCGCTTTTCTGGCCAGCGATGGCATAGTGCAGCGTCAGCAGAATATTAGTGCCCAAAACAACAATAATGGTGCCAAGTAGCAGCCAGAACCGCCATTCGCCATCAATCAACAGTGGGCTGAACAGCAGGCTTAAGGTCAGTAAATTATTAAAAAGGTGTACTTTGTGCCAGAAAAATGACAGCGGTTGTTCCAACCGGGCACGGATAAACAGGTTAAGGCACAACAGCGACAAACCGGCGAAAATATATAACACAGCCAGATTTATCGCCGGATTGTCCGGCCAGAATAGTGGGAAGGCCAGACCGTTGAGGATAGCCAGCACCATGGCAAAGCAGCCAAAGAACAAGCCCTGATATAAACGCTGCCGCTGGCGTAACTGATAAAACAAAATAAAACTGTGCAGGGCCAGCATCAGCAAAATGCCGCTGAGCACCCCGTCAAAGATGGCATTACCTTGCTGCACACTGATAAATGCTTCACTTTGCCACAGGGTAATATCACCGGGAATAATCGCGGCGTCCTCAACCCGCAGGTATAAATCGAACTCCTGTTCTGGTTCAAAATTAAGCGCGGTAACATAACCCCGATAAGGCAGCGCCCGCTCAGAAAACGGGTAGTCATTGCCGGTGCGGTTAAGCAATTCAATATTATTACTGGCACGATCAACCTGATACACCTCAAGTTTGTCGACCATCGGAAAATTATATTCCATTAACCAGGTTGCTGCTTGCTTCGTGGTATTACGTAACCGAACTTTAAACCAGACCGGCTGATGATCACTGATCAGGATCCGTTTATCGCCGTTAACCGGTTGAAAGCTGTGACTGTAGGCCGGATCGGCCAGAATATCATCAAGGCTTACATCGTCAGTGGTATTAAGATAGTACAGGTATTGCAGGCCTGTTTTGCTGGTACTGTCAGCGCTAAGCCGGTTGCTTTCAATTTGGGTCGCAAGCAAAGGCCAGCTAACAAGCCATAACATCAAGACATATAACCAGGGTTTTACTGGTACCACTTAGGCGCTCCGTTGGCAGCTAAATATAAAAAACAGCCCAAACTCTAGCATAGTATGCTGAAATCCGGCACGGGGATAACAGCAGCTTAGCGTAATTAATTACGTTTTAGCTATACAAAAATAACATTATCCATGGGTGGCAAGATAATCGCTGATTTCAGCAATAAATTCACTGCCGTAGCGGCTGAGTTTGGTATTACCTACCCCGGACACGGCCAGCATACTGCTGTTATCAGTTGGCAGCCGTTGGCACATATCAATTAAGGTGGCGTCGCTGAACACCACAAAAGGTGGCACATCGTCCCGTTCAGCCAGTTGTTTGCGTAAAGTCCGTAAGCGGCCAAATAACGCCCGGTCGTATTTCTGGTTACCCAGTTTAGCCGCAACTTTCTGGTTGCTTTGCAGTAAGCGCGGTACTGCCAGTTGCAGGCTGGTTTCACCACGCAGCAACGGCCTGGCCGCCGGCAGTAACTGCAACACAGAATTGCGGGTAATATCCTGCTGCAAATAGCCAAAATGCACCAACTGGCGCAATACACTGAGCCAGTAATCATGGCTGTGTTCTTTGCCCAGGCCCCAGGTACTGAGTTTGTCGTGCGCTAGCTCGCGAATTTTCTGGTTCTGACTGCCGCGCAGTACTTCTATTACGTGGGCCATGCCATAACTTTGTTCTACCCGGTACACGCAGGACAGCGCCTTACGGGCCAGCTCGGTGGCATCAAACTGTTGTGGCGGGTTCAGGCAGATGTCACAGTTACCACAACGCAGCTGGCGGGCTTCACCAAAATAATTCAGGAGTACTAAGCGGCGGCAGGTCTGGGCTTCGGCAAAAGCCGCCATCGCCTGAAACCGTTGCCAGGCCACTTCAGCCCGGGCCGGGTTTTCTTCGGCTTCCAGCCAGCGTTTCATCCGGGTAATATCAGCCGGATCAAACAGCATCAGGGCTTCGGCAGGCACACCATCCCGGCCTGCCCGGCCGGTTTCCTGATAGTAAGCTTCAATGGTCCGTGGCAGTTCAAAATGAATTACAAAACGAATATTGGATTTATTCACCCCCATGCCAAAAGCGACGGTGGCGACGATAATCTGAATATCATCCCGCTTAAAATCGTCCTGTACCCGTCCTCGCTGCTCGCTGTCATGGCCGGCATGGTAAGCGGCTACTTTAAAGCCGCGCTCGCTAAGCTGACTGCTCAGTTCATCAACTTTACGCCTTGAGCTGCAGTAAATAATACCGGCACTGCCTTCCTGCTCTTTTAAATAGCTAACCACCTGCTCCAGGGGGCGGAATTTTTCCTGCACGGTGTAGCGGATATTGGGCCGGTCGAAACTGCCGGTATAAATGCAGGGGTTATGCAACGTCAGCTGCTGCACAATGTCCTGGCGGGTGGCGATATCGGCAGTGGCAGTCAGCGCCATTACCGGCACGCTGGGGAAGCGCTGTTTTAATAATGCCAGTGCCATATAGTCGGGCCTGAAATCATGGCCCCACTGTGAAATACAATGGGCTTCATCAATGGCAAACAGGCTTACGCCAACGTCAGATAGCCGGTCAAGAAAAGCCGGTTGTAATAGCCGCTCCGGCGCGACATACAGCAACTTTAGTTCACCGCGCCTGAGCCTTGCGAATACCTCTAACACCGCCTCACGGCTAAGACTGCTGTTAACAAATTCCGCAGCAATGCCGTTAGCCTGCAAAGCGTCGACCTGATCTTTCATCAGTGACATTAACGGCGATACCACTATGGTTACCAGGGGCAAGTGCAGCGCCGGCAACTGATAGCACAGCGATTTACCGCCGCCGGTTGGCAGTAGCACGAAGCTGTCGCGGCCATGCAAGGCGGCGTCAATAACCTCTGCCTGGCCTTCGCGGAAGGCACTGTAACCAAAAGCTTGTTTAAGCGTAGCTAATAACTGTTCTGACACGCGCCGTTGATACCCTGAAAAAAACAGCAACTATTGTATGCGTTACGCCGGTTAATTTATAGCTTTGCAGTCAGTGGATTTTTATACCGCTGCTATTTGTGGTCAGACCAATTTAATACAGTTTGTTATTTCGGGATTTTTTCGAGTTTATACTCTAATAAAAATTTGATTTTGCCTTTGCCGTGGATCTCTGCTTTATTTACTTGTTATCGTAAAAATGCTACCGTAACGCCACTTTTACCATTGGTAAGACCAATTTACCGAGAGTGCTTTAATAAGGATTTTATTAACCCATTATGGCTGATTTAAAGATAAAGCCGGCAAAGCTGTCTGATCAGATAGTCACCCAACTGGAGCACTTGCTACTGGAAGGCAGTTTTGCGCCTGGCCAGAAGCTGCCGTCAGAGCGGGAGCTGGCAGAGCGGTTTGCAGTATCCCGACCATCGTTGCGTGAGGCTATTCAAAAGCTGGAAGCCAAGGGTTTAGTCAGCAGGCGCCAGGGCGGCGGCACCTACGTTTGCGATAATCTGGTTAAAGACTTAACTGATCCATTGTTTAGTCTGATGGCGCAATATCCGGATTCCCAGTTTGATTTTCTGGAGTTCCGCCATGCCTTAGAAGGCATTTGTGCCTACTATGCTGCGCTGCGCGGTACAGAAAGCGATCATAAAAAAATCAAAAATTTATATGAAGAAATTTGCCTGAACCAGCAGTTTCAGGATGCCGAGGCAGAGGCGAAAGCGGTGAGTCAGTTTTACCTGGCAGTCGCTGAAGCGTCGCACAATGTGGTGTTGCTGCATCTGGTAAGAAGTTTAACGCCGTTAACGGAGCAAAACATTCGTTTAAACCTGGCGGCGCTGCAACAGCGGGATGGTATAGCCGAAAAATTAAATGATCACCGGCGCCGGCTGATGCAGGCAGTCATTAGCCGCCAGCCTGAACTGGCGCGGCAGGCCAGCAATGGCCATTTAGCCTTTATTGAAGAAGCACTGCTGGACCTGGACAAAGAGCGCTCCCGTATTGAGCGCTCTTTGCGTCGTTCGCAGCAGGGTTAATACTTATAAATTTGATGCGCCTGTGGGCGTGAACAACCAAAGGAAACCTCGATATGTCTGAAGTCAGTAAGAATGACATCGACGCTCTGGAAACAAAAGAGTGGCTTGAAGCGCTGGAGTCAGTGGTGCGCACCGAAGGTGTGGAGCGGGCGCAGTTCCTGCTTGAACAGGTATTAGAGCAGGCCCGCCTGGAAGGCGTGGACATGCCAACCGGTGTTACCACTAACTACATTAACACTATCCCGCCACAGCAGGAGCCGGCTTACCCTGGCGATGTTAATCTGGAACGACGTATCCGCTCGGTTATCCGCTGGAACGCTATTATGATCGTGCTGCGCGGCTCGAAAAAAGAACTGGAACTGGGTGGCCATATGGCTTCTTACCAGTCATCTGCCGCCTTTTATGAAACCTGCTTTAACCACTTTTTTCGCGCGCCGAATGAAAAAGACGGCGGCGATTTAGTCTATTATCAGGGCCATATTTCACCGGGCATTTATGCCCGTGCCTTTGTTGAAGGCCGCTTAACAGCGGAGCAACTGGATGGTTTCCGCCAGGAAGTCGATGGCAATGGCTTATCCAGCTACCCGCATCCGAAACTGATGCCGGAGTTCTGGCAATTCCCGACCGTATCAATGGGTTTAGGCCCGATAGCGGCGATTTACCAGGCGCGCTTTTTAAAGTACTTAAATGGCCGCGAATTAAAAGACACCAGCGAGCAGCGGGTATATGCCTTTTTAGGCGATGGTGAAATGGACGAGCCGGAATCTCGCGGAGCTATCAGTTTTGCTGCCCGGGAAAAACTGAATAACCTGTGCTTTTTAGTTAACTGTAACCTGCAGCGCCTTGATGGACCGGTAATGGGCAACGGCAAGATTATTCAGGAGCTGGAGGGCTTATTCCGTGGCGCCGGCTGGAATGTGATTAAAGTCGTATGGGGCCGCGGCTGGGATAAACTGCTGGCCAAAGACACCACCGGTAAGTTACTGCAGCTGATGAATGAAACCGTTGACGGTGATTACCAAACCTATAAAGCCAATGACGGCGCCTTTGTCCGTAAGCACTTTTTTGGCCGGTATCCGGAAACAGCAGCATTAGTTGCTGATATGACCGACGAAGAGATTTTTGCGTTAAAACGTGGCGGCCATGAACCGTCTAAGTTATTTGCAGCTTTTAAAGCCGCGCAGAACTGCACTGACAAGCCTACCGTTATTTTAGCCAAAACCGTTAAAGGTTACGGAATGGGCGAGGCCGCTGAGGGTAAAAATATTGCCCACCAGGTGAAGAAAATGGACATGACCCATGTGCTGCAACTGCGCAAGCGTCTGGGTCTGGAAGACTATATCAGTGAAGATGCGGTAGCAGATTTACCCTACATTGAGCTGCCAAAAGACTCACCAGAGTTGCAGTACCTGCATGACCGTCGCAAAGCGCTGCATGGTTACACCCCGGTGCGCTTACCAAACTTTACCAAACCGTTAACCCTGCCTGAGCTGGATGCGTTTGACTCATTATTAACCGAGCAAAAACGCGAAATTTCCACCACCATGGGTTATACCCGCATTCTGAATATTCTGCTGAAAGACGAGCATATCGGTAAGCAAATTGTGCCGATTATTGCCGACGAAGCCCGTACCTTTGGTATGGAAGGCCTGTTCCGGCAGATTGGTATTTATAACCCGGGTGGCCAGACCTACACCCCGGAAGACCGCTCTGTGGTGAGCTACTACAAAGAAGATGTAGGTGGCCAGGTGTTACAGGAAGGTATTAACGAGCTGGGTGCGATGTCGTCCTGGGTGGCAGCAGCCACTTCGTACAGTACCAACGATTTACCAATGATCCCGTTCTACATTTACTACTCGATGTTTGGCTTCCAGCGGGTGGGTGATATGGCCTGGATGGCCGGTGATCAGCAAGCCCGCGGTTTCCTGCTGGGCGCCACCGCCGGCCGTACCACGTTAAACGGTGAAGGCCTGCAACATGAAGACGGCCACAGCCATGTATTGGCCAGCACAGTGCCTAACTGTATTTCCTATGACCCGACTTATGTCTATGAGCTGGCGGTGATTATGCAGGACGGTATTCGTCGGATGTATGGCCCTGATCAGGAAAACATTTATTACTACATTACGGTAATGAATGAAAACTACCATCACCCGGCCATGCCAAAAGGCGCCGAAGAAGGCATTCGCCGCGGTATTTACAAGCTGGAGTCGTATAACGGCGATCGCGGCAAAGTGCAGTTGCTGGGTTCAGGCACCATCTTTAATGAAGTGCGTAAAGCCGCTGAAATTCTTAGTAAAGATTACGGCGTAGCATCTGACGTGTACTCAGTTACCTCATTTAACGAGCTGGCCCGTGATGGCCAGGACGTTGAGCGTTACAATATGCTTAACCCGGACGCTAAAGAGAAAACGCCATTTGTAGCCACAGTGATGGGCAAGGCTCCGGCCATTGCCGCTACCGATTACATGAAAAACTACGCCGATCAAATTCGCGCCTTTATCCCGGCGGTATCTTACAAAGTACTGGGTACCGATGGTTATGGCCGCTCTGACAGCCGCGAGAACCTGCGTCGTCATTTTGAAGTAAACGCCGGATATATTGTGGTAGCAGCGTTAAGCGAACTGGTAAAACAGGGCGAGCTGAAAAAAGCGGTGGTAAGCGAGGCCATTAAGAAATTTGGCATTGATGCAACCAAAACCAATCCGCTGTACGCGTAAGGGGATAACGTATGTCGATTGAAATTAAGGTGCCGGATATTGGTGCAGACGAGGTTGAAGTTACCGAAATCCTGGTAAAGGTTGGTGACAAGGTAAAGCCTGAGCAATCTTTAATTAATGTGGAAGGCGATAAAGCCGCCATGGAAATACCATCGCCCGAAGGTGGGGTGGTAAAGGAAATTAAAGTAAAAACCGGCGACAAGGTTGCTACCGGCAGCCTGATTATGCTGTTTGAAGGCGACAGCGAAGGCAAGTCAGCCTCTGACAATAAAGATGATGGCAAAGACGATGCTGAAAAGTCGGAAGACAAAAAGTCAGCTGATAAAAAGTCGGACGATAGCAAGTCAGACGACAAAAAATCAGAAGATAAAAAGTCTGATAGCAAAAAATCAGCCGGCAGTGCCAGTAAAGATGTTGAAGTACCAGACATTGGTGGCGACCCGGTAGAAGTTACTGAAATTCTGGTAAAAGTCGGCGACAGCGTTAAAGCTGATCAGTCACTGCTTAGTGTTGAGGGCGACAAAGCCAGTATGGAAGTGCCGGCACCGTTCGACGGTAAGGTAAAAGAGATTAAAGTCAGCGTTGGCGATAAAGTGGAAACCGGCAGCCTGATTATGGTGTTTGAAACTGCGACAGATGATGACGCTGATAGCGATACCAGTTCTGAAGACAACGCCAGCGAAGACACCAGCAAGGACGACAAAAAAGACGACAGCAAAAGCGACACTAAAGCCAGTGAGCAGAGTGCAGCCAAAGCTGACAACAAAGAATCCACAGATAAAGCGGATAAAGGTGACGGCTTTGTTGAAAACAAAGCTTATGCTCACGCTTCACCGGTTATCCGCCGTTTAGCCCGCGAATTTGGTATTAACCTGGCCAAAGTTAATGGCACCGGCCGCAAAGGCCGGGTAGTAAAAGAAGATGTGCAAAACTATGTTAAGCAGCTGGTAAAACAGGCTGAAAGTGGCGCATCGTCATCCGCTTCAGGCGCGGGCAGTAGCATGGGCTTTGATTTAATTGCCTGGCCGAAAGTCGACTTTAGCAAGTTTGGCGAGGTGGAAAGCAAGCCGTTATCGCGTATTCAGAAGCTGTCGGGTAATAACCTGCACCGCAACTGGGTGCGAATTCCGCATGTTACTCAGTTTGACGAAGCCGACATTACCGGCCTGGAAGACTTCCGCAAAGAGCAGAATGCTTTAGCCGAGAAGAAAAAAATGGGCGTTAAATACACCCCGCTGGTATTTATTATGAAAGCGGTGGCTAAGGCTCTGGAAGAGTTCCCCACCTTCTGCAGTTCATTGTCAGAAGATGGCCAGAGCTTAATTCTGAAAAAGTACATTCACCTGGGTATAGCGGTAGATACGCCGAACGGGTTAGTGGTGCCGGTAGTGAAAGATGTTAATAAGAAAGGCATTATTGAACTTTCGCGCGAGCTGATGGAAATCTCGGCCAAAGCACGGGAAGGTAAGTTAAGTTCAGCCGATATGCAGGGTGGCTGTTTTACTATCTCCAGTTTAGGTGGCATTGGCGGTACGGCGTTTACGCCAATTGTTAATGCACCGGAAGTGGCCATTTTAGGTGTCTCTAAATCAGAGATTAAGCCAAAATGGAATGGTAAAGAGTTTGAGCCTAAGTTGATGGTGCCGTTGTCGGTATCGTACGACCATAGGGTAATTGACGGTGCCTTAGCAGCACGCTTTACTGCCACCTTAGCCAGCTATCTGGCCGATATCCGGCAAATTATTATGTAAAACCGGCTTACGCCAGCAAAAACTGGCGTAATTTTGCATTGCCAGTGCAATCTTAGGTTACAGAGCGGCGGCTCTGATGTTAAAATTCCGCCACTTTTTTCGCCTGATGGCCGTACCCTACAAAGTAATGCTGTCAGAACACCGGGAAAACCGGACAATTATGAAGGTAATACGATGAGCAACGATATTAAAACTCAGTTAGTAGTCGTGGGCGCAGGCCCTGGCGGTTATTCTGCAGCCTTTCGTGCAGCAGATTTAGGTTTAGAGGTTACCCTGGTTGAAGCACGCAGCACTTTAGGTGGTGTTTGTTTAAATGTTGGTTGTATTCCGTCAAAGGCCTTATTGCACGTTGCCAAAGTGATTGACGATGCACGCGATATGGCTTCGCATGGTGTATCTTTTGGCGAGCCAAAAATCGATTTAGACAAAATCCGCAGCTGGAAAGACAAAGTGGTTGGCCAGTTAACCAATGGCCTGGGCGGCATGGCGAAAATGCGTAAAGTGAAGGTAGTTAACGGTTTCGGTAAATTTACCGGTGCTAACACCTTACAGGTTGGTGATACCAAAATTACTTTTGAACACGCCATTATCGCTGCAGGTTCAGAGCCGGTAGCCCTGCCGTTTATTCCAAAAGATGACGACCGGGTAATTGATTCTACCGGCGCACTGGAATTAAAAGACATTCCGGGCGAAATGCTGGTATTAGGTGGCGGTATTATCGGCCTGGAAATGGGCACTGTATACCGTGCGCTGGGTTCTAAAGTATCGGTAGTGGAATTTGCAGACCAGTTAGTTCCGGCCGCTGATGCCGATCTGGTAAAAGCCTACACCAAGTACAACAGCAAAAACTTCAACATTATGCTGTCGACCAAGGTTACCGCAGTTGAAGCCAAGAAAGACGGTTTATACGTCACCTTCGAAGGCAAAAACGCGCCGGAAAAAGCAGTACGTTATGACAAAATTCTGGTCGCAGTTGGCCGTAAGCCAAACGGCAACCTGTTAGATGCCACTAAAGCCGGTGTTGAAGTAGACGAGCGCGGCTTTATCAATGTTGATAAGCAACTGCGTACTAACGTAAAACACATTCACGCTATTGGCGATGTTATCGGCCAGCCGATGTTAGCGCACAAAGCGGTACACGAAGGCCACGTAGCGGCTGAAGTGATTGCCGGCATGAAGCACTACTTCGACCCACGCTGCATTCCATCAGTAGCGTACACCGACCCGGAAATGGCCTGGACCGGCATTACTGAGAAAGAAGCGAAAGAGCAGGGCTTAAAAGTAGAAACCGCAACCTTCCCATGGGCAGCATCAGGCCGTGCTATCGCCTCAGCCCGTACTGAAGGTTTCACCAAGCTGATCTTCGACAAAGAAACTCACCGCATTTTAGGTGGCGCCATTGTCGGTATTAACGCTGGTGAAATGCTTGGCGAAATCTGCTTAGCGGTAGAAATGGGTGCCGACGCCGAAGACATCGCGTTAACCATTCACGCTCACCCAACCCTGAACGAGTCTATCGGCCTAGCCGCCGAAATCTACGAAGGCTCAATCACTGACTTGCCAAACCCTAAAGCCAAGAAAAAGTAATTTTTCTGGGTTTAAGATAAGACAAAGGCCGCAACTGCGGCCTTTGTTGTTTTGATGTACAAACTGGAAATGTATGAACAAGATGCGGGTGGAAAGTAACTCATGATACGCTCAAGTCTAAACGTAATTGGTTTGCTGTGATTAGTCTGAAAAACAAACATTAACTGCTAAGTGAAATCAGCTGATGGAACAATTATAGACTTATTAGTGATAACTATAACTGACTAAAGAAATCTGGTTAGGTGTTGAAAGAGGAATTACATAGCGTGTGAGCCTAAATCGGCGCTGGTGCAAATATTGCACTCAGAACATTAACAAAATAAATGTCTCGCAACCCCTCTTTCAACGCTACTAAAATAACTAACTAATAAGGGCTCCGCAACTCCTTTTTTATCAGAATCTGTGCCAAATTAGTGTGATCCCATGTGAAAAACCAATCTTTGTGTGAGAGGTATCCTACTATTTCCTCGGCATTTTCCGAGTACATCTCTCTGTTTGCTGAAAAGAAATCTAGGTTCATTACTCGATCGAATAGTGATTTTTTAAAAGTTTCAGAAAAGAATGGATTTCTCATAGAGTCAAAAAAAAGACAAGTTAACTCCGTATCGCTTCTAAAATCATCCACAGTCGATAGCCTTTCCGATATTAGATTTTCAATAAAGCTTGCTAGTTTTAGATCTTTATTCTCATATATGTAAGAACACACCATTAACTGAAAATATCCAATATCAATATTTTTATCTTTAAATATATAACTATCATTCTCTTTTTTAATATTAAATAGACTTAACACTCTTTCCTCTTTCATTGGGTAGTCTAGTAGGTTAGTTTTCAATGAAATAAGGAGATTAAGAAGTTCTATGCTGCATTCTTTCTTTTTATCTTCCATCTTCTGAATCAATAAAACTGATTCATCAAATATTTTTTTCCTAACAGTATCCTTGAAAGACATTCCTGCATTTTCAGTAACTGAGTTTAGCAAAACCACAATTTGAGTTATGATATAAGTAGTTCTTACTCTAATATCCATGCTGTAGATAAAAAAAGACGTTTCGATAGCGAAGAGTATTAAGCTCTCGATTTTCTCAGTGTTACCGCAGTCTATACTTTCTTTTACTAAATTGTCTTCAAGAAATTTTTGTAGCTTGTGGCGGAACTTTGACAAGGTATAACCAGAGAGGCTTTCATACCTGACATTATTTTCCTTTACTATCCTTTTTAATTCTTTTATAAATTTATTAGACTCACGACCTGGGTTTCTGATTTTTAGAACGGAATTAATGTCTTTAGTTTCGTCCTTGTTGTTATTGTCGATTAGCTGAGAAAAAACAGTGTTAACAAGATCGCTGCAATCCATTTTTGCTATAGTCAATCCAGTAATGAAAGGAACTGAATGAACCTCTGTTTTTGCATCATTAATAAATAGCTTAAATGATTCCAATGTTTCTTTAATTAGATCAATCAATTTGCTTGAAATGGATGCTTCTTTTACGAAAAGAAAGTAATCATCAACATATCGTTTTAAAGAATAGTGATAGTCAAATTCAAGATCCAAGGTATTCTTAGCGCGTTCGATTATCTCTAAATCAATTCTTTGAAGTATTATTTCTGCATATATTCTAGAAAATTCTGGTCCTACCACAATTCCACTTGCTTCGTCATCATTAGCATTTATCATTATGTCTTGAAAAAGTTTTTCAAATGAAAAAGTGCTAGAGTGTTTTTTAGAGAATTCTTTTGTTTTAACGGACCATGACAACGAAGGCACGTATATATTATGAAAGCATTTTGATATATCAAATTTTATAAGTGTTTCAAATTTTTTTTCTAACCGATGGGACTCGTATGAGTCATAAAATTTATATAGAAAGTTATATCTGCTATAGGTAAAGTAGGAGCTAGCATAAGCCGATGTTTTTTCAAATGCATCTGTCTCTACTTCTACCGACTCAGATTTTTCTGGTTTACTATAGCTAACAAGTTCTTTTTCATAAAATCTGCTAGCTACTTTAGTTGGTGCCCTAAGTGATACTTTGCTGCGACTACACAGCTCAGTAATTAATTGATCGTAATCGTTATACAACGAACAAATTTTAACCTGAATTGCTGGGTGCACTAGTGATAAAAGTCTTTTACTGGAGGAATTTTTATTAATTCTATAGTTATAAGGTTGTGTGTAACTTTGGTAATAAAAAAAACTATCTATGAATGATTTTACATATTCTTTTTTTGGTTTATTTAACAAATAGAAATACAGACCTTCATTTAGAAATGTCATCGGTGTCTCATATGGAAGTACTTCAGTAAGAATTACTCTATGAATATCATTTTTGTTGACTTTTACTAAGCTCATTTACCAACAGCCTTTTATTTTTGTTCTCGTCCGTTTATCAAATGAGTTCATGACTTTGCACTCAAAACCGAATCTAAATGAGTACCTTTTTATCATTGATAATAAACCCATTCTTTCTAGTTCTGATATGGCACTTTTTATAGGTGGGTGGTGAGATGTAAACAAAGAATTGAAGTGTTGATCTAATTCAGAAAGCTGAGATTTGTCATTTATGAGCTGATAGTTGTAGTAAATGCCTGATTTTAACTTTGTTCTCTGAGCATCACCTATGACATATTGATTACCGGTTAAAAACTTGATTCTCGCTTTTAATAGCTGAACGTTTTTGTTGGAGCTAAAAGCTGTAATTGATCTTTGAATTCTATTTTTAATCTTCGAAATCTTTTTCGGGCTTATCTTTACTACAACTTTTCTCTTATTTTTTTTACTTGGCCTACTCTCAAAATTTATTCGATAACCAAGATAGTCGAGAGTTGAATAATCTCTCTTGTTCTTCTCAGGTGAAATTAAAGACAATTTTTGGCCGGTGTTTAGCTGCAGTTCTGGTGCCGCCTCTTTTAAGATTCTTTCCGCAAGTTTAATAATTTCAGTTGCTGGTGATATTGAGAAAATTATAATATCGTCAACAAATCTTGCGTAATAGTATACTTCTCTAATCTCGCGAATTTTTTGATCAAACTTTCTAAGTCTTAATTCAGACAGCGTGGCACTTAAGCATAAACCTCTAGGTAGTCCATTTATTCTTTGAACGCTGAGTTTCTCTCTAAACGAAAGCAGGATCATTCTGCTTTCATATGAAAGTAGATTGTCTCTTGTAATTTCTTCTATTAATGAATTAGCATCAATGCTGTCATAGAAGCTTTTTATGTCCAACCTTGTAATAAATATTGGTTGAGAATCGTGAAGCAGGCTAATTACTTGCTTTACTATTGAATTTCTATCTGCAGTTTTTATTCTGAAAAGTCTCTTTATATTGTCATTTACTTTTCTTATTATTAGTTCGTCTGCAGCTGTTCCGGAATCGTAGGCAATGTTGTTGCCTGATGTTGTCGTGGATTTTTTTATTTTTTTAATTTTAAAGTCGTCGAATTCGTATTCTATGTTGGATAGCTTTCTCTGTATTTCTTTAAATGTATCTTCAAAGAATATTTTTTCAACGATTCCATTGTTGAACTTGTAACTTGTGCGCCACTGTAGTTGTTCTAAGTTTTTTTGTGACAAGGATTGATTTAACATGGTTTTTCATCCTGCTTTCTTTCTGAGTTTAAAGCAATGAAATTGTAGTAAACTTCGTTTTCTAAAAGTTTTAAGAAGTGTTTACACCGTCTATAGTATATTTCATAAAGCGAAAAAATTATTAATAGGTAAAGTAATTTCATCGTACATGATATGTTGATCATGAAAACTAGAGGGGAGGCAGAAAGAAAGATAAAAGCAATGCTTCTGTACATCCCAAATCGTGCAAGGAAAATTTCGATATTCGTATTTTGTGTTTTCTGTATGACTATTGCCTTGCAGAAGCGGAATGCGTGTCTTTCGCCAACTCCTTCGGGTAATTTTTTTTTCACTATTTCTAAAATATTTGTCCTGCTAGTTATTTCATCTTTTACTAGTTTTTTTACTATCTTATTTCTTATTTTTTCTTGGAAGTTTGCTAGGGGCTCTATCATAGCGCCCACAAAAATGACCAGAAGTGGAAAAATTATCGTTAAGTCTGAAATATTGAGCAGGATTTTCTTAAGGTCGTCAGTATAGGAATCGGGGATTCCTAAGTATATATAAAGAGATATTATAGCAGTGGCTGGTAGGCCTACTAGTAAATAGGTAAATATATCCCAAAAAGTAAGGTTAATGTTGTTAGTCATTTTAACTAATATTCCCTTTAAATGTTTTTAGAATTCGTTTTAAATTCCTTCAAATACGTTATAACGCCAAGTATTGGAACTTTTAGATATAGTCTTCACTACTTGTTTTTCTTTTTTCTTTTTTTTAGTTCTGCTTGTTTACTGTTTTTTAAATTATTATTAGGTTTACTCAAAATTTATAACTGGTCAAGTAATTAATTTACAGAGTGTGTGGACTCAGGGTCAGGCCTTGAAAGTTGAACGTTAAAGATTGGGGGCAGATAAAGATTGATCATGTGCTGGACCTTGCTGCAGATACCTTCCCCTGCTAGCATCAGCATTCCATATATCAGGGACACCTTATGCGCTGTTGGCGGCTTACCTTATCGTTACTATTACTTAGCGCACCGCTGGCTTATGGCCAACCGCAATACAGTGAAGCTGCCTGTATTTTGCTGCAACAGCAAATAGAGCGCTTTAGCCACCAGCCGCAGCTGAGTACCTACCAGGACAGCAAACGCCAGTTTGATAACCATTGTCAAAACCCGCTACCGGCACCAACCCATGATTTGGTATTAACCAATATTCCAGCCAAGCCCGTAACGCTAACTAATTCAGCCCAAAACACCAGTGCAAAACCGGTGGCAGTGTTGCCTGCTAAAGCTGTCGCTGCGGCTAAACCAGCAGTGGCCAACCCGGCCGATGGCATGAATCAAATACTGGGCGCGACTGTGAAAATGCTGGCGATACCCTTTGGTATTTTGTTGGCTATTGTTTTGGCCAGAGTCATCTTGGCTAAGCTATTCGGCATTACTGATTCGAGTATTAAAGGCGCTCTGGCCGAGCGGCAATTAAGGCGGGTATTACAGCGCGAACTGCCGGCTGGTTATCAGCATTACGCTAACCTGGTATTGCCAACTACCACGGGTGACTACACCGAGATAGACCATCTGGTACTAAGCCCCTTTGGTATTTTCGTTATTGAAGTTAAAAACTACAAAGGCTGGATTTTTGGCGGCGAGAAACAGCCGCAGTGGACCGTACAGAATTTTCGCAGTAAACACAGTTTCCAAAACCCACTGCGCCAGAACTACAAACACACCGAAGCAGTAAAATATTTGCTGGAATTAAACTCTTCGGCCAATGAGGGACAGGTATATTCAGTTATCGCCTTTAGCTCTCGTGCAGAATTTAAAACCCGCATGCCAACAAATGCTATTTATATTGAACTGATAGGCGATTACCTGCAGCAATTTACTCAGTCTTGTTTTAGTGATGAACAGCTACGCCAGTTTGCTGCGCGGCTAAATATGGCCGCCGACAGAAGAAAAGTACTGGGTAAGCTGCATATGCAGCAGTTTGATGCCTAATCGTTGTCAACCGACTTAAGGTGTTTACGCCGTTCCTGCTGTTGAGCTTGATCCATAGCTTTTTCTTCCTCGGCCAGCTCTTCATCAGACATCAGCAAACGATCATAGCCACCGGCGAGTATGCCGCGTTCATCATCACCCAAATCGTACTCATCAGTTAAATACTTTGCTGCACGCTCTTTGGCACGCTTAAATAGCCATGCATCAAATTCTGGTGTGCCGGGTTCAGGGCGAGTTTCAACGTCTTTACTATGAACCAGTTTTGGTTTGTCTGCTTTATCGTTGCTCATAACCATTTCCATAGATGTTCAGGGTTGCTGCCCCAGCTTTTTTGATAAATAAACCCTTTTTGCTGATACAGCGAAATTAACTTTTGATTTAACGGGCGCATAATTTTAATTTGGGTAGCACCGATAGCATCAGCATATGCCTCAAAGGCAGTCATCGCAATGTTAAATACCTGCCCAGAAAGCGCTGTTTTGTCGGGATTGGCTTCTATCACATCCAACCGCATTGATTTACCGGTTTTTGTTGGAATGCCTATGGCCAGCCCGCAAAGTGTAGTTGTGTTCCAGGTAGCAACATCCAGCCTGCTAGGGTGGCGTGCGCTCCAGGCTTGATAGTCATTAGCAAAAGACCAGGGGACCGCAGTGCCTAAACCTTTTCTGCGAGCTTCCCAGATCCTGGCTTGTTGTAATGCTTCAGTATCAATATGTCTTAGTGACACAATATCCCGGAAACTCGATGGTAAAGAGGCTTGTGCCGTTACAATTGCTCGGGTTCTTAACGATTGGTATTTGTTCTCGGCAAGTTGATGTGCAGGCTTCATAACAGTTCCTTTGTTGCTATGGATAAATAATGGTTAAATATAAGTTAATTTAGTTTGAGGTGCCACTTGAATTTTATGCTCGGAAAGCCTTTTCCGGTTTGGAAGCAGCCATGCTTTAGAGACGAACAACTACGCCAGTTTGCCGCACGGTTAAATATGGCTGCCGACAGCAGAAAAGTACTGGGCAAGCTGCATATGCAGCAGTTTAACGCTTAGTCAGCGGATTCATTGACTAAGCCCGTGCAGTTGGAGCAATAAACCACCTTAAGTTTTTTTGTCAGAGGTTTAATGTAAAGCTGGTTTATTTTCCAGGAAGAGGATTTTCAACGCTTATATTGTTATCACCATTTGGCGGAGTGGAACCATTCTGCCTCGCAGAATACGTACTTCTCAGCCCGTCAATATGCTCATTTAGCTTAGGTGGTACGGGTTGTTGCATTGGGTCAAGTATAAAATCGACACCTTCTCGGCGAGCCAACTTGGCCGCGGGCACAAAATCAGAGTCTCCGGCAATAAGGATAATTTGGTTAACTTGCTGCTTTAACGTCAGGGTAGTGATATCAATACCAATACGCATATCTACGCCTTTTTGACGCGTACTGATAGCAACCTCTGACTCCAATAAGGGATTCGTTGCTAAGTTTCGCTGGCCTTTTAAGATCGACTGAGCAACCTACGGTTTTATCACCCATTCTGAAGCTTTCGACAGTTCGCCAAGCCGCAAAGCTAGTTTGCGTTTTTTCAGCAGTCGCTGATGTAGTTCAAGTCTAAATTTAGCTTCGTCAGATTTTGAAAAATCAATTGCAAGACGAGAAACCGGGTTGTGCATCTTCTTTTCAAGTGGGGCGCAGTCATAGAAAAATATGCGATAAAGTGAACGTTCAGCTCTTTCGCCATCTTTTAAATGTAGCAGGGCACAGCGGACCGCTAAGTCGGCTATGCGTTGGGCGTTAAAATAGTTATGGGGCTCAAAATGGCGGATCCGTTTAATAAAAAACGCGCCATCGATCAGTATGGCTGTAGACATTGCCGATAGTCTTAAATATAAAAACCCCGAGGCTCGGCAAGCATCTAGATAGTTGATGCAAGCTTACTGGTCAGGGTTGAATTCTCGTAATGCTAGCAACTGAAGTTTGATCCGTCAACAAAGGTTTTCTTGGTCATGGGAGCTGGGCCAGTAAGAACCGGATCCGGGCGTTGATAGCCCTTTATTGTGGTTGAGTACGACGTTAAGCATTTGCTGGAACTAACCACTGCCAGCAACGATCAAGTGCACTCAGTCGTCGCTTTTAGCCTGCGGGCCGAGTTCAAAACCCGTATGCCGGCCAACGTGATTTTTATTGAGCTGATTGGCGACTACCTGCAGCAATTTACCCAGCCTTGTTTTAGCGATGAGCAACTACGGCAGTTTGCCGCAAGGTTAAATATGGCGGTGGATAGCAGAAAAGTACTGGGTAAGCTGCATATGCAGCAGTTTAATGCTTAATCGTTCTCAACCGACTGAAGGTATTTACGCCATTCCTGTGGCCGAACTGGATGTTATGCGCAGTTTTGATGCGCAAGAGGTTTGCGCTATACTTCTGTGCAATGTGAATCGAGTTAACCTGGTTGGAGCTTACCATGAGCCAGAATATCAAAGCGGCTTGTAACACCTCAGTTGATGCCAGTTTGCTTGCTGAGGCTAAGGCGCTGAAGATCAGTCCCTCTGTTGTTCTGGAACAGGCATTGCGTGATGCAGTGAGTCAGGCGAAAGCAGAGTTATGGCGGGCACAGAATGCCGATGCCATCGCAACTTATAACCAACAAATTGCAGAGCATGGTACCTTTGCTGAGCGACTAGGGCAGATCTAGTGCTGCAGCAATTTGGCGTTGCCCGTATCGATCAGCAGCTGGTGGTAGTGCTTACTAACACCCTGTTTCATGAGATTGATGCTTTGTTGGTAGCAGTAATTAAGCCGCAAAACAAACAGGCTTTGCTGACCGCTTTTCACCTTCCGGTGCAGATTTACGAGCAAGCTTACTTTATCGATTTGCTTGATATTGCAACTGTTTCTACTAAACGCTTAAAAACTACAGATATAACTTTGCAGCAGTATCGGCAACAAATTAAAGCTGGCCTGGATCTACTGATTGACGGTTTCTGATAATTGCCAGGTTTCCTGTGCAAACGCAGTAAATCTGCTGCTGGGCTAAAAACCACCGAAGTTACTCATATTGCCAGCATTCAAACACTAGCTGGCCTGACGGATAGGGCTCTGCTTTATCAGCATAATGTAACAGCTCCAGCCTGGCGTGGTGTTTACCGCTGCCAGGGCTAAGGAATGATGCACTGTACGCTCTAACTGGTGCCGCCGGGGCGGGCGGCTGTATTTGCAGGTAAAAGTCCAGAATGTAGGGTATGTCGGTAATATCAGTGCGGTGAACACCAACAATAAAAGTATGGCCATGCACATCGAATAATGGCTTGGAGGTAGCATCAGCAGCGGTTAGCGAAATGGCCTTATCCCGAAGGTCGTCCAAGGTAAAACCGGGATAATCCAGCGGGATCAGGTGACAACTGAGGTTCAGCTTAGTTTGGCTGGCATGTGTGGTGGTAGCCAACAATGTAAAAAGCATAGCGATTAGAATTTTGGACATAAAGCGGTGTCCTTACTGTAGGTTGTAAAGCTAGAGCGAATTTGATGTGTCACCAAACTGCAAGCATGATACCCCTGCTGCTTTAACTGCGATATTACCGTCTGGTTTATGCCGAAACCTATCGTGGGCAGCATTAATACAAAAAAGATAAAAAGCCTGCTTTGCATTTTGCGGAACTTAGCTAGTTTGTGACCAGCTACAAGGTGTTTCTCAGCAATATTCATCAGATGCAATATTGGCAAGATAAGTGGTAGTAACAAAAACGCAGTGCCAGTTTGTATCTCGACTAAAGCCGACTGCTCTATCGCGTGATATTGTTGGTGAACTCGCCAGCAAAAGAACAAGGCAAAGGCTATTGCCAATGCCTCGAACAGCGCAACTATGGTTACTTTTAATACTGGGCGCATAAGTTATCTAAATTGCATGCGGCGGACGGCGTCGTTAATTAAATTACGTTCGCAACCTTAAGGGTCAGATCCAATCAACCTTAAGGGTCAGATCCAATTGTTAATCCATTTGCGCTAAACTGCGGCAATAAACGGCATTTTTGTCGCTCTGGAGATTCTGCACAGTCGGCGCGTGCCAGTTCAATGCAGTGTTCTGGGGTATTGGTATAAACCATTACCTTGTCGTGTAACCATTGGCGTGATTGCAACTCACATTCGTTATAACCCTGCGCTTGCAGGTAACTGGCAGTAGGATAATGAATAAGTTGTGGCAGTAATATGGTTAAGCCAAGTGCCACCCAAAAAGCACGGCTGGCCCAGGTATTCTGAGCCTTGGAGACCTCTTTCCCTCGTAGTTTATTGACACCAAAGTAAAGGAGAATACCCCCAAGAAAGGCACCCCCAAGGCAATAAAAGGCTCCTTTGTTGACGGTAATGTCAGCAGCGCTGATAACAAGACCTTGCAGCAACTGGTATACGTAGTAAAAGAAATAGATAAGACCAAAAGCCGTCAGGGCGAAAATGACCAGCCACCATATGACAAACTGCCACGTTTTTAATGTATCTTCATTCTGTTGCATTAAAAACCCTGGAATTCAGTAATCGCTCTAACTGCAAGCCGCCTGGTATACTTTCTAAAATTTAGTTTTCTAGCCGCTGTTTCATTGCAGCTTGTCTTGCTTTCGCTTTAACTGGATTTGTAGCATCCTTTCAACTTGTTGCGTTTCCTCAGGAGTGCCACGGCTGATAACGCGCTTGACTTCGGGACTGTAACATAGGGTTTTGTTTTTCACCCAGGCCGTGTAGGTCAGGCGGTTTGATAATAAGGTGCCACCTGGACAAGGCTGATATCCTTGCTGCTGTGCCTGAGTATCCCAGCTGTTACTAAAAAACATTTTTCCGGCAAATACACTTACCAGGCTTAATAAAATCGCAACAGTGCAGAATTTAATAACGCCGCTTTTATATTGCTGGCCTTTACTACCTGCAAACAACAGTAATGTCAGCGCGAGAAACAGCACTGCAAGTGTCGCCAGGCCGGCAATTACTCCGGGGATATAGCCTGACGAATAGCTAATGACAATAAGTTGCTGGCCACTTATTAATAAATCACGTTGGCTGGTCCAGTCGCTCTGTAGCATCCAAAACAAGGCCAGCGCCAGCATACTGCAGAAGGCGGCAATGCCAATGCCGTATAAAACAGCTTTGGGTTTGTTAATAGTCATCGTAATACCGGTATACTGTTAAACCTGCGGAGAATACTAGAAAGCTGGCTTCTCAAGGCTCCTGTAATTCTACGTCGGACAACTTGTCCTGCTACCGGTCATCTTGTATGAAAATATCGTATTGGTTGTTGTTGAAAGCAGTTTCCAGTTCAGCGCGGCTGACATGGGGATGAGATAAAGACATTGAGTTTCTTCCTTGAATTGGACTTATTAACAAAAAGTTATTAAATCATCTCTTTAAAGTTTCATCAAGAAAAGTCTATATTGTTTATAAAATCGGGGGCAGATAAAAATTACCTACAGGTGTCCGTCTTTTCTAGAGCCCCCAATACTCAACAAAATTCTGGTTGGCCGTTCGCCAACCGCCTGCTTATTTAAACCGAACCTGCTGCAAATGCGGGTTTGGCGCTGTTACCTCAAGCTGTGCAATATCGTCCAGCACCACCCACTGCTCTGCACCGGCGTGTTCCAGCAGCAGACACTCCTGGCGGGCATCGTTATAGCGGGTATCGAGCGCGGTGCCATGCAGCACTTCGCCCGAGGCCAGAGTCAAACACAGCGGGTAATGGTAAAGGCAAACAATTTCTACATAATCATGTAAATCACACTTAAGCATTACAACCCCATTTAGTTAGTCGCTCAGGCTGTCAGGTTTGGGCAGATGAATAATATGCTTACGAAAATTCAGAACGGTACCGCTTAACGCATTGGTTACCACAAAGGCAATGGGTAAGCCTGGTTCGACATCCAGCACCACATCAGCCTGAAAGCCGCGCTGGCGTAAAAATGCCGCTGCGGCTTCTGCGCTTTGCACCGGATCGGTTACCACTATGCCAATACTGGAGCTGGCATTGCCCACTTTTTGCAGCACTTCGGCAGTGGGGTAGTTAACAATGGTGCCGTCCCACATGATAGAGCGCAACACCCCATCGCTGTTTGCCTGGAAGCGCTCAGCAATGCCATGTTGTGCCAGCAAGGCAACGACGGCTGCTTTAGCTTCGGCGGAAGGTGTAGAGAAAATACGTGAACCCGGATCGGGGAATGGCAATGGGTTACGTTGGATAACCAGGCTGTAGGTCCAGCTTAACAGCAATAAAAACACGATCAAAAAACATGAAAGCAGCCATTTTGGGATGTACATAACAACCTCGTTCAGCAGCAAGCAGCGGTGAATTCGCGACAATGTGTGCATATCTATAGCTGACAATAATCCGCTTTGCCACAGCATCAGCGACTAAAGCTACAGGGGCAGATAAATATGGCTGAAAAGCACTACTTAAATGCACTTTTATTAACATGACTTTATGCCAATGAAAAATGAGTTGGCTTAGCTTACGGTTATTCTGGCAACTGCCATATGGCAAGAAAATGCGGTGTTGGCGCCTGAGAAATAAAGAAAAAATTAAACACTTAACACGTGGTTATTCAGCAAAATAATTAACATGATCTACTGTAAATTTAAGTAATATTATAAGCCGCTAAAGCAAATAAAAAATGAATAAAATGCTATTTTTAAACCGCCGAAACGCTTACTATTGGCGTTTAGCTTTAGTTTGGTACCGTTATTGGTTACTTGATCTGGCAGAATAACAGACTATTTTTGATTGATTTATCGAAGAGACTCGAAACGTGTTATCGATATTACTTGTAGATGATGATCGCGAATTTACTGATGTTGCTTCCCATATCATAGATTTTTTGGGGCACACGGTTTCTGTCGCTGGCAATTTAGCTGAAGCCAACGAGTGGTTAGAGCACAATCACTTCGACCATATATTGCTCGATTTTATGCTTCCAGACGGCAGTGGCATCCACTTAATGGACCGAGTACAGCATTTATTTCCAGTGCCTAAGGTCACCTTTATCACTGGCCATCCATCGGTTAAGTCGGTTATTGCCGAACTCTGTGGACCAAAAGTCGATTACTTAATTAAGCCTATTCAACGGGAATGTTTAGAACGCCTGTTTAATCCGGTTAAACAAAAAGCTAAAAAGTCATCCGCTACTAAGACTAATTTGCACTTTAATTGTCTGATTGGGGAATCGGAACCAATGCAAGCTTTGTACACCATGATCGAGCGCGTAGCGGCGTCGAGTGCAAACGTCATGTTAATGGGCGAAAGTGGTGTGGGCAAAGAATTGGTAGCCTCTGCCATTCATTATGCAAGCCAGGCATCGGGTGATTTAGTTGCAACAAACTGTGGTGGTTTGTCAAAAGAGTTGATTAGCAGCGAGCTGTTTGGACATGAGAAAGGCGCATTTACCGGTGCAGTTGCTCAGAAAATAGGGGTGTTTGAACGGGCGAAAGGCGGCACTTTATTTTTAGATGAAGTAACCGAAATGCCGCTTGATATGCAACCGCATTTATTGCGGGTGTTAGAGACTAAAAAACTTGTGCGCGTGGGCGGCACCAAAGAAATTGCCGTTGATTGTCGCGTAGTGTCAGCCACTAACAGAACCCTGCAAAATATTGCTGAACAACATATTTTACGTGAAGACATTTATTTTCGTTTGGCGGTATTCCCAATTGAAATTCCGCCGCTTAGAGAGCGGGCTGCAGACATACCGTTGTTAGCAAAAGCGTTTTTAAACCAGCTAAATGAAGACAGCGGTACAAGTTATCAACTGACGTCTACCCAATTGCAAAGACTGGCGAGCTTTGATTGGCCGGGGAATGTCAGAGAGTTGCGCCACACTATTCACCGGGCTCATATTATGAGTGATCCTGCGAAAAAAGAAGTGGAATTGCCGGCATCGTTTGCGTCACCGTTTTCAATTGCGCAAAAAGAACATACCGGTTTAGCAGCAGGAAAAACGATTGACGAAGTCGAAAAAGAATTGATTTACCTTACCTTAAAGAAAGTCAGTGGTAATAAAGCAATGGCAGCTGACATGTTGGGCGTTAGTGTAAAGACATTGTATAACCGGTTGAGCGCTTATGGTGGTTTAGGTGAATTTAGCTGATTTTTGACGGGAGCTTTGACAGGAGCATTGTAATGGCAGATCTAACGGCGGCAGAATTAGCTAAGCAAGTGCATGATATTCGAAAACCATTAAACCGAATTTCTATGCAGGCCGAGCTAATTAAATTAGTGTTAGAGAATAACCTGCCGCCAGACAAAGCCATTGCCGCCATAGATAAAATATTACAATCATGCCAAGACTGTAGTCAGTTATTAGAAAATCTACTTAACCCCTCAGCCTGACTTTAATAAGGACAATTTAATGCCCGGCAACCGTTATATTAGCGCTCGCACCAGTTGGTTGCTGTTAGGTGCAGTGATCATGGGTTTGATTGGATTTAATGCCTATCTTGCCATTAGCACTATTAAAGAGTTAACCACTACTCAGGTAAAACTGATTAACGCCGGTGACATTGTCGTTAAATTAGACGATTTACATTTATCGGTACTCTCAGCCGAGTCTGGCCAACGGGGCTATTTATTAACCAGTGATGAGCTTTATCTGGAGCCTTACCTTTTAGCACTTGAGAGAGTGCAAACGCAGATCCGTGAGGTGAAGGCAATTGAATCGGATTTAGCGGAACAGCAGCTGAAGATTATGCAGCTTGCCCGACTTGCTGAGGCTAAACTTAACGAGCTTGCTGAAACCGTGGAGCTGGCGCGGCAAGATAAAGAAAGTATGGCCCTGAGATTATTACGAACTGACCACGGCAAGAATATTTATAGGCAGTTCAGGACCTTATTTGAAGAGGTACGCCAGGCAGAACAAGCTTATCATTTAAGTTTATTTATTCGGTTAACGCAGGGACGAAATGATGCTCAGCTTAATTTTATTTTGTCAGGGCTGCTTAGTAGTGTATTAGTGTTGCTGTTGCTGCTGCTGTCATCTGTTAATAGCAAAAGAGAGCGAAAATATCTGGATGCGCTTGAAGCTAAGAACGAAGAGTTGATTCAGAAAGTTGAAGAACGTACTCAGGAACTACGTTTATATTCAGAGGAACTTAGCCGGAGTAACCGTGAGTTAGAAGATTTTGCCTTTGTTGCCTCGCATGATTTACAAGAACCTTTACGGAAAATTCAGGCATTTGGTGACCGCTTAAAATCGTCTTTTAGCGCAGAACTTGGTGAGAAAGGTCAGGATTACTTACACCGCATGCGTAATGCTGCAGAAAGAATGTCCAGGTTAATTAATGACTTGTTAGATTTTTCGCGCATCAATACCCGCGGCCGGGAATTTACCGCTATTAACTTAACTGACATTGTTAATGATGCCCTGGACGACCTTGAAATCGCCATCCAGGAAAGTCAGGCCGTAATCAATGTTGGTGAGTTACCGGTAGTACAGGCAGATAGTAGCCAGCTAAACCAACTGTTTCTTAATTTGTTATCAAATTCACTGAAGTTTCGTAAGCCAGATACCCCGCCTGTTATCACTATTACCGCCACTGCTCACCAGCCTAATGTCATGCAACAGTCAGTTTGTGACAATTGGTATCAGATTACTGTTGTCGATAACGGTATTGGCTTTGCAGAGGAGTATGCGGAGAAAATATTTACACCATTCCAGCGGTTGCATGGCCGAACAGAATATAAAGGAACCGGCATTGGTTTAGCAGTATGCAGACGTATTGTAGAGAGACACCGGGGTTGCATTCACGCCTCAGCAGAACCTGGCGTAGGTGCTACTTTTACCTTAATTTTGCCAGCCGACGGCACACCGTTCGGTAATTAGAGGGAGATGGAATAATGCCACATAGTAAAACGCGACCAATTACTATTTTAATGGCCGACGATGATGAGGACGACCGGTTACTCACCCAGGACGCATTGCGGGAAAGCCGGGTGCTTAACACGCTCCATTTTGTGGAGGATGGAGTTGATTTAATGGAGTATCTGCGCAAAGAAGGTAAATATGCCACTGGTGCCCCCTGCCCACGACCCAGTTTAATACTGTTAGATTTGAATATGCCCAGGATGGACGGCCGGGAAGCCCTGCGAAACATTAAAAGTGATGAGAATTTACGTGGCATTCCTGTCGTTATCCTTACCACATCCAAGCAAGAGGAAGATATGGTGCGAGGATATAACTTAGGGGCTGCATCGTATATTACTAAACCGGTAAACTTTGATGGTTTAGTTGATTTGATGCGAGCGCTGGGTAAATACTGGGTAGAGTTTGTAGAGTTACCCGTGCCAGAAAATGATTAACTCGTTACTGATGGTTGTTCAGGCCAAAATTTTGCTGGTGGAAGACGATGAGGATGACTATATACTTACCCGTAGTCATCTTGATGAGCTGCCAGCTTTTGAATGCAAATTGACCTGGGTAACCAACTTAACTGAGGGCCTGCAGAAACTGGCTGAAGGCAACTTTGATATTTGTCTTTTAGATTATCAATTGGGTGCAGAAACTGGCTTAGCGCTATTAAAACAAGCAATTGATACTGGAATCTCAACCCCAATTATAATGCTGACTGGCCAACCAGATAAGCAACTCGATTTACAAGCGCTGGAATATGGTGCTGCAGATTTTCTGGTCAAAGGTGAACTGGGTGATGCTCGCTTTGCCCGGGCAATTCGCTATGCATTAAGCCGCCGGGAATTCGAGCTGGAGCGTTTAAACCGGCTTAGGCTGGAAGCTGACAATAGGTCAAAAGATCGGTTTTTAGCCCACCTTAGTCACGAATTGCGCACACCATTATCGTCAATACTTGGCTACACAGAGCTATTACTTGAATCTGATAGTGCCGTAGATGCCCGGCCAGAGCTCAATATTATTCTTAACAATGGCAAACATTTGCTTAGCTTGTTAAATGACATTCTCGATTTGTCGAAAATTACCGCAGATAAATTGGAACTGCGGCTTGAGCCCACCAATTTACGTCACTTGTTATTGGACATCTATACGTTACTTAAAGTGACTGCCACAGATAATGGTCTGGAACTAACTATTCGATCCATGGCTGCTTTGCCAGAGCTTATTACTGTTGATGGCACGCGTCTGAGGCAGATATTGATCAATTTAATTTACAATGCAATTAAATTTACCGATACCGGCAGTATTACCGTAGACATCTGGACGGAACAAGTTGAGGACAGAGAACAACTGGTATTTCAGATAACAGATACCGGGGTCGGTATTCCTGCTGCACAACTAGACGATATATTTGCACCCTTTACCCAAATTGAAGATTTTCTTACCCGGAAAAAAGGGGGGGCAGGCCTAGGGCTGGCTATCTCAGCAGAACTTATTCAGCGAATGGGCGGCCAAATTAAGGTGGATTCTGAGGTTGGTAAAGGTAGTATTTTTACTTTTTCCATCGATCCTGGCAATATAGCCAATATTCCGCGCCGGCAACTCAGCTTAGAGCAACCAGCCAGTTTTAGTAACAGTCGACAGAATAAGCTGGCCCTGGAAGGTACGGTGCTTATTGTTGATGATTTACCTGATTTGCAAAAGCTGACGGGATATTGGGTACAAAGTGCTGGTGCATCCGTTGAATATGCTAAAGACGGTGCAGAGGCGCTTGCCATGATTAAGCAAAAAATGACTGCCAATAGTTATTATGATCTTATTTTTATGGATTTACATATGCCCGGAATTGATGGTCGGGAAACGACTATCGCGATTCGAAAAATGGGTTATCAATACCCGATTGTTGCGCTTACAGCGGCGATGGCGAAGGGGGTCAGGCAGCAGTTAACCGCCATTGGCTTTAATGACGTTTTGGCTAAGCCGGTGACAAAACATCTGCTTTATCGCATGTTACGCCAACATTTAGCCGGTGGTACGAGTACCGCGGAAAATAACAATATAGCTGATACACCGTTACATTTTTTAGTTGTTGAGGATGACCTGGAAGCGGCGGAGTTAATGCAGATTTTGTTAGAAAGCCTGGGCGTTAAAACCACCTTAGCGCACAGTGCAGAACACTGTATGCGGGAATTAGCGTTGTCTCAGCACTTTGACAGGATTTTACTGGATTTGGGCTTGCCAGATTGCGATGGCGCTCAGCTGGTGCGACGAATTGAACAGAGCTATCCTGACAACATTATTATTGTGGTCAGCGGTAACGAATATGCTGTTCCTGTATCGGCCAGCAACATAGTGCAGCAGAGTTTATTAAAGCCCATCAGTAAACAAGCATTAAGCCGCTTGGTATCAATGTGCCGCTAGCGGCAGTCATTCAGTTTCTGTTCACTTATTTGTTTAAAAATCAATCGGTTGTAGCTGTCTTTACTTGCTAAAAATCAGCGTGAAATTGTAAGAGCTGCACTTTTCTATGTTGGTTTTACACTTTTTTAAATAGTTAAAAAAAGCCTGAGTGAAGGTGGGATTTTGTTAAGTGTTTGTTTTATAGGTTTTTTAACTTGGTTCGTTAATTTGGCACAAAGGTTGTAACTCGCTATGTGACTTAAGGCCGCAGGGTCTCATGCAATTAGCTGATTTAACGGAGTTTATAATGAAAAAATCTATCTTAGCTTTATTAACCGCATCTTCTCTTATCGCTACCTCTGCTTATGCTAATTCGCCAACAGATAATATTGATCACCAGGGGATCTACATTGGTGCTGGTTATGGCTTGCTGAATGTTAAAGGTGATGAAGAGGATTTTGATAAGGAGGATAATGCCAGCCGGGTTTTTGCCGGAGCGCAGCTAAACCAGATGTTTTCTATTGAAGGTGGCTACATCGACTTTGGCAACTACGGTAATAGCGTGTTTAATACCGATTTAGATGGTTACACCTTAGCATTAAAAGCGGGTTTGCCGGTATCAGAGCGGTTTACGGTATACGCACAGGGCGGCAACATATGGTGGAAAGCCGACATTAATGCCACTGATGCAAGTGATGATGTTGATGGCTCAGATATTTTTTATGGCGCCGGGGTGTCTTTTGCACTTACTCAAAGTTTATCCCTTCGTCTTGAATATACTCGTTTAGATGTTGAATTTGATCGGGATGAAATTGGTATTCTGGCAGAAATTGATAGCTTTGATACTAAGGTTGATTACGCCAATATTGGTATTCAGTACACTTTCTAGCTTAGCGGCGTTTTCTTCTAATCCCATGATTTACGCAAATACCGTTACCGTCTGGCGGCTGATTGCCGCCAGTTTGCCATTGGGTTGCCACAATTTGGCGGCGATATGATGATAACCATCGGCGCCATAGTCGATTTCGGCCAGGTAGCGCCACCAGTCGGTGTTATTAAACGGCAGATCATGAGCAATAAATTCGATGGTCCAGGTTAATGAACTGGCTGGCGCCGGCTGGTTTAGCAGGGTAAGACTAACCGGTGGCCAGGCATCAACTAACGCCAGTAGCTCTAAAATACCGGCCTGGCTGCTTTCATTGCCGGCCATCCGGATATCACCACCGAGTTCACGCAGCGGGCTGGCGCTGAACGGCAGTTGGCCATGGGCAATACGGTAGTCAAAATGGGTGGTAAATTCCGGTACCGGGCCCTGTTTAGGTAAGGTGTGGCAAGTGTCAGTTTGCCACCGCGGTGCAGTGCTGGCGTGTAACTGATGAGCCGACGGGCGCGCGGCGCCAAAGCTGGCCAGCAGCACCAGTGCTACCTGGTCGTCCTGGGTAATTTCGACCTGAGCTTGGATAACCGATTTACCCTGGCGCAATACGCGACGCTGTACCAAGGCCGGCCCCGCATTTAGCGGTGCCACAAAAGAAACAGACACTGACCGCAAAGGCATGGTAACAGGAATAACCGGCAGTAGATGCGCCATTGCCAATGCTGCCGCCATACCGCCAAATACTGCACGGCCCTGGCCCCACGCCTGCGGCACATCAATTATCATGTTATCTGGTTTATTTGCACCAAACTGCTGCATAACCTGAGAAAAATGCATATTAATTACCCGCTGTAATAGGATTGGTATGGCGTTTTCGCGGCCGGAAACGCCGCCACAGCAGCACGATGCCGCTAAAAGTAAATAGCAGGGCACTGGCAGAGAACGTGATAAGTAGGGGGTTATTGAAATTGCTACGGTCCTGATAATCCATAATATGCAGCATCCAGAAAAAGTCGAACCAGCGCCAGCTGTCGGTTCGTACCCTGATTACTTTGCCGGTGGCCGGATCAAGGTAAAATCGGCTGTTGTTGCTGTCGGCAAATTGTATTTGCCATAGTGGTGCCGGTAGTTGCTGTACTTCCTGTGGTAGCTGTTGCAGCAAACTGGCTGCTTGTAATGTGCCGTCCCCGTTATACTGCGCCAGAGCCAGTTGCCGAATATCCTGCTCTGTCAGGGCACTAACCGGATTACCTGTTGCCGCGCTGTAGCGATAAAGCTCGCTGCCATCATTAACCAGATACACCGGTGTGGCTGCCAGTTGATTGTTTTTCCAGCTTAGCCGCTCGCTCAGGCTAAAGCTGGCCCGGGCACTGTGCTGCTGTAAAATCTGCTGCGGGCTGACAACAGCCTGCTGCCAGTTGGCACTGATAACCAGGCGTAAATGTTCACCCCGCACCTGCTCTATTGGCAGGATGGCCATAATAAGGCCACTTAAAAACCAAAGCGCGATCTGAACCACCAGAATAAGCCCCAGCCAGTTGTGCAGGCTGCGGAAAAATTTAGTCATTTTTTTTATTCTTTATTATCTGATAAGTTATCAGAACAGAAAATCAGTACCGCTGTAAAGCGTCAATTGCTACATCAGTTGACTGCATTTTTGATTTGTAACGGCACTTATCAGAATTATATAGCCCTGTGCCCTTATCTGAGACTGTTGCGTCATGGTCAGGCAAACCGGGCAGAGGAATCATTAAGTTATGCTCAATAGCAAAGAATTGTCAGCCGAGACCTGGCTGGACCGGCTGGACAGATCGTCCTATGCTTTACCGCTACTGTTTATCCTGTCGATGGCTGAAACTCTGATAATTCCGATACCTATTGAAACGATTTTAATTCCGTGGATGTTAAGTCAGCGGCGTCGGCGCTGGACCATTGCCACTGTGGCGCTGGCCGGCAACCTTAGTGCTGCCGCGGCTGGATACTGGCTTGGCGTATTGGCGATGGAGCAGTGGGGCGATACCCTGGTTGGCCTGTTTGGTGGTGCCGAAGCCTTTGACAGCTTCAGCAGCGAAATTGAAAACAACGGCTTCAGTGCCATTCTGGCCGTTGGCATCAGCCCGACACCATTACAAATAGCCATGTTAGCCGCCGGTGCAACCGGTTATTCGTTCCTGCTGTTTTTACTGGCTGTCGGTATTTCGCGTTCAACCCGTTATTATGGCCTGGCCTTACTGGTGCATTTTGCCGGCGACAAAGCCCTGCAATTGTGGCAGCGTTATTCAAAGCAAATTGGCGCTATGTTATTTGTCCTGGCCATTGTCTGGTTATGGTTTCAGTTCAGATAATTAGCCAAATTCGCCAGAAAGTGGCTTTTTTGCAAAAACTTAGAAATACAATCACCCTTATGTTATTGAAATTAAATGTTTTTAATGTGGGCATCTAACTTGCTACAGTCGTGCCGGCTATTTTATTTAATAACAAACAAAAAAGGACACAATATGAAAACCGGTATGCTAAGTGTGGCAGCGGCAGTGCTGCTAAGTGGTTGCATAGTTTATGTTGGTAATGGCCATGCAGACGACAGGCTGCATGAAGAACGTAATCTTAGCCTTAGTGCTGAAAATCTTAACCAGCTGGTAGCAGATACCGGCGCCGGCAAACTGGACATAATCGGCGAAGAAGGGCGCGAGCTTATTGAGCTGCAGGCCAGCATTTATTATTACGACAGTGAAGATATCCGCTTATCGCTGGTGCGCCGTGGCAATGATGCGGTGCTGGAAGCCGGTTTCGCCAGCAGCAGCTACAATGGCAACAGCCCCTATATTGACGTTGTGGTAAAAGTTCCGGCCAGGCTGGCACTTACCTTGGATGATGGCTCGGGAGATGCCGATATCCGCGGCTTACAGGGCGATTTAAATATTGAAGATGGCTCAGGTGCGCTGCGGATTAGTGGTGGTAATAATGCCAGAGTGGTTGATGGTTCTGGTGAGCTTTATATCAGCCAGTTGCGTGGTAATTTAGTATTGGAGGATGGCTCGGGCGATGCCGATATCCGCCAGGTTAAAGGCAACGTCACGGTGGAAGATGGTTCGGGCGATCTGATGATCAGTGACATTGGCGGTGTGGTTACCATTGATGATGGCTCAGGTGATATTAATGTCAACGGTGCCGGCGGCCTGACAATTCTGGACAGTGGTTCGGGTGGTTTAAAAATAAACGCCATTAACGGTCCGGTAAAAATTAACGACTAAGTTGGAGCTGTTAGCATTGGCACAATTGGCTGTTATAGAGAAAGCCTTTGTGCCACTGCATCGGCGCTACCTCCGCACTTAATTTACTTATGCAGCAACCAGCTAAACCCTTCTTGCTGAAAACAGCTATTGCTGCATTATCATTCCCTTGCTAGCATCAGTTAACAATTATTACGAGATTGGTTATGCGCTGGGTGCGATACTTTTTACCGTTGCTATTACTGACAGCTGTTCAGGCCTCTGGCCAGCAACGGTATTCAGAGGGGGCCTGTATTTTGCTGGACCAGCAGGTTCAGCGTTTCAGTCACATGCCGCAAAGCAGCAGTTACCGCAATGCCAAAAGCGAATACGACAAAAACTGCAACAGGCCCCAGCGGCCTGTACCGCCTAAACCTGTTCCCCAGCAAGCTGAACCCGTGGTGGTTAAACCAGCTGAGCCTGAGCCGCAGCAACAAATTACCCCGGCAGAGACGACTGAACCAAGCCAGCTAAAACCTGCAGATACTGCCACCGACCTGGCACAGCCTGAGACAAGCCCGCCAGCCGTGCCAGTTGCCTCACCTGCCGTGGTAGCGGAAGAATTATTGCAGGCTGATGCCACTGATGATGTTGCAACAGAGCCCGAACAGCAGCCAGCAGCGGCTAATTCAAATAGCTTGCCGCAGCCCATGTTGCCGGTGCCGGTTATTATCCCGACAGATGACAGCACGTTGCCGGCTGACTGGTGGCGACCTGCTAATTTAATAAACCTTATGTTAGCTAACCTACCCCTGATTATTGCTAATATTTTCGCCTTTTTACTGGCAGTTTTTTTAGTGACGAACTGGCTTGGTCTTAACTTACCGGGCTTTAAAGGCATTTTTGCTGAGTATAAATTAAACCGGCTGCTGCGCTGGCGGCTGGCCCGTGGCTATCGCCATTTTCGCAAGCTGAAACTACTGACTGCCAAAGAAGAGCTGGTGGTAGTGGACCACCTGGTGCTCAGCCCCTTTGGCATTTTTGTGATTATGGTAAAGGGGTATCGTGGCAGTATTTTTGGTGAGGTAGCCGAAGCCAACTGGTTACGCCAGTATTTTGGGACTAAAAAGCAATTTATGAATCCGCTGCATCAGAACTTTAAGCATGTGGAGGCGATTAAACATCACTTAGAGCTTCAAGGCACGCCGTTAGCCCAGCACGTGCATTCAGTTATTGCCTTCAGCCGACTGGCCCAGTTTAAAACCGAAATGCCGGCCAATGTAACGTACCTGGATACGGCGCCGGCCTATCTGAAAAAGTTCGAAGAGCCGTGTTTTGACGATGAACAGCTGAATAGGTTCGCTGCGTTACTGCGCCAGGCCAGTACTGCAAATTAAGGTGTCAGGCCAGGCTGTTCCAGTAGGGTCAGAAATAAGCGTAAATCCAGCTCCAGCTGATGATATGCGGGCTCCATATACAAACACAGCTTATAAAAAGCTTTGTTGTGATCCTTTTCCCGCAGGTGGGCCAGTTCGTGTATTACCACCATTTGCAATAGCGGTAGTGGCAGTTGCTTCAGTAGTGCTGCCACCCGTATTTCATTTTTACTCTTTAATTTGCCACCCTGCACCCGGCTAATTTGGGTGTGGGTACCCAGTGCGTTATTAATCACATGAATTTTCGGGTCGAATACCACCTTGCTTACCGGATCACTGCTTTTCAGCCATTGCCGTTTTAATGCCATAGTAAGCTCGTACAAGGCTTTATCGGTTTGCACCGGATGGCTCTGTTCGGGGTAGCGTTGTTGTAATACCGTACCCAGCTTGTTGTCAGCCAGCAGCTGACGCACCTGCTGCTGCAGGCTGTCAGAGTAATGACGAAGGTAGAGCAGGTCTTGCATTGCCAACTAGTCAGGCAGCCGCTGAAACGTCGCTTTGGTATTGGAAGCCATAAAGTAGCTTTGCCATTGCTGTAGCGGCAACTTGTATTGCACTGTCTGGCCTTTGTAGCTTACGGTGGTTAAGCCGTCGGGTTGCCAGTCGAGGTGGATTAATACCGCTTCGCCAGGGCCAATATCGCTGGCCAGTGCTTTACGAAATGGTTTATAGCCAGGCATGATGTATTCAATCATCAGTAAAGCCTTGTCTGCCTCTTGTGGCTGCAACAATGAAACCCGTAAATAATCATTGTCTGGATCACCAATTTGCACGTTGGCGTAGGCCGTTACATCGTTATCTACTGCTGTTATCGGTGTCAGTGACATATTAAAGCTGACACTGGCCGGGGCCATTTCCAGTGGCAGCGGGTACAGGCCAAATTGTCCCGGTGGGACATTCAGTGCCAACACACCAGGCTTTACCTTAGCTGCTTTTTCTGCCAACTGGCTGGGTGCCGGTGACATACTGTGGTCGGGCGTTTCGCTTATCCGGTAGTATGTGGCAATGCTGCCGTTTTCTGTCCTGAGGTTAAGCTGAGTTTCGCTCTGGCTAAGCACTTTATTGCAGATATTCTGATCATCAGGGGTATAAGGTTGTTCGGTAACGATATCGAATGATTTATAGATCAGATTAAGGCATAGCTGATCGCCATGCTGGCGCCAGTAACCGGTAGCAATATACAGCAAATCATCATTGACGCCATAACCATACACTTCACCGTTAGCAAAATATGACACATAGCTGCTACAGGTTTTACCGGCATCTGCAGATTGGCACCATTTACCCGGCTGGGCAGCGGTAAAAGAGGGAAACAACACGACTATTGACGACACCATCAGTGCAAAACAGAAGGTATACTTCATCATTACCTCTACTACGTTTCGTTTACTATGTTACTTCGGTTACGTCTTCACAATAATTAGCAATTGTACAAAAAGCAATCGATTATTTATTGCTCGCGGCGGGTAGTTTAAGCCGTGGTGCAGAGTTCATGCTGCAGGCCGGAGACTAAGTTGCCTGCCAGAATCTCATTTGTTCTTGTTTATGCACATGTTACTGTGTTTGTTTCATCGTGCAGCGGGCACAGTAACGTCGTCACCTGGCCTGACAAATTGTCAGCAGAAGCAGGTAATTTTTTTTTCACCAGCCTGATTAACTTGTGCTGGCAGGCGTTGTTTTTTTGAAGAAGATGGAGATCCTATGCACACTGCCACTTTGATGCTGATTATGCTAAGTGCCGGCCTGGCCAGTCAATGGCTTGCCTGGCGTATCCGGATCCCCGCAATTGTTATCTTAATTGCCACCGGTCTTATTCTGGGGCCGGTAACCGGTGTGATTAACTTGGCGATGTCGCAAACTGAGCTGACTGAGCTGATAGGTATGGGCGTAGCAATTATTCTGTTTGAAGGCGGCATGGACCTGAAACTCGGTGAATTTCGCCGGGTGGGCCATGGTATTGGCCGGTTAACCGTGGTGGCGCCGCCGCTTGCCTGGGTATTTGGTGCCGCCGCCGCACACTATGTTGCCGGTCTGAGCTGGCCGGTGTCTTGGGTGTTGGGCGCCATTCTGGTGGTAACCGGGCCGACGGTTATCCTGCCCCTGCTGCACCAGGCCCGGCTTAACCGGGAGTCATCTTCCCTGCTTAAATGGGAAGGTATTGTTAACGACCCGGTTGGCGTATTGCTGGCTGTGCTGACGTTTCAGTACTTTACTCTGGCGGGCAGCGACTGGTCGCAGGTCGCCATGGGGTTGGGTACAGCAATTGCCGTAGCAGCGGTGCTGGGCGGGGCCGGTGGCTGGCTAACAGGCTGGCTGTACCGGCGTGGCGCTGTGCCTGCGAATTTAAAGGCGCCGCTACTGATGGTATGGGTATTGGCGGCTTACTGGCTCAGTAACCAGTTCCAGCACGAGGCGGGTTTGCTAACGGTTACTGTTATGGGGTTGGTAATAGGCAATATGAAACTGGTTGAGCGCGACCCGTTGCGCCGGTTCAAAGAAAACCTGACAGTAGTACTGCTCTCGGTATTGTTTATTGTTATTCCATCCCAGCTGAATATTGAGCAGCTTGATCTGCTGAACTGGCGGGTTGCGGCTTTTGTGCTGGCGGTATTATTGCTGGTGCGGCCTTTAAGTATCTTGCTGGCAACTCTTGGCGCACCAATGCGTGGCAAAGATAAAGTGCTGTTAGCCTGGATCGCGCCCCGCGGCATAGTGGCAGCAGCCACCGCCGGGATTTTTGGGCCGGCACTGGTCGATGCCGGTTATCCGGATGCTGCAGCGCTGCTGCCCATTGTATTTTTAATTATTATTGTCACAGTATTGGCCCATGGCCTAACGCTGGCGCCGTTAGCCCAGAAAATGTCGCTGGCCGCAAAGGAAGAAAACGGCCTGCTGATTGTCGGCGCATCGCCGTGGACCCTGGCCCTGGCGCAGACATTAAAAAAACTAAAAGTAGATGTGGTGGTAGCAGATGGCTCTTATCAACGTTTAAAACCAATCCGGATGAACGGCATTAAGGTGTATTACGGCGAAATTTTGTCTGAACATGCTGAGCATGAACTGGAAGACGAGCATCTGAGCTTTTTATTATGTGCTACCGACAATTATTATTACAACGCTTTGGTTTGCAAAGCACAGGGCCATGAGTTTGGCCATCACCGAACCTTTCAGCTGGCGCCGCACCAGGAGTCGGATATGAAACACAAACGGCTTACCGTGCAGCAACGCGGCTATTTTTCGTTTGAGAAAACCACCGATTTTTATACCCTGCAGCAACGTCTGACCGATGGCTGGACTGTGCAGACCACCCGGCTTAGCAAGGATTTTGATTTGGACAGGTTGCAAAGCAGGCTGGGTGAACTGGGTAAAGACTGGGTATTGCTGGGCTGTGTGTCGGCCCAGGGCGAGCTGAAAATATATTCTTGCGAGCAACGTTTTAAACCGACATTAGGCTGGACCTTGTTGTATTTCGCGGCTGAAAGTAAAGCAGTGTCTGCTGGCGATAAAGCAGACGATCCAGCAGCGGAACCAGCGATGTTAAAATCATGACAAAATACAACGGACAAGGCGCAGCAAATGAAACACAGTGCTGATTTAACCTCGCTGCTGCAGCAGTTACTTGAGCAATGCCGGCCACTGTATAGTCAGGGGAAAGTGGCCAATTATATTCCGGCGCTGGCCCAGGTAGCGCCGCAACACGCTGCGGTAGCGATAGCCACCCTGGATGGTCAGGTGCATAGCGCCGGCGATGCCCGGCTGAATTTTTCCCTGCAGAGTATTTCTAAAATATTCGGGCTGGTAATGGCAATGAACCGGCTGGACGATGAGCTGTGGCAACGGGTAAATATGGAGCCCTCTGGCCAGCCGTTTAATTCAATAGTGCAGCTGGAGTGGGAGAAGGGTATTCCGCGTAATCCGGTGATTAATGCCGGCGCTATTCTGGTAGCAGATGTGCTGGTAAGCCACTATTCTGCCAGCAAAACGGCCTTTTTAACCTTTTTACGCCGGCTTACCGGCGAGCAAAACATTTATGCCGATCAGCAGGTTTACCTGTCAGAGCTGGAGCACGGTAACCGTAACGCAGCACTGGCCTATCTGATGAAAAGCTTTGGTAATATAGAGGCGGAAGTGCCGCTGGTACTGGAGCATTATTTTCACCAGTGTGCTACGGCAATAAACTGTGAACAACTGGCGCAAAGCCTGCTGTTTCTGGCGAATCGTGGGGTGCAGCCGGGCAGCAATGAGCAAATTTGCAGCCGGCGCGATGCCCATCGGGTTAATGCCATTTTATCGACCAGCGGTATGTATGATCAGTCTGGTGAATTTGCCTTTAAGGTAGGCTTGCCCGCGAAAAGTGGGGTGGGCGGCGCAATAGTGGCGATCGTACCGCAGTTTGGGGTGATAACCGCCTGGAGCCCGCCACTGAACCGGTTTGGTAATTCGGTAGTTGCTATGCAACTTATCAGCAACCTGGCAGATGAGCTGGGGCTGTCATTGTTCTAACCAGGCCTGATGCGGTTAAGATGGCACTAACTGTCTAAGTATCCTTAACTGTCTCAGTGTCCTGGTGTTGCCAACGTTGCAAAAGAGCATATTTGATTACGGCCGGTGTTTTTAGCCTGATACAGCGCCTGATCCGCCTGCAGTAACAGTTCCTGTAAGTTGGTGTTATGACGGGTGCTGGCCAACCCGGCACTAATGGTAAGCTTGAGTTCGGGATAGTGCACTGGCACTGAGCTCTCTATCGCGCGTCTGATACGGTTGGCTACATGTTTGGCGGCAGTGGCATCAGTATCGGGTAAGCACACCACAAATTCTTCACCACCATACCGGAAGAACAAGTCATAGCTTCGCAACTGGGCCGAAGTGATTGCGGCAACATGGCAAAGTGCAGCATCGCCTGCAAGATGACCATGTGCATCATTAACCTGTTTAAAATGGTCAAGATCAAATATAACCAGGCTGCATGGTCTGGCTTGCCTGTGACACCGATCCAGTTCTGCGCTGATTTTCTGCTCCATGACGCGCCGGTTTAGTAAACCCGTTAACGCATCTCGCTCTGAATATTGCTGCAAAGTCAGCTGTTGCTGCCGGTATACCAGTAATATACTGCTGCCAAATATTAACAACGCGAATGAGGTCAGGCCAAAAAAGCCAATATTGTGAATAAAGTCTGGGTTGCTGAATAAGCCTAGTTGCCATTTGTCTGACAGCAGCAACAGGAATCGCAGGCTCATTTGCGTAATGTTTAACACAAAGGCAAGTTTTAGCACCAGATAAATACCATTTAATGCCGTATGGCGTTGCCTGAACAGAAGGTGCAGGCCAAAAAAATTGATAATGATTATCAATGGAAAATTTAGAAATAGGCGGTTGGCAGTTGCCTGCTGGGCAAAGTCACTAAAATGCATCGCGAAAACTATGATTATGACACTGACAAACCACCGCAGTTTTACACTAAGCCGGAAATACTGATATAAGCCTGCCAGCAAGGTCAGGTGTAAACTTACTATAAGGGTGTTGCCTAACGCCGGTGTTAACCAGTATGGCAGTGATAACCCAAAATGAAACAAAGTGCTTAATGTTGAGCTGACCAGCATACAACTGGCGGCAATGGCCCAATACAGTAAATGTTGCTGTGACTTATCTGCCAGATAAAGCAGCCAGAATAAGGCGCCTGCACCGCCGGCAATAAACAGATTAACGATGGTAAGAGTAAGTATATCCATTTACTTATGTTCCGCTTGTAGGTTCAGCCGAACATTAGCATGATGGAATCTAAAAGCGAAGTGTAAAAATAACAAACATGGCAATGCTTGATCTGGGTTAACTATTGGCAGGTGACCATGATAATTTGCAAAGTGTTATGCCTTTGCTCAACGCTTATACTGAGTAGGGCAATACGCCCGGCTTATTGCCGGATTACGCAGTTTAAGATGCTTGGTGGTACGGCCGCTGACCCGGGCCCGCCATAGTCGGAAAGAACCTGGCTTTAGCTCACGCCGCATTAATTTTATTACTGCAGGTTCGCTTAAGCCATACAGCTGTTGTATCGCTTCAAACGGCGTTCTGTCTTCCCAGGCCATTTCAATAATACGTGACAGGTCCGCAGCATGTAATTCAGTGCTCATAGCGTGGTTTCCTGTGGATCTGCAATAAACTTATCGCCCAGCAAACCTGCGCCAAGATGACCGACTTTGACATAAATCAGTGCGCCTTCTGGCCCGGTAAAAGGGGTATGTTCGCTGTAACGAGGGTTACGTAGCCAGCTGCCAGCAGGGTATTCGCCGTGCTCGTCGCGAAACAGGCCTTCGAGTACCAGTATCTCTTCCCCGCCAACATGAATATGACGATTAAAGCGGGTGTTAGCCGCCCAGCGCACCAACGCGGTGCTGACGCCATTATGCTCGTGTAGCGGCATGACTGACAATCCGGGTACCAGACCCTGACGCCAGCTTAGCGCTTTGGTGTTCATTACCAGTTGCTCAGAATCGTCAGCGGCAAATTGCCACAGCTTAACCAATAAAGTACAGCCTTCGCGCGAGAAAGGTTGATGCGACGTCCCTGGAGGGTTTCTCAGATAAGTGCCTGCCGGGTAATCGCCGTGTTCATCACTGAATACGCCTTCCAGCACCAGTATTTCCTCGCCGCCCTCATGGGTATGGCTGCTATAGCCGCTACCTGCAGCATAGCGGACAATACTGGTAGCGCGGGCCACTTCGCCCCCGGCGCGGTCCAGCATCATCCGACTGACACCGGCAAGTGGCGACGCAACAAAATGATATTCCGCAGGTAATATTATGGCGCGCTGACTAAAGTCGCTGTTTAACTGCATTACCGGTTAACCCTTAACCAAAATGACAGAAGCACAGTTTATTGCCATCAATGTCTTTCACGTAAGCACCGTAAAAAGTGTTTTCAATGCGTTGGCCCGGAGCACCATCGCAGCTGGCACCTAATGCAATAGCTTTGTGGTAAAGCGCATCGACTTTTTCTTTGCTACCAGGTTGAAACGACACCATATTGCCATTACCCGGACTAGCCGGTTGTTTGTTAAAAGGCTCACATACTGCCAACATAGGTTGCGCCATGCTTTTGCCGAAAAAGGCAATACGGCCCATATCCAATAAGCTTTTGCAGCCTAATTCGCCCAGTAATTCGCCATAAAAGGCTTTGGCTGTGGTTAAGTCATTTACACCCAGGGTTACGTAACTAATCATAAATTCGTCTCTGCTAATATTGTTGTTATGCTTTGGGTATAGCTTACGTGCGGAACAAGGCGTTGGAGCTGTTATTATAAAAATATTTTAGCTGGCATTCCCCGGTGAACTACTCAACCTATTGCACATAAGGTTCATGCAAATACTGCGACCCAGGTGATTGCATTGCCCACACCATGCACTAGTGCTGGCACGGTAACGTTGCCGGTATGGTTGCGCAGCCACTGAAAAAATATACTGGCAGCAACGTAAATGCCGATTAGCAAAGCCACCACAGTATAGTGTTCTTGTTGCAGATATTGCCATAACCTTACTGAGTGCAATGGCGCTATAACAAAGGCCAATGTTGTTACAGCACCGGCAAGTGTTACTGACATAAAGCGGGTTAAGCTGCTAAATAATAACCCGCGATACAACAACTCCTGGCCAACGCCAATACAGAAGCCGGTTACAAACCAGGCCAGCCAAAGCCACAAGCCGGCAGAAAAGCTGTTTAACAATTGCTCTGCTTCAAGCAGGCTAAATAACATGGCGCTGACCAGCATGCAGCCCAGTAGCAGCTTGGTTTGGTTGCGTTGCAGCTTAAGAGTCGTTGGATAGATCAACTTTACAGCAACTAACAGGAGCATAACCAGTGCCAGTTCTGTCAGCAGACGCAGCGGTTGGCCGAAATACCAGTGCTGAGCATTCAACAGCCATGGATCCGGTTGTAACCAAAGCCTTACCGGTAATTCCATCAGCAAAAATATTAGCAGCGCGGCCGTGACAAGCAAACCGGCTTGCTCTGATGCTTGTTTAGCGTTGTAGTCGTTTGATTTCACGTTGCAGTTCCTTATCATTAGTGTCGCCAGCCTGAGTAAGATGTTGCTGCATCATGCTGTTGTTGTCATTGAGCTTGTGTAATTGCGCCAGACGAAAATGTGCCCATGCCATATCAGGTAAATTATCTGCCTTTGGTGCCTGCGCAATATAATGGTTTAGCGCCTGAATACCTTTTTCCAGCTGCTGTTCGCTAAATAGTGCGGTGCGGCCAATTTGATACCAGGCATTAAATTGGTAAATGGCTTCCTCATCGTGCGGCGCCTGAGTAGCTGCAGTAAAAGCAGTAAAAGCGTCGGTGTATTGCTTGTTCTCCTGCAAAACTAAGCCATGGCGATAATGCAATTCAGCTTGCTCTGGATATTTCTGAGCGCTTTGCGCCAGCAACTGCTGGTGTTGCTCCGTTTGCTCTGTCTGGCGGTAGTAACTAAGTTTAGCCAAAGTACCCTGCAACGCATTTAGCTGGGCTATCTGCTCTGCTTCTTGCCAGGCAAGCTGTTTATCCCCACCGGCAATGCCGGGGGCGCCAAGATAAAATGACATCAACCCTTTACGATAGGTGGTATTTTCCGGTTGTAACGCTACCGCCTGCTCTAAACAGCGTAATGACTTTTTCGCGTAGCTAAGTGCGGAGAAAATTGCGTTTTCAGCTTGTTGCCCCATAATGCGGCCACACAGAAATTGCACTTCTGCATTGTTTGGTGCTTTAGCCAGGGCTTTTTCAATATGCTTTTCAGCGGCATCAAGATCTGTCGCCATAACGGCTTTAGCTTGTTGTAATTCGGCCGGGTTTTCGGCAGCGGCAGCACCAGCAAAGCTTGCTGTTGCGGTAATTGCAAGTGCCAAAAAGATGTATGAAAGTCGCATGGTGTTTCCTCTGTGTGTTTTATTCAGCTTAACAAGCCAGTGGAAACGCGGTTAGTGTCAAAAGTCACTTTTTAAGCTATGACTTCTGGCATAGTATGGGAACTTTTTGATCCTTTCAGAAGCAGCCTGGCGGGCTGTTGCCAGTGTTTTTGGCTTTAACATTAAGTGATTTTCAGTATCCTGCTTTTAACAAGTGCTGACACCATTTTTTCAGATGCCGCTTTGGGGATACCTTTTTTAGGTATTTGTGATGGAAAAAAGTGAGTGTAGCTTCTACAGTTGTGGTAATTGTCAATGCACCACTAAATTTTGATGTCAGTTTGTAGTGTGGCTTGCCTTATAAAGGTTACTTAGAGTATGGATACGTTTGAGCTGAGTCAGTTACAGGACGCCATTGTACAATCGGCAGTTGATGCCATTATTGTGATTGATCAACAAGGACTAATCTGTTTTTTCTCACCTTCCGCAGAAAAACTATTTGGTTACAGTTCCGCAGAATGTGTCGGACAGAATGTACGCTTGCTGATGCCTGAACCTTTTCACGGCGAGCACGACAGCTATCTTAAGAATTATATTAAGGATAAAAAGCCGGCAAAAATTATTGGCATTGGCCGTGATGTGCAGGGTAAACGCAAGGATGGGTCTATATTTCCGATGCACTTGTCTGTTGGCGAGTCAAAAACCAATGGTAAAAGCTATTTTGTCGGTATTTGCCATGACCTGACCGCCTACCAGGCCAGTGTCAAAGCGCATTTAAAGGTATTGTCGGTACAGGATGCGCTGCTGGAGGCCGCCGTTGATGGCATTATTTCAATTGATGAGTTTGGCATAGTGCAAAGCTTTAACCGCGGCGCAGAACAGTTGTTTGGTTATAAAAAACAAGAAGTGATCGGCCAGAATGTCAGCATGCTGATGACACAACAACACGCAGGCCAGCACGATAGTTTTATTGATAATTACAAAGTCAGCGGTAAAGCAAAAATTATTGGTATTGGCCGCGATGTGCAGGCACAGCGCAAAGATGGCACGGTATTTCCTATGCATTTGTCGGTAGGTGAATCAGTTACCGAGCAGGGGCGGGTTTTTGTTGGGGTATGCCATGATCTGTCAGAATTTAAAGCGGTATTGCAGCGACTGATAACGGCAGAACAGCGCTATCGCGATATTGTCCAAAACCAGAAAGAATTTATTTGCCGGTTAAGTAAAAACTCACGGCTTACTTTTGTGAACAATGCCTTTAGCCGGCAATTGAACCAGCAATTGTTTCAGATGCTGGGTATCTCCATTTTTGAGTTTATTCATGCTGATGAAAGACATCACGTTGAGGCGTTACTGGCGCAATTGCGGCAAGGCGGGCAGCAACAAACTGTCTCACTATCGGTGCGAATGCTTGGCGCTGAAAGCACAGTGCACTGGGTTGACTGGACCTTCAGCAGTCTGGCCGGTCAGTCTGACTCCGGCGATGAGATCCAGGGAGTGGGTATCGATATTACCGAGCAGGTAAAAGCAAAAAATCATGCTAAATTTCTGACCAGCTTTGACGCACTAACGGGCTTGCTGAATAAAGAGGGCTTAATGGAGCAGTTCAGCCGACGGTCTGATCCCAATAAGCTTTGTGCGGTGTTGTTTATCGATTGCCATCGGTTCAGGTTGATCAATGAAAAATACGGCTATGAATGCGGCGATTTAATGCTTATTGAAGCGGCCCACCGGCTGAAAAATCTATTACCCGATGGCGCCCTGGCCTGCCGGCCTGGCGCAGACGATTTTATTGTGTGGCTGCCGTTAACAGAACGTAGCGATTTACTGCCCTTTGTGTACCAGTTGATTGAACAATGTACCGAGCCTTACTGGCTGGCCCAGGAAAAAATAGCGCCATCAATCTGTGTCGGTATCAGTATCTGTCCGGATGATTCGAGTCAGTTTCCGGCGTTGATCCAGCAGGCTGAATCTGCAATGTTTGATGCCAAACAGCAGGGTTTGCCGTTGCGGATGTATCACGAAGATATTCACAGCGCACTGACCCGCAGACTGGAAATTGAACAGGGTTTAAGGCGAGCACTGGAACACAATTTACTGAATGTGGTGATGCAACCCAAGTACAGTTTACACAGCGGTGAAACCTCTGGTTACGAAGCGTTAGTGCGCTGGCATGACGCTAACCTGGGTACTGTGGCACCTGATGTATTTGTGGCAGTAGCAGAAGCGGTAAATCTGGGAAAACAACTGGACCGCTGGGTTATTGATACCGTGTTGCAGCAGCTAAGCTTGTGGCAACAAGCCGGGTTACAACCACAACCTGTTGCAGTAAATATTACCAGCAAGCATTTTTCGGATCCGCAGCTTTACCATCACATTATGGCAAAACTGCAGCAGTTGCAGCTGGTTCCTTCGAGCTTACAATTGGAAATTACCGAAGGGGTGGCAATGGATAAATCGCCAACCACTTTGGAAAACCTGAACGCGTTTCGCAGCGCCGGAATTAAAATTGCTATTGATGATTTTGGTACAGGCTACTCTTCGTTATCGTATCTGACGTCGTTACCAATTGATTTTATAAAAATTGATAAAACTTTCGTGCAGGCGCTGGAAAGTGATCAAAATCTTAGTCTGGTTAAAGCCATGCTCGCTATGGCCAAAGCAATTAAGGTACCGGTGATCGCTGAGGGGGTTGAAACCGAGACTCAGCAACAACTGCTGGCGTCGCTCGGCTGCGAATTTGGCCAGGGTTATCATTATGCTAAACCCACAGCCGTGGCAGAAATAGAGCAACAGTTATCGGCGGGTTGTTAATCTGCCTGCTTTATTATCAACACATCACAAGGTGTATGCCGGCTTAGATACTGGGCAGTATTACCAAACAACACCGAACTGAACTCATGCTGATGGGCATTACCAATAATCGCCAACTGGCACTGGTAGTTCAGTACGGCTTTTGGTACCTCATCATCGGGCAAACCTTCACTTAGGTGAATAATGTCAGCGGGCAAGTGGTGAGCTTCAATATAGGGTTTTAGTTTGAGGGTGTGCTGTAGCTGAATGTCAGGCAGCGGGGCAAAGCCAAGGTTGCTGTCATAGGGCAGGCTCATACTGTAATCGTCAGCCTGATAACAGTTTAGTACATGCAGCTGTTGGGTGCTCTGCTGCACTATTTGTTCGCCAATGGTCAGAATGTCGTGGTTCAGGCTATGTTGCTGCTCACTGTTATTCCCCAAATCAAGGCAAGCGAGAATGCTCAGTTCAGTATTATTGCCGGCCTGTTTGACTAACCATACCGGCAAGGTGCAGTCGCTGATAAAGTAATGTTCAAGGTCGGGTATTAACCACGACAATAAACTACGTTTATGCTGCAGCCTTTTAATAATTAAACTGATATCACCGTCAGCCAGAAGCTGCTCAATTTTCTTCCTGGCGGGTTGTTGCCAGCAAATTTCAATTACCGGCTCTGCTACTAACCCCATGGCTTGCAAAGTCTGCTGCAGCTGTTGCTGATACTTTGCTGCTTGCTGGCAAACATCGGCCTGTGATCGGCTTTGATACAATGAACAAAACAAGGTGACCTTGCTGCGATACTGATGGGCCAGCATTAATGCTTTGCTGAGCACCAGCTCGTCATCGTGCTGGTTTTCTAATACCACCAGTAAATGTTGAAATACCTTTTTCATAGCGTTATCCGGCTTATCTGTGCGTTATTGCCACAATGGCAAGGCGTCAGCCATACCGCTTAACTGGGCTGTTAACCTAGTAAGCGGATTGCGTTTATGAAAAAGACAAAAAATAGAAAAAAATTAAAAAAGGTGGCAAACAGCCCTAAATAGCCTGGTGAATAAAGGCTTTCGCCAGCTTACTGCTGCGTTCAATGGTTTTGCCTGATACGCCATACAGCTCGCCAATTTGCGCCGGGCTCAGGCCGGCAAAAAACTGCAAATCAAGAATTTCAGCTTTTTGCTGATCAAATTTCGCCAGGGCCTGCATAGCATTGTGCAGGCCAATAATGCTGTTGGTGTCATCTACCGCAAGCGCATGATCGCTCAGGGTTATTTGTAACAGGCCATCGCCACGCTTAGCTGCGTTGCGCGCCCGTGCGTGATCAACCAGGATGCGGCGCATGATACTGCCAGCCAACCTGAAAAAATGCAGCCTGTCCTGATAATCGACGTCTGCCTGCATCAGGCTGATAAATGCCTCGTTTACCAGTGCGGTGGGCTGCAAAGTATGGCCAGGGCGTTCCTGGCGCATATATGTTGCCGCCAACTGATGCAATTTTTGCTGTACAAGCTTGCTTAGCTCATGCTCTGCCTGCAAGTCACCTTCCCGCCACTGGCCCAGCAGGCTGGTAATGTTGGCATGTTCCTCAACGATAGACATAAGCATTTTTTCTACTAGGCTGTTATTGAGTTACCAGTATAGACAGTGTTTCACTAATTTAGGAAATACAAGGCAAAAGCTAATGGATAAAAAGTTGTGGCTGCAGATCGAACCGTTATTTTATCAGGCTATTGCCTTGCCAGAGGCTGATCGGGACAACTTCATTAAGCAAGTTAGCGCTGACAACCCTGAACTTTACGCTGCACTGCAGCAATTGCTTGCCAGTGACGGCCATACGTTACAGATGCAGGATATGCTGGCTTCAGAGGCAGCGTCGCTGTTGGCCCATGCGCAGGATTTGAGCGGCGAGATGCTGGGACCTTACAAACTGTTACGCCAGCTTGGCCGGGGCGGCATGGGCACCGTGTATCTGGCTGAGCGGGCTGACAAACAATTCGAAAAACAGGTTGCCATTAAGCTGATAAGTACCACCCTGATAAACCCGCTTTTGCTGCATGCTTTTAAAACTGAGCGCCAGATCCTGGCAGATCTGGAACATGCTGCGATTTCGCGCCTGCTGGATGGCGGTACAACCGCAGCCGGCATGCCTTATCTGGTAATGGAATATGTTAAAGGCGAGCCGGTTGATCAGTATTGCCATACGCGTAAGTTAGCGCTGACCGCGCGCTTACAATTGTTTGTAAAAGTGCTGGCTGCGGTGGCGTTTGCCCATCAGAAAATGGTGGTGCACTGTGATATTAAGCCCTCAAATATTTTAGTCAGTCAGCAGGGCGAACCCAAGTTACTCGACTTTGGTATTGCTCATTTGTTAACCCGTACTACCAGTAACGATGCCGCAACAGCTAGCAGGCAACTGGGTTTAACCCTCAGCTACGCCAGCCCCGAGCAACAGCAAGGTAAAGCGCTGTCTACCCTGAGTGATGTTTATTCTTTGGGCCAGGTTCTTCAGTTATTAGTCAGTGATTACTCAGCGCCGGATATCAGCTGGATTTTAAAGCGGGCACTGCAGCAGAAACCGGCGGACAGGTACCAATCTGTTACCGCATTCAGTGATGATATAAAACGTTTTCTGGGCAAGCACCCTGTTTTGGCGCGGCCCTCAACATGCTGGTATCGTGGCGCTACCTTTGTCAGGCGCAATACCGCCAGCAGCGTGCTGGCGGCTGTTATGTTGTGCGGTATCACTGCTTTTAGCGTGGCATTCTGGCAACAGGCGCAGCTGGTTAAACAAGAGCGGGACATTGCCAGGTTGCAGCGGGATAAAGCGCTGGCCATTACTGAATTTGTCACCGACATGCTGGGCAAAGCCGACCCCCATGAAGCGCAAGGCGCCGAACCAAAGGTGCGGGACGTATTGGACGAGGCCAGCAGCAAGCTGGCAGAGCAACGTGACCATGCGCTGAGTCAGCAACCAGAAGTGGCTGCAGCGGTTCACCGGATCATAGGCCGTACTTATTATTCGCTTGGTTTGTTACCCGCAGCACAACAGCATATTGAACAAGCCAGGGAACTGGCTTTGCAACATAACTTTGCTGAGACCGAGTTATACTGGCAGATACTAATGACGCTGGCCGACATCTATCAGGATCAATATAAAACAGCAGCTGTGCTGGAACTTCGTCGCCAGAGCCTGCAACTGGCTACGCAACTATTTGGTCCAGAGCATAAGCTTACGTTGGGGTCGGCGAGTAGCCTGGCCAGTGCGTATCATACTAATGGCGATTTAGTAAAAGCTGAGAAAATGTGGCTGCGTTTATATCAGGACAGGTTGCGGCTGTTGGGAGAGCAGCATCCTGATATTGTGCACTCACTGGTGCAGCTGGGGATTATTTACCATTGGTTGGGGCAATACGCTCAGGCGGAGCAATACTACCTGCAGTGTCTGAACAAAGCACAGCAGCTTTTTGGCTCCAGGCATCCTACCACACTGCAATGCATGAGCACGCTGGGTTCACTATATGAAGTAACCGGACAGTATGAAAAAGCCGAACCGCTTATTTTGCAACATATTACGCTTGCTGAGCAGGTATTGGGGCCGATGCATCCGGATACCCTGCGCTCAGCACACAATCTGGCAGATACCTATCGTGGTTTAGGGCGTTATACCGAAGCTGAAACCCTATTTCGGCAAGTACTGGTCAATCGCACTGAGGTGCTCGGCAGTGACAATATTGAAACCCTGCAAAGCCAGATGAAACTGGCGCGACTGTTGCGGTTGCAGCGTCAGTTTACCGAGGCCGAACTGCTGGTATTGGATGCTTACCATAAACAACAAACGCAATTAGGCAAGGCACATCCTACAACACTGATAACGGCCCAAGTTCTGGCTGATACCTATCTGGCCCAGCAAAAAGCGGCTGAGGCGCTGCAGTTATATCAGCAGATTATTGTGTTGCGAGGAGATGAAAACCTTGAACATCCTGATGTAATTGATACCTGGGCCGGGTTGGCCAGAGTGTATTTGCTGCTTGGTGAACCGCAACAGGCTGCTGAGGCGCTGCAACGGGCAGATAGCATTATTGCCCTGCATCCGCAGAAACAAAGCATTAATTTTCAGCAGGCTACACTGGCCTTGCAACAACACCCTGTAAATTAAGCACTACTTAACATAGCTAAACGTCCGAAACTGCTGGCAATTGCAGCACAACATCCAGCCCGTTACGATTATTTACAGCAAAGCTGATACTGCCGTGATGCAGAACAACGATGTGTTTAACGATAGATAACCCCAGGCCAGCGCCATCCTGCTGCTGATGTTGTTGATGCCGGTAAAAGCGGTCGCCCAGCCTGCTGGTTTCAGTATCTACGGTACCACTGTTGCTGATGCATATCCGAATAGTCTGCTGGTCTGTGAAGCCCGTGTGTACCTCAACAGTGCCGTCAGCGGGTGAGTATTTGGCGGCGTTATCCAGCAAATTACGCATGACACTTTGCAATAGTGCGTTGTCGCCATGCAACTGACAGTTGTCATCTAACTGTAGCTGCCAGCTGACCTTATCCAGCAGCAGAGGCGGTAATTGCGCCAGACATTGATGCAGTAAAGGTGTTAATGCTACCTGGTTAAAACTGACTGCTTCAAGGTGATCCAGCCGGGCAATAGACAGTAACTGATTGACCAGATGCGACATCCGTTTGCTGCCTTCAACAATGGCATCGGCTGCTTCTGTGATTTCAACCGGATCAGTAGCACTGCTAAGGTTTTGAGCATGAAGTTGCAGAATACTTAAAGGGGTTCGCAGCTCATGCGAGGCATCAGAGATAAACCGTTTTTCCTGCTCTAAATAGCTGCGGATCCGCAGCAACAAGCTGTTAATTGCTTCCTGAACAGGTTGCAGCTCGTCAGGCAATGCTAGTTTTATTTCATGCAGTTGTTCTGGTGTTTTATTAGCAACCTGTTGCTGTAGCAATTGTAGTGGACGCAATACCAGCTTAATAACAACATAAATTAGCAGGCTGAGCGGCAGCATCATAAACAGAATGGGCCGCACTTGCGCCCGAGCAATGTGTGCACCGAGCTCTTCGCGGATATCTTCGCGTTGTGCTGTGAATACCCATAAATTGTGGTTGGGCACAAAGTAACTGAATGTTATCCATAAGCTCCCATGTTCAGTTATTTCATGGTAACCCGCTTCACGGATGGGGGTCGGGAACTGCAGCGCGTTTTCCGACAACATAACAAGTTTGTCGCCCTGCTGAGCCTGAAAGGCAATTTTGCCTTCATATTTATGACCATCGAGCAACCGCTCCTGCTGGACAGTGAGTGATTCGCCCATGTCGGTAATGTGTGGCACGGCTACTACAACTGGCTGCCCGATATTGTCTGACAACGTGCGGCTGGTTAGCAGTAAACTTATTAATTTGGCACTTCGCGCCAGTTCTGCGTCGTAAATTTCGTCCAGCTCATGCAACGCATCGTTATAGGCAATCCAGGCGTTCAGGCTCAGGGTACCCAGCATCAGCAGGTTAATCCCCAACAACAGATAAAACTTTATACTATTGATGGTCATACTGACTTACCAGCATATAGCCCACACCACGTACAGTTTTAATCAGGTCAGGGCTAAGTTTTTTGCGTAAATTATGAATATGTACTTCAATCGCATTGCTTTCCGTTTCGCCATCCCAACCGTAGCTGAGTTCTTCCAGCTGCTGACGCGACAATATTCTGTCGGGTTTTGACATAAACTCCTGTAACAGCATAAATTCGCGTCGGGTCAGGGTAACAATTTGCTGCTGGAACTGACATTGATGATTTTGCAAATTCAGGCTGATACCAGCCAGCTGCAAGGTGTCATCTGTGCGTTGCAGCTGGCGGCGGCACAATACTCTGATCCGTGCTTCCAGTTCCAGTACGTCGATGGGTTTAACCAGATAATCATCTGCGCCACTGTTCAGAGCGGTTAGTTTAGTATCCAGCTGGCTTTGCGCGGTCAGCACCAGTATTGGCATGGTTACCCTGCTTTGGCGTAACTGGCGGATAATATCCAGCGCAAAGCCATCCGGTAAACCTAAATCGAGAATCATCAGCGCGAAATCACTGTCTTGCGCTGCCAGAAGCGCCTGCTTGCCAGTGGTGCAATGTTCGGGCTGGTAACCCATCCGTTTTAGCCGGGTAATCATACCTCTAGCTAGCAATTCATCATCTTCTACCAGTAAAATGCGCATCTAAAAAATCCAGTGTGGCGTGCCGCAGGGCGGTTTATCTGATGATAATACAACAATATGTTAAATAAACCTGCCGGGCGTTGCCTTGTTGCTAATATAATCGTATTGCTACTATGTCAGAGTACAGGGGCGGATAAAATCTAATTGTACATCTTTACTGCTGCTGGTTACCTCAAACAGTGACAGTATGGAGTTAAAAACATAGTCGTGAGACAAGTCCTTTTGTTGACTGATACAGTCGGTATCTAAGGCCAGACGCTGGGTAAAGTTAGTGGATAGCCACAACAACATTGGCACCTTTGTTTGCGCTTCCGGCGCCATCCAGAAAGGTAAACCGTGTAAATAAACACCATTTTCTCCCAAAGACTCACCGTGATCTGACACATACAACATTGCCGTGTCAAACTCTGCAGACAAGCCTTCCAGCACTGCTATGGTGTTACTTAGCAGCTCATCAGTAGCAACAATGGCATTGTCATACGCATTGATAATATGTTGCGGTTGACACTCACTAAGCAAGTTACTTTCACACTCGGGCAGGAAGTGTTTGTGTTGTATTTCGCTACGCTTGTAGTATTCCGGGCCATGATTGCCTTGCTGGTGCAACACGATAAAAATAGGTTGATTATCGTTTTTTATCTGTGCTATTTCCTGCGATAAATTATGCAGTAACGCTATATCCGGACAAGCACCTTCTTCGCAGTCAAAGGTGCTGTTACCAGCAAAGCTATGATCAATAACCACTCTGTCGCACATGGTTTTACAACCGGAGTTGTTGTTTCGCCAGATCACCTTTATACCGGCACGTTTTAATACATCCAGCACATTGTCTGAATGCTTTGCCATCGTGTCATTGTAGTGGGCTTTATCCAGATAGCTAAACAAGCAGGGTACTGACACCGCGGTCGCGGTGCCACAGGCATCGATAGCACCAAAGTTAATCAGTTCGCGCTGCGCCAGCAGCGGGGTGGTATTGCGCAGGTAGCCGTTAATGCCCAGATGATCAGCTCGCACGGTTTCACCCAGCACCATGATCACCAGCTTCGGTTTATTTGCCTGCTTAATGATTCGGGCATCCACTGCATATTCACTAAACGTCGTCGGATGACCATCAGCAATTTTACTTTGTAAAACGCCGAATGCTGCGGCAAGGGCATTCAGTGGGACAGCCTGATGTTTAAGATAACGATGCTGGCGAAACACGCCGGCAAAGTTTTGGTACTGTGATGCAGCCAGCCCTGAGAGTAACGCAACGACAATAAAAAGTAGCGCGCTGTAGCGTTTAACGCTGCTGCGAAGTTTGCGACGCTGCGGTTTTACCCAAAAAAGAAAAGATAGGGGCAATAGCAGATAAACGACAAAATAAGGCAACATGGCACTGCTTAATAAACCGGTCATTTCATGGCTGTCTGTTTCCAGCGCGTTAATCAGCATGCTTTTGTCCAGCAGTACACCGTACTGTTGCATAAAGTACTGGCTGACGGCGGCGAGAATAATCAAGGTACTTAACCAGACTTTTTGGAATTTTCCCATGCTAAATATCTGACAAATAAAAATATTAATTAACAGCAATAATGCCATTAGCGGTAACGTTAACAGCCAGCCACCTAATGGTAAAATGCTCTTTATAAAGCTTTGGTTAAACATCAGCGTAAGCAGTATTGCAGCGCTAATGCTAAGCAGTTCGCGCGATATTTCAGGTTGCATTGCCCTTAATCGCACAGGTGAGATGGAAACGTCCAGATGCATAAGGTTACCGCTTTATTGCTACATTATGCAGACAGTGTGTGCTTGTCTGCTTAAGGAATACTTAACGGTTTAAAGCTTTTTTGACACTGTTTTACTGCTGTCCGGTGCAAATAACATAAAGCAGAATTTTGCCGATAAGAAACACAGTGCCAATGTGGTTAAATCATGTGATAAAAAATGAGCTCCCCGCAACTGCTGAGCCAGGCCCAGGACCACACCCAATATCAGGCCGGTCGCTAAACCGATAAATTGCCACTGAGGTTTTACTTTTTTGAAAAAATAAAAGAGTGCCAGCCAGGCATAGCCGACACTGGCGTGACCTGCGGGAAAACATTGGTTATAAGGTAAGTACGATGGCCGGTTTTGCAATAAGTGAAAATAAGGTTCAGCACCACCAAACATGGCCAGGTCCCACGGACAGGCAATATTGGTAATTGCTTTTAAGTAAGCGACCAGAACAAAAGAAACGGTTAAAGACAGGCTTAAGGCCGCAAAGCTGTCGGCCAGCAACTTATGACTGCTACGTTTGAGGTTAAAGTAACCTGTAAGCAACAGTACCAGTGCGCAGGCAACATAATTCACTATGCGGGCGTCTTTATGCAGAATTTTTTCGGTAAACCAATGTTGTTGTAATGACCACTGGTATCCCTCTAAGGCATAAAATTTACTGGCGAGCCAGATGTCGCCGCCACCAGTATCTAAAATTAGCAGGGCCATGAGGTATACCAGTAAAAACAGGTATACCGTTCTGTCACTGATGTAGGCTTTTATTACCATAGAATCATCAGCCAGATAGCACCGGCGCCAAACAGCGTGATCAGCACCGCGGCTGATGCCAGATCTTTGGCTTTACCACTGAGTTCATGATAATCGTCACCGATGCGATCAACGACAGTTTCAACTGCGGTATTCAGCAGCTCGACAATAAGCACCAGTAGCGTACTGAGTAACAGCATGCTGCGTTCAGCCGCACTGATATCAAGCCAAAAGATAACGGGTAGCAATAGCGCTAATGCCGCAATTTCCTGGCGTAGCGCTGCCTCAGACTTTAACCCGGCCATCAATCCCTGCCACGAATACTTGCTGGCATGAAACAGTCTGTTTAGCCCTTTGGCTTCAGATTTCATTATTTTCTCCACGCTGAATCAACCGCACTTTTATTACACTTCTACCGCACTTTTATACAACTAGTATCGCTGTTGTATCTTAAGAACAGCTTAAGCTTAGTGCTTTAGCGTCAGGCAACCTTAAGCTGTGAAGTGATTATGACCGGCAATGAAAAAAGATTTACGCTCTGTATCAGGCCCTTATTATCTGCTGGCGGTAATGGCATTACTGGTATTGCTTCTATTATCAGTAAGCCGTATTGGCTTGTTTGTCTGGCAATATGACCGGATTAGCGCCGTAGCATCAGTGTGGCCCCTCCTAATACAAGGGGTGCGGGCTGATTTGATACTGGCTGGTCTGTGGATGGTCTTACCCATACTGCTGGCGCCGTTTCTGGCTGGCCGCAGAGGGTTGAATGCCTGGCGTTGGTTTTGCTATGGTTGGGCCATGTTGGGTCTGACGTTATTTATCTTTGTAGAGCTCTCTACCCCGCAGTTTATTCTGCAATACGATATCCGGCCAAACCGTCTCTATGTGGAATATCTGAAGTATCCGCAAGAAGTCTTCAGTACCTTATGGCAGGGCTTCAGAGCGATGTTACTTGGTGGCATTTCGCTTACATTACTGCTTATTTGGGGCGCTAATAAAATACTGCAACGCGCCCGTCTTCGCACCGAACCCTATCAGACGAAAACCTTCTGGCTAACCTGGCCTGTGCTGCTACTGGTGGTATTTGCCATGATCCGCTCTACCACTGAGCATCGTCCTGCTAACCCGGCATTTTTTGCGGTTACCAGTGATGCTCTGGTTAATTCATTGGTAATCAACTCGCCTTATTCAGTGCTGTATGCACTGTATAGTCTGAAACACGAAGCGCACTCCAGCGAGATTTACGGCAAGCTGCCTGATACTGAAATGCTGGCGCTGGCTCTGGATTGGCCATGGTTAAAACAGACCGCGTTTTCTAATCCGGGTTTACCCACTGTGCATTACAGTCAAGCAAGTGTGCAGCGTGCCAAACCGTTGAACCTGGTCATCATTCTTGAAGAAAGCCTTGGTGCAACCTTTGTTGAATCGCTCGGTGGTGTCGCTGTCACCCCTGAGTTGGAGAAGCTGAAGTATGACGGCTGGTGGTTTGAGCAAATGTATGCAACCGGTACCCGCTCGGTGCGCGGTATAGAAGCGGTGGTGTCAGGCTTTATGCCAACGCCGGCCCAAAGCGTGGTTAAGTTGTCGTTAGCTCAGCAAAATTTTTATACGCTGGGTAGCACGCTGTCGCAACAAGGCTATAACACCAGCTTTATTTATGGTGGCGAAGCGCATTTTGACAATATGCGCAGTTTTTTTACCGGCAATGGCATTAAGCAGGTGATTGATTTGCCCCAAATGGACAATCCGGTTTTTGTTGGTAGCTGGGGCGCCAGCGATGAAGATTTATTTACCGCTGCGGCCAAACATCTGGACGAGATGCATCAGCAACAACGACCCTTTTTCAGCCTGGTGTTTAGCTCGTCCAATCATACGCCGTTTGAGTTCCCGGATGAGCGTATCGATTTGCATGAACAGCCAAAACAAACCGTAAATAATGCGGTTAAGTATGCTGATTATGCCTTAGGACAGTTTATTGCTCATGCGAGGCTACAGCCTTATTGGCAGAACACGCTGTTTCTGATTGTGGCCGATCACGACAACCGGGTGTATGGCAGCAATCTGGTGCCGGTAGAGAAGTTTCATATTCCGGCATTGATCTTGGGCGCGGATCTGCAGCCAAATCGTATTACACCGGTTGCCAGCCAGATTGACCTGGCTCCTACCCTGTTGTCTTTAATGGGGATCAATGGTCAGACGCCACTCATTGGCCGTGACTTTAGTCGTGATGACACCAGTGCTGGTCGGGCGCTGATGCAGTTTGACCAGTATTTTGCATTAATGGAACAACAGCAACTGACAATTTTACGACCACAGCAGAGTGCAGTAAGTGGTGTGTATGATCCTGCCAGTAAACAATTGCTCCTCTCAGACAAAGTACCCTCTGCAGCACAGACAAAACGCGCGTTGGCACAGGTGCTGTTGCCCTCTTATCTGTATCGGCAGCAACAATATCATTTAGCTAATTAACCATTACCTAAAGCAATCAGGATAGTTTAAGGTTAATAGCCAGAATATACATTCGGAGCAAAGCAGATGAGTCATATCGAACTTCACCGCTCGCATCGTGTTGGCTGGTTACGCGCCGCGGTACTGGGTGCAAATGATGGCATTGTATCAACTGCCAGTCTGATTATTGGCGTGGCTGCTGCCAGTACCACGCATGCCAGTGTCATGCTGGCCGGTGTTGCCGGGCTGGTTGCCGGGGCAATGTCGATGGCGGCAGGTGAGTATGTTTCTGTAAGCTCGCAGGCTGATACGGAGCAGGCTGATCTTGAGCTGGAGAAAATATCTCTTGCCCAGAACCCTCAGTATGAAAAAAATGAACTGGCTGAAATTTATCAGAAAAGAGGTGTAACGCCGGAGCTGGCGCAAAGGGTTGCGGGACAATTAATGGCGCACGATGCATTAGGCGCGCATGCTAGAGACGAAATTGGTATTTCCCTGTCGGGTAAAGCCCGGCCTGTCCAGGCTGCACTTTCATCAGCTGCGGCCTTTACTATTGGTGCGGCCCTGCCACTACTGATAGCCTGGGCTATGCCCGGCCCCTATCTGATTTACGCTGTTGCCTTATTCTCGCTATGTTTTCTGGCGGGTCTGGGTGCCCTGGCTGCCCACGCAGGCGGTGCTCCCCGAACGCGAGGTGCAGCACGAGTTACCTTCTGGGGCGCGCTGGCAATGGCGTTGACCGCGCTGGTGGGCAGTATTTTTGGGGTAGCGGTCTGAGTCCGTATTTTCCAAGCTTTACAGTTAGCTGCAAACGCGATCAACTGAATTAATATTAGTAAGCCAAGTAGCGAGCCTCTCTATTTATCTATCTCACTTTCTACCGCGCAGTTTTCTCAATTCTTTGCTGTTTTTCAAAGTTGTAGCGTCACTTAAGGTTTGCTTAAGCAAACACCGTTAGCTTGAACGCAAAAGTATTGGAGGTGCTATGCAGTACTGGAAAACAAGTGGCTTGCTAACGGGGCTTTTACTCAGTTGCCTGATAACCGGCAGTGTTGTAGCAACCGAGCTTAGTGATTTGGAAGGCAGCCCGGTTAGCAGCATGCAGCAGCTAAAAGGCCAGGTGGTGCTGGTTGATTTCTGGGCATCCTGGTGTGCGCCCTGTCGCAAGTCTTTTCCCTGGTTAAATACAATGCAGCAGCGTTATGGCAGTGATGGCCTGCTGGTGCTGGCGGTAAATGAAGACAGTGAACGCAATGATGCCAGCCGGTTTTTACAGCAGGTACCAGCGCGGTTTGCCGTGCTGTATGACCTGAACGGCGCTGTGGCGGAGCAGTATCAGTTGCCCGGTATGCCCAGTAGCTATCTGATTGATAAAAAAGGCCAGATCCGTTATCGCCATATTGGCTTTAAACACGCTGATAATGCTGATTATGAGGCAAAGATCCGCCAGTTACTGGCAGAGGAGTAAGCAAGATGCAACTGACAAAAGTAATGAAGGCTGGTGTGATTGCGTTGGTGTTAAGCCAGTTAGCAGCCTGCAGCAGTTTAGGGGTTAAACCTTGGCAGCGCGATACGCTGGCAAAAGAAGAAATGGCGCTGAACAGCGCGCCTTTAGACAACCGGTTGGATGATCATATTTATTTCAGCAAAGAAGGCAGCAGCGGCGGTCGCAGCTTTGCAGGCGGAGGTTGCGGATGCAATTAAAACAACTGGCAAATATCAGCGCAGCATTGGCCGCGGCCAGTTGCGCTGTGCTTGGACAACCAGCCGAAGCGGGCACCTTACTGGATGACTGGCAATTTAACAGCGCTATTTTATTGTACAACGAGACCGACCGGGTAAGTGCCGGTGAAGGCATTCTGACCGCGCGGGGCGATTTTGGTGATGATAAATACCTCAATTTGGGGCTGGTAGTCGACGCGCTGACCGGAGCTTCAGCCACCGGGGCAGTTGGCCAGCCTTACGTGCAAAGCTTTACCCGGCCTTCAGGTCGTGGCAGTTATGATGTCGCGCCCGGCGTCACACCACTGGATGATACCTTCCATGATACCCGGGTGCAGCTGGATGCGAGCTGGGAGCAACCGTTGGCGCCAGACTGGCGGGTAAGCGGCGGTGGTCATTTGTCAAAAGAGTATGACTATTTATCTATGGGGCTGAATGGTTCTCTGGCGCGGGATTTTAACCAGAAAAACACCACAGTATCGTTGGCTTTGGGCTACAGCCATGACACTATTTCACCGGAAGGCGGCATTGCCGCTGCATTTGCTCCCATGTTGCTACGCAGTAATTTTGCCGATGACAACAGTTATCAGGCAGCGTTTGACGCGACACGTGACCGGGCGGATGATACCAAAGATACACTTGATGTTTTGCTTGGGCTGACTCAGGTAATTAACCGTGACTGGTTAATGCAGTTTAACTATTCATTCAGCCTGGCCGATGGCTATATGACCGACCCGTTTAAGTTGGTCAGTGTGATTAATGCCAATGGTGAAGTGCAACAAAACCTTTTTGAGAACCGGCCGGACCAGCGCACTAAGCACAGCCTGTACTGGCAGAATAAACTGCATTTGCGCGGCAGTTATCTTGATGCCTCTTACCGCTATATGTGGGATGACTGGGAGCTGACATCACATACTGCTGATCTGAAATGGCGATTGCCAATGAGTGACAGCTGGTATGTCGAGCCACAGTTCCGTTATTATCAGCAAAGTGCGGCCGAGTTTTATCAGCCATTTATGTTTGAAACGGAGCCGTTACCGCAGTTTGCCAGTGCCGATTACCGGATTGGTAAAATGAATACCTATACACTGGGTGCTAAGTTTGGCACTAAGCTGGCGCAAGGCAACGAGTTGTCGTTTCGGATAGCACTGTACCAACAGAATCCGCAAAATGATGGGTTTACAGCGCCGGGTGTCTTAGCTGACATTGATCTGTATGAAAAGGTGACCGCAGTTATGGCGCAGATAAGTTACTCTTTTTAAGCAACAAATGGCAGGGAGACCAGATGGTTGATATCACAGTCAGTGCTGGTAAAAACTGTGTTGTAGGCCAGTTTCGTGCGATGGCCAGTCCCTGCGAGATATTGCTTGAGACACAGGACGTATCGTTGTGCCGGCAGCTAACTCAGCTTGCCGCCGCTGAAGCCGAACGCATTGAGCAAAAATACAGCCGTTATCGCAGTAATAGCGTGTTAAGCCAGCTCAACCATAATGCTGGTAGCTGGCAAACACTTGATCCGGAAACCTTGCAGCTGTTTGCTTTTGCTGACAGCTGTTACCAGTTAAGTGATGGCTTGTTTGACATCAGCAGTGGAATTTTGCGGCGTATCTGGCAGTTTGATGGTTCGGCTAAACTGGCAACGCAATCACAAATCGATGCGTTGTTGCCAAAGCTTGGCTGGCAGCAGGTCACTCGCGATAACAATCGCATTTTATTACCTGTGGGCATGGAGTTAGACCTTGGCGGCATTGCCAAAGAATATGCAGTAGATAAAGTGCTGCAGCTGCTGAACCAGCAATTCGCCGAGACGGATGTACCCAGCCTGGTGGTTAACTTTGGCGGGGATATGCGCTGCAGCCGACCAAGACTCGATGGCAGTTTATGGCGGATCGGCATCGAAAACCCCACCCTGGCAGATCAGGCGATATCAGCCGTAGGTATAAGTAACGGCGCGCTGGCCACCAGTGGTGATAGCCGGCGCTTTTTACTTAAAGATGGTGTGCGTTACAGCCATATCCTTAACCCCAAAACCGGCTGGCCCGTCAGCAACGCGCCACGTTCAGTAACGGTGGCAGCCCCAAACTGTTTGCTGGCAGGCATGCTGGCGACCACGGCATTATTGCATGGGACCGAGGCTGAAGATTTTTTACAGGCCCAGAAACTACAGTACTGGCTGGTACATTAACCGTGCTTACCAGCTGACCAGCCTGATGCCGCCAACAGCGCTTCGCCGGATGCATTGGCGCCTTCCTCAAGTGTGGTTGCCATTGAATCGTTCCAGCGATTTAAATAGCCAAACAGTGCAATAACACCCATTATTTCCACAATTTCGCCGCTATCCCAATGCTCGCGCATTGCTGCCTGCAAGGTTTCATCGACCGCATTGGGCACCTGCGAAGCGGCAATAGAAAGTTCCAGCGCTGCGCGCTCGGCATCATTAAACGCCGGATGACTGCGAAACTGCCAGATATTGGCCAGTTGCTCATCCGGCGCGCCGTAACGCTCTGCCGCCCGAATGGTATGGGCCTGGCAATAGCGACAGCCAGTAGCATGACTGGAGACATAGGCAATCAGCCGCTTTAGTGCTGAAGTCACCCGGCCTTTGTTCTCCATAACGGCCATATTCAACTGAATAAAAGCTTTGGCAATAGCCGGGCGATGGCTCATGGTCAGCACACTGTTCGGGCAAAACCCCAACGTTTCATTAAAAAACGTCGCCAGTTCTGCGACATCCGGGTTTGCGTCGGCAGCAAGCGGGGACACAAATGCCATTGTAATATCCTCATTTAAAAGTTGGGTGAGGCTTACTTTAGCATTTAATGTCTTTCCAGCAACTTTACTGGGTATTGCTTAGCCTGAACTGATAGGCGTGCTGCGACAAAGGCTGGAGTACACCGGTTTGATAGGTATCCACCTGCACCAGGCCATTACTGTGTACCTGAAAAACCCGGTACATGGCAGTGTGTTTTGTTTCATCGGGTATTTTGGTGCGCTCCAGCGCTGGAATATGCAGGTAGTGCACCTTGCCCAGTTGTTTTGAGTGCTGAACCCGATCCATATCCATGTGTAAATCACCGGAAATAACGGCTGCCAGATTGGGTTGAGCAATAACGTTGGCAAAGCCGGGATGATGAATGCCTTTTTCGGCATTTTCCGGATACACACCGGCCTGCGCGCCGTGCACTACTAACAACACCGGTTTGGGGTAAAGTTGCGTGATTTGCTGTTGCATCCAGGCAATACCACTATCGTCAAAGTCGCGGCCATGATCCGGCGAGGCCATAACCAGTGCGACGCTATCAAACTCCAGCACATAACTCGGTTCGTCAATTGTAACCTTACCCTCATTCCACAAATTGACATAATGCATATAACGCTCAATGGTGCTGCCGTGCTCTTCGTTACCCATAATCGGATAAAATGGTAGCGTAAGCTGTTGCAGAACGGGCGTCACATTGTCGTACTGCACCTGAGTGCCTTTATGAGCAATATCACCGACCCCGATAACAAAGTCCAATTTTAACGAACTGGCCAACTGATTAATATCGGCGACTGCGGCAGCAACATTGGGGAATTGTGGCTCAGGTTTAGGCTCGGCATCACCTAACACGGCAAAGCGCAGTACCATCTGCTCGCCTACCTGTGCTGCTTCACTGGAGTCAGCTGTTTTTGGTTGGCTGGTGCGGTCTGGCGAGCAGGCCGCAAGTGCAACACTGAACAACAGCGCCAGGCTAAGGGTTTTGATCAGGTTCATGCTAAGTCCTTTGACAGTAAGTTGGTTAGTTAAAATTGAATACGCTTTTATAATCGCTGGGAATAAAGCCGGTCCAGCGTTTAAAGGCACGGCGGAAATTATGCTCGTCAGAGTAGCCCAGCATCATTGCCAGCTGACGGTTTGAGCAATTGCCCTGCTGCAGCACTTTGCGGGCTGCATCACGGCGCACCTGATCAATCAGGTTGGCAAAATTGGTGTGATGTTGACGAAGCTGGCGTTTTAAACTGCTACCACTCAGGCCCAGGGCATCTGCAACGTGCTGTTGGGTTAATAGTACCGGTAAGGCACGTTGCTGCAGGGTGTATATGCACTCAAGCAAGCCACGCTGCGGGCTTAAGACACGGTTTAACTGCAAACAGGTGCGTTTTGCGGCGCGAAATTTAACCGGGTCAGCATCGGTAAATGTTTGATAGCACAGTGGCAAGGGGATGCTCAGGCTGTCACAATACTGGTTGAAGCTTACCGTGCAACCCCAGTAAAATTGCTGTTGCAGCAAATTTTCAGGTACATCTTGCTGCAGCCGGATAGTCACGCCTGTAAGGGTACCCAATTGTTGTTTCAGTAAGCTGACCAACAGTGAAAATACGGTGGCCAGCATAAAAGTGTGTTGATTAGCGAAACCCAACGCCGGATGTAATTCGATAACCAACTGCTGTTGGGTTTGATAGGCTTTGGCGAAAATGCCGGGAAACAGTTGATGGCGGAAATAATAAAGCTGGGTCAGTGCCTGACGCAGGTTTCGCGCATACTGTAAGCTCTTGCACAGCGAAATATAGCTGCTGTTCAGAAGCGCATCGCCCAACAAAAAAGGTAGCTCGGGGCTACTGACCTGCTGCTGACAGTTTTGCAACAATTTTAGCCAGTCAGCATGGTGCAGACGGCCATGGGGTCTATGTAAGTCTTGCTCAAAAATGTTAGTGCCACTTAATAGTTTGTGCAGCAGCGCGCCACGGCGTTGTGCCAGTGCCAGCAGTTCGGTGCTGCCATGTTGCAATAACAGTACCTTGTCCTGATAACTAAAGCTGCGCGCTGGCATCAGGTACGCTGCAGTTCTAGTGTTGTCGCAGCTTTGGCCTGAGCCAATGCCTTGTCGGCCGATTGCAACGCTGTTTTTGCACAGCTTTGCTGTACAGCTAATGCCTGAATGGTCAGTTCTGGCTCGTCATTATGGCTGGTTAGCTGAGCCAGTTGTTGGCGCAGGTGCTGTGCCATAATTTGTGCTTGCGGCAATGCGGTTGCGGGTAATAGCGCTATAAAGCGATCACCGGCGTACCGGCATATCACGTCACTGTGTCGCAGCTGGTTAGTCAGTAACTCACTTAACCGGCCAAGGTATGCGTCGCCTGCTGCCATACCGCAGCGGCGGTTAAAGCCGCTGAAGTTGTTGATATCCAGTACCAGCATACTCAGGCTTGATTGCTGACTTTGGTGCAATTCAATTTCACGTTGCAAAACGGCCTTTAAGTATTCCATCCCATAAAGCTGGGTTAATGGGTCAATCAGCTGATGATCACGTAAATATAATTCACGGCCGCGCAGCTGACGGTTTATAGCGCGTTGTTCCCGGTGCCAGCCAACCAACCCATAGGTCAGCACCAGCATACCGACAGGAGCCGGTAAGGATTCGAGCCAGCTCATCAGCCTGATATGGTCTGGGTAGCGAATAAATTCATCCAGCAAATCGAGAAAATAGGAATACACCAATAACAAGCTGCCGTAGTAAAGCCACTCGGTAACCCGGCCTGTCGGGCGGCTGCTGATAATCAGCCCCAACCAGCCGCACGCCACCAGTAAAGTAGTGCCTTCACCCAACACATCCAACCAATCGAACTGGTTGCCCGCTTTTGCTTCACCGGTATTAACGGCCAGCAGCAGACCACTTAACAGCAATAGCGCGCTAAGCAGCATTTTATAGCGGTGTTGTCGCCACATAGTCAGGTTATCCGATGAAATAAAACCAATTTTCCGCTGCCTGTATGACAGCCGGATGACAGACTTAGGCTGATTTGGCAACGTGGTGCACGGTGAAGACCCGGGTCTTCACAGCTCAGCGTAATGGCTTACTAAACGGCATTTTGTCATACAGCCACAGCACAATGTTCGGCAGTGATTAGCCCGGAACTGAGAGCAACCCATGAAGCCGATTTACCATAAAAATACCCGACGTACCCTGCTGGCCAGCGCAATCAGCCTGGCATTTGCCGGCCTGACTGCCCCGGCCTTCGCCGATGCCGATGTACAAGGCAGAATTACCGACAACCGCAGCAACCTGCTAAGCGGTGCTGAAGTCAGTATCCCCGAATTAAAGTTACGTCGAACTACGGCAGCCGATGGCCGTTTCTATTTTAGTCAGCTGCCGGCAGGAACTTACACTTTATTAGTGAACTACCTGGGCGCAATGCCAGAGACCAGGGTATTAGTAGTTGCTGATACTGAGCAGCGTTTGGGTGATATTAAGTTGCTGTCCGCCAGTGAAGAAATAGAGCATATTGAAGTGGTTGGTCAGTCCGGTGCAGTAAGCAAAGCACTAAACCGGCAGCGTAATGCTGCCGGTATTATAACAGTGGCGAGTACCGACGAAATGGGTCAGTTTCCGGATAGCAATGTTAGCGAAGCGCTGCAACGGCTGGCGGGTTTGTCAGTAGAGCGGGATCAGGGCGAAGGTCGCTTTGTCCGGGTGCGTGGTCTGGCGCCTGACTACAATGCAGTAACCTACAATGGTACTCAGCTGGCGGCGCCTGAAGCAGGCCGCAGGGCGGTGGCACTGGATGTTATTCCCTCTGATTTACTGGAATCAGTAGAAGTAAATAAAACCCTGACCCCGGATATGCCGGCCGGCTCGTTAGGCGGCACGGTAGAAATTAAAAGCTTATCTGCCTTTGATCGCAGCAATGACTTTTACTCTTTCACTGCGGAAGCGGGTTACAACGAGCAACAAAGTAAAACCAGCCCCAAAGTGTCGGGCGTCTATAGCAAAATACTCGATTTTGCCGGTGAAACCGATAGTTTCGGTATTGCTATTGCTGCCAGCTTCGCCGAACGTAAGTTTGGCTCAGACAACATTGAGACCGGCGGCAGCTGGGACTTCGATGAGGGACTGGAAGAGTTTGAACTGCGTGACTATGTGATTAGCCGCGAGCGAATTGGTCTGGCACTGAATCTCGACTACCGTCCTGGCAACAATAATGAATATTACCTGCGTAGCCTGTACAGCCGGTTCAGCGATACCGAGACGCGCCAGGGGATGATAGTGGAACTGGCCGAGCCGCAGATTTCCGGCAGCAGTGGTGGTGCGGAGCTAATTCGTTCGCTGAAACAACGCGAAGAAACCCAGAGCATCAGCGCCCTGGTTGTTGGCACCCAGCAAACTGCTGGTAACTGGCAATGGCTATTGGAAGCCGGCACCAGCCGCGCAGATGAAGATACGCCGTTTAATATCGGCGCCGCTGATTTTGAGCAGGAATTTACTGATGGCGTTGGCTTTAGCGGCAGCAAAATACTGCGGCTGACCGCGCCGGCAGACGCCTTTCTGGCCAATAGCTATCAGCTGAAAGAAGTGGAAATGGGCGATACCTATGCTAAAGAAACCGAGCGTAATATTAAGTTTGATCTTAGCCACGAAATTATTCAGCGTCATGGCAGTCTGCTGTTAAAAGGCGGTGGCAAATTCAGCCAGCGCGAAAAACGGGCCGAAGAAGATGTCTGGCTGTTTGAAGACTTTGAGGATTTGGGTATTAGTGCCCTTAGCCTGAGTGATTATGCCGGCGGTATTGTCGATTACCCGTTGAGTAATCTGGGACCAGCAATAAACAGTGGTAGTATTTATCAGCTGATAAATAGCCTGAATCGTGTTGGTTTTGTTGATGAGGTTGAATCTCAAATCAATGATTACCAGGTCGATGAGGATATCAGTGCGGCATACTTTATGGCGCAGTGGGAGCGCAGTAACTGGCAGCTAATCAGCGGCGTTCGATACGAGCACGAAAAGCGTGAAGCAACCGGTAGCCGCTATGATGCGATAGAGGAAGTTTTCAGTGCTAACCAGGTTGATAATTCAGAAGGTTACTGGCTACCGGCTGTGGTAGGGCGTTATAACCTGTCACAGCAGAGTATTGTCAGGGCCGCGTTTAGTACCGGTTTGGTCCGGCCCAATTTTGAACAGCTGTCACCGGCCTTTATTCTGGAACAGGATGACGATGAATTGGAAGCTGCCTTTGGTAATCCTGATTTAAAGGCATTAACGACCAATAATTTTGATCTGGGTATTGAACACTATGCCGATAAACTTGGTGTATTGTCAGCCATGCTGTTTTACAAACAAATTGATGATTTTATTTATGAAGCCGACTTAGCCGGCCGTGGTGAATACGCAAACTTTGCCAAAGCCGAAACCTTTGTTAATGGTGGTAAAGCGGATTTATACGGTCTGGAATTAAATGCAATTCATAAAGTGGCGGGTTTTGGTAACTGGCTGGATAATTTACTGTTGTCCGCCAACCTGACTTTAACAGATTCGTCGGCAGACATTGAGTGGTTTGACGATGGTGTTTTACTTAGCCGCGAAGTGGCGCTACCCAGTCAGTCAGATAAAACGGCTAACCTGAGTCTGGGTTATCAAACCGACCGGATCAGTCTGCGGCTTGCCGCCAATTATAAGTCGAAGTATCTGGCTGAAGTGGGTGATGTTACCAACGCGGCCTATGATGTTTACTCAGATGATCATCTGCAACTGGACTTCAGCAGCAAATGGACTTTTAGTCGCGGTATGCAGTTGTATTTTAATGTTATTAACTTAAATGATGAGCCCTATTACGCCTATACCGGTCTTAAGTCTTATAACTTCCAATATGAACAGTATGGCCGCACCGTGGTGCTGGGCGTGCAGATCACTAACTGGTAATGGGATTAGCTTATGCAATTTTTTAAAAAGAAGTTTATTAGAAGCACCCTTTACCTGACGTTCAGTGCAACGATAGCTGGCTGCCAATACGGGCAGCCGGGTACAACCGAATTACCCGGCACAACCGCACAGCAAGTGCAGTTGAACATTAGTGCCAGTCATTTTAATCAGTTTGAGCTTGGTGGTGAGCGCTATCAGTTGCTGACAAATCAGTCAATGCTGCAGGTAATGGCCGGTACAGAGCGACTGGCAACAGTTAAAGGTAATTTCAGCCGGCTTACTGTGCAGCGTCTCAACGGGCAAATGCTGTTGGCGGCAATGGATACAGACAGCAATAGTTTGTATTTATGGCGCCTGAATCCGCATGATAGTGAACCATTTCAGCTACTTTATCAGCAGTTAATCAGCAGCCGGGTAGTAGACGATCTGTGTTTTTATCAGAGCGGCGAGAACCAGCAACTGAGTCTGTTTCTGCTGGGGGGCCGGGGGGGCGCAGATCAGTTACTGTTACAGCAACAGCAGCAATGGCTGGCCGAACCCCTGGTGATCCGCGAGTTAAATGTGCCTTACGACAGCACCGCATGCGTTGCCGACCCCAACAACGGGGCACTCTACCTCGCTGAAGCGGATCGCGCCATCTGGCGTTATCAGGCTGAGCCGGAAGCAGATGAAGGCCGCAGCATCGTGCAGGTAAATGCGCCGTTTGGCCAATTGCAGGGCGAGATAAAAGCGTTGCAGCTATTGCCAGATGGCAGTCTGATGGTGTTGGAAGAAGAACCAGCCCGGATATTGCATCTGAACGGCAGTGGTCAAATATTTGCAACGTTGCCGGTAAATACCGTGGCTGAGGCAACTGGCTTATCAGTCAGTATGTTGGCAACTGACAGTGCAACCTTGTTTGTCAGCAGCGAAGATGCCAGCCCGGTGCAGCAGTTAACCCTGCCATTACCCTCAATGCAAGCCAGGCCAGGCAGGGAAGCGCTGGTTCAGGTCGCGCCTGCCCTGCAAACCGAGCCTGCCTTGCAGCGTGGCGATGTCATTGATGACCAGGCAGTATGGCATCATCCAACGAAGCCAGAGCTAAGTCTGATTCTCGGCACCGATAAACGTGCCGGGCTGGATGTCTACAATATGCGGGGGCAGCGGGTGCAACAGCTTAAGGTAGGCCGATTAAATAATGTTGATGTTCGTTATGGTGTTACCTGGCGGAACCAGGCTCATGATGTTGCTGTTGCCAGCTTACGCGATGATAATAGCCTTCAGCTATTTGCTATTGATAGCAATGGCTTGCTGCACAATGCCGGTAAAGTTGCTACGGCTATGACCGAGATTTATGGCCTGTGTATGTATCAAAGCAGCCGCAGTGGTCAGCACTATATTTTTGTCAACGATAAAGCGGGGCTGATAGAACAATATCGGCTTGTTAGTGATGGCATTCATTGGCAGGGTGTTTTAGTTCGCTCGTTGCAAGTACCCAGCCAGCCAGAAGGTTGCGTGGCCGATGATAAGCGCGCCGTTTTATTTGTGGGTGAGGAAGATCACGCTATCTGGCGTTTTGCCGCGGAAGCCGATGCGGCTACGACAGGCGAAGCTATTATACGGGTGGATGGTGAACGGTTGGTTGATGATATTGAAGGCCTGGCGCTGGCTGAACATAACGGCAGCAGCTATCTGATTGTTTCCAGTCAGGGCAATGACAGTTACCTGATTTATGATGCAATGCCGCCTTATACAGAGCGCCTGAGATTCAGAGTTACCACTAACCCGACGCTGGGAATTGACGGTACGTCAGAAACCGACGGTCTTGAAGTTACTACCCGCTCATTAGGGCCGGGCTTTGAGACAGGGGCACTGATCGTGCAGGACGGCCGCAACCGGATGCCGGAAGAAGGCCAGAACCTGAAACTTATACCGTGGCACCGCTTATCAGAGCAACTTAATTAGCGGGGTATTGCGCTGGCAACATCGCCCCGCCAAACCTGAGCGGGGCGTTTAATTCGGTTAATTAGCTCAGGTCCTGATCTTCCGGTGTAGTTTTTCACCGAGCACCAGCATACAAGGTGTTAAAAACAACGTAAGCAGGGTGGCGAAGGTTAAGCCGCCGGCAATGGCGCTGGATAACTGGGTCCACCATTGGGTGGACGGTGCGCCGAAACCCAAGCTGGGTTCCAGCAGGTTAACATTAACCGCCAAAACCATTGGCATTAAGCCCAGAACAGTAGTCACTGACGTTAACAACACTGGCCGTAAGCGCAGGCTGCCGGTTTCCAGTGCCGCCTCCACTGCAGACATGCCGCTTTGCCGCAGTTGATTAAAAGTATCTATTAACACAATATTGTTATTCACCACGATGCCAGCCAGGCCGATAATACCCATACCCACCATCACAATACCAAAGCTCTGGCCATTAACCAGCAGGCCCAGTAATACGCCGGCGGTTGAAAATACTATCGCTGACAACACCAGTAAGCTTTGATACCAGCTGTTAAATTGCACCAGTAAAATCATTAGCATTAAAAAAACAGCTGTCGCAAAAGCACCCATTAAAAAGGTCATGGCCTCCTGCTGATCAGCACTTTCTCCGGCTGTTTTTACTTTAACGTTGTCTGGTAACTTCATATCACTGGCCAGTAGTGCCTGTAAGCGTTCACTAACCTGGGCACCAGGCGCCAAATCGCTTTTAATGGTAACAGCCCGGTTGCCGTCAATACGCTTGATAACACTGGTTTTGGGGGCAGGCACCAGTTCAACAAAGTTGCTTAGTGGCACCTGGCCGCGTGGTGTTTGAATAGTTAACCGTTCAAGCTGGTTTAGTGAGCGCCAGTACGCTGGAAATCTGACCCGGATATCCACTTCATCGCTGGCATATTCCGGCCGGTATTTTGCCAGTAACAAACCGTTGCTGACCATTTGCACCGCGTTACCCACTGTCAGCACATCTGCGCCAAACCGGGCCGCGGCGGCGCGGTCAACCACTATCCGCCACTCAATGCCGGGCAGGCTGCGGTCATCTTCAATATCAACAAAGCCGTCCATTTGCGTCATCTGGCGGATAATCTGCTCCACTGCCTGCTCAGTTGCAGCTGCTTCGCTGCTGCTAACCTGCAACTCGATTGGTTTGCCGGCCGCGGGGCCTTCCTGCTGCTGGCGAAACTCCAGAATAACCCCGGGTATATCAGCTGTAAGCTTGCGCATATCATCCAGAATGGCGGCGGCTTTGCGCCTTTGGTGCCAGTCGATAAACTGAAATTGCAGGGTGCCGACCACATCCGGCGCCAGTTCACCACTGCTGCTGGCCAGAGACCTGGCGTACAGCGCTTTTACCTCGGCCAGGCCGAGCAGACGTTGCTCTACATCTTTTAGCAGCGCATCTTTTTCATAAATAGACATATCACCACGGGCCCGCACCCAGACTTGGGCCGACTCCGGCTCGACATCGGGAAAGAACTCCAGGCCATGGTTATATTTGCCATATGCCACAAAAATAAGCGCCATTGCCCCCAGCAAACCTGCCAGGGTCAGACCCGGGTGACGTAATAACCGGCTTAAAAGCTGCCGGTAGGCCTTGCCTGCGCGACTTGCCTCTACACTATGCGGGGCAGGCCTGGCCCGGCTGATGCCGCCCATTACCGGCAGAAAAATCAGCGCCATAAACAGTGATGCCAGTAAACACAGAATTACGGTCGCAGGTAGGTATTTCATAAACTGGCCTACTACGCCGGGCCAGAACAACAGGGGCATAAACACCACCACGGTGGTGGCAGTTGAGGCAATAATAGGCCAGGCCATGCGCCCGGCTGCATTGGCCCAAGCTTCTTTTGGTTGCTGGCCCTCACCGAGGTTTCGGTCAGCCAGTTCACTGACCACCACGGCGCCGTCAACCAGCATGCCTGCCACCAGAATAAGCGCAAACAGTACGATAATATTCATGGTGTAGCCAAGGGCAAAAATCATCAGAATGCCGGCAAAGAAGGCACCAGGAATGGTGATGCCAACCAGCAGTGCCGAGCGCACACCCATGGTAGCAATAATCAGGATCAGCACCAGCACCACAGCTGTCAACACGTTGTTCAGCAGGTCTGACAGCATGTTTTTCACTTCTTTTGACTGGTCCATAATGTAGTTAATCTGCATGCCGTCCGGAAACTGGCTGCTGGCCTGGTCAATTAAGGCTTTGGTTTGCTCGATAGTGGAAATAATATTGGCACCGGCCCGTTTTTTGACTTCCAGTACAACTGCTGGCTGGCCGTTGATCCGGGCAAAACCGAGCGGGTCTTTAAAGCTGCGGCTGATGGTGGCAACATCGCCGAAAGTAATAACGGTATCGCCATCTACTTTAATTGGCATCGACAAGACATCGTCAAGGTTTTCGATAACGCCGGGTACTTTCAGTGCCAGACGTCCGGCGCCGGTATCGAGGCTGCCAGCAGCAACCAGCCGGTTATTGTTTGATACCAGACTGAACAGTTGCTGGTAATCGAGGCCATAGCCCTCCAGCACTTGCGGGTCGACCACGATTTCCAGCATATCTTCCCGGTCGCCGCCAATATCCACTTCAAGTACTTCTGGGATGGCTTCAATGTTTTCCTGCAATTCCCTGGCAATATATACCAGCTGGCTTTCTGAAACCGGACCCGATAACCCGACAGACAGCACCGGAAACAGACCAACATTTATTTCATTTACCGTGGGCTCGTCGGCTTCACTGGGTAGCTTAGCCCGCGCTGCATCAACCTTTACCCGCACATCGGCCAGTGCCTGATCAGCATTAAAACCGGCATCAAACTCCAGCATAACGGACGCGTGGCCTTCGCTGGAGGTTGAGGTCATTTTTTTAATACCCTCGAGCGATCGCAGCTCGTGTTCCATCGGCCGGACTAACAGGCGCTCACCATCTTCGGGGCTGATACCATCGAGCGACATCGACACATACATCATCGGTATAGCAACATCGGGGTTGGCTTCTTTCGGAATGGTCTGATAGGCAGTTATGCCGGCAATAAACAGAAATAGCAGCAGCATTAAACTGGCACGGCTGCGACCAATGGCGGCCTGTATAATGGCGTTCATGGTTTAGCTCCTGCCACCTGTACCTTGTCGCCTGGTTTCGCAAAGCCGGCACCCTGGGTAATAATGTGGGCCCGGTCCGGTAAGCCAGTTACCCGCGCGCCCTCATTATCGGCACTAAGAATAGTGACCGGGTGGAATTCAACCTGTTGCTGCTCGTTAACCAGAGAAATACCTAACTGGCCATCACTATTAAGGCTTAACAGCGCAGGTGAGATTAAATGGGCCTGAACCGGTGGTAACAGCACTTCAACCGTGGCACTGCCGCCGGCTATCCGCAATAGTTCCGGGTTAGCAACGGTAACTTCAATATAAAAACTACGGGTGGCGTTATCGGCGGCATAACTGATAAAGCTCAGCTCGCCGCTAAGTTGTCTGCCATCCAGCAAGCGCAGGTTAACCTGCTGGCCTCGTTGCAGTGCTTTTACATGTTGTTGCGGGATCTGGGCGGTAACTTTCAGCTTATCAATTTGCACCAGTTCTAATAATTCGGTGCCCACCTGAACGACATCACCTACTTCAATATGACGACGGTCGATAACTCCGGCAAACGGGGCAACCGGTTCAAGTTGCTGTACTGCCAGGCTGGCACGTTCAAGCTCTGCTTCGGCTGTTGCCAACTCGCTTTTTAAGCGGGTAAGTTCGGTTTCGGACACAAATTGCGACTTACCAAGCGCCTGAGCACTGGCCAGCTCGTTTTGGCGCAAGGTCAGATTTGCCTGAGCTTGCACCAATAGTGCGCTTCGCCCTTCATCCGACAGCCGCAATAACTTATCGCCTTGCTCAACTTTGTCGCCCTGACTGACCAGCAGTTGGTTAACCGTGCCGGCTTGCTGAGATTTAATACTGACCCTGCGCCAGGGTAAAACCTGACCCTGTGCCACCCGGGTAAGCTGATAAGGTTCGGCCTCAGACCAGCGTGTTTCGACTAAAGCCAGGCTTTGTTCCGGTAGCTGTTGCGCCGCAGGTTCTTCCGTTTTTGCAGAGTAGTTATCACCACTTAATAACCAGAGCAATAATACCAGCGCCAGCACAACGGCGATGATGACAGGGGAGGCAGCGAGTTTTTTAAGCATGAACAATCCTTGGCGGTAACGAAAATAATAGCGGGGCCAGCAGCGCTAAAATATACCTACATGGATGAATGTCAGCAAGTTAAGAACTGTAACCAAATATGGCCACCGACCTGCTGCTTCTGGTTATTCATCGCCAGCACCCTTGTTTTTAGGCAAACCAGACCAATTAAGTTCAGACTGATTAACCCTGACTGACAGGATATAGCATGGCAAATTTATTCGACCCGATAAAAGTGGGAGACTTACAATTACCTAACCGGATTATTATGGCGCCGTTAACCCGTTGTCGCGCCGATGCCGGCAGAATACCAAATGATCTGATGGTTGAGTATTATTGCCAGCGGGCCAGTGCCGGACTAATTATAACCGAGGCAACGTCGGTAACGCCGATGGGGGTAGGTTACCCTGATACGCCGGGTATCTGGTCTGATGCACAGGTAGCCGGTTGGCAAAAAGTAACAGCGGCAGTACACCAGGCGGGTGGGCGAATTATGCTACAGTTATGGCATGTAGGCCGGATTTCTGACCCGCACTATTTAGATGGTGCGCTGCCGGTAGCGCCCAGCGCCATAGCTGCAGAGGGCCATGTTAGTCTACTGCGGCCAAAGCAGGCTTTTGTTACTCCCAGAGCGCTGGCCACTGAGGAAATTGCCGGCATTATCGAGGCCTACCGGCTGGCTGCTGAGAATGCCAAAAAGGCCGGCTTTGATGGCGTGGAAATTCATGGCGCTAACGGTTATCTGCTGGATCAGTTTCTGCAGGATGGCAGTAATCAGCGCACCGATAAATATGGTGGCAGTATTGAGAACCGCGCCCGTTTAATGCTGGAAGTAACCGATGCGGTAATCTCGGTTTGGGGCGCTGGCCGGGTTGGCATGCATCTGGCCCCCAGAGCGGATGCACACAGCATGGGCGATTCGCAGCGGGCAGATACTTTTGGCTATGTGGCTCAGCAACTGGGCAAAAGAAACATTGCTTTTATCTGTGCCCGTGAAGCCGAGGCCGATGACAGCTTAGGCCCGAAACTGAAACAGTTGTTTGGTGGTGTCTATATTGCCAACGAAAAGTTTAGTAAAGACAGTGCTAATGCGATCATTGAGCGCGGCGACGCCGATGCCGTAGCCTTTGGTGTGCCTTTTATCGCAAACCCTGATTTAGTCAGCCGCTTTGCTAAAGAGGCAGAACTGAATGCAGCAAGGCCAGAGCTGTTTTATGCTGGCAATGCTGAAGGCTATACCGACTATCCGGCGCTGTCTGTGTAAAGCAGATACCTTGATATAGAAAATAGATTTTCAGATGTAAAAAAGCGTCCTGGCTCAGGACGCTTTTTTTATAAGCATAATTTATTTTGAGCGTTTGCGTTTTGTCGCGCCGGCCAACAGTAATAAGCCAGCGCCCATTACTGCCAGTGAAGCCGGTTCTGGCACATCCACCGCCAGCGTGCCAAAAGTAAGGTTGTCGTAACGAACATTAAACGAATTACCATCGTTTTTGGCATTCAGAATGACTTCACCAAAGTATGAATGGTTGTCGCTGGTACTGGTAAATACCAGGTTGTCGTTTATCAGAAAATTAATAAAACCATCGGAGATTTGGTATGCAAAAGTATTAAAGCTATCTAAAGTAACTAACGATGAGTCAAGCGGGAAAAAGCTTGTGCCCCATCCCTGTATCCCGGTAACTCCCCCACTGACTATTGATTCCATTATCGGGTAATAGCTGATGGCATCAGCCGGGCTGTATGCAACACCCCAGATACCACCTAAGCGCTCATCTGTCAGGCCATGCTGGCTGTCCAGGAACATATCAATGGCCAGATAGGTAGACATGCCGGTGTCCAGTTTCATCCCCTGAGTGTGATAAAAGGACCCACCACATTTTCCCTGCTCGGCACCGTCAATGCTCATCTGCAGCTCGTTGCCAACGATAGCGAAACTTGCCGGGTCGCAACGATCAGTCGTCCAACCACTTAAATCGTCGCCATTATTGAATTCATAGGTTGTTAATGCCGCATTTGCATAGGCGCTGACACATAAAGTACTAAGTAGTAATGCCATTTTCATTTTCATTGTTATTTCCTTTTTTAGATACTCATGTTAACAAAAGCAATATGCAGGCCAACTAATTTAGTAAATAAAAACAAACGTTTAGTGTTTTAGGTTGCAGTATCTGTAAGATATTCTGACAGTGGGCTGTCAATTTGACAGCATGGGGCTTTGAAAAGTGGATCAATGATAAAAGCTACCCCCAGCCGGTTGCAATGCCTGGCAGGGGGAAACAATTTAACTGGCCGTTTCAGTTGACCAGGAGGTGACGACTGTTGGATCTATCAGTCTGGCTATCATACTTGGCAACGCAAAGTAGATGATCAAACCGCCAAGGGCAAAAAGTACAATATCCAGGTTTTTGCCGGAGAATTGATACAGTATTGCGGCTGCAATAACTAAGGTGCCAATAATTACACCTATGGCCCCGGCCAGTGCCGATTGTACGCGGGTTTTTGGTGTAATCCGGTGCACCAGTGCGCCGGGCAGCAAGTTGCTAATGCGTGCCATTGCATGCTCTTTCGCTGCGACTGAGAGAAACTGTACCCGTATATCGTGTTCAGTCTCTCCATCCAGCCATTCTAAGCTTATCTCATCTTTATAATGCTTACTTTCAAGTAAGGTGACTTTTGTCAGCGGAATCAACGTTTCTTCTGCTTTAACGGCAGAGACAATCTCTGAAAAAGCAGTATTTGATTGATAAAGCGCCTGTACTTTATCGACTTTTTTCTTGTCAAACTTTGCCACCCGCAAAGTATTGTTGTCTATTTCTGCAAGGCAATTGTCTTCAATATCTAACCAGCTGTTGTCGGTATAAAATCCGGCTGGAAGGGTGCCTTTAGGTTCCCGTATATAAAAGAAGGCGATAAATTTAAACAGGAACAGCATGGCAGGGATCACAAAAAGCGCAGCTGAAATAAGACGCCAGGTAAAACTACTGCTTCTGGCTTTTGATTTTAAATCTTTTTCAATTGAATTGTGTTCAGGGTTGCCTGGGGCATACCAGACCTCTATCTGCTCGACGCCCTGAAGTGATTCATAGTCATAAGCGGATACCAGCAGTGTTTTCTGATAACTTTCACCATTTACGGTGAATTGATACTGCAGCTATAGATATTTTTGAAGTCCTGCTCATCGGTTTTACCTGCCTTAATCTGATTGTGCTGCAAACTTAGCACGGTGGCCTGAGCAACCTGATGTGACGCAATCAGCCTGGCGGCTTTTTCCGAACTAAGTCCTTTTAACCATGCCACGGCGCATAGCGCTACCATAGTCAGGATGATAATCGTAAGTCGAAGTTTTGTTTTTCGTTGTTGAGCGACACTTTTGTAACTTGTTGGTTTTTCCATTTATTGTCTTCTTATTATTTGGATTGAAGTGCGGATACTATTATCTCGCCAAATATATTTACCTCAGCAGGCCGATTAAATCCATTTTTATTAACACAAGCGGCATTGTGGTTCGCGAAGTATTGGCTATATTTAGCTGATAGCTAATGCAGGGAGCTAAACGCGTGGTTACTGGCGTTTCCAGTATATTGATAACAAAACGGGTAATTAAACTGCACTGCCTGTTTTTGCTGGGCTGTCTGTTGTTTATGTTTTTTCAGCTGCATGCTCAGGTGTTGCGGGTTGCCATACCTGACGAAGATTACCCGCCTTACTATTATGTGCTGGACAACAGTCTGACCGGTTTTTCGGTTGAAACATTGTACGATATTGCCTCGGATCTTGCCATTCAGCTGGAGTTTCAGCGCCTGCCCTGGAGCAGGGTCGTCAACCATGTTGAAACAGGCAAAGCCGATCTGATCCCGGTATTTTACAAAACGCCGGAAAGAATGCAGCAGTTTGAATATAGTCACGAAAGCTACCTGGTTGATCCTATAGTCTTGCTGTGTGTTAACCCTTGCCCCTTTGAATTCGACAGCACCTTAGCCAGTGTGGGTGATGAACCGGTAGCAACGGTGCGCCATTTTTCCTATGGCAGTGTGCTGGATGAGATCAGTTTTGCCAGGGTAGATGTGGTTGAGTCCGATAATATGTTGTTTAAAATGTTACTGGCTAAACGGGTAAAACTGATAATGGCATCAGCTCATACTATCCGCCATTCTGCGTTGGTGCAGCAGGCTGAGGACAAGGTGGTCATGTTACAGCCTGCGCTGGATTCTGTGGAGGTATTTTTTGCTTTTGGTAAACAGCATGGCATATCAGCTGAACAGCGCCAGCAGTTTAATCAGGCGCTGGCGAGATTTAAGCGCGGTGAGCGATATCAGCAGTTGCTGACAAAATATCAGCTGCAGCCGCGCTAAAAGCTCCGTCAGACACCGTCAGGCCTGATATGGCCCGCCGTCTTTGGCGGTAAAGCATTTTTCACTCTGGCAACCTCTGCTAACCTGCTTACCGGTTAACATACTGAACCACGGCTCGTCAGACTGTTTAGCCTGCAGCTGAATATCATCAATACCGGCACAGTCGTTTTCACCATTACAGCCGTGGCGGTTTAATACCAGCTCAACATGGCGGCCATCATTAACCAGCACCAGTGACTCCGGTGCTTCCCGATGCCCACTTAACGCCACAAACTGCGCCGGGTTTTGCAGGCCGCTTTTGCTGCCATCGGCAAAAAATGCCAGCAAATGCTGGAAATACACCATGTAGCAGACCACATCTTTATGCGAGCCTTGGGCCAGCGGAAAGGTTTTATCCAGAAAGCCTTTTGAGTAATCCATGACTTGTTTGGCATGGCGCTCGTTCAGCTGATTAATAACGCTAAGCTCGGTCGCCATCCAGGCAGTTTGGGTTGGCGTGTTTTGGCTGTGGGTTGGGGCCAGTGTAGTCATGTTGTTATCCTCGTTTGTCGGGTCTTTTTTGCTAAAAGTTGGTTAATACTCCGGTCCGCAACTCCTGCTGTGCTCACCACAGCAACTCGCTGCCGCTTTCGCGTTCGCTCAGACACTCTGTGGTTGCGCCATCAGGATTCCGGACCTTCGTTCAGGTCGCGCAGTTTCAGAGCGCAGACCAGTTGCTATCGGTTAAAAACTAGTCTAGGCTAAAAATCAGAATAATTTCACAATAAAAATTTTACAGTGTGAATTTTACAAAATGAAAACCAATAAAAGCCTGCTCAGAAAGTCGCATTTCTTAGGGACAAAAATCAGAAACCTGAGAAAGCGCAATAACTTAACGATGGAGGACTTGTCTACCCGTTGTATCCGGGTTAACCCCGAGCAAGCACCGTCGGTGTCGTATTTGTCGATGATAGAGCGGGGAAAACGTACGCCGGGTATTGAAATGCTGGAAGTGATTGCTGAAGTATTTCAAAAAGATATTGACTGGTTTTTAGATGGCGAAGATGAAGGCCAGGATTTAACGCCGCAAAAAGGCAGCCGCGGCGGCATCAGTGGTATGGCGCTGGAGCCGGGCTTTTTATTTTCAAATGACATTTTGCAAATTGCCATCCCGGAAATGTTGTCGCAAACCGGCACCAGCGGCAAACAGTTTGCTCAGTTGCTGATCCGGGCGCATCAGGAACACCATCAGAACCATTTTCCTGAACTGGAACGGGCAGCGGAAGAGGTTGGCCAGAAACGAATGCCGCTGAGCATTGAAGAGCTGTTGGCCATTGTTAAACAACTGGGCCTGAAAGTAAGCTGGTTTGACGAGCCACCGAAAGACATTCTGGATGAGCTGGGAGTGCTATCTAAAAATGTTTCCACCTCGTTTTTTACCCCACCCGCTACCTTGCATTTAAATCGCTTGCTGCAACAATTCCCCACCCGTTTAAAGTACGAGCTGGCCGTACATATTGGCCATGCCGTGTTGCATAACAAAGATGGCGTCAAAAGCAGTATGACGGTAGGCGGAACCCATGATGATGAGCTGTCACAGTCTACAGGGGTGCAACCGCAGGATATTTTGCATGCCTGGCGCGATTTTGAATCGAGCTTTTTTGCCGGCGCGCTGCTCTGTCCGAAGTTACCGTTTCGCCAGTTGCTGGACCGCCAGGGCTACGAAATCAGCAGCCATCAACAGGCCGGTGTATCAGCATCGGTTGCTATGCGCCGAATGACTGCCGTATCGCCTTATACTCATTGGCATTATTTTGATGCGTATACGCCGGGCAAGCTGAAGGCGGTTTATCGGGGCAATGGCATACCGCTGCCCTGGGGTAATATGCGTAAAGTAGAGGATCCGTGTCAGAACTGGGCCGTATTTCGGATGTTTGATGTCGACGGCGTTAGCAGCAGCGCCCAGTTATCCTTACTGGATGTAAATGGCCAGCCGCGGATATACTGCTGTGAATCAACTAAAGTCAGCGATTTGGCCGGTAATAACCATGTATTGTGTGCCGGCATCGATCTTAATCCGGCGATGCTGGCACAAGGGGTCGATGCTGATGCAATGGCCAGCGAACTGAAACAGTTATGTATAAACAGTGCCGGTGGGGCCAAAGTGCCGAAAACGATTCAGACCTCGCTAACCAGTGTTGCTAATATTCTGAATATCAATTGGGTGGCGCGCAGCCTGCAAAAACCGGCACAGCTCATTTGCGCCAGGGGTAACAGCTGTCCGCGTAGCCCGGGCTGTTATCAGTGCGTCTAGCAAATATATTCTGTTACAACTTGCCTGCCGCCGATATTTGGCTTTGCCTGATGACAGCGCTAAGATAGCGACGACATAATAACCATAATCGTTACTTTAAAAGTAACTATAACCGCAACCTTTATCCGCGTATTTCAGGAACATATAATGAAAAAACTCAGTACTATTGCTGCCGGCGTTGCCCTGGCATTAGGTTTAACGGCGTGTAGCGAACCTGCCGCTACCAAAACCAGCGAGCCGGTTGTGGCTCAGGCTCAAGCCCCCCGGGTGTCTGGCGTAGATAGCCAGTATTTTGATCCGGCAGTAAAATTCAGTGAAGATTTTTTCCTGGCGGTAAACGGTAAGTGGCTGGCCCAGACCGATATTCCGGCAGACAAATCATCCTACGGTTCTTTTCATATTTTAAACGACAATTCACAGCAAGCTGTTAAAGCCATTATTGATGAAGTGTCTGCCCGTACTGATTTAAAAGAAGGCTCTGATGAGCAGAAATTAGGCCACTTTTATAACAGCTTTATGGATGAAGCTACCATTGAGAAACTGGGCCTGTCGCCACTGCAGCCACAGTTGGACGCGATTAGCTCGCTGGAAAATAAAGCCCAATTGCCTGACTTGTTTGCCAAGTTACAACGCGATGGTATTGCTATTCCGTTTGGCTGGTTTATTAACAACGATGCAAAAAACTCTACTGAGTACGCGGTGTATCTGAGCCAGAGCGGCTTAGGATTGCCTGACCGGGACTACTACTTTAATGATGACGAAAAATCATTAAAGCTGATTGCAGATTATAAAGCCTATTTGACGGATATGTTCAGCCTGGCAGGCAACGCAGACGCTGCTGCCGCTGCTGAGCGGGTTTATGCTGTGGAGAAAGCCCTGGCTGAACACCACTGGACCCGGTTAGATAACCGCAATGCAGACAAAACCTACAACAAGGTCACTGCAACTGAGTTAAACAATAGCATGGGCAGTTTCGACTGGGCTGCTTTTGCCAGTGGCGTGAAACTGGCTGAAGTCAGCGATATTATCGTGCGTCAGCCAAGCTATTTCGAAGGTTTTGCCAAGGTGGTCGACGCTACTGATTTACAAAGCTGGCAGGACTACCTAACGTTAAAAACCATCCACGGTTATGCTGATAAGCTCAGCAGCAACTTTGCTGATCGTCGCTTTGCCTTTTATGGCACCACCCTAAGTGGTACTGAGCAACAGCAGCCACGCTGGAAACGTGCTGTAGATGCCTCTGATCAGGTGCTGGGCGAGCTGACCGGTAAACTGTATGTTGAGCGTCATTTCAAACCTGAAGCCAAAGCGCGGATGGAAGAGCTGGTGGCGAACCTGATAAAGGCTTATGAGCTGTCGATCAACGAATTAGAATGGATGACCGAGGAAACTAAAATTGCAGCTCAGGAAAAACTGAGCAAGTTTACCCCGAAAATTGGTTACCCGGATAAGTGGAAGGATTACTCGGCGCTGGAAATTAAAGCCGATGATTTAGTGGGTAACTTTATCCGTGCCAGTCACTGGGGTTATGACCAGATGGTTGCCAAGCTGGGCCAGCCAATTGACAAAAGCGAGTGGTTTATGACCCCGCAAACGGTTAACGCCTATTACAACCCGGTAAACAATGAAATTGTATTTCCGGCAGCAATTCTGCAACCGCCGTTCTTTAACATGGACGCGGATGATGCTGTAAACTATGGCGGTATCGGTGGCGTTATCGGCCATGAAATCGGTCATGGTTTTGATGACCAGGGCGCAAAATATGATGGTGATGGTAACTTACGTAACTGGTGGACTGAACAGGATAAAGGCCAGTTCCAGGCACGTGGTGCCAAGTTAGTTGGTCAGTACAACAAGTTTGAGCCACTGCCGGGCGTTAATGTTAACGGTGCGGTAGCGCTGGGTGAAAACATTGGTGACCTGGGTGGTATGACGGTTGCACTTAAAGCCTATCAGCTGTCACTGGATGGCAAAGAGGCCCCGGTAATGGATGGCTTCACGGGTGAGCAGCGTTTCTTTATCAGCTGGGCCCAGGTATGGCGCACCAAGTTCCGTGAAGAAGCGCTGCGTCGTCAGTTAAGCACCGGGCCACACTCGCCGGCGCATTACCGGGTAATTGGCGTACTGCCGAATATTCCGGAATTTTACACCGCCTTTGATATTAAAGAAGGCGATGCGATGTATATCGCGCCAGAGCAGCGCGTTAAGATCTGGTAATGTGAAATCCATTGGGTAACTGAAATCTGTTATAATGCAAAGGCTGAACACTTAGGTGTTCAGCCTTTTGTTTTCGGGAGTAGCTCCGTTTGATAGAGGTTAGAACCCCGATTTGGGCGCCACAAAGTGTCTGAGCCATGCCGAAGGCAACAGGCGAGTTGCTGTGGCGAGCCAGAGCGGGCGTTGTAACCGGCATCTTTGCGCTCAAATCGGCAGCAACACTGGAGATGTTGAGGTCTGACCACTATAACAAAGAATATATAACATCCGGTTTTCCATTCACGCCACTTATACCCACTATAAGTGGCGTGGTTAACGGCCCGATGTCAATTTGGCCCGAATTTTCATATAATCGCGCCCATTCATTCTAAGAATGACGCCGCAGTAGCAAGACTGCCGGCAACGACCAAGAGGATCATACTGTGCTACAACAATATCGCGAACATGTGGCCGAGCGCGCAGCGCAAGGTATCCCGCCAAAACCGCTCAATGCCGAGCAGGTAGCCGCCTTAGTTGAACTGTTAAAAAATCCGCCAAAAGGTGAGGAAGACACCTTAATTGATCTGCTGGTAAACCGGGTACCACCTGGTGTGGACGAAGCGGCTTATGTAAAAGCCGGCTTTCTAGCAGCAGTAGCCAAAGGTGAAGCCAGCTGCAGCCTGATCAATGCCGAGCGGGCGACTGAGTTATTAGGCACCATGATGGGTGGCTATAACATCCAGCCATTAATCAGCCTGTTAGACGATGCTAAGCTGGCGCCAATTGCCGCTAAAGCACTGTCACACACCCTGCTGATTTTCGATGCCTTCCATGACGTGACCGAAAAGGCTGACGCAGGTAATAGCCACGCTAAGCAGGTACTGCAAAGCTGGGCCGATGCCGAGTGGTTTGAAAGCAAGCCCGCGCTGGCTGAAAAAATTACTGTGACTGTTTTTAAAGTATCAGGCGAAACCAATACCGATGATTTATCTCCGGCGCCTGATGCATGGTCACGGCCGGATATTCCGCTGCATGCGTTAGCTATGCTAAAAAACGCCCGCGAAGGCATTACTCCTGATCAGCCGGGTACCGTAGGCCCGATTAAGCAGTTAGACGAGCTGAACAAAAAAGGCTTCCCGCTGGCTTACGTTGGTGATGTGGTTGGTACCGGTTCTTCACGTAAATCTGCCACTAACTCAGTGCTGTGGTTTATGGGTGACGACATTCCTTATGTGCCAAACAAGCGTGGTGGTGGCTTTGTGCTGGGCGGCAAAATTGCCCCTATCTTCTTTAACACTATGGAAGATTCAGGCGCCCTGCCAATCGAAGTTGACGTATCTAAACTGGAAATGGGCGATGTGATCGACATTCTGCCGTTCGAAGGCAAAATTGTTCGTCACGGCAGCGACGAAGTGCTGGCTGAGTTTGCCCTGGCGACGGATGTATTAATTGACGAAGTGCGCGCAGGTGGCCGTATCCCGTTAATTATCGGTCGTGGTTTAACCGACCGCGCCCGTGAATTTTTAGGCGAAGGTCCGTCTGATAAATTCCGTCGGCCAATGCCTAAAACAGATTCGGGTAAAGGCTTTACTCTGGCCCAGAAAATGGTGGGTAAAGCTTGTGGCGTAACTGGTATTCGTCCGGGCACTTACTGTGAGCCAAAAATGACTACCGTAGGCTCGCAGGATACTACCGGCCCGATGACCCGTGATGAGTTAAAAGACTTAGCCTGCTTAGGGTTCTCGGCCGATTTAACCATGCAGTCATTCTGTCATACTGCCGCTTATCCGAAGCCGGTTGACGTGGATACCCACCACACCCTGCCAGACTTTATTATGAACCGTGGCGGCGTGGCACTGCGTCCGGGCGATGGCATTATCCATAGCTGGTTAAACCGCATGTTACTGCCTGATACCGTAGGTACCGGTGGTGACTCACATACCCGTTTCCCGATTGGTATTTCATTCCCGGCCGGATCTGGTTTAGTGGCCTTTGCCGCTGCAACCGGCGTTATGCCACTGGATATGCCTGAGTCAGTACTGGTACGTTTTAAAGGTGAAATGCAGCCAGGTATTACCCTGCGCGACCTGGTACACGCTATTCCGTACGCGGCAATTCAAAAAGGTTTGTTAACCGTTGATAAGAAAGGCAAGAAGAACATTTTCTCTGGCCGTATCCTGGAAATCGAAGGCTTACCAAACTTAACGGTTGAGCAGGCGTTTGAGCTGTCTGATGCATCAGCAGAGCGTTCAGCAGCAGGTTGTACTATTAAGCTGTCGCAGGAATCAATCGCTGAGTACTTAGAATCAAACATCGTTATGCTTAAGTGGATGATCGCTGAAGGCTATGGCGATGTGCGTACTATCGAGCGTCGTATCAATGCGATGCAAGCCTGGCTGAAAGATCCTCAGCTGATGTCTGCTGACGCTGATGCCGAATACACTGAAGTGATCGAAATTGACCTGGCTGACATTAAAGAGCCGGTACTGTGTGCACCGAATGACCCGGATGATGCGCGCTTACTGTCTGAAGTAGCAGGCGATAAGATTGACGAAGTGTTTATCGGTTCTTGTATGACTAACATTGGCCACTTCCGTGCTGCTGGTAAGTTACTGGATAAATACAAAGGCCAGCTGCCAACCCGTTTATGGATTGCCCCGCCAACCAAAATGGACCAGGCGCAGTTAACTGAAGAAGGTTACTACAGTATTTTTGGTAAAGTCGGTGCCCGCACCGAAATGCCGGGCTGTTCACTGTGTATGGGTAACCAGGCACGGGTAGCTGAGAACTCAACGGTTGTGTCTACGTCAACCCGTAACTTCCCGAACCGCTTAGGTCAGGGTGCCAACGTGTACTTAGCGTCTGCGGAACTGGCAGCAGTAGCATCTATTATTGGTAAGCTGCCAACGGTAGCCGAGTATCTGGACTATGCGAAGCAAATCGACGCGACCGCGGCTGATACTTATCGTTATCTGAACTTCCATCAGATGCCGCAGTACACCAAAAAAGCGGATAACGTGATTATCCAGCAAGCGGTATAAACGTCTGAGCTATGCAAAAGGCCTGCAACTGCAGGCCTTTTTTCTGCTCGCTAACACATTACCAACAGCTACAATTTAACAAACGCTGCATCAGCGGTCCTGGATGCTCTGTTGGGGCGACACAGGGTGTCTGAGCGCCGCAGGTGCGAGTTACTGTGGCGAGCCCGGCAGAGTATGCAGGCACCGTTGATATTACAAGTGGCAGAGATGCTACGCTTTCGGAACTTTAGTATGGAATACGACTTTATTTATGATCGCCACACCGGCCAGTTCAGCATCCGGCTGGCAGCGGAGCATGAGGTATTGGGCCGTTTTTTGCTGGATGAATTTGGCCAGCAGGCCGAAGCCTACCTGCCGCTGTTGCAGCAGCTTAGTGAGTTAAAGCCATCTCAGAGCATGCAATATCAGGGTAAGGAATTCTTGCTGGAAATAGAAAACGGTGAAGTGACTTTAAGCCACAACACGTTGTTTTACCAAAACTCAGAGCAACCAACTGAGCAGCAACAAGCGCTGGCTGACGATGATTTACAACTGGACCAGCAGGGCATGACCAGCCAGTGCGGTCTGGAAGATTTACTAAAACTACTGCGGGAATGGCAGCAGTTTCTGGCGGACTAACGGTTATTGCCAGCGGTCCTGGCGTTTGGTGCGGGTTTTAAAGGCCGCGGAAAATGCCCGCATTCTGGCTTTTAATAACTGTTCGCGGCCGCTGTCATTCCGGCAATAAATCAAGTCACCCGGGCCAACGTACATACTCCAATAGCGATAAAAAATACTGGCTTGCTCTTTGGTCGAGGCCAGACGCATTGGCACCGCGTGATAGTCATCACGGGTCATTCCCATGAAAGTGCCAGAACGTATTACCAGGTACCTGGGGTTCTCTATAGGCCGGAGTATTTCATCCAGACAATCGGCAAATAATGATGACTCGTAAAAAGTACCGCCCTGCAGCGCCAAAAAGTTTATCCCGTTTTCCAGCTCTGTCGCATGCACATTTAACCGCCGGAACGGTGTGCTGATATGGCCGGTTTGGCATAAGGCTGCAGTCAGCGCCATGCCAATTTGTTTAAGGCTGCCATCTGTGGGGAGATGCCGCAGCATAATTTTTATGCAGCGCACCGTGCTGGGCAGCAGATAAATAATGCCTCCAATCAAACACAGCGCAAACACCACTAACATCGCCGACAAGCCAGCCCGGGCGATGGAGAGCGAGACAACGGTGCCTAAACTCAGCAACAAGGTGAATTGAGCCAGCAAATATTTAAAGGTTTTGGTCGTATGGTACCAGCTAATGCCAGGGACCTTTTCACTGCTGACGCCGGGTGTAACCTGCGCCTGATGATCTAATGTCAGTGCCTGTTGCCAACGTTGCTGCAGCGTTGCCAACTGCTGTAACCTGCTACGCATGGTCTGGTTACTGGCTCGCACCAGGTCGGGCTGGCGGTTACTGTTAACCAGTTTGTTCAGTTCCGTGGCGTTAAGTCTGGCAAAACCACTTTCAATGGTGCTTTTGTGCTCAGCTAAGCCGACAAAGGTATCAAAGCGGCGGCTCAGGCTTTGTAAATCCTGCAGGCCGAAAAAAGATTTGCTGTCTACCGCCAGTAAATGCCAGATGCTACTGGCTTTAGCTGGTGTCGTTTTATCCAAACGGATAGCGCGGCCTCGCATCTGATTGGTTAGCATAAAAGAGCCTACCGAGCTTGCGAGGATCAGCGAATTAACCACCGGTGCATCCCAGCCTTCGCCTAATAACGCCCTGGTGCCGACTAACAGCTGAATTTGACCGCTGATTAACAAGCGGGTATGTAAGCTGGTTAGCGCATTAAGCGGGCCGCTTAGCTTGCTATAACCGGGCGCCTCAGCAAAAGTACTGACACTTATTCTAACCTGGCTAAGTTCTGCATTGAGTTGGGTCACTAACGCTGTTGGCAACAAGCTGAGCCTGCCGGTCAGTAAACCCATGGCAGGGGTGGCTGCCGGCGCCTGGCACAGGGCGTTAAACACCGGCCAGGCACCCAGCGACGCTTCGCCACTGGCGGCGCCGGTAGCCAGTTGCTCATCGCGGATATAGTCGGTCAGGATCACCTGACGCAGCTGTGCCCCCCGCAGTTGGTATTCAAGCTGATGGATGTGCACGCAGGCGTTAATTTTCACGGGATTAAGTGCCAGGGCGCGATCCAGCTGCGGGTGACTGGTCAACAGTAATTCGCGTTTGTGCAGCAGCTGGCTGGACGTAAGCTGACGCCTTAACTGGCCAAGATAATCCTGCTGCTGGTTATCGGCGGCAAAATCGGCGGTAAACAGCAGGGCGTTAAGCAGAATTTGCCAGTTTTTCCGGTCTAATTTAGGAATATCTTGCCGTTGAAAATCTAATATTTGCATTAAACCCATCGGCAACTGATGCTGACGCGCTGCCATAAATGCCAGCAGTGCGGCCGCCAGTTCGGGCGCTGCTAAAATATCCCGGGCAATTATCGTGTTGTTCAGCCACTTATGTTGGAGCACTAGCTGGTTAAATTCTGCCTGTTCAAACAAGCTGTCGCATAGTGCGACGACTTTGTTGTCATGCTCGGTAAAACGTTGTTGCTCACTTTGGCTGATAGCCTCGGCCCAGACGTAATCCTGATGTGGGCATAAGGTGCCGGCTTTAACCAGCTCCGGTACTGAGATTTCTTCGTCGACCGGGCCACAAAGCTGCTCGTAGCGCTGCCAGTTGTGGTGTTGTGCATCGTAGGGTGGGGTAGCGGTCAGTGACACCAGGGTAAGTTCCGGCATAGCGCGGCAAATATTATCCAGCGCCCGCCACCATTCATTTGTCAGATGATGGGCTTCATCCAGAATAAGCACCCCAATTTTATGTTGTTGCAGCATCGCGATAAAACACTGAATTTCAGTGTTATCCAACACCTCTGGTTCCGCTTCTGTCGGGTCGTCATCACTGATTTGTTCAGCGTTATCATCGGCCAGCCGGTCTGTCAGTTGCCAGTGCAGCGCCTGATAGGTCACCGACGTTAACACCCCGGGCGCCCGGATATCCGTGCTTAGCCAGTCGGGGCTGGGGTCGCTACTCTCAGGATAAAAGTCAGTTAAGCGCAGTAGCCATTGGTCACGAATAACCCGGGTTGGTGACATGACCAGAGTGTTTTGCTGCAGCAGCCGGAACACCTCCAGACCGAGGCTGGTTTTACCGGCACCGGGTGCGGCAACAATGTGCAAGCGGTTATTGGCTAAATGACTATGAATAGCGTCCAGTACGCGTTGTTGATAAGGCCGCCAGGGGTAACGAAACGACAACTGATGAAATGGCAAAATATTGCATCCTGCAAAAAATATTGCCGCAGATAGTACCCAGACTGATAACGGAATTGCAACTTCGCTGCACTCATAAAACTGCACAGGCAACGGGAAAAAATGCACCTTTATGGTGCGCTTTGTATTTTGCTCTAGCTTGATTATGGGTTAAGCATCTGATTTTAAATTGATTTTAAAAAGTGGCACAAGGTTTTCTTGTCAATGTTGCAATCGCAGAAGATTAGTACATAAGGAAACCATCATGAAGCTTGTTTGTGCCATCATCAAGCCGTTTAAACTGGACGATGTTCGCGAAGCCATTGCAGACATTGGGGTAGAAGGTTTAACGGTTACCGAAGTAAAAGGCTTCGGCCGTCAGAAAGGGCATACCGAATTATATCGCGGTGCCGAATATCAGGTCGACTTCCTGCCAAAGGTCAAACTGGAAATTGCGGTGCTGGACGATCAGGTTGATCGGCTGCTGGAAGCGATTCAGCAAGCGGCGCATACCGGCCGAATAGGTGACGGTAAGATTTTTGTTTACGAGCTGGAACGTGCGGTTCGGATCCGTACCGGCGAAGCCGACGCTGAAGCGATATAAGGAGCCCTGTCATGCAAGAACAAATTTATCACTTACAATATGCCATGGACACCTTCTACTTCCTGATTTGCGGAGTGTTGGTTATGTGGATGGCTGCTGGCTTTTCAATGCTGGAAGCCGGTCTGGTACGCTCTAAAAATACGACCGAAATACTGACCAAAAACGTCGCTCTTTATTCCATTGCCTGCATTATGTATCTGGTGTGTGGTTACGCGATAATGTACGACGGTACCTGGTTTTTAAGCGGGCTGACATCAGTAGATGTTGATGCCACACTGAGTAGTTTTGCTGAACGGGAAGATGGCTTTACCGGTGGTGCAGTTTACTCCGGTGCATCTGACTTTTTCTTTCAGGTGGTATTTGTTGCTACCGCCATGTCAATCGTATCAGGTGCAGTGGCTGAACGGATGAAACTGTGGGCATTCCTGGCGTTTGCGGTAGTCCTGACCGGTTTTATATATCCGATGGAAGGCAGCTGGACCTGGGGCGGCAATGCCGTGTTTGGCCTGTATACCCTTGGCGATTTAGGTTTTTCTGACTTTGCCGGCTCTGGTATTGTGCATATGGCTGGTGCTTCGGCGGCCTTAGCGGGGGTATTGCTGCTGGGCGCCCGTAAAGGTAAGTATGGCAAAGATGGCAAAATTAACGCTATTCCCGGTGCTAACATGCCGCTGGCAACATTAGGCACGCTGGTGCTGTGGATGGGTTGGTTTGGTTTTAATGGTGGCTCGGTACTGAAGCTGGGTGATATCAGCAACGCTAACGCTGTGGCCGTGGTGTTTTTAAATACCAATGCAGCCGCTGCTGCCGGTGCTGTAGCGGCATTAATTCTGTCAGTGGTGTTGTTCCGCAAAGCTGACTTAACCATGGCATTAAACGGTGCGCTGGCAGGTTTGGTAGCGATTACCGCCGAGCCGTCTACTCCAACCCCGTTACAGGCAACCTTGTTTGGTGCTATTGGTGGTTTGTTGGTTGTAGCGTCGATTATCGGCCTCGACAAACTGAAAATTGATGATCCGGTGGGCGCTATCTCTGTGCATGGTGTGGTTGGTTTACTTGGCTTGTTGCTGGTGCCGGTAACCAATAGCAACAGTACTTTCAGTGGCCAGCTGATTGGCGCAGCTACTATATTTGTCTGGGTATTTGTTACCAGCTTTATTGTCTGGTTCGTGCTGAAACTGGTGATGGGTATCCGTGTTAGCGAGCAGGCCGAGTATGAAGGCGTTGACGCCTCAGAGTGTGGTATCGAAGCCTATCCTGAGTTTGTCTCGTCGGTAAAGTAAGCAGCCTGGGGAGGGCTGGTGGAACTTCCCGGGAGCGGGCTGGCGATGCAATACCGGTTATAGCAGGTAGCGCATCAGTCAACTGAACGTAAACCACCAAACTACGTCTATCCTTGTCCTTTGTCGAATAGTCTGACGCCCCGTGGTAATTGCCGCGGGGTTTTTTTATATCCTTCGTACTTGAAGCTGCAGCTTTGTTTGCCCCAGAAAAGCGAAAGGCCGCAAACTTCGCGGCCACTTTCGGTTCTGTTTCAGCTAATCCATACTGTTACTCTTCCTGAGTAAGTCATCCCTGGCTCCATCCCGGAGTGTCCAGCGGCTTCATGCCGGGTCCTGCTATCCATAACTATTACCACCTTGTAATAGCACACTCGTCCTGAGTGGTCCTGCAGTCATCCCTGTTATTGTGCGCTTGTGAAGCAAATTATCCGCCATCCTGGCTTTGCGTCCTGCAATATCATCCTAATGCTTCCTGCATTATCATCCTGATATTCGGCTCATCCCGGAGCGTGTCCTTTGGTCTTCCTTGTGCTATCCTAGCTCCGATTTACGTCCTGTAAATCTTACTGACTTCCTGCCAGTTATCGTCCGTTGATGTTGTTATTATGCAGCGAAACACGATTGCAGGGGCGGTGGTTTAAGAAATAAACCTGCTGTAATAATATTGTAAAATGTCGATTTTCTTTATTTTTTTTATTAAAAACAGTAGTTTATATGATTTCAACGCAAGTTGCTCTGCAGAAAATAGCGTTAAAACTTACCTTTTTGTGAGATATATCTCACACGGCGATTAGGTTTTCACCTTTGTTTTTAGCAAGCAGTCAATAATAGTAGTAAAGTTTGTAATAGTAATCGGGATTCAGGGAAGGCAATGGCAAGAGAACAACTAGGCATTTGTGCTGAGGCTAATTTACATGCCAGCTATTTGCTGTTTAACGCGTTAGAGGGCCAGGAAGCCATCTTACGCCAGAAGCTGGCCCGGATACCGTTATTGTTGGCCCGACTGGCGGAACATTTTTCAGAAGCTCAATTGACCGGTGTGGTAGCAATAGGTGCAAATTACTGGGACAGTGTGTATCCGGGTGCACGACCGCGCGGATTGCAGGCTTTTCCATTTGCTGGTAATGATCATCTTGCACTGGCAGAAGTCTGGGCAGATTTACTGATAGTTGTGCGCTCTGACCGGCTGGATGTCAATTATATTGCTTGTCAGCAAATATGTCAGTTACTAAAACCTGATGTTGATCTGCTGGAGCAATTACAGGGCTTCCGTTATCTGGATGGGCGTGATTTAACCGGTTTTATTGACTCGCCACAGAATCCTAAAGGAAGCCGTAAACGTCAGCTAACCTTGGTAGATCCGCTAGCGCAGCCGGTATTTGCTGCCGGCAGCTATCTGCATTTTCAACGCTGGCATTATGATCTGTTGCATTGGCAGCAGCTGGAGGTTAGCCAGCAGGAAGAAATTATGGGCATAAATAAAATTGAGGGTACATTGCTACCCCCTCCCCGTTTACTGGCGAATAGCCACGCCCTTAGCAGCCGGCGGGGCGATGAGCAAAACCAGCCGTTACTGTTAATGCAGAATATGCCGTTTGCCGGACAAAATAACCATGGTGTTATCAGTGTTTGCTATGCCGCTGAACCAGATAGTTTTACCCGACAGTTTGGTTATCAGTTGGGCTATCAAACCACCAGTCAGTTATCGTTACAACAGCCGGCAAATCAATATGATTTGTTTTTTGATTATTGCCATGCCGATCTTTGTGCCGCTTTTTTTGCACCCTCACTCAGCTTTCTGGAGATGGCATGCCGGCCTAATGTTATCTAGCTTTGGTTGTAGAGTATAAAAAGCTAAATTACAGTGTAGTGATGGCACGACAAACTGCAGTACTACACTTTCTCAAACAGTTCAGTAACTTTACCGAGGGTAAAGTTAATATTCTTTACGCTAATCGGGGCAATAAAAATAGTATCATCGCCGGCGATAGTACCCAGCACACCCTCCGCTTTGCCGACAGAGTCCAGCAAGCGCGCTATAAGTTGAGCAGCTCCCGGGCTGGTTCGGATGATAATCATCACGTCATTGTGCTCAATATCCAGCACCAGTTGGCGTAATGGGCTTTTGGTTGTTGGCACACCTAATTCAGGAGGTAAGGTATAAACCATTTCTTGCCGGGCATTGCGGGTTCGCACCGCACCATACTTACTGAGCATCCGCGATACTTTTGATTGACTGACATTGTCAAAACCGTCATTTTTCAGTGCGTCGACAATTTCACTTTGCGAGCCGAAACTTTCTGTTTTCAGTAATGCTTTAAATGCCTGAATTAAGGCTTCCTGCTTTGATTGTTTAGTCATGATAGCTTTTTCTTGTTGTTGATCGCGTAATCATAGTAACAAATTCGGCCGGGCAATACAGTTTGTCAGGTAAACATGTAGAAAATTCGCTAAAATGCATAGACTTTAGGCTTAAGCCGTTTGTAATTGTCGCGCCAGTTCAGTATTGTTGGCGCGTTTTATCTTACCCAGACATATGGAGAAAATCATGAAAGTTGCCGTATTAGGTGCTGCTGGCGGTATTGGCCAGGCATTGTCATTATTATTGAAATTAGATTTACCTGCGGGTACCGATCTGGCCCTTTACGATCTGGCACCTGTCACTCCTGGTGTTGCCGTTGATTTGAGCCATATTCCAACAGCAGTAACGGTAACCGGTTTTGGCAAAGAAGATTTGAACAAAGCCCTGGCTGGCGCTGACATCGTGATGATCCCAGCGGGTATGCCACGTAAACCGGGGATGGACCGCTCTGACCTGTTTAACATCAATGCAGGTGTTGTGAAAACACTGGCTGAAGCCATAGTGCAGCAGTGTCCTAAAGCGTTGGTGGGTATTATTACTAACCCGGTTAATACCACTGTTGCTATTGCAGCTGACGTATTTAAAAAGGCGGGTACCTATGACGCTCGTCGTTTATTCGGTGTAACAACTCTGGATGTTATTCGCGCGGAAACCTTCGTTGGTGAGTTAAAAGGTAAAAACCCGCAAGATGTTACAGTGCCGGTTATTGGTGGTCACAGTGGCACGACAATTTTGCCTTTACTGTCACAAGTTGCAGGTGTCAGCTTTAGTGACGATGAAGTTGCATCGCTTACTCACCGCATTCAGAATGCCGGTACAGAAGTGGTAGAAGCAAAAGCTGGCGGCGGATCAGCAACACTTTCAATGGGGCAGGCAGCTGCCCGGTTCTGTATTTCCCTGATCAAAGGTTTACAGGGAGAGCAGGTAACGGAATATGCCTATGTGGAAGGTGATGGCGAGCACGCCCGCTTCTTTGCCCAGCCATTAGTACTGGGTAAAAATGGCGTGGAAAAACTACTGCCAATTGGCGAGCTTAGTAGTTACGAGCAAAAAGCGATGAATGATATGCTGGCTACCCTGAAAGCCGATATTACGCTTGGCGAAGAGTTTGTTAAGAACAACTAAGCAATGTTTTCACAGCAAAAAGGCGCCTTAGGCGCCTTTTTTATTATCCTCTGATGAAAATCTAATGGCTACGTGATACAGCCATTTCGGTTAGTGCCAGTAAAGCTTGTTTGAAATCTGATTCGGCAATGTTATCCAGCGCACGCCTTGCTTTTTCAGCTTCCTGCTCTGCGATATTACGGGTGTAACCAAAAGCATTTGTCTGCTCCATTGCCTGGAGGATTTCAGTCAGGTTGGCCATGCCGTTGCCGTCAGTAATAGCACTGCGAATAAGCGCTTGTTGCAAGGAATTGCCATGTTTCAGGGCGTGAATAAGTGGCAGGGTAGGCTTGCCTTCGGCTAAGTCGTCACCAATGTTTTTGCCCAGTTCAGCTGCATCGGCCTGATAATCCAGCACGTCATCAATTAACTGAAACGCGGTACCTAAATGCATGCCATACAACTTCATGCTGTTCACCACAGCTTCAGGTTGCTCGGCGATAATCGCAGCTAACTGGGTCGCAGCCTCAAACAGCTTAGCGGTTTTGCAATAAATAACCTGCATATAGTTTTGTTCGCTGGTGTCAGGATCATTAACATTCATCAGCTGCAGCACTTCACCCTCAGCTATGACATTAGTAGCGTCTGCCAGGACTTGCATAATGCGCATATCATCCAGTTGGACCATCATCTGGAAGGAGCGGCTGTAGAGAAAGTCACCTACCAGCACACTGGCCTGATTACCAAATACTGCATTGGCGGTTTGCTTGCCACGGCGCAAAGTTGATTCGTCCACCACATCGTCATGCAGTAGGGTAGAGGTATGAATAAACTCAATAATGGCAGCAACGCTGAGATGTTTTTTACCCTGATAGCCCAATGCTCTGGCAGCCAGCACAGCAAGCAGCGGGCGCAAGCGTTTACCGCCGCTATTGACAATATAGATACCCAGTTGGTTTATCAATGCGACGTCTGACGTCAACTGAGAGAAAATATGCTGGTTTACTGCGGCCATATCAGCATCGCTGAGCTGGCGGATGTCGTCAAGCGTCATGAAAAAACAACTGCTGAACCCCAAGAATGGCGGCAATTCTACACTATAGTAGCGGCAGGCATAAAGAGAATCTCGATCCTTTTCACCACCTGATGATCTTTTTTATAATTGTGCTTGCGGCTATCAGGGAAATTGCGTACAATTCGCGCCCTGTGATTTGAATTAAACACGCCCCTGATGTCCCTGATAAAGTACAGGGCGTAGGCGTGGCTTGTACGGAGTTAACTATGTACGCGGTTTTCCAAAGTGGTGGCAAACAACACCGTGTGACGGAAGGTCAAACGCTTCGTCTAGAAAAACTAGACTTAGAAACCGGCGCAACGATTGAATTTACCCCGCTGATGATCGCCAATGGCGAAGAAATCAGCATTGGTGCCCCTTTAGTTGAAGGTGGCAAGGTAGTAGCGGAAGTGGTCAATCATGGCCGTGGCGATAAATTAAAAATCGTTAAATTCCGTCGTCGTAAACATTCACGTAAACAGATGGGTCACCGTCAGTGGTTTACTGAAGTTAAAATTACCAGCATCAGCGCGTAACAGGAGTATCGACACATGGCAAGTAAGAAAGGTGTAGGTAGCACTCGTAACGGTCGCGATTCAGAAGCTAAACGTCTTGGTGTTAAACGTTTTGGTGGTGAGTCGGTATTAGCTGGTAGCATTATTGTTCGTCAACGTGGTACCAAATTCCACGCTGGCAGCAACGTAGGCATCGGTAAAGACCACACTTTATTCGCTTTAACTGAAGGTAAAGTGAAATTTGAAGTGAAAGGCGAGCACAACCGCAAATTCGTTAGCATCGTTAGCGAATAAGCAACATATACTGAAAAAACCCCGCCTGGTGCGGGGTTTTTTTATAAATTTACTCCCGTCACAATCACATGGGTTATACTTAGCGGCTACGGCACGCGCCTATGTTTTTACAGTGGATCAGGACACAGCACATGAAGTTTGTAGATGAAGCGATAATCCGGGTTGAAGCCGGCGATGGCGGTAACGGCATTATCAGTTTTTTACGCGAAAAATTTATCTCTAAAGGTGGCCCTAACGGGGGTGACGGTGGAGATGGTGGGGATGTGTACCTGGTAGCTGATGAAAACCTGAATACCCTGGTAGATTTTCAGTTTGAAAAATATCATAGTGCTGAGCGTGGCCAGAATGGTGGCAGTGTTAATTGTACCGGCAAACGTGGCAGTGATTTAGAGCTGCGGGTACCGGTTGGCACCCGTGCTGTCGATATTGATACCGACGAGATTATTGGTGATTTAACCACCAATGGTCAGAAATTGATGGTCGCTAAAGGTGGCTGGCATGGTTTGGGCAATGCCCGTTTTGCCAGCAGTACTAACCGGGCACCACGTAAAAAAACCAACGGTACACCTGGCGAAATTCGTAATTTACGGCTGGAACTGTTGTTACTTGCTGATGTTGGCTTGTTAGGTTTACCAAACGCAGGTAAGTCAACATTAATCCGCTCTGTGTCAGCGGCTAAACCGAAAGTAGCCGATTATCCTTTTACCACCTTAGTCCCTAATCTGGGTGTGGTGCGGGTTGAAGCACATCGTTCCTTTGTAATTGCTGATATTCCGGGGTTGATCGAAGGTGCCGCCGAGGGTGCCGGCCTAGGGATCCAGTTTTTAAAACACCTGGAACGTTGCCGCTTGTTGCTGCATGTTATCGATGTATTGCCAGCTGACGGTTCTGATCCTGCCGAAAATGCGAAAACTATTATTCAGGAGCTGCAAAAGTACAGCAGCAAACTTGCCGGCAAGCCGCGTTGGTTGGTATTTAATAAGCTGGATTTAGTGCTGGATGATGAACTAGAGCAAACTATCGCAGATGTTACCAAAGCGCTGAACTGGCAGGGACCGGTATTTAAAATATCAGCGGCAGGACGCACCAACACCGAAAGGCTGGCAGCTGATATTCTTAACTATATTGAAGAGTTACCGGCAGAGGTCGTAGATACAGAGGTGGCAGATCCGGTGCATTTCAAATGGGACGACTATCATGATGATGCTGCTAAAGAGCTGGCAGACGATCTGGATGATGATGATGACTTTGATGATGACGACTATGATGTCGAAGTGATATATCAGCGCTAGGTCAGGGCAGAATATGAAAGTTGCAATGATTGCTGCCATGGCTAACAACCGGGTTATTGGAAAGAATAACCAGATGCCATGGCATTTGCCAGCAGATTTAAAGCATTTTAAAGCGGTTACCCTGGGAAAGCCGGTAATTATGGGCCGAAAGACGTTCGAATCTATTGGCCGTCCGCTACCTGGGCGGCGCAATCTGGTGATAAGCCGTACTAACCCCGAACAGCTGCAAGGGGTCGAGTGGTTTAACAGTTTAGAGCAGGCACTTGCAGCTGCTTCAGACAGCCCCGAAGTAATGGTGATTGGTGGTGGCGAGATATATAAACAATGTCTGCCCCTGGCCAGTACCTTATATTTGACCGAAATTGAGCTTGTTGTTGACGGTGATGCGTACTTTCCTGATTATCTGGCCGCTGGTAGCTGGGAGCGTGTGGCTGAGCAACACCATCCTGCTGATGCTGCAAACCCATATGATTGTCGCTTTATAACCTTACAACGTAATTAGTTGTAGTGAGGCATTTGCACAGGTTGTAACATGTTGCTAAGATGCTCATTAACGATCCAGCTGAGGAGTTGTAAATGAGATTGGTCCACACCTTATTATGCACAGCCGCATTGACTGCCGCTGTTGTTATGTCGCCGATAGCTGTAGCTGATCAGCAGTTGGCGGCCTCTATGTGCGATTATGTGGCGGCTAACGACAGAAACCGTTTACGTAAGGTACTCAGTGATTACCGTCTGCGTTTACGTAATATTTATGATGGTGTCGTTTGTAATGGTGAGCCACTGATCCGGCATGCTTTTAAAAGTAATGCCCCCGATGTGGGCGAGTTCATCGTTCGGCAACTACCCGGGTCACAAGTGGCTGAATCAGGCGATATAGCCTGGGCAGAAAGTAATGGTTTTGCTGATTCACCGCTACTTGCGGCTTTAAAAGATCGCGCCGGTTCAAGTGATTAACTTTCAAAATTGATTTAATTCAAAAAAAATCCGCTTAAAAAGCGGATTTTTTTTATTTGTAACGTTGCTAGCTGCTTACACCCGGAATTGCTCAACTGACTGGCGAAGCTCTTCAGCCAGACGTGCAACCTCGTGGCTGGAATCAGATGTTTGTTCTGCGCCAGAGGCAGTTTCCTCTGCAATCGCGACGATAGACTCCAGCAGCTGGCTAATTTCGTTCGATACTTGATTCTGCTCTTTAGCAGCACCTGAAATTTGCTCGCTCATGTCGTGTGCCAAATGTACAGCGTGAGTAATAGAATCCAGGGCTGAGGTTGCTACTTCCGTTTGGGTTACACAATTTTCAGCTTGTTTTTTACCTTTATTCATCGCTTCTACGGCAGCCTGAGCGCCACTTTGCAGCACCTGGATCATTGCCTGAATTTCCTGGGTAGAGGCCTGAGTTTTACTGGCCAATGATCGTACCTCATCAGCAACAACGGCAAAGCCACGACCTTGCTCGCCGGCTCGGGCAGCCTCAATGGCAGCATTGAGTGCCAATAAGTTTGTTTGTTCGGCGATGCCACGGATTACATCAAGAATGCTGCCGATAGAGGCGCTATCTTTGTGCAGCTTATTGATAACTACTGATGCCTGGTCTACCTCTTTAGATAACTGAATAATAGTACTCTTGTTATCCAGGGAAATACCTTTTACCCGCTCAGCTTCTTTATCTGCGTTTTTAATTTCAGCAAGCGCGTCATTAGAGCTTTGCAGAACACCCTGAGAGGTGCTGCTCATTTCAGTAGTGGCAGTTGCTGCCTGAGTAACCTGAGATTTCTGCTCACGAATAGCCTGAGTTGTTTGAACGGTAATAGCAGACGTTTGTTCTGACGCAGCCGCCAATTGGGTAGAGCGGGAAATAATACCCTGAATTAACTGCTGTAGGTTGCTGACAACTTTATTCACATTACGGGCCAGTTCACCAAATTCGTCTTTTGATGAGGCATTCAGGGTTTTGGTCAGATCACCTGATGCCACCACACCCAACATCGAATTAACTTCTGCCAGTGGTTTAATAATACGTCTGACGGTGACCGTGGCGATAAACACAGACAGCAGAATAGAAATGATAACGACAATAACAATCCAGGTAATGGCATTATCAACGCCTGAGGCGGCATTCTGTTCAATTTCTCCGGCGGCTGTTCTGGTTAAACTAAGCAAGGTATCCAGCCGCTCCATACCGGTTTGGGTAAGCTGGTTAGCGGTTGTCAACTGAGCTTCCGCATCTTTAATGCCAGCCAGTAACTGTACTTTTAATGCCGGAATACCGTCACTACCTTCAAGGAAACCAGATATTTGCTGAACCTTTTCGGCAATGTCTGAAGTCAGTGGCACAGCGCTGCCTGCTTCCTGCTGGATAATTGCAACTTGTTCCCGCAGCTCCTGCAGCCTGAATGCTATTTCGTTACTGACGGTAGCGACGGTAGTATCTGTTTCAGTGCGGTTTAAATCAATCACATTGTTTATCAGGGTATTTATGCCGGTTTCTATCTGTGTTGCTGCCTGATATGCCTTGGGGAAACGGCGCTGCACATCCCGCACATCGGTAAAGTCAAGAATGAGCGACGCCATGTCATCAGCACTGAACTCCAGGTCACTAATTTTACTGGCGATAGAAGTCCGCAGGCGTATGTTGCTGTCAAGCTGGCGTTGCAGATCAGTACTGGCTTTAATAAAGCTATTATAGGTTTCATTAACCTGTTCAGCGCCTGCTTTTAGCTCAGGATGCTGCGCTATTGCCTGACGAAGTGCATCGGCAGCTTTATCATATATCGCTTTTTCTTCAGCGAAGCGTTGATTGACAGCAGCAGTCCGTTCCAGGGTATCAGCGTAAAAACCCTGCAGGCTGGCGCGACTCATCGTCACAAACTCGGTTTTCAATGTTGCACTGTTTTCAAGTGCCGGAATGGAGACTTCATTCACTTCAGTGGTGGCGTTACTTATATTATTCAGACTGACATAAGCTGTAATACCAATAAACAGCAGTAACAGCGAAATGATGGCAAAACCACCCATAACCCGCAACGCTACAGTTAACTTCATAATAACTCCCACTTTCAGTGTTTTATTTAAGCACCTTAGCTTAACATTTCCTGCTAAACAAGACTCGGATCAGCAGTTTCGTTGCTCAGATATCGGTTAAATCATACGTTGCCGGCGACACTATAGCGTTGCTGGCGCTCAATGCAGTACGCCGTCAGGCTGTTTCCCCAGACACAGCCTGTGTCCAGAGCATGTATGTCCTGGACCGGGCTGAAACCATTTAGCGCCGCCCAATGGCCAAAAAACAGTTGCGGATGGGGTTTGCTCCGCCAGAACTCATACCAGGGTACCAGCTGGTTTTGCTGTGCCGGATTGCCTTTTTCCTGCAGATTTAATCCGCCATCAGGCAGACAAAAACGCATTCGGGTGCAGGCATTAATGGTATAACGCCACCGTTGTTGTTCTGTTTCAGCCTGATGCCATTTTGCAGGAGTATCGCCGTACATAATAGCAAAAATTTGTTCCGGTTGACGCTTTAATTGTTTGCTGACGGCTGTCGTTGCCTCCTCTGCATCCTGCAGCGTCCATTCCGGCGACAAACCAGCATGGACCATTAGCAGCTGCTTATCATCGCTCTGATAAATGAGAGGTTGTTGTAACAGCCAGTCCACCAGCTCGGACAGATTAGCAGCTTGTTGCAACTGATGCAGCTTGTCATTGTCTTTTATGCGGCTGAAGCCAAAATGGCTGGCCAGAAAATGCAGATCATGATTGCCCAGAACGCATCTGGCACTGTCACCGAGTGACTTGACAAAATTCAGGGTTGCCAGAGAATCAGGACCGCGCGCAATTAAATCACCACAAAACCAAAGCTGATCAGCGTCGGGATTAAATTGAACATGCTTGAGCAGGCGTTGCAGGGCGTCATAACAGCCTTGTACATCGCCAATAACATAAGTGGCCATCAGTTTAAAATATTTGGCATGGCCAACCGGAATACCGGTATAGCGGCATTAAAGCTTTGATCGTTAGCGCTGATCATCTCATAATGGCCCTGCATCGTCCCGACTGGTGTTTCCAGCACAGCACCACTGGTATAACTGTAACTGGAACCCGGGGCGAGCTCTGGTTGTTCACCAACTACACCATCACCATATACTTCTGCCTGCTTGCCATTGGCATCGGTAATTAACCAGTAGCGTTTAAGCAATTTAACCTGTTCGTTACTGTGATTTTCAATAGTAATAGTGTAAGCAAAGACAAACCGGTTCTCGGCGGGATCAGATTGTGCTCCCAAATAAAAATTATCTACCTTAACCTGAATATCAAATGCCTTACTCATCGCTATTTTCCTGCTCTGCCAGCCACTGTGCCACCTTTATAAACTCACTTACAGCCAGTTGTTCCGGCCTGATGCCAGGGTCAATTCCAAGTGCGCTTATCTGCTCAGCAGTAGCAAAATTGCTAAAACCGTTGCGTAAGGTTTTACGTCGCTGATTGAAAGCTTCCAAACATACCCTGTTTAACACGGCAGGATCAACTTTAGCCCGCTCAGCAACCGGGTAGGGCAACAATCTGACGACGGCAGAATCTACTTTCGGCGCAGGAATAAATGCACCCGGGCCGACGTCAACTACCGGTATAGCCTGACAGTAGTATTGCGTCATTACGCTAAGGCGGCCAAATGCCTTGCTGCCATGACTAGCCGTCATTCGCTGCACAACTTCTTTTTGCAGCATAAAATGCATGTTGTCGATATGGTCTGCAAATTCAAACAAATGAAATAACAACGGAGTTGAAATATTGTAAGGTAGATTGCCGAAGATTTTTAATTTTTGTCCTGGTGCCAGTAGCGCAGCGAAATCAAATTTCATTGCATCGGCCTGGTAGACGGTAAGTTTATCAGCAAGGGTCGGATGCTGGGTTAGACGTTCGGCCAGATCACGGTCCAGCTCTACCACCACCAGCTTGCCCGCAGCGTCGGCAACTGGTTCAGTAAGGGCTCCAAGGCCAGGGCCAATTTCTACCAGTACGTCGGTGGACTTTGGCGCAATGGCTTTTACGATCCGGCCAATGACGTGTGGGTCATGTAGAAAGTTCTGGCCGAATCTTTTGCGGGCGCGATGGCCCTGATGAACACTATCTGTCATATATTAGTTCGCTTGTTGGGCCAGTGTAATGGCCTGATTTACCGCATGAAATAAACTACCGGGGTCGGCCTTACCTGTGCCGGCAAGATCCAGTGCGGTGCCATGATCAACTGACGTGCGGATAAGCGGCAGGCCCAGACTGATATTCACCGAACGGCCAAAGCCCTTGTATTTAAGAACCGGCAACCCCTGATCATGATACATGGCCAGTACTGCGTCTGCATCATCCAGATACTTGGGCTGAAACAGGGTATCGGCTGGCAGTGGGCCCACCAGATCAATACCCTGTGTCCGCAGCTCATCAAGTGTTGGGGTGATAATGTCTATTTCTTCCCGGCCCAGGTGGCCATCCTCTCCTGCATGAGGGTTCAGGCCACATACATATATGCGAGGCTTTTTGATAGCGAATTTATGATGTAAATCATGATGCAGGATGGTAATAACCTTTAGCAGCCGGTCGCGGGTTATAGCTTTAGCAACATAAGCCAATGGAATATGTGTTGTTGCTAAAGCAACACGCAACCCCTCTGTAGCAAGCATCATAACCACATAAGGCGTATTAGACTGATGGGCAAAGAACTCAGTGTGGCCACTGAACGGAATACCTGCTTTGTTGATAATGCCTTTGTGTACCGGGCCGGTGACGATACCAGCAAACTTACCGGTAATAGCGTTTTCGCCGGCATATTGCAGGGTATTAACCACATACTGACCATTAGCCACATCAAGCTTACCTGGCTGCACAGGCTCTTCAACGGCAAAATCGGCAATGGTCAGTGTACCTGCGCGCTGTGCTTTGGCGGGGGAGCTTTCATCATAGGGTAACAGTGTTAAATCGATACCCAGCATGGCAGCCCGCTCGGCCAGTATGGTCGCATTGCAACACACCACCAGTTCAACCGGCCAATCCTGACGGGCAAGTGCCACGACTAAATCAGGTCCTATGCCGGCTGGCTCACCGGGAGTTATAGCAATGCGCAGGGTCATTTAACTCTCCGGCAAGACGTCGATAAAGGCTTCGTCACGGATTTCTTTCAGGAAGTTGGCTGATTCTTCATTAAAACGACGGTTATAAATCATCCGGTAAACCTGCTCGCGTTTCTTGTCTGCGGTGGCATCGACAACCCGTTTATCCAGTACCTGAGCGATATGCCAGCCATGCTCTGTCCGGAAGGGCTCACTGATTTCATTGGCATCCAGCCGTAATAAAGTATCCCGGAAAGCAGGTACAAAAACCTGGGGTTCACTCCAGCCAAGCTCGCCACCATTCATCTTGGACCCTGGGTCCTCTGAATGGGCTTTCGCTAATTCAGCAAAGTCCGCTTCACCGGCACGAAGTTTGGTTACAAAGTCCTTGAGCGTGTTGCGGGCACGTTCTTCACTAAGAATAATTGACGGCTTAATTAGAATGTGGCGAGATTTAACCTCTTGAATTTCAGCAACATTTTCACCGCGGATATCGAAGATAGTTAAGATGTGAAAGCCGGCACCAGATCGCATAGGGCCAATTAAATCGCCTTTTTTCTTGTCACGAATGCTTTCTGAAAACAGGGTTGGCATTTCATTGATATTCATAAAGCCAAGTTCACCACCTTCCAGCGCTTTGCCACCTGAAGATGATGCGATAGCGATCCTTTTAAAGTCACTACCGTTTTCCAGTAACTCCATTACTTTATCAGCCCGTTCTTTCGCTGCGCTGATATCGTCAGGTGTTGCCTGGCTAGGGATGGCAATCAGGATATGCCCCAGATTGTATTCCTCACTGACGGCCCCTTGTTCTTCCATCAACTTCAGAAGACTGTCAACTTCCTGCGGGCTGATGTAGATCCGGCGCTGAACACTGCCCCGGACAACTTCGTTAGTAATAATTTCTTCCCTGAGTTTTTCCCTGAAGCGCTGATAATTACCCTCCTCGGCTTCGACCTGACGCCGGAACGCTTCCAGGCTGAGGTTTTCACCCTGAGCAATGTTACGAATGGTGTCGTCCAGCTGGGCATCACTGATTTGCAGTCCCATCCGCTCTGCTAACTGCAGTTGTAAACTGGTTAAGATTAGCCGTTCCAGCGCCTGAGTCCGCAGTGCCTGATCGGAAGGTAAGGTTTGCCCCTGTGCTTCGGCATTACGTTTAACCCGGCTAACCACATCATCAATATCGCTTTTCAATACGACACTGTTGTCGACAATAGCGGCAATCCGATCAATCTCCTTTTCGGCTGCAATACTTGAAAAACTTAAACAGCCAATAAAAGCCAGACAGATAACTTGCTGTAACTTCATAAATTCCTACACTAATTAGTTAGTAAATATGGCCGGCGATAGCCAAAAATGCCATTGGACAACATGTCTGATACGCCAAAGCCGGCTTTATCGCCGAAACCTTTTAACACAAATTGCAGGCTTAACCCGCTGTCAAGCTCACCAAATTGCAGAGCGTTGTCAATGTTAGTATCCAGATTTGCTATGATATAGCGCCTTGCTACCAGCCGGACCGCCCAGCAACAAGACTCATACTGCACGCCAAAATTGGCATCTATCATACGACGATTTGTCACGTCACGATAGTAACTGGCGACAAGCTGCCAGTTTTTTGCCAGCGGTACAGTGCCGAGCACACCCAGTTGCTGAATTTCCAAACCTGAGACAGCGCGACTGTACCGATGGTTCAATTGCAGCAGGGTATTCTCGCTACCGCGGTAATCCAGACTTGCATTACTTTTTAGCAGTTGCTGGCCGTCAGTATCATATTGTGCGGCTGCGCTGAACACCCATTTCCGATACCAGTGCCAAATCATTTCCGCAGCCAGCACAGAGTCGGTTGCAGTTTGATTCCCGGTCAGGTTATCAGCCATCTCTACCGGGTCTTCCAGAAAAAATATTTGGCCCAGACTAAAACGAAACAGTTCATTGTCGACATTGTCATAAAAACGGGTAGTCCAGCCAACGGTGAGTTGATTTGCTTCGTTGATTCTGTCGATGCCAGAAAAACGGTTTTGCCGGAATAAGCCGTAATAGTCATCCTGCAAGCGGGTTGTGTCGTACAAGCCAATGTTATTTTGCTGACGGTACGGGATGTATAAATACTGGATCTGAGGCTCAAAAGTCTGCAGTGCTGGTTCACCAAACCAGTCATATTCACGCTCCAGATTCAACCTGCTGTACAGCCTGATTTTTGGCAGCGTCCGATCTACTGTTTCATCAACCTCTGCCGCTGCCAGATTACCGTCTTGCTGATAGTAAGTGTAAAGCATACTGGCTTCTGCGCTAAACTCCAGCGCAGGTGTAACAAAGGGTAGACGAAGAGTCGGTTCCAGATGCAGCCTGTTAGCTGAACTAATCAGGGCGTTATCATTTCTAAAATGGGCGTAGCTTGCTTGCCAGACAAACTGCAGAGGGCTTAGCAGTTGCAGTGGTTCGGCAGAACTAAGTTGTACTTCGGGCAGGGCTTTATAGGCATCAGAGAAATTACCAAGAATTTCAAAACCCTGCAGCCTTATTGTACTGTCAATCGTATCGCCGTAGTAAGCCAGGGTTGCCTCCCGGTATAACTGGGTGTCACTCTGATTGGTATAGTCTGAACCCAGTTCCGTCAGATAGGCATCGTCACTTACGTCGGTGAAATCAATATAGCCACGCCAGTTGGTCGTGAAATCTGAACGATGGCTTAAATGGCCTAAATATCGGCTACCAAAGTTATCTGGTTTATCTTTATCTGTACCGAGGTATTCAAGTTGCAAAATGCCCTGATGTTCCTCAGTAAGATACCGAAACTCTGATTTCAATTGTGTGCCCCTTTTGCTCATATAACGGGGCGTCACAGTCATATCATAGTTGTCAGCCAGGTTTAAGTAGTAAGGAAGCTCAACATCCAGCCCAAGTAACTGCGAACTGCCAATTTTTGGTAGCAGCAATCCGGTCTTACGCTGTTCATTTACCGGAAAAGTCAGGTAAGGCAAATACAATACCGGAATATCTTTTATTCTGAAAACCGCATTGCTGGCAGAGCCCCAGCCTTCACCCTCGTTGATTCTGATATCACTGGCATGCAGTGCCCAGCTATCGTCGTGCGTCGGGCAGGTAGTAAAAAGTGCCTGGTCCAGCCTTATTTGCTGGGGACTTGCTTGCAATCGTTCAGCATAGCCCCGACCTGCCTGATCAATAAACTGATAATGGGCATCACTAATAGCGGCGTTATTGTCATTGGTATCAGCAACAAAAGAGCTGGCAGAAACTTTTAAACTGCTGTCATAATATTCGATGCCGCCGTCTGCAAATATTCGCTGCTCACCTCGGCTGAAGCGGGCAGTAGGCGCTGCAAGCAGGGTGTCACGATGGGTAATTCGAACATTACCGTTAAATAATGCGGTTTGGTTACCACGCAAATCGGCATTATCAGAAATAATCCGCACGGTATTATCTTCAGGATCCAGATCACTTAATATAACAGGCTGGGCAAGTGGCTGGTAACACATCGGTATTACAGGTTCCTTGGCTTGCAGCTGACTACACAGCAAGCCTGTGACGATTATTCCAGTAACCCAAACTTTCATCCGGTATTCTCTGCCCCAGCAATATGATGTTTTTTGATAAGATTAGCCCGCTATGATAAATCAATTTTAGATTTCCTGCTAATCCGATATAGTGCGGTTCTACAACGGTCACTGGCGTGTTTCAGTATGTCAGAGCGACAGATGCCGCCTGGTTCATTTTATGGGGTAGATACTTTGTGGGGTAAAATACTTGGAGCGCTGTTCGGTCTTGCCCTGCTCAGGCTACCTGGCCTGTTTATCGGCCTGATCCTCGGTCATTGGCTAGACATAAAAATGGGCTCAAATCTGGCGCGGTTCAAAGGAATTTTTCAGGAGCCGGATGAACAGCAGGGGCTGTTTATGTATACCACGTTTGCCGCTATGGGGCATATTGCTAAAGCCACTGGTGTCGTTACACCTGCCCATATTCGCCAGGCCAGGCATTTTATGCAGCAGCTGGGCTTGAATGATGCACAGCAACAAGAAGCACAGGCTGCTTTTCGTGATGGTAAAGCCAGTAATTTCCCTTTAGTCGCCCAACTACAAGCTTTTTATCAGCAATATGGCCGGCAAAGAGATGTAATTCAATATTTTATTGAAATTCAGCTTGGCATAGCGAATGCCGACGGCGCCATGACCAGTGATCAATATAGGCTGTTGCAGCAGATAGCGATGCAACTGTCAGTATCGCATCTGCAATTAGAGCAGTTGCTGGCAGCGTATCGGGCTCAGCAACGCTTCAATCAGCGAGACAGCAAAAAGCCTGCAGCAAATGCTGTACAGGATGCATATAAGGTACTTGGTGTCAGCGCCCAATGCAGCGATAAAGAATTAAAACGGGCATACCGTAAAAAAATGGCACAGCACCATCCGGACAAACTGATGGCAAAAGGTGTGCCGGCTGCCATGCTTGATGTAGCGAAAAAACAGACTCAGGAAATTCAGGCGGCTTATGAGTTACTGAAAAATCGTCATTAAGCTACAAAATTACAAGCCAATACTATGCAGCCAACCTGTTATTTCTTTTAGCACCCATGCATGGGTATCTGCATCGTAAAAGGTACCTGTTAGCTGCCGTTGCCGGTACTGTGTTTTCAGGTTTCGGTTTACCAGTTGCTGTCTCAGCTGCAGGTTGGCGCTGACAAACCGGTTATCGCGCTGATGGCTGATATCTAGTGTCGGTACCGACTGCGACGCAATATGGTTTGCTAACTCACGGTTAAGCTTAACATCAGCCAGATAAGCACCCAACATGACAAAGGCTGCAGGCGCAGGAAGTTGCTCTGTTGCAAAAAGCTGATTAAGTAGTGCCGCACTGCTCCCTTTGGCAATGACAATCAGATTAGCTTGCGAATCTGCCTGACGGATCGCAGCGTTTAATCGTTGGACCAGCTGCTGTTGATAATCTGCTTCATTAGCAGATGGTTCGGTTAGCAGAATATCCGGTGGCATTACTGCCAGTGTATGCCAGCCATATTCATTCATTTGTTGACGCAAAGGATTAATAAAGTCAGGACTGGCAGCATGTTCATGCCAGTCAGGAACCAGAATTGCCGTGCCTTTGGTATAGCTGGTCAGCGCTTGTCGTTGTAGCGTTAAGAAACTGCCTTTATCGGTGGTCAGCTCGGTAACTTCCTCACTAAGCAACTGTTGCTGTAAGTCCTGTGATGATAACTGCTGCTTGCTATGGGCCTGCTGTGCAATAGCAGTTGTTTGCAGCAGGGTAGCGAACAACAGCCAGGCTACCAAAGCATTTTGCATCGTGTTCACTTTTCATCCGTCAAATCAACTCAATGTTATAGGCTGTTATCGGCTAAACCGGTTAAAACATTAGCTGTATCGTCAGATTCAATGTATTCGGGGAAAGTAAACATCACTTTAGCGTCATGACTGAATTTGACGTAAGTGTCACCCTGTTCCAATACTGTCACGGCAAGTGAAGGCTGCATAATAAAACAGAATGTGGTTGGTTTAAATTCTGCCAGAGCTTTAGCCATATCCCGCAACTGGTCATTAATGGCCAAACGTTGGGTTTCGCCCTCATCGGTACAGACATGAGCTGCCTGAATCAAAGTAGCAGGTTGTTCAGCGTATGACGTAAAGGCCGTACATGCTAATACTGCGCTGAAAACACAGTAACGACTTATAGCTTGCAGAGACATAATTCAGATCCTTAACTTGCGGTATACCGACTAAACCTAGCAGGAACTGACAGTGGCAGCAATAAAAAAAACCGCCAAAAATGGCGGTTTTAGTTAAGCGTAAGAAAATTAACGTAATACTGGTTCTTTTACTTTCGCCGTTACTTTAGCTTCAATCCGCTGGTTGGCAGCGTTAGCTTCAGCCGAGCTACCTTGCACTCTCAGACGGGTCTCACCGTAACCAACTGAAGTAATCCGTGACGATTCAACACCTTCACTGGTTAGAATATCTGCTACAGATTTTGCACGACGTTTCGATAACAACATGTTGTAGTCATCGTTACCCGGCATAGAGGCATGACCCTCTATTACAACTTCTGACTCAGGGAAACGCTTCATAAATGCAGCTAACTGGATAATCTCAGAGCGTTGGTCTGCTGAAACCGTTGCAGAATCAAAACCGAATTTAACTTCGATATCAACATCGCCGACCCGCTGCATAGTTTCTTTAAATACCGTACAACCCTGAGGGTCAACCTGATGGTTGGCCGCTGTGTCAGGACAACGATCATTAGCATCGATCACGCCATCATTATCACTGTCTGCAGGTTTAGCTGGCTGAACCGGAGCTGCCGGAGCCGGAGCAGGAGCAGGAGCCGGCGTTGGTGCAGGTGCTGCTTCGGCGCCAAAAATCCAGCTGGCACCTAACTTAATGCCGGCATCATACCATGAGCCATTGTTAATACCCTGGTAACGATTTGCTTCAGCAAATAAAGCCACGTCATTGCGAACAAAATGACGGTAGCCCACACCCAGGTTTAATGCATCTGAGCTAAGATTGCCTTCAAAGTGCTTCCAACCACCAACAATATAAAAATTGCTGTTTGTCAGATGATACATAGCATCAACACCAAAACGGTCGTTGCCAACACTACCACCGGTCAGAGAATCCAGACGCTGTCTTGCATATTCTAAACGAACGCCCCAGGTTTCATTTACCCGGTAACCCAGTTCTGCACCAATACCAGGGCCATGTTCGACGTTGTCCCATTCAGCTGATAGTGATTTATTCTCATGAGACCAGTAGTACTCACCGAATAGGGAACCAAATACTTTGCGCTCTAGTTCAGCAGCGGAAGGTGATTGTGCAAAAGCTTGTGAGCTTATAAACGGCAGGGCAGTCAGTACAGCAAGAGTGGTTATTTTAAGTTTCATCCATTTCTCCTTAGATTTATCCGGCATAAAAGTAGCAAAATGTTTTCTAAAGCTGCTTACCGTTATGCAATCTTTATTACAAACCGTTTGTTATTTAATCGTTGTTTAATAAAAATAGTACAGTAATTTGTTATTTAGCAACCTAACATGCTGAGTATCATAAGCCAGTAAACTGAATATGGGGTTAATAATTGTAAAAAGAAGTCAAAAAGAACAATTGACTGAAAAAATTCTTATTTTCCGGCTAGCAGGATGAATTAACGATAATGTATTGGCGTGCAACTGCAAACGATTTGCAGCATTGTAGGTTTCCGGGTCAGCATAGAACTTGTCACCGAGAATCGCATGACCAATCATTTGCATGTGAACCCGTAACTGATGAGAACGGCCGGTAACCGGCGTTAACATCAGCCTGCTAGAGGTTTCAGAACGTTCCAGCACTTTATAATGGGTAACCGATTCTTTGCCGTTCTGGTAACACACCATCTGCTTTGGGCGGTTTGGCCAGTCACAAATTAGCGGTAAAGATATGGTGCCTTGATCAGCCTGCACCCGCCCCCTTACCCGGGCAATATATTGCTTATGGGTTTGGCGTAACTGAAATTGACGGTTCAAGTCTCGCTGGGCTGCTGCATTTAACGCCAATACCATTACACCAGAGGTTGCCATATCAAGTCTGTGAACAATTCGCGCTGTTGGCAGGACCAATTTAACCCGGTATTCCAGGCAGTCGCGATGTGCTATGTCTTTGCCTGGCACTGACAATAAACCACTGGGTTTATTAATGACTACAATATCGTCATCCTGATAGATAATATCCAGATAAGGGGTCTGTGGCGGCTGGTATTGAAACAGCGGCATATTAATCATGGCTCACAACAATAAGCCGGACCGCATCCAGTTTCAGGCGTGCTTTATTAATATAATCGGTCAGTTGCTGTTGCCTGTCGCCAAGCATATCAATTTCATCCTGTCTGATCAGCGGGTTAATCTGTTTTAAAGCGATCAAGCGTTGCTGTTCAGTCTGCAATGCCTGTTGCATTTTTGCCAGTGCACTTTGACGTAGAGTAGTGAGTTGGTCGATTGCCGTCGATTCACTGCTGCCCAGCATCGGGTGGATCAGGCTTTGTAAAGCATTGACCAGCTTACTGGCAGTTTGCCGGCCAACCGGTTTCAATTGCCGGTTGAAATTTTCAAATGGTACTTTCGCTGCTAAATCTTTCCCTGTTTTGTCCAGCAACAATCGGATTGGTGTTGCCGGCAAATAGCGGCTCAGTTGCAATTTAGCCGGAGCGCTGGCTTCGATAATATAGATAAGCTCAACAAAATAGCTGCCAACAGGCAGCGCTTTGTTTGGCAGCAAAGCTACTGCGGTGTTACCAATATTGTCATTCAGCAGTAAATCCAGCGTGCCGTTAACCATGGGATGATCCCAGCTTAAAAACTGAACGTCTTCCTGAGCCAGGGCAGTAGCACGGTCAAAGGTAACGGTAACACCATCATCTTCAAGCCCGGGATAGGCGCAGCGTAAATGTTCAGCCGGCGTTAGCACAATACTGGTATCAGAGCGATCTTCCTGATTCACCCCCAGCAGGTCCCAGGCCTGAAACATCAGCATCGGTAGCTGAACGTCCGCATCTGCTTTGGCAATATCGCTGGCCAACTGGCGGGCTTTTTCGCCACCGGCTGAGTTTAACTCCAGTAACTTATCCCGTCCCTGTTCCAGCTGTTGTAAAAGCTGCTGATGCTGCTGCTGACTTTGTGCTACCAGTTGCGCCACTTTTGTGGTGTCAGGCTGCACTGACGCCAGTAAGCTGAGCAGAGTATGACTTTGCTGGTCATATATTGTCCGGCCCGTCTGGCAGGTTTTAGCAAAGGCATTCAGCCCATGCTGATACCAGTCAAACAATACTTGCTGCGCACTGTTGTTGAAATAGGGGATATGCAATTGAATATCATGTTGCTGACCTATCCGGTCCAGCCTGCCAATCCGTTGCTCTAGCAAATCAGGATTAAGCGGCAAGTCAAACAATACCAGATGATGGGCAAACTGGAAGTTACGGCCCTCACTGCCAATTTCCGAGCAAATCAGCAGCTGTGCACTGTAGTCTTCCTGTGCAAAATAAGCCGCGGCCTTATCACGTTCGACAATTGACATGCCTTCGTGGAACACGGCTGCCCGGACACCTTCTTTTTGCCGCAGAGCTTCTTCTAATGCCACTGCGGTTGCTGCCGCAGCACAGATAACCAGGAACTTAGCAGGTTTGTGTTGTTTGAGTAACGTGATCAGATAGTCAATTCTCGGGTCAAATTGCCACCATTGACTATTCGTGCCTTCGAAAGCCTGAAAAACCTGTTCCGGAAATAAATTGGCCTGCGCCAGTTCTTCTAACTGACGGTTGCTGTTCAGGCTGTGATACACCTTTAGGGCATTTCTATACTGCTCTGGTAGTTCCAGAGCAACGGGTAGCGCCTGGCGCTTTGGAAAACCTTTAATACTGGCGCGGCTGTTACGGAAAAGGATCCTGCCGGTGCCATGACGGTCAAGCAACTCGGACAAGAGATGTTCGCGAGCCTGCAACGCAGCGGGAGTTTGTTCGCTCTGGCACAACAGTGCCAGCTGCGTGCTGATATCCTGTTCACTGATATGCTGCTGCAACGTCTCTGATAATTCGTCATTCAGCGGCGTATTATCAAGTAAGCGGGCAGCGGTAGCCGCAATGTGCTGGAATTGCTGTTGTTCATCAACAAAGGCCTGATAATCGAAAAAACGGTCAGGATCGAGCAGGCGCAGCCTGGCAAAATGGCTTTGCTGACCCAGCTGATCCGGCGTGGCGGTAAGTAGTATGACACCAGCCGTGTCTTGCGCCAGGCTTTCGATACAGCGGTATTCTTTACTGACATGTTCGGCCGACCAGGCTAAGTGGTGTGCTTCATCAACGACCAGTAAATCCCAGTCACTGCTTTGCGCCTGATCCAGCCATTTACTGTTGTTGCTGATAAATTCAAGGCTGCATAGTACCAGTTGTGCGGTATCAAACGGGTTGCTGACATCCAGCTGCGATTGCTGGCAACGCTCTTCATCGAAAATTGAAAAGTGCAGGTTAAAGCGGCGTAGCATCTCTACCAGCCACTGATGCTGCAAAGATTCGGGTACAACGATCAGCACCCGGCTGGCCAGCCCGGATAGTAGTTGCTGATGAATGATTAAACCTGCTTCAATGGTTTTGCCCAGTCCTACTTCATCGGCCAGTAACACGCGAGGTGCATGCCGGCTGGCAACATCTGCTGCAATATGCAGCTGGTGAGGGATCAGGCTCATCCGTCCTCCTTGCAAGCCCCGCAATGGGCTTTGTTGCTGCCGGTTTTGCTGTTGCCAGGCCAGATAACGCAGGGTGAAATTATCGAAACGATCGATCTGGCCGGCAAATAAGCGGTCTTGCGGCTTACTAAAGCTGATGAAGTGGTCGAGAAACGTCTCTTTCAGTTCAACGGGTTCGCCATTGTCGGTGCGGGTACCAATGTAAATCAATGTGTTGTGCGACGATTTCAGTTCGGTGACAACCAGGCTGAATCCGTCAGCACTTTTTATTTCATCACCGACATTAAATGACACCCGGGTAAGAGGCGCTTCTGCCTGCGCATACTGCCGGGTTTCACCGGTGGCTGGGAACAAAACTGTCAACATACGACCATCGATACCTACCAGGGTACCTAAACCCAAATCAGATTCTGTATCGCTGATCCAGCGTTGTCCCAAAGCAAAATTCATATCAAAACTACCATCATAAAATCGGGGCGCCATGGTACTAGTAAATTAATAAAACTGCATCTGCCAGCGGCGCTTTATTTTGTTTTTGTATTCTGTCATGCCCTTGTCACGATACTGTCGCACAGTGGTTTAACAGCTAATTACATTTTTAATTCAATAATTCAGCGCCAGACGGTGCTGTTGCACTATGCTTAGTTAAGCTACATTGAGCTGACAACGACAACACGGATATCAGGTAATCATAGTCTCGTTTGAAGGAGCTGCGTATGGCGCGAAAAAAAAGCAAAGAAAAGAAAATCTATGTGTTAGACACCAATATTCTGCTGCATGAACCCTTCGCCTTTCTGAATTTTGAAGAACACGACGTTGTCATCCCGATGACGGTGCTGGAAGAGCTGGATCACATAAAAGACCGTAATAAAGATGTAAGCCGTGATGCCAGGGTGGCGATTAGGGCATTGGAAGATGTGTTAAGAGACGCCACACCTGAGCAGATGCTGCAAGGGGTAGCCTTACCACGGCAGCATGAAAACCTTGGCGGTGGGCATTTATTCATTATTAACGATCATCATATTAAAGACGAAATTCCGGGCCTGCCCGGTGGCGAAAATGACCATTTAATTATTAATACTGCACTCTATCTGCAGCGAGAGAAAGGTCCGGTAAAAGTTATCCTGGTTACCAAAGACATCAACATGCGTCTGAAGGCGAAAGGCGCCGGGCTAAAGCAGGTTGAAGACTACCGTACTGACCAGCTGATTGACGATGTACGTTTTTTGTATAAAGGATATTTTAAATTCAGTGGTGAATTCTGGAGCCAGGTAGGTGAGTGTCGCAGTGAAAACGAAGGCCGGGACACCGTGCATTACGTCAGCCGCAAAATATTACCTAATGCTTATGTGAACGAGTACCTGATAGATGAAGCAGAAACCTTTGCCGGCCGGGTGCTGGCCATCACCGAACAGGAAATTAAAATTCTTGATTTTGGCTATGAAAGGCTGATGCACCGGCACGCCTGGGGTATTCATCCGAAAAATATTTATCAGGCGATGGCAATGCAGGCGCTGCTTGATCCACAAATGGATCTGGTTATCTTAACCGGCCCTGCCGGCTGCGGTAAGACATTGATAGCACTGGCTGCCGCTCTGGAGCTGGTTATCGAAAAAGGCCAGTACGATAAAGTGATTGTTACCCGTAATACGCCGGAAATTGCCGAGTCGATAGGCTTTTTGCCCGGAACAGAAGAAGAAAAAATGGCACCCTGGCTGGCCGCAATCACAGACTCGTTAGAGGTATTGCATAAAACAGACGAACACCCTCACGCCAGTGTTAACTACATTATGGAAAAAGCCAATATTCAGTTTAAGTCGGTTAATTTTATGCGGGGCCGCAGTATTCAGAACGCTATTGTAATCCTGGATGAGTGTCAGAACCTGAGTGCGGCCCAGTTAAAAACCATTATTACCCGTTGTGGCGAAGGCACTAAACTGATTTGTTCCGGCAACTTGTCGCAAATTGACAGTAACTACCTGACGGCCGTTACGTCTGGCTTAACTTATATTGTTGAGCGTTTTAAAAACTTTGAAGGTAGTACTACCATTAACCTGAATGGCGTAGTGCGCAGTCGGCTGGCTTCTTTTGCTGAGGCTAATTTATAGTTTTAGCGGACGGGGGCGAAAAAAGCCCCCGCCCCTGTTTGCATATCAGCAGAAATGGTCTAGGATTTGCGAAACTAAAAAATCAGTACATTGCAAAGGAGTTGCATGTCCAGTCCCGCTTTTGTTGTATATACCAGAACTGTCAGGTTTTCCATCCTGATCATCCTGATGCTCAGCTTCGCTGCAGCTTTTATTCAGTTTTTGCTGCAGTTTAATAGCAACTTTAAAAACAGCCAGTTGCAACTTGAAATGTTCTCACAGCAAATGGATGCCCAGATAAGTCCGGTAATACAATTTGCGCAGGCGGTCACCAACCGCGCTCAGCTTGGCATTCAGCGTGCTGTATCTGATGAAAGTCAGATCCCGGTTTTATCACTGACAACCGGCGACCTGGTGCAGCAAAAACTGAACGCTGACAGTGCGCCGCTTAATCAGGAATTGCAGATGTTGCTGCAGTTGCAACCCTATTTTGATATAGCGCCAGCCAGCATATCGCCACTTAAAGATTTGTATTATGTGTCTGAGCAAGGTTATGCCTATAACGGTCAGCATAAATGGTCAGATTATGTCATTGAACAGCTTACAGACTGGCTGCAGCGCTATCAACGTTCAGAGAACGGCTATGATCGTAATCCGGTTTTTTATAAGGATTTTATCCTGGAACAGGCAGCAATGAGTGTACCTTTCTACGTCAATGAACGTAAAATTGGCAGATTTGTGCTGGCGCTTGAACTGGCGCCTTTGCTGGCAAATCTGGAAAGAAATAATCCTGACCGTTATTTTTTGCTGCTGGATCAGGCTGGTAATGTGGTGGCCAGCTCTAAATTCATTAATGGCGATAATCTTGAACAATATCAGTTACAGATACAAAGACTTGCCGATTTGCCATGGTCACTGGCACTGATTGACAAACGGGGCTCTGCACTTGGCAGCGGCCTGGCCAGTTTTATCTTGCATTGGTTCAGCTATGCAGCGGTGCTAATGTTGCTGGCCTGGCTGCTGGCCCGGCGCTATAAACGGAAAATTATGGGCCCGTTGCAGCGACTGTCTATTCATATAGACAGATTAGCCAATGAGCAGGCAGGAGTACGACGGATCCCTGACGGTTGGCAAGACCTGTTTGAAAAGATTAGCGAGCTTAAAACAACCGATAAGCAAAAAACTGACTGACAATAAATGCCTGCTGTGACATTGCTACTGTACCAGCAGGCATCAATTCAGGCCCGGAAGGGTCTGCCACCAGATAATCTGTGCCTTGCAGAGATACTGTTCTATCGTCTGTTTCAGCCGGTATTGCCAGTGCCAGTACGGTGCGTTGTGGTAAATATAGCAACGCTTGCTTTACATCAGGTAAAAGGCTGCGGACGAGGGTAGCAAGTAACACCGTTTTACTGGCGCTGTCACCATGATGCTGGCGCAGCAGTTGCAGGGGCGGCGAGAAGCTTTGGCCATAGTCTGCCTGCTCAGCCGGCTGCAAAGGTATTAACTGCACCCAGCTTAGTAAAACACTTAGCAACTGCCGTTGACTTTGGATATTCAGCTGACTTACCAGCGACTGGGCTAACGGTGTTACATCTGGCAGACTCTGCTCAATAATATGCAGGTGATCGACGATAATCTGTTGCCGGTTATCTGGCAGATATTGCAGCTGATAACCGTTATTGCTTAGGTACTGCTGTTGAAATTGTCGGCTGAATTGCTGCAGTTGTTGCAACAATTGCAAGCGTTGAGTGTTGGCTTGCTCTGCCTGTGCTGATGTCGCAGGGAAAGCATGCAGTAACTGAAAATTTTGCCAGTCCCGGCCGGGGCCGGGGGCAATCCGGTAGGGGCCGGCTTGCTGCGCCTGCTGCTGTAACTCCCGCCACAGTTGCTGTTGCATAACCTCTGGTACATAAGGCTTTATCAGGTTGCTGTTGCGAACAATGCTGGCTACCGGCAACGAAAACTGAAAACGAATATCCTGCTCAGCTGCCCGGAACTGATAGCTGAACAGGCGCTGCGCATTATCGGTTTGTTGCTGCATAGCAAGTGGGCTTGCATGCAGTAACGGTGGCAACACTAACATCAGTAATAAAAACGCTTTCAATCAATGCTGCTCCTGGCGTCGCAGAAACAATAAGCATAACGCCATCAGCGCCAGCATGCCAATACTGCCGGCAGACACTTCGACACTGCTGCTGGTCTGGATTTGGTCACGTTGAAAATCCTCCAGGGTTAAAGCATCCAGCGCGCTTAAATCATAACCTGATGCTTCGGCTAGCAAGTAACCGGTGCTGGCATCGTATAGTCGAATGGTAAGCAGGTAAAAGTTGGTCGGATACTGGTGCTGTAAGTCAGTTTCAATACCCAGCCAGTCATTGCTGTTGTCACCGAACAGTTCAAACACCGAGCTGGTGTAATACACCCGTTCATAACCATAATCTGGTGTCAGGCTAAGTTCTGCAAAAATCTGTTGGTACGAATAGTCAGTATCGGCATCAAATTCAACATATAACTGGTGAAAGTAGCCATTATAGTTATCATCCCGCGCCAGGCTGATATCAATACTGTGGAACCAGGTTGCAGACTGATAACTCTGGTTGACTGCGGAATTTTGCACTTTAATTGTTTGCATCCGGTTTTGCTGCTGGCCATGCACTTCGGTGCTGATACTGTCGCTGCTAATATTGTCGGCTGTGCTGAATAACGGCAACAATAACAGTAAACCAGCCGTGGTTTTAAGAAGGGTTTTCATAAGCAGATCTCCTTGATGTTTGTTACTATTACAGGCCAAAGCGCTGAATTTCAGCTGAACTCGTCAGTAAAGGAATGGTAAAGGTATGAAGTTGTCACGGCGGATTGAGGTACATACTGCGGGGCAGGCCATTGCCATTTTAGCCGCGGCAGTGCCGGAGCTGACCAAAGGCCGGCTGAAAGATGCAATGAATAAAGGTGCGGTGCAATTACTGGCCCGGCCGGTAAAAAGGCTACGCCGGGCCCAGTATGCACTGCAGGTGGGCCAGGTACTGCAACTTCACTACGATCCGGATATTTTGAGCCGCAGCTGCCCCTCAGCCGCTTTGATTGCCGACTTTCGCTCTTACAGTGTCTGGTTTAAACCGGCAGGCATGTTGTCGCAGGGTAATGAATGGGGAGACCATCTGAGTATTCTGCGTTTTGCTGAGCAACATTTTGGCAGCAGGCCGGTTTTTCTGCTGCACCGGTTGGACCGGGAGGCCAGTGGCCTGGTACTGATTGCTCATACCAAAGCAGCTGCAGCTGCTTTTAGCAAGCTTATCGCTGCCCGGCAACTCAGCAAAACGTATCTGGTGCAGGTTAAGGGAGCATTGGCGGCGGATTTACTTGCGGCAGGTGAGATCAGCCTGGCACTGGATGGCAAAGCCTGTTTAACCCGGTTTAAACAGCTGACATATCAAAGTGAAACCGATACCAGCTGGCTGGAAGTTGATTTAATCAGTGGTCGCAAGCATCAAATCCGCCGCCATTTTGCCGCTGCAGGTCATCCGGTGATGGGCGATCCGCGGTATGGCGAAAACAACAAAAACGAAAGCGGCCTGGCGTTACAGGCCTGTGCAGTCGCGTTCGTATGTCCGATGCAGCAGCATCAGCGATTAATTGCTTTGCCTGATAATTTACGACTCACTAATATCAGCAGCGCCAGCCACCAGCAACGCGCTTAAGGTTGCTGGCAGTGCTTCCTGATTCAGGCTGAGGATCAGTGTGCCCAGCTGCAGTGCGCTAATCATATCATGCCGGATATTACTGCTACGCCATTCACAGGGGCGTGATTGTTCGGCTTTTAGTTGTAATTGCCAGCAGCGTGAGTGATCGTCGGCTAAACTGGCAAGCTTCCAGCTAAGCCAGAGTGCTTCGCGCAGCGCTGTCAGATCTTGTGTTTGCCATTGGGCACCAAGCAACTGCGTGATATCCAGCTGCAGACTAATCAGCCTGCTGTCACCAAGCAACGGTGCCATTGCCTGCTGGATCCCATATTCAAGTTGCCGGGCAAAGCGGGCGGTCTCATCGGCACCGGCCCGGTAGCCCAACCACAGTACGTCGTTGTCAATGCAATAACCACTTATCTGTGGGTCAGACAATTTATTTAATGCAATTTGCAAAGGCTGGCGTAACGTTTCCTCACCCTTGTCCAATTTAAGTTGCTGGTTGTTGTCAATTGCAAAGGCTAAAAAATGCAGTGGCTGTTTGTTTTTACCATCCTGTTGCAACCTTTCACAAAAACGATTCCAGCTATGTGAAAGCAACACTGGCATTTGTACTGGTAGTTTATCTGGCGAATGTCTGCGTTGTCTGAAATACAGAAAAATACTGAGGGTTAACAGCAGCGCCAGGATCGCAGCGCTAAGTTGCCAGTAGCGCAGGGTTATCTGAATAGCGCGTTGCTGCGATAGCCATTGAGCTTCATTGTCATGTCTGGCGTTGCTCTGGCTTAAATGATGTTTTAACTCGTTCAGCTTTTCTGTTGTTGTTGCGGTTAACTCAGTAAATTGCAGCTGACTCGCCTGTTGCTGCAACAAATAGGCAGCTTGCCAGTCCTGGTGCTGTTCGGCCAATCTGGCCCGGAGATCGTAATAGCGGGCTTGCAGGTAGTTTGCTGCGTTATCGATTGTCGGATTCAGTTCTGCAAGGATTTGCTGCGTCTCGTTATATTGTTGTTGTAAAAATAATAATTCTGCAAAAGCTAATGCGCTTTCCTGAACATAGGTTTGTGCGCCAATCTGGCGGAACTGCTGCAAGGCCGCATTGTAGTATTGTGCGGCCTGCTGATTATCTCCCTTTAACATGCTGGCCCTGCCAAGGCTTTGTTTAACGATAGCGGTACGCATTACGTTATTTATCTGGGTGCTGATAGCCAATGCGTCCAGCAAATATTGCTCAGCCTGGGCGATACCCTCAGGCTTTTCTAAATAACTTTCTGCAATATACACCAGAGCATAACTGTAGCTGGAAAGGTTGTTCAGTCGCTGATAGAGCGTTGCAGCCTGCTGCATATGGTCCAGCGCCAGATCATGCTCAGCAATTTTCCGGTAGGCCATGCCGAGCCGGAAATGAACAGACGCCAGAGCATCAGTATCGTTGAGTTGGTCCGCCAGTAGCATGGCCTGTCGCAGATGCTGATGGGCCTGACTGAAACGGTTATTCTGCAGTGCCAACCGGCCTAGCATAATCCGCGCGGCCAGTTCTTTGGTCGGGTCAGTAAGTTTTAGCGCTAATTGCAGGCTCTGACTGGCAAAATGTTCGGCCCTGGCTAAATCGCCAAGCTGGTTATATGCCTGAGCGAAGTTGGTCAGTACATCACTGTATAATTGTTGTTGCTCTGCACCTTCACTGTCATGTAACAGCGTTTCGGCCTGTTGCAGATAACTGATGGCATGGCGGGTATCCCGGAACAAAATGCCATATACTTTTGCGCGTAGCAGTGCAACGTGGGCGTGCTGATGATTATTTACCGCCAGCTCGCTGGCCTGTTGTAGTGCCTGCAGTGCTGCATCTTTATTGTCGGCGCTAAGATACGCCTGGGCCAATACCAGCCAGTCTGAGTAATGTCGTGGCGCTTCGCTGGCAAGCAGGGTGGTAATAACAAGTTCGTGATCTTCTGAAGCACTTTTTAAGCGTTCAACCAGCCCGGTTGCCAGTGCATTCTGACTACATAATAAGCTGTAGCAAACCAGGCCACAGAGCAATATGGTGCGGGGCATTCGCATAATTTAGTAATAACTCATTTTTTTCGCCAGTGTAGCCTGAAAGCCCGGGGCACGCTACAGCTTGCGCAACGGTTTGCCGGCTAAAAAAGCGCTTATATTGTCACACAGTTGCATCAGTAATCTGGATCTGGCTGCCGGGCTGGCCCAGCCAATATGTGGTGTAACAAGCAGGTTGGGCAGACGTTGCTGTAACAGAATATGGTCTGGGGCGGGCGGTTCAGCGCTCAGTACGTCCAGCCCTGCTGCCAGCCGGCCTGCTTTAAGTTCATTGTACAGAGCCGTTTCATCGATCAGGTCGCCGCGTGCGGTGTTGATAATAATGGCGTTGTCGGGCAGCAATGCCAGCCGCTCAGGGTTAAGTAAGCGGTAAGTGTCTGTGGTCAGCGGACAATGCAGCGACAGGATTTCAGCCTGGCGCAACGCCTGTTCAAACTGAACTCTGCCCTGCCGGCACTGTTGTATACCCGGACGCTCACTTACCACCACCTGCATGCCAAACGCTGCGGCTAATCGGCCGGTAGCCTGGCCCAGCGCACCATACCCAAGCACAACAAAGGTGCGGCCGGCCAATTCAGTTAAACGGTGGTTATGCAAACAAAAATGCGGGCTCTGGCTCCACTCACCACTGGCAAGCGTGTGCTGGTAATTACTGATTTGATTGGTTAAGCCCAGTAACAGCGCCATCGCATGTTGTGGCACTGCCGTGTCGGCGTAGCCTCTGACATTGCATACGGTAATACCTCTGGCCGCTGCTGCCGCCAGGTCAATATTGTTGACACCGGTCGCTGCTACACAAATCAGTTTAAGCTGGGGCAGGACCTTAAGGGTTTCGCCGCTAAGCGCTACTTTATTGACGATTGCAATATCTGCCGCTAGCAGCCGCGAAGCAACCTGCGCTGGGGTGGTGCTGGCAAAGCCTGTAAAATGGCAGCCCGGTAACCGTAGCGCTGCTAAATCGGTATCGCCCATCGAGCCGGCATCCAGAAAAACAATTCGGGTCATGCAATTCTCAAGTGATTTGGTTATGATGCACCCCTTCAATGGCGGAGGTGTTATGTTTCCTGCAAAATTTCAGGCGGTTATTTTTGCTTTTATCATGTCCGGCTTTATGGCATTTTTGATGTCGGGCATTCTGACGTTTATTAACCTTGGCTGGTTCAGCGGTTTCGCTGCTGCCTGGTTAAAGGCGTTTCTGTATGCCCATGCCTGCGCTTTTCCTCTGGTATTTATATTCGCGCCGTTAAGCAGACGCCTTACCGCAATGCTGATTAAAACGCCTGAACTTAGCGGTAACTGATATCTTTGTACATTGGCGCCAGTAATGCCAGTAGCGCATTCTGATCGGCAATACTGATTTGCTGGCGTTGCATAACCTTAATTAACCCTTCAACCAGCGCGTCATAATCGGCCAGCGTGATATTAAAGCCGGTGTGGCTTTCCTGCATGCTGCTGCCACTGTACTGGCAGGGGCCGCCCGTTAAGTCACACAATTGCTCAGAGAGCATGGCCCGGAACCGGCCAATGTCACTGTCAGCAAAATGGTGGACTATCCGTTCGTCATGTTCAATTTCGTAAAGTAAGCCATCGACAATGGCCGCAATGCCCTGCTCAGCACCTAATCGCTGGTACAACGTCGTTTGAGTTGCACTGCTGCAACCCAGTAGAATCAGCAGACAGGCAGCAATTAATCCGCCGCGTATTACCATGTCGCCTCCAGTGCCAGATAATAACCGGTTTGCGAACCCTGACCGGCAATGTCGCCCAAATCAACGTAGGCGCCAGTCAGGCTGACGTTTTTATTAATAAACCAGGCAATAAAGATATCGCGCCAGTGCTGTTCAGCAGCAAAAGCCAGCTTATCCGGTTTTTGTTTGTACTCTATACCAATTGCCAGATTGTAGTTTAAAAGTACGGCAGCAGAGCCCTCAAACAACAGTTGATAGTTGTTATTGTCAGCACTACCAAAACCCAGTAAGCCGGTCTGGTTTGCTTTGCTGGCACGCAGCGTACCATTTAGCAGCAGGTTACGACCGGCTACCTGATTGAACAGCACTTTACTGGCAGCCAGGTAAACATCAGTACCCTTATCGCTGGCGGCGCCGACAGCTTCAGGCAGGCCGAAATCGAGATTGCGTTTATGCTGCACACCAATGCTGATTTGTGGCATAGCGGTATACAGCAACTCCCCGGCAAGATGGTATTTCACCGAGAAAATATCCTGCGATAAACTGCCACCAATTGATTCCAGTGCAAATCGCTGGCGGGCATAGGAAAACTCCCAGCGATTATCAAAACTGAAGGCAACTCCGCCGCTGTTCAGGCTGAAATCATCCACGTTAACTCTGCTGGCAAAGGCGGTTGCCGACCATTCATCACTGCTGGCATAACCGTTAATTACCGCCCAGGGCACAATACCGCCACCGGCGTTGCCTTCAATGTTCGTGACGCCGCCGGTTGCAATAATTTTGCTGCCGGCGGTTGCCATCGCCGGTAACCACGCCAATAAAAACACTACTATTCGCGTTATCATTCAGAAACCTCCATTGTCGGTTTTTCCCGGGCGGCAAAGTTGGTTAGCCACAGGCTGAAATCAGCGGTAGCCAATGGTTTACTGAAAAAATAGCCCTGCACCGTGTCACAACCTGATTCTTTCAAATAACTTAACCCCGCCAGATTTTCCAAACCTTCAGCCGTAACCTTAAAGCCCAGACCATGGGCCAGTTTAACGGTTGCCCCTACAATAAGGGCGTCGTTATTGTTTGTTTCTATATCTTTAACGAATGCCCGGTCAATTTTTATCTCATTTACAGGCAACTGTTTCAAATACGCCAGAGAAGACTGACCGGTACCAAAATCATCAATTGCCAGATTAATTGCCATGGCTTTCAGGGTGTTTAAATTGGCAATAACTTTATTAGTATCCTGCATTACCGCGCTTTCAGTCACTTCCAGTGCCAGGGCGCTGGCCGGAACCTGATATTGCTGCAGTAAACTGCCAATCTGTTCGGGCAGGCTCTGATCCAGCAAATCGGCCGCTGACAGATTAACGGCTACCCGCAATGTCGGGTAGTCCTTTTGCCAGGCTGCAAGTTGTTTAATAACCGTTTTCAGCATCCATTGGGTAATGAGACTGATATTGCCCGAATGCTCAGCGGTCGCAATAAACTCCACCGGTGAGATAAAACCCAGTTGCGGGTGCTGCCAGCGAATAAGCGCTTCGGCGCTATGGCATTGCTCTGTAGCCAATTCAACTTTGGGTTGATACACCACATATAACTGACCGCTGTTCAGCGCGCCGGGTAAGTCGCGGATCATCGTCAGTTCACGTTGATGGGTTTCGTCCTGACCGTGCTGATAAAACGCAATACCACCACCAGCCTGACTGGCATTCTCCTGAGCCAGGTCTACCCGGCGCAGTGCAGCACTAGCTGAACCCTGTCCCGGCTCAAACGGATAAATACCAATAGCAATTTTCAAATTTATCAGTGAGTTCTGAATGTTATAAGCCGGTTGCAGGCTGCGGTATAAGTCCACCAGCTGTTGCTCGGTCAGCGTTTCGTTAAACAGCATCAAAAATTCATCACCATTTAAGCGGGCGCAAAATACCGCGGCTGGCTGGTGATGCCCTAACCTTTGTGCTAACAGCTGCAGCAGAGTATCGCCGTTGGTCAGGCCCAGCGTATCGTTAATATGCTTAAACTGAATAATATTAAGCTGCAGCAGGGTGCCGTGCTGTGTTTCTAAAATTCCCGGCAGCCGTTGCTCTACCGCATGACGATTTAGCAGGCCTGTCAGGGCATCATGCTCAGCTTGCTGGCGCAGTTGCTGCTCGCGTGCCGCAATACTGTGCTGCATGTTAACCAAAGTGCTGGTCAGTACCCCTATTTCATCCTGACTGATAGCGGGTGGCACGGCGGCGTTACCCTGGCCAATATCAGTAGCAAATTTACTCAGCTGACTTAACGGTTTACTGATACTGCGGGCAAACATAAAGGCGGCAACCAGTGCCAGTAACAGACCGAATGCAAAAATTTCAACCAACTGGCGGCGTAATTGCTGGTAGCTGGCCAGCCAGCGGTCATCGGGTAAATGCAGTAAAGCCCATAGCTGTTGCTCATTATCAAGTGGCTTACTGCGGGTAATAAAGCTGAAATCGCTCGCAAAGTGAGTTGTGCCCGCTAAGGACGTTACATTATTAAGTTGCGGTAGCAGCAACTGTTGCGTCTGGGCTGGCAGGGTACTGGTAAGTTGGTTGCCGGACTGGCTGTTCAGTTGAATAAAGCTGATATCTAAGCCGGTAATACCTTTTATCTGCTCTGCCAGCGGGACATCGACTAAGAACCCCATTCCTACCCAGGCAATTAGTGCGGGTGCTCTTACCGGCACCACTACTAATTGATAAGCCTGGCCATCAATCAGTAAAGTATCTGTAACGGCGCTGTTGCTGCCGGTTGCTGACATTAGCCGGCCAAGGTCAACCGCATCCATTGGGGCGTTGCTGGCCAGAAGTTCGCCTTTGGGGGTAAATAATAACGCCAGCTGGGCATTAATCCGGCTACCATGGTTTTGTAACACAGATTCAACAGTGGCTTGCTCAGCGGTAGCAATGGCCTGACGAAAACCAAAGTCAGCAGCCAGCAGGCTGACACTGTTGGTTAGCTGGGCAGCCCGGGTGTCCAACGCCTGCTGGAAAACCTTGCTGGCAACATTCAGTGATTGCTCTGCTTGCTGCAGCGAATTGGCACGCATTGATTTTAAGGTGGCGTAGCCGGTCAGTAACATCAGAAGGCTAAGTAACACAACCAACAAGCTTATCCATTTACTGCGCAACGAATTAAACATTCAGTGGCTACCTGCTACCAAAACCACGTTGTGGTGGCTGCGGCTTTTGCTGTGATAAATCAATGTCAAGCTGATAGGCGGCGCTTTGCACGGGCATGACAACATCTAAAACGGCGGGTTGCCGGGGTTCCAGTTGCCAGGGATGCCACAAATAAAGCTGATAGCTGCCGGGGGCAATATCAGGCCATGTCAGTTTACCGGACCCGTCGCTTACCGCGACCAGATTGCTTTCACTCACGTAAATATAGGCCTGCATATAATCATGAATGTTGCAGCCAAGAGCAATAATGCCTGGCGTATCAAAAATTATCGGTGCTTCAGGTTTGTCGGCATAGAGCTTTATTTCAAACTGTTTGGCTGGCGAAAATGAGTAAACATGATGCCGGGTTTTGTCGAGGTTAGGGAATTCTACCTCGCTGCCAGCCGGTATTGCACTGACAAAAGGAACAAAGGTTAATTGTTGCTGGGCCACCTGAATACGCTGAGGCTTAAGCTCGGGGTTGGTAAGAGAACGCAATTCCACTACCGCATCGGCCAGCGGTTGTTGCTGCTGATTGCTAATATTGATCGTTAAACTGGCAGCGAATAGCGCGCTGGACTGCAAAGCCAAAGCGATGAAAAGTCCACTGACGCTTACTTTTAACTTCATAATACCTGCCAGCTTTTTGGGTAATGTAAATAACCATAGCAAGGTCTTGGCTTAGCGACAAACAGAATCTGTATTAGCAGCTGATATAGTTTAGCCGGAGATATAACGTCAACAACCTCTTACATATTTACTAACAATTTGATGTTAGCCCGGCACCTGCAACAGTGTTAATTTAGCGTCAGACATTTAAACAATTGAGCACAACATGCAACTTATTGTTACCGCTATCAGTAAAGACTACGGCAGCATTCCGGCAGTGCGGCAGGTAAGTTTTCAGATAAATTCAGGCGAAATATTTGCCTTGCTGGGGCCAAATGGCGCCGGCAAGTCTTCCATCATCCGGATGCTGGTTGGTATGACCAAACCCGATCAGGGCAGTATTCTGGTTAGCCATCAGGATGAGCACTACGATCATGTACCGCGCCGGTTACTGGGCTATTTACCCGAAGATCGGGGTTTATACCCTGACAAAAGTATTGAAAAAAACCTGTTGTATCTGGCGCAATTACACGGCCTCAGTAAACAAAAGGCGCTAAAAGAAATGGCGCACTGGCTGGAGGTGTTTGACCTGACAGATCGTCGTGATGAAGATTTAAAGCAGTTGTCCAAAGGTAATCAGCAAAAAGTGCAGCTGATTGCTGCGGTGTTGCACCAGCCAGCATTGGTTATTCTGGATGAGCCGTTCTCCGGGCTTGATCCGATTAATCAGGAAAAAGTAGTGGGCTTTCTTAAAGCGTTAAAAGCCCGTGGCATGACTGTGATTTTAAGTGCTCATCAGATGGCGATGGTAGAGAAGCTGGCTGATCACATGTTGCTGATGGCCAAAGGCTCGGCAATTCTGACAGGCACGCTGGCTGATATTCAGCAACAGGCGGGGCCGCAACGCCAGATGGCTATAAGCTGCGCCGGGCCTGTTAACGTTGAACAGTTACAGCAGTGGTTGCCAGATCTGGCAATAGAAGTGATCAGTGCCAACAGGTTTATACTGAAGCTGACCGCTGAGCAGAGTGTTTCAGCCACCTTAAAACTGCTGGTCAACGAGTTAGAGCTTACCCAGGTGGAAATGCAGACGGCAGATTTGCATCAATTATATTTAATGGCAATGGCCCGGCATCAGCAGAGGGAACCGGCATGATTTCAAGACAAAGTGTGACTGTGGCGAAGTGGGAGTTTCTGCGATTTTTTAAATGGAAGCAGCAGCTTATTTCCTATCTGCTGATGATGGCAGTAATGGCGGCTGTTGCGTTATGGAGCTACTTTACCGATGAAAGCCGCAAGGTATACCGGATAGCCGTGCCGGCAGAATTCACCATCAGCAATACTGAACAGTTTCAGTTTCAACGGCCGACCATAGCACTGGATGAGCAACTGGCGCAGCTAAAAGACGGCGAAAGCTGGCACGGGGTGGTCACGCTCAGCCCGGATAAGGAGGCTGAGTCTGGTGTAGTACTGCATACTTTGGCAGCAAAAAAGTGGCAACAGCAGCTTGAAGCCGAGCTTAATAACTATTTCCGCCAGCAATACGCAACCGAGCTGCAGTTAACAGCCGGCCAGCTGAGCCGGCTGCAACAACCACTGGCGCTTGAATACGTTTACCTGGATGAAGACTTTAAAGGCAAAGACACCCCTGAGAAAATGATTGCGCTGGGTGTGCTTATTTTGCTGTTTATTGGCCTGAGCACAGCGTTTGGTCAGGTGCTTTTGAGTATTACCGGCGAAAAACAACAGCGGGTAACAGAACAGCTGTATGCCATCGTCACCCCACAGCAGTGGATGGATGGCAAGGTGCTGGGGCATAGTTTAAGTGCGATGAAAGCAATGGTTACCTCTGCTCTGGTGATGTTGCTGGTGTTTATAGTGGTTAGTGTGGTGGTAAGAGACGATGGTATTAACCTCAGCTGGTTGAATTGGGGCGTACTGGCCTGGCTGGTACCATTTGCGCTGCTGGGGGTATTGCTCAGTGCCTGCTTTATGGGCGCTATTGCCGCCTCAATCGATGATCCAAATACCAGTGGCAAAGGGGCAGTGATGATGATCACCTGGCTGCCAATGTTGTTTACCTATCTGGTTATCGACAGCCCGACCGGCACCGCCATGACGGTATTAAGCTGGCTGCCGCTTACCTCTTTTGCCGCTATGCCGGTAAAAATGGCGATGGTTGATTTACCCTGGTGGCAACCTGCGTTATCGCTGCTGTTGCTAGTGGCGGCCGTATGGTGGATGCGGCGGGTAGCCGGCCGGATTTTTTTGCGCGGTATGCAAATGTATGGCAAAGAGCCCAGCTGGGGCCAGATTGTTGGCTGGGCGCTGAGTAATAAGGCGGATTAGTTGCGCTCTGTCAGGGCCTGCTCAATATTAATACCAACAATAATGGTACCAATATGCTGTTGCTGCTGAAGTACAGGCATACTTAAATGGGTTAAAAAACGCCGGCTGGATTGGTCATATTCCACCGGCCCCAGGTAAAAGGGGCGGGGTTGCTCAAAAATACTGAGGAATTTTGCCTCATCGCCCTGCCAGTAATCTGACGTCAACGCGCTAATGGCAACATTCGCCCCCTGACTGTCTGTAACAATAACTTCAGTGACAATACCGTGGAAGTTTTGCTGCCATTGGGCGAGCATTTTCGACAGCGTACTTGCCAGCATAGAATCAGCCAGCTCTGATGTTTGCTGATCCTGTTCAGTTACCCACAGCTCGTCATACTGTTTAATGGCGTCCGTTGTTTGCTGCAGCGCGTTCTGCGCCTGAATTGCCGTAATCAGGTCAACATGCTGGGTTAGTGCCGTTATAGCTGGCAGTAGCATGTCAGTTATTTTCTGCTGTTCATTGTCGGGCAGGACAAAAGGGCTGCTGGCACAGCGATGTACTTGTTGGTTAAAACGATTTAAAAAATCTGGTTGCTGTTCTAGGAAACTATTGGAAAAGTAAACCCCCAGCGCGACATAGCGGAAGAAGCGCTTTTTGAACTGCTGCTCTGGCAGCTTAAGGTTTTGTTGCATCAGGACAAAGTCTTCCTGATCAGCCAGTACCACATCAATACGCTGTAAAGCCAGAAGCTGGACAAGCTGTGCCAGAGTAGTAACTTCAACGTCAAGCAGGTAGCCATTAGCTTTGAACCAATCAGCCTGATGGCTGCCTAACACGGCACCAAAACGAACACTGTCGTTTGGTTGGTGATTGTGGTTACTGCGGGAGAACCAATACCAGTTTTCCAGAAATAATGGCGCGGACAAGCTGGCATAGTTGGCAATGTCCGGGTCTGGCATAGCGGTAAAGTAGCCATCAATGCGCTGCTGTTTAACCTCATGTTTTGCCCGGCGCCAGGGTAAATAACTCAGGTTATAGCGTTGATGTTGTTGTTGCATAATGCACTGAATTTGATTGTTGGCCCGGTCATTAACTTTTGTAACGTTGGTACCAAGGGTAATTGGCGTCGCTGCAGTTGCCAGCAAATTAATGGTCAGCCAAACGTAGGTCATCTCACTGTCCTGGTTGTAGATCATGGGTACAGTATAACGGCTAATTTCAGTAGCGCTCGCGACAAGGTGAGCCAGATGCTTTATTATTGTTCCGAATTATTTGGAGTAGATATGTTTAATTCTTCGTTTCGACAGCAGGCTGCAGCCTGGCAGCAACAATTTGCCCATCGCCAACGTGGTAATTTGCTGCAGCGGTTACTGGCCTGGATAGTGCTGGGGATGATGCTGGTAGTAGCGGCCGCCATTTTGTTGTTTATGCTGCTGTTAAGCTGGCTGGTTATTCCTATTGTTATCTACCGCTACCGGAAAAAAATGCGCCGTTTTACCGAGGCTGCCCGCCAGCATGCCGAACAACATCAGTCTCAGGGCGAGCATTATCAGCAAAGCTCAGGCCGTGACAGCAGAGTCATTGAGGGCGAAGTACTGCATAAAGACGAGCGTTAACCCATGGCAGTATTTAACAAGATTGCCTAGTTTGCCGGCTGCACGGCCAGTTTGCTCTGAATATAATCGCCGTGGCGGATAAACAACAGGTCTGCAATTTTTCTCAGCATTGCTTCCTCGTTAGGCTCAAGTTCGCCATCGGCAAAAGCAACCTTCCACAATTGATCCAACAGTGCTAACCGGTCGGCATAGGGCAGATCTTTCAGTTTGCTGGTAAAGCCATGCAGGCAGGTGGCGTCTTTGGCCTGAGCCAGTGCAGCAGCAAACACGGGTTCTGCCTGCTGTGCTGTTAAACTGAATTCTGTCTGCAAATACTGCATTACCAGATCGTGCTCCTGCTGCTCCGAGCTGAAATCGGCATGCGATAACTGCAACATCAGTACCACGGCCAGATATTGCTGCTCGGTCAGCCCGGCGTCGCGCCATTGCTGATGAGTATTGCCACTGCCCTGCCAGTCTGAATTTGATTTTTCCAGTAAGTTTTTCAACAAATTAAACATAGTTTCTCCGGTTGGGCGGTTCACACCGCTTGATTTGGATAAGACGCAGCCCCATTCAAACAGTTCCGTTTTTCTGCCATAGTGGCTTAAGCATAAGCTAAGGATACCCCACATTGCCAACCCTGATTGTGATACTGCTTGGTAGCCTGATTATCGGCGCAGTGCTGGGACAGGAACCGTGGCGACGTTTTCGACGCCGACAAATTCAGACGCGGCCTTTCCCGCAGCAATGGCGCGCCATTCTCCGGCAACGGGTGCCGTACTTCCGGGCGTTGCCAGCCGATTTACAATTGCAGCTGAAAAAACATATTCAGGTGTTTATCGCTGAAAAAAAGTTTATTGGTTGTGACGGCCTGACAGTAACCGATGAAATGCGGGTTACTATTGCCGCTCAGGCTTGTCTGCTGCTGCTGAACCGGCCTGACTACTATTATCCCAGGCTTGAGCAAATTTTAATTTATCCGGCAGCCTTTATTGTTCATGGCGCCGCACCTGACGGTGCAGGGGTAGTAACCGAACAGCGCCGGGTGTTAAGTGGTGAGTCCTGGGGCCAGGGGAAAGTGGTACTAAGCTGGCAGGATACGGTGCAGGGCGCGGCAAAACCGCATGATGGCCGCAATGTGGTTATACACGAATTTGCCCATCAGCTCGATCAGGAAAAAGGCCAGGCCACCGGCGCGCCGCTGCTTAGCCGCAGCAGTGACTATCAGCAATGGTCAACCGTAATGCAACAGGCTTTTGGTCAGCTCCAACATCAAACGGCCAGTGGCATCAGCGGGTTACTGGATGGTTATGGGGCAACTAACCCCGCCGAATTCTTTGCAGTTATTTCTGAAGTGTTTTTTGAACAGCCGGAACAATTGCAGGCCCAATATCCGGCGCTTTATCAGCAGTTAAGCCTTTTTTACCGGTTAAACCCGCTAAGCTGGCAATAAAAAAGTGATCTGATGCCGGCTTTGCGTCATACTTTGTAGCTTAACAAGAACCGTTCTTATTTAGCGAAGGATGCCTTATGCGAAGTTGGATAGTCGCTTGTTGCCCCCGTTTCCGAGTGGCTCTTTTCACATTTATGTTGCTGGTTACTGCGTTGGTAATTCCCATTTTAACCATCAAGGCCCAGGCTCAGGATAATCAGCCTGTGCCAGTTCGTGTAGCCATGCCTGCAGAGCAGAGTGTTGGCCAGCAACTGCAGCTGACCGGCACTCTGACTGCCCGCCAGCATGCCCGACTATCAGCCCGTACCAACGGCCTGGTGTCGCGGGTCAGGGTTGATGCCGGCGATAAAGTGAGTGAGGGCCAGGTGTTACTGGAACTCGATCCGGCGCTGGCGACAGAGCAGTTAAAGCAGCTGCAGGCCGCCAGTCAGGTAACAGCGGCTGAACTGGCGGAAACAGCGCGGCTGGTGACAGAGGCTGAGCAGTTAACGTCACAAAAACTCTTTCCGCAAACTGAGCTTGAACTGCGCCAGGCCAATAAAGCGCGTGCTGAAGCGCTGCATCAGCAAGCACAGGCCGCTGTGGCGCACCAACAGGAGGTACTGGCCCGCCACAAACTAATTGCACCATTTGCCGGGGTAATAGCTACTAAAATGACCGATGCCGGCGAATGGGTAAGCCTGGGCACCCCGGTACTTGAACTGGTGGCGCTAAGCCCGCTGCATTTAGATGTGCAAATGCCACAGGAACATTTTCAAACGCTGGATCAGTTGCAACACGTCAAGGTGCAAAGCGATATGCAGCCTGGCACCGCACTGCAGGCCAGTATTATCGCAACTGTGCCGGTAATCGACGCCACCGCCCGCAGTTTTCTGGTGCGATTGCAGCTACAACCGTCCGAGCAGCTGCAATTACTGCCTGGCACCTCGGCCAGCGCCACCTTTAATATGACAACCCGCAGTGAGCAAAGTGTTGTTGTGCCGGCCGATGCCATATTGCGCCATCCCGATGGCAGTTTCAGTGTGTTTGTCGTGCGGGATAATAAGGCATACCGGCGTCTGGTGACACTGGGCCGGCGCAATGGCAAAGACGTGGAAGTAGAAGATGGTCTGGCAGCAGACGAGGCGGTGGTAATCCGCGGGAATGAAACCCTGCGGGATGGCCAGCAGGTAACGGTTAGCCGGGATCAGGATTAAGGAGCAGCTATGCTGGCAGCAGGAATTCGGCGCGGCACCATTCTAGCCGTAGTGGTATTAATTATTGCCGTGCTGGGCATTGCTGCCGCGATGCGGATCCCGGTGCAAATGATCCCGGATCTGGAAGTGCGCACGATCAGTGTGGTCACCGGTTGGCCGGGAGCGACACCACAGGATATTGAAAAAGAAATTCTGATTGAGCAGGAGCGTTATCTGCGCAATCTGCCTAATCTGCAGCGGATGATTTCGCTGGCTGAAACCGGCTCGGCGACCATAGAGTTAGAGTTTCCGTTCGGGGTCGATATTAACGAAGCGCTGATCCGGGTCAGCAATGCCCTGAGCCAGGTTAATGCCTATCCTGAGAATGTCGATCAGCCCCGCCTGTTCAGTAGCTCCTTCTCCAGCAATGCCTTTATGTATTTCCGGTTAATGCCGCTGCCCGGTAACCCGCTGGGGCTGGATATGGACATGGTGCGTGATTATGCCGAAGACTATGTGCGGCCGCGGATGGAGCGGGTGCCCGGTGTCTCGGAGATTGGGGTCAGTGGCGGCGCGCCGCGCCAGGTTCAGATATTGGTTGACCCGGCCCGGTTAGCGCAGCGCGGGATCAGTATGACGGATGTCCGCCAGGCTATCCGTAACCGCAATACCGATGCATCAGCTGGCGATATCGACAGCGGCAAACGCCGTTATTTACTGCGGATGGTTGGCCGGTTCAGTGATTTGAGTGAGCTGGAAAATCTGATTATTTTACAACGTGGCGATAGCACGATCCGGCTGAAAGACGTTGCCGGGGTAAAGCTGGACCATTTTGAAGTGCGGGATATGTCTTATTCTGACGGTGAGCGTACATTGAGTTTATCGGTACGCCGGGAAAGTGGCTCAAATGTCATTGATATAAAAAATGCCATGCTACCGGAAGTGGAGCGGATAAATCAGGATATGCTGGCAGCCAACGGCTTACAGCTGAAACTGGTTAGTGATGATGTGCGCTATGTGCAAAGTTCCATAACCAATGTCTGGACTAATCTTGGGCTTGGCGCCTTGCTGGCAACACTGGTTATGTATTTGTTTTTGCGTTCGCCCCGCGCCACCCTGGTGGCTGTAATTGGCGTGCCTATATGTACTATCGCCGCCTTTTTAGGCCTGCTGTTGTTTAACCGCACCATTAATGTTATTTCGCTGGCGGGTATCGCCTTTGCCATTGGCATGACAGTCGATAACACCATAGTAGTGCTGGAGAGTATTGAACAGGCCAGGCGTAATGGTTTAAAACGCTTAGACGCCGCCATCAAAGGCGTGCAGGAAGTCTGGCCGGCAGTGCTGGCGTCCACCATGACCACCGTGCTGGTATTTGCCCCCATCTTATTTGTCGAGCAGGAAGCCGGACAGCTGTATTCCGATATCGCGATAGCTATAGCGTCGGCTATTATTGCCTCAATGCTGGTGGCGGTATTTGTGGTGCCGGCCGCCATTGCCAGGCTGGGTTTTGGCTCGGGCGCAGCATTAACTGAGCAGGACGATACACCTGGCCGCTTATTGCGGGGCATAAGTAGCCTGGTTAGCAGTGCGAAAAGCCGGGTGCTGACATTAGTGATCACCCTGGCGTTAACGGTTGGTGCCGGCTGGATCCTAATGCCGCCAGCAGAATATCTGCCGGAAGGTGAAGAGCCAAAAGCCTTTTCGCAAATGATCGCGCCACCGGGGTATAACTTGTCGGAAATGAGTGTGATTGCCGACGAAATCCGGCTTATTCTGAATGATGCTGTAAATGCCGACCCTGAACTATTCGACCAGGGGCAAAGCCGGATCCCTTCATTGCAGTATTATTCGCTGAGCGTCTCAGTCGGGCGGATCTGGGTACTGAGCGAACCAACCCGTGATGACGACATAGAGCCAATGATGAATGCCCTGACCACGCTGTTCCGGGAATATCCGGGGATGCGGGCTTTTTCGGCGCGGGGCTCAATTATTTCCAGTAACGACGGCGGCACCCGGGCAGTGGCACTGGATATTTCCGGCCCTGAGTTGGCAGACTTGTACCGCACGGCCGAAGCGGCTTATCTGGCAGCGGAGCAATTGTTTGACAATCCGCAGCTAAATTCTGATCCGTCGTCATTGTCATTGGATCAGCCATTAATCGAAATCAGGCCGCGCTGGTCGCGGCTGGCCGAGCTGGGGTTCGATACCACAGACTTTGGGTTTGCTGTTGCTGCATTAAGCGACGGAGCCTTTGTTGATGAATTCTTTATGCTGGACGATAAGGTCGATATTTTTCTGTTCAGTGGTGCCGGCACTGAACAGACGCTGGAGCAGTTGGCTCAGGCGCCGGTGCAGACGCCAATGGGTACAGTATTACCGCTAAACGCGTTGGCTGATCTGGTTGAAGTAGCCGACAGCGCCAGTTTACGCCGGGTTGATGGCCGGCGCACTGTGACCTTATATATTATTCCGCCGCGGGATGTCGCGCTGGAAACAGCAGTTGCCCGGGTACAGGACGAGCTGGTGCCGCAATTGCAGCAAGCCGGCGATGTGGCCACCGGGGTCAATCTGAGTATCACCGGCGCCGCTGATCAGTTAGATGCAACCAAAGCAGCACTGGCTGGTAATTTTGCCATTGCCGTTATTCTGATTTACTTATTGCTGGTGGCTATTTTTACCCATTGGGGTTATCCGTTATTCATTCTGGCAACAGTACCGCTGGGGCTAGCCGGTGGTTTGGTAGGCTTAGCGGTTATTAATGGCATTGGCGACTTGCTGCAGTTGGCCGGCTTGCCGGGCATTTCCCAGCCATTTGATATGATAACCATGCTGGGCTTTCTTATTTTGCTCGGTACTGTGGTGAACAACCCGATATTAATTGTCGATCAAAGCCGGAAAAATCTGCAGCAGGCCAATTGTAATGTGATAGAAGCGGTAACTGCAGCGGTGGCCACCCGTTTGCGGCCAATATTAATGTCTACTACCACCACTATTTTCGGCCTGGCGCCGCTGGTGTTTATTCCCGGGGCAGGTACTGAATTATATCGCGGGGTCGGCATTATTGTGCTTACCGGGTTATTATGTTCAACCATTATTGCCCTGACGTTTTTACCGGCTTTACTGGTAACAGTAATGCAGTGGCAGCAGCGGCGGGCCGGTAAACAACAAACTACGACATAAAAAAGGTTTTAATCAGCATCGCGCCCAGCATTATGGCCATCAGCGGGTAAATCCAGCGCGCGTATTTGCTTAAATCCTGATCTTCGGCTTTTTTGCCGAACTTCTCCACCAGGGTCACTATTACAAACAGGCTGACAAATAAAATAACCAGAATGGTCAGTAAATTACCCATAAATCGCGGTTCCTTGTTATTCGCTGTATCATTGGCCTGCAGCTTAACACCGGCAGGAAGTGTTAGCCAATATGGTCGGCAACACGGTAGCGTAGCAGACGGTATTTAAGGTGAGTACAGCAATGGCACAACCCGAACTCGACAGCGGTTATTATCTGCAGCACTTTAACGAGTTACTGCAGTTTGTCGTGCAGCATTATCAATCGGTGCTAACCCCTGACAGCCAGGTTTTTATCGATGACTTTACTGCGCTAAGCGAAAGCGCGCAGCAACTGCTGGTGCGAATGCTAAATCGCAAGGGCCTGGTGTTCAGTGATACAGAACTGCAATACGCTGAAATTGGCCCAACCGGGCCGGTGCTGGACGAGCTGACTGCAGCTGGCTTTGTTGCGCCATTAACTGAACATGACTTAGCCGATTTCTGGCTGCGGCTCACCAAGGACACCTTGTGGCAGCTACTGCAACTGGCAAAAAACCAGTTTTCAGAGTCAGACTGGAAAGCGCAGGTAGCTGATTTAGCCATTAAAAAAAGCCAGACCAAACCACTGTTACTGGGCGCGGCATTAAATCTGCCAGTTAACTGGCTGCCACTCATTGCCCAGCTGCCGCAGCGTTATCTGGTGCTGCGCCGTCAGGACACATTAAATTACCTGTATTTTCTGTATTTCGGCCGGATTGAGGCCAACTTATCTTTATTTACTTTACGTGATTTAGGAATCAGGCAAAGCGGCCAGTTTAAACAACAGTTTCAGCCCCGTTTTACTGAAGCCAGCCAGGCCCAACTGGCGTACCAACTGGCCAAAGCCAAACCGGCGATCCATGACCTTGCCAAACAATTAAAAAAGCAGCCCGACAACGCGCCAACCGAATTACAGAATTGGTTTAACAAGGTAAGCGCCTGGCCTGCTGCTGAAAGCGGCAGTGCAGATGAGGCCCTGCAGCTAAAACGCAGCGAGCGCTGTTATCAGCTGGGTAAACTGGCTGAACAATGTAAGCTTAATGATTTAGCGATTAATTTTTACCAGCTAAGCAATGGGTTTCCGGCCAGCGAGCGGTTGGTCCGGTTGTATTATAGCCAGGAAAAGCTGGTGCAATGTCAGCAGTATTTGCAGCAATTACTGGCTGACCCCAGCTGTGATGAAGAATGGCTGTTTGCCGAAGATTTTTACCGGCGCAAGTTTAATGCACCGAAGGGAAACGAACGCCGCTCGCAATTAAGCCAGCTATTGCACGATGCACCAGAAATTGGAGTGGACGAACTTTATCTGGGCCAGGCCGAGCAGGGCTTAATGGCCCATTATCAGGCGCAGGACTATACGGTGTTTCATGGCGAAAATAACCTGTGGCTGGCGTTATTTGGCCTCTGGTTCTGGCATGAGTTATTTGAGCATCAGCACAGCGCCCTGCATAACCCGTTTGAGCGCCGGCCCCGCAACTTAATCAGCGGTGGCTTTTATCAGCAATTCAGCAGCGAGATAGAGCAGAAGCTACAGCAATTAACGGCGGTCAATGCTGCCAGCACTTTACTGGCAGCCATTACTGCTAACTATGGTAAAGCCAACAGCCTGTTTTACTGGCATAGCGATTTAGCAGAGCAACTGATGCCGCTAATCCAGTTTGCACCGCAAAATACCGATGGCAGCAGTGCACTTGCGCCAATACTTCGCGCTATGGCCCAGGATTTTAAGCGCCACGCTAGCGGCTACCCCGATTTACTGCTGATTAAAGACAAGCAGCTGCAGTTTATTGAAGTAAAAGCGCCTGGCGATAAAATTCAGCGTCATCAGCTGGCCAGGCTAATGGCCATGCAACAGGCTGGCTTTAAGGCCCGGATAGAAAAACTACAATGGATAGTCGACCCCAACCGCATCTATGTTGTGCTGGACGTTGAAACCACCGGCGGCAAGGCAGCAAACGACCGGGTAATTGAAATTGGCGCGGTAAAAGTGCAGGCCGGCGAGGTGCTCGATACCTTTAGTACCTTAATTAACCCACAGCGTTATATTCCGTCGTTTATTACCCGGCTAACCGGTATTAACAGCGCCATGGTCAGCGAAGCCCCCACTTTTGCTGAAATTGCCGGCAAGCTAAGTGAATTCCTGCAGGGCGCAGTATTTGTCGCGCATAACAGTAAGTTCGATTACGGCTTTATCCGCAGCGAATTCACCCGGCTGGACATGCCCTTCGCCATGCCGCAGCTATGCACGGTAGTAAATATGCGCCGCTACTACCCGGGGCTGCAATCTTACAGCCTGGGCAAGCTTTGTGAAGAGTTCGACATTAAACTCACCAACCACCACCGTGCACTGGACGATGCTACGGCGACAGTGGAGTTGTTAAAGCTGATTAATGCCAGGCGCTGTGCGCCAGAACTTGCTCCAAAATAAAACTGCTTGATTTATATTCAATTAGCGCAATAGACTGGGCTAAATTTTGGAACTTGCAGGATCTTCGCGGCACAACTCGCGGGTTTTGATCCTTTGAATAAGCTGTTATGCATATCTAGGAAATTATGGTGTTCGATTTTAACCCAACATCTGGATGGACCTTGGAGATGGAGCTTAGGTGCTTTGTGATCTTCAAGAAAACTGAAGCGGCCGGCTTCCCGAGAGGTATGCAAACTGATCTATGTAATGATTTAGCTGCTAAGTCTAATTTGAGTGCAGAAACAATAAAGGCAAAGGTTGGTAACTTTAAGTCCGAAGCCGGGTATACCAACGAGACCAACGCTTCTAAAGCAACTAAGTATCTCATCAAAAACTATGGAGCCCTATCTGAAGAAGAAACCGAAGCGCTCTTGGCTGGCTATATGTTGAGCAAGATCGAGAATGCGTAACCAGCCATTGAGTTCGCGCACTTCGTGCGCCGGACCTAGTTTCACTCGGCCGCTTATAGCGGGCGTTAGCTTTAGAGAAATCAATCATGCTTAAACTCATATTCAGTGTTTTTATTTTATTTTTATCTACTTCTTGTTTTGCAGGATGCTGGAAGATTGGGGAATTTAGTGGTTATTCAGCGAGAGCTGGTGATAAGTATGAGATCAAAGCTGATGGTCTAACAGGTAGAACCTTCATGTTACAAATAGCCGCTGAGGCTTCTGCGCTTGTGCCTAGTGATTTAACTTGTAAGCAAGTATCCTCAACATCATTAGTCTGTATTAGCAGTGAAAATCACAAAGGTGTAGTAGAAACTTGGTCTGTTGATCCAAAGAATGGCTTAGCATTCCATACAAAATCAATCAGCGGATATGGCATGTTTGACGGGGCAAATCTGTTCGTAGGGAAAATTCTAGGTTCATGTGGCTAACTGCTAACAAAGCCAGTCAGCAATATCGACTACGTGGCCTAGACAACAAACGCTGCGCGGTTTTTTTGGCCGCTTCTTGCTGCGTCAGCTTTTAAGAGTAGATTATGGACATATGGGTAGCTATATTGATCGCCTTTGGAGGTAATGCGGCACTACTAGCTATGCTAGGATTTGCTGGAAAGTCATTAATAAATCAATGGCTTAACAAGTCGTTAGTGGAGCATCAAATAAAGCTATCTAGATTTAGTGACAAGCAAGCTGATGCTATTGCAGGCACATACGCATTTGCTAGAAAATTCAATTCACGATTAAAAGAATACCTTGAAATACCTGATGTTACTGGTGGTGGATCTAGAAATGCTAGAGAGCTGGAGGTGATCAAGAGTCATAAAGAATTTTTGGATTATTACGAGCAAAATCAAATATATCTTTCAAAAAAGTCTGTTCAACTAATCGACCAAATTAATTCTGAATCTAAGAACGCTTTCAACAAATATTTGTATCAGGTTAAAAATGCTGAAAACATACCAGAGACGGCGAAAGAATGGCTTGATATTGAAGGCTGTGTGAAAAATGAGCTAGAGCAGTTATTCACTGAGTTGGAGAAAGAGTTCCGTGAAATTGTCGGCAACAAAAGCTAACAAAAGTGTCGAAATCAATAGGGTCAATGACATTGATATTAAAGCGGAAGGTAATGGCGAAGCCGGGTTTCAGTGCTTTAACCCAGGCTTCGCTGTAAATTGGCTATTGAGATAAGACAGTAATGGAGGCCCAGTGACTGTTGTTTCTTACTAAGTAAACTGTGCGATCTGCCAGGCAAAACCGTAGTGCTCTGCCATTGCTGGCGACTCGCATATTTTTGTCGAACGGGGTTATTGCTACGATAGTGCCGTCAAAAATTGCGTCGGTAATGTCGTAATCGGTAAAGCTACCGTCTGGCTGATACTGGCTAACAAACTGCTCTAAGTCAGCAAAGCTGCGGTTGCTTTCAATCTTGCTGACAATAACGTTTTCAATGTTCTTAGCGCAATCCGAGTAGATAATAGAAGCACCGCCGAACATGGCTTCGTTGCTTGTGCAAAGCGCTGCCGGATCCGGCGCTGGAAACTTGCCTTCAGTAACATCAAACGCTGCCACCGCTATGCTGTAAAACATTGCCACTAATACTAAAAATATCTTCATAAACTACCTACTTTTTTAAGTCTGGCGACCATATTGGCTTCCAGAGCTTTGCGCCATAAGTCAAAACTTACACTTTCCATCATGAACTGATTTAGACGTTCGCAACGACCGCCGAAACGAGGATCGTAGCTGACTAATTAAAGTTTTTCAGTTATTGTTAAAATAAAGTTTCATAGGTTAATATATTTGTCGGCTTGGCGAAGTTGATTTCGCTGCTTAATTTCAGGCTATCTGTTACGAACTAAGTTTTGAACCTGCGATAGTAAGGACTACTATATGAACACGATTGAAAAGCTACTAATATCACGTGGCGAACTTGAACGCATTTATGTTGGGCAACTGCATCTTTATCTTTGGCGAGCGCTGCACAATTCCACTAAGACGGGCAATCCACTGTATCCGGATTTTGAGTCTCGTGAAGTACGCGCCGGCGTCTTGCGGGCGCCTGATGTCGAAGTTTCCAAAGATAAGCGTGGTGTTGAGCAGGTAGTGTCACGGCTGGGAGAAGGTACGTCGTTGTTTGATAAGCCAGGGGCTTTTGGTGCAGGTAATTGGACGTACTTTGAGATCCCGGAAGGCACACAAATACCATCGGGCCTGATAATTACCAAAGACAGTTATAATCGACGTTTTAATGCGACACACTATTCGATAAGCCCCAACTACACGATGCCAAAGGCGCAATTTATAGCCCTGCTGGATCAGTTGGCGCGCAATGCTGAAGCACAAAGAAGGAAGTTGAGTAATGGCTGAACTTAGTCTTGCTACCTTAATGGTCAGCATCCAGGCGGTAGCTAAGCAAATTGAGCATTTTGAAGGTTTGCTAAGCTCTGAAACTGTCAGGGATAAAGCAGAAATTCAAGAGCTGCTGTTGTCTCTGGATAATGCTGCCGAAAACCTGAAAGAGGTTTATGAAAGCAAGTGGCAGGAGGGCAGTAATTTTCCTGCATATAACGAGTTGACTCGGTAGGATGACAGCATTGGGGGGACAGGCTAACAATGGGGGTAACGTTGGAAGTTATTTGTTGGCCAGAGAACTCCAACCCGAGAATTAAGTTATGTCAGTAGAGTTATATGATGCTTTGGTTTGGATTGCTCTGGCATCAACCATTAGTACCCTGATTTCCATGTGGTGCTTTATCAGAGTGACAGTGAAATATTTTGATAAAGAATTAGCGCGTATGGGCAGAGACTGGGTTACGTCAGACTGGAGGGGCTCACGAATTGGCACCTATGCGCTTGCAATTATTTGGCAGAGAGCGTCTATTTTCTATGAGATCCGCCATGAAGATGGCAGCGCATTAGCCAGGAGAAGGGATTATGTGCTGGCAGTATGGATGCAAATATCATTAATGGTTTGTATGATTGCAGCGATAATTTTTTATCCTGAGATGTCAGAATAGCTCTGCGATTTGGCATCAGAATATAGTGGGGAGCTCATATCAGCTAAAAGCTACCCGTTAGGTGCAACCTCACTACGCTGTTTCCTTGATTAAACGTTACTGCCCCTCGGTTCTATAATGTCGGTACTTAATGTCGTCACTGCCTTAGAGGCAAAACGTTAGAAAAAGGGGGCGTAGCTAATTAATTTGATGGCAGAAAATCTGCTATTAGCTCCGCTCATATTCGCTACTGATTTTCGCCAATAATCCGGCTTAACCCCAATAGCAAAGCTACTAGGGTCAGGCCAACTTATTACCGCTTATTTTTTTGGCATCAATTCAAGCAGGGCATGCACGCTTGCTTCAACACCTGATTTTATAGAAGGCTCTGGTGAAATTTTAAACTGAGGGCTATGGTGGCTTGCAACCGGTGCGCCGCCTGCTTTTGCTCGTGCAAAGTCTTCAGCAGGCGTGCCACCTACTGAGAAATAAACACTGGGAATATACGGATCGGTAGTAAAGAAACCAAAATCTTCAGCTCCCATACCAGATTCTGCCGGTGGAATTAAGGCCTCCTCTCCCATTTTTTCTACGATAACCCTTTTCAGCCGTTGGGCTAAATTTTTGTCGTTAAAGGTTGGGGGGTAAGCTTCAGGGCTCACTATGACTTCAGGCATTTTGTCGTCACTTAAGCCCGCTGTTTTAGCAGTACCAATGGCAACACGTTCTATTGCTGATAACAATTGCTCCCTAACCTCCGGGTTTAAGCTTCTTACCGTTAATTGCAAATGTGCGCGCTCAGAAATAATGTTGTGTTTAGTGCCTGAGTGGAATGAGCCAACGGTAATAACCCCTGCGTCTCGTGGTGCGAGTTCCCGGCTGATAATAGTTTGCAAATTCGTGACGATCTGAGCGCCCATAACAATGGGGTCTTTACCTTGATGAGGATAAGCACCATGCGCACCCACGCCATGAACGATAATATCTACGGAATCAGACCCTGCGTAGGGTGAACCTTCATCGATAGTAATTTTACCCGCTACTGCATCAGCATCAACATGGAAAGCAAGCGCATAATCGGGTTGGCCAAATTTTTCCCAAATTCCATCCGCCATCATGGCTGATGCACCCGGGCCTTTTTCTTCAGCAGGTTGACCGATTAACATTAAGGTGCCCGACCATTGATCTTTAATCTTAGCCATATACCTTGCGGTTCCCACTAAACTGGTGATGTGCACGTCGTGACCACACGCATGCATTACGCCAACTTCATTGCCATCCCAATCCGTCATTACGATTTGAGAAGCATTTTTTAAGCCGGACAATTCTTTTACCGGTAAACCATCCATATCGGCGCGAAGCATAACCATTGGTCCGGGACCATTTTTCAATATTGCCACAATACCTGTGCCGCCAATGCCCTCTGTCACGGTAAATCCAGCAGCGCGGATTTCTTCAGCCAGACGTTTTGCAGTATTGTGTTCCATTAAAGATAATTCAGGATTACGATGAAAATGATCCCACAACGGAGCGAGATGCGCTTTATAGTCTTTGTCTATACTGTGTGAAATTTCTGAAGTAGTAGCCGCGCTAAGCCCAATGCTTAAAGAACCAAGTAAGATAAGAGAGCAAATTTTTTTCATGGCAGTGTGTCTTATAAATGGTTTGAGATATCAAACATACACCCATCTCCCTTGAAAGTCTTTTCTGTTTGAAAATGGAGTCGTAGCTAATTAATCTTACAGCTGAAAATCTGCTTTGGGATTTTTTGTTTTGATAGCTCACCATTTTGTTCAGACCTGCAGTACCAGGGAGCTCTTGGTTGCGGTTTATTGCCCCGTATTACTGGAAGCGATATTGCCGTTTTACACGAAACTGAAATTTGTTATGCGTTTTTGAGATAGCTGATGCTTTGTGTGCGGCTAAAAATTGAGCTAAAGTAAACCAATTGTCTTGTTGGCAAGACACGAATTATAGAAAACCCATTTTGTGAGACAACGGCATTGAGTAGTCGTAGTTCGATCCTTCCTCTTTTTGACGCAACCCCCGCCTGATGGGTACGCGTTATCAGCCTCACAAGTACTTAAATCTATTGCTGTTATTGCTGGGTTCAGCAACTCTGTTAGTTTTGGTTTGGCATCAGTTTGCTGCGGAAGCTGTGCTTGCCATTACCACAGACTCGCCGTATACCGTCGAGGCTGTTGATGACCGCTCCGTCATTGAGAATGAAGAATCTAGCCGAGTGAAACTTACACGTGAGAACGGTCAATTTATTGTTGATTGTACTATCGGTGAAGGGTATGAGTGGCCTTTTTGCGAATTTCAGGTGATTCTCGGTTATCCACCTGGAGGTCTCAATTTAACACGCTATGATTCTGTCAGAATTAAGATGTGGGTGGAGGATCAGAGCGACTTTCAGATGCGGTTGTTTCTTCGCAATTTCAATCCGGCTTATTCTACCGTTGGAAATTTTCAATCTCTTAAGCTGCAGGAGTTAGCGTTCAAGCTTGGCCATGAGCAACACAGTTACGCTGCCAAACTTTCCCAGTTCACGGTGGCCTCCTGGTGGAGCAACCAATTCCCACTAACGATTGAGCACGCCGGAGCCGATATAAGTAACGTCTCTGTTCTGTCAGTGGCGACTAGCGGTCACGTACAACCGGGACGTTACCGTATCGTGATTGAAAGCATTGAATTCACGGGGCAACTTATCTCAGAGGCAAGCTTGCGGCTTGTCATTATTCTTGTATGGACTGCATGCATTTTTTTATATCTGGTATTAGATAGTGTACTCACCCGGCGTGAACTGGCGCTAAGCAGACACCATCATATCTCGCTGAGTAACATCAATGAAGCGCTGCTTATAGAGAAAGATAACTTCGCCCAGATGGCGCTCTACGATCCATTGACCGGTGTCTTAAATCGACGTGGCCTTAGTGATGCGCTAATGGACCGCTTGCAAAATGAAGAGTCGGAATTATCTCCGTGGTCGATCGTGTTTATGGATATTGATCATTTCAAAAACATAAACGATAAATATGGCCATGCGGTAGGTGACCAGGTCATAGAGCAATTTACCGCTCAAGTGCAGCGGCAAATTAAAAGAAATGACTTACTTACTCGCTGGGGGGGTGAGGAATTCTTACTGATTCTTCCGGGTACTCACTCTACCGATGCGCTGGAGGTGGTAGAGCGTCTGCGTGACCACCTGACTACTTTCCCATGGCCTAAAGGCTTGAAATTAACCTGCAGTTTCGGCGTAACGGAATATTCAATCAACGAAAATCTTAGTGTGGCAATTAAACGTGCCGACGAGGCGATGTATACCGCCAAGCAAAAAGGCCGTGACAGAGTCGAGGTTAGGCAAGCTTGTTAATCAATAGTAATCTATAGGGGCAGATCATAATTACCCTTGCCTAAACGTCTAATCTAAATCCGGTTAATGTCAGTTGGTAACTAAGTTAGTGCAATAGCGGGTGATAAAACTGATATTATTGATGATCAATTTATCGTGCTGTTGGCAGTTAACAACAATACTAAAGGAGCGCCTGTGAACCCGGAATTCTGGCAGGAAAAATGGCAAAAAAGAGAAATTGCTTTTCATCAGGCCGCCGCTAACCCATTGCTGGTAAGCTGTTTTAACCAGCTACAGCTTGTACCCGGCGCCAGGGTGTTTTTGCCCCTTTGCGGCAAGAGCCTGGATATCCACTGGCTACTGGCGCAGGGTTATCAAGTCGTGGGCGCCGAGTTAAGCGAAATGGCGGTGCAGGAACTGTTTGCTGAGTTGGGGCTGGTACCCACTATCAGCAGTGCGGGAAACTTGCAGCACTATCATGCCGCTGAACTTGAGGTGTTTGTCGGCGATATCTTTCAGTTATCACAAGCTACCTTAGGCCAGGTTGCTGCGATATACGACCGTGCTGCGCTGGTGGCGCTACCGGCTGAGATGCGCCAACGTTATGCAAAGCATCTGGTTGCAATCAGCCAATGCGCGCCACAACTGGTCATTTGCTTTGAGTATGATCAGGCGCAGCTGGCAGGGCCGCCGTTCTCGGTTAATAGCGAAGAAATGCATAACCTTTACAGCAATGCTTATCAACTTAACTGCCTGGCAGAACTCGAAGTGCCGGGCGGTTTAAAGAAAAAGTGCCAGGCCACCGAGCTGGCCTGGCTTTTAAACCAACGATAAGGTTTGCCGCAGCTAATAACAGACAAAAGCTGCCAGAATACTCCGGGCCTACTGCGCTTTTTCCTTAGCTAACCGCTGTTCCAGCCGCTGGGTTACTGCTGCTGCATAAAACTTGCAACCATCGGTATCTGCTAAGCCGTTGCTCTGTAAACGGGTTCGCATATTGCTGGCCGATGGATGCGGGGTAAGCAAGATCTGGCAATCAAGCGCCGCCAGTTTATCTAAACCGGCGCGGTAGGCTTTAAGGTAACTAAGGTGCTCACTAAAACGATAACTGTCGCTGCTAACCGGCGATAAGCTGTCGGCATATACCAGCACCTGACATTGTCCGGCTCCACAACTGGTCCACTGCCAGCTGAACGCGCCCGGGGTGTGCCCCGGTGTTGCCACGGGCATCAGGCTTAGCTTACCCAGGTTAACCACCTCGCCGGCCGTTACCTGGCCATCGACTTTAACGGCTGGAAAAGGCGGGTGCATGCCGGCTTGCGGATCGGTGGCGGCCACCACGCCACTGGCTAACACCGGTGCGGCAGCGGCAGACGCCAGCAGCCGGGCACCGCTTAGTTGCTGAAGCCGGGCTAAACCGGCAACATGGTCAAAATGTTCATGGCTTTGCAGTAGCAGTTTTATATCCGTTATTGCAAAGCCAAGCTTTTGGATATTGGCTGCAATCACCTCTGCGCCCGCTTCAGTTGCGCCATCAATCAGAATATGGCCATCGGCACTGGTGATCAGAATAGCGCTGATGCCGCAGGTACCAACATAGTAGCTGTTGCCGTAAATATGAAAGGGGGGTCCGGCTTTGTCCCATTTATCCCAGTCGGTGCAGCTGTTAACCCAGTCACTGGCTGCTGGGTTTGCTATCGTTGGGCTTGTTGTTGCGTAGCAAGTGGCAGCCACTGCAGCACAACTTAAGGTACTGACCATACAAAAATGGCGAAAAATGTTATACAACGTCATATCGGCTGCCTTAAAGAGTGGCGGGACAGCGCTAACCTTAAAGGGCGAAACTCGTTTTGGCAATTATTATCAGTTAAAGGCAGTAGCCAATAATTGACTATAATTGTCGGGACGGTCTCCCGCTGCGCTGCAATTCGCGCTTCTGAAACTTTTAACAAGATTTAATTGAAAAATGAAATATTTAGCACTGATTATTCTGTTATGTAACCCATTTTCTTTAAAGGCAGATGCTACTCAATACCGTATTCTGCATATTAAAGATAATGTCTATCGTTTTACTGCAGATCGACATCATTCGGCATTTATGGTGACTGATGCCGGCATTTTTATAACAGACCCTATTAGCAAAGATGCCGCGAGTTGGTTGAAACAACAACTTGCCTCGCGGTTTAAGGTGCCGGTCCGTTATATGGCATATAGCCATAATCATATTGATCATACTGCTGGCGGACAGGCGTTTGCCCAGGATGGGGTAACGGTAATAGCACATCAGTTAGCGGCCGATGATCTGCATATGACTAAAGCGCCCACTGCGCTGCCCGACGTTACGTTTACCGATAAGCTGACCGTCACACTTGCTGATAGCCAGGTTCAGCTTAGCTACTATGGAACAAATAATGGCCGTGGTAATGTTGCAATGAGGTTTATGCCGGCCAATGTGCTGTTTGTGGTTGACTGGATTGTTGTTGGCCGCATGCCCTATAAAAATCTGCCGGGTTATGACATTCAGGGAATGATCCAGTCAACTCGGGCGCTATTGGCTGGCCCGCCCTTTGAGATCTTTGTTGGTGGCCATGCAGAAATTGGTAAAAGGGCAGATATTGAACATTACCTGAGTTACCTGGAAGCGCTTTATGCTGCTGTCAGGGACGGCATGCTCGAGGGTAAGCAACTGGAACAACTGCAGCATGAAATTAAACTGCCGGCCTATTCAGGCCTTCGGATGTATGATGAGTGGTTACCCTTAAATGTTGAGGGCGTATACAAAACACTGGTCGACAGCTCCTATTTTAATTTCCGGCCGGATCTGCAGACAACCTTTTAATCAGAGCTTAGCGGACGTTTATATTTGCCGGCATAGCGGTATGTCAAATTGCAGCTCGCGATGGCAATGAACATTTCCAACTATGGTTAAGGGCAATTTTGGGTTGGTTTAATCTGCTAACAGTAGCGGGCTTTCACCTGCTCTGTAACTGGTTGCCGTGCTGAACACCTTTGGTTGGAGCACACTCAGGGCAGACCCATACAGTTAGCATAGAAGCTGACACTTGCAGGCCAGTCGGAGAACACACCAATTACCCCGACGTCTTGTGCCATAACGTGCAGGACTTCCAACATATCGCCATCGTTATTAATAACCGGGTTGACCGTTTGATAATACCAGCCGCCGCCATGTTGTAATGGGCCGGATCGCTCAAAAGACCAGGCAATAATATCCAGCCCTGCATCTTTAGCATTGCGGGCATAAGCAGAAGGCACAATGTTATTATCTGCGTCCAGCTCCAGCAAGGCCCACATCGGTGGCGCAACAATGTTAATTTTTTCGGCAGCATAGCCTTGCAGCTCTGTCGCTGACGGCAGATCAGAAGGGGTATTTGCGTCATCCAGATAAACTGCCTGGCGGCCGAATGAAGGCTCATTGGCCAGCCAGTATCGAATGTCAGCGATATTAAAAGACTGCGGCCAAACATCTTTGGGTTTTACGCCTGCGGTACGATAATCGTCAATAAGCTGCTGGGCATAGTCAGCCTGGCTGTACGTGCCCTGATAAGGCATTGGCACCTCGGCTGCTTTTAATTCCGGGGTAAATTTAACCCCCAGTTGTTTAAACAACGCTATGCTTTGGGCGTGCGTCAACAGGGTGCCCGTTGTGGCGTACAGATCTGTGCGCCAGGCCGGCGTGCCTTGCATATACTCTGCAACGCTGGTGGCTTCTGGATTAAAACCATCCATTTTACCCTTCAACATTTTAAATTCGGCTAAGGTTATGTCGCTGGTGCAGCATCTGGCGTGTGCCGGCGTGCCAGTGGCAGGGTCTGCCGGGGTAAATGGTTCGCTGCACTTTGCTGCCAGCTCGGGTATTGCCAGAATATTAGTGGTGGTGTGCAAATCGCATTGTGAATGACGGCAGACCAGCTCTTTGTCCTGGGTAAAGGTGACATCACACTCCATAATGCCAGCCCCCATTTGGGCTGCTGCTTCATAAGACTCCCTGGTATGCTCCGGAAATTGCAAAGGAGCGCCGCGATGGCCAATAGAAAACTGGGTTTTTTTTAACTTACGGCCGGTATTGCAGCTTTGTAAGCGCTGTTTCAGCGGGCTGGGATCCATATTATCAACTAAATAAGCGGGGCGCGGCCCGAACTGCACAGCATACTTGTCGGGTAATTTAAGAGCAGGGCTACTGATAGTTGTCTGGTTGTCGTAAAGATTAAGCTGAGAAGTTTCAGCAGCGTGGCCGAAAGCAAACACCGGGCTCAGCGAGAATGCCAAATACAGGGCGGATATGCCAGGACCGCGCAAGATCGTTAAATTGAGCATAAACTTTTCCTTGGTAGTTAGTTTAACAATAGCAGCATTAAGGAACGCATTTAACAGCCGATTCACTGCACGGCAGTAATACCCTATTCAATGTATGTGAATTAAAAGTGAAAAATTGATGACTATAATATGATGATTTAATCTGTGGCGGGAGGCATTGGTGTTTTTATGTGCAGTTCAGTCTACAGCAGGCTAAAAGCCTGTATGCTTGAATATAGCGGGCGGCAACGCCGTGCGGCGGCTTTTTCTGACATTGACATCGGGTGGTGAAGGCGAATGACCCAAGGTGAACGCAGTTATGCAGGCTGGACCTGGTTTGTGTTATGGCGTTTTGTCGTGACAGTGGTGCTGGCGCTATTGCTGCTGCTCATCGTCTTGCGCTTTGTGCCGCCGCCAACGTCATCTTTTATGTTGCAAAGCCCCTATCCGGTGCGCCAGCAGTGGGTAAGTATTGATACCTTGCCGCCCCATGTGGCGCTGGCGATGGTGGCCTCTGAAGATCAGTTATTTCCAGAACATTTTGGTGTCGATTTTGCCGCTATCAGTGATGCTCTGGAGCAGTATGACGAAGGTGGCAATCTGCGCGGTGCCAGTACCATTAGTCAGCAAACAGCAAAAAACTTACTACTCTGGCCAGGGCAAAGCTTTGTTCGCAAAGGGTTGGAAGCCGGCTTAGCGCTAAGTCTTGAAGTACTTTGGGGTAAAAAACGTATTTTAGAAGTGTATTTAAATATCGCGGAGTTTGGCAAAGGTATCTATGGAGTGGAAGCGGCCAGCCAGCATTATTTTGGCAAAGCTGCCAGCCAGCTGACTAAAAACGAAGCCGCCCGCCTGGCTGTGCTGCTCCCCAGCCCCCGCAAACGAGATCCGCGTCAGCTGACACCTTATCTGCGTGAGCGGGTGGTTTGGGTAGAACGGCAAATGCGCCAACTCGGCCCGGCTTATTTAACTCCAATCCTGAATTAACCTGCTGGCCATCCACTTGCTCTGACAGCGTTCCTCACTATACTTTTAATTTTAAATTAAAGGATACCAAATAGTGATTAAAATGTTAATTTTGGTGCTGTTAATCTATTGCTGCCAGTCAGCCGCGGCAAGCAAGCCAGAGCTGCTGCTGGCAGAGGTGTACCATGAACAGATTGACGTACAGCATTATTGGGTTAGCGAAAAGCTGGATGGGGTGCGGGCCTACTGGGATGGTAAGCAGCTGATTTCCCGAGGTGGCAATGTTATTGCTGCGCCAGCCTGGTTTGTCGCTGGTTTTCCGCCCCGGGCGTTAGATGGTGAGCTATGGCTTGGGCGAAACCAGTTTGCGGCTACCTTAAGCATTGTCAGTAAACTGCAGCCGGTAGACAGCGAGTGGCAGCACATTCGCTATTACTTGTTTGAGTTGCCAGATGCTGCAGGTACTTTTACCGGACGGATTAGTGCCATGCAGGCGCTTACTCAGCAATACAGCAGCCCTTATTTACAAGTTGTGAAGCAGTTCCGGATTGCAGATAACGTACATTTGTTGGCTAAACTTGCTGAGCTTGAAAGCGTTGGTGCTGAAGGGTTGATGCTGCATCATCAGGATGCCTTATACAAAACCGGCAGAAGTAGCGATTTGCTGAAACTGAAGACCTATCAGGATACTGAAGCACAAGTTGTTGGCTACCGGCCGGGGAAGGGCAAATATCAGGGTATGGTGGGTGCTTTAGTGGTTAAAACGCCGGAAGGTAAAGAGTTTGCGATTGGCAGTGGTTTAACCGACGCTTTGCGCCAGACACCGCCGGAAATTGGTGCTGTGGTAACTTACCGCTATAACGGTTATACCCGACATGGTCTACCGCGTTTTGCCCGGTTTTTAAGGGTGCGGGAGGCGTTGTAGTGGGTGAGATGGCTTAATACTGCCAGAAAACTGCGATAAGTTACCTTCTGTGACATTTGTCGCAGATTCTGCTTGACATTGCTGCGACAAATGTCGCAATCTGGCGCTATTCGTTAATTTCTGAACACTATTCTATGCAACAGCCTACCGCACCAGAGCTGGAAATTCTGAAGTTACTCTGGCAAAAACAACCGCTTACTGCGCGTGAGCTGCATGATGAGCTGGCGCCTGTGCTGGGCTGGGGCTATTCATCTACCCGCAAAACACTGGAGCGAATGGGAGCAAAGGGGTTTATTAGCTGCAGCAGCAGCGGTAACAAAAACACCTATACCGCTATGCTGGATAAAATGCCGACTCTGGCAGCTTACGTACAGGATTTCGCGAACCGGGTTTTTGAAATAAAAGAGCCATTGCCGGTGGCAATGTTTGCCAATAGCAAACTGGTGAATGCCAGTGAAATGGCCGATCTGGAAAAACTGCTGCAACAGTTGGCCGGTACTGAGCAATCCGCAGCAGATAAGGATCGGTAGCATGGCTTTGCAACTGTTATTGTCGTTGCTGTTGTGCAGTGTCTGGGCGGTGTTGCTGTGGTGGGCCAGTCAGTATCTGCTGAAAAAAATCTCCGGCTTGCAGCAATGGCCGGCATTTTACTGGTGGTTGCTGGGCTCATGTTTTTTGCCGTTATTACCGCTACCGCAAGTGGGCCAGTACTTTGCTATTCCCTCCGTTTTGCTGCATGACACGCTGTACGCCGTGCAATCCTTAGCTGCCCAGCCAGCTCACCCAGGTCTAACTGAGCAGCCGGTGGCATTGGCCTGGTTCTGGCGCGGGCTGCTGGCATCGGTGGCTATGGTGAGTTTGTGGCGTTTAGGGCGGGTGATCAAACAGTGGCGGCAGTTACAACAGTTAATCAGCTTAACCGAACCACTGGCTGCGGCGAGTGTATTAACCCCGGCGCAACAGACAACCTATCCGCAGCTTGAAATTAGGCAAACCCAGGCTGCGGTATCGCCTTTTATTGCCGGCTGGCGGCATATGGTATTAGTCGTACCAACCTACATCTGGCAATTGCCCGCAGAGCAGCGCCATTTGTTAATTGCACATGAGCTGGTACATCTGAACCGACACGACCCTCAACAGTTAATTCTGCTGCGGCTACTGGTTGCCTGTTGCTGGTTTATGCCAGTATTAAAACGGATTGAACAGGCTTTTGTGCGAAGTATTGAACTGGCGGTTGATCAGGCAGTATTAGCCAGCCAACCTGAACGGGCGGCAGTGTATGGTCAAACCTTACTGAACAGTTTAAAGCTCAGCCGGCCCAGCCGGTTGCCTGGCCTGGCCGCTGGCTTTATCCATGGCAGCGCGGGGTCGACTTTTTACCGGCAGCGCTTGCAGCAGTTATTTAAAGGGCCGCAGCCGTTGTCTGACTGGCAAAAATGGCGAATTGGCGTTGTTTTTGTTGGCAGTGCATTTTTGTTGCAGCTTAGCAGCGTGGCTTTAGGCTACAATGCGCCGCCGCAGCAGTGGCTATTGCCGCTTAGTCAGCCAGTGGTAAGTTCATTTTATGCCGAGCGACATCCCATCAGGCAAAACCGGCCACATCAGGGCCTGGATTTCGTTGCTGCCAGCGGGGTTACGGTTAAAGCCAGCCAGCAAGGCAGGGTGCTGATTGCCGATGCCCGCAGCCTGAACAGCCGCTATGGCAACGTAGTGCTGATAGATCATGGCCATGGCTACCAGACTTTATATGCTCATCTGAATGAATTTAGCGTTACAGCGGGCCAGAGTATTGATGCAGGTGAGCCGGTAGGTACAGTAGGTACCAGCGGCCGGGTGACCGGGCCGCATTTGCATTTTGAGATATTGCACAATGGCGTTCAGCAGGATCCGGCCAGCTATCTGGTGCTGCCTTAATCAATGACCGCTTTTTTAATGCCACGTTTCACTGATAACAAATTAATGATGGAGCCCTGAACAATGCCAAAACCTTTGCAGCTTGCTGCACGCCTGGCCCGTTTAGCTGATATTCCTGCCCGTCACCGGCGGGTCATGCTGCTACTGTCGCTGCTGACCCTGATAGTTACCTTCTGGCCTGCGCCCCGCAGTACCCCGGCACCGGTAACGGCAGTGGTAATGCCCGGCCTGGTGGCCGAAGGCTGGCGCAGCTGGCAGATGACTCAGCTTAGCGATAACTGGCAGCAGACAAAGGGCTTATTAGCGTCAGTGCTGCAATCTCAGAATGAGCACATCCGCCATTACGCTATCGAACCCGGTGACAGTTTAAGCCGTATTTTCTCAGCTCAGGGTTTCAGCCAGCAGCAAATGCAGCAGATAATGGCTGCTGATCAATCGCTGTTAGCGCTGGATGTTCTGCGACCAGGTAATAATCTGACCTTTCAGCTGGATGACAATCAGCAATTGCAGGCGATGGAGCTGTTTATCCATGCTGGTCACCGGGTGCTGTATCAGCGTGAAGCCGATGGCGAATTCAGTTATCAGGAGCTGCTTGATCCCGGCGAGTGGCAGAGCAGCACCCTGACAGGCACAATAGCCGGTAGTTTTTATCAATCGGCGAAACAGGCCGGATTAAGTGATGCCGACATTGCCACCGTGCATCAGCTATTCCGGGAGCGGCTTAATTTCTCGCGCGACATTCAGGCGGGCGCCCGTTTTCAGGTGGTTCGAAGCGACAACTATGTTGGCGACACCGCAACTGGTCTGAGCCGGATTGAAGGGGTACGGCTGTTTAACCGTCGCCAGCAGCTCAGTGCATTTTTGCATGACAATGGCCAGTTTTATGATGCCAGTGGTGAAAGCCTGCAGCGCGCCTTTATGCGGGTGCCGTTGGCCCGAAACTATCGGATAAGTGATGATTTTAATCCGCGCCGGCTGCACCCGGTAACCGGCCGGGTACAGCCGCACAACGGCACTGATTTTGCGACGCCAACCGGCACACCGGTACTGGCGGCGGCCGAGGGTAAGGTTATCCGGGTAGAAAACCACCCCTACGCCGGTCGCTATATCGAAATTCAGCATTATGGCCAGTATAAAACCCGTTATCTGCATCTGCATAAAAGCCTGGTCAGGCCCGGCCAGCGGGTAGAGCGTGGCCAGCGTATTGGGTTGTCTGGCGCCAGTGGCCGGGTAACCGGGGCCCACCTGCATTACGAGTTGCATATTAATAACCGGCCGGTAAACCCGATGAAAGCCCAAATACCGCTGGCAGAGCCGATCCCGGCTGACAGCCGCGATGCTTTTTTGCAGCGGGTAGCCTTTATGATTAAACAAATGGATCAGGAAACGATGCTGGTACAGCAAGGCTGCTCTGTAGGTACTGTCAGCAAGTTTTACGGCAATACTGGCTGCACCGGTAATTTAGGTTTAAACAGCAGCGCTTTGATTTTGGAAAAAGGCGTCAAAACGAGTGCGTTGCCAAGCAGCACTAACGCAAAACCGCTAAAGGTATAGCTACTCCAGACAAAGTCTTCAAACAGGGTGCTAAGCACTACCGCCACCAGCGGAAACAGTACTATGGTGTAGCTGGCTTTTTCCGGGCCCATGCCTTTTAACAAAGCAAAATAAGTAGCGAATGCTATCACTGAACCAAACACCGCTAAGTACAGCAACGAGATAATAAACGCCGGCGAGGTGCTGAAAGTAAAAGGCGTACCGCTGATCAACACCAGCAAGGTAAGGCCTACCGCACCATACAGCATGCCCCAGGCATTAACCTGAGTGATCGGTAAACCAGCGCGGGAGTTGCGGACGCTGGCCATATTGCCCAGTGAGGCACTAAGTGCACTGCCCAGCACCAGCACCAGGCCAATTAAACTGGCATTGGTAAAGTCCAGGCCATCTAAATCGGGGTAGAACAGTACCACAATGCCGGCAATGCCCATCAGGGCGCCAAAATAAATACGTTTTGCTACCGGCTTACCAAAAAATAACCGGGTATTAATGATATTCATCAACAACATAGTGGTAAAAGCGATGGCGGTCATAGCAGAGGTTAAATACTGCTGTGCCTGATAAATCAGAATATAGTTTAAAGCAAAGTTAAACAGGGCCAGCAGGGCGATAAAACCATGATCTTTAGCACTAAAACGCATAGGCAGGCGGCGCCACCAGCAAAACAGCCACATCAGTAGAGCCGATAACACAAAGCGGTAAGTTAACGATACTTCTACTGCCACTTCACCCAGCTGAAACTCGATGGCGAACCAGGTCGATCCCCAGATAAGAACAGTAATAAGGTAAAGCAGGGCATTTTTCATAGCAAGGAGGCGCAGACAGCAATAAAGGCGCTGATCATAGCGCCTTAACGGGCGCTAAAACAGTAGCGGGGCAGAATATTTATTTTACCCCGCCACTAAGGTTAGTTGTTGCGGGGAAACGCCTGCAACGTCATTGCTGCAACCTGACGCAGTTGCTCAGACGTGGCGCCGTTATTGGCCTGAATAGCCATGCCCTGCAGCACGGTACCCAGATAACGAGCTAAGGTTTCAGCATCGGCAGTGGCGGGTAAATCGCCGTCAAGTTTGGCTTGCTCAAAGCGTGCACGCAGTTTTTGTTCGCCTTCAACGCGGCGGTTAAGTAGGGCTTCTTTTACTGTGGCGGCGGCTTCGCTGCATGACAAGGCACCCTGTACCACCACACAACCTTGCGGATGAGCCTGATCAGCCATGTTCATGGCTGCGCCATACAGCATATGCTCGGCCACCTGATAGGCGGTAGGCTTTTCCAACGCCTGCAGGAAAAACGCGCAAGGCCGGCTTTCATATAACTCTATCGCTTTTAAAAATAACTGTTCTTTGTTGCCAAAGGCAGCATATAAGCTGGGTTTATTAATGCCCATGGCTTCAGTCAGGTCAGACAGCGAGGTACCGTCGTACCCTTTGCGCCAAAACACATCCAGTGCTTTCTCCAGAGCAGTGTCAACGTCAAAAGCCCGTGGCCGGCCCATACTTGGTGTGCAACTTACTACTGACATAAATCCACTCCTGCATTAAAACGTGCTGGTATAGTAAACAGCAAAATAACCCTTGTCCAGTAAGGGTTACTTACCGCTTAGTACATATTGGCGGGTAAGTGGCGAGTTCTAAGCTTCGGGCCGCAGCTAAGCACCAACTGCAATGGCAGGCCAGTAACAAAGCGGTGCAAATCGCCCGCCAGCGCTACAACGCCGGCTCAGGTGAGTTTTTAGACCTGCTCGACGCCGAGCGCGAACTGCTGCGCAGCCGCGATCAACTGGCAGTAGTGCAACAGCAAAGTTTTACCCGCTTAGTTGCCATTTACCGCAGCTTTGGTGGTGGGATACAGTTGATTTAACATTGGGTTGCTATGAAAGAAGCCGGGCTTGCCCGGCTTCTTTCATGGTCTGCTAAGAGCGAAAAGCGGACATTACGCCGAATACCTATTCCTTATGAGCGCTATTACTTCATGCAGCATTTTGTCGGTTAGTCGCTTAAGAGATCAACTTGAAGCTCTGCTCTCTATTTTGACTGACTGGATTAATAGGCATGCACACACAAGCATCATACCCAGCCAACCTATTGGTCTAAATGTTTCGTCAAGAATCCAGACTGCTAAAATTGCAGCAATTAATGGCTCTATTAAAGTGATCAACGTTGCCTTACTTGCATCGATAGACCGAAGCCCATAACCATATAATAAGTAGCCAAAAAACATGGGGATAATAGCCATATAAAGAGCAACAATTGTATTTCCGGCTGAAACGAACAGGTTTTCGCCGGTAACAAATAATGAAGGTAATAGGATGAGTGCTGCAAGACCAAATAACCCAGCCATCGCAGATCTTGAATTGACTCCCGAATTTATCATGGATTTCACTGCCAATGAATAACCTGCATAAGTCAGTCCAGCTACCAAGCCAAGACAAACACCAATTTGCTGTAGGTGAGTATCCATCTCGATGACTTCCCTTGATGTTTTTCCTGAACTCAACAACAAAACACCTCCAGCACCTAACACGAAGCTAACTCCCCATTTCCAAGAGAAAGGTTTTTGGCAAAAAAGACGCTCCAGAATCACTGAAAAAAGCGGTGCACTAGCGATAGATACTAAAGTACCTATAGTAACGCCAGACCAACGCATAGATGTATAAAATGCTAACGGGTACACCGCTACACATATGCTCCCAGCAACAAGGATAACCGGCATTTTTCGCATTTTTGATAAGTCATGCACTAAGCTCTTTGCGGCATTAGCACATAAAAAAATGCCACCAAACCCCATAGCGAAAGCGCCTATTGCTAAAGGGCTTACGTTCGATGCGAAATGAGCTACCGTCCCCGTTGTTCCCCAAAGCAAGCTCGCAAAGACAATTGCCAGAGCGCCGTTAAAACGAGAATTTATTGACATCGCCGCTATCCTTAACTACCAATTAACCAAAGTGGTGAGATGGTACAAGTGTTATAGATTAAACATTTGGCTATAAGGACGTATTTGTTGTCGATTCAGACGGAAGTTATTTCTTAAAATGCGTCGGAGGAAATCCAAAGTATTGAGTGAATTTACGGCTAAATGCGGATAGCTCAGGATAGCCGACCATTTCACCGACCAGTTGAACAGTAAAATCCGTATGTCTAAGCACTGCCTGAGCTTTTTCCATCCGTAACTTGGTGATATAGCTATTAACAGTCAAACCAGTTTGCTTTTTAAATAAAAATTTAAGTTGTGTGCCGCTAAGGCACGCTACTTTTGCTAGTAGGTTTATCGTTAACGTCTCTTGAAGGTTCTCTTGAATGTAGCGCATTGCGCTGACAATACGACTATCCAGCTTCGGAAGCAGTTCCTGTTCTGCTAGCAAGAGATAAAATGTTTTGTACATAGATCGCTCTAGTTCAGCATTTAGCTGAAGCTGTAATTGCGCTTCTATAAATGACAGATAGCAGGAAAGTGATTTTGAAATCGTGAAAACAGTACCATCAAAAAAATTAATATTTTCAGGAAGCTCGCTCATATCTGCGACGACAAATAGCGCTTCAGGGTTTGCATTAAAAAGATGTGCTTCATGCTTCCTTACTACTACACATTCACCCGCTGCGACTCTGCCGCTAAAACTTCCGACTTTAATAACTATCACGCCACGGAGTGGCAAAACCAATTGGTAATAGTCATGTGAGTGATTGGTGGGCTTAGTGCTATAAGAACGAATACATAATGCGTCGAGCATAAATCAAAGCACCAATTTAAGATTATCAGGTTAACATGTATGTAGACAGATACTACCAAATAAAATACCTAGGGTTTCTATTTTTGTCTGCTCTTGGCACTTAGCTGCCTGGCAACCGAGGTCTACTGTCGGGAATGAGCGATTATCGGAAGTTCAGCTTTTGTCTAATAATGTTAAAATGATGCTAGTTGTTTAAGAGAATCTACTTATGAAAACCATTGGAAAGCTGGCTAAAGAACTAGACATTAACGTAGAAACAGTCCGATTCTATGAACGTAAAGGGATTATCGTGCAGCCACCAAGACCTGATAATGGTTATCGTATATATGACAAAACTCACATCAATCAACTTAAATTCATATTAAAAGCTAAAGCTTTGGGCTTTACACTTGATGAAATCGCTTCACTCATGTCTATGAGTGGAAACTGCGCTGATGTCGAATCGATGGGGTTACACAAGCTTGAGCTGATCCGAGAAAAAATTGCCGATTTGCAACGGCTAGAACAAGTGATTCAAGATATGACAAATTCTTGCAAAGCCAATCAAGACCCCAATTCCTGTCCAATAATAAATTCGCTCAATTAGCTGTTGACTCCGTACCCATATACGGAGTTTAAACTACCTCAAAAGTAGAGGTAATTATGATTAATAAAATTCTAGATAAAGTAGGCTCCGGTGGAGTATGGTTAGCGGCACTTAGTTGTACAGGTTGCTTTCCCGCTTTAGGCTCTCTAGCATCAGCTCTAGGGCTAGGTTTCCTGTCACATTTTGAAGGAATAGCGGTTAACACTTTATTACCGTTATTTGCTGCGCTCGCTTTATTGGTCAACTCGTACAATTGGTATCAACATAAGCATGTGGCAAGAGGCATATTAAGTGTTATTGGCCCAATTGCTGTATTACTGACCCTTTATCCGTTGTGGCAATACGATTGGAGCACTTACTTATTTTACTTTGGGATCACATGGATGGTATTTATGTCAGTGTTGGATATCGTCAAGCCTGTTAAGGAACCCGTATGCAAGGTATAGAATTAGAGTCTAAGATTACTTGTCCCGAATGCGGGTTTAGTAAGGTCGAGACCATGCCAACAAACGCTTGCCAGTGGTATTACGAATGTGAAGGATGCAAAGCGCTGCTCAAGCCGTTAAAAGGTGACTGTTGCGTATATTGTTCTTACGGGACCGTTAAATGCCCTCCTATTCAAGAAGGAAGCAGTTGCTGCAACAAATCTTAATGTCTGCTTTTGGCACAAAGCGGCCAGCTCGTTATAACCCTAATGGCAGTAATGAGTAAATAAAGATCGTTGATACCCAAAACTGAAAATGGGGTCGTAGCACTTTTCAGACAATACGTGGCTCAACTTCATAAGACATCCCTTTCTCGTTATTTTGGCCAACAAAGAACTACTTTCAAAAGTAATTGAAGTTCTTAATATTTATCAGGTTGTACCGAATACCCAATCTAGAACATAACCGATGGATGCGCAACTTGAAAAAACATGACGTTACTGCTGAGTGGCCAGCTAAATGCAGCTGTACTGTTGAAATGCATTTAACTGGTCATTAGGAAAATGAGGGCGGAGCACTTTTCAAGTTAGTTAGCTCAGACTCTTTTTTGGGGCTTTATTTTTCCGAGCCCAGCCAGGTTGTTATGGTTGCCAGTAAATACCTGGCTTGCAATAGGCATTCAGTTACAGCGGCGTCTTCGACTAAGTCGCCGGAGTAATCGGTAATATTGCGCTGTTTTCTAAGTGCATCAAGCACAATCATTCTTTCCGTTTCAATGCCCACAGTTTTAACCAGCGATTGAATTAACGTTTGATGATGTCCGGGTTTGCTGGTTAGCGTTCGAAAGCCTGACGCCTGTAAAGCCGCATTCGCCAGTTGCATGATGGCTTTGTAGGCGGTGTCAAAGCGCGTTTCGTTGCTAAGGCCAGTTAATTCAGCATCTTTAATATTGCGTTGTGCTGCTTCAAGTAGCCGGCGTATGGCCGCGCTATCGGGTTCAATGTGCTCCAGCGATTTCCCTATCAGGTTGTCTAATGTCATCCGTGTCTCCTAGTATTGGCAGCATCGGGCTGTCGAGTATCTGCTTGATAAAACCAGATTGTGCATTTAGTGCGTCCTGCCACTCATTTACGGAATACAACTTTGGGTTTATCTCGCGCCCCAGCTCTAGCTGCGCAGGATACAGTGCGGCCACCACTTCAGCATAGCCTGCATTGCCGACTAACAAAACATCAATATCGCTGGCCGATGTTGCCTTACCGCTGGCAACAGAGCCATAAACCGTCGCAAACTGCAGCTTATTGGCTAGTGGTTGTAATGCCAGGCGCAGTACATCAGTCAGGCCGCTGGTTTTACGCACAATGCTGCTTAGCTCGTCAAATACTATGCAATTAGCGTCTGCCTGATAATAGGTCTGGTTACCTTGCAAGGTCTTTTTTAAAATACCGGCTTCGGCCAATTTCGCCAGTTCTTTATGCAAAGTACCGGGCTGGGTATGGGTTAAGCGGGCAATTTCACGCATGTGATACGCCTCGTCCGGGTGCAATAGCAGTAAACCCAGCACCCGACGGCGGTACTCTTTAAACAACAATGAGGCAAGCGCAGACATTGAAACACCAAGTGAAGCCAAATAAGCTACAAGTGTAGTCTTTTTTGCTTCGATTGGTCAATTTTAGACTGCTATACAAAAATGTAAATTGATCGTTTTGTTTGAAAATGGGGTCGTAGCACTTTTCATACAGCTGAAAATGGGATTGGCTCAACTTCATAAGACATCCCTTTCTCGTTATTTTGGCCAACAAAGAACTATTTTCAAAAGTAATTGAAGTTCTTAATATTTATCAGGTTGTACCGAATGCCCAATCTAGAACATAACAAGTCGAAGTGCAAACTTTAGGGAAAGTCCAGAGAGTTAGGGCAATGCCTGATACTCATCAGCGATACTGCGCAAGCTCTTCCTGAATTTGCATAAACTCTTGGTGGGTGTCGGGTTCCAGCTCGCTTAGTGCTCTGGCTATATTGACTTGCATGGTTACCTGCGCCACTTCTGTAATTTCAGGCGCAACAGCTTTATTTTGTTGGTGGGCAAACCAGTTAAGCACTTTGGCCAAATGCCAGATACTGCTGCTGCCGCTGTGCAGCGGGGTGGGGAAGCTTTGCGTGTGGTTTAGCACAAGCTTACGCATATTCTGCCGGCTAAAGCCTAGCAGTTCGGCAATATCGGTTAAGCCAACCAAATCGGGCGTTGCTTCAATAAGGGCGGCGCGTGGAATGGCAGTTTTTACATCTTTAATGGCAGAGGTTATTGCAGCAAAAGCACTGTTGGCTTCACGGTTGAATTGCAGCGCGATGCGGCCTGGTTGGCCGATACCAATAAGGGCATCATCACAGCCTGCCAGCGCCAGCTTTGCAATGTAATTTGCTGCGTCATGATTCGCATCCGGCAAGGCAAACTTTAAAGTAAACTCATATAGTTTCATCGGCTTACTCCTTAAAGTTGTGGTTTCGTTGTGCGGTGCAGTTATCTATCACCCGCCTAACTTGCCGGGCATGGTTGACTGGGCTTTTTGGTGTACTCCAGATACTGGCAATACAAAATTCACCGCAGCGGCAGCTATTGTCGTTATAAGGGCAATACATTCGTCCCCAGGCATGGCTGCCACCTACTTCAATAACCCAGCCGTGCTGCTCGGCATATTGCAATGCGTCTTCAATATCCTTTTTAGGATGCTTTTTCCTTGGCATTTGTCATCCTTGCCGATTCTAGTTATTTACAGTCATGTTGTCAAATGACAACCTTAAGATGAAGTGTTGCAGATTGGCTATTTGTTACTATTAAGTTTTTTAATTGTTGTTTTTGTTATTGGTTGCAGCATAGCAGCGCTACAAGGAATGTACACATCTGCTACTGCGCTCAACACCATAAAATCTCTGCCCGAGCCTCTTGCTGAGCGCTGAACAACCAGAGAGAATAGCGCCAGTTTGCAGTTGAGGTTGCTATGGTTAATCTGGCCCTGATGGGCGCTTTTATCCCAACATTTTTATTTGTGTCGGTGACGCCGGGTATGTGCATGACGCTGGCGATGACCCTGGGCATGAGCCAGGGCGTGCGCCGTACTTTCTGGATGATGTGGGGCGAGATGCTCGGCGTTGGTCTGGTTGCTGTGTTGGCGGTGCTGGGTGTGGCGGCGCTGATGCTGCAGTTTCCGGCCGTTTTTCAGTGGTTTAAAGTGCTCGGTGCCTGCTACCTGACCTATATTGGTGTGCAGATGTGGCGGGCAAGAGGCAAGCTGGCGATACCCACAGCAGGGCTGGTGCCACAACTGTTGCCCAGGCGTACTTTATTCAGTCAGGGCTTTATAACTGCGGTATCTAACCCGAAAGGTTGGGCCTTTCATATGGCGCTGTTGCCGCCGTTTATCGACAGCCAGCTGGCCTTCTGGCCACAGCTGGTTATTTTAATCAGCATTATTCTGCTATTAGAGTTTTTATCGATGCTGCTGTACGCCAGTGGTGGCAAAGCTTTGGCACTATTTTTAACCCGGTCTAACCGGGTGCAGTATTTAAACCGGATTGGCGCCAGCCTGATGTTTGGTGTGGCGCTGTGGATGCTGCTCGGTTAGTTTAAGTCGGGCTACCAGCTTTTACCCGGTGCTTTATTGCTGCCTAAACCACCACTTAATACCAGTTGCAGTGCCTCGGCAGGTTTCATATCAAGGTTGCGGGTGCAACTGCGCGGCACGACAATGGTATAACCACCGACGTTGTATGCCATCGGCATAAATACCGCCAGCTGGTCTTCCTGCATCAGGGAAGACATCCGGTCGTTGGCCTGGCCACCCTGCTTAGTGACAATACCTATCAGCTCAATCTCTGATGATGGTAGCTTAACCATGACGACTGAACCGTCGGTAAAATTCTTGCCTGACATCACATCAATAATGTCCTGCAACATGCCATACACCTGTTTGGTACCCGGTAGTTTCATCAAAATTTTGCCGGGCAGTTGCCATAGCCAGTTACAACTTGGCCAGCGTGAACTGTAACCAATGGCAATACAGATCAGGATAAAACCGAGTATGGCCATGCCAGGCAGATACCATTCGCCCGGTAGCACCAGCTGTAGCAATGGTGCCAAACCCGTCTCAACCATCGCTAACAGCCAGCGCAACACCTCAATGGTGATCACTAATGGCAGAATAATGGCCAGACCTTTAAGTAGACTTTTTACAATAACTTTCATCGGTTACCTTTATTACTTAGTATTATTTAAGGCATGAATTGCAAAACTACCCAGCCAATGGCCGCCTTCGTAACTGTCGCCAATCAGGTTGGGGTAAGAATGCGCCATATGCTGATCAGCCACCTTGCGTAAGTGCTGGTATTGCGGATACTGGTTAGCCAGCGCATATAAATTCCAGGCCCGGCTAAAGTTTAAGCCATCCAGATGCACCAGCTTGCCATCGCTGCGATCACTTACTTTGCCCGGTGCTAACTGATAGTCAGGATTGGCCAGTTGCGGCATAAAGCCGTTTAACCAGGGCAAAAACTGCTCTGCCGGTAAAATACGCTGCATCAGGCCAATTTCTTCCAGACAGGGTGAAATAAAATCAAAGCCACTGGGTTCCCAGCTGATTGGGCAGTTTTTATCCTGCAGGTAATAGTCTCTGGCGCGCTGTTCAATAAGCTGTTGCAGTTGGCTATGGCCACGGTTGATGGCGTAGTCATAAGCGAAACCTAAACCAAAAGCGGTATTAGTGTGCTCGCCGACCCGGATGGGGTAAAGCAAACGTGGTAAAAAGCTGATATAACGCTCTACCAGCAAATCCGCCAGCGGTTGCAGGTTAGTGGCCAGCTCACTGGCTAATGGGTCCTGCAAGGCATGCAGCTCGTCGGATAGCTTCAGCAACCAGGCCCAGCCATAAGTGCGCTCAAACGAAGCATTAATATCTTTACTGAAAAAGGCCAGCTCCTGCGCTATTTTTTCCGCCGTCAGGTTGCGTTTCAGAATAGCTTTTACAGTTGCAGCTTGCTCCAGTTCTGGAAATTGCCGTAACAAGGTTACCATTGACCAGTAACCATGAACCGCACTGTGCCAGTCGAAACAGCCATAAAACACCGGATGCATGGCTATTGGTTCTTTAACATCCGCTGCGCTGGCCAGAGTTACCCCGGTTTTGTAAGGGTAGGGGGTTTCAACACAATGCAGCGGTAAAGTCACCAGCTTATTGGCTTCTGCCAGATTTAACGCCTGGCTGCCATTGCTGCTTTGGGCTGCTGCCAGGCTGAACGTGGCGAATGCCAGGCTGCTGATCAAAACCATTAGTTTCATTTTTTAACTCCGACAGCTTATTAGCTTAAGTGTTGATGACGCTTTCATCACCATGTTTTAGCGGTTTTCCAGCCGGTTGTAATCCAGCCAGCCGCCACTAACAGGGTTACGCTGCTGAAATAAGGCATTAATATTATCACTAAAGGTCCAGAAGTTTGGGTTAGTGCGCCGGACCCCGAACTCGTCAAGTAAACCGGCGTAATCTTGTTCATTACTTATTTGCTGAGCGGCCGCTACCAATTTACCGATATCAGTTTCCTGCAAATGCCAGAACGCATCGGGGTAGCTGCCCAGCAAACCATGCACTAAAGTCATATTATCGTTTGCCGGGTCACGGTTATCTTCTTCAGCAAACAAGCTGTTAACGTTGAAATGGGCGCTGTTGCGAATAAGGGTAAACAACTCTGGTGCACTGCCGTCAACCGGCTCTATCATGATCATGGTGACTTCCGGCAGCGTAGTAGCTGGCAAGCCGGTTAAACCAGCCAGCTGCTGCAGCAACTGCATGCTGCTGTCAGCTAGCTTACTGTTGCTAAGCTGGTGTTCAGCCGGCTGCACCTGCTCAAGATGTTGGCCAAACAGCTGATACAGCTCTGCTTTCTGGTTATCTGTGTTAAAGCTAATGCCGCTGGGCTGGTTAAAGGGGTTAATATCTTCATCCAGAAACCGGCTTAATTCCGGCGCTGAGTTTTGGTACCAGTCTGCCAGTTCAGTCCGGCGTTGTGCCGGTGGCAGAAAAGCCAGAAAGTTGGATTCTCCCTCCATCCGCAAAAAATCCATGTATAACCGGGTCATTAACTGGTGGCCAAAGTTGCCATGCACGTCAAAGCCTGCTACCAGCAAATAATGAATACGCTCCAGTAATACATAGTCAATTACCCAGGCCGTTTTTGGCGGTGCACCAATTAACCCCTTAATTACAGTGGCATTGTCAAAATGGCGAAAAACCGTCAGGCTGGCATTAAGGTTGGTGCCGTCACCGTCCCAGATTGTGGCAGGGGTAAGATAACGTTGCGGATCAACAGCATTTGCCAGAAATTGATTACGGGCCCGCAGAAAATTACCCTGGCGCTTAGCAAAATCCAGCCAGTGAGTAGGCAGAGTGGTGCTTTCATCCTCTGCTGGTAGTCTTAGGTTAGCCTGCTGGCTTTGGTAAAACTTCTCTAGCTGGACCGAGTTTAACATATCGGGATCGACAAAATAGACCCAGAAATGATCATTGATTACATTTAGTGCTACCTGGCCACGACACACCGGCCCTTTGATATAGCCCATAATGGTATGCTCAGCGCGCTCCAGCATAAAGCGGTAGCGGGCGTTAACCGGTAACTGGGCAAAGGCGGTAAGCGGGTTGGCGGCAATTTCAGGCTGATAACCAGGCAGCGACGTTACCTGATAATCGGCATTAACAAACCACTGCTGCCACTTTGCCAGCAGTTCGTCATTAATCGCATAGGGTTGATGAGTTTTATGCACAATGCTGGATACCACCGGCACCAATCTGTAATAAACCCGGTTAACCTTTGGGTCATCGAACGGCCGGCGGCTGGCGATAACGTTTACCGGTTGGCCGGGTGCGGTTGCCGAGCGCATCAGCTTATAAAATTGCGGTTGCTGGCCTGGTTCTGCCAGCGCGGGAAAATACAAATGCGAAGCAAACAAATGCTCATAAATATAGCGGGCGCTAAGTTGCATTTTCATCGTATCGGCATTTAAGAACTGCTCTAACTGAGCTACTGCTCTTAACGCTGTTTCGGGCAGGTTAACTGCTTCAGGCATGGCTGCGCCGCTGGCAAGCCAGTTAATCAGTGTCTGATGTTCATCTTCTGCCAGGCCGGGCAAACCATAAGGCATACCCGCTAATGGTTGTTTACTGGCATAGTTATCGAATTTTTCGATGGTTGTGCATTGCTGGGCACGGTTCAGGCTGAGATCAAAGCTGTCGTCCAGTCTTTTAGCAGATGGCAGCGGATGTTGTTGCTTTAACAATAACATTTGGGCCAGCAACGACCCTTTAATATTAGCCTCTGCAGTTTGCCTGCGTTCGTTTAAAACCGGGTGAAAACCACGCTTACGCCATTCAGCAGGCCCCGACGCATCAACAAATAATCGTTGCGGAGTGGCGGCGGTAACTCTGGCGCCATCATATACGGTTTGCGGATTTGCGCCCCGGCTGATACCTTCCGCTGAACTCATTTTCAGCTGACAGGGAGCATCATAACAAGCATGGCAAACAACACAGCGACGCTCAATAATAGGTTTTGCCAGTTCCTGATACAGCTCGGCCTGGGCTGCAGTTGCGTCTGATGATGCCGCTCTGTTGGTTGCTGACGCTTTGCCGTAGTTTAAATCCAGCTTGAAGGATGACAGAGCAACGAAGCCCAGGCAGCCAAACAGTAAAATGATGATGCTAAATTTCAGATAATGCGCTCTTAACACTGCTGCTACTCCGTGGTGCCAGTCGATTTTTATCAGGTAATACTACCGGCATCTGGCCATAATGGCGACTTAAAGTCGTCAACAAAAAGCAGGGTGTAACATTAGCAATAGTGTTTATTACTGACTATCTTTAGCGCTAAGCCTGCATTTCTGGAAAGCAAAACCATGCCAGATTACACCCGGCCCGGCGTTTACGTTAATGAAATACCGGCCAGTTCTCAACCTGTTACAGCAGTAGCTACCTGCACCGTTGTTTTTGTGGGTTGTGCTGCCAGTGGCCCGGTTAATCAACCGGTGCTTATCAGCAGTTTTACCGAGTATCAACGGCTGTTTCAACGCACTGCTGAAGCAGAACAGCATAGTCAACCCGACCCGATGACATTGGCGGTAATGGCTTTTTTTGGTAATGGCGGCAAAGACGCTTACATATGCCGGCTGGCCAGCAAGAATGACGAAAATGATGTTGCCGGACTAACGGTAAATGACTATAACCGGTTTTATCAGACTGTACTTGCAACCTTGCATGATTACAGCCTGTTACTGTTACCCGGCCAGCAGTGGCATAGCAACAAACATGCTCAAAGCAATGCTGTAATCAGCGCTACGCTGGCGTTTTGCCAGCAGCAACGTCAGTGCATGCTATTACTGGATCTGGCTGCTGATGTGCAACTTAGCAGCGCAGCCGGTGCATCAAGCCTGGGCTTACCCGCATCCAGCTTTGCCGCGCTGTATTATCCATGGGTAACCATCACCAACCCGCTGGCAAAAGGCACCCTGACAATACCACCGGCTGCCGTGGCTGCGGGTTTATACTGCCGTAACGACGCCCGCTATGGTGTCTGGAAAGCCCCTGCCGGGGTTAGCGCTAAATTAATCGGAATTACCGGGCTGGTATATCAGATTGATGACAACTTACAGCAGCAGCTTAACCCTATGGGTATTAACTGTATTCGCACCTTGCCGCGGGTAGGCACGGTAATCTGGGGCGCACGCACGCTTGCCAGCCAGGCCGATCCAGATTGGCGCTATATTTCGGTGCGGCGCACCGCCATTTTTATCGAGCAAAGCGTTTTGCAAAGCCTGCAATGGGCAGTGTTTGAGCCTAATGACCATTCGCTTTGGCAGGCGGTACGGCGCAATATCAGTAATTTTATGGTTACGTTGTTCCGGGCCGGCGCGTTTCAGGGCGCGTCCCCGCAGGAAGCATTTTTTGTGCGCTGCGGCCTGAACGAAACCATGACGCAGCAGGATATAACACAGCACCGGTTGATCATTGAGCTTGGATTTGCGCCGGTTAAACCGGCAGAATTTGTCGTGATCAGAATTACCTATCCACTCGGTTCGCCATAACCATTGGCAGCTCATCTTTACAATACTCTGGTACGGCACGGCCAGTGGCACCGTGCGCGCTCAACTCCGCCAGCGGCTTATGTTAAACTATCGAAAATTTTCAGATAGATAACCCTTTTCAGGAGTTTTTCGTGGCTGCATTAAGTGCGTTATATCCGCAACCGTTATGGCAATGGTTTGAACAAATTTGTGCTATTCCTCATCCGTCAAAGCATGAACAGGCATTAAGTAAGCATATTCAGGACTGGGCCGGCAACCTTGGTTTAAATGTGGTTGAAGATAAGGTAGGTAACCTGATTATTAAAAAGCCTGCTACACCAGGCATGGAAAACCGCAAGCCGGTTGTTATTCAGGCTCATTTAGATATGGTGCCACAGAAAAATGCCGATAAAGTTCATGATTTTACTAAAGATCCGATAGAAGCCTATGTTGATGGTGACTGGGTTACCGCCAATGGCACCACTCTGGGCGCAGACAACGGTATTGGTATGGCTTCGGCGCTGGCCATATTGGGCAGTAGCGAGATAAAGCATGGCCCGTTAGAAGTGCTGTTAACCATTGACGAAGAAGCAGGTATGACCGGTGCTTTTGGCCTGGAGCCTGGCATGCTGGAAGCGGAAATTCTAATTAATACCGATTCTGAGCAGGAAGGCGAAATTTATATGGGCTGTGCCGGTGGAGTGGATGCTGAATTCAGCGTCCCGGTTAGCTGGCAGAGCGTTGCTGCGGACAGCAAAGCGGTAACCCTGAGTTTAAGCGGGCTGAAAGGCGGCCACTCGGGTGTAAATATTCATTTAGGCCGCGGTAATGCCAATAAATTGCTGGCCAGGTTTTTAGTGGCTGAGGCACAGGAGCTGCAATTGCAACTCAGTGAATTAGCCGGCGGTTCATTACGGAACGCTATTCCGCGCGAAGCAGCGGTAACCCTTTGTTTGCCGGCCAGTAAAGTTGATTTACTGCAACAAAAGATCAAAGTTTTTGAGCAATTAGCCCAAACAGAGCTGGCAGCAGTAGAGCCCGCCATTAAATTCAGCCTGCGTGAAGCCACTCTGCCAGAGCAGGTAATGACAGCTGTCAGCCAGCAAGCGCTGTTAAACCTGCTGCACGCCTGCCCGAATGGGGTAATGCGAATGAGCGACGATGTGCCTGGAGTTACCGAAACCTCATTGAATATGGGGGTTATCAGTACCAATGAAAATCAGGTGCAGGTACTTTGCTTAATACGCTCGTTAATTGACTCAGGCCGCGAGCATGTCGAAACCATGCTGGCTTCACTGGCACAGCTGGCCGGGGCAGAAGTCACCTTCAGTGGTGCTTACCCGGGCTGGAAGCCTGATCCGGATTCAGCTGTAATGAAAATCGTCAACGATACCTATCAGGATATTTACCACAAACAACCGGTTATCATGGTTATTCATGCCGGATTGGAGTGCGGCCTGTTTAAAAAGCCGTATCCGGAGATGGATATGGTATCAATTGGCCCGACTATCCGTTACCCGCATGGCCCGGATGAAATGGTCAACATTGAAACCGTCGGCCAGTACTGGCAATTACTGCTGGCAGTACTGGAGCGGATCCCGCCCAAAAACTAATTTTGCCAGCATGCTGTTGTTTAAAAACAACGTGTAACAGTGCAATACACTGGTCATTTACCAGGCGGTAGATGACCAGGCTCAGCCTGAGTTAAGTTTAGTTAAGCCATGCTTTGGGCTACTCTGTTTACTTATTTTGAATATCAGGGGAGCAACAGATGTCAACGCCGGTCGATACTACTGATAAAAACGGAACCAACAATAATAGTAACAACAGCACAGATGATCCCTTAGATTCGCATCACACGCCCGCCAATATTTCCGATCGCATTGCTTTTCGCCTGACCAAAATGCTGCGTTTTTGCGCCGATACCTTTTTTGCCAAGCGTTATGGCCATCGCGCTGTTATTCTGGAAACGGTTGCCGGGGTACCCGGTATGGTAGCCGGCATGCTGCGCCATATGCGCAGTTTACGCCGGATGGAAGACGATCACGGTTGGATCCGCACCCTTTTAGATGAAGCCGAAAATGAGCGGATGCATCTGATGACCTTTATCGAAATTGCCCAACCAAACTGGTTTGAACGTTTTCTCATCCTGATGGCCCAGGGTATCTTTTTCAGCTTTTTTTTACTGCTGTATATTATTTCGGCCAAAACTGCCCACCGGTTGGTTGGCTATTTTGAGGAAGAGGCCGTGTACAGTTACAGCTGTTACCTGCAGGAAGTAGATAGTGGCGCTATCGACAATATTGCCGCCCCCCAGGTGGCAATTGAGTACTGGGATCTGGCCGCTGATGCCCGGCTACGGGATGTGATTATTGCCGTAAGAGCAGATGAAGCAGGGCATCGCGATGTTAATCACGATTTTGCTAACCAACTGGCAGGGCAGTAAAGATGTAAATAGCATTAGCGTTGCTGTTTTAGTTAATTGCAACTACTCTTAGCTAAGATGCTGTTAAATATACGTAATTTCCTATTATGGTGAATATGGGATGGATAAACAACTTGAGCAGCTGGCCCAGTTTGTCGCTACTGCTGACTCCGTTGAAGGCTTAACCAGGCCGTTACTGGCCTTACTGCAAAGGATAACCGGCCTTGAGTCAACCTACCTTACTGCCATTGATGAAACGGCCGGGGTGCAACATATTCTGATTGCCCATAATGCCGGTGTATTGCAGTTACCCGAAAGCCTTACTGTGCCCTGGCAGGATACCCTTTGTAAACGAGCGCTGGAAAGTAAGCAATTTGTCACCGAAGATGTCGCCGCTTGCTGGGGCGATTCTGATGCCGCCCGTGAACTGGGATTAAAAAGCTACATCAGTGTGCCGGTAATGAACCAGGACGGCAGCGTGTTTGGTACCTTATGTGGTGCCAGCTCCCACAATGTTGAGCTGAGCACGATGTCTCATTTACCTGAGCTGTTGCAGCTTTGCGCTGATTTAATTGCGCATCAGCTTAACAGAGAAAGTCAGGCAAAGCTGGCTGCTGAGCGTGCGGCCGAAGCGGAGCTGCAATTAAACCGGGTAAGTCTTTTTGCTAAGATCAGTGAGCTGTGTATGGCAGGCCAGTCACTAAGTTTAGCCATTGGCCAGACTGCAGAATATATGCTGGAAAGTGGCTTCTGTAGCCGGGCTGTCGCCTTTGATTTGATTAACGATGAGCTGGTTGCGGTTAATTCGCAAGACGAGCCCTGGAATATCATAGTGCAGGCGCTGCGTAACGAACTAAGCGTTGAAACCCGCCGTCGTACTATTATTCCGCTTACAATACCAGAGGGCATTCAGCAACAATTCGGTGGCTTTTTGCAAGCTGGCCACGATACGCTTTTGATAAAAATATTTGCAGAAGATACGCCGGTAGCCCTGATGTTTGTCCAGATTGCGCCTTCTTCGGCAGTGCAGGCTGAAAACCGGGCGCTATTGTCAGCAATCAGTAACTCACTGTCGTTGCTGGCCAGCCGGCTGGCTGATCACAATGCGCTAACTATACTGAATCAGCAGTTAGAGTATCAGGCGCAACACGATACCCTGACAGCATTACCTAATCGTCGCTATTTGTTTGATGAACTGGCCCGACAGTTATCCCGTGCCACCCGGCAGCAGCTTAGTTTCTATATACTTTTTATTGACTTAGATGGTTTTAAACTTATCAATGATAGCTATGGTCATGAAACCGGCGATGAGTTTTTACGTCAATTTGCTAAGCGTATCCGCAAAGCGATGCGCAGCGGCGACTTTGCAGCCCGCCATGGCGGGGATGAATTTGTTATGTTGTGTCAGTATTCAGCGGGCAGCCCAGCGGAGTTACAGGCAGAGCAGTTGGTTAAACGCATTCGCGCCGCCACCAGTGGTACTTTTGAGTTAGCCGGTGTAACCCTTGACTATAATGGCCCCAGCCTTGGCGTGCTGCAGTGGCGACCGGGTGATATCACCGATGGCGATCAACTGCTTAGCCAGGCTGATGCCGCCATGTACCAGGACAAGCAACAGCGGCGCAAACTGCGCCAAACTAAGAGCTAGGGTAGTGGTTTAAGTGACAAACCTTTTAGTTGACTGCGTAACCTGTTCATAAACGGAATGTCCGGGTCATTCTTTTCTGTAAAATAGTTGGCATCAGTCTCTTTCCACCACTTGGTATCCCGAAACCGGTGGTATTCACTGTGGCCCAGCACATATTCTATCGGGTACTTACCGGCCAGGTACCGGATAAGCCGGGTATTGGCGTCAAGCTGTGCTTCAGTCATCGGTAAGCTATCGCCATCTGCCACATTTTCAATACCAATGGCAGTGTAATTTAAGCCTATGGTATGGCGCGCCATAATCGTTTCCGGCATTAACTGGTAAATCGTGCCATCGCGGTCAATCACAAACTGGCTGGACACATTTAAATCGCCACCAGACCGAATCCCATCACGTGCTGCCGGCAGCTCTGGCGGGTTAAATACCTCGAAGGTTTTTTCAAAAGTCGGAATAACGGTCCAGTGCACCACCACCATCCGCGGTTTAATGGTAGGCTCATCCTGCACCATGTTATAGCGCTCCTGCATATACTGCAGGGTCAGCGCTTTGCGCTTGGCATCAAAAACAATCGGCTTTTGAATAATAACCAAGTCATCGGACATGGTTTCAGCGGCATACAAGGAGGATACTAAACCCAACATACATAGCAGCAGTTTTTTCATGGCTATTCCAGACAGCAAAAATTGTCATACTGGTTTTATAGCATAAATCACGAAATTAATGGTAAAGGATAGTGTTGGGAATGGAGGATGGCACTTTTTTTGAAATGGTGGCCCCAGCTGGGTGAAACGAGCGCAGTAACAAAGCATTGCTTTGTGCGAGCTGAACGCGCAGCAGCTTTAGCTGCAAGAGGGAATAGTCTGCTGTGGGGTATCATGAAAGCGTGGCTTGAAATGGTGGCCCCAGCTGGGTGAAACGAGCGCAGTAACAAAGCATTGCTTTGTGCGAGCTGAACGCGCAGCAGCTTTAGCTGCAAGAGGGAATAGTCTGCTGTGGGGTATCATGAAAGCGTGGCTTGAAATGGTGGCCCCAGCTGGGTGAAACGAGCGCAGTAACAAAGCATTGCTTTGTGCGAGCTGAACGCGCAGCAGCTTTAGCTGCAAGAGGGAATAGTCCGCTGTGGGGTATCATGAAAGCGTAGCTTGAAATGGTGGCCCCAGCTGGACTCGAACCAGCGACCGATCGATTATGAGTCGAGCGCTCTAACCAACTGAGCTATGGGGCCACGTTAAACTTTTTATTGAGGTGCCAGGGTACATCCTGTAGCCTCATTCCGGCTCGACCGTCCACGGTCTCGCCTTCGTGTCTTTCGGCGTGACGTTAAGTCACCCCTCATCGCCTTATGGCGACCGCCCCTCAGCCAACTGAGCTATGGGGCCACGTTAAACTTTCTGTATTAAAGCGGCGTGCAGTATAAAAACTTTTAGCTGCTTTGTCATCCGGCTTGTTAGGCTAAGTGCGGTTAATTGCTGCTTTTTTAGGCTTTAAGCCGATATAAATAGTAAAGGCGCCATTTGGCGCCTTTATCTGGATAGCTGATGCAGCCGGTACTTACTCGTCCAGGAAGCTTTTTAATACTTCTGAACGGGAAGGGTGGCGCAACTTACGCAGTGCCTTGGCTTCAATCTGCCGGATCCGCTCACGGGTTACGTCAAATTGCTTACCCACTTCTTCCAGCGTGTGGTCGGTATTCATATCGATACCAAAGCGCATCCGCAGTACTTTGGCTTCGCGGGCGGTTAAACCAGCCAGCACTTCGTTGGTCGCGTTTTTCAGGCTTTCCATAGTGGCAGAGTCGAGCGGTGATTCACCGCCGGCATCTTCAATAAAGTCACCCAGATGTGAATCTTCATCATCGCCAATCGGCGTTTCCATGGAGATCGGCTCTTTGGCTATTTTTAACACCTTACGAATTTTGTCTTCCGGCATTTGCATCCGCTCTGACAATTCTTCCGGTGTTGGCTCGCGCCCCATTTCCTGCAGCATCTGGCGGGAAATCCGGTTCAGCTTGTTAATGGTTTCAATCATATGCACCGGAATACGAATAGTCCGGGCCTGGTCAGCGATAGACCGGGTAATCGCCTGGCGGATCCACCAGGTGGCATAGGTTGAAAACTTATAACCGCGACGGTATTCGAATTTATCTACCGCTTTCATCAGGCCGATATTGCCTTCCTGAATTAAATCAAGGAACTGCAAGCCGCGGTTGGTGTACTTTTTGGCTATAGAGATAACCAGTCGTAAGTTAGCCTCGACCATTTCTTTCTTGGCGCGACGAGCTTTGGCTTCACCAATCGACATCCGGCGGTTAATATCTTTGATTTTAAAGATACTTAAGCCGGTTTCTTCTTCTACTTTCTTCAGCTTTTCAACGCTGCGAACCAAATCTTCGCGCATTTCTTCCAGCCGAACTGAATAGCCTTTGCCGGCTTTTATTTCTGCATCAATCCAGGCTGTAGAATTTTCATGGCCAGTAAATGCTTTAACGAAGGTTTTCTTCGGCATTTTTGCGTATTCAACGCAATGCTTCATTAACAGCCGTTCCTGGATCCGTACCCGGTCCATCATTTCCCGCATGTTTTTAACCAGGCGGTCGAATTGTTTAGGCACTAACCGGAAGCAGCGGAATACTTCGCTTAATTTTTCAATTTCGGCTTTGGTAGTGGCATGCTCGCGGCCATTTTTTTCAATAGAGTTACGGGTTACTTCGTATTGATCACGCAGTTCGCCAAATTTAATCCGGGCTTCTTCCGGATCCGGCCCCGTGTCGGCGTCAGCATCATCATCGCTGTCGTCGTCATCGTCATCGTCGTTATCGTCATCCTGCTTATCGGCCGGCACTTCAGACCCAATGTGGCTGGCAATAACCGGTGCTTCATCAATTTCGTTCGGGTCAATAAAGGCTGAAACAATGTCGCTTAGCCGGATTTCTTCGGCTTCAAATTTATCCCATTGCTCCAGCAGATAAGTAATTGCCTCCGGGTATTCGGCTACTGAGGTTTGTACCTGATTGATGCCGTCTTCAATCCGTTTAGCAATGTCAATTTCGCCTTCGCGGGTTAACAGCTCAACGGTACCCATTTCCCGCATGTACATTCTAACCGGATCGGTTGTGCGGCCAAGTTCTTTGTCGACACTGACCAGCGCCTGAGCAGCTTCTTCAGCAGCGTCTTCATCTGTGGAGGCGTCAGACATTATCAAATCATCGGCATCCGGGGCGTTCTCAAACACCTGGATACCCATGTCATTGATCATTCGAATAATATCTTCGATTTGATCAGAGTCGATGATGTCTTGTGGAAGGTGATCGTTAACTTCGGCAAAAGTAAGATACCCTTGCTCTTTACCCTTAATGATCAGGAGTTTTAACTGCGACTGAGGACTTTGCTCCATAGAGACTTATCTTCCACCAATGTTGATTAATGTAAAAATGCGAACTAGCGATTATAACAAACCGAAGCTTTTCTAGCCAGTCGGAGTTAGCTCACAGGTCGCGGTTTTTTGCTTTTCAGTGCTTTTAGCAACAGCACATATTCATGTTGTTCGGCCTGGGTCAGCTGTTTTAGTTTATCTTTTCTCTCCAGAGCTTCCAGTCGTTGTTGCAGGTATTGATCTTCAATAGAGTGAAACGTGTCCAGAAATTCGGCTGACAATTGTTCAGGTTCTATCTGGTGTTGCCAGGTTGCCAGCTTTAACAGGATGGCATGCTCTGGCAGATCCCGCCAGTATTCCAGCAGTTGCGCCGTGGTAAGCCCCGGCTTATCGAGTAAATGTTGCTGTACGGCCAGTAATAAACTGATACCTGGTATGTCGGCACTGGCCAGTTCTGGAGCATAGGGCATAACATTAACCAGTTCCGGAGTTTGCAGCAGCAATGCTATGGCCCGGCGCATAGGGGTCATTTTAATACCCGTCGGTACCGGCCTGACCTGCTGCCTGTTAGGTGCCGGTTTCAGCCTTTCGCTGGTTCTGCCCAGTAAATTGTCCAGTTTCTGTTGCAGCGTCTCCTGATAAAAAGTACTGGGGATTTGCTTAATCAGTTCACTGCCTCTGGCCATTAATGCCGACTTGCCGCCATCGGTATTGGCATCAAACTCCTGTAGTAAATGTTCAAACAAATACTGGCTTAATGGCAGTGCTTGCTCCAACCTTGCCATAAAGGCGGCTTTGCCTTCTTTTTGTACTAGTGAATCCGGGTCTTCGCCATCAGGCAAAAACACAAAGTTTAACTCAACGCCATCTTTTAGTTGTGGCAAGGCATTTTGCAATGCGCGCCAGGCAGCGTCGCGACCAGCGCGGTCACCGTCGTAACAGCAAATAACCTTTGGACTGTATCGAAACAACGTATGCATTTGATCAGAGGTGGTGGCGGTGCCAAGGCAAGCGACAGCAAAGCGAATATCATGCTCGGCCAGCGCTACCACATCCATATAGCCTTCAACCACCAGCAGCTGCTTTAAATGGCCTGGTTGCTGCCGCACCTGATACAGGCCGTATAGTTCGCGACCTTTATGAAACAGCCGGGTTTCCGGTGAATTCAGGTATTTTGGCTGGCCATCATTTAAAATGCGGCCGCCAAAGGCGATAACCCGGCCGCGTTTATCATGAATAGGAAACATCAGCCGGTCGCGGAAAAAATCGTATTCACGACCATTGTCATTGCGGTTAACCAGTTTCAGTTCAACCAGCTGCTCACGTACCGCTTTTGGTTTGCCGCCGCTTAATTGCTTTAGTACCCCGTCCCAACCATCGGGGGCGTAGCCCAGTTGAAAGTCGTTGATGGTTTTTTCAGATAAACCACGCTTTTGCAGATACTGTTGTACCGCGGGGCCATTGGCATGTTGCTGTAATTGTTGCTGATAATAGTCGGCGGCTTGTTGCATTAAACTGTAGTCGTCAGCCTGAGCGGCTGGCCGGGCCGGGCCTTTGCCTTGTTCGCGCGGTACGTCCATGTGCAGCTGTTTCGCCAGCTCTTCAATGGCTTCAACAAACTCCAGTTGCTCAAACTCCATCATAAAACTGATGGCATTGCCGTGGGCACCACAACCGAAGCAGTGGTAAAACTGTTTGTCGGGGCTGACGGTAAACGACGGGCTTTTTTCGCTATGGAAAGGACAACAGGCAGCGTAGTTTTTACTACCTGCTTTTTTAAGTGGTACGCGTTGGTCTATCAGTTCAACAATATCTGTTCTGGCGAGCAGATCATCAATAAACTGACGGGGTATTTGTCCTGCCACTGATGTCCTTTATATGGTTTCCAGAAAAAGACAAACCGTGCTCAAAGAACACGGTGTGCAGATATCGGCCTGACGCCTGATTGCGAACCTGCTGGCTAGAACCGCTATGGTGCGGCTTGGCAGGTTTACGCCGGTTGGCTGTAACTTAGTACAGGCGGATCCGACGTGCATTCTCGCGAGAAAGCTTTTTAGCGTGGCGTTTTACCGCTGCTGCTTTCTTGCGCTTACGAACCCAGGTAGGCTTCTCGTAAAATTCTTTCGCGCGTACATCAGCTAATACGCCAGCTTTTTCACAAGAGCGCTTAAAACGACGTAATGCTACGTCAAAGGGTTCGTTCTCTTTTACTTTAACAACAGGCATTAAATTCTCACCTCGGTCAAACTTGGTTATCAGTAACCAATTACGATTAAAAATGGTGCGGCATTTTACGCAAAAACCCCCGTGCTTGTAAAGCGAATAAGTGATCTTAAATCAGATCTTCTGGCTCTGACAGGGTGAAGTCGTTACAATGCGCGCGTTAAAGGCCGGCAAGTGTACCTGAAGTTTCCGGCCAGATCCTACTATTTGCTGATTATTTAACACGATTTTTGGGAAGCCGATGCGCGTATTAGGTATAGAAACATCTTGTGATGAAACCGCTATTGCAATCTATGATGGCGAAAAAGGTTTATTAAGCCATGTTTTGTACAGTCAAATTCCGCTGCATGCCGATTACGGCGGTGTGGTGCCTGAGCTGGCTTCGCGCGATCATGTCAAGAAAACGTTGCCGTTAATAAAACAGGCAATTGAGCAGGCCGGCCTTAACGCCAGTGATATTGACGGCGTAGCCTACACGGCAGGCCCTGGTTTAGCCGGTGCTTTGCTGGTAGGTGCCACTATTGGCCGCAGCCTGGCTTATGCCTGGCAAAAGCCGGCATTGGCGGTACATCATATGGAAGGCCATTTGCTGGCGCCGATGCTGGAGGATAACCCGCCGGCTTTTCCGTTTTTAGCGCTGTTAGTTTCTGGCGGGCATACCCAGCTGGTGGGGGTAGAGGGCATTGGTCGGTACCAGTTACTGGGTGAATCGATAGATGATGCTGCCGGTGAGGCATTTGATAAAACGGCCAAACTAATGGGACTATCCTACCCCGGTGGCCCATTGCTGGCGAAGCTGGCGCTTAGCGGTGACAGCAAAAAATATAAGTTTCCACGGCCGATGACAGATCGTCCCGGGCTCGATTTCAGTTTTAGTGGCCTGAAAACCTCGGCTGCCAATGTTATTGCCAAAGAGGGCAGCACTGAACAGGTACAGGCCGATATTGCCGCTTCATTTCAGCAGGCTGTGGTGGATACCTTAGTGATTAAATGTGAGCGGGCGCTTGAGCAAACCGGTTATCAGCGGCTGGTGATTGCTGGTGGGGTAAGTGCGAACCTGTCGTTGCGCGAGCAACTGGCGGTGCTGTTAAAGCAGCGCGGTGGTGAGGTATATTATCCGCGCAAAGAGTTCTGTACCGACAATGGCGCCATGATTGCTTATGCCGGCTATCAGCGTTTACAGGCCGGTCAGCAGCAAGACCTGACCATAGGCGTAACCCCACGCTGGCCCATGCAGGAGTTAGCGCCGGTTTAGTTTACACAGAGAAATAACGACGACAGTAGGTGTTGGCTGCGGTTGCAACTCCCGCTTTGGCTCGCCACAGCAACTCGCTCGCGCTGGCGCACTCACTCAGACACTCTGTGGCGCCCAAATCGGGATTCCAACCTTGCTTTAATAGGTTTGTGCAGGACGACTTAAAATTACTCGCGAATGCGTTTGGACTTATCCCACACTTTACTTTCTTTGCCCTGATACAGCCGGACAATATTCTGGCGGTGGCGGGCAATAATCAGAATGCTTAGCATAATGACCGGCACGGTATATAAAGGTTTTATCCACCAGGTAAATAGCGGTGCCAGCGCCACGGTAATAATGGCAGCTAACGAAGAGTAACCAGTTACTGCCACCAGTAATACCCAGCTGGCGATTAACAGCCCGGCTAAATCCAGGCCAATTGGCATCATGGCACCAAAAGCGGTGGCAACCGCTTTACCGCCTTTAAAACCAAAAAACACCGGATAAATGTGGCCTAAGCAGGCACAAATGGCTATGGCGCCAAGCCAAAGCGGTTCAATTTGCAGAAAGTAAGAGCCCCAAACCGGAATAGTGCCTTTTAAAATATCAAATAGTAACACCAGTACCGCCGGCAGAGGGCCACCGAGACGTAATACATTGGTGGCACCGGGATTGCCTGAACCATGAAAACGCGGGTCGGGCAGACGAAACAGCTGGCATACCAGCACTGCTGATGACACCGAGCCCAGTAAATAGGCGGCAAACATCATAATAACAATCAGCAGGGTCATTTCGACGGTTCCTCAGCACCAGTTTTTGCGATAAGATTGCGGCTCGCTACACGGCAGCAGGATAAGGGCTTGGTAACATTTTACCTATCCGACCAGCCTACCTTAAACGAAAAATAACGCAATCCGGATTTAACTGAATGGACATAGTTTTTATAAAACAGCTACAAGTCGATACCATTATCGGGGTGTATGACTGGGAGAAATCCATTCAGCAGCGTTTGCTGCTTGATCTGGCGCTGACTGCTGATCAACGCAATGCTGCCGCCAGAGACGATATTAGCCTTACCCTTGATTACGCTGTTATTGCCGAAAAAGTCACGGCGTTGATTACTGCCGAGCCAATTGAACTGATAGAAACCGTCGCTGAAAAAGTCGCGAACATGTTGCTGACAGAATTTGCCACCAGCAAAGTGGAAGTAACGGTAAGTAAGCCCGGCGCTGTTGCACAGGCGCAAACGGTAGGCGTGCATATTGTAAGAACCGCCCCGCTGGCAACACCGCCGAAGGACTATGCCTGATGGCCCGCATTTTTATCAGTATTGGCAGTAACACTGAGCGCGATCATTATATTCGGGCCGGCGTATTATCGCTTAAACAGTATTTTGGTGAAGTTCAGCTTTCTTCGGTGTATGAAAGCGAGGCTGTCGGCTTTAATGGTGATGCGTTTTATAATCTGGTTGCCGCTGCAGACACCGACCTGACCATTGCTGATTGCGTGCAGGTGTTAAAACAAATTGAAGACAGCCATGGCCGTATCCGCGGCGCGGAAAAATTCTGTGGCCGGACCCTGGATTTGGACCTGCTTACTTACGATCAGGTGGTGTGTCAGCAACCCATTATGCTGCCACGCGGCGAAATTACCGAAAATGCATTTGTATTGTGGCCGATGGCCGAACTGGCGCCCGACGCCATTCATCCTCTGACATCGCAGCGATACGCTGAAATGTGGCAAGCTTACCCCAAAACCAAACAAAAAATCTGGCCGGTGCCGTTTAACTGGAGCAAATGTAATTGAGTACAGTGGAAGTTATTATTTTAGCCATTCTGCAGGGCTTAACTGAGTTTCTGCCTATTTCGTCTTCAGCGCATCTTATTTTACCATCCGCTATTTTAGGCTGGCAGGATCAGGGGATTGCCTTTGATGTGGCGGTGCATGTTGGCACGTTGTTGGCGGTAATGTTGTATTTCCGGCAGGATATCGGCCGCTTAATCGTCGGCTGGCTGCAAAGCCTGGGCGGCCGACACAGTGCCGACAGTAAACTGGCCTGGTGGGTTATTCTGGCAACAATCCCGGCAGGTCTGGCCGGCTTGGTGGCGGCCGATTACATTGAAACCTACCTGCGCTCACCCTGGGTGCTGGCAGCAACCACTATAATCTTTGGCCTTGCGTTGTGGTGGGCCGATGCGACAGCCAAACAGCAGCAGAATATGGAGCAACTTACCTGGCGCCAGGCGCTGTTTATTGGTGTGGCCCAGGCCATCTCACTAATACCAGGTACCTCACGTTCGGGTATAACCATGACCGCAGCAATGCTGCTGGGGCTTGATAAAGTCAGTGCGGCCCGTTTTTCTTTTTTGTTGTCGATCCCGATCATTATGCTCAGCGGCGGTTATCAGGCCAGTAAGCTGTTATCCGAGCCTGAGCGTTTTGATATCGCTGGTATTGCTCTTGGTATGGGCCTGGCTTTTATCAGCGCGTTAGTGTGTATTCATTTCTTTTTAAAAATTATTAGCCGGATGGGCATGCTGCCTTTTGTTATTTACCGGCTGTTGCTGGGCGTTGGGCTGATTATTTTTTTAAGCTGGTATGCGGTTTAAGCAGTTACTCGGTTTGAGTATCTGACCAGGCTCGTTTAGCGGTGCTAATTGCGGCTAAGCGGGCCCGTTGTAATTCAGCGCCTATTGCCTCACCTTGCAGACCGCTGGCGACAATGTCGCGCACATTTATAGCTTTTGCTGCCTCTGCCAAATGCTGCAGATAGGCTGCCTGCGGATATGCAGCCTGCTCAAAGCCGGTGCGACCGCGCAGGTCTGCTGTGCAGCAGAGCAAAATGTCGGCTAGTCGCTGTGGTTTACGCCAGATATCAATGCCATTAAACAGCTTTAATACGGTAGCCGGTTTTAATTCGCGGGCTTTATGTACCAGTTGATGATATTCACAGACTAGCAACGCCAATTCTTTACAATCGTTTGGTACCCGCAGCCGCTGACACAACTGCTCAATTAACGGCAGGCCGGAATATTCGTGACCATGATGCGCCGGCAACACTTCTGGTGGCGTCACACCTTTGCCTAAATCATGTACCAGCGATGCAAAGCGAATAGTTAACTTGTCTGATAGCGCAGCTGCCTGCTCCAGCACTAGCAACGTATGTAGCCCGGTGTCAATTTCCGGATGCCATTTCTGTGGTTGTGGTACGCCCCATAATGCCGCCAGCTCAGGCATCAGGGTTGTCAGTGCGTCACAATTATAAAGCAACTGAAAATAAGCCGCCGGACTTTTGCTGCCAAGCGCTTTGGCGGTTTCCTGCCACACCCGCTCCGGACTTAAGGTGGTCAGCTCGCCGCTACTACTTAGCTGGCGCATCAATGCCAGTGTCTCGCTCGCTACACTAAAACCCAGATGGGCATAGCGGGCATAAAAACGGGCAACCCGCAGCACGCGCAACGGGTCTTCGGCAAAGGCATCGGAGACATGGCGCAGAATTTTCTGCTCGATATCGGCCTGGCCGCCATAAGGGTCAATTAAATTACCTTCGCTGTCTCTGGCAATGGCGTTAATAGTCAAATCGCGACGCTGTAAATCCTGCTCCAGGGTAACATCGGGTGCGGCGTACACCCTAAAGCCGGTGTAGCCTTTACCGTTTTTGCGCTCGGTGCGGGCCAGCGCGTGTTCTTCTTTGGTTATCGGATGCAAAAAAACCGGGAAGTCTTTACCCACCTGCTGATAACCCGCAGCCAGCATTTGTTCGGGGGTGGCACCAACGACTACCCAGTCCCGCTCATGAAAAGGATAGCCCAGCAGCTGATCCCGCACTGCACCACCGACAAGATATATCTGCACATGCTTTCCTGATTGCTTATTTTTTGCCATTATAGCGCCGTCAGTCTAATTTGCAGCGCTATTAACGCAGGATGCTTTGATGTATACCGGTTTTTTCGGTTTAACCAGCCCCCCTTTTTCGATTGCCCCGAATCCGGATTTTATGTATCTGGGCGCCAGGCATACTGAGGCGCTGGCCCATTTACGCTATGGTCTGGGCGATGCTGGTGGCTTTGTATTGCTGACCGGCGAAGTAGGTACCGGCAAAACCACAGTGTCACGTTCGCTGCTGCAGGAACTGGATACGGATACCGATGTTGCCTTTATCCTCAATCCAACCTTGTCTGAGCTGGAGTTGCTGGCGGCCATTTGTGACGAACTGAAAATCCGCTATAAAAAGGCCGATGCCAGTTTGAAACTGTTGGGCGATAAAATTACCCAGCGTTTGCAAAAGAACCACCAGGCAGGCAGAAAAACCATTCTGATCATTGATGAAGCCCAGCACCTGCAGCCGGCTGTGCTGGAGCAACTGCGGCTGCTGACCAATCTGGAAACCAATACCAGGAAATTACTGCAGGTTATTTTAATCGGTCAGCCGGAACTGCAGCAATTATTGCAGCGTAATGACTTACGCCAGTTAGCACAGCGAATAACAGCCCGTTACCATTTGTTGCCGCTGGATTTAAACGAGGTGCAGCAGTATTTAAAATACCGGCTGCAAGTGGCAGGCTGCAGCCGGCCGGTATTCAGCCCCAAAGCGGTAACCGCACTTTATCAGCAAAGTGGTGGTATACCCCGGCTACTTAACTTACTGGCCGACCGGGCCATGCTTGCGGCATACAGCCAGCAAAAGCCATTGGTAGAGGTAGCGCAGGTGCAACGCGCCGCAGGCGAGGTGTTGCCCCTGAATTCGTCTGGTTCTGCTGGTGCGGTGCGTACAGCATTGCCTGGATGGTTCTGGCCGCTGCTGGCTGGCACTGGTATAGTTATCGGGTTTTTATTGGCGATGGTTGTACTGCCGATGTTGAGAGGATAATTTGTCAATTTTAATGGATGCACTGAAACAACAGGTTGAGCCGGCAACGGCTGTCGGCGGACGGCAGCAAGGTAATGGCTGGCGCAATCTGGCTTTGCTGCTGGGGTTTTGTCTGGCCGTACTGCTGGGGGTTGCACTGGCCAGTTGGTGGCAACAGACAAACCAAAAAACCAATGATGCCAGTATTGAGGTTGCTGTTAGTAACGATCAGCAGGCAGAGCCCGAACTTGCCAGCAGCACCAGCATTGCCGCAGCATTACAGAGCGCTGAATCAGTTGCGGCGACTCCGGCACTGCCCGAGCAGGAGCAATTTAAAGCTGAACCCAAAATAGTCAGTGTTACTGCACCGGCTGCTGAATCGCAAGCCAGCCAGACAAGTGAACAGAAAGAGCAGGCCGCGCTGCCAGAGGTTGAAGTATCAGATGAGTTACGTCAGCGCTTTGCCTCGGCTATGGCAGCCAGTGACGTCGATAATCGCCAGTCAAGGTCGGTGGTCAGGGGAAACAGTGCACCGGCCAAGGATATCAGCGAGTTGCCATTATTAATGCAGCAGCAAATACCATCACTGAGGTTTGAGGCCCACGTTTATGCAACCCAAAGTTCGCAGCGCTGGGTTAAAGTTAATGGTAAAAGCTTACAGGAAGGACAATGGATTACTGCTGATATCCGATTATCAGAAATTACCCCGCATTTCGTATTACTGCAAATGGGTGATGAGTTATTCAGTATGCCTGCCCTCACAGACTACAATTAGCAGGTAGCGCTTTAAAGTTAGCAGGTAGCGCTTTAAAGATAGTTACGTACGTCCAGGCCGTATTTTTTTAAATCAACACAACCTTCAATATGCTCTTCCTGCTGGCGGGATAAGTCCATAACCTTTGGCACAATATGATGCTGATGCACGCTGTGATAAAACAACTTCACTTTCGGCTGAGTAGGCTTTTTCGGGTTATTTTCCAGTACCAGTGCCAACTTGCCGGTGCTCAGTTTAACCACGGTACCGGGTGGATAAACACCGATGCATTTAATAAATAACTGCAGTAATTCGGTATCCAGCTGCAATGGCGTCTGGCTCAGCAAATAGCGTGATGCAGCTAACGGGCTCTGATTACTGCTAGCCGGGTTAGTCAGTTTTTCGTACTGATTAACAATAGCCAGCATCTGGCTGCCTTTCGCTATTTGATTACCCTTAATTGGCGGTGAGCCGCTGCCATCAAGCAACGCACAATGCTGACTGATCCAAAGAGATACCTGTCCGGCTAAATCTTTATTACGTTGCAGGGCGGCCAGACTGGTACCAATGGCGGCGTGATCAGGCTGGCTGAGTAATTCAGGTTTCAATGCTTTACCAACATCATGTAATAACGCTGCGGTAATAAGAGTTTTGCTGCGATCGCTGGGTAAGTTAATAAATTTAGCGAAAGCGGCAATATAAACTGCACAGTTAACACTGTGCTGCAACAGGCTGTCGCTTTGCTCTGCAATCCTGGTTAAACATAACAGTACATCCTGATTGCGGCTGACTGAGTCGGACAATCCGGAGCTGACTTCGTGTACCAGCATCAGGTCAATGGGTTGCTGACTGCGGGTAGCGTCTAACACCAGTTGCTGCACCCGCTGACTTTGCAGCAGGGCTTTTTCGGCACGGGGCCATTCGTCAGCAAAAAGGTGCCGGGCCGGCGCGGGTTCAGGCTCGGCAGCCGGCGGTGCGGCTTTTTCTGGTTCTGGTGTCGGTACTTCTGTTGCTAAAAATCGGGCAGGGTCGACCAGAACGGCCAATACGCCTTTGGCCTGCAATTGTGCAATAGCCTGCTGGCTGCGAACCCAGCCGGCATGCTTAACGATAATATCACCGCGTTGTTCAACTACTTCAACAACATAACTGCCAGGTTGCAGCTCAGTGACAGAAACTTTTTGATATGCCATCCAATTGCCAGCTTAAACCTATGCCAAAAAAGAAGCCTGATTATACGCTAAATCACTTAACCTGACGTTAACGTGTCGATTAAAAGCAGTGTTTCTGCGCTTAAGTGGAGCAGCTCAGCGTTTTATAATTTATTAAAACTAAGCATAGCAAAAGTTAGCAATTTTGTTGTTTTTGTTTGTTATCGTCTACCAGCCGGCCCGACTGGTTATTTTTAATAATTATCAGTATATAATCGGCTGATTAGTGCCTTAGTATGACAGCCGCAATCATGACGTTACCATTAAAACCGAAAAGCCTGGATCGGATTGACCTGAATATTCTTGATACCCTGCAAAAAGAGGGGCGGATAGCCAACGTTGATTTGGCAAAGAAAGTAAACCTGAGCGCCAGCCCTTGTATTGACCGGGTAAAGCGGTTGGAAAAAAATGGTTATATTGAAGGTTATGGCGCGCGCTTAAATGCCGGAATGCTGGGTTTCGGAACGACGGTTTTTATAGAAATTACCCTGGATAACACTACCAGCGCGGTATTTGACCGCTTTAAAGATGAGGTATTAAAAGTGCCGCATGTGGTTGAGTGCCATATGGTCGCAGGCGGCTTTGACTATCTGTTAAAATTGCGGCTGCCGAATATGGATGCCTACCGGATTATTCTGGAGCAAATTGTTGATTTGCCCGGCGTAGTAAAAAACCACACCTATGTGGTGATAGAGCAGGTTAAGCGTGACACCGGGCTGCCGTTGAAAGCCAACGACAGCCTGGCGCAGTAACGCCGTTACATCCAGCGTTCGCTTTCGCGACGCTTTGGCCATAAGGCAGGCAAGACTAAACCAAAAATAAGGCCGATTAATAAAATGGCTGAACCAATAACCATCGGGTTTTGCCAGATACTGGTTTGGGTTGCCTCCAGCTGCGCTTTCAGTTGCTCATAAGAGCGGTTTGCCTGAGCCAGCTGCTCCTGAGCATTTTCGCGTTCAACAATCGCGCTGTTAAGCTGACTGTTTAAGCTATTTCGTTCTTCTTCAAGTTGTTGCAGCTGACGCTGCTGATTGTCAAAGCGCTCAGTGAGGTTTTCCAGTTGGGTAACAAGGCCGGGAGAGTAGCTGATGTATTCCTTCGGTAACCAGCCGGTTTTATCGCCATCATATCTGATTTGAGCATACTCATTGTCTTCACTGATATAGGTAATGGGCTGACCTGCGTTGATCGTGCCGACGATCCGGTACTGATTACCGGGGCCCGAATGCAGATAAACAAACAGCGCGTCACTGATAAAAGCCGGCTTTTCTTCGCTGGCCTGCTGCGCCATAAGCGGCAGGCTAAAAGTTAAAACAACCAGAGGCAGGAAAAATATCCGGGAAACAGAGCTGCGAAATAATCTAAACATAGGTATCCTAATTCAATCTAATCAACGGTTACGCTGGTGCAGGGGTTAACACAATACCCCGGATGATAGGGAGTTGTCAGCAACTTGACAAGTGTAAAAGTTGGCCAGGCTGAGCGCAGCCTGCTACAGAGGATAGTCTGATATGAGTATGGAACTGGAATTAAAGTTTTTAGTAGCCACGGCGGATAGCACTAAACTACCCGCGCTGTTAGCGACCTGTGGCAACCTCACTGACAAAGGCCCTGCCACCTTACTTAATGCCTATTACGATACACCGGATAACTGGTTTCGCCGCCACAATATGGGACTGCGCAGCCGTTTGAAAAATGGTTGTTTTGAACAAACCATTAAACTGGCGGGGCAGCAGCATGGTGCCTTACAGGCCCGGCCGGAATATAATCTGCCCGCTGCTGATATTGTACCTGAGTTGGCGGCATTTCCTGCTGAAATCTGGCCGGAGGGTACGAATATAACCACGTTGCAACAGCAGCTAACCGAGATTTTCCGCACCGATTTTATTCGCCACAACTGGCAGCTGGTCACAGGCGACAGCTTACTGGACGTGGTATACGATTGTGGCGAGGTAATAGCTGCTGACAAAACTGAGCGTATTACTGAACTTGAGCTGGAACTGTTAAGTGGCAAAATTAATCCGTTGTTTAGCGTGGCAAAACATTTAATTAGCAAGCTGCCCCTGCGCACCGGCTGGCTGAGTAAAGCCGCCAGAGGCTATCTGCTGGCAGGTAAACAGCAGCTTAGCAAGCCGCTGAGCGGCCAACAGGGGCTGATTGCTAATCTGACCGCACTGCAAGGCACTGAAGCACTGTACTACCGACAACGGGCCGATCTGACGGATCAGGCCCTGCATCTACCATTGCTGGAACAGGCCGGCCATTATCTGCAGAGCCTGAGCGACGAGCTTACCGCCTTGCAATATCATGATTACAGTGAGCAAGCGGCAGCGCTGGCCGGCCAGGTTCTGCAAGGAATCGAGGTGTTTGAGTTGCCGCTTTACAACAGTTTTCTGCTCTCGCTAAGCCAGCTGCTGTTACAGCAAAGCAACCTGGCCACGGGCGATCAGACGCTATGAGTCACTCGGACAGCTACTGGCAGGAAGCTTACCATCAGCTCAGAGGAGCAGAGCTGGCTGATGCACAGCAACAACAGCTTATCAGCTTGTTAAAAGCCAGTTTGTTTTTGGGGCGGACCTTGATTCAGCAACCGGAGCTGACAGAACTGCTACTGGATAAAGAGGCGTTGGCACACCAGCTTAACCAGCCCTGGCAGAACCCACTTAGTAGTGTTGATCCAGCAGACGAAACAGCGGTATTCCGTCAGTTACGGCGCTACAGAAACCGGGCACTGACCATGCTTCTAGCCGCCGATATTTATCAGTTGCAAGACATAGAACAAAGTCTGGCCAGAGTCTCAAGCCTGGCCGATTGTCTGATTAACAGCGCCTATCACTGGGCGTATCAGGCGCAACAGCAGCAAAATGGTACACCTTTTGATGATTGCGATTTACCGATGCCGATGCTTATCCTTGGCATGGGTAAGCTTGGCGGTAAAGAGCTTAATTTTTCTTCTGATATTGACCTTATTTTTACCTATCCGGGGCATGGTGAAACCCGGGACGGTCGGCGGACACTGGAGCATCAGCAGTTTTTTACTAAAGTAGGCCAAAAGCTGATTGCGGCGTTACATCAAGCCACGGCAGATGGTTTTGTCTACCGGGTAGATATGCGGTTAAGACCATTTGGCGACAGCGGCCCGCTGGTGCTGAGCTTTGCAGCACTGGAAGATTATTATCAGGAGCAGGGCCGCGACTGGGAGCGGTATGCCCTGCTTAAAGCCCGCGTGCTGAATCCTGAACCACAGCATACAGCAGAACTGCAAAAATTATTAAAACCGTTTATTTACCGGCGATATATCGACTTCTCTGCTATTGAGTCGCTGCGGCGGATGAAACAACTGATAGAGCAGGAAAACCGGCGGCGCAATCGGGTAGACAACATCAAACTGGGTGCAGGTGGCATTCGGGAAGTCGAGTTTGTGGTGCAAACCCTGCAGCTGATCCGCGGTGGCAGAATTCCGCAACTGCAACAACAAAGCCTGTTGCTGGCGCTTGAAGGCCTGGTGCAACATGAGATGTTAACCGCCAGCCAGGCCAACGAGTTAAAAAGAGATTACTTATTTCTGCGCCAGGTAGAGCAGGCGCTGCAGGGCATTGATGACAAACAGACACAAACCCTGCCTGCTGACGATAACGGCAGGTTGCAACTGCTCGCCTGTCTGAATATTGCTGACTGGCCTACCTTACAGCAGCAGGTAGCCGATGCGATGGCCAGGGTGCATCAGCAATTCAAGCTGGTCATTGATCATGAAGACAGTCCGGAGCAGCAGGAGTTAGGTATCGGCCGCTTATTGTGGGGTAGTCAGTTACCCCCGGCAGAGCTGGCTGAGCAGCTGGACTGGTTGGACACCGAACCTGCTGTAAAGTTGATTGAGGATTTGCAGGCGTTTCGCCAGGATTGTCAGAAGCGCAGCGTTGGCCCGCGTGGCCATGATTTTTTAAGTAAGCTGATGCCGATATTGCTGCATTTGCTGCAAACCGAGCAGGCTGACAGTTTGGTACTCAGCCGGGTGCTTGGAGTATTCCGGCAAATTATGACCCGTACCGCCTATCTGGAATTACTGTTTGAAAACCCGGCGGCACTGCAGCAGCTGGTGTTGTTATGTACCCAGAGTGGCTGGCTGGCGGAACAACTGGCCAGATACCCGATGCTGCTTGATGAGCTGATCGACCCCGAGCAGCTATACCGGGTGGCGGATAAATCTGATTATCAGGATCGGTTGCGCCAGTATTTGCTGCGGGTGCCGGATGACGATCTGGAGCTGCTGATGGAAACGTTCCGGCAGTATAAACAGGCGCAGCAATTGCGGATTGCTGCTGCCGATATCAGTGGTGCATTGCCGTTAATGCAGGTTAGTGACCATTTAACCTGGCTGGCCGAAGTAGTAATGGAGCAGGTAGTGGCCATTGCATGGCAGCAAATGACCGCACGTTATGGCCTGCCAGAGGGAGCAAGCGAAACTGATCGCGGCTTTGCAGTAATAGCTTATGGTAAAATGGGCGGTCTGGAACTGGGTTACGGTTCTGATCTTGATTTAGTGTTTTTACATCGTTGCGATAGCCTGGCCAGTACCAATGGCGATAAAGCGATAGACTCCCGCCAGTTTTATCTGAAACTGGCTCAGCGGGTATTGCACCTGGCAACCACCCGCACCAACAGTGGTGTGTTGTACGATATTGACACAAGGCTGCGGCCTTCGGGTAACTCTGGCCTGCTGGCAATTCACATCGACACCTACTTTCAGTATTTGCGTGATGAAGCCTGGACCTGGGAGCATCAGGCGCTGGTCAGAGCCCGCCTGATTATCGGCGCAGAGCAAATGACCACCCGTTTTAATAGAATCCGGGCCGATATTATAGAGCTTAAGCGCGATGCTGCGCAGTTACGCCTTGACGTGGTTACCATGCGGCAGAAGCTTCGCAGTCATCATGGCAGCGCTGACGATGATGTAAAGCATAGTGCCGGTGGTATTGTCGATCTGGAGTTTATCAGCCAGTATCTGGTGCTGGCTCATGGCAAAGCTTACCCGGCGCTGTACCGGTTCAGTGATAATATCCGGATCCTTGATGCTGCTGCTGACGCTGGTCTGCTTGCCCCAGAGCAGGTTGCTGAACTACAGCAAGCTTATCAGCTATTACGGGGTTGGGGGCACCGGCTCACTCTGGCGCCGGCCCGGGTGCCAACCGAAAGCCGGCTGGCAGCAGCACGCGCTGCGGTGGAACAGGTATGGCAGCAATTATTTTCGGATAGTCAGCCAGGCTAGCCGCTGATGATCGGCTGGCAATGCTGCTGCAGATAAGGCGTAAGCCGGTCTGTAATAACCGCAGCGCGCTCATTCGGGCAAAAGTATGTTAACACCGGTTCGGCAAAGTCTGGCGCAATGGCTTTCCCAATGCTCTGTACCGTGCCCAGCAAGGTTGTATCGGTTTGAAAATACTGTTTAACCACGTAATCGCGCGGCAAGGTCCAGTATAATTCTACACCCTCACTGCGGGCATACTGGCTGAGAGTGTTTTTTAAACTATCACCGGCCCGAAACCGGCGGTCGGTGACCAGCCCCTGCCAGTTTGCTGCGGCGGGCATCACTTCACGACCACGCTGGGCCAGGTTGCGGCTTAACTGGCCACTGGTGTCGGGCAGTGTAATATGATAATCACTCTGCTCGTTGCTGCCGGCCTGGTTACCGCGGATTTTACTGTAAAACTCGCTGAAACCGCGGGCTGCCGTGTTAACCGTTTCCCCTTTAAAAATCATTTCAGATTTGCTCAGCAGCAAATAAGCGCCAATAGCCACAATAGAAAGCAGTATTATTTTCCGGATCCAAAAGCCCATCTGCATTAGCTCCCGCTGCGGTTCGTTTCTGCTGCCATTTTGTACAGCGAGGGTTCTTCTGGTGATGGCCGGGTTTTAAAACGGCGGTGTAACCACATGTATTGCTCCGGATGTTTCAGGACGGCCTGTTCAACCCATTGATTAACGCGGGTTACATCAGCTTTGTCGTCGCCGCTGGGAAAATCAGCCAATGCCGGCAATACCTCAACCTGATAACCCTGATAACCGGGTAAACGGTAAGTATAGACCGGGATTACCACGCAGTTAGCGGCATTGGCAAATAACAGGGTACCGGTGGTAGTAGCGGTTTTTGGCACCGCAAAAAACGGCACAAATTCGGCGCGGTTGCGGCCATAATCCTGATCGGGCAGATAAAAACATACTTCCTGCTGATTCAGTGCCTGTATCAACCCTTTCACATCACGTTTGCCCACCATGTATTTGTTGGCGCGGTTGCGGCCATGATACTGCAGGTAATCCATTAACGGGTTATTGTGTGGCCGGTAAAAACCCACGCTGGGGTGGGTTAAACCAAACACCCGGCAGGCGGCTTCCAGATGCAGAAAATGCGCTGCCAGTAACAACACACCTTTGCCATCTGCCAGCGCAGCTTCAATATGCTGATAGCCTTTAAAATGCGCCAGTTTACGTACCCGCCAGTTGGGCCACCACCAGCCAATAATGGTTTCAAACAGGGCTTTGCCGGATTCCGAAAAATTTGCTTTGAGCAGAGCCTGTTGTTGCTCAGCGGACATGTCGGGGAAACACAAGGCAATATTCCGGGCCGCCACTTTGCGTCTGGAACCCATTAGTTTATAAAGCAGCATACCAACAGCACTGCCCAGTGCCATTAATACCCGGTAAGGCAGCCAGCTTATCAGCCACATCAGGCCGACACCCAGCCATAACAACCAGTATTGGGGGAGTAAAAAACGCCAGCTAAAACGGGGAGCATTAACCACTATGGTTGTCTCATTTGAAAATAATGCGGCTATTGTAACGAAAAACGCTGGCCAGAAAAGGCCAAACTGGTAAGAGGTTCACCGCAGGCGCGGTGAACCTTTGGTAGATTACTCGGTTAACGCCTGATTTATCGCCAATAAGTCCTGTTCAGACAGGTTACCTGCTGCCTGTTTTAGTGACAATATCGCAATAACATAGTTGTAGCGGGCGCCGGATAAATTACGGCGTGCTTCAAACAGGTTACGGGTGCTTTGCAACACATCAACGATAGTCCGGGTACCCACTTCAAAGCCCGCTTCGGTTGCGTTTAACGCACTTTCAGCTGAAATTACCGCTTGCTCCAGCGCCCGGATAGTTGCGATATTGGCGTTGATATCGTTAAACGACACCCGGACCTGGCGCACCGCTGTGCGGTAGCTCTGCTCTAAATCCTGACTGGCAGCGACATAATTAGCCCGGGCGACGTCAGTTGCCGCTACAGTACCACCACCGCTGTATAACGGTACCCTTAAATTTAAACCGATACTGTTATTATCAAATCGTGGTGGATTACTGGTTTGTACCATGCCAGCAAATTTTCTATCTGCTTCGCCATCCTCTGTGCCATAGCTGGCTTCAAGGTTCAGGGTAGGGTAGTGGCCAGCTTTGGCATTCTCAATATCATTCTGCGCCACTTCCAGCGCCAGTTTATTGGCCTTGATATTCAGGTTTAGCTCTTCGGCAAGCGCTACCCAGGCATCGGCGGTAGCCGGAGAGGGTAATACGGTGTCAAACTTGCTCGTATCTAAGCTGGCCAGTTCACTATGGTATTGACCGGTAATTTCGCGCAGTGTTTCACGGGCAGTTTCCAGCATATTCTGGGCAGCGATTTCCCGCGCTACTGCACTGTCAAACTGGGCCTGGGCTTCATGCACATCGGTAATAGCCGTTAAACCGACAGCAAAGCGCTGCTTGGTTTGCTCCAGCTGGCGTTCAATGGCCCGTTTTTCTGCACCGGCAAAACCCAGGTCGTCTACCGCTTTTAACACATTGAAATAGGCCTGAGCTACCCGGACAATTAATCCCTGCATTTCGGCATCCAGAATGGCCTGGCTTTGCAATGCCAGCTTTTCAGCCGTGTTAAGATTTTTCCAGTTAGTCCAGTCGAATATTGATTGGCTTACGCCAACCTGGGCACTCCAACCCTTAGATTCTACTTCCAGGTTAACCAGTTCATCTCCGATAAACGTCTGGCTTTCCCGGGTGCTTCTGCTGTAACCCGCCGTTAAATTAACCTGAGGCAATAAGCGGGCTTTAGAAATATCAATCCGCTCTCTGGCGGCATTGCGAACCGCTTCTGCCCGCAGTAATTGTGGATCTTTCTGGGTGGCCAGCTGATACACAGTGGCTAAATTTTCTGCTAAAGCGCTTACGCTGAATACGGTCAGCGATGACAGAATTAAAGTACTTAAAATCGTTTTTTTCATAATCACCAAGTCCTGGCTTAACGGAAACTGCCCAAATGATAACCTGTTACGGTAAACTAAGTCAGGATTAAACCGTAAAGTTACCGTCAAGAGTGTAACAAAATGTGAGAGCAGACATGTCTGAAATCAATAAATCCGATTATCCATCATTTGTGGCACAAGATGTAGAGATAATCGATAAAAGCACGGCTTTTCAGGGTTTTTTCCGGGTTGAGCGCTGTAAGCTGCGTCACAAACTGTATGCCGGCGGCTGGAGCAGCCCGCTGGTGCGGGAAATTTTTGAGCGGGGGCACGCGGTTGGCGTGTTACCGTATAATCCGCAAACTGATGAGCTGGTATTGATTGAACAGTTCCGGGCCGGGGCAATGATCGAAAACCGTAGCCCCTGGTTGCTGGAAATTATTGCCGGTATGATAGATAAACAGCAAAGTGCAGAAGATACCGCCCGGCGCGAGGCGCTGGAAGAAGCCGGGCTTGAGCTTGCTGAGCTTTGGCCTATGCTTAGTTATTTTTCCAGCCCCGGAGGCAGTACTGAACGGGTACAGTTGTTTCTGGGTCGGTTAAATCGCGCTGTTGAGCCGGGTATTTATGGCCTGGCCGCAGAGCATGAAGATATAAAAGTGCAGCTATTACCACGTACTGAAGCCTTGCAATTGCTGGCAGAGGGTAAAATTGATAATGCAGCCACTGTTATTGCGTTGCAGTGGCTGAGTTTACACTTAAATGAGGTGCGAAGCGCCTGGAGTCAGAATGCTGTTGACTAAACCGCGGCAATATCAGCCGCAGTTGCCAGATTTTCTAAGTTTATGCGAGCGTAACTACGCCCGCCTGAACCGTTTATTGCCGGCCGGATACAAACCCGGCCTGCAATGGCATATTGCCATCACCCCCCAACAGCAATATCAGCTTACTGTGCTGGAATGTGGTCCTTTTACCACCCGGCTGCAAATTGAATTGATCAGCTCTGAGGCTTCGGCTGGCAGTCACTATCTGAGCCCCGGTTTTGACGTGCAGCTTTATCATGATGCCCGCCTGGCCGAAGTGGTGCGGGTAGCCCGCTATCGCCAGTTTGCAGCGCGATATCCGTATCCTAACCCGCAGATGATGCAGCCCGACGAAAAACGACAGATAAACCTGTTGCTGGCCGACTGGCTGAAACTCTGCATAAGTCAGGGCTACCATGCAGCAGTGGAATTAAAGTAATGGCCGTATTGCAGTTAACCGGCAAAACACAGTATCAAATTATTCAGTTAAGTGATTGTCACCTGTTGGCCAGTATCGATGGCGAGTATCAGGGGGTGAAACCGGGCCGTTACCTGCAGCGCGCTATCCAGACTATTGTCAATTGCGATAGTTCGCCCGATGCGATAATTCTCAGTGGCGATCTCAGTCAGGATCACAGTGCTGAGTCTTATCAGTTGCTGGCTCGCTTGCTGTTACCTCTGCGCTGTCCGGTGCTGGTTCTGCCGGGTAATCATGATGACTATGAACAGCTTAGCTGGTTGGCTGCTCAGCCGCCGCTGGTTAAAGCAACCAGTTTGCAGCTTGCCGACTGGCAATTATTGCTACTCGATACCAAAGGTGACACACCTGCCGGATATTTCGGCGTCGAACGGCGGCAGGAACTTGCGCAGCGTTTTGCTCAGAGTAGCGCCAGCTATTTCTGGCTATTCAGTCATCATCACCCATACCCGCTTGGTAGCGCCATTGACAAACATGGCTGGCAGGACGCTTCGCCGTTCTGGCAACTATTGGCAACGGAGCCCCGGGTAAAAGGCCTGGCTCATGGTCATTGCCATCATGCCTATGCCCGGCAGCATCAGGCCATTCAGTTGGTGGGATGCCCGGCCAGCTCAGTGCAGTTTTGTCAGCAGCACAGCTGGCAAACCCTGGACCAGGGGCCAATGTATTGTCACTGGCAGTTTGCGACTGATGGCCAGGTTAGCTGGCAGTTTATCAGGGTTAGTGAATAACGTGGTTAACAGGAGAGCACAGGCTTGACCCTATACTATTTACATGGCTTTGCCAGTTCGTCGCTGTCGGTGAAAGCAGTGCTGGCCCGTGATTATTTTTCCGGTAATTATCCGTCCTATTCTTTTGTTACTCCCGATTTAGCCTATACCCCGGCTGAAGCGATGGCGCAGTTAACTAGCGCAATGAACAGTGCACCGCCCAGTGCCATTATTGGCAGTTCGCTTGGCGGATTTCTGGCTACTGTTATGGCTGAGCGGTATCAGTGCCGGGCCTGCTTAATTAATCCGGCGGTGGCGCCGCATCAGGTGCTGGCAGATTACCTGGGGGAGTATCATCATCCGGTATTGAAGCGCAGCTACACGGTTTTGCCAGAGCATATGGTTCAGTTAGAGCAATTGATGCCACTGCGCATCCAACAACCCGCTAACTATTTAGTACTGTTGCAAAGCGGTGATGAAGTGTTAGATTACCGCAAAGCCGTTAGCTATTATCAGGGCGCCCGGCAACACGTAGTAACGGGTGGCGACCACAGCTTTATCGGTTTTGCCGATTATCTGCCGGCCATTGCTGAATTTTGCCAGTTAGTGCCGCCTGCCAGCGCAGGCTCCCAGTGATTAGACAGTGACAAAAACTATGACAGAACAACTGTACAACGCCGAATCGATTGAAGTTTTAACCGGGCTTGAGCCTGTGCAACGCCGTCCTGGGATGTATACCGATACAACCCGACCCAACCACCTGGCGCAGGAGGTTATTGATAACAGTGTCGATGAGGCATTGGCCGGCCACGCCGACTTAGTGCAGGTTATTTTGCACGACGATCAGTCGCTGGAGGTGATAGATAATGGTCGTGGTATGCCGGTTGATATTCACCCGGAGGAAGGGGTGTCAGGGGTTGAGCTGATCATGTGTCGCTTACATGCCGGCGGCAAATTTTCTAATAAAAATTATCAGTTCTCAGGTGGTTTGCACGGGGTTGGTATTTCCGTGGTCAATGCTTTATCAAGTCGGGTGGATGTAAGTATTCGCCGTGATGGCAATGTATACGACATTGCTTTTGAGCATGGCAATAAAGTGACCGAACTGGCGGTTACCGGTACTGTTGGTAAGCGTAATACCGGTACCCGGCTGCGGTTCTGGCCAACACCGTCTTACTTTGATTCACCGAAATTCTCAGTCAGTCGGCTGTTGCATGTGCTAAAAGCCAAGGCAGTGTTATGCCCTGGTTTAACCGTGAAATTCGATGACAAAGTGAATCAGCAGCAATACAGCTGGTGTTATCAGGCCGGGATCCGCGATTATCTAGCTGAAGCGGTGCAAAACTATGTGGCGCTGCCAGAACAACCTTTTGTGGGTAACTTCAGCGGCTCACAGGAGGCGGTTGAGTGGGCGTTGTTATGGTTGCCGGAAGGCGGTGAGTTAATCACTGAAAGTTATGTAAACTTAATTCCGACGGCCCAGGGTGGTACCCATGTTAATGGTTTACGTCAGGGGTTACTGGAAGCCTTACGTGAATTCTGCGAATTCCGGACCCTGCTGCCACGGGGCATAAAATTGTCGCCGGAAGATGTCTGGGACCGTTGTAGTTACGTGTTAAGTGTAAAAATGCAGGATCCGCAGTTTGCCGGCCAGACGAAAGAGCGCTTGTCGTCGCGTCAGTGTGCGGCTTTTGTCTCAGGTATTGTCAAAGATGCCTTCAGCTTGTGGTTAAACGAGCATACTGATATTGCGCTGGCCCTGGCTGATTTCTGTATTAACAATGCCCAAAAGCGGTTAAAAGCAGCCAAGAAAATTATCCGCAAGAAAGTGACGTCTGGGCCGGCCTTGCCAGGCAAGTTAACCGATTGTTCGGCCCAGGATTTAAATCAGACCGAGTTATTTCTGGTTGAGGGAGACTCGGCCGGCGGCAGTGCTAAGCAGGCCCGGGATCGCGAGTTTCAGGCGGTTATGCCACTGCGCGGTAAAATTCTCAATACCTGGGAAGTGGAGTCTGGCCAGATCCTGGCATCACAGGAAGTGCATGATATCTCGGTAGCGATTGGTATTGACCCGGACAGCCAGGATTTAACCGGGCTGCGCTATGGCAAAATTTGTATTCTGGCTGATGCCGACTCAGATGGTCTGCATATCGCCACCTTGCTGTGTGCGCTTTTTATGCGCCATTTCAGCACACTGGTAGCTGCGGGCCATGTTTACGTTGCCATGCCGCCGTTGTACCGGATTGATATTGGTAAAGATGTGTATTATGCCCTGGATGAAGATGAGAAAACCGGAGTGCTGGACCGGATAGAGGCGGAAAAAAAGCGTGGCAAAGTTAATGTGCAACGTTTTAAAGGTCTGGGCGAAATGAACCCGCTGCAACTGCGTGAGACAACCATGGACCCCAATACCCGGCGGCTGGTGCAGTTAACCATTGATGATGTGGGCCAGACCATGGAATTAATGGATATGTTGCTGGCAAAAAAACGGGCTACTGACCGGCGTGACTGGTTAGAGTTAAAGGGTGACCGGGCGCTGATAGCCTAGTACCCCAGCCATTCTTTTGGGGCAACAAAATCAGAGGATGTAAAACCGTTTTGATTAGAGTCTGTCGTTATCTGCTGTTGTGTTGTTGTCTGAGCCTGGTATTTACAGCGCAGGCAGAACCTGTTCCTGCCTGGCTGCTGGAACTTGAGCAATTAAAACACCGCGAGCCGGAACAAAGCCTGGCTAAACTGACCGCTCGCCAGGCAGAGTTTGCTGGCCAGCCAGACAGTGTTAAGGCCTACTGGCTGCGGCAACAGGCCGCGTTATACAGTGCGCTGGGCCGGCATCAGCAACAGCAACAGGCTGCCCGCCAGGCCCTTGAATTACTGCAGGACACTGAATCAGCATTGAAAGTGGAAGTGTGGTATGAGCTGGGCTACGCTCTGGAAATGCAGGTGCAGCTGAGTGAGGCATTACAGCATTACCAGCAGGGCACGGCGTTAGCCACGCTACTGGACAATGAAAAGCTGATTTTACGCGGCCAGATCAATCAGGCGGCTATTATGAGCGAGCAAAACGACGACCAGCAGGCATTAACGATGTTGAAAAGTGTGTATCAGCGCGCTGAACTGCTGCAGGATCCGGAAATTCTGGCTGAGGTCAATGCGCAGCTGGGTTTAATGTATTCATCGCTGGGTTTTGAAAAAGACGCGCTGGAGTTTTTGCAGCGGGCGCTGGTGCAGTATCGGCAATTAGGCTGGGTAAAAAATGAGATAGCAGTGTTGTTTAATCTGGCCCGGACCTACAGTTATCTGGAAAATTATCAGCAGGCGCTTGACCACTTTAATCAGATGTTGCAACCAAGTCTGGCAGCAAAAGACAGCGTAAATTTGTACCATGCTTATCTGGGGCTGGCGATTACCAGTGCCGAAATGGGCCGCACTGAGGTGGCGCTGAGCTACATTGAAAAAGCAGAGCAGTATCTGACTCATTTGCAATCTACTTATCATGTACAGTCGCATCATTATGAAAAAGCGCTGATTTACCGGGATTTAGAGCAGACATCACTGGCGATGCAGCAGCTGATGCTGGCAGAGCAGGCGGCAAGAGAGCCGGCTGAGCAAGTCGACCATGTGTTGCTTGCCATTCAATTGCTGCGCGCTGAACTATTGGCACAGCAAGATCAGTATCAGAAAGCCTATCTGGCATTGCACGATTTTATTGATGGCTTTCAGCAATTGCGTAATAAAGAAAATGAGCTGGCGCTGGAACATATGCGGCTGGAGTTTGACAGCGAACGGCAGCAGGTGCGCACCAGTTTACTGGAAGCAGAAAATGAACTTAGAGCCTTGCGTTTACAAGAGGTGGAGCGCAAGCGGCAGATCCAGTTGTTATGGCTGGCGATACTTGGCTGCACAACCTTAATTTTGCTGGGCGTTGTATTGTGGCAGTATTCCCGGCGTGCCGGTAAGGCCAGCAAAGTAAACAAAAATAGCGACGATTTACCGCTGTAAATCAGCAAAAAGTTAACTGCAACGAAGTTAGTTTAATAAAAACAGGAACCGGCATGACAGAAACGGTGTTATCCCAGGACGGTGTAGAGCAGTTGCCGCTACGCCGCTTTACTGAAGAAGCCTATTTAAATTATTCGATGTACGTCATTATGGACCGGGCCTTGCCGCATATTGGTGATGGCTTAAAGCCTGTGCAACGGCGCATTGTTTACGCTATGTCAGAGCTGGGTTTATCGCATCTGGCCAAGTATAAGAAATCCGCCCGTACCGTCGGTGATGTACTGGGTAAATTTCATCCCCATGGTGACAGCGCCTGTTATGAAGCAATGGTGCTGATGGCCCAGCCTTTTTCATATCGCTATCCGCTGGTTGACGGTCAGGGTAACTGGGGGGCGCCGGATGATCCGAAATCCTTTGCCGCCATGCGTTATACCGAAGCTAAGTTGTCCCGTTTCAGTGAGGTGTTGTTATCTGAGCTTGGCTCGGGTACTACCGACTGGCTGCCTAATTTTGACGGCACCCTGGAAGAGCCAAAAGTATTGCCGGCACGTTTACCGCATATCCTGCTTAATGGAATTACCGGCATTGCCGTTGGTATGGCAACAGATATTCCACCGCATAATGTGCGTGAAGTTGCTAATGCTTGTGCAGCCTTACTCGATAACCCGCAAAGCAGCATTACTGATTTAATGCAGTATGTTAAAGGCCCTGATTACCCGACCGATGCGGAAATTATCAGCCCGGCCAGTGATATCGCTGCTATATATCAAAGCGGCCGCGGCAGCATAAAAATGCGGGCGGTATATCAGCTGGAAGATGGCGATATCGTGTTAACCGCTTTGCCGCACCAAACCTCAGGTGCGAAAATTCTGGAGCAAATCGCCGGCCAGATGCAGGCGAAAAAATTACCGATGGTCAGTGATTTACGTGATGAGTCTGATCATGAAAACCCAACCCGGATCGTTATTGTGCCGCGCTCTAACCGGGTTGATGTTGAACAGCTGATGCAGCATTTGTTCGCGACCACTGATTTAGAGCGTAGCTACCGGGTTAATTTAAATATTCTGGGGCTGGATCAACGGCCGCGGGTGAAAAACCTGCTGGAAATTCTGACCGAATGGCTTAGTTTCCGTCGCGATACTGTGCGTCGTCGCCTGCAGTACCGGCTGGATAAAGTACTTGACCGCTTGCATGTGTTAGAAGGTTTATTAACGGCCTTTTTAAATATCGACGAAGTGATCCGGATCATCCGCACTTTTGATGAACCCAAGCCTGAACTGATTAAAGCTTTTTCTCTAAGTGAGCGCCAGGCAGAAGCCATTCTGGAATTAAAACTGCGCCACCTGGCGAAGTTGGAAGAGATGAAAATCCGCGGTGAACAGGATGCGCTAAGTAAAGAGCGCGATAAGCTGCAAAGCATTCTGGGCTCGGAGAAAAAGCTAACCAAACTCATCCGCGATGAATTGCTGGCCGATGCTGAAAAATACGGTGATGAGCGGCGCAGCCCGCTGGTTACCCGCGATGAAGCGAAAGCGCTTAGCGAAAAAGAGTTACTGCCCAGTGAGCCGGTAACGGTTGTGTTGTCTGAAAAAGGCTGGGTGCGCTGTGCTAAAGGCCATGATGTTGATGGCAATGCCTTAAGTTACAAGGCAGGAGATGCCTTTAAAGCGATGGCCAGCGGTCGTTCCAATCAGCAGGCGGTATTTATTGATTCCAGCGGTCGCAGTTATGCTACCGAAGCGCATGAGCTGCCTTCAGCCCGCGGTCAGGGCGAGCCATTAAGTGGTCGTTTCACCATCGTCGCCGGCGAAACAGTTGATCATGTGCTGCTGGGTGATGAAAAGCGGGCACTGCTACTGGCCAGTGATGCTGGTTATGGTTTCGTTGCTGAATACAGCGATTTACTCAGCCGCAATAAGGCCGGTAAGGCGGTGCTCAGTTTACCGGTCGGTGCTAAAGTATTACCACCGCTGGTGGTAAAACAGCCAGACACTGACTTATTGCTGTGTATTTCAAATGAAGGCCGGATGCTGGTGTTCCCGGTAAGTGAGTTACCCAAACTCAGTAAAGGTAAGGGCAACAAGCTGATGTCAATTCCATCTGCCCGGGCTGCCAGCAGAGAAGAATATATTTGTCAGCTGGCAGTGGTACCGGCCGATGGTGGGGTGACGCTGGTAGCGGGTAAGCGCAAACTTACCCTGAAAACCGCGGATCTGGAGCATTACCGTGGTGAACGGGGACGGCGGGGTAATAAATTACCACGTGGCTTGCAGCGGATTGATGAGGTTCAGTTACAACAGTGCGTTGCTGACAGCCCGGCTGCTGACGACACCGTCAGTGATCAAACCAGCATCGACAACTAAAGCCGCTATACTGTGCCCCTTTGAGCCAAAAGGGGCCCGATAGTGATTGCGGTTGTACGTTTAATATTACTGACGTTATTTTTTATTATCAGTACGGTGGCAGGGTTAATTGTCTGCTTGTTCAGGCCTTTTCATCCTGACAATGTCGCGCTGTTTGGCAGCTGGTATGGCAAGGTTGCCTGGATCCTCGGTATCGAAGTCGAAGTGCGGCGAGATCCAGCTATTATTGCCGGTGAGCCCTATGTGTTTATTGCCAATCATCAGAATAACCTCGATTTATTTACGTTAAGTGGCACCGTTTTACCGCGCACGGTAACCATTGGTAAAAAAAGCCTGAAATATATTCCGTTTTTTGGCCAGTTATACTGGTTAAGCGGCAATATCATGATTGACCGCGATAATAAAAATAAAGCATTAAGTACCATGCTGGCCGCGGCAGAGCGTATTTCTCGCCATAAAATTTCAGTCTGGATGTTTCCGGAAGGTACCCGCAGCTATGGCCGCGGCCTGCTTCCTTTTAAGATGGGCGCTTTTCATATTGCGCTAGAGGCAAATGTGCCACTGGTGCCGGTAACGATGAGCAGCACCCATGGCCAGTTTAAGCTGAACCGCTGGAATAACGGCAAAGTCATTGTCCGCTTTGCCGCGCCAGTACCACTTAGCAAAGAGGATAACCTGCGGCAGTTTGCCAAAAACATCCGGTTACAGATGGCTGAACAAATCAGGCTGCTTGATGAAGAGCTCGGCAACGACTACACTGCGCGAAACAGCAAATCAGAAGAGTAATGGCATGGAAAACTGGCAGGAATTTACCGAAGACACCATAAGCGCGCTGCTGGAAGATGGCAGTGATCCGGATGCACTTTATACCGTTGAACACCATTTCTACGATAAAGACTTTAACAAGCTGGAAAAACTGGCTGTTGAATTGTTCAAACTGGGTTATGAAGTGACCGACGCCGAAGAAGTCGAGTTTGAAGATGGCGCCAGCGCCTGGGTATTTGATGCTATTCGTGAGCAATCACTGGAAATCGCCCCAATTGTCGCTGATGCTATGAAGCTGGAACAACTGGCGCATAAACACGGCGTGGAATACGACGGCTGGGGCACCTACTTTGAAGGTGACGAAGAAGACTTTGAGCTAGACGACGAAGAGTAAGACATTGTTTCGCAAAAAAGCCGCTTTAAGCGGCTTTTTTATTTGTGCTTCGGGCTAGCTGATATTAACGGGTCTGATTTTGTCGTAACTGAACAAGACTTGCAGGGCAACCGCGCGCTTTAATGCGGTCAGGATAACCGTTAATGCCGCTATGGAGGCAACCGATGCCCTTACGACTTTTTTGGTTTGCTTTGCTGTTTTACTCCGGGCTGGTCAGCGCCTTTACTGCTAATGTAATGGCGCCGCTGCAGGTGACTGATCGGGTTGAATTTCAACGGCAGCTGGCGATAGCCAGACAAATCGGAGTTGATGGCGTATCAGTTGATATCTGGTGGGGGCTGGTGGAGAAAGCCGGCGATCAGCAATTTGACTGGCGCTACTATGACGCCATTTTCAGTGATATCCGAGCGGCGGAATTAAAAATCATACCAATAATGGCGTTTCATCAATGTGGTGGCAATGTCGGAGATGATTGCGATATTCCGTTACCACCCTGGATTTGGCAGCACTACCAGCAGCAGGGCGTTACCGACGCAGAATTGCAGTATCAAAGCGAATTTGGCAACCGTTCAATTGAAACTGTCGCCTTATGGGCAGATCAATGGGTTCTGCCGCAATATATAGAGTTTATGCAGGCGTTTGCCAGCCAATATGCGGCACTGGCGGCGGATATCAGTGAAATTAATATCTCTATGGGGCCGGCTGGTGAATTGCGCTATCCCTCTTATAACAGCCACGACGGCGGCCGCACCGCTTACCCAAGCCGCGGCGGTTTCCAGGCATATTCAAAATTAGCGATCAGCGATTTTCGCGCTGCTATGCAGCACAAGTACCAGACCATTGCGGAATTGAATCAGAGTTGGCAGACGAATTTCAGCGCGTTTAGTCAGCTGTCGCCACCGCTTGATGGCGACACTTTTATAGCTAGTGGCGCTGCATATAACAGCGCTTATGGCCGGGATTTCATTGATTGGTACCATACAGCACTACTGGCGCATGGCAAACGCATGATGGATGCTGCTTTGACCGCTTTTTCAAATAAATTGGCAGCAATCGAACTGGGGTTTAAAATTCCTGGTATTCACTGGAAAATCGCTGCAACTGACTACAGCCAACGCAGTGCCGAGCTGGCTGCCGGGCTGATAACAACAACAACGCCTTTTAGCACTGACAACGGTTTCGGCTATGCCGGTATTGTTAGCCTGGCGGCCGGTTATGCTGAAGAACCACGTGGTGTCGTACTGCATTTTACGGCGTTGGAAATGGATGACAAACCAAGTGGTACCGGCCAATCGATGGCTAAAACCCTTGTGCGCTGGCTAGGGGCGGAAGCTGCCCGCCAACAGGTCGTGTTAAAAGGCGAGAACGCCCTGGCCGGTGGAGTAACCACCCGTCAGGGCTGGGATAATATTGACGCGGCGTTTCGTCGTGGTCACTATCAGGGGATGACCGTATTGCGACTGGCTCAGGTTACCGATGGTGGTATTGGCCAGCGCCGCTATCAGCAGTTAATTGAGCGTTATCGCCGGCAAGATCAATGACACCAATCATGCAGTCGTCAGGTAAGACTGCTGTTTAGCTTTGCGACACGGCCTGGCCGTCCTGCAACCTTTCTGCGCCCCGGGTTACCACCTTTTCACCGGCGTTTAAGCCTTCATCCACGGTTACCCAGTCGCCACTGCCTTCGCTAACTTTGACTGCTTTGCGATGAGCAATATTATTGGCATCGACGGTAACAACATAGGTGCCGTCGCTGCGCAGGATCAGCGCATCCCGGTGCACGGTAACAGCGGCTTTGCTATCGCGGCTGGCCACTTTAACACTAACCAGTTCACCGGCCAGCCAATGGCGTGAGTCCTTCGCCAGCTTCAACCGCAGTTCAGCCCGCTGACTCTGGGCATCTGCAGCGGGGATAACGGCGCTGACGGCAGCACTGCCCTGGTGCTGAGCACTGCTGATGTTGAGCTTATCGCCCACCCTGACAAAGCGAACATAATTCAGTGGCACATAAGCGCGCACTTCCAGCTGATAAATATCCTGCAGCCGCAGCAATGGGGTGCTGCGTGACACATCGCCTCCGGCCTCGCGTAACCGCTCTGCTACTACGCCGGCAAAAGGGGCGCGCACTTCGGTGCGGCTTAGCTGATCGGCTAACTGGGCGATACGGGCGTTGATAATCCCGGCATCGGCTTGCGCCAGTTGATAGTCAGCTTCTGCTTTGTCCAGCTGCAAACCGGCGATACTCTGGCTTTGCTGCAATTCCTGTAACCGCTGGTACTCGCGCTGAAAATAGGCTGCCTGCAGGTTGGCACGCTGCAACTGAGCGCGAAGTTCAGCCTGTTGCAATTGCAGTGGCCGCGGATCCAGTTGGGCCAGCAAATCACCGGCTGCAACCAGCGTACCAGCTTCGGCAACCCAGCTTAAACGCCCGTCGATACCGGCGGTAAGTTCGGTGTTGTTCTGGCTGTATACGGTGCCCGCTGCATCGATAGTCGGTACCTCGTACGATAGCCGGCTTTCAGTTAATTGAACTGAGGTTGCCGGTGCGGTTTGGGCGAAGGTCAAGGCAGAGAAAAGAATACTGCTCAGCGACAGAATTTTAAGCATGGGAAGTTCCTTTTGCCGCCGGGGCGGCTACATTAGTACGCAGTGCTGCCGGGCGCTGCAGTTGCAACACTGCCGGTAGTAAAATAAGGGTAAACAGGGCACTGATTGCCATACCACCAACGATCACCGTGGCCAGACCGCGGTAAATTTCAGCGCCAACCCCGGGGATTAACATCAGCGGCAACATGCCAAATAAACTGGTCAGGGTGCTCATATAGACCGGCCGGGCCCGCAGCAATATCGCCTGTTGCACTGCGGCCTGGCGACACAGACCTTCTCTTTCCGCACTGCGGGTTTGGTCGACAAGTAAAATGGCATTATTAACCACCAGCCCGAGTAAAATAATAAAGCCAATCATGGTTAGTAAGTCCAGTGACTGCACCGTAAACAGGTTTACCAGCGCAAGGGCCAGCACGCCGCCGGCGATCGCCAGCGGCATTACCAGCAATACCAGCAGCGCATCACGTAGTGACCGGAATAACGCGCTCATCAGCAGCAGTAATATCAGCAGGGCCAAACCAAAATTCAGCAGCATCTCATCAATAGCCGAATTCATCTGACTGGCATTGCCGCTTAGCAGCAGACTGGCACCGACAGGCAGGGCTTGTTGCATCGGAGGCAGCACATGTTGTTGCAGAATTTCCATACTTTCATCCAGCGACATGCCTTCCGGTGGCCGGACAATTAAACTAATGGTGCGTTTGCCGCCAATCCGCCGCAGTTGTGATGGCCCAACGGTTTGATTTATGTCAGTCAGCACACCGAGCATCTGTACGCCTGCTCTGGGCGTAACCAGTGGCATTGCCGCCAATTGCTCTGGTGTTTGCCAGCGGTTGGCCCGCAGGATCACATTCATTCGGTCGTTGCCATCAAAATACTCTGATACGAACAAGCCGCTGGTAAAGGCCCTGACATAATTTGCCACGTCGGCGCGGTTTAAACCGGCCTGACTCAGCGCCCGGTCGTGTGGTAGCAATTGCAACTCCGGCTCGGCCATATCCAGCGCGGGCACGGGCTGAGCACTGCCACCAGGCAGGTATTGCTGAACAGCAGTAACACCCAGCTTAGCCACCTGAGCCAAAGCGTGCAGGTCAGGTCCCTGCAGGTTTAGTTCGATACTACGGCCATCGCCACCGCCAGAGACATTGATCATTGAACCCCGGAACAAGAAAACCTGTGTATCGGGAATACCAGCAAATACTTCATTGCGCACCACGTCCATTAACTGCTGTACTTTAGTGGGATCAGCGGCGTAGATAAAACCGCCGCTGGCATTAGGGCCAAAGGTGTAAAAGTTATAACTTTTTATGCCGGGCGTTTTACCGCCTGTATAGTAAGGTGTCAGCCGTTCAACCACCCGGTCGGCCAGTTCTTGTTCAATGTAGTCAATATTGCCGCCCGGCGGCAGACTAAACGAAAAGAAGAAGCCATCAGTCGGCGCCCTTGGCATAAAGTCAGTGCGGGGCACTAGCAAAACGGTTAGCACTACGGCGCCGCCCAGTAAGCCTGTTATCCAGGTCAGCCGCTGCCGGTTGCTGCTGGTCAGGCGCATAATAAGCAGGCTCAGCTTGTGCCAGTAACCAGTAAAAGGGTCCTGACTTTGGGTATTACCCAGCCAATAACGGCTGGCCAGTGGTACTACTGTTATGGCAGCAATAAAGCTGCTGCATACAGCGACTGATAAGGTTAACGCGAGATCGGAAAACAGCTGGCCCTCGATACCGGCCATAAACAGAATAGGCAGGAAAATGGCCACTGTTGTGGCGGTAGAGGCCAGCAGCGCACCGCTAACCTGCGCCGCGCCGCGAAGCGCTGCCTTCTTGTCATCCAACCCTTCGCTTTTCAGACGCAGGATATTTTCCTGAACAATAATAGCCGCATCCAGCACCAGGCCCACTGCAAACGCCAGGCCAGCCAGTGAAATAACGTTCAGGCTACGGCCAAGTAACTGCAATACCAGCAGTGCAATTGCCAGCGACAGCGGAATACTCAGGGCAATAATTGCCGTGGCCTTCCAGCCACGCATAAACAGCCACAGTAAGCCGAGCGCCAGTAGTACGCCCAGGCCGAGGTTACTTTTTACCAGCGCCAGCGCATTACGAATATGCACTGATGCGTCAAAACTCAGCTCCATCAACAGCCCGGCTGCAAGCAGTTCGCCCTGATTCAGCTCGTTAATTGCCTGATTTATTTCATCAAGCAGGGCAACGGTGTTGGCGTCGTTATTGCGGGCAATGGTGATATAGTAGGCCTGTTCGCCATTACGCAGGGTGAAACCGGTGCGGTCGGTAAAGCCCACCTCAATAGTGGCGACATCACCCAGATAAATGGGCCGCTCACCACTGTATGTCAGGATCATATCCTGCAGTGATTCCGGGTTAAACTGGCCGGCGAAGCGCACAGTGTACTGGCGCCGGCCCACATCGGCAAAGCCGCCGGAGGCATCGGTAGCCGCCCGCAGTTGGCTGGCAATATTATTGATGTTCAGCCCAAGGGCAGCCGCGCGTTGTGGGTCAAAGGTAATTCGCAGCTCGCGTGGCCGCTGGCTGTTTAAGTTGACCTGGCCGACACCCTGAATGCGACTTAAGCGCGGCTGCACGGTATCCTCAATCAGTTGCTGAAAACTGGCCATATCCTGCACGTTATTGCCGGGCAGAGGCCGTATGAGTATCGAGGCTGCATTAGGCAGATTCTGGCCGCCACCGGCAACCACGGTCGGTTTAATGGCATCCAGCGGCAACGGTGGTGCCTGGTTCAGGTTATTTATGACATCCAGCATGGCCTGCTGCATATTGGCACCCACTTCAAAAGTGAGGGTGATCGAACCGAAGCCGCGTTGAATATTGGTTTCAACCTTCGTTACGCCGCGGGTATTTTTAATGGCATTTTCAATGGGTTCAATAATGACGGTTTCAACTTCCTGTGGCGCCGCGGAGCGCCAACCGGTAAACACCGAAATTTGCGGCTGTTCAATATCCGGGGTGATCTGAATCGGCAGTTTCAGAACACTGATAAGGCCAAATAATAAAATCAGCAATGATATAACAATAATACTGGCCGGATTGCGCAGCGCAGCGCGGGTAAGGTTCATAGCGGCATCTCAGGGGCTTTATCTGCCCGAAATGTATGCGTTGCCTGAAAAAAAGCGATGAGATTGGGGCAAGCGGAGGGAATTCTGCGGCAGAAGGGGCGCTATTAATATTGGCTTACAGGCTGTAACACGCTGTTACAGCCTGTAAGTCGGCTTCAGTTGCCACCGCCGAGTTTATCAAATAGCTTATCTTTAAGCTTATCTTTAGCCTGGTCTTTCACATCGGCCAGTTTGGCATTAAGCATTTGCTCAATGTTTTCCTCCAGCGCGCCGGCTGCGTCGTCTTGCTGATTAAGCAAGTTGAGCCATTCGCTCTGGCCACCCAGTTGCTGCTGCAGCTGGCTGTCGAGCTTGCTACGCAATTCAGTTTGCAGTGCTGCTATTTTTGCTTTTGCTTCACCCAGCACTGCATCGGCCAGCAGCTTATCAAGTGGTGAGCGAATACTCACTTCTGGTGCACTGATTAAGCCACTGGCGTTTAAGTTAAGCGGGATTTCTGCTTGCTGATTGAGCAGCGTCGCCAGCTGCTGCACATAATTATTATCACTGGCGCTGAACTGTGCTTGCTGCAGTACCACCCTGGCTTGCTGATCTACGTTATTGTCAACCAGATTCAGTTTACCACTGGTATTCAAAGTGGCACTGGCCAGCTTAAGCAGAATATCATCACGGCCAATATCCATACTGTCGACCTGAATACCCTGCAGTTGCCAGTTTACATTGGTAACCATTTGCTCCAGCACGGCAAAGTCACCATCCAGCTTAAGCAACGATAGCTGGGGCAGGCCGGTTACCTCGGCATTAAAGCGGGTTGCGGCATTTATAATCTGATGCTGCGCAGTAATATCCTGCAATTCTATTAACGCTTCGCCGCCACCGATCAGCCAGTTAACCCTGGCGTTTTTAATCCAGAAATCCGGATAAGGCTGGCTTGGAAGTGGCAGAATGCGGTTGGCCAGGGTAATTTCGGGCTGGTCAGTTTGCGCTGCTTCAGCGGATTTTTCCGGGATATATGGTGCTGCCAGGCGATAAACGGCCTCAAGCTGGCCAATCCGCTCGCCCCAGAAATCACCCAGTAAAATCTGGCTGATTGGCGCCAGGCCACTTTCGCCGATATTGGCCAAATCCTGTAATTTCTTCCAGTCACTGCTGCTGGCATCGCGCACGGCACTCAGCGCCTGTTGCAACTGTTGTCTGCTCTGGCTCAAGGTTTGCTGCACGTCTTTTAATTTTTGCTGTTCAATCCGCAGGCTGTCCTGCAGTTTTTTCAGCTGCGCCGCCTTGGCTGTTAAATCGGCGGCATTGTCAATTTTACTGTCGGTAAGTGCTTTAATCTCTGCCTGAATTTGCTCAAGTTTTTCTTTGTCAGGTAACTGTGCCTGAATATCACGCAATACCTGTTGTTGGTTCTGGGCAAGTTGTTTTAGTTCTTCACCACGGGCAACAGTTTGTAAGTTGGCCCTGGCTAACAGCTCGTCGGCGTCAGGTAAGTCGAGCCGTAATAATTGCTGAAAATCGACTTTATCGGCCGGGTCGGCATTGGGGCCGCGAAACACTTTGCCCGGACTGTTGCGCTCAGTGCCATAGGCTAAACCATCAACTGATAAATCATTAATAACGTAGTAGCCAAGTAGCGCCGGCCACACTTCCAATGCAGCGCGGGCATTGCTAAAACTGATGCTGTTATGCGTAGGTTTGGCGTTGTCGGTAATTTGTAATTCACTGACATTGAGGGTAAGCGGCGCCAGGCTGACCGAGACATTACTGATATTGACTTCAGCACCGACTGCTTTTTCCAGGGTGTACACCATACCAAGCCGGATAGCAGTGCCAAGGAACAGATAAACCAACGCCAGGATAGCGGCAAGCAGAGTAAGAAAAATTAACCAACCGGATTTACGGATCATTGCTCGCTCCTTAATTCAAATTTTCATACAGCTGAACAAGCTTGCTGGCTTTTAACATCTGCACCACTTTCCATTGTTGCAGTTTGCTCATCACCCGGCCACGATATTGCTTGACCAGTATGGTGCCAAGCCAGGCCACTGGCAGCAGTAATAGTATGCCCAGCACAAAGGCGCCCAGCACCAGGGTATGGTGCAGGTGAAATAATTGCAGGGTTTCGCTTTTGGCCAGCAACTGCAACAGCGCTGGATGTTGTGCATATTGCCAGGTAAGGCTTTCCAACGCATCACCGAAAATAAACATCAGGCCACTGCACAGGCCCCATACCAGCAGAAAGGTTGCCAGATTGACGGTGAGCAGGCACACCAGCAGCAAAATCAGCAGCGTCAGCAGGCCAAAAGGCAGTAGACCGGCCAGTAAACCCAGACCAATGCCCCAGCCTATTTGCCAGGGGGAGGCTTCAGAGTTCAATACTTTCAGAATTCGGGCAAGCAGGGTTAACATGGGACATCCTTTATCGTCACAATGGTTGCTGTTATATAAGGTAACAGCCACACCGGCGTTTGTCAGCCGCCGGTGGGTAAAACAAGGATTTATCTAAAGATTTTAGCCACGTTATGATTGCAGCTGATGACGCAGCCGGCGTTGATTAAGCTGGCGCCAGATAATGCGCAGAATCAAGCCTGCCAACAAAAAGGCTGCCACCAGTTCCAGCCAGCCGGGTAGTACCGAGTGCTGATGTTGCATCGCGCCCTGCACCGAGATATCAAAATAGGCCAGGCCCTGATCCAGCAACCAGCCAAACAGCACTGACATGACGATCACCCCGAACAGATAGGCCGCCAGCGCTCTGCTACCGAGTTCTTTATACACCACACTGATAGTAGCAATATTGGTGGCCGGGCCAGCCTGCATAAACACCAGTGCAGCACCGGGCGAGATACCTACCAGCATCATCGCTGCAGCGATAGGAGTTGATGCGGTGGCGCAGACATACATGGGCACTGAAATCAGCACCATTAACAGCATGGTCCAGATGCTGCTGCCGTACTGGCTTAAATAATCCATTGGTACCAGTGTTTGCACCAGCGCAGCAAAAAATAAGCCCAGCAGCAGCCACAGGTAAAAATCGCTGAGCAGTTTGCCGCTGCTGTATTGCAGGCCTTGCTTTGCCTGCTGCCATAGCGTTAATTTTGCAGCTTTGTTTTTATTAGTGGCACAACATGACGCTTTAACCGGTTCGCTGATTACCGCTGCGGCTTTGCCTGCGCAGCAACTTTTTGCTGTTGGCAGAGCAGGGGCTGGCGCTGGCTCTGTGACCGGGGTTGCTGGTTCACTGGCCTTACCGACTAATAAACCCGAGACAATGGCGCTTATTATCGCCGCAACGGGTCGCACTATCGCCATCACCGGCCCAAGCAACACATAGGACACAGAAATCGAATCTACCCCGGTTTCCGGGGTGGCACTTAAAAAAGCAACAGTTGCCCCTTTACCGGCACCGCCGCGGCGCAACTGCATCGCGGCCGGGATCACCCCACAACTACAAAGAGGCAGCGGCGCACCCAGTAGTGCACCTTTTATCACTGGTGTTAAGCCATCACCGCCCAGTTGCCGCTGTAGCCAGCTCATCGGGATCCAGACTTTCATTATCGCTGCTACCACTAACCCGACCAGCAGCCACGGGGCTGACAGCACAAATAGCTGCCAGAAATTGTCGATAAAACTTAACATTAGCCGGGCTCCTTTTGGTGGTGGGGGTGATGCTGTTCAGGCTTAACGGTGCTGCCTTGCTCCAGCGCTGTCAGAATTGAGCATTCAGTGGCGCTGATGCTGCCACCACAACAGGCCTGATCGAGCTGTTGCAGTGCCTGCTGAAACTGCCGAAGTTCCGCCAGCTGCCTGGCAATTTCCTTAAGCTTTTGTTGTACTTTGTCTTTCACATCACTGCATTGCCATTGGCTTTTGTTATCTTCAATTTGCAGCAGTTCATGAATTTGCAGCAAACTGAAACCGACACTTTTCGCGCGCAAAATAAAAGCCAGGCGCTGGCTGTCCGCTTCGCTTTACAAGCGGTAGCCTGCCTCTGAGCGGGCGCTGGGCCTTAATAGCTGCTGTTTCTCATAAAAGCGAATGGTATCCACACTGACACCATGCCGTTTAACTAACTCACCAATCTTCATCTGGCTGCTCCTGTTATCAGCTGGCAACGACTATGGACACAGTATAAACCCTTGAGCTTACTCCAGAGTCAAGAAGCTTTAAAAATGATTATGGTTGCTTTTGCGAACAACAGCCGGCAGGGTGCGATAGAAAGGTGCCGGAAACCACGATAAAGCGGTTACGATGGGTTATTACAAAATAAATATTGTTAATAAGCAGGGAATACTAATGCGCCATCTTTTTCTAACTATGGGTTTTGGCGTGCTGCTGACGCTAAGCGCTTGCAGTAATCAACCTTTAGCCCCTCAGTCGGCTGTCACCGGGCCTGACACGGCACAGAGCACGATTAATCCGGCCTGGCTGTCAACCGCAGCCGCGCAGCAAGCTTTAGCCGATGGCAAGCTGAGCTCAGAGCAGCTGGTAAGCTACTACTTGCAGCAAATTGCCAGCAATAACAACAGCGGCCATCAGCTGGCGGCGATAAGCGATATTAACCCTGATGCGATGAGTCAGGCACAGCAGCTGGATGCTGAGCGCCGTGCCGGTAAGGTGCGCTCGGCGCTGCATGGTTTGCCGGTGGTATTAAAGGCTAATATCGCGACAAAAGACAGCCTGCCGACAACGGCAGGAGCCCTGGCATTACAGGGCCACCTTACCCCGGCAGATGCAGAGCTTGTCAGTCAGTTACGCACAGCCGGCGCGATTATTCTGGCTAAAGCTAACTTGTCGGAATGGGCTAATTTTCGGGGCGAAAATTCAGCCAGTGGCTGGTCTGCGCTTGGCGGCCAGGTTCGCAACCCACACTTATTAAGTCACACACCCTGTGGTTCGAGCTCAGGTTCTGCCGTGGCGGTGGCGGCTGATTTCACTTTGCTGGCTGTTGGCACCGAAACTGACGGTTCTATTATGTGCCCCTCGGCAATCAATGGCATTGTCGGTATTAAACCCAGCCGCGCTGCTGTATCGGGTGAGGGCATTATCCCGATTGCCTCGGCGCAGGATATTGCCGGGCCGATGGCCAGAACGGTTTATGGTGCCGCGTTACTGCTGGATGCGATGCTAAGCCCACAGGCAAAACAACAGTTTACTCAGCCGCTTAGCACTGCGGCCAGGCAGGCCCCAACTGCAGGCAAAGTATTACTGGTTCGTGCCTATGATAAGCAAGACCAAGCCCTGCCACAGATACTTGATAAGCTGGCTGCAGCGCTTACAGCAGCCGGTATAGAGGTAGTCAGTACAGATAGATGGCAGTTGCCGCCTGAGCTGTATCAGGCAGAGCTAAAAGTATTGGTGTACGAGTTTAAGCGGGATTTAGAACAATGGTTGCGGGACTATCAGGTGCCGGCAGAGCGCGATACGCTGGCTGAAATTGTTGCCTTTAACCAGGCTATTGGCGAAACAGCCCTGGGCTTTTTTGGCCAGGAGTACCTGCAGCAAGCCGCAGCGATTAACCTGGAAACTGACAAAGTCAGTTATCAGCAGGCGCTGAACCAAAGCCGGCAACTTTCTGAGGCTGCTCTGGACCAGTATCTGCGAGAGCAGGGTTTTGATGCCATTATTCTGCCGTCATATGGCCCGGCCTGGCCCATTGATCATGTTAAGGGCGATGCCTTTAATTTTGGTACCTCAACCGCGGCAGCTGTGGCGGGTTACCCGTCCGTGACAATTCCGGCAGGTTTCAGTAGTATTTTACCGTTAGGCGTTAGTCTGGTTGGGTTACCCTGGACAGAGCCGGAGTTATTAGCATTGGCCAGCCTGCTGGAACAGCAACTGGCAGCTTATCAGCAACCGGGCTTTGTAAAGCAGTTAAGCGAGTAATAAACTTAAGCTGGCAATTTTGACTTGTTAGCCGCTTAAGCGTAATCTTAGCGGCAATTGCCTCTGGCATTTATAAGCTAAACTAACTGAGTAATACGGCAGCTATTCCAAATATTATGTTAAGCACCCTATGTTAAGTACATTGGTACAACGACAAAAGCACTGGACTATCCCGTTGATGGTCAGTTTGGCGCTGTCCTGGTGTTTATTGCTGTGTAATGGCCTCGTTAGTCAGGCTATTGCTGCTGATTATCAGCAACATGTTGTCATGTCGACTGAAAGTCCGCCGTGTCATGGTGTTATCAGCGAAGTTGATGTGCCACCGACCGGCTCAATAATTGTTGATAGTACACATGATAATTGTTCTGGCTGCGACACTCCGGCAACCCAGCTTGAGTCTTTATCATTACCGGCAGTAGTATTATCGGTCAGTTGGTTGCAGGTAAATGAACTGTGGCCAACTTATTCGCATAATTCAGACAATTTTGTACACCCGTCTCCGCCAAGACCTTCTGTCCCCTTATATCTGCGAAAAAACCAGCTGCTGATTTGATCCCGGCCGTGTTGCCTACGGTTATTTACGGTATTTCAAATGCAGAGGTTTTACTATGTTTATCCCGGTTAAAAGCGGCTTGCTGGCCAGTTTGCCAGTGTTATTATTCGTTGGCGGCGAAGCGCTCGCCCAGCAACACCAGCATGATCATTCCCAACACGTCAGTGTTCTGCAAAGCACGCTGGCAAGTCAAAGCACGCTAAAGCAGCTGATAACGGGTGATAAACCCGCCACCGTCTATACCTGTTCAATGCACCCGCATGTCCGCTCCACCAATCCGGATGATCGTTGTCCGATATGCGGCATGGCGCTTATCCCGGTAACGACAGACGACGCTGAAAATTCTGCCGATCCCTCGTTAAATCCGGCCCCTTTGTTAAGTGCAGAAGGCGCGGTGCGGTTAAGCCCGCGGGCCCAGGCATTGCTGCAGCCAGAGTTAACTCCGGTGCGGCGGCAGCAGGCCGAGCACAGTATGGCGTTAGTCGGTAAGCTGGCTGCCGATCAGAGTCGGTTGAAAACTATCAGTGCCTGGACTTCTGGCCGGATTGATAAGTTCTACCTTGATAGCAGCGGGGTCGATGTCACTGCGGGCCAGCCGATGGTAGAGATTTTCAATCCGGATCTTATTGTTATACAACAGGAACTGGTGCAGGCTAAGCAGCTTGCTGGCGCCCGCGGCAGTAGTTTACCGGCCGACAGCACCCTGGCCGCTGCACGGCGCCGCCTGCGGCTGTTAGGGGTGCCCGCCACCCAGATTGATACGATTTTACAAAGTGAGAGCCTGCAGGATACGGTCACGATCAGTGCGCCGGTATCAGGTCGGGTCCTGGAAAAAATGGTGAATGAAGGTGCTTATGTCAGTGCCGGCCAGCCACTGTTCAGCGTACTGGCGCTGGATAAACTCTGGCTGGAGCTCGAAGCCTTTGAGCATCAGCTTGGCGCTATCAGGCCGGGGCAGAAGATAAGTGTTGAATTGCTGGCACTGCCGGGAGCAACATTCGATGCCGAAGTATTGCTGTTGGAACCTCAGGTGGACAGCAACCAGCGCACCGTTACTGTCAGGGCGGTGCTGGACAACCCGGACGGTCAGCTGTTACCCGGAATGCTGGCCCGGGCAAGGCTGCTCGACACTGAGGATAATGTGCTGCTGATTCCGGCATCTGCGGTGCTGCATACCGGCAAGCGCTCGCTGGTCTATGTGCAACAGCCCGGCCAGAGTGCAACCTACAGCGGCCGCGAAGTTACGCTGGGCCGGCGCTTTGCTGATCAGTATCAGGTGCTGGAGGGCTTAACAGAAGGCGAACTGGTTGTCAGCAAAGGGGCATTTCGCTTAGATAGTGAGCTGCAAATCCGGGGGCTGCCCAGTATGCTTTCTGCCGACGGTCAGGCCGGTAATCCCCACGCAGCCCACGGCCATCAGCAGATGAGCACCCAAACAGCAGCGCCAGTGCAGACAGCATTAGTGCCGCAAGACAGCTTCAGTCTGACGGAAGCTCAGCAAAATGCCATTCTGGACACATATCAACAGTTATACCTGGCGTTAACCGAGGATAGGTTAACCGACTGGCAAGAAGGGACTGTGGCTTTTGAGCACGCCGTTAACGCGGTTAGCTGGCCTGCTCATTTACAGCAGCACGTCGCACAGTTACTGACTGGCACCGGTCATAGCCAGCATGTCACTGACCTTGAACAGGCCCGGGCCCAATACTATCTGCAGGTGCAGGCTTTGTTAGCGCTGGCCGGGCAGGGTATGCTGGCTGAGGGCTGGTACCGGGCATATTGTCCTATGGCGCGCGACGGTGAGGGCGCCAGCTGGTTACAGAGACAAACTGAGGTATTAAATCCGTATTTTGGCTCTATGATGCAAGGCTGTGGTGACATTGAGCAGCAGTTCAGCGCCGGAGGTCGTTATGCACACTGAACCTGGCCTGCAGCAACAACAGCACTCCTGGTTTTCACTGTTGATTGGCGCCTGTCTGCGCCAGAAATTGCTGGTGCTTTTAATCAGTGCTTTGCTTGTCGTGGTTGGTGTTGGCTATGCGCCTTTTGGCTGGCAAACCGGCATACCGCTTAAACCGGTCGCGGTGGATGCAATACCGAACCTGGGTGAAAACCAGCAAATTGTTTTTACCGAGTGGCCCGGACGTTCGCCACAGGACGTCGAGGATCAGCTGAGTTATCCGCTGAGTGTCGCCCTGATGGGCGTGGCCGGTGTTAAAGACGTGCGCACCTTATCGATGTTTGGTTTTTCCAGTATTGCCGTTATTTTTGATGACAGTGTTGAGTTTTACTGGTCGCGCAGCCGTTTGCTGGAAAAGCTGGCCAGCCTGCCGGAGGATACATTACCGGCTGGGGTGCAGCCGAGCCTGGGGCCGGATGCCACGGCATTAGGCCAGGTGTTCTGGTATACATTAGAAGGGCGCGATCCAACAGGTAACAGCACCTCTGGCTGGGATCTTGACGAGCTGCGCAGCATTCAGGACTGGTATTTACGAACTGGTTTGCTGGCCGCTGAAGGCATCAGTGAGGTTGCCTCCATTGGCGGCTTCCAGCGCGAATATCAGATAGAGGTTGATCCGGACTTACTGCGAATTTATCAGGTTAGCCTGGCCGACGTCAGTAATGCAGTAATGGCGGCAAATCTGGATGTCAGCGCTGGCAGCCGCGAGATTAATGGTGTCGAATACCTGTTGCGCGGTGTTGGTTTAGTAAAAAACCTCAGTGATATTGAACGGGCGGTAGTGCGCCTGGCGCCTGATAATACGCCGATTACAGTAGCAGATGTGGCAAAAGTCAGTACCGGTCCGGCTCAGCGTCGTGGCGCCCTGGATGTGGCAGGAGCCGAAGCAGTGGGCGGCGTGATAACGGTACGGCAGGGTTATAATCCGCGTCAGGCTATCGATAATATTTATGCCAAGCTTAACCAGATCAGTCGCGGTCTGCCGGCTAAAGCTGTTATCGACTGGCCGCACACCAGCGCGGCGCAGGTAGCAGACTTTGCAAAGGCCAATGCATTACCGGCCTGGGGTAACGATAACAGCCAGTGGACCTTGTTTTTGCAACAGCATCCGGCCGATAGCTGGCCACAGTGGCTAACCTTAAGTCAGCTGACGGTAGTGCCGTTTTATGATCGCTCAGAGCTGATTAACGAAACCCTGGGAACCCTTGAGCAGGCACTTAGCCTGCAGATCCTGATTACCATCATCGTGGTGCTGGTGATGTTATGGCACCTGCGGGCAGTATTTGCCGTCAGCACTATGCTGCCGTTAGCGGTACTGTTGAGCTTTATAGGCATGAAACTGTTTGCAGTAGAAGCCAATATCGTGGCGCTGGCCGGTATTGCCATCGCCATCGGTACCATCGTTGATATGGCGATAATTGTCAGTGAGAACCTGATCCGCCAGCGCCAGCAGCAACCTGAGTTAACGGCTTATGTTGCGGTGCAGCGGGCAATGCAGGAAGTGGGGCCGGCTATTATAACCGCAATTAGCACGACCATCGTCAGCTTTTTACCGGTTTTCAGTATGACAGGTGCCGAAGGTAAGCTATTTGGCCCGCTGGCTTACAGCAAAACCCTGGTGTTACTGGCGGCTGCCTTCCTGGCGCTAACGTTATTACCTGTGCTGCTGTTTTTACTGTTTTCACCGCGAATGGAGGGGGTTAAAAAGTACTTGCGGAGCCTGACGGCCCGCTGGCCCCGGTTAACCCTGCCTTATAATTCAGGTACCCGTCTGCGGGCATTACTGTTGTTAGTGTTGTTGTTAGCCGTCACCGGCTTGCTGGCATATTTCTGGCAGCCGCTGGGCCCGGCTGCCGGCTTGCTGAGCAATATTCTGCTGGTTGCTACGCTGCTTGGCACAGTACTACTGTTTTTCTGGCTGTTTTCATTGTGCTATCTGCCGCTGCTACGACTGGTATTGAAGGTGAAGCTGCTGTTTATGCTGCTGCCGTTGTTGCTGGTGTTGTACGGGCTTAGTATCTGGTTGGGTGCTGAACGGGTATTGCCCTGGGTAGCTGCCGACAGTGCCACAGCACAGCGTTACCCCGGCATGGGACGGGAGTTTATGCCTGCCCTGGATGAGGGGGCGTTTTTGTTAATGCCAAGCCTGATGCCGCATACGTCAATAGCCGAAGCGCTGGATGTGCTGCAACAGCAGGACCTTGCGATTGCAGCTATTCCTGAAGTTCGCTCTGTCGTCGGCAAAGTTGGCCGGGCCGATACTGCACTTGATCCGGCGCCATTGGGTATGATTGAAACGCTTATTCAGTATCATAGTGAGTACAAAACCGATGCTGCCGGCAACCGGCAGTATTTTCGCTATGATACCGTTGAAAACCAGTTCGTCAGAGACAGTGACGGCCAGTTAATCTCTGACAGCCAGGGTCGGCCATACCGGCAATGGCGGGAGCATATTCACAGCCCGGACGATATCTGGCAGGAAATTATTCAGGCCGCGCAGCTGCCGGGCGTTACGTCAGCCCCGCAGTTACAGCCCATCGAAACACGTCAGTTGATGCTGCAAACCGGGATGCGCGCCGCAATGGGGATAAAACTGGCGGCACCGGATCTGACCACTCTGGGGCAAACTGCCATAGAGCTTGAGCAGTTACTACGCCAGGCCCCGGCCGTCCAGGCACAGACCGTCAATGCCGAGCGGGTTGTTGGCCAGCCTTATCTGGAGATCCATCCGGACCGCGCTGAAATCGCCAGGCATGGCCTGAGTATGCAGCAGGTGCAGCAGGCCATTGCCAGCGCGATTGGCGGCATGGATGCCGGCCGGATTATTGATGGTCGTGAACGTTATCCCATCCGGGTCCGTTATATGCGGGAGCAACGCGATACGCTGGAGCAGTTGGCTGACGTATTAGTCGACACGCCGGCCGGCTATCCACTGCCGTTACAGCAGTTAGCTGAAATTCGCTATCAGCGTGGGCCGCAGATGATCCGCTCAGAAAACACCTTTTTAACGGCTTATGTTACTTTTGCCGGCAAGCCGGGTGTGGCTGAAGTGGAGGTAGTTGCGGCGGTGGCAGCTTATCTGGATGCAAAGCTAAGCAGTGGTGCCTGGCAGCTGCCTACCGGCGTCAGTTATAGCTTTGCCGGCAGTTTTGAGCAGCAGCAGCGCGCAGCGACAACGCTGTTATGGGTGGTGCCGCTGGCACTTATCATTATTTTTATGTTGCTGTATCTGCAGTTCCGCCGGGTCAGCACCACGCTGATGATCTTCAGTAGCATTGCCGTGGCCTGGACCGGTGGTTTTATCATGCTTGACTGGTTTGGCCAGAGTAGCTTTTTAAATATCAGCCTGTTTGGTACCAACTTGCGCGAGCTGTTTCAGTTGCAGCCGTATAATCTGAGTATTGCGGTCTGGGTGGGGTTTCTGGCGTTATTTGGTATCGCAGTCGATGACGGCATCGTGATGGCCAGTTACTTAAAGCAGGCCTTTACTGACAGCAAACCGGGCAGTAAAGCAGAGGTGCGGGCGCTGGTGCTTTCAGCCGCAGCAAAGCGGATCCGGCCCTGCCTGATGACCTCGGCCACCACTATTCTGGCATTATTGCCGGTGCTAAGTGCCACCGGCCGCGGGGCTGATTTAATGATCCCAATGGCCATCCCAACCTTTGGCGGGATGTTATTTGTACTGTTAAGCGTATTTATGGTGCCGGTGTTGTATTGCGCGGTGGAGGAAAGGAGATTGAGATAGACGTAAAAAAGCGCCAATGGCGCTTTTTTTACGTCTAAGAGTTAGGCCAGCAGAATAAAACCAAAAAAGGCCACTATGGCTGCGATTAAGGCATAGGGGAACTGAGTTAGGGCATGGCTCATCAGGTTACAGCCTGAGCCTTGCGCTGCCAGTACTGTCGAGTCACTGTAAAAACAGGCCTGGCTGCCAAAAGAACTGGCCGATAACAGCGCGCCTATTACCAGTGGAATATTGGCATCAACCGCAAACGCCAGTGGCATTACTATCGGAATAGATACCGCAAAAATACCCCAGCTTGAGCCGGTAGCGAATGCCAGAATCGCCATAGCTAAAAATACCAGTGCCGGCAGCATCTGGGCACTCATATAAGGGGCCAGGTTTTCGATAATATATAGCGGCAGACCGAGTTTGTCGCAGACATCTTTAAAGACAAAAGCGGCAATAACGATGCTGATCGCGGGCAACATGGTTTTAAAACCATTCATCATAACGTCCATCATTTCAGATAACGACATCAGTCGTTGCACGCCATAATAAACAAAAGAAAATACCAGAGCAGCAATCACACCTTTTAAAATATCAGGCTCACTTAATGAGTCGCCAAGCAACATGGTAAAGACAATCAGCGCCAGCATTGGCATAACAAAGTTATGCACTCTACCGTGTTTATTACTGGTTTCAAACTCCTGCTCTACTGAGCTTACCGCGTATTCATCACTGGTATGGTAGGGCATTTCATCAACTGCATGATTTTGCAAGCGTATCCCAGCCTGCGGGCTGTCGGCCAGCTCACATTCAACCGGTGTACCCTGTAGCGTTGCCAGTTCCGCTTTCTTCATTGGCCCAATATCCGGCATCAGTTTTAAGGTAACCAGCATAACTACAAAAATAGCCACGATCGGGTACAGCATATAAGGAATAGCTTCAATGTAAACTGCTACCCCTTTGCCCTGTTCGGCAACATTATTATCCTCGAGCAATCCACCAAAAAATACTGCCCAGGTAGAAATAGGTACCAGCACACAAACCGGTGCTGCAGTAGAATCGACGATATAAGCCAGTTTTTGTCTGGACACTTTAAATTTGTCTGTCACCCGCTTCATCGCTTCGCCAACCGACAATGCATTCAGATAATCATCAACGAAAATAATACAGCCCAGCAGAAACGTCATAAACATTGACGAGCGTGGGCCACTGGCTTTACGGGCCCCGAAACGGCCAAATGCGACTGCACCACCGGTATGGATCAATAACCCAATCAGCGCACCAAAACCGGCACATACCAGTATCAACCAGCCAATAGTTTCGTCTTGCATTACATTAACGGAGATATCAGAAAAATTTGATAATGCATCCAATGGGTTAATCAGCAGCAAACCGGTAACGGCACCCAGGATCAGCGCGAGAATAGGACGCTTTAACCAGACAGCAAAGGTCAGAACGACTAAAGGTGGTATTAAACTTAATGCTGAAGGGGTTACGGCAGCGGCCTCGATGGCCGCAGCGACCGGCTCAGCAAGGTTTCCTACAGTGCTATCTGCTGACATTGGCTATTCTCAAATATAAAGCTCTGTTATCAGAGTCGGGTTGATAAACCGCTGCAGCAGATAAGACAACGCAACGGAGCGCATTTTTTATAGTTCTGAACTCATTATCATCAAAATGGAGTTACGGTTTCGGTTCGTCGAAAACCACCGCGCAATAATATCAAAAAATTTTTTTTCCACCAGAGAATTGTCTTGGTGGGAGAGCAAACCCTGCTGTGCTTTTGTTAATTGCCAGAGTGATTGTCATGAAAATTTACACTAATAAGATTATTAAATGTTAATTAATAGAAAAAACAGTGAGTTAAAATCTGGCCTGATTAATGCTTTATACATGGAGAATGCGAATACTAGCGGTTATTCGTCCTTTTGTTCCATCAAGGAGATACATATGAACAAATTAACTAAGGGTCTGTTGGCGGGTGCCGCTCTGCTGGTTGCGCCATTTACTCAGGCGGCAGTCATTGAGTGGTCTTATAACGTTACGACCGAATGGCTTGATGCTGAGTTTAGCGCTGGTGGTGGTACTCAGATTGAAAACAGCTCGCTGATTAGTTGGGGTGCAACAGGTGGAGATCATACTGATCCTACTCAAAACGCAGCTAATTCACGTAGCGGTCTGGAAATTACTAATTCACCAGCAATGGGCAATGTGTTTACCAATAACATGATGCCTGCGCCAACAAATACTATTACCCATTTCAACAATATACTGTCCAGTAGTTTTGCTACCCTGGTTAGCGCAGAAGTAAGAACTACGCTGACGTTAACCCCGGTTGATCCGGCCGGGCCTGCTGCGCCGGAGTTTATGACTGATTTCTTTGTTGATTTTATTGAAACACCAAACACCAGTCCTTGTGATTTCCCAAGTGACACGGTGTGTGACGATATCTTTGTTATTCAGTTTGGCGCGCTTAATAGTGAGTTCGTTTATGATGGCATTACTTACTTTATCAGTATAGTTGAATTAACAGGTAACCTGAACCCACTGCCTGATGCGACTTGTGCAGAAGCCGGTGTTGCTGCTGGCTGTTTAGGTTTTACCACGCAAGAGAGTACTTTTACTCCGGCGCAGTTTGGCTTTTTAATTACCAGCCGTCCGGTAAATGTTCCTGAGCCAGCTATGTTAGGTTTGTTTGGCTTAGGCTTGTTAGGTTTACGTGCATTTGGTCGTCGTCGTTCAATTAAAAAATAAGTGATATGGTAGTAGCTTACCGTTACACAGAAAAACCGGAGCTTGCTCCGGTTTTTTTATGCCTGATTGATATTGTTGAATTGCTGACAAAGCAGATTTTAGACCAGGCTAAAGCATTTTTTTTGTTATAAGTCAGAGCTATACATTCTGTTTTGTCCAGTCAGCAATACTACGTATTCAATGTAAAGTGTCACAATTGTTTACATAATTGGCACTGCTGTTTTAATAACTTCTTTAAAAGCAAATGCTTAAGTAAATGGCACGAAAAGTGCTGTATTGAGGCGGAAGCAAATAATAATAATGGTTGTTTGCTCATTTGTTCCATCATGGAGATTAATATGAACAAATTAAGTAAGGGGTTGCTGGCGGGCGCTGCGCTACTGATTGCACCGTTTACGCAGGCTGCCGTGGTAGAGTGGTCTTACAACGTTACAACGGAATGGCTGGGTGCAACGTTCAGTGGTGCCAATGCTAATCAAATAGTAAATGACTCACTGATAAGCTGGGGACGGGCAGGTGGTGATCACACTAATCCAAACCTTAGTGCGATAAATTCCCGCAGCGGCATAGAAATTAGTAATTCACCGGCTGCTGGTAGTGTGTTTACTAATGGTATGATGCCTGCACCAACTAATATCATTACCCATTTTAATAATACGCTTTCTAGCACTTATAGTACCTTAACCAGTGCCAGTATATTAACCACACTGGATCTGACGCCGTTAGATCCTGTTGGCCCTGCAGTTCCTCAGTTTACGACCAGTTTTTTTGTTGACTTCATTGAAACGCCAAACACAACACCATGTAATTTCCCATCAGTTACAGTCTGTGACGACATTTTTGTGATTCAGTTTGGAGCATTGAATACTGAATTTGTTTATGACGGCATAACTTACTTTTTAAGTATTGTGGAATTATCAGGTAATTTAACACCGTTACCAGATGCAACGTGCGCAAGAGCAGGTAAAGCAAATGGTTGTTTAGGTTTTACTACCCGTGAAAAAACCTTTACTCCTGCTCAGTTTGGGTTCTTTATTACAACCCGTCCGCTAAATGTGCCAGAGCCAGCCATGTTAGGTTTGTTTGGTTTAGGCTTGTTAGGTTTAAGAGCCTTTGGCCGCCGCCGTTCAGTTAAAAAATAAGCGAATAGGTATTTTGCTGCTGAACTAATAATAACCGGAGCTTGCTCCGGTTTTTTAACTGCACAAGTCGGGATTGGTAAAATACCCGGACAATGAAAAAAGGCGACTAAATTGTCGCCTTTTGCTATCCATATTAACCAGCTTACAGCGCTGAAATTTCTGCTTGTTGTGCCTGCAGTTTAACCAGAGCCTGCTCTAGCTCAGCTTGTTTTTCCCGTTCTTTGGCCAGGACAGCCTCTGGTGCTTTAGCAACAAAGCCCGGGTTATTCAGCTTGCCGCTAACCCGTGCCAGTTCCTGTTGCGTTTTTTCCAGCTGCTTGCCAATCCGGTTGAGCTCTGCTTCTTTATCAATTAGGCCTGCCATCGGGATCATTAAATCCATGCTACCGACCAGCTGAGTTGCACTGGCCGGCGCCTTCTGAGCACTATCTAATACCGTCACGCTGTCGAGTTTTGCCATCACCATTAAAAAGTTCTGGTTCTGCTGTAAGCGACGCTGTTCGTCAGTATTCAGGTTGCGCAGTAATACGGCAAGTGGCTTGCTGGGGGCAATGTTCATTTCACCACGGACATTGCGAATGGCTGTAATGACCGCTTTCAACCATTCTAAATCGGCCATAGCGGTGTCATCTGCCAGCCGGGCATCAAACTGCGGATAGGGTTGTAGCATGATGCTGTCCGCTTTGCTGCTATCAATGACAGACGCTGCCAGTGGTTTAACCGACTGCCAGATGGTTTCGGTAATAAATGGCATTATCGGATGCATCAACCGCAGCAGGCTCTCCAGCACAGTAACCAGAGTGTGGCGGGTGCCGCGCTGCTCAGCCTCAGTGCCTTTAAACAGTACCGGTTTGGTCAGCTCTAAATACCAGTCACAGAACTGGTTCCAGGTAAACTCATACAGAGCCGAGGCAGCCAAGTCGAAGCGGTAGCTGTCGATATACTGATTAACCTGTTTTACCGTTTGCTGGTATTGCGCCAAAATCCATTTATCAGCCAGTGATAATTGTTTTGTTTCAGTGCCAAAACCGCAGTCTTTGTCTTCGGTATTCATCAGCACATAGCGGCTGGCATTCCACAGCTTGTTGCAGAAATTTCGGTAGCCCTCTAAACGTTTCATATCCCAGTTAATATCACGGCCTGTCGACGCCAGTGAGGCCAGGGTAAAACGCACTGCATCGGTGCCACTTGCAGTGATACCATCAGGGAATTGTTGCTCGGTTTGTTTAGCTATTTTTTCGGCCAGCTTGGGTTGCATTAAATTACTGGTGCGTTTAGCCAGTAAGTCGGGCAGGCTGATGCCGTCAATCATATCCAGCGGGTCAATAACATTGCCCTTGGATTTTGACATCTTATCGCCGTTTTCATCCCGGATAAGGCCGGTAACATAAACGGTTTTAAATGGCACCTGTGGTTTACCATCATCATCTTTAATAAAGTGCATGGTCATCATAATCATCCGGGCTACCCAGAAGAATATGATGTCAAAACCGGTTACCAGTACGTCAGTTGGGTGAAAGGTTTTTAAATCGTCGGTCTGCTTCGGCCAGCCCAGTGTGGAAAATGTCCACAATGCTGAGCTGAACCAGGTATCCAGCACATCATCGTCCTGGCGCAGCGCCAAATCAGCCGTTAACTGATATTTATTGCGAACTTCCTGCTCACTGCGGCCAACATATACTCCGCCGTCATTGTCATACCAGGCCGGAATGCGATGGCCCCACCAAAGCTGACGCGAAATACACCAGTCCTGAATGTCACGCATCCAGCTGAAGTACATGTTTTCATATTGCTTGGGTACAAATTCAATCTGGCCGCTTTGTACTGCTTCAACAGCTGTTTTGGCCAGTGGTGCCACCCGTACATACCATTGATCGGTCAGTAAGGGTTCAATAACTACGCCACTGCGATCACCATAAGGCAGGGTGTTGGTTAAGTTTTCGACTTTTTCCAGCAAACCTGCCTGTTCAAATGCCGCTACAATGGCTTTACGTGCTTCGTAGCGGTCCAGCCCCTGATATGTATCAGGAATAGCGGCGGTCATTGCCGGGTTATGCTCACCGTTAAAGTGGAAGCATTCTCCTTCGCTGCGAATGGTGGCATCCTGGGTCATGATATTGATCATCGGTAACTGATTACGTTTACCTACTTCATAATCATTAAAATCGTGAGCCGGTGTGATCTTGACGCAACCGGTTCCTTTGTCTTTGTCGGCATGCTCATCACTTATTACCGGTATCCGGCGATTTACCAATGGCAGCAGCACCTCTTTGCCAAGCAATGCCTGATAGCGCTCATCGGCCGGGTTAACGGCAACAGCGGTGTCACCTAACATGGTTTCCGGCCGGGTTGTAGCGACGACGAGGTAGTTTTTACCGTCATCGGTTAGCACACCGTCAGCCAGTGGGTAGCGTAAATGCCACATATGGCCTTGCTGCTCTTTGTTTTCCACTTCCAGATCTGAGATAGCGGTGTGCAGTTTCGGGTCCCAGTTTACCAGGCGTTTGCCGCGGTAAATTAAGTCGTCCTGATATAATCTGACAAAGACTTCCTGAACGGCCTCGGATAATCCTTCATCCATGGTAAAGCGCTCACGCTCCCAGTCGACCGAGTTACCCAGCCGGCGCATTTGTGAGGTAATAGTGCCGCCGGACTCTGCTTTCCAGTCCCACACTTTTTCAATAAAGGCATCACGCCCCATCTGGTGGCGGCCGGGCAGGCCAGCTGCTGCCAGTTGCCGTTCCACTACCATCTGGGTAGCGATACCAGCATGATCGCTGCCAACCTGCCATAAGGTGTTTTTGCCGCGCATCCGCTGGTAGCGGGTCATCGCATCCATTATGGTTTGCTGAAAGGCATGGCCCATATGCAGGCTGCCCGTAACATTTGGTGGCGGGATCATGATGCAGTAGCTGCCATTACCGGTGTCGCCGGCCGGTTTAAAATAGCCTTTGCTTTCCCATGCGCTGTACATGGCTTGTTCTATCTGACTGGGATTAAATGTTTTTTCCATGAGAGTACCTGTTGTTCAGTCGGCATTGACAGTAGCAGGGGTAATTCCCGACTGACGATATTGCTTATAACGTTCCCGGGCCTGCGCTTTGGCAGTGGCCTCAGCCGGAACAAATTCGATAATGTCGGCAAACCGCCTGACAAAGTCCGGCATGTCTGGTGCAAGATTAATCAGCACCTGGCGGCTTTGCCTGGGAGGTTGCCAGCTTATTTCAACCGGTGCACCGCGGGCCGGGCCTTCACCACTCAGGTTATGTGGTACAAAGCTGTCGGCATCAAACTGCCACAGTAACTGGTCGATTAGTTCGGCATCTTGCTGGCTGGCAGTATAAACAAAAACCCGTTGGTTAGCGCGGTAAAAGTTAGCGCATAACTGACAGGCTAAAGCAAAATGAGCTGGCACAGTGCTCAGCTCATTTGCAAGAGATTGCTGGCTTTCAGCCAGCACATAAAAGGTAACCGTCATCAGTGATCCTGATTGTGGCCAGCACGGTTAATTAAAAACTGAGTTAACAATGCCACTGGCCGACCCGTCGAGCCTTTGTCTTTACCGCCACTGCGCCAGGCTGTGCCGGCAATATCCAGATGAGCCCAGTTATATTTGCGGGTAAACCGTGATAAAAAGCAGGCAGCAGTAATAGTGCCGGCAGCACGGCCACCTAAGTTACTGAAATCGGCGAAGGGGCTTTCCAGTTGTTCCTGATAATCATCCCATAGTGGCAGGCGCCAGGCGCGATCGCCGCTTTGCTCAGACGCGTTCAGAATTTCATGTGCCAGCGGGTTGTGATTACTAAGCAGGCCAGAGGCATGTTTACCAAGGGCAATAACGCAGGCGCCGGTTAAAGTGGCTACATCAATGACCAGTTCCGGGTCAAAGCGTTCAGCATAGGTCAGGGCATCGCATAGTACCAGCCGGCCTTCGGCGTCAGTATTCAGTACCTCAACGGTCTGACCTGACATAGTTGTTAAAATATCACCAGGGCGGTAGGCATTGGCATCGGGCATATTCTCAGCAGCAGCAAGTATTGCAACGATATTGACCGGTAAACCCAGCGCGATAACTGAATGCATGGTGCCCAGCACCGAGGCGGCGCCACACATGTCGTATTTCATTTCATCCATGCCATCGCCCGGCTTTAAACTGATACCGCCTGAGTCAAATGTCAGGCCTTTACCAATTAATACCATCGGGGCGCTGTCGTTGCCGGCACCGTTGTATTTGATTACCGACATTTTCGGGCCGTTTACTGAGCCACGACCAACTGCCAGGTACGAGTTCATGCCATGGCTGGCCAGTTCTTCGGCACCCAGCACTTCAACACTTACCTTGTCAGATAGCTCAACCAATGCCTGCGCCTGCTCGGCCAGATAAGCCGGGGTGCAGATATTCGGCGGCAGATTGCCAACGTCTTTACACTGCTTAATACCAGCAGCTATAGCCAGACCTTGTTCTACCGCACGCTCGCCAATGGTTAAATCACGCCGGGTAGGTACGTTAAAAACAATTTTACGCAGCGGCCGGCGGGTTTCGTCTTTTTTGCTTTTTAAACGGTCAAACACATACAGGCAGTCCTGAGTGGTTTCCACCGCATGGCGCACTTTCCAGTAAGTATCACGGCTTTTGACATGCAACTCAGATAAAAAGCATACCGCTTCCATTGAACCGGTTTCATTCAGGGTGCTGATCGTTTTAGCAATGATCTGGCGGTATTGCCGCTCGTCCAATTCACGTTCTTTGCCACAGCCAACCAATAATACCCGCTCACTAAGCACATTAGGGACATGGTGTAATAACAGCATTTGACCCGGTTTGCCTTCTAAATCGCCGCGGCGTAATAAATTGCTGATATAACCTTCACTGATTTTATCCAGTTGCTCTGCTACTGCGGAAAGACGACGTGGTTCGTATACGCCAACAACAATACATGCGCTGCGTTGTTTTTCCGGACTTCCGCTTTTAACGCTGAACTCCATACTTACTCCTGATTCTAAAAGACTGTGCTACTATAGCCGTTAACAAATGTCGTTGTGCTAAGGCGCAAGCTGATTACATGGCTGAATTCTACCGCGAATTGAGAAAAAAGCTCGGCTTTCACGGTACTTTGCCTGATAATAATTGTTATAAATATCAAGTTTACTTAAAAATTGCCAGGTTTCCAGCAAAAAGACAGGTTTTAGGGGGCATTTTTGATTATTTTTCGCTATCTGATTGGGGAAGTCTTTCGCGCCCAATTGGCTGTCTTTGTTATTCTTACCAGCATTATTATCAGCCAGCGTTTTGTAAAAATTCTGGCCGATGCCTCTGAAGGTGATTTGCCGGGCCGGCTGGTCATGAGTATCGTTGCGCTTAAATTGCCCCAGCTTGCAGTTATAATTCTGCCATTAAGTGCATTTTTAGGTATTTTAGTGGCTTATGGTCGGGTATACGCTGACAGTGAAATGACAGTGTTGCATGCGACCGGGGTCAGTGAGTGGTATGTCACCCGCCTTACTTTGTTGTTGTCGGTGTTAATGGCCATTCTGGCTGGCAGTGTTACCTTATATCTGAGCCCATGGGCTACGGAGCGCGAATATCAGTTACTGGAAAAAGCTGACAGTAATGTTGGCTTATTTTCACTGGTGCCGGGGCGCTTTCAGCACACCGCAAATGAGCAAGCCGTTATTTTTGTGCAGGAAATCAGCCGTTCAGGTAATAATTTATCGCGGGTCTTTGTTGCCCAAACAGAACTTCATGGTGAGCAGGCCCGGCACGCTATTGTTTACGCCGAAACCGGTGCTGTGAGCGAAGATGCAGCCAGCGGTGCTCAAATGCTGGAATTACAGCAGGGCCGCAGATACGCCGGCGACGGTCGCTCACCAGCCTATGAAGTTACCGAGTTTGGCCGCTATCAAATTCAGCTACGGGAACAACAAGTTGAGCAGCGCCGGCGTAAACTCAGTAGTTTAAGTACTCCATTGTTATTGCAACAGCAAAGTGCGGAGGCCGCTGCAGAATGGCACTGGCGGATAGCTATTCCGTTATCTATCCCTATTCTTACTTTGATAGCAGTGCCATTGAGCCGGGTTAACCCACGTCAGGGCAAATTTGGCAGGTTGTTACCAGCTTTGCTGCTGTATCTGGGCTACTATGCGCTATTGATTATTGGTCGTTCGGCACTGGAAGACGGCAAAATCCCCCCTGAGTTCGGCATGTGGTGGCTGCATGGCAGTGCGCTGCTGCTTGGTCTGTTTTTAATTCTGCGAAACCGCTCTGGTGCCCGGCGTTTTCGGGCCTGGGTAGCGAGGCGCGCCTGATATGCTGAAGATCCTTGATATATATATAGGCCGCACTATCCTGGCCACCTCGGCACTTACCTTGAGTGTTTTAATTGTATTGTCGGCACTGTTCCGGTTTATTGACCAGATGCGTTCGATTGGTCGAGGTTATTATGACATGGTACATGCTGCATTATTTACCTTGTACAGCATGCCTGGCGATGTCGTGTTATTTTTCCCGATGGCCGCATTAATTGGTGGCTTGATTGGAATGGGCATGCTGGCCAGTAGTAGTGAGTTGGTTGTTATGCAGGCCGCCGGTTTGTCGCGGCTTAATATTATTAACTCGGTGATGAAATCAGCCATTGTTATGGTGCTGATAGTGATGGCGGTAGCCGAGTGGGGGGCGCCGGTAAGCGACAGAACCGCGCGGGAACTCAGAATTAAAGCTATTTCCGACGGTAACCTGTTTGCTGCGCGTCAGGGCGTATGGGCCAAAGATGGCGACAGCTTTGTTAATATTAAAGAGGTTGACGACGTTGGAAACCTCGCTGGTTTAACTATCTATAAATTTGGCAGTGATTTGCAACTGGAAACCATTATCAGTGCAGACAGCGCGGCATATCGTAATGAGCGTTGGCGGCTTGAGAATGTTACCGAGCTGTCTTTTTCTGCCGAACGGGTGTTGCAAAATAACGTGGAGCAGCTGCAGTGGCGTTCCAGCTTAAGCCCTGACAAACTTGGTGTGGTAACTATTAAGCCCGAAATGTTGTCAATTACCGGTTTAGCCCGGTATGTCGATTATCTGGAGCAGAATGATCAGGAAGCCAGCCGCTATGAGCTGGCTTATTGGCGTAAAGTACTGCAGCCGTTGTCAGTTGCCGCCATGCTGTTACTGGCGCTGAGTTTTATTTTCGGGCCATTGCGCAGTGTAACCATGGCAGCAAGGGTGCTGCTCGGTATTCTCACCGGCTTTGGCTTTTTTATGAGTAACGAGCTGTTTGGCCCGCTGGCGCTGGTGTATCAGTTACCACCGCTGGCCGGCGCCATGCTGCCCAGTTTGCTGTTTATGGCACTGGCGGTGTACCTGATGCGCAAAAAAGTCTAGCTGTCAGCCTGCGGTTTTATGCACATTCAGGCTTTTACTGTGATCTTTACTTATCACCACCATCTGGCTGGCGGTAAGCTGGTCCTGCAATGCCAGGCCTTTACCCCAGCGTAGCCACAGCCAGACATTTCCTAAGCCGAATAACGCCAGCAATGCCCGGGCCAGCGCCTGCGGTGGGCTAAGCGGCAAGCCATTTTGCTTAACTACGACTATTCGCCAGGCGCGCATACCCAGGGTCTGGCCTGCTTTACACCAGAAATACACATAAAAGCTTAATATCACCGCCACCAGGTAGCTGAAGTACAGCCAGCGGCGCAGCCCGGTATTTAAGTAATCCGCAATATCCGTGTAACCGCTCAGGTTAACCAGACCGACCCAGGCCAGCAGTTGCACCAGCAGCATAGCAACACCGGCAGCCAGCATCACCAGCGCCGCTAATACCAGAATATCGTAAATTATTGCCGCTAAACGGCGGGCAAAACCGGCACGGGGGGCATTGGCAAGCATAACTGTGTCCTGTATCAAAACTTGGCCAAGTTTAACACGGCGAGGTTTTTTTACGATCCTGCGCCGGGCTTTTTTCGCTGCTGCTGGTTATTTGTGCAATTAAAAGCCAATTAAAACAAAGTGTCATAAAAGCACTTGCCAAGCTTTAGCAGCACCGTATAATGCAGGCGTTTACCTCAAAATATCCCTCAGTGCCTGGGTGGCGAAATCGGTAGACGCAGCGGATTCAAAATGCAAAGCGTCTTCGAATGTGGTAGACATAACCTGTTGAATAGTCTACGATTCAGCGAAGGTTAAAAGTGCAGGTCGCTTGCAAAGTTTTGCAAAGGTCTGTAACTAGGTTAGTTACAAAAGAAAAAGTCCTCTCAATGCCTGGGTGGCGAAATTGGTAGACGCAGTGGATTCAAAATCCACCGTTGGCGACAACGTGCCGGTTCGAGTCCGGCCCTAGGCACCATAATAAGATGTTCTCTTGTTAGTACCTATTCAAATGTATCAATGAGAGTTTAAAATCGTAAAGCTCAGAATTTATCAGTATTTCCTCACAGTTCTGTCCAAACCAAACATCGTTGTTGTGTTTTGCTGACATAGATGTCATCTGAAGAAAAATAGTTTCTGAAGCAAGTGACTTTTCAGGAACAGGGATTGGTTGCCTATTAGATGTTTTGAGATAAAATCCCGATTTATATGCTGATTGACTTGATCTAGCCCACAGTACAAATCCATCTCTTGAAACGACCAAAACTGATTTGCTTTCTGTATACTCAAGCCACCTGAGTATTGCCGCGACAAGCGAAACTCCATAGCGGTTTGCACACTGGCTAATTAATTCGATGCTGGCTTTTATATTTGCAGGAACTTGTAATCTATAGTCATCCAACGGCATTAATAAGTTTGCGGCAAATACATTCGCCTCATGTTCCATCTGACGATACTCTGAATCCCATCTCACTAGATCCTGTTCACCACATTGAATTCCATCTGGATGTTCAAGGCGATGAATGAGATAGTGACCAAACTCATGAGCAAGCGTAAAGTTAAGACGACCTGGGGAACTAATGTCCTTATTATAAATTATTCCCCAACCTTTTTTATGAGCTGGCGCTTTAAACAAGCCAGCTTCAAAAGATGGCAATGAAGCCCCTTTTATCATAGATATTGGGTCATCAGGATAAAGGTTCCTAGATATCTCTTCAGCTGTAAGCTTAACGTCAACTGGAAATCTTGATAATCCTGGAACAGCATTGAGAATGTTAGTTAATTTGTAAGCCCATTTATAGGGACTTTGTTGTTTAGTCAGAATCGTCATCCCATAGTTCTGCTATTGAACGAATTTTTGCTTTAGCTTTATCGTCCATCTGTTTATATTTTCTATAGAACCGAGCATCCGCTGCATCTTCAATTGTTAAGCTTCCATCAGTATCTAATAAATACTCTATAGTAACTCCAAGTTGTTCGGCAATTTTTCCAAGCTTTTCTGCTGATGGTCGTGGGGGTGTTTTATTTTCTAGTTCCCATATATAACTTTTACTTGAACCTGTAAGTTCAGCCAATTTTTCCAAAGTAAAACCTTTAGACTTTCTAAGATCCCTTATTTTATCTGCCAGAGCAGTACTCATTGGGGGTGTACCTCAGTTTGATAAAAAAGTTCGGTATAGACGTACATTATAGGCTTGACTATCGGAAAAATCCATGTCTAAAATGTTCGGAGTACTGAACATATTTTGCTTTTTTTGTGTTACTTGAGCCGGTTCGTCGGTATATAAGTTAAAGCATGTAAGCAAAGTTGAGATACGCGTTGATTAACGCTTTAGACGGAGGTGCACAATGGCACGCTTACATGTAGACCACAAAGATTTAGTGAAATTTGCAAATGATAGAGTCAACTTACCCAAAGAAAAAGCTGACGAATATAGGGCTCAAGCACGAAGATTGGCTGATAAATTAGAAAATTACATCAGCGAGCACCCTACCTTTTCCATTAAACGGATTATGCTTTCTGGAAGTTTGGCCAAAGGGACTGCTCTTAGATCTCTCAACGATGTGGACATGGCGTGTTATATATCAGGGGCGGAAGCTCCTACTGATGTAAAAGAGCTTCTGGAATATGTTGCGGAGCGATTGCGCACCGCGTTTCCAAATTTTAAACCAGATCAAGTCAAGCCTCAGACTTACAGTATTACCGTCTCATTTATGGGTAGTGGTTTGGATGTCGATATCGTTCCTATTCTTTACTATGGCGATAAAGAATGGAAAGGCGATTTGGTAAGTCAAGAAAATGGTTCCTATCTTGAAACTAGTATACCAATGCATCTTGAATTTATTAGGAAAAGAAAGAGTGCTAATCATACCCATTTTTCTCAGGTTGTAAGACTTATAAAGTTTTGGACCAGAAAAGAAAAACGGGAACGAAGTGATTTTAGATTCAAATCATTTATGGTTGAGTTGGTATTAGCCCACCTAGTAGATAACGGTCAGGATTTGTCTGACTATCCTGAGGCACTACAAAGCTTTTTTACCTATTTAGCATCTAGCGAATTACGGGAGAAAATCATATTCACTGATTACTACAGTCGAAACTCTGTAGGGAACTTCAAGGAGCCATGTCAGATTATTGACCCTGTTAATACCAGCAACAATGTTGCAGGTCTTTATACAGAAATGAATCTCAAGGTAATTGCAGAAGCAGCTCTGGATGCAGGTGATGCAATAGATGCTGCCTTAGCTGCGACTACTAAAGAGAAAACAGTGTACTACTGGCAAAAAGTGTTTGGCTCAACTTTTGACGTGTGAGGTTAAAAATGACTTCAAGTTTCACTCAATCCTATTCTCAAACTTTCACTGTTACGCATGCTAAGCACCTAGCATCCAAAGTTGCAGCAGATCTCAAACGTATTCAAAGGTTTTATCAGAATGGTCCCACAGATCTACAAATTGAAAAATTTGAACAAGAACTTGTTCTTCTCTTGAAACATGGATATTTGGAAAGTGTTAAATATGGATTTCAAAGAAACGGGCAGTGGATTGAGCCTTCACTATTCTACACAGCTTCAGAAATTTCGAGCGGAAGTATTGATGACGATCCGGGAAAGGTAAGACCCAATAGAGATACTTCAGGTGCTGTATTTAGAAGCTTTTTAACTTACACAAGTAAATGGCATGCTTTATCAACACAGCAACAAGATGACTTTGATAATCAGTCACCTATAAGACGTGTTGGTGCGCCAGTCCCAACAATCAATGGATACCTAGAGAGCGATAGAAATTATAGCTCAGGCGGTTGCTCGCTTAACAGATCATCTGTAAGGACATGTTAATGACAGAAATAAATGAGTTGTTTGAAAAACGAACGATTTTCCCTGATGTCGATGCTAAAAGCAGGTTATCTCGGCTAGTTGGCATGGATGAGCGTAAACTAATGCTCACCAAAATTATTGGATTGTTAGTCAATCCAACTGGGTTGACTAATTGGCTTGATAAGAAACATCCCGATGCATATTTCTTAGCTGAGGCAGTGTTAAGGCGGCCTCCGTTGATTATTCTTGCCGGTGATGTTGGATCTGGAAAGTCTGAGTTAGCCGAAACTATTGGTGATGCAGTCGCAAGGCAAGAAAACATTGAGATTACTTTGCTACCAATGAGCTTAAGTACACGAGGTCAAGGTCGCGTAGGTGAAATGACTCAGTTGGTTACAGCTGCATTTGATACCACACTTGCTGAAGCCTCGAAGCTTAAGTCTATTGGCTCTTCTTCCAGAGGAGCGGTGATTCTCTTGATAGATGAAGCTGATGCATTGGCTCAGTCCCGTGAAGCTTCGCAAATGCATCATGAAGATCGAGCCGGAGTTAATGCATTTATTAGAGGCATAGATAGGATTGCTCAAGGTCAATTACCTGCAGCGGTCATTATGTGTACAAATCGATTAAATGCTTTAGACCCAGCAATACGACGGCGAGCTGCAGAAATAGTCACCTTTCAAAGACCAACTTTGGAACAACGTGCTCACTTACTAAATCATTTGTTGAAACCTGCCGGATTATCTACAAATGATATTCTGGATTTAGCACGTATTACTGGTAATTCTGATGATAGGAATTTCGGCTTTACTTTTTCAGACATTTCTCAACGCCTGATCCCATCAATAGTTTTGGATGCCTACCCAAATGGAACTATCAGCGCTTCGAGGGCTAAAGAAATAGCTAGTGCAATGGTACCTACCAAACCGTTTGTTGAAGAAAGTATTTAGTAATGATTTTTCATATTAGACTGATTTTTGGATGAACAGATGAATAAAGCAAAATCACTTTCTGATGTTGATGGAAGAGCTTTCCTTAGACAATCTTTTGCAGCTGAGCAGGATGTTCTAGGTTTACATTTAAAGTTAGCGTCAAAATCAGTGACTCATAACGGTGTAATGGGTGATATCAATGAAAAACATTTTATGCAAATGTTACGAAGGTATCTACCCAAAAGGTACGATGTAGACACTGGTATTGTTATTGACAGTAACGGGAAGAGCAGCCAGCAAATCGACATAGTGATTTTCGATAATCAGTATACTCCTACATTACTGGACCAGCAAAGTCATCGATACATTCCTGCTGAGGCGGTTTACTGTGTTCTTGAAGTCAAGCCCGAAGTTAATAAGGAATATATTTCCTACGCCAGGGATAAAGCCAAATCTGTCAGAAGCTTAGTAAGAACAAGTGTACCTATTGTGCATGCTGGCGGCCAATACCCTGCTAAAGCTCACTTTGAAATTATCGCTGGATTAATTGCACCAGATGTAGCTTGGGTGGGAGGGCTCCAGAGTGATGCGTTTGCATCAAGTATTGCCCAGACGGACGGTGAGTGTAAGTTGGATTTTGTTTTAGCACTTTCAGACCGATCTTTTGATTGTTTCTGGGGGCTCCACCATTTTAGTCCGCTAAATAACAGCATGGCATATCTGATCTTTAGGCTATTACAAAAGTTACAATCATTGGGAACTGTACCCGCGATTGATTGGAATGAATACGCAAAGGTTATGAGTGATATCGATGAGTAATAATTTCAGGATGGCTAAAAGGCGTAAGCTTTTTAGCCTGTTAGTAGACTTAAGAATTCATTTTTTGGAATTTTTAAGAAATTTGACTCCCCAAGTAATTATATTTTCTTTAGTTTTCCTCGTGGCTAGGAATTTGGATTTTACAAAGTTTGATATTTCGAATACTCCTGCAACATTATTGTTTTTTATCCTGCTGACAATAGGGGTTTATTCAGTGTGGGCCAATTCCACAATTTTCTTTGAGAGAGCAATGTTGGGTAAACTGCCATTTAAGCGTTCAGCTCGACTTCTAAGATATAGAGGATTTAGTGGTGTTAGCTTGATTTTTGTGAATTTAAAGTTTGCTTATCGGGTTAGAAAGCTACTTTTTCTTGAGTTAGTTTTATGTATGATTATTGTTCAGATTGGGGCTGTTATTGTTAGTGTATTGGCTTTGCGTTCAATGATTTCTACGCAGTGATAAATCACATGTCAGTCCAGTATGTCCGCTTTTTTATCAACTTAATGGTATAAATAATATGAAGATGAGTTTTACCAAAGTCTCCTTTCTAGTCGTGTTATCACTTTTAACTTCTCGTGCTGCCACTGCAAGTGATAAATTCTTGTTGACCTGTAAAGCAGCTGAGCCAGAACATAAGTTAATGTCAGAGCTTATATCCATTGAGTTGGATGCAAAAGGAAAGGAGGGTGTAGCTAAGTTCGTCTTAGCCAGCAAGGAAGTCTCTAACTACTTAATTGTCGAAGGCAATATGATGATAATCATGATTCTTCAAGATAAGGAAAATCCATGGGTCACTGAGAAGCTTGTAATTAATAGAATTACTGGCCAGTTTTTATATAGCAAGGAAACTAAGGAACGATATTTTTCAGATGGCTCAGAAAATAAAGAATTTGGTGGTCAGTGTGAGAAACGAGATTTTGAGATGAAATTTTGATTTTTCGTCAGTCATTCGTTATTTTCACTCGCTATTTTCGTATAAATAAATATGATTATTTGCAGATTGAGTATAATAAGGCTTGTGCCATGCAAGCCTTATCCGTGACTTGATAAAGCACTGTTGGTATTAGAGTTTACTTATCTGATTTATCGCAGAGCGATAATCAATCCCCAACCACCCGCAAAGCTCAATAAACTCCAAAATATCCAGCCCCCTAATTCCTTGCTCGATTTTGCCGAAGTAGCTATGTGGTTTACCGCTAATTGCTGATAGATCGCGCATGGTAAGACCTTTAGCCTTTCGCTGCTCACGTATCCAATTACCAAGAGCGATTCGCTTAGGGCTGGCTTTTAAGTGGGCTTCACCGCGTTTTGGTTTGTATGCTTCCATTAGCTTACCTCCACTTCAAAAACCCCCATATCCAGCCAGTAGGTTAAAAAGTTGTCCTCCCATATCGGGTAGATTTCTCTGGCGACTTCGATAGGGTAGTAGCCGGTCATATCCTGAAAGGTGCCAGCGATAAACTCGAAGTCCAAAGACTTCACCAGTTCGGCACAATCACCGATACCGGCATAACAAAAGTCGGTGATGTAGCAGATGTCATAACGGCCACTGGTGCCGGTAAGTAGTATTTCTACCGGGTGGTAGCCGCCGTGTTCTGCACTGTATTTCGGGTCCCGAAAGTTCACACAGACAAACTCTGCTAATGGCTCTCGGTGCGGCTCGATAACTTTTATCAATGCATCGATAAATCGCTTTGAAACAGGCAAAGCTAAGCTCTCGTACTGAATACGCATTATGTTTACTCCTGAATGGATTAGGTGTTACTGAAAAATTTCGGGATGGGTTTCTTGTAAGCTGGTGTACTGGTTCAGACCGATGATGATGTGATCCAGTACTGTGATATCCAGTGTTTTTGCCGCATCTATGATGTGACGGGTAATGCTGATATCTGCCCGGCTCGGGTCGGTCTTACCGGACGGATGGTTGTGAATCAGCATCACCACTTTTAAATTGAGAATGACTGCGGTTCTCAGTACTTCAGCCGGTCGTAAGGTGACGGCGTCAACACTGCCGGTAGCCACTACTTCGAAGCAGTTAATATCGTGCTGCTTGGTAAGGTTAACGACAATAAAGACTTCTTTCGTTTCATACTTCAGGTAGTCAAATAGTCGGGCTATGGCAGCAGGTTGATGCACTGGCATGCCGGTAATGTCGCAGTCGATTTCTTTGAACCGATACTTCACATCGATTTCGCGTAAGGTTGGCATAAGTCACCTCCAAAACCTCTAAAACTTTGGCCGGTACACTGACCGGCCATATCGCATCATTTCTTGTCAGTGGTTTTGGCTTTAGGCGGTTTCGGTGGTTTTGCTGGTGACAGTTGTAATATCTGCGTATCCAGCTCACCGCTCTCAACGGCCTTGATGATGGTGCTAATGACGGCTGGTAAGTCTTCTTTCTTGCCGACATCAATAGCCGCTTTGCCTTTGTCCAGCTCCAGCGTTTTAAGCCCGACTTTGATTTCAAAGTAGTAGTGCTCGTTGTCATCAAAGTACCAGGGGCGAACCGCTTTGCGTGTGCGCACGGTTTTGCGCTCACCGGTTTCGGGGTCCTTCACCTTTTTATCCTTAAAGGCTTCATAAGCCTGACCATCTAACATGGCCTGCGCCATTGCCTGCTGCTCATCCAGCTTTTCAATCAGTTTTAGGCGTTTGCCTAAGATGGGTGGTTTGGGCTCAATTTTTGGGCGAGCGATAACCTTGAGCGAACTCAATATAGACATAGTGTGTTTTCCTTATGGTGTTGGCTTAGTGGCTATTGCACAAAGCCGATTGGGGTTTTAGGTTGCTTGCGGTTGTTTTCATCGGTCAGCACGGCAAGCGCTAACTGACGATGTTCGTGCGTTGCGCTAAAGCGCAAACGACGGGTTAAAAGTGCAAAATCACCGGGTGTTAATCTGCTGAGCGAGCTTAGCTGCTCAGTCTCTAACGTTGATAGCTGTGGAACGCTCAGAGTGCGCTTATACAGCGTTAACACTTGTGGCGCGCTCAAGTAGTCACACTGCAGCTTGAAGTCGAAGCGGCGCAATATAGCGCTATCCAAAGCTGTTTCGAAATTAGTTGCAGCAAAGAGCGGGCAGCTAAAGCACTCAAGCTGCGCCAGCAGTTCGTTCACCACTTGCCGTTCGTGGTGCATGTTTAGCCGCTCCCGGCTGGTAAGCAGACTATCGACTTCATCTAACAGCAGCATCTGTTTGTTGCGGTGCGCTTGCTGAAATAGCCTTGCGATTTGTTTCTCAGAGCCGCCGACATATTTACTCAGCACATCCGAGCTTAATACGCGTTTTAACTCACGCTTGTGCTGCTCAGCTAAATGATGCGCCAGCGCGGTTTTACCCGTACCCGGTGGACCACTGATTAATACCCGTATCGGTGCGTTAGTCGCTACAGCATGGTTTATCTGCTTGAGCACCGCTGCGGACTGTTTGATGTTCAGTAGCGACATATCAAACGCCAGCTCTGCCTGATAGCGCATGCTGTCATCCCACAAGTCGCAGGCCGTCAGGCTGTTTTCTATCACATCCTCGATAACGCCTTGTGCCAGATTACGCTTCACACCCAGCGTTCTGGCAACATGGGAGGCGTTAGCCAGCAATGCCGGTGTCAGGTTCGGTGTTTTACTCAGCTGAACATGAAACTCACTGCTTACTCCTAAGCCTTTAAACTCCGCACGGCTCATTTTCTCCAGTACTTCGTCCTTGGGGGCATTAACCGACATCACAAGCTTAAAGCGGCGAATGTAGCTGTGCTCTAACTGGTCAACATAGTTGGTTATCCAGATAGTCGGCACCGCGTTTTGCTCCAGTAGCCGATGCACTGACTCTTTGGAATAATGCGTATCAGCGCTATAGAACAAGCTCTCGCATTCATCGACCAGCAACATCATGGCACTGCCGCCCATTAAGCTTTGCAGCATAGTGATGTACTGAATGCGCTGAGTGTCTGAGCTTTTCGCGCCAAACTCGTTAGATAAAAACCCATCGTCCATACGCATATTGCGGGCTTCATAGAGCGGTACGGATAAACTCTGCGCCAGCACTTTAGCCAGTGCCGTTTTACCACTACCGGCTTCGCCATAGAGTAGGATGTTTACACCACTAAGCTGCTGAATGATGGCCTCGGCCAGATAGCCTTGTAGCAGTGCCACATCGACATACTCAAAATCCTTAGTCGATAAACAAGTAGGCTCACTGGCGCATAACACATGCTGCAGCAGCTGCGATTTACTCTCTATCGTCTCACTGGTCAGCACATACAGCATACTGGCTGGTATGGTGATGTCCTGAAGCTCATTCAGATAACGGTCTACCAGTATTACGCCGTTTTGTTGCAAGACCGATAAGCTGTGTGACACATCCGTCGCCGTTAAACCTGAGACATTACACATCAGCTTTTCAAGTGCTTTATCTTCAAAGTAACCGCCAACAAAATCGACCAGCTGATTCAGCCCCTGATTAACGTTCATCAGCACCAGAAAGCCCAGTGCTGAACCAAACGAAGCCTCTACACCGAACAACGTACATAGCGTGGCAAGGTTCTTTTCAACTCGCTCTGTCAACTCTGGCTTAGTATCAGTAAAGGACAGGTGTTTAAGGGCGGTTTCACTTGTCAGCTCAGCATCTTCAAACGACTGACCCGTAATGCGTTTTAAAATGGAGCGGTTAACGTTCGTCATTTCGATATCAACGTCTATCAGGCTAATCACTTGCCTGGCATAAAACGCCGCCAGGTAATGACAGGGTAGCGGTGTGCGGGGTGGGGTAATCATGGCTACCTCCCACTATTACCATTACTACTGCCATAACTTAATGACCTTGCCGCCTGCTGCATAAACTGCATATCCCGCTTGTCGTAGATAGTGGTCGTCGTAATAGACGCATGACCGGCCATTTGCCGCACGGTATTTAAATCGACATTCTGCTCAAGCAAACGGGTAATAAAGGTGCGGCGTAAATCATGTGGTGACGCATTTTCGACGCCAATACGCTGCAGCTTGGTTTTAACCAGCCTTAGCACCAGCCACACACTTAATCCGGTAGTCAGTTTTACTTTGCCGTTAGCCTGCACCGGACAGAACAGATAACCGGGCTGCCTTGAGCGCAGTGTTAACCAGTTCTTTAAGTGGTTAAGGCTCCAATCAGGTAAGAACACCGTGCGGGATTTATTGCCCTTACCGTTACGCACCAACAGCGTCTGCTTGTTCGCATCGAAGTCTTTAAGCTCAAGCGCCACCAGCTCACTGCGACGAAGGCCGGTGCCGAGTAGTACGGCAAACATCGCAATATTGCGTATGCCGGTTTCGGTTCTTGAGCGCTCCAATAGCGTAAATAGCGCCTGAACCTGCTTCTGCGTAAGTGCGGTGCCTGGGTATTCGGCATGTTTAAGCTGACTCAGAGTGCTCAGCTGGCTTAACTGCTCGCTATCGGCCAGCTTCATCATCACAGCGATTTTGACGATATTACGGATAGCTACCTGTGCGCGGTTAATCGAGCGTGTTGCCCAACCAGCATGTTGCAGCATGGCACGTATTTGCAGCATGTCTTGATAGTTGATACGGTGAAAGCGTGCTTCATCGTCAACCGGCCAATCCATGATTTTAGCGACACTTCGAAGCTGTGACGCAATAGACTTTTTGCTATTAGCCGACAGTCTGCTCAGGTAAAGCGCATACGGCGAAGCTGTACTCATAGAGCACCTCGTTAGATAGTGATAATCAGATTGAAATAGGGTGAGAAAGGGAGCGCAAGAGATAGCGCTACACTATGGTAGCGCTGGTGTTGGTGGAATGGCGAGCGGTATTTATGACACGGGTTTTTGCAGATTTTTCATCATATCTTGGACTTCTGAAGCTATGTTCTCGCTAACTTTTTCAGAGATCAGCGAGTATGCATTAATCAGATTTTGTTGAGACAATACTGAAACGAGTGCCTTAGTAAGTGCTTTGTAACTATTCTTTGTTGTTTGACATTCGTAAGCGGCAACAAATTTTTCAAGTATTTCAACTCGCCTCAAAGTTGGATCAGTTGTAAGCTTTGCTTTCAAAGTTACCTCTTCAAGCTCGACTACTTTTTCTGAACTACTATCAGGCTCATTTTGTTTTAAGACGGCGCTAATCGCATCCTCAACAGATTGTCTCGTGACATGGGATTTATCTAAAACGTCTGTGTTATTCACTTCTTTCAAGTGCTCAATCACAAATAAGATTTCTTGCTCGTCCAATTTAGTCAGCGGTAAAAGACTATCTGTTGAGAGTGTTTCGACATATTCGACACCAAAATGGTCTTTTGCAATACGGGCTGCATTGACTATCCTGGACGCATTCGGGGGGGTTAAAGATAGGTTTTCTTCAACAAACTTGCCGAAAGATTTGTAACCTTTACCAATTAGCTTATAAGCTTCCGTGTCATGGAGTAGTAGTAGCGCAATTTTCTGCTTCTTTTCGGAGCTGACTGCTATATCCTTAAGTTTCTCAGCGTCGGATTTCGCAAGTAGGGTTTTGTTCTTTTTTAATAAATTTTTGATACTCTTTAACTCTGTGTCTAGCAAAAGAGAAAAGTGCCCAACTGAAAACTCAGGTAAAATTTCTTTCTTTATTAATTTTTTGTTTTTCTTGGTTTCGTCTTTCTTTGGTGCAGACTCCACCGATTCGTTCTTTAACTTTTTGCGTTTCACTGCCATATTGAATTTTCCCTAAAATGGTTGTTTATAGAGTTAATCGGAAAAGTTGCGAGTTCGCAATTTTTTAGCTGGTAAATATTCGCTTAAATGTCAGAAGAAAATTATTTAGTGCTATATTTCAAGGAATTACAGTTCCTTGCTGGATAGGATGCAATCCATGCCCAATTCGAGCGATTCTGCGCACCACGAGTTTTTCAATTATCTCGTACCGAGTAACATTTTTGATGTTAGTAAACATTCACACGTAGATATCGCGCTAAATCGCTCTATTGGGGCACTAACAAACCCACTGAAATTTCGATATACCTCAAAGCTTGATGAAATCTTACAGGTCTTAACTAACCCCGATACCATTGAGTATCAGAATCAGCTTTTACTTAAAGCGTTGAATGATGTATCGGTAAATACGGTTGACATAGACCATATTCAGATTGAATTAAAGCTCACCGCTACAGACTTCAAACATTTGCTTGATGCAAAAAACGGTATGCTCAATGTGCGCATTGCTGCTCGCCAAGCACGGTTGCGCGTAACGAGCTGTGATCCTGGTGAGAGAAATGAGGGATTTAAAAAGCAAGATTTCAGGCCTTTTTTTAACAAAGGTTTTGAGATGGTTCTGGATAACGATAGTTACCGGAACATCAGAATTTACTGCGCGGAAGCAAATCACCATAGGAATGCAGGCAGAGAGCTACGTTACAATTTCGAAATTGAGTTTATTCCTACCCGCCTCAGCGAAAAACAGATAGAAATAGCGTTTTTCCATCTTAAATCTGTACTTAGAAATACACGCTTTAAACAGTTAATAAACACCGCCACCATAGGCCGAATTGACACCGGCTATATCATGTATGGTGTATCGCAGCTGTTTGGTTTCCTATCTACTACGAATAACAAAGTTACGTCAGGCTCATGCATTCCCAGAAATCGCAAACACGCTGTTGAAACAACCTACGTCGGCAGTCGTAGTTCTCACCATCTAATTGGGTATGACAAAGTTCTAAAAGAGAATAAAAAATTTATTGAAGATGTGTTCAGACGCCTTCCTGTTAGTTTTTCCGAAGTCGCATCTAAACTCGAAGGGATAAATGAGTGGTTTCCTAATCAGGCCAGTTCATTTCGCGTGGAGTCTCGTAATATTTATAAGACTGATGAAGAGCCTAACTTTGTAGAGATGGATAACATTGTATCTAGATTAGAAGAGTTAAAGTTCATCCTACCCAAAGCACTTTATCCACTTGATGAAAAACGACTTAGAAAGCTAATACTGTCAAAAACGATTGGTAGAACAAGACCTCTGATTAAGGAATTAGGTACGTTTTTCATTCCATCAGTGACAGTAACCTTCGACCAAAGCGTTCTCAGACAGGCTATTCGTGAAAAGCTGACAAAATTTAAAAAAATTGTTCTTGATCTTACTGAGCCGAAAAAAAACGGGAAATCGGGAAACCGATCTAAAGATGCGCTAAGACTCCAACCGCCTCTAGAAGACATCAAACGGGTAAATCGAGCTCAGGCTGTTCTCGATGCACGAGCTGCCATTTCGCCCTTGATAGAAAAGAGAAGAACAAAAGATGATTCCGTCGACAGCATACTCAAATCGAATAAAAGGGCAATCTATGTCGAGGGTGGGCCGGGTTCAGGTAAAACTCGGTTAATAGTGTCACGTGTGGGGGCATTACTAGGTAGAGGTGTTCATGCATCAGAAATCTGTGTTTTAGCATACACCAACGATGCGGCTAATGTTTTTAAAAACCGATTAATTAAAGAAGGTTTTTATGATGAAGCTATGTTTGTCGGTACGTTTAGCAGCTGGTCTCGCTCTGTTATTGAGAATGACGATGGCAAATCCTCTGTGATTTTGGATGATGGGGCTTATTTAGAGCAGCTTACTAAACTGGTATCGAAAAGACGAAAACTCATTGAAGAAAGCGCGCCAGAGGACATTGCTAGGCGTCTTAAAACTGTTTTTAGTCATGCGGCGAGTTTTCCTATACCTGATGTTAAACGTAGCCTACGAAAACTCATGCCAAAATATAAAGGACTTCTAGCTGAAGTACTCAAAGTGCATCAACAACTTGAAAAATTTAAGGTCAAAAATAGCCTAAGAGATTTCAACGACCTATTTACTGCGTTCAACCAGAAACTAACTAAAAAAGGCTTTGCAAAGTCTGTAGCGGGAAAATACAAACACCTTATATTGGATGAGGTTCAGGACACAAACCCTGCACAGTGGGGGATCATCAAAGCCTTGCACGAAAAAGGGCAAGAATTTTTCTGTGTAGGTGATCCCGCACAGTCGATGTACAAGTTTAGGGGCGCTTCGGATGTTAATCTGAGGAAATTCCTAGAGGTATTTCCTGAAGGTAAAAAGTTCTACCTGATGACCAATCATCGGACTACCGGCGAGATAGTGTCGCTGTGTAATCAAGTAAGAACCAAGATAAATCGAAAGTATCGGAAGTCACCCTATGTAAGGCCTGATGGAATACCGCCGCTTGTGAAAATATGCGATGACATGGAGCAAGTAGCTAAATGGTTAGTTAGTGATATTGAGAGTCGCGCGAGTGTATCTAAAGAAACTTCGGTATTGATACTCTGCAGGTATAACAAACAAGTCGAGTTGATTGAGTCTACGATTAACAAAATAGGTATTGAAACCGGCGAAGAGCAGCATATCAAGGTACTAACATATCATGGTGCTAAGGGGTTAGAAGCAAAGTTATGCTATGTCATTGACCCGCTTTTTAGTTATTCACGACTGGCGTCCTATAATGAAGAGCTCTGCAACACATATGTTGCTCTTACTCGTGCAGAGGATGAGTTGGTTGTAGTGCGATGTTCGGGGGGATTTGGGTTTTACGGTATTCCATCGAACAGGTATGGAGTACCCTCCAAATGGGAACATTTCAAATCTGGGAGCATGCTTGCAAAGTTGTTAGCTGACGTGAAGCAGATAGATTAACGTTATTCAGTTTAGTCAGCACAGATTGCTTCTGAGCCGAGAAAATTATACGTGCTCGGTTTATCTATCTTAGTAGCAACCAGGTCATAGGGAATATGAGGCTGAAGTAGTGGCTCAAACTCTATCGGGTCAGTAATGCTTTCATCCAGCCAGAGACTTACCAAGGCCATATCTAGCGGCAATAATAGTGGTGATGCCTTGCTATGAATATGCATCAGCTTGGGGTGTGGTGGAAGGGTAATAACTGAGCAAGACAGTGCTGTTTCGCCTGTATCTTTGTTAATCCATTCCCGGCACAGGCCTCCGAGCAATATCGCACCATCTTTAGCAACAAGGTCATGGTAATGAAGTGGCTTGTTGTTCACATACTCCGTTTCACCAAAGCCCTTAGCTGGAATAACACACCTACTGTGGCGGTATGCCTGATAGCCAGCTGAACCCTTAACATTTAGCTTGTCATAACGGGTGTTAAATGAAGTGTACTTGGATGGCTTAAAGTCGGTAACAGATGGTTCAAGTAACAGCCACCAAGTAGCATTGTCCATTCTACGGACGCCATCTATCTGCCTGACAATACTGACCTGATTGGTTGCTCGAATAAACCTGCTGAATATCGGGCTATCTGAGAACAGCTGAATTTGTAGCCCTTCACATAGTTCTCTAACGCCGGGATCGTCAATTACGTTAAGTCTGCCGCACATGTCTTAAACTCAAATTACCGAGTAGATGTAAGTAGTATGAGCTATTCAAAGAATTTGGTGACGCAAGTGATACTTCTGCTGTGTGCCAGAAGCGGACATTTCAGACTGAATTTATTAACCGATTTTATTGCACTTTCCCGTATTTTAAGAACATCAGCATTGTAGCTGAGACTTCTCAGCCACATCCTATTGTAAAAGGTGTGTATACGTTGTAATTTTTTGAAATTAGGAACGTTAGGTAATGATTTCTCGGTTAACGCATCAGGTGTAACTGAGCAGTCTACATAATAACTGTTATGCGTGAATAAGGTTTCAGTGCTATGGATAGTGTTTTAGAAGAGTTAGCAAAAGGATTTTTCCGAGGACTAGTATTCGTTGTTGTTGAGATAGTCTTTGGTAAGGTTTGTTATTTACTTGGCTGGCCAGTTTGCAAACTTCTCTCTTTTGGCAAATATCCGTCAGCAAATCAACCGGTGCCATCTAAGAGTAATAATAGGCAAAGCTATTGGTGTAGTTTTGCAGGTATGGTTGTTTTACTTGCTGGTATTACCTATGTGCTTTTGGTTAATACTTAACATTCACACGCATGACAAGGCGCTGTTGTCGCCACTATCGTGGCTGGGACGGCTTACGCTGCGCTCCAGTCGCCCCAAAGCTTTGCGCTATGTGCTTATCTAGGAGTTCCCATTGAACGAATTGTTGGAAAAAATTGAAGCACTAAGAAAGATATACGAGATATCTGAATTTGAATGGGAAATACCTGAAAACTGCCCACTGCCAATTCCCGAAATTGAGACGAATAGCTTTCAAAAAAATGTTTATTTAAAGAAAAACCTAAGAGGTATTATTAGTAAGGACGATTCATTATCTACGCATTACTGGATTATCCAGGAATGGGGCGGTATTGGATCGTTTAAGAAAAACGAGCGAAATGACAAGAGGATCGTTAAGTTTCTTGATGAGTTAAAAAAAGGAAAGCTTTCAAAAGCAAGTTTTGATGCCATTTCATCTCTTTCAAAAGTTGCTTCATTTTTGACTCCTGAAGAATATGTTATTTATGATTCAAGAGTAATATATGGTTTAAACTGGCTGCTGTTTAACTTTTCTAATAGTAACAAGCTTTTTCCTCAACCAGTTGGTCGGAGTGCTGCTTTAGCAAAGTATGATATGCAAACAATATTCAGACTCTCCGGCAAGCGCTACGAGTATTATTCACACAAAGAAGCTTTTCATGAGTATTGTAAATTAATCAAGCAGCTATCATCAGATAAGACTGCTCCATATCTTCTAGAGATGTTTATTTTTGCTATTGCACCTTCTTGGGTAGTAAAAAATATAGAAGAAACCGTATCCCTTGAAATTAGACATGCACATAACAAATCAAAGCACTAGGACGCAGCAAGCTGCGCCGGTGTTTGAGGCGTTAAATTAATCAGTAGAAATCGGTCATTACATGGAGGTTGCTAAAGTGCTCCTATTCGGATTAGAAGTTAAGGAAATCATCGCGTTAGGCTCATTGGGAGTGGCTTTCTTGGCTTTGTTCATTGCTCCGTTAGTTAATGCTAGAAATTCTAAACGTCAAGTCTTGGCTCCAATGCGCCAAGCGTGGATAAATGCTCTCAGGGATAAGGTTTCCGAGTTTGTATCTATTGCGACTATCAGCAGACAACATGTGTGCCCAAGCTCAACTGCGCCTGAGGAAGTAAAACAGCAAGCACACAAAGAAGATCGTGAACGATATGCTCGTTTGAAGCTTCTGGTAGCTAGCGTCGAACTACATATCAACCCATTGGAACAAGATCATAGAAGCTTAGTGAAACAGATGCGTGACATAGTCGAAGGATATCACGACAACAAGGATTTAGCGGAAATGCTCAATGCACTGCTCAAAACCTGCCAGTCTGTCCTTAAACACGAATGGGAAGTAACCAAAAAAACTTAATTTAACAAAGCAGTTAAGGGCGATTTGAGCCAATTCGGAGATCGGCTTACAACAAATTGCTCGCGACCTGTTGCAGGCCTTAATGTCCGTTATTCGCTCAAAGCGGAAATTATCTAGCTATCGGAAGTTCACACCAGTTTGTTGTATAAGCTGGCGAGAGCAGCTCGCGTTTCATACCCCATTCTTGCTTTGTGCCCTGGCTGGCGAACCATAGTGTCTTGCTATGTTTGCTATTAAGGGTATCCATTAGCTGCATCAGTTTTTGGTCAGTTTCTTTTTGTACCATGGGTTCATCAAACAGGCCAGGTTGACACACGCCGGGATCATAGAAGTCGGCCAGCATTACTCCTGCTTTGGCATAGCGGTAACCGTTTAGCCATAGGCCATCCAATAGTTTCATTGCATGGGCAAGAAAGATTCGTGTGTCGCTACTTGGTGTATCAAGTTCGATACTTCTGCTGGCGCTGTAAGGCGCGTCTTTATCGCTAAACGGACTGGTACGTAAGAATACCGTTAAGTGTTTTGCAGTTTGCTGCTCTTGGCGCAGCTTCTTGCAAGCACGGCTAACGTATTCACTAATTGCCTCACGCATTTGCTGCTTATCGGTAATGCGTTCACCAAAGGCGCGGCTGCTGACAATCTGCTTTTTAGTCGGCGCCATCTCTTCCAGTGCAATACAGCTTTCGCCGTTAAGTTCTCGCACTGTGCGCTCAACCACCACAGAAAATTGCTGACGAATATACTCTGGGTCAGCGTCGGCAAGTTGCAGTGCAGTATTAATACCAAGTTGCTGTAACCGCTTAGTCAGCTTGCCGCCGATACCCCAAACCTCATTTACCGGCAACAAGGCCAATAACTTGCGCTGGCGCACTTTGTCAGTTAAATCCACCACACCACCGGTTTTGGGCCAGGTTTTGGCAGCATGGTTAGCAAGTTTAGCCAATGTTTTGGTTGGCGCTATACCCACACAAACGGTAATCCCTGTGTACTTTTGTACGACTTTTCGTACCTGCATGCCAAAGTCTGTCAGGCTCTGGCTAAAATCAACGCCGGTTAAATCTAAAAACGATTCGTCGATGGAATACACCTCCACTCTTGGGGCCAGGCTTTCCAGAGTGTTCATTACCCGCTGCGACATATCGGCATAGAGCGCGTAGTTAGAAGAGAATGCTACTACACCATGTTTCTGGATTAACTCACGCACCTGAAATACCGGCACGCCCATTTTAATGCCGAGTTTCTTCGCTTCTCTCGACCGGGCGACCACGCAGCCATCATTGTTAGATAACACAACGACCGGTTTGTCTGTTAGGTCAGGCCGAAACAGTTTTTCACAGCTGGCGTAGAAGTTATTACAGTCTACCAGCGCAAATACCGGTGTTGTCATTTGCGTTTCATTTGTCTAATAACGTTGGTCACTACGCCAAAGATGTTCAACTCTTCACCGTTACGTGGTCGTATCGGTTTGTAAGCCGGGTTGCGCGGTAACAACATGAGCGATGGTCGGATACATAGCTCTTTAACCGTAAACTCGTTGCCTACTGCTGCTACCACGATATCACCATGTTCTGCATCTACAGAGCGGTCTACTACCAATACATCACCGTCATAAATGCCAGCCTCTATCATCGAGTCACCCTCAACCCGAACAAAAAACGTGGCGGTAGGGTGGCGAATACACAGCTCGTTTAAGTCCAGCGTGCGTTCAACATAGTCTTGTGCAGGTGACGGGAAGCCTGCTTTGACCGGGTCGCTATAGAAGGGAATTTGTTGTTTCGGCCAGAAATCGGCATTACCAATAAATACTGCTGACATATCCACCTCGTATATGTATGGATATACAGTATATCAGGCAAGCCAGAATTGGCAATTCTGATACCGATGACTGCAATGCGTGCTCAGTTAGGTTACGGCATTGCAGTTCGACTTCTATCTATCAGAGAGCTTAAACAGGTCAGTTCATCGGTACAGCAGCTGTAGATTTCGCCACCTCTTGCCACTAGCCACATCAGCTGCAGCAAAATAATTTTCCGGTTAACGTTAAAGATGTCGAGGTGAATAGAAACAATGATAAATCTCAAAGGTATATTTGAGGACTATAATCCGTGGCGAATTAGTCCTTAAATTCTCATAGTGCACTTCTATTTAAAAGGAAGTGTAATGAGCACCATTTCGGTCAAATTCGGACTCAATCTGAGAAAGCAGCGAAAGGCAATTGGCTTGAGCCAGGACAATCTCGCTTTAACCGCTGAAGTTGACCGAAGCTATATCGGTAGAATAGAGCGGGGTGAAGCAAATGTCACTCTAGAAATGCTGTACAAGCTGGCTTCAGTTCTCAACTGTCATCCCAGAGATCTTCTACCCGAGTAAAAGAAAATCCTTCTGCTATCACTGCATACTCTGTATGCCTATGAGTAACAACGTTCTTCAAATAGTACCCATAACTTAAAAAATTGCCTTCCAACTATTAGCCAATTACACTTAGAAAAGAGGATTGTAATCCTCAATTTGGCGTCGTATTTCTACGACATAATTGCTTGATAGGAACCATATGGCATGTCCAAAAATGTATTATTGTTTTCCGGCAGTTTTCAGTATGGTGTAGTAGACGACTTCATAAACGGTATCAAACGGGCATTTGAGCTGATTGGATATCGGGTATATGAGGTTAGCTTAAAAGATAAAAGCTCTGATGACGAACTGCTCAGCCAGCTATCACTTATTGATACAACTCAGTTAAAACTCGTACTGTCGGTCAACGCCTTGGCCGTTGAGCTGACAAACAAATTGCCGCAGCTCGCGCCGATCCCTTTTTACACTTACCTAGTTGACCATCCAATCCACTTGTTACCGCGATTTTATGGCACCAAAGCAAAACTTCTTTGTGTAGACAAAGAGCATGTGACTTTCCTATCACAACTGGGTATTCAAGCTCAGTTCTGGCCGCATGCAGTGTGCGACACTGAGCTATCAGCTGAGTATGTCCCTTTTAGTCAGAAGAAAGGCATTCTTTTTCCAGCCTCATTTACAGATGAAAGCGCACATTTTGCTGAAATCAATAAAGTCGCCCCGAATATCGCAGCGAAGTTAACCGACGCTAATGTTCGCAGCATTTCAGATGTGTTAAGAATGCTCGGATTTATGTAGTCTGGAATATCGCCAAGCGTTCAGCTTAATGATCAGATTGTAACTTTCCTTCGGCGGTGCGATTTATATTTACGAGGGCGTGATAGAAATACGCTGATAAAAGAATGTCATCAGGCAGGGCTTGCACTAACCATTGTCGGTAGTAACTGGGATAAGACGCATCAGTACGACTCTCATTGCTACTTGCCGGCAGTACCATTTACTGAGTTAAAAAACCTGATTTCAAACAGTCGGTTTGTTCTTCATCATTCACCCGGTTTTGAGCAAGGCCAGCATGAGCGAGTTGTCTATCCATTAGCAAGAGGAACCTCTGTATTAAGCAGTGCTACACGTTACTTATTTGAGTCTTACGGAAGTGATAATGGCGTAGCGTTTTACAATAGTATGGCTGAGCTGAAACAAATTTCAGTATCAGTGTCGGAAGGGCATTACAGCAGTTGGATAAATAATGCCAATAGCATCATAGAGCGCAATGAAACGTGGCGTTCCAGAATTGCTATGTTGTAGTAACGCTTTACCTTGGAACCCGAACTCTGTCTATTAGGGTTCCTAAGCTTTTCAGTGCTTCGGTATAGCAAGAATGTGATTCGCCCACCTGATACCATTGATTACAGCGATACCCGGGTAACATCAAAACAATTCCCTTCTTGCTATTGTCAGCGAGAAGTTTTACAAGTGACAACAAATCCAGTCCAATACCATTCCTGCAGAATTTGCACTGCTTTCTGCCTAGTTACGGAATGATTATCCGCAGTCAATGTCTTTTTATGCGAAATATCTTCAGCGACAAGGTTGTAGTAATGCAAGAGGCTTATTGTTCACATACTTTCCTCAAAGCTCTTAGCTGGAACTACACATCTGCTATGGCAAAGTGCCTAGTAACCGTCAGAGCCAGTAATATTTAGACTGTATTATTGAATATTAAACGAAGTGTACGTGAATTACACCATGGGCAAAATCAAGCATTGATATCCAGGTGGCTTGTGAGTTTAAACCGGTTGGCAGGGTGATACAGAACTGCATAACAGATCGGTTGGCCGTGAGAATGTGTAATCCGGGTGACTTTCAGGCACGGTACTCCATCGTCCACTTGAAGGTTGTGCTTTAGTATTTTCGTAGGCATCACCGCTTCTACCGTTATTTCAGCTTCAGTGACTGGTGCTATTGAGTTTAGATACTCACTGGCAGTTATCTTGCTAAAATCCTGCTGCAAAAACAACGGCACCCGTTCAGCATTTACATAACGTTCTTCCAACTGAATAGGTTGCTCATTCTCTGAGTGCACGATGATAATTTTATAAACCGTTCTGCTATTAAGTGACAGCGTAAATGCGATGGCGTCGTTGGGGATTAGCGTCAGCTTGCTTAACACGGTCATCTTATGCACATGACCACGGGAGCGAATTTCGTCTGCGATATTGCGGATTTCCAATAACGAACTTTGCGCGGCAGGTTCCTTTACAAATGTACCTACACTGGCAACGCGCTCAAGTACGCCACTGTTGACCAGCTCTTCGACGGCTTTTCGCGCGGTCATCCTACTGGCCGAAAAGTGGTTGGCCAATTCGGTTTCCGACGGGATCTGGCTGCCAGCTTTCCATAAACTGGCACTTATCTTCTTTTTAATCTCATTAGAAATGAGGCGGTACTTTGGCAGCTTCATGCAATGTCCATATTACCTATTAACAATAAGTTTGAAGTGGATATACAGCTATACCATTACACCTCAATGCATGAACGGTAATTTTATACTGGGTTGCACTTCCGCCAACAGATTTTCCACGTTTGATCGGTGCTAAATGGGCGTTTCGCACAAGTTACATGTCAGCAACACTGTGCCAGTATATACCACGCGGCTACGCTGTCAATTTTTAATCAACTCAATCGGTATTCACCAAGGCAATCTTAGAAAATTAATTTCAAAACTGCCGTTGTATATACCGGTATGCTGTTGTATAACAATTGAGCAAGCAGCGACTTTATAATAAATTCCGGCTTCAGCTGGTACAAATGCTACTCAGGAGAACATTCAATGACAGCAATAAATATGACGCCTAGTCGTGTATATACCGCGATGTTGATGGCCGGTGCGGTGGCGGTTTCCACGCAAGCGAAGGCGCAAGACAGTGAGCCAGTTGAACGTATTCAAATTACCGGCTCAAAAATTAAACGTACCGATATTGAAACAGCTAGTCCAGTATCGGTTATATCCTCAGCTGATATCAGTGCATCAGGTATTACTAATGTAGAAAACCTGCTGCAGGAAATGTCTTTTTCAGCTGGTGTGGCTGGTAACGCTACCAACGCTTACTGGACCAGTGGTGGTTATGGTACCGCGCAGGTCAATTTACGTGGCCTGGGTATTAAGCGTACTCTGGTATTGTTAAATGGCCGTCGCGTCGTCGGCGGAGGCACTGGTGCCAATAGTTCGGTCGATTTGAATATGATCCCGACATCAATGATTGAGCGAATTGAAGTTTTAAAAGACGGCGCATCGGCTGTATATGGTGCCGATGCGGTGGCCGGTGTGGTGAATATAATCACCAAAAAAGAGTTCAGCGGCGCTGAGCTAAACGTGAAGGCTGGTATGTCGGATAAGGGCGATGCTGAAAATCAGGATTTGAGCCTGACACTGGGCGGCGAATTTGACAAGGGTAATGTGGTTGTAAATTTGAGTTACAACAACACGTCTGCGGTGCGTCAATCTGATCGTATTGCATGCTCAAAGTACGGTACAGAAGATGGCACTTTTGAGTGTTTTGGCAGCACCACCAGCGAAGGTGGTCGTGCGTTATTGGCTGACGGAACTCAGGTTCAGTTTAACTTGGATCCAGATACCGCCACGAACGGTAACAACTATGGCCCTTACAACGGTGCAATACACAGTTTTAACTCCATTCCTTATCTCAATGCTGTCAGCCCAATGGAGCGGATAAATATATCCAGCTTTGCTAACTACAACATTAATGACTCGGTGCAGCTGTTTGTAGAAGCAAGTTACGCTAACCGGCAGGGGGAGCAAATCGTTACACCGAGGAATGGTTTCGCTGGTATCAAAGTCGATGCCGATTTTCAATACAACCCTACCGGTCAGGATCTAGAGTTTTTACGTCGGCGTAATACCGAACTGGGCGCGCCTTATTTTTTCCAGGAAACTAATACTGTTCGGGTTGTAACGGGGCTAACCGGTGTATTAAGCAATGGCTGGGAGTGGGACTTATCTTATAACTATGGCCGCAATACTGGTACTGATGGCTGGACCTTTGATATTGACCCAGACCGAGCTGCACAAACTTTAGATGATAGCATTTGCACCTATGACAACAGCAATGGTATTCCTTGTGGTGACTGGTTCGGGAAAAACGAGCTGACGCAAGACGTTATTGATTACGTAAAATACCGCCGTGAAGGAACCGGTGGCAATGAAATGCGTGTCTGGTCTGCAAATATGAATGGTTATTTATATGAGCTACCAGCAGGCGGTCTAGGTTTTGCTATCGGTGCTGAAAGTCGAACAGAAAAAGGATGGCGAGATCCCGATTCCACGGTACTGCGTAACGGATTAGAGGATCCCATCAGCGGAAGTTATGATGTCAATGAAATTTTTGGTGAGTTATCCGTCCCTCTGCTGGCCAATGAGTTTTTGGTTAAACAGTTATCAGTTGAACTAGCTGCACGATACTCCGATTACAACACAGCAGGCGCGGAAACGACTTACAAAATGGGTTTAACATGGAGTGTGAACGACAGCCTGATGCTGCGTGCTGTGCGTTCAACAGCGTTTCGTGCACCAGTGATTACTGAGCTCTTCGGCGGTACCAATGGCGAAAACCTACGCACGATAGACCCTTGTGAAAATGCTACCGGCGCGATAGCTACAAACTGCCAGGCGGCAGGTGTACCCGCAGATTTTGTACAGGACGGCACGACAATTCTGACCAGTGTTGGCGGCAACCCCAAACTGGAACCGGAAACGGCTGACACTACCACAGTAGGTATCGTGTGGCAGCCTGAATTCCTTGAAGGTTTTTCTGCGACGATAGATTACTTCGATATTAGAATCGACGAAGCTATTACATCTGTTAATGGTTCCGATATGCTGCGGTTATGCTATGAAGACCCTATCGGTAACGCGAAGTTCTGCGATACCTTTACCCGGCATCCGGTAACTCACCAGGTTAATGAGTTGAATCAGCGCCCGGTGAATGCTGCGGTAGAAACTGTCAGCGGTGTTGACCTTAACACGGTATACAAATTTAACCTTTTTGGTTTGAGCAGCCGAGCGACTTTAGACATCACCCGTTTGCTAAAACATGAAAGCACTCCATTCCAAGGCCAACCTACTATCGACAAAGTAGGTTTTATTACTGAGGACCAAGGAAGTTACACTGAATGGCGTAGTAATTTTAGCTACAGCGTGATGACAGATGACTGGTCAGCAAGCTATTCCTTGCGTTATATCGGCAGTGCAGATGATGTCAATGGTACTGATTCCGACCCACTTGGTAAATCTGTCGGTTCAGTTACCTATTCCGATATATCAGCTTCATGGTACTACAGTGATGCGTTAACATTTAGCCTGGGTGTCGACAACATTTTCGACAAAAAAGCACCGTATCTGACGTCATGGAACGATGCCAACACTGACGTTATGACATATGATCTTTTAGGACGCCGCGGCTTCATCCGCGCCACCTACCAGTTCTAAGTCATTGTTAACCGGTAGCACCTGAGTGGAATGCTTGTATACCATTCCACTCAGGTGCTTACTTTATTCAATAGTAAAAATCAATGAGTTGAACGGAACGAATGGTTTCATGTGCAGTTACTAAGCTGCTGTGTGAACCAGCCGCACTAGAGGGCTGATAATGAATAAATCAATGCGGCTGCTGAAAATCAGCAGAAAATACCATAAATGGCTGATGGCGTTTATTGGCCTGCAGTTTATGGTTTGGTCGGTAACCGGGGCCTATATGGTGTTTTTTGATATTGATTATATCCATGGCGATACTTTGGTTAATAATGAACAGGATAAAATCGATCCACAGCAAGTCACCTACTCACTGCAAAGTTTGTTACAACACTATCCGCAGGCAAAAGCCATTTCCTTGGGGCGTTATCTGGATAAGGTTGTATATCGTTTTACACTGGAAGAACAAAAGTTAGCCATTGATGCCAATAGCGGTAAGGTCATGCCGCCGTTAGATCAGGCTCAGGCAGAAAAAGCCGCCCGCTTCTATTATAGCGGTGCAGGCACAGTCGAAAGTGCTGAGCTGATAAGTGAAAACGCCCCGTTTGAGCTCAATCCTGCGGTCATGCCAGCTTGGCGGGTAAATTTCTCGGACTTCGGCGCCCCGGCAATTTACGTGTCTGCTGAGACGGGGTTATTGGTTGGCAAACGGCATAGTTTCTGGCGCCTGTTTGACTGGATGTTCCGCTTTCATGTGATGGATTATGATGACGGTGCAGATATTGATAACAGCCTGTTATTCTGGTTCACCATGTTAGGCATTTTTGCTTCAGTACTTGGACTGGTACTGGCCTATTTCCGCGTGTTTCGCAAAGCAGACGAAGCATTACTTGCTCCTGATAGCAATGACAGTCACGTAGCAGGAGTAGCACGATGAATATGGTCAGAAAACTCCATAAATGGGCCTCCGTTATCGTCGGTATTCAGTTTCTTATCTGGCTGGGTAGTGGCATGTACTTCAACTTTATGGATCATACCAAAGCGGCAGGACACACTTACAAAGTGCATCAGCATCCGTCGCTGGCCTGGAATACGCTGACGTTGCAGGAACCAGCCGATGTGTTACGGCAATATAAACCCAGCACCACACTGTCTTTAATTGAGTTGGCGCAAAAGCCCTATTATTTGCTTAACCATCAGCGCGGTTTGTACGCTAACTTTGTCAACAAACATAGTTTGGTCGATGCGCGGACAGGCTTGCCAGTGACGCTTGATGTTGATTTTGCTAAACAGTTGGCCAGCGCATCCTATAACGGGCCGGGAGAAATTGTATCTGCAACATTGCTGCAGCCACCTATTTCCGATTTGCTCAAACAAAAGAATCCTGTGTGGCAGGTTAACTTTGCCGATGAAATTAACACCAGTGTTTATGTTGAGGCCGATTCAGGCCGTATTGCCGGTCACAGTGATGATGATAAACGCCTGGCCGACTTTTTCCTGAAACTGCATTTTATGGATTATGCCAATGAAGGCAGTTTTAATAGCGCGCTAATGATGGTGTTTGCCTTTATTGCCCTATGGCTTAGCGGTACAGGTCTAGTCTGGACGATAGATCTGGCTCTACGCGGCCAGTATAAAATTAAGCTGTTTGCTCGCAAAACCACCGTTAAGTTATTTGACCGTAACCAAAAAAGTCTGGGACAGGTGGCTTTTTCCAATCATAAAAATTTATTAGATGGTTTGGTTGAGCACAATATTATCTTGCCTTCAACTTGTGGCGGTGGTGGTACCTGTGGTCGATGCCGCATTATGATAAATCAAAACGTTAAATCTACCGCCGCGGATCTGCAGCATTTTAGTGCCTTCGAACTAGAACAGGGTTACCGGTTGGCTTGTCAGCACTTCAGTGATGATGTTGAACATATGACATTAATGGACATAACTGATGCGAAGAAGTACCAGTTGGAATTAGTTAGCAGTAAATTTTTAAGCCCTTTTATTAAAGAGTTGCGCTTTACTACTCAATCGAAGATTCCTATGCGATATAAAGCTGGTGCATTTATGCGCTTCTTTATCCCTGAGGCAAGTGGCTGTTCGGTGCCCTTGGATGTGCCTGAGTTGCTACAACAGGACTGGCAGCATATTGACCGATTAAACTATCAACACGGTGCCTGTAGCAGGAGCTATTCCTTGGCTGGCATAGATGATACGACAAACGAGTTAGTGTTTGTCATTAAACTACAAAGTGCTAAGAACCCGTCCGTACTACCCGGTATCGGTTCGAACTATCTGGGTAACTTACGCATTGGCGACCGGGTTGAGGCCTTGGGGCCTTTTGAAGAGTTTTACGCTAGCCCCGGTAGCGATAAGACAATGGTACTGGTTGGCGCAGGTTCAGGCATGGCGCCACTTAAAGCGCTGATCGAAGAACAGTTAGCACTGCATCGGAATAATAAAGGTGATAAGCCACCACGCCCGCTGCATTTCTTTTACGGCGCTCGCAACGAAAATGATGTGATTTACGTTGATTACTTTTATGAGTTGGCGAAGCAGTATCCGCATTTTCATTACTACCCGGTGTTGTCACGACCGGACAAAGGCTGGCTGGGTGCGACTGGCTATGCTCAGCACGTGCTGGCGTTAAACTGGCAGAATGTGGTTGAGCAAGGTGAACCTGAGTTTTATTTGTGTGGGCCTAAAGGCTTAATGGATGACACTATTCGGTTGCTGCGCGACAAAGGTGTGCCAGAAAGTAATATTGCCTTTGATGAATTTAGCTAGCTAAAACGGAACTGCGTGGGACGATTCCGCGCAGTTTTTACTTTGAAGCTGTGATCAGGCTGTTTTAAGACTGATCACAAAACGCGTGCTCTCCAGATCTGATTCGACATTAATTTGTCCTTCGTGTGCTTCCACAATGGCTTTGGTAATAGCCAACCCTAAACCGGCACCTTCACTATGCCGTTGCCTTGATTGATCTGCACGATAAAAGCGCTCAAATAAATACGGTAAATGTTCCGGAGGAATAGGCGGTCCAGGATTTTCGACGCTGATAGTGATCGAGTCTGGTGATGCCAGTGCTGTTGTTACTGTAATGTTTTGGCTCTGAGCAGTGTATCTCAATGCGTTTGACAGCAGATTGGTTAAAGCATGTCGCAGTAAGGTGCGATCAGCCTGCACCAAAATTACCGGACCGGAAAAATGCAAACTAACACCAGACTCTTCAGCAAGGGCTTCAAAAAAGTCAAAAATCGCCTGAATTTCGTCCGCCAGATTTAACGTTTGCTTTTGCAGTGTGAGTAAACCGTTCTGGCTTTTCGCTAACCACAACATATCGCTTATCATTTTATTCAGCCGCTCCAGCTCCTCCAGATTGGAGAACAGCAGATTCTGGTACTCGTCGGCGCTGCGCGCGCGCGATAAACTAACCTGGGTTTGCGTGATCATATTGGTCAGCGGTGTTCGTAGCTCATGCGCAATATCGGCACTAAAGTGCGACAGCTTGGTAAACCCTTGCTCCAGCCGGTCTAACATCAGATTAAAAGACTGCACCATATGCCGCAGCTCGGCCGGGACCTCGCCCGGTGATAAGCGAATATCCAGTTTATTGGTTTGAATATCACGCATTTGCGCGCTTAAACCCCGAAGTGGGTTTAGCCCCTGGTGCACTGCAAGCCAGGCCGCCAGTAGAGTAAGCAGGGCGGAGCCAAGTAAAATCAGCCCCAGGCTACGCTGTAACTGCGCCAAGAAATGGGTATGAAAACTGATATCAATAGCAGCAATTACCTTATAGTGCTGATCTGCCGTGGTCAGGCGGCTAAACACACCGCGATAGGCTTTGCCGTCCAGCTGCCAGTGGTGGATGGTTTTGGCATTGTAGTCGGCGCTGGCCGGGGTGTTGGCAGCCAGCAGGCTTAAGTCAACGTCGGCATTGCGGTACAGTAAGCGGTTCTGGCTATCCATCACCTGATAGTAAACACCGTGATGGCCCGATACCGCTTTGGCCAGCGTCTGTGCCGGCTGTTGCTGGCCGTTCTGCCCGGCAGTCATCGTGTGCTCAACCGCATGCAGGATCACAGCTAATTCGTCGACATCCTGCTCGATAAAGTGATGTTCGACTGAGCTGAGCAGTAATTGCTGCACGAAGAACAGGCAAATCGAAATGGTTAGCGCGACAAAAAGTACCACGCGAACGGTGATCGACAGGGGGCGTTTGCCAGCTTTATCCATCAGTTTGCTCATCGTCCAGTTTATAGCCCATACCGCGCACGGTGTGGATCAGTTTTGCCGCAAAGCCATCATCAATTTTGGCGCGCAAGCGGCGGATAGCTACATCGATAACATTGGTGTCGCTGTCAAAATTCATATCCCACACCTGCGAGGCGATAAGCGAGCGTGGCAGTACTTCGCCGCGGCGGCGCATCAGCAGCTCAAGCAAGCTAAATTCCTGATTACTCAATGTTATTTTGGCGCCGCTGCGGCTGGCTTTACGCTTGGCGATATCCAGTTGTAAATCGGCGACCTGCAATAATTCTGACTGCGGTACGGCCTGACCACGCCGTAGCAGGGTTCTGACCCGGGCCAGCACTTCAGAGAAAGCAAAGGGTTTGATCAGGTAGTCGTCGGCGCCAAGCTCCAGGCCTTTTACCCGGTCGTCGACACTGTCGCGGGCCGACAGAAACAGTACCGGCGTGTGGTTATGGTTTTCTCTTAGCGCCTGCACAATGCGTAAGCCGCTGACGTCCGGCAGCATCACATCCAGCATGATTAAATCGAAATCTTCTGTCATCGCCAGATGATGACCGTCCAGGCCATTTCTGACCAGTGACACCTGAAAACCGGCTTCGCTCAGGCCTTGCTTCAGATAGTCGCCGGTTTTTTGTTCATCTTCCACAATCAGCAAACGCATCTTGTCATCTCCAAACATAGCTTTGGCAGTATTAGGCCATAAACCGCCAAACAGCAACATGACAGCAAGATTACAACTTTGTCATGTTCAGGTCATGCTGCTGACAGTTTCGTCCTCTACACTGCTACGCATATAGAGAGTATTGGAGGTTGCAGATGATAAAGGCTAACACCATGATGCCGGTATCGGTTTCACGGCGCCGGTTTGTGCAGGGGCTGGCGGTGGGCGGCGTGCTGGCCACTTTTCCGCATATCGTCAGGGCGGGTAGCGCCTTTAAAGATAATGCCTTTACCGGCTATGCCACTGAGCTCAGCGGTAACGTGATTGATTTAACCATCGGCGAAGCGCTGGTAAATTTTACCGGCGTGGTCCGTAAAGCCACCACCATCAATGGTTCGATACCGGCACCGACCTTACGCTTGCGCGAAGGCGATGAGGTCACCATACGGGTAACCAATACCTTGTCGGTGCCCAGCTCAATTCACTGGCACGGTATTATTTTACCCTACCAGATGGACGGCGTACCCGGCATGAGCTTCAGAGGCATTATGCCCGGTGAAACCTTTGTCTATCGTTTTACGCTAAAGCAAAGCGGTACTTACTGGTATCACTCGCACAGTGGCTTTCAGGAAATGACCGGCATGTATGGCGCGCTGATCATTGAGCCAAAAGAGCAGGATATTATCCAAGCTGACCGCGAATATGTGGTGCAACTATCTGACTGGACCGATGAAGATCCACACACTGTGTTTCGCAAATTAAAAGTACAAAGTGATTTGTATAATTTTAATCAGCCAACGGTGCAGGACATGCTGCGCGATATCACTGACAGAGGGCTGGACGCGGCACTGGCGAAACGCCAGATGTGGCAGCAAATGCGGATGAACCCCACCGATTTGGCGGATATCTCCGCGGCCACTTTTACGTATTTAATGAATGGCAGTTCGCCGCTGGCAAACTGGCACGGCTTATTTAAGCGCGGTGAGCGTGTGCGGCTGCGTTTTATCAATGGCTCCAGCAACAGCTTTTTTGATGTGCGTATTCCCGAGCTTAAAATGACTGTGGTGCAGGCTGACGGCCAGAATGTGCACCCGGTAACGGTGGATGAGTTCCGCTTTGGCCCGGGCGAAACCTATGATGTTGTCGTATCGCCGCAAGCGGATGCCTACACCATTTTTGCCCAGAGTATGGACCGCAGTGGCTATGCCCGCGGTACCCTGGCCGTGGCTGAGGGCTTGCATGCGCCTGTGCCGGCGCTGGATCCGGTGGAATGGCTGACGATGGCTGACATGATGGGCAATATGAACCATGGCAATACCGGCGGTCATAGCGGTATGGCTCACGATGCTGCAGATCACAGCAGTATGGATCATAGCCAGCATGGTGCTATGGCTATCGATCACAGTCAGCATGGCCCGGCGGTGCCTTATGCCAAAGCCAGTTCAACTGTGCGTCATGCCAGCACCGAGTATGGCCCGTCGGTGGATATGCGGGTGGATATGCCAAGAACCAACCTGGACGATCCGGGTATTGGTTTGCGCAATACCGGGCGGCGCGCGCTGACCCTGGCCGATTTACATTCGCTGGACGGTATTATTGAGCCGGGCGGCCCGGAGGCGGAAATTGAGCTGCATCTGACCGGCAATATGGAGCGCTACACCTGGTCATTCGATGGCTTAGAGTTCAGTAAAAGCACACCGGTGCATATGAAGCACAATCAGCGTATCCGGGTGATCTTGCAAAACGACACCATGATGACCCACCCGATGCATTTGCACGGTATGTGGAGTGATCTGGAAAGTGACAACGGTGCCGTACAGGTACGCCGCCATACCATTCCGGTGCAACCGGCGCAGCGCATCAGCTTTTTAACCACGCCGCATGATGTCGGGCGCTGGGCCTGGCATTGTCATTTATTGTTCCATATGGATGCGGGTATGTTCAGAGAAGTGGTGGTGTCATGAAAACAGCCAACGTAACGCTAACCTTGTCGCTGCTGGCGCTGGCCTGTACTGTGGCGCTCAGCCCTGGCGTGGCAGCACAGAACGCCACTGAGAAACCGCCGGTACCAACGCACAGTGGCATGGACCACAGCAAAATGGACCACGGCAAAATGGATCATAGCAAGATGAACCACGCTGAGCAGGCGGTTGACCATAGCCAGACGAACCCTAGTGACATGGATCACAGTCAGATTGATCATAGTGACATGGATCACAGTCAGATTGATCATAGCGGCATGGACCACAGTAAAATGGGCCACGCTGAGCAGGCCGTAGACCATAGCCAGATGGACCACAGCGAAGTGGACCATAGCAAAATGGATCATACCGAGATGAACCATAGTGAAATGACCCATGCTGAGCAGGCTGTGGATCACAGCAGTATGGATCACAGCACGATGAAGCATGCCGATATGCAGATGCAAGGCGGTAAGGCGCCGGCTAATGCCCGCGATCCACATGCCTACTCCAACGGCTACACCCTTACTGACGGGCCCTATGGCATGGCCGATTCACGCCATTTAAAGCACGGCATTGAACATCCACAGTGGTCCGTGCTGGGCGATCGGCTGGAATACAATGCCGACAGTGAAGCTGGCGAACTGGAGCTGCAAGCCTGGTATGGTACGACCTATGATCGGTTGGTGCTGAAAACCGAAGCTGAAGTCAGTGACGGCAAGCTGGAAGAGAGCAGCACCGAGCTGTTATGGAGCCACGCGATAGCAGCCTATTGGGATGGTCAGCTTGGGCTGCGCCTGGATCAGGTTGCCGATGGCACCAACCGGCAGTGGTTAGCATTGGGTGTGCAGGGTTTAGCGCCGTACTGGTTTGAAGTGGATGTCACGGCTTATCTGGGCACTGGTGGTCGCACCGCGTTAAGTGCCGAAGCGGAATATGAGCTGCTGTTAACGCAGCGCCTGATCCTGCAGGCCCGGGCGGAGCTGACAGCCTATGGCAAAGACGATGAGGTCAATCAGCTGGGTAAAGGCCTGTCTTCACTGGGGGCAGGGCTTCGGCTGCGCTATGAATTCTCCCGCCAGTTCGCACCCTATGTCGGGGTAGAGTGGCAGAACAAATATGGTAACACGGCAGATTTTGCCCGCCTGCAGGATGCATCGACAGCAGAAACATCCTGGGTTGCCGGTGTGCGGTTCTGGTTTTAATAGATCAGGGTTTTAATCAATTTGGATGTTAATAAATAAGGTGATCAACATGAAAAAATTAATCCCGCTGCTTACTCTGCTCTGTTTGGCGTTTGCCGGGCCTGTGCTGGCGCATGTTAAACAAAGCGGCTCGGTGCCGGCGGATAACGCCATGCTAATGCAGGCACCGGATGTACTCAGTATCAGCTTTAGTGGCCCGATCCGGCTGACGAAAGTCACGCTGTTGCACGATAACGGTAACACTGTCGATTTTGGCTTTACGCCCACCGCTGTCGCCACGCAGTTTAGCTGGCCGTTGCCAGTGCTGGAGATCGGTAGTTATCAGGTTAACTGGGTAGGTTTGGGCGAAGACGGTCATAAAATGAAAGGTGATTTCAGTTTTATGCTGCACGCTAGCAAGGACAGCGGAGTGAAAGCTGATAGCGCGCACGCACATCAGCACTAAATAAACGAGGTTTGATGATGTTTAGCGATGCCTGGGTGTTAGCCTTATTTGCCCACAAGCTGCTGAGTTATCTTGCGGTTAGCGGCAGTATTGGTGCGGCGTTTTTGCTGCAGTTGCCGGCGCTGGCTCAGCGGCAATCAAAGCCTCAAATACAACAACAGTCTGACAACCTCGCTTTTCGGCAGTGGTTAAAGCGTCTTGTACTGGGCTGGTCGGCCGTGGGTATGCTATTGGCGCTGCTGTATCTGCCGCTGCAGGCTGGCGCGCTAGCCGAGGCCGGTATAGCGGGCATGGCCGATAGCCTGATGCTGCAGATGGTTTGGCAATCGGCAATGCGCACCCAGCTGCTGTTACTGCTATGTGGGTTTGCGACGCTGTCGCTTTGGGCCTGGCGTGTTAAACATAGCAACAAAGTGGTTAGTATTACGCTAGTGAGTATCGCTGCGTTATTGCTGGCCGGCAGTTTCAGCCAAACCGGCCATGTGGCCAGTTTGACTGGCCTGTGGCAGCTGCTGCTAACGCTACATGTGCTTGCGATTGCGGCTTGGGTTGGGTCCTTGCTGCCGCTGTGGCAAAGCTGTTACCGCTTAGCCCCGGACAGGTTACTGGCACTGATGCAGCAGTTTGGCCGCGTAGCGGTAATTGTGGTGTTAGTGCTTATCAGCTGTGGCGTGTTGATACTACTGCAGCTACTCGATTCGCCTGCAGCACTGTTTGTAACCGACTATGGTCGTTTAATGCTGTTAAAGCTGATGTTGGTCGCGGCTATGTTACTGCTGGCAGCCTGGCATAAATTTAATCTGGTGAAAGCGTTGGCGCAGCATCAGAACAGCCGGTTGCTGGCACGGTCTATTTTTATCGAAATGCTGTTGGCGTTATTGGTACTGGTAACCTGCAGCAGCTTTACCACTGTAGTTGGCTTAGCAAGATAAGTCAGCTTTATCCAAATAATGACAACAGGATACCTATGATATTAAGCAAAAAAATCCAAACCTTAGCTGTTATAACCTTAGGCATGGCGTTGTTGTCATCCGCTGGTGCGCTGGCACATGGCAATGAAAAGCCTAACACCCCTGCCTTGTTTGTCGGCGAAAATACAGCGCCAGCGCAAGCGGTAAAAGCATTTCATCAGGCGTTACGATCTGGCGATGCCGCTGCTGCTCGCGCCATGCTGGCAGATGACGTACTGATTGTCGAAGGTAATGGCGTAGAGCGCTCGGCAGATGAGTATGCCAGTCACCATATGCTGGCCGATATGAAATTTATGGCGGCGGTACAGGTAGAGGCGCTGGAACATCAGACCAAGGTGCTGGGCAAGGTGGCCTATTCGGTTAGCCGCAGCCAACTGACTGGCGACTATAAAGGCAAGCCGGTTGACGTTATCAGTAAAGAAACGCTGGTGCTGGTAGATACAAGCGCCGGTTGGAAGATCGTGCATGTGCACTGGTCGCACTAAGGCAACAGCGGGAGAGCACTATGAAGTTAACTCTGATAGCGGCAATGCTGGCAGCCACTGCGCTACTGGCAGGTTGTAACGACGCCGGCCCGGCTAAACCGGAAACTACAGCTTTGTCCGACAGTGCTGGCAATGCGGCAGCACTAACCCTCACGGTATACAAAACGCCAAGCTGCGGTTGCTGTAAAAAGTGGGTATCGCACCTTGAACAGCAGGGAGTGGTTGCACAGACGAAAGACTATGATGATCTAAGCGGCATAAAAGAGCGCTATGGCATCACGCCACAGTATTACTCCTGTCACACCGCCGTATCGGAGCAGGGATATGCCTTTGAAGGCCATATCCCTGCTAAATACATCCGGAAATTTCTTGCTGAGTCGCACCCGGATGCAATTGGCCTGAGTGTACCGGCGATGCCGCTTGGATCACCGGGTATGGAAGTGGAAGGCCGCTTTATGCCGTACGACATTCTGCTGCTGCATAAAGATGGCAGCGCCAGCGTTTACGCTCACATCAGTGATGCTGCCATGCAGTAAGTAGTGTAGTGTCAATCCTTGCTGCTACGCGGTGCTGTAATGACAACTAAATCACTGTTTTAGCTAAATTAGTACTATGAGAAGTGCGGTCAGGCTTGCAACCTGCCGCACGGCTTACCACAGCGAAATGTTAGTCCGCCATTTTTGCTGACTTGCAGCTCATTTCAGCATTGCAACACGACGCTACTGACGCTGCCGGCGTTGCTGGGTAACCAATTTCTTCCAGTGCTGCCAGAATTTCTTCCTGCGTCTGTGAGCTGTTCACTGTGATTGGTGATATCCGCTTCGACAAGCGCATTTTTGTTTCAACTTTTTGTTACCGCATATAGTGATGCCGATGACCAAGCCGAAGGCGCAGGTATGAATATTGCCTCTTGACTGCCACCTTTATTCCGTATTAGCCAAATCATTGATCTGGATTAATGACTAAGCGGACATATTGTATATACTTTCACAACGGCAACAAAGGGAGAGTTATCATGGCAATTAAAGCCGGAAACTGGAAAGGTTTGCATGGTCTAACGGTTGTTATTTTAGTTGTAGCCGCGCTTTATTTTTTGTTAGTTGAGCATGGTAGCCACCTTCTGCCCTATTTACCTTATCTGATTTTGTTGCTGTGTCCGCTGATGCATGTATTTATGCATAAAGGGCATGGCGGGCACCATCACGGCGATATTAACCAGAATGCAGATGATGCCTATCGCCGCGGCGTAGAGGACGGAAAAAAACAGTCTGCGCATTCTAAGCACCAGGAATAACAATATGGCCCTTAATGTTTGGCTAGCACCTTCTTTAAAACAGGAGCACGCAAATGCACATTGGCATGTGGGGATCTGCCATTATCGTTTCCGTTATTATTTCGTGGTTAATGTACCGCTATCTGGCACCCGATAGCTGGAAAGAGTGGACTCGCGCCGGCGTGCTGCAGGCTTTTATTATTGCGTTTTACGCCGAAATGTATGGCTTTCCGTTAACTATATATTTTTTGGCGCGCTTTTTTGGCCTAGATCTGGCTTGGGGTGACGGCGGCAACTTGTGGGCACAATTATTTGGTACACCCACTGCACATATTATTGCCATGCTACTTGGTTATGCGCTGGTGTTTTATGGTGCAACACTTGTCGCAGAAGGCTGGCGCCGAATTCATCTGGCGCGACGCAGTGCGGTACTAATGACAGATGGCATTTATGCCCATGTCCGTCACCCGCAATACAGCGGCCTGTTTCTTATCGTGTTTGGTGAAGGGGTGGTGCACTGGCCGACGATAGTCTCTGTATTGGCCTTTCCGATAATTGTTCTGGCTTACACCTTTTTAGCGCGTAAGGAAGAAAGCCACATGCTGGCGCTGTTTGGCAATGAATATCGCGCTTATCAGCAACGCGTGCCGATGTTTATTCCCCGTATCCAAAGCTTAGATCTGAGGAGCTTCCGATGAATCCGCAAATTATTACTATTATTAGTGGTATTGCACTATTGGTAGTACTTGCCCTGGCCGGTTGGAACTTGCGGCGCCGTCACGCCCATGCTGAAAATGCCGCACGTAAGAAACAACAGGACAGTGACGAATGAACGGTATTGCTATTTTAGGTAAGCAAACAGTGATTTATTAACGTTTAGCTCGATCAGTAATTTTGAGGCTCACGACATGGAAATTAAAACCTTTTCAGACCTGATAGATTGGACCCGCCAGCTGCATCAACACTTGGCATTGTGTCTTGCACACTGTGCTATTAAGAATGAGCAAGAGCAAGCCCGGCTATTGCTGGACTATCTGGCTGAGCATGAAGCAAAAATTGAAATCATGCTCAAGTTATTCGAACAGCAGGCAGCACCTAAAGTATTGAAAACCTACATTTATGACTATCTATCTCATCAGCCCATTCAGTCACACCGAACTTGTGACGACCGCTACGCAAGCCTTAGTTTTGATGAAATCTGTAACGAGGTATTTGATTATCATCAACAGGTTATAGAGCTTTACCGGGATATTGAGGCGAGGGCTGACATTCCTGAAGCGAAAGCATTGCTGGGTTCGTTACTGGCAATGGAAGAGCATGAAGCCATGCGGCTGTCCAGGCAGACTGGCCGAATGAGCGATCTGTAACTAACCCCTTTTTTGTTTAGGCCTGGAATGTAAATCTTCAAGTTTAGCGATGTTAATTTTAGTCACAGCTTAAGGAAACGTTATGAGCAGTGTAACACAAGGTAACAAAAGTCAGGCTCGCCTGACAGTGCCGGGCATGGGCTCAGATCACTGCGCCGGGATCGTGAAAACATCGTTGAAGCGGCTGGAAGGGATTGGTGATATTAGCACTAATATTGCAGCGCATCGGGTGCAGCTTAGCTATAACTCAGCGTTGTTAACTCTGGATGATATCCGCACTGCTGTTGAAAAAGCCGGTTATGATGTGGCGCAAGCGTCCGCTGACAATGATACTGACACCGATCACGACGCTGAAATTGATGCAGCGTATTTAACCCAAGCCCACAAACGACTTTGGATAGCCGGGCTCCCTACCGCCATGATTATGCTACTGATGTTGCCTCATATGTTCTGGCAACCCATTCCTGGATACCTGGCTATTGTCGCGTTGCTAGCCTTTCCAGTGGTATTTTTGTTTGGCGGTGCGGCAACTCATAATTCTACCTGGCGCTCACTGACCAACCGCACGTTTAACATGGACGTGCTGATTTCTCTTGGCAGTATTCCCCCTTATCTGATTGGCCTGGCAGGCTTTTTTTATAGTATGACCTCGTTTATCGAAATGGCTGCCACTATTATGACCTTTCACTTGCTGGGGCGTTTTTTGGAAGCCAAAGCGAAGGGTCGAGCCTCTCAGGCTATCCGTAAGTTATTGACTATGGGAGCTAAAACCGCTCGCATTGAACGAGACGGCGCAGAGCTGGAGATACCGGTCAAGGAGTTAAAGCCTGGCGATGTGATGCTGATCCGTCCTGGTGATAAGGTACCAACAGACGGTGAAGTACTGGATGGTGAGAGCCATCTGGACGAATCGATAGCCACTGGTGAATCAGTGCCGGTGTTTAAGGCCGCCGGCGACACCGTCATCGGGGCCACTATTAATAAAGAAGGTCGGTTGCGGGTAAAAGTCACCAAAGTGGGGGCCGATACTTTCTTATCTCAGGTTATTAAATTAGTGGAACAGGCTCAGGGTTCTCGGGTGCCCATTCAGGAATTTGCTGACCGTATGACTGGCCGCTTTGTTCCTATCGTGTTATTTATTTCGCTCGGCAGCCTGATTGTTTGGCTATTGGCTGTTGACAGCTTGCGGCCTATGCTGGAGTGGGGGGCCGGCTTTTTACCCTGGGTCGACCCAACTGCAAGCACAACAGTGTTGGCGATACTATCGGCCATTGCCGTGTTGGTTATTGCTTGCCCCTGTGCGTTAGGCTTGGCTACCCCGACGGCACTGATGGTGGGTTCAGGTATTGGTGCAGAGCGCGGCATTTTGATCCGATCCGGTGAAGCGATTCAAACCTTTAAAGACATTAAAGTGATAGTACTGGATAAAACCGGCACTATTACCCGTGGTGAACCCAAACTGACTGAATTGACAACCGCTGACGGCGTGACCGAACAACAATTGCTGCAATGGGCCGCGACAGTAGAAAATGCGTCTGAGCACCCCATTGCCCGGGCTATTGTTGAGGGCGCACGCGAGCGCAATGTAACACCTGGCGAGGTGACTGAATTTCGCTCTACCGGTGCCCGTGGCGTTTCTGGCATGGTTGCGGGTGCGTTCGTGCTGATAGGTAACCGCAAATTGCTCGATGAAGAGGGCGTCACAGGCCTGCAAGCGCTGGATCAGGCATTAGATGAGCTGGAAGGGCGTGGCCGCACCGCTGTGCTGGTTGCGGTTGACGGTAAAGCCTGCGGTGTTGTCGCAGTGGCCGATACCATCAAACAGGAGTCAGTTGCTGCCATTCGTGGCATGCATGAGCTGGGCCTGCATGTGGTGATGATCACTGGCGATAATGAGCGTGCGGCTCGCGCTGTGGCTAATGAGGTTGGCATCGATGAAGTGCAGGCGGGTGTGTTGCCCGCCGGCAAAGTCGATGCGGTGCGCGAACTTCAAAAAAAATATGGCAACTATGTGGCCATGGTCGGAGATGGCATTAATGATGCGCCGGCGCTAAAACAAGCTAACGTCGGCATTGCTATTGGTGCAGGGGCTGATGTCGCTATAGAGGCGGCCGACGTAACCCTGGTGCGGGGCGAATTGACTGGCGTGGTTGATGCAATGCATCTATCAAAAGCGACCTTTAATAAGATTGTGCAAAATTTGATTTGGGCCAGTGCCTATAACATTGCAGCTATCCCGATTGCTGCGATTGGTTTACTACACCCAATGATTGGGGTCGTGGCAATGACCGCCAGTTCATTATCAGTAATTGGTAATTCATTACTGCTAAAACAGCAATTTAAACGAAAAATAATGTCTTGAACGTTAAAATTTAAAGATGCGTGATCTTAAACATCACGCCGGCGTAGGCAAAATCAATTTGGTGATACGCCATCTATAATTGATAAGTTATAATTGATGGGCCCTGAGTCGCCACATAAAGCCGTCAACACAAAATGGACAGGCTTGCATATCAATTCTTTTGTGAAATTGGGAGAGTGTAAAAAAATCTGTGTAAGTGGCATTCTATCCATGTAATTGAAAGGAATAAAGAATGCCAGTATCAGACCAGCTTATCGATCAGTTATTAGCTGACTATAAATCCCCGGAAGACCTGCTTGGTGAGCAAGGAATTCTTAAGCAGTTGACCAAAAAGCTTGCTGAGCGTGCGCTTGAAGCCGAGATGGAGCAGCATCTTGGTTATGCCAAACATGATGCCGCCGTTAAAAACAGCGGTAACTCCCGCAACGGTAAAAGCCGTAAATCAGTACGCAGCATGCACGGCGATATCGAGCTTGAAACACCGCGAGACCGTAATGGCAGCTTTGAACCTAAGCTGGTTAAGAAAGGCGAGAAACAGCTCGGTGGTTTTGATGAGCGAATTGTCTCGCTGTATGCCAGAGGTATGTCTACCCGCGATATTCAGGCCCACTTTGAAGAAGCCTATGGTGTTGAAGTCTCACCGACCTTTATCTCCCAGGTAACCAATGCCGTACTGGACGAGGTTAAAGCCTGGCAGCAGCGGCCATTAGCGCCGGTGTACCCGATAGTGTATCTGGACTGCCTGGTCGTGCGTAGTCGCGATTCTGGCAGCATTCAGAACAAGTCTGTCTACCTTGCCCTTGGCGTAAACACAGATGGCGAGAAAGAGCTACTGGGCTTATGGATAGCGCAAACCGAAGGTGCCAAGTTCTGGCTGTCGGTGATGAACGAGCTGAAAAACCGCGGTGTGGAAGATATCTTTATCGCCTGCGTTGATGGCCTCAAAGGCTTCCCGGAAGCGATTGAGGCGGTTTACCCTAAAACGCAGATACAACTGTGCATCGTGCATCAAATCCGCAACAGCCTGCGCTTCGTCAGCTGGAAAGAGCGTAAAGCCGTCGCAGCACACCTTAAAACTATCTATGGCGCAGCTACCTTGCAGCAAGCAGAGCAGGCACTGGAGCAGTTCGCCGAAACCTGGGATAACCAGCATCCAAGCATCAGCAAATCCTGGCGCGACAACTGGACACGACTGAGCGTGTTCTTCGATTACCCGCCGGATATACGCAAGGTCATTTACACCACCAATGCCATTGAATCGCTAAACGCCAGCCTGCGTCAGGTCACCAAGACCAGACGGTCATTCCCTAATGATGATGCGGTGTTGAAGTTGTTGTATCTGGCTTTACACCAGATTGCTAAAAAGTGGACAATGCCACAGCGAGATTGGAAGCCTGCCATGACGCAGTTTATGATCATGTACGGTGACCGAGTATCGTTATGATAAACAGCCACTTACACAGAAGATTTTATAGTCTCCTCCCTGCACAGGCCGCCAAGTAAAATAGCGCCATCTTTAGCAACTAGGTCATGGTAATGCAGTGGCTTGTTGTTCACGTACTCCGTTTCGCCAAAGCCCTTAGCTGGAATAACACACCGACTATGGCGGTATGCCTGGTAGCCAGCAGTTCCCTTAAAATTAAGCTTGTCATACCGAGTGTTAAACGAAGTGTACTTAGATGGCTTAAAGCCGGTAGCAGTTTGCTCAAGTAACAGCCACCAAATAGCATTGTCCATTCTATGGACGCGATCTCTCTGCCTGACAATACTGACCTGATTCGTAGCCCGAATAAACCTGCTAAATATTTGGCTCTCAGGGAACAGCTGGATCTGCAGTCCTTCACACAGTTCTCTAACACCGGGGTCGTCAATTACGTTAAGTCTTCCGCACATGCCTTAAACTCAATTTACCGTTCAGATAGTAGTATGAGCTATTTGATGAATTTGGTGACGCAAGTGATACTTCTGCTGTGTGCCAAAAGCGGACACTTCTAGTCAATGGTGAGCAACGAATTTATAGCTTGCACAAATATCAGATGTACCTAAAAGTATTTGTAAGTTTAATTAAAGCAATATAGCTGACGAATCCCCACGAATGGCGTAGATAAAACAAATAGTTAGAGGCGAAGGGAACATTCATGGCAGTTCCCGATCTGATCTTTCGCCAAAAACACCTAACCATGAATGCTGCCATGAATGTAAAAACAATGCTCGCCGATTTCCTCTCATTTGTCACCCCAAAATGTATGCACAAAGCCCGGTTTTTTGCTTTGGGGGCGGCAGTACAAAGCTTGATGCAAAATCGCCAATGCACCGTAACCGCTATCGGGCGAGGTTTTGACAGTAAAACCTCTGAAAAGCATGGTATTAAACGCGCTGACCGCTTGCTGAAAAATGAAGCGCTTCAAGCAGAGGCACCGCTTATTTATGGCAAAATGACACGCTTGCTGCGCCAGGGAAAACAGCCGCTGATTTTAGTGGGCTGGAGCAATGCCGACACAGAAAAGCGCCATTTTATCCTGCGTGCCAGCCTGGCGCTGGAAGGTCGCCCGCTGACGTTACATCAGGTGGTCGCACCGATGGACGAGTATACGTGTCCGCACGTACACAAGGCGTTTTTACACCGATTAAAGCAGGTACTGCCAGCAGATTTTAAGCCGGTGATTATTACCGATGCGGGTTTTAAAGTGCCGTGGTTTAAGCAAATACGTAAGCTCGGCTGGCACTACATTGCCAGAGTGCGTGGCAACCAGACACTGCAACTGCCTGGACAAAATGACTTTGTCACCGAGGCAAAAGTGTACAAAAAGGCGCGCTCCACGCCGCAGCTATTGGGTGAAGTTCAGCTGACCAAAGCCCAGCAATATCGCACTCACGCCGTGCTGGTGGGCACCGGTTGGAAGCTGCGAAAATCCGACAAACACAAGCAATATAAAGAGCCGTGGTTGTTGGTCTCATCCTTGCCCAATTGCTTCGATTACGCGACGAAGATTGCCAAATGCTACGGCAAACGCATGCAAATAGAAGAGAGCTTCCGCGACCAGAAAAGCCAGACCTATGGCTTAGGTAGCGAAGCCCACCGTACTTATAAACGCGAACGATTGGAAGTGCTGTTGCTATTGGCGGCACTGGCAAATTGGTTGCATTACATGATAGGGCTGGCGGCAGAGCTGGCCGGGAAGCACTTGCAGTTTCAGGCTAACAGCATCAAACATCGGCGAGTACTCTCATTTAACTACCTGGGAATGCGATTATCAAAGGCCGCCCAGCTGGGCTTAACTGAAGAAGAGATACAAGCGGCAAGACGGCAAGTCATGCTCTGGGCCGCAGAGTTTGACTGGGGTGTCATCAAACTGGAAAAGAGCTGATACTATGGTCAAATTCGAGGGGATCCCTCAGCAAATATTCATAAATGTTTACATGACATCAATTTACTTATTCGAAAATTTGTATTAGCATAGGAGGTGTATTGTTTTATGAGAATTTTATGTCTAAAGCATTTTCAAAAGTCTTAGTAATAACGCTTATGCTATTTGCCTTTGTAGGGCAAGCATTTGCGTATTCTGCTATGCCTTACGAAATGTCATCAGGTTGTCACGAATCACACATGAACATGGATCATGGTGATATGAATAAAAGCAGTAATGGTCAATCAGAAGATTGTTGTGACGTTGAATGTATTTGTCCTGCAAATGCTTGCTCATCTACGACAGTCCTAAATTCCAGTGTTGACTCGACAGATATTCAAATATTGCGTGAATCTGTAGCTGCTCTGCAATCTAAACAACCTCATTCAATTTCCACTTCCCTTTATCGTCCACCAATTTTTGCCTAATACAGGATCAGTGCGTCTAAATTTCGCGCACATTTAATTAATTTTTCTGTTAGTCAATATAGCGTCGTAGCGCTATAGCTATTTTCCAGCGATGTCTGGGGGCAAAAATGATCAATAAGTATTTAAAAATAGCAGTTGTAATGCTGCTTTTACCTGCGTTTGCAAACGCCAATGAACATAAGCATGCACACAATAACGACGTAACACCTTTGGAGTTAATCGTTTATAAAACCCCAACTTGTGGGTGTTGTAAAAAATGGATAACTCATATTGAAGACAAAGGGATCGTTGCGCATTCCAAAGATTTCCAAAACATCGACAACATCAAAACTAAGTATGGTATCAAACCTAATTACCGTTCATGCCACACGGCAGTGAGTAGAAATGGATTTGCCTTTGAAGGTCATATACCTGCTAAATTTATTCAGCAGTTCTTATCAGAAGAACATCCCAATGCGATTGGGCTTTCAGTTCCAGCAATGCCAGTTGGCTCTCCCGGTATGGAAGTCGATGACCGCTTTATGTCATATAACGTATTAATTTTATTTAAAGATGGAACGAGTAAAGTCTATGCAAAAGTTAAGACATACGAGGAGCAATTCTAATGAAATTGAACGCTTCAAACCTTACTTCACTTTCAACTGCACTAATACTCGGCTTATCTGTATTCTCAGCTCAAGCTGAGAAAGTAGTGTCGCTTGAACAAGCTATCACCTTAGCTCAGCAAAATGATCCTTGGCTTCATGGTAGCCGATTGAAACAAAGTGCAGTTGAAAATAGAAGTATTGCTTCAGGTACTTTGCCTGATCCGAAAGTATCGCTAGGGATAATGAATTTACCAACAGATACTTGGGATTTAGATCAGGAAGGAATGACTCAGCTAACGGTTGGCGTCTCTCAAATGTTTCCGAGAGGCGACAGTCTAGAGATCAAGAAAGACCAGTTACAAATTGAGTCCACGAAATTTCCACTGCTACGAGAGGATCGTAAAGCTAAGTTGAAAAGCCAAGTGTCACAACTTTGGTTAGATGCTTACTTAGCCCAGAAAACTATTAAATTGATTGAAGATGATTGGTCTCTCTTTGAGCAGATGGCGGAAGTGGCTAAAGCTAGCTATTCAAACGTTGTTGGTAAAACTAGACAGCAAGATGTTATTCGTGCTCAATTGGAAATAGTGCAGTTAGATGACAGATTAACTTCGGAAAAGCAGAAACTAGAAACGACAATCGCTCGCCTTAATGAGTGGCTTCATATTTACGATGCTGACCGATTGAATGAATCATTCAACTTTGACGCGCAACCACTAGAGTTTAGCGTCTCAAAAGAATTGCCTTCGATTCAATTGAATAATCCAACAGTCCTAAAAGCATCTAATTACTCAAGAAATCTATTGGCTCAGGCTCTTGCTAATCATCCAGCCATACTTGCAATTGATGTAAAACGCAAATCTTCAGAAAAAGGTGTTGAATTAGCTAAACAGCAATATAAGCCGCAATGGGGTGTTAATGCGAGCTATGCCTATCGTGACAATATGCCTTCTGGTGATAGCCGAGCTGATTTATTTTCTGTTGGGGTAACGTTTGATTTACCGTTGTTTACCGAGAACAGACAAGATAAGCAAGTTGCAGCTTCTATTGCAGATTCAGAGGCTGTTAAAACCGAGAAACTATTGCTGACAAAGCAAATGATCAGTGCGGTGGAAAAGGAACTTAGACAGCTTAAGCGTTTATCTGATAGACAATCTATCTATCAAGAACAACTCCTTAAACAAACTCATGACCAAGCGGAAGCGTCTTTGACGGCTTACACCAATGATGATGGCGATTTTGCCGAAGTTGTTCGAGCAAGAATCGCAGAATTAAATGCCAGAATATCAGCCTTAAGAATTGATGTTGACGCACTTAAAACAGTTGCTCGCATCAACTATTTCTTTGCGCATTCTCAATCTAAATCAAATGCTGAACATAAGCCATTGCACACTTCGCACAAAACTAATCAGCACTTATCCAATAAGCAATTTGGAGAAAAATAATGTCAACGAATACGAAAACAATTATTGCCGTCATTATTGGGGCAGCACTAGGTGCAGGAGCATTGAGCTTATATCAAGGTGCAGGCTCAAACAGTGATACTGAGGAAGCTACATCAGCAGAGAAAAAGCCTCTGTATTGGGTTGCACCGATGGATTCTAATTACCGCCGGGACAAGCCCGGTAAGTCGCCTATGGGGATGGATTTAATTCCTGTGTATGAGGAAGGATCATCTGGTGATGACTTTGGCCCCGGAGCAGTAAAAATTGCGCCTCATGTAGTGAATAACCTTGGGGTTCGCACTGCACCTGTTGAACTGAAAAATATGCATACTGAAATCTCAACGGTAGGTTACGTTCAATATGACGAAGATAAGCTAATTCATATCCACCCACGGGTTGATGGCTGGATTGAAAAACTTTACATCAAAGCAGCAGGTAACCCTGTAGAGAAAGGGCAGCCTCTTTATACACTATATTCTCCTCAGTTAGTTAACGCGCAAGAAGAACTGTTAATAGCGTTAAAGCGCGATAATAGTTCCTTAATTTCAGCAGCCAAAGATCGCCTTAAAGCGTTACAGCTTTCTTCAGATTTCATTCAAAAGTTAGAAAAGACAAGAAAGGTTCAGCAAACAATTACCTTTTATTCACCACAAGCAGGTGTTGTCGATGGTTTGAAGGTTAGAGAAGGTTTTTATGTAAAGCCGGGAAACACCTTATTAAGCATTGGCCAGCTAGATCAAGTTTGGGTTGAAGCAGAAGTGTTTGAACGTGACGCAGCCTTAATTAAAAAAGGACTTCCTGTATCAATGACACTGGATTATTTACCAGGTGAGGACTGGGCTGGTGTCGTTGATTATGTTTATCCAACATTGAACAGTAAAACACGCACACTCCGAGTGCGACTGAAATTTGATAACCCAGACTATCAATTAAAACCAAACATGTTTGCCCAAGTATCTATTCACGCTAATCAAGCTGATAGCACGATACTCGTACCTAAAGAAGCCGTCATTCGCACTGGGAAACAAGACAGAGTTGTACTTGCCTTGGGTGATGGGCAATTTAAATCTATTGAAGTGACTATTGGCCGGGTTGATATCGACAGCATCGAAATATTAGACGGCTTAAATGAAGATGACGTTGTGGTGACATCTGCCCAATTCTTGATTGATTCTGAATCAAGTAAAAGCTCTGACTTTAAACGAATGACTCATGATGAAGTGCCTAACTCTGTTTGGATGGAAGGCGAAATCAACAGCGTCATGGCGGGACATCGTATGGTTAATATTACTCATGGTCCTGCTGAGGCTTGGGATTGGCCTGAAATGACAATGGACTTCGATGTAGGTGAAAAGGTAGATATTGATTCACTGAAGTCTGGTCAATCTTTGCACTTTGAAGTGAGCAAAACCGAAGACGGTGGATATGAAGTTACTGGAATTCATATCATGAGTGAGCCTGAAGCATCATCAGCAACAGTATCAGGTTTAATTAATGCGATTGATATTGATACACGGATTCTAAATATTAGCCGAGGCCCAATAGAGAAGTGGGATAGACCTGCTGCGACGATGGATTTTATCGTCGCGGACAATATAGAAATAGTTGATTTCAATGTTGGTGATAATGTCACTTTCACTTTTGAGGTTAGAGATGACTTAGTTATCACTGAAATCTCTCTTGAATCAGATGAACAACACGGCAAGGAAAATAAAGCTGCTGTTGATCATTCTAATCATTAAGTGGGAGAAAAATAATGATTGAATCAATTATTAGATGGTCTATCGGCAATCGTTTCTTTGTTTTGTTGATTACCTTAATTATCGCGTTTGGTGGTTTGTATTCATTACAAAAAACGCCAGTAGATGCACTCCCCGATCTTTCTGATGTGCAGGTGATAATTAAGACGAGCTATCCGGGACAGGCACCACAAGTAGTGCAGGATCAAGTGACATTTCCTCTTACTACAGCCATGTTGTCAGTGCCGGGGGCGCAAACTGTTCGTGGTTACTCATTCTTTGGTGATTCCTACGTCTACATTATTTTTGATGATGATACTGATTTGTATTGGGCTAGAAGCAGAGTACTTGAATACTTAAGCCAAGTAGCATCAAGCCTGCCTGATTCGGCAAAACCACAATTAGGACCTGATGCGACAGGTGTGGGTTGGGTATACATCTACGCTTTAACAGATAAGTCAGGAAACCATGATCTAAGCCAATTAAGAAGTATTCAAGACTGGTTTTTAAAGTATGAACTACAAACTGTTCCGGGCGTGTCTGAGGTTTCCGCCGTTGGCGGTATGGTTAAGCAATATCAGGTACAAGTCGATCCCGACAAGCTCAGAGCTTATAACGTGCCGTTAAGTCATATCCAAATGGCACTTAAACGAGGCAATAAAGAAACTGGCGCATCCGTTGTGGAAATGGCGGAAGCTGAATATATGGTTACTGCTACGGGATATATTCAATCAGTTGGAGACATAGAGAAAATTCCACTTGGTATTAACGAGCAAGGCACGCCATTGCGTATTGGTGATGTTGCTACCGTAAATTTAGGGCCTCAAATGCGCCGTGGTATCGCAGAGCTTAATGGTGAAGGCGAAGTTGTTGGTGGTGTTGTCGTTATGCGCTTTGGTGAAAATGCCCAACAAACCATAAACGGGGTAAAAGAAAAACTTGAATCGCTTAAATCTTCTCTACCAAAGGGGGTGGAGATTGTTCCTGTCTATGACAGATCGAAGTTAATAGATCGTGCTGTTGATAATCTTTGGAGCAAGTTGCTAGAGGAGCTTGCAGTCGTTGCTATTGTCTGTGTGGCTTTCCTATTTCATCTTCGCTCATCTATTGTGGCAGTTGTTACTCTGCCATTAGGTATCTTGGTGTCGTTCATTATCATGTATATGCAAGGCATCAATGCCAACATTATGTCTTTAGGCGGTATCGCTATTGCGATTGGTGCGATGACTGATGGTGCAATAGTGATGATTGAAAATATGCACAAGCATATGGAGAAAACACCACTAACAGATGAAAATCGCTGGCAAATTGTTGCTAAGGCTGCGAGTGAAGTAGGCCCTGCACTATTTTTTAGCTTACTGATCATTACAGTCTCATTCTTACCTGTATTTATCTTGGAAGCGCAAGAAGGAAGAATGTTCTCTCCGCTCGCCTATACAAAAACCTATGCAATGGCGGCATCAGCAGGTTTGGCGATCACATTGGTGCCTGTTTTGATGGGCTACTTTATTCGAGGCAAAGTTGTTTCTGAAAAGAAAAACCCGTTAAACCGATTATTGATTGCTATCTACATGCCTGTTTTAAAGCAAGTCATGAAGTTTCCAAAATCGACAATAGTAGCAGCAATATTAGTGACTATCGTTGGCTTTTGGCCTGTCGATAAAATTGGTAGTGAATTCATTCCGCCATTGGATGAAGGCGATCTCATGTATATGCCTACTACCTATCCCGGTATTTCAATTGGTAAAGCAAGGGAGTTATTGCAGCAAACAGACAAGCTTATTCGCACTGTGCCAGAAGTTGAAACTGTATTTGGTAAAGTAGGAAGAGCTGAAACTGCAACCGATCCTGCACCTTTAACCATGATTGAAACCTTTATTCAATTGAAGCCACAAGAGCAGTGGCGAGAGGGTGTGACTACTGAATCGTTAAAAGCTGAGTTTGATAAATTGGTTAAGTTTCCGGGCTTAACGAATGCTTGGGTTATGCCAATCAAGACCCGAATCGACATGTTAGCAACAGGCATAAAAACGCCTGTGGGTATTAAAGTCGCCGGACCAGAGCTTGATGTGATTCAGGAAATCGGCCAACAAATAGAGCAAATTTTACCCGAAGTTACAGGCACAGCATCAGTTTACTCAGAGCGAGTTGCAGGTGGACGATATATCAAGGTTGATATTTCACGCGATAAGGCAAGTCGCTTTGGGTTAAACATCGAAGATGTTCAACAAGTGGTTTCTACAGCTATTGGTGGTATGAACGTTACCCAAACGGTAGAAGGTCAAGAGCGTTACCCTGTTAACTTACGCTATCCGCAAGACTATCGAGACTCTCCTGAGCAGCTATCACGATTACCTGTTGTAACACCAAGTGGTCAACGCATTGCACTAGGTGATGTCGCAGATATTCGAGTTGAGAACGGTCCGCCGGGAATTAAGAGTGAAAATGCTCGTTTAAATGGCTGGACGTTTATCGATATAGACGGTGTTGACGTAGGTACTTATGTTGAAAGTGCAAAAATACACTTGGCTAATAAACTAAAACTACCAGCAGGTTATTCAATTACTTGGGCTGGGCAATACGAATATATGGAAAGAGCGAAAGAAAAGCTCACCTATGTATTGCCTTTAACACTCGCCATTATTGTTATTCTACTTTACTTAAACTTCAGAGCGTTTAGTGAGGTGGCTATCATTATCGTTACCTTGCCGATGGCGATGATTGGTGGCTTATGGTTGATGTATCTGGAAGGGTTTAACTTCTCTGTGGCTGTTGGCGTGGGCTTTATTGCTCTAGCTGGGGTAGCGGTTGAGATTGGTGTGATAATGTTGGTCTATCTCAATCAAGCACTTGCTGAGCTTAAGGAAAAAGCGGTGGAGCGAGCAGAACTCATCTCAGATGATGCATATCAAGATGCATTATTGCACGGTGCAGGCTTACGAGTTCGTCCAGTAATGATGACAGTTGCAACAATCATTATCGGCTTGATGCCCATTTTATATGGTACAGGAACAGGATCTGAGATCATGAGCCGCATTGCTGCTCCTATGGTAGGCGGAATGACAAGCGCTGTGCTGCTCACGCTTATTGTACTCCCTGCAATTTACTCAATCATTAAAAAGCCTGAAGTAAATGCCTTTAACAAGGAGCTTTCTAAGGCGGAGCTAAAAAGTAATGCTTAGCGAAGTTAAGAAACCATAAATAGCAATTTCAACAAACTAAAATAGAGGTAAATATGAAAAAACTAATTAAATTTTTAACCGTAATCAGTGTCGTTTTTAGTAGTGCGGTATTTGCGCATGTGCATCTTGAAAAAAGTGTGCCTGCTGATAATGCAATGCTAATGAATCCTCCAGAAGAGTTAACTTTGGTGTTCACCAAAGAGGTACGGGTTGTAAAAGTTTCATTGGCCAATAAACAAGGCGAAGAATTTAAATTTGGATTCGAGCCTTCTAAAGTCGCTACTAGCAAATTTACATGGAAACTACCTAAATTAGCTCCTGCAAACTATGCTGTGGATGTAACCTTCTTAGGTAACGATGGTCATAAAATGAAACATAGCTTCGGCTTTATGGTTCATTAATAAGGCTGTGTGATTGATATGGAAATGTATATCTGGAATACAGTCATTGTACTGTCAAAAATTGTATTTTACGTCGGCTTTGCCTGTATTGCTGGTTATACATTTTTCAGGCAAATATTTGAGAATAATGAATCTCATACTAATGCTGTAATAGCGAATTTAACGTGGACAAGAACTTATATAGTTATGGCTTTGATCGCTAATATTACTTGGTTCTTTGCCAGTACTGGTGCAATGGCAGAAGAGGGAATTCAGGGGGCGATAGACGCTGATATATTGGCTATTATGTGGGACTCCTCTGTCTGGCATCCTTTAAGCTCCAGCAAGTTAAGTAGCTGAGGTATCGCCGTAATTTCGTTGCTCTTCTCGTCCGTTTTAACCTGGCCCATTACCACACCATTGGCGCTGGCAAAGGCGCTAACCATATGAATAGAAGAGCAGCGGTCTTCCCGGTTGTAGGAGCCGCGAAGCGTTTTGCCGTCGATTGCGACCACCTGACCATCGGTAAGCTCTGTACAAGCCTGCATCCAACTGGCAAAGCAGCGCTGCAAGGCTTCGCTGTCCAGCAGTGACATCACCCGCGCGATGGCGTCGTGTACCGGCAAACCCAGTTTAAAAAAGCCATGTTCTTGCAGCCAGTCAAAGCGGTTTTCACCGAAATCTTCAATATCTTCCCAGCCCTCACAGCCAGCAATGACTGCGCAAAGCGTTAAAAACACTACGTCAAACAAGGGGTAAACGACCTTAGCGGCTTGCCTTGGGTCTTCTAATTCTGAAAAGTGCTCCGCAAAAATATCGATGTTCATAAACTGGCTCCGCGTAAAAGCCAGTATCTGATCACAGCTGAAGATCGGGGTCAATCAGTTATGCTAAAGTGCGTCCTAAATGTTCGTGATCTTGCCCTGAGGTTTTAGTTCAAAGGTTGATCAAGATCATAAAATTATTTTTATAAAGTGGCTAATATTGTAGGTGCTAAAGAAGGAATGATAATGTTTGGACTTTTCAGGTGGTTTAAAATAGTAATAATAACTGTGTTGCTTACGCAGCAAAGTTTTGCTACAGCTAAGCCAATGAATTGTGAAGAACATCAAAATGGGTCTTCCGACACGCATATTATGCAACGAAGCAAAAATATTCACCATCAATCAATAAATGACAATAGTCACTATCACACTGTAAACTCGCAAGATTCTAAACACCGTCATGGTGATGAAGTCTGTGAAAAATGCAAAGCTAGTGATTGTGTTTGTTGTGAGGGGGGATTTTGTTCAAGCTTTCATTTAAATGCCTATCTTATGCAAGCGCAAGAGGAAGGTATTTGCAATATTTACTCTGAGCTATTTCTACAGCGTACACCTCTACCAAAATCTGGTATCCATCTCTTACTTTATCGTCCACCAATTATTGGCTAATCACAGGATCAGTGCGTCTTTTTTTCGCCACTCCCATCAAAAATAGAATGACTTATTCATTGATTTAAATAATCAATTGTTTTGAACGATTAGTACGATATTTTGAAGGCACTATGAAAATTCTCAAACTATTGCCATTTACAGTACTTAATGCTGTCGATTTTGACCGAGATTTCTCTTTTACCAAAAAATTAGTTTTTAGCTTATTCACTAGAATTAGTACTTGACCTGTGTCTTAGACACAGGTCTAAGCTGAAGATGAGAGTACAAACTTAGTTAAAAAACTGAGGAGTGAATATGAAAGTTGCGGAGCTGGCAAAAAGCCTTGGAACGACTGCTGATTCGGTGCGCTATTACACCAGATTAGGATTGTTAAAACCTGCTAAGTCAGTGAACGGCTACAAGTCATACTCGAATAAAGAAGTATCGAGACTTAAATTCATTTTAAGTGCTAGAAACCTTGGTTTTTCCGTTGCAGATATCAAGGAAATTATTAATGAATCTGAAGATGGTAAAAGTGCGTGCCCATTAGTCAGAAGCCTGATCAAAGAGCGGCTTGAAGAAACAGAAAAGCAGTTTCAAGCAATGTTGGCACTTCGAGGAAAAATGTCTTCTGCGCTTTCTCGATGGGAAGAAATGGAAGACAAAGCACCGACTGCAAACATGGTTTGTCATCTCATCGAAAACTTTGAGCAAATTAAAAAAGCATAGGAGGAAAAAGGGTGGCTACTAACACAAATATAAAAACTGAATCAGGCTGTTGCTGTCAGGCAAAAGCTCAATCCTCTTCGTGTAAAAGTAAGAAGAATACGTTGGAGAAAGTATCACATAACCAACAGCTTATCATTGAAGGTGCTGGGTGTGCTAGCTGTGTAGGCAAAATTGAAGGGGCGTTGAAGGCAACTCTTGGAGTCGTCAGTGCGGAAATGAATTTTGCTGATAGGACAGTAACAGTTTATGGGACAGCTAAAACAAAAGAATTGATCAAAGCTGTTGAGTCAGCGGGGTATAACGCGAAGCCAATTGATGATAGCTCAGCAACAGATGCGCTTGATGAGAAAGAGGCGGCGGATTTTGCATATTACAAAAAGCTAATGCGCGATACGTTTATTGCCCTTTCACTCGGCGTTCCTTTGATGATCTACAGCATTGTGATTGGAGAAATGACGGTTGAAACAAACCTTGAGCGCATGTCTTGGCTGGTTGTAGGCATTTTAACTTTTGGTGTTATGTATTTTTCAGGTAAGCATTTTTATGTTGGCGCTTGGAAAAGCTTTAAAAACCACTCCGCTAATATGGACACTTTAATAGCTTTAGGAACAGGTACAGCTTGGGTGTATTCGATGGTTGTCGTGTTTGCACCTGACGCCGTTCCATTAATGGCACGGCATGTTTATTTTGAAGCTACCGCCATGATCATTGGCTTAATTGATTTAGGTCTGGCATTAGAAATAAAAGCCAGAGGTAAAACCTCTGAGGCCATTAAGCGTCTTATCGGCTTGCAGGCCAAAACGGCAACCGTAGTTCGTGACAACAAAGAAGTTCAGATAGGTATTGAGCAGGTTTTATTTAACGATATTGTGAAGGTAAAACCGGGTGAAAAAATTCCCGTCGATGGTGTGGTATTGGAAGGGCACACCTCTATTGATGAGTCCATGCTGACAGGCGAGCCTATGCCTGTTGAAAAAGCCGAAGAAGATGAGGTTGTCGCTGGTACTTTGAACAAATCAGGCATGATTATGTTTAAAGCCACACGTGTTGGAAAAGACACGGCGCTTGCGCAAATCATCAATATGGTGAAACGAGCACAAAATTCTAAACCGCCGATTGGCCGCTTGGCTGATGTTATTTCAGCTTTTTTCGTTCCTGTTGTCATGATCATCTCTGTGTTAAGTGCGCTAGCATGGCTTAACTTTGGACCTGAGCCAGCAATTGCTTTTGCCATCGTATCAGCAACTACTATACTCATTATTGCCTGCCCATGTGCTTTGGGCTTGGCAACACCCATGTCTGTCATGGTGGGAGTAGGAAAAGCAGCAGAAGCCGGAGTGCTTATTCGCAACGGTGAGGCACTGCAAACCGCCTCTAAAATCACTGCCATGATTTTAGATAAAACGGGCACTATTACTGAAGGGGCACCTAAGGTAACCGATATTGTTTTAGCAAAAGCTACGGACGAAAAAGACGTACTACAGCTTGCTGCAAGTTTAGAGAGCGGCTCAGAGCACCCTTTAGCGCAAGCGATTGTTGAAAGTGCGTTAGATAAGGATATTGAGTTACTAAAAATTGAAGCGTTTAACGCCATTACGGGTTTTGGTGTAGAAGCAAACTGCAACAATAAAGCCCTGCTTTTCGGAAACGATAAACTAATGAAGTTAAAAGGCATAGACCTCACAGGCTTTGTTGAACAAGCGCAGTCTTTAGCCAAAGAAGCCAAAACACCTATGTACTTTGCTGTAGATGGTGAACTTGCAGCAATCATTGCTGTTGCAGATCCTATCAAGTCAGACTCAATCTCTGCTATCAAACGACTTCAGGCTAATGGTATACGCGTCATCATGTTAACGGGTGATAACAAGGAAACCGCTGCTGCTGTTGCCAAAAAAGCGGGTATTAGTGAGTTTCTTGCTGAAGTGCTGCCAGAAGATAAAGCCAACAAGGTGAAAGAGCTACAAGAAGGCGGCGAAATTGTTGGTATGACAGGAGATGGCATCAACGATGCTCCTGCGCTAGCGTTAGCCGATGTTGGCTTCGCCATAGGCACAGGGACTGATGTAGCTATCGAAAGTGCTGACATTACCCTAATGCGTGGTTCACTTCATGGCCTAGCTGATGCCATAGCGGTAAGCAAAGCTACTTTACGAAATATAAAACAAAACTTGTTTGGCGCGTTTGTCTATAACGTAGCCGGGATTCCTTTTGCTGCGGGGGTTCTATATCCCTTCTTTGGCATTCTGCTTAGCCCTGTAATTGCAGGTGCTGCAATGGCGTTTTCGTCATTGACTGTAGTGTCAAATGCAAATCGACTTCGCTTGTTTAAAGCAAAAGAGAATTAAGGAGAAACACGATGATGTTAATTAACTTATTAGGCTTAGTGTTAATCGCACTGATTGTTTGGTGGTTTTGGCTATACAAACCCAATAAAACAATTGTTCAAGGTAATGAAGTACTCATTGAAGTGAGGGATGGCGTGTATTCACCATCCTCAATCCAAGTGTCTGCTAGTCAACCTGTCACTCTGAAGTTTATGCGCAAAGATCAATCACCCTGCGCTGAAACAATGCTTATTCCTTCATTGGATATAAGCGAACAGCTTAAATTAAATGAAATTACTCAAATTACCCTATTGAACTTATCACCGGGAGAGCATGAGTTTCACTGTCAGATGCAAATGTATCGCGGTGTCTTAAAAGTCGTTTAGGAGGGCAATATGAAAAATCAACACCCTAATTTTTGGTCAACACCTACAGGCTGGGCTGCACTGGCACTTATTGCCGCAGATGAACCGCAAAATGGAAGAAATGAAAGATAGCAATCAACAGCATTCACACAAACATTAGGAGAAAAATTATGAGCGATTTAGATCATAGAGTTGGCGTTAGAGAGCAAAATTTAGTTGTTCGAAATCTAAAGCTTAGCAATGTCACAGAAGAAAGCTGTGACGAGTTAGTAAAAGAAATAGATCAGCTTTTTGGTATAGATGAAGTTAGTTACAACATCAAAGAAGGTGAAATACACCTTGCCTATGATGCCGTAAACGTAAGCCTTGATGGGATTGAGGAGGTAATCCGTAAGTATGGCGCAGATGTTCATGATGATTGGTGGACACATACTAAAGAAAGTTACTATAAATTTGTTGATCAGAACATCAAAGATAACTCTGTTCATAAGCCTTGGAGTTGTCATCAAGCACCTTCGGGGGCTGGCCGGAAAAACAAATGAATTCATAAAAAAGTGTATAGATAATTAGTTAGTCAAATGAGGTAACAGTGATGAAAACACCCTATATAAAAGCTCTTTTATTGCTTACATTCGGTTTATATTTAGTGGGTTGTTCCAATACCACTTTTTATCATAAATACATGATGAGAGGTCAGGTAGTAGAAAGTTCTGATAATCGAACTCTAATCTGTATTGGTGCTAAGCATGGCGCAGAGGTTGGGCAAAAATACAGTGTTATTAGATTTCATGAAAGAATAGTATTGAGTGAAGGTGAAGATCCCTACACTATCGAAAAGGTAGGAACGGTACAAATTACTAAAATTGTGAATGATCATTTCGCAACTGTAAAGCTAGTGTCTGGTGACATTGCAGCGAAAGATATGGTGGAACTTGAAAACTAATAAAGTGGTGGCGAAAGCCACCACAAGAGCATAACAATAAAACTTAATGAAAAAACTTTAGTGTTATTTTGTACAACCTTTGAGATTGTTTGCTCAGCTGAGCTGGGCACCTGTTCTCCTGAGATACCCTGAAATTCCCTCCTGAAAATACACTGCTATGTGCTTGAACTTACTTTAGTCACTATCTGCTGTTCAGCAGCGCTCAGAGCTTATCTGTGTTGCAGAAGTGTAAAGTTTAGCTAAAGTAGTGACAGTAGTATCGAAATTAACTATGTTAGTGACAAGGTATGCACTTTGTCGCAGATCCAGCTAAAAATCTGCACTTTAATGCACATTAAAGTGCAGAATAGAATCTATGTCTTATCATTATCTAATGTATGTAGTCTCTAAAGAGTACACTTAAGTTAAGCTTTAATTTAATAATCAGTGATATGCTTCGCGTCTCTTATTTAGCGATCGAGGATTGCTCTTTTCTTTCGCAGACTCATTATCTTAGTGATAGTAAATGAATAAAAAAATTAAACATGAGTACCAAATCAGTATGCGCTCTGTAGTGGTCAAGTAAAATTGGCCACGGTTTTATAGTAAAGCCAGTATCTTTTCTCTGACTCATTTGGTGTTAAACC